>NZ_CP186698.1:0-3819824 GCF_049544825.1 Undibacterium sp. WLX3042
TGCGTCCGAATGCGGTGGTGCCGTACAAGTCGGTAGCGGCGGTGATGGCTTCGGCACAGCGTCTTGGTGTGACCAAGATCGGTATGGTCGGCAATGAGCAGTTCTTGAAGTAAACCGTCTCAACGCTGAGTCATACAGCAGCACAATAATGAACAAAAAAAGGCAGGGAATCCCTGCCTTTTTTGCTTTCTGCCGCTGATAGCTTGCAGATAGACTGCAGAGCAATAAATATACTCCCCCCAGTATCTTAAAACGTCTTTATTTCATAATGACATGAAGAGTGATTTCTCAAAAACAGGGGGAGTATATGAAATTCAGGTGACTGCAAAAGTCTTTGCAGATCTCAATGTATTTCTTTGTCCGTAGTATCGGGAAGCTCTCTCGCAGCATCAGCTACACCACCTGCCAGCGGATGAATGCCGGCAGATTCAGGCTGTCTGAGTTCTTTCCGGCGCACCATTTTGAGTGCCAGTGCAATCAATAAAAACAACAGGCAGAGCAAAGCAATCGCTGGTGCCACCCATTTCACACCCAGCAATATCCATTGCTGATGCTCTTCTGATTGCGCAAAAAACCAGACATCCACGAAAGGCAGCGCATAACTGACCAGAAACGAAGGAGCCAGCACCAGCATGCCCGTCATCAGCGCAGCAATCAGTAACGCTGCCAGTTTCGTTAACAATGTCGTTAACAGGTTCATCTCATTTCCTTCTCTACACTCCGTCGCATCATCAGCACGTAATCACACAGAGATATCGGCACCACGCTGCGACACCGGCATATTGCCTGCCTCATCAGCGACTCCCGCTGCCCGGCTCACGGTACGGATCGCCACGTATTGCTTGCGGAATTCCAGCCCGCGCTGCGGCCATTTTTCTACATAAGCCGTCAAGGCTGGCAATGCTGACGGAAAATCCTCGCCGTTGACGCGGCAATCCGCAGCCGCCACACCGAGCTGATCACGCGATGCGAACAAGCGCACACCAAGAAACTGATCGGTCTGCAAGACATCGTGAAATGCGTCCATGCTCTCGGTGAACAAACAACAAGGGCAAAACGGATGCGCTTCTTTTTTCTTCGGTGGCGGGTTCGTCGCCAGATGCGCAACCGGTCCTAAAATCACCTGACGAAACCGCGACAGCCCGGCAAGTTCACCCCCTTCTGTCGTTTCTGCACCATTAGCCACTTTCATTTCTATCACGGTGCAATCTCGTGGCACATCACGCGTCGCATCGAGCAAAACCACCAGATCCATTTTGACCCATTGCGCAAAGCCCTCCGCGATGGCGGCAGCCTCGTCAGGACCAAGCGCGTGCTGATATTCAGAGATTCCTTGTGAAAAATACTGTGGATGCCACGCGTGTATGCGTGTGCAGGTACGAACCCGCCCTTCACCAATCACATTCGTGGTCACCGGTTGTACGGCCAGCACCAGCCCTTCCGGCAGTTGTATGCACGATGCTAAACGTTCAAATGCTATTCCGGCATCGCTGAGTGCAGCAGCCAGCACTTCCATCAACAGCGGGTCGCTCTGCATCTGCGGCGTCTGCACTGACGACGTGACAGAGGCCACCGCAGGCGAGCCAGAGCTGAACTTATTTTTGAGGGTTTTGAGAGATTGAAGCAGCGACATAAAGTAGGATCAGAAGGCAGATGAAGCGCGATTGCAGGTCACACTAAACCAGCATTGTACTTTTTTACGTCACCGCTGAGCAGCAGTGCAATAAATTCTTACACTGCATCACACCAGAACCGGCTGAACCTGGCTGCCTCGCTGCCGTGAAACCAGCGCGGCAGCTCGTCAGATCAGCTATCCAGATGTGAAATCAGCAGATGACTCAGACGTGCCGCTTCTTTCTCACGGGAGTCTGCGCTGTGCGGTGCATCCACTGATAAGCCGACGGCCAGAATATCGATCAGCAACAATTGCAAGATGCGTGAAATCATAGACAGAAAAGCGACGTTGTCTTCGGTGTGATTCACCGCCAGGCAGACGCTGGCTTTTTTTGCTAATGGCGACTGATGCGGTGCAATCGCAATCACATCGGCGCCGGCATTTCTTGCAACGTCCACCGCATTCAGCAGTTCCGGCAATTTACCGGAATTGGACACCACAATCACGACATCACCGGGATTGAGTAATTCAGCCGCCATCATAAACAAATGCGCATCGCCGTAATTCGCAGTCGGAATACGGAAGCGGAAAAACTTGTGCTGCCCGTCAAGCGCGACCGCGCGGGAATTACCCATCGCATAAAATTCGACCTTCTTTGCCTTGCGCAATAAAGCGATCGCCTGATCTATCGCGTGTACTTCCAACTGATCGCGGAAATTCAAAATCGCCGACACGGTGTTATCGATCACTTTGGCACTCAGATCGTGGGTACTGTCATTGCGCCTGACCTGGCTGTGACGTACCGGAATGGTTCCGGTCAGACTGCTGGCAAATTTCAGCTTAAAATCGGCGAGGCCGGTGAAGCCCAGCGAGCGGCAAAAGCGAATCACCGTCGGCTGACTGACATCGGCCAGACGCGATATTTCGGCAATGGCTTCATTCAATACGGTACGCGGATTTTCCAGTATCAGCGCCGCAACGCGACGCTCTGCCGGGCTCAGCTGCAGTTGTATCTGTTGTATGCGGTCCAGCAAAGAACTGTCACCGCTGCGCCCGCGCAGATGCTCAGACAAGATCGCTGAAACGCCGTAAAAAGCCGGATTCGGTGTGGTAATCACATACGTTGGTATTTGCGCCAGATAGCTGCTGAAGCGTCCTTTCGCCTCGAAACGACTACGGAATGGCGAAGTGGCGAACTTTTCTCCCATCAGCGGCACGATGCCGCCGCCGATATAAATACCTCCAAAAGCACCCAGCGTCACCGCCAGATTCGCAGCGAAACTTCCCAGCATCGCGCAAAAACACTCGAGAGTCTCAAGGCTGAGTGGCTCGGCTTCATGTAAGGCTGCATGCATGATTTCCTGCGCCGATAAGGCGCGCACCTGCTGCTGATGCCGCGCTGCCAGAGCACGATAGATCAGCTCTAAGCCGGGGCCGGAAATCAGACGTTCAGTTGAGACGTGCGGCCATTCTTTCCAGGCAAATTGCAAAATCGCATATTCACGTTCATCGCAAGGCGCGAAGTTGACATGCCCACCTTCGGAGCCGAGAGTAACGAAACCGTCAGAGGTCGGTATCAGTCCGGAAACTCCCAGACCAGTGCCCGGGCCAAGTACACCGATCACGGATTTTTCGACAGCAGTACCACCGCCGACCTGCATCACATCGCTTGCCTGCAAGCCGGGCAAAGACATCGCCAGCGCCGTAAAGTCGTTCACGATCAGCAAGGTATATAAACCGAATTCGCGCCGCACCGCTTCAATAGAAAAAGCCCAGTCACGGTTCGTCATGCGGACATCATCGCCGTCAATCGGATTGGCAATCGCAAACGCTGCATGTTGAATACGGCTTCCCTGATGATCATGCAGGTAAGCACGGATCAAGGGCACGATGCCGCTGTAATCATCACATTTCAATACTCGCACTGCAGAAAAAATTCCGGGTGCCGTTTCCAGAGTAAAGCGGGCATGGGTCGCGCCGATGTCCGCCAGTAAACGTGGGCCACCGGAAAACCCGGCGCTATGATGTTCTGCGTGTTCTGCGTATGCAGGTCCTGCCAACGTGTGTTCTGCCATGTTTTTTATTGAATTCATTTCCGGAATTTGATCACACCAAGATACTGTCTTCGCCATGCTTTATGGGGCGACAAAACGATATGCAATTTACCACAGCCTATATCACTTGCTGCATATTGTGACCTCATCCGCCGCTCATTTGAAGCACTAATTTCACTGCCTTACCAGCCTTCCACGGCATATCGAGCCGCACTTCACTGCTAGCCTGATCCCAGCTGAACGCGACCGGCCGATTTTGCAGCAGTATGTTTTTCGGTGCCGCAGCGATATTGTGGATGACGATCTGCACGTGCCTGTCGATGGCGGCGCTTTTTTTACCATACACGGCGTTCATCGTCAGAACCAGTTCACCTTGAACATCTTGCCTGAGTTGACGGTAAGCACTGCGAAATTTGATCTGCGTGTATGCGCCTTGTTCAAATGCGTTCGCCGTCATTCCGTCATCGTCGTACAACTGCCCCTGAGAAGCAGGAACGGCGGGGTCGTGATAGTAATGTAAATCAAAGGCCCGGGTTGAATATTCCCGGGTATTTTGCATAGGCTTTGCCATCGGAATGAAAGCACCGCCACGAACAAAAACCGGGATATGTTCACGAACAATATCGATGCTCTGGCGGTTGCCTGCTGCATAAGCCTGTCCCGTATAAAAATCAAACCAGTTACTGCTGGCCGGAAAATAAATATCGGCTTTTCTCTGACCTGCGTTCAGCACCGGATGCACCAGTAAATCATGTCCCCACAGATAACTGTCGGACGCCGCGCTAAACGCCGGATTCATTGGTTCGGCAAAAAACAGCGGACGCATCAGTGGCCAGCCATGCTGATTATTCTCAAATGCCAGCGTATAGTTGTACGGCAGCAGGCGGTAGCGTAACTCGATAGCCGCTTTGGCAAGCGCCCGCGTCGCAGGCTCACGCAACACCGGTTCTGAGGCAACTTCCTCCTGTGCATGCGGACGGAATACCGGTTGAAATACACCATATTGCAACCAGCGTGTATATAGCTCGTCATCCAGATTGGCACCGGCAAAACCGCCAAGATCAGAATGCATGTATGCCATACCCTGCATACCCATTTGCAGCGCAATTTCGGGTTGCGAACGCAAACCACCCCAGGTCCGGTTCACGTCGCCCGACCACGGAATCATGCCGAAACGCTGCGAGCCGGAATAACCCGCGCGCATCAGAATGAAAGGCCGTTCTTGCGGATAGTCTTTGCGGTAGCCTTCCGCAATCAGTTTCGCCCATTGATGCCCGTAAATATTGTGGACCTGATCTGCCGAGCCGGTTTGATGCTGCAGACCGGAAGGATGCACTTCAGGTTCGCCCAGATCACCCCACCATCCGGCGACACCTTCGGCTTTCAGGTTTTTATAGATATTCCAGAACCAATGCTGCGCGTGCTTATCGAACAGATCAATCAGGCCGGTGTGACCAAAATAAAAGTCATAGGTATAAGGCTGGCCATTCTTATCTTTCGCCAGAATATTTTCTGCAACGGCTTCTTTCCATCTGGCCGAACTGGTCAGGATAAACGGTTCCGTAATCAGTATGGTTTTGACGCCTTGTTGCGCAAAGTCGGCAATCATTTTTTTGGGTTGCGGGAAATTATCGCGATCAAACGCAAGATTGCCCATGGTTCCTTTGATCTCTTTACCGAACCAGTACAGGTCAAAAATAATCGCATCGACAGGAATTTTTTCTTCCTGATATTTTGTCAGCACTGAACGTGCCTCGGATTCTGAATGATAACCAAAGCGGCTGGCGAAATTACCAAAAGCCCAGCGCGGTGGTAACGGCTGCCGGCCCGTCAGCTGCGTGTACGCAGAAACGATGTCTTGCCAGCTATCGCCCGCAATCACCTGATAAGTCTGACGTCCGCTCAGGCTCTCATAGGCAAGCAGATTATTTTTTTTACTATCGAGATCAAGAAATCCTGTCGTCGGATTATCAAAATGTATGCCGTACATTTTGGAAGAAAAAACCAGGGGCATAGCAAAATTCATTTGCTCTGAATGTTCTTCGTAACCGTAATGTGCCTTGTTATACAAAGGTAAGCGATAGCCGCGCCGGTTCATGCCAAGGGCGCGGGCACCTGCGCCATATAAAGCCTCGTCCCGATCCAGGCAGAAGTCCAGACTTCGCCCCTGTGCCAATTGCTGATAACCCTGATGTTCTGCAATCAGGGCTTTATTTTTGTAGGTATAACTGATCTGGAATGGCGCACGATTGATATGAACTGCCATGTTGCCGGCGATATAGCTGAGATGCTGGGCATCAGTACGAAGCTGTGCCTTGATTTTTTCCGGCTTCAACACCACCGCATGCGAAGTTTGCTGAAATTGTTCACCCGCTGGGATAAAACTCGTCTCGATAATATTTTTTGTGTACGGCTTAAATAGATAGCGGCCATCATTCGTTACCACTTCGAGATAGGCAGGCTGGACAGAAACACGCTGTATGCTGCGGTTGAAATTTTGGGCGGCAAGATCAGTCACACAAAACTGCATCAACAGCGCCAGCGTTGCCATGCATGAGATGCGTTTGAAATGGGTTTTCTGTTTCATGGTGCATCCTGTGCAATCAGAGCAATCGGAAACTGGCTCGCAAAAGTCACGCGGCCGTTAATGACGATTGCAGTCTTTCCTGAATAATGGTCACGTAATCGCTGACCATCGGAAAATATGCCGGCAACTGAAATCGGATTATCCTGATGTGCAGGTAAATCTAAGGCCACCACTACCTTATCGTGCCGCCCGTGGTCGTCGTACGTGCGCTTGAATGTATAAGGACGATCATTGATTTTCTGATGTATTCCTGCACCGATGGCAGGATGCAGCCTTCTGAATGACGCGAGTTTTTGCCAGTGTGCGAGTACATCGGCAATCCGGTAATCCTGTTGCATCGCATTGGCTTTCAGCGCGTCCCAGTTCATGAAGGAACGCAGTCTGGCATCGCCCTGCGCTTCTTTCATATCGATATCACGCGCGGTTTCGTCGCCATAATAAATCTGCGCTGCGCCCGGACTCAGCAAGAGCCGCGTCGCCGCCTCAAAAGGTTGCTGCCGTTGCAGATCGAAAGGTGTACTGTCATCGTGAGAGCTGATGTAATTGAGAACCGAGTAACCTCGCAGATCGCCGTGCAGTCGCGCTGAATACGTGCTGAAGAGCTGCTCACGGTCTTTCTTCGCATCAGACTTGAAGCCAAAATTAATCAGATTATCAAAACCGTTTTGGTAAAAATTAATCTGGCTGCCACCATCCATCGTGAACTTCTGGCCTTCAGTGATCGAATAACCATAAACTTCTGCGGTCATAAAAAAAGGCGTGTCTCCAACCTTCTTCAGCGGATTCGCGGTTTTCCACTCCTCATAAGCACTGCTGGCGAGTTGCTTCAGTTCTTTCCAGACTCCCGGCTCAACGTGCTTGACGGTATCGGCGCGAAAGCCGTCAACACCGTATTTCCGTATCCAGTCGGTATGCCATTTCATCAGATAATACTTTGGCGCACGCGGATAGCCGGTACGTTGAAAAAATTGATCAAGCTCGCCGATTTCTTTGGCATAACGGCCTTCGGCTTTCCATTTATCGATCAGAAATGGCGGTAACGGCGTCGACTCATTACTGTCGGTACGGATATCCGGCAAACCTTGCACCAGCGTGCAACTGACGGTACTGGCCACATCCTTGTAAGTACAGACTGGTGTATGGCGCACCCAGCTGTCTGGCCAGGCAGTATCTTGCTCAGTCTGCGGGCCGACGTGATTCATGACGATATCCAGCAAGATGCGTATGCCATGTGCATGCGCGGTATCGACCAGTTCGCGCATATCGGCCTCAGTACCGAGATTGGCATCAACGCTGGTGAAATCGCGCGCCCAGTAACCATGAAAACCGTATGATTTGCCGCTGCCTTCATCGGTTGCACCATGTATCTGTTCAACTGGCGGTGTCAGCCAGATCGCATCCACACCGAGCCGATTAAAATAGCCTTCTTTTATTTTCGCTGTAATACCGGCCAGATCACCGCCCATATAGCCACGCAATGGTGCTGCGTCTTTTTTTCTGCCGTAAGCAAGATCGTTCGCTGGATTCGCATTATAAAAACGATCAGTCAGCAAAAAATAGATCGTCGCGTTATCCCAGGTAAACAAAGGCTGCAGAGGCGATTGATGGCTGCTTGCATGGCGTCTGCCGATACCGCTGTTTTTTTCGTTCTGAGAAGTTTGATTGCCATCACTCTGTGTGATAACCGAAGGCGATGCGGCTAAGCTGCTGAAACTCAGGAACAACAAAGGAATAAAAAACTGGAGAGATGTTTTCATGGCGAAGCTCTTACCGGTAAAGGCGGAATCGGGACAGAAAAGAAAGAAAAGTATCAGGTTGCGCCGGAGGAGATCGGAGACATCGCAACCTGATTGCAAATCAGCAGCAGCGTCGCGGTTTATCTGTGCGACGCATCTTTGACAATCAGTGTCAGCACACCGGCCAGTATCATGCAGGCACCGCCAAGAGCCAGGGTTTGTATGGTGTGCCCGTGAAAAAATGTTCTGGTCACGTATCCCAGCAACAAGCCACTGACAATTTGCGGAATCACGATAAAGAAATTAAACACGCCCATGTAATATCCCATCTTTTCGGCCGGTAATGCGGCGGCAAGTATCGAATACGGCATAGTCAGGATACTTGCCCACGCAATACCTACACCTATCATAGGCAAGAGCAGCCATTCTTTTTGCGTAATCAGGAACATACTCATCAAGCCCAGACCACCAAGTACAAGACAAATCAGATGCACCGTTTTTTTGCTGGTCAGGCGAGCGAAAACCGGCAGCAAGAATGCCGCCAGCGCCGACACAGCATTGTAGACGGCGAACATGGTGCCGACCCAGTTTCCGGCATCCTGGAAAACAGCAGAATGAGAATCTGTCGTACCAAATACCTTATCGGCCACTGCGGACGTGGTGTAGATCCACATCGCAAATAAAGCTATCCATGTGAAAAATTGGACGATCGCCAGTTGCACCATGGTCTGTGGCATCTGGCGGAAGCCGGCAAAGATCTCCAGCATGGCGTGAACGATACCGGCTCTCTGATGACGTTCCGCCTCAAATGCCTGTAAATCAGCGGGTGGTAATTCATGACTGAGAAAGACCGTCCACATCACCGCCAGAAAATAGATAGCTCCACCGGCATAAAATGAATAACGAACCGTATCCGGAATCGCACCATGCGGCGATACATTACTGAAACCGAATACATCTGAAAACAGCGTCGGCAATAAAGAGGCAATGACCGCGCCACAACCGATGAAAAAAGTCTGCATGGCAAAGCCAGCGGTCTGCTGTTCAGGATTCAGCTTGTCGCCAACAAACGCGCGGAAAGGCTCCATCGACACATTGATTGCGGCATCCATCAGCCACAGTACCAGGACCGCCATCCATAACGCAGACGAATTCGGCATCAGGAACAAGGCCAGCGAAGCGAGAATTGCGCCGATAAAAAAGAATGGGCGGCGCCGTCCCCACTGCGGATGCCAGGTGTTATCGCTGAGATAGCCGATTACTGGCTGTACCAGCAGGCCGGTGACCGGCGCTGCCAGCCAGAATAAAGGCAGATCATCCGGACTTGCACCCAGAGTGGAAAATATACGGCTGGTATTGGCGTTCTGTAATGCAAACCCGAACTGTATCCCGAAAAATCCGAAACTCATATTCCACAGCTGCCAAAAAGACAGATGTGGTTTATTGGTCAAACTAGGCATCTTGGTGTCCCCGTATTATGTGTCAGGCCGGTTGAGCTCTGGTGCCACCAGCTCAGCGCCTTCACATTTTATGCTTGGTTGTTTCAGATGATCAAAGCAGGCTTCTTCATCTGAAAAAACCCTTCTCCGGTGTAGGCCAGAGAAGGGTCTGATTCACTACTGTGCTGATCCAGGATCAATCACATTTTGTAATTGATACCGACAAACATCTGGCGACCATACTTCTGGTAGCCGCGTGGACGATCAGGAGAGCCTGAATAGGTCTGGAACGCAGTATCGGTCAGGTTATTCACCTGGAACAGCAAGGAAGCACCTTTCGCGAATCCGCTCGAAATATCGTAGCCGAGTTGCAGATCGACGACATTATCCGCTTTCACAAATGTCAGCTCGTTCTGTCCTCCAGGACCACCGATTTCACCAACGAAATCGCTGCGGCGACGCTGACTGATACGTGCTGAGTAGCCGTTCTTTTCATAGTAAGCCGTGACATTGGCAACGCTCTTGGAGAGACCAGGTAAAGGAATGTTCTGGCTACCGAAGCGGCTGTCTTTGATGGAAATAGCACTGTTCGTCAACGAAAGATTCGCTGTCAGACCGAAGCCATCCAATACCGGCGTCAGCAAATCCAGCGGCAGAGATGCGGCCAGCTCCAGACCTTCGAGTTTGCCGCCCTGACCATTGACAGGCTGAGTAAATGTACCGATGTTGGTCGTCGCACCGGCGATATTCATGGCCGAGAAATCATAAGGCGTTGTTTGCTTGTAGATATATGATTTCAGGTTTTTATGGAATATCGCTGCAGAAATATACGCTTTCTTACCGAAATATTTTTCGTAAGAGAGATCGATATAATCCGCTTTCCAAGGATCAAGCTGCGCATTACCGCCGTTACCGCTTGGTGTTCCTGTTTTACCGTTAGACAAGCCAACTTCACGCGCTGCATTTAATTCATCCAATTTAGCGCGGGCAATCGATTTACCGATACCAAAGCGGAGCACCTGATCGCCAGGTAAATTAGCTGCGAGATTCAGACTCGGTAATACATCGGTATAAGTTTTTCCGTCGGTAATCGGTACGAGAGCCGCGATAGGCCAGGACAACAGCGCGTTCGATGTTGACGACTGGTCAGTACGCACGATCTGCGCACCGATATTACCGGTCAGCGGAATATTCGACACCATCGTTTCCAGATTCAGTTTTGCATAACCGGTCGTGACTTTTTCGGTCAGAGACCAGTTTTTCGTCGCGCCCCATGGATTCAGAACAACGGCTTTGTAAGGACCAAAATTAGACGCCAGAACACCGGGAATATCCCAGCTCAGCGTGCTTGGCAAACCAATGAAGCTGAGATCCTGAGGATTGTACAAAACACTGGAAGAAAACGTGCCTGCGCCGATTTTATCGAAACCGGTTTCCAGATGTTCTTTCGTCTTTTCACGTTTGGAGTAATTGATACCAGCTTCTGCACTGGAGATAAATCCATCGGTAAAATCACGTTTCAGACTGAAGCGTATCGAATTGAGCTTATCACTCAGCGACGGAACGTTCACATAACCGTCACCAAATTTACCGCCTATGCTGATCGCGGAAGGATCGGAGAGACTGTCGGCAAAAGTAATGCTGGGAATGTCACGACCGTTCAGATAATTGTAGGAGATATTACCTGCGCTACGGCCAGAGTTGATCTCAATGAGTTTTTCATGAATGTTCGCCGATGAATGACTAAAATCCGCGACAGCAGTCCATTGATCAACAGTGAATTTATTATTCCAGCCAAATGCTTTGATGTCGCTCTCTTTGGTGAACCAGTTATTCCGGATCACAGGGCTGGCATTGATCGTACCACCTACAGCAAGCCCGTTAACAATATTCAGATTCGAGAAATTCGCGCCGGACCAGCTTTCCAACGGGACTTCAACACCGCGGCGAATTTCGTTTTGCGATAACTTGGAGTAATACGTGTCCAACGTGGATGTGAAATTTTTTGATGGCCGCCATTCGAGTACGCCGATCACGCCATCGCGCTTGGAATTACCAGTGATCGCCAGGCCTTTGATACCCTGTGGTGCTTTAACGCCAGCCGGAACGCCGTTATTACCCTCGACCCAGTTCCAGGTTTCAAAGAAATTGTTGACGTTCGGTTTATCGCTGTGCGCGATACCAACCGCCAGACCGATGGTGCGATTCGCAAACTGATCAATATAAGATGCACTGAAACGGTTACCTGTACTTGGTGCGCCAGGACTTTCGCTGCCGAGAGAATTTTTCTCGCCGCGCGCATTGAGGGAAATAGTGCGTCCGCCGAATGCCAGCGGCTTAACAGTCTGCAAATCGACCGTGCCAGACAGACCTTGTCCAACCAGAGATGAGTCCGCCGTTTTGTATACAGTCACGCCGTTGATCAGTTCCGAAGGATACTGGTCATATTCAACCACACGACTGGCACTGGTACTGGCCTGTTCACGACCATTCAGTGTGACGGTGGACAAGTCGCCGGAAGTACCGCGAATACTGATTTGTTGTGCCTGACCATTGACCCTTTGTGCAGACAGACCAGGTAAGCGCGCAATTGATTCGGCAATACTGGTATCAGGCAATTTACCGATATCTTCAGCAGAAATCGCTTCGACAATGGAATTGGAATTTTTTTTCACACTGATCGCATCTTCGATACCCTTACGGATACCTGTGACAACAACAGTATTTTCTGCAACCTGCTGCGCATGTGCAATACCGGTCAGACTCAGAACCAGTACTGCACAACCTGCCGCAACAGGACTCAACTTAAAACCCGGGCGCGCAAATTCCTGCCCCTGCTCGCGCTTCTGCATAGCGTGCTTCATGTAATGTCCCCTCGCTCTTATATTTGATCATCACCTCAAGAGTGATACTTTTCTTCAAAGTGCACTCAGAACCCTCAGTTCCGAAAACAATTTTGTACTAAAACTAGATTATCTGTCAAACGGAGACTACAAAAAACTACTTAACTAATCAAAACACCCAGAAATACTAGGGAGAACGGGGTATAACCTCGTTGCATTTCGTCCACAAACAGTAAGCTGGAAATGTAGTTCAACTACTTTCAGGGTTTTATCCGGTCATCTGGCAAAGTCATTACTCCGATTCATGCGCGCATCACTCAATCTGTCCTGCTTCCACCGGGGCATCCTGGATATCCAGATCCGGGCGCAAAAGCCGGAAAACGAGCGCCGCTATGATATATTCGCAGTCGAAAATATCTGCGTCAGACTGGGATCGCTGATCGGTACTGACCTGCGGGTATCGGACATGATTGCAGTAAATATCGCCGCGGGCAGTTCAGCCTCAGCGGCAATCCCAAAAAGAAAGTCACAATGAATCACAAATTAAGTATTGATGAATACGATGCGCTGGAACAAATCAGCAAACTGCCTAAACACGTGAAACCCAATGCCTGCATAGGCAGAAATACGAAACGTCTGACCGGTATCAAACTGGTCGCGTACCGTAAGGACGGCAGCCTGGAACTGACTGAAAACGGCCGTCAGGTTCTGTTCATCAAACAATGCATCGATGGTCTGCGTTCGATTGCGAACGATAACGGGACCAAGTTGTCTGCGCCTGTCGCCATATTTCTTGAGAAAAAAGGGCACATACAAATCAATCCAGACTCCGGACAGCATGAAATCAGTCAGCGCGGTATGGAATGTCTGGCCGATATCGAAGCCAACAACCAGAAAGCCTGAACTACCGCGAACTGCGATATCGCGCTGATACCTCTGCGCCACATCAGATTACTGAAATAAAAATGCCGCCTGTCTTAACGACAGAGCGGCATTTTTATTTGAACACCACCGATATTCCCGACAAGCTTTCAGAACTCGCCCTGACGGGAACCCGCAGACCTGCGGGACAAATAAGCTGCAAGTAACAGACTGCACAGTACGAGCAACATCACGGACGTATTACCCCAAAGTGCGTAGGGTGTCATGCCTTGCCGCCCCTGCACTTTGGCTTGCAGAATTCCCTGCTGCAGATACGGAAGCTGATTAACAAGCTGGCCACCAACGTCAATCACGGCAGTCGCACCGGTATTTGTCGCTCTCAGCATCGGACGTCCCGTTTCCAGAACGCGCATCACTGAGAACTGTAGATGCTGAGGTATCGCGATAGAATCGCCATACCAGGCCATATTCGAGACGTTCAGCAACAGGCTGGCAACCTCTTTACCTGCGCGGTTCTGTGATGCCAGTTGCGCAGCGATCTCATCCCCGAACAAATCCTCATAACAGATATTCGGCAATACAAACTGATCGCGCACTTGCATCGGTACCTGAATCGCATCCCCCTTGGTAAAGTCGCCCAGGGGAATATGCATAAGATCGACAAACCAGCGGAAACCAAACGGAATAAATTCACCGAAAGGCACCAGATGATGTTTGTCGTAGCGATAGGCTTGTTGCTCATGCCGGGGGGAAAAACCTAAAACACTGTTTGCATAACGACTACCACCATCGTGAACCGCCAATCCTATCAGAACCGCACTCTGATTTTTTTGCGCAAAGGTATTGATGGCGGGCAGATAATCCGGCGGCAACTGCGATGACAACATCGGCAATGCCGTTTCCGGCGTGACGACCAGATCCGCTTTCGATTGCAGTATCAGATCATGGTAGAGGCGCAGAGAATCATACAGATGTGCCTGATCGAACTTTTTATCCTGCTCGACATTTCCCTGTATCAGACTGATGGTCAGAGCTTGTCCCTGCGGCTGGGTCCACGTGATCTTGTGCAGATAATGACCTCCGCCAAACAATAACACCACCGCAGCCAGAACCGGCAGACGCAGGCGCTTACTGTCTGAGCAGATCATCAGCCCCAATGCACCTGCGCAGAATGCAACGAGCCAGCCCAGACCGAGTACGCCGATAACGGGCGCATACCCTGCCAGAGGACTGGATGTGTGTGCGTAACCGGTGATCGCCCACGGAAAACCAGTGAACAAACAACCGCGCAGCCATTCGTTCAGCAGCCATAAAGGTGGGAATATCAGTAAGGCACAGACTTCTGCCGGAACCCGCCAGCGCTGCCGTATCCAGGCGAGAGCCGCGGCACACAGTCCGGCAAACAAGGCGAGATAGAATGCCAGCAAGGCCAGAGCAATGACGGCAAGAAAAACAGGCATGCCGCCATAACGCGTCATTGCTACCAGCAGCCAACTGGTCGCTGTGAAGAGACTGAAAAAACTAAACACCCATCCCAGTGCCGCAGACTGGAGGACAGAAAACGCCTGTTGCCGCGGCCCTAGCAACAGCGCGACGAACACGGCCATGCTGAGCAATTGCAGCGGCCATAAACCGAAAGGGGCAAAGGCAGATACGGTTACCACTCCGGCCACCGCCATGACGAGCAGCGCCGGACCGAAAGACAAAGCCGAAAGCAAAACAGCAGGTGACAATCGTTTCAGCAAACCAGCCTCATTCTTTCAACGCATTTGCCGGTCGCTGCTCAACTTGTACAATCTGTACCTCAACCGCATCAGCACGTAAGACCTCAAAATGCAGTCCGCCGATTTCAAACTCGTCACCTTTGTGCGGCACCTGCCCAAGATGACGTATAAGGAAGTCACTGATGCTTTCCAGTTCATTCCCCGGCATATGTACGCCAAGAACGCTGTTGAACTGTTCCAGCTCAGTCAGACCTTTAATACGCCAGCGTTTGCCATTGCCTTTATTTTCCAGCGCCAGAATATTGTCTTCTTCTTCATCGAAGTCGTATTCATCGTCAATGTCACCAACGATCTGTTCCAGCACATCTTCAATCGTAATCACACCTGCGATGCCACCGTACTCGTCGACCACCATGGCCATATGGTTATGGTTGGCACGAAAATCCCGTAACAAGACATTCAGCCTCTTCGACTCGGGTATGTAAATTACAGGGCGCAGCATATCCCGGATATCGAACACTTCTTCGGCGTAATACCGCAATAAATCTTTCGCCAGCAGAATCCCGACCACTTTATCAGGATCACCGTCAATAGCGGGGAAACGTGAATGTGCGGTACGCAGCACCTCCGGCATCCACTCTTCCAGAGGCCGGGAAATATCGACAACGTCCATTTGGGCGCGCGGTACCATGATGTCACGGGCGGAAAGATCAGAGACCTGAAATACGCCTTCTATCATGGCCAGCGCATCGGCATCGATGAGATTGCGCTCTTGTGCATCGGTCAGAACTTCTAACAGTTCAGCGCGATTTTCAGGTTCTGGGGATATGAATGCGGTCAATCGTTCAAACAATGACCTGTGGGGTTTAAGGTCAGGTGATCTGACCTTACTAGAGTGCTCTTGCATAGGAGGCATGACGCCGTTGTTTCAATCCTACAGAATACAACAAATATGCG
Source organism: Undibacterium sp. WLX3042 (assembly GCF_049544825.1). NCBI lineage: Bacteria > Pseudomonadati > Pseudomonadota > Betaproteobacteria > Burkholderiales > Oxalobacteraceae > Undibacterium > Undibacterium sp. WLX3042. Next base: position 15,838 of record NZ_CP186698.1, read on the forward strand.
TGATTCCCAAATTTTGTTAAGACGCTCACATTTTTATTTCACAAAAAGATGGCGGCGGCCGGCATTACCCGCAAAACGACACTTGCTTGATTTCTTGTCATGCGTCAGCCGCCAGACAATATTCAGCTCAGGTCATCCAGATTCTCGGATTCATGAAATTTTGCATAATGTAAATGCGGCGTATCGCCTTGAAACTTCAAAATATCGACGTAGCGATGATTCCAGCGTATCGATGAGCACGGATAATAATGACGTGCCCGCTGACTCTGATTTGTCATTTCATCCAGCCCCTCAATACTCAGCACCAATGCTGCGTTGAGTTCATTCAACTGTTCTTTGGTATAACCGTATAAAGGACTCGATTCGTCGATCACATGTATCACCGTCCACCCCAGACTGAATATAGGATGATGGTCACGTTCAAGTTTCAGATCAAGAATTTTACGGAAACTGCCCGCCTCGGGCGAGGTGTGATTTTTGACCAGACGCAGTTTGGCCGATGCTTCACTGATGATATTCATACGGGCATTTGCCAGCCGTATCATCAGCAAACGCCGCCCGTCAACCATGTGACAAACGGGATGATCGGCGAAAATAATATTCGAACGCGGGCGTGAAAAGCGTGCAAACATCACACCCGTCGTCAACGCGACACTGGCCATACCGATGAATATTTCCACCGTCGAAATCACGTGCGCGTACACCGTTTGCGGATGCATATTGCCGTAGCCGACCGTTGCCAGCGTCTCTACGCTGAAGAAAAAATATCCGAGAAAATTATCCGGCGTCAGATTTGCAACCGGATGATCACCGAGTGCATACAAACCGGCAAACACCATATTGAAAATCAGATAGACCACCGCTGCGGCAAAAAAGAACATGCCCCAGCTTGATGTCATCGCATAAAAATAAATATCCTGCAGATAATGTCTGTCGAGGCCAAATGCAACTACATCGCGCCCCCCCATATTGATACGGCGACCACGATGCTGGTGAGTGCGTGGTATTTTCATACGAAAGCTCAGTCCAGATAGGGATTGGCCAGACCCAGACCCGCAAGGATCTCGATCTCAAGTGCTTCCATCTCTTCCGCTTCTTCATCCGTTTCGTGATCATACCCTTGTGCATGCAAGACACCATGAACGATCAGGTGCTGAGCATGTTCGACAACGGATTTTTTCTGTTCGCTGGCTTCGCGCTGTAAAACATCGGTACAAAGAATGATATCGGCCTGAGTGACTTCCGCGTCTTCATCTTCGGTATACGCAAATGTCAGCACGTTGGTTGCATAATCTTTACCGCGATAATCGCGATTCAATACCTGCCCTTCCTCAGCATCGACAAATCTTAAGGTCAGTTCAGCCGGAAAATATAAGGCTGCCTGTACCGTTTTACGCAACAAAGGGCGCGGCAACATTTCTTGCAAGCGCGGGTCTGCATATTGAACCGACAAGTTCAGTTTATGTTTAGAGTTATTTTTTTCTGCCATGATGATTGGAGCTGAATTGAGTCGTATTTTTTAATAAATCCAGTGCCGCGTTCTGGGCAGTGGTTCCGGCGCTCGCCGTTTCATAGGCATCAACAATGCGTCCGACCAGAGGATGGCGGACCACATCGGCGCTGGTGAACTGTGTGAAGGCGATCCCGCGCACATCTTTCAGCACGTGGCAGGCGTCGATCAGGCCACTTTTCTGACCACGCTGCAAATCGACCTGCGTCGCGTCACCGGTCACAACTGCCTTGCTGCCGAAGCCTATACGTGTCAGAAACATTTTCATTTGTTCCGGCGTGGTGTTCTGTGCCTCGTCGAGAATGATGAAGGCGTGATTCAAAGTGCGTCCACGCATATAAGCCAGCGGCGCAATTTCTATCACCTGCTTCTCAAACATTTTCTGCGTACGGTCAAACCCTAATAAATCGTATAAGGCGTCATACAAAGGACGCAGATACGGATCAACCTTTTGCGCCAGATCACCCGGTAAAAATCCCAGACGCTCACCAGCCTCAACCGCAGGGCGTGTCAGGATAATCCGTTTGACAGCATCCCGTTCCAGCGCATCAACGGCACAAGCAACTGCGAGATAGGTCTTACCTGTACCGGCAGGGCCAATACCGAATGTAATGTCGTGTTCGACCACTGCTCGCAGATACTGGGTCTGATGCGGTGTTCTGCCGCGCAAATCACTGCGGCGGGTTTTCAGTACCGGACTTTCCAGCTCCCCCGCGCTTGCTTCTTCAGTAAAATCTTCGACTGCCGCAAGCGGTGGCATTTTCTGATTCTGATGCGCAGTCTGCTCGACTAAAGCCAATTGCACTTCATCCACCGACACCGGCTTTTTTGCCAGCAAATAAAACTGCTCCAGTAATTCCAGCGCCCGTTCAGCGTTGTGTCCGCTGATAATGAATTTTTCGCCGCGACGAAAAATTGTCACATCCAGCGCGGCCGAAATCTGACGCAAATTTTCATCCAGTGGACCACATAAATGAGCGAGGCGCGTGTTATCCAGCGGTTGCGGAATAAAATGAGAAACGGGCACCGGAGTTTTGGCCATCATGCAGTCACAGTCTCGTCAAGCAATTCACCACGCAAAGAGTAATTATAGGATTCGGTAATGCGCGTATTCACCAGCGTCCCTATCAGTTCTTTGCCGCCGGCAAAATTCACCACGCGATTATTTTCAGTACGGCCTTGTAACTCATTCGGGTCTTTGACCGAAGGCCCGTCAACCAGAATGCGTTGCACCGTCCCTATCATCGCGTTGCTGTATTTCTTGGTGTTCGCATCGATCACCGCCTGCAAGGTCTGCAAGCGCCTCAATTTCAGTTCCGCTGGCGTATCATCGGCCAGATTAGCGGCAGGCGTACCCGGGCGCGGGCTGAAAATAAAACTGAAGCTGTTATCGAAACCGACATCATCAATCAGCTTCATCAGGGCATTGAAATCTTCATCTGTCTCACCGGGGAAACCGACGATAAAATCAGACGAGACTGACATTTCAGGACGCACCTGCTTCAGGCGACGCAGTACAGATTTGTATTCGATTGCGGTATAACCACGTTTCATTGCCGACAAAATACGGTCTGATCCGTGTTGCGCAGGGAGGTATAAGTGATTCACCAGCTTCGGTACTTTTGCATAGCAATCGATGAGTCTTTGTGTAAATTCTTTCGGATGGCTGGTCACGAAACGAATCCGTTCTATCTGCGGAAATTCCGCTATATATTCAATCAGCAAAGCAAAGTCAGCAATCTCGCCGTCTTCCATCACGCCACGGTAGGCATTCACGTTCTGCCCCAGCAGGGTAATTTCTTTGACGCCCTGTTCAGCCAGACCAGCAACTTCCGCCAGCACATCTTCAAAGCGGCGCGATACTTCTTCACCGCGGGTATAAGGAACCACGCAGTAACTGCAATATTTGCTGCAGCCTTCCATAATAGAAACGTAGGCCGTGGCGCCTTCCACCTTCGCCGGTGGCATGTGATCAAATTTTTCAATTTCCGGAAAACTGATATCGACCTGCGAGCGGCCGGACACGCGGCGTGCATCAATAAGTTGCGGCAGCCGGTGCAGAGTTTGCGGACCGAATACCACATCCACATAAGGTGCCCGCTTGATGATCGCATCGCCTTCCTGCGAGGCGACACAACCGCCAACACCGATCAGCAGCTCAGGTCTTTTACGCTTGAGTTCACGCAGACGCCCCAGATCCGAAAACACTTTCTCAGACGCTTTTTCCCGCACGCTGCAGGTATTAAGCAGAATCACGTCAGCGTCGTCAGGGGTATCGGTTTTCACCATACCATCGGCGGCATTCAACACGTCGGCCATTTTGTCTGAGTCATACTCATTCATCTGGCAGCCAAAGGTTTTAATAAATACTTTTTTTTGCATCATTCTTTTCTGTAAAACAGCCCGCATTCTGAAAGCAGGCATCGCAGCGGGTAATTGCCGGACTCAGGACGTATGCGTAAAGGCACAACATTCGCAGGACATTCGCTCAGCAGGAATACAACTCTCAGACTCAGATTATCCGTGCATCGGCCGACCGCAATAAAACAACTGGCGGAAACTTACTTAATTTCCGGATTTTTAAACGGTATCGGTGCCCAGACTTCTGGCTTAGGTAATTGTTTCGGCATTTCATCCGAGGTCAGTATCCACACCTTATCAATATCACCGAAAGAATTCTCTGTGTAATTCACGATAATTTTCGGCGCATCCAGGGTGGCTGCCAGCACGATCAGATTATCCGTATTGTAAATGCGGCTGGACGGAGCGAGATGACGCGGTTTGTCATCCATGCGCACATCAGGATACGAGGACATATCGAGCACACCACGCAAGGCGTTAGGCGGGAACTGACGCTGTGTCACGCCTTGCGCAAAGACTAAGCATGTCAGACCTAACAAGGCCAGCAATAAACTAAGGCGTTGGCAAATTGTAGTCAGTAACATATTTATCACTTCATTCAAAGGTAAGAAACGGAAACACTATCGTTCCGGCAAAGCTTGAAAACTCAGGCCGTCACAGCACGATCAGTCTCGATCACACCGCAGCGACAGTTTTGAGCAAGTCCTGAAATAAAATAAAAAAATTCAAAGGAATCAATTACTTAAAGTATGAATCCAGATTCTGACAAGGGCGCAAGTTTACCACAGTCGTCAGCCCTTAGAGGGAATACCTGCCGCAGATCAACGGTCACCGCAAAATCTGGGATAATGTCGCAAAAATTGATGGATGACTGATGCATACCCGCTCTCCCCGCGCCGAAAAACGTGATTTTGATACCCGCCACTTCCGCCACGCTCTGTCTCAGTTTGCAACCGGTGTGACCGTTATAACCACCAGGCTGGCAAACGGGCAGTTCCTCGGTCTTACCGCCAGTTCGTTCAACTCCGTGTCACTCGAACCGCCACTGGTTTTATGGAGCCTGGCTAATGCTGCCAGCAGCATGCCAGTCTTCAGCGGTAATTCACACTATGTTGTTAACGTGCTGTCCGCTCAGCAAGCCTGGCTGGCAGAGCAGTTTGCCAGTCGCAAAACCGACAGGTTCGAGGGGGTCGAATACACCCTGTCACGTACCGGCCATCCGATACTGAAAGGTGCCTCGGCCTGGTTTGAATGTCATAACCGCAGCCGCTATCCCGAAGGGGATCATGTCATTTTTGTTGGCGAAGTTGAACATTGCGAATTCACCCAACAAGCGCCGCTGATTTTCCACGGTGGCCAGTTTATCCACGCTGGTTCTGAATAAGCCGCCATGTTGACAATCACATCCGACGTGATCGGTTATATCGCCGCCTGCCTGACCACCGGGGCATTTGTGCCGCAAGCCTGGCTGACCTGGCGACACAAACGTGCCGAAGGCGTGTCCACAGGCATGTACATCATCATGGTATGCGGCGTACTCATGTGGATGATCTACGGCATACTGTTACACGCCTGGCCCATCATTATTGCGAACGCGGTGACGCTGACGCTGGCGATGTTTATCCTGGCGATGAAAATCATCTATAAATAAACATCGCAATAATACTGAGCACGCTGACTGAGTATCGCTACCGATGCAATCAGATCAGGCGTGCAGAATTTTTTGCAAAACATCCCGCGAATCGAATGCTGCCCGCCGTAAGCGGTCATTCACGCCCTGCCATGCCTTATCCTGCGGTACAGCTTCCACCAGAATCAGATCCGCCTGCGCATGATCGAGTTCGCGCAAGCCAGCATACAAGTCATGGGCGTAACCAGCGGCATCAGCCGGTAGCTGACGCTCAGTCAGCGCGACGATTCCCGCATGTGGTTGATAACTGAGCAAGGCGATCGTTTTTCCTCTGGCCCGCAATTGCACAGCAACGTCATCGAGCTCGGCTGCAGCCACCTGTACCACTGGCGTTTGCGGCGCGTAATGTGCATCAAGTGTGCCGGAAGCACGCGGTGCAGCGGCATCCGGGCTGGCTGGCGTAACACCGAGCACCTCCGCTAACTGAGCGCTGCTGATCTGCCCGGGGCGCAGCAATACCGGGCCATGTGTCGCCAGACGGCTCAAATCAACAATCGTCGATTCAATCCCTACCTCACTCTGACCACCGTCAAGCACGGCAGCAATCAGGCCACCCGGTAAAATTTCCTGCGTAAATTCCTCGGTCACATGCTGTGCCAGCGTCGGGCTGACATGACCAAACTTGTTTGCCGAAGGAGCAGCAACGCCGCCTTTACCGTTTTTAAAAGCAAGTAATAATTGTTGCGCCACCGGATGCGAAGGACAGCGTATACCTACCGTATCCTGTCCACCGGAAACGGCATCGGGAATATGCTCAGCGCGCTTTAAAATCAGCGTCAGCGGTCCCGGCCAGAATGCGGCAATCAGTTGATCCGCTTCTTGCGGAATATCTTTTGCCCAATAACGGATATCGGCACCGGGAGCAACATGCACGATCACAGGATGATCCGATGGACGTCCCTTGGCTTTATAAATATCAGCGACTGCGGCCGGGTTTTCAGCATCGGCCCCGAGGCCATAGACGGTTTCAGTCGGAAATGCGACCAGACGGCCAGCCTCCAGTGCCAGTGCAGCGGCGGCAATTGCGTCCGGTGTTGATGCCACTACACTCATGCCTGCTCCGGTGCTGCCAGACCTAAAATAGCGCATGCCTGATGCAGTGCCGCTTTTGCTTCGGCCATCGTCGGCGCAACAAAAGTGACATGTCCCATCTTACGCCCGCGCCGTGCTTCCGCTTTGCCGTACAAATGAAGATGCGCACCCGGTATCGCCAGTATCTGATCCCAGGCAGGTTCACGTGGCGTGTCGCTGCTGCCGCTGAACCAGACGTCGCCGAGAATATTCAGCATCGCTGCGGGTGAATGCTGACGCACATCGCCCAGCGGTAACTGCGCAAGAGCACGTACCTGCTGTTCAAACTGGCTGGTATTACAGGCATCAATGGTGTAATGACCACTGTTATGCGGACGTGGTGCCATTTCGTTGACCACCAGACTGCCATCCGTCAGCACAAAAAATTCTATGCACAGCACGCCGACGTAACCAAGTTCTTCGATGATCGTCAGTGCGGCTTTTTGCGCAGCATCGGCGACTTCGGCAGACACGCTCGGACTCGGCGCCAGCGTCGTGAACAGGATGCCGTCGCGATGCACATTTTCAGCGATAGGATAAACAACGGCCTGACCATCCACGCCACGTGCGACCAGCACGGAAATTTCATAAGCCAGTGGCAGCATTTTTTCGAGCACACAGGCCTGACCACGCATGCTGACAAACGCTGCAGCCAGTTCTTCGCGGTTACGGACACGTGCCTGCCCTTTACCGTCATAACCGAGCCGTACGGTTTTTAAAATACCGGGCAATAAATCTTCTTTGGCACTATCGACATCTTCCCGGTGCGAAATACCCCAGTGCGGCGTCGGGAAAATACCGGTGCGCAGACTGCAACGGGTAAAGAAACGCTTTTCTATCAGCCTGTCCTGTGCAATCGACACGTAATCGCCGGAAGGGGAAACGAAACCGCCATGCGCCAGTTCTCTCATACTGTCAGCAGGGACGTTTTCGAATTCAGTCGAAATATGTTTCGTCAGCGCCAGCAATGCCTGCAAACCGTCGGCACTATCGTAATCTGCCTGCACGTGATGTTCGGCGACTTGTGCGGCAGGGCAACCAGCTTCCGGTTCCAGCACGGCAACCTTGTAACCCATGGCCTGTGCTGCATGCGCAAACATGCGTCCCAGCTGACCACCACCCATAATGCCGAGGCAGCTTTTATCTGTATTTGGTAACAGAGCTTGCCGCGGACGTACTTGTTTGTCGATATTCATGATGTCTGATGAAAGTGACGCGATGCCCGGGCATCGCCAACGATTACGGGAATAAAGAGGAGAAGTACATATACTCCCCCCTTAAAATACAAAAAAGCTGCTAACGTCAGCAAAAACAAAGGAGGAATATAAATACTCCCCCGGAGTATATAAAACACCTGATGATCACTGACAGAAACAACCAGGTTCAGGAGACTTAAAATAACTTCAGTACCCGGCGTCAACCTGCTCAGTAAACATCCGGCACAAAATCATGCCAGAACGTCACACAAGAGCAATGATGTCTTATCACATCTCCCTCGCAGCAACGCAGGCGATGAGCAATGTCAACACCTGACAGCATCCTCAGACCGGCAACACCATGTCGCGGGCAACCTGGGTTTGTTTAACGCGAAAATCGATCAGCTTTTGCGCCAATGCCTCATCGGTTGTCGCCAGCATCGCGACGGCTGCCAGCGCCGCATTCGCCGCGCCTGCTTCGCCGATCGCAAATGTCGCGACCGGTATGCCTTTTGGCATCTGCACGATCGACAGTAACGAATCTTCGCCACGCAGGTATTTGGATGGTACAGGCACACCAAATACCGGCACGATGGTTTTTGCTGCAATCATGCCTGGCAAATGCGCCGCGCCGCCAGCGCCCGCGATGATGGCGCGGATACCTCGTTCGCGTGCTGTCTCCGCATAACGGAACATTTCATCCGGCATGCGGTGTGCAGATACCACCTGCGCCTCAAACGGAATACCGAATTCCTTTAATATCGCGACGGCGTTTTGCATCACATCCCAATCGGAAGAGGAGCCCATCACGACGCCCACCACTGCTTTATTCACTTGCGTCATGTTATGCCTTCAAAGTCTCACCAGTCAGACGCTCCAGCGCTTCACGGTATTTCGCTGCAGTCTTCCGGATCACTTCTTCCGGTAATGCCGGTGCCGGTGCGGTTTTATTCCAGCTGGTAATAGTTTCCAGATAATCGCGTACAAATTGCTTATCAAACGATGGTGGCGAAATACCAGTCGCGTACGAATCTGCAGGCCAGAAACGGGAAGAATCCGCTGTCAGCACTTCGTCCATCAGGTGCAGAACACCATTGTCATCCAGACCGAATTCAAACTTGGTATCGGCAATAATAATGCCGCGCGTTGCTGCATAATCTGCCGCTTCAGTGTAAAGCTGAATACTGATATCGCGGATTTTTGCCGCCAGTTCTTTACCGATCAGTTCTTCGGTTTTGGCAAAACTGATGTTCTCATCATGCTCGCCCATTTCCGCTTTCGCCGCGGGCGTAAAAATCGGCGCTGGCAGCTTGGCTGCCTGTGGCAGACCCGCCGGCAAAGTAATACCGCAAATTGCGCCGGTTTCCTGATAATCCTTCCAGCCGGAACCAATGATATAACCACGTACCACGGCTTCCACCATGATTGGTTTCAGGCGTTTAGCGACGACCGAGCGACCGCGAACCTGTTCTACTTCATCGGCAGCCACCACACTCTCAGGCGCAATACCGGTCAGATGATTCGGCACGATATGTCCCAGTTTTTTAAACCAGAAATTCGCCATCTGATTCAGAACGCGGCCTTTATCCGGAATTGGCTCATTCATGATGACATCGAATGCCGATAAACGATCACTGGTCACAATCAGCAATTTATCGTCGCCGACAGCGTAGTTATCACGAACTTTGCCACGACCTAATAATGGCAGCGAATGAAGAGTGGAATGAATTTGGGTAGTCATGATTTTTTCAGCACCTCACGGTGCAACAATTTTGATTCAGCAAAAATGCGCAGGGCGCATACTCTGCGCCCTGAGATGTGACATCAGCTTAGTTGACGATTTGCGCCAGCGCGCCTTTTTTGTATTGCTCTGCAACTTTTTCGAGAGGCATAGGCTTGATCTTCGCCGCCTGACCTTCACAACCAAAGGCCAGATAACGCGCTTTACACACCAGTTTAGCGGCTTCGCGTGCTGGTTTCAGGTAATCACGCGGATCAAATTTGCCCGGATTTTCAAACATGTAACGACGAATCGCACCTGTCATCGCCAGACGAATGTCGGTATCGATATTAATTTTGCGCACGCCGTTCTGGATGCCGATAACGATTTCTTCCACTGGCACGCCATAGGTCTCTTTCATGTCGCCGCCAAACTGACGGATTTCTTCGAGCAATTCTTGTGGTACGGAAGACGAACCGTGCATCACCAGATGAGTGTTAGGAATGCGGGCGTGGATTTCTTTGATGCGGTCTATCGCCAGAATATCGCCGGTTGGCTTGCGCGAGAATTTATACGCGCCGTGTGATGTACCGATCGCAATCGCGAGTGCATCACATTGAGTTTGTTTCACGAAATCAGCGGCCTGCTGTACGTCTGTCAGCAATTGTTCACGCGTCATTTTGCCATCAGCACCATGACCATCTTCCTTGTCGCCCATCATGGTTTCGAGTGAACCGAGCACGCCGAGTTCGGCTTCGACAGTCACACCGATAGAGTGAGAAAATTTCACCACTTCGCGCGACACTTCCACGTTGTATTCGTAGCTGGCAACTGACTTACCATCTTCCATCAGCGAGCCATCCATCATCACAGAAGTGAAGCCGGATTTAATTGCCGCCATACACACAGCTGGCGATTGTCCGTGATCCTGATGCATGACCACAGGAATATGCGGATACGCTTCAACCGCAGCTTCGATCAGGTGGCGCAGGAATGCTTCACCGGCATACTTACGGGCACCGGCAGAAGCTTGCATGATCACCGGCGCACCGACTTCATTGGCGGCTTCCATAATCGCGGTAACTTGTTCCAGATTATTGACGTTGAACGCAGGCAAACCGTAGCCGTTTTCGGCGGCGTGGTCCAGCAATTGACGCATGGATACGAGAGGCATAATTAACTCCAGAAGTACTATTAAAAAATTTAACCTGACAAACTCAGTTGTCGCCGACTTTCACTATTTTCATTGCGTTCGTGCCACCAACCTGTCCCATAGGTTCGCCCCAGGTCACGACGATCTTATCGCCCTGACTGACAAAACCTTTTTTCAGCAATACAGCTTCTGCCGCTTTCAACACCGCATCACGATCGGTCGAATACGGCGAATTGAAGGTACTGACATTACGGTACAGCGCGACTTTACGCTGGGTGACAATACTTGGTGTCAGCGCAAACAAAGGCACATTAATACTGTGGCGGCTCATCCATAAAGCCGTCGAGCCAGACTCTGTTAAAGCAACGATGGCTTTAACGCCCAGATGATGCGCGGTAAACAAAGCACCATAAGCAATCGACTGATCAATACGGGTGAACGCCAGATTCATAAAATCGGAATCGAGCTTGGATTCCTGAAATTTCTCGGCATCAAGACAAATGGCCGACATGGCTTCCACTGTCTCGACCGGGTATTTACCTGAAGCCGTTTCGGCCGATGCCATCACGGCATCAGTGCCATCCAGTACCGCATTGGCGACGTCGGACACTTCCGCACGCGTCGGCACCGCATTCACGATCATGGATTCCATCATCTGGGTCGCGGTAATCGCCAGTTTATTTGACGCGCGCGCCATCTTGATCATACGTTTTTGCAGCGCAGGCACAGCGGCATTACCGACTTCGACCGCCAGATCACCGCGCGCGACCATGATGCCATCGGATGCATCGAGAATTTCCTGCAACAACGGGATCGCCTCTGATCGCTCTATTTTGGCGATCATCATCGGCTTGTGATTATAGGCTTCGCCAGCGATGTTCGATAAATGCCGCGCCATTTCCATATCTGTCGCATTTTTAGGAAAGGAAACGGCGACGTAATCGGCCTGAAAGGACATCGCTGTCTTGATGTCTTCCATGTCTTTCACCGTCAGCGCAGGTGCAGTCAGACCGCCGCCCTGACGATTGATTCCTTTGTTGTTCGACAGCTCACCACCAATCTTCACGATGGTATGAATCTCGTTACCAGCAATCCGTTCCACCTGCAGCACGATCAGGCCGTCGTTGAGCAGCAAAATATCACCCGCGCGGACGTCGCGCGGCAAGGCTTTGTAGTCCAGGCCGACACGCTCCTGATTGCCAAGGCTGCAGTCGGCATCCAGTATGAACCGGTCACCTTCGGCAAGCTCAATACGCGTGTTTTCAAACTTGCCGATACGGATTTTAGGCCCCTGCAGATCAGCCATGATCGCGACTTCACAGCCACATTCAGCCGCAGCCTGACGCACCATCGCAGCCCGGTCAATATGATCCTGCGCCTTACCATGAGAAAAATTCAGGCGCACAACATTCACGCCTGCCTTGATCATGCGTCTGAGAGTCGCCACATCATTAGACGCGGGGCCTATCGTAGCGACTATCTTGGTTGCACGCAGCATCTGGTCTCCTGAACTCTATTTTTATAAGATGAAGCTTAAATGACGATCAACGTCAACAGCAAAGACATTACTTATTTCGCGGCACGTTGCAGCAGTATTTCAACCGCTGGTAAAGTCTTGCCTTCCAAAAACTCAAGGAACGCACCACCACCGGTAGAAATATAACCAACGCGATCTGCTATGTCGTATTTTGCAATGGCTGCCAGTGTATCTCCACCGCCGGCAATCGAGAACCCGGCTGAATCCGCAATGGCCTGCGCCAATACCTTAGTACCGTTGCCGAACTGATCGAATTCAAATACGCCGACCGGGCCGTTCCAGACGATGGTTCCGGACTTTTTAATCTGCTCAGCCAGCAAGGCTGCAGTCGCAGGGCCGATATCCAGAATCATGTCATCATCGGCGACATCAGCAACGGCTTTTACCGTCGCCGCTGCGGTCGGTGAGAATTCTTTTGCACACACTACATCGGTAGGAATAGGAACGGAAGCGCCACGTTTCGCCATCATATCGATGATGGCTTTGGCTTCTTCGACCAGATCAGCTTCCGCCAGAGATTTACCAATTTTCAGACCAGAAGCAAGCATAAAGGTATTTGCAATACCGCCGCCGACGATCAGGTTATCAACTTTATCTGCGAGCGATTTGAGGATAGTCAGCTTACTCGATACTTTGGAGCCTGCCACGATCGCAACAAGCGGGCGTGCCGGATGACCCAGCGCTTTACCCAACGCATCTAACTCTGCTGACAACAAAGGACCAGCACAGGCAATCGGCGCAAATTTTGCAATGCCATGCGTTGTTGCTTCGGCGCGGTGAGCAGTACCGAATGCATCGTTCACATAGACATCGCACAACGCTGCCATTTTCTGCGCCAGCGCATCGTCATTTTTCTTTTCGCCTTTATTGACGCGGCAGTTTTCCAGTAATACCACCTGGCCAGGAGCAACCTCAACACCGTCTAACCAGTTTTGCTTCAGCGTCACAGGCACGCCCAGCAATTCCGACAAGCGCACGGCAACGGGTGCCAGCGTGTCTTCCGGTTTGAATTCACCTTCGGTCGGGCGCCCGAGATGGGATGTCACCATGACAGCTGCACCGGCTTTCAACGCCTGTTCTATGGCAGGCACAGAAGCGCGGATACGCGTATCTTCAGTGATATGCCCGTTATCGTCTTGTGGCACATTGAGATCGGCACGGATAAAAACACGTTTGCCTTGAAGCTGATTAGCGGCGATCAGATCGCTGAGTCGGTTGAATTGCATCGTAGTCTATGGGGGCAAAGTTAAAAAGCAGTCTGCCGGCCAGCGCAGCCAACGATGAGAAATGTAGTCCTTCACTGTTGACCATCCGTATTGTTGCTGACGCGGAATAAACCGCTATTTTACCAAAGCCCCAGCGCCTGCCACAGCGTTTTCAGGGTGAATTGCATGCATACCAGTGATGTCTGCACAAATTCAGAGATAAAGCCGTGCCAGCGTGAATACCAGCATGCCAAAAATAATGGTTTGCAGCATATCTTTGCGGATCAGAAAGAAGGCTGTGGCGAACACTCCGGCGATCAGACGCGGATTATGCCAGCCGACGTCCACCTGCGCCTCGGTCAGTAGCAAATCCGGCACGATGATCGCCGCCAGCGCACAGGCAGGTGCGTAGCGCAGGGCTTCCTGTACGCGCTTGGGTAATTGAACTCGGTTTCCTGCCAGCCAGAAACTGCTTCTGGCGATAAAGGTTGCCAGAAACAATAAGAAAATAACCAGCCAGATATCAAGGGCGCTCATTGCTTGCCTTCTCCATTTTGTCGGTCACGACGTGATTCACTCCATTCTTCGACCAACATTGCTATTCCCATGCCAATCACCACTGCGAGTAAAAGCCCCAGCTTGTATGGCATACCAAATGCGAGTATTGCCACGACACCGGCCACCAGCACCCCTGCTGCTGCGGCGCGGTTCATCGTCAGCGGCAGCATGATGCAGAGTATCGCCAGTGTGCCCGCGAAGCCCAGTCCCCAGCTTGCCGGTACCTGACTACCGAGCAGAACGCCGATCACCGAACCGAGCTGCCACGCAGTCCAGTTGGGAAAAATAAGTCCCTTCAGATAAGCAAGCTTTCCTTTTGCATCGGCAAATTCAGGAAAACGCTGTATGAACAAAGTAACGGAAAAATCACCGGATAAATACCCTAGCCAGGCGCGGGTGCGCCACGGCAGATGAGAAAAATGCGGAGACAAGAGCGCTGAAAAAATCACAAACCGCAAATTCACCACCAGGGCAGTAACAAAAATCACCCATAACGGCGCATGCGCCGCAATCAGTGGCAGCGACGACAGCTGTGCCGAACCAGCGAAGACAATCAGCGTCATTCCCAGAGCCTGCGGCACGGTCAGTCCCGCCTTAATCATCGCGACACCGACCACCAGCCCCCATGCACCGACACCGAACCAGGTGGGCGCGCCCACTTTCAGCGCTGCCTTGGTCGCAGCTTGATCAGATTCAAATGACATGAGATTTTTTGCAATAGAAAAGTCCGCGATTTTACCGTTGAATCAAAAAGCACGCTGATCAGGCGACAGTAAGCTACCGGAATCCGTTAAAATTCTTATCTGCCGTTTTAACTTTATGGAATCATCATGACCACATCTACCACCGCGAATAACGTTGTCGAGCTGCAAGCCAAAGATTTGCCAGCCTACTGCCCGAATCCTGCTATGCCGCTCTGGTCCTCGCATCCCCGTGTTTTCCTGGACTTATCCCACGGCGGCTCGGCTACCTGCTCCTACTGCGGTACCCAATATAAGTTAGCGCCGGGCACCGTCGTCAAAGGACATTGATTGACTCACGTCTATGCCAGCCAAAAAGCAATTTAACGGCACCCCGGAGGAAGCAGAGGCGGCATTTTATGCTGCCCTCGCCCGCGCCGACCTCGATGCACTGATGGCGCTGTGGGCTGACGACGAAGAAATCGTCTGCATCCATCCCGGTGCGCCGCGTCTGATAGGACATGCTGCAATACGTGCTTCTTTCGAAGCTATTTTTGAACGAGGCAGTGTGCAGCTTCATACGACACAACTGCATGCTACGCATAACATGATGACCGCTGTGCACAGCGTGATTGAGGAAACAGACAAGACCAGTGACAACATGCCGGACATCCATATTCTGGCGACCAACGTTTATCTTAAAACTCCGCACGGCTGGCGCATCACTATGCATCATGTGTCGGTTGCTGCAGGCAAAGCACCACTGGATTTATTTAAAGCCAGTGTTCTGCATTGAAACTGATTGACCTATTGCGATGAAATATCTGGCTCCTGCCTGGCTACCCGGTGGTCATTTGCAAACAATTTATCCCGCCAAATGCATCCGCAAGCCAGCGGTAAGCTTCCGCCGGGAACGCTGGCAAACACCAGACCAGGATTTCATCGACGTTGATTTTGTTGATGGAAAACCGGGACAAGCTTTCGTTGTATTGTTTCACGGACTCGAAGGATCGAGCGACAGCCACTATGCCCGCGCATTGATGGCGGCTATTCAGGCACGCGGCTGGTCAGGAGCAATTCCGCATTTCCGCGGCTGTTCAGGTGAGCTGAATCAGGCGCCACGCTTTTACCATTCTGGCGATGCTGAAGAGCTTGACTGGATCATTCGCCGCCTGCATGCACAACATTCGGCAACCAATGGAGCAGCGCAGTTTTTTGCTGCCGGCGTATCGCTGGGCGGTAATGCCTTATTGCGCTGGATCGGCGAATCGCAGCAACAGGCAACAATCGTAGATGCTGCCTGTGCCGTTTCTGCACCATTAGATCTGGCACAAGGCGGTGCTTCATTATCAAGCGGCATCAACATGCTGTACACCCGTATGTTTTTAAAAACATTGAAGCCGAAATGTATGCTCAAGCTGGAGCAATTTCCGGGGTTGTTTGATCGAAATCGCTTACTTGAAGCAAAAAATTTATACGAATTTGATAATGTCGTTACCGCCCCTTTACATGGTTATCTGGATACTGACGATTATTGGTATCGCGCCAGTGCAAAACACGTGCTGAACGACATTACGATTCCCACGCTGGTGCTGAACGCAAAAAATGATCCTTTTCTTCCCGGACGGTACCTGCCGCTGACTGCAGCAAAATGTGTGCAGCTCGACTATCCTGAGCATGGTGGCCACGTAGGCTTCGTCAGCGGAAATATCCCCGGTCAGCTTGACTGGCTGCCGCAGAAAATCCTTCACTTTTTTGACCAGGCAACACATGGATGACATCGTCAAAGCAGCCATCGCAAAATGGCCTAATGTTCCGGCTTGTTATGGCTGGCTGGCACTCGATGCACGCGGTAACTGGCGTATGCGTGACGCACGCTGCCAGGCACTCAATCTGCCGGGCGACATCATCCGCCACCCCAGCTTGTTAAGTTTTATCAACCGTAATTATCAGCACGATGACAAAGGTCAGTGGTATTTCCAGAATGGCCCGCAGAAAGTGTATGTAGATCTGGCAGCAACCCCGTACATTGCCCGTACATCCGCGACCGGATTCACGCTGCACACGGGAGATACGCTGCCGCTGCCAGATGCTGCGTTTTTTAATTCAGAAGGAAATCTGATCCTCCGGTCGAATACGATACTGGCGCAATTAGACGACCGTGACCTCGCAGAGGTGAGCGGTTATTTGTATGAAAACAAGCGGCTGCTGAATGACGACGAGTTCATGGAATGGCTGGAGCGGACAAACCAGAGCAATAGCAACCCACAACTTATGTGGCGTTATCAAGGAAAAAGCGACTACGCGATTCCTGTCGCAAAGAATGAACTCGCAGACTTAATGCTGACGCTGGGTTTCCAATCTCATCCTGCAGCTGACCATCCATCTGCATGATCGCTTTACGCACCTACTTGCGCTTGCGTTCTTCAGCCAGCTCTTCTTTGTGCTGCTCTTTCCATTCCCGTTCGCGCGCATCAATCACTGATAATTCGTAGTATTGCGCATCCTTCTCATTTCTGGCGATATCAAGTTGCTGTATCGCTGCCGACCAACTGCCCTGAATCGCATAGGCTTCGGCCAGAGCGATATGTTGCAGGGCTTGTTTTCCCTGAGCGGCGTATACTTTGGCCAGCAAATTCTGGAGTTTTGCATCCTGCCGGTACATCACCAGCTGATCCCTCAGGTAGGTTCCGGCGGTCTCATATTTCTTGGCAGATAACAATGCCTCAACATATTGGTACACCAGCCCACGCGACAAGGGTAACTGCTGTATTGCCTTTTCTGCACTCGCTGCCGCCTGCTCAAACTGTTTGCTTCCCAACAGAATATCGATCTCCAGACTGGGGAACATGCTGCCGGTATTTAATGTATTTTTGTTCGCGTGCGATTTTTCCAGCCGGGTCCGCGCTTGCTCCAGTAAAACTCCGGCCTTCGCAAAATCCATCTGTTTAAAAGCAACAAATGCAAGTCCGTAAGCACCAGCAATTTTGTCCTCTTCTTTCTCAGATCTGATTTGCGTATCGAAAAACACTTTGGCATCCATCAGACCTTGTATGGTCGGATCCTGCAGCACACGTATGCGTGCCTTGGTCAGATAGAACTCCAGACTGTCGGCGCGCTGTCGGTAGCGCTGATCGAGCATTCTCGCCTGTATATCGGCGATACGCTCGCTGGTTAAAGGATGGCTGCGCAAATAGGCTGGGGCATTATCGGTGTAGTTACGCATCGAAGCTTGTAAGCGGCCAAAAAAACTGACCATGCCTGCCGTATCAAAACCACTGTCATTTAAAATCTGAAAACCAACCCGGTCTGCCTCACGCTCTGCTTCACGACTGAAATTGAGTTGACGCTGTATTGCCAGCCCCTGCCCCCCCATGGCTACAGCCATCGCCGCATCAGGACTGGTGCGCGCAGCAAGCACGGCCAGCGCCAGAGCGGCCAGCGGAATAAAAGAGTCAAATTTCTGACTCGTGAGCATGCGGGCGATGTGGCGTTGTGCGACATGTCCGATTTCATGCCCCATAACTGATGCCAGTTCGGACTCCGATTGCGCGGCCAAAATCAAGCCGGAGTGAAAGCCGATAAAACCACCCGGAAATGCAAATGCATTTAACACCGGATCACGTACCGCGAAAAACTCAAAATCATAGGTCGTCTCCCCCCTCGCATCAGGACGCGCTTCCAGCATCTTATTGCCTAACCGGTTCAGATAATCAGAAACAGGCCCATCTTCCATGAAATCCGGATCACGCCGGACACTGTTCATGATTTGTTCACCTAATTTGCGCTCCATGAGTGGCGACAAATCCTCACGGGAAGTGTCACCCAAAGTAGGTAGATTTTGCGCCTCTGCTGCTGGTGATGCGAACGGAACCGGCGATAATGCAACGAAAGCCAGCAAGCCGTAAGAGAACAGCTTTTTCTTCATGAGGTTCTTTTTTGATTCTGCGGTGCTATCATGACCCGCTGATGGAAACACTCCGAATATCTTCAACTTTTCACCCTAAATATGACTACTGAAGCCCCGAATTCCGGTCTGACACATTTTAACCAAACAGGTCAGGCACATATGGTCGACGTCGCAGAAAAAAAAGACACGCATCGTATTGCCATCGCGGCAGGGAATATACGAATGAAACCAGAGACGCTCGCCATTATTCAGCAAGGGTCTGCCAAAAAAGGCGATGTACTCGGGATCGCACGTATTGCGGCAATTATGGCAGCAAAACGAACCAGCGACCTGATCCCACTATGCCATCCACTGGCGCTGACCCGTGTCAACGTCGATTTTAACATTGCAGAAAAAACATCTTCGGTTGAATGTATTGTTCAGGTCGAAACCTTAGGAAAAACCGGCGTTGAAATGGAAGCGCTCACCGCCACGCAAATCGGCTTACTGACGATTTATGATATGTGCAAGGCAGTGGATCGTGGCATGGTGATCAGCGACGTCCGTGTACTTGAAAAACACGGTGGAAAGTCAGGCGATTGGGTGAGTCTGGCAGACCAACCGGTATAAGAGTCGCGATGCTCACGGCGCATCGCGCCTTGGCATATTCACAAAAACATCGCGATATCGCACATCAATATTGCCTTTTGCTTTCCAATAATCAAAATATTCGGGATAAAGATCTGGATGTAAGCGCTGCAAGGTTTGCATCATCCGTTCTGCTTTTTTGGGAGAACCATTCAGGACATAAATCTCAGCCATTTTATTTAAGATATGCACAAAGCCGAAACGAGGAGTCCAATGCTCTGCATAGGCGATTGTCTCTGCGGACATACCTTCTGCTGGCTCTGTCTTCATTAACTTAAAATAAGCGAAAAACTGTGGAAAGAGAGTGAACTCAGGCTGTTCCAACGCATGCAAATCGACCTTGGTACCTGACTGTTCCCATCGCAGAACGTTAAATCCTTTCACCACGCGCTGATAATCCCAGGTGACGGCTCCCATGAAAAAGACTGCCAACGCCACAACCGGAGTAATCAGTGCTTTCGGAAGCATAACGCCCCCTTCCGGCCAGCGCATCTGATGTAACATGCCCATCAATATCGCCGTCGGGAACAACACGTATCCATACCATAGAGGAAACTCAACCAGACTGTGAACAAACACCCCAATCAGACACAGAACAGCAAACTGTCTCGCTGACGTCTTTACCGGTTGCAGACCAGCGCGATAAAACCACCAGGCCAGACCGACAAAAACCAACACCGTCAAAGGCCAGCCTAATTCCGCAGCAAAATTCAGCACAATGTTATGCGCATGCTCAGCATAAGTGGACGACGGAAAATCTGCCGCAATACTCACCTGTGCCGGACCAAAGCCACTCCAGCCAACACCAGACCAAGGATGATGAGCCGCCATTGACCAGGCTTGCCTCCATAAACCCATGCGCTCGGATCTACCGCCGACATGCTCCGCTACTGAGCCACCTGAGAAACCGAAATGACTGATGATGAAAGACAAGCTAAACACCATCAGAAAATAGACCACTGGCAATAATATTAAAATCACCTTAGGTATCTGTTGACCGTTTTCTGCAATCTGCGTCTTCCAGATATAGAAACAAAACAGCGGCAGAATGATCCAGCCGATTCTCGATTGCGTCAACACTAAGCCAATGATCAGTACGCCAGTGCCTGCAACAGCCAACCCCTTGCTTATTTTCATTCTGCTATACAAGAACCATGTCGATGCAAGCGCAAAACAGAGCATGAGCGCCAACTGATTAGGCTGCGCGACATTCGCGTACGGACGGGGGAAAAAGACCGCTTTAGGGATGAACATCACCAGCGTGTCGATACGCAAACCAGTCACTTGCACAATCTGCATCGCAACGGAGAGCAATCCTGCGACAAGGTAAGCATAAGCAAACGCAAGACATAATTTTTCCGCCAGTTCTCTTTCTGCAGATAAAGAAGCTCCGACAGAATAAGCAAAAGGAAGTAAAAGCAAATACAAAGAAGGAATCAACAAGTCTTCAATATCCTGCGAATTCCCGAAAAAAAACTGGCAAAAAATAGCGACTACAATGCCCGTGCTGATCAGGCATAGTCCACTGAAACGCAGCTTCAGTTGCTCATTCAAAGATAAGCTGAATATGGTCAACAACAGGCCAAGAATGACAATGGCATCCTGATAAAACGTGCGTAAAGGATGTATATGAATTGGTAACAGGTAAGAAAAAGCGATACTCATCCCGAGAATCGCATAATTAATATTATTTTTATTTGACATTAGCGTCCCTGGAACCAGGCTTCAGTTTCAGCCAGACATGAAGTCTGCCGCATCTATAAATGCGATGCCACCTAACGAGCACCGGCCTTTGAAAGAAAAATTAACTACTTCACAAATGTGAGAATCAGAAAAAGCCGTCTTTCTTCAAGAAAAACAAAGGCTTCGCTGTGCTGCTATCAATGACGACCAACCAATCGGTACCACGGCTTAATACTGGTAAAAATTTTGCATTATCAATTGTATGACCAGTCTTGTTCAGTTGACGCTCTATTTCGAGCTTACTTTCCGGATATTTTTTAATTAAGGTATCAAGGGTTCTGGCAACGCTCAAAACCTTGGTCTGAGAGTCAGCATAAGGTTGCCAAAAAGAAGGTCTGGTACCAATGTCATAGCCCGAAAAAGCGCGGAAAGCAGCATCAGATTTTTCGACTGCATCTTTATAATCGCGGACACCCAATAATACAGGCCCTGTCAGAGACAGACTGCGCATATCCGCCCGTGCCTGAGGCAACTCATTGATATCAACATCATTCGCCGTTACGACACGAAACTGCGAACCTTCAAAGACCATCGCAACCGGGCGTGCGATATAGACCACGTGAGCGCCGTAGGTCAGGCCTGACACCTGCAAAATACTGATCACAAGAATATCACGTAACAACTCTGCTCTTTTCTTCTTTTGATCAAACGCCACGAATGTCAGTAATGGCCCCAAAACAATATCGACAGAAATCACTATCCATATCAGCTGCATCCCTCCACAGATATCTGCGTATTGACCGGGATACCACAAAAATAAAATAGTTCCAGCGACCATAGTGGCAATGATGGCGGATACCAGTAAATGCAACCCTGATGCACGTAAGCGGAAAACTAATCCAGACATAATCAAGCTGCCAATAAACAAAAAAAAAGCACTCAGTGTGAATGCCTTTGGTTACAAGATTAAGAAAATACAACGATGACGATCATTGCGCAGCAATGGTCTTTCTCTGATATGGATTGTAAACTAATCCACCTCAATGCTGAGTATCTCAGACAGACAAAAATTGAGCTCAGACACAACAAAAATCAGACTTCATCAACAGTAGCTTATTTACATGCCTGAGGCAGCCATTTCAATTCGATATCAGTACCAGCACTGGCGCTGCAATCCCAGATTTTCCCACCGTCCGGGGTTTTAAATACCAATTTCTTAGTTTCCGCCTGACCATAAGTCATCACCGAGGTGATACTGCCTTCAGGATAAGTTCCTTGCACAGCACTATCAATTTTTGAATATTTGCCTACCAGGGCAACATTAATTTGCTTTGCATCAGGATCTTTTTCCACCAGACCAGGCCATTCCTTATTTTCATAACCATAAACGGCGATCGGCCCCTTCACTCCCCCGATCAACTCGACAGCTTCCGCGACCTGAGCCCTCGTCGTGTAATCCAGGTATGAAGGTAATGCTATTGCGGCCAAAATACCGATAATTGCAACCACAATCATCAGTTCGATCAGGGTAAAACCTCTTTGAAACCGCTGTTTATACATGGCAATCTCTCGGCAAGAAACAACTCGAAAAAAAAGGTGCCGAAAACAGCACCTTTCATCAGACAGCAAAACACAAATTACTTACATGCTTGTGGCAACCACTTGATGTCAACAGTAGTACCAGCACCGGCACTTGTACAACTCCAAGTCTGACCACCATCCGTAGTTTTGAATTTAACCAGCTTGTCTTTAGCCTGACCGGATGACATTGTCGCAACAGTAGTACCTGTTGGGAATGTACCATCCACAGTCGCCGTCACAGCAGAATACTTACCTGTCAATGTTGCAACGATTTGCTTCGCTGTTGGATCTTTAGCAACCAACGAAGTAGGCCATTCATTATTTTCGTAACCGTAAGCAGACAAAGGTGACTTCAAACCACCGAGCAACTCAACCGCTTCAGAAACCTGAGCGCGTGTCGTGTAGTCATTGTATGCAGGCAACGCAACTGCAGCCAGAATACCGATAATCGCTACAACGATCATCAATTCAATCAAGGTAAAACCTTGTTGTACTTTTTTAACCAATTTCATAGATTTCATATAGTTCTCCTAATAACAATTTAAAAGAATGACCCTGTCCACCTTACAGCAAACTGTGTGCCAGCTATTTAACATTAAGTCACAAGAGCAAATTAGCGTTAATGTTGTTCATACACTTCAAAATAAGTGACGTTCTACGTTAATAAGTGACATTTTTTGTCAATCACTTACATTCAAAGTCGGAAATACTCTGTTTGTCGACTGTTAAACACTAAATTGCATGTGAGTACCACTAATATCAATCACATCACCATGCTGTAAGGTATGTGGCTGTTCTGACAGCAGTTGCCCGTTCACTTTCGGGAATTCTTTTCCTTCGACGTGGCGAACAATATATCTGTCCGTTTGCCTTGCAATTGCAATCACTTGCGTCCCAGGACTTCCCACGGTCGTCACCGCTTTTGTCAACACCAACTCCTTACCCGCATTAGCACCATTGATCACTTTTATTTTCGCCGGAGCCTGCTGCCCTGAAACCGCGGAAGAGACTGGCGTGACCTGAGCGCTCTTTTCTACCTGAAAGCGCAGTTTGTACTTGCCAATATCGATAACATCATCGTGCTGAAGTAGATGCTTCTTGACTGGCTGATTATTAACCAGAGTGCCATTGGTACTACCCAGGTCAAGAACAAAAGAACCATTCGGTGTAGTATCAATCGCTGCATGTTGACCACTGACTGTCAGGTGATCGATAACTATATCGTTCCCGACGCGTCGACCTATCGTAATACGGGATTTGTTTATACTGACTTCTTGCTGCACCAACCCATTAAAGGTGACGATGATCTTCGCCATACATCCTCTCACTTATTCAATTTTCCAAAGATTGCCGGAATAACAGCTTTTGAATCCAGGACGGACTATGTACCGCCTTTAACCTGAACAAAACAACCGATATGTTATCGAAACCACCCTCGATGTTTGCAGAATCAACCAATGCTCTGCAGCAGACAGATAAATCATCTGCATATCGCTGTAACATTGCGTGAATCTGGTGATCATCAAGCAAGTCTGTCAATCCGTCAGAGCAAAGCATATAAATATCAGAATCTTCTGACTGATGAACACTCAGGTCAATTTCGATGTTGTCCTGAATACCTACGGCTCGCGTAATCAAATTTTTGATTGATGAAAAACGTGCCTGGGCTTCTGTAATTAAGCCAGCATTGATCTGATCCTGAAGAACGGAGTGATCCTCCGTCATTCTTGTCAACACATGGTGACGATAACGATATGCCCTGGAATCGCCGACGTGTGCGAACAAAATCTTATCCTGAATGCAGCACGCTGCAACGACTGTTGTCCCCATACCAAAACATTCTGGATTTTCCCGTGAAGTCTGCACGACCTGGCGGTTTGCCAGAACAATAGCGTCTGACATCCAGCGCGATACATGAATTGACTGAAAACCCAACTTTGAATACCAGGCAGAATCCAGTTTTTCGCAGAGATAGTCAGCAACGACTTGCGTTGTCATAGCGCTGGCGACTTCTCCCGCCTGATACCCTCCCATACCGTCAGCAAGCACCGCGCAACCGTAATCCGCACAGACAACGATGGCGTCTTCGTTATGCTTCCGTACCCGTCCGACATCTGACAGGGCAGCAAATTCTAGTACATACTGATGTGGCATCGACAAATAGCACTCATTGATTGCTGACTCTGGCTGGAAACCAGAACGATTAGTTTATTTAATATTACCTATCACCGCGAAGCTTAACATTAAGGTATTGAGTTTGCACTGTCTGTACTCAAAAGCAAAGTATACGCGCGAAAAAAAACCGCGAAAATCGCGGTTTTTTTTGGGGATGAATAAAATCCGTTTTACAGCATCGCTTTCAACAAGCGCGCCATCTCAGATGGATTCTTCGTTGTCATAATACCGCAAGATTCCATGATATCCAATTTTGCTTGTGCTGTATCAGCACCGCCGGAAATCAAGGCACCAGCGTGACCCATACGCTTACCCGGAGGCGCGGTTACCCCCGCGATAAAGCCAACTACCGGCTTCTTCATATTGTCTTTAATCCAATATGCAGCATTCGCTTCGTCCGGACCACCGATTTCACCAATCATGATCACTGCATCTGTATCAGGATCATCATTGAACATCTTCATGATATCGATATGTTTCAGACCATTGATAGGATCGCCACCGATACCAACGGCGGAAGATTGACCCAAGCCCAGCGCTGTCAACTGACCGACCGCTTCATAAGTCAGTGTACCGGAGCGGGAAACCACGCCAATACGACCTTTACGGTGAATGTGGCCTGGCATAATACCGATTTTGATTTCGTCAGGTGTGATCAAGCCTGGGCAGTTAGGGCCAAGCAATTTTGTTTTGCTACCGGCTTTTGCCATGCGGTCTTTCAACATCATCATGTCGCGAACAGGAATACCTTCTGTGATACAGATCGCCAGATCGAGATCCGCTTCAACCGCTTCCCAGATCGCAGCCGCTGCACCAGCTGGCGGAACATAGATCACAGAAACGGTTGCGCCCGTTGCTGCTTTCGCTTCAGAGACATTTGCGTAAATTGGAATACCTTCGAAATCTTCACCAGCTTTTTTAGGATTTACACCTGCAACGAAGCAGTTTTTGCCATTCGCGTAATCGCGGCACATACGTGTATGAAACTGGCCAGTTTTACCAGTGATCCCTTGGGTAATAACTTTAGTGTCTTTATTAATCAGGATGGACATAGTGATTCCTTGCAATAATTAAGCGTGAGCTGCAGCAGCGGCAACAACCTTCTGTGCTGCTTCTTCCATCGTGTCAGCAGAAATGATAGGCAGACCTGAGTCAGCCAGCATTTTCTTGCCGATGTCTTCATTTGTACCCTTCATGCGTACGACCAGAGGTACTTGCAGGGAAACAGCTTTAGACGCAGTAATCACACCTTCTGCGATCACGTCGCAGCGCATAATACCGCCGAAGATATTAACCAGAATCGCTTTCAGACCAGGATTTTTCAACATGATCTTGAATGCTTCAGTGACTTTTTCTGCTGTTGCACCACCACCTACGTCAAGGAAGTTAGCTGGCTCACCACCGAACAGTTTGATCGTATCCATGGTTGCCATCGCCAGACCAGCACCGTTCACCAGACAACCGATGTTACCGTCGAGGGAGATATAGGCAAGGTCAAATTTGGACGCTTCGATTTCGGCCGGATCTTCTTCATCCAGATCGCGGTAAGCAACGATTTCTGGCTGACGGAACAAGGAGTTAGCGTCGAAGTTAAACTTAGCATCCAGCGCGATCACTTTACCGGAACCAGTCAGAATCAAAGGATTGATTTCCGCCAGAGAGCAATCTGTCTCCATGAAAGCTTTGTACAAGCCTTTTAACTGAACGCGGGCGTCTTCAATAGAGCCCTCAGGTACACCGATTTTACGGGAAATGTCGTCGGCTTCAGCGTCTTGCAGACCATTGGTCGGATCAATCGCGATGCTGTGAATCAGTTCTGGATGCTTCTCTGCAACCTCTTCAATATCCATACCGCCTTCGCTTGATGCCATCAGAACCACGCGCTGACTTACGCGATCAGTCACCATACTGACGTACAGTTCTTTTTTGATGTCAGCACCTTCTTCGATCAGCAAGCGACGAACTTTCTGGCCTTCAGGACCAGTCTGGTGAGTCACCAGCTGCATGCCCATGATCGCATCAGCGTATTCACGTACTTGCTCCAGAGATTTTGCGACTTTTACGCCACCACCTTTACCGCGGCCACCTGCGTGGATTTGTGCCTTGACTACCCAGACTGGCCCACCCAGAGTTTCAGCCGCTTTAACGGCTTCTTCAACGGACATGCATGGGATACCGCGTGGTACGGTCACTCCGAATTTGCGGAGGATTTCTTTACCCTGATACTCATGAATTTTCATACAACTTCCCTTCAGACACTGAGGTATAAATAATTAAAAAACAAACTAGCTGGGTGATTTTGCATTGGGCGCAGATTTTGCCCAACGCGGGTAATACTGAACAACAGCCGGGCCATCCAGACGCAAAGCATGGCATCGGTCAAGCTGGAATGGTTGTTGAGATTCAGTTGAGCTGCTGGCGCCATCACGGGTATCAATGACATCACCAGCAAAAGCCTGGATAGCAGCAGTTGGAAGAACAAAAGCAAGCTCTGTCAGATGAGAGCAACCGTTAACACCCGACATACGCTCTTTAACTCCCTGACGAAATTGTTTCATCAGATTGAGACCAATCAGCTTTTTATAATCAGCCTCTATCGCCTCGCAATATCCGGGATAAGGAACAGCCGCAGAACGAGCCAGCACATCAACGATATTTAACTGTAAGTCGATAGTCACTCGCAAATGGAGATCATGCAAAGCCATCCCCTCTGGCCTGATGCCAGAAGCGAGCGTAATATCACGGGTTTTATGATCCGTAATGTGCGCGTCGAGATCCCACAATCCATCGTTCCTGGCGAACGCAGATATGGAAATCGCACGTGTATGCTTCAACGTACGGTGTATTTCAGGATTGGATGAGGGCATCATGCCTTGTTAGCGGCTTACTTTATAAAAAGCCACAATTGCGTGTCGCTACCGCAGCTTCTACGGTAGCAGCCGCTCCTGCGGCGCTGCAAAAAACCTGCGGATTCTAGCACAGCTAATTAGCCAACTCATATTCCGGCTCATTTTTTTTTGCGCGTTGAAAACAAAGATTTACCTTACTAATCATTATCTGGGCGTTCCGCCTTCATAGCGATTTGAACTGATCTGCCGGAAAAACCTCTCTGTTGCAAAAACCTGCTTTGCTTGACACGCTCATTCTGATCTGCAGGCGGACGGGGAAATTTTCGATGCAACACCTCGATGGCCCGACTCACTTCAGACTCAGCTAATTCGGACTTAATTCGGGACATTTCAAGCGCATTAACGTTGTGACTTTGCAACTCAGCCAAAATACGATGATTACCAAAGCGACCTGAACGCCGGTTAATCAACGAATCAGAGAATCGTTCTGCCGAAAGAAAGTTATTGACTTCCAGCCAATCGAGAATTGCATCGACGTCATCCCCATCTTCCGCGTAAGAAGATAATTTTCTGAATAATTCGACACGGCTGTGTTCACGCATGGATAAATACCTGAGTGCCCGCCCTTTAAGACTTAATTTCTGCATCATTATTTACACAAAACAAAAGCCGATAATCCTTGAAGAAAGAATTATCGGCTGATTGTTATGTCCTTAAAATAACCTGAACGTATCCTTAGCTCGCGTCCGCATTAATCGCTGGCAATAAAGGGACGCCGAGATGTTCACGCACCTTGTTTTCAATTTCATGCGCAAGATCCGGACGCTCTTTCAGGAAATTACGCGCATTATCTTTACCCTGACCAATACGTTCGCCATTGTAGCTGTACCACGCGCCAGCTTTTTCAATAATTTTAGCGTCCGCGCCCAAATCAAGAATCTCCCCTTCTCGGGAAGTTCCTTCGCCATACAAGATATCAAAATGTGCTTCTTTGAATGGAGGCGCAACTTTATTTTTGACGACTTTGACCTTTGTTTCGTTACCAATGACTTCATCGCCGGCTTTAATGGAGCCTGTGCGGCGTATATCCAGACGCACTGACGCGTAAAATTTCAATGCATTACCACCGGTCGTTGTCTCAGGGCTACCGAACATCACACCAATCTTCATACGAATCTGGTTAATGAAAATGACCAGCGTATTTGTCCGCTTAATACTGCCAGTCAGCTTACGCAAAGCCTGAGACATCAGACGGGCCTGCAAGCCAGGTAAAGAATCGCCCATGTCGCCCTCAATTTCAGCACGCGGCGTCAAGGCAGCAACCGAGTCAATAACCACCAGGTCAACACTACCCGAACGCACTAATGCATCTGTAATTTCCAATGCTTGCTCACCAGTATCGGGCTGAGAAATCAGCAGATCATTGACGTTCACGCCCAGCTTTTGGGCGTAACCGACATCTAAAGCGTGCTCAGCATCGATAAATGCGCAAGTACCACCAATTTTTTGCATCTCAGCTATCGCCTGCAGAGTCAGCGTGGTTTTACCTGAAGATTCAGGACCATAAATTTCAACCACACGTCCCCGTGGTAAGCCGCCAACACCTAAGGCAATATCCAGACCGAGTGAGCCAGTGGACACAACCTGCACCTCTTCCACCGCAGCACCATCGGCCATGCGCATGACCGATCCTTTACCAAATTGCTTCTCGATTTGCGCCAATGCTGCCGCGAGCGCCTTGCTCTTTTCTGAGCTGTTGTCAGGTTTCTTATCGTCCATAGAATCTTTCATTCAATAAGCAACGGGTGGAAAAATAAATAGTCACTATCAGTAACTACGTTTAACAGTACTGTATAAAAAAACAGTGATTTATGCAAGCACGATTTTTATTTTTTGCGCATATTATTAACAGCATGCTCAATGTCCGTCGAAATTATCGAAATTCACTTAACTCTGAATTTTGTTTAGCTAACTCTGAACTTTTAAGGTCACTGGAAACCGCACCCGATTACGGGAATCAAAGAGGCGTATTTTCCAGCTACCAGAAAATTCAAAGTTAACTGATTCATTTGTTCAGAATTCATTATTCATCCCAAATATAAATCGCTGATTTTCATAAACATGTAATTCAGCTTTAATTGAATATCGACACTAAAACCCGAAGGTACCATTTGCATCAATGTGACTTAGGACGATAGTAATAGCGCACTCCCGACGACATAAAAAAAGGAGGCAAAGCTAACGCTGTTACCCCCTTGGATACCGCCAATGCAAAAATCAGTTATTTCGCAAATTTCTGCGCAAGCTGGTTTATTTTTTCGGCTCTCTTCTGCAGTTTTTCGGCTTCCTCTGCCGCCGCCTGCTGCTGACGTTTGAGTTTTGCCTCCGCCTGCGAACGCTCAGCGTTTTTCTTAGCACGTTCTTTCAGCATTTCTTCTGCATGCGCTTTATGCATTTCTTCCAAAGGCTCTGCAGGATTGCCATCGAGATCAAAGCGGGTTGTCGCTTTGATGGTCTTTTGCAGGTAACGCGTTGATTTCGTATGATAAGCAAGTACCATCCGTAAAACTTTACGGGGAGTTTCGGGCAATCTGGCAAGGATTTGCTTATCTATGCCTATCGCAAGCGGCTCATTATTGAGAAACACCGGGAATGTCTCTTTTAAGGTGCTCAACAGGGCTTGCGCTTCAGAAACGGGAATAGACTTGCTTTTGGTATTCATGAATTTAGGAAACTTAATTTCAAAGGGGCAAAGCATAACATAGCAGCCAGACAGATACCCTCAAATACTCAGCCGATCATCACGGCAAACGCTGTCATTTGAGTTATGGCTCAATGCTATACGCAGTCTGAAAAAGGGGGAAAGTATATGAAGCTGTACAAAAATCAAATTATTGATGCGTATGTGCCTGCAGATATTCAAGAAACGAAGTCGCAACAGGCGATAGCCTTTTCCCTTTCAGGTAAACAATATACCAGCTGGAATGTACCGGAAAACTACTGACATCCAGCACTGTAAGCGATTGATCAACTAAATGTTCACCCAGGGCGTGTGTGGATAAAATCGCCAGCCCCATTTCTCCCGCCACTGCTTGCTTGATCGCCTCATTACTTCCTAATTCAAGTCGAACGACCGGCGTAAATCCCTGCGCGGCAAAATGTTGATCACAAGCGAGCCTCGTCCCTGATCCGCTCTCACGCAGAATAAATCGTTCTTTGCTTAGTTTTTCCAGAGGGATCCGTTTCCGGTTGACCAGAGGATGCGACAAAGGCGCAATCACAACAAGGGGATTGGGCAAAAAGACCTGCTGCACAACATCGATATCTTTCGGTGGGGCAGACATGATGTAGATGTCGTCGCTGTTATCGCGTAATCGTTGCAAAACACCATCGCGGTTCTGCACTTCCAGTGCAATATCGATTTCAGGAAAGTCACGACAAAATTTTCCTAATAACCGGGGAATAAAATATTTTGCAGTACTCACCACAGCCACCCGCAAACGACCTCGCTGATATCCTTTCAGACTATCGATACGCTGGCCGAAAGAAGCCCATTCATCCGCTACCGCCCGCGCAGTTTTTGCCAGTTCTTCCCCAGCCTGGGTGAGGAAAATTTTTTTACCAATGACTTCATATAACGGTAAGCCAATTTCGTCGGTCAGCTCGCGCATCTGCATCGATACCGTCGGCTGCGTCACATGAAAGTTGCGCGCAACCGCGCTGATACTCAACTGCTCTGCGAGTTCGGCAAACAAGCGTAATTGGCGAAAAGTCACATTCATAGATTATTACTGATGATTATTAACATAAAAATTGATTTTACCTGATGATTTAGTCTGGGTAGTATGACGCCAGAATTTTTAGGGGAAATTTATGTCCAGTTTGCGCGATCCAGCTATTTTATTTTTCATCTTCGGCATCTTTGCCGGTCTTATCAAATCTAATCTGACTATTCCTACACACATCTCCCGATTTTTATCGCTGTACCTGTTAATGGCACTGGGTTTAAAAGGCGGCTTTGCACTGAATCATTCCGGATTAAATTTACAAATCATCAGTAGTCTGGGATGCGCTGTTTTTCTGGCACTGCTGACCCCGGCTCTAGGATATTTTTTCCTGAAACGGCTAGTTCCTAAACTCGACGCTACCGCCATCGCCGCCACATACGGATCCGTCAGCGCAGTGACTTTCATTACGGCCGTACAGTATCTGGAAAGCAGGCATCTTGAATATGGCGGCCACATGGCGGCGGCGATGGCCTTAATGGAATCACCGGCAATTATTTTTGCTGTGATTCTGTCAAATACGATCAGGCAGAGGCAAACCGCAAATCAGACAGGAGCGCTATCGTCCATTAAAAGCGTTTTACATGAATCTCTGACGGATGGCGCGCAACTATTGCTGTTAGGCGCAATGCTGGTGGGTATCATCTCCGGCGATGCCGGTAAGACTGCAATGCAGCCATTTTCCGGTGACTTATTTAAAGGCATGCTTGCATTTTTTCTGCTGGATATGGGGCTGATGACTGCAAAAAGCTTCGGTAACCTCAAAGGCAATTCGCCATTGGTTATCAGCTACGCGGTACTCGCCCCGATTTGTCATGCCACTATTGCTTTAATTCTCTGTATGCTGCTGCATATTCCATCTGGTGACGCAGGCTTGTTGATGGTACTGGCTGCAAGTGCCTCGTACATCGCGGTTCCGGCTGTGCTGCGTTACGCAATTCCAGAGGCATCACCTTCGCTCTATCTTGGCATGTCTCTTGGTATCACTTTTCCGCTGAATATCTTGCTTGGCATTCCAACTTATATGAGCGCGGCAAGATTTGTTCTCGGTTAAAGAACAAACAACGGAAAGAATATTTCGGACAACAGAAGTCAATACATATCGGGCAATGAGCGCGCCTTTCTTAGACTAATGCTGCAGGAACCTATCACATTCAGTGCCGGTTTTGAGAGGTCGCACGCAAATTCAAACAGTTTAGAAATTTATTGCGCCATTAAATCTACACAGACCTGAATTGCGCTAAAGTTGAGCTAATATTAATTGCTGGAAATCGCATTGCGGACAATGGATAAAGTCAGCTATACAGATTGCGTTTATCTGTTTCCCAGCAGAGTCAACTTGGTTTGGAATATTCATTATGCGTATTTTATTGGCAGAAGACGACAGCGTTCTGGCGGATGGGCTGACCCGCTCGCTGCGGCAATCAGGATATGCGACCGACTGCGTCAGTAACGGGCAAGAAGCAGATTCAGCATTATCCACTCAGGACTTCGATTTATTGATTCTGGATCTCGGCCTGCCCAAAATGAGCGGACTGGAAGTGCTGCGCCGTTTGCGCGCCCGCAACTCACATCTGCCTGTACTGATCCTGACTGCAGCCGACTCGGTAGAACAGCGTGTGAAAGGTCTGGATTTAGGTGCTGATGATTACATGGCAAAACCATTCGCTTTGTCCGAACTCGAAGCGCGTGTCAGAGCCCTGACGCGCCGCGGAGCAGGTGGTGGCCCCACCGTGATCAAACACGGGCCGCTCAGTTACGATCAGGTCGGCAGAATTGCATATATTCATGAACAGATGCTGGATTTGTCCGCACGCGAACTCGGCCTGCTGGAAGTGTTATTGCAAAGAACCGGACGCTTGGTCTCGAAAGAACAACTGGTCGATCACCTTTGCGAATGGGGCGAAGAAGTCAGTAACAATGCAATCGAAGTGTATGTGCATCGCCTGCGTAAAAAAATCGAAGTCGATGGCGTCAGAATTGCGACGGTCAGAGGGTTGGGCTACTGCCTTGAAAAATTCTTTGTCGCGCCTGCTGCCAAACCGGCCAATACAGATACCGGACAGTAATGAGTAAGGACAGCGGCATCGCTGATGCATCATCGACTTCTGCGCCATCTGCGTCAGAAAATATGCTATTGCAGCAGCCGGAAGAAAAGATCCAGCGCTCTTTATTTGGTGAGATTCTTGACTGGATGCTCGCGCCATTATTGCTGCTGTGGCCTATGAGTATCGCCATCACTTATCTGGTCGCAAAGTCAATCGCAAACCAGCCTTTCGATCGGGCACTGGAAGACAAGGTACTGGTACTCGCGCAACAGGTCAAAGAATTTGATGGTCAGGCGATTACCCAATTATCCAAACCGGCACGCGATATTTTGCGGGCCGATGATCTCGATAATATTCATTTTCAGATAAAAAATGCCAAGGGGGATCTGATCGATGGCGATCAGGATATTCCTGCGCCTACCGATGAAGAACGCCCTGCTGCCGGTAATATTCAGTTCAGAAATCTGAGTCTGCGCGGTATCGATTACCGTATTGCGTACAGTTATATTGACCTGTCGCCACCGACAAAAAAAAACGCAACGCCGGAATCGTCGCAGATCATGATACAAGTCGCGGAAACGCTGGAAAAGCGTGCCGTTCTGGCAAATGAAATTATCAAGGGCGTGGTACTGCCGCAATTTATTATTCTGCCGATCGCACTGGCGCTGGTCTGGTTCGCGCTGAGCCGCGGTTTATCGCCACTGGCCGAATTGCAGCAACGCATACGTGCGCGTCGGCCGGATGATCTCAGTCCTATCGATTCGCGCCAGGTTCCGGAAGAAATTACGCCACTGGTCAACTCTTTAAATGACATGCTGGCGCGTCTGGCACAAACGATAGACATACAAAAACGCTTCATCGCGGATGCTGCGCACCAGATGAAAACACCGCTGGCCGGGATGCGTATGCAATCTGAATTAGCTTTACGACAAACCGATCATGAAGAAATCCGGCGCTCACTGTTACAGTTATCGACCAGCTCAGAAGCCGCGACCCGTCTCATCAATCAATTACTGACACTGGCTCGGGCAGAAAACCTGACTCCGGCTACGCGACCGCTGGAGCAAGTGAACTTGAATGAACTGGCGATGAATGTCGTGCGGGACTGGATACAGGCTTCATTCGCAAAAAAAATTGATCTGGGTTTTGAACAACCCGATTTCCCCATCATCATATTTGCCAATCCCCTGATGCTACGGGAAATGCTGAGCAATCTGATCGATAACGCAATCCGGTATACTCCGGCAGAACACAGCATCACAGTTAAAATCAGCATGAATGAACAGCAGGCGCTGGCGATCATCGAAGTGGAAGACAACGGCCCCGGTATTCCGGTCGCTGAACGTGAACATGTGTTTGAACGTTTCTATCGTATCCTCGGCAGCAATGTGCAAGGTAGTGGACTTGGCCTTGCCATCGTCAGGGAAATCGCACAGCAACATGGCGCGCAGATAGAAATTCTCGATAATCCGCATCCGCAGGCCCCACAATTCCCCGGTACCGTTTTCCGTATTTCGTTCCGATTAAATCCCTTTGATGAATTCATTGGCGAAGCGTGAAATGAAGACACCATCGACACCAACACCGGAAAAAAAGTCTGCGCCACGTCATTACTGGCGAGGCACCAAAAGACTGACGACGGCGCTGTTGTTATGCTGGGGATTGCTCAGTTTTTTCAGTCTTTTTTTTGCGCGGGAACTATCCGAATGGCATTTCTTTGACTGGCCGCTGTCGTTTTATCTGGCAGCACAGGGGCTGACGCTGAGTTACGTTCTGATACTCGCGATTTACTCGATAGGCATGCGATGGATACAACGCTCCCGACAAGACGATAAAGACGGATAAGTACATGTCTCAACAAAAACGTTTTACTCAGAGATTAACCTCGTACTATCTTTGGTACACCTTACTTTTTTTTATTTTTCTGATCGTCTTGACGATACTGGAAAAAGAGGGTGTGCCTCGGGTCTGGATAGGCTATCTGTTTATGTTCGCGACCATCGTCATTTATGCGGGCATAGGACTGGTCAGCAGAACCTCGGATATTGCCGAATACTATGTCGCCGGAAGACGGGTGCCGGCGGTATTTAATGGCATGGCGACCGCTGCCGACTGGATGTCTGCTGCCAGTTTTCTGAGTCTTGCCGGAGGACTGTATTTGCAGGGCTTTGAGGGGCTGGCTTACATCATAGGCTGGACCGGCGGATTTTGTCTCGTTGCGATGCTGATTGCCCCGTATATCAGAAAGTTTGGCCAATATACGATTGCAGACTTTCTGGGAACGCGATTTGCCGGTAAGCCAAATACCAATATGGTACGCATTCTGGCGGTACTCGCGACCGTATTCATTTCCTTTATCTATGTGGTTGCACAGATTTATGGTGTCGGTCTGATCACCTCGCGTTTTACCGGGGTGGATTTTTCGGTCGGTATTTTCCTCGGGCTGGCCAGCATATTGGTTTGTTCATTTCTGGGCGGCATGCGTGCGGTCACATGGACGCAGGTGTCGCAATACATCATCATCGTGATCGCGTTCATGATTCCGGTTGCGTGGCTGTCTGCCAAGCATACCGATAATCCTTTTCCGCAAATATCCTACGGTGCATTTCTGCCTGAACTGGCAAAAAAAGAAGCACAGTTCGATAACAGTGCGAAGGAAAAAGAAGTCAGGAATATTTATAAATTACGTGCGGATGAATATGACAAGAAAATTCAGCAACTTCCGGAATCATGGGAATCAGGACGCGCGAAACTACAGAAGAATCTGGACGAACTGAAGGCAGGAAATGGCTCATTAATCGCTATCAAGACCGCCAGCCGGGCTCTGGCAAGCTACCCGGCATCACCTGCCGATGCAAGAAACAGCTGGGCTGAAGCACGCAATTCCTATCTGCAAAAATCCAGATCCGGCTTTGCACAATACACACCTTATGCGGCCAAAGACAAGGCTGAATCCGATATCAAACGGAATAACTTCATGGCGCTGGTATTGTGCCTGATGATGGGCACCGCCGCCCTGCCCCACGTGCTGACACGCTATTACACTACACCCTCAGTCACAGAAAGCAGAGACTCCGTATTCTGGTCTTTGTTTTTCATTATGCTGCTGTACATCACGATTCCATCGCTGGCGATACTCGTTAAGTACGATATCTATAACTCGCTGGTCGGCAGCGAATTCTCTAAGTTACCTTCGTGGGTTACGTATTGGGCAAACATCGATAAACTCAATCCGCTGGTCAGCATCACCGATATCAATAAAGACGGCATCGTACAACTCGCAGAAATCGTACTTGATGGCGACATTATTGTTCTCGCCACGCCGGAAATTGCAGGCTTACCTTACGTTGTTTCCGGTCTGGTCGCCGCTGGAGGACTGGCAGCAGCGCTGTCAACGGCAGACGGATTGCTGCTGACTATTTCAAACTCTTTGTCGCACGATATCTATTACAAAATTATTGACCCAACAGCATCCACACAAAAGCGGGTGACCATATCAAAATTACTGCTGCTCGTCGTTGCGCTGGTCGCCGCTTATGTTGCCTCACTAAAACCTGCTGATATTTTGTCGCTTATTGGTGCAGCATTTTCTGTTGGCGCGTCAACGCTGTTTCCTGCACTGATATTGGGCATATTCTGGAAGCGCGCGAACCGGCAGGGAGCTATTGCCGGCATCATCACCGGTTTCTTTATCTGCGTTTTCTATATGGTATTCACCCATCCTTTGTTTGGTGGCAGTCCCGACAATCAGTGGTGGCATATTGCACCTATCTCAGCTGGTGTATTCGGTGTTCCTGCTGGCTTTGTGGCTATGGTCGCCATCAGTCTGATGACACCGGCGCCGGATCAGCACACTGTCGAACTGATCGACTATATCCGCGCGCCCTGATTCACGCGACCGGGTTTGCTTGGCACGCTTCTTGATATAGCTAAGCTGACTCAGTCATCGTGGAACGGGACATGGCAAAATTCTTTAATGAAATGACGGCAGAAGCCGCCGGCGCAGCAGATTCGACGCGCGAGCATTATCGCGAATTCCATCACTGGTTAGCCAAACAATCGCCGGAACGTCTGCAACGCAAACGCGCCGAAGCCGATCTCAGTTTTCGTCGCGTCGGTATTACTTTCGCGGTCTATGGCGACGACGCGGGCACGGAACGCCTGATTCCTTTTGACATCATTCCCCGTATTATTCCGGCGAAGGAATGGGCGTTATTGGAAACCGGACTGGTGCAGCGTGTGAAGGCGCTGAATATGTTTATTCATGACGTTTATCACGATCAGAACATCATCAAAGCCGGAA
This sequence comes from Undibacterium sp. WLX3042, assembly GCF_049544825.1. Classification (NCBI taxonomy): domain Bacteria; kingdom Pseudomonadati; phylum Pseudomonadota; class Betaproteobacteria; order Burkholderiales; family Oxalobacteraceae; genus Undibacterium; species Undibacterium sp. WLX3042. The sequence goes on from NZ_CP186698.1 coordinate 53,480, forward strand.
TTATTCCACCGGAACAGATCTATAAAAATGCGCAGTATCGCCCCGAGATGCAGGGCGTATCGGTTGCCTCTGATATTTATGCACATATCGCCGGCGTCGATATCGTTCGTGCAGGGCAAGGTGAATTTTACGTATTGGAAGACAATCTGCGCGTACCGTCCGGTGTCTCCTATATGCTGGAAGATCGCAAAATGATGATGCGGCTATTTCCTGAATTGTTCGCCAAAAACAAGATTGCGCCGGTAGATCATTACCCTGATATGTTGCTGGATAATTTGCGTTCGGTAGCTCCAATGGGAATCGATAATCCCACCGTCGTTGTCATGACTCCCGGTATGTATAACTCTGCCTATTTCGAGCATGCATTTCTGGCACAGCAAATGGGGGTTGAACTTGTTGAGGGCAAAGACTTGTTTGTTGACGATAACACCGTCTATATGCGCACCACGCGTGGACCAAAACGTGTCGATGTAATTTATCGCCGCGTCGATGATGACTTTCTCGATCCTCTTGCATTTCGTCCGGATTCATCACTCGGCGTTCCCGGTCTGTTGTCGGTCTATCGTGCCGGACGTGTGACCCTTGCCAACGCGATCGGTACCGGAGTTGCAGATGATAAATCGATCTACCCTTATGTCACCGATATGATTAAATTTTATCTGTCTGAGCAACCGATACTGAATAATGTGCCGACGTATCAGTGTCGCAAACCGGATGATCTTGCTTATACCCTCGCCCATCTTCCTGAACTGGTTGTTAAAGAAGTACATGGTGCAGGTGGCTATGGGATGCTGGTTGGCCCCGCCTCCAGCAAACAACAAATTGAAGCTTTCCGTCAGCGCCTGATGGCGAAACCAGAAGGCTACATTGCACAGCCAACACTAGCCCTGTCATCCTGCCCTACCTTCGTTGATAGTGGCATTGCGCCGCGACATATTGATTTACGACCATTTGTATTGTCAGGGAAAACGATATCGATGGCACCGGGCGGACTGACCCGGGTAGCGCTGGAAGAAGGTTCATTAGTCGTCAACTCGTCACAGGGTGGCGGTACCAAAGATACCTGGGTATTGGAGAACTGACATGCTAAGCAGAACTGCAGATCATTTATTCTGGATGGCACGCTATACAGAACGTGCTGAAAACACCGCCCGTATGCTGGATGTGAATGTGCAGACATCCATGTTGCCGCAATCAGCAGAGCATGCAGAAAATGGCTGGCGTGCCATGCTGGGCATTTCGGAGTTGCAATCGTCGTTTGATTTTCACTACGGCATCCTGACCAAAAAAGATGTGCTCGATTTCATGGTACGTGACCCGATGAATCCATCCTCGATTGCATCCTGTTTAAAAGAGGCCAGAGAAAATGCACGTGCGGTACGCGGCACACTGACAACTGAAGTCTGGGAAACCCAGAATGCAACCTGGTTATCAATGCAGGAAAAGCTCGCGAGCGGCATCGTCGAGCAAGACCCGAGTCAGTTCTTTGAATGGGTGAAATACCGTTCACATTTATCGCGTGGCGTAACACTGGGAACCATGCTGAAAGACGAAGCGGTTCACTTCATACGCCTCGGAACATTTCTGGAGCGGGCAGATAATACTGCACGTATTCTGGATGTGAAATTCCATGGTACGAAAGCAAAGGAACAAGCGAGGGAAAACATACAAAAGGATTTCTATTACTGGGCAGCACTGTTACATTCCGTCTCCGGATTTGAAATTTATCGCAAAGTGTACCGCGATGTGATTACTCCAGAGCGTGTGGCTGAATTACTGATGTTACGCGGCGATATGCCACGCTCCTTACTTGCTTGTATGGATGAAGTCGTCGCCAACCTCGCGGTGGTCAGTAATGATGTCTCTGCCGACACAGAACGTTTTGCCGGAAAACTGCATGCAGAATTAAAGTTCGCAAAAATTGAAGATATTCTGCGCGCTGGATTACATGGCACACTGACGGAATTCCTGGAGCGTATTTTTGAATTAGGAAACCGTATCAGTCGTGATTTTTTAGTTCCCCTGGCTGCCTGAAAATATCAGCATTCATCATGCAACTTCATATCAGGCATCAGACAAAATACAGCTACTCTGCGCCATCGTCATACACGATACAGCAATTGCATCTGACGCCGCGTGCGGAGTTGCACCAACATATTTCGCAGTGGAATATTACCGCTGCCGGGAACAGGCACGCATTCATCGATGCCTATGGCAATCATTCTCATACGCTGACGATTACCGAACCTCACAAGGAAGTTAACATTCTGGCGTCGGGCATCGTCAATATCAGTTGTCCGGATGCCGGACGCATAGTCGATGCGCAAACGTGGTCGCCATTGATCTTCACTATTCCCACCATCCTCACAGAAAGCAGTGCTGAGATTCAAGCGTTTGCAAAGCGTTGTTTACCACGTGAGCAATCAGCCTCTACTCGTGAACTGATTTATCTTGCCGAGCAGATCAGGAATACGGTTGCCTATCAGACCGGCAGCACAGTCGTCACCACCACAGCGCACGATGCATTATCGATGGGAACAGGCGTATGTCAGGATCATGCTCATTTATTTCTCGCTTGCTGTCATGTCATGGGCGTACCTGCCCGCTATGTCTCTGGATATATCGATCCGGAATCCAGCGATCACGCTGAAAGCCATGCCTGGGTGGATGTCTGGGCGCAAGATCATGACTATCACGGCTGGATCAGCATTGATGTTACCCATGTGAGGCTGATGACAGATGCTTATTGCCGTCTCGCGATAGGCCGTGATTACGACACAGCCGCGCCGGTAAGAGGCATACGGCGCGGCGGCGGCATTGAAACCTTAACTGTCAGCGTACAGGTGACACCGCAATCATGTGCTGCAGGACAGTTCAATGATGGCATGAGGTAAAATCCTGCCCGACACATCCACTAATACTCTACTCACGATTCAATATGACTTACTGTGTGGGCATACGCCTTGATGCCGGGCTGGTTTTTCTCTCTGATTCCCGCACGAATGCCGGTGTCGATCAGGTTGGCACATTCAGAAAAATGTCGGTCTTTGAAAAAACCGGTGAACGCATGATGGTCCTGATGACAGCGGGTAATCTTTCGATTTCACAGTCCATACGGGAATTACTGTCCGATTATCAGGACGCAAATGGCAACACCATCTGGAATGTTCAAAGCATGTACGATGCTGCCCGTATTCTTGGCGAAGCCGTGCGCGTCGTACATCAGCGTGATGCCAAAGCCTTATCTGAATTCGGCATCGACTTTAATGTGAGCCTGATATTTGGCGGACAAATTCAAGGTGAACGTTGCCGGCTGTTTCAGATTTATTCTGCCGGCAATTTTATTGAAGCGCACAACGAAAACACTTACTTCCAGATCGGTGAGGCAAAATACGGTAAGCCGATTCTTGACCGCGTCATCAACCCCGCAACCAGTCTCGACGATGCCGCAAAATGTGCGCTGATTTCCATGGATTCCACGCTGCGCTCCAACATCTCCGTTGGCTTACCATTGGATCTGTTGGTCTATGAGAATCATCATCTGGCCGTATCACGCTTCGTCACCATTGATGAAAAAAATCAGTATTTTCAGATGATCAGAAATAGCTGGGGCCAGCAATTAAAAGCCGTTTTTGAAGGAATAGAAGCGCCGGTCTGGGATATCAACGCTGCATCCGATACCTTAAACGATCATCATTCAACGGCATCTGCAAACAATGTTCATTGCAAACCAGTGATGGTGATGCATCCGGATATGAGTCCGGCAATTGCTGGGACGTCAAGCCTGCAATCCTTTGCAGAACAATCTGTTAATCGGCATCAGCACTGATAAGCTGATTTCTTGGTGAAATGACCGTGTTCAGACCGCAGGCTGGTGCCAGTCGCAGTCAGCGGCATGATCCTGCACCATGCCTATGGCCTGCATATACGCATAGATTATCGTTGAACCGACAAACTTAAACCCGCGCTGACGCAGGTCTTGGGAAATACGATCAGATAAAGGTGTCGTTACTATGCGCTCTCCGTGGTTCAGTATTGGTTTGCCATCGACATACGCCCAAAGATAGGCGTCCAGACTACCTGCTTCCTCGCATAGTCGCAGATACGCTTTGGCGTTACTAATGGTCGCCGCGACTTTTAAACGATTACGCACGATGCCTGGATTAGCCAGTAATTCAGCGACCTTCCCGGCATCGTACTGCGCGATTTTTTTCGCATCCCAGTCGTCAAAAGCGATGCGGTAACTCGCGCGTTTGTTCAGGATAGTTTCCCAGCTTAATCCAGCCTGCGCTCCTTCCAGATTGAGCATTTCAAACAAGCGGTTTTCATCATGACACGGCCGCCCCCACTCCTCATCGTGGTAAGCGATATATAAGGGGTTAGCAGAATTAGCCCAGGAACAGCGTTTGACAGTCATTTTTCATTTTCTTCTCTGTAAGCAGATATTCCCTGCGCTACTCCCCGGCGTTCTTTGCAAATACATCGTCATAGGCAAAGATACTGCCTGATTTATTTAGCCTGACACCGCGTTTTGCTCAGTAAGCGACGCTGTCCTGAATTCAGATGAAACAGCCAGCATTGTGTGCCGTTGGTCTCCAGCCTGAAGCGATGCGGCATTTCCAGATCGCGCCCTTGTATCAGCTCACCCTGCTGGTTTGTCTGGTGCCTGCGCTCGATGGTCACTTCGCTGCTTTGCATGAAGTCAGAGGCAGATAAAGTGACATCAGAAAAACCGCTCATGCTGCCGATCACAGTCCGTAATTCCTGCGTCGTTTCGGCGTCCGATATCAGCAACACTGCTGCTTTATCCGGAGAAGCAGCAGTGAACTGACATGCCGACAGCATCAGAATACTAACGGCAAAAATAAGCGGATATCTCATCAGTGCGGCATTGTCGTGAGAATACGCATTTCCTGACTTGCCGGACGTATCACTTGATATCCGGACTCGGCACCAGGCACGATGGCACCGGCAGAATTAGCCGGACACAAACCCGTCTGACGGTAAGACAGCGCCGTTTTCAGCATCGTTTCATTGGTATCGCCGCGCAGATGTGTGACATCGTCAGATGCTTTACAGGTTGGTGAAAAACCATCCGCATAATCACCAAATCCTTTTTGATTCACGCCTTTAAACTGAATCGCGAAATAGGTGTAAGAGCAATTATCCTGAGGAACGAAACCGTAAGGTTTACCGCGTGTCTGGTCACCGATCAGATCAACCGCAACATCCACTCCACGCAAACCATTAATAATGGATTCGCTGGCGGAAGCAGTATTACGTGTCACCAGCAAAGTGACATGTTTTAAACCCAGATAAGGAAGTTGCTCGTTCGTCGTTGTGACCGGATAAAAAGGATATACCGTATTCTTTGCAGTGAGTTTGTCGTTGTATGTCAGCTTTTCAAATATCAGTCCGTTGGTCGTTGCCGGCCCGGCAATCATATATGCCAGCTGACTCGCAACATACAACAAACCGCCACCGTTGTAGCGCAGATCAATCACCAGATCCGTGACGTTGGCCGCTTTCAATTGCTTGATGGCGGCAATCAGTTCGGCTTCAGATTTAGCGATATGCGTATCAAATACGAAATAGCCAACCGTACCGGTAGCGGTTGGAATGGTTTTCACATTCTGTACAGTTGATGTCGAATAGGTCGCGGGGGTCAGGCTGATCTCGGTAGCACCATTGAATCCTAGTTTATGCGCCATCACTTTGGTCGGCGAGAGAATTTCACTGAGCGCAGCAACTCCTGCTGTGGTCGCTTCGGTAACTAGAGAGCCATCAATCGAAGTGATCACATCGCCACGTTTGATTCCTGCCAGTGCTGCAGGCGAACCGGGTGCAACATCAGCTGCAAGAAAAATACGCGTATTTGCGGTCACTTTCGCCATCCATTTGATGCCGTAATCCTGCGCAATACCTGATGATGACGTATTCCAGGATTCGGTTGTCTGCGACCAGTGAAACTGATCGACACTTGCGCCGGAACTGGTTTTGGCATTCGTTTTCAGTACGTCAAAGTAGAGTTGCGGCGTCGCATAATTTGCAGCAACGATATTGGAAGGTATATCGGCGTACCAGAGATAAGTTTCGTCGATAAATGAACGTAAATAAGATTTTTCGTTCTCGATGGTCCCCTGACGATCGCTGGTGTTCGCGCGGGGATTGGCACAAAGATTTGCCAGCGAGGAGGATGGAGGCAAAGCGGAATTACCCGGTGGTAAAGTGACACTGTCACCACTACTACCGCCTCCGCCACCACATGCAGCAAGAATACTCAACAAACTCAGTGAAATTATTTTTCTCATTTTAGTCAATTTACATTTAAGTGGTCTTTTACAAAATCCAAGATCAGATTCTGCACCGAACAACAGTAAATAAATTGTAAATTAATTAATTAACAATGAGCAAGTTAATTATCCGGTTCACCAGATCAGAGTACGGATATCTCGGGTATGAAAATGATTTTGCTGATTGTGCTCTTTTGATACATGACTGACATATGATCCCGGTAAGTGCTGTCAGGAGCAAGCACTCCACCGGGATAGTTTCAGGTCAGTTCTGCTATTACACGACAATAGTCGGATGTTCATTGCCTTCGCGGGCACGGATTTCACCGATGCGATACACCGTTTCACCAGCAGCGCTCAGTTGTGCCATCGCTGCATCTGCATTTGCAGCAGACACTATCACCACCATGCCGATACCACAGTTGAATACACGGTGCATTTCTGCATCTGCCACACCGCCGTGTTGTTGCAGCCATGTAAATAATGGAGGCTGAGTCCACGCATCTTTATGCAGTACCGCAGTCAGTTTGTCACCCAGCACGCGCGGCACGTTTTCAACCAGACCACCGCCGGTAATGTGCGCCATGCCTTTGACCTCCAGCGCTTCCATCAGCGCCAGCAAAGGTTTGACGTAAATACGTGTCGGTGCCATCAGTGCGTCCCCCAGACTGCGTCCGTGGAAATCGGCATTCAGGTCAGGTTTGGCAACTTCAATGATTTTGCGCACCAGAGAAAAACCGTTTGAATGAATACCGGAAGAAGCCAGACCCAGAATCACATCACCCGGCTGAATTTTGCTGCCATCGATGATTTTAGATTTTTCTACCGCGCCGACCGCAAAACCTGCCAGATCGTATTCACCATCCGGATACATGGAAGGCATTTCAGCAGTTTCACCACCGATCAGCGCGCAACCAGCTTGTTCGCAACCGAAAGCCACACCTTTGATCACGTCCGTGGCTGCCGCCACATCGAGTTTGCCGCAGGCGAAATAATCGAGGAAGAACAAAGGCTCAGCACCCTGCACCAGAATATCGTTAACGCTCATCGCGACCAGATCGATACCAACCGTGTCATGCTTATTCAGATGAAATGCCAGTTTCAGCTTGGTACCGACGCCATCGGTACCTGAGACCAGCACAGGCTCCTTGAATTTTTTGCTGACTTCAAACATCGCGCCAAAACCACCGATACCGGCCATGACGCCTTCACGCATCGTACGTTTTGCAAAAGGCTTGATCGCATCGACCAACGCGTCGCCAGCAACCATATCGACACCGGCGTCGGCGTAAGAGAGAGAAACAGGGGTAGAAGTGCTCATGATATTCGTCAGTAGGGGGCTTGAGGCGGTAAAATAGGAAAATTGCCAGAAAACTCCGGCAAAACCGCTATTTTAACAAAATGACTGCGTATTGACCTATATTTGGGCAACACGTAATAAGCCGACAACTTATTTGCAAGCACGCCATCTGAAAATGCCATTTTCTTTTTCGCCGGAACAAAAGCAATCTCTACTCTGGATCATCGTCGGTGCAGCGTTCTTGCTATTGCTGTCGTTGCTGGGACCGGTGTTAATGCCATTCATCGTCGCCGCTATCCTCGCGTATGTACTCAACCCCTGGGTTGATAAGCTGTGTGCGCTGAAATACAAAAATCTGCGTCTGCCGCGTGCCGTCTCCGCAACACTGGTGATCATTTTTGTCATCGCTGCCGCGCTGGCAATGGTATTGATTATCGTGCCTATCCTGCAAAAAGAAGCGCCGCAGTTACAGGAACAGATACCGCGTTTTTTTGATAAATTCGATCAGGTCATATCACCGCTGCTGGCACATTATGGATTCAGTATCCGTCTCGACAGCACCGGGATTAAAACCTTACTAACCGAACAAATGGCAGGCAGCGGCGACGTTATAGGCAAGGCCGTGCTGTCTTCTATCCGCGTCGGCGGTACTGCCCTGCTCGGTCTGCTGGCGAATCTGTTACTGATCCCGATTGTACTGTTTTATCTGTTGCTGGACTGGCATGCACTGATCCACCGGATTGCGCATTTCATTCCGCGTCGCTGGGTGCATGGGGCTAACAATGCCGTGAATGAGGTGGACGATATTCTTGCCCAGTATTTGCGCGGGCAGATTCTGGTCATGATCGTACTCGCTGCCTACTACGCAATCGCACTGAGCATTGCCCGTTTCGATCTGGCGCTGCCCGTTGGCATCATTACCGGCTTTCTGGTGTTTATTCCTTATCTCGGCTACGGCATAGGACTGGCGCTGGCACTGATCGGTGCAGTCTTACAATTTAATGATCTGAGCGGCCTGATTTACGTCGGCATCATTTATGGCTTCGGACAATTTTTTGAATCATTCATACTGACGCCACGTCTGGTCGGTGAACGTATCGGTCTGCATCCGCTGACAGTGATTTTTGCCCTGATGGCGTTTGGTCAGTTATTTGGTTTCATCGGTATTCTGGTTGCGTTACCAGCGTCAGCAATTATCTCGGTTGCCGTCAAACATATACGCAGTTCTTACCTGAACAGTCCTTTTTATCGTCAGCCATGAGGCAACTTTTACTCGATCTGGATGCGCAGAAACTGCCATCTCTTGCTACCTTTGTGGTCGGACAAAATGCCGAGCTGGCTCAGCTGCTGGGCTTATTCTCTCAGCGCATTGCAAGTCAGTACGGCGAGCGTTCCGTTTATATCTGGGGTGAAGCCGGTGCGGGCAAAACTCATCTGCTGCACGCCCTCGCAGATCATCCGGATTCCCGCTACATCCCCGCCAATGCACCAGAAGATGCATTTGATTTCAGCGATGAAGTCAGCCTTTACTTGCTTGATGACTGCGAACAATTATCGCCACTGAACCAGATTGCGGCTTTCAATTTGTTTAATGAAGCCCGGGCACATGGCGGGTTTCTGGTCGCGGCAGGCAACCATCCGCCAATGATATTGAATGTGCGCGATGATTTGCGCACCCGTTTTGGCTGGGGCCTGATTTATCAGCTACATGAACTGACCGACGAGGATAAGATCGATGCTCTGGAACGCGCAGCGCAGGCACGCGGCATCCAGTTATCGGCAGGCGTGTTACCCTATCTGATCACGCACTACCGGCGCGACATGAGTTCATTAACGGCGATGCTGGATCAGCTCGATCATTATTCGCTGGTCACCAAGCGTCCGATTACCCTGCCGCTACTGCGTGAACTGATGCTGCAACAACAGCCCTGAATCCGGAATACAACCGCATGCCTAATATCGCTTTATTTGATCTTGACCATACCCTGATTCCTATCGATTCCGATTATGAATGGGGCCAGTTTTTATGCCGTGTCGGCGCCGTTGATGCAGATGCGTTTACCAAACGGAATGCTGATTTTTTTGCCCAATATCAGGCCGGCACGCTTGATCCGGTGGAGTATCTGGAATTTGCGCTCGGTACGCTGGCGCAGTTTCCACGCAAGAAAATTGACGAGCTGCATCAGCAGTTTATGCACGAAGTCATACAGCCGGCCTTGTTACCGGCAGCGTTTGATTTACTCAAAAAACATCAGGATCAGGAAGATCTGATCGCGATCATCACGGCCACCAACCGCTTTGTCACTGCCCCGATTGCACAGGCGCTCGGGGTACCGCATTTGCTGGCGGCCGAGCCTGAGCTCGATGCTGCCGGCAATATCACTGGTAAACTGGTGGGTGTGCCGACTTCGGGCGCCGGTAAAGTCATCCATGTACAGGACTGGCTGGCCAAACAGGAAAAACAACTCAGCGACTTTGGCAGCAGCCATTTTTACAGTGACTCCCACAACGATATTCCTTTACTCGAGGTTGTGACGCATCCCGTCGCCACCAATCCGAATGCAAAATTAAGCGCACATGCGCTGGCAAAAGGATGGCCTCAAATCCAGCTGTTCGACAAACAATGATTAAGAAATTTATTCGCAAAATACTCGGCGTAAAAAGCGCCCCGGAAGCTGCTGCAGCTGCCGTCAGCAATCGCAAACCGACCGTGCTGAGCACAAAAGAGCACGGCATCAATCCGCAACTGGTATCGGCAAATGCGATTCGCGTGACGCAGACCCTGCAAGACAATGGTTTCAAAGCATTCATCGTTGGCGGTGCGGTCCGTGATCTGCTGACCGGTGTAAAACCAAAAGATTTCGACATCGCCACCAACGCCACGCCAGAACAAGTCAAACGCCTGTTCCGCCGAGCGTTTATCATCGGTCGCCGTTTTCAGATCGTGCACGTGATGTTCGGACAGGATCTGCTCGAAGTCACCACGTTCCGCGGCCCATCAAATGACGCGGCACCCAAAGACGAACATGGGCGCGTGCTGCGCGACAATACCTTTGGCGAACAGCATGAAGATGCCGCGCGACGCGATTTCACCATCAATGCGATGTACTACGATCCGGCTTCGCAAACAGTGCTTGATTACCATGGTGGCGTTAAAGATATCCGGAAAAAAGTCCTGCGTATCATTGGCGTACCCGAGACGCGTTACCGCGAAGACCCGGTGCGCATGCTGCGCGTAGTGCGGTTTGCGGCAAAACTGCAATTCACGATCGATCCGGCAACGCAGGCGCCGATCGCGGTGATGGCACCGCTGATCAATAACGTACCTGCTGCACGGGTGTTTGATGAAATGCTGAAATTGCTCACCAGCGGCCATGCCATGGCGTGTCTGCAGGCGCTGCGCAAAGAAGGCCTGCATCACGGTCTGATGCCTTTGCTTGACGTGGTGCTGGAACAGCCTATGGGTGAGAAATTCATCACACTGGCACTGGCGAATACCGATGAACGCATACAACAGGGCAAACGTGTTTCTCCGAGCTTCCTGTTCGCCTCGCTGTTGTGGCATCAGGTGCTGGAAAAATGGGAAGCCTACAAAGCTGCCGGCGAATTCCCGATTCCGGCACTACATCTGGCAGCCGATGATGTGCTGAATACGCAAACAGATGCGCTCGCGATTCAACGCAAAATTGGCGCCGATATGCGTGACATCTGGGCGATGCAGCCTCGCTTCGAAAAACGGGTTGGCAAAACACCGTACAAAATGCTTGAACATCAGCGCATGCGTGCGGCCTATGATTTCCTGTTGCTGCGTTGCGCCTCGGGCGAGATCGATGCTGAGATCGGCGAATGGTGGACAGCCTTCATCAATGGCGATGCCGATGAACGTGAACGCCTGATTAACAGCAAACCCAAAGCCCCGGCGGGTACCAGTGCGGCAAAAAAACGCAAACCGCGGCGCCGTGCGCCACGTAAGGCGGCAGCGCAGGAATGATGCGGGCTTACATCGGTATCGGTGCGAATCTGGGCGATGCACAGGATACGGTGCGGCAAGCCATCGCCCGCCTTGGCCGGATTCCGGCAACGCAGTTGCAACGCGCCTCGTCGCTGTACAGCAGCGCGCCGATTGATTCCAGCGGTGACGATTACGTGAACGCGGTAGCGGCCGTCACCACCAGCCTTAGCGCCAGCGATTTATTGCTGGCCTTGCAGGGCATCGAGCAGGCATTTGGTCGTGAGCGGCCTTACCGGAATGCGCCGCGCACGCTGGATCTGGATTTATTGTTATATGCGGATCAGCAGATCGCCACCGAGCAACTGAGTGTGCCGCATCCGCGCATGACAGAACGCGCGTTTGTACTGTTGCCGCTGCTGGAAATCGCACCGGAAATCGATATCCCCGGTCAGGGGCTGGCGCAGACGTTTGTCTCTGGCGTGGCGCAGCAGGCGATTTTCAGGCTGCCTGCGAGCTGAATCAGCTTAAATATACTCCCCCCAGTATTTTTTAAGCCCCTTTAAAATCAAGGACATTAAGCCGTTTTTACGGGATACTCCCATGCAAATACCAGTTATCGTACAAACAACCGGCCTCCTGATCATGTCGAATGTGTTCATGACCATCGCCTGGTACGGTCATCTGAAGAATTTATCGAGCAAAACCTGGTGGATCGCCGCGCTGGTCAGCTGGAGCATTGCGCTGTTTGAATACCTGCTGCAGGTGCCGGCGAATCGTATCGGTTACACTCAGTACAGTCTGGCACAACTCAAAATTTTGCAGGAAGCGCTGACGCTGATCGTATTCGTGCCGTTTGCGATGTTTTATATGGGGCAGCCGTTTAAACTCGATTACGTCTGGGCCGGCTTATGTCTGGTCGGCGCTGTTTATTTTATTTTCAGGAACTAGGATACAAACGCCTGATGATGCTGTCAGTGATCACCCATGACAGCCTTACTTTTGGAGAAACACATGGCGGAATATTTGCAAGACCGTAAAGCAGTCAGCATTCCCGGCTTAATGACGATGCGTGAGCAAGGCGACAAAATCACGATGCTGACTTGTTACGATGCCAGCTTTGCGTCATTGATGGACAGATGCGGCGTCGAAATATTACTGATCGGCGATTCGCTTGGCATGGTCTGTCAGGGACACCAATCGACCCTGCCAGTGACGATTGCTGACATTGCCTATCACACTGCCTCAGTCGCACGCGGCAATCAGAAAGCGCTGATCGTCGCCGACATGCCATTCGGCAGCTACGCAACGCCGGAAGCGGCCTATAACAATGCGGTACCGCTGATACAGGCGGGTGCGCAGATGGTGAAAATCGAAGGCGGCACCTGGTTGCTGCCGGTCATCAAATTTCTGACTGAGCGCTCGATTCCGGTCTGCGCGCATCTGGGGCTGACACCGCAATCGGTGCATCAGCTCGGCGGTTATAAAGTCCAAGGCAAAACCACTGCGGCTGCCGATTTACTTAAGGCAGAGGCGCTCGCGGTGCAGACTGCCGGCGCCACCCTCCTGGTACTGGAAGCGATTCCTGCCGCACTCGGCAAAGAAGTTACCGATGCCTTGACGATTCCGACCATCGGTATCGGTGCGGGTCCTGATTGTTCCGGTCAGGTACTGGTCATGCATGATTTACTCGGCGTGTTTCCGGGTCGTAAAGCGCGCTTCGTGAAAAATTTCATGGACGGGCAGACCAGTATTGATGCGGCAGTCACGGCGTACGTCACGGCGGTGAAAGATCAGTCTTTCCCCGGTCCGGAACACTGTTTCTGATTGGCGTCGATGAATATCAGCATCGCGATACATGATGCGTTTGTTCTGCTGTTCAGCGGTGATGAAACGCTGTGGAATATTGTCTGGGTCTCCGTTAAAACCTCGCTCGCAGGCTTAGCCTGTGCGACGCCGCCCGCGCTGCTGCTCGGCTATATCATTGCGAGTCATGCGTTTCCCGGGCGACGTATCGCGATCTGGCTGGTGCAGGCCGCCCTGTCGCTGCCGACGGTGCTGATTGGCTTATTGCTGTATCTGCTGTTAAGCCGTCAGGGCTTGCTCGGTTCATGGCACTGGCTATTCACCCAGACCGGCATCATTGCCGGTCAGGCCATCATTGCGTTTCCAGTCCTGACCGCATTCACTCTGAGCGCGGTGCAATCGGCAGACCCGCGTCTGGCGGAAACTGCAATCACACTTGGCGCGAATCGTCGCCAGGTGATGTGGACGGTGTTGCATGAAGTACGTTTCGGTGTGATGGCGGCGCTGATCAACGGATTCGGGCGGGTCTTATCGGAAGTCGGCTGCGCCATGATGGTCGGTGGCAATATCGCCGGTGAAACGCGTACCATCACAACTGCCATCGCCCTCGAAACCAGTAAAGGTGAATTTGCACAGGGCATTGCGCTCGGCATGGTGCTGATCACGGTTGCATTAATCATGAATGCCGCGCTGATGCTGTTGCAAGGCGATACCCGGAATGCGGAGCAACTACAATGAGCACTCTGTTACACGTACGCGGCTTGCGCAAATCGTTCGGGCCGCGCCGCCTGCTCGATATCGCCGAACTGAACATAGAACAATCGCACGCCTACGTACTGACGGGCATGAATGGCAGCGGCAAAAGCACGCTGCTACGCATCTTGTCCGGACTGGAATCAGCGCAGACAGACGAAGTCAGATATCTCGACAAGGTCACGACCTTCTCACCTTATCCGCGTGAACTGCGTAACGATATCGTCTATGTACATCAGCATCCTGTGATGTTTTCCGGTACGGTCGCCGAAAACATCGCCTACGGTCTGCGTTTAAGAAAAGCAGAAAATATCGAAAAACAGGTCGCGCTGGCGATGTGTTGGGCAGGCATCCTGCATCTGAGCGATCACGACGCGCGTTATTTATCCGGCGGAGAGAAACAAAGAGTGGCGCTGGCACGCGTCAAAGTGCTGGAGCCACGTCTGCTGTTGCTCGACGAGCCAACCGCCAATCTGGATGGTGAAGCACGTGAACAGGTGATCGCCCTGATCCCGACACTGACGCAGGCTGGCAGCAGCGTGGTCGTGGTTTGTCATGACCGTGAGCTGATCGCGCTGCCCGATATGCAGCGCCTGAAATTACGCGATGGCAAACTTGAGCACCGCACCGCGGGCGCATAAATGCTGTGCTGACATGAGATTCACCATGGCAGTTTCTCATCGGCATAGGTATAAAACCTGCCGGAATCCTCCGGCGTTTTACGATTAATCACCTGCAAAAGATCATACGCTGCCTCTGTTGCGGGTCGCCCTTTTGTCGCGCTACGGAAGGGTTGCGATAAAGAGGAACTGACAGTCCCCGGATGCAGCGCCAGCAAAACGGCGTTTGGCTGAGTACGCCTGAGTTCTATCGCCGCAGTCTTGATCAGCATATTCAGCGCGGCCTTGGAAGCGCGGTAACTATACCAGCCGCCTAAGCGATTATCTTCTATGCTGCCGACCTTCGCCGACAACATCGCCATCACGCCGCGCTGACGGTCCAGCAAAGGCGCAAAGTAGCGCAGCAGCAAGGCGGGACCAAATGTATTGACTTCAAATGTCGTGCGCAGTTGTGCGTAATGCAGATCGTTGAGTTTTTTCTCCGGCATAAAATCTGCCGTGTGCAGGATACCGGCAGCATTGATGATCAGATGAAAAGGCGCATGCTGCGTTAATGCCGGTGCAAGCCTTCGACCTTCGCATCGGGGCGCAGTTGATGGAGTATCTCACCCATAGCAGCACCGATACCACCGCTCGCACCAACGACCAGCACACGAAAGTTGTGAGGAAAAGAATCCAGGTGTTGATGCTCAGCCGGAGTCCGCTCCCGCGTCATACCCAGCCCCGTTTCCATAAACGCCCATCCTGTAATTCGCGCCAGGGAATCTGACGCACTGCTTTACTGTACACAGCTTCGATTTCAACCATCTCCGGCAAGGCATCAGAAGGCGCGTCTGGCTCAGGAGGAATCACCTTGCTGACAATAAAATGTTTTTGTTTGTTGACGACCTGCACTGCCGTCCATTTCGAGAGTAAAAGCTTTTTCGCTTGCAGGCTGATTTTCATTGTCTTCATCTCATTTCGCCTTGATGAGGTCTTCATTTTATACACATGGGATAAGATGCGCCTGCTGGCTTGAAAAACTGCCATAAGCCAGTATGCATGCAGGTGTTGCGTATGCGCCAGTCACAAGACCAGACCGCATTCTGGCATGATTTTTCATCTGCTGCTGACCGTGCCGGATCACTGGTGATCCGGCACTAAATACGCTAAGCTGCGTCACTCTTATCCCTATATTGGAATCTCAGGTGGCAAAGCATTTTTCTAAACCAGCACTAGTGGCAACGCTGGTTATTACTCTGCTGCTCGGCAGCGGTGCTTACTTTTTTTCACCATTCTCCGGCGATCAATACAGTGACGGCCTGATGGCGAACATAGGCAAAAAACTGGGTAAAAAATCACTTCAGCCTACGCCCCTTAACTGGCATCCGCATCTCTTACGTTTTGCCGGGGACGGTACCGCGGGGATGCGTGACGGCGCAGCATTGCAGGCACGCTTTGCTGATCCTTTCGGCGTGGTACAGGATAAAACAGGCAATCTGTATGTCACTGATGCAGCAGACAACAATGTGATACGCCGTATCGCCCCCGATGGTCAGGTCAGCGTCTATGCCGGGGGCAAAGAGGGTTTCACCGATGGCGAACGTACGCAGGCGACGTTCAATACACCATCGGGTATCACCATCGACAAACAGGGTAATCTGTATGTCGCCGACACCGGCAATCATGCGATACGCAAAATCTCTGCGCAGGGACAAGTCACAACTTTAGCTGGCAACGGGCAAGCGGGTGATCGTGATGGCGACAGCACTTCAGCGCAACTGAATGCGCCTCTGGCCGTTGCCGTCGATGCCGATGGCAACGTCTATGTGGCTGATACTTATAACGATAAAATCCGTCGTATATCATCTGACGGCAAAGTCAGCACCATCGCTGGCGGCAAACGGAATGGCTTTATGGATGGTGCCGCCGGCGATGCCTTATTCGATACGCCGTCCGGCATTGCACTCAATTCACATAATGATCTGATCATTGCCGATACCCGTAATAACGCGATTCGCAAGCTGACTGCCACGGGCACGGTCAGCACGCTGCAGCAATCCGCCGACAATGATAAAGATGCGCTGATGCGACGTCCGGTCGGGCTGGCTGTCACACATGATGACCATGTTTATATCGGCGAAAACGGCGAAGGCAGAATTTTGCACCTCACACCCGAAGGCGAACTCAAAGGCCTTACGGGCATCGATGTTGACTTCGTTGCCGGCGACGAAAAAATCTTACGGCTATCTTCGCCAACCGGCTTGCTGGTGACAGCAACTGGCGATGTCATTGTCGCAGACTCGGCGATAACAGCGCTTTACCGGCTGACCTCAGAACAACCAGCAACGCCCGAGCAAACCAGATTTCCAGTCGCTAACCTGAACCTGCAAACGATGTTTGCCGGTAAAACTTTTCCGTGGCCGATCAAACCATTTCAGTCAGCACATGAAGTGGTCGGCACGATGGGCGAAGTGCGTGGTAAAAAAGACGGTGACGCCCGCGATCATTTTCACAGCGGGCTGGATATACAAGGCAACTTGGGGGCGACCGTGTATGCCGTTGCGGACGAAAAAGTACGTCATCCTGTCAATGCGTGGGGATATGGCACGCTGAATGAGGGAATCAATATCGATCATTTTTCTTATATCCACATGAAAGCAGGACGCGATCGCGACGACGCGCTGCTTGATACGCGCCGCTTTCAGATCCTCTACGATATGCAGGGAAAACCGAGCGCTGTCAGAATTCCCCGAGGAACCAAATTTAAAACCGGCGATGCTTTAGGCAGCATCAACCGCATGTACCATGTGCATCTGAATTACAGCCTTGGCAGCGGCGAAATCAATCCTCTGGCACTACCGTTTCCTGGCTTCAAGGACGCGACAGAACCGGTGATTGAGTCGATACAAATCACCGATGATCAGGGCAAACCACTGAAACGAAAACAGGAAAATCGCCTCATCATCCCACGCCGGAGCCCGCCATTGAATCTGCTTGTCGATGCCTATGACCAGAGCGATGACAATCTGTCGCGCAGACGCCTGGGCTTATACAAGATAGGTTATCAGCTTCTGCATGCGGATGGCAAAGCCGTCGCAGGTTATGAGAACGCCGTGATGACGATAGAATTTAATCAGTTGCCGCCCGATCGCTCGTCTGTGAAAATCGCCTATGCCGAAGGCAGCGGCATTACCGTGCATGGCAACGCAAAAACCAGCTTTTTGTATCAAGCCAGCAATCTGGTGCGTGACGGCTACGCCAGAAATGCTCACCTGCCTTTAGATAAACTGGCGGCCGGTGATTATATTCTGCGGATTTTTGCTACGGACTATGCTGGTAACGTGGCCAGATCTGGACGGGACCTGGCGATCAGAGTTGAATAAAAGGATAAAAAATAGGGTGATTTAGTCCTGATAACGCGCCAAGCTCGCCGCAAACTGTGTGGCGAGCATCTCCGGCGAACTGACCGCCATTCCAAGCGGGTTCAGTAAGCCATCCTGAATGCCATAGATCCAGCCATGCACAGTCAGCGTCTGCCCGCGTTCCCACGCATCCTGAATCACGGTGGTCTGGCACAGATTAACAACTTGCTCAATCACGTTGAGTTCACACAGACGATCTGCGCGCTGTTTTGTATTCAGTGTCTCGCCAAGATAGCGCTCATGCTTCTGATGCACATCCTGCACGTGACGCAGCCAGTTATCGGCAAGACCAACACGCCGTCCGGTCATCGCCGCATGTACACCTGAACAACCATAATGACCACAGATGATAATATGTTTGACGCCCAGAATATCCACCGCAAACTGCAGTACGGAAAGGCAATTCAGATCTGAATGGACAACAACGTTGGCAATATTTCTGTGGACAAATAACTCACCTGGCAACAAACCCAACAACTCATTAGCCGGTACGCGGCTGTCCGAACAGCCTATCCACAAATATTCAGGATTTTGCTGGGCCGCGAGTTTTTTAAAGAAATCAGCATCCCGGCTGGAAATGGCCTGCGCCCACAGACGATTATTTTCAAATAACTGTTCCGGCGTTAATTCGGTACGCTTTTCTTCCGTCATCGTCCTGCCCTGAGAGTAAAAACAGGCGTGATTCTAACCTTTATGTGCGCAGATTGCAGAAATAGAAAAGCCGTACCCATGCAGGTACGGCTTTTTAAAACCTTGATGAAAGCGAATTAACGGTAGGTACTTCTGTCGTCATGCTCTGCCAGCATGGCTTTCTTCAAACCGCTGTCAACAGGCTTCTCACCCAGCCATATACGCAGCAAGGCGTTGTAAAACGCGAGATCCGGATATGGTTCACCCATTTTTTTGCCGTTTAAATAGACTACCGTTCCAACACCCGGAATCCAGTCGTTAACCATCACGTCCCCTTTTTTCAATTCTGGAACGGAAGCAAACAACTCACCAAAACGAAGAAACTGCATAGTCAGTTTTGCTTTTTCTGCCTTGTCTGTATTTTGTTGGATACCTTGCATAAAACCGCGACCGAAATCCTCGTTACTGAGGTCGCGCAGCATCACGATCGTAACCCGGCGCGGGCCTTGCGAAGCAAGTACTTCTGATACCGTGTTTTTCTTATCTTTGAGATAAAGGCCGGCGGCGTAGACTTTAAAAATCGCTTTATAACGGATACCTGCTCCATTGAGCTTCAGATCGGTATCTGCCACGTGTACTGTTTCATCAAACTTGGCACCTGCAATATCGACGGTGCCCGCATTTGCTGTACTGAGCAAAGTCAGACCCAGCCCTGCCAACCAACATTTATATTGATTCCAACGCATTTTTGTCTCCTGTTGATAATTTCATTTTTCCAGACTTATCAGGCTTGCAGATAATGCAGATAAATCCGGTTGCCACTACTTATAACGTAGTTCTTGTGCTGGCTCTTTAGCTTAACCGATTCCCGCAAGATTCGCCCATGCTGATTCTGGAGTCTGCTCTCTAATTTACCAGTCAGATTATTCGTATGATGCCTGCTGATGCTTTGATGAAAATACTGCTTCCCGCATCAGTGAACCACTGGTATAAAAAAAGCCCCATTCAACATCAACGGGGCTTTTTTCTTGTATTACTCAAAGAATTTTTTTACTTTGTCCATCCAGGTTTTGCTCTGAGGGCTGTGTTTTGCACCGCCCTCCACCGTCAGTTGCTCAAAATCTCTCAGCAATTGCTTTTGTTTTTCCGTCAGCTTGACCGGTGTTTCGATCACCACGTGGCAGAACAAATCTCCTGCATATCCTGAACGCACGCCTTTCACACCTTTGCTGCGCAAACGGAAAGTTTTGCCTGACTGCGTACCTTCAGGGATGGTGAATGAGGCTTTACCGCTTAATGTCGGCACTTCAATCTCACCACCGAGAGCCGCTTTCACGAAGGAAATCGGAATCTCGCAATGCAGGTCATCGCCCTCACGCTGGAATACAGGATGCTGCTTGATGTGTATTTCCACATACAAATCACCCGGAGGTCCGCCGTTGACGCCAGGTTCACCGTTACCCGATGAACGGATACGCATACCATCGTCTATCCCTGCAGGAATCTTGACTTCCAGCGTTTTATTGCGTTTGATGCGACCAACACCCGAACAGACAGTACATGGATCCGGAATCATTTTTCCGGTGCCATGACATTTAGGACAGGCTTGCTGAATACTGAACAAACCTTGCTGCATCCGTACCTGACCATGGCCGCCACAAGTAGTACACGTTACCGGTGACGTACCAGGTTTTGCACCCGAGCCGTGGCAAGTATCGCACTCATCCCAGCTAGGTACGCGTATCGTTGTATCAAACCCGTTAGCAGCCTGCTCGAGTGTGATTTCAAGGTTGTATCGCAAATCAGCACCGCGATACACCTGAGGACCCGCGCTACGACGACCACCGCCGAAAATATCACCGAAAATATCTCCAAACGCATCCGCAAAACCGCCTGCACCGCCGCCACCGCCGCCACCCATATTCGGATCAACACCGGCATGACCGTAACGGTCGTAGGCATCCCGTTTCTGGCTGTCGGAAAGCATCTCATAAGCCTCTTTGGCTTCTTTGAATTTCTCTTCGGCAGACTTGTTGTCCGGATTACGATCCGGATGGTACTTCATCGCCAGCTTGCGATAAGCCTTTTTAATTTCGTCTTCTGAAGCGTTTTTACCGACGCCGAGAATTTCATAAAAATCACGCTTCGCCATCTCTTGTTAACCTCTGTATTAAGCGCAAACGCCGGGCCAGCAACGCAAGCGCGAGCCACCCGGCGAGTGATGACGGGCAAGCCCGTCAGACTAGGGATTACTTATTGTCTTTTACTTCTTTGAAGTCAGCATCGACAACATCGTCATCTTTCGCTTTTGCATCAGCGTCCGCAGTACCACCCGCTGCACCTGCTGCGGCCTGCTGTGCCTGCATATCAGCATAGACTTTTTCGCCCAGTTTCTGAGCTGCAGTCGTCAAAGCACCAAGCTTGGTATCGATCTCAACTTTGTCACCGGTTTTCAACACATCTTCCAACTCTTTGATTGCAGCTTCGATTTTTTCTTTCTCACCTGCTTCCAGTTTGTCACCGTGTTCAGCCAGAGCTTTTTTGGTCGAGTGAACCAATGCATCACCCTGATTGCGGGACTCAGCCAGTTCTTTGACTTTCTTGTCTTCTTCCGCATTCAGTTCTGCGTCTTTCACCATTTTCTGAATTTCTTCTTCAGTCAGACCAGAGTTAGCCTTGATGGTGATCTTGTTTTCTTTACCGGTTGCTTTATCTTTCGCTGCGACATGCAAAATACCGTTCGCATCGATATCAAATGTGACTTCAATTTGTGGTGTGCCACGTGCTGCCGGTGGAATACCTTCCAGATTGAATTCACCCAGAGCTTTATTACCGGCAGCAATCTCGCGTTCACCCTGGAACACTTTGATCGTCACTGCTGGCTGGTTATCATCAGCGGTCGAAAACACCTGACTGAACTTAGTCGGGATCGTCGTGTTTTTCTGTATCATCTTCGTCATCACACCGCCCAGGGTTTCGATACCCAGAGACAATGGTGTCACGTCCAGCAACAACAGATCTTTACGATCACCGGACAATACTGAGCCCTGAATTGCTGCGCCGACTGCCACAGCTTCATCCGGATTCACGTCTTTACGTGGTTCTTTACCGAAGAATTCTTTAACCAGTTCCTGAACCTTAGGCATACGGGTCATACCGCCAACCAGAATGATGTCATCGATGTCAGATACTTTGACGCCGGCATCTTTAATCGCCAGACGGCAAGGTTCTATGGTTTTCTTGACCAGTTCTTCGACCAGCGCTTCCAGTTTGGCACGGGTGATTTTCAGGTTCAGATGCACCGGTGCGCCGTTGGCCATCGCAATGTATGGCTCGTTAATTTCAGTCTGCTGCGAGCTGGACAACTCAATTTTCGCACGTTCCGCAGACGCTTTAATACGTTGCAACGCGATAGGATCTTTAGACAAATCCAGACCGTTGATCGCTTTAAACTCAGTAATGATGTAGTCAATGATGCGTTGATCGAAATCCTCACCACCGAGGAAAGTATCACCGTTCGTCGACAATACTTCGAACTGCATCTCGCCATCAACGTCAGCGATTTCGATAATAGAAACGTCGAAAGTACCACCACCGAGGTCATACACTGCAATCTTACGATCGCCTTTTTCTTTTTTATCGAGACCAAACGCTAATGCCGCTGCAGTTGGTTCATTGATGATGCGTTTGACGTCCAGACCAGCAATACGGCCAGCGTCTTTCGTTGCCTGACGTTGCGCGTCATTGAAATAAGCGGGAACAGTAATGACAGCTTCAGTCACTTCTTCACCGAGGTAATCCTCAGCAGTTTTTTTCATTTTGCGCAGGACTTCAGCAGAAATCTGTGGTGGCGCCAGACGCTTGTCGCGAACAGAAACCCATGCATCGCCGTTATCTGCCTTAGAAATCGTATAAGGCATCAGGCTGATATCTTTTTGCACTTCTTTTTCGTCAAATTTACGACCGATCAGGCGCTTGACCGCAAACAGAGTGTTTTTCGGATTTGTCACTGCCTGGCGTTTTGCAGAGGCACCGACCAGAATTTCACCGTCTTCCTGATAAGCGATAATCGATGGTGTCGTGCGCGCACCTTCTGCATTTTCAATCACTTTTGGCTGACCGCCTTCCATGATCGCAACGCAAGAGTTGGTTGTACCCAAATCAATACCAATCATTTTTCCCATGATGCTTCCCTTAGAATGTAGATTTTATTTGTCAATGTTGGTGAGTCGGTCTCAATTCAGCAGCAAAACCAACTCGTCTGTTCCGGATATAAGGTAAAAAAACCGCATTTCAAGCGTTTTTTACGGTTTTTTTACGTTTTTCTCACTTTCCTTGTGCCACAGTCACCAGGGCCGGGCGCAGCAGACGGTCTGCAATCATGTAACCTTTTTGCAATACAGTGACGATCGTATTGGCATCCTGCTCTGCCGGAACCATGGAAACTGCCTGATGCCTGGTTGGATCAAGTTTTTCTGACTGTGCCGGATTCACTTCCAGCAAGCGATTTTTCTCGAATGCAGAATTTAATTGTTTCAGAGTAATTTCCACGCCTTCTTTTAAAGAGTCTATCGATGGCGTCTCCACTTTCAAGGCCATTTCCAGACTGTCTTTGACTGGAACCATCACTTCTGCAAAACCTTCAATCGCAAATTTATGCGCTTTGGCAATATCTTCCTGAGCACGGCGACGGATATTTTCACCTTCGGCTTTCGCGCGCATGAAAGCATCCTGCAATTCAGCAATCCGGGCCTCTAACTCAGCAATTTTCGCAGCAGCTTCGTTCGCCGGATCAATTTGTTGCTCCACCGCAGCGTCTGTCGCCGCAGCGGGCTCAGCTGCTGGCGCCGCCTCATTCACGTTATCAGCCTGTTGGTTTTCTTGTTCTTGCATCCTGTTTCTCCATTCAAATACACATTACATTTGTATATCAGGGTGATTTTGAATATTTCAAGGGATAGCTGGCGCGGTGATTCCTCCATCACCTGTCACAATTGCTCATGGTATAGAAAAGATCAAAAAGTCAATTTCAGCTGGCTGGTCAAACAAAGCCGACAATGTCTATACCAAGCCCCAAAAAACGCCACACAATAATTATCAAAAAAACACAAAAATAAATAATTGTTACCAAACTTACAGCATTAAATCATCACAAAATAGAACGACTCCTGCCTTATCTCAAGTAAAATCGCGGGTTGGGTATTAAATAAGCGGTTCAGACAGGGGTTAGTTATGATTTTCGTCACAGGCGGCGCTGGATTTATCGGCGCTAATTTTGTATTAAGTTGGCTGGCACAATCTGATGAGGCAGTGCTCAATTATGACAAACTGACTTATGCTGGCAATCTAAACAATCTTACAAGCTTACGTCACGATAACCGGCATATTTTTGTTCAGGGTGACATCTGCGACGGCGACAAACTGGCAGCCTTGTTTGCAGAACATAAGCCACGTGCGATCGTGCATTTTGCGGCAGAAAGCCATGTGGATCGATCAATTCACGGTCCGGCGGCCTTCGTCACAACCAATGTTAATGGCACGTTCAGCCTGTTAGAAGCTGCACGGGCTTACTGGAATTCACTCGAAGCTCAGGAAAAAAAGGACTTCCGGTTCCTGCATGTATCAACCGATGAAGTCTACGGAACGCTGGGCCCCGAAGATCCGCCATTCAGCGAAACAACCGCTTATGCGCCGAACAGCCCGTATTCCGCATCGAAAGCAGCGTCCGATCATCTGGTTCGGGCTTATCACCATACTTACGGCATGCCAGTCTTAACGACGAACTGCTCGAATAACTATGGCCCTTATCATTTCCCGGAAAAATTGATTCCGCTGATTATTACCAACGCCCGCGCAGGTAAAGACTTGCCTGTGTATGGCGACGGTCAGCAAGTGCGCGACTGGCTGTTTGTGACAGATCATTGTGCAGCAATCCGCCGCGTCCTCGAAGATGGACGCCTGGGCGAAACCTACAACGTCGGCGGCTGGAACGAGCAGACCAATCTCAGCGTCGTTCATACCATTTGCGATTTACTGGACGAATTACAACCTAAAGCACAAGGCAGTTACCGCGATCAGATCAAACACATCACTGACCGCCCGGGTCATGATCGCCGCTACGCTATTGATGCGCGCAAAATCGAACGTGAACTTGGCTGGAAACCAGCTGAAACGTTCACGACTGGCCTGCGCAAAACAGTGGAATGGTATCTCGCCAATGATGCATGGGTCGCGCAGGTACAATCCGGCGATTACATGAAATGGGTTGATCTGCAATACAGTAACAAGGAACAAGCATGAGTTTTACATCCAGTACCCGCAAAGGCATTATTCTGGCCGGCGGTTCCGGTACACGCCTTTATCCGGTCACACAGGCAATCTCCAAACAATTGCTGCCGGTATACGACAAACCAATGATTTATTACCCGCTGACATCGCTGATGCTGGCGGGTATCCGTGACATTCTGATTATCTCGACACCGCAAGATACGCCGCGTTTTTCTGAGTTGCTTGGCGACGGCTCACAATGGGGTATTAATCTGCAATATGCAGTACAACCATCACCTGATGGCCTGGCGCAGGCATTCATTATCGGTAAAGAATTTATCGGCAATTCACCTTCTGCGCTGATTCTGGGCGACAACATCTATTACGGTCACGATTTCGAACCGCAATTACGTAATGCCGATGCCAGAAATCAGGGTGCAACCGTGTTTGCTTACCATGTACATGATCCTGAACGTTATGGTGTAGTCGATTTTGATGCTAATAAACAAGCGCTCAGTATCGAGGAAAAACCAGCAAAGCCGAAGTCGAATTACGCTGTAACCGGCCTGTATTTTTATGATCAGCAAGTCTGTGACATCGCCGCCAATATCAAACCATCGCCACGTGGTGAACTTGAAATTACCGATGTCAATAACGTTTATCTGAAACAAGGCGAACTCAACGTCGAACTGATGGGACGTGGCATGGCATGGCTCGATACCGGCACCCACGAATCCTTGCTGGAAGCAGGTCAGTTTGTTGCGACGATAGAAAAGCGTCAGGGCTTGAAAGTCGCCTGCCCTGAAGAAATCGCCTTCCGCCGCAACTACATCAGCGCCGCGCAGCTCGAAACTCTGGCGCAGCCGCTGAAGAAAAATGAGTATGGCCGTTATCTGTTGCAACTCTTAGAAAAAAAGACGTTTTAAACCATGAAAGCTATTCCTACCAATCTGCCGGAAGTGATGATCATAGAACCGAAAGTATTCGGTGACGAACGTGGTTTTTTCTTCGAGAGCTTCAATGCAAAAAAATTTGCTGAACTGACCGGTGTCGATGTGGAATTTGTCCAGGACAACCATTCACTCTCCGCAAAAAATATCCTGCGCGGTCTGCACTATCAGATCAAACAGGCGCAGGGAAAACTGGTGCGCGTCGTCACCGGCGAAGTGTTTGATGTGGCTGTTGATATCCGCAAGAGCTCACCACGCTTCGGTCAGTGGACCGGTGTCGTTCTGTCCGCAGAAAATCAGCGTCAGTTCTGGATTCCGCCTGGCTTTGCACATGGCTTTGTTGTGCTCAGCGATAAAGCGGAATTCCTTTATAAAACTACGGATTACTGGGCGCCGGAATACGAACGCTCATTGCAATGGAATGATCCTGCAATTGGTATTGAATGGCCGATTCAGGGCGAACCGGTGATGTCTGCTAAAGATCAGCAAGGAAAACTGCTCGCTGATGCTGAGGTATTTGAATGAAAATTTTATTGACCGGCGTCACGGGACAGCTGGGCCATACTTTACAGCAGCAACTTAGTGCGCAGCATGAAGTGATCGCCCCTGATCGCAGCCAGCTTGATTTAAGCGATGCGGCAGCGATTACTGCGTATGTTGATGCAATACAGCCAGATCTGATTATCAATCCGGCTGCCTATACCGCAGTCGATAAAGCAGAGTCAGAAACTGAATTAGCAGAAGCGATCAATGTGACAGCGCCAGCGGCCTTTGCTGCGGCAGCAAAAAAGCACAATATTGGTCTGATTCACTATTCGACAGATTACGTCTTTGACGGCAGTCTGCGCGATGCCAACGCCGGTTTAAAAAGTTATACAGAAACAGAAGCCACCCATCCGCTGAATGTCTATGGCGCAACGAAACTGGCAGGAGAGCAAGCCATTATCGCCAGTGGCTGCCGCCACCTGATTTTCCGCACCAGCTGGGTTTATTCGCGCTTCGGCAAAAATTTCCTGCTGACGATGCTACGACTGGCAAATGAACGCGACGAACTGCGTATCGTCAACGATCAGTGGGGCGCGCCCACATCAGCTAAAGCCATCAGCGATGCCACTTGTCAGATTCTGGCGCAACTACTGGCCGCACCGGATAGCGCACTATGGTGGTCGCAATATCAGGGCTTATACAATCTGACAACCACCGGGCACACCAGCTGGTGTGGCTTTACCGAAGAAATTCTGCGTCAGGCGGCTAACCGTGGTTTGCTGAACAAGCCAGCACCCGTTGTGCATGGAATTCCAGCCAGCGAATACCCGACACCAGCAACCAGACCGGTCAATTCCTGTCTGAACACAGATAAAATCAGCCGTACTTTCGGATTGACGCTGCCATCGTGGCAAACGGCGTTGACGGATAGTCTGGCATAGATACTGGTAAGGAATAGTTCATCGCGAGCAAAGCGAATGCTGTTACTCTGAGTACAAAAACAGTATTCGCATAGGCCGCGCGTCGTGACAGCACAGTAACGCAGATGCCGCAAGCATATTCACACATACAAATATGAATGGAATCGTTCACTTATGATTCATGTTGCCATCATCAGTCATGGACATGAAGATCTGCTGATCTCAACCCGGCTGGGCGGATTACTCGGCCAGCATGACGATATCCATCTGTGGCTGAAAGATAATCTGCCATCCGCAAAGTTAAAAGATTACTGTCATCAGAACGGCGTCTCTTATACCGATGCCTCTGCTGGGATGGGTTTCGGTGCGAACAATAATTTTTTGTTCCGACAAATACAAAACAGTGTCGGTTTCCGCCCAGGTGATGTATTCATTGTTATGAATCCGGATATTTCCATCACACCGGATACGCTAAAACAACTGGTTAAAGAAATGCAGCGCGATCAGTTTCCGCTGGCAACCCTGAATTTGTTTAAAGATGCAAATCACCTCAGGACTGATGCGAATATCCGTTTGTTTCCGGATTTTCTGTCGCCATTGCGTATGGCCGTCGTACGCTCGCTGACACAAGCCTACGATAAAGAGAAAATCACAGCGCCGTTTCATGCAGACTGGGCTTCAGGTGCATTTTTAGCGTTCGATGCGCGCCATTACGAAGCGCTGCAGGGCTTCGATGATCGCTATTTTATGTATTTTGAAGACGTCGATCTTTGCTATCGTTCATATCTGATGTTGGGAAAAGGTGTGCGTTATTACCCGCAACTGCAGGCAATCCATTTTGCGGCACATAAAAACCGCAGTCTGTTGTCGCCCCACGCGAATTGGTTTATCCGCAGTTTCCTGAAGTTTTTATCGCGTAAATATTTTGTCTATCCACGTCGCACAAGTGGTGCACGCTGATATGGGGCAGCGCATCTTCATTACCGGTGCGAGTGGATTTGTCGGGCAGGCAGTCGCCAGATATTTTCTCTCACAAAATCGCCCACTGATTTGCCCAAGCCGTCAGCCACTCAGCTATCAATCACCGCTGATGGAAAATCCGCTGGTTCCGCAGCTGACACCAGATGTCGACTGGACTGTTCATTTGCATGAGGTTGACGCAGTCATACATTGCGCTGCCCGTGTGCATGTGATGCATGAGTCCGCGGCTGATCCGCTGGCCTTGTTCCGTCGCATCAACGTTGATGCGACGCTCGCGCTGGCAAGACAAGCGGCGGCGGCAGGTGTGCGTCAGTTCATTTTCATCAGTTCCGTCAAAGTCAACGGTGAGCTGACGCAGACGGGCAAACCGTTCAGCGAAAAAGATGCATCTCTTGCCGAAGACCCGTATGGTATGTCGAAGTGTGAAGCAGAAATTGCCCTGTTGCAGCTAGGTGAGCAAACCGGTATGGCGGTAACGATCATCCGGCCACCGCTGATCTATGGGCCAGGCGTGAAAGCGAATTTTTTAAGCATGCTGCGCTGGGTAAAAAAAGGCATACCGCTGCCGCTGGCAAGCACGAGAAACAAACGCAGTTTTGTTTATCTCGGCAATCTGATCAGTCTGATCGATACCTGTCTGCATCACCCGCATGCGGTGCAGGAAATTTTTCTGGTCTCCGACGATCAGGATTTATCGACCGCTGAATTATTGCAGGCGTGCGCCAAAGCCTTGCAGGTGCCATCGCGCTTGCTGCCGTGTCCACCGACTATACTTACGCTGGCAGCCACGCTGTTGGGGAAAAAAGCGGTTGCAGATCGCCTCTGTCTATCATTGCAAGTCGATATCACTAAAGCAAAAACCTTACTTGGCTGGACTCCGCCCTACACGGTGGAACAGGGGTTGGCCGCTACCGTGACACAATTAACTTAACACTATGTTGAAACGTTGCTTTGACCTGTTGCTCGCTGTATGTGCCTCGCTTATTTTGCTATTGCCCATACTGATCACCGCCTTGTGCGTGAAGCTGACTTCGCGCGGCCCTGCCGTTTACTGGTCGGATCGTGTTGGCAAGAATAATGTCATCTTCAAGATGCCGAAATTTCGCAGCATGCGCATAGACACGCCCGCAGTTGCCACGCACTTGTTGAGTAACCCGGATCAGTATCTGACGCCGATAGGTTCGTTTCTCAGAAAATCAAGTCTGGATGAATTGCCGCAACTGTGGAGTATCCTGAACGGCGATATGAGTTTCGTTGGCCCGCGCCCGGCGCTGTACAATCAGCATGATCTGATTGCCTTACGTACTGAAAAAAACGTCCACACCATTCCGCCCGGCTTAACGGGCTGGGCGCAGGTTAACGGTCGCGACGAACTACCGATTCCGGTGAAAGTCGAGCTCGATGCCTATTACCTGCAACACCAGTCATTTCTGCTGGATATGCGCATACTGCTGATGACTTTTTTCAAGGTTTTACGTCGCGACGGCATCACGCATTAGGACTACGCTCATGCTGCAAACATTACTCCATCTACCCCGCCTGCAGAAGCAAATCATGGCCGCTGCGCTTGATGCGCTGTGTCTGCCGCTGATCTTCATCCTGGCGATATGGTTGCGTTACGATGGCTTTAACGCCGAGTTGTTCCGGCATTATTTCTGGCTGATCTGTTCTATCCCTTTTGTCTCTGTGCCGATTTTTATTCGTATCGGTCTGTATCGTGCTGTCATTCGTTTTATCGATCAGAAAATTATCAGCGTGATCTTTATCGGAGCCAGCACATCCGTTCTGCTGCTGGCCTTCATCGGCGTGATGCTGCATATCATGCCGATTTCGCGCGCGATCTTCGGCTTTTTCTGGGCCGGTTCTATCCTCTATCTGAGTGCTAGCCGCTTTCTTGCGCGCAGCTGGTTTCTGCGCGCCGATATGGCAGACAACGTGATTCATGTCTGCATTTACGGCGCAGGAAAAGCCGGGGCGCAACTCGCTACGGCATTGCGGGCTGGCGGTGAACATATCTGCGTCGCGTTTATTGATGACAACGAAAAAAAACATCGCTCAACGATCGCTGGTATACAGATTTACAGCCCGGCAGAAATTGATGCGCTGGTCGGTAAACTCGGTATCAAGCAGATTCTGCTGGCGATACCCTCGGCCAGTAAAACCCGGCAAAAACAGATATTGAATCAGCTCGAACATCTGAAGCTGAAAATTAAAGTCACGCCTTCCATACAAAGTCTGGTTAACGGCGAACTGCGGGTGCAGGATGTGCGCGATGTTGAAATCGAAGATTTGTTGGGTCGTGATCAGGTTGAACCGGACAGCCGCTTACTGAGTATCTGCATCACCGGCAAACATGTGTTGGTCACTGGTGCAGGCGGCTCTATTGGTTCCGAACTATGCCGACAGATTCTGCGTCAGCGCCCAAAAAAACTGGTGTTACTGGAAATGTCCGAATACGCTTTATATGCGATCGAACATGAATTGCTGTCGCTGCGCGCACAGCTCAATCTTGATGTCGAGATACTGCCGTTTCTCGGCACGGTGCTTGATGCTGCCAAGCTCGACAGAATTTTTGCCGCCTGCCGCATTGATACGCTGTACCACGCTGCGGCTTACAAACATGTGCCGCTGGTTGAGCACAATCCGGTCGAAGGCATACGGAATAATGTGTTCGGCACGCTGGCGGTCGCGCAAGCGGCGATCAGAGCGAAAGTAGCTAATTTCGTGCTGATTTCAACCGACAAAGCGGTGCGCCCGACAAACGTCATGGGCACCAGCAAACGGCTCGCGGAATTAATTTTGCAGGCGTTTTCGCATGGCCAGCACAGCACGCGTTTTTGTATGGTGCGCTTTGGTAATGTGCTGGGCTCGTCAGGCTCAGTCGTGCCGCTGTTTCGCAAACAGATCATGGCAGGTGGCCCGATCACGTTGACGCATCCTGACATCACGCGCTATTTCATGACCATTCCGGAAGCGGCGCAACTGGTATTGCAGGCAGGAGCCATGGGCGAAGGCGGCGACGTCTTTGTGCTGGATATGGGCGAACCGGTGCGCATTATCGATCTGGCGCGCCGCATGGTGCATCTGAGCGGGCTGGAAGTGAAATCAGAAACAACGCCGCAGGGAACGATAGAGATACAGCACGTCGGCCTGCGTCCCGGTGAAAAACTGTACGAAGAATTGCTGATCGGTGACAACGTTGAAGGTACCAGCCACCCGCTGATTATGCGCGCGCAGGAAAATGAAATTCCCTGGGAGCAATTAAGTCTGGCGCTGACTGCGCTTGAGCAAGCCTGTACTGCATTTGACTATGAACAAATACGTACGCTGTTGTTAAAAACGGTGGCAGAATACCAGCCGCAATGCGGTATCGAAGATCTGATCTGGCAAGCATCCCATGTCAATTCAGGCAGCATGACCGACGTAAAAGTTCTGCATTAAATAGCTATTTACAATTCCCATCATCACTTCATTTTGATCAGCAAGGTTGCTATGTCTCTACTTTCCCCCAGTATTTTCAAGGCTTATGATATTCGCGGCATTATCGGCAAAACGCTTGACGCTGATGTTGCCTACCTGATTGGTCAGGCCTTCGGCAGCGCCGCCGTTGCCAAAGGTGAAAAAACCGTCGTGATTGGCCGTGATGGTCGCTTGTCCGGCCCCGATCTGATCACCGCACTCGCCAAAGGTTTGCAAGCGACCGGCGTCGATGTGATCGACCTCGGCGTGGTCGTCACACCGATGGTGTATTTCGGCACCAATGTGCTGGGTGCGACATCCGGCATCATGGTGACCGGCAGCCATAATCCACCGGATTACAATGGTTTCAAAATGGTACTCGCCGGGGAAGCGATTTATGGCGATGCGATTCTGGCTCTGTATCAGACCATACTGAAAAAAGAATTTGCTCAGGGCAGCGGCAGCTACCGTACCCACGATATCCGAGCGGCCTATCTTGAGCGCATTGTCAGCGACGTTAAACTGGCACGCCCGATCAAAATCGCCGTCGATTGCGGTAACGGTGTGGCCGGTGCGTTTGCGGCCGATCTGTATCGCGGCATGGGTTGCGAAGTGATCGAATTATTCTGCGAAGTCGATGGCACATTCCCGAATCATCATCCTGATCCTGCGCACGCTGAAAATCTGCAGGATTTAATTCATTGCCTGCAAACGACCGATGCAGAAATCGGTCTGGCCTTTGATGGCGACGGTGACCGCCTCGGCGTTGTGACGAAAGACGGTCAGATCATTTACCCTGATCGCCAGCTGATGCTGTTTGCCGAAGATGTGCTGACCCGCAATCCCGGCGCGCAGATTCTGTACGACGTGAAATGCACGCGCCATATCGCACCGTGGGTCAAAGCACGCGGCGGTGTACCGCTGATGTGGAAAACAGGGCATTCGCTGGTGAAAGCAAAATTGCGTGAAACCGGCTCACCGCTCGGCGGCGAAATGAGCGGGCATATTTTCTTCAAAGACCGCTGGTATGGTTTTGATGATGGCATGTATGCAGGCGCGCGTTTACTGGAAATTCTGAGCCGCGTTAAGGACATGACCGCAACCCTGAATGACTTGCCACAATCAGCGTCAACGCCAGAGCTACAACTGAAATTAGCGGAAGGCGAGAATTTCACACTCATCGCCGCAATGCAGGCGAATGCCAGTTTCCCGGGTTCCGATGAAATCATCACGATTGATGGTTTGCGGGTTGAATATCCGGACGGTTTTGGTCTGGCACGCTCTTCGAATACGACACCGGTGATCGTGATGCGTTTTGAAGCGGAAACACCCGCCGCGCTGGCTCGCATACAGGCGGCAATGAAGCAGGCAGTGCTCGCAGTCAAACCTGACGCTGCGCTGCCGTTTTAAAGCGCTTACTGCTTCACTGCTCTGAGCATGAGCAGTGAAGGGAAAAAAGACCGCCAACATGCCTCAAATATACTCCCCCCAGTATTTTCTACAGCCCAATGTTGATAAGGACATCAAGGCAGAAATACTAAAAATGGGGGGGAGTATATGAAAAAGGCGCCAAATTCCAAGACCTGGCGACGCTGTTCTTT
The DNA here is from genome assembly GCF_049544825.1 of Undibacterium sp. WLX3042. Taxonomy (NCBI): domain Bacteria; kingdom Pseudomonadati; phylum Pseudomonadota; class Betaproteobacteria; order Burkholderiales; family Oxalobacteraceae; genus Undibacterium; species Undibacterium sp. WLX3042. Next base: position 86,899 of record NZ_CP186698.1, read on the forward strand.
GTTTAATCTGCCCCTGTTTTTGTGACTGACAATTCCGTGAAAATTCTGCTGGTCCGTGTTTCTTCCCTTGGCGATGTGCTGCATAACATGCCGGTTGTTGATGATCTGCTGCGCCATTTTCCCGGTGCGCAAATCGACTGGGTAGTGGAAGAAGCCTATGTGAATCTGGTGCGTCTGCATCCCGGTGTGCGGCACATCATTCCCTTCGCCTTACGACGCTGGCGCAAGAGTCTGCGCTCGACCGCGACCCGCGCAGAAATCGCGAGCTTTTACCGCCAGTTACGGCATGACGCCTACGATCTGATTCTCGACACACAAGGTCTGCTGAAAACCGGCCTCATCATGGGCATGGCACGCAAGACCCCGAATGGCAAAAAAGTTGGTCTGGCGAATGGTACCGAGGGTTCAGGCTACGAAGGTATTTCGCGACTATTTCATGATCTCAGCGTACCGGTTGACAAGCGCACGCATGCCGTTTTGCGCGGTCGCCTGGTCGCGGCCGCTGCGGCTGGCTATGTTGTCGACACGCCAGCCAGTTTCGGTTTGCGTGTGCCAACCGGCGACACCAGCTGGAAACCGGCGACACCTTACGTGGTCTTTTTCCACGGTACTGCCGGTGCGGCAAAAAAATGGGCGCGGGACAACTGGATAGCAATTGCCGCGTATCTGCGCCAGTATGATTTGACTATCCTGCTGCCGTGGGGTAGCCCGGGCGAAAAAGCTGAAGCAGTAGCGATGGCGGCAGCAATGCCGAATGCCACAGTGTTACCGGCGCTCTCCATGCAAGACGCCACCATCCTGGCGCAATCCGCCGCACTCGCGATCGGTGTCGATACAGGCCTGACGCATATCGCAGCCGCTTACGAGACGCCGACCATAGAAATTTACTGCGCTTCACCAAAATGGAAAACCGAAGGAAACTGGTCACCGAAGATCATCAACCTCGGTGATAATGGCGTACCGCCCGCCGTCGCTGAAGTCGAACAGGCAATACAGCAGTTACTATAACAACGCAGCCGCTGTCAGCACCTCCGGCAATTTCAACTGAAAAGAATATCACCGCATGCAAGCCGCTCCCTCATCGCCTACTCCCAAAGTCAGCGTCGTTATCGTCAACTGGAATGGCGGTGCTTTGCTGCAACGCTGCGTCACCGATCTGTGCGCGCAAAGTTATCAACCGCATGAAATCATCGTGGTGGACAATGCCAGCAGCGACGGCTCCGGTCATGCAATCGAACAGGCATTTCCGCAGGTCAAAGTGATACATGCGGGCAGCAATCTCGGGTTTGCGGCAGGAAATAATCTCGCCGTCAAACTGGCAGCGCCCGACAGCGAATGGATCGCTTTGCTGAATCCGGATGCGTTTCCTGAACCGGACTGGCTCAAAGCCCTGGTGGATGCAGCCGTTGCGCAGCCGGAATTTGCGATCTTCGGCAGCCGTCTGATGGATGCCAACACAGGCACCCTGCTCGACGGCGTCGGCGACGCGTATCACGTCAGCGGGCTGGTCTGGCGCGAAGCGCATGGCCAGCCATTGCAGCCATCATTTTTAGAACGCCGGGAAATTTTCTCGACCTGCGCCGCCGCCGGTTTGTACCGGCGCGATGTGTTCGACGCGATTGGCGGTTTTGATGAAGATTACTTTTGTTATGTCGAGGATATCGATCTCGGCTTTCGCTACCAGTTGCTCGGTCATCGCTGTTTGTATGTGCCGGAGTCGGTTGCCAATCATGTCGGCTCGGCGTTGACAGGTAAACGCAGCGATTTCTCTGTGTATTACGGCCACCGCAATCTGGTCTGGACTTTCGTTAAAAACATGCCCGGCATCCTGTTCTGGCTTTGCCTGCCTTTGCATGTATTACTGAATCTGATCACGGTCGCCTACTTCATCAAAGTTGGTCAGGGCAAGGTCATTCTGCGCGCCAAGCGTGATGCCTTGTACGGCTTGCCGGACACCTGGCGCAAACGCCGCACGATACAGTCGCAACGGGTCACCAGCATCAGCCATATCTGGCGCTTGCTGAACAAGAAACTCAGCCGCCGTGCGACTTAGGGTATAGTCCTGCTTCTTCAGATTTCTGCATTATTTTCTTTTTTACCACATGACTATCCGCAAGAGCCTCGACGGCAACGCCATCGGCCTGATGTTACTGCTCTGCCTGTGCTGGGGTTTACAACAAGTGGCGGTCAAAATGGCTGCGCATGCCATCAGTTCCACGCTACAACTCGGCTTGCGCTCAGGCATTGCCGCCGTGTTAGTACTCGCTTTAATTTCGCTCAGAAAAATTCCATTCGCGCTGACGGGGCCGCATCTGCGCCCGGGTTTGCTGGCGGGCCTGCTGTTCGCTGGCGAATTTCTGGCGGTCTCGTTCGGACTCAATTTCACCACGGCATCGCACATGTCGGTGTTCTTATACACCGCGCCCATCTTCACGGTACTCGCCCTGCACTGGCTGATTCCGGCAGAGCGCCTGCAGGCACGGCAATGGCTGGGGATACTGATGGCCTTTGGTGGCGTCGCGATTGCGTTTTCCGGCGCGTTTGGCAATAACCCGCGCGCCATGCATGACATGCTGATCGGCGACAGTTTCGGTATTCTGGCGGCATTGTTGTGGGCATCAACGACAGTAGTGATACGTAAATCGAGCTTATCTGAAGCTGAACCGACGACCACGCTGTTTTATCAGCTCGCCGGTGCAGCGATTGCCTTAACTGCCATTGCCTATGCGCAGGGCGATAATGTGTTTGCAGCGTGGGACCAAGCCGCCTGGATCAGTATGTTGTTTCAAAGTGTGGTGGTGGCTTTTGCCAGTTATCTGGCGTGGTTCTGGCTGATGCGTCGCTATCTGGCATCGCGCCTGTCTGCGTTTTCGTTTCTGACACCGCTGTTCGGTGTCGCGGCGGGCGTCGTGCTGATGAATGATGTCGTCAGCCCGCGCTTTGCGATTGGCGCCGTGATGGTACTCAGTGGTATCGTGCTGGTGAATTTCAGAAAAAACTAATCCATGCGCCTTCTTTATTCTTTCATCTGGGGTTTATCGCTGCCCTTTGCTGTCTTCCGTCTCTGGTGGCGTGGTCGTCGCGAGCCGGGTTACCGCCAGCACATCGCCGAACGCCTGGGATTTTTTCCTGCTTACGCCGCCCAACAACAACCGACGATCTGGGTACATGCCGTGTCGGCAGGTGAAACACGCGCTGCAGAACCTTTGATACGGGCATTGCTGGAAGCCTATCCGCAGCATCATCTGTTACTGACGCACATGACCGCGACTGGGCGTGAAACCGGCGGCAAGCTGTTTGCCGATGTATCGTCGCGGCTGACGCAGGCATTTTTGCCGTATGACATTAACTGGATGATGCGCCGTTTTCTGCGGCATTATTCTCCGCGCCTGTGCATCCTGATAGAAACAGAAGTCTGGCCGAATCTGATCGCGCAATGCAAAGAATTGCAGGTGCCGGTCACGCTGGTGAATGCGCGCTTATCCGCAAAATCGCTGAACAAAGCACGCCGTTTGTCCGCCCTGATGTTGCCAGCGGCACACGCAATCAGCGCGGTTGCAGCGCAGTCGAATCCGGATGCGGAACGTCTGGCTGAACTGGGCATCAGCCAACCGCAAGTCACAGGAAATATGAAATTTGATGTCTCGCCGCCTGCGCTGATGGCAGAACGCGGCATCGCTTTACGCCGCAGTTTTGGCGAGCGTCAGGTCATCCTGTGCGCCAGTACCCGCGACGGTGAAGAAGAACTGATCCTCGCCGCGTTTCAGGAACAATATCCCTTGCTGCATGAGAAACCCTTGCTGATCATCACGCCGCGCCATCCGCAACGTTTTGATCAGGTCGCGGGCATGCTGGAAGCACGTGGCATCGCGTATGTCCGCCGCTCCGCGCTCGATCACGCGACAATTGCACCGATTTCTGGCGATGTACAGGTATTGCTGGGCGACACCATGGGCGAAATGTATATGTACTATGCCGCTGCTGATGTCGCCTTCGTCGGCGGAAGTCTGGTGCCGCTGGGCGGACATAATCTGATCGAAGCCTGCGCCATGGGCAAAGCCGTGCTGACAGGTCTGCATACCTTTAATTTTTCTGAAATCACCGATCAGGCTATTGCAGCCGGTGCTGCTTTGCGGGTTGATGGCGCGCGGAGTATGCTACGCGAAGCGCTTGCCCTACTTGGCGACGATAAAAAACGCCAAACTATGGGACAACATGCACATGCGTTTTTTTTACAGCATCAGGGCGCAACCGCCCGCACCATGGCGACTCTTGCTCCCTTCCTGATCTGAACCTGAGAATTTCATGGTCTTTCCGGCATAGCAACTACTTACCCGCAAAAATTGCGAAGCAAGTAAGAAGCGATGCCAAAAATGATGAACCGGCGGGGATTTTGTCTGCCTTGATACCCGTCAAGGCAAATCAGGCCCCGCCCCATATACTGAAGCGCTGCCCATCGTTAGGGTGCTGGCTTTAGTCAATTATTTGTAATCTTCACTGAGAAATTAAGCTGATAATGAATGCGAACGTACAACTCCCGGGAATCACTGACATGGCGCCACAGGAAATCTCTCTCGATGTTTTATTAGAAAAATACGCGAAGGGCGAAGAAGCCACTATTCATGATGTGCAGGCACGCGTCGCCAAGGCACTCGCCAGCGTTGAACAAGCAGACGTGCAGGCCTATTACGAAGAAAAATTCTTATGGGCACAAAAAAACGGTTTTGTTCCTGCGGGTCGTATTAATTCCGCAGCCGGTATGGATTTACATGCGACGCTGATTAACTGTTTCGTGCAACCGGTCGGTGATTCGGTGTCCAGCCCGACCGATGGCAAGCCCGGTATTTACGCGGCACTGGCGGACGCGGCTGAAACCATGCGGCGCGGCGGCGGTGTCGGCTACGATTTTTCCAGTATCCGCCCTAAAGATGCGCTGGTGCGCGGTACACGTTCGCGCGCGTCCGGCCCGGTGTCTTTCATGCAGGTATTTAATGCATCATGCTCGACCGTCGAATCTGCCGGCGCACGGCGTGGTGCGCAAATGGGCGTGCTGCGCGGCGATCATCCCGATATTCTGGAATTTATCCGCTCCAAAGACGAAGGCGGCCTGACCAACTTTAATATCTCCATCGGTGTCACCGATGAGTTCATGCAAGCCGTGGCTGACGACACGGATTTCTGTCTCGTGCACAAAGCTGAGCCGAGCGAAGACCGCAAAGCGGCAGGCGCGTATCAGCGTGAGGATGGACTGTGGGTCTATGAAACACTGCGCGCCCGCGACCTGTGGGAAGTCGTCATGAAATCGACTTACGACCATGCTGAGCCAGGCATTCTGTTCCTGTCACGCATGAATACAGAAAACAATCTGTATTACTGTGAAAAAATCGAAGCGACCAATCCTTGCGCCGAACAGCCTTTGCCGGATTACGGCTGCTGCTGCCTCGGCTCTATCAATCTGACACGCTTCGTCAAAAATCCATTTTCGCTCGGCAGCAGCTTTGATTTTGATGCATTTAAATCCGTCATCACAGTGGCGACCCGTATGCTCGACAATGTGCTCGACGCCACCGCGTGGCCACTGGATCTGCAAAAAGCCGAAGCGATGTCGAAACGCCGCGTCGGCCTTGGCTTTCTCGGCATCGGCAGCACACTGGTGATGCTGGGCATACGCTACGATTCTGATGAAGGCCGCGAATTCGCCCGTCAGGTATCTGAAGTTCTGCGCGATACGGCGTACCTCGCCTCCGCCGAACTGGCAAAAGAAAAAGGCGCTTTCCCCTTGTTCGACAGCCAGAAATATCTGGCAGGCCAATTTGCACAACGTTTGCCGAAAGCAGTTCGTAAAGCCATAGAAAAAAATGGTCTGCGCAATTCTCACCTGCTGTCGATTGCACCAACCGGGACCATCACACTGGCTTTTGCAGACAATGCGTCGAACGGTATCGAACCCGCATTTTCATGGGTTTATAACCGTAAAAAACGCATGGCCGCTGGCGACGCACGTATCTATGAAGTCGCGGATCACGCCTGGCGTTTATACCGCGCGATGGGTCACGATGTGTCCGACGACAGCAAATTGCCGCATCAGTTCGTCACTGCGCTGAATATGTCGGCCAGCGACCACATGAAAATGCTGCAGGTCGTACAGCCTTATATCGATTCGGCAATTTCAAAAACAGTTAACGTCCCGGCCGATTATCCTTACGAAGACTTCCAGAATCTGTACATGGACGCATGGCGTGCCGGACTCAAAGGTCTGGCAACCTACCGGCCAAACAGCATACTCGGCAGCGTTTTATCAGTCGCCAGCACCACACCGGAAACGGAAACTGCTACCGCGCTGACGCGTCAGCAGCAGGACGAAGATTTGCTGCGTAAGCAATTTGAAGGTCGTCCTTTCGGCGATCTGGAATCGATCACGTCGAAAGTGCAGTACACCACCTACGAAGGCAAAAAAACCGTTTACCTGACCGTCAGCTTTATACACGTGCAAGGTATGGTTGGTGGCGAACAGATCACGATAGAACGTCCGTTTGAATTCTTCATGCCTGCCGGTCAGAAAAACGACGGTCAGCAATGGATTTCAGCCAGCATGCGTCTGCTGTCAATGGCGGCGCGCTCGGGTAGTTCCATCGCTAAAGCATTGGCTGATATGCGTGAAGTGGTGTGGGATAAGGGAACCGTACGCTGCGGCATGCTGACTAAAGACGACGGCTCGCAAGCGCCGCTGTTCCACGAATCCGAAGTGGCTGCCATCGGCTACTCATTGCAACGCATGCTGATGAAGCGCGGCTTTCTGGACGCCTCCGGCAATCAGATTCCAGTGCATGTGCTGGCGGAAAAATTCAAATCCCGCCTGCACCAGTACAGCGCCAATGATCTGACTTATACCGCAGAATCCGCACCGGTATCGTATATCCCCAGCGGTAAAAAATGCCCGGATTGCGGCGCGTATGCCTTGCAAAAAGTAGATGGGTGCAGCCGTTGTGTGTCGTGCGGCTACGTCGGCGCTTGCGGCTGACCATCAACGCCTTAGCTTAAATTTAGCCCACCGTTTGGTGGGCTTTTTATTTGCATCCTGATGTTCAGCATCGTCATATCTTGCCGCTTAGAAAATATTACTGACCTGAATCAAGATTATCCGGACCCGTTCTTTGATGGCGTTATATATAAGTGTATATTACGACTTCTGTTCAACTCACCGGAGCTGTCACGTGCAAACGAAAACCTTGAAACGCCTGCTGTTGGCGACGTTGCTGGCCGGCGCATCAAATCTCACCTGCGCGGCAGAAATTACTGTTTCGGCCGCCGCCAGTCTGACCAATGCGTTCAAAGAAATTGCTCAGAATTATCAGGCGCAATATCCGGAAGCTAAAGTCTCCCTGAACTTTGCAGCGTCAGGTGCCTTGTTGCAGCAAATCGCTAAAGGCGCACCGGTCGATGTATTCGCCTCGGCAGATCAGGAAACCATGGATGCTGCAGAAAAACAGGGCTTAGTAATGGCGAATGAGCGTCATGATTTCGTGCGCAATGCCCTCGTTCTGATTGAACCGGCCGACAGTAAAATCGCCATCAAACGACTCGACGATCTGAATCAGGCCAATATTAAACGCATCGCGATTGGCAATCCGGCCAGCGTACCTGTGGGGCGCTATACCATGCAGGCACTGGAAGCGGCGAAACTGTGGCCAGCGCTGGAGAGTAAAACCATCAGCACGCAAAACGTGCGGCAATCACTCGATTATGTTGCCCGCAGCGAGGTCGATGCGGGCTTCGTTTATGCCACCGATGCCGCGATCATGAAAGACAAAGTCAAAGTCGTGCTGGAAATACCGACTGCCACGGTGATCAGTTATCCGGTTGCCCGCATCAAAAATAGTGCTAATGCTGAAGAAGCGAAGCGCTTCATCAACTATCTGCTGTCCGCACCGGGGCAGACGGTGTTGACAAAATACGGATTTAAGAAAGGCTGATCGTCTGGTATGGATGTCGCATGGAACGCGCTGCTGTTGTCGCTGAAAGTTGCCGGTTGGGCGACCGCGCTGAATCTGATTACGGGTATCGCCGTTGGCTATCTGCTGGCGCGCGTTCGCTTTCCCGGGCGCGATCTGCTCGACACCTTGCTGACCTTACCGATGGTGATGCCGCCAACAGTGCTCGGATATTACCTGCTGGTCTTGCTGGGACGCCGCAGCTGGCTTGGCGCATGGCTACAGGATCATCTTGGTATCAGCCTGATCTTTACCTGGCAAGGCGCCGTCATTGCCGCTGCTGTCGTCGCTTTTCCTTTAGTCTTTAAACCGGCACGCGCTGCATTTGAGGCAATTGATGGCCAGCTCGAACAAGCAGCGCGCGTGCTGGGTACTTCTGAAATAGGCATTTTCTTTCGCGTGACCCTGCCACTGGCCTGGCGCGGGATTCTGGCTGGGGTGTTGCTGGCATTCGCCCGGGCATTGGGCGAGTTCGGTGCCACTTTAATGATCGCCGGCAGCATCCCAGGTAAAACACAGACCCTGTCCATCGCCGTGTACGAAGCCGTGCAGGCAGGGCAGGATGATGTTGCCAACACGCTGGTGTTACTGACCTCCGTCGTCTGCATCAGCGTATTACTGCTGGCAGGAAAACTGGCGCCGGGGCGCATCGCCCATCGCTCTTCATAACGGAATGGTCTATGCAGTTTGATCTCCACATTCAGAAAACACTGATCTCAGGCACACGCCGGTTTGAACTCGATATTCAGTTCGCCAGCGATCAGCAGCGCGTCGTCATCCTCGGAGATTCCGGTGCGGGTAAGAGCCTGACACTGAAAGCGATTGCCGGATTACTGACGCCGGATCGCGGCCATATCCGTCTCGGCGAAACGACCTTGTTCGACCATCAGCAGCGCATACATCTGGCGCCGCAAAAGCGGAATATTGCCTATCTGTTTCAGGAATACGCTTTATTCCCACACCTGAACGTGCGCCAGAATATCGGTTTCGGACTGACGCAGGGCTGGCGTAATCCGGACCGGCAACGCAGCAATGAAAAGGTCAATCATTGGTTAGCTGCGCTGGATTTACAAACAGTCGCCGATCAGCTTCCACATGAACTTTCGGGCGGACAAAAACAGCGTACGGCGTTGGCACGGGCATTGGTTGCGGAACCCCGGGCGTTATTGCTGGATGAGCCATTCGCTGCGCTGGATCCATCTTTGCGTATTCTGATGCGCAAAGAACTCGATAGTTTGCAACGGTCATTGCAAGTACCGATGATATTGATCACGCATGATCCGGAAGACGCCCATGTCTTTGGCGATCACGTTGTGCATTTACGTGATGGGAAAATTCGTCATGATGATGCACCGGTCGTACTCAGCCAATGCGTATGAACAATGACGTTCTCACAGCTGACGAAGAAAAGGGCAGCGTGACTTCAGCGCTACGGCTGATACTTCCGACACTGCCAGCTTCTGGCAGATGTTTTTAAGACAGGTGTTTGTATGACGAGCAAAGAGAAAACGATCGCCTTACACGGCTCAGTCTGGATGACGGTGGACGGCGAGAATTTCGGCGGCAAAGGCAGGATTGCCCTGCTGGCGCAAATCGCCGGTTGCGGCTCGATCACACAAGCAGCCAAAGCCATGAAGATGAGCTACAAAGCTGCCTGGGATGCGATCGACAGCATGAATAATCTGGCAGGCGAACCGCTGGTTGAACGACTGACCGGCGGCAAAGGCGGTGGCGGAACCAGGCTCACGCAACGCGGTCAGCAACTGGTCGATAACTTTCACATTATTGAACAGGAACATCGCGATTTTATCCGGCAACTCAGTCAGCAAGCGGATGGCATCGCCGACGATTTTTTACTCATCAAAAAAATGAATATGAAAACCAGCGCCCGCAATCATTATCTGGGCAAAGTCACGCACATCAAACTGGGCGCGGTGAACGACGAAATAGAACTGACGATTGCCGGCGGACAAAAAATTGTCGCTGTCATTACCCATGAAAGTACGGAAGAGCTGGGTTTACAGCCGGGTGCGGAAGCATTTGCGCTGATCAAATCTTCATCCATCATCGTCATGACAGAACATCAGAATACTCGCTTATCGGCGCGCAATCAGTTAAGCGGTATCGTCTCACGCATACAACCGGGTGCCGTGAATACCGAAATTATTATCACGATGGAAGGCGGCAGTACACTGGCTGCCATCATCACCAATGACAGCTGCACCGCACTGGGCTTGCAGATCGGTACAGCTGCCACTGGCATATTCAAAGCCTCCAGCGTGATATTGGGTGTGCCAACCTGAGTTGCGCTTGCCGGTAAGGTAGTATCCGACAGCCATCCAGCAGCGGTATATACTGTGTCTCACTAAAAATGAAATTGATTTTTGAATGCGCCACTGATTTGCCAAGACCAAGTATCACTTGGATCTGCTTCGGTTCTTATTAATGCCTTCAACTGAAATGACAACGGAGCCTCACCACAGATTTTCTGACAGATACGATGACACCGGAAACCCTATGCCAGAAATGTGGATTGTTAGCCGCCTGTACACCTCCAGAGGACGAACCGGGAATATGACCGAATGTCAGCAAAACAGTTTTTTGGCATGGCTGCTCATGCTGACGATGCTGCTGACGGCACAGCATGCGTCTGCGGCGGGGAATACGTTGGCCGGAAAAACCGTCTTTGCCTCGCGCTGCGCGTCCTGCCACCAGATCGGCGCATCCGCACACGGCGGCTTTGCGCCGCAACTGAACGGCGTGATCGGCAGAGCAGCGGGATCAACAACGGACTTTAAATATTCGCCCGCAATGAAAAATGCAAAGCTGGTGTGGACAGAAAAAAATCTGCGCGCCTTTCTGCAAGCGCCGGATAGCGTCGTGCCGGGCACAAAAATGCGCTTTTATGGCATGAGCGATGAGCAGAAAATCGCCGATATTCTGGCGTATTTACGCAGTTTTCCATAAGAAGTCTGCTGTCAGTAAAAATGCTGCTGGCGAGGGATTATTGCTGCGAACTGCCTAGGCGGCATCAGCAAAGCTGGCCGGTAAAATCAGGCTGTAGAAGCACGTGATTTTTCGCAGAAATCATCAAAAAAAGGGGAGTATCCGCTGAAATACGTGGAATGTCCTTATAAACAAAGGCGGTCGGAATATACCCCCGGGAGTATATTCCGACCACCTGAAGCCATTCCGGAATGCCCGGGCACAATACCTACGCTAAAACCGCCACAGACATCGTTCGCCAGCCACCGGACAATTAATCGTTGTGCTGTCCCCTGCCGTGCCCATTGTCGCGACCACGACCATTGCCGGGTCCATAGTCATTATCTCTGCCGCGACCGTGTTCGCGATTATCTCTGTCATCACGACCATCGTAACCACGGTTTGGTCCGTTGTTATAGTCGCGATGCGGCTCACGATATTGACCGTCACGGTAGCGCGGCACCACCTGGGTGTTGTACCAGGTCTCGGTCACAAAATACACCGGACGGCCACAGGCGTCATAACGGGAACAATGTTTGTCCCAGTGCTTACGATGGCCCGGAGGTACGATCAGATACAGCGGCGGCTGCGGTGCCGGGCTGCGATACACGATACGGGGTTCGCGATAAATTAATTGCGGCTGCGGGAAGTTACCGATATCCAGTTGCCCATAAAAACCGGGTTGACCGAATTGCACCGATAAATTGACGTTTTGTGCTGATGCAGCCCCGGCACTCAGCAATGAGGAGGTAAGCGCCGCGAGTAAAATCAATTTTTTCATATAAGCCCTTTCATTTGTCTCTGCTGCTGACAACAATGTGCATGGCAACAAGTTGAGCGTCGCAATCCTGTTCTGATCTGACTGGCCGCAGGTATCTGTATCCGCTATAACGTTCCGTCAGGGAAAAAGGTTTACAGCATTTTGTTGATGTGCGACATGGCAGCCGATCAGGATACGCAATACCTTACACCCTTTCCCCATGAATCCGACTCTCCTCCTATGAAGATCATTGTTCTGTTTCCTACTCAAACCGAAGCCAGCCTGTTTCAGCGTGATGACGTGATCAGTATTGTTTCCGGCGTCGGCCTGACGGCAACCACGTATGCGACCGTCAAAGCGATACATGAGCACCGCCCTGACATGCTGATTCTGTCCGGCATTGCCGGCGTATTCCCTCATTCACGTTTCAAGATCGGTGATGTTGTGCTGGTAGAGAGTGAAGTCGAGGCCGATCTTGGCTTTTTCACACCGACAGGCTTTGTGCACATGGCACATCTGCCCATAGAGATGGAATTTGAACGCCGTCACACCTTGCACTGCGAACACATCCCCGCCGGACAACCCTTTCCTCTGGCGCACGGCATTTCCGTGAATGCAGCCATGGCACCGTTTATCGATAACAGCCAATGTGATATCGAAAACATGGAAGGTGCTGCTTTTTTCCATATCTGCCAACTGGAAAAGCAAAAATTTCTGGAACTCCGGTCAGTATCGAATTACGTTAAAATCGGCGATGATCAATGGGATATGCTCGGTTCAGTACAAGCGATGACCGCGGGCTTGCATCAATTGATCAATCATTTGCAGCAACACCGATAAGGCACTTTCCTGACCGCAGACATGATGCCGGGAAGTGCAGATTTCCGGCACACTTACCCTGAAAGGAATCATCCGATGAGGTCTTTACCTGTCATGGAATTTGCTCACAGGATTATGTGGTCAGCACTCTCTGCCTGGGTCGCATGGAGCGCCATCATTGCGATTGCAGCCCCATATCGTCCCGAGGGATTGCTGCTGATGCTGTTCATGTTCTCACTGGTGCTGGTCTACCTGACTTGCATATGGGCTGTCATCCCGCTGATTTCCCGTCAGTTATGGTTGCTCTGGAAAATCATCGCACTGACCTTTGTCGCGCTGCTGCCATTCACGCTGATCGTGGTGTTCGGACACTTTATCGGTCTTAACGTCAGAAACTGGTTCAGCTGAATGATCTCTGCAGCAGCCGAGGCATCTGACCAGGTCTTGTGTTCAGGAGCCTGCTGCACGTGATGGTGCAATCCTGCCATCAATCAGCTCTATCGTACGATCACAACGTTCTGCCAACTCCATATTGTGCGTCACCATCAGAAACGTGGTGTGTTGATCGGCATTCACTTTACGCATCAGCTCAAAAATAGCGTCAGTGGATTTGGTGTCGAGATTACCGGTCGGCTCATCTGCGAGTATCAACGGCGGATTCAGTGCCAGCGCCCGCGCGATCGCCACCCTTTGTTGCTGGCCACCCGACATATTTCCCACCAGACTATCCTGCCATTGCCTCAAGCCCACTTCAGCTAACAAATGCTGTGCCCGTTTGCGCATACGATCATCCGGACGACCATTCTGCATCAGCATAGGCATCATCACGTTTTCTGTCGCGCTGAACGCAGTGAGCAGATAATGCGACTGAAAAACAAAGCCGATAGCCTGCCCGCGTAACTGCGTCAGCCGCGCCTCATCCAGATTGCCGGTATCCTGCCCGGTCATGATCAGTTGCCCGCCACTGGGACGATCCAGTAAACCTATGATGTTGAGCAAGGTGCTTTTACCTGAACCTGAAGGTCCGATCAACGCGGCAAACTCGCCCTGCTGCAGGTGTAAATCGATATCAAACAACACCTGCGTTTCTGCCGGTGTGCCGACAGCATACGATTTACAAACTTGTTTAAGAAGGAGGACAGTATCAGCCACGGATCGCCACCACAGGATCAAGTCGCGCGGCACGCACCGCCGGGGTCGCCGCAGCAAGCACACCGGCCAGCATCGCCAGCAACGCGCTCCAGACAAAGAACTGCCAATCGACATTAATCACAAACATGGGCGTGCCATCTGGATTTCTGGCAACGATTTTCCACATCGCCAGTAAGCCAACCGCCATCATAGAGCCGATCACAGATCCCGCTAAACCAACCAGCGCACCTTGTATCAGGAATATCCGCCGCACCTGCCCGCGGCTGCCGCCCATCGCCCGCAGGATGCCTATGTCTTTTTGCCGCTGCACAACCGACACCACCAGCACACTGGCGATCCCCGCTGCCACCGACAGCGCAACGAAAAGACGGATCAATAAACTGGAATAGGTCTGCGCCCGCATCGCCAGAAAAAACTGGCTGTTGGTGGTAATCCAGCTCAGCGCGTTCAGCCCCGTACTGTTGGCAATAGATTGCGCAATATCCTCTGCGCTGTAGGGATCATGCACCGTTAATTCTATGCTCGACACGCCACCGACCATATTCAATAAATTCTGTGCGGTCGACAACAGCACATACACGTTACGCTGATTGGCAGCGCGGCTACCCAGATCGAAAATGCCGACGATATTTAAGATCAGACTGGTGCCTGCTGCTGAATTGAGGCGTAATTTATCACCGAGCCCAACGCCCATGTCTTCCGCGAGTTGCGTGCCTATCATGACGTCGGTGTTCGTCAGGCGAAAAACGCCGGCGGTTATTTTTTCGGAGAGCGGCACGATCTTGTTGTATTGCTCGGGCAAAATGCCGATCACTGATACCGATTGGGTGGCGCTGCCGCGCACCACCAGTGCCGGCCCAGTTGTGGTTGGTGAGACGGTCACAACGTCGTTGCGAGCCTCGACCTGATCGCGGATTTTCTGCCACTGGTCGATGGTATTCACGCGCTGCGACGGTTTTTGTATCGTCGTCACGATCTGCTGTCCCGGTGCGGCAAGCAGTACCGGCGTCGCCTGCTGCTTCGGCCTTTCGAGCGTGATATGCGGCTGCGAACTCAGCACGCGGCGAAACAAATTGGCCTGCAAGCCAGCCAGTAAGGCCGACATAAACACAATTACGCCGACGCCAATGGCCACTCCGAGGATAATGAACAGCGATTGCATGCGCCCCTCGCGCAAAAAGCGGGTGGCGACTATCCACTCAAAAGGAAGCCAGCTATTCATGACTGCGGATTTTTCGTGACGACAGGACGTACCCGCTGCCCCGCCTCTATCGTCATATTTGTCGCTGGCAATACGACGTCATGCTGATCCAGCCCGGAAGTTATTTCCACGCTTTTATCGCCGCGTATGCCTATTGTCACCGGACGCCGGACTGCGCGGCCATCCACCACAGCCATCACCCACGGATGCAGCGTACTCGCATCGCGGATCGCTTCTACATTCAGCGATAAAGCATTCTGACTTCTGGCGACTTCTATCTCCACCGATACTGTCATATCCTGCGTCAGAAACAGCGGTGGTTTTAATACGTTCAATTTGACATTCACTGAGCCCCTCTGCGCGTCAACGCCGGGGTTAATATACGCGACTTGTACCGGAAATTTCTGCCCGGGATAGGCATCAGTCACGCCGAAGGCAGACTGCCCCATACGGATGTAACGCAGATTCTTTTCATCTATCTGCACCACTAACTGGCTGATTCCTGCGGGCGATAACACCATCAGGATTTTGCCCGGCTGCACGATATCGCCACGCTCTACGTCTCTGGCAATCAGGACGCCATCCACCACCGCCGTGATTCTGGTGTGCTCAAGTTTGGCCTGCGCTGCCGCCAGATTCGCTTTCGCCTGCTGTAATCCGGCAACAGCGAGTTGATAATCGCTGCCGTCGGGCTTACTCGATTGCAGCTGGAATTGCGCACTCTTTAACTGACTTCGCGCAACATCGAGCGCACGCTGCGCCTCATCAAGCTGCGCCTTACCGACAAACCCCTGTGCAACCAGCTCGCGGGTGCGCTGATATTGCTTCTCCACGTTAATCAGATTGGCCTGCGCCTGTACCAGCACTTGCTCCGCAGTCGGCTGCGTCAGTTGTTGCAACTGCCTGAGTCTGGCCTCTGCTTGCCGGACATTCGCCTGCGCCAGCTCCAGTGCTGCTATTTCGTCGGCAGCAGCCAGCGCTATCAATACATCTCCCGCTTTGACCGTCTGCCCCTCTTTGACCGGAACGCTGGCAACACGCCCGGTAATCTGCGCACCGATATCCACCCGGGCCGGAGTTGCGACGCGACCACTGGCGACCACGGTTTGTACTAATTCACCGCGCTGTAATGAAAAAACCGTCAGACGAGGGCCAAACAGGGAAGAGGAAAATATCAGTCCGGTCAGTAACAACAATCCTGCCAGAACAAAAACCGGTATCAGCCAACGCTTATTCAGAAACCCGGGCAAGGCCATAAATGACTTTCATGAGTGAGAGTATGTGCCAGACTGGACAACAGCGTCGTTGTACCAGTAATCATTGATTATGATACGCCAGTGTTCGTCCTGCGCTGAAGTACAAATTGATATGCAACAAACTGACCTGATCAAAATCAAAAAGCCCGCAATCAGCGGGCCGTTTTATTCCCGGGTAGTGGTCCCGGTATCGTCTTGCGTTGTTTTTTCAGTGCTGTAACAAGGCGTTGACTTCAGATAAATCTTCTTCTTTCAATGTACCCGCTGCTGACTTCAGACGCAGACCATTCATGATCGTGTCGTAACGTGCTTTCGCCAGATTCTGACGTGTGGTGTACAGCTGTTGCTGCGCATTCAGCACATCGATGTTGATACGGACACCCACCTGATAACCGAGCTTATTTGAATCCAATGCAGACTGACTGGAAATTTCTGCCGCTTCATACGCTTTAACCTGTGCCAGACCGCTGGTCACACCAGTGTAAGCCTGACGCGCGCCTTGCGCTGCGCTGCGACGATTGGTTTCCAGATCGTTGCGGGCTTTTTCCTGCAATGCAACTGCCTCTTTCACTTTACTGTCAACTGCAAACCCGGCAAACAATGGAATGCTCCATTGCACGCCTATGGTTGTCGGTTTCACGACACCGGTGCCGGTAGAAGACGCGCCGCCTGTCGCAGTGCGACCAGTGCTTGCTACCAGATCCAGCGTCGGATAATGTCCGGCACGGTTTCTCTCGATTTCACGTTTGGCGACTTCGACGGCAACTTCGGATGCCACCACATTGAAGTTTTGTTTTTCAGCGGAACTGACCCACTCATTGACCGCTGCTGGCTGTGGCGAATTCAGTTTCACGCCCGCTTTCAGTGTCGCGAGCTCGCCTGTTTCCTTGCCGATGATTTGCTGTAAGGCCGAACGCTTCACCTGCAAATCACTTTGCGCGGCAAACTCTTGCGCCGTTGCCAGGTCGTAACGAGCCTGTGCTTCGTGCGTATCGGTAATAGTTGAAGTACCGACTTCGAAGTTGCGTTTTGCTGATGCCAGTTGTTCTGAAATCGCTACTTTTTGCGCCTGTAATGTCGCCAGCGTATCTTGTGCTGCCAGCACATCGAAATAAGCCTGACCGACACGTACGATCAGATCTTGTTTTGCCTGCGCAAACTGCGCTTCACTGATCATCACAGACAATTTACCTTGCTCGTATTGCTGCCAGTTCGCCCAGCGAAACAAAGGCTGTGACAGCGCCAGTGACCAGGTGTTTGTCAGTGTCGTAAAATTACGGTCAGCATTGGCAATATCGGGCTGTGATTCGACACGTGAACGCGTATCGCTGCCGCTCAGACCTATCGTTGGCAACAAACCTGCGCGCCCCTGAACTGACTTTTCCTGACCAGCAGTTAACGATGAACGAGCACTCGCATATTGTGGATCGTTCGCCAATGCATCCTGATAAATTTGCAGCAAATCAGTCGCATTTGCACTCAGCGACAGAAATGCACTTGCAAGCAGTGCGGCAACAACTGGATTACGCATGAAACACTCCGAATAAAAGTTAGTTAATAGGTCGGCATGGCCGGATCGACTTGCTGTGCCCACGCATGCACACCACCAGTCAGGTTAATCACTTTGCTGAATCCCCGGTGTTCGAGAAAGTGAGCGACTTGCATACTGCGACCACCGTGATGACAAATACAGACTATCGTCGCATCTTCATCCAGTTCATTGAACCGTTGCGGAACAGTCTGCATGGGCATCAACTGTGTGCCCTCGATATGACAAATTTCATACTCTCCGGGTTCCCGTACATCGAGCAAAACCGGAGGTTTTTTATTGCTGTCTGTCAGCCATTGAGCTAATTCTTGAGCGGTGATGTGTTGCATACGTTTTCTATTTCACTACCGGTATCAGAATTTGAATTGCGAAGAAGGTACAGCGCCGGGAGCGGCATTCACGACGGTATCAAACACGCTTCGTGTATTGAACACAGCATCCGCAGAACGGGTGATCAGCTCTGCGTGCATGACTGGCAAGCGACCAACAATCGCCAGCAAACGGCCGCCAACATTCAATTGTTTTTTCAGTGTTTCAGGAATCGATTCCACCGCACCGGCAACCACGATCACATCATAGGAACCTGTATGCTGGCCAGACAATCCGTCTGCCAGCAAAACACTGACATTACGCACGCCATCGGCTGCCAGATTTTTTTCAGCAAGTTCTTTCAGCACCAGCGAAGTTTCCAGCACGGTGACATGGCTGGACACAGAAGCAAGCAAAGCCGCCAGATATCCTGATGCAGCACCGATCAAAAGTACCGATTCCTGCTTCTTCGGATTCACTTCCTGAACAATGCGCGCCTCCAGCTTGGGGCTCATCGCTTTAGAGCCATCCGGTAATGGCAATTCCGTATCAAAGAAAGCCAGCGTTTTCTGATCTTGCGGAAAATAATTTTCCCGCTTCACCACAATCAACATATCTAAAATATCCTTATCCAACACGTTCCAGGGACGTATTTGTTGTTCAATCATGTTGAAACGGGCTTTTTCGATATTCATTTGTTCACTCGATTGCATTAATTAAAGGAACCAGCATTTTATCAAAGCACTGCCTGAATGCGGGTCTGATTCGGGTATTAAGCGCTATTTAATGTCTTTTCTTTACGCCATTTTCTCTTTAACCAGACTCCGAAATCATCCAGATAGGTATAAATCACCGGGACCACCACCAGCGTCAGTAAAGAAGAAGTGATAATGCCGCCTATCACTGCCTGCCCCATGGGGGCACGCTGCTCAGAACCTTCAGACAGTGCAAACGCCAGCGGCACCATGCCAAACACCATCGCCAGCGTCGTCATCAGGATGGGGCGCAAACGTACGTGGGCGGCTTCCAGCAGTGCTTCCATCCGTTCCATGCCGTCGTTGCGCGCCTGATTGGCAAAATCAACCAGCAAAATTGCATTTTTTGTCACCAGCCCCATCAGCATAATGAAGCCGATGATCGAAAACATATTCAGCGTTGAACGGAAAAACATCAGCGCAAGAAATACACCGATCAGAGTCATCGGCAACGCCGACATAATCGCGAGCGGTTGCAAAAAGCTGGCGAACTGCGAAGCCAGAATCATGTAAATAAAAATCACTGCCAGCGCCAGCGCGGACAGCGCGTAGCCAAATGATTCCGCCATGTTTTTGCTGGCGCCACCCATTTTGTAGCGATAACCCGGCTGCCAGGTCATACTGTCTAAAGCTGCTTTTACATCGTTTCCGACTGCTCCGGCGGAACGGCCCACGACGTTCGCCGACAATTCAACTTCACGGTTCAGGTCGCGCCGGTTGATCTGGTTTGCACCAGTCGATGCCGTGATATCGGCCACCTGATGTAGCGGCACCATTTTCGGCGAGGTATCAGGATTCAGTTGTGAACTCGCCAGCATCAGACGTGACAAGTCATCAGGCTTATTTCTGTTTTCCGGAGACAAGCGCACCGAGACATCATAATTTTCATCGTCCGGGCCGCGCCAGGTCGACGCCGCCTCACCAGCCAGCAAGGGTCGCAACGCAGCACCAATCTGCGCCACACCAACGCCGAGGTCCGCACCGGCATCACGCTTGGGCGTGACGGAAATCGTCGGTTTTTCGGCTTTCAGACTGGAGTCAATATCGACGATGCCGGGAATATCGCGTAATTTAGCCTGCACCTTTTCTGATAACTTCGCCAACTCTTTCAGATCCGAGCCTTGCAGACTGAAACGCAGCTGTTTGTTGTCGCCACCCACACCATCTAAAGCACCGATATGCGTTACAGTAATACCGGCCACCTGCGACAAGCGCTGACGCAGAGGAATCGCTATCTGCGACGCGCTGCGGACGCGATCTTTACGCGGTAATAAACGCATAAAAACAGTCACGTAATTTTTCCCTAACGCGGCGCCGGTATTCACTGTGCTGTAAGTATCAACAACTTCGGGAAACTCCTTCAACACACGTTCGACCTGATGAACTTTACTCTCGGTCAGCTCAATCGATGAGCCGACTGGCGTGTAAAACGTCACACCGGTTTCTGAATAATCTGCCTGTGGTACAAACTCGGTACCGATCAGTCCTGTCGCCGGAATAGCGAGACCGGCAAAGAAGGTCAGTGATGCAATCAGCAGGGTCTTGATTCTGTGCTTCAGGGACCAGCGCAATAAATCCTGATACTGCGCTGAAAACCACTGCACACCCCGTTCAAACTGCGCCAGCACACGACCTATTGTTTTTGCATACAGTCCCTTTTTATCACCATGATCGCCGTGTGCATCGGGATCCGGCCAGACCGATGACAACATAGGATCGAGTGTGAAGGATACAAACATAGAGATCAGCACAGCAGCCGTGACGGTAATACCGAACTGATGGAAAAAACGACCGATAATGCCACCCATAAAACCAACCGGCAAAAATACCGCAACGATCGAAAACGTCGTCGCCAAGACCGCCAGACCGATCTCAGCCGTACCTTCGAGCGCAGCAGTATGATGGTCTTTGAACCGCCCATTGACCCGCATACCGGCATGGCGAACGATGTTTTCCCGTACAACGATGGCATCGTCAATCAGTAAGCCCACGCACAACGACAGCGCCATCAGGGTAATCATGTTGATCGTGAATCCGAACATATCCATGAACAGAAACGTACCGATCAGCGCAACCGGTAAAGTTAATCCGGTGATCACTGTGGAACGCCAGGAATTCAGAAACAGAAAGACGATCAGAACGGTTAACAGCGCGCCTTCGATCAGGGTGCGACGGACATTTTCAACACCGACGCGTATCTGCCGTGAGCCATCTTTAATCACTTGCACTTTTACGCCCGGATATAAGGTTTTTAACTGTGGTTCCAGAGCTTTTAATGCGTCAGTCAGTCCGTCAGCGACTTCTATCGTATTTTGCCCCTGGGCTTTCAGGATATCGAGTGCGACAGTACGCTGACCGTTATACAACGCGAGACTCTCCTGCTCTTCCTGACCATCAACGATGGTTGCGACCTGCGACAACAATACGGCCTGACCACCGCGTCGTGTGACGATGATGCGCGCAAAATCCTGAGGATTTTTTATGCGTCCCTGTATCTGTACTACTTTTTCATTGTCGGTCGAGCGTATTGCTCCGGTCGGTAACTCCTGATTTTCATTTCTTACCGCGCTGATCACCTGCTCAACACCAATGTTCAACGCTTCCAGTTCTGCCGGTTTGATATAAATTTTGATCTCACGTTTGACACCGCCAACCAGCGTGACAGAGCCAACACCGCGCACATTCTCCAGACGTTTCTTTACTAACTGATCAGCGATCGTCGTTAATTCACGGAAGTCCCTTTTTTTGACGGTATCATCACCTGTAACTGACACTGAAAAAATAGGTTTATCCGATGGATCATAGCGGGTTACCCGAGGCTCTTTGACTTCCTTACGGAAATTCGATTTCACCAACGCGACTTTTTCACGTACATCCTGTGCCGCCTGCGCCGGATCGATATTTAAATCAAATTCCATGATCACAACCGACGAACCCTCGTATGAGCGTGAAGTCAGGGCGCTGATGCCATTAATGGTATTCACCGCCTCTTCGACTTTACGCGTTACGTCTGATTCTATGGTTTCCGGTGATGCCCCCGGATAGTCGGTCTGGATCACTACTACCGGAAAAGTAATGTCCGGAAACTGATCAACACGCAGACGTTTGTACGAAAACAGGCCCAGCACCACAAATGCCAGCATCATCATGGTTGCCAGCACAGGATTACCAATACTGATACGGGTAAACCACATGGATTACCCCTTCGTCACGGCAAACTTCACCGGTATACCCGAACGCATACTGCCCAGGTTGGTTTTAACAATCTGGCTACCGGCAGTCAGGCCCGACAGCACTTCCACTACGGGGATTCCGTGGTTATCTCCCTGCAAACCGGGTGTAATCATTTTTTGCTGGACGACATTATTTTCTATCGCATAGACGTAAGCTTTACCCGCGTCATACTGCACTGCAGCCGCGGGGATCATCAGCGCCGACTCTTTTTTACTGACCTCCAGCTGCGCCTGCGCAAACATGCCTGCTCGCAGTTGTAAGTCAGTATTAGCGATCTGCACATACGCCATCACTGAGCGAGTGCCACTACTGGTCGCCGGGTTGATACGGAATACCTTAGCTTCGATCTGTGCCGGTATTCCTTCAATTTTTACCTGCACGTTCTGACCGCTACGGATTTTGGCTATGTCGGACGTTGGTACCGCTGCTTCGAGCTCCATGATGCTTAAATCAACGACATCCAGCAATCGGTTGTCAGGCGAGACTTTCTCTCCCGGTTGTACATTGCGACTGCTGATGAGACCGGCGATAGGTGCGCGGATCAACGTATCTGCGAGCGCCTTACGGGTCACGGCAAGCGCACCTCTGGCACTGTCAACATTGGCGACAGCAATCGCGTACTGATTCATCGCATTGTCGTAGGCATTTTTTGAAATGAAATTTTTTGCCAGCAAAGCCTGATTATTATCTCGGGTCTGGCGGGCAATTTCGAGTTGTCCCTGGGCGGCCGCGAGTGCGCCTTCGGCTTGTGTTACACGCGCTTCGTAATCGCTGGTCTCCATGCGAATTAATACCTGTCCGGCACTGACAGACTCGCCCTCGCGTACCAGTACATCACGCACCTCCCCGGCAACTCGGGCTTTGACCGGCGCCTGATTGTATGCCCGTAATGCGCCTGTCAGATTCAGTAACTGACGGATCTCTCCGGGTGCAACAGTAACAACATCTGTGGGTAAAAATTCTAAAACGGCAGCGGTGGGAGTAAGCGGAATTGCTGGCGCAGTCACCGCGCTGCCGGCAGAGTGTTTTTTTGCAATAAACAGCGCAACTGCGACTGCAATGAATAAAACCAATAGCAAGACTTTACGTTGCTTCAACATAGACGCGTCCCTGTGTGCCCGCTGATAACGGGTTCATCCTTTTTTATTTATGATTCTCTGCAAAGCAGCAGAACAGCCTTATTCCTACCGGATCACCAAACTATTCCAAGCCATCCGGATGTAATGCTCCAGATATACGCTGAGCTTTTCCGGCTCAATCTGGCACACACATGATGAGTGCTTCCACATCATCATCATCATGATCACGGGCGCAATCAGCAAGCGCGTATCTATTTCGAGATCCACTTTCCGTATTTCACCGCACTCCATGCCTCGCTCCAGCACACGGACCAGCAGCCTTTCACCGCGAGCGATCACTTCTTCCTGATAAAAGCGTGCAAGCTCGGGAAAATTACCTGCTTCTCCCATCATCAGTTTTGGCAAACCTGATAGCTTGGTTTCGCCTATGCTCTGCCACCAGCTGAGCGTCAGCTGACGAAACAGGCTCTCAGTATTTCCTTCAAATTCATCGATCATTCCCTCGGCTTCGCCGAGCAGAGGAACAATACTTTCACGCACCACCGCTTTAAATAAATCTTCCTTGCTTGAAAAATATAAATACAAGGTTCCCTTGGAGACACCAGCGGCCTTGGCAACATCATCCAGACGGGTCGCCGCAAAACCACGCTCAACAAACAGATGTAAAGCAGCAGCAAGCAGCTCCTTAGGGCGAGCTTCCTTGCGGCGCTCCCACTTAGGCTTAAACGGACATGACATCATAACGATCACTTCTAACTGAATCCTGACAGTGCATGTGCAATCCGGTCACTTATGACCGTAAATTGGCACATGCAGCCTCTGTAAGTGCAAATAACTTACCCGTGAGTCATCAATGTAATCCGCAGTCAGGATAGCGTCAAGCTGCGTTTAGACACACATCATGCAAGAAAGGCTGCAGCAAAACCACGTCAATGCGACAAAATGCAAAAATCTACACTTAAAATGATGAATTCACGGTGTCACCGGTATGTCCTAATCTGACTCCGCATACCCGCAACAGATTCGTTTTAATCATCTTGCAGCAAAACAGACATGAAAAATTATTCTTTCCGCATTCCGGCCTGCACAGGTTCAGGCACCACAGCACATGCCTGGCATCTCATGCAGCAAGCAGATGGCCTGATCTTCTCCTCAATAGTGAAAGCAGACTATGCAATATCGTGAAGCTTGCGGTGCGTGCTGTATCGCACCGTCGATTTCGAGTCCTATTCCCGGCATGCCAAAAGGCAAACCAGCCGGCGTCAGATGTATTCAGCTGGCGGATGATCTGCGATGCCTGATTTTTGGGCAGCCTGAACGTCCGGCATGCTGCTCAGGATTGCAGGCAACGCAAGAGATGTGCGGAACACAGCGCGAACACGCAATGGTATGGCTACATGAGCTGGAAAAAGCGACCGCACCGGCATGAACCGTTCGTGCTCCCTCTTCGTTCGCATGCGCGTCTGCAGGATCAGACTGGTCCGGCGCTAGACAGCATTCTGTGCCTGCACGATGCGGTTACGTCCGCTATTCTTCGCCTGATACAACGCGGCGTCGGCTTCCGCCAATATGCTCTCAGGACTGCCGCGCAGCGGCGCAATGCCACCACTCAGCGCGATCCGGATGACATGACCTTCGCCCGAATTGATGTTGCTGTCCTCGAGTGCTGTACGTAAGCGTTCGGCAACCATCAGGCCGTCTTCGGCAGTCGTGTTCGGCAACAATACCGCGAACTCCTCCCCTCCCAGACGCCCAGCCAGATCCCCTTTACGCATGCTGTTGCCATGCAGGAGATCAGCGAGATGAACCAATACCGCATCACCGGCAGCGTGTCCGTAACTGTCATTCACATGTTTGAAGTGATCAAGGTCGAGCATAATCAGCATCCCACCTTTGCCGCCAGCTGCAATCAAGGCCAGTTCAGCCTGCAGACGCGCCATGAACGCTCGCCGGTTCGCTAATCCTGTCAGTGCATCGGTGGTCGCTAAGTATTCCAGATTCCGTTCGTGGCGACGCCGCTCAGTGATATCGCTGACAATCAGCAAACGACCGATATCATCCGCACCATTTTTTAAAGGAATCAAATTGAGTCTGATCGTGCGGCCATCCGGTAAATTGTATTCGCCATCGACAATCGGATCTTTAATTGCATCCAGAACATCTTCCGCAACCATTTTGCGAAAGCTTTCCTTATCCAGTCCGGTCAGCGCGGCAGGTGACGTCTGCACTGCCAGAAAATCACAGATCATCCGGTTTGCAACAACGATATCGCCATTCTGATTTTGCGCCAGAATACCACCCGGAAAATGCTGTATCACTTCGAACAAATGCGCACGGGTACTGCGCAGTGCTTCCTCTATCCGTCTGCGTTCCGTCGTATCGACCATCGTCCATATCAGATCGCCGTCAGGGTTCTCCGGATCCAGCAAGCTGCCATGCACGGTAAACCAGCGGAACTTTCCACGCACGACAAAGCGTTGATAATCTATCGTGATTCCGCCTTCCTCACGCACCGTGTTGTAATGCCGGGCAAAGGCTTCGAACGATACGTCATCCGGATAAAGCAAGCGTATGCTCAAGCCGGATAATGGCGTTCCATTCTCCGCGAATGTATCGACTGCACGCTGATTAGCAAGGCGGATCACACGCTCCGGCGTCGTTACGAACAACGCGGCAGCAGCATTGTCGAGTAAAGCGCTGCGCAGCTTAGTGTCTGCCATGCGCAGGCTGATATCGGTCTGAGTACCGATGACCTGCTGCCCTTTCCCATTTAATTCCTGTGTTACCTGACCGCGGATCTCAACCCAGCGCCAGTTTCCACGGGATGTACGCATGCGGGTTTCAACATGGAACGGCTCGCTGCGCTCGATATGGCGGTGCAATAGCTGAATCACATTCTGACTATCCTGCGGATGCAGCCGGCGGCACCAGTCATCAAACTGTATGCTGCCGTCTTGCGCCGGATACTCCAGCATTTCATGACAACGTGCATCGAGATGAATCTGACCGCTGCAGAGATCCCAGTTCCATAAACCGTCCTGTACCGCCATCACCGTCAGGCGCAGACGTTCCTCGCTTCTTTGCAGCGCCTCATGTTCTTCGTGCTGCTTAGTCACATCCTGGATATAGCCGTGCCACAAGGTGCAGCCGTCAGGCTCGCGTTCGGGATTCGAACATCCGGACAGCCAGCGTATCTGACCGTTATCTCGGATAAAACGGTATTCGTTAAACCACGGCGTCAGCTTAATCGCAGATTCATCAATGGTGGTACGCAATTGCTGCAGATCATCCGGGTGTACCCGTGCCAGAAGAAACTCAATACCTTTTGCCACTTCTTCGGGAGTCGTATCGTAAATCTCTGCAATATGCGGGCTGGCATAAGGAAAATAACCGCTGCCATCAGGACGCTGACGATATTGATAAACAACACCTGGGACTTGCGCCACCAGTTTAGTCAGGCGTTGTTCCAGTTCCATGCGTGCAGCCTCGATTTCCCGGCGGGCAGAAATATCAATAAAAATGCCGGACAATTTGTGAGCGCGCCCGTTATCATCACGCAGAACAACCCTGCCACGGACACTGATCCAGCGCCATGTGCCATCACCGCTCCGCATCCTGTGCTCATTCTCAATACTGTCACGTTCCCCAGTACGAACCCGTTCCAGCTCGCTACGCACTCCTGGCCAATCATCGGGATGAATCATGCGCCGCAGACCGGCCGTACTATGTTCCAGATTTGTATTCGTAATTCCTAAAATCGACGTGATGCGACTATCTATGTGCATATTGTCGGTATTCAGATCCCAGTCCCAGACGCCAAACTCACCGCCTTGCCGCGCCATGTCGAAACGCTGCATATTCTCCTGTAGCAAAATCTGTTTGCGGTGCACACGCTCGAACAAGTAAATAATCCACAGTACGGCCGACAGAATAACGAAAGTACCGAGTGCATTTCTCCAGCGGCTGTCTGAGATTGCCTCGTTCAGATTGGTCAGCGCGCGATCACTATCGAGCCCGACGCTGACCACCAGCGGATAATCTTTCAGGCGGTTCCAGGCGTAATACCGGTCAACACCATCCATCCTCGTCTTGACATGATATTCACCCTGAGTTTTCTGCGGATTCCGAATAAATTCACGTTCTGGCAAAACCATCTGTGTCATCGCTTTATCCTGCATCACCGAGCGCGCCACATAGCTGCCATCATTGCGCACAACAAACGCGACGTCACTGCCACCGGAAAACACCTCACGGAAATAATTCGAAATGTAATCGGGCGATATCGATAACACCAACACACCGGCAAACTGACCGGCACGCTGAACCGGATAGGAAAACTGCACTGACCACTTGCCGGAAACACGCCCCATCACCGGCCGGCTGATAAATAATTTCGCTGCACCGCCATGTGCGTGCGCCTGAAAATGTTCACGGTCTGCAATCGATACTTTGACATCCTTATCCTGCTGCTCTGCCAGACTGGAATACACAACCTGACCGCTGGCGTTGGCAACAGCAATCTGCAGAATACTGTCAGGCGGAAAAGTCTTGAGTGCAGTTTCCACTGAACGCGAAAAATCCGGCGCTGGGTCTGTCACGAATTTCGTCGCCAGCGTACGCGCCAGGTATTCCAGGGCAGAGATCGATGAGCTGACCTGCGTCACCATCGCCGCCGACATCTGCACCGCCCGCAAACGTGTCTGATATTTATTGTCCTCTAACTCAGATGCCTGATAACGCAGTAACTGTGCCCAATACAGCGCACACAACAATACCGCCAATGCAAACGCACTGAGCGGGCGTAAGAAATTACGATAGTGAGAGAACGTTCTGCCGGTTATCATTTTCGCCATGCTTTCAACTGCCGTTTTTACTTCGG
The DNA here is from genome assembly GCF_049544825.1 of Undibacterium sp. WLX3042. Lineage (NCBI taxonomy): Bacteria > Pseudomonadati > Pseudomonadota > Betaproteobacteria > Burkholderiales > Oxalobacteraceae > Undibacterium > Undibacterium sp. WLX3042. The sequence goes on from NZ_CP186698.1 coordinate 114,868, forward strand.
CAATCTGCTATTCCATGCGCGCTGAGCTCAGCGTGCTTATCCGGAACCAGAATAAGCGATCTGCAGATAAAACAAAATAGGGCGAAAACTCTATTCTTATGAAAACTACGGCTACATCAAACCAGTGACACAAAGATTGACATTCTGATGCATCCTTTGCATTGCAAAAAAAATACTCGGGATAACAAATCTGATGACTATAAAAAAACATCGTCAGCGAGTGACGATGTAAAGAATCCCGATAACGGGATACATGGGGAATCTGCGTCGGCTCAGGCGTACACCAAGCCCAAAGGATTACATCAGGCGCATGCGCATGGTGTCGCCATTCAGAAAAAAAAGTGAGACACCATCTTCGTGCGCTTTGACCAGATCAAGCTGCTGCTCGAGCACTGTTGCATAAACTTTTTTACCATCCGCCCGGAAAATCCCGAACCAGCATTTGCTGTTCGAAATCATCTTAGACACAGACCTGGCTGCAAGACATAAATATTCACTACCGCGCACGTTCATGCTGGCACTCAGTATCTGTCCGCGCGCAAATGGCGTAGGCAGATGCGCTGAGATAATCCGCGCACCCTGATGATCAACTTCCATCACCGCACCTTTTGTCGGACGGGATGGTTTCACGACGAATTGATACGGCCCCATATTCGTTGGCACCTTCGCCGCAATTTCTGCGGTTTCCGGAAAATCCTGAAAATAGGTCTCTGAATTTGCTTGCTGCTTCAGAGAAGCGCTGGTTTGTATGCCGGATTTTTGCACGGTGATCTCTCCTCTGCTGGCAATGATCTGCAGACATCTGCATTCCTTTTCCATCGCATCACTCAGCAAGGCAATCACGACAGATGCGCAAAGTATCTTTAAACCACACAAAAACGACAATAATTTTTAATTAAGTATTAAATATCGATACCATGCGTAGCAATATCTGCACGGCATTGATTTCCATATCTAAAACTGGCTCTACATAAGTAAAAAAATACTCCCCCCAGTATCTAAAACAGCCCAGCAAATACGCTGAGGTTAAGCGTATTATTCAAAAATAGGGGGGGAGTATGCATTTTCACTCCGGTTTCCCCGCAGGTGGACGGCAAAAACCGGAATTGAGTCTCCTCCGGCATGTTAAGCTTCGTGCCTGCTAAAACTGCGGCTTCCGCCCGGTTCAGCATCGTCCGCTTCAACATCGATTAAACAAGTGACAAACGCTATGGATTTACTGCTCGCCGTTAAAATTATCATCATGGGCATCGTCGAAGGTCTGACGGAATTTTTGCCTATTTCTTCCACCGGTCATCTGATCCTGACCGGCAGCCTGTTGAATTTCACCGGTGAGACGCAAAAAGTCTTTGAAATCGTGATTCAAGCCGGTGCTATTTTCGCTGTGTGCTGGGAATACCGCGCCAAAATCGCCTCGGTATTGTCCGGTCTGGGAAGTGATCCCAAAGCACGCAAATTCACACTCAATTTGCTGATCGCCTTTTTTCCTGCAGCCATTCTTGGCCTGCTGTTTTCCAAACACATCAAAGCGGTGTTATTTGCCCCGGTGCCAGTCGCGCTCGCCTTCATCGTCGGTGGTCTGATTATTCTGTGGGTAGAACGCAATCAGAAAGGTGCAGACACGCACGATGACAGCCATGCACGGATACAGACCGTTGATGACATGACACCACTCGATGCGCTCAAGATCGGCATCGCGCAGGCGTTTGCGCTGATCCCCGGCACCAGCCGTTCCGGCGCAACCATCATCGGCGGTATGCTGTTCGGCCTGTCGCGCAAAGCAGCAACCGAATTCTCCTTTTTCCTGGCGATACCAACGCTGCTGGGCGCCACGGTGTATTCGCTCTACAAAGCCAGAAATGAATTATCGATGGCAGATTTGCCGATGTTCAGCCTTGGCACTGTGGCGGCGTTTATTTCTGCTTTCTTTTGCGTACGCTGGCTGTTGCGCTACATCAGCTCACACAATTTCAATGTGTTCGCCTGGTATCGCATCGCGTTCGGCATCATGATTCTGATCACCGCATATACTGGCATGATTCAATGGATTGATTAAGCAGTGTCATCAGCAAGTTATCCCGCCAATACGGTTGATCAGGCGCTGCACCTGCTGCAAACCGTCTTTGGCTATCCCGCTTTCCGTTCGCAACAAGGCCATATCGTAGAACATGTCGTCCACGGTGGCGATGCACTGGTACTGATGCCCACCGGCGGCGGTAAATCGCTGTGCTATCAGATTCCGGCACTGATCCGGCACGGCGTTGGTATCGTGGTGTCTCCGCTGATCGCGCTGATGCAGGATCAGGTCGATGCGCTGGCCGAAGTCGGTGTACGCGCAGCCTTTCTGAATTCCACCCAGAATTTCGACGCGATCCTTGCGGTCGAAAAACAAATGCGCGACGGCGAGCTTGATCTGGTCTACATCGCGCCCGAACGTTTGCTGACGCAACGCTGCCTGGAATTGCTGGAAATCGTCGATATCGCTTTGTTTGCGATTGACGAAGCGCATTGCGTATCGCAATGGGGACATGATTTCCGTCCTGAATATATCCGCCTGTCGATGCTGCATGAACGCTTTCCGCAGGTACCGCGCATTGCGCTGACGGCGACCGCCGATCAGCAGACCCGCGATGAAATCATCCATCGCCTGCAACTGGAAAATGCGCTGCAGTTTGTGTCTTCATTTGACCGCCCGAACATACGTTATCAGATCGTCGAAAAAGCGAACGGGCGCAAACAATTGCTGGATTTCATACAGGCGCAGCATGCAGGTGACGCCGGTATCGTGTATTGCCTGTCGCGCAAAAAAGTGGAGGAAACTGCCGAATTTCTGAATGAAAACGGCATCACCGCCCTGCCCTATCACGCCGGTATGGACATGACGGAGCGCAGCCGCAATCAGGCGCGTTTCCTGCGGGAAGACGGCATCGTCATGTGTGCCACGATTGCGTTTGGTATGGGGATAGATAAGCCGGATGTGCGTTTCGTTGCTCATCTGGATCTGCCAAAAAGCGTCGAGGGTTATTATCAGGAAACCGGTCGTGCCGGGCGCGATGGCGCCAGTGCCAATGCCTGGATGGCATACGGTTTACAAGACGTGGTTCAGCAGCGCCGCATGATTGATGAATCGGAATCCAACGATACGTATAAACGCGTGCAGGGCGCCAAGCTTGATGCGATGTTATCGCTGTGTGAAACCCTGAATTGCCGCCGCGTGCAACTCCTTGATTATTTCGGCCAGCGATCCGAACCCTGCGGTAACTGTGACACCTGCCTCAGCCCGCCGACCTCATTCGATGGCACAATCGCGGCGCAAAAAATTCTGTCCACCATTTACCGCGTCGATCAGCGTTTTGCTGCTGGTCACATTGTCGATATCTTGCGCGGCATCGATACCGAGCGCGTACAACAGTGGCGTCACGAACAGTTATCAACCTATGGCATAGGATCAGACAAAAGCGAAGCCGAATGGCGCGCGATTCTGCGCCAACTGATTGCGCTCGGCCTGATTGCGGTTGACTATGAAAATTACAGCGCTCTGAAACTGACCGAGGCCTCGCGCGCTGTTTTGCGCGGCGAAACCAAAGTGCAGTTGCGTCAGTACAAAAAAGCGGAAAAAGCGCTGAAACATAAACGCCAGTCTGCGAAAGACTATGCAGAAACTGAACTCGGCGCGGAAGAACAGGCATTGTTTGACAAACTGCGCTGGTGGCGCGTCGAAACAGCGCGCACGCACAATGTTCCGGCGTATGTGATTTTCCCGGATGCGACATTGCGCGAGATCGCCCGCAATGCCCCGCAAACACTGACTGCGCTACGAGCGATTTCCGGCGTCGGTGATAAAAAACTTGACAGCTACGGCACTGAAATTTTGCAACTGATTGCCGAACTGCACGCCGCCTGACATGACACCGGAGTAATCTGCATATGCCTTCGTTTCACACTGATCAGCAGCGCATTTCTGAGGCTGCCGCTATCCTGCTCGAACGCCGGCGTAACGGCAGCAAAGGCGAACGATTACCAGAATCCTGTCGCCCGCAAAATCTGGATCGGGCACTGGCGATACAAGCGAAAGTCAGTCAGCAATCAGCGGACAGAATAGCGGCATGGAAATGCGGAATGCCGGGCACAGACAAGGTCGTACTCGCGCCGATTTATGCCAGCATTGTTTTTCAGGAAACGGAGACCTGCGAAGTCTGGAGCAACCAACAATCCGCACGCATAGAACCGGAACTGGCCTTTATTCTCGGGCATGATTTACCAGCTCGTGCAGCGTCTTATACGGTGGCCGAAATCGATGCTGCGATAAAGGAAATACGATTGGCGCTGGAATTGATAGGCACGCGTTACGACGATCCCGAAGCGGCCAGTTTTGCCGAACATCTTGCTGATGGCCTGTTTAATCAGGGCTTATATCTTGGGCCGGTGATCCACGCTGACAATGCGGCAAACCTGCAAACAATGCCGATCACAATCAGCCTTACCGGGCGAACATTTAAAGAATTTTCTGGCGTGCATCATGCAGTTAACGCACGTGCGCCGCTGTATTGGCTGATTGAATTTCTGCGTAATCGTGGTCAGAGTTTGCAGGCAGGTCAGGCCATTATTACCGGCTCTTATGCTGGCAGCCCCGATGTTCCTTTACATGAAGATGTGAGCGTCCGTTTCGGACAGCTCGGTAAACTCCAGGTGCGTTTTATCAGTAAATCACCGGCATAAAAAAAGGCAGCTCAGACTCACTGGCTGCCATTATTTTAGCTACTGCAAATATTATTTTTTACGGAATACCAGATCCCAGACACCATGCCCTAAACGCAGGCCACGATTTTCAAATTTGGTCACCGGACGATAATCAGGGCGAGGCGCATAACCGTCAGCCGTATTTTCCAGCGCTGGCTCAGCACTCAATACTTCGAGCATCTGTACAGCATAATCTTCCCAATCTGTCGCGCAATGCAGATAACCGCCAGGTGCCAGTCGGGACGCCAGTAATTGCACCATTGGGCCCTGTATCAGACGGCGCTTATTGTGACGCGCTTTGTGCCAAGGATCAGGAAAGAATACATGTACACCATGCAAAGACGCTGGCGCAATCATATTGTTCAGAACTTCAACTGCGTCATGCTGAATAATGCGCTGGTTTTGCAAACCCATCTCATCCGTCAGTTTCAGCAGACTGCCCACTCCCGGCGTGTGTACTTCAACACCGATAAAATTTGTCTCAGGCATGCCGGCAGAAATTTTGGCACTGGTTTCGCCCATGCCAAAACCAATTTCAAATACCGTCGGCGCATGACGGCCAAAAGCCGCGTCAATATCGAGTAGCTCTTTTTTATACGGAATACAAAAACGCGGCCCCAGAGTTTCAATCGCACGCGCCTGCGCATCAGACAAACGTCCGGCGCGGGTCACAAAGCTGCGGATGCGGCGCTCAGTAGGATCATAAAACAGCGGTTTGCTGCTGTCAGCAGGCTTGGAATCAGGCATACGGGAAATGAAAGGAAGAATTTACTGGAGCGGGTGAAGGGAATCGAACCCTCGTATGAAGCTTGGGAAGCTGCCGTTCTACCATTGAACTACGCCCGCGAAACCGCCATTTTAAGCGGGTTTGACTATCCTTGGCAAACATCTGCGCCCCGTACTGTTATCGAAAAACCGCTGACGGTGCCTGCCAAAGCATGAGTGCAAGTACCGTGGCAGACAGCCGTTTTCTTTTTCTGGGCAGGCTGGCAGACAAAGCCAGATAAGGTATCAAGCCGTCCAATACAGCCTGAGAACGGCTACAATCAGACTTTATCTCTTATCTCTTTTTCAAATTCCCATGGCTCGCCTGCAACTGCATTTCCCAGAAGACCAGTACTATTACTCCACACAACTCACCGTTCGCGTGACCGATATCAACGGCGCCAATCATCTCGGTAACGATTCCATGATTTCGATGATTTCCGAAGCGCGTGCGCGTTTTCTTTTTGAATTCGGTATCCGGGAAACAGCGCAGGATGGTGTCGGTATCATCGTCACGGATCTGGCGACCACTTACAAAGCCGAGGGACATGCGCGTGACCAGTTGCTGTTTGAAGTCGGCGTGATGGACTTTAATAAATATGGCGGGGACATCACTTTCCGTATCAGTCGCCCTGCCGATCAGGCGCTGGTAGCAATGGCAAAATCAGGTTTTGTATTTTTCAATTACCAACTCGGAAAAGTCGTTCCTATGCCGGAAGAGTTTAAAAACAAATTCAGCCGGGTAAACTGGCTGGACTGACATCAGAACAATCTGAGTCTTCATTGTCGTCATCATTTATAAGAAAAAAGGAGCATACGCATGGCTTTATTAGGAAACATCATCGTCGGTCTGGTCGCCTTGTTACACGTCTATATCCTGATACTGGAAATGTTTTTATGGGACAAACCTGCGGGGATGAAAGCCTTCAGGCAAACCAAAGAATCCGCAGCAGTGACAAAAGTGCTGGCGGCGAATCAGGGCTTGTATAACGGCTTTCTTGCCGCGGGCCTGTTCTGGGGACTCAGCCTCGGAACTGCCGGGCATGATGTAAAAGTATTTTTCCTCGGCTGCGTACTGCTCGCCGGTGTGTATGGTGCGGCGACCGCCAGCAAAAAGATACTCTATATTCAGGCGCTGCCTGCCTTGCTCGGCCTGATATTGGTGAATGTCGCCTGAATCCGCAGTTTTCTTACTCAGCAATAAAAAGTGCCCGTGGCTGTTGGCTGACGGGCTTTTTTATCAACGCCACTCGACCAGGGAAATACCGAGACCAAACCTGTTCTGGCGAAAATTGTAGTCAATCAGACTTTCGCCATAACCGCTGAATATCTGTGCATATCCATGCAAACCAGCAACCAGCGGAAATGCCCATTCCAGTTGCACAGAGCCGCGCGATTCTTTTCCACTGCGCAGGCTGTGTCGCCCCTGAAAAGTGAAAATATGTTCACCTGTCTTACGTGTCAGTAATACTTCTCCACGGCCAATATAGTTTTCAATGCCCGGATTATCATCATTACCGACGGCTTCCTTAATACGCCACCAGGGGCGCAGGCTGATACTCCAGTCTCCACGCTCGGCGGCAACTTCGCCGATCACGCGGTTCCAGCTACGCGACAGAGGCAGGGAACGGCCATTCGACTGATGATTTAAGCTAACCGACGCCATGCGCCCATGCCAGCCCATCACTTCAAACGGCGTGGAAAATACAGCCATCAGTTCAGGCTCATAATTTGTTTCACGAAATGGCCGTGACAAATCGTCGTTGTAAACCTGCCAGCGCGATGATTGCGTATAACCGCCCCAGATCGTCGCTCTGTCACCCAGCAAACCATCAAAGATTTTGGATTTAAAGCTCAACTGGAATTTCGCTTCAGCAGGACTCAGGCCAATGGCATCGGACTGATGACCAGGTGTCGGCGAGTAAGGCGCTTTGTTGATCCGGCTACTGTAAGCCACCGGCAGAATGTACACAGGCTTATACAAACGCGGTAAAAACCTTGGATTTTTATTCGACGGATCAAGATCCCAGCGCTCAGTTAAGCCATCCACCCGCTCACTCAGAAACGAACGCGGCGCCTCACTTTCTGCAACAACGGGAAGCGGTGCAACAGGTGAAACAACTGTTTCCGCCGTCATTGCAGGCACAGAATTCACGGCATTTGCATCCGTGGCATTCTTGTTCCTGTTATGCAACTGATCGTAACAGGCGAGTCGCTGTGCATCGTTGTCCAATTGTACGCAGTGCGTCTGCGCCGCGGCGCTCATACTGTACATCGCCAGTAATAGTGCGCTCATCGGCCATATCCTCCGCTGCGGCTTATTTGATATATCCGTTATTTTCTGTTTCATTGCATTGTTCTGTCTGACTTATTTCCGCAAGAAATTTCATGGCCGATTATTACAGGTACAACATACGTTGCCGCTCATCTTCGGAAGGCTCGATATCACGTGCTTCATAGAAGGCAAAAATCGCATCGACAATGTTTGCCGGTTCATCGATCAGATGCACGAGATTCATATCTTCCGGGGCAATCATGCCATTGCCGACCATCTGCACCCGGATCCATTCCAGCAGACCACTCCAGAAACTCGTTCCCACCAGAATCACGGGAATATGCCGCGTCTTGCCGGTTTGAATCAGAGTCAACACTTCGCTGACTTCATCCATCGTGCCAAAGCCGCCAGGAAACACAACATACGCATCGGCGTATTTCACAAACGCGACTTTGCGTGCAAAAAAATGACGGAAGCTGAGGCTGATGTTTTGCCATGGATTCGTGCGCTGCTCGTGCGGTAATTCGATATTCAGTCCCACCGATGGAGAAGCCCCTTCATAGGCACCTTTGTTCGCGGCTTCCATAATGCCGGGGCCTCCGCCGGAAATGACCGCAAAACCCTGATCCGACAATCGTCGGGAAAGGTCCACACAGAGCTGATAGTATTTGTCGTCCGGTTTGGTTCTGGCTGAACCAAAAATAGTCACGGCCGGGCGTATCGTCGAAAGGCGCTCGGTGGACTCGATAAACTCTGCCATAATCGTGAACATATGCCACGATTCACGTGCTTTTAAGGCGGTTGCCTTATCGCGGTCGATAATCTGGCGCAACCTCGTCACATCTTTTCTGTTTCCGTTTCCGTTCATATGCAAAATACCCTGTTATTAGTCGATGGCTCAAGTTATCTGTACCGAGCCTTTCACGCCATGCCCGATCTGCGTAATCCGCAAGGAGAGCCAACCGGCGCCATCTACGGCATGATCAACATGCTACGCCGTTTGCGCAGTGATTATCCGGCAGCATACATGACTTGCGTATTTGATGCAAAAGGCAAAACTTTCCGTGATGACCTGTATCCCGAATATAAGGCACAACGTGCGGCCATGCCTGATGATTTGCGCCTGCAGATAGAACCGATACACGAGGCCGTCAAAGCCATGGGCTGGCCTATCCTGATGGTCGAAGGCGTCGAAGCCGACGACGTGATCGGTACACTCGCTGTCGAGGCCACCGCACGCGGTCTGAATACCATCGTGTCAACCGGAGACAAGGATCTCGCTCAGTTGGTCAATCCCCACGTCACCCTGATCAACACTATGAGCAACGAGAAGCTTGACGAAGCAGGTGTACTCGCAAAATTCGGTGTGCCACCCGGTCGCATCATTGATTACCTGACACTGATAGGCGATACCGTCGATAACGTTCCCGGTGTGACCAAATGCGGCCCCAAAACAGCGGTCAAATGGTTAACTGAATACGATACTCTCGACGGAGTGATCGCCAATGCAGATAAAATCAAAGGCGTGGTCGGCGATAACCTGCGTGCGGCATTAGACTGGTTACCACAGGGCCGTGTACTGATCACGGTCAAAACAGACTGCGATTTATCAGCACACCATATTTCTATCGATGAATCGCTGGTCGCACAGGAAGAAAACAAAGAAGCGATGCTGGCGTTCTACAAACGCTACGGTTTTAAGACCTGGTTACGTGAATTATCCGGCGATGCAACGGCGGGCGCGACACCGTTAAGCGCAACGCCAAAAGCCGCTGCTGGTTCAGGTAATACGCCTGCACAGGCGGGCTTATTCAATGATGACAGCGCAATGCCTGCGGCTGTTATCAGCAATTACGAAACTGTATTAACCGAAACCCAGCTTGACGCCTGGATCACCCGCATCAATAACGCCAGCCTGACTGCAGTCGATACTGAAACCACCTCGCTAGAACCGATGACAGCGCAGTTGGTCGGAATTTCTCTGTGTTGCGAAGCTGGTCATGCCTGTTACATCCCGGTAGCACATCAATATGCTGATGCCCCGGCACAATTGCCACGCGAATTGGTACTGGAAAAACTCAGGCCATGGCTGGAAGATGAAAGCAAAGCCAAGGTCGGACAAAACCTGAAATACGATACGCATATTTTTGCAAATCATGGCGTCGCGCTGCGCGGCATCGTCCACGACACCTTGCTTGAGTCTTATGTTTTTGAGTCGCATAAATCGCATAACATGGACAGCCTTGCGCTGCGCCATCTCGGCAAAAAAACCATCAGTTTTGAAGACGTCTGCGGCAAAGGTGCGGCGCAAATCTGTTTTGATCAGGTGGATCTGCAGCGTGCAACAGACTATGCCGCAGAAGATGCTGACATCACACTGCAATTGCATCTGGCGATGTGGCCAGAAATCGAAGCAGACGCCAGCTTGCAACGCGTTTATCACGACATAGAATTACCCACTTCGGTCGTATTACAAAAAATAGAACGCAACGGCGTCCTGATCAATCAAAACTTGCTCAGCGCTCAGTCGAATGAAATCGGTAAGCGTTTGCTGGAGCTGGAACAAAACGCCTACGCACTCGCAGAACAACCGTTTAATCTGAATTCGCCAAAACAGCTCGGTGAAATTTTCTTTGGCAAACTGGGCTTACCCGTCGTCAAAAAAACACCATCCGGTGCCCCCTCAACGGATGAAGAAGTTTTGCAAAAACTGGCCGAAGATTATCCGCTGCCCAAAGTATTGTTGGAATACCGCGGGCTCGCAAAACTCAAATCGACCTATACCGACAAGCTGCCGAAAATGGTCAATGCGCAAACAGGCCGCGTGCACACCAACTATGCGCAGGCCGTTGCGGTCACTGGCCGCCTGGCATCGAACGATCCTAATCTGCAGAACATTCCTGTACGTACCGCCGAAGGACGCCGTATCCGCGAAGCCTTTATCGCGGCTCCCGGCCATGTCATTATTTCCGCCGATTATTCGCAGATTGAATTGCGCATCATGGCGCATATTTCCGGTGATGCCAGTCTTCTGAAAGCCTTTGCCGATGGCGAAGACGTACATAAAGCGACAGCCGCTGAGATTTTTGGTGTCGCACTTGATGATGTCACGAGTGAGCAACGGCGCTACGCGAAAGTGATTAATTTCGGTCTGATTTACGGTATGAGCGCATTTGGACTCGCCGGTAATCTCGGCATAGAACGTGCAGCGGCACAAAGCTATATCGACAAATATTTTCAGCGCTATCCAGGCGTTGCGCAGTACATGGCCGACACCCGCACCAAAGCGAAGGCACACGGCTATGTTGAAACCGTGTTCGGACGCCGTCTGTGGCTGGCAGAAATCAACAGTCCTAACGGCCCGCGCCGTCAGGCTGCTGAACGCGCGGCGATCAATGCACCTATGCAAGGCACGGCTGCCGATCTGATTAAACTCGCCATGATCGCAGTCCAGAATTGGCTCGAAAAAGAACGCCTGCAATCAAAAATGATCATGCAGGTACATGACGAACTAGTGCTGGAAGTTCCGGAATCCGAACTGGATCTGATACGCAATAAACTGCCGGAACTGATGGCAAATGTGGCACAGCTGAACGTACCCTTGCTGGCAGAAGTCGGTATAGGAAAAAACTGGGAAGAAGCGCATTAACGTCCCCTTGCTACATGCGCCTGCTGGCAGCATTTCGTGCTGGCAGGCGCATGTATGAAGGTTCCCGCTTTGTGAAATGATTCCGGTACAAAGTTCAGCAGCTAAGTCAGCTTGTATCGCAGTCAGAGGATATTGTTGTTTCCCCTTCATCGAGTCCATTTTCCGTGCTGAATAGTTAATTAAAGTTAACTCTGGCAATACTTGTACCCCGCAAAATAACAACGTTTTTCTCTATGAAAAAGCATTACTTTTACTGACCAGCCCCGTCCTTTCTGCAACAGTATTTAACTTTACGCATAGCGATGTGTGTATTATAGTTTTCCCGTCGGAACAAGGTTAACAGAGGATTTTTTCTGCCTGGCTTCAGCTTGTTTCAGGGTGCCCTGAAATAACAAAAACCTGCATTTCATTTGTCATACTGATGGTTGAGAATGACAGAAAAGACGAGCCATGCGCTGTAATATATCCGTCGAGCAACTTCATTTTTACATCCAGAAAATTTACTTATTGTCAGGTATATTTTCTTGGCGTAAAGTCAAAAAACAAACATTTTCTATCGTTGATCATGCTTTGTTCACTCGCGTAAGTTGAGTGACGTTTTTGATGCATATTGCCTGCTTAGCTATTCCGGCTTTGATGCCAGCTGTTGCACCTGTTTTTTACCGGCCAAGCAGACTGATGTTGAATATTTCACCCGCATCTCATTCGCAGCTAATGAAGCTGCTGCGAATTTATGTTGAATCAAACAAGATGTGAGTATTCAAGCCGCTCAGATAATAGAGGAATAGTATGCGTTTAAATATGCCAGTCACTCAGAACGAGTATCTGATCAGTGAGACAGAATCGATCGTTTCCACGACCGACTTACAAGGAAACATCACCTACGCTAATCCGTATTTCATTGAAGTCAGTGGTTTCACGATGGATGAACTGCTGGGCGCACCGCAAAATATCGTGCGTCATCCGGACATGCCTGTCGAAGCCTTTGCTGATTTATGGACCACGGTAAAATCGGGCTTACCATGGACCGGTATCGTCAAGAACCGCTGCAAAAATGGCGACTATTACTGGGTCTGCGCCAACATCACACCAGTGATAGAGGATGGCAAAGCTGTCGGCTATATGTCTGTGCGCACCAAAGCATCTCCCAAGCAGATAAGCGACGCCAGTAAACTATACGCCGAGCTGAAGAACGGTAACCCTAACAATATTCGTCTGCATCAGGGTGGAGCCGTCAGTAACAGTCTCAGCGCCAGATTACGTTCCAGTTTCAGATTTTCCGTCAGTCATCATCTCGCGCTGACAGCCGCGCTGATGCTACTTTCTTCGTTGTTCGCACTGATCTGCAACTTCGTGAAGTTTGATCAGGAAAGTGAAATCCGCTGGTTGAGTGCGTTTCTGTTGCTCGCGACATTCAGCGCATTCTCTGCCTGGTATAACTTTCACAGAGCAGTCACGGTTCCCAGCAAGCGAGCGCTTGAGGCCTGCAAAATCATGGCAGGTGGTGACCTGACAGGGGAAATCAACACCACGCGCACCGATGATCTCGGACAAATATTACGGATGCTGCGTCAGTTACGTGTAAATCTGCATTCGATTGTCGGTGACGTACGTAAAAATTCACAAAAAATCAGTATTGCGACCAAAGAAATTGCTGCTGGCAATATGGATTTATCAAGCCGTACGGAATCGCAGGCCTCGTCTCTGGAGGAAACGGCTGCCAGTATGGAAGAGTTTGCCTCAACCGTATCGCAAAACTCGGAAAACGCCAGTCAGGCCAGCAATATGGCGAGCGATGCCTTGCGCGTGGCGAGCGATGGCGGCAGAATTTCAGAGCAGATGGTTGCGACGATGGAGGACATCAGCCACTCATCGAAGCGCATGATAGAAATCACCGGCATCATTGAGGGCATCGCATTTCAGACCAATATTCTGGCACTGAATGCCGCAGTAGAAGCAGCGCGCGCTGGCGAGCAAGGGCGCGGCTTCGCAGTCGTTGCATCGGAAGTCCGCAATCTTGCTCAGCGCAGTGCTTCTGCATCAAAAGAAATCAAGCAATTGATCGATGAATCGATGCGTAAAATTCAGACTGGTGCTGCGCTGACCGGCACGGTCGGCAACGCTATGCGGGAAATCATCGTCACCTCTGAAAAAGTCACCAGCGTGATCGGTGAAATCGCTTCCGCATCTCAAGAGCAGCGTTCCGGCATCTTACAAGTCAATGATGCGGTCACACTGATGGATGAAGTCACGCAACAGAATGCCGCGCTGGTCGAAGAAGCAGCTGCAGCGGCCTCCAGCCTGGAAGTCCAGACCACCACTCTGGTTAATGCATTATCTGTATTTAAACTCGACCACAGGACCGAGCAATCGTCCAAGCGTTCGTCGGATGCGATCAGATCCAGAACAAAGGCGGCACCGAGATTTTCATCTGCCACGACTTCAGATTCTCACAGAAAACTACCACAGTTGAGCTGAGTATCATCGCCTTCCCGGAACCCACTCCGCATCACCGTCGCGGAGTGCCTCTTACATTACCCGGAATTAATAATTTTCCTGCCGTCAGAAAGCTGCCGCAGTAACACGCTTTACCGGCATCCGTTAACAAAATAAACACCTGGTTTTGCGAAGGTTGTAAAAATACGTACAAAGTACAGAAAATACAGGCAAAGTCTTAGCGAAATCAGCCAATATGCGTCAATATGATAAGTAAGACTGATCTCCGACTACATTTGCATGACTATCCGTAGTGCAAACAACTTCACAGCATACCTGACGCGTCTGCTGCTGTTGCTCATTCTCCTGAGCGGCAACGCTATAGTGGCAGCGCGAGCTGAAACAATCACTTTGATTGGTGAGGATGACTGGTATCCCTACTCAGGAGCCAAAAACGGCAGGATACGCGGTTTTGCCGCCGATATTATTGAGGCAGCTTATGCGGCCTCCGGCATTCAGGTCCGGTTTACTCCTGCCCCGTATTCACGCTGTCTGATGCTGGCGCAGACAGGACAAGCACTGGGATGCTTCGACAGCTTGCAGGACGCCAAACTCGCGTCGCTGTTTATCTTCCACAAAGAACCGATATTCAAAGCCGTTATCGGCATTTATGCACGGGCAGACGATCCTTCGACAACGGTCAGTCGACAGGAACTGCGCGGACATAAGATCGGCTTCACACATGGTTATACCTATGGCAGCGAGATTGAAAACAACGCCGGCATTGTGCGTGAAACAGCGCCATCAGATCTGTCGAATTTGCGTAAATTATTACGAGGCAGGTCCGATTATTCGCTGGTCTATACCAGAGTTGCCGATCACCTCAGTGTCACGCATCCGCAAGAGTTTAAGGGTAAGATCAAGCAGGTCGGTGTCGTGCTCGAAGACAAGTTGTTTGTCAGCTTTTCAAAAACCTGGCCGGGTGCCGCGCGCTACGCACAGTTGCTCGACAGCGGTTTGCTGACCATCAGAGCCAACGGGACCTATGCGCGGATAGAGCAACGCTGGCAGACACCTCCACCCTGATACCGCACCCCGATACTTCACACTTGTGAAGATGGCGCCAGCGAACTGACAATCCTGACGCGGTCGCTGACGCACACATCTGAGGGCTGCACATCAGACTGCCCCGGTCCTGATGCCACTGCGTTTATTTTAACCAGCCGCGACGACGGAAATACCAGAACGGCGTAATCGCAGATGCCAGCATCAGCAGCAGAGCAAATGGATAGCCAAGTTCCCAGTCGAGTTCCGGAAACCAGCCTTTAAAGTTCATGCCGTAGATACTGGCGATCAGGGTCGGCGGCAGGAAAGCCACACTGGCGACAGAGAATATCTTGATGATCTTGTTCTGATTAATATTGATGAAACCGACGGTGGCGTCCATCAGGAAGTTAATCTTATCGAACAAAAATGAGGTGTGTCCGTCGAGAGATTCAATATCGCGCAGAATCTGGCGCGCTTCCTCAAACTGATCCGCATTCAGCAAACGACCGCGCATCAGAAAACTGACGGCACGCCGCGTATCCATCATATTGCGGCGAATGCGCCCGTTCAGATCTTCCTCCTGGGCGATTGAGTTCAGAGCTGCGGCTGCGTCCTGATCGCTGAATTCTTTTTGCAACACAGCGCGGCTGACGTCTTCCAGATTCTGATAAATACCTTCCAGTGCATCCGCGGAATACTCGGCATCGGTCGCATATAAGTCCAGCAGCACATCTTTGTAATCGTTGATAGAACCGGGACGTGAACGGGCACGCATGCGCACCAGGCGGAACACAGGCAAATCAGTATTGTGTACAGAAAAGAGAATATCGCGCGCCAGAATGAATGCAACTGTCACCGTGCGCGCAGGTTCATCATCTTCGTCTTCGTCGATCAGAAAATCGGTGCGCAAATGCAGATCGCCGCTGTCCGCTTCGTAATACCGCGCAGAGGCTTCAATATCCTTGACTTCGTCTTCGCCCGGTAACGTCACGCCGTAGATACTCTTGACCCATTCGCGCTCTTCTTCATTCGGATCAGTCAGATCGACCCACACCGGCAAGGTATTTTCAAGATCGGCACGATTTTCGATATTGATCTGGCTCAGCCGTCCGTTGTGTAATACGAAAACATTAATCATGGGCAATTCCGCTAAAAACCTGCTAGGAGTGAGGCTGAACACGCGATACGGAGAGTGAAACAAATTGCTGCACACCACCCGGCATCATTGCAAGACCAGACCTGACTTAAATTTCTTCATTCACTATGTATCAGTACAACAGCTGATACCTTACCCGACAAACGTCCGGCGTTTGCGCTGTTACTTTTACCGCTGCGCCTTTTGCAACGCCTTTTCCAGTGCCTGCAGTCGTAAATCCTGATCAGCATGGCTGGCACCGGCATCCTCGGCTGGTACCGGAGGTTTAACGAATCCCTGAGTATCGTTCAGCTTGACCTTCCTGCTGGTCGGATTACTGTCAAGACAGGCGGTGTCAGAGTACACCGTTTTTCCATCAATCGTACAACGACGCACACCGGATTCAACCGTGGCGGCCTGACGCACGCCACCGCTGTTTTGTCCAGGCAGAGTAAGTTCCTGTACGCCCGTGACATTTTTTAATTCATTGCCGATCACGTTCGCCGACTTTCCCCATTTCGTCCAGACTTCCTGCATCGGCAAATGGCCATAACGTATCGTATATAAAAAACCCATCGATACCAGCCCCAGCAACATAAACAAAGCAGAAATCCAGATCAGGCTCAGCCCACGTTGTCGTTGTAAATTCATGGTACCTCCGCGTAAGTCATGCGTTTTAAAATTAACTCAGTCCGTCTTTGCAGATATCCTGATCCCTGGTTTTTATCAAAGTAACGAGGCTTAGGCAGCATCACCGCTAAGCGCGCCGATTGCGCAGCCCCCAGATTGGCTGCACTGATGCCGTAATAATGCTGTGCCGCCGCTTCGGCGCCGAATACACCAACGCCCCACTCAACCGAATTCAAATAAATTTCCAGTATGCGGCGCTTGCTCATGCAAGCTTCGAGCATGTACGTAATGATCAGTTCCTGACCTTTACGCAGATAACTACGCTGACCGGACAAAAACAAATTCTTGGCAAGTTGCTGTGTGATTGTCGAGCCGCCGGAAACAACCTTGCCTTTCTTCTGGTTCTTTTCATAAGCCTTTTGCATCGCCTCCCAATCAACACCTTCATGATCGACGAAGGTATCGTCTTCTGAAGCAATCACAGCACGTTTCAGATGTGTGGAAATGCGGTTATACGGCACCCATTTATGCTGCAACCGTGCATCTGGATTTTTCTCTTGCAGCACGCTGAGTTGCTGGCGCATGAAACTGGTGGAAGAAGGATTGAAATTAATCCACCAGCAAATCTGCAATAGAAAATACGCTTGCAGCAAAATCACCAGCAACAGCGGCACCCCGACCAGCCAGAATAATAATCTGCGGAACAGCTTCATTTCGCCTCCGCGCTGGCATTCAATGCCTGTCGCAACTCCGCCAGCACCGCGGAAGTTTGGGGGCGCACTCCGCGCCACAGAAAGAACGCTTCGGCGGCCTGTTCCACCAGCATGCCCAAACCATCACGACATTGCGCGCCGTGTGTCGCTGCAAAACGCAAAAATGCCGTTGGCTGGGCACCATACATCAGATCGTAAGCCAGCGTTCCGGTATCAAACAAGCTACCCGCCAGAGGCGGCACATCGTCATGCAAACTGGCAGAAGTCGCGTTGATGATCACATCAAAACGACCATCAACATCGGTAAAAGTGCTGGCGGCAACCGGACGCTGAGGGAAATATTGCTCAGCCAGTTGCTGCAGCTCCTGCGCTTTCGACAAGCTGCGGTTGGCAATCACCAGTTCTGCCGGCAATTGCTCCAGCAAAGGTAATAAGCTGCCGCGTGCTGCGCCACCTGCCCCGAGCAAGAGAATGCGTTTGCCCTGCAGAGGTACGTCCGCATTACGCACGATGTCAGTCACCAGTCCGATGCCGTCCGTGTTGTCACCCAAAATTTTTTCGCCATCAAAGCGTAAGGTATTGACTGCACCGGCAACTGCAGCGCGGGTAGTTAATTCCGTTGCCAGTGCACAGGCTTCCAGCTTGAACGGCACGGTCACATTCGCGCCTTTGCCTCCCTGCTGCCGGAATGTCTGCACACTGGCGGCAAAACCATCGAGTGGTGCCAGCAATCGCTGATACTCCAGCATTTGCCCCGTCTGCGCGGCAAATGCGGCATGAATATACGGCGACTTACTGTGCGCGACGGGATTGCCAATCACGACATAGTGATCCGGTGTTACGGTGTGATTCATTTTTTACCTCCGCGCAGCTCAGTTTCCAGTTGCTGATCGCGCGTGAATTTGAAGCGGGTAATGACTACCCATAAATCGTCTTTATCATCCGAACGCATGTTCTGTGGAAATTTGCCGAACGGTGCAGCACTGCGAACGATACGCAAGGCGGCTTTATCAAGTGCTTTATTACCGGAAGATTTTTCTATGCGCGGGCCGCCTTCTTTTTCATAAATGGTACCGTCCTGGAAAATCGGGATATACACGATCAGTTCACCGTATAGTTTTTTCCCTTCCTTTTGCGGGAAATTCAGGGTGCCGAAATCTTCTATGCGCTTTTGCAATTCTTTGTAATACATCGCATAACCGACTTTTTGTGTACTCGGCGTAATGAAGGTTTTGCGCGGACGCTTGTTCTGGTCTTCTATCGTCTGTGAAATTTCTGCAGCCATCCGCGCCAGAGCTTTACTGGTATCGAGATCGTCGCTGCCTTTATCAGGCGTGCGGCTGTCATCGAGTCGGCGTTTCTCTTGCTGCGGCAAGCGGAATTTTTCCTGACGTCTGGCCTGATCGAGCAATTGCCGTTGCTGCTGTTCCAGCTCTTCTATGCGTTTGGTCGCATTACGGATACTGTCACCGTCTTCGCTTCTGTTCATATCCGGCAACGGCGATTTACTGCGACCGCTGTCATGCGCACCGCCGCCATCCAAATCGGCTTGTGCCAGCGCATCTGCTTTCAAAGGCTTGCGGTCATGTTTGGAATTGACCAGTATCACTTCCAGCCCGGGGTCTGCGGCCTGCGTTTCTGCAGGCTTGGGTGCGACGAAATGAACCAGCAGCAATGCCGCATGAACGACCACGGAAACGGTAAGTGCAATCGTGAGTATCAAATTATCAAACACGGATTTCATGGGCATGCTGTCTGTCTTTTCTGTCGCGCTGTTCATTACTCTGCTTGTGGCTGAATCTTATCGCTATCGCTGCTGTCAACACTGTCACCGGCGACCGCTTCCTGATCGTCGCTTGCTGCAACAGCTTCATCCGGTAAGGCATCGACCGCAAGTTCCAGCGCGTTTTCAAGCTCCGCATCCATTTCAGCTTCCAGCACTTCTTCTTCACCGATATCCGTCACGGTTCCCAGCACTTCGAGTATGCGTGCCTCAACGCTGAGATCAACTTCATCCCAACGCAAAATGTCGAGTCGGACTTGCGCGCCACGGGCAGTCTGCGGCATGCCTGGCAAGCGGATCACCAGCGGAATCTCAACCAGACGCAGAATCTCATCTTTCAACACCACCGCATCGACCTGACGTGCCTGTTCCTGCTCCAGCCAACGCAGGCACCAGTAACGTTCCATATTGGTCTGGAAATCGTTGTAGGCAGAATAAGCTGCGTCAAAAGCTGAAACAATCGCGAACAAATCGGCATCTTTCGGTTTGAACGGCGCCACCAGCGGTGCGGTCACACCATGTTGTACGCAAGCGATAATCTGCCACTGATTCACCAGATCGGTATAGCGGCGTAAAGGTGACGTGCTCCACGCATACTGATCGACTCCCAAACCCTGATGCGGCGCGGCATGCGTCAGCATACGGACTTGCATGCGACCAGCCCAGCCGCCCTGACCGCGGCCACCGGCCACGCCCTGTGCGCGGTAAATGCCGGGGATGCCATGATCCGCCATCAATTTACCCCAGGTGCTGTTAGCGAAAATCATCAACTCCGCTACCATCTTATCGAGCGGTGCACCGCGTTTGCGACGGACAATACTGACGACATCGTCTTCGACATAAAAATTGAAATCAACGCGATTGGTTTGTTCCGGCTTCATGCCGAAACTTTCACGCTTCGCCATACGTCCCTGTTCCAGCACCAGCGCCCATTTCCAGATCTGCGCGATCTCGGCTTTATGCGGATAATCACCAGCATCGTTCGCCAGATTTTCTTCGGTCACCAGCGCATCCAGATCGTTATGCCGCAGATTCGACGCAATCGGCACCGCCTCGATCTTGGTTTCGGTGTTCAGTACCGACCAGTCAGCGGTATCGAGCGTCGCATACAGCGATACGGCAGGTCGCGCTTGTCCGGCACCGAGGGTATATGTATCGACCAGATCGTCCGGCAACATGGTGATTTTGTCGCCTGGCATATATACGGTGGACATACGCGCACGCGCCAGCTGATCAATCGCATCACCGCGCGCGATGCTTAAAGCCGGTGCAGCAATGTGAATACCGACGCGCAGTTTGCCATCACCCAGTTCAACCACAGAAATCGCATCGTCAATTTCAGTCGTCGTCACATCATCAATCGAAAATGCCTGCACATCGGCAACCGGCAAATCTGATGGTAATGCCGGTATGGTGATAGTCGGGAAACCCAGACCTTTGGGGAAATGTTCGAAATAAAATTTCGCCAGATGTAATTCTTTCGGACTGCGGATGCCGCCGGTCGCCAGCATCAGGCGTGAGGCCGACATTTGCAACGCGTCGCAAGCCTCTGCCAGCGCTTTGTATTCGATCGTGTTTTTATCGGGCTTGAACAGGAGTTGCAAAGCCAGTGGTTTCATTGCTTCAGGCAAACGATGCTGCTTCAGCTCTTCGACATAACTGGCCTGGATCAGCAATTGCTGTTTCTTCTTTTCGATACCGGCGAGTGCGGCTTTCAGGGACGCTTCCGGCGCTGCCTTGTAGCGGCCCCGGCCTTTTTTGTAGAAATACACTGGCGCAGTATGCAAGGCAAAAATCAGGCTGGCGGCTTCGACTGGTTGTGGTGCGTGACCGAAATATTCAGCACCGAGTTCAGCAAAACCAAACTCTTCCTGACCCGCGACTTCCCATAAAAATTCGAGGTCAATATCTGCAGCAGCAGCGCGTGCCTGCTCGATCAGCGTAACCGGATCAGGCGCTGCGAATTGCAACAGCACATCCTTGGCTTTGACTTTGCTGCGCTTACCGCTTGCCAGTTCAACCTGATAGGCTTCCCCTGCCTGCGACATCATGCTGCCCGCTTTAAAATCGCCCGATTCTTCAAAAAATAAATTCATGCAAGACTTCTTTTCTTCATTTTTACGTCTGTATTTTTATCAATCGGGGGGAGTATCTTGTATTTTCAGCCTGATGTCTTTGTATTTAAAAGGCTTTTTAAAATACTCCCCCCAGTATATTTTTCCGGTTTTTCCCCGTTTTCAGCGTCAGCGTAGCTTGCGCGGCAATGTCAGCACCGCGGGCAAAAACACCTCAGTGACCAGCAGGCAGGCGCCTTTACGCCAGAACAACGAGCGCCGCGCCGTCAGACTGCGTTCAGCCGACAGCCCCGGCAATACCCGCACGATGCGACGCATCAGCGGGTGCGTCTGATGCAAGCGGGCATACGATAATGTGCCGCGCACCACCTGCGGATCATTAAACAAGGTACTGCCTAAAGAGCGCTCTCCCAACCCCTGAAACAAAGGCCATTGCGTTGCCGTTGCACTCAGCGGCACCACGGTATGGCCATATATCATTGCTTCGCCATCGCAACGCAGTATCACTTCGCGTTCATGCACCTGACGCCGCTGCGGTAATCCGATCACAGCGTACTCATCCGGCAGACAGACTGCCTTGTGCTGCGACAAACGCTGCACGCGAAATTGCGTACAACGTGCAGTCAGTCTGGCCGTCAGTGAATCGCGGTTGGTCAGCCAGTCCTGCATGGCCGGCCGCCGGTCTATGGTGTTGACATGTTCCACCCAGTGCGCCACCGATGCATGACGAAATGCGGAACGCAGAACGGCTTTGCCAGAATCACGCACCGTCAGACCTCGTCATCACAAAAAGCCATGACCAGACCGAGGTAATCCGCAAACTCGGCAATGCCGTGATCGCTGCCCTCGATAATTTTCTGTTTTGCCCCCGGATAATGCGCAACCATTTCACGCCAGTCGAGAACTTCATCACCAGTCGCAGCCAGCAAAAAATAACGTTCCGGCCGGGTGATTTTTTCCACTGCCAAGGCCCGCAATTGTGCGACATATTCCGCTTTGAATTCAAATACTTCGTCGCTGTGATAATACGTCGTCACACCGACATAACTTTCCAGATCGCGTGGCGGTTTAACGGCAGGATTGAGCAGCACAGCTTTGCAAGCATATTTTTCCGCCAGCCAGGTCGCATAGAAGCCGCCTAACGAGGAACCTATCACCGTCAATGTTGCGCGTTGTGCCGGATCCGCTGTCGCAATGATGGCTTCGGCCTGTGCGATTGCTTCTGCCGGTGATGGTGATAATGCAGGACAAAAAAATTCATCCGTGCGTCCCAGCTCCTGCATATGTTGCTGCATCACCCGCGCTTTATAAGACTGCGGGGAGGAACGAAAACCATGCAGGTAAACAATCATGCTGCCACAACCTCAGCCTGTGCATGCGATTTCAGCGCATCGAGTAATTTCTGATGCACGCCACCGAAGCCGCCGTTACTCATGATCAGCACATAATCACCGGGCCGCGCCTGACGGACAATCGATTCAACCAGCTCGGGAATCACCGAAAAAGTCGCCAGCTTGTCGCCCAGCGGCGCCAGCGTTTCAGCCAAATCCCAGCCGAGCGCATCTTTGCCTTCATGTGCTCCGAAACCAAATACCAGATCCGCTTCCGCCAGACTGCCGGGCAAGGCTTGTTTCATGGTGCCGAGTTTCATGGTGTTGGAACGCGGTTCCAGCACAGCGAGAATACGGGCGTTGCCGACTTTGCGGCGCAATCCGGCGACCGTCGTCGCCACTGCAGTCGGGTGATGGGCAAAATCATCAATCACGGTGATGCCGTTTTCAATGCCGCGCACTTCCATGCGTCGTTTCACATTCACAAACTGCGCCAGCGCTTCAATCGCAATCTCAGGTTTGACGCCGACATGGCGCGCGGCAGCAATCGCGGCCAGAGCGTTCTGACGATTATGTTCGCCATTCAGCTGCCATTGCACTGTGCCCTGACATTCATCGTTGAAAAAGACGTCGAAATCTTCACCGTCTTTTAAGACAATGCGCCATTCCTGTTCATTGCCGAAAAACTCTTTCTCGCTCCAGCAACCGCGTTGCAGCACGCGTTGCAGGGGTTCGTTCTGGCCATTAACGATCAGACGACCAACGCCCGGCACCGTGCGCACCAGATGGTGAAATTGCGTTTCTATCGCACCGACATCAGGGAAAATATCGGCGTGGTCGTATTCAAGATTATTCAGAATTGCCGTCTTGGCGTGGTAATGCACGAACTTGCTGCGCTTATCGAAGAACGCGGTATCGTACTCATCAGCCTCAATTACAAAAAAATCCGAGGCATGATTGCCTTGCAGTCGCGCAGAAATGCCGAAATTCAAAGGCACACCACCGATCAGGAAACCCGGAGCGTAACCGGCATATTCGAGTATCCAGGTCAGCATCGCCGAGGTGGTGGTTTTGCCGTGCGTGCCAGCGACCGCGAGTACCCACTTATGGCGCAGGATGTGGTCACCCATCCATTGCGGACCGGAAACATAAGGCAAGCCGCGATTCAGGATTTCTTCCATCAAAGGATTGCCGCGCGACACGACGTTACCGACCACGTACAGATCAGGCTCCAGCGCGATTTGCTCAGCCCCGAAGCCCTGCGTGAGCGTAATGCCCTGCGCTTCTAACTGTGTGCTCATCGGAGGATAAACGTTGGCATCGCAGCCAGTCACGGTATGTCCGGCTTCCTTTGCCAGCACAGCCAGTCCGCCCATAAACGTGCCGCAAATACCTAAGATATGAATGTGCATAATTTAACTAAATTTCAGAATCCCGCAATTCTACCTGACTGCGCCCGTGTTTCCCTATGCACAAAGGTGCAGATGTTGGGTTATGATGCCGCCATGATGATTCACACTCCCAACGAAGCCGAAGCCCTGCGGGCTGAAATCGCTATGCTGGCGGCACGCATGATCGCTGAAGACGGCGCTGACTATGCGACCGCCAAGCGCAAGGCGGCCAAACAATTGCTGGGTAACCGCAAGATCAAGGGCGATGTTCTGCCGGACAATGCGCAAATAGAACAGGAAGTGCGTGAATACAATGAACTCTTCTTCGGCGATACGCAGCCGCAAAGGCTGCACCATTTAAGACAACTGGCTGCCGGACTGATGGAAGAGCTGGCGCGCTTTCATCCGTATCTGGTGGGCGCAGTACTGAATGGAACGGCGGGCAACCATACCGATATCTATCTGCATTTGTTTACAGACAATACCAAAGACGTCGCCATTTACCTGCTGAACAGAGATATTCAGTTTGAAGTCTCAGAGCATTTCAATAATCGCAATGAAAGCGTGGAAACCCTGAGTTTTATCCACGAAAATGAGGGCGTTCATCTCGTCTTGCATGACCACGACGCGATCCGTAACGGTGGCGGTAAAAGTCTGGAGCGCGCTAATTTACAGACATTAAAAGCACTCATGCAGGAAGCTGCAGAACAACATACCGGAACGAAAGACCTGATATGAATAAACGATTTATCTCCATCGCCCTGCTGTGCGGCACTTTATTCGGCGCACTCGGTATTTACGCCGGAAATCTGAAGACAGCGCCCGAAACACCGCAAAACGATGCCGTCAAACAATTAATGGCAAAGACTTTGCCAGACAGCAATGGCAAGCAACAAGCCTTAACACAATGGAATCAAAAGCTGTTGGTCGTGAATTTCTGGGCGACCTGGTGCGCGCCCTGCGTACAGGAAATGCCGGAATTGTCCGAGTTGCAGCAGGAATTGAAAGGTAAACCAGTACAAATCCTCGGACTGGGTATAGACAGTCCCACCAATATCAGCGAATTTGCAAAAAAACTGAATGTCAGCTACCCGTTATATGTCGCAGGACTCGATGGCAGCGAATTATCGCGCCAGCTCGGAAATAAGGCAGGCGGACTGCCATTTACAGTACTGATTTCTGCCGACGGCAAGGTGTTAAAAAGCTATCTGGGCCGTCTGAAGATGAATGAGCTGCGCGCTGATATCGCCAAATTTTCTGCGGAAAAGGCCAAGTAAGTTGATTTTTCCTTGCCAATTTCCGTGCATTAGCGGCAAAATGCGGCCATCTTCGTCAAATTGAATGTGACTATGGCGCGCAAACTATTGCTGCTGAATGGCCCCAATCTGAATTTACTCGGCACCCGTGAGCCTGCCGTTTATGGCTCAACAACGCTTGCCGATATTGAGTCCGCAGCACAAGCACAAGCCGCCGCCGCTGGCGCAGAACTGATCAGCTTTCAAAGCAATCACGAGGGTGCACTGATCGACAGAATTCACGCGGCACGTGCTGAAAATGTCGATGCGATCGTGATTAATCCCGGCGGACTGACCCACACCAGCGTCGCGTTGAGAGATGCACTGGCAGGCGTCGCCATCCCTTTTGTCGAAATTCATATCTCCAATATTCATCAGCGCGAGAGCTTCCGTCACCATTCTTTTCTGTCCGCCATCGCTAAAGGGGTGATCTGCGGCCTTGGCACTGACGGTTACCGGCTGGCGATTGATTTTTCTCTAAAAAATATCTAATTTCGCTCTTCTTCGTGCATTTAACGAGTATTTTCGTTTAATTTAATGTACAATCTCATTTTTTCCGGCATTGCAGGAACGTCAGAAACGTTCTATATTGCGCGCTCTCATTAATCCAGAACTACTTTTTTCTAGGGGATTCCACATGGATTTAAGAAAACTCAAAACCCTGATTGACCTCGTCGCAGAATCGGATATCGCCGAACTCGAAGTCACAGAAGGTGAAGGCAAAGTCCGTATCGTTAAATCTTCGGCATTACCTCAGAATCAAGTGGTCATGATGCAGCAGCCACAGCAGCAGATGGCGCCGGCCGCAGCACCCGTCGCTACAGCGCCAGTCGTTGCAGCGGCACCGCTTGCACCGGAAGGCAATATCGTCAAATCGCCAATGGTCGGCACTTTCTACCGCTCCTCCGCTCCTGGTGCTGCACCTTTTGTCGACATCGGCAAAAGCGTCTCCAAAGGAGACACGCTGTGCATTATTGAAGCAATGAAATTGCTGAACGAAATCGAAAGCGATTTCGAAGGCACAATCAAACAAATACTGGTGGAAAACGGTCAGCCAGTTGAATTCGGCCAGCCTCTGTTCGTCATTGGCTAATGCCGGCAACGTGCCAGATGTCACTGCACTCATCGCAGCAACCATTGCCACAGTAAAGTTAAATCATGTTTGAAAAAATCCTTATCGCCAACCGCGGTGAAATCGCGCTCCGTATTCAGCGCGCCTGCCGCGAGATGGGCATTAAAACCGTAGTCGTGCACTCAGAAGCCGACCGCGAAGCTAAATACGTCAAGCTCGCCGATGAATCTGTCTGCATCGGCCCTGCTGCCTCGAGTTTAAGTTACCTCAGTATGCCCGCGATCATCAGTGCCGCCGAAGTGACTGATGCGCAGGCGATCCATCCGGGTTATGGCTTTTTGTCTGAAAACGCCGATTTCGCGGAACGCGTCGAGCAATCCGGTTTTGTTTTCATCGGCCCACGTGCCGAATCCATCCGTCTGATGGGCGATAAAGTATCGGCCAAGCACGCGATGATAGAAGCGGGCGTTCCCTGCGTTCCCGGTTCCGAGGGTGCATTGCCGGATGATCCGAAAGCGATTGTGCAGACAGCCCGTAAAGTGGGTTATCCGGTCATTATTAAAGCGGCAGGCGGTGGTGGTGGACGCGGTATGCGTGTCGTGCACACAGAAGCGGCCCTGATCAATGCTGTAGCAATGACCAAAGCCGAAGCTGGTGCAGCCTTCGGCAATCCTGAAGTGTATATGGAGAAATTCCTGGAAAATCCGCGCCACGTGGAAATTCAGGTTCTGGCCGACCAGCATGGTAACGCGATCTGGCTCGGCGAGCGCGATTGCTCTATGCAGCGCCGCCATCAGAAAGTGATAGAAGAAGCACCGGCGCCGGGCATTCCACGTAAGATTATTGAAAAAATCGGCGACCGCTGTGCCGCAGCCTGCCGCAAAATAGGCTACCGTGGCGCAGGTACATTTGAATTCCTGTACGAAAACGGCGAGTTTTATTTCATCGAAATGAATACCCGCGTTCAGGTCGAACATCCGGTGACCGAAATGATTACCGGTGTTGATATCGTGCAGGAACAGATCCGCATTGCTTTCAATGAGAAACTGCGCTTCAAACAAAGCGATATTTCTCTCAAAGGTCACGCGATCGAATGCCGTATCAATGCAGAAGATCCATTCAAGTTCACACCGTCGCCAGGTCGCATCACATCGTGGCATGCTCCGGGGGGTCCTGGCATCCGTGTTGATTCTCACGCTTACGCGGGCTACTTCGTCCCACCGCATTATGATTCTATGATAGGCAAAGTCATTTCTTACGGCGAAACACGCGAACAAGCGATCCGCCGTATGCAGATTGCGCTGTCAGAAATGGTAGTGGAAGGCATACAGACTAATATCGCCCTGCATCGTGAACTGATGATTGATGCACGCTTTATCGAGGGTGGCACCAATATTCATTACCTCGAACATAAACTGGCAGATATGCCGGATCTGGCAAAGAAAAATCAATAATCATCACTACGGATCTTGCGTCATGTGAATGGCGCAAGATCTTTTAGAAAGAGCACTATGGGTTGGATAGAAGTCGTTATCGAAGTGGCACGAGAACATGCGGAAGCATTATCAGACGCATTGATGGATACTGGCGCATTGTCAGTGTCTGTCGAAGATGCGGACGAAGGCACTGCAGACGAAAAACCATTGTTTGGCGAACCGGGTATGGAACCCGAGGAAACAGCATGGGATCGCAGCCGTGTGGTCGCACTCACCGATATCGACAGCGATTATGCAGCGATAGTCGCCGCAGCGGCGCAGTCCATCGGCCTGCCTGCAACCCCATCCTACACCACCCGCTCAGTGGAAGAACAAGACTGGGTGCGCTTGACGCAGTCCCAGTTTGCACCAATACACATCGGCAAAAACATCTGGGTCGTCCCTAGCTGGCATGATGCGCCGGATGCAGATGCGCTGATACTGGAACTCGATCCGGGACTGGCATTCGGTACTGGCAGCCATCCGACCACGAGACTGTGCATGGAATGGCTGGAAGCACACGCACCACAAAACCTGACGGTGCTTGATTACGGCTGCGGCTCGGGTATTCTGGCGATGGTCGCGAGCAAACTCGGCGCTGGTAAAGTGATCGGTGTGGACATTGATCCGCAAGCGATAGAATCTGCGAATTTCAATGCTGAACGTAATCATTGCAACGTTGAATTTGCTCTGCCTGAAAAATTCGGCACCGACCATCCTTCATCGGAAAAATTCAATGTCGTCGTCGCGAATATTCTCTCCAGCCCGTTGAAACTGATGGCACCGATGCTGGCGGGACGCGTTGCAGCAGGCGGCTCACTGGTGTTGTCCGGCGTGCTCGCACGTCAGGCAGAAGAAGTGGCGGCAGCTTACGCTCCATTTATCCAACTCAGCGTCTGGGCAGAGCACGAAGGCTGGGTCGCGCTCTCAGGACAATTGCCAGGTTAATCTGTCATGGCTCTCGCCACACGCTGCCCTCACTGCCTGACCATCTTCCGCGTGGCGAATGACCAACTGAAGCTGCACGCGGGGCTGGTACGTTGCGGCTCTTGCCAGCAGACGTTTAATGGCGTTGAACATCTGGTTCCGCCGCATGAATTGAACAAGTCGCATCAGTCTAAGCCTGACGTGGTGTCCAATATAACGACAGCGCAAGCGCTGGCCTCGCCAGTAGCAAGGTCAGCATTAACACCAGCGGAAACAACGGAACCCGAAGTTGCCGTTCAGTCAACCCCGCTATCGGAAACTGCACCACCCGCTGCAGATCAGGTAGCCATCGTCATTGACGAAACAGCGACAGAAAAAACGATATTTCCTTCTGCAGCGAAAGCAGAAGCAACACCAGCGGCAGTCATTGGCGACGCAGAAATCCGCGAAAAAACGAATGACTTGCCGGAAGATCTTGAGCAGGTTCTGGCCGCCAAGACGAAACCGGAACCAGAAGCGCCGGAAGTACCCGCTACACCGGTACCGGAATCAGCTGCCTCACTGGATTTTTTCCTGGGTGAAGAAGATCCTTTTGCAGAAAATGCAGCCACACCTCCGGAAACACTGTTAGCTCAGGTAGAGCTGGAAACCAAAGCCGCTATGCTGGAAGAACCCAGCATAGACTGGTCGGTTGCGGACAACGTCAATGCAGAAGATGATCAGCGGATAACGGCGTCGGATGACAACGAAGTATTGCCTGCGACGATGACCGCCATCGCCACTGACGAACTTCAGGAGCCTCAGGAACCTTATCTGCCGGAAACGATGGATGCAGCAATACTCGCTCAGACTGGTGCTGCACTGGAGCGCCTGGCAACCGAGACTGAAGACTCCGTCAGCGATACTGGCGCGGATGAAGAAGAAAAACCTGAATTTGTCCTGCAGGCTGAAAAAGCAGAAAAGCGTGGTCGCCTGTACAGTATCCTGATGATCCTGCTGAGCCTGATTTTGCTGCCTGCGCTGATCGCGCAGACCGGCTATATTTTCAGAAATCAGATTGCTGCTGCTTATCCGGAAACACGTTCAGGACTGGAACAAGCGTGCCGCATTATTCACTGTCAGATTTCCCTGCCAGCCCAGATCGACTACATCACCATAGAGTCAAATGAGCTACAGGCGCTGTCACCGGGAAAAAATACATATTCGCTGGTAATGCAATTACAAAACCGCAGCAACACGGTGCAATCATGGCCCGCTGTTGAACTGGTGCTGAATGACGCAAAAGACAAGCCGGTCTTACAAAAAGCCTTTACTCCTAAAGACTATCTGAGCGAGCCGGCTGATATTGCAAAGGGTTTCGCACCCGGTACTGAAAAGAATATCAAGTTGTATTTTGACCTGCCCAAACTGAAAGCATCCGGCTATCACGTCAGCGTTTTTTATCCCTGATGTGTCGTGATCGCAATCACCGTATTGTAATCACGACAGCCAGCGACATCTGCTTCGTATCAGGATTTCTTATGAGCCGCCAGCGCATGCGCGAGTTGCGCCCCCGCCTTTGCATTATTTTTCACTAAAGCGATATTACTGACCAGACTACGGCCAGCGGTCAGCTCCTTAATTCTCGCCAGTAAAAACGGCGTCACAGCTTTGCCGCTGACGCCTTGCCGCGCCGCTTCCTGCAAAGCCTGCTGGGTAATGCCTTCTATTTCTGCCCGCGGCATCGCATCTGCTTCCGGAATCGGATTGGCAATCACGACACCGCCACGCAAACCCAGCGTCCACTTTGTCGCTATAAAATCAGCCTGTTCGGTGGCACTGTCGAGCTGGAAATCAGCACGGAAACCGCTATCGCGAGTGAAGAATGCCGGAAATTCAGCCTGACCTACGCTGATAACAGGAACGCCGTGGGTTTCCAGATATTCCAGCGTCAGACCCAGATCCAGTATCGATTTCGCGCCGGCACAAACGACCGCAACCGAGGTGCGCGCCAGCTCCTGCAAATCAGCAGAGATATCAAAACTGGTCTCTGCACCACGATGCACGCCGCCAATCCCGCCGGTCACAAAAACCGGAATGCCCGCCAGCTCGGCGCAAATCATGGTCGCCGCCACGGTTGTCGCACCTAATTTTTTACTCGAAATCACATATGGCAAATCGCGCCGGCTGACTTTCAGTGCATCTGCAGATTGTCCCAGCAATTCCAGTTCTGCATCTGACAAGCCTATGTGTATCTTGCCATTCATAATTGCAATCGTAGCAGGAACCGCACCATGCTCGCGGATTATTGCCTCAACCTCGCGCGCAGTCTGTACGTTTTGCGGATAAGGCATGCCATGCGAAATGATGGTGGATTCCAGCGCCACCACAGGTTTACCGGCAACTCTCGCGGCGCGTACTTCTTCAGAAAAAACTAAATAGGATTGCATCATCACCCCTCATTGAAAATGGTTGCATCCAGCGTTTGCAGCACGCTGGTCTCTGTTTGTATCGTCAGTGCTGCCAGCTGCAAACCGCGCTGACAGGCAAGCTGCATATCATCCGGCGTCTGATGCAAAGACCAGCACACGGCAGCAGCAAAGGCATCTCCGGCACCAGTGACGTCCACGACCTCAGCCTGATGCGCTGCCAGGTGTTGCGCCGGCAAACCTCGTTTTGCATCAGTAAAAATGACGCCCTCCGCACCAAGTGTGACGATCACATCGGTGACTCCCTGCTCCTGCAGTTGCAAGCAGCCACCGATAATTCCCTCATGGTTGCTGAAGCGGGTAACAAGCCTCTGTTCCAGTTCCGCCTGATTCAGAATCAGCAGGCGCACTCCGTTTAATACAGCAGGAAGACGCGCCATTTTCGGCTGAGAAACAGCCACGATGATCAACGGCTTATTATTCACAAGCGCCTCATTCATCAGCAACTGAATGCTGTCGGGAGGTAGATTCATATCAGCAACAATCATCGCAGCAGCGTTCAGTTGCGACCGGCGACTGATCAGAAAGTCGCGGTTAAGTAACTCACATAACTCCATGTGCGCCAGTGCCAGCACCAGTTCGCCGGAGTGATCCAGGATTGCAGTATAAGTCCCGCTGCATGCGCCGGAAACATGTAAAGAGCCGCTGGTATCGATTCCGCTACTTTTCGCGTGATTCATCAGTCCTTTACCGCTGGCATCGTCACCGATTGCACACATTAACGCTGCGGAGACACCCAGCCGCGCAAGATTTTCAGCGATGTTGCGGGCGACGCCGCCGTAAGACTCATGCTGACTGACAGGGGTGGAAGTGCCCATACGCAAAGGCGCTGCCGTCCTCAACTTACGGTCGATATTCGCACCACCGATACAGAGGATGGCGCGCGTTTCAGGAAACATATATGCCCGGCCGAGAATACGCCCTTCCCTGATCAGCCCGGCGATATGGCCTGCCACCGCCGATCGGGATAAATGCAATGCATCTGCCAGTTCTTGCTGGGTCACATACGGATTCGCACTGACAAGTACAAATAATTGCTCTTTTTTTGATACTGAGCCGCTCATAGTATTTTTTCCTGACGGAACTTTCTGACGAGAATCAAGATACCGCATCAGATAAACAGGGATCGCACTGCCGCCAACCCGAATAAACTTTACCGCAGCTGCACTCGCCCCAAAAAAGACAAATGTCTAAAATAAAAACATTTGTTTATTAAGGTGAATAATAACACATCCGGATACCAGCATCCGCCGGCACCAACCGGATAAATCGTCATATCGTGTCTGCAATTCCGATTTGACAGCAGTTATTATCCGCAGCACAATCTCGCCCTGCATGAATCGGTATCACAGTGGCACGGCAAGATTGTTCCGCTAAGACGCGACAGCAAAAGTACATGCCTGATACAACATGGCGCAGTGACGCGACTGAAGTGATATCGCTTGAGTTGCCGGTCGAAATAATAAGACACGCTGTAACACCGCCTGCTGCATTTTGCCCGTCTGGATATTGCATAAAATTTCATCAAATCCTGAGAATGCGCTTGACTAGCAGAAGTAGGCCATAGTTAAATACGAAATCGATTGCGCAAACGATTGCGCAGCACCCTTTTACTGAGAAAAAAGTATCATGAAGCCACGCATCACCGTAGTCGGCAGCGTCAATATGGATTTAGTGTTCCGCACACCGCGCATGCCCGCAGTGGGAGAAACCCTGTTGGGGCATGAGTTCCGTCAGATTCCCGGCGGCAAAGGCGCCAATCAGGCGGTGGCTGCTGCCCGTCAGGGTGCGGATGTCAGCTTTATCGGTGCAGTCGGCGATGACGGCTTTGGTGATTTCTCGCAGCAGTGTCTGGCGAAAGAAGGTATCAACATTCAGCATCTGGCGCGTGTTGCCGGTGTTGCCACTGGTGTGGCCGGCATATTGGTGGAAGACAATGGCAGCAATAGCATCGTGCTGGCAGGAGGTGCCAATGCAACACTGAGCGTCGATCAAATCGAAGCAGCAACCAGTGTCATCGGTGCGGCACAGTTATTGCTGTGCCAGTTGGAGACACCGGTCGATACCGTCACCCGTGCAATCGCCATCGCGCATGCTCAGGGTGTCAAAGTGGTGTTAAATCCGGCTCCGGCACAGCAACTGGATTCTGCATTATTAAAGCAAGTTGATTACCTGATCGTGAACGAAACAGAAGCATCACAACTCAGCGGCATCAGTGTAAGCAACCAGGCGAGTGCACAACAGGCATCGGAACGTTTGCTGGAACTGGGCGTCGGAACCGTTTTGCTGACTATGGGTGGCGACGGTGCATTGATCACACAAGCAGGCAGCAGTGAATTTATTCCGGCGATTAAGGTCGATGTGGTGGATACCACCGCAGCTGGTGATACTTTTGTCGGCGCGTTTGCAGTCGGTATCGCTAATGGGCTCAGCGTTTCTGATGCCAGTCGCGAAGCACAATATACTGCAGCGCTGACCGTGACGAAATTAGGGGCACAGACATCGATTCCACATCGGCATGAAGTTCTGGAATTTATGAAAGTACGGAAAGTCGCCTGATTACGATCGGGTACGATTACAAGATAGCAGGATTTGATAGAATTTTGACCTTACAGCCAGACTTGGTGGCAACGCATGGTAGTCTGACGACAGCAAGTGCCCATTGATAATGAGTGACACCGCGTGCTGTTAGCGAATAGCGATCACAAACGCGATCACACAAGATATACGAATAAGGAAGCTCTCATGAAACTCAAACAACTCTGCCTGACTCTGGCTGGATTGCTCGTTGCAGGCGGCGCTTACGCTGCAGACCCGAAATTTGCCGTTATTTACGATGCAGGCGGTAAGTTTGATAAGTCTTTCAACCAGTCTGCTTCCGAAGGCGCAGAGCGTTTCAAGAAAGAAACCAAAATCGGCTTCATGGAAGTACAGGTCGCCAGCGACACGCAAACAGAGCAAGTGCTGCGTAATCTGGCTCGTAAAAACGTTGATCTGATTGCCGCAATCGGCTTTGGACAAGCGCAGGCAGTACAAAATATCGCCAAAGAATTTCCAAAAACAAAATTCGTATTGATTGACGGCGTTGCTGCGGGCAACAATGTCAGCTCGGTATTATTTAAAGAACAGGAAGGTTCTTATCTGGTCGGCGTGGCGGCGGCCCTCGCGAGCAAATCCAAAAAGATTGGTTTCATCGGCGGCATGGATATTCCGCTGATCCGTAATTTCTCCTGCGGCTACACACAAGGTGCAAAAGCCACCGATAGTAAAGTCGAAGTGATCCAGAATATGGTTGGCACCACCACTGCGGCATGGAACGATCCTGCCAAAGGCGGCGAACTCGCGCGCGCGCAGTTTGAGCGTGGCGTCGATGTGATCTTTGCAGCAGCAGGTGGCAGCGGCATGGGCACACTGCAGGCAGTCAAAGAAAAAGGCAAACTCGGTATCGGCGTTGACTCGAATCAGAACTATATGCATCCGGGCAATATGCTGACATCGATGGTCAAGCGCGTTGATCAGGCGATTTATGACAGCTTTATGCAAATGAAAAATGGCAAATGGCAAGGTGGTACCATCTACAAAGGCCTGAAAGAAGGCGGCGTGGACTGGGCGCTGGACAAAGACAATCGCAGCGTTGTCAGTGCCGAAGTTGAAAAGCGTGTCAACACGGCGAAACAAGACATCATTAACGGAAAAATCAAAGTCGTCGATTTCCGTGACGCCAATAAATGCCCGGTTTAAGATAAAACTCACCATGATCGGGGCGCCAACATCGGCGCCCCGAAATTTTTACTCCTATTCTTGACTCGATCACACCGAGAATCCCGAACGTATGCAAGCTGCCGTCGAATTTCAACACATATCCAAACGCTTTGGCGCAGTGCAGGCGAATCGCGATGTGAGTTTTTCCATTGCACCCGGTTCCATCCATGGCATCATCGGCGAAAATGGCGCAGGTAAATCCACCCTGATGAGCATACTGTACGGTTACTACCGTGCTGACGGCGGTCAGTTGCTGATTAACGGCACACCGCAACAAATCCGTAACAGTCAGGAAGCAATCGATCTCGGCATCGGCATGGTGCACCAGCATTTCATGCTGGTTGAAAACATGACGGTGCTGGATAACGTCATGCTCGGCTCTGAAGGCGGCTTCCGCCTTGCTGCTCATCGCAAACAGGTTGAAGCGAACCTGCGTGAGATTTGTCAGCGTTACTCGCTCGACGTTGATCCGCTTGCCAAAATTCAGGATTTATCGGTCGGCATACAGCAACGCGTTGAGATTCTGAAACAGATATACCGCAGCGCGAACATTCTGATTCTGGATGAGCCAACGGCAGTGCTGACGGTACAGGAAACCGCTTCGCTGTTTGCCGTTTTGCGATTATTCAAAGAGCAGGGCAAAACGATTATTCTGATTACGCATAAGCTGCAGGAAATTCTCGACATCACCGACGAAGTAACTGTGATGCGCGCGGGTACTGTTGTCGGTTCTGTGCAAACCGCGAACACCAATAAAGAACAACTGGCGGAACTGATGGTGGGTCGCCCTATCGAAACACATCTGCCGCGTGCGCCGTATGCGCCGGGTGAAACAGTGCTCGATGTGCAGGGACTCAATCTGATCAACGCCCAGCAAGTCAGCTTGCTCAAAGATCTGAATTTCAATATCCGCGCCGGAGAAATCGTCGCCATCGCTGGCGTCTCCGGCAATGGACAAAGCGAGCTGCTGGAAGTGCTGAGCGGTATGCGTTTACCGAGTAGCGGCGCAGTGACGATGCAAGGAAAGGCACTACCATTCGCTGGGCGCAAAGATGCGGATGGTTTGCCTGCGACGTTCCGCGAACTCGGCATCGCACACGTACCGGAAGACCGTCTGCGTGACGCCGTTGTAAAAAATTTCTCGGTCATGATGAACAGCTTTCTCGGTTATCAGAAAAAGCTGGGCAAAGCTTTTGGTCTGCTCGACTACAAAACCATACTGAAAACCTGCAACGAACTGCTGAGTAAGTTTGATGTGCGCCCGGCTGATCCACATTTGCGCATTGCGCTGCTGTCCGGCGGTAATCAGCAAAAAGTGGTGATGGCGCGGGAGATGGCGTCAGACCCCAAACTGATGCTGGTAGGTCAGCCAACACGCGGCGTCGATATCGGCACCATAGAAAGCCTGCATGCACGCCTGTTGGCGATGCGCGATGCGGGCGTCGCCATCCTGTTAGTGTCGGTGGAACTGGAAGAAGTCCGTGCCCTGGCTGACCGCATTCTGGTCATGTCCGGCGGCTGCATCACCGGTGAACTGAAAGTAGAAGAATTTGATGCGACCCGCATCGGCCTGCTGATGGGTGGATTACACAAACACTAAACAGCAGCCGGAATACAAAGCAAAACTTAAGCGAACAAACAAGTGACGAACCACGTATGAATCAAGCCGATCTTCCCCGCTGGGCCACCGCCTTTGCCCTGCCTTTACTGAACTTGCTGTCCGCCCTGCTGGTGGCAGCAGGTGTGATTTATCTGCTGGGTGAGAGCCCGCTGGAGTCGCTGGGCATACTGCTGAATGCTGCCGTTTTCAATCCTGAAGGACTGGGCTACACCCTGTTCTACGCCGCCACATTTATCTTCACCGGATTATCCGTATCGATTGCGATGCAGGCGGGTTTATTCAATATCGGCAGCGAAGGTCAGATGTATCTGGGTGGTCTCGGGCTGACTCTGGTGCTGCTGGCTTTTGATGCGAGCTTACCGGCATGGCTGCTGATTCCGCTGGCGATTGTCGGTAGCGCGATCTTCGGCGCGGCATGGGCTTTTTTACCCGGTTATTTGCAGGCAAAACGCGGCAGTCATGTGGTGGTGACGACCATCATGTTCAATTTCATTGCGGCCAGCCTGATGAACTACATCATCGTCAGCTTTCTGATTCCTGCCGGTGAACAAAATACCGCCAGCCGTGTCTTTGCCGATAGCGCATGGCTGCCTAAGCTGAATGGCATCCTGCCGGTTCTTGGTGAAACACCGCTGAATATCAGCTTTATCATGGCCTTACTGGCCTTAGTCATTTACGGTGTTGCAGTGTGGCGCACAACCTGGGGTTATCAGTTACGCGCGACGGGTCTGAACCAGCATGCAGCGCACTATGCGGGCATTTCCATCAGCAAAACCATCATGGTTGCGATGATGATTTCCGGCGCGCTGGCTGGCCTGGCGTCCGTCAATTCCGTCATGGGCTCCACGCATTATCTGGGCCTGAATTTCCCCGCAGGCGCAGGCTTTATCGGTATCGCCGTCGCACTGATGGGACGTCAGCATCCGATCGGTATTTTGCTGTCGTCGATACTGTTCGGTGCGCTGATCCAGGGGGGCTTTGATCTGTCGCTGGAAAAACCGAATATTCCGACCGAAACTTTTATTTTCATTCAGGGCCTGATCATTCTGTTTTGCGGCGCGATGGAAAATCTGTATGCCCCGGCTATTTCTGCCCTGCTCAAACGTAAGGAAAAATGATGTTTGATGATTTTCAATTTTCCAGCATTCTGGTTTCTACCATCCGCAATGCACCGGTATTAATGTTTGCAGCGATGGCAGGTCTGTTCGCTGAACGCAGCGGCGTGGTCGATCTGGCACTTGAAGGGAAAATGCTGGCAGCCGCGTTTGTGTCAGCAGCAGTCGCCTTTGCGACGCAAAACCCGTGGTTAGGCATCCTCGCCGGTGTCGGGATTTCTGCTGTCATCGCTTTATTGCAGGGCTTTGTCAGCATCACGCAAAAAGGTAATCAACTGGTGGCCGGTATTGCCCTCAATATCGCCCTGAGCGGCCTGACCTTTGTACTTGCTCAGTTTTTCTTTATGCAAGGTGGGCGTACGCCTGATCTTGGTTCTGCCCGTCTGTTTGATATTGTTTTACCGGGCTCGGAAGCAATCAGCGGCATTCCGTTTCTGGGCTGGTTTTACACCAAACTGATCGGTGGTCACAGCGCGCTGGTGTATCTGGCATTTGCCCTGATACCGCTGGTGCACTGGGTCTTGTATCACAGCCGTTTCGGTCTGCGTCTGCGCGCTGTCGGTGAAAATCCGCATGCTGCCGATGCCGCTGGCATCAATGTCGAGCGCACCCGTTTTATGGCGATGCTGTGCGCCGGTGTGCTGTGTTCATTCTC
This sequence comes from Undibacterium sp. WLX3042, assembly GCF_049544825.1. Lineage (NCBI taxonomy): Bacteria > Pseudomonadati > Pseudomonadota > Betaproteobacteria > Burkholderiales > Oxalobacteraceae > Undibacterium > Undibacterium sp. WLX3042. Next base: position 153,228 of record NZ_CP186698.1, read on the forward strand.
CGGCGCTTATCTGTCCATCGTCCAAAGTGGTTTTTTCCTGCGCGATATGTCCGCTGGTAATGGTTATCTGGCGCTCACCGCGCTGGTGTTCGGTAACTGGCGGCCACTGCAAACGGCGCTCGGTTGCCTGATGTTCGGTTTTTTCACTGCTCTGCAAGTCCAGATCGAAGGCGTGGTCTTCCCTGGCTTGGGAAAAGTACCGGGATCATTGATACAGATGATTCCGTATGTAGTCACCGTCGTCGTTCTTGCGGGCCTGATGGCGAAATCCGTCGCGCCGAAGGCGATAGGCGTGCCGTTTGTAAAGTCACGATAAAAGACTATAAAACCTGCCGGTCGTCCGTATGGGCTAGTCCCGTACTGGCTGCCGGTGATTTATTTTTTAAATCGACAACGTTACGGCCTCCTTGAACCAGGTCAAACACAACAAATTGCTTCACACTGGGTTCTGTTCAATGGCCAGTTGAAGTTAATTCCTGGAGTATTTCCATGCAAGCAAAACATAAAGTCATTTTCGATACGGACCCAGGCGTTGATGACGCAATGGCGCTGTATTTCGCGCTGGCCCATCCTGATATTGATGTCGTCGGTATCACCACTACTTTCGGCAACGTGTATGTCGAACAGGCGACCATCAACGCGCTCTACCTGACCCGCATCGCAGGCCGCACTATTCCGGTGGCACAAGGTGTGAATGTGCCATTCGCGAAAGCTGCTGGCATACCGCCAGACTTCATCCACGGTGCAGACGGCCTCGGCAATCTGCCTTCCCGTATCGAAGTCGGCGGTCAGGCTGAAGTGGAAAGCGCAGCGGAATTCATCGTCAAGATGGCACGTCAGCATCCGGGTGAAATCACGCTGGTTGCTGTTGGCCCGCTGGGCAACTTGGGTCTGGCACTGAAAATGGAACCACAACTGCCTAAGCTGTTGAAAAAAGTCGTGCTGATGGCCGGTGCGGTTGACGAGCCGGGCAATGTCTCGCCAGTCGCAGAAGCGAATGTCTGGAATGATCCGGATGCCGCCGATCTGGTCTTTACAGCAGGCTGGGATCTGACCATGGTTGGTCTGGATGTGACGCATCGCGTGGTCTTGCCATCGAGCTTCTTTGCACGTCTGGCAGAACAACACAAACACGTGGCGATGGATACGCTGTCGCACGCAGTGAATTTCTACGCGAACTTCTACCAAAGCATACGCCCTGACCTCGGCCATGCTTGCTACGGTCACGATGTACTGGCGTTTGTCTGGCTGGTCGCACCGGAAATCTTTGAAACACAAAACGGCCGCGTGCGCGTTGCCAAAGAAGGCATAGGCAATGGTCAGACCATGATGGCGAAACTGGCGATTCCTTACCCGCAAGCAGGTTGGGAAGCCAGCAAACCAGAAACCCGCGTCTGCATGAAAGTGGATGCTGAAGCCTGCGCTAAGCTGATCGACCAGACCTTATCCAGCGACTGGCTGAAACCAGCACTGGTAAAATAAGGGGAACAGTCATGCTGATACAACCAGTTGATTACCGTGATCCGGATGCGGCAAGAAAATTCACCGAAAGCCTGCACAACACCGGCTTTGGCGTTTTGACCAATCATCCTTTATCGCAAAATCTGCTCAACACCATTTATCAGGAATGGTACGAGTTTTTCCAGACCGATGCGAAAAACAAATACGCGTTTACGGAAAAAATGGACGGCTATTTTTCGCCGAAAATTTCCGAGACCGCCAAAGGCTATGCCAAGCGCGATCTGAAAGAGTTTTACCACGTTTACCCATGGGGACAATATCCGTCCGAAGTCTCCAAGGCGGCGCTGGAATACTACGAACACGGCAACAAACTCGCCACTGAATTGCTGCAATGGGTAGAAGATCACACACCCGCAGAGATCAAGGCCAAGTATTCCATGCCCTTGTCTGACATGATCACCGACAGCGATCTGACCCTGCTGCGCGTGCTGCACTATCCACCGCTGACCGGCGATGAAGAGCCGGATGCAGTGCGCGCCGCAGCCCATGGCGACATCAATCTGCTGACCGTGCTTCCAGCCGCCACCCAGGCCGGTTTGCAGGTATTGGGCAAAGACAATGCATGGCACGATGTGCCGTGCGATTTCGGTATGCTGATCGTCAACATCGGTGACATGCTCGATGAAGCCTCGCAAGGCTATTACCCTTCGACCATTCACCGCGTGCTGAATCCGACCGGCGAAGAAGCGAAAAAATCCCGCATCTCATTGCCACTGTTCCTGCATCCGCGTCCGGATGTCGTGCTGTCTGAACGTCACACTTCCGGCAGCTATCTGCAGGAACGTTTGCGTGAACTGGGCGTAAAAAAATAATCTCCCAATACCGCTGCGCCTTTCAGGGCAACAATGCGCTGAAAGGCAGCAAATAAGCGCAGCAGATATCAGGAATAAACTTAACAAAAAAGGCATGCTGACCGGCGTGCCTTTTTAAATGGAGAAAGACATGAATACAGAGGAACTGATCGTTGAAGCCAAACTGGCGCGCGAACGTGCGTATGCACCGTATTCCAAATTCAAAGTCGGCGCGGCAGTGCTGACCAAAGATGGCAAAGTTTTCCACGGCTGCAATGTGGAAAATGCGTCGTACGGCCTGTGTAACTGCGCCGAACGTACCGCCTTATTCAGCGCCGTCGCCGCTGGCTATCGCCCCGGTGATTTTCAACAAATCGCCGTCACCGGCGACACCGACGGCCCGATCGCTCCTTGCGGCGCCTGCCGCCAGGTCATCATCGAACTCGGCGGCCCCGAACTCGAAGTCGTGCTGACCAACACCAAAGGCGACATCAAAACCACCACCGCCGGCGCACAATTACCGGACGCGTTTTATCTGCAACCGGAATAAATTTCTACCTAATAAAAAAATCCCCGACAGATCGTCTGATTTGTCGGTTTTTTTTTATTGTTGGAGCAATGTACGGTAATGTGAATGGCTCGGTAGATGCTTGCGTTGAACATGAAGTAATCATGTGTTTTTCGCAATCGATACGAGTGAACTACCCGCGTGTCCAGTTTGCATCAACTCTATCTCGTTGATAGATTGGTTAGGGCGATTCGTTTCAACGAAACTCGCCTAGCTTATATATGGTTTTTCTAAGGAATGTCGATATATTCATCAAATCTGAAATACAACCACCTTTGAAACCGCCTTTTTCATAAGGATAGCGAGCTTCAATGAATGAGTTTGCGAACTTAGCTAGGGCACTTTCAAATGATGGAAAGCTTTTACCTAAAATACTGGACGGAAACTCTTCTTCAATTTTGCTTTTAATGTGAGTTGGAATTTTAGAGTACAAAACATCGAATTTATGTTCACGTGTCAGGCACTTTGTGAAACCTTGGTAAGTTGCACTACCGTCATCGTGAACCAAGAAAGGAATTAAATCATCTTCGGCAAGATACGACTTCAAGTAGAGCTCAATAGATAGCGCCATATTGACAACGAATGGATATGGCCACTCGATTCCTTCTGGCATCGTGTCAAACAGAATCTTTCCTGTTTCTGCAAAGGCATTGGCCGTAGTTACGACAGCCATTTTGGGGAGAAAATCACGCGCCATTTTTAACCCTAATTTGTTTTAAAGTAAAAATTGAAGTTAACATGCCAATGCAAAATTAGCCACACTATTCCAAACTTCTTAACAGCCTGATATTTTCCATTTACCTGCAAAACAGCAACGGCAAAATACATAGCGATTCGCCTCATCGCTACATTCCGCGTCAAAAACCCTTCAAACAACCCAATATATACTCCCCCCAGTATATTTTTATCCCCTTTATTCTTGCTGAGATTAGGGCGATTTTCATTAAATATGGGGGGAGTATCTTGTTTTCTGTGAATTTAACGCTAAACAGGCGCACCATCCTCAACACTAAAGCGGGTAACGTAATGCGCGAAGTTTGCGCTGCCTCAGCATGCGTGCATTCATTGCGGCATTCGCCGACGCTGGTGCGGCGTTTGCTATCTGAATGGCATCACAGTGGCTATACTTGATACCTCGGGCGGCGCAGCGGTAAGCGCGATGCCCTGATTATTCAGTGAGGAAATTCAATTGAAACTTTCATTTCATGGTGCCGATCTCGGTGTGACCGGTTCCTGCCATCTGCTGGAATGCGATGGCGTGCGCATACTGATTGACTGCGGCATGTATCAGGGCAGCCGTAATCTGAATGAAGAAAATGCCGATGCCTTCGGCTTCGATGCAGCGTCAATCGACTATGTGTTGCTGACGCATGCGCATCTGGATCATTGCGGTCGTCTGCCATTGCTGGTGCGACGCGGATTCCGTGGCAACATCATTGCCACCGCTGCGACCCGCGATCTGGCGCGCATCGTGTTGCTCGATTCTGCGCATCTGCAGGAATCGGAAGCGGAATATCAGAACAAGAAAAGCGCGCGGCGCGGTGAAGATAAGCGCACCGAAGCGCTGTACAACACGCATGATGTGTTGCATATGCTGGATCACTTTAACCAGACTGTGCATTACGATCAGGAGCTGCTGATCGCGCCCGGCATCACCGCGACGTTTATCGATGCCGGCCATATTCTGGGCTCGTCCTCCGTCGTGCTGAATCTGACGGAAGATGGCAAAAAATGTCGCGTCGTTTTTTCCGGCGATATCGGCAGCAACGGCAGAAAGCTGCTGCGCAACCCGACGACGCCGCCGAAAGCAGATGTGGTGGTGATGGAAACCACGTATGGCGATCGTCTGCACAAACCGCTGGATCTGTCGATAGAAGAGCTGTATCAGGTGATTACCGACACCTTCCGGCACGGCGGCAATGTCGTGATTCCGACCTTTGCGCTGGAACGTGCGCAAGAGTTGCTGTATTACCTCCGTGAAGGCGTGCAGCAGCATCGCTTACCGCGTTCCATGCAGGTGTTTCTGGATTCACCGATGGCGATCTCAGCGACGGAAATTTTCCGTCAGCATACCGGTTGTTATGACGCCGAAACGGCAGCGATGTTCAGCAATGAGCATGATCCGTTTGATTTGCCCGGTCTGCATTTCACGCGGGATGTGGCGGACAGTATGGCGATAAACCGTTTTTCCGGCGGCGCGGTCATTATGGCAGGTGCAGGCATGTGTACCGGCGGCCGTATCCAGCATCATCTGAAACATCATTTATGGCGACAAAACGCCAGCATCGTGTTCGTCGGGTTTGCGGCGAAAGGAACGCTGGCACGGGAAATTATCGACGGTGCGCGTACAGTGCGTGTGCTTGGTGAAGAGATCGCAGTCAGAGCTGGCATACATACCATCAACGGTTTTTCAGCGCATGCCGACCGCGATGAATTACTGGCCTGGCATCAGCATACGCATGCCGCACATACGTTTCTGGTACATGGTGAAGAAGAAGTCATGCGCAGTTTTGCGCGCTTGCTGCCAGCAGGTGCCGTCAGCCTGCCGCAGACGGCAGACAGCATTGATCTGACGCCGTATTGCCATCCTAAGAAAACAGCGAAGCACTGAAAAAAAAATCCCTGACACAGCGTGCTGTGGCATGGATTTTTGATACGACAGGGGAAATTGCCCCTGTCGTTTGTGTCGCGTTTTTAATGAACTAATGATGTGAATGGCGCAACGTAAGCTTGCATGAACACGAAGAAGCCAACCAGCACCGCCAGCGCCAGACTGTGGAAAAACACGAAGCGCAGAATCGTACCTTCATGTCCATACCAGCGTGTGGCGGTACTGGCGACCACGATACTCTGCGCATCGACCATCTTGCCCATCACGCCGCCCGAGCTGTTGGCAGCCGCCATCAGCACAGGGCTTAAACCGAGTTGCTCTGCCGTAGTTTTTTGCAGGCCGCCGAACAGCACATTAGCTGCAGTATCCGAACCCGTCAGCGCCACGCCCAGCCAGCCGAGCAAGGTGCCGAAGATAGGATAGAAAGCACCGGTATGCGCAAACACCAGACCCAGCGTAGCATCGGTACCGGAATAGCGTGTCAGATAACCCAGCGCCAGCATCAGCACAATGGTCAGCAACGAATAACGTACCAGCCAGATCGTGCGGAAATAAATTTTGACCAGATCAATCAGCTTGTATTTCATCAGCAAGCCGCTGATGACGGAAGCGAGGAAAATCCCGGAACCCGTGGCCGACAGCCAGTTCAGCGTGTACACCGCCGCTTCTTTATGCGGCTTGGCGACGACAGGGGCAACCTTCTCCACCATGTTATGCAAACCGGTAAATGGAATCTTGAACACAGAAATACCATCGACCCATTTTTTGAATTCAGGTATGCCCCAGATAAACACTAACGCCGTTAAGATCACCCACGGCATCCATGCCAGCACCAGCGCACGGCTATCGTGCTTTTTGAAAATCGCTGCTGCGGCATCGGCTTCATGACCATGCGGTTTTTCACTTTCCAGATCCGGTTCGCCGGAATCGGTTTCATGACCTTTGAGAGAAGTCGACGTCCAGATTTTTTTCGGTTTCCAGACTTTCAGGAACAGGATCAGGCTGACCATAGACACAATCGCCGCGACCACGTCCACCAGCCACGGGCCATGGAAGTTCGACACCAGATATTGCGGAATCGCGAAGCTCAGACCGGCAACCAGAATCGCTGGCCAGATTTGCAGCATGCCTCGAAAACCGGCAAACGCCCAGATCAACCAGAACGGCACCAGCAAAGAAAATAAGGGTAACTGGCGACCGATCATGCCGGACAACTGCATCAGATCGATACCAGTCACCGCCGCCAGCGCAATCACAGGCGTGCCGAGCGCACCATACGCCACTGGCGCAGTATTGGCGATCAGACACAGACCTGATGCCGCCAAAGGAGAAAATCCCAGACCGATCATGATCGCTGCTGTCACAGCAACTGGTGTACCAAAGCCGGCAGCACCTTCAAAGAAAGCGCCGAAACAGAAGGCGATCAGCAATAACTGTATACGGCGATCATCGGTGATGCCGGTCAGGCTATCCTGCAATACAGAAAATGAACCGTTTTCTATGGTCAGCTGGTGTAGGAAAATAATATTCAACACAATCCAGCCAATGGGCAGCAGGCCAAATGCTGCACCAAATCCGGCGGCATTCCATGCCAGACCGGCAGGCATGCCGAAGCCAAAAATCGACACGGCCAATGCGCTCGCCAAACCAAGACCAGCAGCGTAATGCGCCTTCATATGACCAAATGCAATACATCCCAGCATCACAACCACGGGTATCGCCGCCATGAGGGCGGATAACCATATATTGCCTAGCGGGTCGTAAACCTGACTCCAGACCATTTCTATCTCCATTGTTTTAAAAGCATGTGCACCCATCAGGGCGCTATGGCGGCGATAGTACGACAGGAAGCTGCGCAGTTTCCGCACTGCACACATGAAATGATTTTCAACTATCGTTGAATAATTCGATACTTTCCTTAAAACAGAATTTCTCTTTAGTTAAAAGTCTGATCAATTCATACTGCATTTTTTGCCGCAAAGAGGTCTCTTTTTTCCTGAGATGTGGCCATGTGCGTGCAGCCAGGGCAGTGTCAGAATAATTTTTCTTTTCAGGTTAATATGTTTTCGGGTGCTGCCATCCCGTTTGCGGCAGCCACGCCCCTAACCTTACGGAGAAGACTATGCAACTTGAAAAAGATTGCCGCAGCATGATCGGGCATACGGATATTGATAAAGGCATCAATCGCAGAAATTTTATTCAGACAGCAGTCGGCGTCGGCTTCGCCGCGGCAACACTGCCCGTCTTTGCGCAGAGCGTGATTAAAACCGATACCAAAGGCTTGAACGCAGGCGTGATGTCGCTCGATATACAAGGGCAAAAAGTACCGCTCTACTATGCACAGCCGGAAGGTAAAACTAATCTGCCTGTGATACTGGTGATCTCGGAAATATTCGGCGTGCATGAGCATATTGCAGATGTAGCGCGCCGCTTTGCGAAACTGGGTTATCTGGCACTGGCACCGGAACTCTTTATCCGCCAGGGTGATGCCAGTAAATATGCATCGATTGCAGAACTGATGAAGGAAGTCATTTCCAAAGTACCGGATGCACAAGTCATGAGCGATCTGGATGCAGTCGTTGCGTGGGCGGGCAAGAATGGCGGCGATTTGCAACGCCTGGGTATTACCGGTTTTTGCTGGGGCGGGCGCATCACCTGGATGTATGCGGCGCATAACCCTGCCGTCAAAGCGGGCGTCGCCTGGTATGGTCGCCTGAGCGGTGACGCCAGCGCACTCACGCCCAAGCACCCGATGGATATCGCTGCCAGCCTGAAAACACCGGTACTCGGTTTGTACGGTGCGAAAGACACGGGCATCAGCGTCGAATCAGTCAGGAAAATGGAGGCGGCGCTGGCGCAAGGTCACAGTCACTCGGCATTCAACATCTATGAAAATTCCGGTCACGCTTTCCATGCCGATTATCGTGCCAGCTATGTAGAAGCCGATGCGAAAGACGGCTGGAACCGTTGCGTCGCCTGGATGAAAGCGAACGGCGTCGCCTGATTTCCCGCAAAAACGACGGGTTGCAATGGTGTTGATCGCCATGGATGCAACCCGTAAAAGCCAGCGTCCATTTGCGTAAATTGTCCGCCTGTGCTTTAATTTGCAACCTGGTTGCAAATTATCCCCGAGGCTCAAAATTCACTCCACGCTGTTATCCATCCTCTTTACCACCGCAATCGCCGGGGTATTGAGCATTTCTGCCGCTGCCATATTTTCATTTTCACTGCTGACCAAAATGGTCGAGCGCATGGTCAGTCTGTCTGTCGGCATTATGTTATCGACATCCTTGCTACACGCACTACCGGAAGCCTTTGAATCACAAGCCGATACGCGTTCTTTATTCGCCTGTTTGCTGGCGGGCTTACTGGGATTTTTTCTGCTGGAAAAATTTGCTGTTTTACGTCACTCGCATCATCACGAGGGCGATGGACATCATCACGAACACGGCCATGATGCGCATGAAGCAGGCAAAGCCGGCTGGATGATACTGGTCGGCGACGGCATGCATAATTTCACTGACGGTATCCTGATCGCAGCAGCATTTTTGGCCAATCCTGAATTGGGTTTCGTCACGGCATTTGCCATTATTGCGCATGAAATTCCGCAGGAAATCGGCGACTTCATCGTGCTGCTGAATGCCGGATTCAGCCGCATGCGTGCTTATATGTATAACCTCGCCTGCAGCATGATGGGAGTGCTGGGCGGGGTGATCGGTTACTTCACGCTCGAAAGTGCCAGCAACCTGATTCCGTATGTCCTGGTGATGGCTTCGTCCGGCTTCATTTATATTGCCGTCAGCGATCTGATGCCGCAAATGCAGCGCCGCGCAACGCTGCGGGAAACGATTATCCAGGTGATTCTGGTGACCGCAGGAATCTTACTGGTGCTGTTTGTCACGCGCCATCACTGAGCGAACAGCCATTTAAAAAAGGCGCTTAAATAAGGAGCTTATAAGGACTCCTCTTTTTATCGCTTCAACAAAACAGCACAAATATTAGCGGGTGACCGGACGTGCAGTATCAGCGCACCATTCACTCCAGGAGCCCGGATACAATGCAGCGCCCGGCAAACCTGCCACTTCCAGCGCCAGCAGATTATGGCAAGCCGTGACACCGGAACCGCACTGCATAATTGCTTTGGCGGGGTCAGGCAGTATCGCCCGCCATTCTGCATGTAACTCTGAGGCTGTTTTAAAACGACCATCCGCTTGTAAGTTGTCTTTGAAAAAGCGATTCAGCGCGCCGGGAATATGTCCGCCGACCGGATCTATGGTTTCATTTTCACCGCGGAAACGATCGGCTGCACGGGCATCAACCAGTGTGCATTCCCGGGTGTCGATATTTGCCAATACTTGCTCAACATTCACTTGCCCGACTAAAGAAGGCTGAATGAGGATATTGCCCTGACGTACAGCAGGCAGCGCTGTTGTCACCGGCAATTGCTGTGCTGTCCACAACGGAAAGCCACCATCGAGCACCGCCACTGCCGCGTGTCCGACCCAGCGCAACATCCACCATAAACGTGCCGCAAACATCCCGCCCTGTGCGTCGTAAGCGATAACCTGACTGTCATGATTAATGCCCAGATCCCGTAAGGTCTGAATAAACACCTCTTTTTCCGGCAGCGGGTGACGACCGCGGAACACACCATCGGCAGATAATTTAGGTGCGGATAAACGCTGATCGAGATGGACAAACTGTGCACCGGGCAAATGCCCCGCGTCATATGCTGCCTGCCCGGCATCCGGATTCATCAGATCATGGCGGCAATCCAGCACAATCCAGTTGCGGTTTGCGTCACCGCTGAGCCGACTGGCAAGGTCTGCTGTGCTGATCAAGGTGGTGTACATCTTCTTCTCCTGAAAAATATATCGCGGATCATCAGAACTCATGTCATCAACAGGGATGGGTTTTGTATGAGTTCTGTTTATTCATCTGTATTTTATTCCTGGCCAATCGCATCATTGCGGACAGATGACTGGTTTGCTCTGGCATTATAAAAAGTGGCAATGATGCCGCTGCACAAAATCACGCCTATGCCCGCCCAGCTTAACCATGCCAGGCTTTCATCCCAAAAAAGCACGTCCCACAGACTGGAAAACACGATGCCAGCATATTGCAGATTTGCAGTCACCAGCGTGTTACCGAGGCGGTAGGCACGGGTCATCGCCATCTGTGCAGACGCAGCGGTAATACCGATTGCCATGATCAGCAGCATGCCACGGCTATCCGGAGGATGCCAGACGATTTCTTGCGCGGCGGCTTGTCCGGATTTCATAATCAACGTGCCTAGCAAGCCGGCCACCGCACAGGTCATCGAAAAATAAAATACCACGCGGTACTCAGGCTCCCCCATCAGACCCATTTTTCTGACTTGCATGTACGCCCATGCGGCCAGCATACCGGACACTAAACCGACGACGATACCGATCACCTGATCCGCATGCATACTGGGACGCAACAACAAGACAACCCCGATAAATCCCAGCAAGATCGCTGCGACGGGCTGCCATGCAAGACCACGTCGTCTGTACCACCAGGCGCCGATCAGCATCAGCGCCGCTATCCATATCGGAGACATGTAATTCAGGGTAACCGCCATCGCCAATGGCAGCTGACCGATAGAGTAAAACCATAACCACAGCGCCAGTACACCCACCGTACCACGTATCAGATGCTCATACGGCATGCGAGTCTTTAAAGTTCCGCCCTGCAGTCTGACCAATATTACGATCATCAGCATACCGATCAGGCCGCGATACGCGACGAGTTCGGATGTCGAATAATCGCTTGATGCCAGCTTCACACAAACACCCATGATGGAAAACAAAAAACTGGCAACTAACATCCACAAAGACTGCATAAAAACCTGACTCCAAAAAACAGGGGAGGCAAGCGCCTCCCCTCTTCATACCCCTGAGCTGTCTCAGATTGCTATTTTTTTCCGGTACCACTCATGAAAGTGCTGCATACCGTCTTCCATCGGTGACTGGTAAGGTCCGACTTCATTCTCGCCGCGATCCAGTAAAATTTTACGACCGGCATCCATACGCACGCCGATCTCATCGTCTTCAATACATGTCTCCATGTATGCCGCGCGTTCAGCTTCGATGAATTCACGCTCGAATAAAACGATTTCTTCCGGATAGTAAAACTCGACAACATTTCTGGTCTTGCCGGTGGCAGTCGGCCACAGCGTGGAAACGACCAGCACATGCGGATACCATTCGACCATGATATTCGGATACAAGGTCAGCCAGATTGCGCCGTACTTCGGCGGTTCGCCGTTGCGGTACTTCAGCACCTGCTCTTGCCAGACTTTGTATTTCTCGGAACCGGATTTCAGCAAACCACTGTTCACACCGACAGTCTGCACACTGTAATCTTCGCCGAATTCCCAGCGCAGATCGTCACAAGTGACGAAGCTACCCAGGCCAGGATGAAATGGTTCGACGTGATAATCTTCCAGATAGACTTCGATGAACGTCTTCCAGTTGTAATCGCATTCGTGAACCTCAACGTGATCCAGCATATAGCCGGTAAAGTCGAGATCTTTGGTAACGCTGAGCTGCGCCATGCGCTCCATGACGTTGTAACCATTTTGCTCAAACAGCAAACCATTCCAGTTCTGCAATGGGGTGCGTTTCAGATTCATGCAAGGCGTATCTGAAAAATGCGGTGCACCTATCAGTTCACCTTTAAGATCGTAGGTCCAGCGATGCAGCGGACAAACGATGTTATTAGCATTGCCGCGCCCATTAAACATCAGCGCCTGACGATGACGACAGACGTTAGACATCAGCTCGATACCCTGAGCGCTGCGGACCAGCATACGTCCTTCATTCTCGGACGCTAAAGTTGCAAAGTCACCGATATTCGGCACCATCAACTCGTGACCGACATAACGAGGACCAGACTGGAACAAGTCCTTGATTTCACGCTGCAACAGCGTTTCATCAAAATAGACATGCACCGGAAGTTGCGCGTCAGAACGCGCGAGTTTAGACAAAGAAGCCAGATCGGACATCCCCACCCCCCAAATTAATTTGCACCAACCTAAGAGAGAAAGAATCCACAAAAACCTGTTTTCGCATGGGTTTTCAATCCAGGCGAAAGTTCAAACGATCAAACGACTTGAAGAGGAAATTTTGGACAGAACCGCGGATTATACCTGAATCGCCGCAGATTCGCCCCCTGAGCAGTCATTTCCTGAGAAAAATCAAATAATTAAATTATCCGGCCCAGGTTCGATTGCAGACCAGCCACATAAGCAAACAAACAACACTGCTGTTTTTTAGATGCGATAGTCTAATTTTATCGTTTTATTTCGTTAAGAAAGCTGCGGCCAGGGTTATTCCACTCTGAAGAAAATTTGCTGCAAGTGCAAATATCTAGTGGAAATTCTCATTTCTATGAACTCAGGCCAACTTTTATGCTGCATAGCAGCTTGTCTTCATGCTTACCTGCAATTAGCCTGAATCTGGCTGATTTGACCAGAACTCGGAGAAGTTCAGCGCAAACATGCCCCCATCCGGTTTCGTTTGAATTAACTTATTCGAAAGAATCAACATGAAAAAAATACTGATAACAAAGCTGATGGCTATTCTGTTTGCCATCTGCACCCTGCCAGCCCAGACATGGGCAGCAGGGTATACGGAGACAAAATATCCCATTGTGTTAGTCCACGGTTTATTCGGGTTTGACAACATCGGCCCGGTTGACTACTGGTACGGTATTCCATCGGCACTACGCTCAGACGGCGCACGCGTGTATGTCACGCAAGTTGCAGCGGCCAACAGCACAGAAGTCCGTGGTGAACAATTGCTGACGCAGGTTAAGCAGATTCTTGCAGTCACCGGTGCCAGCAAAGTGAATCTGATCGGTCACAGCCACGGCGGACCAACGATACGCTATGTGGCCTCGGTCAGGCCAGATCTGGTTGCCTCGGTCACCTCAGTCGGAGGTGTGAACCGGGGCTCCGCGGTGGCAGATATCATTCTGGGCATCGCGCCGCCGGGTTCCATCACCAACAGCGTGCTTGTCTCGGTAACTAACGGACTGGCAACAATCATCAGTTTCCTATCGGGCCAGCCAAATTTATCGCAAGATGCGCTGGCAGCGGCAAACTCCCTCAGCACCGCTGGTTCACTCAAATTCAACAGCAAACATCCGCAAGGAGTACCGACCACTGCTTGCGGTGAAGGTGCATATAACGTCAACAACGTTGCTTACTACTCGTGGAGTGGAGCAAAACCATATACCAATGTTCTTGATGTCGTTGATCCGGCCCTCTCACTGACCTCGCTGGCCTTTGGCGGCAGCAAAAACGACGGACTGGTCAGCAGTTGTTCCTCCCATCTCGGTAAGGTTATTCGCGATGACTACGCGATGAATCATCTTGACGAAGTGAATCAGACCATAGGCCTGGTCAATATTTTTGAAACGAATCCGGTGACGATATACCGGCAGCATGCAAATCGTCTGAAAAATAGCGGCTTGTAAGCAGAAACAACGGCACCGAGGATTTTCTGAATTTACCGGATCGGGATTTTATGAAAACAAAAAATCTGACTTTTCTGGCAGCGACGATCAGCCTGATCGTCGTCTCTTTTTCCCTTCTGCCAAAACAAGGCGGCCGTGAAGAACCGGCCGTCAGGCTGACGCCACAGGACCGTATGTTTTCATTCGTACGCTCGATGGAAGGCACCAGCGTCGATGGGCAGGCAAAGCAGTCCGACGATGGCAATCTGGTCGTCAACGCTGAATTGCGACTGATGTTTGATTATTATCTGGCGGCGGTAGGCGAAAAAAGTATCCCGGAAATCAAACGTGAAATTGAAAAAGCGCTGGACCAAAAACTTAAGTCACAGGCAGCAGCACAGGCAAAGGAATTACTGACCCGGTATCTTGGATACAAGCAGGCGTTACTGGAGGTGGAAAAAAATAGCGGAGCATCAGCGACGACTCCTGCGATCAACACCAGCAACAATATGATTTCAGCCATGCAAAAGCGCTGGCAGAGTATGCAGAAGTTACGTTTACAATTTTTTAGTGCCCAAGACAGTCAGGCACTGTTCGGATTTGACGATGCTTATGATATGGATGCACTGGCGCGGTTAGAGATTAGTCAGAACACCGCTTACAGTGACAAACAAAAGCAGGAAAAACTACAGGCTCTCGATGCCGCAATGTCGCCTGAGTTACGCGAAGCGAAAAATGCCCCCTATCAGATCATACGGCTCGAAGAACAGGCACAGCAATTACGTGCCAGCGGCGCAAGTGAAGACGATATTTACAGGATGCGGGCCGCTGCTGTCAGTCCCGAAGCAGCCAACAGGCTGGCTGATCTCGACAGAGAAGAGGCAGAATGGAAAACCCGGATAGCAAACTATCTTGAACAAAAAAGACAATTGCTAAGCCGGGATGAAGGTAAAAATATGGCTGAAAAAATCACGGCATTACAACAGTTACGTGATCGCTACTTCAGCATTCAGGAACAAAATCGCCTGGCGGCATATGAATAAAAATGTCCGGTGAACCCGGTCAAACTGGTCTGACCGCAATCTGAGCCAAAAATCAATCAGGCTGCGGTTTCGCAGCTTTCTATCTGCGCGTCAGGCGATGCAGGCAAAGTATCGAGTGCCTCTTGCAACGCCCGATCAACGACTTTATCTAACTGCAAAACCTGGGCACGTTTTTCACGGAAAGCCTGCTCCAGTTTTTTTGCTGAAACAGAAAAACTTTTTTCTTTTTCACTCGCAGTAAAAATATACAGACTGCGCATAGGACTGACCCATGCAAGCCTGACCCGCAGCATCCGGGCATTTTCCTCGGCAAACTCTATCCAGATGCCGCGCTCCAGCTGCTGAACAAGATCAACAAACTCATCGTCAGGGACAGACTCTTCCTGCGCCGCGTTTTTCTCCGCTTCAGCTCGTTTTTCCAAACGACGTTCGGTCGCCTGCTGCGCTGCTTCAACGGCCAGCTCGAGTTGCCGATCCGGCGACAATTCTAACGGTGCGCGCACGATAGACGCGTGGCATTCTGAGAGCTCGGCAAAAAACTGTACGCGATCAGCATCTTCCCATTTAATCAGGCTCAGCCATTTATTCAGGCGAGCGAGAATCGCCGGCAGACGATTTAATAATTCCTGCCTGTCTTGCAAGGTGAATTTTGGTTTCACACTCCAGATCAGGTCATCCATCGTTTTGATTGCATCCTGCACCGCATGCGGCTTTTCATCTCTGACGCTGTAAGCAAGGGTCAATACCTTAATCCAGCGGTTTTCAAGAAAAGTCTCGACAAAAGCCACAACCTCGCCAGAACCAACACGGATCGCAACTTCCTGATTCGCATGTATGCTCGCCTGCTTGATTTTTTCTTTACGGATCGCGCTCTTGATCGGTGCTTCCAGTGCCTGCGCCTGCGCCTGCTCTTCTTTTTCGATGAATGATTCAAGATCGGTAACGACCTCGTCAAACAAGGCAATTTCCTGATCAAACTCTTGCGATACTCGTTCGACGTTACGTTTCATCGTCTGGAACAGAGGATCCTCTGCGCCTTTATTCTGATCGAGAGACAAACTGTAACGGGACAACAGATCAATCAGGCGACGAGCCGGATGCTGATCTTTGAAGAAAAATTCTTTATCGATTAATGCCGCTTTTAAGACCGGTACCTGCAGAACGGAAATCAGTTCTTTTACCGGCGCAGGTATGGCCTGATTACGGAACACATTATCAAACACCTGTGACAACAGATCGAGCGTGTGTTTTTCGACGCCGGTAGTAGCCATCTCAGCGACATGCTCACGCATTTGCGACAGGCGCATGAAATCGCCTGCGCCGGACATCATCTGATTCAGCTTCAGATTTTGCTGAAATTCTGCCAGATGCTGAAACAGACGGGACTCAGCCGGATTAGGGGCAAAGCCAGCGTAATCCGCGTAATTCCCGTTATTCCGGGGCGCTTGCTGCTGATGTTGCGTTCCGGAAAAATAGCGTTTCAGCTTTTGAGCTATTTCCTGTGGACTGCTGTCCTGACGGGCGGCCTCAGCTTCCTGTTCGTTCGCAGGGCTGGTCGTCTTGTTTTTATTCCGGCGGATTTTGTAAGAATCATGCAAATCGGGCAGGATTCCTTTCTTCACAAGCGAAGAATTAATTTCGTACAGAATCGGCTCCAGGTCGAACAGAATATCTGCACGCAACAAAGGCAATACCAGATCATGCGTTCCAACTTCAGGATCAAACTGGCACCATGCGGAGTACAACGCATTCAATACGATATCCGGACGGAAAGGATTCTGCGCAATGCTTAATGTTTCGCGCCCCAGAAGATGAGACAAGCGCATGTTCAACGCTGCGTATTGCTCTGCACTGTCGAGCTCTATTGTGCGACTGACTCTGCTGAGAGCCAGTTTTTTATCCATTTCCTCGTAACTGATCAGACTCAGATCTGCATCAGTTGCCGCACTACCTCTGTTTCCGGACGGTTTGGGAGAGATCAGCGCGTTGACTTCCTGGCGGAACGCCTTCTCTATGTCGGCGGACGATAAATGATAAAAAGCGTAGGCATTTTTTTTCAGCAACTGACCGGCATTGAAGCTAAGATTGGCTTCCCGCGAATCCATGCTTTGCTCAGACAAGGCCAGAAAAGCATTGGAAAGCCTGGACGAAAAAGCATCCAGCTGCGATACAACCAGATGGGTTGCCAGAGGAATCAGTCCACGCAACACATCCTCAGCGGAGGCTGAGCCCGTCGCTGTTTTTGTGTGTAGTGGATGAAGACCGCTCATGATTGAAAAGAAAATCCTATTGGATGCAACACAGGTAAAAAATGAAGTTCCTGCTTACAGCGCTCAGTAACAGACGGCGAAGAATGATACGCATCACGGTTGAAATTCGATTATTTCAATAAGATCAATAACTTAGGATGCAATATGCCGTCAATATTGAGACTATGGAGCACACTATATACGCATATTTTCCACATGGAAATGTTTTGAATGCAATTTTTGCCTGTGCCCAGTATAAATCCCCGTACATATCCACACCGGTTTCCCAACTGAAACAAGTATTTCAAAATGTAAGCAAACAAACGGATCAAAAAAGCAGAAACACCTACAACTTGACTTGTTTGCTCTAAAATAGAACGTTAAGTTTCATTTTTTGCGTAATTTCACGCACTGCTAGTCATTAAATATCGATATGCCTAAAAAAAACGCTGGTGCAAACCAGCCTGAACCTGCCAATGCGCCAGTCTCTTTCGAAGCGGCAATGGCAGAGTTGACCGGGTTGGTAGCAAAAATGGAAGCAGGAGATCTGCCTCTGGAAGCCTCAGTGATTGCTTATCAACGTGGCGCTGAATTAATTCAATTTTGTACTTCACAGCTGGATAAAGTGGAGCAACAAGTCAAAGTATTGGAAGCCGGAATGTTGAAATCTTTCCATGCAGACAATGGAGATGAGGATCTCACATGAGCCAACAATTCCGTGCCTGGATGCAACAAAAACAGGATCAATGCGAGCGGGCCCTGTCGGATTTCATTCCTCAGCCCAGCGTGGTTCCCGCTCATTTGCACGAAGCCATGCGCTATGCCGCGCTGGATGGTGGTAAGCGCGTTCGCCCTTTACTGGTCTATGCTGCGGGGCAATTATTCGATGCGCCGCAGGAAGCGCTGGATCGCGCTGCCGCCGCAGTCGAAATGATTCACGCCTATTCGCTGGTACATGATGATATGCCCTGCATGGATGACGACGCGCTGCGCCGTGGCAAACCAACCGTCCATGTGAAATATGACGAGGCAACCGCCCTGCTGGTCGGCGATGCGCTGCAAGCACAGGCGTTTCTGGTTCTGTCCGAAGGAAATACCAGTGCAGAAACCAGACTCGGACTGGTGCGCCTGCTTGCCCACGCTTCAGGCTCGGTCGGCATGTGTGGTGGTCAGGCCATTGATCTCGCCAGCGTTGGTCTGGCGCTGACACGCGAACAACTGGAGCAAATGCATCGCTTAAAAACCGGCGCTTTGCTGCGGGCTTCGGTACTGCTGGGTGCATCCTGCGGCAAAACATTAAATCCGGAAGAAACTGCTGCGCTCAACACCTATGCTGCGGCAATCGGCCTCGCATTCCAGGTCGTCGATGACGTGCTTGATGCGACGGCTGACTCTGCAACACTCGGCAAAACAGCCGGTAAAGACGCCGCGGACAATAAACCAACATATGTCAGCCTGCTGGGTCTGACAGCATCGCAGGAATTAGCTCAGCAACTCTGCCGCGAGGCTCACAGCGCACTGGATTCCTTTAGTGAAAAAGCACAACTGCTCCGGGATCTGGCCGATCTGATCGTGCAGCGACAAGCATAACAAGCATCTACTATGACGAATTTACTGCAAAAAATTAACTCCCCTGCCGATCTGCGCCTGTTGTCGCGCCATCAGTTAGCGCCGCTGGCGGATGAATTGCGCCAGTACGTGATTGATTCCGTTTCCAAAACCGGCGGGCATCTGTCGTCCAATCTTGGTACGGTAGAGCTGACACTGGCGCTACATTACGTATTTAATACACCTGAAGACCGTTTGATCTGGGATGTTGGCCATCAGACTTATCCGCACAAAATTCTGACCGGCCGGCGTGATCGCATGCACACTTTGCGTCAGTGGGAAGGCATCTCCGGCTTCCCGCGCAGAGATGAAAGTGAATACGATACCTTTGGCACTGCGCATTCATCGACTTCAATTTCTGCGGCATTAGGTATGGCACTGGCCGCCCGCACGAAAGGTGAAGACCGGCATGCGGTCGCCATTATCGGTGATGGTTCCATGACGGCAGGGATGGCATTCGAAGCACTGAACAATGCCGGGGTGCATGAAGACATCAACCTGCTGGTGGTGCTGAATGACAACGACATGTCGATCTCGCCTCCGGTCGGTGCACTGAACCGTTATCTGGCAAGGTTGATGTCCGGTAAGTTTTACGCAGCAGCGCGCAACGTCGGCAAATCTGTACTGCCTTCACCCGTGCTGGAACTCGCCAAGCGCTTTGAAGAGCATGCGAAAGGCATGCTGGTACCAGCCACGATGTTTGAAGAATTCGGTTTCAATTACATCGGCCCGATTGACGGCCACGATCTCGAATCACTGATCCCCACGCTGCAAAATATCCGGCAACTCAAAGGACCGCAGTTTTTGCATGTGGTCACCAAAAAAGGTCAGGGATATAAACTGGCGGAAGCCGATCCTGTGTTGTATCACGGCCCTGGCAAATTTAATCCTGCCGAAGGCATCAAACCAAGCACGTCCGCGAAACAAACCTATACCCAGGTTTTCGGGCAATGGCTGTGCGATATGGCAGCCAGCGACCAGAAACTGGTAGGAATCACGCCTGCCATGCGTGAAGGCTCAGGCATGGTGGAATTTGAAAAGCAATTTCCTAAGCGCTATTACGATGTCGGCATTGCTGAGCAGCATGCCGTCACATTTGCCGCCGGCCTCGCTTGCGAGGGTCTGAAACCTGTTGTCGCGATTTACTCGACCTTCCTGCAACGCGCTTACGATCAGTTGATCCATGACGTCGCCCTGCAAAATCTGGATGTGACATTCGCGCTGGATCGTGCCGGGCTGGTTGGCGCAGACGGCGCCACCCACGCAGGCAATTACGACATCGCCTATCTGCGCTGCATTCCTAACATGGTCGTGATGGCTGCCTCCGATGAAAATGAATGTCGTCAGATGCTGACGACCGGCTACAACTACCCCGGGCCTGCCGCCATTCGCTACCCGCGCGGCACCGGTATCGGCGTCAAACCTGAGACTGAATTGAACAGTCTGATTATTGGTAAAGGCGAAGTCAGACGCGAGGGCAACAAGATCGCAATTCTGGCCTTTGGCTCTATGCTGCAACCGTCGCTCCACGCCGCTGATATTCTGGATGCGACCGTGGCGAATATGCGTTTCATCAAGCCGCTTGATGTCGAATTACTGAAAACTCTTGCTGACTCGCATGATGTTCTGGTGACCGTGGAAGAAGGCTGCAAAATGGGCGGTGCCGGATCGGCCGTTGCCGAAGCGCTGGCAGAAGCTGGCATCTGCAAACCTTTGCTGATCCTTGGTTTGCCGGATAAATTTATCGATCATGGCGATCCGGCATTGTTACTGAGCCAGTGCGGTCTCGATAGCAAGGGCATCGTGCAGGCGATACGCGAGCGCTTTAAGCTCAGCGCCACATCAACACCAGCGCAAGCAGCCTGATTACCGGCACTGGCGCGATCAACGAAAAATGGCTACCGCACGGTAGCCATTTTTTTGCCTGATTGAGATCGGAGGATGGAAGCTTAAGACATCAATACCGGAAAATAGAAGCCGCTGAGAGCCTAAATATACTCCCCCCAGTATCTTTTAAGCCCCTTTATTTACGCTGAGAATAAGCGTTTTTTACGACATACTCCCCTGAAATCAGGCGGCAACCCATTCGCGCGTGGCTTGTCCGGCATAACTCACGGGCGCGCTCTGCACATCATCAAACGTCACAATTTCGTACGCATCCGGTTGTGCCAACAAAGCACGCAACAATTGATTATTCAGTCCATGGCCGGATTTGTGCGCTGTGTAGCTGGCGAGGAAAGGATGACCGATCAGATACAAATCACCGATGGCATCGAGAATTTTATGGCGCACAAATTCATCGTCGAAACGCAGGCCATCTGAATTCAGTATCCGGTATTCGTCCATCACGATCGCATTTTCCATGGAACCGCCACGGGCAAGGCCTATGCCGCGCAACATTTCTACATCCTGCATGAAACCGAAAGTGCGCGCTCTGGCGACGTCTTTGACAAACGAGACTTTTTCAAAATCGACCTCGGCGGTCTGCACAGTGCCATCCACAGCGGGGTGATTGAATTCAATGAAGAAATGCAGTTTGAAACCGTTATATGGCTCCAGTCTCGCCCATTTTTCAGCGGCCCCTTTACCCTCGCGGATTTCCACGGGTTTCAGTACGCGGATAAATTTCTTGGCTGCGTCTTGCTGTTGCAACCCGGCTTCCTGCAACAAGTAAACGAACGACGATGCGGAGCCATCCATAATCGGAATTTCTTCAGCGCTGACATCGATATACAAATTATCGATACCAAGTCCGGCGCAGGCCGACAACAAATGTTCTACCGTAGAAACCCGTTCGTCACCGTTGGACAAAGTAGACGCCATACGGGTATCACCGACACCGGTTGCTTTGGCTGGGAAAACTAATGGCGGGGTCAGATCCGTACGGGTAAACACGATGCCGGTATCCACTGGTGCCGGACGCAATACCAGTTCGACCTTGGTGCCCGAATGCAGGCCCACGCCTATGGTTCTGACTTCTTGTTTGATAGTGATTTGCTTTAACATCCGCGTATTATAGCGAGTACGCTAAGACGATGTGCCGGCGCCGTCATTAGCTGTTGCAAAAACAGATAGACCGCAAACTGACACTAAAAAACATTGGTCTAAAAAAACAGCGCCGGTCAGAAAATGGCGGCGCTGCTCTCCGGGGAAACTGAAATTAAGCGAGTTGCGCTAACAGAGTTTCAGCGTTGGATACTTCGAATTTGCCGCCAGCTTCCACGTTCAGTTGCTTGACGATGCCATCGACTGCCAGCAGAGAATAACGCTGGGAACGCACACCCATACCAAATTTACTGAAATCGGCATCCAGACCCAGGGCTTTCGTGAACGCCGCATTACCGTCGGCCATCATACGCACGATGCCGGTGGCTTTCTGATCACGCCCCCACGCCCCCATGACAAATGCGTCGTTGACGGAGATACACCAGATTTCATCAACGCCTTTGGCTTTCAACTCTGCAGCGTGCGCGATATAGCCGGGAAGATGTTGTGCCGAACAAGTTGGCGTGTAAGCACCTGGCAGACCAAAAATCGCAATCGTTTTTCCTTTGACCAGGTCAGCAACCTGAAAAGTGTTCGGACCAATACTGCAACCTTCGCCGGCAACCTCTACGAATTCTGCCAGACTGCCTGCCGGTAAATGTTCACCAATTTGTATGCTCATCATCATTCCTTTCGTTTAAATCAATTCATTCACTATCTTGCGATAGCCCGCTCGCGCCGTATTATCCGGCGCTCAGGCTCGCAGTATGCCTGAGCTGAAAAAAAGCTGCTGAAAGCAACTCAGAGTCCACACTGACAAAACGCTGCTGCAAAGTTTTTTACATTTTTATATGCAATTTCCCCACAGTAAGCCCCTGACAATGAAAGTCAGTGCTAGGATAGCTCACAGACTTAATTACTTAAATACCAACAAATTCTATTTCTGATTTTTGTCACCAGGAGGACGCAGGTAAATGAGGCAATACAAAGCATCAGGCAAAATACAAACAGCACGGATGACCTGCGCACTGATGGGCCTGGGTTTTATTTCACTTCTGTCGGGTTGCGGTGGCGGCGGTTCAGGAGCAGCATCAGAACCGGCGGCACCACCAACGGTGTCGATTGACGTATTTGGTGCCCGCGGTGGCACCCTGACGGCAATTGTCAGCGCGACGGGTTGTTCAGCCACCCCAACCGTCACCTGGCAAAGTTCTGCCGGCGTGGCCATGGGGGCCGGCACAACTATTCAGGATACGCAAGCGAATGCCGCGCTGATTGCGACGGCGACCTGTTCGACTGCAAGCGCAACGCAGACTCTGGCAGCCAATACCGTGCATACGGCACTATCTGCTTTCGCAGTACTAAAAAATGGTAGCGCAGTCGCCTGGGGCAATCCGGTCTGGGGCGGACAAACCGACACTGCGGCAGCGATCACTGGCATATCCCAGCTGTTTGCGTCTGAACGCGGTTTTGCGGCCCTGCTCAGTGACAACAGTATCAAAGCCTGGGGCAGCAGCTACGTCGCCATCACCGATCCGAATTTAGTCTACCCGGCAACAGGAGCGATTGCGTCCAGTGCTCTAACCAATATCGCTTCGGTCATACCAGGCAGAGTGGCTTATTTCGCGACGAAAAAAGATGGATCAATTGCCGCATGGGGAAGTTTCCGTGGGATTACTAATGGTGAAGACGGCTACATCGGTGACAGCAAAATCGGTCTGAGTCCGATTACACTGGCCTTACTCTCGGATATCAAAGCTATGGCATCCACAGAAGGCGCATATGCGCTACTGAAAAGCGACGGAACCGTGGTGACGTTCGGAGATCAGGATGCCGGAGGTAATTCATCCTCGGTGCAATCATTACTGACCAATGTGACGCAACTGGCCGGCAGTAACTTTGACTTCGTGGCTTTACGCAAAGATGGCAAAGTCGTGACCTGGGGCTACGGTTATGCTGCCAATTCCGGTGATGCCGAAATCAACACCACGCTGACGGATATCGCAAAAATTTATATGAACGGCTATGCAGGTGCAGCGATAGACAATAAGGGCGCTGCGTCTGCCTTTGGCTACACGGCATTGATAGACTCAGCTGACTCCAGCTCGGTAACAGCTTCATTAACCAACGTCAGTAAAATTTACGCGACGCAGACGGCATTTGCTGCCCTGCGCACAGATGGCACTGTCATCAGTTGGGGCGACTTACCGCGAATGGGAAGCAGCCTCAATGCCGTGCAGTCCTCGCTGACCAATGTCAAATCTGTACATGCCACCGAATATGCGTTTGCTGCCTTAAAGAACGATGGCACCGTTGTCAGCTGGGGTGACCCTGAACTGGGTGGCGACAGCAGCGCTGTCAGTCCGCAGCTGACAAAAGTGGTCGCGCTGACGTCGAATAAATATGCATTTGCAGCCTTAAAATCAGATGGCACTGTCGTGACCTGGGGTATGAAAAGCAAGGGCGGGGACAGCAGCGCAGCCGCCACTAGATTAAATAATGTCCGCGCGATTTATGCAACGGCTTATGGTGCCTTCCTCGCGATCAATAAAGATGGCAGCTTTGTTACCTGGGGCGATCAGTGGGCCGGCGGCGGAACAGTCCCGGCAACCCTGAGCAAAATTCCTTACACCAGCTGATCATCATGCAATCTGCAGAATCAATACACTTGAAGAAGTGGAGAAAATAATATGACATTGTTCGATTTCACAGCAAAATCCGCACTCGTTTCCATCATCAGCACGATGCTCTGCGCACCGGCGCTGGCATTTGTCAAAGACGCCAGCCAAGCCAGTGCGACACCAAACAAAGAAGCTCAGAACCTGACTCAGATCATAGTCAAATATCGCAACGAGCGCAGTAATGCCGCCGAAACAGCCAGTATCAGCGGCAATAAAACGGGACTGATGCAATTGCAGGCACAACGGATTTCAGCACTGCAATCTGCGGCAAAAAATTATGGTGCAACATTTTCTGTCAAACGTCAGATCGTCACCGGTGGCTGGGTTTATAAGTCGTCCACCCGTCTGAAGCCTTCGCAAATGCTGGCACTCGCTGCGAAACTCAAGGCAGCCGATGCGACGGTGGAATACGCAGAACCTGATTACATTCTGCGTCCGGCCTATACACCAACAGACCCACTGTTCTCATCGCAATGGGATATGCAGGACAGCACTGCACAAGCAGGCGGACTGAATCTGCCAGCAGCATGGGATATCAGCAAAGGAGACAAGATTGTCGTGGCTGTCGTCGATACCGGCTACCGGCCCCATCCGGACCTGCTGCCCAATCTGATCCCGGCACAGGGCGGTGCGGCGAAACAGTATGGCTACAACTTTATCAGCAACCCCGTCACCGCACGCCTGAGCTTGCCGGATGGCGTGACGACCGCACGTGGTCCGGATGCAATCGACTCCGGGGACTGGGTTGACAGTTCCGATACGGACTGTCCGACGCAAGTCCAGAGCAGCAGCTGGCATGGTACGCACGTTGCCGGCACGATTGCTGCAGCGGCAAACGGTACCGGTATTACCGGCGTGGCTCCCAATGCGAAAATATTGCCGCTAAGGGTATTGGGCAAGTGTGGCGGCGAAAGTTCTGATATCGCCGACGCCGTTGCCTGGGCTGCCGGCTTACATATCGATGGACTACCAGATAATGTCAACAAAGCGAATGTGATTAATCTCTCGCTGGGTGGTACGCACCCCTGCAGTAAAACAACCGCCGCAGCCTATCAGAGCGCGATTGCAAATGGCGCAGTCATTGTCGTTGCAGCTGGCAATGAATCTGTGGATGCCAAACTCTCGAGCCCGGCAAATTGCCCGGGTGTTATCACCGTCGCATCCAACTCGATTGCAGGTGGACGCGCGAGCTATTCCAATTACGGTGCGACCGTCAGTGTCACTGCCCCGGGTGGAGGATTTACGACAAGTGCAGACAGAATCCTGTCAACACTACCAACCGGAAAAACCGTTTCTACTGACGATACCACCTATGGTTTGATGGCAGGCACTTCACAAGCAACACCGCACGTAGCAGGAGTGATCGCGCTGATGATGGCGGCCAATCCTAAACTGACGTCAGCACAGATACGCAGCATACTGATCAGAACTGCACGTCCCGCGCCAGCAAACTGTCCCGGCTGCGGTGCTGGCATTGTCGATGCTGCCGCAGCAGTCAAAACAGCCAGCGGGAGTTAGGCCAGCACTCCCGGTATCCAATCGGGACGACCAATCCTCTTTCGCAGAAAATAAAAAAGCCCGCATGATCAGCGGGCTTTTTTTATCAAAGCGACAGATGAATCAGTCTGCCTGCTTACGCAAAAATGCCGGAATATCGTAGGTTTCCATGCCATTTTTTTCAAGCGCACGTACCGTATCAGAAGCAGACTCACGACGCCATACTGCAGGCTTGCTTAATCCGTCAAATGCCGGTGCCGCAGTTGCCATACCATTAGACACTGAGGTGGTAGCCATCGCTGCAGCCATCATCGGTTCGTTATTAGTACCGGTACGCAGCATCGGTGTTTGTACCAGCTGAATATTTTTCTTACCGCGTCCCAGACCAGTTGCAACGACCGTCACACGGATATCGTCGCCCATAGTGTCGTCGTAGGCGATGCCTTGAGCAATCGATGCATCCGGCGCTGCAAATGCGCGCACAGCTGCCATGACTTCTTTAATTTCTTTACCTTTGAGGCTGCGGCTGGCAGTTACATTCACCAACACACCACGTGCACCGGACAGATCGATACCATCCAGTAAAGGTGATGCAACAGCTTGTTCAGCAGCGATACGTGCACGGTCAACACCGGAAGCTGTCGCCGTACCCATCATTGCTTTACCTTGCTCACCCATGATCGTTTTCACGTCATTAAAGTCAACGTTGATATGGCCCGGGACATTGATGATTTCTGCAATACCGGCAACGGCATTGTTCAGCACATCATCCGCATGTTGCAGCCATTCGATCATGCTGTCGTCTTCATAAATCTCTTCGAGTTTTTCGTTGAGAATGATAATCAGCGAATCAACGTGCTGGGTCAGAGCGTCCAGACCTTCATCGGCGATGTCCATGCATTTCTTACCTTCGTAAGAGAATGGCTTGGAAACAACCGCCACGGTCAACGCCCCGAGCTCTTTCGCCACCTGTGCAACGACCGGTGCAGCGCCGGTACCAGTACCGCCCCCCATACCGGCAGCGATAAAGACCATGTGTGCACCACGCAATGCATCTTCGATGCGGGCACGTGAATCTTCTGCCAGTTTGCGACCGACATCCGGCTTCATACCCGCACCCAGACCAGTTTCACCGATTTGAATGACGTTATGCGCTTTGGATTGCAGTAACGCTTGCGCATCCGTATTTGCGGCGATGAACTCAACGCCGGAAACACCTTTATTGATCATGTGCTGAACAGCATTGCCGCCTGCACCACCCACGCCAACCACTTTGATTACAGTACCTTGTGTGGCGTTATCAACCATATCGAACTCCATCATGACTCCTCCGGATAGGCAGTTACCAGTCGCTAATGATCACGAGATGTGACAACTAGCGACTAATAACTGTAGATCAAACCATTATAAAATGAGTACACCAATTACGATACAAAAAGCTACTTAAAAATTCCCCAAAAACCACTCTTTCATGCGCTGCCAGACTGCTTTTGCTGAACCTTCCTGCCTTGTCACAAGATGACCGCGCAAATACTGCTTCTTCGCTTCCAACAACAAACCTAAAACAGTGGCATAACGCGGGCTTCTGACAACGTCAGCAAGCTGTCCGCTATATGCTGGCATTCCTAATCTCGTTGGCTTCAAAAATATATCTTCCGCCATCTCAACCATGCCAGGCATCGCTGACGATCCGCCTGTCAGTACGATGCCTGATGAGAGCACATCTTCGTAACCGGATTCGCGTACCACCTGATGCACCAGCGCGAATAATTCTTCAACACGCGGTTCGATCACCGCAGCCAGTGCCTGGCGTGAAAGCGAACGCGGACCGCGATCACCAAGACCCGGTACATCGAGCGTATCCGCAGGATCTGCAAGCACTTGCTTGGCGACACCGAAACGCACTTTGATTTCTTCTGCTTCCGAAGTCGGTGTGCGTAAAGCCATCGCAATATCATTCGTGATCTGATCGCCAGCGATCGGAATCACTGCCGTATGACGAATCGCACCTTCACTAAAAACCGCGACATCTGTCGTGCCACCACCGATATCAATCAGAACAACACCGAGTTCTTTTTCATCTTTCGTCAGCACCGCTTCTGCTGATGCCATCGGTTGTAAAATCAGATCGGATACTTCCAGCCCGCAACGGCGAACACACTTCACAATGTTCTGCACGGCAGAAACTGCACCGGTGACGATATGTACTTTGACTTCGAGACGGATGCCGCTCATGCCTATCGGTTCACGCACATCATCCTGACTGTCAACGATGAATTCCTGTGGCAAGGTGTGCAGCAGCTGCTGATCAGTCGGGATGTTCACCGCTTTCGCCGTTTCGATAACGCGTGACACGTCGGCTGCAGTCACTTCCTTATCTTTAATCGCCACCATGCCGCTGGAATTAAAACTACGGATATGACTGCCGGCAATACCTGTATAGACACGACTGATCTTGCAATCCGCCATCAGCTCGGCTTCTTCCAGTGCACGCTGTATCGATTCGACCGTCGCTTCAATATTCACGACCACGCCTTTTTTCAGGCCTTTCGATTCGTGCTGTCCCAGACCGATCACTTCATGTCTGCCATCAGGCATGACTTCAGCGACAACCGCCACCACTTTGGAGGTACCGATATCGAGACCAACGATCAGATTTTTTGCGTCTTTTGTCATGTCTTCCCACTTGCTTTTGTTTGCTTTTTCAATCCTATGGAACTGTGGCTGGACTTCAGTGCCAATCCATTCGGATAACGCATGTCTACACTTTGAATACTGTCTTCCAGACTCGATATCAATTGCGGATACACCGTCATCAACTTTTCTACCCTGTTCTGCAACGTCTTACTGTCCTGCACCCGGCCTAACTCTACCTGCATGCCGTTATTTAATTTGACGCTCCACGCATAGCGACTCGAATATTTCACTTCATCCGGTTCGAGATTAATTCTGGAGAACCATTTTTTAAATTCCTGATACTGCGTCAGCACTTCTTTCTCACTGCCATCGGGACCACTCAGATTAATCAGATCCGCATCCTCTTCTGCTTCCGCCAGATTGGCGGTGAACACATCACCATTAACCGAAATTAAACGTCCGTCATTGCCCCAGGTACCTAACACGACATGCTCTTCCAGTCTGACAATCAGCTTATTCGGCCACTCTCTCTGGATACTCGCTTTTCTTACCCATGGAACACTTTCAAAAGCACCGCGTACAGCGTCCAGATTCGCCGTAAAAAAATTCCCCCTGATGCGTGGTACTGCTGAATTCCTGATCGTCAGCGCGTTCACATGCTTCAAGGCTTGCGGACTCATGCTTTCGACCCGGATTGACGTCAGGGTAAACATGGGACGCTGTATCACCCACCAGACACCGGACATCATCAGAATGAACAGCACCATGCCAAATAAGGCATTCGCAGTGTTGTTCATCAGTTTGACGTCGTGCCACATCAGTTATTCCTTCTTTACTTCGTTTCAGTACGGATTTTCAAACGCGCTGTCTTTAAAATTTCAACGCACAGATCTTCGTAACTCATCCCGGTCGCTTTGGCTGCCATCGGTACCAATGAATGTCCTGTCATACCTGGTGAGGTATTAATTTCCAGCAAAAACGGACGCTGATCCGAATTGCGTACCAGCACGTCTATCCTTGCCCAGCCTTCACAATCCAGCGCACGATATGCTTCAACTGCCATTTGCTGGATCGATGCCGTCAGTGCAGCATCCAGCGGAGCCGGGCACAAGTATTGCGTATCGTCAGTGAAATATTTGTTCTGATAATCGTAGTTACCGTCCGGCGCAACGATTTCAATGATGGGCAGTGCATAGGCCTGTTCTCCTCTTCCGAGCACGGCAACGGTGAATTCACGTCCTTCAATAAACTCCTCTGCCAGCACCACTTCATCAAACTGTGCGGCAAGTGTGTACGCCTGCTGCATTTCCGTCGCAGTACTGACTTTAGTAATCCCTATCGTCGAGCCCTCGTGTGGCGGCTTCATGATCAGTGGCAACCCGAGGTTTTGCGCAATCTTGGTCAGATCAGACTGACTATTCAACACGGCATAGCCCGGCGTACTGATGCCGTGCGTTTGCCAGATACGTTTGGTAAAAATTTTATCCATGGCAATCGCCGATGCCATTACGCCACTGCCGGTATAAGGAATATTTAATTGTTCCAGTACGCCCTGCATACTGCCGTCTTCGCCATACCGGCCATGCAAAGCGATAAACACACGGTCAAATTTTTCGGCCGCTAATTCTGCAATACTACGTTGCGAAGGATCGAAGGCGTATGCATCAATGCCTTTAGTTTTCAGCGCTGCCAGCACTCCGTTACCGGACATAATGGAGACATCGTGTTCGGCAGAACGCCCGCCAAACAACACGCCGACTTTACCCAAAGATTTG
The DNA here is from genome assembly GCF_049544825.1 of Undibacterium sp. WLX3042. Taxonomy (NCBI): domain Bacteria; kingdom Pseudomonadati; phylum Pseudomonadota; class Betaproteobacteria; order Burkholderiales; family Oxalobacteraceae; genus Undibacterium; species Undibacterium sp. WLX3042. Next base: position 183,678 of record NZ_CP186698.1, read on the forward strand.
TAATCAAATTCGCTCATGATTTTGTATCACTTTATTTATTTTGCCTGTGCCAGTTTTGCCGGCACTGCACTGATCGATCCTGCACCCATCACAATCAACACGTCTCCATCTTTCAGGACGTGCAACAAGCTATCGGGCATCTCTTGAATTTCCTCAACGAATACCGGTTCTATTTTTCCCATCACCCGCAAGGCGCGTGCCAGTGAGCGCCCGTCAGCGGCGAGTATCGGCGCTTCGCCAGCGGCATACACTTCCGCCAATACGGCGACGTCGGCAGTAGAAATGACTTTGACAAAATCTTCAAACAAATCGCGCGTCCGGGTATAGCGGTGCGGTTGAAATGCCAGAACTAAACGGCGTCCGGGATAAGCGCCGCGTGCGGCCGCCAGAGTAGCCGCCATTTCGACGGGATGATGTCCGTAGTCGTCAACCAGGGCGAAGCTGCCACCACCAGTCAGCGCGATCTCGCCATAACGGGTAAAGCGACGACCCACACCATTAAATTCGCTCAACGCTTTTTGTGTCGCTTCATCAGCAACACCGACTTCACGCGCGATCGCAATCGCAGCGCATGCGTTCTGAACGTTATGCATACCAGGCTGATTTAAACTCACTCGCATATCAGCATAACCGTCCTGCACCACCGTGAAATGCATCTTGCCATCGGCAGCGATCGCGTCTATCGCACGGACATCAGCGTCTTCACGGAAACCGTAGGTAACAACCGGCTTGGAAATGAACGGCATGATTTCACGGACATTCGAATCATCCACACACAACACCGCAACCCCGTAAAATGGCAGTCGCTGTGTGAATTCGATGAAGGCTTGTTTCAGTCGCGCAAAATCATGTCCATAGGTTTCCATATGATCTGCGTCGATATTCGTGATGACTTCCATCACCGGTAACAAATTCAGAAACGAAGCATCTGACTCGTCCGCCTCAGCAACAATAAAATCACCACTTCCTAATTTTGCGTTTGCTCCAGCACTGTTGAGTCTGCCGCCAATCACAAAAGTAGGATCGAAACCACCTTGTGCCAGCACGCTCGCCACCAGGCTGGTCGTCGTTGTTTTTCCATGTGTGCCGGCGATCGCAATACCACTTTTCAGGCGCATCAGCTCAGCCAGCATCAGCGCACGTGGCACGATAGGAATGTGCTTTGCTCTTGCAGCGATCACTTCCGGGTTATCTGCTTTCACTGCCGTTGATGTCACAACCGCATCAGCACCTTCAATATTTTCCGCCGCATGCCCGATCTTCACGTCCGCACCGAGACTTGCGAGACGCTGTGATGCAGAGTTACTACTCAGATCTGAACCTGAAATGGTGTATCCGAGATTGAGCAATACTTCAGCGATACCGCTCATACCCGAGCCGCCGATACCGACAAAGTGAATATGTTTAACTTTATGTTTCATGCTAATGTTTCCAGAATTTTTGCAATGTTGGCATTCGCCTCACGCTGACCGAGTGCATACGCCTTCTCTGCCATCTGCAAACATTGATGGCGATCAAGCGCCTGTAATTTTTCAGCCAACAGCGCCGGCGTCATCTCCGACTGAGGCAGATAAACTGCTGCCTGCTGCTGTGCCATCCAGGTAGCATTTTCTTTTTGATGCGACGTACTGGAAGCCATAAAAGGCACGAGTATGCTGGCAACACCAGCGGCTGTTAACTCCGATACGGTAATCGCGCCGGCGCGGCAAATCACCAGATCTGCCTCGGCATAACGCCGCGGCATATCATCAATAAAATCGAGGATCTCGGCCTGCACGCCGGCTTTTGCATAGTTCTCACGCAAAGCATCAATATTTTGTTTACCGGATTGATGAGTAACCATCGGGCGCTGCGTTTCAGACATCAATGCCAGTGCTTTTGGCAGGCAATCATTCAACACTTTGGCACCCAGGCTACCGCCGACAACCAGAATACGTAAAGCACCTGTACGCTGGACATAACGCGTTACGGGGGCAGGTAATGCCGTAATTTCCTGACGCACAGGATTACCAGTCAATGCAGTTTTTTGATCGACAGATAAATTCTCAGACGGCAGACCAAATAGCAGTTTTCTGGCAAAGGGCTTCAGCGCTTTATTCGACAATAACAATGCAGCATCAGCATTCATCAGTACCAACGGCGTACCGCGCAAGGCGGCGACCACACCGCCGGGTACCGTCACATAGCCGCCCATGCCAAGCACGACATTAGGACGACGCTGACTGAAAATACGTCCGCAATGAAAGAAGCTGGCGATCAGTTTGAAAGCCCCTGTTACGCTGTGTTTCCAGCCTTTGCCTCGCAGTCCGGTGAAGTCCAGACTATCCATAGGAATATGATGTTTAGGAACAATCTGGCACTCCATGCCAGTCATGGTTCCCAGCCAGGAGACTTCCCAGCCGCGTTGCTGCATCAATTCTGCAATCGCCAGTCCTGGGAAAATATGACCGCCAGTACCTGCGGCCATAATCATGAGTTTTTTCGGAGAGGCTGAAGTCATAAACGGCCTCCACGCATCAAAACTCGATTTTCGTAATCGACCCGCAACAAAATAGCCAGCCCCACACAATTAATTAACACTCCGGAACCGCCGTAGCTCATCAACGGCAACGTCAGACCTTTGGTTGGCAATAAGCCAAGATTCACACCCATATTGATAAATGCCTGCACGCCAATCCAGATGCCAATGCCCTTCGCGGTCAGACCGGCGAATGTCTGATCCAGCGCAATCGCTTGCCGGCCAATTTCAAATGCGCGTTTAATAATCCAATAAAACAATAAAACGACTGCAGTGACGCCGACAAAACCCAGTTCTTCACCGATCACAGCTAACAGAAAATCCGTATGTGCCTCGGGAAGATAATGTAATTTTTCAACGCTCGCACCCAAACCGACACCAAACAATTCACCACGCCCGAATGCAATCAGCGAATGCGTCAGCTGATAAGCTTTGCCAAGCGCGTGATCATCATCAAACGGACTTAGATACGCAAAGATACGTTCGCGACGCCAAGGCGAAAGCAGAATCACCATCGTAAAAATGCCGACCAGCGTAGCGGCGATACCACCGAACCAGATACCATTGATCCCGCCCAGAAAAAGTATGCCCATCGCAATACAGACAATCACACCGAAGGCACCAAGATCTGGCTCCAGCAGTAACAACAAGCCGACCACGCCCACTGCTGCCAGCATAGGAACAAAGCCTTTGGTCAGCTTGTGCATGTATTCCTGCTTGCGCACCGTATAGTCAGCGGCATACAGCACCATAAATAACTTCATGAATTCCGACGGCTGCAAATTAAATACCTTAAATGACAGCCAGCGCTTCGCGCCGTTCACGCCCTTCCCGAGACCGGGAATCAAAACAGCAACAAGCAGAATCAAGGTAAACACAAACAGATACGGTGCCAGTTTTTGCCATGTCAGCACTGGCATACGAAATACCAGTGCCGCCGCAATCACCGAGACCAGAACAAACATCGCCTGGCGTACAAGGAAGTGCGAATTTTTATAGCTCGCATATTTAGGCGAATCCGGCAGAGAAATGGATGCCGAGTACACCATAACCATACCGAACAACATCAGTATCATGGTCACCCATACCAATGGCTGATCATAGTTCATCATTTTCGAGCGATTCACCAGTTGCGTCTCCGGACCCGGAGCCGAAAATGGAAGCCACTTCTGTAATGGCAGGAGCAATTGCTTCATCAGCAAATCTCCCCGCGAGATAATGCTACTTCTCGTACCGCCGCAGCAAAAACCTCGGACCGGTGCGCATAGTTACGGAACATGTCCAGACTTGCACAGGCTGGAGACAGCAAAACAATATCGCCCTCTTTTGCAACATCTGCCGCTGCCTGCACCGCAAGTTCGAGGCTGTTAAATTCCTGAGTCGCTACCTGCGCTGTAGAAGTTGCCTGACGAATCTCGTCCTTCGCTTTACCAATCAGCAGCAGACTCTTCGCATATCGTCCGACCACATCTGCCAGTGGAGAAAAGTCTTGTCCTTTTCCCTCACCACCGGCAATCAGAATGATGCGTTTGTCGAATCCGTCTGTCTGCTGTCCCAAGCCTTTTAAGGCGGCGACAGTTGCGCCGACATTCGTTCCCTTACTGTCATCAATGTAATCAACACCGCCAACAGTATTGATGAGTTCGACACGATGAGGCTCACCCTTATACTCACGTAAGCCGTGCAGTAAAGGCGCAAATGACAGGCCGATGCCACGGCATAATGCCAGTGCAGCAAGCGCGTTCGCGGCATTGTGCTGACCGCGGATCTGCAATGCATCAGTTGGCATCAGACGTGTGATCAGGCCCGGGATTTCTTCTGCGTCTTTTTTCTTGCGGCGAGTGGTAACGACAGGAACATCTTCTGCCGGAACCGATACCGCCAGCCACCCCATACCATGTTCACTCAAGAGGCCAAGATCACCGATATGCTCAGGCGCATCGACACCAAAACTAATGGCTGTTGATTGCGGTTTCAGCATGCTCATCACTAAAGCATCATCACGATTCAGGACCTGTATCGTCGTCTCACCGAAAATCCGTGCTTTATCTGCACAATAGGCTTGCATACTACCGTGCCAGTCGAGATGATCCTGAGTGATATTGAGCACGGTAGCAACATCCGCATTCAGACTGAATGTGGTGTGCAACTGAAAACTGGATAACTCCAGCACCCATACTTGTGGCAATGCATCCTGCTCTATCACTTCGTACAACACATCAAGAACCGCCGGACTGATATTGCCCGCCATTCGGGTTGTTAAACCAGCGCGTTCACACAATAAGCCGACCAGACTGGTCACTGTCGTTTTGCCATTCGTTCCCGTAATCGCAATGACTTTCGGCTCATAAGCCCGCTCTTCTTTCAGGCGGGACAGGGCCTGAGCAAATAACTCTATCTCTCCCCACAACGGGATATTCTTAGCCTTTGCCGCAGGAATGATGTCCCGCAATTCACGCGCGGGCGCGAGGCCTGGGCTGACGGCGACGAAATCGATATCGTTCAGCAACTCTGCTGAAAATTCACCGGCAATGAATTCGATCTGATCGTTCAGCGCGCGTAACGCCGTTAAACGTTCCGGTGCAGAGCGGGTATCCGCTACACGCAAACGAGCCCCGGCACGCAACAACCAGCGAGCCATTGCGAGACCGGATTCTCCCAGTCCCAGGACTAATACGTGTTTTTCAGAAAAATTCATAAACCCTTACTTCTGCCAGACAAAATAAAAATCAGACTTCAGCGTAACTTCAGTGAAGATAAGCCAACCAGTACCAGCAACATCGTGATGATCCAGAAACGTACAACGACCTGCGTTTCCTTCCAGCCTTTTTTCTCGAAATGATGATGCAGCGGTGCCATCAAAAATAAACGGCGACCTTCACCAAAGCGCTTTTTTGTAAATTTGAAGTAAGACACTTGCAAAATAATCGACAGTGTTTCCGCCACAAAAATACCGCCCATAATGAACAGAACGATTTCCTGTCTGACGATTACCGCCAGCGTGCCAAGCGCTCCACCCAGCGCCAGTGCACCAACGTCGCCCATAAACACCTGCGCCGGGTGAGCGTTAAACCACAGGAATGCGAGACCGGCACCGGTCATCGCGCCGCAGAAAATCAGCAATTCACCGGCTCCCGGGATATGCGGAATCAACAAATACTTCGAGTAACCGATATGACCGGACAGATAGGCAAACAAACCTAATGCTGTACCGACCATAATCACGGGCATAATGGCCAAGCCATCGAGTCCATCCGTGAAATTCACTGCATTACTGGTGCCAACGATCACGCAATATGTGAGTGCGATAAAGCCCCAGACGCCGAGTGGATAACTGATCGATTTAAAAAACGGCACAATCAAATCTGCCTTCGGTGGTAAATCCATACTAAACCCCGATTGCACCCATGCAAACAGCAGCTCAAGAATCTTGGAATTACTTGGTGCAGATACCGAGAACGCGAGATAAAACGCAGCAGCAATACCGATCAGTGATTGCCAGAAATATTTTTCGCGCGAACGCATGCCTTCCGGATCTTTGTAGACGACCTTACGATAATCATCAACCCAGCCGACGGCGCCGTAGCCCAGCGTCACGATCAGCACAACCCAGATAAAGCGATTACTGAGATCAGACCAGAGCAGCGTAGAAACCGCGATCGAAATCAAAATGAGCACACCACCCATCGTTGGCGTACCGGACTTCACCAAATGGGTTTCCATCCCATATGAGCGCACAGCCTGACCAACTTTCATACGAGTCAGCATACGAATCACCGCCGGCCCGGCAAAGATGCCGATCGCCAGTGCGGTCATGGTCGCAAATACTGCGCGGAACGTGATAAAACCGAAGACGCGTAGCAGCCCCAGATCCTGTTTAAAAATTTCTGCCAACCAGAGCAACATGCTAATGAGTTCCTGTTATTTTTTGTTGTGTTGAAGTACCGTCATCCGCCGCCAACAAATGGCTGACAACGCGTTCCATTTTCATGAAACGTGAGCCTTTGACCAATACCGTCTTTTCCTGATGAATACTGTTGTCTAAGGCTCTGAATAAATCCTGTATATCGGTGAAATAGTGTGCCCCGGCATAAGCCTTTGCAGTATGGGCGACCAGATCACCAAGTAAATAAAGCTCTGTAATACCCTGAGCTTTGGCATATTCGCCGATCTCTTTATGAAACTGAGCACCGTTTTCGCCCACTTCACCCATGTCTCCCAGTACCAGAACAGTAGCGCCGCCGATCTGCGTCAGCACGTCGATTGCGGCACGGACAGAATCCGGATTGGCATTGTAGGTATCGTCAATCACCATCGCGCCACAACTGGCTTGCTTACGCTGCAAACGACCATTCACCGGGCTGAAATTCTCCAGACCAGCAACGATGAATTCGTCAGAAATTCCTATCGCGTGGCAGCACGCAGCGGCGGCGAGCGCATTCAAGACATTGTGCTGACCGGCTGCCTGCAAATGAACCTCAGATGGGCGGCCTGCTATATGCATGTTGACTTCACTGCCGAACGGGGTCGCCACAAAACTGGCATGGACTTCGGCATTGCTGTTTAATCCAAAGCGAATAACTTTACGTTGTCCGCGTTCTGCCGCATATTGCTGCCACAACGAACAATATTCATCTTCTGCAGGAACAACAGCAACACCGTCATCTGGCAGCGCTCTTATAGCTGCACCATTTTCTTCAGCGACAGCTTTGACCGTCTGCATAAACTCCTGATGTTCACGCTGGGCGTTATTAACCAAGACGACTGTCGGTAAAGCAACTGAGGCCAGCAAGGCAATTTCCCCGGGATGATTCATGCCCATTTCTATCACTGCAGCCCGGTGCGATGGGGTGAGACCAAGGATAGTCAGCGGTACGCCGATTTCATTATTCAGATTGCCACTGGTCGCTAAACGACATTCGACACCAAAAGCCACGCTCTGAATCGATGAAATCATTTCTTTAACGGTCGTTTTACCGTTACTACCCGTCACACCAATTACCGGCAACATAAACTGTTGTCGCCAGTATCGGCCGATCTCAGCTAATGCCAGTTTGGTATCCGGCACGATGAGTGCAGGTAATGCAAAATGTTCCGGGATCCGTTCTGCCACGACGGCGACTGCGCCTGAATTGGCAACCTGCGCCAGAAAATCGTGGGCATCAAAATTTTCACCACGCAAGGCAACAAACAAATCCCCCGCCTTAATTTTGCGGCTGTCGGTAGTTAAACCTGTCACCGCTGCGTCCGCTGTCATGAGCGCGGATGTCAGCACTGGTTGTAATTGTTGAAGAGTAAAATGCATCAGCTACCTCTCTTCATGTTGCCGCTGGTTGCCACGGTTGCCAGCGCAAGCGCAGCATGCTCTTCATCTGAAAATGGCCATTTCTTACCATTAATATCCTGATAGGCTTCATGCCCTTTACCCGCCAGCAGTACCACATCCTGGTCGGCAGCGTGTTTGATCGCATACAGGATTGCATTAGCACGATCTTCAATGACATGCGGAGTTGTGCTCATCCCAGCCACAATCTGCCCGATGATGAGAGCAGGATCTTCGCTGCGCGGATTGTCGCTGGTGACAATCACGTGATCCGCTTGCTCCGATATCCGTCCCATCTGTGGGCGCTTGCCCGGATCCCGATCACCGCCACAACCAAAGACACACCATAACTGTCCACCGCGCTCATCCGCGACGAGGCGCAACGCTTCAAGAGTCTTTTCAAGGGCATCCGGTGTGTGGGCGTAATCAATCACGACCATGACATGTCCGGCAGTACCGGCCAGTTGCATGCGCCCGGGCACCGGCGGCAATTTTTCTATCAGTGCGACCGCTTTGAGTAAAGGAATTCCTTTACTCAAAAGAACGGCGAGTACACCAAGAATATTGCTGACATTAAACCGCCCGATTAATTGTGTTTTCACGAGAGCAGAGCCAAACGGCGACTCGAGATGAAAACTGGTTCCTGCATGCGTGGTCTTCAGATGACTGGCACTGAGTAAAGAAGCACCTTCGTAAGCTGTTTTTTCTAGGCTGTAAGCCATCAGATTGATATCTGGCCGCGTCTGCTGTAAATGGCTTAACAGATGCATCCCGAAACCGTCATCAAGATTGATGACGGCGGTCGTCAGACCATTCCAGTCAAATAAAATTTGTTTGGCTGCTGCATAGGCATCCATATCACCGTGGTAATCAAGGTGATCTCGGGTCAGATTCGTGAATAAAGCAACGTCAATATGCAAGCCATTCAGCCGTCCCTGATCGAGACCGATGGACGACGCTTCTATCGCCAGCGCCTCCGCACCATTTTTCTGCATCTCAGAAAGCGTGCGCTGCAAACTGATCGCATCCGGCGTTGTAAAGCCTGTTTCCGATAACTGTCTCAATACACCATTGCGATAAACACCGGTACCCAGAGTGCCTATTACTGCGGTGTCACACTTTTCCATCGAGAGCGCTTTTGCCAGCCATTGACTGCAAGAAGTCTTGCCATTGGTACCGGTAACTGCCACGCTGAACATACTCCGGTCAGGATTGTGATACCACTCGTTCGCAATCAGACCAAGTTGCGGCGATAAATCCGGCACGGAAAAATGAGGAACTGAAATTTGCTCATCCCACACAAATGTGTCGTCATCAGCTGCGTCATACACGATCGCAACGGCTCCGCGGGCAACGGCATCTGCAATATATTGACGGCCATCGCCATGATGCGTACGGGCAGCAAAAAACACATCGCCAGTAATGATTTTTGCCGAATTTGAGCACAACTGTGCATCTGGTGCGACTTGCCGCAGCCAGTTAACAATTTCGTTAATGGATATTTTTTTATTGGTCATTACATGCTCTCCTGCACGCTGTTGTCAGGAATGATGCTGGTGACAGATGAATCAGGCGGTACGTTCATGGAGCGCAATACATTCGCGGTGATAGCAGCAAAAACCGGAGCGGCGACAATACCGCCGAAATGACCGCCAGTGCTTGGTTCATCAATCATCACAGCAACGATGACGCGTGGATTGGATACAGGAGCAAAACCGATGAAGTCGCCGACGTATTTATTGACGTAGCGACCGCCTTCTATCTTGTGTGCGGTACCAGTTTTCCCGGCCACGCGGTAACCAGGGACGCGAGCCTGAGTTGCGGTACCGCCCGGCTGTGTGACCGATTCCATCATGGCGCGTAATTGCTGTGCCGTTTTATCGGAAATAACACGCTGCCCTGCAGGCGCTTCGCTGGTTTTTTGAAAGGTGATCGGTATCATGTCACCGTTACGAGCAAAGATCATGTATGCACGGGCCATCTGTAATAGCGATACTGAGAGACCATGGCCGTAACTCATCGTCGCCTGCTCAATCGGCCGCCAATTCTTATAATTCCGCAAACGACCAGCAACTGCGCCGGGAAAGCCAATTTTCGGCTGCTGACCAAACCCTAATGTAGTGAACAATTCCCACATTTCTTTCGGTGGCATTTGCAACGCCATTTTGGCGACACCGATATTCGAAGATTTCTGAATAATCTGAGCAACGGTCAGCACCGATTCTTTGTGGGCGTCATGAATTACAGCCGGGCCTATCGTCATGTATCCCGGAGCGGTCTGAAATACAGTATCGGGAGTAACCCGTCCGGTCTCAATCGCCAGTGCAACGGTGAAGGGCTTCATGGTCGAACCCGGCTCGAACGTATCGGTAATAACACGATTACGCAACTGTGCGCCGGTGAGTACCGAGCGGTCATTCGGGTTATAGCTGGGCAAGTTCACCAGAGCCAAGACCTCTCCGGTGTGCACGTCCAGTACTACGGCGCCTCCCGCTTTCGCCTTGTGTTTTTCCACTGCATCTTTTAAGTGGGTATAAGCGATATACTGAATTTTGCTATCGAGAGACAAGGTCAGCTCTTTACCGTCATGCGGCTCACGAACCGCGCGAATATCTTCGACGATACGTCCAAGTCGATCCTTGATAACGCGACGACTACCTGTCTTACCTGCGAGATTTTTTTCCGAGGCAAGCTCTATTCCTTCCTGCCCGACATCTTCCACATTGGTAAAACCGACGACGTGCGCCATGACTTCACCTTCGGGATAAAAACGCTTGTACTCTTTGCGGGTTTCAACACCAGGAATAGCAAGCGCCTGAATTTTGTCGGATATCTGTGGTTCTACCTGCCGCTTCAAATACACAAACTGGCGATCGGAATCAAGTTTCTTACGTAACTCAGCCTCACTCACATCGAGTAAGGCTGCGAGTTGCCGGATCTTTTCTTTAGGCGCTTCCAGAACATCATCGGGAATCGCCCATATCGCTTTCACGGGCACAGACGATGCCAGCACCTGACCGTTACGGTCAGTAATTTTTCCGCGGGTTGCAGGTAATTCCAAAGTGCGCGCATAACGATTGGCTCCCTGCTTCTGCAGAAAATCCGTCGTCATTCCCTGCAGCCACAACGCCCTCGCGATCAGCGCAAAAAAAGCACCGAATAATAAAAACAACACCAGCCTGGAACGCCAGATAGGCAATTTCACTTCCAACACAGGATTGGAGGAAAATGAAACACCGCGCGAAGCAGCTGTACGTGACATGTTCCCTGCGCGGCTCATTTCAGCTCCACCGCTTTCAGATATTGGGTGCGCGCCGGCGTGACCGGCACCATGTTCAGTTCCTTGCTCGCTGTTTCCTCAATCCGCGAGTGTTTACCGAAAGTAGATTGATCCAGTTTCAATTGCGTCCATTGCAATTCATATTGTTTGCTCAGGCTTTGCTCGCGCTCCAGCTCAATAAACAGGCGCCGTGCCTGATACTGAGAATTGATCAGGGACAAAGCACAGGTAATCAGCGCCACCGCAAGAATAACATTCACACGCGTGATCATTTGAGCACCTCCGGCAAACGCTCGGCAACACGCAGGATCGCGGAACGTGCACGGGGATTCACGGCAACCTCGGCTTCGGAAGGCTTGATCCGGTCCAGCAAGCGCATTTTTGCCTGTGGTAAATCAACCTGACGGATAGGCAAACGCCGGTCCGGCTGCTCCACCTTCACTTTAGAGGCAAAAAACTGCTTCACTATCCGGTCTTCCAGAGAATGAAAACTGATGACAGACATACGGCCGAAAGGCGCCAGAGCCACATAAGCGGCATCAAGACCTATCTCGAGATCTTCAAGCTCTTTATTGACGAAAATCCGTATAGCCTGAAAGGTGCGAGTTGCCGGGTCCTTGCCCTTCTCGCGAGTTTTGACGGCGTTCGCGACAAGTTCGGCAAGTTGTCGGGTTCCAGTAATGGAGTCCGTTTGCCTGCGAGCAACAATCGCCTTTGCAATCTGAAAAGCAAACCGTTCTTCCCCATAATTTTTTATCACCTCCCTGATTTTTTCTTCTTCTGCAATTGCCAGCCATTCAGCGGCGGACATTCCGCGGCTGGTATCCATACGCATATCAAGCGGCCCATCTGAACGGAAACTAAAACCCCGGCTAGCATCATCGACTTGGGGTGAAGAGATACCCAGATCCATCAGAATACCGTCGACTTTGCTGACGCCCAGCTGTTCCAGCGCAGTTGTCATTGCCGCAAAACTGTCATGCACGATATGAAAGCGGGGATCATCGATCTGTGCCGCACAAGCAATCGCCTGCACATCTTTATCAAAAGCGATCAGACGCCCCTGAGGGCCGAGTTGTTGCAGAATCAGACGACTGTGTCCGCCACGTCCGAAAGTACCATCAACATAAACTCCGTTTGCACGGTCACCGGATATGCCGAGTGCATCCACGGCCTCATTCAGGAGTACCGTTGTATGCGTGTATTCTGTCGCCTGCTGTGTCGTCATTGCCCGCGATCAGAACGTAAAGTTGTTTAAGACATCTGGCGCACCAGCCGCTTTCGCGTTAGCTTCATTTTCGGCGAGCTTACCGGCATCCCATATTTCAAAATGGCTGCCCATGCCCAGCATCATGATGTCGCGCTGAATACCAACCGCATTACGCAGTTCCGGTGCCAGCAAAATACGACCGGCACTATCCATATCGACATCAGAAGCATTTCCCAGAAAGATACGTTTCCAGTCACGCGCCTGTATCGGCCAGGCAGCAATCTGCTCACGATGAGATTCCCACGTCGGGCGCGGAAACAGCAACAGACATCCGTCAGGATGGCGGGTCAGCGTGATACGCCCCTCGAATTGTTCGCTCAGGGCATCACGATAGCGGGCAGGAATTGACATTCTGCCTTTCGCATCGAGATTGAGTGCGGATGGACCCTGGAACACGCTTTTACCTTTACCTGGACAAGGATTGATATGACTGATTTTGTGAAGATAAATGAAAAATGGGAATTTACCCCACAAAATTACACTTTTTCACACTGTTTCCCACTTTAGAGGATGCTATCAACGTGGTCAAGTGAAATTACTTATAAAAACAGCACTTTCTTTAATGAAGTCAATGACTTAGCGCAACTATTGCAAAAGTAGTTTTATTCAAATAACTGAATAAAATGAATGAGTTACGAAGGATATTGAAAGTAGCTTGTCAGACGAGACAGAATTAAGACCAGAGAAAACTGCAGAAGTGCATGCTTTACGTTAATTTTGAGGAACTTGTCGTCATGTTTGCCGATATCTCACGACATTGCTTACGACAGAAATAGACGGGAATGAAAAATGGCACTGTTTGCGACAAACGCAAAGCTGGAATTAAGCAGTCTGCGTTTGCAGCAGATGCAAAAATTCTTTTGCGGGAACCGCCTTGCTGAAATAAAAGCCTTGGTACTCATCACACTTAAAGTCACGCAGCGTTGCCAGTTGAGTGTGAGCATCCACTCCTTCTGCTATCACTTTCAGTCCTAGAGTGTGCGCCATCGCGACGATCGCCAATACGATCGCCGTATCATTAGGATCTTCCGGAATATCTTTGATAAACGATCGGTCCACCTTCACACTATCCACTGGAAAGCGCTTCAGATAAGCAAGCGAAGAATAACCTGTACCGAAGTCATCAATCGAGAGGCTGAAGCCCGCTGACCTGAAACCATCCATCAGCACTATTGCCTGTTCGCGGTTATGCATCACCATGCTTTCAGTGATCTCAAATTCAATAGCGTCGGCGGGTACTCGCCAGAAATCGATGATCCCCTTGATTTCATCAAGCAGTTGAGGATCGTTAAACTGAGAGCCTGATAAATTAATCGCAATCCGCCCAAAATCAGCATCAATCTGACGGAAACTCAACACATCACGGCAGGCGACATCGAGCACCAGCATTCCCAGACGACTGATTAATCCGGTTTCTTCTGCCAACGCAATAAAGTCACCGGGATACAGAATTCCGCGCTCCGGATGATCCCAGCGCACCAATGCCTCAGCGCCAACAATTTTCCCGGTCTGCAGTGAAATCTTCGGTTGATAGTAAACAACGAATTCCAGTCTCTCCAGGGCCTTACGCAAACGAGCCTCAAATGCCAGTTGCTCAATTGTGTGTGTATTCATTTCAGACGCATAAAACTGGTAATTATCCTTACCCTTGTTTTTTGCCCTGTACATCGCGATATCCGCATTTTTTAGCAATGTCTGAGCGTCGTGCCCGTCGGCGGGGAAAGTAGCAATGCCGATACTTGCACTCAGCTGACATTCCTGACCATGGATTTCAAATGGTTGCGATGCCTCAAATAACAGCTTGTCTGCGATATCGCCCAGATCGCGCGGATCACTGAACTGATCGACGAGCAGAATAAATTCATCACCACCAACTCTGGCAATAATGTCGGACTCTCTTAAAGCCTGCCGGAAACGCTGCGAGATACTACGCAACACACGATCACCTTCATCGTGACCAAAGGTATCGTTGATGTTTTTAAAGCGGTCCAGATCAAGAAAGAGTACCGCAAGCTGACAACTATTCCGCTCCGCCAGCGCCAGCGCCTTGGCCAGATGCTGATGGTATAAAAACCGGTTGGGCAAGCCCGTCAGCTCGTCATAGTGTGCCAGCTGAAGTATTTTTTTCTCGGAACGTCGGCCTTCAATGGCAATCGTCGCGATCTCGATCATGATGCCAATCAGACTCATGTCGTCATCGCTTAATTTTTGCGAATCCGACAGCAACACTGTGAAGCTGCCTAATATATGACCATGTTTATCCATCAGTGGCCAGGCACTGCCTGAGTTCAGTTTCCCCAGGGTTTCCAGACCATTGACAAACTGCATCGACGGTGCCTGTTGAAAATTATTGAGCTGCACAGGGCAGGCAACGAGTACCGCTTCGCTCCAGATACCACTGCCATGAGTAACTGGCATATCGACTATCTGATCGGACAATACATCCGGAAATCCCTGTCCGACACTTTGAATAAAAGTTCTCTGATCATCTGCCAGTAATTGAATTCCTACACACCAGAACGGGCGCAATTTTTCGACAAAATCACAAACCGAGCTCAGGATAAACAGCGGGTCCTCGTTTGCTCCGATCAGTTGCAGCAGGTGATTCTGCGCTTCCAGCAATTGCTCTGAATATTTCTGGGCGCTGATATCCCGCTCGGTGCAGAGCAACAGCCGCTCGCCGTTCAGCTCTACCAGACTGAGCGTTACTTCGGTATACAGGGTAGCTCCGTTTCTCTCTATGATCGATTCAAATCGCTGCGAAAAACCATCAAAAGCACGTTGTATCAGTTGATCAACCAAGCTATCGTTGTCAGTTTGTGACATGCCCGGTATCGATTGCCTCATCGATGAAAACTCATCCGCTTTATGACCAACGATGTCAGCGCTGCCGCTGACGCCAAACAGGCGGACCGCCGCGGGATTACAATCGACATAGATATGATCCTGACTCATCAGCAGAATCGCATCTTCCGAACCGCTGAACAGCAACCGGTATCTCTCTTCACTTGCCTCAATTCTGAGACGGGTATGATTCAGCTGTTGCACCTGTCTTAACAAAAGCCATGTCAGGGCGAGGATAAGAATCAGTGTCACAGATGTGTACAGCATTTTATGTCTGACCCTGTTCTTCCAGTCAGACAGGATATTCTCAACACTACGTGCATATAACAGCGTCAGCGGAAATCCATCGACTTTCCGGTAGGTATAAAGAAATTCTGCATTCCCATCCTGAATGGCGCCGCCATAGAGTGATCCTTCCCGGGATTGACCGGCGATCGCCGACAACAGAGCTTGCTGATTCAGGCTGCGGTTCAGAATATAGTTATCAGCCGGTGCTCCGATCAGAACGTTTCCGCTGGCGTCATGAAGTGACACCGAGGCCACGCTGCCGCGTGCGACTAACTCATAAAATTCTTGTAAATAATTAAGTCGCATTTGCACTTCAATGATGCAAACCCGCTCACCATTGGGTGCGATCACATTTTTTGCCACCGGCAAGACCCACTGATCAGAACCTGTAAGCTTGACGACTGCGCCCACTCGCAACTGCGTATCAGTGGGATTATTGATCAGCGAAACCACATGCAACTGCGGCGAGACCTGAGATGATGAGGGTAGCTGCGCCAGCCGCTGATCAAGAAATTCAGAAGTGAGATGATGCCCCTTCACATCAAACAGTGAAACGGTAGTCACTAACTGAGAATGATGGCGTTGATTCGACAGAACCTCATAAAACGCTTTTTCCCGCAAGCCTTTGTCAGAAGGATAATTTGCGATCTGTTCGCTGATCGAGTCTGTGAACTGAACCACTTCACTGAATGCACGATTGGCATGTTCTTCAAGAATACGGACGGTGAAATAGCTATCCTGCTCGGCATCGGATAAAGTCAGATTTTTATCCTCTTTAACAGTCCACCAACTCTGCAAAACAACGACCGCAAGAATCAGACAAGTGCAGACGGCAAATATCTTCAGGGGAATAATCCGTTCTTTTTTTTTGCCTCTGTTTTCCATGAGTCTGGAATGATTTATCGTTAATCGGTATTCAGAACTGGTGTTTGCAATGAGCAGACAGAAATATCAGCTATGACGAGTCAGCATAGCGGCGGAATATATACAGAATTGTATTGCCGCAAGTGAGTTTAACACCAGTTTTTTGAATTGATCCGATTTACAACAAACAGATGCGCAATCGGATACCGGTTTGAAGACGTATGTTCTGAACTGAGTTGAAGCCCTGCCAGATCAGATCCTCAGAAATGAGGATCTCCACGCTGTATGGCCCTGTGTAGAATTAAGTAAAGCAGGCCGGTAGGCCGGATTCTGTTACGGCGCTTTACATTGCTGTATCGCGCTATGACAATCATTCCTCTAGGCGACGGATTGCTCCGCCGCTCAAGCTTTCTACCCGCACGCTCCGCGAGCCACCTCAACGCGTGCCTATTTGAAATTGCTCCGGGTGGAGGTTACCGCGTTTCACCGTAACTGAATACGCTCGTCTCTGTGGCCCTATTCCTCGTCTTATACCTTGCGGCTTTCAACGTACGGCCGTTAGCCGTCACCCTGCTCTGTGGAGTCCGGACCTTCCTCCCGTCACCATATTGCTATGGCGACCAGCGATTGTCTGGCCTGCTTCGGGCGCTATTCTACTCTACTCATCCACAAATCGTTCGCAATTCGTTGTGACGCGTCAATAGCGCTGCAAATTCGGCAAGCTTTCTGTTAGCGTATGGTTTTTCCTTTTTTAGCTATTACTGTCATGTTGAAATCTCGTAGCGGTGGTCAGTTAATTGTCGATGCGTTGCAAATCCACGGTGTCGATACTATTTTTGGTGTTCCCGGCGAAAGTTACCTGCCAGTACTCAATGCGCTGCATGACAGCCCGATAGACTTCATCATTAACCGCCAGGAAGGCGGCGCGGCATTTATGGCCGATGCTTATGGCAAGATGACAGGCAAGCCCGGTATCTGTTTTGTGACGCGCGGGCCGGGTGCCACCAATGCCTCGATAGGCGTACATACCGCGTATCAGGATTCGACGCCGATGATCCTGTTCGTCGGTCAGGTTGGCAATGATTTTGTTGAGCGCGAAGCGTTTCAGGAAATCGATTACCGCCGTATGTTCGGTCCTATGGCGAAATGGGTTGCACAGATAGATCGCGCCGACCGTGTGCCCGAATACATCGCGCGCGCCTTTCAGGTTGCCACCAGCGGCCGCCCCGGCCCGGTAGTACTGGCACTGCCGGAAGATATGCTGGCACAAACGGCGTCAGTAGCAGATTCCCGGCATTATGCGCCGGTACAGGCTTACCCTTCGCCAGCACAACTGAGCCAGCTGCGCGGCATGCTGGAGGCGGCTGAGCGTCCCGTGCTGATTCTGGGCGGCAGCGGCTGGGATCAGACCGCCTGCACGCAACTCCGGGAATTCGCGGAACTGAATCATTTGCCGGTCGCCTGTGCTTTCCGTTTTCAGGATTTAATCGACAATGCGCATCCTAACTACATCGGTGATGTCGGCATCGGCATCAACCCACAACTGGCACAACGCATACAACAAGCCGATCTCGTGATCGCGATCGGCCCGCGTCTGGGTGAAATGACGACTGGTGGCTATACCCTGCTCGAAGCACCAGTACCAAAACAAACTCTGGTACATGTACACAGCGATGCGCTGGAGCTAGGGCGCGTGTATCAGGCACCGCTGATGATCAACAGCGGCATGAAGGAATTCGCCCATGCACTGTCGGAACTGAGCAAACAGGGCAAGATAAAAAACGCCGTCCGCTGGCAGCACAGCGTAGCGGAAGCCAAAGCAGAACTGCAAGCCTGGCAACAGGAACCCGCCATTTTTGCTAAAGAAAATGCGCCGCTCAATCTGTGGCAAGTGGTGCAGGACATCATGCGCCTGGCACCGGCTGACAGCATCATCACCAATGGCGCAGGTAATTACGCAACCTGGGCTCATCGCTACTTCCGTTATGCCGGACTGCGCACCCAGCTGGCACCGACGTCGGGCGCGATGGGTTACAGCGTGCCATCCGGCATCGCGGCCAAACTCATCGCACCGGAACGTTGCGTGGTCACATTTGCGGGTGATGGGGAATACATGATGAATGGTCAGGAACTCGCGACTGCCGTGCAATACCGCGCCGGTATCGTCATCATCGTGTTTAACAATGGTATGTACGGCACTATACGCATGCATCAGGAACGTGAATTTCCGGGGCGGGTGTCCGGCACTGAATTACACAATCCTGATTTTGCCGCACTGGCCCGCGCTTATGGTGCGAGCGGAGAAACCGTCCTGACGACAGCTGAATTCGGGCCGGCGCTGGAACGCGCGCTACAGCATACACACGATCACCAGTTACCGGCTCTGATCGAACTGCGTTACGACGGCAATCTGATCACCCCGGGTGCCACGCTGGAAACTCTGCGACAAACAGCACGCAATGCGGGAAAATGATCAGTACTGACCAGATCAGTTTCAGATAAATTAAATTCCTGCATTTATCGCCATAGGCGCAGATGATTTTCGCTTAACACTTATGACACGTCCCAAAATTCCCAGAAGTATCTGGATACTCGGTTTCGTCAGCATGCTGATGGATATTTCTTCAGAAATGATACATAGCCTGCTGCCGATGTTTATGGTCGGAACCCTGGGGATCAGTGTGTTTGTGGTAGGCGTGATTGACGGTATCGCCGAATCAACGACTTTGCTGGTTAAAGTATTTTCGGGTGCACTCAGTGATCGTCTCGGAAAACGCAAAATGCTGGCGGTGTTTGGCTATGGGATCAGTGCCTTCTCTAAGCCTCTGTTCGCACTTTCGCAGGGAATGGGGCTGCTGTTAACCGCCCGCCTTCTCGACCGCGCCGGCAAAGGTATCCGTGGCGCTCCGCGCGATGCACTCATTACGGATATTACGCCAGCAGAAATCCGTGGCCAAGCCTTTGGCTTACGACAGTCACTCGATACGATAGGTGCCGTCGCAGGGCCGCTGCTGGCTACGGCGCTGATGCTGTTATGGGCAAACGATTACCGCCATATTTTCTGGCTTGCAGTGATACCGGGGATGGGTGCAATGTTGCTGCTGTTTGTCGGCGTGCAAGAGCCGGATACCAGACCACAAACCAGCCTTGGCAATCCGCTCAGCAAGCACAATCTGAAACGGATGGGGCGGGAGTACTGGTGGGTGGTTTCTCTCGGATGTTTGTTTACGCTCGCCCGATTCAGCGAAGCATTTCTGATCTTACGGGCACAACAATTATCCGTTCCTGTCGCACTGGTACCACTTGTGATGGTCGCCATGAACCTCGTCTATGCGGCGACAGCTTATCCATTTGGTAAATTGTCAGACCGCATCTCTCATCGCCATATGCTTGCTGGCGGATTAGTCATACTGATTGCCTCTGACCTGATACTCGGATACAGCCAGGGCTGGAGCGGATTGTTAGCTGGCATCACGCTCTGGGGCATACATATGGGAATGACGCAAGGCCTGCTGGCGAGTATGGTTGCCTCCAGCGCCCCATCTGATTTACGCGGCACGGCATTTGGCTTTTTCAATCTGGTCAGTGGCATCGCATTATTGCTTGCCAGCGTGGTCGCGGGCCTTTTGTGGGATAAGCTGGGTTCTACTTTCACCTTTTATACCGGTGCAGCGTTTGCGACGGTGAGCCTGATTGGATTATTGGTGCATTCAGCGCGCAACGCATCATGAGTTCCTGAAAAATATAACTCTGTTCCTGTTATCACAGGCATCAGTCTGTATCGTCACTACCGGACCTTCCGGATACCACGCCATGCAAACGTTGTTTATACTTTCGCCGTTCCGTCCGCGCGGGCTGAGCAGCGCCATGCGCTCCGGCTTTTCGCTGTCTGACCAGCACCGCCAAAGGGTTCCGTGGTTTGGGCAATTTGACTCTGATCTTCATCGATGATCTTTCCTTGAAAAACAACCGTGGCTTTCCATGCAGACAGCCGCATTTACTCGGCTAATTTGCTCAGGTATTGAGCAGCCGCATACAGGATCATGCGGCTATGCTGTACCAAATCAACTAAATAAACACCACGGAGATTTCTTCCCGTTAAAATTCGTTTTGTGAATGTGCATCTACACTTTCTTCTTCGCTTCACTCTCCCGCTTTGCTGATAGCCGCGTGGTTGTATGAGTTGCGGTTTTCGGTATCTGTTTTTCTTTTGATTTTCGCTTAAAAATTCATGTTTAATAAATTTATTTTCGCTTTAGCGTTAGCGCTATCGTCGTCTGTCACATTTGCCGCTCCGGCATTTTCAGAATGTCGCCAGTTTTTTGCTAAAGGTCAGATTCCGGTTATTCCACGTGAAGCCGAACTCAATACACGTGCATTGTGCTATTCATCGTTCGCGATCCTGCATTCTGCCAAAAGCCATACACCCGTTTATGTTGCAGAAAAAATCAACCGGCAGACCATCATTGAAGCAAAAGGAAATGAGCGAACAAATCGCTTCTTCGCCGATGCCCGTCTGCCGCGCGCCGAACGCGCTGAACTGAGCGATTACAAGAACTCCGGCTATGATCGTGGCCACATGGCGCCAGCTGGAAATATGGCAACACCGGAAGCCATGGCACAGAGTTTTTCTCTCGCGAATATGGTTCCGCAAGCGCCAGAAAACAATAGAAAAACCTGGGCATCGATAGAAAATGCGACACGTAAATATGCAATGCGTGCTCGTGGTGATATCTACGTTCTGACCGGCCCGGTATTTGAAACGAAGCCTGCAACGATAGGTGAGAATAAAGTCTGGGTACCCAAATATCTGTTCAAACTAGTCTACGACCCGTCAGAAAATAAAAGATGGGCGTACTGGGTTGAGAACATCGACAACACAAAAGCGGGAAAACCGATTACCTATGAAGAGCTGGTCAAGCGCACTGGCATACAGTTCTTTACCGACAAAATGTAAGCACAAAACAAAAAACCTGCTCATTGAGATGAACAGGTTTTTTGATCCGTAAATTGGCACAAAAGTTGAGATTAATTGCTATAAAAAAAGCCAACTTACGATTAGTTCTGTATCACCGAATAATAATTTGTTACCCAGTGCGTATCAGTAGTTGCTTAATATAGATTCAAACTGCGTTCGTCGCCTCGTCCAATTCCGAGACTCGCTTTGCAAATGGAATGTGCGTGAATCGCATAGGAATGGACACAACGTCTGGCAGCATGTTGTGGCGCTCTCAAGGTGACGACGAATATGACATTGTCCAAGGTTCGAATTTCTATTGACTGACGAGACGACACCACTTGCCCTCCTTGAAAACACAACTACTTCTCAGAAGTAAGTAGACATTTATATCCCGAAGCGATTGAATATGCATGGTTGCGGCCAGCAAGTGCTATCACTGTCTCCCCTTCAGCTACTTTCGACAAAAGTAGTTGTGCATAGTGAAAATCTCTGAATGCTTTCTCACGTCTTATGATTTCGTTCGTAAATCGACCGCCAGTGTCTTCCGATGATAGCAAGGGATTAAACCAAGTCGCTGGCGTTTGACGCCAATCGAAGTCAGGCCAAATCTTTCTGACTGCGACAGTCAGGTCGAAAATGTTTTTAATTGAGACAACATCGTCCAATTCCCTGGCGATTTGATTCCACATCCTAAGCTTTTCGAACGTCGCATACTCGAGTCTCTCGCCTGAGGCCTTGTGTCGATCTCTTACGAGCTGAGCCTCGCGTAGAACCAATGTGAGTATGATCTGATCCGCGGAAAAGTACTTGCGTAGATTTACATACAGTTCAGTATCGCGAGGTTCTAAAGGAAGTACGGTAACCCTGCGCTCCCTCGCTATAAATCCGAGGTAGCTCGGCTCGCCGCGAGTTGCGATGACGGACTCCTTTTCTTCCGGCAACTTGCGTAAGTAGGACACGTCATTGACCTCTATGTATGACTCGCTGGGCTTTTCTTTATCGAAGGTGCTTTCGATTAAGTTGAAAAGACTGCGATCCGGCGATGTAACGTGTGGCCCGCCTAAAAATATCAACTGTCCATTCGAAAGACTAGAGATCATCCGCACTTCATAAATGTCATCGCGTGGCTTCTGCGCACTTAGGTTTAGTGAACGTGTCCGCGCAATCGTTCCGACTGGCTCATTCGTAACGGTAGTGTTCTGCAATTGGAAGCATCTTTCGAGTACATCCGGTGCAATCTCATGCCCCTGACCTACTTGGGCGTGCGATGGGAGACAAAATAGCAAACTACCCAACAAGCACATTACAAATTTCATTGCGGTATACCACCTTTCCTTGCATCTCTGGTGCAATTTAATATTAAGTCTAGCCAGGGCGCTCACAGCAAAAAGAGTTGTCAGAGCGAACGTTTTGCGCAGATTTATCATTTGTGACCTGGTGTGAAACTAATTCGATGACCGGTCAACGTCTGCTGCTAAAACAAAACGGCAGCAATACAGCCGCCGCTTGATTAAACACATTCAACTACTTCGACAAAAATCTCAGCTTTCGGGATACTTTACGAAGCCAGATAAACAATTGATTCTGCTATCAGTTAAACTGACTGAAATCCGGTTTGCGTTTCTGAAAAAATGCCATAAATGCTTCCCTGGCTTCAGGGCCATGTAACATCGCAGCAAAATGCTTATTCTCTTCCAGCATTTTTGCACTCACTTCGGCAGGCTGGTTTGCTTTCATCAGACGTTTAGTAACACGTATCGACGCCGCAGGTAAGGCCACAATTTTTGCAGCGACTTGCTGCGCATACGGTAACAACTCTTCCAGTGGCACCACTTTGTTGACAAATCCCATCTCCAGCGCTTCTTGCGCGCTAAACGGTTCGCCCAACATCAATTTTTCAGCAGCGCGCTGATAGCCGACGATTTTCTGGAAAATCATACTGGAAGCGAATTCCGGGCATAAACCTAATTGCGTGAATGGCATGGACAACTTTGCATTATCGGCGAGATAAATCAGATCACAATGCATCAGCAAGGTTGTACCGATGCCGACTGCGGCGCCAGAAACAGCTGCAATTACCGGCTTCGAAGATTCATTCAGTGCCTGCATAAACTGATAAACAGGAGGTACTGCTTCTGAAGAAGCCAGAGAAGAGGCATTTTTCATGAAATCTTCAAGATCGTTACCAGCAGTAAAAATTTCTGGTTTGCCGGTAATCAGAATTGCTCGCACAGCATTGTCGCTCTCGGCGTCACGCAATGCATCGGCCATCGCCTGATACATCGCCGCGGTAATCGCATTTTTCTTTTCAGGGCGATTGAAGTTAATCGTCAGAATGCCATTTTCTTTATGCGTCAGGATATCCATTATTTTGTCTCTTCAAATCGATTATTGTTTTGGGGTGTTATGACCAGTCATTGTAAAGCCTGCTGTCAATGGGTATGAAGTTTTTCGAGATCCGCCTAATGCCGGTCGCAGCAATCATTTATATCCCGCTGTCAGAGCCGTCATTTCAGTTCAGTGCAACGACGGAACATCGCTTTAAAAAAAACGCGCAGAACAAATATTCTGCGCGCTTTGATTTCGACCGAGCTTAACGCTTACATACGTTCGAAAATACCTGCGGCCCCCATACCGGTACCAACACACATCGTCACCATACCGTATTTCAGGTTGTTACGATGCAATGCATGGATGGTAGTTGCCGAACGGATCGCGCCAGTTGCGCCCAACGGGTGACCCAAGGCGATCGCACCGCCCATAGGATTCACTTTGGCTGGATCGAGACCGAGGTCTTGCACCACTGCCAGCGATTGTGCAGCAAACGCTTCATTCAGTTCAAACCAGTCGATTTGATCTTGTGTGATGCCAGCGGCTTTACATGCCGCTGGAATCGCTTCTTTAGGACCGATACCCATGATTTCCGGTGGTACGCCGCGGACTGCGAAAGAGGCGAAACGTGCCAACGGTGTCAGATTGAACTGTTTAAGAATTTTTTCACTGACGATCAACAATGCGCCTGCACCGTCAGAAGTCTGGGAACTGTTACCGGCGGTAACACTGCCTTTGGCGGCGAACACAGCTTTCAGTTTTGCCAGACCTTCCATTGACGTATCAGGACGTGCACCTTCGTCGCGTGTGACGGTGCGGGTTTTCAGTTCGATTTCGCCGGTCGCCAGATTCGGCACACGGTCGATAATATCCACGGAGGTGGTTTCTGCATCGAAATAGCCCGCATTTTGCGCAGCGATTGCACGTTGATGCGATTGCAAAGCAAAGGCATCTTGCGCTTCGCGCGATACTTTCCATTGCGCAGCAACTTTTTCTGCTGTCAGTCCCATACCGTAAGCAATACCGGCATTTTCGTCTTTCAGAATCGCCATATTCATGGATGGATTATTACCCATCATAGGAACCATGGACATCGATTCAACACCGGCAGCAATCATCACGTCAGCCTGACCGACGCGGATACGATCAGCCGCCATTGCCACGGCTGTAATACCGGACGCGCAGTAACGATTGATCGTCACGCCGCCGATCGTGTTAGGCAAACCTGCCAGCAGCACGCCCATACGTGCCAGATTCAGACCCTGAGCGCCTTCCGGAAATGAGCAGCCAACGATCACGTCTTCGATCAGTTTCGGATCGAGGTTAGGTACCTGTGCCACTGCTGATTGCAGTACACGCACCAACAGATCGTCAGGGCGGGTGTTACGGAACATACCGCGACCGGATTTGCCGATCGGCGTACGTGTAGCAGAGACGATATATGCGTCTTGAAGTTGTTTAGTCATTTTGAGTACTCCGATTAGTTGCGTACTGGTTTGCCGGTTTGCATCATGCCCATAATGCGCTCTTGCGTTTTAGGATGATTCAGCAATTCCATAAACGCTTTACGTTCCATGTCGAGCAACCATTGTTCGCTGACCAGACTGCCATTATCGATATCACCACCACATACCACTTCTGCAATCATTCTGCCGAGTTTGAAGTCATGTGCGGAGATAAAGCCACCATCACGCATATTGATGAGTTGTGCGCCTATCGTTGCAATGCCATGACGGCCAGTGACCGGCACCAGCTTTCTCATCGGTGCACGATAGCCTGCGTCAAACATCGCGCGCGCTTCCACCTTAGCCACATGCAGCAATTCATAAGGGTTGAACACGATGACATCGCTGTCAGACAGGTAACCCATTTTCTTCGCTTCCAGCGCAGATTTGGATACCGCTGCTGTCGCTGCATTGGTGAAGTAGTTTTTCAGGAATTGCAGTAAGTCTGTGCCTTTCGCATCCGCCGCAGCACGTACTGCAGCTTCTTTCAAGCCACCGCCACCAGGAACCAGACCAACACCGACTTCCACCAGACCAATATAGGATTCGATCGACGCCACGCGTTTTGCTGCGTGCATCATCAATTCGCAACCACCACCCAGTGCCAGGCCGGAAACGGCTGCCACGACAGGAATGTTCGCGTATTTCAATGCCTGATGCGCATTTTGCAGACGGGAAATCGCAGGCTCAATTGCTTTTACACCACCGGACATGAACAACGGCAGCATCGCTTGCAGGTCAGCACCCGCAGAGAACGCACCGCCGTCAGCTGCATCCGCGCTCCAGATCACCAGACCTTTGAAGTTTTTCTCGGCTTCAGCAATCGCTTTTTCCATGCCTTCGATGACGCCCGGGCCAATTACGTGCATCTTCGTTTTCATCGACAGAATCAGCACGTCATCGTTCTGATGCCAGATACGGACGGAGTCATCTTCGAAGAATGTTGTGCCAGCAGTTGCACCAGTCGCTGCGCCGGTGCCGAGCACAGGAGCACGGAACGCCTGACGGTCATACACCGCCAGTTTGGAACGCGGTACATAAGTGCTGCTTGCTGGCGACCATGAGCCTTCGGCTGTGTGGACGCCTGTGCGGCCATCGAATACCCACGCTGGCAACGGTGCATTACACAATGCTTTACCAGCGTCGATATCTTCCTTGACCCAGCCTGCCACTTCCTGCCAGCCGGATGCCTGCCAAGTTTCGAACGGACCTACCTGCCAGCCGAAACCCCAGCGCATTGCGAAGTCGATATCGCGTGCATTGTCGGCAATCGTTGCGCCATGCACAGCGATATAGTGGAAAGCATCGCGGAAAATCGCCCACAGGAACTGTGCCTGTACATTGGTCGATTCACGCAGGGTCTTCATTTTCTTGACCGGATCTTTTTCTTTCAGCATGCGGGCAACAACGTCGTCCGCTTTCGCGCCACCAGTGACATATTGTGTCGTCGCAAAATCCAGACGCTGAATGTCTTTGCCTACTTTTTTGTAGAAACCAGCACCGGTTTTGGCACCGAGAGCACCAGCAGCGACCAGCTTCGCCAATACTTCCGGTGTTTTGTAGACTGCGAAGAACGGATCGTCTGCGAGGTTATCCTGCATGGTCTTGATCACATGACCCATGGTATCGAGACCAACCACGTCAGCAGTACGGAAAGTACCGGACGATGCACGGCCGAGTTTTTTACCTGTCAGATCATCAACAACGTCAACGGTCAGACCAAATTTTTCTGCTTCATAAATCGTTGCCAGCATACCGAAAATACCGACGCGGTTCGCGATGAAGTTCGGTGTGTCTTTCGCACGTACCACGCCTTTACCCAGCGTCGTTGTCAGGAAGCCTTCGAGCTGATCAATGATTTCTGCACGGGTAGCCACGGTAGGAATCAGTTCCACCAGGTGCATATAGCGTGGTGGGTTGAAGAAATGCACGCCGCAGAAGCGCGCTTTCAGTTCTGCGTCGAAGCCTTCGGACAAGGCCGTGATGGACAAACCGGATGTGTTGGATGCGAAAATCGCGTTTGGTGCAATGTGTGGAGCGACCTTTTTATACAGGTCATGTTTCCAGTCCATACGCTCAGCGATCGCTTCAATAATCAGATCGCAACCAGCGAGTACGTCGAGGTTGTCTTCGTAATTAGCGACTTCGATCAGAGCGGCATCATCTTTGTTGCCCAAAGGAGCAGGATTGAGCTTTTTCAGGTTGTCGATCGCACGCAGAACGATGCCGTTTTTCGGACCTTCTTTAGCAGGCAGATCAAACAGAACGACAGGCACTTTTGCATTGACGCAATGTGCTGCAATTTGCGCACCCATAACGCCGGCGCCGAGAACGGCGACTTTTTTAACGATGAAATTGGTCATTTTTAACCTCGGTTAATTTCGTAAAACAACGAAAAGCAAATTTTTCAGATGCGGACCTCGGAGAGAGGTTGGAACGAGTGACAGATGAAGCAACTTCGGTGGATATTCTGCTACCGAAGAGCTTCAATCTGATGACATTCATCCGCTAATGGTAAGACTCTCCGTTTGACGGGAGAGTCTTACCGCATCAGAACAGATCTGCTTCGAGAGACAACAGATTAGCGGAGCCGGAACGTGCCTGGCGGATCAGCATCGCTGTTTCAGGATACAGACGGGCAAAGTAGAAACGTGCTGTTGCCAGTTTCGCTTTGTAGAAGGTATCGCCGGAATCTTGTTTTGCCAGAGCGATTTTTGCCATTTGTGCGAAGAAATAGCTGTACACCAGATGGCCGACCACACGCAGGTAAGGCACAGCAGCAGCGCCGACTTCATCCGGATTCTGGAAGGCTTTCATGCCAATTTCCATCGTCAGCTTCGTCACTTTGTCGCCGATTTCAGCCAGCGGAGTGATGAACTCTGCCAGTGCCTCGTCGGTACCGTTCGCTTCCACGAATGCCTGCACTTTCGCGCCGAATTTACGCAGTTTCGCGCCATTGTCCATCAGGATTTTGCGACCCAGTAAATCGAGTGACTGAACAGTGTTTGTACCTTCGTAAATCATGTTGATACGGGCATCACGTACGTATTGCTCCATGCCCCATTCAGCGATGAAACCGTGACCGCCATAGACTTGCAGACATTCGGAGGTCGCAGTCCATGCGTTATCGGTCATGAAGGCTTTGATAACCGGTGTCAGCAACGCAACTTCGTCTGCACAGTCTTTACGCACTTGTTCGTCAGGATGATTCAGCTCTTTATCCAGTTGCAGCGCAACGTAGGAACTGAATGCGCGACCAGCCTCAGCATAGGCTTTCGCTGTGAGCAACATACGACGCACGTCAGCGTGAACGATAATCGGGTCAGCGGCTTTGTCCGGTGCTTTCACGCCGGACAGGCTGCGCATCTGGATACGGTCTTTCGCATAGACCAGCGCGTTTTGATACGCGACTTCAGTCAGACCCAGACCTTGCATACCGACGCCGAGACGAGCAGCATTCATGAACACGAACATCGCATTCAGACCCTTGTGCGGGCCACCAATCAGCCAGCCGGTCGCACCGTCCAGATTCATCTGGCAAGTGGAGTTAGCGTGGATACCCATTTTTTCTTCGATCGCGCCGCAGAAAATCGGATTGCGCGCACCCAGTGTGCCATCGGCATTCGGCAGGAACTTAGGCACAACAAACAGGGAAATACCTTTGGAGCCTTCTGGTGCATCCGGCAAACGTGCCAGTACCAGATGAACGATATTTTCAGCAACATCGTGCTCACCGGCAGAAATAAAGATTTTCGCGCCCGTGATTTTGTAAGAACCATCTGCTTGCGGTTCTGCCTTAGAACGCAGCAAACCCAGATCCGTACCGCAGTGTGGCTCGGTCAGGCACATCGTACCAGTCCACTCACCGGAAACCAGCTTAGGCAGATACAGCGCTTTTTGCTCAGGTGTGCCGTGTTCGTGAATACATTCGTAAGCGCCATGCGACAAGCCAGGATACATAGTCCATGCCTGATTCGCCGAGTTCAGCATTTCATAGAAAGAGTTATTGATGACGACTGGCAAACCCTGACCACCGAATTCCGGATCGCAGGACAATGCTGGCCAACCCGCTTCTACGTACTGTTTGTAGGCTTCTTTAAAGCCTTTTGGTGTCGTAACAGTGTGAGTTGTTTTATCGTGGTGGCAACCTTCGCGGTCACCGGAATGGTTCAGCGGGAAAATGACTTCAGAACTGAATTTGCCGCCTTCTTCCAGAATCTGATTGATGATGTCGGCATCCACTTCAGCATGCTTAGGCAGTTGCTTGAGTTCAGATTCAACATTTAATAATTCATGCAACACGAACTGCATATCACGCAATGGAGCGATATATTGACCCATAATTTTCTCCTGACGGCAAAGTTAGTACATTAGATTGAGAAACAAAATTTGGCTTACAACAAAAACGACAAGCTGACGACAGCGACCTCAGTCTTTTAAAGCCACTGGCGCGTAATATTCGATCATTCGTTCAAATCCGGCCTGAGCACGGTCCACACTTCCAGGTTTGCGCAAAAACCGCGCATCATGATGCAGAGCGAGTATCAGTCCATACATTTCATACACGATCTGATCGGCATCCACATTGGCATTCAGATGACCAAGCTGGATCGCCTGACTTGCAGCGCGGTGCAGCGCACCTTGCCAGGCTTTCACCATACCGACCAGTTCATCACGGATAGGTCCCTGACGATCATCGTATTCGGCTGCGCCACTGATATAAATGCAACCAGAGGCGATTTCAACCGTCACGCGTTTAATCCACAATGCAAACATCGACTGCAAACGCGGCAAACCACGCTCTTCTTTCATGCTCGGGTAGAACACTTCCTGTTCAAAGTGATGGTGATACAGCTTCAGCACTTCGATCTGCAAATCCTCGCGCGAACCGAAATGCGCAAAAACACCGGACTTGCTCATGTTCATCTTATCGGCCAGCAAACCTATCGTCAGACCTTCGATGCCGTCACGACTGGCGGCGTCGAGTGCAACATCCAGAATGGCGGCGCGAGTCAGTTCTCCCTTACGCATGAATTTCGATGTCATATTCATATTACATTGTTTTTATTGAAATGCTTCCTGCTTACATAAAACATGTAAACCAGTGAATTAATCGAACGCTCGTACTATTAAGCAGAGCGCATTAAAAGTCAAACCAGATTCCGTCTTTAGAGGAGAGTATCTATTTGTTTTACAGATGTTCCGCCTGCCTATTTTTTGGGCATTATTAACCACATTCCTCTCTGAGATGTCGCTCGCAACAGCATCGCTGTCAACGCTGCTGCTCTACTCTGCAATAGAGCCTTCCCTCAAATCAGCCACGGGTAAAATCGATCTGTCGCCGGTCCCGTTTGGTCGGTCGCCCCTGCAACTGCGCGGCTGGTTCACGGAAGTATTTTCTGTCTTCTGCCGCCTGACTGCGCTTTGCCAGACTCTCTGCCGTTTCCTCGTATAAAGTCTGAGCAACGGCGGCCGGTCCGCGCACATCCGCTACGCGCAGCACTCTGACCTGCCAGGTTTGTTCACCGTGTTGTACTTCGAGCAGATCGCCGGTTTTTACGCTGTGTGCGGGTTTGATGCGCTGCTCGTTCTGCAAAACACGCCCCAGTTCAACGGCATGCGTTGCCAGGCTGCGGGTTTTAAAGAACCGCGCGGCCCATAGCCATTTATCGATGCGGACGGCATCGCTTTTGTCACTCTTCCCGTTTTTAACGTTCATGTCTCTCATTCTGGGCTCACGGCTGGCACAGCTGTGCGATGTGTGACCGGCGACTGCAGAGTCGCTGCTGCCAGATCCGTACGTTCATTCTATTTTGAAGCAATGTATTGCAGCCCGACCGCAAATACAAGGGCTTTATACAGTCCTCGCCGGAACACCAACGGATTCGCTGACTTATGTTGCAGCGCGCATAGACAAGCTTTAGCACGACCGTACAATTCACGACACCTTACTGTTGGCATAGACGTTTGCACCTCGGGATCTGTGATGAGCTCAGTTGATGATTTAAACGGCAAAAAGCGTGCCATTCTGATCGCAGCCGAAAAATGCTTTGCAGCGCAGAGCTATGAAGGTGTGTCGATTCGCGACATCGCACATGAAGCCGCCGTTCCCGTCGCACTGGTCGGATATTACTTCGGTGCAAAAAATGAGCTGTACCACGCGATCTTTGAATACCACAGCAGCTATCTGGCCGAGCGCCTAGACAAATTACGTCACGCGCGCCAACAAGCCAGGAACGACAACATACTTGATGCCGTCATTGCCGCCTTCATTTTGCCGACCCTGCAACTGAATCAACATCCGGAAGGCAAGTATTTCTGCCGCATGGTCATGCGCGGTGCCATCGACCAGCACGAAGCCAGCGAACGTATTTATCAGGATTTTTACGAACCGATGGCGAAAGAATTTATCGCTGCACTGCGAGACGCGCTGCCTGACGCCAGCGCCGACAGCATTTGCTGGAGTTATCAATTCACGCTCGGAGCGCTGTTACACCATGTGGTCGATACCAGTCTGCCACGTCTGGTGACCTCACCGCGCACCGACAAGCTGAATCTGAATGCCGCACCGTATTTACTGAAATTCATCAGCAGTGGCATACGCGCCACCACCGATACGGGTGTCGCTGAGGAAAATTAAGGATACTCCCCCCTGTTTTTATTAAAAACGCCTTCATCTCCTTGAGAATAAAGGGCTTTAAAACATACTAGGGGGGAGTATATTTAGCGTCAAAAACCGCTGAATTACCAACTTAGCGATGCTGACGCCGGATAGTCATACAAGGTCGGCAGAAGTTGGGCGCAAATCAGACCTCTGCCAGACCAGATTCAGGCGCCGACGATCCAGCCTTCGAGTGCATCAAATACCGGCAAACCATAATTCTGCTCACGCCGTTGCCACGCCCATGCAGCCAGCATCAGACAGAGCACGGCGTCCAGCTGATCGGCGCTGCCATCGTCGATCAGCACATCGCGGAACTGTCCGGCATCAAGGTGAATCTGCCACGGGGTAGCACCCTGCTCCAGCGCGCAGACAATGCGTTCACGCGCAAGGCGGCGTTCCGGCGTCTGTTTCGCTTTATCGTCACTCTTATACGAAGCGCTGGTGATACTGCGTGCAACCATGCCCGGATAAGCTTCCAGCGCAATGCGTTGCGGATCACCGGCAACCATGCCGGGAATGCTGACCCCGGCGGCCAGCAAGCGCGGCGCACCCGCGTGCAACATATACGCGACCGGCGGATTAACCCATTTCATCGACGGCGACGAGCCTGCCGGAATATCGGTTGCCCGGTGCGCGAACTTAGCACCGACCGGACGAGCGTCGCAAAAAGCTTTGAATTGCAGCCGCATCTCTGCACGTGTGATGGTCGTCAAATGATGCATCAGGGCTGGCCATTCCTGCGGCCAGTGCAGATGTGTCAGCAATTCGCGTGGTAAAGAAAATGGCAGATCAAAGCCTGCCAGCCACGGCCCGTCATGTTTTAACCATGCATCAAACGCGGCAAAATCGGACAGGGATTGCAAGTGGTCGAGACATAAAACACCGGATCGCAGCGCGCCGCTGGCGATGGTGATCGCCTTGCGTTTCGACGGTGCAGAAGTGAAATCAACGCCGTGCAGCCTCATCCGTAGCTACCCAGCGTGACGATGCGCATCAGACCGCGATACACCAGATACACAGTGCCATACCAGGCGCGCCGGTACCAGGCTCGATTGACATAATCCTCCAGCAATACTTCAACACCGTCGTTGATGCCTTGCTGCAGTTCAGCCCTCAGACGATGATTAAAATGCTTGTCACGAATCACGACATTCGCCTCGTGATTGACAAACAGGCTCAGTCCGTCGAAGTTACTGGAACCGACGGTTGCCCAG
This sequence comes from Undibacterium sp. WLX3042, assembly GCF_049544825.1. Lineage (NCBI taxonomy): Bacteria > Pseudomonadati > Pseudomonadota > Betaproteobacteria > Burkholderiales > Oxalobacteraceae > Undibacterium > Undibacterium sp. WLX3042. The sequence continues at coordinate 216,739 of NZ_CP186698.1, forward strand.
TCGTCGTCAATCACCGCTACTTTCGCATGCAATTGCGTTTTTCTGTATTCAACGATGCGCACGCCTTCTACCAGTAATTTCGGGTAATACGAATGTGCGACTGCATCCTGCAAAAGAAACTGATTGACCCCGATCAGCAGCGTCACGTTCACCCCGCGTGACGCTGCTGAAATCAGGGCACGCCGGAATTTTCTGCCAGGCGCAAAGTATGGCGTCACCAGTACCGCGCTCCGGCGCGCATTGCCCAGCGCATGTAAATAAGCTTTCTGTATGGTCGCGCGATTACGCAGATTATCGCGAACCACCAGCGCCGCGCGGCTGAGGTGTCGAAGCTGGCTGCGTGAGACTTTTGCATCGCTACGGAGATCACGGATCAGACCGATACGTGACAGCAGACCAAGCCGGCCGGCGCGGCGCCACTGCGCATCGGCTTCCAGATGAATATGCGTGACCAGCGGACCGCTGATCGCAACAGCAAAATCCCAGCGCGGAAATGGCAGAATATCTGCCCAGCCATCGTCGGAAATATCGTCACCGATAATATTGAAGCCACCGAGAAACGCTCGTTGCCTGTCGATCACACAGATTTTTCTGTGAGTGCGCGCCCAGCCGCGCCGGAACCATGGATTAAAACAGCGGCACTCAACACCGGCCGCCACCAGCAACGCCGTCAGTCGCAAGGCCTGATCGCGCCCGCTGCCCAGCCAGTCGATCACCACGCGTACCACAACACCGCGCTGCGCTGCTGCGATCAGGGCATCACGTACCTGCGTTGCCGTATCATCACTGGCAAAAATATAGGTTTCGAGACAGATCTCGTGTTGCGCCTGCGCTATCGCCGCCAGCAAGACAGAAAAATACTCTCCGCCGGAATGCAGGAGCCGTACGTCATTACCATCGATGTAATGAAGCTTTTTCATGCCTCAGCACATCAGCGAAGATGACGCAATTCAAGATGCGCCACGATAGGAACGTGATCGGATAATTTGCGCCAGGGATCGCCGGTCATCACATTGGCTGCAGCGATCTGAAAGCCACGCAAATAGACGCGATCCAGACACAGCCAAGGAAAACCCGCAGGAAATGTGCGGGCATGAGCAGCGCCTGACTGCGAAAATAAATGAGCGAAACCCTTGCGCTGAAATTTCTCAGCGCCATGCTGACCGTCCACATCAAAAGCTTCAACCACGCCCAGCTGTTCATACAATGCGCCACTCAGACGCTGATTCCAGTCATTAAAATCACCGGCAATAATCAGCGGCGCATCCACTGGTGTATCACGCTGTATGGTGTCAATCAGCGCCTGAATCTGACGCCTGCGGCTGGCCGCAAATAATCCCAGATGGATCACAAAACAATGAATATCCACCTGCCCTGCACGCACCACGGCATGCAGAATGCCGCGTTGTTCATACGCATGATCAGAGACATCGTGATTCACATGAGTGGTAATCGGAAAACGACTGAGCAAAGCATTACCGTGATGTCCGTGCTCATAAACCGCATTCATGCCATACGCGACATGATGCGAGGCACCGGCCAGAAATTCATGCTGCCCCTCCTGCGGCCAGCTAATATGCCGCCTGGCATGCATATCATGCTGTCCCTGCACTTCCTGCAGGAATACCATATCCGCATCCAGCGCGGCAATCGCTTCTTTAATGCTGTGTATGCGCTCATGCCTGCCAAAAGCGCTGACACCTTTGTGTATGTTGTAGGTCGCAATGCGTAGCTTCATCATTTCAGTTCCGGGTCAGTTCCGGCAGCAACAGTATTGCTTCTGCATTCGATGCAGAAAAACAGCGGTCTGCAGCTGCTTTCCACGGTAGCCACTGATATTGCAAGTGCTCACGCGGTGCCAGTCGCACCGTGACGTCCGGGCTGACACATAAGCCAAACACGTGTTCCGTGTTATGGGTGACGCCGGGAGCGTAACGATGGCGCCAGACAGGATAAATTTCATAGACGTTCGATAATTGCCAGTCACTTAGCACAAACTGCGTGGCATCGATGCCGGTTTCTTCTGCCACTTCGCGTATAGCGGTGGTAAGCAGGGCTTCGTCCGGCGTATCTTTCGAGCCGGTGACGGATTGCCAGAAACCGGGTTTATCAGCGCGTTCAATCAAGAGTACATCGAGTGCCGGGGTGTAAATCACCACCAGCACAGATTCAGGAATTTTATACTGGGACATGATGCTCATGGGTGCGTATGCTCAGGCATACCGATTTCGTCAATCTCACCATTTTAGCGCCTTTAGCTCAGGATTTTTTCTATCGTTCAAAGTAAAACGCTGTTCCGGAATGATTATTCACGGAACAGCGTTTTACTCAGCCCACATCTGAAATCGCGTATGCAATCCTGATCGACGACGGGCGATTTCAGAGGCAAATTATTTGCTGACGTAGGTACCAACGCACACAATCGTATCGCCGGCACCGCGTTCACAATAAGAACGTTTCAGATCATACGATTTCGTCGCCGGATTATTAAATTTGTACGGACCGTACCAGCCTTTTGAAGACGCCTTGACGGTATCGATCATCCCTTTGATAAAGGCATTGCCATCAACATCTTTCATCGACAACAGATTTTTGCCAACCATTTTGGCATTCGCCCCCTGTGCCAGGCAATTTCCCTCAAAGTCATACACAAAAACGTACAGATCTTTATAATTAAACGTCGCATCAGGATGCTCGGTGAATGCTTTATAAGCTTTCTCCGTCCCCGCAGACTTCACCAGCGCCACAGCCTTTTTCACCATCTCCTGCGCTTCCGCCTCAGTACCATGTTCCGAAGCTGAAGCGACTGACGTCATCGCAACACTCGCCAAGATTGCGACCGGCAATATATTCTTAAATACATGCTTCATTTTTTCTCCCTGAAATAAGTTATTTTTCTGATCAGACACTAACATCTCTCGTTACTACTGTTTCTTTATAGCAGCAATTTCTTATCCATCTATGTGATGAAACAAGAGTTCACATTGTTATATTGACGTGGTGTCAATAAAGTCGGAACTGTGAAGGCTAGCGATTGATCGTCTATTTATTTTGTGACGTTGGCGTACATCTGCGGAAGGACAACTCACATCTGTGAAGAAAAAAGGGTTCGCGATGCGAACCCTGAATAAATTTTTTTGACCGACAGAAAATACATGATCAATTCTTCAGCGGCACCGCCGGCGGTAACTCTTTACTCTGCAACATTCTGATCTGCGGTACCAGTTTATTATGTGCATCAAGAAAGGCAGCTACGATCACTTTCGCTTCATTGGTATTACTCCATCCGGCTCCCAGTCCGCCAATACCACCTCCGAAACTGAGCCCCCCCATGCCGAGATCGGTCGTTTTCGCAGCGCCGGTTGCCGCCGCTATTTGCTCGGTTGTTTCGTTATCAGTCACCAGCAATGCGACCTGTGCTTCTTTAAAACTGACCTTTTCTGCATACCCGGTAAAATTTTTCAGAAAAGGAATCATCCCCATAATCGCTCCCAGCACGCCGCCTGCCTTGCTTTCGGAAAAAGTCAGGCTGGGCGTCATGGTGTATTGCGCTTCATAGCCTTTGCCTTTTTGCACCGTGGTGTTTTTGCGGATAATGCCCTGCGCCTGCAAATCCTGCTCTTGTATCACCGCTTTCAGGCCGGATGCCCTGTCAACAACGCGGAAACATCCGCTCTGCTGCGCCAGTAAACGAATCAGTGGCACTGGTGAGGCTGGCAAATTATAAGAGCTTTGTAAAGTGTAACCAGTCGGATTTTCTACCAGCGCCAGGGTAGCAACGGGAGCGTCACATTTCACCAGAGACTTACTCGCCCCCTTCGCTCCAGCCGGCCCCGCAGCACCTGTGACTTCCGAAGAACCTTGTCCGAGTTCGGTCTTTTTTTCACCGCAGGCACTCAGTCCGAGTACGGAAAAACCCAGCATAGCAATGACACCACAACGGGATGCAGACAGACGATATTTGATCACGACAAAACCTGTTTTATAAAAAATGAAACTGCCGAATTTACACGAGATTGCCCGCTGCTGAGTCAAACCCGATATGTAAAATTCGTAACAATTTATGTTTCAGAGCGATGTCTCAATTGCATCACTTCTCTGCACTCGTTCTTAAGCTGCACTTTGTGTTTGTAACATGATCCAGTTTTTATGCCGGGTCTGCCCTAAGTCAAAATAGATCTCGCCACACTGCTGGTATTGATGTTTCAAATAAAACTGCATCGCTTTGCTATTTTCCGCATTGACACTCAACCACAAGCGACTGCCTTGTGCTGCAGCCAGTTGTCCGGCACGTTGCAATAATGCGGAACCAAGACCATTGCCTGCAAAATGTGCGTGCACATATAAAGTCTTTAATTCAACCTGGCTGTCGTCATATGTCGGGCATGGACTATCCGTATCCACCAATGCCAGCGCGAGCAAATATTGCTGCTGTTCTGCCACCAGTAACTGCAGCGATGCCTGCTGCATACATTGCAGAAAATAAGCGGGCGTCAGGTTTGCCAGGACATAACTCGCAATCTCGTCATTAATTCCCTGCTTCGCATAGGTATGCGTCCATACCTGCGCTGCCAGCACCGCCAGACGGGGAGCATCTGCCGGAGTGGCGAGGCGAATCTGTGTCGTGGAATTGAGCATAGTTCAATTTTTCAAAAAAAAGATGGCGAAAAAAAAAGCGCGGATCCCGCGCTTTTTTTAATCTGCAATCACTCAGGCTTTGATTGCTGGCTCTGTCGCACGCAGACGGATGTGCAATTCGCGCAATTGCTTTTCGTCGACTTCTGAAGGTGCTTGCGTCAGCAGACATTGCGCGCGCTGTGTTTTCGGGAAAGCGATTACGTCGCGGATTGATTCTGCGCCCGTCATCATCGTGACGATACGATCCAGACCAAACGCCAGACCACCATGCGGCGGCGCACCGTATTGCAAGGCATCCAGCAGGAAACCGAATTTCAACTGAGCTTCCTCATCATTGATCTTCAATGCGCGGAATACTTTACTTTGAACATCGGCACGGTGAATACGGACGGAACCGCCACCAAGCTCCCAGCCATTGAGCACCATATCGTAAGCCTTAGCGATACATTTGCCCGGATCACTTTCCATCAGATCTTCATGACCGTCTTTCGGTGCAGTGAACGGATGATGTGTCGCAGTCCAGCGATCATTGTCTTCATCGTACTCAAACATCGGGAAGTCGATCACCCACAATGGTTTCCAGACATCTTCAAACAAGCCGTTGGCTTTGCCGAATTCGCTGTGACCGATCTTGATGCGCAAAGCACCGATCGCATCGTTGACGATTTTCGCCTTATCAGCACCGAAGAAAATCAGATCGCCGTCTTTAGCGCCAGTGCGTGTCAGAATTTCTGTCAGCGCCGCATCGTGGATGTTTTTGACGATAGGCGATTGCAAACCGTCACGACCTTTTGCCAGTTCGTTGACCTTGATGTAAGCCAGACCTTTAGCGCCATAGATCGCAACGAATTGCGTGTACGCATCAATTTCGGAACGTGGCATGTTAGCGCCACCCGGTACCAGCAGACCAACCACGCGGCCGTTTTTCATGTTGGCTGCGCCAGAGAAAACTTTGAAGTCCACGTCCTTCATCACATCTGTCAATTCAGTGAATTGCAGCTTGACGCGCATATCCGGTTTGTCGGAACCATACAGACCCATCGCTTCGGCGAAGTCCATCACCGGGAATGGATTCGGCAGGTCGATATCCAGCGTATTTTTGAAGACCAGACGAATCATGCCTTCAAACATGTCGCGAATTTCCTGCTCATTCATGAACGATGTTTCACAATCGATCTGAGTAAATTCTGGCTGACGGTCAGCGCGCAGATCTTCATCGCGGAAGCATTTGGTGATCTGGTAGTAGCGGTCAAAGTTAGCCACCATCAGCAATTGTTTGAACAACTGCGGCGACTGTGGCAACGCAAAGAAGTTACCGGCATTGACACGAGATGGCACCAGATAATCGCGCGCACCCTCCGGTGTGGATTTGGTCAGCATCGGTGTTTCGATATCGATGAAGCCGTTGGCATCGAGGAACTTACGCACTTCCATCGCGACTTTGTAACGCAGACGCAGATTGTTTTGCATTTGCGGACGACGCAGATCCAGCACGCGATGAGTCAGGCGTGTGGTTTCGGACAGATTGTCATCATCCAGCTGGAACGGTGGCGTGACGGAAGGATTCAGCACCTCTACATTGTGTGCCAGCACTTCGATCTTGCCGGATTTCAGATTGGCGTTACCGGTTCCCTCAGGACGGCTGCGTACAACACCGGTGATACGCAGACAAAATTCATTACGCACGGATTCTGCAGCAGCGAAAACATCGGCACGATCAGGATCGCAGACCACCTGCACCAGACCTTCGCGGTCGCGCAGATCAATAAAAATCACACCGCCGTGATCACGACGACGATGAACCCAGCCGCACAGGCTGACGGTTTGGCCGAGTAATTCCTCAGTAGTGAGGCCGCAGTAATGGGTACGCATGGACATAATTTCTTACCTGTCTGTATTCAAAATTTAAAATGAGTCGATCAAGCGGCAGCTTGTGGCTGCAAGATCTTTATTTCTTCTCGGTGGGGAGATGCTCGGGAGCCACCACGCCCATGGAAACAATATATTTGAGCGCCGCATCGACACTCATATCCAGCTCTATCGCATCCGCCTTCGGCACCATCAGGAAAAAACCTGAGGTCGGGTTCGGTGTCGTCGGTACATAAACGCTGACAAAATCGCCTTGCAGATGATTGACCACATCACCGCCCGGCACACCGGTCAGAAAACCGATGGTCCAGCAATCACGGCGCGGATATTCAATCAATACGGCTTTACGGAAAGCATTGCCGGATGAGGAAAACAAGGTATCAGACACTTGTTTAACGCTGGAGTAAATCGAATTCACAATCGGAATCCGGTTCAGCAAGCCTTCCCAGATACGCACAACATAATTGCCGATGAAATTTCGTGTCAGCAAGCCTGTCACAAAAACAATCAACACTGTCAGTAAGGCACCCAGACCGGGCACCTTGGTACCGAACACCACTTCGGGCCGCCATTGCTCCGGCAGCAGCAGCAAAGACTGATCCATGGTTGTGATAATGGCATGCAACACCCAGAAGGTGATACCCAGAGGAACCAGAATCAGCAAACCGGTAATGAAATATTTACGCATAGTGTTCAGTCAAGCTCAGTCTAAGTAGTGTTTCATTCTGCATCGTTGACAACGATCAGGTCGATGTCTTGTCGCTGGCCGCAGCCGGTACTGCTGATGTTTCTGTAGCAGCTGTGGTGCTTCCTGCGGCGCTACCAGCATCTGTTGCCACTGCCGGTGCGGAGGTCCCTGCAGAACCACCGGAACCACCTCGGAAATCCGTGACATACCAGCCCGAACCTTTCAGCTGAAAGCCAGCGGCAGTGACTTGTTTCTTAAATGATGCTTTGCCACAAGAAGGACAATCTGTCAGCGGTGCATCGGAAATTTTTTGCAATACGTCTTTGGCAAAACCACACTCTTCACAACGATAAGCGTAAATCGGCATACTCTCGCCCTAAAAAAACTGATAAAACCCTGAATTATAAAGGTTTTCAACTGAAATTTGCGCATTGCATCAACAAGCTGCGCGCTCAGTACCGGGAAACGCTGACCTGCATCGCTAACAAGCGGCGTTCCTGAGGCGGGCAGACTGACCTGCCTCAGAATGGAAAAATCAGAGCGACGTGGCGTTTGCCTTGTATTGCGGCAACAGCGAACCGACGATCATTCCAGCCATACTCATCAACACCCCGACTAGTTGCGGTGGCCAGAAACCTTCCGGCGCCGTCAGCTCCAGCGCAATCCAGCAAGTAATGCCGAAAATAATCGACACCAGCCCGCCCTGCGCCGTTGCACGTTTCCAGTACAAGCCGAACGCCAGCGGCACAAATGCAGCCACCAGCGTCACTTTGTAAGCATTTTCCACCATCTTGTAGATGCTCGACTCGGTATTCATGGCAAAGATGGTCACGATTGCAGTAAATACCAGTACCACGACCCGCATCATCAACAGGAACTGTTTATCTGACTGCTTCGGAAAAAATGGTTTCAGAATATTTTCTGAGAACGTGACCGACGGTGCCAGCAGGGTCGCACTGGCGCAGCTCTTAATCGCCGACAGCAACGCGCCGAAAAACATCACCTGCGCCAGCATCGGCACTTTATTCATGATCAGCGTCGGCAAGATCAGCTGCGAATCCTTATCGATCAGACTCTCTACCATGCCGGGATCAATTAGCGTGGCGGAATACGCGAGGAACATGGGAATAAACGCAAAGCAAAAATACAAAACACCGCCGAGTATCGACGCATTTCCGGCAATTTTTTCATTTTTCGATGAGGCAACGCGCTGAAAAACGTCTTGCTGCGGTATCGACCCCAGCATCATCGTGATCCAGGCGGCAAAGAACCACAGCATTTCCCTTGCGGTCGGTGACGGCCAGAATTCAAATTTACCTGTCGCCGCCGCGTGCTCGATCACGACACCGGCGCCACCCACCATGCCGGACACTTCCCAGCCTATATAGACCATGCCGACCACGATAATGATCATTTGCAGAAAATCGGTAATCGCCACCGACCACATGCCGCCCATCAGCGTGTATACCAGCACGCTGGCTGCACCAATGATCATGCCGGTATCCATACCGATGTAACCACCGGAGACTACATTGAACACCAGCCCCAGCGCCTTGATCTGCGCCGCAACCCAGCCCAGATACGAAATCACGATACACAAAGTGACCAGAATTTCGACTGTGCGTCCAAATTTATTCCGGTAATAGTCGCCTATCGTCAGCAGATTCATGCGGTACAGCGGTTTCGCAAAAAACAAACCAACCAGCACCAGACACAAAGAGGAACCAAACGGGTCAGCCACCACACCTTTTAAACCTTCTTTGACGAAAGTAGACGAAATACCCAACACCGCTTCAGAGCCGAACCAGGTCGCAAATACGGTGGCAGTCACTACGTACATCGGTAAAGAACGACCGGCAACAGCAAAGTCCTTGGAGTTATTCACGTAGCGCGCCGCATACAGGCCTATGCCGACCGAGATAACCCAATACAGGATAACGAACCAGATAAGTGTATTCATGAAGTTGCGTGTGTCAGGAAACCAATAAAAAAACCCGCGAATTTGGAGCGGGCATTATAAAGACATAGGAGATGAGAATATACAGTGAATAATCACTATTTATGTAGAGAAAATCATCAGTTTCCGGCCTCGCGGCGGCGATCTGTGGCGATCTGGGATGTTCGCCACCGTCTACATACCGGCAATGATGTCTTCTACTGTCATATCCACGTAACACTGAACCGATATAGTGTTCACCAGACATGTGAACGTCTCCCCTCGGATTAACCATCCATTCGGCAGCCTGCGAAGGCTGCTTTTTTTTTGCATTTTTTATTCTCTAGCGAAAAAATCCCGCCAACAGAGAGAGTATTTGCCCGATTCCTGCGAAGACTACGTTCAGCGAGCGACCAGTCTAGACAGTAGCAACTGCTTTATCAAATTTACAGTTGTCATATTTAATTTACAAATTTGTCATATTCTCGTCATATCCTGACGGTAACTTTTCGCTGTTGCCGCACTGGCAACAAACTCGGCGCGTTCACGTCTCAGCGATGCGCCCTCACCTCACTGATACGTCAGTGTATTTCGCTTTAAAAACAAATAAACATTAACCTCAGGGAAATTATATGTTGTCAAAATTAATCAAGGCGTCAGTCGCTTTATGTGTTTCCATGCTGGTCAGCGTTGCAGCTCAGGCGCAATCGTATGACTTCGTTTTACTTGCCGCGTCATGGCAGCCAGGTTTTTGCGTGACTCACAGCAGCAAACCAGAATGTCAGAATCTGAAAGGTACATACGCTGCTACGCATTTATCTTTGCATGGTCTGTGGCCAAATGCTTACGATGGCAACCATCCGCAATATTGCAATGTCCCACAAAGAGATATCGATCTGGATGCCAGCAGCGCATGGTGCAGCATGGATTCCTACGGTGTCAGCAGCTCTACCTTGTCGGTGCTGAGCACTTATATGCCGGGCGTACAATCCTGCCTCGATAAACATGAATGGTACAAACACGGTAGCTGCAGCACTAAAACAGCAGATAACTACTGGGGCGACGCGAGCAGCCTGAGCAATCGTCTGGGCCAAACCGCACTGAACACACTGATCGCGAACAACGTTGGTAAAACTTTGTCGCGCTCACAATTGCTGGCAGCAGCAAATACATCGTTCGGCAGCCGCGGTTCATCCGCAGTGTCACTGAAATGTACAAAAACCAATGGCGTCAGCTATCTGACTGAAGTCTGGGTCAATCTGAATAAAAACAATCTGAGCCAGTTCCCTGCATCGACATCGCTGGTCACTGATGCAAACGTCGCGGGTACATGCCCAAGCACGAATATTTTCATCGCCAAGCCATAATACCGGCGGGACCGTATTGCTGACGGTATTTAAAATTACCGGCTGCAATACAGATGTAGTTCGAAGCGGTTATCCGTCTTGATTACGGATAACCGCTACACATCAGTCATAACATCAATACGTTGCCGGTTATCATTTCATGTCTCATAAACAATTGCTGGCATTCTCTTTATTCCTCTCCGGTCTCGTGCTGACGCTGGTGTTCGCCACGCAAACGCCTGACGACAACAATCCTGCGACGATCCGATTGGTCACGTCCGGCAGTTCAATAACACCGTTTGGCAACAGCAACAGTCTGAACGAGATCCGCTCAGCGGAACCGCTGACAGCGGCCACAGGCTATACCGATCCGCTTGAGCTGAGCAAGGATTTACGCGCGACTTTCGAAAAAAACAAAGACGCACAAGATGCAGCACGCCAGCAACTGGCTTATCGCGCCTGGCGTACCTGCATGCCGAATTTCGCAGGCCCCGCTGCCGATCACCTGCGACGACAGATGCAAACGCTGGCGGATAACACTCCACAAAAAATCGCCTACCGGCAACTGACAGAACGTTGCAAAAATTTCGATCAGCTGTCTTCCGATGAAATACGCCAACAGCAACAGACACAGCAAACACGCTGGTCGGGCGGCGCGGTCAGAACAGCGGGAGAACAGGCAACACAATTACTGCAACAGGATCAGTACACTGCCGCCATACAGGCTGCCAATGCCGCGCTGAAAACGCGTAACCCGCAAGCGCTGGAATCCCTGCGTGGCTTTGTCGGAACCTACCTGCGCAGCAATAGCCTCGATGAAGAACAACAGGCAACACTCAGCATACGTGCACAAGCATTCACACTGGCAGCATGCCAGCTCGGTTATCCTTGCAGAGCTGACAGTCTGGCGGCTACCGAGCAATGCGTATACAGCGGCATCTGCGAAGGCAATCTGCGTGAACGATTGTTAGCAACGTTGCCGCATGATGCCAGCGGCGAACGACAACGCCGGCAACTATTCAGTGACACCGATCGGATATTGCAAGAGTTACAGAAGGCAAACCCGGATATACAGACGCTATTGAGACCCTGAGTCTATATGCGCGTCTCCAAGGATTTTATGTCTGCACGGCGCATAAAATATAGGGTACATATTTTCAGGACCACCAATATCTGGTCAGCCATTTTGCGCGCAGCTCTGGTAAAGTCGGTGCTATCTGTTTAACCGCAGGACGTTGATGTTCCCGCTGATGTGCCCCGAAAGCGGCACTCCGTAATCCGGACAAAATGACATCACGCCGCGACCGCATTCAAAGGCTTCCCTTGCGCTTCATCCATACTTCCGACTGGCATCTCGGCCAGACCTTGCATCAGTTTGACCGCAGTGTTGAACATCAGGCTTTTCTCGACTGGCTGAGCGATACGCTGGTCAGCGAGCAGATCGATGCCTTGCTGATCTGCGGTGATATTTTTGATACCGCCAATCCGTCTGCTGCCGCCCATAAGCAGTTTTACCGTTTTCTACAACAAAGCAAAAACCGCCTGCCACACTTACAGATCGTCATCATTGCGGGAAACCATGATTCGCCGGGTCGTCTCGAAGCACCGGCACCTTTGCTCGATGATCTCGATGTGACTGTCATTGGTTTCGTGCCGCGTCTGGCCGATGGCAGTATCGACATCGCATCGTTGCTGGTGCCGCTGAAAAATGCACACGGTGATATTGCCGCCTGGTGTATGGCCATTCCGTTTCTGCGTCCGGGTGATGTGCCGCGCATAGAACAGGCCAATGATCCTTACATGGAAGGTATTGCGCTGCTGTATCGTCAGGTCTTGCAACAAGCTATTGACATACGTGAGCCGCAGCAAGCCATCATCGCACTGGGTCATTGTCATATGGTGGGCGGTGAAATTTCTGAAGAATCCGAACGCCGCATTGTCATCGGTGGCACAGAGGCTTTGTCAGCAAATATATTCGACAGCAACGTCGCTTACGCGGCGCTCGGACATCTGCATCTGGCGCAAAAAATCGGCAAGCTGGAACACCTGCGTTATTGCGGCAGCCCATTGCCCTTGTCTTTCGCCGAAGTGGATTATCGCCATCAGGTATTACGCGTCGATCTGCAAGACAATCAGGTCAGCGCGATTACGCCGCTGTATGTGCCGCGTGCAGTGGCCTTATTGCGCGTGCCGGAAAAACCGGCACCGCTGGCGCAAGTACTGGTAGCACTGACCGCACTCGATATTCCGCACGATATTCCGGCCGAACGCATGCCGTTTCTGGAAGTGCGCGTGCGCCTGAATGCGCCTGAGCCAGGCTTGCGTACCGCGATAGAACAGGCCATCGAAGGCAAACCGGTACGTCTCGCTAAAATCGAAACCAGCTTTGCGCACAGGGATGTCAGTGCAACATCCGATGTTGCGCTAGCCGAGCTGGAACGCCTGCATCCGGATCAGATTTTTGATCGTCTGTATCAAAGCAAATTCGGTGATGAAAACCAAACCGGAACACCGCCGGAAATCAGCGCGGCCTTTGCCGAATTATTGCTGGCAACGCCGGAGGTACAGGCATGAAAATTCTGGCACTCCGGGGTAAAAATCTGGCCTCGCTGGCGGGTGAATTTGTCGTCGATTTTGAACAGGAACCCTTGCGTTCTGCTGGCTTATTCGCGATCAGCGGTGCGACTGGTGCAGGTAAGAGCACGCTGCTCGATGCGCTCTGCATGGCCTTGTATGAAAATACGCCGCGTCTGGTAAAAGCCGGTGGCAATAAAACCCTGCCGGATGGCAAAGAACTGATCTCGCAACAAGACACCGGTAACCTGCTGCGTCGTGGCACGGGTGAAGGTTATGCAGAGGTGGATTTCACCGGCAACGATGGCATCAATTACCGTGCGCGCTGGAGTGTGCGCCGTTCGCGCAACAAGGCGAATGGCAGCCTGCAACCAACCACGATGACGCTGCATCAATTGCCGGAAATGCTGGCGATCGGTGGGAAGAAAACCGAAGTCAAAGACGAAATCGTCAAACGTACAGGACTCAAATTTGAACAATTCACGCGCGCTGTTCTGCTCGCACAAAATGAGTTTTCCAGCTTCCTGAAAGCCGACGATAACGAGCGCGGCGAATTACTCGAAACCCTGACCGGCAGCGCTATTTATTCGGAATTGTCAAAGCGGGCATTTCAAAGAGCCAAAGAGGAACGCGAAGCACTTGAACGCTTCAAAAACCGCCTTGCTGACCAGCAGCCCTTAAGCGAAGAAGAACGCGCAGCACTGGAGCAAAGAACCGCGGCAGCACAGGCAATGCTGGAAAAAATAAATGACCGTAGCGCCAGACTCGAACTCCATCTGCGCTGGCATCAGGAAGCGGAGAAATTCGCACAAAGCAAGCAAGCCGCGCTATCCGATTTGCAGGAACGCGAACAAGAATATGCCATCAGCCTGCCGCGCCGGCGCCTGCTGCAACAACTTGATCAGGTGCAAAGCGCAAGACCTCTGTTTTCCGATCTCAACCGCCTGCAACGAGAGCTGATGCAGGACCAGACAAAAACAGAAGATGCCCGGCAGCAGTTACAGCAGGCACAACAGGTACAACAACAAACGCAGGCAGCGCTCGCGCTGGCACAGACGCAATTACAAAGTAAAGAACAGGAACAGGCTGCCGCAGCCGTCCTGCTCGATACGGCAAAAGCACTGGACGCCAGCCTGGACGTCATACGGCCTGCGCATCAGACTTTACAGCAAAATAAAACGCAGGCCGATCGCGTATGGACCGAGGCTGTCGCGGCAGCGGAGAGTAAGCGTAATGAACTGCATCAGTTACAGAAACGTCTGAGCAGCGCAGCGCAGTGGCTGCAACAACATGCTGCTCTGCGCGCACTGGCCGGGCATTGGGATAAATGGGACACTCTGTTATCTCAGGCCGCCGTCGCCCGCGCCGACCATGAACGCCATCAGGCCACCATCCTGACGCTGGACGCAAAGCAGGCGATGCAACAAGAGCAAATCACACAGCACGAAGCCAGCCTGCACGCTGCCGAACAGGCTTTGGCAGCAGCAGAGCAACAGCGTCAGCTCGCCACCCAAGCTTACACCTTGATGGATATCGCCACACTGCGCCGCGACAAACAGGCAGCAGAGAATCAGCGTGAACAACTCCGCAGCGGCCTGCAATTAGTGATGCAGTTGCAAGAAAGCGATAGACGTTTGCAGAATCTGCAAACACAAACCGAGCAGGCACGATTAGCGATTACGGCTGCTCAAACCGCAGGCGAGCAAGCAAACGCAACATTGCCGGTATTGAGCGCAGCTTTGCAACAGGCCGAACGTGCACTCAGAAGCGCAGAAGCAGCCTGTGCCGACAATGTAGAAAGTCTGCGTGCGCAATTACAGGACGAATCGCCCTGCCCTGTATGCGGCGCGACGGCGCATCCGTATGCGCAGGCCGACAGTAACCCGCAACTGCATGCGCTGCTCGCGCAACTGCAAGCGCAGGTGCATGATTGCCGTCAGCAAGAACAGTCAGCCCGCGAACAAATCAGTCACTATCAAACGCTGACAACACAACACCGTCAGCAGTTAATACAACTGGAACAGGAACTCAGCACGCTGCATGAGCAAAGGGAGAGCCTGCTGGCGCAATGGCAGCAACACGCGATGTTTGCAGTGACCGCGACAAAACATATAACGTTTCTGCAAACACACGAGGCACTCGAACAACAACAGCAAGAAGTTAATCTGCGATTTGCAGAAATACAAAAAAAAGAGTCCATTTATGATCAAGCCTTACAGGCAAAAGATGCCGCGCAAGCCGCATGGGATAAGGCGCAGCAGTTATATCTCGGTAGCAAGGATACCTACAGTGTGCTGCAGCATGCATTAGCGAATATTGCAGCCGAACGTGCAGGCTGTGCAGAACAGATCGTCCTTAGTCTTAGTCGTCTTGATGACTTACTGAGCGAACTCGATGCCGCGTTTGCCATTGCAGAAACAGACGACATTGACGACTGTCTGAACAGTAACAATAGCGGAGGTGACAGCGGCAGCCTAGCTCAGGAATCATGGCGTGATGACTGGTGTGCGTCACCTTCAGAGTTTCACCGCCAGTGCCGGCAAAATGTTCTGGTGTGGCAGCATCAGCAACAAATTCATCAGCAGGCAGAAGCCGGAATTGCAACGCTGACCATCAGTCTGGAAAATAGCCGGATTCAGGAGCAAAAAGCCTGCAATGATCAGCAAGCTGCCGCCCTCGCACTCAGTAACAGCGAACGCGCACTCAATGACAAACTGCGACAACGGCAGGCGTTGTTTGACGGTGAAACAGTCGCTGTCGTCAGTACGCGCTTCACCGAAGCGATACAAGCAGCAAAAGCGCAACTGGCGCAACAGTTGACGAATGCCAGCACCAGCGAGCAGCAACTGAGTCGTGCCACAGAAGCCCTGGCACAGCTTCAGGCGCGTCATCATCAGCACCAGCAGGAAGCAGACAATGCGCAAGTAAAACTGACTGCCTGGCTGGCAGACTATAACGCGCACACTGCTACTGCCGGGAATAATGGTCTCAGCGCAGATCACAGCGATCATGAGAACGATACGCGCGACGACACAATCAACGAGACTCAGCTTCATGCTCTGTTAGAACACAGTAATGAATGGATCAGTGCCGAACGCAGTGCACTGCAAACCATTTCCAACGCACGCCAGCATGCTGCCACAGTTTTGCAGGAACGCCGCCAGCAATACCTTGCCCATCAGTCACAACGCCTACCCGTCTTAGCGCTGCCAGATATTGAGGATCGTGAAGGTGAGGCCGACACCAGTAACGAAAGCAAAGGCAGTGCTCATCATCCCCAGGGTAATTTCATAACGCCGCAGGATGAAGAAAATGTCGAAGAGTACAACAGCGAAGCCATGCACATCGAGGACTTACAGCAACGTCTGCAAAGCCTGCATCAACACCGGCAGCAAGCACAACAACAACTGAGCCGGCATCAGCTGGAAACCGCTCAAGACGATGCCCGCAGACGGCAATCAGCCGACTTACTGCAGGAGATGCAACGACAGCAGCAACGCTATCGGATCTGGGGACAATTGAATGAACTGATAGGGTCGCAGGACGGTAAAAAATTCCGCAACTATGCGCAGCAATACACACTGGACGTACTGCTTGCCTATGCCAATCAGCACCTGAATCAACTCGCACGCCGCTATCGCTTGCAACGCATCAGCGATAGCCTGGGATTAATGGTCATTGATCAGGATATGGGCGATGAAAACCGCTCTGTGCATTCGCTGTCAGGCGGCGAATCCTTCCTCGTCTCACTCGCGCTGGCGCTTGGCCTCGCATCACTGTCCAGCAATCGTGTGAAAGTCGAATCGCTGTTCATCGACGAAGGCTTCGGCAGCCTCGACGCAGATACCCTCAGAGTGGCAATGGATGCCTTAGACAGCCTGCAAGCCCAGGGTCGCAAAGTCGGCGTGATCTCGCACGTACAGGAAATGACCGAACGCATCAACACGAAAATCATGGTACAGAGAACGGCGGGAGGACGGAGTGTGGTGGAGATTTTATAAATATCAGCATTTTTTACTGGTCAAAATCGGATCATATTCAACATGATCGCGAGATCATTTTAGAATGTTGCATGTCTCCAATTCCGCAAGATCATCGTTCAAACAACGCTTGCACAAGCTCATTTTTACAGAAAGATTCCTATGCAATTCAGTGAAATTTTAGCTACCTTACCTGCCATTGATCATATCGCCGCACTGGAACTGTTTGACGGTGATGTGCTCGTCGCACGCCTTGAAAACAAGCCCGGCACCGCAGGCAGTGTGCGCGTTTATCATGCATTGATGCAGGAGTTCGGTGAGATTAATGCGGCTGCAGCAACCAAAGGTTTACAGTTATATGCTGAGCACACCGCTGATGCCAAAGCATTCCAGGGGAAACATCCGAATATCGATCGTCTGCTGACGCTGATCAGTAATGCGGATGAACATACCGGTACGCAGTCTCTTACAGTTAAACTGATTCAGCAATAAGACAAGGGAAGTGGCTCTGTACGCTGCGGCTATTTCACACACGCTCCCCTAATGAACATGCGCCTCAACAGCCATTAATGACCGGTGAGGCGCATATTTATAGGGAGATTGATTTTATTTCTTTATTTCTTCAATTGGCTGGCTGCGTTTTTGATCGAAAGAAATACGCTGAGCAAATCAGCGCCGGTGATAATTCAACGAACATCAGACAAATCTGATCAACTGAGAAATCACCGCATTCGCTGGCCGCGTACCTGGGGCGCTAGCTTCAGGGCGATCGCTGATGACAGACAGGGTCGTCGTATCTAGGCGCGGGATTCTAAACTGCCCATCGCTACCGCCGTACCGATAGCCGATCACCGCAAACAAAAGTGGATACTGCGCTGCGTTCAGCATTCTGCCATCGCACAGCATCCATCCGGATGATTCAATCACGTTCTTTGTCACATCGCCGGCATAGGCCACAATACTGCCAACAGGTGCTTGAGAATAAACAACTCCGGTACCCCCGGAAAGATTGGGTATCGCTGCGCCAGATGTTTGCATACTGTTCTCTTTCATTGCATGTATAAACGAAGGCAGCGTTGAGATAATGCCTCGTAAAATAAGCATAGCTGAATATCAGCCTCCCGTCGCAGCCTCTACCGGACGCTCATGATGCAGCGCATGCCAGTTTGCCTGATCAAGTATAAATACCCTGCCTATGCTGAGAATAGCTGCATACGTGATCTGATCTGTATTGACATCATTTTGCAGCGAGGCCTGCGCACGCAAAAAGACCTGCACATTTTTGAATGCCGCAACCATCGCTTTCGCTCTCCGGATTTCGCTTTCCAGGCCAAAATTATCGAGCACCTTTTTATTTGCGGCCCAGAAACTCAGCGACGCAAGCGTAATAATGATAAGGAAATGATGAGCCATACCATCTATACCTATGTGCAGAAACGCTTCAGAAAAAGTATTAATGGCAATCAGCATTACACACAGGATAAAACAAGACAAACCGATTCTGGCTCGGGAAGACAGATAATTCGCCGCCAGTTCACGACGCTTGAGCAGGATATTTTCATGGTAACGAAGCTGAGCTTCGATGAACTCTTCTTTTACCCTTTCAAGCGCATCCGGTGCCGTAGTCTTATTCTGATCAGATTCTTGCAGGTAGATTGCTCGCAACGCATTTTTGATCCAGTGATTATCTTCACTGTCGATAGTCGGTAAAGCATCGGCAACACTTTCGCGTAAACCGGAATAGTTCCAGTACTGTTGTACTCGCAGACACTCTGCGAGCAAACGATAATCCTGATGCTTGCGTTCGGATTCAGCACGCTTGGCGCTGCCATAGCGGAAAAATGCGATCAGCAACGCAGCCAGATAAATACTGAGAAATATTGTTCCGGCATAGTGTTCCCAGGTAGCAGAGGCGCACCCGGTAAATGCGAAAGGATCATTTTCTTTACAGCCACCTGAAAGTTCGGTGTAAGCAGCGAATGCAATCGCCGCTATCATGCCCAGACTGACCAGCGAACGGACACGCAGCAAGCATTCCTGGAAAAAAACCTGTAAGCGGGAATGACGCCAGCTATAAATTAATCCCCCGTTTTGCGCAATGCGCCTCGTCGTTGAATACACCAGCGTCTGCCAGGCATCCTGATATCGTGACGCCAGCGCATCGGCAATCGTATGCATACGTTCAGTTGTCGTATTGCCGGGAGTAATATTGCCAACTACTGACGATGGCTGTTGCTCGAACGCCTGTACTTCAGTATTAAATAAATTTAATTCCTGCAATTGATTGCTGAGAACCTTTAATTTCTTAAACCTGACTTTCTCTTCAACCGAGGTCAGAGTCAGGCCACGCCAGATTTCAGCCATGTCAGGTAAGGTCTGGCGCAATGCCTGCCATCGTGTCAGGCGTCTGGCCTTAACGCTGACACTCGCTTGACGCCCGAGCTGACTCAGTAAGTGCTGGAATTCCTGTTTGCCCAATACAGGTGCAGGTTGCGGCAACGCATGTAAATTCTGATTGCCTCCTGACTGCGCCGTCCCGCTAGCCACTGCTGCCCAATAAGGTAAGCCTTTGCTGTAATCATTCAGAATCGTTTGTACAGGATGCTGCTGTTGATTTGAGCGTAAAACCAGACTGCAATTCTTTAATAAAATCGCGGCCTGCTGCTCGTCGGCACTGCGTCCGGACTCCAATGAAATGCTGCTGTCGATTTTGCTGAGCTGCTGCTGTGTGAAATGGTATTGTTCCAGAATGCCAGACGTAGTCGCACGTAATATACGCAGTGGCGTGGCTGGCAGTAGCATACTGAGTGCCGTTAATTGTGTGAGTGTCTGCTGATCCAGTTCATCTGTAACCCCTATCACCAGAGGAACCGCATGTTGCTGTAATACGTAAGTCGCAGCGAAAATATCGTCAGCAATAATGCTCTGACTCTGATCTTCATACTGTACCAGCCAGCTTCCGGGTTTGCCTTGCAAAACACCGGCGCCACCAGCCAATGGCAATTTTAAATCGGTCTTTAAACGGATTGCCAACACGCGCACCGGCAGACTTTGATAGCGCCCAGATTCGCCTTTATTCGTTGGTGCCAGCGGCTGATATTTCTGGTGGAATTTTTCCGGACGTACAGGCCAGCGTTCGCCGCTGATTCCTGTCACGATCGCATCACCCGGAAAACACTGCACCGGACCTTCAAGGGTCTCTATGGTTTGTTCTTTGTCAGAAAATACGACATCAAAAGAGAGTATTTTTTTTTCATACGGCAAAGCACCGTAGTTCTGCTGCGCTTTTAAATCAATCATCATTTCAGACATCGGTCATTTATATATAAAAATTTATGCGTGACGCATCAATGGCGGCTGATGCTGATTCACCCAGAAAGCCAGATTCGTCAATAACGGTAAGCTGGCACGTGCACCGGCTTTAATTTCCATTTCCTGAATAATTTTTTCAAATCGCTGACGATAATAAGAGGCTTCATCTTCGTCGAGACGTGCTGTTGCATAGCGCAGCGGCATAAAAAAGGTTTCCCCCTCCCGTTCTTTCGGAAAGCATTCAAGAATTTCTCTGGCGGACATATCAATATCCACTGCATAAAATAATTCAGGCTTGCCACCACGCAGCAATTCCCGGCTGAGCCCCATGAAACATCGCTGGGTTACCGAATGTTTCCGAATACCGAGTTCTTCCGTCAGTTCACGGAATACATGGACATCCTGCATAACGCCTCTGGTATCGCGTCCGCTGAAACTGCGGCGGATATCATCCTCGGTCATGGCGCCGGAAAATCCCGGGCAAAGCTGATTAGGATTGGTCAGCACCTTTGAGCTGCGGCGTTGAAAAATCATGTGTCCATCATTAGAAAATACGAGCCCGCTGATACCGGTATGATTCGCCAGTTTGCTTTTAGAGAGCGCTTCCAGTTTTCCGTCCCGATGCACTTCGTCGCGCAAAGTGCCGCCGACCACGTCATCAAAATCCATCGCCATATTAGTTTTGACATACTCGAAATAGGATGTCGGCTGGAAAATAAATTTAATTTTTTCACCGCCAATGACATCTGCCAAACGGGCAGTTTCTGTGTCATAGAATGATTTCCCGCGATGGATGGCATCGGCTTTATATTCCTCGAATGCCTGCCGGGAACCTATTTTCGCTTTAAAAAACTCATTTTTTAATTCGACTTCCATCTGTTCTTCGTCACGACCATCATTCGCATTCAGCACGGTAACTACCGGAATCCGGTAACTGTCGCCCGCTTCATTTTTCACCGCCAGTATCTGCGGCTGATCCGGATAACGTTCCAGCATATCTATTAACGGGTCAAGAAAACGACGCAGACCTGATGCAGGTTTATCTTCGCGCAACGGCTGTATATGCGACAGGACACTGCAAATCTGCGTCAGAATTTTTTCAAAATCTTCGCTCTTGGGTGACGCCAATGTCAGTGCGTTATATTTACTCAGCAGGCAAATTTCTTCCGGTAAAACCTGCGGATCGGGCATAGCAGCACCGCTGATCAATAGCGGCACAATAGTTTTACCCAACGCGATTGCCGTTTTTATTTCCCAGACGACCTGATCTTCAGTCTCGATACGTTTCTGTATTTCTTCCATCCACGCAGGGCCGATCACAACGACAATCAGACTGGCGGCGCTAATCGCAGTTTGCAGACGTAATTTCCAATCGGCGGCGACATCAATGTTTTCCACGTCGAGAAAGACTTCATCTTGTCCCAGCTTTTTATCTAAAGCTTCGTGCAAGCGTGCAGAAAATTGTTCACTGTCTTTCCTGCGATACGAAATAAACACGGCACTCAAAAAAAATCTCCTTCAAACCTCATATGCATACTGACTGACAATCCACATCAGTCAGTACGCACCAGTTTTAATATACTGTCGTTAATAATCTTCGCGCGACTCAACTTAGCATCATCATTGACGCACTTTTCGGATGACGCAAAAGATCGGTCAATACCTGCCAGCGCGCATCCTGATCCTTTATTCCTGCATGTCTTTCTATGTAAGCCTGCACCACATCCTGACCAAGATTGTAGTTGATGACATATGACCGTAAATGCTCAATAAAGCGCAGTCTCTGTTCGGAACGTGCGGCATCCGACAGACTGTATTTCATCAGCATCAAGAGCGCAGTATCCCTGTCAATCAGGCTATCCAGGTATTGTCGCGCCACCATATTTCCGGCGTAAGACAGTTTTTGTAATACGGCCTGTATCTGATAGTAACGTTCGGCTTTAGCCGGATCAATACCAGCCAGCGGGAACAACACTTCTTTTTCAAACTGCATTCGTTCCGCGTGAGGAAACGCGACCTCAATACCATAATTGGCACTGCCTTCAGCCAGCAACGACATCGGTGAATACAATGGATATATCGCATACTCGATCCAGCCTTTTTCTCTGACCAACTCGTTTTCTGTCAGGACGTTGAAGACATGATGCCCCGGGTAAGCTTCATGACTGGCAAGATCAATCGCGCGGCTGATGAACATCGGGAAATCAGTATTGACTTCGATCAGGCTGTGGCTGTCGCCCTTGTACCAGTTGTAAGCGCTCCAGACTTTGTCCTTCACATAAGCGACCTGAAAACTCTCGTTCTCAGGTAAGTGAATGTAACGTCGGGTGCGCGCAGGCGCTTCGTTGATCGCGGCAGTAAAAACGGCATCGAGTTTATCGCAAGGAATTTCGAATTGTTTGTGGTACGCAGACAATCTGGCATTCAGATCTTCACCCTGAATTTCTGCGGGTAACAATGTCGCCAGTTCTACCAGAGTAATGTCAAGATCTGCCGTGGTCAGCGGAGGAGATACCGCATCGTATAAGGCCAGTGATTCCGTATCGAATGATGATTTGCCACCATTGAGTTGAGTGATAAAAGCGTTCACTGCCCGTAACTGCTTCATTAAAAATTGCTGTCGCTCATGCTGATCTTGCGGCGGTGCAGGCAAACTTTCCGCCCGCCGCAATATGGCGCCTGCTTGCGCCGATAAATCAGGCAAAGGAACCACCGGTGCTTGCTGCGCTTCGGTTTGCCATGATGGAGGGCCGATATACGCGTCCACATAGCTGCTGTCATGCCGGCCGACAGCAAGAACGAGTCTGACGTATTCTTCTGCAATCTGATTGAGAGTCATGATATTCGGAGTGAAGGATAGAAACAGCGCTGACGCTAAATCGGATTAACGCCCTTGTGTAGCTCGCAGTATAAGCAGAATGGGAATATATGTATGTTTTAGCGAAAACGATGCTTGCTTGATTCCCGCGTCCGGCGTCAAATCCGTTTCGCACACTTAGCGTCTGACGTAGAATTGATCGTACGAGACATCGCGGCAACGGTGGCGTAAGCACAACAGCGACAGTATCTGTAAAGCAAATACGAAACAAGCTAAAACCTCCGCGATATCACACCTGCATAAAGGAGAAAAACACTATGATAGATGGATTAATCGCTGGCCGTATGTATGGCAGCGCAGAAGAACGCAGCGGTCAGGCAGGTTCTGCTTATGTCACCTGTAAGGTACGCGCCACGACAGATGATGGCGATACGATCATCTGTAATGTGATTGCCTTTAATGATAATGTACGTCAGGCCTTGCTTGCGCTGAACGATGGCGACAGTGTCTCACTGTCGGGAGCATTGACGCCGAAAGTGTGGGTTGATAAACAAGGAAAGCCACGCCCAGCCATCGATCTGATTGCACATAAGATTCTGACCGTCTATCCGGAAAAAACGTCTGTCTGACATTAACAGCTCGACCTCACACCTATCAGTTAATTAAGTTTTCCTCCGCGGCTGTCCACCACACGCTGATCAATTACGCGTTCAAATTTCTTTCACATCTTCTTACAAAGTTGCATTTCAGATCTGAATCAGCCAACATTAAGCTGTGACGATGACATGATTGGCGTGATTTCTCTGATTATAAGCAGCGCAGTGATAAGGGCTGATATGAGGTTTTTCCGGATATGTATGTTACTGAGCGGTGCGTTGATGAGCTGGGAAGTGCAGGCTCTGGAACTCCTGTTTCATTTTTCCGCTTTGCCGCCCTACGTAAAAGAAGATCCTCGTCAGGGTTTGGTACCGGAAATCGTCACCCGGGCCTTTGCCACTCAGGGCATACAGTGCAGGTTTATCCGTTCAAATAATAAACGCATGGAAACGGAGGTGGAAGCCGGGACTGCGGATGCCGGCTTTGCCGGAATTCCCGTCAATAATCCGAAAATTTTTTTTTCAGACCCTGTTATAGACTTTGAGAATGTCGCAATCACTCTGAGCAGTAAAAATGTGCAGATTAATTCTTTGTCAGATTTGTCGGATAAAAAGATAGTCGCGTTCAGCAATGCACAGAGAGTCCTAGGTCCGCAATTTGCGCAGGCAATCAAAAATAATCCATCGTATTCGGAAGTCGGCGATCAGGCTTCCCAATTACCGATGCTTGATGCTGGCCGCGGAGATGTAATCTTACTGGACTTAAGGGCATTCCAGTATTTCGCCAGATTACTGCATGGTAAAACGGAAGCAAAAAGCCGTTATGCGGTACACCATTTATTCAAACCCACGCCCCGTCTGCTTGGCTTTCACAAGAGTGAATACCGCGATCAGTTCAATAAGGGTCTGAAAGCAATACAAAAAAATGGTGAATACGCCTCCATTCTTGATAATTACCGCAACGATTAAACAACCTTCAGGCAACCGGAGTAATCCGGTCACCCCAGCCATGAGTTAGCTGCACAGCTTATTTTTTTTGCTGTTCTTCTTCACGCATATGCGACAGGAAATAGCGAATGAAAAATATCCCCATACCAATAATAAACATAACGACAGCAATGCTCATCAGGCCGTAGTCAGTAGAAAACAAATCGATTAACAGTTTCATTTCCATTCTCCTTTAAGGTAATTTGTGCAAGAAGTATGGAGTGCTTACTATCGTCAGCTTTTGATTTGTATCAAGGTAGGACGATGACAAATGCCGGTCGCGGTTTTATCCGAAAGTGATGGGGGCAGGTCTGCAGCCAAACGCGATAAGCAATTGAAAGAAATTGTTTAACGGCATCGTTGTCGCAGTATGATCTCTTGCAAAAAAATAACTTTTATGGGATAAGTGGTCTGTTTCAATTTGTTACACAGTCTTTAAAAATACGGACGGATAAAGTCACATTAATACATCGCCTTATTGCCTGCGTGCGCCACTGTTATTTTCAATGCATAAACTCAACAAAATCATCATCACTAAAGAAGAAGATTTCGAAGCACTTGCGACCGCGTGGCGTGCTTTAGAAACGAAAGTAAGCTATCTGCTGCCGTTTCAGACTTACGACTGGAACCGTTCATGGTGGAAAGTATTCGCTCACGAATCATTTTTTCATAAAAATGAACTCGCCATCTGTACCGTATATGACGAGGATCAGCTAGTTGCAGTAATGCCGCTGATGAACACCCATGTAGGGCTGCATTACTTTTTCCTGTACCGCTACGTTCGTCCATTTGGAGGCGATCCTAATCTGACAGAGTTACGTGTGCCGCTCAGCTTGCCGGAATATGCAGAACAGGTTCTGCAACTATGGGAAGAGTTAACTCGTTGTGAAACCTTTGGTCTCACAGAGTTTCAGATCATAGGAGCCAAAGCGCCCGCAGATCACTTTATCCAGAATAACGAGGAGCTCTTTCCTCTGACTGATCGCACCATCCCCAATTTCGTATTGTCTCTGGGTAAGGATTGGGACAGCTTTAAATCCGGACTGAAACGCAACATCAAAGAGTCTCTGCGCCGCTGTTATAACGCTCCCAAACGAGACGGTCTGGAAATTAATTTCCGCGTCGCGCAGGGATGTATCAGCATCCGCCAACTGTTGCCGGTGTTTTATACCCTGCATGGTGCGCGGGCATCGGCAAAAGATACGATAGAACATCCGGATTATTTTTCCCATCCACGACACAAAGCCCTGCTGGAAAGCCTGCTGGAAAGCCCGTTTGCAGACCGTATCTGTCTGTTCTGTCTGGAATTGAATGGAAAAATAGTCGCGATGCGCCTTGCATTCAATATGGGTGATGAACTGTATTTGTATTATTCAGGTTACGATCTGGATTACGCACAATACAGTGTCATGACAACATTAGTTGCAGAAGCAATACAATGGGCGATCGGACAAAAAATTGATCGTGTTAACCTTTCAATCGGCGAGGATGTATCCAAAACCCGCTGGGGTCCCGCCGTGATTAACTATGTTGAATATCAGTGCGTAAAAAATAAGGCATGGCGCCGGTTGATCGGACATCAGATTTTCCGTATGCGAAAAATCAGAAATCAACGGAGCGCTGCGCTGAATCCGGCCTGCGAAACAAAGACAGGCTGATACCTGTGTTAGAAATGTGTCATTGTATTCGGCGGTCTCATTCACGGTAACTCCAGATATCCTCTGGCTCTGATCGTGTAAACAGTTTAAATTGGTAACATGTATATAAAAAATGTCGTGGTTCACTGCTGTTTGCCAACAATTTCCGGCTGATGATGATTCTGTCCCGCATTTACCGCTGTCCACAGATCACTGCTCGCTATCGCTCACTGGTAGCGGTATGTCTGTTATTTTTCTGCTCTTTGTCTGGCGCACAGGAATTACAGATACTGACAGAAAACTGGCCCCCGGTTACTTTCGGTATTGACACAAAAGCAGACGGCATGGCGGTAGAGGTTGTCAGGGCAATACAGACAAAAATAGGAAACACTCAGCCGATTCAGGTATTGCCATTTGCGAGAGGATACAAAGCCTTACTCGAAGAGCCTAATGTTTTACTTTTCACGGTAGGACGTTCGGAAGAGCGCGAGAAACTCATGCATCTGCTCGGGCCGGTTGCGATCTCCGACATTACACTCTATACCCGCAAAGGGAACGCAGCCAATCTGCAACGACAAGGCGATGCGATCCGCAAATTGAAAGTCGGCACCTACCGCTCCAGTATTTTTGCAGATACAGCACGTAAAAAAGGCTTCTTTAATCTCGAACTGGCAGTATCACCACTCGTTATCGCAAACATGTTAATGGGTAAACGCTTTGATTTATGGGTGGAAGGCAGTGTTGTTGTTCCCGCTATCCTGAAAGACGTGGGCTACTCGTTTGAGGATGTCGAGCCGGTCATGGTGCTTGATACTCTGGAGTTGTATCTGGCGTTTTCTGCAAAAACACCGGCCTCAACTGTCAATCTATGGGAAGAGGGACTACGCTCAATTAAGAAAGATGGCAGCTTCGCCAGAATCTACCGTAAATGGCTGCCGAATGAGGTGCCACCTATGCAAGTCATTCATACCACGCCGACTGCTCAGCCCTGATACTCACAACACCCGGTAAGCGAGGCGGTCCAGCCTGATCGTACTCAGCCGCGTTAATAATTTCCGGACCGGTGCAGGATAATCCTTGACCTTATCGAGCAAACGATAATCGCTGATCAGCGTCGTATGCTCAATAATTTTAGCCAGCTCCGTGTTTCTTTGTTCCAGTAGTTCCTGTCGCGGATCATGGATTAAAAGCGCATTTTCCAGATCAAGCCGGAATGCTCTCGGATTCAGATTATTTCCGGTCATCAGCGCATAACACTGATCAACCCACAGTCCTTTGAGGTGATAAGTGTTATCCCCATCTTTCCACAACCGCAGCCGAAGCTGATCTTTCTGAATATCGGACTGATGCGCTTTGGCGAAACGCCTCAGATTGACCTCATACAGATAAGGAAGAGCCGAAATCACTTTAAAAGGCTGTTCGGGCGGAATAAAAAAATCATTTGCCACTTTATCGCCAACGATAATCTCCACCTTCACCCCACGTTTAAGCGCACGATTCACTTCTCTGGTCACGGCTCGCGGAAAATTGAAATAGGGTGTACAAATGATGATCTGTGTCTTACTTTCCGCGAGCAGCTGGCATATCACCTTGTTCAACGGATTATCTTTACCGATGCCAACTAATGGCGTCACCCTCAGAGCAGGAAGTATTCCGGTGCGCTGCTCCACGAATTTTTCCTCAAACTGATAACGCGCACTTTTCAAGTGCTCGCGAAAGCGGCGAATATCGTTGCGAATAGCGCGCGTTGCAGGAATCTCCGGTTTATCGAGACGATGTACAGCTGAGGCCAGCAGCAAATGCTGGCGTATAAAATCGACCATCGTGGTCGCTAATACAGAATTGTGAAGCAGCAAATAACGATCATGCCGGTATTTATCCTGCTTATGCAGATACACATTATTAATACTGGCACCGCTATAAATCACCACGTCATCAATAACAAAACCTTTGAGATGCAATACGCCGAACAACTCACTGGTCTGTACTGGAATACCATACACCGGTACGACGACCTCATGGGTAAGGTTGAGTTTCTGGTACCACGCGGCATTCCCGTTTGGTTTTTCCGCTTCTCTACGCTCACCGATCAGGCCTCGTTGCGCCCGGTGCCAGTCCACCAATACTGTAATGTCCAGCGAAGGGCGAGCGGCTTTGGCAGCATACAACGCTTCCATGATCTCGGCGCCGGCTTCATCGTTCTGCACATATAAACTACACAGATAAATTCTGTGTTTTGCAGCAGCGATCTGCTTCAGTAATTCCTCCCTGTATTCGATCGCACTTAACAAGGTTTTTACCGCATCCGTCTGCAACGGAATTGCGGGTAACTGATCAGGGCTCAAACGGGAATTCAGATAGCGCATAAATGGATATCGCAAATAAAACGGATGCGGATAGTCACACCGAAGACCATCGGTAATACAGCATTACCGGCCATTCGTGGCCTGATCGCGCTGCCAGACTTGCCAACGTTCCCGACCTTCGAATACGGCAATCGAATCGTTCACTGCCCGATCCGTCAGTAACGTGAAATGAGGTGACATTAATTCTTGCCAGGCATGATCTGATATGGAAAACGGCGGACCTTTCTTACTCGCATCAGCACTGTCATCAAAGAAAAAATAACCCGCCAGCAAAGCACCGGGAGACAGGAGTTCGATCCAGCGCCGCACAATATCCTGACGCCGCACAGGCGGCAGAGCACAGAAAAATGCACGTTCGTAAATCAGATCAAGCGCCGCAGCAGGCTGATATTCAAAGAAATCCGCTTCCGTCACATGGCGGCCCCACTCGCCTATCGCATTCTGTGCGCTCTTTACCGCAGCCGGAGAGAAATCAATTGCGGTCACATCCCAACCGGCCTGTGCCAGAAAAGCGGCTTCATAGCCGTTGCCGCAGCCCGGTATCAGCGTTCTCATTTTGCAACCGGCAGTCGCCACAAAATCACGCAAATCCTGAGGAACATCACCCTTGTCCCAAGGTGTGAAATTTTTGCTGAAACGTTCATCCCAAAAACACGGACTATTCGGGTCCCTGCTGATAAAATCCGCCATAACTCAGCCGAAAAAATAAAAATGCAGCAACAGCTGTGCTGCGATAACACCGGCAAACAGGCCGCCACCAAAGTAGATAATAACTCTCAACAAAGTATTGGTACTGCGCTGCTCAGACAATAATGCGGCAAGCATTTCATCACTATGACTTTGCTCGCCAGCCCGGCTCAGAGCCTGATGTGCAAGCCGTGGCAATTGCGGGAAAATGTGACTGTAACGTGGTGCTTCTGCTTTCAATTTGTCAATCAAGCCGCGCCAGCCTACCTGCTCATTCATCCAGCGTTCGAGATAGGGCTTTGCGGTTTTCCATAAATCGAGCTCAGGATCGAGCTGACGCCCCAGACCTTCAATATTGAGCAAAGTTTTTTGCAATAACACCAGTTGAGGCTGAACCTCGACGTTAAAACGGCGTGAGGTCTGAAACAGACGCAACAACACCTGACCAAAGGAAATATCTTTCAGCGGTCTATCGAAAATCGGCTCACAACAGGCGCGTACGGCAGCTTCCAGCTCATCCACGCGCGTCTCCTTCGGCGCCCAGCCTGACTCAATGTGCGCTTCAGCCACACGCTTATAGTCACGCCGGAAAAATGCCAGAAAATTTTGTGACAAATAGTCTTTGTCAAAGTCATTCAAGGTACCGACAATACCGAAATCAAGCGCAATGTAGCGTCCGAAAGTGGCGGGATCGGTCGAAACCAGAATATTTCCCGGATGCATATCCGCATGAAAAAAACCGTCACGGAAAATCTGTGTAAAGAAAATCGTGACACCGTCACGTGATAATTTTGCCAGATCGACACCCGCCGCCTGCAATTTATCGATTTGCGAAATCGGTATGCCTTTCATGCGTTCCATGACGATGACAGACGGAGAACAGTAATCCCAGTACATTTCCGGCACCAGCAATAAATCAGAATTCAGGAAATTCCGTCGTAACTGGCTGCCGTTCGCGGCTTCCCGCATCAGATCGAGTTCGTCGTGCAGATATTTGTCAAACTCACCGACCACTTCTTTTGCCTTGAGACGCTTGCCGTCTGCCCATAAAGCTTCCAGCCACCCTGCCGCAACCTGCATCAGCGCAACATCTTTATCGATCGTGTCCTTCATGCCCGGACGCAGCACTTTCACTGCAACTTCACGACCATCCTTGAGCGTGGCGAAATGCACCTGGGCGATTGATGCCGATGCGACCGGAACGCGATCAAAACTCGCAAACAGTTCATCCGGATGAGCACCTAAGGATTTGGTAATCTGCGCGACTGCCAGATCAGGATCAAACGACGGCACACGATCCTGTAACTTTGCCAGTTCATCCGCGATATCAGGTGGCATCAGATCTCGCCGCGTAGAAAGCACCTGGCCCAGCTTCACAAAAATCGGCCCCAGATCCTCCAATGCCTTGCGCAAGCGTTCTCCACGGGGCGCCGATAAATCGCGCCAGAACAGCAGCGTCTCTATCAGGCGTGCAGTACGCGGGACTTTAAGACCGGAAATAGCGATTTCATCAATTCCGTAACGCAGCGTTACACGAATAATTTTAATTAGGCGTAAAAACTTCAATATCATCTGCGCGTCCTTTCGAGTTTCTCGATGCGCTTGATGAGACGCTCGACATCATCACGGGTTTTATTCACTTCTGCAGCCAATCCCTGTACGGCAGCGGGCCGAACCAGCATTGGGTTTTCTTCGAGAAAATACTCCGCCAGATTTTCCTGCAATTTGTTATGCGTCTGCTGTACAGTCTTCAACGCAGATTTAGCACCATCAACCATACGGACAGCAGCAATATCACCAAAAATTTTACTTAAATCAGCTTCAGCTTCCCATTTTAATTCCTGACTTAAGTGAGAGATCGTATTTGCAAATTCGGCATCGCCTTCAATCTTGACGTAAGAAAATGCGCGTTCACGATTTTGCGCCATCAATGGCAAATCACTCAGTTTCACGCGAATTGTCACATCAGGTGACGTCTGGGTATCGGCAGATTCAAGGTATCCGTCAACTCCGACTCGCAAACGTAACTGGAATGTATGCAAATCAATACAGGCAATTTTGCCAGCATGTGGCAAAAGTTTATTTCTGGCCCATGTTTCCCGGGCCAGTAAATGATTAATGAAGGGAGCAGTTGAAATCATATCGTTGAGCAAAGACTGGCGCAGCTTTGTAGATTAATCAGGTGCTTACGAAAACACGATCTGAAAGATAAATCCGCGTCATTCTTAATAAAAAAACCGCCCGGCGAAATGGCGGGCGGTCTTTAGTTTAACAGCATATTTGGTCTGTTACGTTCGATCTGTATCAGGACTTATTAAATCAGATGAAATCCTGCTGACATCATAATTGCTGAATACCTGCGAGTACCCAACCACCCTGACCATTCATCGGTTTGGATAAGTTCCAGACCTCACTAAACGCTTCTGCCGGCGCATTCGCCGCTTCTTTGATCATACCGGTGAATTTTACGCTTGCCAGATGATCGCTGCCGACGTTTTCTATCCCCAGCAATTCAGCATCGATCGATACAACATCAGTCACATTTGCAGTTGCGCCGCGTTCCTGAATTTCCAGTTTCAGCTCTGCATACATTTCCGGTGTCGTGAACTCGCGCAAATCATTGATATCTGCCTTATCCCAGGCCGCTTGCAAACGTATGAAATACGTTTTCGCGTTACGCAGGAAAGCCGGCACATCAAAATCGGCAGGAATGCCCCAGTTAGCTGCTGGTGCGGCGGCAGAAGAGGCACCATTCGCCTGATAAGCCTGTGGCTCCAGACGCGAACCGATTTCTGGCGTCGCAGAGGAAGGTACGGCCGCATAAGCTGGCGGAGCAAATGCCGACGGTGTATTCGTATTCGCTTTGTTACCGCGGAACAAACGGATAACGAAGAAAATCGCAAACGCGATCAGCGCAAATGTCAGCAAAGACCCTAACATGCTGGCCATCGCGCCACCCAGTCCGAAATGCGACAAAGCTGCGCCTAATAACGCACCGCCGATCAGACCGCCCACAATGCCTTTCCATGGGCTCGCTGGTTTAGGTGGGATTGCTGGTGCAGGAGCTGCGGCCGGTGCCTGCGCTGGACGGGCCTGATTAGCGTTATTGGTATTCGATGGCGGCGTGGCCTGACGCGAGACATTGCTTGACTGGCGACCAATAGAACCACCACTGCCAAGACGTTTGGCGTCGGCATCATGCATCGTCATTGCGAATGTGCTGGCAACCATCACCATGGCGAGTAAAAATTTCTTCATTGATGTCACTCCTTTTGCTTCGTCAGCGATTTAAAGTTTAATACCAGTGTGTAATGCGGCCACACCTGCCGTCAAATTAAAGTATTGCACTTTTTCAAGGCCCGCCGTTTCCATCATACCTTTCAGCGTTTCCTGATCAGGGTGCATGCGTATCGATTCTGCCAGATATCTGTAACTGTCCGCATCACCCGCAATTTTTTTCCCCATCCACGGTAAAAAATTGAATGAATACAAATCGTAAGGTTTTTGCAGAATTTCCGGCACTTTAGAAAATTCCAGTACCAGCAATTTCCCACCCGGCTTTAACACACGCTGCATCTCGGCCAAAGCCTGATCTTTATGTGTCATATTACGCAAACCGAAAGCCACCGTGACGCGATCAAAATAATTATCCGGAAATGGCAGTTTTTCTGCGTCACACAGCAAGGTGGGGGTAATCAGGCCTTTATTCAAGAGGCGATCCCGGCCAACCCTCAACATGGATTCGTTAATATCCGTGTGCCAGACCTCACCCGTCTTCCCGGCTTGCTTAACAAATTCTTTCGTCAGATCACCAGTGCCCCCGGCAATATCCAGCACTTTGAAACCCGGACGTACACCAGCCTGAGCAATAGTGAACATTTTCCAGATACGGTGCAGACCGCCAGACATCACGTCATTCATGATGTCGTATTTCGCAGCCACCGAATGAAATACTTCGGCAACTTTATGCACCTTCTGGTCTTCTTCAACGGTGGTATAACCGAAATGGGTAGTATTACTCATGATCTCAAGACTCCTTTACGAAGTCGCATTATAGGGGAACTGCGACAGGCTGGGCAGCAGATTGGCGGAAAAAGGCTCACCAGCCTGCGCTTTAGCAAAAGGCTGGCGATGCAATCAAAAATGAGGGGAAACCTTGGGAGAGGAAAGCCTCAGTGATACAAGAATATCTGCGCTTCCTGCGGGTATTGTTATCCGGTACGCTGCGGTAACGCAATACTGCGGATCTGAAAACGTCCATCGTCGTTGAACAGCCATGTTTCAGACACGTCGAGACGTCCGCCGCGTAATAATTGTGGATGTGGTTTAGGGAACGGAGCACTGTTTTTCAGACTTGCCAGAGCAGTTCTCTCAGCATCACGGTCTTTATTGCTGCGCTGAATCTGAGCGTTGATCAGATTACCGTCGGCATTGATGGAATAACGAACAACAACGACAGAACGCAGTAAAGGCTGCGGACTTTCAGAATAAACCTGCTGGCGATGCAGATGACTGATGCGATGCGCGACTTCCGCCTTGTATGCATCGACCGTACGTGAAGCCGACACGGCTGACACCGATTCACTCCCTTTGCCGGTTTTGCCAGATTGTGCTCCGTTGACAGCTTTACCCGTGCTGTTGCCTGTTTCGTTTGTTGAGCAAGCAACCAGCGCGCAGACAGTGACCATGCTCAGTATGCGTTTTTTCATGCTTATCGCTCCTGGGGTATTGATAGTTATGCAGCAAAAGAGATTCCGCTCCACGGAATCAGAGTTGATGAATCACCTTACTGCCAGTCTCTGTAATCGCCAAATTTTTATCGTAAGTAAAAGTAAAAAATGCGTCTCGAAGACGCATTTTTTAATGATGATGGCCGCAGGCACTGCCGGACTTGACCGCCATTGGCGCATCCCTGCCGCTCTCCCCCGGATACCCCGCTTCCTGCAAGCGCGTCAGATAGTCCTGCCATAGCTGATCCTGATTCTCGCCCAGCCAGTATAAGTAATCCCAGGAAAAGATACCGGAACTGTGTTCGTCAGAAAATATTGGTTTAACGGCGTAATTACCGACGGGTTCCAGCGCCACCAGACTCACCTCGCGCTTGCCGGTTTGCAGCGTTTCCTGTCCGGGGCCATGTCCACGCACCTCGGCGGACGGTGAATAGACCCGTAATAACTCGAACGGCAAAGAATATTCTTTGCCATCGTCAAAAGAAATTTCCAGCACCTTCGATTGCGTACGTGCGTTCAGCGATGTTGGTTGTGGCTTACTATTACTCATCATTTCTGCCTAATAAAAATAGGAAACAAGCGCTGCACGTAACGCTGGCAGCAGTGCTCGACGCTCACTCAGCACCACAGCTTCAGTGGCAGGCTTTTTTTGTGAAGCCCAAACGGGATCGGGAAAATGCAGATCGTCGGTGTAACGCGGAATGACATGCCAATGCAAATGCGGCACCATATTCCCCAGACTTGCAAGATTAATCTTCTGTGGTGCCATGACGTCGCGAATCGCCTGCTCGGTTTTGCAAACCGCCTGCATGAGAGCGGAACGATCCTCGACTGCTAAATCGGTCATTTCTTTCGCATGAGAGTTCCAGATCACGCGACAAAACCCGGGATAATTCGCATCATCCACCAAGACAACCCGTAACTTGTCGGTCTTGACGATGAGCTCACCGCCATCGACCTTACACAATTCACATGGAGGAACATCACTATCGATTAATACAGTCATCGCTTATACCAATACTCTCTCAATGCCGCCATTATTCGCTCTCGCGACGTATTCCGGCAGCCAGTTTTCACCCAACAAATGGCGCGCCATTTCAACGACGATGTAATCGGCAGTCGTGTCAGCATCTTCGTTATAACGGGATAAACCTTGCAAACAGGACGGACACGACGTAAGGATTTTCACATCGCCATGAAAACCGTCTGCCCGCAATTTATCTGCCCCTTTACGCATTTCCTCTTCTTTGCGGAAACGTACTTGTGTTGAAATATCCGGGCGGGCGATCGCCAGTGAGCCGGACTCACCACAGCAGCGTTCACTCTTTTCAATCTTGACATTACCCTCAGTGGTAATCAGCGTATTCACCGTTTTCACCGATTCCTGCAACTTCATCGGATTATGACAAGGTTCGTGATACATATAACGCGTACCGGTGACACCTTCAAGCCTGACGCCTTTTTCCATCAGATATTCATGAATATCAATGATGCGGCAACCCGGGAAGATTTTTTCAAACTCATAGGTTTCCAGCTGGTCGTAACAGGTGCCGCAAGACACAACGACGGTTTTGATATCCAGATAATTCAGCGTATTCGCCATGCGATGGAATAACACGCGGTTATCCGTCATCATCTTTTCCGCTTTATCAAACTGACCGCTGCCGCGCTGCGGATAGCCACAACACAGATAACCCGGTGGCAATACTGTCTGCACGCCAACATTCCACAACATCGCCTGCGTCGCCAGTCCTACCTGCGAGAACAAGCGTTCTGAACCGCAACCGGGGAAATAAAATACGGCTTCAGTGTCCGAGGTTGTAGTCTGGGGATTACGGATAATCGGGATGACTTTATCATCTTCAATATCAAGCAGGGCACGTGCGGTTTTCTTCGGCAAATTGCCCGGCATCTTTTTATTGATGAAGTGAATCACCTGCTCTTTAATGGGCGCTTTGCCAACGGTCGCTGGCGGCATACGGGTCTGTTTTTTAGCGAACTTTTTCAGCAAATCATGACCAAAGCGCTGTGCTTTATAACCCCAGCCTATCATGACCTGACGCGTCGCATTGATCGTCGCCGGATCGGTGGCGTTCAGGAAAAACATCGTTGCGGCAGAACCTGGATTAAAGGATTTTTTCCCCATCTTCCGCAACAGATTTCGCATGTTCATCGACACGTCACCGAAGTCGATATCGACCGGACAAGGGTTCACGCATTTATGGCAGACGGTGCAATGATCAGCAACATCTTCAAATTCTTCCCAGTGCTTAATCGATACGCCGCGACGGGTTTGCTCTTCGTAAAGAAAAGCCTCAACCAGCAAGGATGTCGCCAGAATTTTGTTACGTGGTGAATACAGCAGATTGGCGCGCGGTACATGCGTGGCACAGACCGGTTTGCACTTACCGCAACGCAGACAATCTTTCACGCTATTCGCAATAGCCCCGATATCGCTTTGCTGCATGATCAGCGATTCATGCCCCATCAGGCCAAACGACGGTGTGTAGGCGTTTCGCAGGTCAGCCGCAAAATCCGGCAGATTCAGCAATTTCCCTTTGTTGAAGCGGCCTTCCGGATCAATGCGTAATTTGTAGGCGCGGAAATCCTTGATCTCATCTTCGGTCAGGAATTCCAGTTTGGTAATACCTATACCGTGTTCACCAGAAATCACACCATTGAGAGAGCGCGCCAGCACCATAATGCGGGCCACCGCATTATGCGCGACCTGCAACATTTCATAGTCATCAGAGTTGACTGGTAAATTGGTATGCACATTGCCATCACCGGCATGCATGTGCAAGGCGACGAACACGCGGCTACGCAATACTTTTTTATGCAAAGCAACGCACTCATCGAGGATGAGTTTGAATGCGGCACCACTGAAAATCTGGCGCAATTGCGCGCGTATTTCCGTTTTCCACGAAATACGGACAGTTCTGTCCTGCACGACAGAAAACACGGTGGCGTCAGGCTGACGCTGCAAACGCTCATCAAACACAAAAGCCAGTTTATCGAGACCCAGTGCGATCAATTCGGCTTTTGCATCGATCAGCGGTTTGTCGAGATTATTCAGCACATAGGTCCAGCGGGCATGCGTTGCATCCAACAAGGCTTCGGTCTGATGAACCCGGTCTTCCAGCAATTCAGTCGCAGGAATATCGTCGCCATCAACGTCTTCACTTTTACCTAATGGCAGATTGCCTTTTGCAAAAAAATCCTGCAGCGCGGCGACTAAGGCGAGTTTGTTTTGTATCGACAACTCGATATTGATACGCTCAATGCCATCCGTATATTCGCCCATACGATTGAGCGGAATGACCACGTCTTCATTGATTTTGAACGCGTTCGTATGCTTGGAAATCGCTGCTGTTTTAGCACGATCCAGCCAGAATTTTTTACGTGCTTCGGGGCTGACCGCAACAAAGCCTTCACCAACCCGCGTATTCGCCATGCGCACGACTTCAGATGCCGCCTGTGCTACCGCATTTTCGTCATCACCGACGATGTCGCCAAACAAGGCCATCTTAGGCAGTACGCCACGTTTCGATTTCGTGGTGTAACCCACCGCACGCAGATAACGTTCGTCCAGATGTTCAAGCCCGGCCAAGATAGCGCCGCCTTTTCTGGTTTCGCCATCGAGATAATCTTTGATCTCAACGATGCTGGGGATAGCGTCACGTGCCTGGCCGAAAAACTCCAGGCAGACAGTGCGCGCAAATTTCGGCATCTTGTGTAATATCCAGCGTGCCGACGTGATCAGACCATCGCAGCCCTCTTTCTGCACACCCGGCAAACCGGCCAGGAATTTATCGGTAACATCTTTACCAAGTCCTTCTTTGCGGAAGACGCGGCCTTTGATCTCCAGTTGCTCGGTTTTGAATGGCTGCTTTTCACCGGGATGTCGCCATTCGAGCCTGAACTTCGCGACTTCGACATCATGAATTTTGCCGAGATTATGTTCGAGACGGGTTACTTCCAGCCAGTCGCCATTCGGATCAACCATTTTCCATGACGCAAGGTTGTCTAATGCTGTTCCCCACAACACCGCTTTCTTGCCACCCGCATTCATTGCGACGTTACCGCCGACGCACGAAGCCTCAGCAGACGTGGGGTCAACGGCAAATACAAACCCGGCTTTTTCAGCCGCATCCGACACACGTTTGGTAACAACACCAGCGCCGGAATAAATCGTTGCGTAGTCACGATCCACACCCGGCAAGCGCGTCATTTCAACCGCACCAAGCTGCTCGAGTTTTTCCGTGTTAATGACCGCAGATAAAGGCGTCAGCGGAATGGCACCACCCGTATAACCTGTACCGCCACCACGCGGAATAATTGTCAGCCCAAGCTCAATACAGCTTTTGACCAGACCAGCCATCTCCTCTTCTGTATCCGGCGTCAGCACAACGAACGGATATTCGACGCGCCAGTCGGTGGCATCGGTGACATGCGATACACGGCTCAGACCATCAAACTTGATATTGTCTTTGGCAGTGTAGCGCGATAACAGCTTATTCGCCTTCTTACGCAAATCGTAGGTATTACGGAATTCCTGCGAAAAATCAGCAACGGCTTTGCGAGCTGCCTGCACCAGCGTCTCAACGCTGTTGCTGCGCTCTGCATCGTCATCATTCTCGGTATTCAGACGGCGCTTTTCAATTTCGCCCAAACGATGGTTCAGTGCATAGATCAGATCCTGACGACGCTTGGGGTTATCCAGCATATCGTCTTGCAGATACGGATTGCGGCGAACCACCCAGATATCGCCCAACACTTCATACAACATGCGGGCAGATCGCCCGGTCTGCCGCTTCCCGCGCAATTTATCCAGCAACTGCCAGGCATCCTCACCGAGCAGACGGATGACGATTTCACGATCAGAAAACGAGGTGTAGTTATACGGAATTTCCCGGACACGGGTAGGCGAAGCGCCCTGCGGCGACTCAGCATGCAATTGAGGTATCTGGACTGGAGCGTTCATGTATGGCGTGGTTTGGCGATGACAGACAACGCAATCAAACTGCCGGCAAACCACCGCCAGCTCAATGCCTTACATCCGTCTGAGGTTTCTCAAAGGCCTATTCTAACTTATTGCGATGCACCACGCGGCAACAGCCTTGAAGTTTGTACGGCTATGGGCTTATTTTGTGGCTATTCACCAAAGTTTATTTCGTTGCGATGCCAATTTTTAAGAAAATGAATGAAAATTTCATCGTCATACAAAATTGGTCAATGGAAAAATATCACCATTTTTGCTAAAAACTTTCAGTGACCAAAGCTGGTCGCCAGGCCGGATGACTTACACGCCTTCGGATGTTTTCCACGTACCAAAGATAATGACTGGCTGTATGTCTCAATAAAAATCCCGGGGACCAGCCGGTGCCCGGGATTTTGCTCACTCAGCGAATATGATCAGGTGATTCAGCCTAACAATGCGCCGGCAGTTTTACCGAATTTCAGCGTGGTTTCCACTGGAAGCCAGTTACCTGTCGACTCCTGGCGGCCTTGCAGCAGGAAGCGCGGATGCGCGTCTTTCAGTGCGTCGGCTGCGGCCTTCGATAATTCACCAATTTTGCCTTTTTTCAGACGATTGACGACCAGACCAATCTCGGTGTCAGGAAAGTCACGCAGCATATCGTAATCACCATCGCTGTCGCCGGCAACAAACACCGGACCATAGCCTTTTTGCGCAACCAGCTCACGTTTGATCACCGCGGTTTTACCTGGCCCCCAATTCAAAGGCCAGTCTTTACGGTAAGCATTTTTATAGACATCGCCGTTTTGTTCGAGGCGCAAACCCAGCACATTCTCGCGTTTGACGTGATAACCATACTTAGGATTGGTCGCAAATATAGCAACCACGTCTTCCAGAGAAGCCGTACTGACATAGACGTCGAAACCATGGTGGCGGAAGGTGTCCATCAGTGTCGCTATTTCCGTGCATAAACGTATACCGTGGAAATGCGTGGTGGTGACGACACCCGCCACACCGGGTAAGGAAGCCGGACTGGTGTACTTGGTCTTAGTCAGGCTCATGCCGAGATTAGCGTCATTCGATGCCTCTGCCAGCGCGCTGACTTCAGGCACAGTCATATTCGCAAAGAAGTAGATCACCCACGGATAGCCGACGTTGACGCCATGCGTATCATTGACGCCCTCATACAGGAAATACAGCTTGGCGCGGAAATCTTGGAATTGCGGTGTTTCGGTGATCTCTTCCAGCGTGCGGTTTCCGGCCATACCTTTGTAATTTGCGTGCAAGAATGCGTAGTCACTGTCGAGGTCGGCACAGATACTTGCAAGATCCACTACTTTGCCTGACGCATTTTTATAATCAGGCGCAAAGTTCCCGGCAGGGACATTCTGACGAATGATCGCAGAGAATTCTGTCGGGCTCAGTTTGAAGGCCAGATGGTTGATCTGGTACATCAGCAAAGCTTCTTCGCAGTCGTTCATGATGCTGGTGTTATCCCAGTCGAACACCGCATAGGGCTTACGTTTCGGGTTATAAGTCTTGCTGCTGATACCGTGTTTGGCGATCAGTGCACTCACCATTTCACGGTTACGCGGCGCCCATTTTGCGGCATCCAGATACACATTCGCCGCTGTCGCTGGTTTTGCCATCGCTGGCGTCGCCAGTGCGGCACCCGCCGCTGTAGCGACCAGACCTTGCAAAAATCCCCGGCGTGGTTGCTTGCTGATCAATTCTCTGTCTTGCATTTAATTTCCTTGTGTTGAGCATGCCTGTCGCAATGCCAGGGAATGCACCTGGCAACCAGTCAGCAAAAAACATCGTTTTACGCTGCAGGCTAAGGATCATAGGCAACAATTGTGACAGGCTCGTAAAATGGAAAAATTTTCAGATAAAAATCTGTCTTTCCCTCAATGACAAGGAAATTTCTGTTGTAAATGAAACGAGATGAAAACCGGACAGATCAGAAAATGAACCTGGCAACACTGTGCCAGAAGCCATCCGGCACACTGAGCAGCAAAAAACTCACCGTCAGGTAACGCAGGAATTTTCCCAGTGCCATATAAGCGACGCTGGGCCAGAAGGGAAGTTTCAGCCACCCTGCCAGCGTACAGATAGGATCGCCGATGACCGGAAGCCAGGACAGCAGCATGGTTTTGGCGCCGAACTGCTGCAACCATGAAAACCAGAAGCTCTGCCGCTCATGATGAAAGGCCCGGTTGGCGGCATAACCCATCGCGTA
Organism: Undibacterium sp. WLX3042; assembly: GCF_049544825.1. NCBI lineage: Bacteria > Pseudomonadati > Pseudomonadota > Betaproteobacteria > Burkholderiales > Oxalobacteraceae > Undibacterium > Undibacterium sp. WLX3042. The sequence goes on from NZ_CP186698.1 coordinate 258,120, forward strand.
ATCAACCACACCGCCCAGCGTGTTACCCAGCGTCGCCACCAGCATGGCGGGCCAGAACAATTCCGGATTCGCTTTGATCACAGCAAATACCGCGGGTTCTGAGCCCATAGGGATCAGCGTGGCAGAAATAAAACTGATAATAAATACCGAGCTGAGCCCGACTTCGGGCAGCGCCAATACGCCAAACAACCAGTGCACACCTGCTTCTATCATGTCATTCCGAAGGTAAGCTGAAATGACATCCATTATAATAGGAGCCTTGTCGCCTACCATTTCACTCACTTTCTCAAGCATATGAGCACCGATTATCTAAAAAAAATCCTGACTGCTCGCGTCTATGACGTGGCATTTGAAACACCGCTGGAATTCGCTCCCAGCCTGTCAGCGCGGATGGATAATCGAATTATGTTCAAGCGTGAAGATATGCAGAGTGTCTTCAGCTTCAAGTTGCGGGGTGCCTACAACAAGATCGCACATCTGACTCCGGCACAACTCAAACGCGGCGTTATCTGCGCCTCCGCCGGCAATCACGCGCAGGGGGTTGCACTGAGTGCGCGCCGCGTCGGTTGTAAAGCGGTCATCGTGATGCCGACCACCACTCCACCGGTCAAAATTGATGCGGTTCGTGCGCATGGTGGTGATAACGTTGAAATCGTCCTGTTCGGTGATTCGTATTCAGACGCTGCAGCCTATGCCTCTGAACTGGAAAAGAAACGCAAACTCACTTTCGTGCATCCTTTTGACGATCCTGACGTGATCGCAGGACAAGGCACCATCGGCATGGAAATTTTGCGTCAGCATTCTGCACCTATCCACGCAATTTTTGTCGCTATTGGCGGCGGCGGTCTGATTTCAGGCGTCGCGGCATACGTCAAAGCGATACGTCCGGAAATCAAAATTATCGGCGTACAGACCGTTGACTCGGATGCGATGGCACGTAGCCTGAAAGCCGGCAAACGCGTGGCGTTGAGCGATGTCGGCTTGTTCTCTGACGGTACCGCGGTCAAGCTGGTTGGTGAAGAAACCTTCAGGCTCGCAAAAATGTATGTCGATGACATCATCACCGTGGATACCGATGCCGTCTGTGCGGCGATCAAGGATGTATTTCAGGATACACGCAGCATTCTTGAGCCTGCCGGCGCGCTGGCGGTTGCCGGTTGTAAGGCGTATATCGAACGCGCCAAAGCAAATAAAAAGCCACTGAAAAATGAAACTCTGGTGACCATAGCCTGCGGCGCGAATATGAACTTCGACCGCCTGCGCTTCGTTGCTGAACGCGCGGAAGTCGGTGAAGCACGTGAAGCCGTGTTTGCCGTCACTATTCCAGAAGAACGCGGTAGTTTCCGGCGTTTTTGTGAACTGGTCGGCGACCGTAATGTCACCGAATTCAATTACCGCATCAATGATGAAAAGAACGCGCATATCTTCGTCGGCATCCAGGTCAACGGTCGCCCAGAATCCGGCAAGATCGCCAGAAATTTTGAAAAACATGGTTTTCCGACCTTAGACCTGAGCGACGACGAACTGGCAAAAATGCATATCCGCCATCTGGTCGGCGGTAAAAGTGCGCTGGCAGAAAACGAATTACTGTACCGCTTTGAATTCCCGGAACGTCCCGGTGCCCTGACCCGCTTCCTGAACAGCATGGCGCCGAACTGGAATATCAGCCTGTTCCACTATCGTAATCATGGCGCGGATTACGCGCGGATTCTGGTGGGATTGCAGGTACCGAAAAAAGAAATGAAAGTTTTCCGGGAATTTTTATCGACACTCGGCTATCAATACTGGGATGAAAGCAATAATCCTGTCTATCAATTATTTTTAGGCCAACAGCCAAACTGACTTTGCAATGACTGAATCAACATCCGGCAATCTGCCCGAGCAATCCCTGCTCGGCAAAGCCGCCACCTACAAAGCAGAATACGACCCTTCGCTGTTGTTTCCGATTCCCCGTTCGGGCAAGCGCGAAGAGATAGGCGTCGGCGCTACCCTGCCGTTCTTCGGTGTCGATATATGGAATGCGTACGAGGTGTCGTGGCTGAATTTGCGCGGCAAACCGCAAGTCGCGATAGCGACCATCACGGTGCCGGCTGATTCGCCAAACATCATCGAATCCAAGTCATTCAAGCTGTACCTGAATTCGTTTAACCAGACAAAACTGGCTGGCAGCGACGCGTTAGTCAGCTTGCTGCAAGCGGATTTGTCGGCGGCTGCCGGAGCACCAGTGCATGTACAACTGACGCTGTCTGACAATTTCGGCTCACTGACGATGGCAGAACTCGAAGGCACGTTGCTCGACAGACTTGATATCGAAGTGAATTCGTATACGCCGGCACCGGAATTGCTACACGCCAATCACGCAGAAGCGATCGTTGAAGAAACACTGATTTCTCATTTACTGAAATCCAACTGTCTCGTCACTGGTCAGCCTGACTGGGGCAGCGTGCAGATACACTATGTCGGCGCACAGATTGATCAGGAAAGCCTGTTGCGCTATCTGATTGGTTTTCGCAATCACAATGAATTTCACGAACAGTGTGTCGAACGTATTTTTGTTGATATTATGCGCCACTGCAAGCCGCAGAAATTATCCGTGTATGCACGTTATACCCGGCGCGGTGGACTCGATATCAATCCCTGGCGCAGTAATTTTTCGACAGGAAAAAAACCCGGCAATGAACGGAATGCGCGACAGTAAGCGTTAGATATCAGATCGAACGGGCCGCCCATTTTTTTATTTTTCTGAATTGATTATGTCTATTTCCAAGATCTCATTTTTATATCGTTTCTTTTGTCTCTCAGCTCTGTTGCTGGCTTTCGGCGGTACTGTACAGGCGCTACAAAAAGAAGATGAAAGCTGGTGGGACAGCAGCAAAGCAAAAGCGCAAAACATCCTCGACAAAGGCGACTTATCGATACTGCTATCCGGCTACGCCCATCACGGTCGCAACACTTACACCCGTGAGCGCCTGGCCGAACTCAATGAGCGCGCATGGGGGTTAGGCTTTGCAAAAACAATCCGGAATGAAAAAGATAATGAAGAATTGCTGTATGCAATGATGATTTCAGACTCTCATTTCAAACCGCAACCCATGGCAGGTTATGCCTACCAATGGATGAAACCTTTATCTGAAAAACTGGAAGTCGGCGTCGGTGCCACCGCCTTGTTAATCAGCCGCGCTGATTACTTCTCTGGCGTGCCGTTTCCGGCAGTATTGCCGATCGCATCCATAGGTACCCGCAAAAGTAAATTAATGGCGTCCTATGTTCCCCGCATCTCACAAAATAAAGGAAATGGTGACGTTCTGTTGTTATTTGTGCGTCTGGATCTGAACTAAACAATTGACGAAGCGGCTAAGAGTTTGTCATGATTGATGACATAAATTGCCATAGCGCAATAACGAAAGATTGAACAGATTCCAGAATTGTTGTCGTGAAATTGCCTCCCCCACTCCTGAGCAGCAACATTCCTGCGTACATCCTGGATGACGAATGGCACGCAACATTGCTGGAGCAGCATCCGGATGCGGTCTATGTATTGATCGATGATCGTATTGCGTATGCAAATCCTGCTGCTCTGGCCTTGATGAAGGCAGCCGATCTGGTACAGGTGCTGGGTCTGAAACCGGAAGCCTTCTTAGTTGCCAGACCTCCCGGCATCGAGCGCATACAGAACCCCGGCAATCATGACGGACTGCAGTTTTATCAATGTATCGCGCTCGATGGGCAACAGCTGGAAATCGAGGTCCGCATTGTCAGCTTTGACTATCAGGGGCAGCCAGCAACGCTGCTGAGTGCCCGCGAAACGCACAGACATGGTCTGCAGGTGTTCAGCCGTCATGGAAATGACGCGGTAGACGAGAAAGCCAGCAGAATTCACGAAGCACTGCATCACGAGAAAGAAATTCTCGAAATGATTGCGCTGGACAAACCCTTAGCGCACATACTGGAAGATGTCTGTGACCGCATGGAACGCCTGCTGGACAACGATGCCCTCTGCGCCATCAGTCTGTTCGATCAGACCAGCAGGCAAATCACGATCGGTGCAGCACCTTCACTGCCTGAGACCTTCTCTTCGCTGCTCAACAATATCGAAGTCGGTACAGATAGTTGCACGGCTGCGGCGGCAATCCATTACAACCGGCTGACCATTGTTCAGGATATTGCTCATAGTCCTTTGTGGGAAAAGTTCAAAATCAGCGCCCTTGAACACGGCTTAATGGCATGCTGGTCTTATCCTATCAGTACCGCGTTTAACAGTGTACTGGGCACGGTCGATGTCTATTACCGGCACAAACATAGTCCGGGTGAAGATGAGCAGGCAATGATCATCGATGCCTGCGATCTGATCGGTCTGGCGATCGACAAAAAGAACATGGAGCAGACGCTGGAAGAAAGCGAAGAGCGCTATCGTTCCGTCGTCACCAATCTTTCCGAAGGTATTATGGTGGTTGCGCCAGGCGGAGAAATCCTGACCAGCAACCCAAGCGCGCTCAGAATCCTGAAGATAGACGATATGAATAAAATCAGTCGTCACCGGCGTTACTTCAAGCGGCTGATGAATGAAGACGGAACAACTATACGGCTGGGAAATGATCCCGCATCTTCTGTTGTGCGTACCGGCAAGCCAATACTGAATCTATCCATCAGTCTGGAATTAATTGATGGCTCGGTCGTCTGGCTGCTGGTGAATTGCTTCCCGATTTTTAAAAAACGCAGCACGTCTGTTTCTGCAGTGTTACTGTCTTTTACCGACACAACCGAAGTCCGCGAGACGCAGCAACAGTTAAAATTTATGGCATCGTTTGATGCACTGACCGGTTTGCCTAACCGCCATCAGCTCAATTTACGACTAACCAGAGCCCTCGCAGATTCGCAGCAAAAAAATCAAAGTGTGGCTTTGTTATTTCTGGATCTCGATCGCTTCAAATACGTGAATGACACGGCCGGACACGCCGCCGGAGACAGCTTGCTGCGCGACGTCGCAAAACGCCTGAGTTCATGCATACGTACCACCGATCTGCTGGCCCGCTTGGGTGGCGATGAGTTTGTGATCGTCGCCGAAAATGTCGAAGATGCGCAATATCTGCGTGATCTCAGTGAGCGTGTGCTGGCCAGAATGCGCGACCCCTTCATCATCGACGGCAATGAGTATTATCTCGGCACCTCCATCGGTATCAGCATCTCGCCGCATGACGGACAGGATGCCTCGACTCTGATGCTGTGCGCCGATTCTGCGATGTATCACGCTAAAGAACTGGGCCGGAATAACTATCAGTTTTTCACAACGGAACTCAATGTCCGCGCCCAGCACCGCTACACGCTGGAAACTAATCTGCGACGTGCCCTGACCGAACAGGAATTCCTCGTTTATTATCAGCCCAAAATTTCTCTGCAAACATCGCGTATCGTCGGTGCAGAAGCACTGATACGCTGGCAGATGCCTGGTCAGGGGCTGATCCCGCCTGATGAATTCATACCGATTTCTGAAGAGATTGGTCTTATTCTGCCGCTGGGACGCTGGGTGCTGGAACAAGTCTGCCAGCAGACGAAATACTGGCGGGAACATCTTGTGCCGGATCTGGTGGTCAGCGTGAATATTTCCCCGCGTCAGTTTCAGGATGCAACGCTGTGCGATTTTATTGCAGCAACTTTACAAAAAACTGGTTTACCGCCTGCTGCTTTGCAACTGGAAATCACCGAAGGTCTGCTGATGGGTGAAATCGATCGCCTTTTACCTATGTTTCATACGATTAAAGCGCTGGGCGTGAGTATCTCACTCGATGATTTTGGTACCGGCTTTTCTTCCTTATCGTATCTGCAACGCTTCCCTATCGACAACCTGAAAATTGACCGTTCATTTATCAACAAAATACCGGAAAATCAGGATTCCGTCGTTCTGACACACGCGATTATCGCGATGGCCAACGCCCTCGGTATGAGTATTACGGCCGAAGGGGTGGAAAATGCAGAGCAAATGTTTTTCCTGACCGATTCCGGGTGTCAGGAAATGCAGGGATATTATTTCAGTAAGCCCTTACCCGTAGAGCAATTTGAAAAACTGTTGCGGAACAACCGGCAGCAGTGAAGTTGCGCTGATTTGCCGCCCCCTCCAAAGCAGCCTATAATTCGGTTCGCATCTGCTTCGCCTTTGCACACGAAACTCTCTGCTGTAATCCGATCTTGCACTATGACGAATATCGCCAAAATTCTTCCCCTCGCCAACGTACTGCTGGACCTGGAAATTTCCAGTAAAAAACGTGCATTCGAGCAAGCAGGACTGTTATTTGAAAACAATTGCGGCATCGCCCGTTCCACCGTTTCCGATAATCTGTTTGCACGCGAGCGTCTGGGCTCTACCGGACTTGGTCATGGCGTGGCTATTCCACACGGACGTATCAAGGGGCTGAAAGCACCGATTGCAGCATTGGTCCGTCTGAAAGACGGGATTCCGTTTGAATCGCCGGATGGGCAGGTGGTCACATTGCTGATTTTCCTGTTAATGCCCGACAATGTGACGCAGCAACATCTGGAAATACTGTCCGAAATTGCCGAGATGCTGTCGAATGAAAGCTTCCGTAACGAATTAAATACCGAAGCCAGTGCCAGCGTCGTACACGAAAAAATCCTCGCCTGGCGTCCGGACGTCTCTACCGTCTCCTGACGCCTCAGATTGTTGTCGTCTGATTTTTTTATTGCTTATCCATGCCCTTACTCACTGAATTAACGATACAAAAAATTTACGATGACAACCGCGACATCATGCAGCTCGGCTGGTTCGCCGGCTTTGCAGGTGCCGACAAACAAATCATCGGTGACGCCGCCTCTTCTGCCGATCAGGTCGGCCATTTAAATCTGATTCACCCTGGTCGTATTCAGGTGCTCGGACCGCAGGAATTAGCCTACTTTGAACGTTTATCGAGTGCATCCCGCGTCAACCTTTTCCGCGAACTGGTTGCCGGTGATCCGCCTGCACTGATCGTTGCTCAGGGACTGGATTCGCCACCGGAATTTCTGACTGCGTGTGACGATAACAATATCGCCCTGTTTTCCACACCTTATCCATCGGCGCAGGTGATCGACTATCTGCGTGTGTATCTGTCGAAAAAACTGGCACAGAAAATCACCATGCATGGCGTCTTCATGGACGTACTGGGCGTGGGCGTACTGATCACCGGCGAATCTGGTCTGGGTAAAAGTGAACTCGGGCTGGAGCTGATTTCCCGCAGCCACGGGCTGGTGGCGGACGATGCGGTTGAATTTTCACGTATCGCGCCGAACATGATAGAAGGCCGCTGTCCGGAACTATTACAAAATCTGCTGGAAGTCCGCGGTCTGGGTCTGCTCGATATCAAAACGATATTCGGTGAAACCGCCGTACGCCGCAAAATGCGTCTGAAACTGATCGTGCATCTGGTTCGCCGCAGCACACTCGAAGATAATTACGAACGACTGCCTATTGATTCGCAAACCGAAGAAGTGCTGGGACTGCCGATACGTAAAGTGGTGATTCCGGTTGCGGCAGGTCGAAATATCGCCGTTTTGCTGGAAGCAGCGGTACGCAACACGATATTGCAATTGCGCGGCATCAATACGTTGGAAGACTTCATGGAACGCCAGCGCCGCGCGATGGAGGCGGGAGACTGACATGCAAATCCTGCTGATCTCAGGTATTTCCGGCTCAGGAAAATCGGTTGCTTTGAATGTGCTGGAAGACGCCGGCTATTACTGCGTCGATAATTTACCGCCCAGCTTGTTGCCTGAGCTGATCAGAACTTTATCGAATGAACCGCTGGTCGCGGTTGCGATTGACTCGCGCAGCGCCAGTCAGCTGACCGGCGTTCTGGATACAAAGCAGGTATTAACCAACACCGGGCACGAAGTCAGAATGCTGTTTCTCACGGCCAGTACCGATTCTCTGGTCGCCCGTTTTTCAGAAACGCGACGCAGTCATCCGCTGTCGCACCGGCTGATCCGGGAAGAAGCTTGTGTCGAAAAATTAAGCCTGATTGAATGCATAGAAGAAGAGCGTGAAATTCTGGCAGAAATTCAGGCCTTAGCCCATGTCATCGACACCACCGACCTCAGCGCCAATCAGTTGCGTAGCTGGGTCAAAAACATGATAGACATGCCGCATGCGCCATTGACGCTGATGTTTGAATCCTTTGCCTTTAAACGCGGCGTGCCGCTCGATGCTGATTACGTTTTTGACGTCAGGATGCTGCCGAATCCTCATTATGATCTGGCACTGCGGCCACTGACCGGGCGCGATGCGCCTGTTGTTGACTATCTGGACAATCAGGCCATGGCGCAGGATATGTATGCAGATATTCTGGCTTTCCTGACGAAATGGATACCGTCGTTCAAAGACGACAATCGCAGTTACCTGACCATTGCGATCGGTTGTACCGGCGGTCAGCATCGCTCGGTGTACATGGTAGAAAAACTGAGCCGCCACTTCCAGCAGTCAGAGCAGGTGCTGGTCAGACACCGCCGCTTGCACTGACCGCACTGGCCTCGCGGGCTATTGTGAGTAATAAATATACTCCCCCGGGTATCTAAAAACCCCGTTTGTTTATAAGGACATCAACGGGGTTTTCTTAAAAAGAGGGGGGAGTATCGCTGAAATACGCTTTACACCATGACGACCTTGCGCATTTTCTGCGCAATATACATCAGACAAATCACGGTGATCAGAACGCAGGTGGCAAGCGCCATACCAACCGTCAGCGGGTGCAGCACCTCGCCTTTTAACACCTGATTCATCATCTGATTCTGCGCCAGCACCGGCACCCATTTGAACCACGCCGGTTCACGCCCCGGGAACAAAATCGGAATCAGGCTGACGAACGGAATGAACATCGTCACAATCTGATTGCGAACCTGCGCTTCTTTATAGCTTTTACAATCAAGCGCAATCGCGATCTGCAACGCCGCCATGCTCGCCGCTAACGGTAATAACACCATCAGAAAACCGATTGCATCCTTGATGCCGAATTGAAATTCGGCGCGCAAAGTATCATTTTTTATCAGCCACTGCGACGGAAAGAAGCTGAAGATCGTCAACACCACCACGCCCATTCCTACCGCCGCCACCGCGCCCCATTTACCTATCGCCAGTTGCCAGCCGCTGACCGGATTCATCATCAGCGGTTCAAGCGAGCCGCGCTCACGTTCACCCGCCGTAGTATCAATCGCGGCGTACATGCCACCGATAATAATCGCCATCAATACCATCATCGGCAGCATTTCCGTGACCGATGCTTTGCGTTCTTCCGGCTTTTGCAAACGACGCTCTCTGACCTCGATCCGCTGCAACAGTTCCGTCGAGATGCCGCGCATCGTCAAGCCCATCAGCGTGGTTTCCTGGGTGTAGGCTTCCAGCAAACGCTTGAGTGGCCGCAAGCCGAATTCGGCCTGACGGTTATTACTGTCATACGCGACCTCAAGGATGGCTTTATCACCCGTCATCAGTTTCTTTTCAAAATCCTGCGGCACCAGTAACACCGGCTGATCCAGCTCTTTACTACGTGATTTGGCCTCATAATCCACCGGAGCAGTTTTGACCTGATATCCCTGCCGCAAAATGAAATTTTCCAGTTGTGGAGCATATTCGATACCCACCGCCAGCACTGTGCGCTTTTCTTCCTGAGACTCGACCTGCGATAACACCGTCGAAAAAATAAACAGCATCAAAGGAACGCCAAGCAGGGAACTCAGCAAGGCCGTCATCAAGGTACGGCGGTCGCGCAAAGCATCTTTTATTTCTTTGCGAAAAATCGTTAACATCGCTTTCATCCGCGCGCTCCCATCGTCACATTATTCATCACGTTATTCGTCACGTTAGCAGTCTGCAAAAATGCCAGCTTCACGAAGGCATCTTCAAAATTATTTTCTTCCGCCTGTTGTAACAAGCCGGCAACAGTGCCGCGTGCCACATTTTTTCCCTGCGCCACGATGACGACATCGTCACACAGGCGTTCCACTTCCTGCATGATGTGGGTGGAAAAAATAATGCATTTGCCACCACCTTCAGCAGAACGCAGCCAGCGCAAAAATTCACGCAAGGCGCGCGTCGCCACGACATCCAGGCCATTGGTTGGTTCATCAAGAATGATATTTTTGGGATCGTGCACCAATGCCCGCGCCAGCGCCGTTTTCATACGTTCGCCCTGACTGAAACCATCGGTACGTCTGTCCAGCAAGGCCCCCATTTCCAGCCAGTGCGATAACTGCTCAGTGCGCTGTGCCGCCTGCTCTGCTGACATGCCATGCAACAGACCATAGTAGTGAATATTCTCGCGCGCCGTCAGTCGCGGATACAAGCCGCGCGCATCGGATAACACGCCCATCTGCGATTGCGTTGATGACACGCCCGCCTGCACCTTAATGCCATCGACCGTAATATCACCTCGATCTGGATTCAGTAAGGCGGCGACCATGCGTAAGGTGGTCGTTTTACCGGCACCGTTTGCGCCAAGCAGGCCAGTAATCGCGCCGTCCTGCGCAGTAAAGCTGACACCATTGACGGCATTCACTACTTCATTTTTTTTCTTCATCAGCCCCAGCAAACGCGCAATATCGGTGATATTTTTTGTGCTGACTTTTCCTTGTCTGACGAAAGTCTTATGTAAATCGTTGACGATAATCATGGCTGCACTTCCTTTCCGGCTTGCAGGGGTTGCCACGCCAGCGGTCGTGGAATCTGACGTACACAACTACTATCAACTTTCAGCGCTTCGGTATTTTCTTTGGCGTTCAGAAAACGATAAACCACATCGCGCACGCAGCCTTGCGCCAGCAAACCATGACCAGCATTTTCTATCGTGATATGCACGGCCTGGGAGCCCAGTGCTTTCGCCACAGCGGCACCATGACGTATCGGCGTGACCGGATCAATACCGCCACTCAGCAGCAATACCGGCGACTGTGCAGCAGGGATCGAGAAAAATTCCGCCGGAATACTGGCACGCGGCCAGTTTTTACATGTGCGCTGATACATATCCGTCATCAGCTTTTCAAACTCATCTTTAGGTGCTGCCAGGGGACGAGCGAACATCTCGGAACACCAGACCGAAAAATGCATCCCGTAATTGATTCCCGCCGGTCCCGGCAGGTTCGTTGCACCACTCAAGGTCACCAGCGGCTGATAGTTTCCCTGCGCCGCCTGGGTCAGCGCATACGGCAAACCAGCGACGGTTGTCGGTGCATACAAGGTCTTATGCACCAGACTCAAAAGAATGTCATGCGTCATGGTGAATTTCAACGGAGTGCCGAGCCGCGGATGCGTGACACTGACTGATTGCGGCATGCGCGTGATTAAACTTTTCCATTGCTGTGCCAACGCCGGATAAGCTGCGTTGCACGATGCATGCCGGGCACAATCCTGAAACACACCATCCAATGCGACCTGTGCATCTGCGGCGGGCAGACTCATGTCCGGCGGCACAACGCCATCGAGCACCATGCGTTTCACTGAAAGCGGAAATTGTCTGGCGAATTCAAGACCTACGCGAGTGCCATACGAAGCACCGACCAGATTAATTCTGTCGTACGCCTGTTGCTTGCGTACCGCTTCGATATCCTGCACCGCTATGCTGGTGCTGTAATAGCGAAGATCACCGTACGGCAAGGTTTTTAAACGCGCAAGGCAGGCGTCTGAATGCTTTTGCATTTGCACATCATCGACAACCTCGGCGGAATTTTCCATTTCAGGACAAGCAAGCGACGCGCTGCGCCCTGTTCCACGCTGATCGACAAACACCAGATCACGCCGTTTATTTAAACGACTCAACATCGCCTGACCAAAACCGGCAACGCTGATTGCACTCTGCCCCGGACCACCGGCCAGCAGAAACACCGCATCAGGCAGTTTATTTTTATCCTGCGAAGGCAACACGACGTAATGCACATCGATTTTTTTGCCTTCCGGCTCAGCAGGATTCAAAGGCCGTTGCACTTTTCCACATCGTAATTCCTGCGGAAATTCAGGTAAGCGGCAGGGACTGGTGACGGTATCAGCGGCGAACGAAGCCGCTGCCGACAACAAACCGATCACGGCAAGAAAAATATGTTTTCGCAAGGAGTTCTCCTGAATAAACAATTTCGAGGAGGGTAGTGTAAAGCGAACAATATATAAAAAGTCCGTCTTGCGATAAAACAACGAAATCAGCGACGAAAACCGTGGAAACGGCGATGAGTCAGCAATGGCAAGGCAACAAGATAAATCAGAGTTGCAATTCCGCCTGTGCTAAAGACTGCAATAGAGTCTTGATCGGGGCTGGCACACCGGCCTCAGCGGCCTGCTGTAAATCCAGCCACACGTAACTGTTCTCAGCCACTTGCGGCGCATGCTGCGACAGTTCAGCAAGCACCGTATGAATATGCAATCTGAAATGCGTGAAGACATGCTCAATCACTGGCAATTCACGACGGATTTCAACTTTACCAAAGCGCGCAGTCAGCGCCAGCAAGGCGGGTGTCATCACCGAGAATACCGCAGCGGTATCGCCGGTATCCTCCTCCGTCCGGACGTATGGCTGCATGCCGTCAACCTCCGGTAAGGACAACAAGCCGCCCCATATACCGCTATCGGGCCGCCGCTCTAATAAAACCCGGTTCTGATCCAGCAACAGCAGCATCACAGCGCGCTTTTCTTTCGCCAGTTTTTTCGGTTTACGAGTCGGCAATTCGGCGGTACGGCCTTCCGCAAAGGCGACACAGCGCGCCTGCAAAGGACAACGTCCGCAAGCAGGGCTGCTGCGGGTACACAAGGTGGCGCCGAGATCCATCAGACCTTGCGTGTAGGATTCAATACCCTCGTCCGGCAACAGCGCGAGCGCACGTTGCCACATACTGTCCTCGATGACTTTACTGCCGGGATAACCGGCAATACCGAATACCCTTGCAAACACGCGTTTAACATTACCGTCGAGGATGGCCGCCACCGTACCATACGAAAATGCTGTAATCGCAGCGGCAGTAGAGCGACCTATGCCCGGCAATTGTTCGAGCAAAGTCTGGTCTACGGGAAATTGTCCCTGATATTTTTCCACCACCTGCTTTGCGCACTGATGCAGATTGCGGGCGCGGGTGTAATAGCCGAGTCCGCTCCAGTGCGCCATCACAGCCTCGGCTGGTGCGGCGGCGAGATCAGATACGGTAGGGAAGCTTTGCAGAAATTTCTGGTAATACGGAATAACTGCACTGACCTGCGTCTGCTGCAACATGATTTCGGATAACCAGACGCGGTAGGCGTCGCGGCTTTGCTGCCAGGGTAATCCATGTCTGCCATGCTGTTTCTGCCACCGGATCACCGTTGCAGAAAAATCGGGATCAACAAATTCGGGATGAATAAAATTGGCGGCCGCAGCCGCCGGAATACGACGTTTCATTAATTCTCAACTTATGCCGCGACCTTGATGTTTTTCAGGTCGGCGTTCAATGCTGCTTGCAAATTGTCCTGCATCTGTTGCAAGCCCTGCTTCTGTGCCTCAATTTCCGTCTGCAGGGCTTCAAATGACGCAATCCTGTCTTCCAGACTGTCCGTCGCGACGTGAATACGTTGTATCGACTGCATGCGGTTTTTCAGCTGGCTTTTATGCTCACGGATCTGCGCTTCCAACGGTGCCATCACCACTTTCTGCCAGGCTTCCACGTCTTTATTTGCCTGTAAAAAATTTTGTTTGACACGTGCCGCAACAGAATCGAAAAATTTGCGCATCAGGGCAACACGGGTATTCGTCAGCATGGACGTCGCATTAAATTGTTTCTGATACACGACTTCAATCGCATCGAGTTCCTTGATGTACTTATCCAGAGAAAACGGCATCGGTGCAGATAAAGCCAGACCATGCTCAGTCGAAAATTTACGATACATCACGACCATCATTTCCGAGATTTCATCCGTCTTCTTATTGGACTCAATCAGATTCAGACGAACCTGTGCAAAAAAGTGTTTGATCGAATCGCGCAGGCCCAGCGACAAATAGCTTTTCTCCATCGCTTCGCGCGTCTTACGTATTTCTTCGCGCAAAATATCCATGCCCAGATTCGTGTAAACCTCAGTCGACAAACGCGTGAATACCGAGCGAGTTCCCTGCATGCGGATCAGACTGGCGTCAAACTCTTTTTTCTCGGCATCGACACGTTTCATCATGTGTTCAATGACATTCATATTTTTACCGCGCAGCCCCTTGAGCTCCAGCATCTGTTCCACCACATTACGGCTGCGCGATGAAATGACAGCCTGTTGTGCAGCAGCGATTTCGTGAATGTCGGATTCGAGTTGAGCGCGGATGATGTCTTGTTTTGCCGGGATTAACTCTTTAGATAACGCGTATTCCAGCACTGGTAAACGGGTTTTTGCCAGTAAAGGTGCATCCTTGTTGATCTTCGCAACCAGTCCTTTTTGCGCGGAAACCGGGAAAATCTGTTTTTCTTCAATCCCCAGCGTGTGCGCGACAGTTACGACCTGACGCGCCAGTTGCTTCTCAATTTCTTCCGGTGTACGCAACTCGTCCCACATACTGTCGATCTTATTCAGTACGACCATGCGTCCCGGCCCGCCACCGATGTGGTTACGCCAGACATCGATATCGCTCTTGGTCACACCGGTATCGGCAGCCAGTATAAACAAGACGGCATGCGCATTTGGGATCAGGTTCAACGTCAGTTCAGGCTCGGTACCAATCGCATTCAGACCCGGCGTATCAACGATGATCAGGCCTTCTTTCAACAAAGGATGAGGGAAATTCACGATCGCATGACGCCACTGGGAAATCTCGACCATACCGTTTTCGTCAACTTCCAGCGCCGCATCCGGATCATCTTCATCAAACAAACCATATTGCTTGGCCATCTCGACGCTGACTTTTTTAGTCAGACTGACTTGCTTGAATGCTTCCAGCATACCGTCGCCGGAACTGATGTTCAGCGGCAACACTTTCCAGACGTGGTTCTGGCCTTTATATTCGCTGGTGGACTGCGCCTCTGCGCGAGTCTCTATCGGCAACAGACGAATACATGGCGGAATCGTGTCGTCATACAGTAATTCTGTCGGACACATCGTCGTACGGCCAGCAGACGAAGGCAGGATACGCTGACCGTAATCAGCGAAGAATATCGCGTTAATCAGTTCCGATTTACCGCGCGAAAATTCTGCGACAAAAGCAATCGACAATTTATCGTCAACCAGACGCTCCATCAGACGTGCAAGACGCTGATCTGTCGCCGTATCGGCCATTTCCGATCCATTCGTCCAGGCACGATACTGTTCAAGCGCCCGCACAACTCCCTTGCGCCACTCACTGTATTCTTGGAATTTCTGGACCAGATTACTCATGTTTCCCTCGGTTAATTTCTTATTCATTCAAGTATATATGGGTGAACGAAAAAATACCCGTAAAACAAGCTTACGCTGACAATTCAAAGCATAAATGCGATTTATTTCTGACAATGCGGACAATAAAAGCTGCTGCGTTGACCTTGTACAATTTTGCGCACAGTATGACCGCAAAGGCGGCAATCTTCGCCCGCACGATCATAGACGAAATAATGCTGCTGAAAATAACCGCTTTGCCCATCCACCCCGACAAAATCTTTGAGAGTACTGCCGCCTTGTTGTATCGCCGCCGCCAGCGTTTCGCGTATCGCCTCTGCAAGAAGACGGTAACGCGCAAGGCTGATACGTTTTGCCGGCGTCTTCGGATTAATTTTCGCTTTAAACAGACTTTCTGACGCATAAATATTGCCTACGCCGACCACGATATCGCCCGCCAGCAATACCTGTTTGACAGCAGCGCTGCGCTGCCGGGTCTGGCGAAACAATAATTCCGCATCGAACTGATCTTCCAGCGGTTCAACACCCAGATTTTTCAGCAAAACATGATGATCGAGATCACCATCGGTCACAGCATGCCAGAGCACCGCGCCAAAACGACGCGGATCGGTCATACGCAATGCATTCTCGCCGACAATGATATCAATATGATCGTGTTTCCCTGCCGGAGTTGTCGCTGGCAGGATACTTAAATGTCCCGACATTCCAAGATGAATCAGCAGCGTACCATGCTGAAAATGGAGTAACAGGTATTTGCCGCGCCGACCGGTCGCCACGATGGTATGGTCTTGCAGCAAGGCAGGCAAATCTGCAGGAAAAGGCCAGCGTAAGCCAGCGCGTCGCATGATCACAGCGCTCACGCGCTGCCCCGTCAAATGGGGTGCGACGCCGCGGCGTGTCACTTCAACCTCAGGTAATTCAGGCATAGTCCGGAACTTTTATATCAATGAAGTTTCTAATTTTGCAGAGTTCAGAAAGTACGGCGGCATTCATGTGCGTGAACATGAGTCATCGTTATATACAATTTGAAACAGGGTCAGGCGTGTCAGCTCCCACGCGCTGGCTAGTTCGGCGTAAAATCAACTATCCACAGTTCATTTCGGGTTCGTCTTGAAAACTATCTCAGCATTTGTCACCACATCTATTGTATCCGTACTTCGTCCGGCGGCTTACCTCAGCTGCGCTGCGCTGCTGTCTGCCTGCGCCGGGATTGGCGGATTACACAACCTCAAATCCGAAGACACCCATCATGTCAGCGATGCGGCGAAAGCTGCACTGTCTGCAGATAAAGATCTCAACGGTGCCAGCCCGGCGATCGTCGAAAACAAAGATAAACTGCCTGCGGTCGCACTGACAGATGAATTGCTGTACAAAATCCTGACTGCAGAGATCGCCTATCAACGTGGCAACTGGCAGGCAGCGTACATTACCCTGATGAGCACCGCGCAGCAAACGAGTGACCCGCGTCTGGCAAAACGTTCAGCGGAAATCGCCCTGAGTGCAAAACAGCCCGGAGAGGCACTGGCAGCAATCCGTCTATGGCGCGAGCTGGCACCGGGCTCGAATGAAGCGACCCAGTATTATCTGGGCTTCATGGTGATGAACAATAATCTGGCCGAAATTCAAAAAGTTTTTTCTGAAAAACTCAGAGAAGCTGATCCGAAACAATACGGCGTCATTATGTTGCAAACCCAGCGTTTGCTGGCACGGGCTCGCGATAAAAATGCCGCATTTGACGTTCTGGAAGAAACCCTTGCCCCCTACAAATCACTACCGGAAGCGCATCTGGCACTGGCGCAAGGCGCTTACAGCAAGGGCGACAACAAGCGTGCCGTCGAAGAAGCGCAGCTGGTTCTGAAAACCAAAACCGATTCGCAACTGGCGATACTCACCATCGCACAGGCATCCTCGCAAAAGGACGCGGCAAAAGCGATGGCGGGATTTCTGGCAAAAAATCCGGATGCGCGCGATGTCCGTCTGGCCTATGCCAGTATCCTGATCGACTTAAAACAGCTGGATAAAGCCAGCGTTGAATTCGAACATATTCTGCGCGACAAACCGGATGATCTGAGTGCAATTTACACGCTGGGTTTGCTGGCGATGGAAAAGAAACAGTCACAGCAGGCAGAAGAATATTTGACGCGCTATCTGAAGATCATCGAAGCAAAAGGCGAAGAGCGCGATACCACGCCGGTGTTGCTGAATCTGTCGAGAATCGCGTTTGAACGCAAAGACTACAAAGCAGCGCAAGAATGGCTAAGTAAAGTCGAATCGTTCGACGGCCGCAACTCTGCGTGGTTTAACGTGCAGATGCGTCGCGCGAGTTTGTATTCCAGAGACGGCAAACTTGAAAATGCAAGGGTCTTACTGAAAGAACTTAAGCCGTCCAATACGTCTGAACAAATGCAGCTGATACAGACCGAAGCACAGATATTGCGTGATAACGGCCTGGTAGCAGAAGCCGCCCAGGTTTTGCAAAATGGCCTCAAATCGCATCCCGATAATGCCGATCTGTTGTATGACTACGCAATGCTGCTGGAATCGCAATCGAAGTTCGCAGAAATGGAACAGGCTTT
Organism: Undibacterium sp. WLX3042; assembly: GCF_049544825.1. Taxonomy (NCBI): domain Bacteria; kingdom Pseudomonadati; phylum Pseudomonadota; class Betaproteobacteria; order Burkholderiales; family Oxalobacteraceae; genus Undibacterium; species Undibacterium sp. WLX3042. Next base: position 276,036 of record NZ_CP186698.1, read on the forward strand.
GCGCCGCGTCATCAGTGTTGATCCAAAAAATCAGCATGCCTACAATGCGCTAGGTTACTCTTTCGCAGACAGAAATATCCGCCTGAATGAAGCACTGATACTCATAGAAAAGGCGAATGAATTGTCACCGGACGACCCTTTCATCCTCGATAGCGTGGGCTGGGTGAAATTCCGTCTTGGTCAGCTTGAGGAAGCAGAAAAAGCCCTGCGCCGCGCTTATGAATTGCGCCCTGACACCGACATCGCGGCGCATCTCGGCGAGTTGTTATGGACCCAGGGGCAGAAAGACGCGGCACGCAAAATCTGGCGTGAAGGTCGCACTAAAGACCCGAAAAACACCTCCCTGAAAAACACGCTGGAACGCCTGAATGTGAAGCTGTAATTTCTTCGTAAAAGTTTTCTGATAATGCATATACTCCGGTGGGGTATATGCATTATTTTTAATAAAGTCCAATAAAATAAAGGGCTCCAGAGCATCATGCACAGATACTCCCGAATTTTCATGCTTCTGACAAGCTTATCCGGCGCGCTGCTCAGCAGTGCCTGCAGCAGCCTTCCGAACGCTAATGTCAGCAGCACAGAACAAGCTCCCAGGGCAACCCGCAACTACCAGGAAAACATTCACCTGAACGGTAAAATCTCGGTGCGTTACGAGCACAACAACAAACCGCAAAATCTGCCCGGCAGCTTTGAGTGGGAACAGACCAGCAACAGTTTGCAAATCACATTATTCTCGCCAGTCGGGCAAACGATCGCCAGAATCACCCAGAATGGGCACGGTGCGCGACTCGAACAGGAAGGCAAAATGCCACAAGAAGCTGACAATCTGGATCAGCTGCTGTCCGACGCCTTGCGCTGGCCGCTGCCGGTCTCAGGTATGCGCGACTGGCTGCAAGGCTTTATCCGTCAGCCTGATGGCAGCAGAACAGCGCTGACAGCCAGCGATCAGACCATCAGCACCGACGGCTGGAATATCCGCTACGCCAGCTGGCACGAAACGACGAACTCCCCCAAACGCATTGATTTGAATCGCTACACCACCAATGCCGGCGAAGTCACTCTGAACATTTTTATTGAAGCGCCGCAAAATCCATGACGCAACAACTTCTCGCCTGCCCGGCGCCCGCCAAACTGAATTTATTTCTGCATGTGACCGGCCGGCGCGCCGATGGCTACCACTTGCTGCAAACTGCATTTCAACTGATAAACCGCTGCGATACGCTGGACTTTGAAGTTCGCAACGATGGTCAGATCATCCGCACTAATGACATTCCCGGCGTGCCGGCAGACTCCGATCTGATAGTGCGTGCCGCGCGCCTGTTGCAAGAAAAAACCGGATGCCCACTCGGCGCCAATCTGACACTGCATAAAATTCTGCCTATGGGTGGCGGACTGGGTGGCGGCTCCTCTGATGCGGCTACCACACTGATGGCACTGAACCATTTATGGCGCACCGGTCTGAGCAAAACTGAACTGATGTCGCTGGGTTTGCAGCTCGGTGCTGACGTACCGTTTTTCATCTTCGGCGAAAATGCTTTTGCTGAGGGCGTCGGTGAAGAATTGCAGGCAATTCAGACACCGGAACGCTGGTTTGTCGTCATCGAACCCGGCATACAAGTACCGACACCTGCAATTTTTTCGGCAAAAGAGTTGACAAGAGACACTAAGATCGTCAGAATAGCGGACTTTTCCAGCAATGCAGAAATGTTCTGGAAAAACGATCTGCAAACAGTTGCCTGCGCAATGTTTCCTGAGGTTGACGAAGCGGTTAAATGGCTGTCACAATTCGGAAACGCGAAGATGACAGGATCAGGAGCTTGTGTTTTTTGTGCTTTTGCCGATGAAGCGGCAGCAGACAAAGTAATAGAGCAGATACCTGAACGCTGGACATCTTGGAAAGCAAAAGCACTGAATCGCCATCCGATGGATGACTTGAAGCAGAAGTAAAAAAGATTTGGTCTGACGTCGAATTAACGCTAAAATAGCGGTCTATTCTGGACGACAGACAAACGGTTGAGTAGGGGAGTCGCCAAGCTGGTTAAGGCACCGGATTTTGATTCCGGCATGCGAAGGTTCGAATCCTTCTTCCCCTGCCATTAAAATTAAAGCCGCCGCATAGATTCTGCGGCGGCTTTTTTAGTTTTTACTTTTGGTTTTTTTGCAAAAAGTCTATGCAAAAAGATCAGGTCCTCAAAAATTCAGCCAATAGGTCCCGCCATGGCAAACGCGCGCGTAAATGACAACATGATGGTCTTCACTGGCAATGCCAATCCGGCATTAGCAGCTGGAGTCGTCAAACAACTGGGCATTCCTCTCGGTAAAGCAGATGTTTCAAAATTCTCTGACGGTGAAGTGATGGTCGAGATTAATGAAAATGTCCGTGGTAAAGATGTCTTCGTTTTACAATCCACCTGTGCTCCAACCAACGACAACCTGATGGAAATCATGTTGATGGTCGATGCACTCAAACGTGCTTCTGCTGGTCGCATTACTGCAGCCATTCCTTACTTCGGTTACGCCCGTCAGGATCGCCGCCCACGCTCAGCGCGTGTCGCGATTTCTGCCAAAGTGGTGGCGAACATGCTGGAAGAAGCCGGCGTTGACCGCATCATGATCATGGATTTGCATGCCGATCAGATTCAGGGTTTCTTCGACATTCCGGTCGATAACATCTACGCGTCGCCAATTTTGCTGGGCGATCTGGTCTCGAAAAACTATGACAACCTGCTGGTTGTTTCCCCTGACGTCGGCGGTGTAGTACGTGCCCGCGCTCTGGCAAAACGCCTCGGCTGTGATCTGGCGATTATCGATAAACGCCGTCCGAAAGCCAATGTGTCCGAAGTCATGAACATCATTGGTGAAGTCGAAGGCCGTAACTGCGTGATCATGGATGACATGGTTGATACCGCCGGTACGCTGACCAAAGCAGCAGAAGTATTGAAAGAACGTGGCGCCAAGAAAGTGCTGGCGTATTGTACGCATCCGGTATTATCCGGCCCGGCCATCCAGCGCATTACCCAATCACCGCTCGATGAGCTGGTGGTGACGGACACGATTCCATTATCCGAGGCAGCACGCGCCTGCCCGAAAATCCGTCAACTGTCTTGCGACAGCTTGCTGGCAGAGACTTTCCGCCGTATTACCAAAGGCGAATCAGTTATCTCCCTGTTCACGGATTAATTTTTACCGGTTTCGGCGCTGTCGTTTATCTGACGGCGCTTTTTTATGAATCCCTGGTCGCGGGGATTCTTTATCGCAAAACGACAAACCGTTTTGCATTTTTTGGAGTAACACCATGAAAGTTATCGCATTTGCACGCAAAGAACAGGGGACCGGAGCGAGCCGCCGCCTGCGCAATGCTGGCCAAACACCTGGCATCATCTACGGCGGCACTGAAGCACCAGTCGCTATCACGCTGGATCACAATGCCCTGTACCATGCATTGAAAAAAGAAGTATTCCACTCCTCCATTCTGGATCTGGAAGTTGACGGTAAAGTAGAAAAAGTTCTGTTGCGCGACTTCCAAGTCCACGCATACAAACAATTGGTATTGCACGCTGATTTCCAACGCGTTGATCCAAATAAAGAAATCCACGTTAAAGTGCCTCTGCACTTCGTGAACGCTGACGTATCCCCAGCAGTAAAAACTTCTGGCGCAGTCATCAGCCACGTAGCAGTTGAGCTGGATGTATCCTGCCTGCCAGCAAACCTGCCAGAATTCGTTGAAGTGGACCTGTCCAAACTGGAAGCTGGTCAGTCTATCCACGCATCTGGTCTGAAACTGCCAAAAGGCGTCACAGCAGTTGTACACGGTGGTGATATCACTATCGCTATCGCGACTGTACCTGCAGGTGCCGTAGCTGCTGAAGCAGAAGGCGATGCTGAAGCGAAGTAATTCTCACAAATTGCTCTCGTTTTAACGCTGTAAAAGCCACCTTACGAGGTGGCTTTTTTATTTTCACAGCAATTTGGACTCAGTCCCCTGCCCTTTCACGCATGCCGGCAAGATCGCATGCCGCCGTGTAAAAAGTGTCTATCGATATGCGATAGAAATATAGTCCCCCTCGGGCTAAGCAGATACACTATTGTCCGGGCGTTATGCCACTCACACCAGACATGACATCACGGAGAATTTGCGTGTTATTACAGAAAAAATTGGGACTGTCACTATTCTTTGCTGCCAGCATCAGCGCTGTCGGCCTCGCCGCCACGCTCCCGGCGCATGCGCAGATTGCGGCGAACATTCGATACGACACCAATTTCCCCATCATCAGCCCGGTCAGCAGTCGTCATGGAATGGTTGCAACTGAACAGGCGCTGGCCAGTGAAGTCGGTGCACAGATACTCGCGCAAGGCGGCAACGCTGTCGATGCCGCAGTCGCCACTGGATTCGCTCTCGCAGTCGTGCTGCCGAATGCCGGAAATATCGGCGGCGGTGGCTTCATGCTGATTCACGATAGTCGTTCCGGAAAACAGATCGCCCTCGATTTCCGTGAAAGCGCGCCGGCAAAAGCCCACAAAGACATGTATCTCGATGCCAGCGGCAACGTGATTCCCGGCAGTTCCACCCACAGCCATCTGGCGATAGGCGTGCCCGGCACCGTCGCTGGTCTGGAGCTTGCACTCAGCAAATACGGCAGTATGAAACTGAAAGATGTCATCGCACCTGCGATCCGCCTGGCAGAGCAAGGATTCAGCGTCACGCCTTATCTGGCCACATTGTTGCAGGCCGAACGTGATCATCTTGGAAAATGGCCGTCCAGCCGGGCGATTTTTTTCAAAGACGGACGACCATTGCAGGCAGGTGAAAAGCTGGTTCAAAAAGACCTTGCACATTCGCTGCGACTGATAGCGTCACAAGGTTCCAAAGCATTTTACGAAGGCGAGATCGCTAAAAAAATTGTCGCTGAAGTTCAGTCGCATCAGGGCGTTATTTCCGCCAACGATCTGAAAAATTACAAGGCGATAGAGCGCCAGCCAGTCAAAGGCAATTATCGCGGCTACGAGGTCGTTTCCATGCCGCCGCCCAGTTCTGGCGGTGTGCACATTATCCAGATGCTGAATATGCTGGAACACTATCCGCTCAGAGAGCAAGGTGCCAACAGCGCACAGACTCTGCATCAGCTCAGTGAAGTGATGAAGCTCGCTTATGCCGACCGTTCAGAATATCTGGGCGACCCGGATTTCTACACCGTCCCCAAAAAAGGACTGACTGCGCGCAGCTACGCCGATGAACTCGTCAAAAAAATTCATCCCGAGCGCGCCACACCCTCGGCAGAAATCAAACCAGGCCAGCCACAAGCCTATGAAAGCGACCAGACCACGCACTACAGCGTGGCCGACAAATTCGGCAACGTCGTCGCAACGACCTACACCCTGAATCTGAACTTCGGCAGCGGCATCGTCGCCAGCGGCACCGGCATCGTACTGAATGACGAGATGGATGATTTTTCCGTCAAAGCCGGCGTACCGAATGCATTCGGACTCATCGGCGGCGCTGCCAACGCGATACAGGCTGGTAAGCGCCCGCTGAGTTCGATGTCACCGACGATAGTGTTAAAAGACGGCAAACCGTTTCTGGTTACCGGCAGCCCCGGTGGCAGCCGCATCATTACCACCACGCTGCAAACGATTTTAAATGTGATCGACCACGGCATGAACGTCGCTGAGGCAACGATCGCGCCGCGCATCCATCAGCAATGGATGCCGGATCAGCTGTATTTTGAAAAAGGCATCAGCGCTGATACCTTGAAAATTCTGAGCGACAAAGGCCAGAATCTGAAACAAGCGCCAGTCATAGGAAAAACTCAGACCATACAGATCCGCGATGGCGTGTTTTACGGTTTTTCTGATTCACGCAATCCTGATGGCAAGGCATTAGGGTTTTAAAATGCGGCATTGCTGATCGCATCGCGGGGCGCATCAATACAGCTGATTGTTGCACCCTCGCCTTCCCTGTTTAGGTGCGGAATCAACTCTCCCGCATCATCAAAACACCAATTTTTTAGCATACTCCCCCTCTTTTTTATCAAAATCACGCTCTTGTCAGCGAAAAATAAGGGGGTAAATATATACTCCCCGGGAGTATATAAAGCATCTAAAACGCCGGAATAGTCATGCTGATCGAAATCACTCAGGCAAAACATCCGGCTTCGGTGATGATCTGCGTCATAGGAATGTCGTGTTCACCCGGCGCAAAGTCGGCACTGGCGCACTGGTAGGCGATGCCGAGGCTGACCGCATCTGGCAGACCGGGCAGTGTTCTGTCGTAATACCCACCGCCATAACCGAGGCGATAGAGATCGGCGTTAAAACCAACGCAGGGAATCAGCAGTGCAGCCGGCGTCACCAGATGATTACGTTGCGCCGGTAAAGGAATGCCGTAATCATCCTTCAGCATCGCATCCCCTTCGTGCCAGGCGAGAAAGCGCAAAGGTGCCTCTTTCGCGCTGACCCAGGGCAATGCGAGTTGTATACCCATTGCGGCTATTGCAGCGTAGCAAAACCGCAGATCAGGCTCGGCCTGTATCGGCCAGTAAACGGCCAGACTGGCGGGTTTTTCCTGACGGCACCACGCCAGTAAATGATCCGCAATCTGCGCATCCCATTGCTGGCGCACAGCTGCATCAAGCTGGCGACGATAATCTAATAAATATCGTCGCAAGGCGCTGCGATTCTGGTGAAGTTCTGCGAGGCTGGTGTGTCCGCTCTGAGGTGGCTGTGTCATACTGTCAGAAATAGATTTTGATAGCGATGCAAAGATGTCTGTGAAAAATAAATTAGCTCTGTGTAGCCTCGTGATCTTAGCAGGTTTAAATGTTTTGCCCTGTGCGTATGCAGCCTCTCCCAAAAAGAGTTTCATCAATGATGATGACCGCTTTATGGCCTTGCGCGATGCGGGCTTGCATGAAGATGCGGCTAGCGCCGAACAACATGCGCCGGCACTCGCGCAATATGATATTCCGTCGTATGTCGATTACTACCGCCTGCGTTCACATCTGCAGCGCGCGTCCAATGCAGAATTCCGCGAATTCCTCAGTAAATACGAAGGCAGCGCGATCGCAGACCGCTTGCGCAATGACTGGCTGCTGCTGCTGGGCAAACGTGGTGAGTGGGAAATTTTTGATCAGCAATATCCGCAGTTCGTCGTGGCTGACGATAATCAGTTACGTTGCTATGCGCTGTTATCGAGAGCATATAAACAGCAGAAAGTCGCCAGCGAAGCTAAAGCCTTGCTGAATGCACCGCGTGATTACGGCGAAGGCTGCCACAGTCTGGTCAGTTATCTGGTGGCAAACGGCCAGCTGAGTCAGGCAGATTTATGGACACAGATACGCATGGCAGCAGAAAACGGTGCCGTAGCACTCGCACAGCGACTGGGGAAACTGCTGGATTTGCCGGAAAAAAAACTCAGCGCGGCACTGGAGAAACCGGCGAGTCTGTTAAAAACCGGGCCGGATAATAACCGGATCTCCAGAGAATTATTCGTCATCGCGCTGGGTCGCGCAGCAAAATCTGATCCCGAAGACGCCGCAGAAAAATTGTCGCGTTTCAGCGCCAAACTCAATGACACAGAGAGAGCAAACGCATGGGCACAGATTGCCTTGCAGTCGGCACTGAAATTAGAACCGGAAGCGCTGGTCTACTGGGTGCGCGCGGACGGTGCCACCTTGTCTCAGGAAGCCTACCAATGGCGGGTGCGTACTGCCTTGCGTGAAGGCGACTGGAAAATCGTCAAGACAACAATCGCGCTGATGCCAGCCGCGCTGAAAAATGAACCAGCATGGATTTACTGGCTGGGACGTGCGCTGAAAGCCGAAGGCAAAAACGAAGAAGCGCGGCAGTTATTTGCCAGCATCGCCGATCAGATTCATTTCTATGGCCAACTCGCGCTCGAAGAAAACGGTCAGAAAGTCGGCGTGCCCCTGACTTCCAGACCGGTCACGGCAGAGGAGCTGGCGGCGGTGGAACGCAATCCGAATTTACAACGTGCGCTGAAATTTTATTCCATGAATCTGCGACTCGAAGGCACGCGGGAATGGAACTGGGAATTACGCAAAATGACAGAGCGGCAGCATCTGGCTGCAGCAGAACTGGCGCGTAAAAATAATATGCTCGATCGCATGGTCAATACCTCCGACCGCACCCGGGGCGAATTCGATTTCAGCCAGCGTTACCCGACTCCGTTCAATGACAGCATGTATAAAACCACGCAGGCGCTAGGACTCGATATGGCATGGGTGTATGGACTGATTCGTCAGGAATCGCGGTTCGTCATGCATGCAAAATCCCATGTCGGCGCATCCGGGCTGATGCAGATCATGCCAGCGACCGCGCGTTATGTTGCAAAAAAAATCGGGCTCGGCAATTTTGTACCGGAACAGGTCAATGATATCGACACCAATATCGCTCTCGGTACCAATTATCTGAATATGGTGCTGACCGATCTGGGTGGTTCACAGGCACTGGCGTCTGCAGCCTATAACGCCGGCCCCGGGCGTCCGCGCGCATGGCGGGCAAAACTGACGCGACCGGTAGAAGGCGCCATTTTTGCTGAAACCATTCCGTTTGCAGAAACCCGTGGCTACGTCAAAAATGTCCTGTCCAATGCCACTTATTACGCGGCCTTGCTTGAAAAAAAACCACAATCACTGAAAGCCCGTCTCGGCATCGTCGTGCCTAAAGGCATGTCTGCCAATGATGCCGAAATACCTGATGAGTCAACAAATAATGCAAGATACTGAAATGCTTCCCGCGCTGGCTGCGCTGATGGATGAACGCCGTTCCCGCATGGTGCTGGTGATAGGAAATAAAAATTATTCATCATGGTCCATGCGCCCCTGGGTGACCATGAAAGCCTTTGGCATTCCGTTTGAAGAAATCCGTATTCCTCTCGATCAGCCCGATACCACGGCAAAAATTGCCGAATATTCGGCGGCCGGAAAAGTACCGGTACTGATTGCCAACGATATTACGGTCTGGGACTCAATGGCAATCTGCGAGTTTTTAGCCGAACAGTTCACGCTGCTGAATTTATGGCCCGAAGACACTGCAGCGCGTGCATTTGCACGCAGCATCTGCGCTGAAATGCATGCAGGATTTTCTTCGCTGCGCTTTGACATGCCGATGAATATCCGCGCAGAGCTGCATGGCAAAGGCCATACTCCCGGCGCACAGGCAGACATAGGCAGGATTTGCGAAATCTGGGAAGATTGCCTTGCACGCTTTGGCGCGCATGAATTTTTGTTCGGCAACTTCTCCATCGCCGACGCGTATTTTGCTCCGGTTGTGATGCGCTTTAAAACCTACGGCGTCTCCCTCGCGCCTGCGCTGCAGGCCTATGCCGACCGGGTCTGCGCCCACCCGGCAGTCGCGCAATGGATACGCGAAGCCAACGCCGAAACAGAATCAGCTCCCTGGCACGATGCCCGCCCGACGCAATGAGCGCAAAGCAAACCTATATCGTCGGTGGCGCGGTACGTGATTCCCTGCTGGGACTGCCAGTGCAGGACCGGGATTATGTCGTCGTCGGCAGTACGCCGGAAGAAATGATCCGGGATGGTTTTCAGGCGGTGGGTAAAGATTTTCCGGTGTTTCTGCATCCGAAAACCCACGAAGAATATGCGCTCGCGCGCACCGAACGCAAAACAGCCGGAGGCTACAAAGGCTTTGTTTTTCATACCGATGCCAACGTCACACTGGAACAGGATTTAATCCGTCGTGATCTGACGATCAACGCCATGGCGCAAGGTGCCGATGGTCATATCATCGATCCGTATGGTGGTCAGCAGGATTTGCAGCGACGTGTATTCCGCCATGTTTCTGCCGCGTTCGAAGAAGACCCGGTACGCATACTGCGGGTTGCCCGCTTTGCGGCGCGCTTTGCCTTGCCGCCGCACAACTTTACTGTCGCGGAAGAAACCAATGCCCTGATGCAAAAAATGGTGGCAGCGGGTGAAGTCGATGCACTGGTGCCGGAACGCGTCTGGCAAGAGCTGGCGCGCGGTCTGATGGAGGTCAAACCATCGCGTATGTTTGAAGTCTTGCGCGCCTGTGGTGCTCTCAAACGATTACTGCCCGAGCTGGATGCGCTGTGGGGCGTGCCGCAACCGGAAAAACATCATCCTGAAATTGATACCGGTGTGCATGTCATGCTGGTTGTCGATTACGCCGCACAACAGGGTTATTCGTTACCTATCCGGTTTGCTGCTCTGATGCATGATCTGGGTAAAGGCACGACTCCGCCTGAACTCTGGCCAAAACACCACGGTCACGAGGAACGCAGTGCAAAGCTGGTCGATATTGTCTGCCAACGCCTGAAAGTACCGTCAGATTGCCGCGATCTGGCATATATGACGGCACGTGATCACGGCAATGTCGGGCGTGCTTTCGAAATGCGTGCATCGACTATCGTCGATTTTCTGACCCGTAACGATGCCTTCCGCAAACCGCAACGTTTTATCGAGATGCTGCGCGCAGCCGAATGTGATTGCTTTGGTCGCCAAGGTTTTGAAAATAAAGAATTTCCACAAACTGCCTTTTTAGAACAAGTGCTCAATGCAGCGCAGCAAGTGAATGGCGGTGAAATCGCACAGCTATGTAAAGATCAGCCCAAACGCATTCCCGACGCCATACGCGAGGCCAGAATTGCGGCAGTGCAACAAATTAAAAAAGAATCTCCCCTCTCACATTGACAATGTTTTCTGGAATAATCAGGTCAGATCACCTACAATGCGTTGTGCGCTGCACAAATTCCTTTTGCAGTAAGGACATATCATGAATCCTACCGATATTTTTCCTATAAATTTCAGTGAACATTCCGGCAGCAGCAAGCCAACGATCCATGTCAAAGAGCTGTCGGAAAAAGACCGGCATCGTATCCTGAAACATTTTCTGGCACTGGAAGAGAGTGATCGTTTACTACGTTTCGGTACCTATCTGCCGGATGCCATGATAGAAAAATATGTGAACGGCATCGATTTTTCGCGGGATAAAGTGTTTGGCGTACTGAGCCATAACTTCCGTCTGGTAGGCGTCGGGCATCTGGCATTTGCGCCACGCAGTGAAAAAGATGAGGCTACCGATAAAGATACGGTCGCGGAATTCGGCGTGTCGGTATCGAAATCAGCGCGCGGCAAAGGCGTCGGCGCCAAACTGTTTGAACGCGGCGCGATTCATTGCCGCAATGCTGATGTAGACACTTTGTATATGCACTGCCTGTCGTCAAATCAGACCATGATCCATATAGCAAAAAAAGCTGGCATGGAAATTCAGCGCGAATACGGCGAGGCTGACGCCTATCTGAAATTATTGCCAGCCGATGCTGTCAGTGTGCTGAAAGAAGCCGTGCAGGAACAGGTTGCAGCGATTGATTATTCCATCAAAGCCAATACCCGCGCGGCTGTGAAATGGCTCAGACACTTGCCGGGTATGAACGGCCATCCTGAAAAAAAATAACATCACTATTCCCTCTTGCACACGCTGATTCAGCTTCAGGCCACGCCCAGTACGGGCATGGCCGTCGTCTCTTTAATCTGCTGTAATGCAAAGCTGGATTTCACATCCAGCACTGCCGGATGGCGTAACAAGGTTTCCATCATGAAGCGTGAAAAATGATTCATGTCTTCGACATGGACGCGCAATAAATAGTCCATTTCCCCGGTCATCGCGTAACACGCCACCACTTCCGGCCACTGTCCCACCGAGGCGGAAAAATCGTCCCGGGGCGAGCGTGAGCCGCTTTTCCCAGGCAGATCATTGTGTTTTTCCAGACGTACATTCACATAGGCCAGCAGACCCAGACCAATCTTTGCCGGCTCCAGCAACGCCACATATTTGCGTATCACCCCGCTCTCTTCAAGTCGCCTGATCCGACGCAAACAAGGTGAAGGCGAGAGATTGACGCGTTCTGCGACCTCCTGATTCGTGAGCCGGCCATCGGCCTGCAAGATCGCCAGAATTTTGCGGTCAATTTTATCGAGTGGAATTTCAGCCATTATCTGCCAACATTAAAATTTAATAAGGCATATTATTGCTCAAATTGTAAATATCTTGAGTTGTTTTGAAATTTAATGGCGCATTTGCCCGACTATACTGCTGGTTTGACCTACATCAAAACACGCGTCACGACGTGCTGATGCAGACCCGGACAAATTAATACAGGAGACATGCATGACTTTCCAGACTTGGGAAAACCCGATGGGGACAGATGGTTTCGAATTCATCGAATACGCGGCACCAGACCCGAAAGCACTCGGCGAATTATTTGTCACGATGGGTTTCACCGCCATCGCAAAACATCGTACCAAAGATGTCACACTGTACCGTCAGGGCGATGTGAATTTCATTATCAACGCTGAAAAAGACTCTTTTGCTCAAAAATTTGCGCGCAAGCATGGTCCGTCGGTATGCGCTTTCGCATTCCGCGTCAAAGATGCTAATGCCGCCTACAAACGCGCGCTGGAATTAGGCGCCTGGGGTTTTGATAATAAAACCGGCCCGATGGAATTAAACATTCCTGCGATCAAAGGCATCGGTGATTCATTGATTTACTTCGTCGATCGCTGGCACGGTAAAGATGGCGCGCAACCCGGCGCGATAGGCAATATCAGTATCTATGATGCTGATTTCGTTGCGATTCCAGGAGTTGATTCCAATCCGGTTGGACTGGGTCTCACCTACATCGATCACCTGACCCACAACGTGCATCGAGGCCGCATGAAAGAATGGGCAGATTTCTACGAAACGCTGTTTAATTTCCGCGAAATCCGCTACTTCGATATCGCCGGCAAACACACAGGTCTCAAGTCAAAAGCGATGACATCCCCTTGCGGAAAAATCCGTATTCCTATCAATGAATCGTCGGATGACAAATCACAAATTGCCGAATATCTCGACCTGTATCAGGGCGAAGGCGTGCAGCATATTGCCATGGGTACAGACGATGTTTATGCAACCGTCAGCGGCATGAAAGCCAGTGGTGTTGCATTCCAGGACACGATAGACACTTACTACGATCTGGTTGATCGTCGCCTGCCCGGCCACGGCGAAAATCTGGAAGCCTTGCGCAAGTTACGGATTCTGATCGATGGCAAGAGCACGGAAACATCGCGTGAATTATTACTGCAGATTTTCACGACTACAGTAATCGGCCCTATCTTCTTTGAAATCATTCAGCGTAAAGGCGATCAGGGTTTCGGAGAGGGTAACTTCCGCGCATTGTTTGAATCGATTGAGCTTGATCAGATCCGTCGCGGAGTACTGAAAGACGACAAAGCGACAGCATAAAATTTCTGTACGGATGTGATGTGAATGACCTCAAAAGGCTGACCGGTTTCTGGTCGGCCTTTTGTCAAAGAGAGACAATCTATGGACAACATCAACACAAACAATATGACCGTCAGTAATGAAGAATTTCTGGCAACTGTCGCTGAAAAATCTCATGGAGCAGCACTGCGCGGTGACTATGAACATGCCGATTCGCACTATGTCGTCAAACAACATTGGCAGGCTTATACCGAGGCAGAACACGATCTCTGGCGCGCCTTATATCAACGACAGATGTCGCTGTTACCGGGACGCGCATGCGACGAATTTATTGATGCCTTACATAAAATGAATGCAGCCGATGGCATTCCTGAATTTGAAAAAACATCGCGTGCATTATTTGCAGCAACTGGCTGGACTATCGTCGCCGTTCCCGGCCTGATTCCTGAACTGACCTTCTTTGAACACCTTGCCAATCGCCGCTTTCCGGTCACCGTCTGGCTGCGCAAACCCGAAGAATTCAATTACATCGTTGAACCCGATGTATTCCACGATTTCTTCGGACATGTGCCCATGTTGTTCAATCCGGTATTTGCCGATTACATGCAGTTGTATGGCAAAGGCGGTTTAAAAGCGATGCAGCTGGGTGGTCTTGAACAACTGGCGCGTCTGTATTGGTACACCGTGGAATTTGGCCTGATCAACACCCCGCAAGGCTTACGTATTTACGGTGCAGGTATTTTATCTTCCGGTGGTGAAGTCGAATATTGCCTGACACCGGGCACGAGTTCGCGGCATATCCATCTGAACATACAACGGTGTCTGAATACCTTATATAAAATCGATACATATCAGGAAACCTACTTTGTCATTAACAGCTTCCAAGAATTATTTGAGGGTACCGCGACAGATTTTGCACCGTACTATGAACAACTGAAACAAGGTCAGGCGTTACCAGCCAATACCTTGTTGCCTGACGAAAAAGAACTTTTAGTGTAAATCCTTTGTGTTTACAAAGTCTGCGAAGCACGAACGCCGGAGAGTAATTCCCCGGCGTTTTTTTATGTGGATCGCTGAATATTTTCCATTTTTCAAACCTGGATAAAATTTTTCAACACCTGTTAACGCGGTTGACGTTCAACTCCGCTATTGCGCAAAACGGTCAACACGACTGTTTTGTAAACGTTGTAATGCCAGCGCTTGCCACGCAGGACTGGCATACGCCAGCATTAGATTTCTTTGCAGACCATGCCACAAACCCGCATCCAGATCCAGTTGCAGTGCTTCCAGATAATACGCACTAACCAGCAAAAACTGCCGCCGGTAAGGAAGCAAACAGAGATGCGGATCGGACTGCAGTTGCATCTCTGCATCGGCGTAATTGGCATACCAGAGGTTACTCAATCCAGCAACTTCCGGGCCATGCCAGAAATCCCCCATATCGTCACCCGCTTGCGCCTGACCAGACAGCACGTGGCGTGCATGCTCCCAATGAGAAAAACCAATATCCGCCGCGGCCAGATTAAAACAATGGCGCAGTTGCCAGCCGTCAGGAACATCCCAGCGCTGCTGGCGGCAAAGAACCTGCGCACGCTTGTGCGCATTAGCATTGTCGTTTTGTAGCAGTGTTAACCACAGACGGGCGCGAGTTTTGAGTTCGTTGATTAAAGCATTCATGTCCGCGCTCCCTGAGTAAGGCAGACAGTAAAAGGAAATAGTGCAGAAATATACAAGGTCAACATGATGAGCTCAGATTCGTTATCTGACGACCCGCTACGTCAAACGAATTTCGCTTATCACATTAAAAGATGGCAGCAACAGCATCGTCAGTAACGACACTAATACAGTGGCTGCAAAGATAAAGGGTGAGAACCTCTTGTGCGGGAAGGCGCCCCTTGGCACCTGTGCCGCGATTGTAAAGTCAGGCTAAAGCGATTGTCAATCAGACTGTTTCTTACTCAACAAAATCACCAATCAGCTCGATTCCCAGTGCTTCACCCAACGCATCAAGCGCAGCCTGATCTGCCGGATAAGGATAATCTGTGATGCCCTTAACACCATATTTCGTCAGCATGCTCTCGTTGGGAAAATAAACTTTTGACGTAGGTCGAACAACTTTGAGCTGAAATTTTCTATTCGCCATTGATTTCTTAAGAAAGCGTGCCAATTCATCCTTGCTGGTAAATGTATGCACTTGCTTATCATCATCAAACTCTAACTCATAAATGAGTGAGCTAGTCGCAATAGTCAATAAAGCGGATATATGTATCAACCTCGGGTCAAAACCAACTGATCGGTAAAATAACTCTTGATCATTTGCCAGCTTATCTATTTCAGATCCTAACTGCCCTTTCTTCGCGCTCTCAGCCTGAAGCTGGTTTTCCGCAGGATCTGGTGCACCGCCATGAAAACCAAGCACAGCGCCAGGCATGAGCTTTTTCTGCGCTGCTGCTACAAACAAATAATTGGCACAGCTAGATAAGCAATAATCCTGTACCTGTAACGTAACCTGATGATTACGAATTGCACTGGCTACTTCCAGTGCATCTTTGACGCTTCCCCCCTCAGAGCTGATAACAATTGATGAGATACCGCTATGAATTTGGTCTATCAAAGCCCGCGCAGACGCATTTTCAATTTTGCCTTTAAAAAATATCGTATTTTGCTCGCGGTGTAGTTCAAACGTCTGCTCCGCCTTGGCCGGCGCACAAGATATTAGTGCCAGATAAATCAGCACGCGCCAACCCGCTTTTTCCCAAGTTTATATAAGCATAAGAAATCTATAAGAAAAAACATCAATACACGCCGGCACCACCTTCCGGCCGTGTCTTAAAGCGTTTGTGTGCCCAGAAATATTCAGCCGGCGCTTTCAGGATTTCCTGTTCAATGAAGGCATTCATCTGACGCGTTGCTGCGATCATATCCTCACCGGGATAATTCTCCCACGGTGCGTGGAAAGTGACTTTCCATCCGCGGTAATCTGGCAGCATGGTCGCGATCACCGGCACCACTTTTGCACCGGTCGATGCAGCAAGGCGGGGCAATGCCGTCAGCGTTGCGGCAGGCACACCGAAGAAAGGCACGAACTCGGCATTTTTTTTGCCAAAATCCATATCAGGCAACATGAAATAAGGCAGCCCTTCATGCATCGCACGGATAATCGGCTTCACGCCATCGGCGCGTGAAAATAACTTCACTGGACGAAACCGTGAACGGCCGCGACGCAAAGCGAGATCAAACACTTTATTTCTCTGCTCGGTATAAATCGAGCATAAAGATGACTCCAGCATCACAGCAACACCAGCAACATCCAGACAGACAAAATGCGGACACATCAGTATCGTCGGCCCCTGTTGAATCACATCCAATGGAACGGCTGGTTCAATCTGAATCAAACGCTTCAGGCGACGTTCTGACGCCCACCAGAGAATGCCGCGCTCCAGCACACTGCGCGCGTACATCTGAAAATGCTGGCGTGCGATGCGCGTTCTTTCTACCTCACTCAGATGCGGCAAACAGAGTCGCAAATTGGTCAGCGTAATATGGCGGCGTTTGCGTATCAGGAAAAACAATATGCTACCGACGCCCTCGCCCAGGCGCCCCAAAATCGGCAAAGGCAGCCAATGCAACAGCCACATCAGCAACAGCACCGCCCTCATGCCTGCCCCTCGGTTACATCAGCATCGGGACCACTGACGCCATCCGGCTTTTTGTAGCGGTTATAACTCCAGAAATACTGCTCCGGTGAGCGTGCAATTAATTTTTCCATACTGCGATTAATCGCTTCTGCCTGTTGTACCGGATCGCTTCCCAGCTCTTCCTCAAAAGCCGTAAAACGTACGATATAGCCACGACCGTGTGGCAAACGTTCAGCATAAGTCAGAATAATCGGCGCACCGTTCATGCTGTGTAGCTTGGCTGACAAAGTCATCGTGTAAGCAGGTTTGCCGAAAAACCTTGCCCACACGCCCTCACCTTCCTGCGGTACCTGGTCCGGCAATAAACCAATCGCTTCGCCTTTTTTTAGGGCTTTTGCCATGATCCGCACGCCGGATAAATTGGCAGGGGCCAATAATAAATTCTCGCGCGCGCGGGCGCCTTCGATCAAAGGCTTCAACGCCTCTTTACGTGGTGGTCGATACATCACTGTCAAACGGGTGCGCACTGCAATTGACTGCGCGACAATTTCAAAACAGCCTAAATGCGGGGTCAGAAAAATCACACCTTTTTTCGCATCCAGTGCCTGTTGCACCAATTCCCAGTTTTCCAGACGGGCAGTACGCAAAACACGGTCAGGTCGCGCGCACCAGATAAAAGGTAACTCGAGTATATTTTTTCCGGCCTCTTTGACCGCATCGCTTAATTGCGCCGAAAACCCTGCGCGCTCCAGATTTTCCCGCAAACGGCGACGATAAGAACCTGACAACAAATACACGATACGTCCCAATACTGCGCCAATCAGATGCAGTACAGAAAGCGGGAAAATCGACAAAAATCGGAAAAGAATGACAAGCATGACGCTGCTCAAGAATAGGTAAAAAAAAGAGGGGTATTCGACAGAAATCGAATAGAGAGCGTAAAATATCACACATTGGCTGGCTGTTGAGGTTCTGACAGCAGGCTACCGCCGAGTTAACAGACAACTTGCGAGGCGGTTTATAAAATTCGCTAAAGCGTCGCAGGATCTCTTTTCGACTGCGGCACAATTTTTACGGTCATTTTTACAGGAGCCTGCGATGGCAAATGATTTTCTTTTTACCTCAGAATCGGTCTCTGAAGGACATCCCGATAAAGTCGCGGATCAGATTTCCGATGCAATTCTTGACGCTATTCTCGAGCAGGACCCATACTCACGCGTTGCGGCTGAAACGCTGACGAACACAGGCTTAGTTGTTCTCGCCGGAGAAATTACAACGCAAGCCAACATTGACTACATTCAGGTGGCGCGCGACACGATCAAACGTATCGGCTATGACAATACCGAATATGGTATCGACTACAAAGGTTGCGCAGTCCTGGTCGCCTATGACAAGCAAAGTAACGATATTGCACAAGGTGTGGATCGCGCCAGCGATGACTATCTGAATATCGGTGCGGGTGATCAGGGTCTGATGTTCGGCTACGCTTGCGATGAAACACCTGAACTCATGCCAGCGCCGATTTATTATGCACATCGTCTGGTGGAACGTCAGGCACAGTTGCGTAAAGACGGTCGTCTGCCGTTCCTGCGTCCGGATGCGAAATCCCAGGTCACCATGCGTTATGTCGATGGCAAACCACACAGTATAGATACAGTCGTGCTGTCGACCCAGCACAGCCCGGATCAAAGTGAAACACCGACTAAGATGAAGCAATCCTTCATCGATGCAGTGATTGAAGAAATCATCAAACCGGTACTGCCTAAAGAATGGCTGCAAGATACCAAGTACCTGATCAATCCTACCGGTCGCTTCGTAATCGGTGGCCCGCAAGGCGATTGTGGTCTGACCGGTCGTAAGATCATCGTGGATACCTATGGCGGTGCTTGCCCGCACGGTGGCGGCGCATTCTCCGGTAAAGATCCTACAAAAGTGGACCGCTCTGCGGCTTACGCTGCACGTTATGTGGCGAAAAACGTAGTTGCCGCTGGTCTGGCGCGTCAATGCCAGATTCAGGTTGCGTATGCGATCGGTGTTGCGCGTCCGATGAACGTCACGGTCTATACCGAAGGTACTGGTGTTATTCCTGACGAAAAAATCGCCGCGCTGGTCAATGAGCATTTCGACCTGCGCCCGAAAGGCATTATCCAGATGCTGGATTTACTACGCCCGATTTATTCTAAGACCGCGGCTTACGGTCACTTCGGCCGCGAAGAGCCAGAGTTCACCTGGGAACGTACTGATAAAGCAGCTATTTTGCGGGCTGCAGCAGGGCTGTAATTTTTGTAGCAGGAGTTGAAGTAGCGATGCAATGGTTTTTATGGAAAAGTAAAGTCATTGCATCGCCCGGCAAAAAATCGGCACAACTCTGTTCGATGCTGATACCCGCTCTGCTTCTGCATTCTGCGTTTGCGATGCCCGTCCCCAAGACAAAAACTGCGACAGACTGGTGCACGCCGCTGGCGCTCAGATTACCGGGGATCAATGTTAATGACTGCCTCAAGAGTAAGTTAATACCGGCTGGTGCAAATTCACTCAATGGTTTTCCCTTACTGTCGCGTGACTTACGTGCAGATACCAAATATCCGCACGCGATCAAAATCTTAATGCTTGGCGGTATTCATGGTGACGAACAGACTGCATCGGCCATCGTGTTTAAGTGGCTCGAGAATATCCAGAAAAATGAAGTGACCGAGTTTCATTGGAAAATCGCGCCGGTCGTGAATCCTGATGGCTTGCTCGCTGCAAAGCCGCGCCGGGTCAACGCGCGTGGTATTGATCTGAACCGTAACTTCCCGACCCCGGAATGGGAAAAAGAAGCGCCTGCCTACTGGGCTCGCGTAACAAGAAAAGACCCGCGTCGCTATCCGGGTAAAACACCAATCTCAGAACCGGAAAGTCGCTGGGTGTATGACACCATCGAAAAATACAAACCGGATGTGATCATTTCTGTTCACGCGCCGTATGGTGTACTTGATTTTGATGGTCCGAGTAAGCCACCGAATCGCTTCGGCAGACTGATTTATAACCGTGTCGGCGTTTATCCCGGGTCACTGGGAAACTACAGCGGTCTGCATAAAGACATTCCAGTCGTCACCATAGAATTACCTCATGCAACGCAAATGCCACCAGAAGCCGAGGTACAACGGATCTGGCAGGACATGCAGAAATGGATACGTCAGAATATTGCAGCACCAGTGCGTACCGCACGCAATCCTTAAGTAAAAGTATTTTCAGAATTCCGTTGCAAAACAGGACGGTAGCATTTTCATGCACCAAAATCGTTATAGCGGCGAGCATGCCTGAATCCTCAACTTACGCATGATGACCGAACACAATGCAGAAAAAATATTTGTTATTTTTTTCTGAACATGGGGAATTTTTTTAAATATGGCGAATCTGAGGTTTTACTGATCGGAATCAACACGCCCGCTTCCAGTATAAGTTATTTAAACATATTGGCTTTTCTGTCAAGTCCGCCTCCATCCCCACTCCTCTCATTACATAATATTTAGTAAAAATATTTTTAACTATTTCTTATGTGATATGTCTATTTACTTAGTACAGCCCTCAGTTCACTGAAGCAAGTTTGATAATTATTAATTGAAAAGAAATTTTCTTCTGTTGGTAAAAAATTTACTTTTTTAAATAATTGAAAATACGCAACACTGTCATTTTCCCTTCACAAATTATCTGATTAACTGTTTATAGCTATTCGGGCAATAGATTGTCAGATAGCTAGCATGTATCGCAGTGTTTTCGCTGGGCGATAAGCCATAAACCTCTGGCTTTCCCGCTTTGATCTGGTTTGTTTAAGTTCCACTCTCAGCTGCCGCCCCAGGCAGCAGATTCAATAACATCAACAACAATTTAGGGATAAACAAAAATGACACGTAAATTCAATACCAGCTTAGTGTTCCGGCCAACCATGATGGCAGCATTGCTCGCCTGTGCATGGAGTGCCTCCGCCGCAGACAGAATCAATCTTGAGCAATTCACTCCTTCAGCAACTGCGCAATCTGCTGCCAGCAGATCGTCCTCAGTCACATCGAAAGCAAGCACAGGTGCTCCGAGTATCCATAGCACACTGGGTTTAACAACGAGCGAACTGCAAGCCGCACGCAGCCAGACTTATGCCAATGGTCGCGTTGTTACTCGTTACCAGCAATTTCATCAAGGTGTACCGGTCTGGGGTGAAGCAGTGGTTGAGCATGTCAATGCAGGGGCAGCGCAATCTTCCCTGTCTGGCTATCTGATCAGCAATCTGGCTAAAGACGTTCCCAATGCAAAGCCGTTCTATTCGACAACACAGGCGGTCACTCTGGCAAAAACCCAGGCCCGCGCATCCAGCACTGAAAATGAACAGGCAAAACTGTTTGTGAAACTTGACGAGAATAACGTCGGTAAGCTGGTCTACCTGGTGTCATTTCTTGATACGACCAATCCGGCCAAACCCAGTCGTCCGCACTTCATCATCGATGCGAACACAGGCGTTGTTGTCGAAAAATGGGAAGGTCTGACTCACGTCACATCAGGCACAGGGCCTGGCGGCAATGCGAAAACCGGGCAATATGAATATGGCACAACTGCAGGATATGGCTTCCTCGATGTGACGGTCAACGGTTCCACTTGTACGCTCAACAGCACCAATGTTGCGACCTACAATATGAACAATGCCACTTCGGGTTCTGGTACTTTGCACTCGTTCACCTGCCCAAGAAATACCGTGAAGACTGTCAACGGTGGCTATTCGCCGATGAATGATGCGCATTACTTCGGCAATCAGGTCTTCAACATGTACCAGACTTATCTCGGCGTGCGCCCCATCAGCCAGAAACTGGTGATGAAGGTACATTACGGTTCCAGCTACGAAAATGCATTCTGGGATGGAAGCACAATGAGCTTTGGCGATGGCGCATCCACTTTCTATCCACTGACAGCGCTCGACGTGACCGGACATGAAGTCAGCCACGGCTTTACCGAGCAAAACTCCGGTCTGGTGTATTCCGGTATGTCCGGCGGTATGAACGAAGCGTTCTCCGATATGGCTGGTGAAGCCGTTGAATACTTTGTGAAAGGTACGAACGACTTCAAAGTCGGTACTGATATTTTCAAAGCGACTGGTGCATTGCGCTACATGTACAATCCGCCACTGGATGGCAGCTCGATTGCCAATGCGAGCAACTACACCAGCAGCCTTGACGTTCACTATTCAAGCGGTGTGTATAACAAAGCGTTCTACCTGCTGGCAACCACAGCTGGCTGGAATACCCGCAAGGCATTTGAAGTCATGGCGGATGCAAACCGTTTGTACTGGACATCCAGCAGCACATTTAATCAAGGTGCCTGCGGTGTTGAAAAAGCAGCGACTAACCGTGGCTATGTCGTTGCCGATGTGACTGCTGCTTTCGCCAGCGTCGGCGTCAGCTGTGCAAGCACAACACCGACTGCAACACCTCTGACGAAAGGCGTGACTGTCAGCGGCATCACACTGGCTAAAGGTGCGACGAAACTGTATTCCATCGTTGTTCCTGCGGGTGCCACGAATCTGACATTTAAACTGTCAGGCGGTACAGGTGATGGCGATCTTTATGTCAAAGCATCGACAGCACCGACAACGACATCGTACACAGCAAAATCAACCGGTTCCACAAATACCGAAACTGTGAAGATTGCATCACCGTCAGCTACGACATACTATGTTCTGGTCAGCGCCTATGCAGCCGTCAACAGTACAACGCTGGTGGCTAATTACCAATAACCGTAGTTAAAAAAGTGGTCAGTCATTCCTGACCGCAGGTGTTAAAAAATCCCGCTCTGATGCAACGTCTGGAGCGGGATTTTTCATGTCCAGCAGAGGAAAACCTGAGATCCGAACATACTTGTTGAATTTCACAGACGATTCAGACTGACTTACTGCATACAGACAATCAGAAAAAATACCAAAGGCGAGAAATAAACATGTAGATGGAACTACTCAGCCAATACTTTGTCGATGTATAAACGCCTTGAAAATAATTATGGTGACCAGCGCCATAATACATACAGCAAAATCACATAGCGGAGATCTATCAAAAAATGAAACCACAGTTAACACTGCTCACCACTCTTTGCATGCTGGGCGTCACCAGCATCGCGGCGGCACAAACGACGGATGCTCACCAATGGCTGGAAGATGTCAACGGAGAAAAAGCACTCAGCTGGGTCAAAGCACAAAACCAGATCACCCGTAGCAAGCTCGATAACGACGCTGGTTTCAAACAATTACGCAGTGATTTGCAAGTCATCCTGAATTCCAAAGACCGCATCCCCGGCATACGAAAAATGGGCGATGCGGTCTATAACTTCTGGACCGATGCTGAACATCCGCGCGGCATCTGGCGCAAAACTTCGCTCGAGGAATATCGTAAGCCTCAACCGAAATGGGAAACTGTCCTTGATATCGGTGCGCTGGCGGCAGCAGAAAACGAAAACTGGGTATTCAAAAACAGTAATTGCCGCGAACCCGCATTTGACCGCTGCCTGATCGAACTCTCCCGTGGCGGCGCCGATGCCGTCACCATGCGCGAATTCGATCTGAACACCAAAACATTTGTGAAAGATGGCTTCTCGCTGCCGGAAGCAAAAATGGCGCTCGACTGGCGCGATAAAGACAGCTTGTTTGTCGCGACCGACTTTGGCACCGGCTCACTCACCGATTCCGGTTACGCCCGTATCGTCAAATTATGGAAACGAGGCACGCCGATCAGCGCTGCTAAAACTATTCTGGAGGGTAAAAAAACCGACATGGCTGTCTCAGCACAAAGTACGCAGCATGGCGGAATTCAACACAATCTGGTTCATCGTCAGATCACGTTTTACACCGCAGAAAATTTTTTACTTGAAGGCGATAAGTTACAGAAACTCGATATTCCGGAAAAATCCGGCGTCGCCTTTTTCAGCACACAAATGATCGTGACACCAAGAGAAGCCTGGAAAATCGGTGAAAAAACTTATGCCAGTGGCAGCGTTCTCGCGATTGATTTCAACTCTTTTGAAAATGGTGATCGCCAATTCACTACGCTGTTTGAGCCTACAGACAGTACGTCTTTCACGGGCCTCACCGCAACAAAAAACTACCTGCTGGTACAGTCGCTCAACAATGTTAAAAGCCATTTGCAGGAATGGAAATTCGCAGATGGAAAGTGGGCATCCCGCCAGGTGCAGTTACCAACCATGGGGGCAGTGGGCATCAGTGCTGTTGACGTTGAAGGCAATGATGATTACTTCCTCAGCTATTCCGATTATCTGACGCCCAATGTCTATCTGCTCGCACATGCCGGCAGCGACACGCGTGAACAATTGAAATCAGCACCCGCATTTTTTGATGCATCCCCTTATGAGACCGTTCAGCAATTTGCGGCCTCGGCCGATGGTACGCAAGTTCCTTATTTCGTCATCAAACGCAAAGATATCAAATACGATGGCAGTAACCCGACGCTGCTGTATGGTTACGGTGGCTTCCAGATTTCCCTGACACCATCGTACTCAGGTACATTAGGTAAAACCTGGCTGGAAAAAGGCGGCGTCTATGTTGTTGCGAATATTC
Organism: Undibacterium sp. WLX3042; assembly: GCF_049544825.1. NCBI lineage: Bacteria > Pseudomonadati > Pseudomonadota > Betaproteobacteria > Burkholderiales > Oxalobacteraceae > Undibacterium > Undibacterium sp. WLX3042. Next base: position 300,528 of record NZ_CP186698.1, read on the forward strand.
GTGGCGGTGGCGAATTCGGTCCGCGCTGGCATCAGGCCGCATTGAAAGAAAATCGTCAACGCGCTTACAACGACTTTGCGGCAGTAGCAAACAGTCTGATCGCAAGCAAAATAACCAGCCCCCGTCATCTCGGTGCCATGGGCGGCAGTAACGGCGGTCTGCTGGCAGGGGTGGCTCTGACTCAGCATCCGGAACTGTTCAACGCCGTTGTCAGTCAGGTGCCACTGCTGGATATGCAGCGCTACAACCAACTGCTGGCCGGAGCTTCGTGGATGGGCGAATATGGGAATCCTGATGTGCCGCAAGAATGGGCATACATCCAGCGTTACTCGCCTTACCACAACGTCAAAGCAGGTGTTCGTTATCCTAACGTTCTGTTCATCACCTCTACCCGTGATGATCGCGTCCACCCCGGCCATGCCCGCAAAATGGCGGCAAAAATGCTGGATCAGGGTCATAAAAATGTCTGGTACTACGAAAACATCGAAGGCGGACATGGTGGCGCGGCAAATAATGAACAAAGAGCCGATATGAGTGCAATTACCTACAGCTTTTTGTGGAATATGTTAAAGCGCGACAACGAGGCAAATGCAATTCACTGATGACGGCAAACTGCCACAAATTTGGCAGGCGCTGATTCGACGTCGATAGTCGAATCCACCTGTGATCCAATCACAATCTGTTTAATGCGTTTACAATCCGTTATCCTGTTGAGGGATAACGGATTTTTTATTTAACAGGACTGACGGATAGTTATTCCGGCAAGACACGACAACCAAGACAGCAGGCATAGCAGTCAAGAGCCATCGTACCTCCGGGGCGCTGTCAGGTAAGTCCTATTTAAGAATTTGCATGACACTGTTCCAACTACTGAAAACATTTATCCGCCGCCATTGGCAGCGCTATTGTGCAGCGGCCAGTATGCTGTTCGCCGTCGCCCTGATGACCGTATTGATACCGCGTCGCGTTGGTGCCGTGATTGATGGACTGGTCAGTGGGCAGCTTGATCAACGCGGTATGCTGACCGAACTCGCGTGGCTGTTATTGATGGGCATTGCCATTTATTTCCTGCGTGTCGGCTGGCGCATGCAACTGTTCACAGCCTCGTATCAGCTTGGTGTTGAACTTCGTACCCGTTTATATCAGCGCCTGAGTTTGCAGGGACAGAATTTTTTTCAGCAACAACGTACTGGCGACCTGATGGCACTCGGCACCAATGATGCCGATGCGATAGAACTTGCGGCCGGTGAAGCAGCGCTGGCAGGTTTTGATGGTTCGATGACATTTGCCCTGGTCATCGGCATGATGTTACTGGGCGTGGACTGGCGTCTTGCGGTGGCGGCGTTATTGCCATTTCCCCTGATGGCGTGGGCGTTCCGGCATATCACCCATCAGGTACATGAAGCCTCGCGCGATTCGCTGGAACGCTTCAGCAAACTCAACGATCAGGTGCAGGAAACCCTTGCCGGCGTACGTACTCTGCGCGCTTTAGGTCTGGAACAGCGCAGTGCTGCGCAGTTTGCCGAACTCGCTGAAAACGCAGCCAGCGCCAGCCTCTCGGCGCAAAGCTGGGAAGCGGCTTATGAGCCTGCGGTCGGCATCACGCTGACAGCAGCTGGCGCGCTGACACTGGCCGTCGGCGGTTATCTGGTGTGGCACGGAGAAATGACAATCGGCGCACTCACCAGCTTTACTATGTATCTGGGACAACTGATCTGGCCCATGTTCGCTGCGGGCTGGGTGTTGTCTCTGATGGAGCGAGGCAAAGCGGCCTGGGGCAGGCTGGAACCTGTGCTGTCGCAAGAACTGTCGATACAGGATAAAGGTACTCTGAGCAGCCAGCCATCTGGCAAGATACATTTCGATCACATCAGTTTTGCGTATCCCGGCCAAAGCAGAAATGCACTGACCGATATTTCAGTGTCCATCACACCTGGACAAACGCTGGGGATCGTCGGGCCAACCGGTGCCGGTAAATCCAGTATTGTTAAATTGCTGTTGCGGCAGATAGAAACACCGCATGGGCAGGTGCGCTGGGGCGAACATCTGATTGCAGAATATCCGCTGCACAGCTTACGAACTGCTATCAACTGGGTCGCGCAAGAACCATTTTTATTTTCGGCCTCAATTGCCGAAAACATTGCTCTTGCTAATCCGGAAGCGGGCCGGGAACAGGTTATTCATGCTGCCACTTTAGCGGCAGTGCATGACGACATTCTGCGTTTCCCACAAGGCTACGACACGCCCGTCGGTGAACGCGGAGTCACACTGTCAGGTGGCCAGCGCCAGCGCGTTGCAATCGCCCGCGCACTGCTGACATCCAGTCCGCTGTTGATACTGGACGACGCGCTTTCCGCCGTCGATACGGATACCGAAACCCGCATCCTGCAGCATCTTGCCGAATTACGCCAAAAACAAAACGAACGCAGTGCGATCATCATCAGTCACCGCCTGAGTGCAGTGGTCGACGCTGATCACATCCTTGTTTTGCGGGATGGAAAAATCACAGAACAAGGAACGCATCAACAACTGCTGGACGCCAATCAATGGTATGCATCGCAATGGCGCTATCAGCAACTGGAGGCAAGCTTACATGCCGCATGATATGAATACGACAGAAAAAGCCTCCGTGAAATCAGAGAAAAAATTAGCCGTACAGTTATTGGTACAAGCGGCTCAGCCAGAAAAAAAACATGTCGTCTGGGGCATATTTTTTTTATTGATTGCTGCCGGACTGGAAGCCATCGGCCCCTTACTCGGCAAAGCGTTTATCGACCGTTATCTGCTGCCGCACTTAATGGACTGGCCTGCGGTTATTGCCTTACTGGTGGCGTATGTCGTGACAGGCTGGGGTGCAACCTGGCTGCGCTACATGCAGCTGACCCGGCTTGCGGGGGTTGCAATGCGTTCAGTGCGGCGCTTACGCGAACAGGTGTATGGGCATGTCTTGCGTTTGCCTATGGCCTTCTTCGATAAGGCGATTACCGGTCAGCTCGTCAGCCGCGTCACCAACGATACCGAGTCAGTCAAAAATCTGTATGTGCAGGTATTGTTTGTGATGCTGGACAGCTCCATCGTCGTGCTCGGCGCGCTGGTGGCCATGGCATGGCTGGACTGGCGATTGATGCTGATCGTCATCACCTTAATTCCGGCCGTCGTGATTATTGTCTGGTTTTATCAGCGCTGGAGTGCCCCCGCCGTCAGCCGTGCACGGCAGTTGCGTAGCGACATTAACGCGCAGGTTGCCGAGAGTATCAGTGGCATGAGCGCCCTGCAGGCCAGCAATGCCGAACAACGTTTCGGTCAGCGATTTGCCAACACAAACCAATTACATTACGTCGCCCGTCTTGATGAACTGCGCGCAAACGCCTGGTTACTGCGACCAGCGCTGGATTTACTTAATTCCGTGCTGTTGGTGGTCGTGATTTACAGCTTTGGGCAACGCAGTTTTTCGGGTGTCGAAGTCGGGATTCTGTATGCATTTGTCAGTTATATCGCGCGAGTTGTAGATCCGCTGATTCAGATTACGCTGCAATTCGGGCAAATTCAGCAAGCCGTCGTCTCGGCTGCACGGGTCAACACCTTGTTACACGAACAGCAGACAACGAATACCAGTACCGATGCGCAAATGCTGTCAGGCGACGTGAACATAGCGCATCTGAGCTTTGCCTACAACGCCGGACATCCGGTATTGCAGGACGTGAATTTACACGTACCAGCCGGCAGTTTTTTTGGTGTGGTCGGTCATACCGGCAGCGGAAAATCGACGCTGATGAGTTTGCTGCTGCGCTTTTATGCCGCGCAATCCGGCAGCATCAGAATTGACGGTCATGACATTGCCACTTTTTCAGATGAGCATTTCCGTGCCAGCGTCGGCCTCGTTCCGCAAGAACCCTTTTTGCTTGCCGCCAGCGCGCGTGAAAATATCGCGATGGGGCGCAGCCTCAGCGAGACAGACATCATCACGGCAGCGAAAGCAGCACACGTACATGAGTTTATTCTGCAACTGGAACATGGCTATGACACGCCACTCGGCGAAGGCGGCGCCAGATTATCCACAGGGCAAAAGCAACTGATTGCGATTGCCCGCGCACTGGCGGGTCAGCCACGCATCCTGTTCCTGGACGAGGCGACCTCTCATATTGATAGTGAAACCGAACAGATCGTGCAAGTTGCGCTGAATGAATTACGCGGCAAAGTCACCATCATCGCCATTGCGCATCGCCTTTCCACTATCAGAGATGCAGACAGCATCATCGTTCTGAATCACGGCAAAATCGCTGAGCAAGGTCAGCATCAGGAATTAATGCAGATAGATCAGGGCATTTATCAAAAACTGTATCTGCTGCAAACTTTAGAGGACTAAACCAACATGAAATGGATTGCTGCCATCGTGGCATCGCTGGGCATCATCGCTGCGGGCGTTCTGGCCTACGTGTTTCTGGTACTTGCGCCCAACCTGCCGCCACTTGACGCGGTGACCGATTACCGACCAAAGATACCGCTGCGTATCTATACTGCAGATAACGCGCTGATCGGTGAATTTGGCGAAGAACACCGCGAATTTGTACCGATCAAAGAGATTCCCGAAAAACTGAAAACGGCACTGCTCTCTACCGAGGATGCGCGCTTTTACGAACATAGCGGTATCGACTTTATCGGTGCCGGTCGTGCGGTTCTGGCTGATCTGCGCGGTGGATTTCATCAGGGAGCGTCGACCATCACGATGCAGGTCGCCAGAAATTTTTTCCTGTCGCAGGAAAAAACCGTGAATCGAAAACTCAAAGAATTGCTACTCACCACCCGCATCGAAGCCGCGCTCAGTAAAGACCAGATTCTGGAGCTGTACATGAATCAGATTTATCTGGGGCAGCGCACCCATGGCTTCGCTGGCGCAGCGCGGACTTACTTCAATAAATCACTGAATGAACTGAGTCTGGCGGAAGCTGCAATGTTGGTCGGGATACCGAAAAATCCGGTGCGGCACAATCCTGTCAGCAACTTCCAAAAGGCCAAGCAAAGGCAGGAAGTGGTGCTCAAACTCATGCTCAATCGTGGCGTGATTACTGAAGCACAATACGATCAGGCTCTGCATGAAAGAATCACCGTCACCGGAAAACAGATTTACGATACCCATGCCGACTATGTTGCTGAGATGGTGCGCCAAAAAATCGTCGACGAATACAAAGAACAAGCCTACACCAGTGGTATCAAAGTCTATACCACGCTGCTGAAAGCTGATCAGGAAGCGGCTTATGAAGCCGTGCGCAACAACGTCATGGCATACGACCAGCGCCACGGCTATCGCGGCCCCGAAGCCTTTATTCAGTTACCTGCAGATGAAGATGAACGTGACGATGCGATTGATGAAGTGCTGCGCAAACATCCTTCCAGCGACAAATTACAGGCTGCAGTCGTAACCGAAGTCAGCAGCAAAGTCATCAAGGCAGAACTGGCCAACGGCGACACCGCAGTGATTGATGGTGACGGTTTAAAATTTGCGGCAAACGCCTTACAAGCGAAAGCGAAATCCAGTCTGAAAATCGTACCTGGTGCGGTGATCCGCGTGATACAGAATACGAAGAAGCGCTGGAGTATCAGCCAGTTGCCTGAAGTCGAAGGTGCCTACGTTGCCCTGAATGCGGAAACCGGTGCCTATCGTGCACTGGTGGGCGGATTCGATTTCAACCGTAAAAAATTCAACCATGTCACCAGCGCCTGGCGTCAGCCTGGTTCCAGCATTAAACCCTTCATTTATTCTGCAGCCCTGGAAAAAGGCTTTTCTCCGGCAACGCTGATCAATGACGTGCAGCTCTCCGCCACGACAGGTACTTTGCTGCGCTGGGACCCACGCAATGACGATGGTAAATATGATGGTCCCATCAGCATGCGTACCGCGCTGGCACAATCGAAAAACGTGGTCTCTGTGCGCATACTCAAAGCCATCGGTGTCGATACTGCGCATAACTGGTTGCCGCGTTTTGGTTTTAACAAAGAAAAGCATCCGGATGACCTGACCATGGCGCTCGGCACCGGTGCTGTCACACCAGTACAACTGGCAGCCGGATATGCCGTGTTTGCGAATGGTGGTTATCAGATCACGCCGTGGCTGATCAGCAAGGTCGTTGACGCCAAAGGCAAGGTGCTGAGTGAAAATAAAGTACCTGCGATTGCGCAGGAAGATGCCCGTGTGATTGATGGCAGGAATGCCTTTGTGATGCACAGTCTGTTAAGTGAAGTCACCCGCAGTGGTACCGGTGCAGCAGCCAGCGCACGTCTGGGACGCCATGATCTGGCCGGAAAAACAGGGACCACCAGTGATGCTGTTGACGGCTGGTTTGCTGGCTACGCAGGGAATGTGGTCGCGGTTGCCTGGATGGGTTACGACGATCCTAAATCGCTGGGTGGCAGAGAATTTGGTGCGACTCTGGCTTTACCAATCTGGATAGACAGTATGCGGGCAAGTCTCGCCGGTAAAGCAGAAGTTCAGCGAAACGTGCCGGATGGCGTCAGCAATGCCGAAGGAGACTGGATGTACGTGGAATTTCTGAATGGTGGAGGAGTAAAAACACTGGATATAGATGAGGCGATCAGTTCACCACCATAAAAAAACCCGCAGAAAAATCTGCGGGCAAATATCCTGACCTTTGGAGTTAAAGCAGTAGGACATACGCATCTTAAACAAGGTGAGTGACATCCTGATGACAATACTGGAAACTGTCGTCTGGCATTCACGGCTTCCAGCTTATGCTGCTCTGGCAGTGCAGGCAGATGCTCTTAATGCGGAAAATCCTGCATCAAGATCGGTGATTAAATCCTCCACGGCTTCGAGACCGACATGCAGACGTATCATCGGCACATTCCATTTTTCCGCATTGATCGTCCTGTATCCCGCCGGGCGTGTCGGCAGAATCAGGCTCTCGTATCCACCCCAGCTGTAACCTATGCCGAATAAAGCAGTACGATCGATCAGGGCTGCGACCTGCGCCTCCGTCACGCCGGAATGAAAAACGGCTCCCATCAGTCCGCATGCGTATTCTGCGCGGAAGTCACGCTTCCATAATGTATGTCCGGCTGCACCTGCCAGCGGTGGATACAGCACTTCTGCCACTTCAGGCTGAGCCTGCAGCCACTTCGCAACGACCTGCGCGCTGTCGCGATGCACTGCCAGACGCGCAGCCATGGTACGCAGACCACGCAATGCCAATGCTGCATCATCACCGCCGACAGACATGCCCAGTTGTTTATACGTATTGCGGATACGCAGATGCAGCGCTTCATTTGTCAGAATCGCCCCCATCAATGCGTCAGAGTGACCGACGATGTACTTGGTCGCCGCGTGTATAGAGACATCAATTCCCAGAGCAAAAGAATCCCAGCCTATCGGTGTGGCCCATGTGCTGTCAGCCACCACGACCGCACCAGCCGCATGCGCGACCGCCGCAATCGCCGGTACGTCCTGCACTTCAAATGTCAGCGAGCCGGGTGATTCGACAAAAATTACTTTGGTCTCTGGCTGCATTAACGCCGCAATACCCGCACCAATCAGCGGGTCGTAATACGTCGTGTTAACGCCGATCTGCTTCAGCAAGCCATCACAGAACTGGCGTGTAGGATCATAAGCAGTATCGACCATCAGCAGATGATCGCCCGGTTTCAGTAAAGCCAGCAAGGTCGTTGTAATCGCCGACAAACCCGACGAGGTCAGCATGCAGGCAGCAGCGCCCTCCGCTGCGCACAATGCCTGCTCCAGCGCCAGCGTGGTTTCGGTCGCATGGCGCGCATACGAGCGACGGGTACCATTGGCATCCTGTAAAGCCGCACAATCGGGAAACAACATCGTCGATGCACGAACCACAGGCGGATTGACAGGACCATGATGCTCTTTTCCTTTGCGCCCGGCGTGAGTCAGGCGCGTTGCCGTTTGCAATTCAGATGCGGGTTGGTGCATGGCGTTCTCCAGAGACAGACAGAATTTTCAGATATCGCGTTCAGGCGACGGTACAGCCGACATCGTAACAATCATCAGCCGGAAATTTTTACTCATTTTTTTAAACATTCATGTTATTTTTAGAAAAATTTCCTAAAAATATATGATTATGGATAAAAAAGATCTTGAAATACTGAGTTTCCTGCAGAAAGACGCCTCGATTGCGCTGGCCGATCTGGCGCAGGCGGTGCATCTTTCCGTCACGCCTTGCTGGCGGCGGGTACAGAAACTACAGGAAGACGGCGTCATCCGCAGTCAGGTTGTGTTGTGCGATCCCGGCAAACTGAATCTCGGTTTAACCGTGATGGTGGCGCTCAAGGCGGCGCAACATAACGAGAAATGGATGCAGAAGTTTATCGCGGGAGTCAAAGATATCAGTGAAATCGTCGAGATACTGCGCATGAGCGGCGACATCGACTATCTGTTGAAGGTCCATGTGCCGGATATGGCAGGCTTTGATCTGGTCTATAAAAAGCTGGTGAAAGTCGCCGACTTGCAGGATGTCAGCTCCAGTTTTGTGATGGAAGTAATTAAGAGTACTACCGCATTGCCTCTCGACTATGCGGTAGTGAAACCGCTGAAAACCGGCTGATCAGCCACGGAAGCGGTAATGTTCCTGAGTAAACAGATCAATACCGCATTGCAGGTTTTCTATCCAGTCGAGGAACGCGTGTATCGCTTCCTTACCGACAAAATAACGGCCATGCTGAGGTACCATCATCTCGATATCCATTTGCCGCACCATATTTGCCCACAGACGGCAGACCTTGTTTGACACCATATAACGCTTATGGAAACCACTCATGGTGTGCAGCTCTGCAAGGAAATCTTCTTTGGTTCTCATCGGATTAACGATATCGCCCGCATCCACCATCGACGCTCCCATATCACCGGAAAACAGGATTTTTGATTTGGAATCGTAAAACTGGAAGTTACCTTCCGCATGGAGAAAATGCGCAGGCACAGCGTGGATAACGGTATCACGCATAGGTACAGGCATGCCTTCATCCGGAATCCCGATAATACGACCGTCAGCACGGTTCAGATTACAGAAATGCGGTACGAAACGTGACCAGAGTTTAGACACAAACAGATTGCACTCTGTACTGAAGAGCCACTTATCCAGTGCGCCGATAATATCGGGATCTTGATGCGAGGCAAACAGATACTTCAGCTGCTGCTTAGGCATGTACTTGTGCATTGCCAACACCAGCGAGTTGTAAGTCAGATGGCCGGACGGATCAATCAGCGCACCCTCACCATCGGAAACGACAAGGAACTGATTAGCCTGAACGGCATGATCCCCGGCATCTTTCACCAGATCGTTAAACATCACGCAGATGTGTTTGCCGTCATTGTAAAGTTCAATAGCCAATTTTGCTCCCGGTGGCAAGGTTATTTAAATATGAAAAATTAAATATAACGAATTATTGTAATGCAGAAAAAGGCCTGTATTCTTGACTTGAATCAAAATAAATATTTTCTTAAAGACAAGAATTTGTGCTTAAAAACGCAGAATGAGTTCAGCCGCCTGACAAACCGCTCCTTTTTCACAAGCAAAAAAAGCGTGCTGACATTGCCATCAGCACGCTTTTGAAAAAATGGACGATTAAAACGAACGATTACACCAGGCGTTGCCAGATCGCCGTTGTTGCGGCGGCCTGATTCAATGAATAGAAATGCAGCCCTGGTGCGCCGCCTGCCAGCAAACGTTCGCACATAGATGACACCACGTCGAGTCCAAACGCTTTGATCGACGCAGTGTCGTCGCCAAAACTCGCCAGCTTCAGGCGTACCCAGCGTGGGATCTCTGCACCGCACATTTCAGAGAAACGCAACAACTGACTGCTGTTGGTAATCGGCATAATGCCGGCCACGATAGGTGCGGTCACACCTGCTTTCTGCGCCTCTTCAACAAAACGGAAATATGCGTCCGCATTGTAAAAATATTGCGTGATGGCGGCATTGGCTCCGGCGTTCATCTTACGGACAAAATTTTGTAAATCGTCTTGCGGTGAGCGTGCCTGCGGATGCATTTCCGGATAAGCAGCCACTTCGATATGAAACCAGTTACCGGTTTCGGCACGGATAAATTCAACCAGATCACTGGCGTGACGGAATTCGCCGCCCATGCCATAGCCACTCGGCAAATCACCACGCAACGCCACCAACCGGCGGATATCGTTGGCCTGATATTGCTGCAGAATGTCGCGTATCGATTCACGGCTGCCGCCGACACAAGACAAATGCGGCGCGGCATCGTAGCCTTCTTTACGGATCTCCAGAACCGTATCCAGCGTTCCTTGCTGTGTGGTACCACCGGCACCAAATGTCACGGAAAAATATTTAGGCTGCAACTCAGCCAGTTTTGCTCTGGTTGCACGTAATTTCTCGATGCCTTCCGCCGTCTTGGGCGGGAAAAATTCTATGCTGAAATTATGCGTCTTCATCGTTGTTGAAAGAGTAAAGTCGACAGTGTCCAGGAGATCACGCTGTACAACAAAGCACCACCGACTGCGGCCCAGAATCCGGCGACATGAAAGCCATCAACCACGTTCGCCACAGCCCAGAACAACAAGCCGTTGATGACAAAAATGAATAAGCCCATGGTCAGCATCGTTACCGGCAAGGTCAGCACCAGCAACACCGGACGCAGAATGGTATTGACCAATCCCAGTACCAGTGCTACCAGCAGGGCTGTGCCGAAACTATCAATGGCAACAGAGTGCATCAGATAAGGAATGGCGAGCAAAGCGAGGGCGTTAATCAGCCAGATAGCAAGCAGACGCATACGGACTCCTGTTTCGACGGATAAGAAAAACTCCCCGCTGACACAGTCAGACGGGGAGTCAGTCGTGATTAATAACGGTAGTGTTCAGGCTTGTAAGGACCTTCTTTTTTCACGCCGATATACGCAGCTTGTTCATCGGTCAGCTCGCTCAGTTGCGCATTGAGTTTTTTCAATTGCAGACGGGCGACTTTTTCATCCAGATGCTTAGGTAAGGTATAAACGCCAACCGGATACTGATCATTGTTCTGGAACAGTTCAATTTGCGCAATCGTCTGATTCGCAAACGAAGAACTCATCACATACGAAGGATGGCCAGTACCGCAACCCAGGTTCACCAGACGGCCTTCAGCCAGCAAAATGATACGTTTGCCATCAGGGAAAATCACATGATCGACTTGCGGTTTGATGTTTTCCCAGGTGTATTGCTTGAGTGAGGCGACATCAATTTCATTGTCGAAGTGACCGATGTTGCACACGATTGCCTGATCTTTCATCTTCAGCATGTGTGCGTGATTGATGACGTGGTAGTTGCCAGTGGTCGTCACGAAAATATCACCATGTTCTGCGGCGTATTCCATCGTTACCACGCGGAAGCCTTCCATCGCCGCCTGCAATGCACAGATAGGATCAATCTCTGTCACCCAGACCTGAGCGGATAATGCACGCATCGCTTGTGCGCAACCTTTGCCGACGTCACCATAACCGACGATCACGGCAACTTTACCGGCGATCATCACGTCAGTCGCACGTTTGATACCGTCCACCAAAGATTCGCGGCAGCCGTACAGATTATCGAACTTAGATTTCGTTACGGAATCATTAACGTTGATCGCAGGGAAAGCAAGTTTGCCTTCTTTGTGCATCTGGTACAGACGATGTACGCCTGTCGTCGTTTCTTCGGTCACGCCTTTGATCGCGGCCAGACGTTTGGAATACCAGTCTGGTTCTGTTTTCAGATGCGATTTGATTGCGTTGAACAGGCAGATTTCTTCTTCTGAACCTGGATTAGCCAGCACAGAAATATCTTTCTCTGCGCGGGTACCGAGATGCAGCAACAAAGTCGCATCGCCACCATCATCCAGAATCATGTTGGAATAACCACCGTCGGTCCATTCAAAAATACGGTGCGTGAATTCCCAGTATTCATCCAGGTTTTCGCCTTTGAATGCAAAGACTGGTGTGCCGCCGGCGGCGATTGCTGCCGCAGCATGATCCTGAGTTGAATAGATATTGCAGGATGCCCAGCGGACCTGCGCACCGAGTGCGATCAGAGTTTCGATCAGAACGGCTGTCTGAATTGTCATGTGCAGCGAACCGGTGATACGCGCGCCTTTTAACGGCTGGCTGGCAGCGAATTCTTCGCGGATCGCCATCAGGCCCGGCATTTCTGTTTCAGCGATTTTAATTTCTTTACGACCCCAGTCTGCGAGACTGATATCGGCAATGAGAAAATCCTGAGTTGTCTTGGATGGTGCGGAAGTTACAGTGGCGTTCATCACGCCCTCCTTTCTGATTGAAAAAAGTAACGTGAGCGCGGTTGTGTGGATTCCAAGCCTGGCAAGATAGCAAGATCTTGTCGCAGCGCTCCTTGGAAGACCTGAAGTATAACGCAGAAGCTTAATTTTTGCCGATGTAAACTTGCCGCGCCAATTCGGACGCTACCATTTTTTTCCTGACAAAATCAGGTGCTCGTCAGCACCTGGCGACGAAACAAGCGAGGACTTCCGGCTGCACGGAGAAAACCATTCCCCACATAGAAATAATCCCGGAAAATTGAAAAAATGGGGAGTATGTTAAAAAATCAGCTTATTGTCACAATAAAATAAAGGGGGATTTTATATACTCCCCCCGGTATATTTTGATACAAAAAACGCTTCTGAAAGAAAAAAGCGCCTCAGTATCCGCGGCCAATGCACAACAAGACGGCGTCAGCGCTGGCAAATACTGAGGTTGCCCGCCCTCTTCGCTGTCAGCCGCGTAACAATTGTTTAAACATAATACTGGTGCTGTCCAGCGTTCCCGCATCGGACATGGCATAAGCGGGAATGATCCCCGCCAACTGAAAACCCAGCGACAAATACAAAGGTTCTGCGGCATCACCGGTTCGGGTATCGAGCACGATCAGACTGCGCTGTTCCGCGCGGCAGACATCTTCAGCCCACTGCATTAAGCTGCGCGCAATACCACGCCGCCGTGCGTCCGGTGTCACCATCAGTTTGGCGATTTCCGCACGATGCTGGCCGTTTTGCGGCATATCCAGCACAAGCTGCACAGTGCCGAGCACCCGGCCGTCGTCATCAAGCGCCAGCGCCATGCGGCGTTCGCCAGACTGTACGGACTGATGAATATTTGCCCAGAAAGCCGCCGCTTTATCGTCGCTGAGCGGCGCAATAAAACCGATGCTGGCACCAGCGGCAATACATTGCCGTAACAGCTGATTCAACTGCGCCGCATACGCCGGCAGCGCAGCGCCCTGCATTTCTAAAACACGCATACTTTATCCCCACAATTTCGGCATAAAAAAAGCTGATCGCAATCAGCGTATCAGCTTTTTCAGAGCCAGAAGAACCAGTCAGTTCTTCTTTTCATATATTTTTTAACGCGGTCATCACGCCATCAATTCAGCACAGCGTTCAGCAGCGAATCAATTTTCCGGCATTAATGTCCGTCGAAATTACACACGGTAAACAGCGGCAAGCCACTGTCTTTAATCAGCTTAGAGCCGCCCAGTTCAGGCAGATCAACGATCACCGCGCCCTCGACCACGATCGCACCGAGACGCTCCAGCAATTTTTTACCTGCCATCATGGTGCCACCCGTCGCGATCAGATCGTCGATCAGCACCACGCGCTCACCTTTTTTGCAGGCGTCGGCATGCAGCTCGACGGTTGCGCTGCCGTATTCCAGTTCATATTCTTCCGACACAGTGTGAAAAGGCAATTTACCTTTCTTGCGAATCGGCACAAAACCCAGATTCAGTTCATACGCCAGCACCGAACCGATGATGAAGCCGCGCGCGTCCAGACCGGCGATCACATCAATCTTCTGATCCATGTAGCGATGCACAAACATGTCGATTAAAACGCGAAATACCTTAGGATTTTGCAACAAAGGGGTAATGTCGCGGAACATCACGCCTTCTTGCGGCCAGTTTGGCACAGTGCGGATATGTTCTTTAATGTACTCGGATGGATTTAACATCGCCGGATGACCTTCAATTTTTAAAATAACCCGCTATTTTAGCAGTCGCTGCTCGGCTCTTGCGACTGCTTCTGATGTTCCTCGCACGACGATCACATCGCCGGCCTGCAAAATCATGTTTTCGGCAAGCGCCAGACGCTGACGATCACGGCGGATCGCATGCACATCCGCCCCTGTTTCCGCCAGACGTATCGATTGCACGGATTTGCCAACTGCCGTTGCGCGCTCACTCAGGACTATCGTATGCAAACGGACCTGCATCGCTTCCGGGCTGTCAGCCGCATCGCTGGCGCCACGGAAAAATCCCCGCAGCGATTCGTAGCGCTCATCACGTGCCGCCTGCACCCGATGCACAACACGGCGCAACGGTACGCCGAGTATCACCAGCGCATGCGATGCCAGCATCAGGCTGCCTTCCATTAGTTCAGGTACCACCTCGGTGGCACCGGCGGCTCTGAGTTTATCCAAATCAGTGTCATCGTGGCTGCGTACGATCACCGGCAAGGAAGGATTAAGCTCATTCACGAAGTGCAGAATTTTTAATGCCGAGGCAGTGCTGGAATACGTGACGACCAGTGCAGCCGCGCGATTGATACCAGCTGCCGTCAGGCTCTCTCGGCGCGCCGCATCGCCATACGAAACATTTGCGCCCGCCATCTGCGCTTCCTGCACACGGTCAGGATCCATATCCAGCGCGTGATAGCTAATGCCTTCTTCTTCCAATAAACGCGCCAGACTTTGCCCGCTGCGTCCGAAACCCGCGATAATCACGTGCTTTTTCGCATTCATCGTGCGGGCCGCAATTTGTGTCAACGCTAAAGATTGCAGCATCCATTCGTTGGCAGAAAACTTCATCACGATCACATCCGATTTCGCCAGAATAAACGGCGATACCAGCATCGACAACACCATGGCTGCCAGTATTACCTGCAACAATTGCGCTGGTATCAGATGCAGATCACCGGCCTGATTTAATAAAACAAAACCAAACTCACCCGCCTGCGCCAGCGCCAGACCGGTGCGCAAAGAAATACTGGTCGAGTTGCCAAACAATTTTGCCAGACCGGCAATCAGCAGCAGCTTGACAACCATTGGCACAATAAACAGCAACAACACTAACCACAGATGATCAACCACCAGCCGCCAATTCAGCAGCATGCCGACGGTGATAAAAAACAGCCCCAGCAGCACATCGCGGAAAGGCTTGATATCCTCCTCGACCTGAAGGCGGTACTCGGTTTCAGAAATCAGCATCCCTGCCACAAACGCCCCCAGCGCCATCGACAGCCCGGCCTGTTCGGTCAGCCATGCAGCCCCCAGCGTGATCAGCAACAGGTTGAGCATAAATAACTCTTGCGAACGCTGCTTCGCGACCACCCGGAACCAGGCGCGTATCAGTTTTTGTCCGGCAACCAGTAATACGAGCAGGACCAGGATTGCCTTCGCACTTGCCCACGCCAGGTTTTGCAGCAGATCAGAGGAATGTGATGCCAGCGCCGGAATCAGGATCAGCAGCGGCACCACCGCCAGATCCTGAAACAACAGGATGCTGATAATCTGCCGCCCGTGCAAACTTTCCAGCTCCAGGCGCTCCGTCAGCATTTTGGAAACGATCGCTGTCGATGACATCGCCAGTGCACCGCCTAAGGCAAAAGCGGCTTCCCAACCAATCTGAAAATACTGCGGCAACCAGATACTGGCCAGTCGGGCGGCGACCAGGCTGACCGCAATCGTCATGACTACCTGCGCCATGCCCAGACCGAACACCGCCTTGCGCATCGTCATCAGCTTGGGCAAAGAGAATTCCAGCCCTATGGAAAACATCAGAAACACCACGCCAAACTCGGCAAGTTCGTGCGTGACCGCGCCATCGTCGGCAAACCCCAGACCAAACGGACTTATCAGCACGCCGACAACGAGATAACCCAGTATTGGCGGCAGTTGCCACAGACGAAAAACAACAACCCCGAGAACCGCGGCAGCTAACAGAGACAGTGTCGTATCGAGCGCATTCATAGAGGATATTATTGCCGATTTATGCTGAAGTTTTCGTCATATTCAATGAACAATGTGCACGGAATATGCATTTCGTTACGTCTGGCAGAGTTTTTGCTTACAGGATTTCGTTTATACTTCGGACATGAATGATCTGAACGCAACCCCATTTAACGAGACGACAGCAAATGATGCGTCCTCGACCGCCGCGCAACGTGCGGTGCAACTGGCATCAGCAACTCTGCAAATTGAAGCAGACGCACTGATTGCCTTACAAAACAGGCTCAACAGCGACGATGCCACAAATTTCTCTGTTGCAGTCAGAATGTTACTTTCATGCAATGGGCGTGTTGTCGTTTCGGGTATAGGCAAATCCGGTCATATCGCCCGTAAGATTTCCGCCACCTTCGCCTCCACCGGCACACCATCGTTTTTTATCCATCCTGCAGAAGCGGCGCATGGTGATCTGGGTATGGTAACCAAGCATGATGTCTTCATTGCCATCTCTTATTCCGGTGAGGCCGCAGAACTCATCGCGATCCTGCCTATCATTAAACGCCTTGGCGTCAAACTGATTTCACTGACAGGCAATCCGCAATCGAGTCTGGCGAAACTGGCCGATGTGCATCTGAATCTGCACGTCGATAAAGAAGCCTGCCCGCTGAATCTTGCGCCGACAGCCAGTACCACGGTCACCCTTGCTTTAGGCGATGCGCTGGCAGTCGCCGTACTCGATGCCCGCGGCTTCCGCGAAGAGGATTTCGCCCGTTCCCACCCGGGTGGCGCACTGGGTCGCCGTCTGCTGACCTATGTCAAAGATGTGATGCGTACCGGTGACGCGATTCCCTGCGTGACACCCGATACGCAACTGACCACGGCACTGCTGGAGATCACCAAAAAAGGAATGGCGATGACCGCAGTGATTGATGCCGAGCGTCATATCGTCGGCGTTTTCACCGATGGTGATTTGCGCCGCCTGATGGAAGACGTCAGAGATTTCACGCAAATCCGCATCGCGGATGTCATGCACAAAAATCCACGCAGCATACGCGCCGAACAACTGGCGGTCGAAGCTGTCGAAGTGATGGAAACCTATCGCATTAATCAGCTGCTGGTCACAGATGAACATGGCAAACTGGCTGGTGCATTACATATTCACGATCTGACCAGAGCCAAGGTGATTTAATGTCTGAAGCGATCATAAGAGCAGCAAAAATCAGACTGATGATCTTTGATGTGGACGGTATTCTGACCGATGGCAGCCTGCATTTCGGTGCGGATGGCGAAACGCTGAAAACATTCAATGTGCTGGATGGACAGGGCATACGGTTGCTGCAAAACGCTGGCATTGCCACGGCCATAATCAGTGCCCGGCAATCGCCGATCGTCGCGCGGCGCGCCGCTGATCTGGGCATCACCTATGTGCGTCAGGGCATCCATGACAAAAAAACGGCATTTTTGCATCTGCTGCAAGAGTTGAATATACCGGCAGACGAATGTGGCTTTATCGGCGATGATGTGATCGACCTGCCGGTTCTGACCCGTGTCGGCTTCGCCGCCAGCGTACCTAACGGTCATGCAGAAGTGCGCCAACGCGTCCATCACGTGACGACGGCCAGCGGCGGCAAAGGTGCAGCCAGGGAAGTCTGCGATTTCATATTGCGGGCGCAAAACAAGTACGACAGCGTTCTGGCAGAATACCTCGCATGAAGGCACAAATCACTATCGACCGCGCACGCACCTGGATGGCTATCGCTGCTGTCGGTCTCCTTGCACTTGGCAGTTTCTGGCTGTACGACACAGTACGTCGTCAGGGCGCCGATGATTACAACCGGACCTCAGCGCGTCAGGAACCGGATTATTACGTCGAGAATTTTAATTTCATCAAACTCTCGAATAACGGCAAGGCAAATTATCACGTGACCGGACAAAGCCTGGTGCATTTACCGCGCACGGATCAGTACGATATCAAAGAGCCGCGCATCAGCAGCTTCGATACGCAGCGCACACCGATCACGATTAATGCAGCGCGTGCGGTTGTGGAACAGAAATCTGAGGTGCTGTCCCCAAAACGTACCGAAGATGTGGTGCATCTTTATGATCAGGTAAGAGTAGAGAGGCCACAAGGAATCAACTCCAGTTTTATGCGGGTAGAAACAGAATATCTGCAGTTACTGCCGGACTCCGACATCGTCAGGACGGACCAACGCATCAGACTGATCACGGATAACGGCGAAACCGATGCGACCGGTATGATCGCGAACAATGCGAATCAGGAATTGCGTCTGCTCAGTAAAGTGCATGCACGCCTGTTCAAACATAAATGAAAAAACATTCATCAACAACACAGACAAGACAGAGAGTAAACATGCGCCCCGAAAAAAAAACAGTGCATCTTGCGTTGAGCTCATGGATGTTAGCCCTGATGGCTTTACTGTCCGTATCCAGCGTTCACGCTGAAAAAGCAGACAGTCTCAAAGAAATGACGATAGAAGCAGACCAGTTTTTAAATAATGGCAAGACCAATGTCAGTACGTTTTCAGGTGATGTCGTGGTCGTCCGCGGCACACTGAAAGTCAGAGCAGAAAAAGCTGTTGTTACAAAAAGTGCCGATGAATTCCAGCATGTTGTACTGACCGCCAAACCTGGCGCAAAAATCACGTTTCGTCAGAAGCGCGACGGCGGGCCAGATCTTTGGGTGGAAGGCGAATCCGAAAAAGCGGAATACGATGAAAAAACAGAATTCGTAAAATTCCTGTCCAGGGCACAAATACGCTATCTCGACGGAAACAAAGTCACACAGCAACAAGAAGGAGAATTCCTTTCCTACGATAGTAAAAATGATGTCTTTGTCGGCGTCAATTCCAGCTCAGGTCAGGCAGTGTCAGGAGGCGGTCGCATCAAAACCACGATACAACCAAGAACTGAGAAACAGGCAAATTAAGATGGGATCAAAAGACAGCACGCTGACCGTCAAAGGTCTGCAAAAACGCTACGGTGCACGACAAGTTGTGCGCGATGTATCGCTGCTGGTAAAAAGCGGCGAAGTCGTCGGGCTGCTGGGACCAAACGGCGCAGGTAAAACCACCTCTTTTTATATGATCGTCGGACTGGTACCTTCCGACGCCGGCGAAATCAATATCGACGATACGAATGTTTCGGATTTACCGATACATCAGCGTGCCGTCCTCGGTCTGTCGTATCTGCCTCAGGAAGCATCAGTGTTTCGTAAACTGACGGTCGAAGAAAATATCCGCGCTGTACTCGAACTGCAAAAAGACAAAGATGGAAAATTTTTATCCGAGAAAAAAATCCGGCAACGTCTGGACAGCTTGCTGACCGATCTGCAGATAGAAAAAATCCGTGACAGTCAGGCGCTGGCTTTATCGGGCGGTGAACGACGTCGTGTCGAAATTGCGCGCGCACTCGCGACGAACCCGCGTTTTGTTCTGCTCGATGAACCTTTTGCCGGAGTCGATCCGATTGCAGTGATTGAGATTCAACGCATCGTCCGCTTCCTGAAAGAACGCGGTATCGGTGTGCTGATCACCGATCATAATGTCCGCGAAACGCTGGGTATCTGTGACCATGCCTACATCATCAATCAAGGCTCGGTATTAGCCAGCGGCAAACCCGACGACATCATTCAGAATGAGTCTGTGCGACGCGTCTATCTGGGAGAACATTTCCGGATGTAACGGGACGCATTATGAAACAAAGCCTGCAACTACGTACTTCTCAGCATCTTGCGCTGACGCCTCAACTGCAGCAATCGATACGGCTGTTGCAACTGTCAACGCTGGAACTGCATCAGGAACTGGAAACGCTGCTGATAGAAAATCCTATGCTGGAGCGTGTCGATGACCCTATGGATAATGCGGTCCGCCTGCTGGCGGATGGCGCCATCAACAATACAAGTACGACGCCGGATGCAGGCATGGAAAGCATCACGCCTTCTGAAAGCGCCGCGCCACAAGATGCTGCTGTCGAAGCTGATGTGCCGGTCAACGACAGCATCAGTGCCAACGAAGAAGAGTGGAGTTTTAACGATGCGCCTTCCGGTGCAGCTAACGCCGATGAAGATGAAGGCAGGCCTCAGCTCGAATCTACCCACATCAGCCTGCGTGACTATCTGCTGGAACAAATGCGCCTCACGCTCAGGGAAGCACGCGACCGCGCATTGCTGGAACTGATCATCGACACACTCGATGATAACGGCTACCTGACAGAAAGTCTGGAAGAAATTCACGCTGGTCTGCCACTCGAATTATTAATAGACGAAGAGGAATTATCGTTCGCGCTGAAGATGCTGCAGAGTTTTGATCCGCCGGGTGTCGGTGCGCGAAATTTATCAGAGTGTCTCGCGATACAGATCAGGCGCATGCCGAAAATTCCTTTTGTTACCCGCCGTCTTGCACTGGCACTGGTGGAAACACAGCTGACTTTGTTTGCACAAAGAGACTTCACAAAATTAAAAAAAATATTCGACTGCGATGATGAAGATTTGCGCGAAGCGCAGGCAGTCATACGGCAATGCGAACCACGGCCAGGTATCGCATTTGCCACCAGCAGCTCAGACTATGCAGTACCGGATGTGATCGTCAGAAAAAATGGTAATGGCTGGCAAGTGTTACTGAATCAGGATGTGATGCCGAAACTGCGCGTGAGCAGTATGTACGCCAACATCATGCGGCAGAATCGCGGCGAAACAGGACTTGGAACCCAGTTACAGGAAGCACGCTGGCTGATCAAAAATATGCGTCAGCGCTTCGAAACAATCTTACGGGTGTCACAAGCGATAGTTGAAAGACAACGTAATTTTTTTGCGCATGGTGCTGTTGCGATGCGCCCTCTTGTTTTGCGCGAAATAGCTGATACACTGGGTCTGCACGAGAGCACTATTTCTCGTGTGACGACTCAGAAATACATGCTGACCCCGCATGGGATGTTTGAGTTGAAATATTTTTTCGGCAGCCATGTTGCGACGGAAACAGGGGGTGAAGCCTCTTCCACCGCGATACGTGCACTCATCAAGCAGTTGATAGGAGCAGAAGACCAGAAAAGCCCACTCTCTGATAGCAAAATCGCAGACATGCTGGGTGAACAGGGCATGGTAATTGCCCGACGGACCGTAGCCAAATACCGTGAAGCCCTGAAAATACCGCCAGTCAGTTTGCGAAAATCTTTGTAAGCAGTCCTTGTAATCACGGTTTGAATTGCTATATATGATTTAGCTCAACGCCGTAAAATCAAAATGAGCTTATTGTTATTAGCAAGCAATATCACTAAAGGAGCACAGTATGAATCTCACCATCAGTGGACATCACGTTGAAGTCACTCCTGCCATTCGTGAATATGTACATACCAAGCTGGAACGTATCCGGCGTCACTTTGATCAGGTCATTGATCTGACCGTCACGCTGACCGTCGACAAGCTGAGCGAAAAAGAGAAACGACATAAAGCCGACATTGACCTGCATATCAGTGGTAAAAATATTCACGTTGAAAGTCTGGCGCATGATTTATACGCTGCGATTGATACACTGATTGATAAACTGGATCGTCAGGTGATCAAGCATAAAGATAAAGTTCAGGGTCACGATCGCGATGCGATCAAACATATCCCTGATCCGGCATCGGCATAATCGCCCGCCTCCCGTTATTTACGGAACACGAAAACAAGGACGCCAACAGCGTCCTTTTTTGTTATCTGTTTTTTGTTATTTTTGTCGTACTGACGAAGTGCAAACAGGAATAAAATGATTGCCCTGTCACGACTATGTTAATGGTATCTACATGAGCGAATACGTAATCACTTCCGTTAAAAATCAGATCGGCTACATCACTCTCGACCGTCCGAAAGCATTGAACTCTCTGTCACTGGAGATGGTGCGCGCACTCACCGCCACATTATTGGCGTGGCGCGACGATACAACTATCCGTGCCGTATTCATACACAGCAGCAGTGAAAAAGCATTTTGTGCCGGTGGCGACATCCGCTTTTTCTATGACGTCGGCACCGCTACGCCAACTGGTGACAGCGCCCTGCTCGAAGATTTTTTTACCGAAGAATATGCGTTAAATCATTTGATACATTTTTACCCTAAGCCCTACATCGCGTTGATGAATGGTGTGGTGATGGGTGGCGGTATGGGCATTGCGCAGGCAGGTGAAAATTGCCGTCTGCGTATCGTGACCGAACGTACCAAAATGGCGATGCCGGAAGTGAACATCGGTTTATTTCCGGATGTCGGCGGTAGTTATTTCCTGTCGCGAACACCGGGTGAAATCGGTACTTATCTCGGTCTGACTGGCGACATCATTGCCGCTGCCGATGCCTTATATGCAGGCCTCGCTGACGTCTATATCCCAACATCTGAACTGCCAGCATTACTGACCATGCTGGAGCGTACCGAAGCGGCAGATATACGCCTGGCGATACGTGAATTTGCTGCGCCATTTGCATCGCAGGCTGATCCGGCCAGCAGTAAACTTGCCAGCCAGCGCGCCTTGATCGATCAGTTTTTCAGCGGCAACAATGTGCTGACCATCGCAGAAAAATTAAGCAACAACAGCGATGCATTTGCTCAGCAAACACTGGTCACGATGGAGAAACGTTCGCCTTTACTGATGTGCGTCACGCTCGAACAACTGCGGCGCGGCGCACGTCAGAATGTGGCGGACTGTCTGCGCATGGAACGCGCCATGGTACGCCATTGCTTCAAACATGGCGAAGTGCTGGAAGGCGTGCGGGCCCTGGTCGTTGATAAAGACAATATGCCGCAATGGTCGCCTGCGCATCTGCGCGATGTGAGTCATGAACAGATCGCGCAATTCTTCACCGAAGTATGGCCGGCGTACGCACATCCGCTGCGGCATTTGCAGGGTTAATAGCGGACAGGTTTTAAAGCAATTTCACTTACAGATTTACTGACAGATTTGCCAGTACGTTTTTGCTGGCATCAGCACAGCAGCGCCCATCACGCAATAAAGTGATGGGCGCTTTTTCATGGAACGCTGCTTAAAAAATGTGGCTGTATTTCTATCGCATCCGTGTTTCAGCAACAGATCACGACAAATCAAGCAACGAAGTATCAGGAAATTCCATTCTGAGCATCAAATATACTCCCCCCAGTATATGTAAACCACCCTTATTTTCTGCTGACAATAGACCTATTTTATAAAAAAGAGGGGGAGTATATGCACTCCCCCTCTTTCGTTTTGACTTCTGACTTACTTCATTTAATGATGTGAGCCACCACCCAGATACGCTGCTTTCACTGCCGGATCGTTCTGCAATTTATCGGCCGGACCATGCACAGAGATGCGCCCGTTTTCGAGGACGTAGCCATAATCCGCAACAGCGAGTGCGGCTGCCGCAAACTGCTCGACCAGCAACATGGTGCGCCCTTCCTGCTTGAGTCGCTGGATGATGCGGAACACTTCATCGACCAGGATAGGCGCCAGTCCCATCGATGGCTCATCCAGCAATATCACTTCCGGATTCAGCATAACGGCGCGTGCCATCGCCAGCATTTGCTGTTCACCGCCGGATAAAGTACCGGCCAGTTGATGGCGGCGCTCACGCAGGCGCGGGAATAATTCCATCGCCTGCTGCAGATCGCTTTCGATATCACCGCGCGGACGCGAACGTGTGAAACGTGGAAATGCGCCCAGCAATAAATTATCTGTCACCGACATCGTCGCAAACACACGACGGCCTTCGGGTGAATGGGCAAGGCCAGCACGCGCGATTTTATGCGAATCCAAACCGGTCACATCTTTACCATGCAAGGTGACTGTCCCCTGTTTCGGTTTCAGCATGCCGGAAATCGCCCGCATAGTCGTGGTTTTACCTGCGCCATTCGAGCCGATCAGCGTCACCACTTTGCCCTTAGGTACGTCCAGCGAAATGCCATGCAAGACTTCCACCTTGCCATACGCCGCGTGTAAATTTGAAATACTTAACATACTGATCTCCTCAGGCGGTGGCGGTCGATGGGGCAGCAGACCCCAGGTCATCGCTGACGCTGCCACCGAGATACGCTTCGATTACTTTCGGGTCTGCCTGTACTTCGGCAGGCTTGCCCTCAGCAATTTTCTGACCAAAATCGAGCACGGTCACGGTATCGCAAATCGACATCACGACGTCCATGTGATGTTCAATCAATATGATGGTGATATCGTGCTCGCGGATTTTACGAATGATCGCAATCAGGTCTTTGATGTCTGGTGCGGTAAGACCTGCCGCTGGTTCATCGAGTAACAGCAACTGCGGATTCAGACCTAGTGCACGACCAATTTCCAGCAGGCGCTGTTTGCCGTAAGGCAGATTCCGCGCTTCTTCGTTTGCCAGATCAGCCAGGCCGACAAAGTTAAGAATACTTGCAGCCCGTGCACGCGCTGCGCGCTCTTCACGCAGGTAACGCGGGCTATGTATCATCACATCAAACACATTGCTGCGGAAGGTATTGTGCAAGCCGACCAGCACGTTTTCTGTCGCCGTCATTTCACCGAACAGTTGCACGTTCTGGAAAGTCCGTGCCACGCCGCCCAGCGCGATTTCTGAAGGTGTGGTGCCGGAAATCACTTTGCCACTGAATTCAACGACACCATCGGTCGGTTTATAGATACCGGTGAGCACGTTCATCATGGTACTCTTCCCGGAACCGTTCGGTCCGATAAGACCATGTACCGTGCCTTTGGCGATTTGCAGATCGACCTGATTCAAGGCTTTCAGACCGCCGAATTGCATCAGCAACTGACGCGCACTCAGCAACACGCCGACACGTTCACCGTTCGCTTTGACGATCGCCAGATCTTCACCGCCACTCAGCTCACCGGCTTTTGCCATTAAATGGCGTGGGCCTTTACCGAGCAAAGAATTGACGAACCCTACGATACCATCTTGCAGGTAATACACGACGAACAGCGTCATCAGACCGAATACCGTCAGACGCCAGTCAGTGATATTTTCCAGCTTGTAAGAGAAGATCGCCATACCGACCACCGCAGCCACCGGCACCAGTAATTCTTTCGCCGTTTTACGTCCCTTCGCAATCGTGAAGGCAGCGCCAGCAAGTCCAATCACTGCAGCGGCAGTGGCGATCTTGCGGAACAGTTCAATATCCGCCAGCAGCGAAGGCAGCATCACGACAATGAAAGCACCTAGCAAAGAGCCGATACGTGATTTACGGCCACCCATGATCACTGCGAGCAAGAACATGATCGTCAGTTCAAAGTTGTAGGTATTCGGCGAAATGTATTCTTCGGAATACGCATACAGACTACCCGCCAGCCCTGCCAGTGCGGCACTGATCACGAACGCATACACTTTGTAACGGTACACCGACACGCCCATACAGTCAGACGCAATCGGGCTGTCACGCAAAGCCTGAAACGCACGGCCGAGATGCGAACGCAAAATACGATGCACTACGATCAGCGCTAATACCATCATGGCGGCGACCAGATAAAAATAGCCGACCTCTCCGAGCTTCTGACCGAACAGAATTGGCTTCGCAACTTTGAGACCCATCGGGCCTTCGGTCAGGAATGTCATTTCGTTGATCAGAATCTGAATGATAGTACCAAATGCCAGTGTCACCATCGCCAGATAAGGACCGGTGACGCGCAATGCAGGCAGGGCCAGCAGGGCACCAAAAATGGCAGTCACACCGATACTGGCAGGCAAAGCGACCAGAATAGGCAGACCGAGTTTGAAGTACAGCACACCTGTTGTGTACGAACCTATACCGAACAGACCAGCATGTCCTAAGGACACCTGACCAGTGTAACCGACGACGATGTCCAGACCGAACAACAGAATCGCGTAAATTAATATCGTTTCAGCCAGGTGTATGTAATACGGGTTATGTACAACGGTCGGAAACAGTATCAGGGCAATAATGCCGAGTATGGAAAAAGCTAAGGTTTTCTTGTTCATTTTTATTCCTTATACCTTTTTGATCGCTGCTTTGCCGAACAGACCAGCGGGCTTGAGTGCCAGTACCAGCAACAACAAGACCAGACCAGGTACTTCTTTGTAGCCAGTCGAGATATAAAAGCCCGTGAGCGTTTCGGCCACACCTAAAATCAATCCCCCGACAATCGCGCCGACACCGGAAGTCAGACCACCGATAATCGCTACCGCAAACGCCTTCAGACCCAGTGCGGAACCCATCGTCGCGCCGGTCAGCGTCAGCGGTGCAACCAGCACGCCCGCAAATGCTGCCGTGGCAGAAGATAAGGCATATGAGAAGGTAATCACGAGGCTGGTGTTAA
Organism: Undibacterium sp. WLX3042; assembly: GCF_049544825.1. Lineage (NCBI taxonomy): Bacteria > Pseudomonadati > Pseudomonadota > Betaproteobacteria > Burkholderiales > Oxalobacteraceae > Undibacterium > Undibacterium sp. WLX3042. The sequence continues at coordinate 326,789 of NZ_CP186698.1, forward strand.
TCCCCATCAGACCAGCTGCATCGCGGTCATTGGACGTCGCCACCACGGCTTTTCCGTAAATCGATTTGCGGTTGAATAATTCCACCGCCAGCATAATTGCCAGCGCGCCGATGACGACGACGATTTGCATCGCCTGCACGTTCGCGCCAAAAATTTGAAACGGCGCGGCGGACAATGGCGATGGGAAAGTCAGGTCGTCTTTACCCCAGATATTTTCTGCGACGTTTTTAAAAATAATCGCGAGCGCTATCGTCGACATGATCCAGCCGAACTCGGATTTAATTTTGATCGCCGGACGGACACCTATCCATTCAACGAACATCCCTTGCAGGGCACCGAAGACGATGACGATAGGTATCATCAGCCAGTAATTTATGTAAGGGCCACCATGAATATTGCCGACGACGCTCAGGCCGACCAGCGCACCCAGCATCAATGATTCACCCTGACCGAAATTCAGCGTACCGGAAGTGGCGAAGGTCAGCTGATATCCAAATGCGATGACCGCGTAGATCATGCCGAGTGCGATACCACTGAACACTAACTGTAATAAAATTTCCATTTTCATTTACCTAATGGAGAGCACAGCCCAAGACGTGCATAACGACGCACAGACATAGCAAGGCTAGTCGATGCAAGCGATATGATCTTGAGATGCAGTACTGAGAAACGAGTCAGATCTTTACACGGAGGGGAAATATCTGACTCTGATGACAGCTAAAAAAACAGGGATTATTTCGCCAGGACGATATGGCCGCCTTTGGCTTCACCCATCACTGGAATACCTGGTTTGATTGCTTCGTGATCGTCGTGGGTAAATGGTTTGTTGTAGGTAGTGACGACACCATCCACTTTTTCACTCAGATTTTCGAGCGCTTCACGAACTTTGACGCCATCCGTAGTGCCGGCTTGTTTGATCGCTGCGGCGAGTAAATAGATGGAGTCGTATCCTTGTGCAGCAGAAACTGGTGAAGGAATACGTTCAACTTTGTACGCCTTTTGATAGGCATCGATGAAAGACTTACGCTTAGGCGTTGTGCCGTCTTGAATGAAGGTTTGTGGCATACGTGCGCCGTCGCCATTTTTGCCGGCGTTATCGAGGAAGTTACCCATCGATAATGTCCAGCTGCCGATCATCGGCACTTTCCAGCCCAGCTTTTCCATACCATTCGCGATCTGCGCCAATTCAGGACCGATACCGTAAGTCAGAATCGCTTGTGCGCCGCCTTGCTTGGCTTTCAGCAATTGCGCAGTCATATCCACATCTTTGATGTTGAATTTTTCAATGGCGACTGGCTTGATGCCTTTCGCTGCCAGCGCTTTTTCGAGATCCTCACGACCCAACTGGCCGTAATTAGTGGAGTCAGCGAGAATCGCTACTTTCGTGAATTTATGCTTGCCGATCGCGTCTTCCACGATCATCGCAGACTGAATCGTATCGCTGGCAGCAATACGGAAGATGTAATTATCTTTATGTTCCGGCGCAACAAACTGCTTGGTGATCGCAGTACCAGTTGCAATGTTATTCATGACCGGAATTTTTGCTTCCTGATAGAAGCGTTGTGAGGCCAGAGCCACGCCGGTGTTTGCATAGCCGACCGTTGCAACTACTTTTTCTTTATTGATCAGCTCTTGAGCAACTTGCACACCACGCTCATTTTTTGCTTCGTCATCACGTTCCACCAGTTGGAACTGACGACCAAGCACACCACCTTTTGCATTGATTTCGGCAACAGCAATTTTGACGCCATCGCGCATCGAAACGCCCATAGGCGCTGAACCGCCAGTCAAAGGACCGGAAACGCCGATCTTGATCGGTTCTGCGGCAATACCTGCCACGGACCAGCTTACCAGTGCAGATGCAATAACAGCTTTCATTTTGTATGACATTGTCAGTCTCCAGATTATTTGTATGAAATTGAATATTTGCTTTTCGATGTACTACGCATACAAATTACCAGAAAATTCTTTTTGCATTGCAACAAAAGCTACTTAAGTAAAACTACGCAAGTAAGCGTTATGTGCTCGCCTGTCACTTATCATGATGTTGAAGGGCGCGTATTTTCTGAGTTTCCTGGAAGAAAACAATTTCTTGTGAAATCCATTTCATCCAAAAGTGAAATTTATTTCACCAATTCTGGTCATTCTTGACTTAAGTCAAGAGCATAAAAAGCGACAGTCAACAGCTGCAGTATGGCCGCTTATTTCAGCAAGCTGAAAACCTGGCTGATGGCTTTGCTGCCAGAACCAAACGGATCTTTACGTATCGCTTTTTCTTCTTCTGCAATCATGAGGTACAGACCGTCCAGTGCTTTCTGTGTCACATAGCCCTCCACTGTCGCCTCCTGAGCGGGTACAACTCCGAATTTCTGCGCTTGCCCCATCATATTGTTGTACTTAGAAGATAAGCCTGCCTTATCCGTCACATTCTTCACCAAAGACAAAAATTTGACCGATAACGGTGCCGCTGTTTTCTCTTTGAAAAAATCGGTGACCGATGTCTCGCCACCAGTCAGAATATTTTTTGCGTCAGTCAGTGTCATTGATTTAACCGCGTTGATTAACAAAGGCTTCGCTAAAGGCACGGCTGATTCCGCAGCACGGTTCATTGACAACACCAGTTCATCGAGCTGCTGCGACTTTCCGGTCATTTTCAATATTGGCCGTACTTTTTCGAGCACCGATGGCAGCGGTATTCTGACCTTATCGTTATTCAAAAAACCGTTTTCCACGCCAAGTTTGGCTACCGCGGCGACACTGCCCTTGTCCAGCGCCGCTTTTAAGCCAGTGCTGGCGTCTTTATTACTTAAATCACTGAAAGAAATCGCATGGACGGACGTTGCTATCGCGGTCAGCGAAACAGCCAGCAGAAAGCGTCTTTTAGATAAAGAATGATCAGTAAACATAAGGAACTCCTGAATAAATTTGATGCAGCAGATTAAATTTCCTGCATGGAAAATAAGCGCTTGTGTTCACGTATTGCATAACGATCAGTCATGCCGGCGATGTAATCGGCTATTTTCCGTGCCTGCAGATCAGCGTTATCGTGATTCTGAGGATGTCGCGTTACCTGGTAATCCGGCGGCAGCAGATTGGGCTCGGCCATCATCGCATCGAATAATTCCTTAATAATTCTGCGCGCCTTCGATGTCATGCGGTTAACCTGGTAATGGCGGTACAACTGGTGATGTAAGAATTGTTTAAGCAGCTTGGCTTCTTCAAATCTGGTATCAGAAAAGGCAATCAGTTTGCCGCTGTTTCTGACATCGTCAACAGACTTCGGTGCGCAATCACGGATACGTGCGGCAGAGGTTTCGATCAGATCTGTGATCAGAGTATTGATCATGCGGCGTATCGTTTCTGAAATAGCTCTGCGGCCCTGCACACCCGGATATACAGCACTAACCTCGGCACGGTGCCGGGCAAAAAAATCGACTTCCATCATCTGCGCCTCGGTCAGCAGACCGGAGCGTAGTCCGTCATCAATGTCATGATTGTTATAGGCAATCTCATCTGCCAGATTTGTCAGTTGCGCTTCAAGGCCGGGCTGGGTTTTATTGATAAACCGCTGTCCGAGTTCACCGAGCGCAGCAGCGTTAGTCATCGAACAATGTTTGAGAATACCTTCGCGAGTTTCAAAGCATAAGTTCAATCCGTCAAAGCCCGCATATCGTTCCTCAAGTTGATCTACGATGCGCAGACTTTGCAAGTTATGCTCGAAACCTCCATATGGCTGCATACAGGCATTCAAGGCATCCTGCCCCGCATGACCGAAAGGTGTATGGCCGAGATCGTGCGCGAGTGCAATCGCTTCTACAAGATCTTCGTTAAGCCTCAGGTTGCGCGCAATCGAGCGACCAATTTGTGCAACTTCCAGGCTGTGCGTCAGCCGCGTCCGGAATAAATCCCCTTCGTGATTTACAAACACCTGGGTTTTATACTCCAGTCGCCGGAATGCCGAACAATGGATGATGCGATCACGGTCTCGCTGAAACTCAGTGCGCGAGGCGGATGATGGCTCAATAAAAAGCCGCCCTCGTGATGTTGCTGATTGGGCGGCGTAAGGTGCTAAATGATCGTCAGTAAAATTCATTTATGATCAAGAATACAGTGACGTAAGGTTTGTAATAGTGTGTCTTCCGGTACACTGGTAATGACGGAATGTCCCAAAGGCTTTAATAAAATGAACTTGATTTTGCCACCTTCATTTTTTTTATCGACGTCCATCAGTTCTAACCAGCGCTGCTCACCAAGGTCAGGCGCAATGACAGGTAAACCGGCAGCTTCAATTAATTTTTTAATTCTGGTTTTGGTCACGAAATCAATATAGCCCAGGCGGCAAGACAACTCTGCTGCCATGACCATGCCACAACCAACAGCTTCGCCGTGCAACCATTTTCCATATCCCAGACCAGATTCAATCGCGTGTCCGAAGGTGTGTCCGAAATTTAAAATCGCACGCAAACCGCCTTCCCGCTCGTCCTGTCTGACAACATCTGCTTTGATTTCGCATGAACGGACAACGGCATACGCCAATGCTTGTGCCTCTCTCGCACGCAACTTTGCCATGTTCGCTTCCAGCCACTCAAAGAACGCGAGGTCAATAATCGCGCCATGTTTGATGACTTCCGCCAGACCTGCGGACAACTCATTATCCGGCAGAGTATTCAACGTCGACGTATCGGCAATGACGGCCTGTGGCTGATAAAATGCTCCTATCATGTTCTTGCCGAGCGGATGATTAATGCCTGTCTTGCCACCGACCGAAGAATCGACCTGAGATAATAAGGTCGTTGGAATCTGAACGAAAGGAACACCTCGCATGTAACTGGCAGCAGCAAACCCGGTCATATCTCCGATCACCCCACCTCCGAGTGCAATCAAGGTAATTTTACGATCACACTTTTGTTCCAGCAAATGATCGAAAATCTTCATCAGGCTGCCCCAGTGTTTGTGCTCCTCACCATCAGGCAGAACGACGGCACTGCATTTCTTGCCAAGATTGCACAGTTCTTTTTCGAGCGCGGACAAATACAAGGGCGCGACCACAGTGTTAGTGACAATGACGACGTTTTTACCTTTGATGCGATCTGACAATACAGACGCGTCATTTAATACGCCAGCACCAATAGTGATGGGGTAAGACCTGTCGCCTAATTCGACATTCAATGCATGAAATCCGGCTTCTGTTTTGTGCATACTGGGATGTTTCGGAGAAATTAGGCCGTTGCCACTGGAATCAGGCAACTTGTCCAGAATATTCTGGACCAGATACTGGACATTCGGACGTCCGGTTTCGATCACTAAATCAGCTATTTCCTGGTACAGCGGGTGGCGTTGAGACTCAAGCTCTTCGAGTTTTTTACGCGGATCTGCGGTACGAAGCAAGGGCCGGTTTTTATCGTTACGGGTACGCTGGAGGATACTATTCACACTCGCGTGTAAATAAATAACGGTACCACGCTCACTCAGGTAGCGTCGGCTATCACTGTTCAGAATAGCACCACCACCCGTCGCCAGCACGATACCGTCTTGAGCAGTCAGGTCCCGTATCACTTCAGCTTCGCGCTGACGAAAACTGGCCTCACCTTCAATTTCAAAGATAACAGGAATCGAGACGCCTGTACGCGCCTCGATTTCGTGGTCTGAATCTATGAAACGTTTATTAAGCTTCTTTGCCAGAGCCCGGCCAACCGTGGTTTTGCCGGAGCCCATCAATCCAACTAGAAAAATATTATTCGACACTGTCTTGCTTTAATTTCCATTATTTACAAGTAGCGTCCAAAGTATCTCTGACGTTCATTTTACTGGTTGCCGATGCACCTAAACTGTCAACGACGGTCAATGTCACTGTGTACACACCTAGAGCTGCCGGCGGAGTAACGCATCGACGACTAGCAACTGCACCGATTGTAAAAGTATTACCGGACAATGACACCGCACCAAATAATGGATCACTTGACCAGTATTGTACGTATGGAGGAGCACCACCATAGACCTTTAATTGATATGAGTCAGAAGACTGCTCACTCACCTCAAAATCGTTTGGAGCCAAACGCAATGTGGCAGCATCACCGGTAGCAGTAACTGTAATTGTGGTCGTTGTTCCCAAAGCATCAATGACAGTCACATCGGATTTCCCCACATTACTCAGTACCGCGCTAAACGACGCACCATCTGCTGATGGAAATACTTTAGCGATACTGTCGTTCGTGTTGGTCACTTTGTAAGGTAACACCCCACCAACAACATTGAATTTCAGTGTGTCGCCAACACTGCCGGAGGCACCTGCAGGCAATACCGCCAGTGTTCCTGGTGCAGCACTAGTTACTGTTACGACGATAGTCACTGAATTACGGGCAGCATCAGTCACCACAACATTGGCCGTTCCCGCCGCTACTGCCTTGACATCAAAATCGGTACCGTTTTGTTTTAATGTCACCTCAGCAGCACCTACGTTATTGCTAACAATAGAATATGGCGCCGTACCGCCGGAAATTGAATAAGAGACTGTTTTCCCAGATGGGACTGTAATTGCTGACGGTGCGGTAGTGAACAAAGCGAGTGTACCGGCTACCACGGTCACGTCAACATTCACCGATGCGCCCGCGGTGTCTTTAACGATGACCGTTGCTTTACCTGGACTGACACCTCCGATCACAAAAACACTTCCGGAGATACCGACATTAACGATAGAAGTATCGCTGCTGGTAACGAAATAGACGCCTGTTCCGCCGTTAATGAAGTATTTAGGAGAAACAGTACCAACGCCTACTGTGACTGCCGATGGAGCACTCGTGTTAAAAGTCGCCCCCGTTCCTACTGTCACGTCGATTGATACCTTGGTGCCGACATTGTCAACCACGGTAACAGTGCCACTGCCGGTTGACGTTGCAATAATGGTCAGCTTCGTGCCAGCAACCGATGCGGAGATTGCGCCAGAGTTACTAGAGGCGGAATAAGAAGGAACACCGCCACCAATAGTAAAGGTTTTCGTTTCTCCGTAGAGCATCTGAACCTTATCTGAAGCGGTCGTAAATAGCGGAGCACCGTTCATGCTGGAACCAGAAGAACCACCGCCGCCACCGCACGCGGATAAAATTGCCAGCAAAAATAGTCCAGAAACTATCCGAAAAAACTTCTTCATGTAACACCTGTAGTTAAGCTAAAAATTATCAAATCTGCTCGTTAGTCTGAGTCCAGTGTCACTTCACACTAAACTTATCAGTTACGATTTTAGGCGTAATGAAAATTAACAATTCAGTTTTGTCATTTGTGCGGCCGGTATTTTTAAACAAGTTACCGAACAGCGGAAGGTCACCAAAAAATGGTATTTTGGTGATGTTATCACGTTCAGTCTGCTGGAAAATCCCGCCCAATACAACTGTACCGCCATTTTCAACCAAGACCATCGTTTTCACTTCTTTGGTATCAATCGCATAACCCATACGTGTTTCCTGACCCACGCTGTCTTTATGCACTTCAACGTCAAGTATGACATTTCCATCCGGCGTGATCTGTGGCGTGACTTCCAGGCGTAACGTTGCTTTGCGGAAGAAAATCGACGTCGCACCGCTCGATGTTGCCACCAGATATGGCAGCTCCGTACCTTGTTCAATTAATGCCTTTAACTGATCCGCTGTAACCACCCTTGGACTGGAAATAATCTTACCTTTGCCATCTGCTTCGAGCGCAGACAACTCCAGATTCAGGAAGCGATTTGCTGCAGCAGAGAACAAACTGATCGCCAGACTTCCAGGAGTTGATCCATTAATACCTGCAGCTGGCAGGCTAACGAACTGTGAGTTCGGAACGAAACTCTGATCTGTAATCTTGGCCTGACCAGTCTGCTCACCGACACCCAGATAGTTACCGGTCAAAGCAACTCGTTGATTTCCACTGACGGAGTATCCGGTATCACCACCGCGCAAGCCGCGTAAATCCGTGAAACCTAATTTTGCACCAAGATTTTTACTGAATTTATCATCTGCCTCGACGATCCTAGCTTCAATCAAAACTTGCTTAGACGCGATGTCCGTTTTTTGAACTAACTTCCGCACTTCCTCAAGTTTCGAAGGAATATCAGTAATAAATATCTGATTAGTACGAGGCTCAATTACCGCACTTCCACGCTTAGACAAAATACGGTTGGTTGACGCACCATCCATACCAAAGACCTGCTTAAATGCTTCGGCTTTTTGGTAATTTAACTGGAATGATTCTGTCTTCAGTGGCTCCAGCTCCGCAATCTGAGCTTTTTGCTCCAGCTCGAGTTTTTCTTTCGTCAGTAATTCATCTTTCGGCGCAATCCAGATCACATTACCGTTCTTGCGCATATCAAGGCCCTTGATTTGCATAATATTGTCCAGAGCCTGATCCCATGGAACATCTTTCAGACGCAAGGTAATCGTACCCGTCACAGTGTCACTGGCAATAACGTTCAGACCACTGACCTCTGCAATAATTTGCAGAATAGCCCTGACCTCAATGTTCTGGAAATTAAATGACAAGCGTTCGCCTCTGTAACCTTGTGTACCCTGTGTCAGCTTATTCGGATCTTCTTTGATTGGCTTCACTTCAAGGACAAACTGGGTATCACTTTGATATGAACTTTGTTCCCACAGTCCCTTAGGTTCGACCACCATCTGCACGTTATCACCAACCGGCGTTGTCGTAATGATCTGTACGGGAGAACCAAAATCCGCAACATCTAAACGCTTGCGTAAAACTTCAGGCAAGCCCACTTTCTGGAACGTCACCAGAATTTTCTGCCCTTGTTGACGTACGTCGACAGCAATCTGATTCAACGGCAGGTCAACAACAATCCGGCCATCACCAGCAACACCGCGGCGGAAATCGATATCACGTATCATTGGCTTTGTGACTACCGGAGCTTCAGTACTTACAGGAAGCCCTTGGGAATTAACAGCGGTTGCGACGCCACCTGAACCGTCAATCGTCACAATCAGATACTTACCTTCAATCACTGTTGCATAGTTCAGTGGCTTATTCAGATTAAATATCATCCGCGACCGGCCTGAAGCTTCCACTATGGTCACTGTACGCAAATCGCCGATATTCACATCTACATTTGTTTTACCAGTTGCATTCGATACATCAGCAAAATCGAGCGCAATACGGGCAGGGTTTGCAATAGAAAATCCTGCAGGCAATTTAGTAACCGGATTTTTCAACCCAACCTTTACGACGATATTTGAACCTTGTTGGTTGGCAATCACCGACTCAATACTATTCGACTGCGCCAACGCGAACTGACAAACGCCCAATAGCATGAAAATACAGGCTTTAAAAAACATGGCGCCCCTTTTACTTATATTTATCAACGCGTTCATTTCTTACTCTCCTGCAACTCAAGCTTAACGTTACGTTCAACCCATTCCCCAGATGCGTCTTGAATGGTTTCTTTGATCTCGATCTCAGAATCAGTAATTCGCGTCATCAGTCCAAAATTCTGCCCAATGTAACCGCCTACTTTCGCCTGATAAACCGTTTTATCTGCTTGCACCAGGGCTTGCTTGACTCCGGCTTTTTCAATCACACCAACCATTTTTAACAAATCCAGCGGAAACGCTTCCAAAGCCTCTTTACGCCTGTCCATATCCGGTTTCAAGCCATTCCCCGAATCTTTCATCCTGGCCAGAACAACAAGAAGTTTCGCAGGATTAAAGGGATCAATATCTGCTGCACCCGAATAAGCAACAGGAACATAGACTTTAGGTGGACTCAGCTTGGGAATCGATAACTTAGTCTCTTTTTTCACCGAGTTCATCCACTCGGTCAGTTCCGATACACCATTATCGCCACAACCGGCAAGAGAAAATGCAGGCAACAACAGAATCAGTATTTTGAAATATCTCAACATCATTTCTTTGCCTTTGCGGCTTTTTTCAGATTAGCCTGAGCCAAAACTTCATCCTTATCCAGATATCGGAATGTTTTAGCCACGACATCCAAAGTTAAGCCACCATCTTTATTACTGGTCAGCGCCAGGTTATTCAAAGTGACGATCCTAGGTAATTTTGCAATGTCAGCAACAAATTCGCCTAAATCATGATAGCTACCGGCAAGTTTGATATCGATCGGTAATTCAGCATAGTAATCCTTGACGACCACGATGCCAGGCTTAAACGAATCGAATTGCAACCCTCGGCCTGTGCCCGCCTGATTAATGTCCGACAACAAAGCATACATTTCAGCCTTGCTAGGCAATTGTTTTTCCATCGTGGCGACGTATTGCAGCACCAGCCCGCGTTGATCTTTCAACGCATCAAGATTAATCGCTTGCTGCATTTTGTCGCGGTAGTCCTGTTTGAGTTTGACCTCTTCCTGGATTTTCTGATTAATTTCTTCTGTTTGTCCATCCCAGTAAAAAAACCAGCCAAGCCCCAGCACTACTACTGTCACAGCAAAAGCGATAGCAATTCTTGGTGCGATAGGCCACAAACCAGGATGTAATCCATTCAGATCACGGAATTGCTCGCTGATTCCGTCAAAAAACTCTTTTGCATTTATTGCCATTCCTGACCTTCCCTTTTTACATTATCGAGCAGGACTTGGAGCACGCGGAGCTTTTACCGCATTTGCTGCAACACCGGACGCCGACTCTTCTTTTTCGCGCGGACGTTTAATGCCAACGTTCACAGTAAAGTCTGACACTTTTTTTGCATCCCGGCCTTGCCCGATTCCCGTTGTGTGGATATCGATCAGTTCTGGCTTGTACATCCATTCAGAGTTGTTGCTCAGATTGCGGATGAATTCAGCAACACGTTCCTGGGATTGAGCATAACCATTGAGTGTCACGCGCTGCCCATCCTGCTTTAAAGCACGTAAATAAACACCTTCTGGTGTATGAATAACCAGCTCACTGAGCAAAAATACAGGCTGATTCCGGTCACTCTGCAAATCTTCTACCGCCTGCTGACGCGCTTTCAACGAGTCAATTTCCTGCTTCAAAGTAGCAATCTCTTTGATTTTTTCATCCAGCTTTGCATTTTCACTTTTAATGAAATTCGCTCTGTCTGTCTGTATCGCAAGTTCACGCGCGTTGAATACACCGACCACCACCACGATTAACGCACCGATAATGGCCGCCAACAGCAGCAGGGAATAAAAATCTTTCACCTTCTGTTTACGCTTTTCCTCCCGATGAGGAAGAAGATTAATTTTTATCATTAGTCGAATCTCCGCAGCGCGAGACCGCAAGCAACGGTATAAGCAGGTGCTTCACTGCGCAACGCCTTTTCATTTACTCCTGAAGCCAATTCCATCCCCTTAAACGGACTGATAACCGCGGTCGAAATTTTCGTACGCTCAGCGACGATATCAACAAGTCCCGCGACAACGGCGCAACCACCCGTCAGGAAGATCTGATCAACTCTTGTATAGGGAGTGGACGTAAAGAAAAACTGAATTGCACGAGTTACCTCCAGTGCAGCATTCTCTAAGAACGGCTCTAGCAATTCCATCTCATAACTATCCGGAAGATCACCATTTTTCTTTTTAGTTTCCGCCTCTTCCTGGGACAGACCGTAATTTCTGACGATATCCTGAGTCAGCTGACCACCGCCAAATTGTTGCTCACGTTCATAAACCACTTCACCATTGAACATGATGTAGATATAGGTTCTTTTGGTACCGATCTGGAAAATAGCAAACACCTGATCACGCCCTTCATTGGCTTGCTTTTCGATCAGGCGCTGCATCGCAGCGCGAGCCGCATACGACTCTATGTCCATGACTTTTGCCTGCAAGCCTGTGGCCTGAACCACAGCAACCCTATCTTCAATTTTTTCTTTACGCGACGCAGCCAGCATCACTTCGACGTCTTCCTGGTTCGCAGCAGGCCCGATTACACAAAAATCGAGACTGACTTCATCCATGGAAAACGGGATGTACTGGCTTGCTTCGGATTCAACCTGCACTTCCAGGGCCTGATCACTCAAGGTTGCAGGTAAAAATATTTTCTTCGTGATAACCGCTGCTGCAGGCATAGCAACCGCAACATTCTTGGAGCTGGAGCCACTTTTCTTGAGTAATTTCCGGATGGTGTCAGATACCTGCTCGATATTTTCTATATTCCCATCCAGAATCGCACCCTTGGGCAAAGGCTCGGAAGCATAACGTTCCAGCCGGTATTCTTTGTCGCTACCCTCAGAAAGCTCGACCAGTTTGATATCAAACGAGCTGATATCTAACCCGATAAGAGGCGGATTTTTTCTGCCGAGCAGTGAAGCAAGATCTAAAGCCAAGAATACCCCCTCATGAACACATCCGAATTTTGAAACACGACAGTGTTCTTTTTTTAAACACTTCAGTGTTCGTTTTTTACAAATTGAAACAAACCCAACAACGGAAACCGAAAAATCTCTTTAAAAACCGCTATTTAGGAGACACTTATGCAAGCCTACGTGAAATCCTAGCAACATAGGCAGTATTGGTAAAGAACTTTCCTAAGGGCATATTCAGAATCCGTTGCCAAATTCCCACGCTAGTGCACATTTCCTGTCCCTGCTCAAACCGCGAATCAGGTTTCGGCAGCGCTCCTGGTGACTGCCGTTATAATGTCTGCCGCGATTGTTAATGAGTAAACACATGACGGATAACGAAAAAGAACCATCTCAAAAACCCAGCCATAAGTCAGGTGCAGGACGCAGCCTCGTCAGCCGTGTCGTTATCTTGACCTTAGGAACATTGTTGGGTCTGGGTGTCGCCGGCGCACTGATCATCGGCTTCGCCTTAACTATGGCCTATCCGAATTTGCCTGAACTCGATTCGATCACCAGCTACAAACCGAAAATGCCCTTGCGCATTTTTTCTGCCGACAATGTGCTGATAGGCGAGTTCGGTGAAGAGCGGCGCAACGTCGTCCGCTTTGATCAGATTCCCGACATCATGAAAAAAGCGGTGCTCGCAATCGAGGATGATCGCTTCTATGAACATGGCGGCGTTGATTATCTGGGTATCACACGTGCAGCCCTGCACAACCTGACCGGCGGGGCTAAGCAGGGTGCATCAACCATCACACAACAAGTCGCGCGTAATTTCTTTTTATCGAGTGAGCAAACCTTCAAAAGAAAAATTTACGAAATTCTGCTAGCCTGGAAAATAGAACAAAATCTGAGTAAAGATCAGATTCTAGAAATTTATATGAACCAGATTTATCTGGGACAACGTGCGTACGGTTTTTCCTCGGCAGCACAGATTTATTTTGGCAAAAACCTGAAAGACCTCACCATCGCCGAAGCAGCTATGCTGGCTGGCTTACCGAAGGCACCTTCTGCTTACAACCCTGTCGTTAATCCAAAACGGGCAACTGCACGTCAGCAATATATTCTGCAACGGATGCGACAACTCGGCTACATCACCAATGATCAGTATGAACAGGCGAAGGCAGAAGAGCTGATCACGAAAACCGACAGCAGCGAATTCGGTGTGCACGCAGAATATGTAGCAGAAATGGCGCGCCAGCTGGTATATGAGCAATTCAAGGAAGATACCTATACGCGCGGCTTGAACGTCTATACCACGATCACCAAAGCAGATCAGGATGCGGCTTATCTGTCCTTACGCCGCGGCGTGATGGAGTACGAGAAGCGCCATGGTTACCGCGGTCCGGAAGCGATTATCAGCATACCGGAAGGAAAAGAAGCGGCAGAGGATGCGATTGAAAAAGCACTTGCGGAACACTCAAACAGCGATGACTTGCAAGTGGCGATGGTGCTAGATGCAACGCCAAAATCAGTACGCGCGATTCTCGCGTCCGGAGAGGAAATCCGTATCGACGAAGCCGGCCTCAGCTTTGCAGCCTCGGGCTTGTCGCCGAAAGCACCGGCAAATAAACGCATACAACGCGGTGCCGTCATCCGCGTGATGCAAGAGGGAAAAAACTGGGTCATCACGCAGATGCCCGAAGTGCAGTCGGCGTTCGTAGCAGCGAGTACGACTGATGGCGCCATCAAAGCACTGGTTGGCGGTTTTGATTTTGACCTCAATAAATTCAATCACGTCACGCAGGCATGGCGTCAGCCGGGCTCGAGTTTCAAGCCGTTTATTTACTCCGCTTCGCTGGAAAAAGGTTTATCTCCGGCCACCATTATCAATGACGAACCCATCAGCTTTGATGCTGGTCAGACTGGCGGTCAGGCATGGGAACCGAAAAACTATGACGGCAAATACGAAGGTCCGATGACTATGCGTAAGGGTCTGACGAAATCGAAAAATATGATTTCGATTCGTATCCTTAACCGGATAGGGGCGAAATACGGGCAGGAATACACCAGCCGCTTTGGTTTTCTCCCGGAAAAAAATCCGCCTTACCTGACACTTGCCCTCGGTGCTGGTGCTGTAACGCCATTGCAGATGGCCGGCGCGTATGCAGTGTTTGCGAATGGCGGTTACAAAGTTAACCCTTATCTGATCAGTAAAATTACCGACAACAACGGCAATGTACTGGTCACTGCAAAACCGGATAAAGCGGGCGACGAAAGTAACCGCGTTATCGATGAACGCAATGCATTCCTGATCGACAGCATGTTGAAAGACGTGGTGCGCTATGGCACGGCCGCTAAAGCGATGGTGCTGAAGCGTCCGGATCTGGCTGGTAAAACGGGAACGACAAATGATTCTTTCGATGCGTGGTTCGCTGGTTACCAGGCGAAGATTGTGGGGATTGCGTGGATAGGTTTTGATCAGCCGAAAAACCTCGGCAATCGTGAAACGGGCGGTGGTCTGGCTTTACCTATCTGGATAGGCTTTATGCAAAAAGCATTGAAAGATATTCCTATCGAAGAGCGTCCGGTTCCGAATGGCATCATTTCTGTGAATGGCGATTTCTATTATGCAGAGAATCCGCCCGGAACCGGGATCAGCGATCTGAGCACACCGCCGGTGATTGAAGAACCGAAAGAGTAAATCAGTAATTCAGCGACCTTGTTCCTGCGCGAGCGCGGACAAGGTCGAAAATAATTCCGAGCCATCGCGCGTATTGCGCCAGTGCTGACCGTCGTATTTATAGTGGTAACCACCGGCGCGCGCTGCCAGCCACATTTCCTGCATTGGTGCCTGACTGTTGACGATCATTTTGGAGCCATTGTTCACAAACTCTATCGTCAGTACGTTGCCGGTACGGCTGCATTCGACATCCAGCTCATCATTGTCGAACGCTTTTTCAAACATCTCTTCCACCTGGTCCAGGCAAGATTCCGCCAGAGTCAGGAAATCAGATTCAGTCATGCTACACTCCTCGCATTGATTCACACTTAAAACGCCATTTTATACGGTGTCAGACATTTCAAGATGCGTACCCTGATTTCTTCCCTGTTACTCCTCAGCCTGCTCTCCGCCTGCGGACAAAAAGCGCCTTTGTATTTACCGAATAAACCGGGTGCCCAGACACTCTCTACGGCAAAATAATACTCCCCGGGAGTATATTTAAAGCCCCCTTTATATCCACAGAGATTCGGGCATTTTTGGCACATACTCCCTATTTTTCTGCGTCATGGGGACGAAACTGTATAGGACCGGCAAGTTGCGGACGACAACCCTGCACACCATCGTAAATGCCGCGTATCTTCGCCAGATCGCCATCAATATCGCCGGTTAAGTCCAGATAATCGACCAGACTGATTTCTTTGCGGCGAAAATCAAAATAGGCACAGCCCAGCGGTACCCTCGCAGAGCATGCGATGTGATAAAACCCGCTGCGCCAGTATGGTTTGCGGCTACGGGTGCCTTCCGGTGCGATCACCATCCAGTACCAGTCGGACTGATTCACTTTTTCCGCCAGACGGGAAATCGCCCCGGTTGAGACCCCACGCTCCACAGGCTCTCCGCCCAAAGCACGGATAATGCGGCCTATCGTCGCGCCAGTAAAGCCTTCGAACAGAGAAGACTTTGCGATGAAATAAAATGGCATACCGATCGCCAGCTTTCCCAGAACACCGATAGGAAAATCCCAGTTAGAGGTATGCGGGTAAACGATAATGATGCCCCTCGGATCTGGCAAGGGCCGGTAATTCACCTTCCATCCGATGCAATTCAGTATCCACAACGCCACGCGCTGCGTCAGGGTTTGCATCTGGTCTTTTTTTAACAGATAGCTTGTCATAATTTAACGGTACGATGTACTCAAAATTGTGCCGGGCATTATGCCGTGGAAAAAACAGAGATGCAAAAATTACGCAAAACCATACTGCTCGCTGCCTGCGCACTGATGACCCAGAGCGTGGCTCGTGCAGCACATCCGCTGGTGACAGAAGATGCCAATCTGCAAACCAGCGGCAAACAGCAAATTGAATTCAATGGTGACCACTGGTCTTCGCGCAAAGGGATCAGTCAGATCGGCAATCTGACCTACACTTATGGCTACAACGACCAGCTCGATCTGTTTTTCTCCAGCCCCGTACGCTGGTCGTCTCCCGGCGCGCTCGGCGACTTATCGGTCGGCAGCAAATATCTGTTTTCGTCGCAAGAAAATACCAACTGGGCCTGGAAAACCGAAGCCTTTTTCCCGACGGGCGCCAAGACATACGGCAGTGATCGCTATGATCTCGCGCTGACTTTAGTGCGCACGGAAAGCATCGGGCCGTGGGTGATACACCGCAATCTCAGCCTGAATATACGTCAGCACAGACAGGCGCTGGCAGATGCACAGCAACGCGATCAACTATGGCGCTCGTCAGTTGCAGTATTGCGTGCGATCAATCCGCAGACGCAGTTACTTGCCGATACCGGAATCGCACAAGCCGATCAGAAAAATGACGGTTACTGGCAACCGTATCTGGTCGCAGGCCTCATTTATTCACCCGTGAGCAATCTGGATCTGGATATTGGCTTCAAATATCAGAAGAAAACACTGTCCACAGAAAGGCAAATCGGTATCGGTATGGCCTGGCGTTTTTAAGCGATTTGTCTGGCGTTTTCAGCGTCCCTGCGAAAGCGCGTTACGGCTGGCGGACCAGCGCCACCACACACGCATTAGCAACAGCACACTGACCAGCACCGCGAACATCAGGGGCTGCGACAAATCATGCTTGCCTGCCTTCATCCAGTAATAATGCAAGACACCGGCAGGCACAATCAGATAAATGAGGCGATGCAAAAGCTGCCAGCGCTTACCGCCGAGGCGTCGGATCATGCCATTCGTGCTGGTCAGCGCCAACGGCAGCAATGCCACGAAGGCGAGAAAGCCAACTGTGATAAACGGACGTTTCAGTACGTCGGCCCACATTTCTGTCAGATCAAAAAAGTGATCGAACCATAGGAAAGTGAGGAAATGCAGGCTGGCGTAAAAGAATGCATACAAGCCCAGCATGCGCCGCAAGCGCAGTAACCAGCTCCAGCCAGCAATCTTACGTATGGGTGTCACCGCGAGGGTGACGCATAAAAAATATAAGGTCCAGTCACCGGTACTGCGGGTAATGAATTCCAGGGGATTCGCTCCCAGCTGATCTAGCATGGCAAAGCCTGTCAGCCTCGCCAGCGGTAACAAACAAAGAATAAAGATGACGGTTTTGATCACCGCCATCTGTCGCTGAGACATCGCCATATCAAAAGAATTTTTTCAGATCCATGCCCGCATACAACGACGCAACTTCAGGATAACCATTAAACATCAGGGTCTTACGCTTACGGGTGAATAAGCCATCTTCGCCGATGCGCCGTTCGGTCGCCTGCGACCAGCGCGGATGATCAACCTGCGGGTTCACATTCGAATAAAAACCGTATTCATTGGGTGCCGACTGATTCCACGCAGTACGCGGCTGTTCTTTGGTCAGGCGGATTTTAACGATAGATTTGGCTGATTTAAAACCGTACTTCCACGGGACAGACATGCGCACCGGCGCACCGTTCTGATTCGGCAATATTTCGCCATACATGCCGAATGTCAGCAGCGCCAGCGGGTGCATCGCTTCGTCCATGCGCAGACCTTCGATATACGGCCAGTCGAGCACGGGGCTGCGCAAACCCGGCATCTGTTTCTTATCGTCCAGCGTAATGAATTCCACGTATTTGGCGTTGCCTGTCGGCTCTACTTTTTTCAGCAGATGCGATAAAGAATAGCCTATCCACGGAATCACCATCGACCAGCCTTCGACGCAACGCAGACGATAAATGCGCTCTTCCAGCGGTGCCAGCCTGAGCAAACTATCGAGGTCCAGCGTGACAGGCTTTTTGACTTCGCCTTCAATCACCACTGTCCACGGCCGTGTTTTCAGGCTGCCAGCCATCACGGCCGGATCTGCTTTATCGGTGCCGAATTCATAGAAATTATTGTAGGTCGTGGCGTCTTTGTAAGCGGTCTTTTTCTCTACCAGCGCGTATGCCGGATTAAGATTCGCCGCCAGTTTCTGCGCCGCCGGTGTTTGCGCAAACGCTTCACGATTGGCCATTTCCAGCAGGCTACCACCGGCAATCGTTCCGACGGCCAACTGGCGTATGAAATCGCGACGCGATTCAAACACCTCTTTTGGGGTAATTTCAGATGAAAGCGGCAAATGCTTGCCACTGGGATGAGATTTGATCAGCATGACAGACTCCAGAGTTGAAACGCCAGACAAAACAGAAGGAATACATCCCCCCCTGTTTTGCCGCTTAGTTTCTCACGAGTCGCAAAAGTCTGCTGAGAGAGGAAAATTTAACTGATTACAGCGTGCCGTAGGAATGCAGGCCGGACAGGAACATATTCACTCCAAGGAAAGCAAATGTCGTCACGAGCAAACCCACCAGCGCCCACCAGGCGGCAACCTGCCCCCGCAAGCCCTTCATCAGGCGCATGTGCAGCCATGCAGCGTAATTCAGCCAGACGATCAGCGCCCAGGTTTCTTTCGGGTCCCACGACCAGTAACCGCCCCAAGCTTCCGCCGCCCACAGCGCACCAAGTATCGTGGCGATCGTGAAGAAGGCAAAACCAACAGCAATCGCTTTGTACATCACATCATCGAGCACCTCCAGTGCAGGCAGGCGATCCTCCAGATAGCCTTTCGATTTCAGCAGATACGCCATGGCCACCATCGCTGCCAGCGCAAATGTGCCGTAACCGATAAAGTTTGCAGGAACATGAATTTTCATCCACCAGCTTTGCAGCGCGGGCACCAGTGGTTGAATTTCTGCCGCATCGCGACTGACTGTGTACCACAGCAGAAAACCAACCGCTGCGGAAATCACCAGCAACACAAATGCGCCTAATTGCCGGGTTTTGTATTCCTGTTCGTAGTACAGATAAAACAATGCTGTAATCAGTGAAAACAGAATGAAGACTTCGTACAGGTTTGAAACCGGAATATGACCGATGTCAGTGCCGACCAGATACGATTCGTACCAGCGCACCAGCATACCGGTAAAGCCCATCACGACCGCCGCCCAGCACAGCACAGAGCCGACCGAGGCACCGAAATCAGAACGGACAATCAAACCGCCCCAGTAAAATAAAGTCGATAAAAAGAACAGCGTGCTCATCCACAGAATCGCAGACTGGCTCGACAGCAGATATTTGAGAAAAAACTTCTGGTTCGCCATTTCCAGTGAACCTGCGTACAAATGGATAGCGAAGAAACTGAGCAGCGCCAGCAGTACGATCAGCGGACGTACCGGCTTCCAATGCCATCCCAGCCAGGCAAATGTCGGGGCAGCCAATAACAAAATGCCTTTTTCATAGACATCCATGTAAGCACCGAAACGATTCAACGCAAACAGCGATGCCATGCACAGAGCAACGGCATAGAGCCAGTCGAGCACACCCAGACGCTTAAAAAAACCTTGATAGGGCGTGTAATTTTGTGTCATTTCCATTATTTCTCCCCGAACAAGAACAGGAAAATATCCTGTTCGTCAGTGTAGTCTATTCGCTGCAAATTGTTCTGATCAGGTTTTACAGATGACCGCTAGCGGTCATCTGTGCCAACTGTGCTTTCAGTTCGCCGAACTCTTTTTCAAAGTCCAGAGTTTTGCGTTGTGAACTCAGGGCCATCAGTGTATTCGTCCCATGCCCATCGTCTTTGAGCCAGATCCAACACCGTCGTTCGCGGATATAAAACATCGCAAACACGCCTAAGACTAAAAATAAGCAGCCGAGATAAACGATATTTTTCCCAGGTGAGCGGGTCACTTGCAATACCGACGCTTTGACTTCGTCGAAGCCCCTGAGTTGCAGATACACCGGCGCACCATAGAAATAAGCGTCCGACATCGCACCAATCGACAATTGCAGGAAACGACCGTGTTTCTCATTCAGTTCCAGCGCAGGCAAACCGTCTTTCTCACGCGCCAGCATCCACAGATCCCACAGGCTGCCATTCAGAATTTTCATGAATACATCCGCCGCCTTGCCCTGATCTGCGGCGGGAATCTGTTCTAAGAATGTCGAAATAGCCACGAAACCCGCTTGTTTTCCATCGCCAGCAAAAATGCCCAGACTTTTTTTCGCCGACTCTGCCAATTGCAGTTGCATCTGCGACATATTATCCATTTTTGCAGGCAAGGCTCTGACAGCATAACGCTGCGCGGCGGCATCGCGCAATGCAGGATTAGCGACGGCGGCGCGCAGACGCATCCATTCCTTCACGGTATCGTCATCATCGGCAGGAATGCGCAAATAACGGAAGGTATCTGCCGGACTATCTCTGGTTCCGGCAAGAAACATGTAATCACCGTCCACCAATACAGGCTGCATGTAATTATGAAATTCTCTTGCCTGCCCGGTTTTGTCGCGCAATTTGTATTGCACACTGGGGCCGACGTTTTTCAAATCCTTGTTGTTCGCATTCTTGGCAGCAGAGCCGAGATGTTTATCGAGATCTGCGCTGAATTTTTCATTAAACGATTTACCGGTATTGACTGCGCGTACATCGGCACCATTCTGCGTCATATTTTCGACATTGAATGGGCGGAATCCTGACCACTCTATGGTGTAAGCACTACCACCTTGCCCATTCAGCGGTGTGCTCCCACCGACTTCGCCTGCGACTTCAAAACTGGTGGCAGATGCCCCAGACATAGGAAATGCGGCTAATTTCAGACGACTGCCACCGTCTTCAAAACTCGATTGATAGACCGCGACACCTTTGTAAATCAAAGGCTGATTCACCTTAATCGTCGAGTTGAATTTTTTACCTGTGTCATGATCGGTCACCTCGACATCGCTGGCAAACAACTTAGGCATGCCACTGCTGTAGAAATCGATCGTGAATTTATTCAGCTTGATCGTGAACGGTAAATCCTGAATCAGGACGCCAGTTTGCTGCGGAATAATTGCAGTATTGCTGCTGGCTCCTTCAGGAATCATGGTGTTACCACGGAAAGTGGGATTCGCCAGCGGCAAGCGGTGCTGCTGTGGAATATTGGCAATAATGCCGCTGCCATCAAAGGGCACCTTACCCATAAACCATTGCTGAAAACGGATAGGAAGCTCCGAATCCAGCATACCGCCGATACAAATAATCACGATCGCGGCATGCGCAAAAATATAGCCCCATTTATTTCCCGCACCTCGTTTGGCTGCAATCAGGGTCGCACCTTCTTTTTCCACGACTTTGAATTGATAGCCGATACGTGCAAGATGTTGCGTCATATCTGCCAGCAATTGTGAACGCTGACGTACTGAGGCCCACTCTGCTTTATGGCCGAAATTGCGCAATGACTGCTCGCGCACGTTATCGCGCCAGCTACGCATGTCTTTCAGCATTTTTGGCGCATTGCGGATCAGACACAAACTGGTCGATAACACCAGAAACGCCATGATCAGCAAAAACCACCATGCCGAATAGACCGAATACAAACTGAATTTAGCAAAGACCTCAAACCAGAACGGTCCGAACTGATTAACGTAATTCGGCATAGGCTCATTCTGCTTGAGCACGGTACCGATTACCGACGCAATCGAAATCAGTGTCAGCAAACTGATCGCAAAACGCATAGACGATAGTAACTCTATCGCATCGGCCAGCCATAATTTACGGGTGGCAATCTGTATGCCGCCAGTGTCGGCCACCGTATCATCCACGATACCGGCTTCTGTTTTGTTTTCCATACTGCTCCGAGAAAAACCTGAAAAAAAAGGGGATGGCTTTGCGCCACCCCCTCCTGTTGTCTTTAGCTTGTCGTAATCTGTTATTTCAATCCGGCGACGTAATCTGCAACTGCCTTCATTTCATCATCAGACATTTTTTTTGCGATAGTGACCATTTGCGCGCTGTTTTTGCGAGCACCTGTACGGAAGTTAGTCAGCTGAGCAATCGTGTAATCCTGATGCTGACCAGCGATACGCGGAAACTGAGCTGGAATACCTGCACCGTTAGGGCTGTGGCAACCCGCGCAGGCAGGTACGTTTTTCTCAGCGATACCGCCGCGATAAATCTGCTTACCCAGTTCAACGATGTCTTTATTTTTTGCCGAACCTGGCTGCGATTTTTGTTTCGATAAATAAGCAGCGACGTTTTTCATATCGTCTGCCGTCATCGCTTTAGCGAAAGTCGTCATGACCGCATTGTTACGATCCGGGCCGGTAAAATCCTGCAACTGTTTCACGATGTATGCATCGTGCTGAGCGGATAATTTTGGATTGACGGTAATCGTGGAATTGCCGCCAGCACCATGACAGGATGCGCAGGCAACGATGCCGCGCGCCGGATCACCATTAGTGAACAGCGCCTCGCCTTTGGCCGGATCTGCTTTGACAACCTTGGCTGGTTCATTGGCATACGCGGAAGCGATCGAGGACACCGCCAGAATAGCGACGCCGATGGACTTGAAAAATGGTAAGAAAGCACGGTTCATTCAAACACCCTGAGACTAAATAATAGAAATCTGCCCTGATGGCGACACGTAGCTACTGGTCTGATCTGAATTCACCCGGATCAAACCCTGGAAACAACCAGAAGGGGTCAGTACGATGTTGCTACCGCCCGTTACCGAACCCCTTATTGTACAATAGCTTTCAGGCGTTTTTACTGCTGACTGTTGCATTTTTCAATTTTTCCTTTCCTCTATGTCTATCCTCTGGCAAGCCCGCTTCTTTACTACGGTCAATCACTTACGTGACCTGCCGCGTACCCATGTACCGGAAATCGCATTCGCCGGTCGCTCCAATGCAGGCAAATCAACCGCCATTAATACCCTATGCAACCAGAAAAAGCTTTGTTTTGCATCAAAGACTCCCGGTCGCACCCAGCATATCAACTATTTTTCTATCGGCGGAGCGCATGTCGCGATGCATCGTAAAGATGAAACCCGGGTAGATGAGATCCGTGCGCTGCTGGTCGATTTACCCGGTTATGGTTACGCTGAAGTGCCGGGTGCCGCGAAAAATCACTGGAATCAGTTACTCGGTTCCTACATACAACGACGCACACAGCTCGCAGCGCTGGTGCTGATTATGGATGCACGTCGCCCATTTACTGATCTCGACGTTCAGATGCTCGAATGGTTTGCTCCTACTGGCAAACCGATACACTGTATTCTGACTAAATCCGATAAGTTAAATAAGACTGAATCTGCGAATGCTTTGCGCCAGGCCAAAGACATCCTCGCCAGCTACGCGGATGATGAAGGTCCATTGTTTCCGTACAGCGTACAGTTATTTTCTGCCTTAAAACGCACCGGCATAGAAGAAGCCGATGCCGCGATTCAGCGGCTGCTGGGTCTGGACCGCCCTACTGAACCGGCAAAGACAGAACCCTTGCCGGAAAGCGAATAAAAAAACCCCGGCTTTTGCCGGGGTGAAATAACACCGATACGAATAGGGACGAACGGTGCCCGCTCAGGGAGGAGAAGCGGTAGGCTCGGAGATCATGATTCCTAACCTGTGCGTTAAGATGTGGCTCAACCCAAAAAGTTTCATTTACCTGACAATTTTTTTTTAATTCATCATGGCCCAAAACAAACCTAATCTTTTCCCTGCAGTGCGTATGCGTCGCATGCGTAAGGATGTTTTTTCACGCGCAATGATGCGTGAAAATACCATTACCTCTGCTGATCTGATTTATCCGGTATTCATACTCGATGGCGTCAATCAATGCGAAAAAGTGGCATCCATGCCGGGCGTGGATCGTGTCTCCGTCGATCTGCTGCTGGGCGTTGCAGAAGAATGCGTCGCACTCGGTATTCCGGTGATGGCCTTATTCCCGGTCATCAATCCCGCTTTAAAAACCCCGGATGGCATCGAAGCAACCAACCCTGACGGCTTGGTGCCACGTGCGATTCGCGAGTTGAAAAGCCGTTTTCCAGAACTCGGCATACTCACTGATGTCGCACTGGACCCCTATACCAGTCATGGTCAGGATGGCTTGATCGACGCCAATGGCTATGTGCTGAACGATGAGACCACCGAAATGCTGGTGCGTCAGGCACTGACGCATGCCCGCGCTGGCGCGGATATTGTTGCCCCCAGCGATATGATGGATGGTCGCATCGGTGCGATTCGTCATGCGCTTGAAGCACACAATTTTATTCACACCCGCATCATGGCTTACTCCGCTAAATATGCATCTGCTTTCTACGGTCCTTTCCGCGACGCGGTTGGCTCCGCGACCAATCTCGGTAAGAGCGATAAAGCGACTTATCAGATGGACCCGGCCAACAGTGACGAAGCCTTGCGCGAAGTGGCACTCGATCTGGCCGAAGGCGCCGATATGGTGATGGTCAAACCCGGCATGCCGTATCTGGATGTGGTGCGTCGCGTCAAAGATGAATTCAGGGTGCCGACCTTCGCGTATCAGGTCAGCGGCGAATACGCGATGATTAAAGCGGCGGCGCAAAATGGCTGGCTCGATCACAACAAGACCATGATGGAATCCATGATGGCATTCAAACGTGCC
The DNA here is from genome assembly GCF_049544825.1 of Undibacterium sp. WLX3042. Classification (NCBI taxonomy): domain Bacteria; kingdom Pseudomonadati; phylum Pseudomonadota; class Betaproteobacteria; order Burkholderiales; family Oxalobacteraceae; genus Undibacterium; species Undibacterium sp. WLX3042. The sequence goes on from NZ_CP186698.1 coordinate 351,619, forward strand.
GGTGCCGATGGCGTACTGACCTATTTTGCGCGCGACATCGCTCGCTTGCTGCGACACGCCTGAATCACGATACCGGTGAAACCGGTGTCCTGCCACTACAGAATGTTGCCGCCAGCGATGCTGCAAGACAGCATTCTGCATCACGGCTACAGGCATTCCCAAGATGTGCTGAGCCGTGTAGCATCACTGCTTCCTTTCTCTTTTGACGGTGAAGCGCATGCAAGAAAAAGTCATCACTTTTGCCAGTCCGATATTCTTTCTGCTGATCGCGTTCGAAGCCTGCGTCGCCATGCGCAGGCAGCGCCATGCGTATCGCGTCAATGATGCGATCAACAGCCTCAGCCTGGGCGTGATGAGCCAGATTATTAACGTCTTTCTGAAGTTATTATCGATCGGTATTTACGTCTGGGTTGCGCAACATTTTGCCATCGCCACGCTGCCAGCAGATCAACCTTGGGTCTGGCTCAGCGGTCTGTTGCTGTATGACTTTTTATATTACTGGCTGCACCGCATGGGTCATATGACGAACCTGCTGTGGGCAGCGCATGTCGTCCATCATCAAAGTGAACATTACAATCTGAGTACCGCGTTGCGGCAAACCAGCAGCGGCCATTTATTCGGCTGGATATTTTATTTACCGATGGCATTGCTCGGTTATCCGCCGGAAGTATTCATCGTCGTGGGACTGATCGATTTGCTGTATCAATTCTGGATACACACGCAGCAAATCGGCAAGCTGGGCTGGTTTGACCGCGTGTTTGCATCGCCGTCAAATCATCGCGTGCATCATGCGGTCAATGACATCTATCTGGATAAAAATTTCGGCGGTATCCTGATACTCTGGGACAGGCTGTTCGGCACTTTCATCGAAGAGCAGGACGCACATCCTGTTGTGTTTGGCACACGCAAACCCTTGCGTAGCTGGAATCCATTCTGGGCCAATGCGGAAGTCTATGCTGCCGTGCTGAAAGACATGCTGAGTACCCGGCGCTGGATGGATAAATTCAAGATCTGGCTGATGCCGCCGGGATGGCAACCTGCCGATCTGGCGGCACGCTCTGCGCCCGTCACATTCGATCTGCAACGGCCAGAATATAATCCGCCATTGCAAGGCGCGCTGATGTGGTACTGTCTCGCGCAGTTCGCGCTGGGACTGAATATCACAACGCATTTTTTACTCAGCGCAAATACTGCCGGTGGCGTTTCGCTGATGCTCTATGCAATGTGGTTGCTGGCCGGTTTCTGGATCATCGGCGGTCTGATGCAACAGCAAAAATTCTTTGCGCTGTTCGAAGCATTCAGAATTGCAATCTGTGCTGCGATAGTGCTGACGACATCAAGCTGGTTTGGCATCAGCACACTCACCAGTACGGCGCAGGCCTGCATCCTTACCGCCTGCGCGGCTTGCTTACTGGCGCTCTTACTGATTTTTAAAACGAAACCGCATGGATATCTTTCACATTAACGACAATCAGGTTTTACTCAATCCGGACTCTTCAGTCACGCAGCAAGGCTTTCTGTGGCTGGATGCAAGCCATGATGAAGTCAGCAGTAACCCAGAGGCATGGCGGGCAGAAGTCGAGCGACTGACCGGCATTCACATTTATGATCTGCATCTGAGCGATGCGGTCAATCTGAGTCATCCTTCGAACTTTGATAACACGCATGACTACGAAATGGTGGTGTTCCGCAAGCTCGCACTGAACGGCGAAGCAGCCGCAACTGACACCGCAGAAAAACGAAAAATGCCGGCCGCACTGAATAAATTACTGACCGTTCCGGTGTCCTTTTTTGTCTTCAGTCATGCGCTTGTCACCGTCCGTGCGGCGAACAGCAAAACCATCGACAACGCCCGCGCCCGCTTGCTGAATTTCAAGGCCAAAGCCGATGGCGGCAGTCATGGTCGCTTGCCAGCGTCACCCGAAGATCTGATGCTGCGCTTACTCAATGCGATGGTCGATCAGTATCTGGAATTGCGTCAGCCACTGACCCAGCAACTCGAGCGCTGGCAGCACGCGCTGCTGGACCCGCGCCGCCCGTTCAATAACTGGATGGCCTTGCTCGATTCACGTCTGGAATTACGCAAGCTCGATAATCTGTGTGAAGAACAACACGATGCCCTGCAGGAATTGCGTGACCATATCGTCGATACGCATGACGGCAATGACGATGCGCAAAGCCGCGCGAAAGATTTATTGCTGGTTCGCACCACCGATGTGATGGAACACATCAGTCGCGTGCTGAATCATGCGCGTCGCCTCGAAGCATCGCTGGAATCGGCGGTGCAGATACACTTTTCTGCGATGGCGCACCGTACCAGCGAAATCATGCGTACCCTGACAGTCATCACGGCCTTGTTCATGCCTCTGACACTGATTACCGGGATTTTCGGTATGAATTTTGAAGTCATGCCGTTGCTCAAAAATGCTTCCGGTTTCTGGATCACGATGGGTGCTATGGGCATCATTGTCGTACTGCTGCTGATATATTTCCGCAGCCAGCGCTACCTCGAAGACCGCCTGCGCAATTCCCGTCGGTAACACGTTTTTTTGGGGAGTATGTGCTTAAATGCCCTTCATGTCCTTATAAACATTAGGCGTTTTAAAATACTCCCCCCAGTATATTTCATCTGTTTTTAAACATATTTCTCTCACTTTTGCAGCCATTCCCGACGATTCCATGCAAGCACTGACCTTTCTGTGGCACGACTATGAAACTTTCGGCGCCGTGCCACGCCGCGATCGCCCGGCGCAATTTGCCGCCATCCGCACCGATGCGGAACTCAATGAAGTCGGCGACGAACTGATGCTGTATTGCCAGCCCGCGTCCGACTTTCTGCCTGATCCGCAAGCCTGCCTGATTACCGGAATCACGCCGCAAACTTGCCTGCAGCTCGGCGTTCCCGAACACGAGTTCGCCAAGCAAATCGAAGCCGCATTCGCGCACCCCGGTACCATCGGCGTTGGTTACAACACCATACGTTTCGATGATGAAGTCACCCGTTTTTTATTCTGGCGTAATCTGATCGACCCATATGCCCGCGAATGGCAAAATAATTGCAGCCGCTGGGATATTCTTGATGTCGTGCGTACCGCGTATGCACTGCGTCCCGACGGCATACAGTGGCCGCGCAACGAAGAAGGCAAAGTCAGCTTTCGCCTCGAACATCTGACCGCCGCCAACGGCCTCAGCCATGAAGCCGCGCATGATGCCTTATCCGATGTGCGCGCCACGATTGCGATGGCGCGTTTGCTGAAAGAAAAAAATCCGCGGCTGTTTGATTTCTGCCTGAGTCTGCGCAAAAAAGACCGCGTCATGGAAGAGATAGGCTGGCCCGTGCAAAAGCCGTTTCTGCACATCACCGGCATGATTCCGGCAGAGCGCGGATGCATCAGCGTGATGTGGCCGCTGGCGATGCATCCGACTAATAAAAATGAAATCATCGTCTGGGATCTGAGCGCCGATCCGGCCGAATTATTTTCGCTCAGCAGCGAAGAAATTCAGCTGCGCATGTTCAGCAAAAGCAGCGATTTGCCGGAAGGTGTGAGCCGTCTGCCGATCAAAACCATCCACATCAATAAGTCTCCGATCGTCATCAGCAATCTGAAAACCCTGTCTGCAGAACGCGCCGCGCATTGGGGCATCGATATGACTGCCGTCATGGCGCACGCTGCCATCGCAGCCCGCGCACCTGACATGGCGCCTATCTGGGAAGCGGTGTTTGACCGCTCTGCTGCGAACGGCTTATCAGCGAATAATGATGTTGACGAAGATTTGTACAACGGCTTCATCGGGAATGCTGACCGCCGCTTATTGAACGAGCTGCGGGCACTGCCAGCAGAACAACTGGCGCGAGCCTCCGCCCATTTTCAGGATAGCCGCCTGGAAGAACTGCTGTTCCGCTATCGCGCCAGAAATTTCCCCTCAACCCTGAGTGCGGACGAAGCAGAAACATGGGAACAACACCGCGCCGCGCGCCTGCATGAAGGGCTGGGCAATGTAATGACGGTGGAACAGTTTTTTGAGCGTATCGATCAGTTATCGGAAGACGCCGATGAACGTTCAGAAGAGATACTCGGCGCTTTATATGATTACGCTGAGCACATCACGCCTATGCGTTGAAAATATCATCCTGCGTGTAAAACAAAGGCTGAGTATTCATCCACTTTTCCAGAGCATTTCCTGTGAAGCGGCGCATGATGATGCAGATGTTTACATTAATTTTAAGGAGTCACAATGATACGAGGTAGCTGCTTTTATTTACGCCATCCTAAAAAAGAAGAAATACCGCAGCTCATAGAATTACTCAATAATCTCGATACACGCGGGCCGTGGCTGCCAACCGAACTGATGCTGCCAGGTCAGCTAGAAAAACGCTTCGAGGAGCAACACAGCTCTAAAGAAAACATGGAATATTTTCTGATCATTGGCGACGATGAACAGATACTGGGTCGGGTATTCCATTTCAAAACAGTGCCGTATTTTCAATCGCGCGAAATTGGTTACTCGCTTTTCTCTACCGATCTGCACGGCAAAGGCATCATGAGCGAAGCGGTGGCGCTACTCACGCGCTACCTGTTTGAAACCACTTTACTGAACCGTCTGGAAATTCACATGGAAGCGGGTAATACCGGTTCTGAAAAAGTCGCGGTCAAGAACGGCTTTCAATTTGAAGGTGTCGCGCGCGGTGCGGCATACAATCGCGGGCGCTTTGTCGATGTCAAGATGTATGCCTTGTTGCGCAGCGAATGGGAAGCCTTGCAGAACGCCTGATACGAGCGGCACCACGAATCCGATGAACTATGTGGATTCAGGTCTCGACGCCATTAAAAACCCCGGTGCAAAGACCGGGGTTGTTTGATTGACGGGCTGGGCGACACTTATTTATTTGGTTGAGGTGTAATGCGCAGATATGGCTTCGGCGCTTTGTAACCTTTAGGATATTTCTGTTTGATCACGTCTTCATCTTTGATCGACAAAGGAATAATCACATCGTCACCGTCGCGCCAGTTGCCTGGAGTTGCGACCGTATAGCCATCGGTCAGTTGCAGGGCATCGATCACACGTAAGACTTCATCAAAATTACGGCCTGTAGTCAGCGGATAAGTAATGATCAGGCGGACTTTTTTATTCGGATCAATAATGAACAGCGAACGCACCGTGACAGTTTCTGACTGATTCGGATGAATCATGTCGTACAAGGCGGCTACTTTGCGATCAGCGTCAGCAATGATGGGGAAGCCAACCACGGTCTGTTGTGTATCCTCAATATCTTTAATCCATTGCAGATGTGAATCGGCACCATCCACCGACAAGGCAATCGCTTTGACATTGCGTTTATCAAACTCTGGCTTGAGCTTCGCGGTCAGGCCGAGTTCTGTCGTGCAGACCGGTGTGAAATCTGCCGGATGGGAAAATAATACCACCCAGGAATTACCGGCCCACTCGTGAAATTTCAGTTTCCCGATAGAAGAATCCTGCTCGAAATCCGGTGCAATATCGCCTAAACGTAAAGTCATCTTACTCTCCCAAAAATGTAGAGTTTGACTATAAATCTTGACTCTCGATTTCTCAAGAACAGAGAAGTTGGATGCTTATATCTGCTTGTGTATAAGTGCGCGGCAGAGAAGTAATCAGACAACGCTGCGAGAATGCAGCGTTGTTCCCAGCCATTTATTTACCTTCGATTCTTGACAGTGACTGTAAGAATTTTTCCGCATTCTGGAAGCCAACGACGCGACTATCCGGAATTTCCATGCCTTGATTATTGAAGAAAATGATGCCCGGAGGCCCGAATAATTTAAAGCGTTTCAGCATTTCTTTATCGTCCGCATTGTTCGCTGTAACATCGACTTGCAGCAGCAACATCGTGTCCATTTTTGCCTTGACTCTGGCGTCAGTGAATATCAGCTTTTCCATTTCTTTACATGAGACGCACCAGTCCGCGTAGAAATCCAGCATCGCAGTTTTCCCCTTGCTCTGCGCCAATGCCGCATCCAGCTCAGCAACATTACGCACACGTACAAACACAGCACCATGCGTCTGCGTGCCGAACAGATGAGCGACAGGCGCATAGATATCGCGCCCACCTGTGACGACACCAACGAGTTGCAGCAAGCCCAGCATGCCAAACACTGCAGCAATGAGCTTTCCTGGTAAACCTGAACGATGGAAAAATAACTGATAGCCAGCGTAGCAGATCAGCAGCGTCGCCCATCCCAGCATCTGTAACCAGACGGGAATGACCGGCGAGATCATCCACAAGGCCATCGCCAGCATCAGCACACCGAAGAAGCGCTTGATATTTTCCATCCAGATACCGGCGCGTGGTAACAGGCTGCCGGCAGAGATACCAAGTAACAGCAAAGGTACGCCCATGCCGACTGCTATCGCAAACATCGCTGCACCACCGACAATCACATCGCGCGTCTGACTGATGTAGACCAGCGCGCCTAGCAATGGACCGGTAACACATGGCCCGACGATCAGCGCCGAGATCGCTCCCATCAGGAATACACCAATTAATTTTCCAAATTTGCTATCGCGCTGACCTTCGGAAATTTCAGTTAACTTAGTTTGCAATGCCGCTGGCATTTGCAATTGATAGACGTTAAACATCGACAACGCAAAGAACACCATCAATAAGGAAAATGCACCCAATACCCATGGATTTTGCAGGGTGGCGGCCAAGCCCTCACCGGCGAGACCGGCAGCAACCCCCATTCCTGTGTACACCAGAGACATTCCTAGTACGTACGCAAGCGATAACATGAATCCACGCGTACGACTGACACCCGCACCTTCACCAACGATAATAAAAGACAAAATTGGCACCATAGGCAGCACGCAAGGTGTCAGCGATAAGCCCAGACCAAGAATGAAAAACAAAGGCAGAATCACGGATAACTTACCGCTCTTTAATGCAGCACTGATACTGCTACTTTCCGCATCCGGCGCGGCATCGGTATTACTTAGGTTTGCACTGCCCGATGAGGTGGAAACAGGGGCATTAGAGGCTGAAATGCTCAGTCTGAATTCGCTTTCCAATGGCGGATAGCACAAGCCCTGATCAGCGCATCCTTGTCTGCCGACTTTCAGTACAAAGTCTCCCGCAGCCTGCACCGGAACCCTGATCACCACAGACTTACGATAAGTCTCTACGTCTTTCTGGAATGTCTCGTCAAACTTTACCTTACCAGCAGGCAGTATCACTTCGCCGAGCTTAGCGCCGGTCGCGCTGAATTTCAATTTTTCACGGTATAAATAGTAACCGTCAGCAATGCTTAACGTCACTTCAGCGACGCCGGGCTCCGCCATCGTTGCAGACGCCTTGAACGCAACTTCTGGATCGAGAAACTCGTCAGCAGCCGCGACGCTGCTGAAAAGCAAAAATACGGTCATTAACAACGCCTGTAGCACTTGTGTAACGCCGGAAGGAATAAAGCCCAATTGAGGCAGAGGTGTTACGTTGAGATGCGTGTTCATTCAAGTCCTGTTTGTTCGTGTACCCATTGCAGATAGCTGGGTAGGCCGTCAACGACGGGTATAGCAATGATTTCCGGTGTCTGGTAAGGATGAAGGGAGCAGATCAATGTCTGCAGTTCAGGATAAACATGTGCCGTTGTCTTGATCAGCAACTGCACTTCCGCTGCCACTTCTTCTTTTCCATTCCATGTGTACAGAGACATCATTTCCGGCATGATGTTCACGCACGCTGCGAGATTTTTTTTCAATATGCTTTTTGCGATCGTCTGGGCAACGGTCTTATCCGGACAATTTGTCATTACCAGCACTATTGATTGATCATTTATTTTCATATCACGCATTTTATCAAGAGTCGCATGATTAAGAGCAATCCAAACTGAAGTTACCAGATTAGACAGAACAAATGTCAGAACCAACCTCGCTACCCGCACGCATACAGCACGAATAAAAAAAGCCCGGATTAACCGGGCCTTTTCAATCAAAGAAATTTTTCTTCGATTATTCTGCTACTGGAGCATCTGCAGCATCAGTGATTTCTGGACGATCAACCAGTTCTACGTATGCCATAGGCGCATTATCGCCAACGCGGAAACCCATTTTGAGGATACGCAGGTAGCCACCGTTACGATTTGCGTAACGTGGACCGAGTTCTGCGAACAGTTTAACAACCATTTCGCGATCGCGCAGACGGGAGAAAGCCAGACGCTTGTTAGCCAATGTATCAACTTTACCCAGAGTCAGAATGGGCTCGATAACGCGGCGCAATTCTTTTGCTTTTGGCAACGTTGTTTTGATCGCTTCGTGACGCAACAGGGATACTGTCATGTTGCGCAACATAGCCAGACGGTGGGAAGAAGTACGATTGAGCTTACGTAAGCCGTGACGGTGACGCATGGTATTTCCTTTCAGATTTCATTGCCAGCTCTTCTATCGACAACATTGTCGCGGGCCGGTAATTATTTTTACTACGATAAAAAAATGAACGGCTTTGTTTAAAAACCGTTCATTTAGACTAATTATTTTTCCAGACCTGCAGGTGGCCAGTTTTCCAGTTTCATGCCCAAAGACAAGCCACGGGATGCCAGCACTTCTTTGATTTCGTTCAAAGATTTGCGACCCAGGTTTGGTGTCTTCAACAGTTCATTTTCACTACGCTGGATCAGATCGCCAATGTAGTAAATGTTTTCTGCTTTCAGGCAGTTTGCTGAACGTACTGTCAGTTCCAGGTCATCGACCGGACGCAACAGAACAGGATCAACAGCCGGAGCACGGGATGGGGCTTCTGCTGCCGCTTCTGTACCTTCCAGGGCTGCGAAGACATTCAATTGATCAACCAGCACGCGTGCGGATTGACGAATCGCTTCTTCTGGTGTGATCACACCATTCGTTTCAATATTGATGATCAGCTTATCCAGATCGGTACGCTGTTCAACACGAGCGGACTCAACGGAATAAGAAACGCGACGCACTGGAGAGAATGATGCATCCAGAATCATACGACCGATTGTTTTGTTCGCATCTTCAGACAAGCGACGAACGTTACCAGGCACATAGCCACGACCTTTTTCAACTTTGATCTGCATGTCCAGCTTACCACCGGCAGTCAGATTAGCGATGACGTGGTCTGGGTTGATCAGTTCAACATCATGTGGCAATTCGATGTCAGAAGCCAGTACAGCACCTTCGCAGTCTTTTTTCAGTGTCAGTGTCACTTCGTCACGATTGTGCAACTTGAATACAACACCCTTCAAGTTCAACAGAATATCAACAACGTCTTCCTGAACGCCGTCGAGGGATGAATACTCATGAACAACACCGGCGATCACGACTTCAGTCGGCGCATAACCAACCATCGTCGACAACAACACGCGACGCAGCGCATTGCCCAGAGTGTGGCCGTAACCACGTTCAAACGGTTCCATCACAACTTTCGCGTGACCGGCACCCAGCATTTCCACATCGATAATACGTGGCTTCAACAGATTGTTTTGCATGAAATGTCCTTTTCAATACCCTCGGTTCGTTACACCGATAAGGCTGACGGCATTAAAGAAAAAGCCTGCCTGTCGCAAAACAGGCAGGCGGTGAAACTAAAATTAACGGGAATACAATTCAACGATCAGAGATTCGTTGACATCGTGAGCGATATCGCTGCGATCTGGCATGGATTTGAAAGTACCTTCCATTTTCTTCGCATCAACCGCTACCCATGAAGGCATGCCGGATTGCTCAGCCAGAGACAAGGCTTCAACGATACGAACTTGTTTTTTCGCTTTTTCACGAACAGCAACAACGTCACCAGCTTTCACTTGATAGGAAGCGATGTTGACAACGATACCGTTAACTGTGAATGCTTTGTGGCTGACCAACTGACGTGCTTCTGCGCGTGTGGAACCGAAGCCCATACGGTACGCAACGTTGTCGAGACGGGATTCCAGCAATTTCAACAGTGTTTCGCCTGTGTTGCCTTTTTGGCGATCAGCTTCAGCGAAGTAGCGGCGGAATTGACGTTCCAGAACGCCGTACATACGTTTAACTTTTTGTTTTTCGCGTAATTGATTACCGAAGTCAGAAGTACGTGCGCCGGATTTAGCACCGTGTTGACCTGGTTTTACATCTAATTTGCACTTTGAATCCAAAGAACGACGTGCGCTTTTCAGAAACAGGTCCGTGCCTTCGCGACGGGATAACTTAGCTTTTGGTCCGATATAACGTGCCACAATATTTTCCTTTTATAAATGACGCAGAACTTGGCTGCGCTAGTCTGATCTGCTTGCTATCAGACAGTGGTCTTAAAGGCGAAAGCAAATTGCTTAAAGCCTGAAATAAATTTCCCAACACAAAACCCGCCAACAAAATGGCGGGCTTGCATTCTAACGAAAAAACCGTCAGAACGCCAGCAGCATATGCTACCGCTTAGATACGACGACGCTTTGGAGGGCGGCAGCCGTTGTGTGGCACTGGAGTTACGTCTTGGATCAAAGAAATCTTGATGCCGAGATTATTCAATGCGCGTACTGAAGATTCACGACCTGGGCCTGGGCCTTTGATGCGAACTTCCAGATTTTTGATACCGCATTCAACAGCAACTTTACCTGCTGCTTCCGCTGCAACCTGAGCTGCGAACGGAGTAGATTTACGTGAGCCTTTAAAACCAGCACCGCCAGCAGTTGCCCAAGAGAGCGCATTGCCTTGACGATCAGTGATCGTGATGATGGTGTTATTGAAAGAAGCGTGAACGTGTGCGATACCTTCTGCAACGTTCTTTTTAACTTTCTTACGAGCACGTGCTGCTGCTGCGTTGTTTTGTGCTTTTGCCATAATGATTTCCTTGGATCCGGGCTAGCCTGGATTATTTCTTCAAAGATTGAGCTGCTTTACGTGGACCTTTACGTGTACGTGCGTTAGTACGTGTACGTTGGCCACGGCAAGGCAAGCCTTTACGATGACGCAAGCCGCGATAGCAACCCAAGTCCATCAAGCGTTTGATGTTCATGGACAATTCACGACGCAAGTCACCTTCGACGATAAACTTACCGATTTCGTCGCGAAGCTTCTCAAGCTCGTTGTCATCCAGATCTTTAACCTTTTTGTTGGTCAAAACACCTGTTGCTTCACAGATTTTCTGTGAGCGTGGACGGCCAATACCATAGATCGCTGTTAAGCCGATTACAGTATGCTGATGATTTGGGATATTAACCCCTGCGATACGTGCCATTCGTTATTCCTCGTTCAATAACGTTAAATTAACCTTGGCGCTGTTTATGGCGTGGTTCTGTGCAGATAACACGAACAACACCTTTGCGCTTGATGATTTTGCAGTTGCGGCAGATCCGCTTAACTGATGCGAGAACTTTCATTTTTGCCCTCTTCCCTTCTTGTTCACTTTTAATTTACTTGGTTCGGAACACTATTCGCGCCCGGCTCAAATCATAAGGCGTCAATTCCACTGTCACCTTATCACCTGGAAGAATACGAATATAGTTCATCCGCATCTTCCCGGAAATATGGCCTAGTACAACATGCCCGTTTTCCAACTTAACTCTAAATGTTGCATTCGGAAGATTCTCCAGAATCTCGCCCTGCATCTGTATAACGTCGTCTTTTGCCATTCGATCTGCTATCCCTTCAGCAAATTAGCGCGAAGGAATCCCGCCCTTGAAATTTGCTTTACGAAGCAGCGATTCATATTGCTGCGACATGACATAGTTTTGTACCTGCGCCATAAAATCCATGGTCACGACCACAATAATCAGCAGTGAAGTCCCACCGAAATAGAAAGGAACTTTCCATTTGGCGATCAGAAATTCAGGTAACAAACAGACCAGCGTGATATAAACCGCACCAGCCAGCGTCAGACGCATCAAAATTTTGTCGATATAGCGGGCAGTCTGATCACCTGGACGAATGCCAGGAACAAACGCACCACTCTTCTTCAAATTATCAGCTGTTTCTTTGCTGTTAAATACCAAGGCGGTATAAAAGAAGCAGAAGAAAACAATCGCAGCAGCATACAACAACGCGTGAATCGGCTCACCCGGCGCCATCGATGCAGCCAGATCTTTCAAGAAAGTTATAAAACCACTTGTTGAAGAATCTGCACCTTTGGTGAACCAGCTGGTAATTGTTGCTGGGAACAGAATAATTGACGAAGCAAAAATAGGTGGAATAACCCCAGCCATATTTAACTTCAGTGGCAAATGACTGCTTTGACCACCGTACACTTTATTCCCAACCTGCCGTTTTGCATAGTTAACCAGGATCTTGCGCTGACCACGTTCGACAAACACCACCAAGAACGTAACAGCTACAGCAATGACGCAAATCAACAATACAGAGGCAGGATGCATAGAGCCGGTACGAACCAACTCAAACAAACTTACCAGTGCACCAGGCAGACCAGCAGCAATACCGGCGAAAATAATGATAGAAATACCATTACCTAAACCACGCTCAGTAATCTGCTCGCCAAGCCACATCAGAAACATCGTTCCAGTCACTAAAGACACCACAGTGGTAAAGCGGAAAGCAAGACCCGGATCAATAACGAGCCCAGGTTGCGCTTCCAAACCAAACGCGATGAAATAAGCTTGCACTGTCGCCAGCAATAAGGTTCCATAGCGGGTGTACTGAGTAATTTTTCTACGACCGGATTCACCTTCTTTTTTCAGTGCTTCCAGTTGAGGAGAAACGATAGACATCAGTTGCATGATGATCGATGCCGAGATGTACGGCATGATACCGAGTGCAAACACGGTGAACCGTGATAGTGCACCACCGGAGAACATGTTAAACATCCCCAGAATACCGCCCTGGTTTTGCTTGAACAGATCTGCCAATGCAGTTGGATCTATACCAGGAACAGGTACATGAGCGCCAATCCTGTAGACAACCAGTGCCGCAAGCAAGAACCAGAGTCGCCCCCAGGGAAACCCGCTTGCTGCACTTTTAGCTTGTTGTGGAGATGTTGCCAATTATTGCTCCGGTGTCTGCAGTGAATTAAGCGATCGTGCCGCCAGCAGCTTCGATTGCAGCTTTAGCGCCTTTAGTGACGATCAAGCCGTTCAAAGTTACTTTCTTAGTAATCGCGCCAGACAAGATCACACGAACTACACGTGCGAGCTCAGAAACAACACCAGCTTGCTTTAAAGCAAGGATGTCAATTTCAGTGACTGGCAAATTTTCCAAGTCTGTCAGACGAACTTCTGCTTTGTACGGTGTTGCCAGTGATTTAAAACCACGTTTTGGCAAGCGACGTTGCAAAGGCATCTGACCGCCTTCAAAACCAACTTTATGAAAGCCGCCGGAACGAGATTTCTGACCTTTATGGCCGCGACCCGCTGTTTTACCCAAACCTGAGCCGATACCACGACCAACACGACGTTTGTAGTGTTTAGCGCCATCAGCAGGTTGTATGTTATTCAATTCCATAATTTGCTCCGAACATAAGTCTGACGACTTACGCTACAACCTTCACAAGATACGAGACTTTATTGATCATGCCGCGTACTGCTGGCGTGTCTTGCAATTCAGAAACTGAATTAACACGACGCAGCCCCAGACCACGTACCGTAGCACGGTGATCCTGGCGTGTGCCGATCAGACCTTTGACCAATTGCACTTTTACTGTCTTAGTCATCGCGCTCTCCTTAACCGAGGATTTCTTCAACGGTCTTGCCACGCTTTGCAGCGATTTCAGATGGAGTACTCATCTTAGCCAGACCATTCAAAGTTGCACGAACCATGTTATAAGGGTTTGTCGAACCGTTGGATTTAGCAACAACGTTAACAATACCCATTACTTCAAAAATCGCGCGCATTGGACCACCGGCGATAACGCCAGTACCTTCTTTTGCAGGAGAAATCATGACGGAAGACGCGCCGTGCTTACCAGTAACGGTGTGCTGCAAAGTACCGTTCTTCAAAGTCACTTTGATCATCTTACGACGAGCTTCTTCCATCGCTTTTTGTACGGCAACAGGAACTTCCTTAGACTTTCCCTTACCCATACCGATACGGCCATCGCCGTCGCCTACGACTGTCAATGCAGCGAAGCCCATGATACGACCACCTTTAACCACTTTGGTTACACGGTTGATCGCGATCATTTTTTCGCGCATGCCATCATCCGGCTTGTCGGCTGCTGTTTTTGCTTGCATTTTTGCCATGACAAATTTTCCTTAGAACTTCAGGCCAGCTTCACGGGCAGCTTCTGCAAGCGCCTTGATGCGGCCATGGTAACGGAAACCGGAGCGGTCAAACGCAACTTCGGTAACCCCTGCTTTGATTGCCTTCTCTGCCACACGCTTGCCGATCAAAGTCGCAGCGGAGGTGTTGCCACCAGCACCGGATTTGCCAGCCAATTCTGCACGTACTTCTGCCTCTACGGTAGAAGCCGATGCCAACACTTTGGCGTCTGGGCCAATGATGTTTGCATAGATGTGCAGATTGGTGCGATGCACGGCCAGGCGGTTCACTTTGAGTTCTGCGATCTTGGCACGGGTTTGACGTGCGCGGCGCAGACGTGATTGTTTCTTGTCCATCGTCAACCCCTATTACTTCTTCTTGGTTTCTTTAATCACAACCACTTCGTCCGCATAACGGACACCCTTGCCTTTATAAGGCTCTGGGCTGCGGTATGCACGAACTTCAGCTGCCACCTGACCTACTACCTGCTTATTAACACCTTTAATCAGGATTTCAGTAGGAGTTGGCGTAGCACAAGAAACACCTTCCGGCATTTGATGCACAACTGGATGTGAAAAACCTAAAGACAAATTCAACTTATCACCCTGGGCTTGCGCTTTGTAACCAACGCCGACCAACGTGAGTTTTCTTTCAAAGCCTTTAGTAACACCGGTAACCATATTATTGACAAGGGCACGCAAAGTGCCTGTCATTGCATTGGCTTCACGGCCGTCATTGGCTGGTGAAAAACTCAAAGTGCCGTTGTCGTTCGCAATGTTCACCAAACCATTAAGGCTTTGTGACAAAACGCCCATAGGACCTTTTACTGTAATCTGCTCTGCTGAAATTGCAACTTCTGCACCGGCCGGCAAAGCGATTGGCATCTTACCTACTCGAGACATCTTTCACTCCTTAGGCGACGTAGCAAATTACTTCGCCACCGACACCGGTTGCGCGCGCTTTGCGGTCTGTCATGACGCCTTTAGGTGTAGAAACAATCGCCACACCCAAACCGTTCATCACATTTGGAATCTCGTCTTTACCTTTGTAAATACGAAGACCTGGACGTGAAACACGCTCCAAACGTTCAATAACTGGACGTCCTGCATAATATTTCAAGCCGATTTTTAATTCGGACTTCCCTGCAGTTTCTAAAACTGCGAAATCTTCAATGTAACCTTCGTCTTTAAGTACATTTGCAATTGCAATTTTTACTTTAGAAGACGGCATCGCAACAACAGTTTTCTGAACAACTTGTGCGTTACGAATGCGGGTCAGCATATCGGCGATAGGATCGCTCATACTCATTGCTTATTCTCCTATTACCAGCTGGCTTTAGTCATACCCGGGATTTCACCACGCATGGCGACTTCACGGAGTTTAATACGGCCCAAACCGAATTTACGGAATGTGCCACGTGGACGACCTGTCAAAGCGCAACGATTACGCTGACGTGTCGGATTAGAATTACGTGGCAAAGCCTGCAACTTCAAACGAGCGAGATAACGCTCTTCTTCAGTCTTTGATTGGTCATCAACGATGGCCTTCAATTCGGCGCGCTTGCCAGCGAATTTCTTCACCAAGTCTGCACGCTTTTGCTCACGATTAATCAGTGCCAGTTTTGCCATGGCGACCTCAGTTTCTGAACGGAAATTTAAATGCGGCGAGGAGTGCTTTCGCTTCTTCGTCGGTCTTTGCTGTTGTCGTGATACTGATATTCATACCACGCAATGCGTCGATCTTGTCGTACTCGATTTCAGGGAAAATGATTTGTTCCTTGACACCGATGTTGTAGTTACCACGACCATCAAACGCGCGACCAGACACACCACGGAAGTCACGTACGCGTGGTAAGGCCACGGTAATGAAACGATCCAGGAATTCATACATCTGAGCGCCACGCAAAGTAACCATACAACCGATTGGATAACCTTCGCGGATTTTAAAACCTGCGATCGCTTTACGAGCCTTGGTTACAACTGGCTTCTGGCCGGCGATTTTTGTCAGATCACCCACTGCGTGCTCGATAACCTTTTTATCTGCAACTGCTTCAGACAAACCCATGTTTAGGGTGATTTTCAAGATACGCGGAACTTCCATGCTTGACTTATAAGCGTACTTTTCAGTCAATTCACCGACGATTTTTTCTTTATATAATGCTTGTAGACGGGCCATGATGTTATGCCTTCACAACTTCGCCAGTCGACTTGTAGATACGGACTTTTTTACCATCCACTACCTTGAAGCCTACACGGTCTGCCTTACCAGATGCAGCATTAAACAACGCCACATTGGAAACATGAATCGGCATCAATTTATCAACGATGCCACCAACTGCGCCAGTCATTGGGTTTGGCTTAACCGCTTTTTTAGCGACATTAACACCAGCAACAACTACGTAATCACTATCGATGCAAGATTGCACCTGACCGCGCTTACCCTTGTCTTTACCCGTCAAGACGATGACTTCGTCGTTTTTACGAATTTTATTCATCACGACTCCTTACAGCACTTCTGGAGCCAAAGACACGATTTTCATAAAGCGCTCAGTACGCAATTCGCGTGTCACTGGGCCGAAAATACGAGTGCCGATAGGCTCAAGCTTTGCATTCAACAATACTGCGGCATTGCCATCAAATTTGACTAACGAGCCATCCTGACGACGAACACCCTTAGCTGTTCTCACAACCACGGCGTTGTAAATTTCACCTTTTTTTACACGACCGCGTGGAGCAGCAGATTTCACAGTGACTTTAATCACATCACCGATACCCGCATAACGACGCTTGGAGCCGCCCAACACTTTAATGCACAGAACTTCACGCGCACCAGTATTGTCAGCCACTTCCAGCCGGCTTTCTGTTTGAATCATAATGTTCTCTTTCCCAACTTAATCCACACAACTTACACAATGCAAGCTTGTAGTCAGTCTTGGTCCTGCCAGCCAACCCCTACATAACCTGCAATGCACGAGCCAACTGATTAGGTGGACGATTTTTTAACCACTTTCACAACGAGAGGGTGTTGCGAAAGACATTTAGGCTGCCATTTACGCACTTCGCAAATGACAGCCCATCATTATTACATCAAAAAAAAATTTGTGCAATAAATTTATACAACTTGCGCTACTTGAACCACACGAGTCAATGTCCAAGCTTTTGTCTTGGAAATTGGACGACCCTCTTGAATTTCAACTGTGTCGCCAGCTTTTGCCTGGTTAGACTCATCGTGTGCGTGGTACTTGGCAGTACGAACGATGATCTTGCCATACAAAGGATGTTTAACGTGACGTTCAACCAGTACTGTAACTGTTTTGTCCATCTTGTCAGACACAACTTTGCCAATCAATGTGCGCTTCAGAGCCACTTTAACTTGATCGTTCATTATTTGGCATCCTTCTGATTCATGACGGTTTTAACGCGCGCGATGTCGCGACGAACTTTTTTCAACTGCGAAGTGTTAGTCAGTTGCTGTGTAGCGATTTGCATACGCAGGCTGAACTGTGCCTTCAACAGATCATTCAGTTCTTTCGTCAAAGCTGCAGAGTCTTTGCCTTGGAGTTCAGATACTTTCATTTACAACTCCCTATTAAGTGCCGACTTGACGTACGACAAACGTTGTCATCAATGGTAATTTGGCAGCTGCCAAGCGGAAAGCTTCGCGTGCCAGCGCTTCATCAACGCCATCCATTTCGTACAACATTTTGCCTGGTTGAATCTCGGCAACGTAGTACTCAGGATTACCTTTACCATTACCCATACGAACCTCTGCAGGTTTCTGGGAAATTGGCTTGTCCGGGAAAACGCGGATCCAGATACGACCACCGCGCTTGATATGACGGGTCATTGCACGACGCGCTGCTTCAATCTGACGCGCTGTAATACGACCACGGCCAACCGCTTTCAAGCCAAACTCACCGAAGGAAACAGCGGTACCGCGGGTATGAGAGATACCCTTATTACGGCCCTTTTGCTCCTTACGATATTTTCTGCGTGCTGGTTGCAGCATGATTATTCTCCTGCTTTCTCAGCTGGAGCAGCATCAGCTTTTGCGCGTACACGCTTAGCTGGAGCTGCTGCGCCAGTTGTATTTTGCCCTTCAGGACGCTTAGCACGTGGGCGGCTGTTTGGCTTGCCATCGTCACGACGAGGACCACGACGTTTTTTGTCGTCTTCCGGAGTCGATTCGATCACAGGCGCATCGCCGTTTGCCAAACGATCACCTTTGTAGACCCACACTTTTACGCCAATAATGCCGTATGTTGTGGATGCTTCACCGAAGCCGTAATCGATATCAGCACGCAGTGTATGCAGAGGCACACGGCCTTCGCGATACCATTCTTTACGAGCAATTTCGATACCATTCAAACGACCACCGGACATGATCTTGATACCTTGCGCGCCGAGACGCATTGCGTTCTGCATCGCACGCTTCATCGCGCGACGGAACATAATACGTTTTTCGAGCTGCTGTGCGATAGAGTCAGCGATCAGTTGAGCATCGATCTCTGGCTTGCGAATTTCTTCGATGTTCACGTGCACTGGCACGCCCATCATTTTCGACAAGTCGGCTTTCAATACTTCAATGTCTTCGCCTTTTTTACCGATTACAACACCTGGACGGGAGCTGTAAATAGTAATACGTGCATTTTTAGCAGGGCGCTCAATAACGATGCGGCCTACAGATGCGTTCTTCAGTTTTTTCTTCAGGTATTCACGTACCTTCAGATCTTCACCAAGCATAGAAGCAAAGTTACCATTGCCTGCATACCAACGGGAAGACCAGTTACGCGTTACCGCCAGACGAAAACCGGTTGGATGTATCTTCTGTCCCATCGTGACTCCTTAGTTACCAACAGTCACATAAATGTGACAGGATTGTTTAGAGATACGATCACCACGACCTTTAGCGCGTGCTGTGAAGCGCTTCAGGATCGCACCTTTCTCGACATAGATACTCGTTACTTTCAGCTCATCGATATCTGCGCCATCATTATGTTCAGCGTTTGCAATTGCAGACTCCAACACTTTCTTGATGATTGCAGCACCTTTTTTAGGGCTGAATGCCAGGATATTCAATGCCTGATCAACTTTTTTACCACGGATCAGATCTGCCACGAGGCGACCTTTTTGCTCGGACAGACGCACACCGCGAAGATTAGCTTTAGTTTCCATCATCGGTCCTTATTTCTTAGCCTTTTTGTCGGCAGCGTGACCCTTGAACGTACGGGTCAGCGCAAATTCGCCGAGCTTGTGACCAACCATGTTTTCGGAAACATAAACTGGTACGTGCTGCTTACCGTTATGAACCGCAATGGTCAAACCGATGAAGTCCGGCATAATTGTCGAACGACGGGACCAAGTCTTGATTGGCTTTTTGTCTTTGTTTGCCTGAGCAGCTTCGACTTTCTTCACCAGATGAGCGTCGCAAAACGGCCCTTTTTTCAATGAACGTGTCATGTTTTATCCCTTATTTCTTACCACGGCGTGAGACGATCATCGAAGTAGTACGTTTGTTACGACGTGTCTTCTTACCCTTGGTCTGTTGACCCCATGGAGAAACTGGATGACGGCCTGCTGCAGTTTTACCTTCACCACCACCGTGAGGATGGTCAACCGGATTCATTACCACACCGCGGACGGTAGGACGGATACCGCGCCAACGCATCGCACCAGCTTTACCAATCTTACGCAGATTGTGTTCGCCATTGCCGACTTCACCGACAGTTGCGCGGCATTCGATGTGAATGCGACGAACTTCGCCGGAACGCAGACGAACCTGAGCGTAAGTACCTTCACGTGCCATCAGAACAACACCAGCACCAGCTGTACGGGCAATCTGAGCACCTTTACCTGGCAACATTTCCACGCAGTGCATAGTTGTACCAACTGGGATATTACGAATAGGCAAGCAGTTACCGGATTTGATCGGAGCCTGAGAACCGCTGATCAACTGGTCGCCGACAGCAACGCCTTTAGGTGCGATGATGTATGCACGTTCACCATCCGCATAGCACAACAATGCAATGTGCGCTGTACGGTTAGGATCGTATTCAATACGCTCAACTTTTGCAGGAATACCATCTTTGTTGCGTTTGAAGTCAACAACACGGTAATGCTGCTTATGACCACCACCGATATGACGGGTAGTGATGTGACCGTTATTATTACGGCCAGCAGTTTTGGATTTCTTTTCCAACAAAGCAGCAAACGGACGACCTTTAAACAGGCCTTCTGTTACCACTTTCACCATACCACGACGACCTGGTGAGGTTGGCTTCATCTTAACGAGTGCCATTATTATGCCCCCTCAGTGAAGTTGATTTCCTGACCAGGCTTCAAGCATACAAAAGCACGTTTTGTATGGTTGCGGCGGCCAGTAAATCTACCGGTACGTTTTTGTTTACCTTGACGATTTGCCACTTGCACAGATTCAACCTGAACCTTAAACAGCAATTCGACGGCAGCTTTAATTTCTGGCTTGGTTGCATCTGGAGTAACCAGGAAAACCACTTGCTCATTCTTTTCAGCAACCATAGTCGCTTTTTCAGAAATCACAGGAGCCAGCAACACCTTCATCAGGCGTTCTTCGCTATGTTTGATTAATGCACTCATGCCAGCATCTCCTCAATCTTTGCCAGTGCTGGCTTGGTGATCAACACTTTCTTGTAGAACACCAAAGAAACTGGATCAGCGTAACGTGGTTCAACAACCAGTACATTCACCAGATTACGTGCCGCCAACATCAGGTTTTCATTGAATTCGTCAGTAATGATCAGAACAGAATCCAGGCAACCCAATGCTTTGAGCTTCTCAGTCAACAGCTTAGTCTTAGGAGCATCTACCGCAATAGAGTCAACCACACTCAAACGATCCTCACGAGCCAACTGAGACAGAATCGAGCAGATACCAGCACGATACATCTTCTTATTAACTTTGTGAGAGAAGTTCTCATCCGGGCTATTCGGGAATATACGACCACCACCACGCCACAAAGGAGAAGAAGACATACCAGCACGTGCACGACCAGTACCTTTTTGACGCCAAGGCTTCTTGGTTGTGTGGTGGACTTCTTCACGATCTTTTTGCTTGCGGTTACCACTACGAGCATTAGCCTGATAAGCAACAACCACCTGATGAATCAGAGCTTCATTGTAATCACGACCGAAAATAGTATCAGGAGCTACAACGTTTGCAGCCGCTTGACCTTGTTCGTTTAGGAGCTTCAGTTCCATGGATTAGGCTCCCTTCTTAGCTTTAACTTTAACAGCAGGAGATACGATCACCTGACCATTTTTTGCACCAGGCACGGCACCCTTCACCAGCAACAAAGAACGCTCCGCGTCAACGCGAGCGATTTCCAAATTTTGCACAGTGCGATTAACGTCACCCAGATGACCAGTCATGCGCTTACCAGGAAAAACACGACCTGGATCCTGCGCCATACCGATAGAACCTGGAACATTATGGGAACGGGAGTTACCGTGAGTAGCACGACCAGAAGAGAAGTGGTAACGTTTAATGGTACCGGCATAACCTTTACCAATTGTCACACCTTGCACATCAACTTTCTGACCAGCCTCGAACATACCGACAGGCACAACATCGCCAGCCTTCAATTCAGCAGCTTTAGCAGCGTCAACACGGAATTCTTTTAATACAGTACCAGCTTCAACACCTGCTTTTGCGAGGTGACCGGCAGCCGCTTTATTTACACGGGATGCACGGCGCTGACCGAAAGTAACCTGAACAGCGGAATAACCATCTGTTTCAGGAGTTTTGACTTGCGTCACGCGGTTGTTGGACACATCCAAAACAGTAACAGGAATAGAATCCCCGTCATCCGTAAAGATACGCATCATGCCAACCTTGCGACCAACTAGGCCCAAGCTCATTATTTTCTCCATTCTCACCTACGATTGGGTGAGGCTGATGTTTAAAAAACTTAAACGAAAAGGTCAGCAAAAGCCGACCCACATTTAAGCCTTCGATTATAGCCCGCAAATTTTTTATTTACAAGGCAAATTATTTGAAAATTCGAAGAATTGTGGTATGTCAAATTTCTTCAGTTTTTGATTTTTAAAAAAAATCAAAAATTACCGGAAATTCGATTACTGCAATTTGATTTCAACATCAACGCCAGCAGGCAAATCGAGCTTCATCAAAGCGTCAACTGTTTTATCTGTTGGATCAACGATATCCATCAAACGTTGGTGTGTACGAATTTCAAACTGATCACGGGAAGTTTTATTCACGTGCGGTGAACGCAGAACGTCGAAACGTTGAATACGGGTTGGCAGAGGAACCGGGCCTTTAACAACCGCACCAGTGCGCTTCGCTGTCTCAACGATTTCCAAAGCAGATTGATCGATCAATTTATAATCAAATGCTTTCAGGCGAATGCGGATCTTTTGATTCTGTGTAGACATAATAATTCCTATAAAGAGCGAGCCACCACCCCTTGGGGAAATGGCATTTTTTACAAAGAGCGAATACAAAAAAGCGGCTGCCGCTTAAAAAATCAGCGACAGCCGCGTAGTGTACTACAAAATTACAAAATTAATCGATAATTTTAGCAACAACACCTGCACCAACAGTACGACCACCTTCACGAATCGCAAAGCGCAAGCCTTCTTCCATCGCAATCGGGTTGATCAGTTTGACTGTGATAGAGACGTTATCACCTGGCATCACCATTTCTTTGTCTGCTGGCAACTCGATCGAGCCAGTCACGTCCGTTGTACGGAAGTAGAACTGTGGACGATAGTTGTTGAAGAACGGTGTATGACGACCACCTTCATCTTTCGACAGAACATAGATCTCGCCAGTGAAATGCGCGTGTGGCTTGATCGAACCTGGTTTTGCCAACACTTGACCGCGTTGGATATCTTCACGTTTTGTACCACGTAGCAGTACACCAACGTTATCGCCTGCCTGACCTTGGTCGAGCAGTTTGCGGAACATTTCAACGCCAGTACATGTCGTTTTTACTGTTTCTTTGATACCAACGATTTCAATCTCTTCGCCGACTTTGATAATGCCGCGTTCAACACGACCAGTTACCACGGTACCGCGACCGGAGATGGAGAATACGTCTTCAACTGGCAACAGGAAGGCACCGTCAACAGCGCGTTCTGGTGTTGGGATGTAAGTATCCAGTGCGTCAGCCAGTTTCAGGATGGCTTCTTCGCCCAGAGGACCTTTGTCGCCTTCCAGCGCCAGTTTTGCAGAACCCTGGATGATAGGCAGGTCATCACCTGGGAATTCGTATTTGGACAGCAATTCGCGCACTTCCATTTCTACCAGTTCCAGCAACTCAGCGTCATCAACCATGTCGCATTTGTTCAGGAAAACGATGATGTATGGATGTCGCTCACTCAAAATACTGACAGTTCAGATTCCATTTCTGAAATCCGTCTTGCTTTATTTCTTGTGAAGCATTTGATATTTTTTAAGCATGCCAATCAGTTCAACTGATTGGTGCGATTTCATCAAGTGCTCACATTTATTGACTGTTAATTGTTAAAGAACCGCGAATACTTACATTCTTTTCTACTCAACTCTTCCGAGTTTTGCTTCGCATCGTTGTGTGCGTCAGCAGCAGAGAAACGAGATTATGAAGCACTTCACCCTCACTGTCAACTCCCTTCACGCTTCAGATCCGCTTTTTCTTCTCGGCTTCCGCATTTTGTTGTGGGGGCGCCAATCAAATCGCTTGGCTTGGGGGTGTTGGAGCTACTTTCCGTTCCTTACTTCACTTCCTCTCCCGCATTTCTGCGGGAGGCGAACTATCGCAAAGCCTCCTCCGGGCAATCTGTGAGGGAGATTATTTGGATTAAGGTGTCACTACTTTTTAATTACCCGGGTTTGTGGCGACAATTAACTGTCGCACTGACCGTAACAGGTAAAATATCGCTTTCAGAAGAATTAAATACTAAACAGTTTTTACTGATTAGTTATATGGACCCCATCTATGTTACGCATCACCGACTTAAAACTTCCTTTAGATCATCCAGAATCCGCATTGAGAAGCGCCATCTTGGAACAATTGGCGATTCCTGAATCGGATCTTATCGGCTTCAATGTGTTTAAGCGAAGCTATGATGCAAGGAAGAAGACCGCCATCATTTTGATCTACACCATTGACGTGGAATTAAAGAATGAGTCCCAGGCATTGGCTCGTCTGAAGAAACACTCCAATATTGGCCCAGCGCCGGATACTAATTATAAGTTTGTAGCGCATGCACCCGACAGCGATTTCAAACGTCCACTTGTTATCGGTTTCGGTCCTTGCGGTCTGTTTGCGGCATTATTGCTGGCGGAAATGGGATATCGCCCGATCGTTCTAGAACGAGGAAAAACCGTCAGGGAGCGCACAAAAGACACCTGGGGATTATGGCGCAAACGTGAATTACAACCTGAATCCAATGTGCAATTTGGTGAAGGTGGTGCAGGAACGTTTTCTGATGGAAAACTGTATAGTCAAATCAAAGACCCAAAGCATTACGGCAGAAAAGTAATCACTGAATTTGTGAAGGCAGGTGCGCCGGAAGAAATTTTGTATGTCAGCAAGCCTCACATAGGCACCTTTCGCCTGGTGAAGATGATAGAAGAGATGCGGCATAACATTGAAGCACTTGGCGGTGAGATTCGTTTTGAACAGAAAGTAACTGATATTGATATCAAAGACGGGAAAGTCTGCGGAGTGTCGGTGAATGATGGTGAATATATCGCATCAAATCATGTGGTACTCGCGATTGGCCATAGTGCACGCGATACATTTCAGATGCTCTACGACAAAGGTGTTTATATAGAAGCCAAACCGTTTTCAATTGGTTTTCGCATCGAACACCCGCAATCCGTCATCGACAAAGCACGCTTTGGCCCGAACGCAGGAAATGAGATTTTGGGTGCAGCAGATTACAAGCTGGTGCATCACGCCAAAAATGGGCGCTCCGTGTATAGCTTTTGCATGTGCCCGGGAGGAACGGTCGTAGCTGCGACATCGGAGCCGGGACGCGTGGTGACTAACGGGATGAGTCAGTATTCACGTAATGAGCGCAATGCAAACAGTGCAATTGTTGTAGGCATTTCTCCGGGAGATTATCCCGGGCATCCACTCGCTGGGATAGACCTGCAACGCAAGCTGGAGGCGCGCGCCTACGAGATGGGTGGTGAAAATTACAATGCTCCGGCCCAGCTTATCGGGGATTTTATTAAAGGGGTTAAATCAACGGAACTGGGTAAGGTGATACCGTCCTACAAACCTGGTGTGACGCTGTGCAATCTGGCAGATGCCTTACCTGAATTTGCGATTAATGCCATACGTGAAGCGATTCCGGAATTCGATAAAAAAATCAAAGGTTTTGCAATGAGCGATGGCATTCTCACAGGCATAGAAACCCGGACCTCTTCGCCTATACGGATTAAACGAACCGATGACAGCTTACAAAGCCTGAATACTAAAGGACTGTATCCTGCCGGCGAAGGCGCTGGATATGCGGGAGGCATTCTGTCTGCGGGTGTTGACGGGATCAGGATCGCTGAAGCAGTAGCTCTCGATATCAATACCAACGGTTAATTCTGCAAACTAAAATCAGAACGAGCAATTCCGTGGAAACCTGACTCACACAAAGATTGCTCGATTCTGATCATCACCAGACAGCGTCAGAATAAAGGTTCAATCATCTTTAGCACCATCGATACCCAACTCATGTATTTTGCGGGTGATCGTATTGCGTCCTATGCCCAACCTGACAGCTGCATCGTTTTTTCTTCCATGCGTATATTTGAGCGCAGCCTTAATTACGACTGCTTCAAATTTATCACCTAATTTCACAATCACTTCCGGTTGTCCCTGTGAAAGCATCGACATCGCTTCCTCTTCCAGCAAGTCAATCCAGCTTTGGGCAGGATAAAGCTGACGATCAGGAGTGGAAAGAGAGACATGATGCGACGAAGCCTGCTCAGAAATGCTGCTCACACCAAGCTCAGCCTCAGTTCTGTGCGTTGTCGCTGCGCCCCCGTTAGCTTGTTCACTTGAAGGAAACAAATCTTGCGGCAAATCAAGCACTTCCACTGTCTGACCCGGCGCCATGACGGTGATCCAGTTACACAGATTTTCTAATTGGCGGACATTACCTGGAAAATCCAATCCAGACAAAAACTGCAAAGCCGATTCCGATAAACGCTTAACCTCAACGCCAAGTTGCTTCGCGCTTTGAGACAAGAAAAATTTAGCCAGCACCGGTATATCTTCACGACGCTCACGCAGACTAGGCAAACGCAGGCGAATCACATTCAAGCGATGGTATAAATCCTCGCGAAACAGGCCTTCGCGGACTCTGGTTTCCAGATTCTGATGAGTCGCCGCAATGACACGCACATTCGCCTTCATGGGCTGATGGCCGCCGACCCGATAAAAATGACCATCCGACAGCACTCTCAGTAATCTGGTCTGTAAGTCGAATGGCATATCACCAATTTCATCCAGAAATAAAGTACCGCCCTCTGCTTGTTCAAAACGACCACGTCGGGTCGTCTGCGCCCCGGTAAATGCGCCACGCTCATGACCAAATAATTCAGACTCCAACAAATCCTTAGGAATCGCGGCAGTATTCAGCGCAATGAAAGGTTGAGATGATCGCGGACTATGCTTATGCAAGGCGCGGGCAACCAATTCCTTACCACTACCGGACTCGCCGGTAATTAACACGGTCACATTCGATTGTGATAAACGCCCTATCGCACGAAAAACATCCTGCATTGCAGGTGCGTGGCCAAGAATTTCCGGCGCTTCAGAAATCGTTTGTTCGACGCTGGACTCTCGCAGACTCTCATCCAGAGCGCGGCGTATCAGCTCAACCGCCTTATCCAGATCAAATGGCTTTGCCAAGTATTCAAACGCCCCGCCCTGAAAAGCAGCGACGGCAGAATCCAGATCTGAGAATGCTGTCATGATAATCACTGGCAAACCAGGATGTTTCGCTTTAACGGTTTGCAATAATTCCAGGCCTGAAGCGCCGTGCATGCGAATATCAGAAACTAAGACCTGTGGCGTGTCCGATTGCAACGCCGTCATGGCATCACGCGCATTAGTAAAACTCTTGGTCGTCAGATTTTCTCTTGCAAGTGCCTTCTCAAGCACCCAGCGAATTGAATCATCGTCATCCACTATCCAAATAGGTTTCATATTTTTTTTAGTTCCAGGTTTGAACATATTGATTAGCAAAGGCGCTAACTTGCACTCATAAAGCGTTTCCCCCATCCGGCTTCAGGGCAGAGGAATAAGGATCCTGAAATCAGTACAACCGGGACGACTCTCGCATTCAATCACGCCCATATGCTGATCAACAAAGGTTTGCGCTAAAGTCAGCCCGAGTCCGCTGCCACCGTCTCTTCCCGAAACTAAAGGATAAAAAATACGATGGAAAATTTCGGGCGGAATTCCAGGACCGTTATCTATGATATGCAAGTCTAATGCCAACCTGTATCTGACCTTCGCTAAAGTAATCTGCCGGACGACACGGGTTTTAAAAGTCAGCTCCGCATCACCGTGACGAATACGCTCAGCCAATGCCTGCGCGGCATTGTGGGCTATATTCAGTACTGACTGTATCAACTGCTCCTTATCACCACGGAATTCAGGTATCGACAAATCGTAATCCCTGTGAATAGTCAGCCCCTGCGGAAATTCCGCTACGATCAGACTACGGACCCGTTCACACACTTCGTGAATATTGACATCTCCCACTATGTGAGGAAGTCTGTGCGGAGCCAGCAAACGATCAACCAAGGTTTGCAAACGGTCCGCTTCTTTAATAATCACTTGCGTATATTCACGCAGTTCCTTGAGCTGTCTCTCAGGCAGCTCAAGCTCCAGTAACTGCGCGGCTCCCCGGATGCCTCCAAGCGGATTTTTAATTTCATGTGCAAGGTTACGTATCAGCTCCTTGTTTGCCTTGCTTTGATCCAGCATCCGCTCTTCCCTGTCGAGTTTGAGTTGCTGGACGTTTTCGCGGAATTCAATCAATACCGGCGTCTCGGGATTATCTAATGCGGTGACAATGCTGTGCACATGTAACGGTTCTCTGCCTGCACGCTCCAGAGTCAGATCCTGACGCTTATCGGCAAAATGATGAGCAACTGCCTGATGAAATACCGCCTGCAATTCATCCCCATTCAAAAATAAAGCATTGAGCTTTTGGTCGATCAGGGATTTCGCTGAACAATCCAGCAATATCTCCGCTGCCGGATTAGCGAACTTAATACTGCCATCAGCGTTAAAAACGATGACAGCAGAGCTAAGCAGCTCAAGTCCGGCAAATGCCGGCAGGGTAGAGAGAGAATTTTTCACCATAATCCATAAAAAAAGGCCGCATCGTGCGACCTTATTATGCAAGCATCATGCCCGCTGCTTCAATTTGGAATCTGAAAAGCTGCGATTTTGCATTATTTCAGGTTGGAAATTTCACGCCGCAATGCTTCAATGTTCTTTTCAGTGCGGCTGATGTTATCTTTCATCATTGCAGTGCGTTCCTGATATTTTGCGTAATTCCGCTCATCGCCACGGCGCTCGGGTTCGCCATTGTTGTACTCTTTTTTAAGATCGGCCAGCTTTTGCTCTTCCGCTTTGAGCTCATCCAACAAAATTTGCCTGCGATCTGAATCTCTCGCCTTCTGTGTTCCCTCATCAACCTTAGGAAAATCAGCAGGACTGGAGGCAGATTTTGCCTGCGTTTTTTTAGGAGCGGAAGGCAAAGCCGGTGCAGGAACAACCGTAATACCGGGCAACTCAACCCTCTTACAACCTTTCGTTGCGCCAGTATTTTTGTATTCTTTCTTGCCATTATCGTCGACACATAAAAAAACATCTGCCTGTGCGTGCGCAATATTTTGGATGGCGATTAACGAAATAAAACCAATCAATAGTCGCTTCATATTCAATCACTAGTCAAAAACAGAGGTGTAGTGTATGCGATGCCGCGTATATTCACAATTCCACGTTACGCGCAGTAACAAACAAAAAAAGCGGGGTTACCCCCGCTTTTACAGTCCCCCTTACGATTACAGGGAGTAGTACATATCGAATTCAACAGGATGCGTCGTCATGCGCATACGTTGAACTTCCTGCATTTTCAGTTCAATGTAAGCGTCGAGCATACTGTCGCTGAACACACCGCCACGAGTCAGGAATTCGCGGTCTTTATTCAGTGCATCCAAGGCTTCTTCCAGAGACGCGCACACTGTTGGAACCAATGCATCTTCCTCTGGTGGCAAATGGTACAAATCTTTAGATGCTGCTTCACCTGGGTGAATCTTATTCTGTACACCATCCAGACCTGCCATCATCAGTGCAGAGAAGCACAGATATGGGTTTGCCAGTGGATCTGGGAAGCGCGCCTCAACGCGACGACCTTTTGGATTCGCAACGTAAGGAATGCGGATAGATGCTGAACGGTTTTTAGCAGAGTAAGCCAGTTTCACCGGTGCTTCGTAGCCTGGAACCAGACGCTTGTACGAGTTAGTGCCTGGATTTGTGATTGCGTTCAGTGCTTTTGCATGTTTGATGATACCGCCGATGTAGTACAGAGCGAAATCAGACAAGCCAGCATAGCCGTCGCCTGCGAACAGGTTTTTGCCATCTTTCCAGATCGATTGATGCACGTGCATGCCGGAACCATTATCACCAACGATAGGTTTAGGCATGAAAGTCGCTGTTTTGCCGTAGGTATGAGCCACGTTCCAGACAACGTATTTCAGGTTTTGTGTCCAGTCAGCACGCTCTACCAATGTAGAGAATTTTGTGCCGATTTCATTTTGACCAGCGCCAGCTACTTCATGATGATGCACTTCCACTGGAATGCCCAAAGATTCCAGAATCAGGCACATTTCAGAACGCATATCCTGGAAACTGTCGACTGGAGGAACTGGGAAGTAACCGCCCTTGACTGTAGGACGATGACCTGAATTGCCGCCTTCCAGTTTTTCACCTGTTGTCCATGACGCCTCTTCGGAATCAATCTTGACGAAGCAACCGGACATATCAATTTTCCAGCGCACGCCATCAAAAATAAAGAATTCTGGTTCCGGACCAAAGTAGGCAGTATCGCCGATACCGGAAGACTTCAGATAAGCTTCCGCACGCTTCGCGATAGAACGTGGGTCACGATCGTAACCTTTGCCATCGGAAGGCTCGATAACGTCACACTGCATGAACAATGTGGTTTCTTCCATGAACGGATCGATATTCGCTGTGTTTGGATCTGGCATCAACAACATGTCAGAAGCCTCGATCCCCTTCCAGCCCGCAATAGAAGAACCATCAAATGCATGGCCAGATTCGAATTTATCGATATCGAATGCAGATACTGGCACTGTAACGTGCTGCTCTTTACCTCGTGTATCAGCAAAACGGAAATCAACGAACTTTACTTCGTTATCCTTTACCATCTTCAAAACTTCTGCAGCTGTCATTGCCATGTGAAACTCCTCAAGTAGCGCTAAAAATAAATCGGGGATTACTGAGCCTTCGTTCTGCCATCCTGACAAAAGAAACCTGTCGTTAATTTTCTACCTGCTCAATCATCTGACTGCTCAACTCCGCGAACAATAATAGCAGAAACTATGCCACATTCCAGAATCTGCGAAGCCAGACGTAATTATCCGTAACACTTTGTTTTTTAAAGAACTAATTAAAAACCCTGAAGAAAAGCACCGAATAACGCACCAGAAAAAACAAAATAAACTACAGAAAAAATATATCGCACATTAATAGTGCAATATTTAGCACCATTAATGTGCGAATCTCATTTTGCACTCTATTGGAGCAACAAGTTAAGAGCATGGTATGCAAATGGATATTGCTTCATGCATAATCAGCGATACACCTTTTCAAACTCACTGTCTGTACTGGATTTATTTATGTCAAGCAAGGAACTGATCGCATCTGCCCGGCAACGCGCCCTAGAACAATCATTTTCGTACGCCGGTGCATTCACTCCCGTTGAGGCTTTTGAACTATTAGAGTCAGACCCGAACTGCGTACTGGTAGACGTACGCACCAATGCTGAACGTGACTGGGTTGGTAAAGTCGCTATTCACGATAAGCAGCACTATGCGGTGCAATGGAGTCTGTATCCGGGTGGTGCGCAAAACCCTGATTTTTTACAACAGCTGGAAGCCATCATCGCAGATAAAAATTCCGTCATTCTTTTTCTCTGCCGTTCCGGCGTCCGCTCACGCCACGCCGCAAAACTCGCCACAGACAACGGCTACACGCAGTGTTTCGACATCCTGCAGGGCTTTGAAGGAGACAGAGATGCACACGGCCACAGAAAAACCACAGGAGGCTGGTGCGCAAGTGATTTACCATGGATAGGCGCATGATTTATAAATACATTAAAAACCTACTTCCATCCGCCTCAATACTTTGCTAGAATAGCGAGCTTCGCTGATCACGCATTAGCGAAAAGCAGGAGAGGTGGATGAGTGGTTTAAGTCACACGCCTGGAAAGCGTGCGTAGGTTAATCCCTACCGGGGGTTCGAATCCCCCCTTCTCCGCCAAGAATCAGAAAAGCCCTTGACTTATTCAAGGGCTTTTTTTTGGCCTGCACTTGTCGTTAAATATATTTCCCATACGATCTTTGCGAGTCAACGCATTCACATCGATTATCTTGCTCGAGCCTTATCCGAGCCCACATTGCACTGGTCTATATATCGCGACACACATTGCATTGACCAGGCAACAGAGATGCTGAGAAATAACATAACATTTCCGGATGAAATCCATGTCTAATTCCCCTACTGTTACGCGATCAACAGCGATGTCACTGGTCAGCCTTGTTTGTGTGCTGGCACTGCTGCATTTCGGGCGGGATGTTTTAGAGCCTATCGTGCTGGCTTCAATGCTGAGCCTGATCATCGCACCGCTGATACGCAGCATGCGTCACATGGGGCTCGGGCGCGTGAGCGCCACATTCGCTGCCATCATTTTCGTCACGACTGGCATTATCGGCATTGGCGTGGTGCTGACTTCTCAGTTAGTCAGCGTCACGACAGAAATCCCTCAGTACAGAGCAGCGATTCAATCGAAGCTGGCAATAGTAAGGCAAATCACAGAACGTCCATTTGCACACATAGAGGCAGAAATGAAAGCTGTGTCATCGAATGGCTTTCCATCGGCCGAAACTGTGTTACAAAACGAAAAAATCTTACCATCAGGCCAGAAACAACCGATTCCAGTTGAGATACGAAAACCACAACCAACCCCGACAGAGACAATCACGCGTTTGCTATCGTCCATTTCCGGGCCGGTAGGAGAAGCCTTTCTGGTACTGGTGCTGCTG
Organism: Undibacterium sp. WLX3042; assembly: GCF_049544825.1. NCBI lineage: Bacteria > Pseudomonadati > Pseudomonadota > Betaproteobacteria > Burkholderiales > Oxalobacteraceae > Undibacterium > Undibacterium sp. WLX3042. The sequence goes on from NZ_CP186698.1 coordinate 384,138, forward strand.
ATATTCATCCTGCTTGAGCATGAGTCTTTACGCGACCGCGCAATCCGACTCACCGGCCAGAGTGAAGTGGGCAAAACGATCAAAGCGCTCGGGGATGCAACAGAAGGGGTATCACGCTTTTTCTTTTCACAATTTCTGGTCAACACCGCCTTTGCCATTATCATCGCCCTTGCCTTGTGGGCTGCGGGCGTGCCGCATGCGTTTCTGTTCGGAGCCCTGAGCGGTTTATTGCGCTTTGTTCCCTATCTGGGTGCATTAATTGCAGGAGGAATAATTACCTTATTCGTCGCAGCCATTGATCCCGGCTGGACTCTGGCTATCGTCTGTATGGCCTTTTTCGGCGCCACCGAAGTACTGGTGGCCAACTGGGTGGAACCAAAAGTGTATGGGCACAGCTCTGGCCTGTCACCGCTCGCGGTCATGGTGTCAGCGCTATTCTGGGGGGCGTTATGGGGACCTGTCGGCCTGCTGCTGTCAACACCGCTGACTTTATGTCTGGTCGTCGCCGGACGTCATATCAGCGCTCTCGAACCCATCACTATACTGTTTGCGGATACGCCGAATGTGGACGACGCACACCGCTTTTTTCATCGATTACTGGCCGCAGACACCGATGCCATCGTCAGCGATGCTGAGGTATTTTTACGTAAATTCAGCTTTGCGAAATATTGTGATCACATCCTGATTCCGGGACTGGCTTTAGGAATACACGATTTTGAAAATGGATTAATAGAGAAAACGCAGCAAAATAAAATTCGCACCACGATAGCGACGCTCGCAGAAACAGTCAGTCAGGCATCTTTTGGCAGCGATAAAAAGCACAAACGCCGCTCTATTTCGATGCTGGATGCAAATGTCGGCGCGCATTTACGTCAGATGCGCAAAAAACGTCTGGGACGTTGGCAAGGCTCTCTGAATGTGCCTTCACGTTCGGTAGTTTTATGCGCCGGTTTTGACAGCGAACGCGATGATTTACTGAGCGAGTTATTCGTGCTCGCGCTAAGAGAGTCACATATTGATGCGCGCAGTTTTTCGTTCGGTGATCGCCAGGAAGATCCGGGCAAAGATGGCACTGACCTGGTGTCCACTGTTTTTGTCGCCTATCCGCTGGCATCCACCCTTGCAGCATGGATACCCATAGTTCATGAACTCCGGAGCTCGCTTCCACACGCGCTGATCGTCACCATACGCCTGCTCTCTGAGGAACATCTGGCAGAGCAATCTATCGTGAATCAGCATGTCGATATGGTGTTACGTTCATTCGAAGAAGGGCTTGCATTCGTCGCACCGGACAGAGCCCCCTTACATTAAGCTTTTGTCCTGTATCTGCGCGAATTCGCGCTATGACTATCAAAGCAAAAAGCGTAAGTTACGCATAGAATGCTTTCCCATAGAAAAACCCTGAAAACCGCTATGCAATTTTCAGGGTTGGTTTTCACTACATTAGCGAGCAGATGGCTCGCCAATCAGTTTTATGAGAACTGATTCATAGTGTTGTCTTTACCAGCTGCTTTCAGTGCTGCTTCACCGCTGAAGTAATCTTTGTGATCATCGCCGATGTCGGAGCCAGACATGTTCTGATGTTTTACGCATGCGATGCCCTGACGGATTTCTTTACGCTGAACACCAGCAACGTAACCCAGCATACCTTGGTCACCGAAGTATTCTTTAGCCAGATTGTCGGTTGACAAAGCAGCAGTGTGGTAAGTCGGCAAAGTGATCAGATGATGGAAAATACCTGCTTCGCGCGCTGCATCAGCCTGGAATGTGCGGATTTTCTCATCAGCTTCGATCGCCAGTTCGGTGTTGTCATACTCAACACTCATCAGCTTAGCGCGGTCGTAAGCAGAGACGTCTTTACCTGCTGCAACCATGCGATCGTAAGCTTGCTGACGGAAGTTCAGTGTCCAGTTGAACGATGGGCTGTTGTTGTAGACCAGTTTCGCATTTGGAATGACTTTACGGATTTCTTTAACCATGCCGCCGATCTGAGCGATATGTGGTTTTTCAGTTTCAATCCACAACAAGTCTGCGCCGTTTTGCAGAGATGTGATGCAATCGAGTACGCAACGTTCTTCACCTGTACCAGCGCGGAACTGGAACAAGTTACTTGGCAAACGTTTAGGGCGCAGCAGTTTGCCATCACGTTTGATCACAACGTCACCATTCGCCATGGATTCAGTCGACACTTCTTCAACATCAAGGAAAGAGTTGTATTTGTCACCCAGATCACCGGGTTCACGTGTCACAGCGATTTGTTTTGTCAGACCAGCACCCAGAGAGTCAGTACGTGCAACGATAATGCCGTCATCCACGCCGAGTTCCAGGAATGCGTAACGAATCGCACGGATTTTCGCGAGGAAATCTTCGTGAGGAACGGTCACTTTACCGTCCTGGTGACCGCATTGCTTTTCATCGGAAACCTGATTTTCAATCTGGATACAGCATGCACCAGCTTCAATGAACTGCTTTGCCAGCAGATAAGTCGCTTCAGCATTACCAAAACCTGCATCAATATCAGCGATGATAGGTACTACGTGGGTCACGTGGTTATCGATTTGTTCTTGAATTGCTTGTTTAGCCGCGCCTTCCGCTGCATCGAGCTGACGGAACAAACCACCCAGTTCACGTGCGTCAGCCTGACGCAGGAATGTATAGAGTTCTCTGATCAGATCGGAAACTGCCGTTTTTTCATGCATAGACTGATCTGGCAATGGACCGAATTCAGAACGCAATGCAGCGACCATCCAGCCAGACAGGTATAAGTAACGACGATCAGTGCTGTTGAAGTGCTTCTTGATAGAAATCATCTTCTGTTGACCGATGAAACCATGCCAGCAACCCAGAGACTGAGTGTATTTGGAAGGATCAGCATCGTAGTTAGCCATATCCCGACGCATAATTTTCGCAGTGTATCGTGCAATGTCGAGACCAGTTTTGAATTTATTCTGAGCGCGCATACGTGCAGCGTATTCAGGATTAATCGCATCCCAGGCGCTACCTTGTGTTTCTTTCAGTGCAGAAACGGCTTTAATGTCGTCTTGATACTGTGACATATGAATCTCCTAGAGAAGTAAAAAAAATTTAATGAAGCAATAACGAAACAATATCGTGCGCCGCCCTATCTGTTCGGAATCGAACCGGTAAAACAGCAGGTTGAAGCAAAACTGTATGGGTTAATGATAGACCATTTAGGAAGCCAAGCCAACTCTTATATAAGACATATAACTTAAATTTTCTCTTTTATATTCAATACCTTAAATTCACATTTTTGCTATATGAAACATGTTTTCAGAAAATGAGATGGAATATCCTGGGTAGCCCCAACTTTAATTTCACACTATGGAATGTGATTTCGCATTAATGCGTTCACTGCGCTGGCACCTTACCGGGAACATTTCTCCCATCAGCAACGGAACCAATTTCTTCCAACTGTGTCAAACTGTAACTAAACAGCTACAATTCCACCCTCTGAAAAGCATCACCCTTTCATGTCCACGCAACAAATCCCTGCTGATCTGCTCAAAAAAACAAAAAAAATATTATTTATCGCTCCGCTCGCTATCGGTGACTTCAGCTATTTACAAAATTCCTTTAAAGCGTTTTCCGAGACGTATCCTCACATAGAAATGCATTTGTGGATCGATGAATTACGCAGGACGCGCGATGAGCGTCAGTGGCCTTATCTGGAAAAATATGCGTTGTATGACTGGGTCGGCGAATGCGAATTATTTAACAAGGTGTATCGCCGCACATACAGTCCTGCGTTACTGACAGAGAGTATCGAGGAAGCGAAAGATGAGAACTATCCCATCGTAGTTTCGCTATCAATCCTCCGTCCCCATCAGTATGCCTCGCTGGCGCGCAGACTCAGTCCGGATGGCTTCATCATCGGGATCAAAAATCCAGTCAGTCTGCTGCGCCCGCATCATCTTTTTGCATACAAAAAATTAGATGCCACGATTCTGGAAAACCGTTTTCAGGGGCAGCAAGTGCACATCAGCACAATTTATGCAGACTGGTTTTATCAGGCATTTGGCATTGAAAGCAAAGAAACGGAGCGCTTCCCTTATGTGAACATTCCCAAGCAATGGTTACAACAAGCACGCTTTCAATTAGAGGAATGGGGCTTCGATAAAACGAAACATCAGGTCGTCTTCATTAATCCATTTGCCAAAATTAATAAACGCTGCTGGCCACTGCCCAAAGTCGCTGAATTAATCAAAGCCATGCAAAGAATGAAGAGATGGCGTAATGCTTGTTTTGTTGTCAGTGCACCGCCAGAAAAACTGGCTAAGACGCAGGCAACTTTAAAACAATACAACCTGAAAAATACTCAGTTTTTTTCAGCCCAGGAAAATTTCTTTCAACTACCGGCGATGCTGAGCTGGTGCGATCTGATCATCTCTGTTGAGACTGCCGTTATGCATCTGGCCAATGCGGTACATGTACCGGTCATCGCACTGATGCGACAAAAAAACCCCGAATGGGCACCCTTCGATCAGGTTAACAGTCAGGTTATTACATCAAGTCATCGCCGCGACTGGGTCGATGCTATCAGCGTCAACGAGGTGCTTGCTCACCTGACGGATACAAATAGCGCTGAAGATCAGGAAGAAGTAAGCACCTTCTGACGCATCTGTTCAGCTCATTATTAACTGCAGTGGCGTAATGTTTGCGTACGCCCGGGTCTGCCTTTGACGGGGGAGATGATGTCTGCCAGCCAAACCAGAAACCGGGCGGTCATGAGGAACAATCATAAACACCGGCGCAGCACTGTTACAATCTCAGACCTTTTCTATTTTTGTCTGTTATGAAATCTCCGGAACTGCGTAAAGAGTTGTCAGAACTGACGCTGCACAAACGTGGCATACGCATCAATCTGCAATTACCACTCATCGAGAGTGAAGATGAAATTCAATTGCGCAGTAATGAAGACGTTTTTCAACGTCTGATCGCACTAACTGCAATCTGGCAACTACAACAAGCATCACAAAGGTCCGATGTAATCGATGTCATTCATACGCAGCAGCTCGATTCGTATTTTTCCGAAAATGAACGCCGACTGATGCTGGAGAACAATGCTGATCCGGCGATACCAGCTAATGCAATGTCTGCGGATGCTCTGCATTTTCTGGCCTGGTGCAGCGGCATACAAAAAGCCATAGGTATGCCCGATGGGTGCTATAAAGAAGATGTCGCAGAACTATTGTGGAAACAAATTGTCCGTAATCCTGACAGTCTCCGCTCGCAGATACATTTGCAATCTAAAACGGTCTTACTTGACTGGGCCGATCTGCTTTATCGCATGCACTGGGCAGTACGCCACGCCCACATTACTGGCAAACCGATACCTGGCCGTCTGAATGCTGTGGCGGTCCATGAATGGCATAAAGTGGTGAACTGGCTGATTCAATACGATGATGAAAATGACTGGGATAAGGTCAGCACGGAAACGGCAGGCTGAATTCAGGGCGGATTCAGATTATATGAAGAATGTTTAAACACGGTCGCAAAGCCAAAATAAAACCGACTAAAATAGCGTAGTCTGTATCCGCTATTGTCTCCGTTACTTCAAGGCTTGCATATGAATTCGCGCCCTCTCAAGCTCCTCGTTACGTTCTCTTTCATCACGTTGTCCGGATTCACAGTACAAAGTGTTTGTGCCGGTGATTTTGAAGACGGCGTCACGTTGTATGAGCAGCAGGAATTCACCGAAGCAGCCAAGTTCTTTCAGGCAGCTGCAAACAAAGGCAATGCGGATGCCCAGTTTAACCTTGGACTGATGTATCTGAACGGCGAGGGTGTTGAGCAGGATTATCAGAAAGCACGTGCGTTGTTCCAGCAATCGGCAGAAAAAAATAACGTGCGGGCACAGGTCAATCTCGCACGCATGTATGCCAAAGCGAAAGGCGTCGCTCCCGATTATAAGACTGCCGTCGTCTGGTTCACCAAAGCTGCCGAACTCGGCTATGCTGACGCACAATACAGTCTGGGTGTTTTGTATGTGAATGGTCACGGCACACCACTCGATTATAAGAAGGCCCGCGAACTGTTTGAACTCGCCGCTGAACAGAATAATGCCAGCGCACAGTACCAGCTCGGCCTGCTGTATTTCAAGGGAAAAGGCACACGCGTTGATCTGACTGAAGCCTATAAGTGGCTGACGCTTGCCGGAGATTATGAAGATGCCGCGCTCTATCGTGATTACGTCGCAAAAAAAATGACTAAAGCTCAGATCGAAGAAGCACAAGCGCTGGCGGACGATTGGAAACCAAAAAATACCGTGAAAAAGTAATTGGTTCCACAGATTAACCTATTACTCCGGTAAGCCCTGTTTGCTTTGCCAAGCCCGGCTTCATTGGTCGTAACATCAATGCGCGGAAATGCGCTCGCCCCCGTTAATCTCAACGTTCCCCTTCCTATGAGAGATGCCTGCGATTATTGTTTGACGGGTTCAAACATAATCACAGCATCATCACTCCAACTCTGCTCATGCAATGGCACTGAATAACGCTGACCATCGGCGGTTAATGTCAGCGCCATCCTGCGTTCGCCAGACACCAGTGTGGCAGCACCGCTTTTAAACGGTGAGGAATAAATGACTGTGATCATTGATGAATGACATGGGCCGCCAGCCGCACGAAACATATTCCGCCGCAGGAACGGCAACTCATCGTGTTCGACTGCCCAGCGTATTTCGCACTCCAGACGCAGGTCGCCAAGGCGGCGCGTGTTGGCAGTCAATCCGGCGCTGCGAACTTCCGGCCGCCAACGAAAGCTCCCCTTCTTCTGATTCGTCAGCAAATCGGCATTATCGGCTTCCGCTTTTTTATCACGCGGCAAGGTGAAACCGCCATCGTTTGCAACCGGAATCGGTATTGAGCTGTCGTCGCTGACGATACGCAGGCCAACATCATGCAGACTGGCATCTGGCTTCTGAGGAATTAACAGGAAACGAAATACAGAATCAGGGGCTCTTGCGAGGTGAGCATCGTAAGCGTTTAAACCCTTGAGTAATTGCCGGTAAGATTTCAGTTCCGGGTCGCGGGTGGCCGATATCTGCACCGATGATGGCGCGACTTCATCAGGATTTGTCGCAGGAATTATCGCCGGTTCCGAGGCCTGCACCGACGCGATGACTGACCCGACACAGACTCCCGTCATCCATACAGATAATTGACGCATTGCTTACCCCAGGCAAAAGAAAAAAATGAGTGTAATGCAATTCCGTCTGATCTATTGAATGAAACACAAGGTATTAACTTTTGCACCCAAAGGTATCGTCAGATCAAAACACGATGTTTTACTCCCGGATTTTTTCAACTGCGTGTAATTCCTGCGCCCGGTCTTTTGACTGATCTGCATGAATGAAACCCTCAGTATCCGGCACCTGCAATTCAACCGTAGAAATCGTGGCGATTTTTACCTTGCCTGCCGTCAGCTGTAAGGAAAGTACATGTCCGCCATGACTGAGGTCGGAAGATAAATAATGCCAGTGATAACCCGGCACATTAAAGCCTTTGACAAATGCAGGGCTGCGAAATCCTATCAATTGCCCTGAGGTGCTGCCAAGTTTAAAAATAGATTGAGTCTTAGTGACTTCAGCCAAAGGTTTGTAAGGTTTCTTTTGCGGATCGATTGCGCGCGTGGTCATCTCCGCAAAATTTCCTTGTATGCGTATCGCATAGAAAGCGTTTTTATTAATCAGACTGGCATCGAGTTGGGCTTCCAGTTCGGCCAGCGTCGCCACGCCTGCCAGGCTGATTTCTTTCGTCGGCTGAAAATATGTCACAATCGCCAGCGGAGAAAGTTCTTGCGGTGGCACGATTTCGACTTTGCCATTGCCCTTCGCTTTATAGAACACGCCGTCGATCAGTATCATCTCACCATCGACACGGTTATATGTACCGATACCGAAATCACCGTGTCTGGCTAATTCAGCCACGGTAATATTGCCGTCATACGCACCGGCAAGCAAAGCATCGATTGTTGAATACTGAAATAGCCGCGCATCAGACGCATACGCAACCGAGGTGGAAAAAGATAAAGCCAGAACAAGCGGACACAGAAATCGTAAAGGCATGATAGTGAGAGCGAATAGTAGAGTGAGAAGTCATTAAGTGTCGGCAACAGCGAGCATGCCGTCGGCATAAATACCGACAGGTAAGATGCTCATTATGCGCATGAAGACAACAAACTCACAATCACTTTCACCAGCTGTGGTCGTCACTCCTTCCGGCTATAAGGCGCGCAAAGCGCCGAGTAGCGGTATGCAGGCGTCTGCCACGCGCTCAATGCTCTGTTCGCGTAATGCAGACAAATCAACGACCGCGTCACTTTGCAGACCCGCCCATGCCAGCAAGGCGCTGCACGCTTCCGGGTGGTCAAATAATCCGTGCAGATAGGTGCCGAGTATCAGATCATCCGGCGAGCGAGCGCCCTCGTCCTCGCCATCCAGGTGAAACGCGGGCAAGGTTTCATTGCTGGCGTATGTCAACCCCATGTGAATTTCATAGCCCTGCACTGCCGCCGGTGCGCCGTCTGCGGCAAACCCGAAAGCACAGCGACCACTGACCTGCTGCAGCCGTTTTTCCTGCGTCAACTCGGTTGTAATATCCAGCAAGCCAAGACCATCCGAATCACCCGCGATACCTTCGACACCATGCGGGTCACTGACGATCTGTCCCAACATCTGATAGCCACCGCAAATGCCTATCACTTTGCCGCCGTAGCGCAGATGTTTTTCCAGCGCTTGCTGCCATCCCTGCTGCTGCAGAAACGCCAGATCGGCACGGGTATTTTTACTGCCGGGCAAAATAATCAGATCAGCAGGTGGAATCGCATGATCAGGGCCGATAAACTGTAAATCCACATCGGGATGCGCGCGCAAAGCATCAAAATCCGTGTGATTAGAAATACGTGGTATTGCAGGAACGATGATGCGGAATTTTCCGCTGCTTTGTTGTGCCGGTTGTATCGCATCTTCGGCGTCCAGCTGTAAGCCATGCAGATACGGTAACACTGCGAGCACAGGTTTACCGGTTTTCTGTTCGAGCCATGTCAGCCCCGGTTCCAGCAAGCGGATATCACCCCGAAAACGATTAATAACAAAGCCAACAATGCGCTGTTGCTCGGATTCAGATAAGCATGCCAGCGTCCCGATGAAATGGGCAAAGACACCGCCGCGATCAATATCTGCCACCAGTATCACCGGGCAATCGACCGCCTCAGCAAATCCCATGTTGGCAATATCACGATCACGCAGATTCACCTCCGCCGGGCTGCCAGCACCCTCAACGATAATTGCATCATATTGATTTTGCAGTCGCTGATACGACTCCAGCACAGCCCCCATCGCGATCGTTTTGTACTGATGGTAGTCACGTGCATCCATGTCTGCCCGAACCTTGCCATGAATGATGACTTGCGCTCCGGTATCAGAGGATGGCTTCAACAACACAGGATTCATATCGGTATGCGCAGGCACACCGGCAGCGATGGCCTGCAAGGCCTGAGCACGACCGATCTCGCCGCCATCGACCGTCACCGCGCTGTTCAGTGCCATGTTCTGCGGCTTCATCGGCGCAACACGCACACCGTCTCGCCGTAACAAACGACAAAGCGCAGCAACCACTGTACTTTTTCCCGCATCCGAGGTCGTGCCCTGTACCATTAAAGTAGAAATCTGCATGCGACTATGCTTTCTCAAAAAGTTAAGGCAGACACAAAGGAAAATAAGAAGATGAAAGAACCGCTCTGTTCATTTCCACGACGTTAAGTCTCGACTGCCGGGATAAGTGGCGAACCTGTTACAGACAATGTTTGCGAGGCCTGCCACTCCGCAATCAGTACATGCAATTGCAGAAGTCCATGCTGGATTGCCGACGGCCCCGGCGAGAGTATGTCGGCCGATTTGATCTCCAATACCCGCCCATGACGGACAGCCGGGATCGTATCCCAGCCTTCGCGTGCGACCAGGCTGTCAGGACGAAATTTCTTACCGCACCATGAGCCGATAATGATATCCGGCGCACGCCGGATGACTTCAGCAGGATCTGCGATGATGCGCTGTTTAGCGCTGTGAAAACCGGCGAGATCGGCAAACACATCATCACCACCTGCGATCTGTATCAACTCAGAAACCCAGCCGATACCAGACATCAGCGGCTCATTCCATTCTTCAAAATAAACCTTCGGTCTGCGCGTCCACTTTGCTGCCTGATGGCGGATAACATCGATTTGCGCCTGTAGTTCTGCGATCAACAGCGCGCCCTGTTCCTGTTTTCCAACCAGTGCAGCTAACACTTTAATCATGTGCAGAATACCTGCAACATGATGCTGATTGAACGCATGGACTTCAATACCAGCGCTGATCAATTCGCGCACAATCTCGGATTGCATATTGGAATAGGCAATCACCAGATCGGGCTTCACTGCCAGTATTCGCTCAATCTGTGCAGAAGAAAAACCACTGACCTTGGGCTTTTCGTCGCGGGCACGCGCGGGTCTTGTGGTGTAACCGGAAATGCCAGCAATGCAATCTTCTGCACCCAGCGCATACAGCACCTCGACGGCTTCGGTAGATAAACAAGCGATACGCTCAAACAATGGGTTGGTATTCATGTTTTACCTTGTGCTGAAGTCCCAGATTTTTCGCGTTTTTGCCGCGCTTGCTCCAGCGCTTCACATATCGCTTTAGCGCCATCAATAATCCGTGGGCCGGACCGGTTCACCAGATCGCCATCAATCAGTACCAGATTATTGTTTTTTGCCGCTAGTAACGACGTCATGTTTTTCCATTGATCGATACCATTTGAAGCCTGATTGCGGCTTTCCGCACTGATCAGCACTTCCGGGTTTTCCTGCAACACAGCTTCAATACTGACGACAGGTGCGGTCACATTCAGTTTGCCAAAAATATTTTCACCACCGCAGACACGTATCGCATTGCTGACATTATGCTTATCGTTGAGCGTGTACAAAGGCTTGTGCCATACCTGATAAAAAGTACGCACTTTCGCCTTTCCCTGATACTGCGCACGTAGCTGATGCAACTGCTGGCGGAAATCGTTCGCCGAAAGTTGCGCTGCTTTTTCGGTACCAAGCAAACTCCCGAGTTTGAGGATGGTGTCAGGAATCTGTTCCAGCTTTTGCGGATCGCTGAAAAAAAATGGGACACCCGATTGTTTTAACACTTCTAACTGGCGCTCAAAAGCACCGTGCATCCAGATCACCAGCAAATCCGGCTTCATCGCCATAATGCGTTCCAGATCAAACTGGCGATTATCGCCGATGCGTGGAATGTCCTTTGCAGCCGCAGGATAATCGCTGTATTTGACTGTGCCGATAATTTTGTCACCGGCGCCAGCAGCAAAAATCAATTCAGTGACATGCGGTGACAGACTAATCACCCGCTGTGCCGGCTTGGCTAAACTGACAGTATGACCAAGGTCATCCGTCACACTGATTGCCGCCTGCGCCGATGTGGCCAACAGCAGGGTAACGATACCCGATATGAAAAAACGACAGAAAAATATGTTCATATTCTTACCCTCTTTTTTGCTCTCTTTTTTGTCTTATTCTTGTGACTGACATGGACGGTCATCTCCGGCTCGTCCATTCAGCGCAAGCCAGTTGCAAACGCTGCCACCCGGCTTCATTTGCAGGCAAGCCAAAACGCACGCCATGCGGCCTGAGTACGCCCGCCTCAAACCAGCGTAGCCAGATACCGCGTTCAGCCATGAAATGAAACAGTGCCTCGCTTTGCTGTTGTAAGTGCTGGTCACTGATCCACTGAAATAAATCCGTGCCGGAACATTGCCAGTTCTGTTGCATCAACAGGCAGCGCAGACGCTCACCTTCATACTGTAAAAGCAGCCTTTGATCTTGCTGCCAACCCGTATCAGATAAAGCTGCAAGCGCAATTTGTTGCGCCGGGCCACTGATAGTCCACGGGCCCAGGTAATTCGCCAGACGTTCCAGCAAGGAATTGCAGGCTGCGACGAAACCAAGCCGGATACCAGCCAGACCAAAAAACTTGCCGACGGACCGCAAGACAATCAAACCCTCACGCTGGGTGTGTGCTGCGACACTGATGTCCGGCAGGGTGTCGGCAAACGCCTCGTCCACAATCAGCCAACCACCGCGCTGCGCCAGTTGTTCAGCCCATTGCAGAAGTTGCGCCGGGGCGATCACCTCACCAGTAGGATTATTCGGATTACACAAGACGACCACATCGGCATTTGCCACTGCGTCGTGCAAATCCTGATAACGGGTTTCGCTGACGTTATGTCCGGCCTGTCGCCACTGATAGGCGTGTTCGGCGTAAGACGGAGCAGACACCACCACCCGCGACAGCGAACGCAAACGCGGGAAGGCCTGAATTGCGGCCTGGCTGCCAGCCACCGCTAACATGCGCGGTGCACCGTAAAAGTTTTGCGCTGCGTTGATTAAGTCATCGGAATACTCAGGCAATCTGTGCCAGGCGTTTGGCGCAAGCACAGGCGCCGGATAAAAATGCGGATTAATGCCGGTCGATAAATCCAGCCAGTCATCGAGCGGACGAGAAAACATTTTTGCTGCATCACGTAAATTACCGCCATGTTTAAGCATATAAAATCCCGCTTAAAAACAACGCTGCCAGGACGATGATGCCGAGCCACAGCAGAGTGCCACCGAAAACCAGTTGCCATGCACGCTGAATATCCGACGCTGCCGCCAGTTTGCCTTTACCTAACAGTGGACGGTTTTCATTCTCACCATCGTAGCGGGCATTACCGCCCAAGGTCAGATGCAGCGCACCGGCTCCCGCTGCCATGACAGGACCCGCATTCGGGCTGGGCCAGCGTGGTGCCTGCTGCTGCCAGCATTGCAAGGCCAGGCGCGTGTTGCCAAGGATGGAATAAGTCAACGCAGTCAGGCGTGCGGGCAGCCAGTTCAAGCCATCGTCAATACGTGCCGCGACGCAGCCAAAACGTAAAAACCGGCTGGTACGATAACCCCACATGGCGTCCAGGGTATTTGCCAGACGATATAAAACGGCACCTGCGCCACCCAGCAGCATAAACCAGAACAAGGTACCGAATACCGCATCACAACCGTTTTCCAGGACCGATTCAACGCTGGCTTTGGCCAGATATTCTTCATCCGCATCATCGGTATCGCGACTAACGATATACGATGTCAGCCTTTGCGCGCTCGCGATATCACCATCCTGCAGCGCTTGTTGTATCGGTAAATTGTGGTCGCGTAAGCTGCGCAGGCCGAGGCAAAAATACAGCAAAATGCCGTGCAAAACAGGAGCCAGCCAGGTCGTGTAATGATGGGCGAGCAACAACGTCAGCAGGGTCAACAACACGAACGGCAGCACGACCAGCAACCAGGCAACGGCCCCAGTCCAGCGGTTTGCCGATGCGCGGTTCAGGCTTTGTTCCACCCGGTTTGCCAGATGCCCGAAGCCCACCAATGGATGCCATTTTCTGACTTCGCCGAATGCCATATCCAGCGCGACACCGAACAGCAAACACAAAGCGGTCGTCAAACCGGTCATCATCAGCATGCAGCCCCCTTCAAAAACAAAGGCAAGCCCGCCGCGACCCAGGCGACATTGTCACAGCTGGCGGCCACGGCCTGATTCAAACGCCCGGCCTCATCAACAAACCAGCGTGAAATCGCCCCCATCGGAACAATGCCCATACCGACCTCATTCGACACCAGAATAACGTCGCCCGCTGCCTGCTCCAGTGCGTTAAGCATGTCGCTCCTTTGTTCCGCGAATAATGCTGGCGGTGTAATCTGACCGACCTCAGGAAATTCGGTATTGTCCGAAAATAGTAAATTCGACAGCCAGACAGTCAGGCAATCAATCAGCAAGACGGTTCCGGGCTGGCTGTATATCCGTATCGCCGTACCCAGTGCTGTTGTCTGCTCAAGGGTGAGCCAATCCGCCGGACGGCGGCTTTGGTGATGCGCTATCCGTTGTTGCATCTCACTGTCGGCTGCCGTTGCGGTTGCGAGGTAAATGACCTGCTTGCCGCCATTCGCAGATAGACGACACGCCAGTTGCTCTGCATACGCACTTTTACCTGAACGGGCCCCGCCAAAAATCAAACTGAGACTCATCTCAATCCCTTAAAAACAAGCGCGCGGCGGCGATCGGGTTTGAAGCAAAATAAGCGTGGAAATACGAGGCATGCAGCTGCCCACACTGATAAATCGCTTCGCCCTGATCGCTATCGGAGTAATGCGCATTTTTGATGGTGTGCGCGACTGGATGCAGCGACGTTTCGAAGCGCGAATAATGAAAAGTGTGTCCACGTAAATCGCCGTCAGAAAAATGCCATGCCTGCGCACCGAGCGCTGCCAGCTTTTTCTGCATATGCACTTCGCCACTCAGTAAACCCGCCATCGTCCAATGCTGCCCGTCCTGATCGACCAATCCGTCGGTCAGCGCCATCATGCCGCCGCACTCGGCCAGTATCGGCATACCGGCAGCATGTGCGGCCCTGACCGATGCTGTCCAGCACTGCGCAGCGCTGAGGGTAGCCGCGTGTAATTCAGGATAACCACCGGGCAGATACAAGGCGTCGGCTTGCACAGGAACACGCTGATCGGCAAGCGGAGAAAAAAACAGCAATTCAGCGCCCAGCATACGCAGCGTATCCAGATTGGCGGCATAGATAAATGCAAATGCGGCATCACGGGCAACCGCAATTTTTTTGTCTGCCAACAAGCGAGGAATCGCAACAGGATTAGTCTGATCAAACTGTGTCTCAGGCAAGGCATCCCATGCCTGCATATCGAGCTCCAGCTGTTCTGCCATGGTATCGAGTATGGCATCGATTTGTCCGACTTCATCCGGCAGTACCAGCCCCAGATGTCGCTCAGGCAGCACTTCAGCCTGACGCTGCAGACATCCGAGCAAAGGAATATCACGCATCGCCGCGGCCACCATTTTTCCATGTCCGGCAGAGGCGACCCGGTTAGCGATCACGCCTGCCAGATGAACCGGGCCGAAGTCGCGCAAGCCCAGCGCCTGCGCCCCCACAGTCTGCGCCATCGCAGCAACGTCCAGCACCGCAAGTACCGGCACGCCGAAAGCACGCGCCAGATCGGCGGAAGAGGGACGTCCATCATACAAACCCATCACGCCTTCAATCAGAATCACATCCGCTTCCAGCGCTGCCTGCGCCAGCTTAGCCTGCGATGCTGATTGGCCCACCATCCACAAATCAAGTGAATAAACCGGGGCGCCACTGGCACGCTCCAGAATCATCGGGTCGATAAAATCCGGCCCGGTTTTAAAAACTCTGACGATCTTGCCCTGCCCACGCAATTTGCGGGCAAGCGCTGCCGTTGTTGTTGTCTTTCCTTGTCCGGACGCAATCGCCGATACCAACACCACTTTTGCCTGAGCTATCACCATTCAACTCCTGCTTGCGCGACGATGCCATCTTTAAACGCATGTTTCACGACATTCATCTCGGTCACGGTATCCGCAATCGCTATCAGTTCCGGTAATGCACCGCGACCGGTAACGACCACGTGCTGCATTTCAGGACGAGCATCCAGATCGGCAATCACCGTATCAAGATCCAGATAATGATATTTCAACGCAATATTGAGTTCATCAAACACCACCAGGCCGATGCTGGGATCACTCAGAAATTTCTTCGCCTGCGCCCATGCGACCGTCGCTTTTTCAATATCACGATCACGATTCTGCGTCTCCCAGGTATACCCCTCCCCCATCGCATAGAACTCGACTTCATCAGGAAAACGACGCAGAAAAATTTCTTCTCCGGTTGACATCGCGCCTTTAATGAATTGCACCACGCCGACTTTCATGCCATGCCCTAATGCGCGCATCACCATCCCAAATGCGCTGGAACTCTTACCCTTGCCATTGCCGGTATGAATCAGCAATACACCTGTCGTACGCTGGGCTTGCTGAATTTTTTCATCCATCAGCGCCTTCTTGCGTTCCATGCGGCGCTGATGGCGGGTGTTGATATTGTCGCTTTCGATGGCTGATGCAATCGGGGTAGTGGGAGTCTCGCTCATATTTATTTAATTTTTCGGAATAAAAAGTATCTGACCATGATGCTCGAAACGTTCAATCGGATAACCGAGACAAGCGCCGAGTTGTTCGGCAGTCAGCATGTCGGCCGCACTGCCAGCCAGCCACTGGCCATCGCCCATCAACAGCAAAGCATGACTGGCAATGCGTTGGGCCAGATTCAGATCATGACTGACCATGACGACGGACTTATTTTTTTCGCGGCAACAGCGCGACATCAATTGCATGACACTCACCTGATGCGCAAGATCGAGTGCGTTTGCAGGTTCATCCAGCAGCATCAGTTGCGCATCCTGCGCCAGCAAAGCGGCGATCGCGACACGCTGACGCTCGCCTCCTGACAAGCTACGGACATCGCGTTGCGCCAGATCGTCAACGTCCAGTTCGCGCATCGTATCTAAAGCAATCTGCATGTCATTACTGGATTCCCAGTAATGGGCATCATGGTAAGGATGGCGTGCGCTCAATACCGTTTCGATCGCTGAATAACCGAACGCATCAACGCGGGATTGCGATAAAAAAGCCCGTTCACGCGCAAGCTCTGCCAGCGGCCAGGCCGACAGCGATTTGCCATCTAAAAAAATGTCTCCGGATTCCACCGGGCGCAAGCCCGCCAGTGTGCGTAACAAAGTACTTTTACCGGCACCGTTGCGGCCAATAATGCACCAGCATTCGCCTGCCTTCACTTGCCAATTCAAGTCCTGTACCAGCAGACGTTTGCCTGCCGTTAAATTCAGATGATGGGTTTTCATCGTTATCGTCCCATTCTCGTTAGCGCCGGCGTAACTGATGCAACTGCAACAAAAACACCGGCACGCCAATGACAGCGGTAATCACTCCCACCGGCAACTGCTGTGGTGCCACCACGGTACGCGCAATCGTGTCGGCTAAAACCAGAAAACTGCCGCCCGCCAGCGTTGCAGCAGGGATCAATAAACGGTGGTCCGGCCCCAGAGCGAAGCGACACGCATGCGGCATAATCAGGCCAACAAAGCCTATGCTGCCGGCAGTGCTGACCGCGCTGGCGGTCAGTAAGGCAGAACATAAAAATAAGAGCTGGCGCAAACGTCCGATATTCACGCCCAGCGTACTGGCGACATCCGCATGCATCGCTGCAATATTAATCGCACGCGCATTGCGCATCGCAAATACAAATACTCCAGCGCCGACTATCCACGGTAAAAAGCGCGACTGCGCCCCGGACAAATCGCCTATCATCCAGAACACCATGCCGCGCAAACGGCTATCGGGTGCCACCGACAACATCAAGGTAATCAATGCACCGCAACCGGATGCGACAATCACACCGGTCAGCAATAACACGGGCGCGCTGCCATCGCTGCTGCCACTGCCGCGTAAATCGCGATAAGCAAGACCAAACAAGAGTAAAGCAACTGCCAGCGCCCCGCCGAACGCCGCCAGATCAACCATCCAGAACGCCCCGTACAATAAAATGGTCGCAAGAGCACCGACCGATGCGCCACCGGAAATGCCTAGTACATAAGGGTCCGCGAGGGGATTGCGCAATAATGCCTGCATCATGACGCCGGACAAGGCAAGCGTGGCACCGGTGATGAATCCTGTGAATGCACGCGAAAGCCGCAATTCGAGCAAACTTGCAGCCAGCGAATTGGCGGGGCCGTGCATCAGCTCCATCGCCGCATCGGCGAGATCGGAAAAACTCAGCGCGACAGAACCAGTGAGGCCAGCAAATACAATACTGGCGAAGGTGAAAAACAGCAGAAAACCAAATATCAGACCGGCATGTTGCTTCGCCCGGCTTGCAGGCATTAAGCCGTCCTGCATCGGTTGCGAACTGAAAAAACGAAACTTGTTGCGCATGTACAGCCCGATTAATTTAAATTAGGACTGACGCAAAATTGTCCCAGCAAGGCATAGCGACGAAGACAGTACGAATAGTACGACTAGGCGCCATAACACCGCTGGGGCGGTTTTGCGTAAGTTCTATAAATAAAATCTGTGCCCGCATTCGGACACAGATTCTTCTTCATGTTGAAAACCGCTTTAATGCATGATTCAATTTTTGCTTTGATTATTAAAAGCCGTAATTCAATCCGACAAAGACACTCGATCCTGCAGTTGCGTAATTTTTCGCCAGCTCGTAGTCTTTGTTCAGCGCATTATTCCAGCGACCAATCAGCGACAAATTTTTTGCAACTTCATACGTGCCGTAAATATTCAGCAGGCCGTATCCCGCCAGCGTCTTTTTGTTTGCGACATCGTCGAAACGGTCACCGGAAAACACGGTTTCTGCGCCGATTTTGGCTTTCGCTATGGTGTATTCTGCCGCCAGCGAACCATGTTTTTTGGAGCGACGGGCAAGCCGCAAGCCGGTGGTATCGTCTTTCGGGTCCTGAATATCGACAGAGCCACGCAGACTCCAGTCACCGATGCGGGTGTTTGCGCCGACGGTCAGTCCGGACATCGTGGCTTTGTTCACGTTGTACGCACAACCGTAAGGATGACCTTTGACGTCCACAGGGCAGGTATTCGTGCTGACGAGCAAATCAGTCGCCTTGTTCTGATAAAAAACGGCACTCAGCTGCGTATCGCCAAGTTCATAATAAATACCTGCTTCGGCATTTTTTGCCTGCTCGGGCTTGTTTGATGCAACGCCATACCCCGGGTAATACAACTCATTAAACGTCGGTGCGCGGAAACTGCTGCCATAGCTGACGTTTACACGCCACACATCATTCAGTTTATATCCATAAGCGATACTGCCTGTAGTGTGGGAACCATAGACTGAGCTGCGATCATAGCGAACGCTCGCACTCGCCAGATGTGCCTCATGTTTCAGGATATAAGATGCAGCAAGAGAATCCGTTTTACGCTCACCATTGAGTGCCGGGGTCGTTGCATACACGGTTTCTTCGCGGCGCTCTGCCAGCAATTGCAGCACGTCTTTACCAACACGGATATCGTTCTGGAACGTGGTCAGATTCTGCACTGTGTCGATCTGACTCTTACCGTAAGAGGCATCGGTAAAACCTCTGTCTGCTGACTGCGCAACAGTCAGAGATGCAGTCCAGATATCATTGATCCGCCCCTTACCAAAAACAGAGATCGTTTCTAAATTCTGTACATTGTAATCATCATATCCAAGACCGGAATCAAACTGAGCGTGTAAGCGACTTTGTAAAAACTTGGCACCGAACCCGAGGTCTTTGCTGACTTCGTAATCTGCGCGCAGACTGACACTGTCGAGTTTGTAGCCGTCTTTGTCGGGGTTGTAGGAATAGATACCGGCGCCCGGTTTGGTTGCGGAAAAACCATCATCTTCGTCATGCGCCACATTCAGCGCCAGACTCAGATTACTGCTGACGGATCCGGAAACTCCGGCCTGCAATTTACGCGTACCGTAACTGCCGGCGCCAACCGAAGCAGTTGCATTCAACGCACCCGGCGTTTTCTTTGTAAAAATGTGAATCACGCCACTCATGGCATCAGCACCATACAGGCTGGACAAAGGGCCATAAACGATTTCAATATGGTCAATCTGACTCAATGGAATCGTCGACCAGCTGGCACCGCCTGTTGTGGAAGAACCAACACGGACACCGTCAATCAACACCAGATTTTGCGTGTTGTTACCACCACGCATAAATACGGAAGAATTATTACCTGGACCGCCATTGCGACTGATTTCTATACCGCGTTGTTGTTGCAGCAGATCGACGACGGATGCAGCGCCTGATTGTTGAATTTGCTCGGCAGTGATCACGACATTGTCGGCGAGAACATCAATTGCGGCCTGTGGCTGACGAGCAGCAGTGATAATCACGCTCGATGCGGTGGCAACAGAAATTGATTGAGCAAGCGCAGACGATGCTGGAAATGCGGCGGCCACGGCAAAACCCATGGCAAGAGGTTTGAATACAGAGTTCATGATTTAGAAATAAGGAGGCATACAGCCAACTTCCCCGTAGGCTGTATTCAACAAAGTGAACGTCTGAGCTTTCCGCACGGTTCATGCCGTTGCTGAAAGTCGCAGCTGTATCACTTCACTTATTCTGGCCGGTATCCGGGCTGACAAGTATCACCATCTGACCTTCCCATGCATCAACGCACAGTGGTATTGGAAAATGGCTGGCCGTATCTCTCGTATTTATCGTAACAAGGTCGCGATAATCAACAGAAAGAAATACAGCAACTTGTACACCGTTGCGGGGGCAGCACACTCTTGCTTTTCATCGTGAAATTCCGCAATCTGACTTATGCCGTGCGACTTACGCACACAGATTGACGGACAACTCCGGAATTACATCGTGTTTCCCGTTTAACTGCAGACATGAACATGTCCACGAGCACCAAAACCCCGCCATTCTATCGGCAGATGACAAGTCGGGCAAGGATGGGGATGAAAACAACATTACTGCGAATGCAAGATGCGCTTACAAGGAAGCGAACTTATTTGCTCTGGAAATCCAGGCATTGACGAGCTCATTATGCAAATCAGACATATTTGTCAGATGCATGCCGGCATGATAATGGCCACCGGTCAGAATGATATGCCGGACTGCTCCTTTACACGCGACGCGGAAAATATCGTTGCTGTTGGTGATACCGGGAATTTCTATCATCATCGGATAGCTTCGTGTCAGCTGCAGACTTTCCTGACACTGAAGTAACACACCCTCACCGGAAATATTCACTGCCCGGCACAACAACAAATGGCCATCCGGCATCCTGATGCCGCAACGCCAGCTCACATTGATACGCGGGGCTCGTCTGAGTTCTATCATAAGAATAATGTCACCGGATAACGCGCAACAGGTTTTCCGGACTCCGACTGGAAAACCAACGTTCATATCCTACATGACAATATTAACATCCATGCAACAACCATAAGAAAATTCGTCTCTGCTCTGTGCCGCCCGTTGCGCGATGCTGACACTTTCAAGGCCGTGCTCCCATGCAGAGATGATTTTAATGACGCCAGCATGGCAGACAATCACCGCTTCCGGTTCCGCTGTCGCATGTAACTCCACCAGAAATGCAATCACTCTGTGAGTCATCTGCACAAGATTTTCTTGTTGCCCGGGACGATAATGAACAACATCAGCAGCCCAGGCATCAATTTCTGCGCGTGAAATCAAATCCCAAGCCTGCATTTCCCAATGACCAAAACCCAGCTCCACGATACGGGCATCGGTACGTGGTGCCGGATGCAACAATTCGGCTAGCTTTGTACAACGCTGTAAAGGACTGGAATACACAGGGACATGCGATGGCCAGCGTTGACTCAGGCGGGTAGCGAGCGACGTGCAATCGGACAAATCAACTGCAAGATCCGACTGACCATAGCAAATACCGGGAGCAATCAGCGGCCGGGTGTGACGTATCAAATGCAGCAGCATCGTCTCCGGACAAATCAGCTTAAGGACTGGTACTGACAACGCGTGCCAGTACACCAAGATAAAAAGCGAGCTCAGATAGCTGCTGCACTGCCCCCAGGCAATCACCGGTATATCCGCCGATTTTTTTGAAAAATACGCGGGCCAGCCAGAAACTGGCCAGCAACATTAAAACCATTGCGGGCAACAAACGGTCTGTCATCAAAGGCTGCCAGAACAAAATAGCTCCAGCGGGTAGCAACACCGTCAGGCAAGCGATACCGAATTCATTTGAGGTCATCTTCTGCGCCAGTGGCTTGGCTTTTCCTTCCTGTTTCGCGTAACTGAGCAGCCAGATCAGACTGCAGGAGAACAAACGCGACAATGGGTGAGCAAGCAGTAAAGCGGGTATGACCAACACGGTCGGCAAGCTCACCAGTACGATAAATTTACTCAATAACATCAGGCACATGCCAATCGCACCGTACGCACCGACACGCGAGTCTTTCATGATCTCCAGTACCCGTGCCGGTGTCATCCCGCCGCCAAACCCATCGCAGACGTCGGCAAACCCGTCTTCGTGAAATGCGCCAGTCAACAAAATACTTGCCACCATAGACATCAGGATTGCGACAGCGGCTGGCCACCATAACGATGCAATCGCATAGGTACTGGCCGCAACCGCACCGACTACCCAACCGACCGCAGGGAAATAACGTGAAGCATGGTGCAGCCAGGCAGGATCAAAGCCCACCCAGCCCGGAATAGGAATGCGCGTAAAGAACTGCAGCGCAATAAAAAACAAGCGCAGCTGATGCAGCGCATGCTGCCCTAACAGCACCATCAGCCAGCACTCTTTTCACTGACTTGCGCTGAACCAAATGTCGCCATCTGATTCAGGAAATTCACCGCTGCCTGCACCATAGGATAGACCAGTGCTGCCCCCGTACCCTCCCCCAGACGCAGATCGAGTTTCAGCACAGGATTTACCTTAAGCACTTGCAGTAAGCGAGCATGACCACTTTCATCAGATTGATGGGAAAACACACAGTAATCGAGAATATCCGGTTGCAGTCGTGCAGCGACAAGCAAGGCGCTGCTGACAATAAACCCATCGATCAGCAAGACCTTACGACGTGCAGCCGCTTCCAGCATGGCTCCGGCCATCGTCGCAATTTCAAAACCGCCAAAACAAGCCAACACGTCAAGAGGCTCGCTTACACCGGAATGTAAGGCAACGGCTGCCTCAATAACCTTTTGCTTATGTCGTATGCCATCAGCAGATAATCCGGTACCGGCTCCGACACAATCGGCGACTGGCAGCGATGTCAATATATGCATCAACGCCGCAGCGGCCGTCGTGTTGCCGATACCCATTTCGCCAAAGCCAAGCACGTTACCGGGTAAAGCAGCAACCAGTTCACGCCCGTTCTGTATGGCCATTTGACATTGCTCCGGTGTCATCGCTGGCTGCTGTGCAAAATTACGTGTACCGGGGGCGACTTTACGTTGAATCAAACCGTTTTTCTGACCAAATTCATGATTCACGCCCGTATCGACAATCTGCAGCGCAATATTATTTTGTCTGGCAAACACATTAATTGCCGCGCCGCCGCTGAGAAAATTTTCAACCATCTGCCAGGTGACATCTTGCGGAAAAGCGGAGATTCCCTCTGCAACAACACCGTGATCGGCTGCAAACACAATAATGGCCGGGTCACGCAGCACCGGGTTAGTGGTTTGCTGTATCAGGCCGATTTGTAAGGCCAGTTGCTCTAGGCGCCCCAGACTTCCCAGCGGCTTGGTTTTGTGATTGATCGCATCGTTGAGCGCGCTGGCAAGCGTGGCGTCGTTCGTCGTTAAAATGGTAGGTAACATGTTTTTCTTATGGGTAAAAGCGATTGACTAAAATAACAGCCCAGGTACCGATTGCAATAAAAAAAGTCAGTAGTACAGCGGCACTGCCGAAGTCCTTGGCATTTTTAGACAGGGTGTGACGTTCGAGGGAAACTCTGTCCACCACCGCTTCAATGGCAGAATTCAGCAGCTCAACGACCAGAATCAGTAATAACACCGAAATCATCATCAGCTTCTCAATTGCGGATACAGGCAAACTCAGGGCAACAATAACACCGACTATCACCAGCACTAGTTCCTGGCGGAAGGCATGTTCGTTGATCCACGCTGAACGAAAGCCATCAATCGAATAAAAAAAAGCCGAAAAAATACGCCGCAAACCACTCTTACTTTTGAATTCGCTGATGGGTTGTTCCTGCTCGGACATCGTCATTCCTTGTGAGAAAAAAACAGCGGAGCCATTGATCGACTCTCGCCTCGCCGCCGGATTTTACATGACAAACATCCGCACACCATTTCAAAATGATGACGGTATCGTTTTACGGGTAATCACTTGCAATCAATATGCAATCCGGTTTTCTCTGCAAAAGTTATTTTTTCAATATAAAACCAATATCGTTTGCAGCGAATTTGCATCGTTTTTTATTAAATTTCCGTTTCAGCCTCTTTTTTCGTTGCTGGGTCAATGACGATTTTTTCACATTGTGGTATAACTTGATTATTGCACTGCACCACCAAGATTATGAAAAACGACGCTCCTGCCTCAGAAAAAACTTCCATACAAGTCATAGAACGCATGGTTTCGCTGCTTGATGCGCTTGCGCATTATCAAGATCCGGTCAGTCTGAAAGAACTGGCATCAGAAACCGGCCTGCATCCTTCTACTGCTCACAGAATTTTGAATGATCTGGTCAAAACACGCTTTGTTGATCGCGCCGATACCGGCTATTACCAGTTAGGGATGCGCCTGCTTGAACTTGGTAATATCGTCAAGAGTCATCTGAACGTACGGGAAACCGCGCTGGAATTTATGCGCGCACTACACCGGCAGACTAACCAGACGATCAATCTGTCAGTGCGTCAGGGAGACGATATCGTCTACATTGATCGTGCGTTTTCCGAGCGCTCAGGCATGCAAGTAGTCCGTGCAATCGGTGGTCGCGCACCCTTACATCTGACATCGACAGGAAAATTATTTTTATCACTGGACGAGCCCAAGGCGATCAGGGCTTATGCGACGCGTACCGGTTTATCCGGTCACAATAAAAATTCGATCACGGATCTCGCCAAACTGGAAAAAGAACTGGCTGAAGTCCGTCAGACTGGTTATGCCAAAGATAATGAAGAACTGGAACTCGGCGTGCGCTGCATGGCTGCCGGTATTCACGACGACAGCGGAAAAATGATCGCCGGCCTTTCCATCTCGGCACCGGCAGATCGTTTGCAGGAAGACTGGAAGAACAATTTAATGGAAACCGCGCACCAGATTTCTGCGGCTCTGGGATATAAAGGACCACGCTGAGCCATTGCCGGAATATATAAAAAAACAGCGCTGGATCAGCGCTGTTTTTTATTGCGATGAGCCAATTCAGCTCACGGTAGCGTTTTATTTATAAGCACCACAGCCAACGAAATAATCGTCAATTTTTTCAAAATAACTGGATTTCGTTTCCAAGCCCTTGGTCACAGGATTGGGCCATTGGTAATCAATCCAGCCCTCATTCTTCGTTTTAAGCGTCGCAATCATTTCCTTGATAATCGGCTTGCCTTCAACTTTCAAGTCCATTAAATTTTTACCTATCATCTTGGGGTTCGCACCATGCGACAGGTTGACGCCGTTCATATCATAGACGAACAAATATAGATCACGGTCATGAAAATCCTTGTTCGAAACATCGTTAAAATCGGCGAATGCTTTTTCTTTTCCGACCTTCTTAATATGAGCAATTCCTTTTTTGACCAATGCCTGCGCCTGCGCGGTAGAACCACGCTCGTCTTTTGCCATGGCAGTCGTCATAAAAAATCCCATTACTGCCAACAAAAACAGCTTACTTACTAATTTCATGTTTTATCTCCTCATTTAGCACAGTGTCAACTGACTATGCATGTTTGTTATATTGCGTCAGCGCTCCAATGATTAATGAGTTGTTGTCTGTAGTCCAGCCTTAGTCGCTGTGCAGCGCAATAAATCTGTCGTTCTTTTGACTGATTTCACAAAAATCTACATTCTAAGAAAAATCTACTCAGCAACAGCAATGAGGCAGGCTCGCCCGGCTTCACCGGATGAGACCGGCCTTACTATAGTTTTGCGCCGAAACGTTCAAAACGTGGCAGATAATAATCGTCACCATTCAGAGAAAACATTAAACGCTTCACCTGGCCGGTAATCAGTTCACGTTTTACAAAGCCGATGTAACGTGAATCTTTGCTGTTGTCACGGTTATCGCCAAGCATCAGATATTCGCCTTGCGGAACCCGTACCGGACCAAAATTACGCATGGATGCACGTTCCGGCATCACGATGATGTGATGATTGAGGCTGCCGAGCTGCTCTTTATAGACTTGTTGCAGACCTTTATATTCGCGTTGCGGTGTCAGTTGGTCTGGAGTAGCGACCTGCGCCGCTTCGTAATTGGCAGTCTGGCCATTAATCAGTAAGCGTTCATCGCGCATTTCCACCACGTCCCCCGGTACGGCAATCAGGCGCTTCACCAACCGCGTACCATCTTCCGGCGAAGAAAAAGTAACGATATCGCCACGCTGTGGATCTGACACGTGCTTAAGGATCACATCCGTCAATGGCAGCTTGATATCGTAGGCGATACGGTCACAAATCACTCTGTCGCCCTCAAGCAGGGTAGGATACATGGAGCTTGACGGCACAAGGTAATAATCGGCAAGCGCACCGCGTACCAGCGCCATACCAAACATAAAAACGATAAAGCCTTTGTTCTGCGAAAACAGTTTCTTCAATTTCATCATACGGCTCCTGTTATGTAATGATGACTGTGATGTGTCGCATTTCTACAGAGCAGGCATTAGTTACACAAGACTGCTACTGTCATCTTGCATTGAACTTTGACAAATTCAAGTATTCTGAATTCATTGGACAAAAAAATACCCCGAAAGTTCGGGGTATTTTTTGAGACCAAAACGCAGAATTATTTTGCGCTCATCAGTGCCACAGTCGTGTCGAGCATACGGTTGGAGAAACCCCATTCGTTGTCGTACCAGCTGGAGACTTTGACCAGACGACCGCCATTAACTTTAGTCAGTGTTTCGTCATAGGTCGAAGATGCTGGGTTGTGGTTAAAGTCAACAGAAACCAACGGTGCTTTGTTGTAATCCAGAATACCTTTCAACGCGCCTTCGGATGCTTCTTTCAATACTTTGTTGATTTCTTCCACTGTCGTATCACGCTTAGCAATGAAAGTCAGATCAACGACGGAAACATTGATAGTCGGTACGCGCATTGCGTAGCCATCTAATTTTCCGTTCAACTCTGGCAAGACCAAACCAACTGCTGCTGCCGCACCAGTTTTCGTTGGGATCATGCTCATGGTTGCAGAACGTGCACGGCGCAGGTCTTCGTGCATCACGTCTGTCAGGACTTGGTCATTCGTGTAAGCGTGGATCGTTGTCATCAAACCGCTTTCAATACCGATCGCATCGTTCAATGGCTTTGCCAATGGTGCGAGGCAGTTCGTTGTGCAGGATGCGTTAGAGATCACAGTGTCAGTTGCTTTCAATACGCCGTGGTTCACGCCATAAACAACAGTCGCATCTACATCTTTACCGCCTGGAGCAGAAATGATGACTTTTTTCGCGCCGCCAGCCAAGTGGGCAGATGCTTTTTCTTTGGTTGTGAAGAAGCCTGTGCATTCCAGTACGACGTCCACATTCAATTCGCCCCAAGGAATATTCGCTGGGTTACGCTCAGCAAATACTTTGATCTTGTCGCCATTGACGATCATGGAGTCACCTTCAACTACGACGGTGCCAGGGAACTTGCCGTGGGCTGTGTCATAACGTGTCAGGTGGGCATTCGATTCTGCATTGCCCAGATCGTTGATGGCGACGATCTGAATTTCATTTTTGAATTTGCCACCTTCATAGTGTGCGCGAAGGATGTTGCGGCCGATACGGCCATAGCCGTTGATTGCGACGCGAATCGTCATGGTTTTATCTCCAAAGGACTGAACAACAATAAAAGAACAATAAAAAACAAACTGTTTTGCAAAAATCTCAGTGCAACGCACCCGATGTCGGCATCGCGTTCACCGATGCCATCAGCACAGACAGATCACGCCAGCCATAGCCGACTTCTTTCAAATCGGCGCCATCCCAGGTAAACGCTTGTTCATGCATTAAAACAGCACCCAGATCTTCGTAAAAATTACGGGCAATTGCGTTACCTGAAATCACCCAGACCAGCAAATTATCAGCGCCCTGTGCCTGTAATGTACGCGCAACCTTTTGCAGCAAACGACGACCAATGCCAGAACGCTGCCACGCAGGACGCAGATAAATTGCGGTCAGTTCAGCGCGCATACCCAGCTTTGGTTCCGGAAGCAGCATGCCAGAAGCAAAGCCGATAATGTGCCCTTCGCTTTCTGCGACGTACACGCACACGCGGTCACCTGCAGCCGGCAAGGCTTCCAGTATCTGCTTCCAATGCAGGAAACTATCCTCAATGCGCATCTGATCCAGATATGTATCCGGAATCATCCCGCGATACGTGGTTTGCCAGCTTTCCACACGCACAGCGGCGATCGCTTCTGCGTCGGCGACTGTAGCACGACGCAGACTGACTTCTTTGATAAGGCTCACAGTGCTGTCAACTAAATCTGTCATTGTGCTTAAGCCAGAGTCGCCTTAACCTTGGCGACCACATTTTCAACTGTAAAGCCAAAATACTTAAACAAGACACCTGCCGGAGCGGATTCGCCAAACGTGTCAATACCGACCACCGCGCCTTCCAGACCAACATATTTGTACCAGAAGTCCGTTACGCCAGCTTCAATCGCAATACGTGGCAAACCTTTACCCAATACTGCAGTTTTGTACGCAGCATCCTGACGATCGAATACATCCGTCGATGGCATGGACACCACGCGTACTGCAATACCCTGCTCAGCCAATGCGGCTGCGGATTTCACCGCCAGCTCGATTTCAGAACCAGTCGCAATCAGTACCGCTTTTGCATCTGCGGCATCTTGCAGAACATAGCCACCACGCTGAATGTCAGCGATTTGCTGCGCTGTACGCTCCTGATATGGCAAATTCTGGCGCGAGAAAATCAGGGTCGATGGGCCATCATTACGTTTCACAGCATGTGCCCAGGCTGCAGCAGATTCCACCGTGTCACATGGACGCCAGTTATCCAGATTCGGGATCAGACGCATACTGGAAACGTGCTCAACTGATTGATGAGTAGGGCCATCTTCACCTAGGCCGATAGAATCATGCGTGAACACAAACAGCGTGCGGATTTTCATCAGCGCAGCCATGCGGATCGCATTGCGGCTGTAATCTGAGAACGTCAGGAAAGTCGCGCCGAAAGGAATATAGCCGCCATGCAAAGCGATACCATTCATGATCGCGCTCATGCCGAATTCGCGCACACCGTAATTGATATGATTACCCGCCTGATTACCACGAACGGCAACACATTCTTTCCAGTTCGTCAGGTTAGAACCGGTCAAGTCAGCGGAACCGCCAAGAAATTCTGGCAACGATGGGGCAAGAGCCTGAATCGCATTCTGACTCGCTTTACGCGTCGCGATGTTTTCTTTTTTCTCAACGCAGGCAGCGATCGCATTCGCAACCACTTCATCGAAATTCGCTGGCAAATCACCTTTCATACGGCGCGTCAGTTCAGCCGCTTTTTGCGGGAATTTTGCGCTGTAAGCAGCAAATGCGGCATTCCATTCGGCTTCCGCTTTGGCGCCGTCGGCTTTCGCATCCCATGCGGCATACACATCTGCAGGAATCTCAAACGGTGCATATTCCCAGCCGATATGAGCGCGTACGGCAGCAATTTCTTTATCGCCCAACGCTGCACCGTGCACATTGTGTGTGCCTTCCATGTTAGGCGAGCCTTTACCGATCACGGTTTTGCAGCAGATCAGCGTTGGTTTGGCCGATGTTTTTGCGGCGGAAATCGCGGCATCCACGGCTTTGGCGTCGTGACCATCGACTGCGCGAATGACGTTCCAGCCATAGGCTTCAAAACGCTTAGGCGTGTCGTCAGTGAACCAGCCTTCGACGTGGCCATCAATTGAAATGCCATTGTCATCCCAGAAAGCAATCAGTTTATTCAGTTGCAGCGTACCGGCCAGCGAGCAGGCTTCGTGAGAGATACCTTCCATCAGGCAACCATCGCCCATGAACACATAGGTGTAGTGATCAATCATGGGCAAACCATCCTGATTGAATTCGGCTGCCAGTAATTTTTCAGCCAGCGCCATGCCAACCGCATTGGTGATACCCTGCCCCAGCGGACCGGTCGTCGTTTCCACGCCTGGCGTGACATGCACCTCCGGGTGTCCTGCTGTTTTCGAATGCAGCTGACGGAAATTTTTAATTTCATCCATAGACAGGTCATAGCCTGTCAGATGCAGCAAGGAGTAATGCAACATCGAACCATGTCCATTCGAGAGCACAAAACGGTCGCGGTTAATCCATTGCGGATTCGATGGATTATGACGGTAGTGCCCCTTCCACAGTGCCACAGCAATATCTGCCATGCCCATCGGTGCGCCCGGATGACCGGAATTAGCTTTTTGTACTGCATCCATAGACAAGGCACGAATTGCGCTTGCCATCTTTGTGATTATTGCTGGCTGGAGAGATGAAATCATGGCGATAGAAGGTCTAGATGAGGAAACTGGTCAGTGAGCATGTTAGCGAGCGTCTTTAAAAAAATGACATTCATGGCTCTGCAAAGCCCGATATTTTACCAGAGCACAGCGCCACACAATACAATTATGACTTTTGCATGACTGGTAGCAGCATGGATAACTCCCCTCTGCGCAGGATTATTTTCTTATGACGGAGTCAACGCGCCACTGTTTTATAATCGCCGCTGATTTCTTCATATAACTCTTGAGTAACTCTCGATTTAAGTCTTCATTCACCCTGTATTGCTCTAGCACCGACTTATGCCACGTTTTTTCTGCCCCGTCCCTCTCATCATTGGTGCTGTTATCGATTTACCGGAAACGGTCGCACATCACTTATTTGTGCTGCGCCTGCAAATGGGCGACACGATACAACTGTTCAATGGTGAAGGCGGTAGCTATGTTGCCAGCATCGCAGAAATTGCAAAAAAACGCGCAACAGCTGAAATAAAAGTGTTCTTACAGGAAGAAGTTGAACTCCCTTACAGTCTGACGCTGGCGCAAGCCTTGCCGGAAGGCAGCAAGATGGACTGGATCATAGAGAAAGCGATGGAACTGGGCGTCTCTGCGATCCAGCCACTCGCGTCACAGCGCTGTGTTGTACGTTTATCCGCAGAACGGGCAGAAAAGAAACTCAGCCACTGGCAAGGCATTATCGTTGCCGCCGCCGAACAATCCGGCCGCAACCGCCTCGCCCATCTGTCTGCGCCGCTGGATCTGAGTAAATGGCTGGGGCAACAGGATATACATCAACGCATTATGCTGTCGCCGCGAGCAGAGCAATCGCTGGCCGATTGGAGCAGACATCACGCACCACAGGCAGTGAGCTTGCTGATAGGCCCTGAGGGAGGACTCACCGAAGAGGAAGAAGACTTTGCAAGCCGCCAGGGCGTGATCGCCCTGTCAATGGGCCCTCGAATCCTGCGTACAGAAACGGCCGGTCTCGCCGCCATCGCCGCGCTGAATGCTGCCTGGGGCGGAATGTAGAAACAGGAAGCTGACTCCTGCTATTCATCAATGATCATTACTCTTGCTGACATCGGTTGCTCCGCCTGCCTCTGCAGCGCCAGTGCTGTCAGTGGCGTCAGTCTTGTCGGCCCCGCCCACCGGAACGATCTGTATTACCGCACCAGGTTGCCAGTCTTGCCAGTCATCGCCAAATAATTCGGCCGGATGTGCGGTACGATCTGCGCCGTTACCACAGCGCATAGCATCAGCAGGGCAATACTCATCACACCCCCAGCAAATGCGCTCAGGGTTCTTGGGTTGAGCAGGAAACTTTTTTGCCATCGTCGCCACCGGTTTTACACCAATTGACTAATCCTAGCGCAATCCGGACGATACTTCCTTGATCCAGAACCGGATTTTCGGGATTCGCCGGAATTCATAACATGAACAGCAACGCCCGTTCGCAACGATAGACGACCAGTACCGCATCAATACGATAAAAGCACGAAGCAAACTTGCTGAAAAATAACTCACAATAAAATTATAGAAACAGCGTTTTCTGTCGTTAAGGGAAAACGGAGATAGTCATCTCTGACCTTATTACTGGGAGCGCAACATGGATCTGAGTGTATCTGGTGTCAACACGACCACGCCGGCAACACTGGCAAAACCAACGACCGTCAAACGGACGGATAGTAATGACCAGAATGCGGGCAATGCGGTACAGGGAGACAAAGTCAGCCTCGCGTCCGGCTCCGGCGTAACAGATTCGCCGGTCTATGCAGATCCCCGAACCAGAGCAGCATCAAGCTCGGACGTCGCCGCCGTAGTCGAAGAAGCCAACCGTAAGGCACAACAAATTACGGATATGATCAAATCCGCGGTGCAGCAGCAGGGCTTACAGTTATCCAAGGTCGTCAGCGGTGAACAGAAAATCACTGCTTCAGCAGATGATATCAAAGCTGCGCAGGCCGCGATTGCTGATGGCGGTGAATTCAGCCCGCAAAAAACTGCGGAACGTATTCTGACTTTTGCCAAGGCGGCTATCGGTGGTGATCCGGCGAAATTACAGAAAATCCGTGACGCAGTGGAAAAAGGCTTCAAGGAAGCAGCTGAAATTCTGGGCGGCAGCCTGCCGGATATCAGCCAGCGCACTTTGCAAGCAGTACGTGCAGAATTCGATCGCTGGCAGTCGGAAGGGATACCGACTGGCGATACGGTCAGTTTGTCATCCCCGGCAACTGCGTCCGCAACAGTGAAGAAATAAGATCCATTTCATCAGAAACGCTGCTGTCCCCCTGAACGCAGCGTTTTTGATGTGAATGCCAGTGCACTCCGAGATACAGAATATCCCTAACTGCCTCTGCATTGTCAGACAAAACTGCGCCCCCCCTATTTACATATACTGGGCAGGAGTATGTGTAAAAACCAGTCCATACCCTAAGTAAAATAAGGGGCATCTGAATATACTCCCCCCACTCTCAAAGCAGCGTATCCATCCTGCTGATGACTCTGCTCAGCACGTTGATGCCGCTACGTTCTTCACGCTGTGATCCCGTCCGGTCAATCACGATGACGTAATGACGCCGAATCTTTGTTTGCGAATACGCCTCAGGTACAATCGCGCCCCGGCCCGCGAAATGATGCGTGCGACCATATTTCAACACATTCAGCAAACAACAGGCTCAGCATGAACTCACCTACTCCACAATTGCAATGGACAGAAAACGACGAAGTACGCAGTTGTCGCTGGCATGCAGAGAACGGCGCACCGCCGCCAAAACGGGTGCAGATCGCTGATGACCGCATGAGCACGGAAGTCGCCTACAAGCTGGCTTGCGAAGGAACCGCCTTGTTGTGGCGCGGTGATTTTCAGAATGCCAAACAATTATTGCAGGCACTCGCCCGTCGTATCGACAAAAAACCGGCTGGCAAAAAAAAGAACGTTGCGACGACTGCCGCCGAAGCCTTCCATTTACACCGGCAGGCTCAGTCACAGCGCGCGCGGGTGCTGGCCATGGTGTTAATTCCATTCGAGGTGGATTACCGTATTCCCCTGCGCCGCGCGCCAGATGTTGTTACTGCCTGCACCGAAGCCTATGGCGCACCTGACACCGCATTTGTGACTTCATTACGTGAATTACTCGGCATCATCGGCGCCCATGAATGGCGTAAAAATGGTGTGCACATTGCACCACTGGGGGCAAAAATCCACCCGCATTACGGCGTGTTTTCTCCGGTACGCGGCGAATATCTCGATCTGCTGGCAAAAGCGCCACTGCCGTCCAACGAACTGGCATTCGATATCGGCACCGGTACCGGGGTCGTCTCAGCCTTGCTGGCAAAACGTGGCGTCAGAAAAATCATCGCAACCGACCTTGATCCACGCGCCTTGCGTTGCGCAAGCGACAATGTCGAGCGGCTTGGACTAACAACACAAGTCGAATTGCAGCAGACTGATTTATTCCCCGAAGGTAAAGCACCGTTAATCGTCTGTAACCCGCCTTGGTTGCCAGCGCGTCCAAATTCGGCCATAGAACACGCCATTTATGATCCGGAAAGTCGCATGTTGCGAGGCTTTCTGGCCGGTGTTGCTGATCATCTGGAAGCCAACGGCGAAGCCTGGCTGATCATGTCTGATTTTGCAGAACATCTGGGCTTACGTACCCAGACTGAACTGTGGGACTGGATAAGCGCAGCGGGTCTCATCGTCGCGGGAAAAATGGACATCAAACCACGTCATCCGAAATCCACCGACAGCAATGATCCCTTGCATACGGCAAGGGTCAAAGAAGTAACCTCGTTATGGCGTCTGAAAATAAAATAAACCCTGCTATTGTCATCACACATCGGTAATTAAAATCAGTAATTAACCGCGTCACTCTTGATTTATATTTAGTCCGCACACCAACTATCATGAATAAACCAGCCCGTATCCTGACTTTCAAATGTAAAAAATGCAGTAAATCTGTACAGGTATTTTTGCAAAAAGTCTCTGCCTGCTCACACATACAACCGTATCAAGGCATCTGCACCTGCGGTGAAGTGATGAAACACGCAACCGGCAACAAAGAAGCAGTCGAGTCCTACCTGAATTCAAATGACGTCACCTGGTCACATCATCACTAAGATAATTTACGGGACAAAACAGTCATGCCCACACCTCCGTCACAAGCAGAACAATGGCTGAGCGATGCGCAAGCCGCCGTTACAAGGCAGGAACCTGCATTCGCGTTAGAGAAATATCTGCAGTTTTTTGAGCATGCATTGGAAGAAAATCCGGCGCTCAGCGCTGTCAGGCTCTCGTTTTGTCTGAGTGGGTGGGCTGATCTGGCTAGAAATTATCCGCCCGCACAACTGAAACTGAAACAGCATTGCGAGCAAAGCCTGCAGCAGTTCATGGCGACCGGGCTTACTTCTGACTTCCACGATTACCTCAGTATTTGTCGTTGCCTGAACACGTCTGATGCGGCACTCGACACATTTTGCCGGATTCACGAGACCCACCCGGCTTTGGCAGCCAGCGTCCACGACCTGATTTGGGTGCAACTGGCCGAAGCGAAAAAATGGAGTATTTGCGCCCGCTATCTGGACGACTATCAGAAAAAGTATGAGTTGGCGTTAGAAGTGTATCTGGGTTCGATGAGCATCGCGCAAAAGCATCCCGACACCGGCGACGAATTCATCACTATCTGTCAACAGCGGTTCGCCGACCATATTCGCCATTTAATCTCCGCGCTCGAACATACTGGTCGGCAGCAACAGGCAAGCGACATTTGTGGACTTGCCAATCAGGCAGTCATCACGCATCAGATTCCGCTTGAGCTTTTTACCTGCGCTGGCGGGAGCCAACAATAAGCAGCAGTCCAAACGAAAATTGGCACTGGCAGCGGTATAAAACGAACGATCAATGCGTAGAAAACGCTCAGGATCGCACTGAATCCGCCCAGAAATCGCGTTTTACACGGCTTGTCCGGGCGAAAGCATTTATAATCTACCGCTTTGCAGCAGTTTTCTGGACACAATGAAGGTATTCCGCGGACTTCCGAATGCAGCCTCCCGTGCCGCTTGTGCATTGGCGATAGGTAATTTTGATGGGGTGCATCTTGGCCATCAGACTTTGCTCGCTCATTTGCGTGCAGCAGCTGATCGTCTCGGTATCGAGGCTGCGGTGATGACGTTTGAACCACATCCGCGCGCGTTCTTTGCCAAACTGGCTGGCGATTTATCAAAAGCACCTGCACGCATTGCCAACCTGCGCGACAACCTGACTTCGCTACAAAACGCAAATGTTGACCGTGTCATCGTCGAACACTTCAACGCCCACTTTGCCTCACTGTCGCCACAAGACTTTATAGAAAAAGTGCTGGTCGAAGGTTTGCACGTGAAATGGCTGATGGTCGGTGAAGATTTCTGCTTCGGCGCCAAACGTGCGGGCAGTATCTCGATGCTGGAAGCCGCCGGAAAAATTCATGGCTTTGAGGTCGTAACCTTAGCTTCCGTACAAAATAAAGGTGTCAGAATTTCTTCCTCAGCGGTACGCGCGGCGCTGGCACAAGGAGATTTCGAGGAAGCACAGGCTTTACTTGGACATCCTTACCGCATATCCGGTCATGTGACGCATGGACAGAAACTGGGCCGGACCATCGGTTTTCCGACGCTGAATTTACGTATCCCACATCATCGCCCCGCGCTGACCGGTATTTTTATCGTACAGGTGCATGGTCTTGCCGAACAGCCACTGCCTGCGGTCGCCAGCCTGGGCGTGCGCCCTACCGTGGATGACAGCGGCCGTGTCCTGTTAGAAACGCATGTCTTTGACTACAGTGGCAATGCTTACGGCAAAATCGTACAGATCGAATTTTTACGGAAACTGCGTGACGAAGAAAAATACATCGATCTGGCAACGCTGACCGCCGCGATACAACGTGATGCAGATCACGCACGCGCTTATTTCCGCGCGACGACACGCATACCAGCCAATAACGCTACTGACCGAATTTGAAGAAACACCTCAGGGTTTTTCTTCCACCTCTCTATTTACAAGAAAATTCATCATGTCTGAAAACAAAGCGGCTAAATCTGCCAGTAAATACCCGGTCAACATGACCGAAACTGCCTTTCCTATGCGTGGCGACCTCGCTAAACGCGAACCGAAATGGGTTAAGGAATGGCAGGATAAAAAAATCTATCAGCGCATCCGTAAAGTCAGCGCCGGTCGCCCTAAATTTATTCTCCACGACGGTCCTCCATACGCCAATGGCGACATCCACATTGGCCATGCCGTCAATAAAATTCTGAAAGACATGATCGTCAAAGCCCGCAACATGGCAGGCTTTGACGCGCAATACGTGCCCGGCTGGGATTGCCATGGCATGCCTATCGAAATTCAGATCGAAAAACTGTATGGCAAGAATCTGCCTGTCGGTGAAGTGCAGGCAAAAGCGCGTGCTTATGCTAATGAACAAATCGAGCGCCAAAAGGTGGATTTCATCCGTCTCGGCGTGCTCGGTGAGTGGGATAACCCCTACAAAACTATGAATTTCAGTAACGAAGCCGATGAAATCCGCGCGCTCGGCAGCTTGTTGGAAAAGGGCTATGTTTATCGCGGTCTGAAGCCGGTCAACTGGTGTTTCGACTGCGGCTCGGCACTCGCTGAAGCGGAAGTTGAATACGAAAACAAACGCGATCCGTCGATCGACGTCGGCTTTCCTTTCGCAGAACAAGATAAACTCGCCACCGCATTCGGACTGGACAAACTGCCACATGAGCATGGTTACTGCGTCATCTGGACCACCACGCCATGGACCATTCCATCGAATCAGGCGCTGAACATGCACCCGGAAATCACTTACGCTCTGGTCGAGACTGTTCGTGACGGTACTCCCTTACTGCTGATCCTGGCACAGGATCTGGTTGCAGACTGCCTTGCCAAATACGAACTCGAAGGCAAGATCATTGCAAGCTGCGCCGGTACTGCTTTAGCCGGAATCAGATTCAAACATCCGTTCGCCTCGCTGGACGCGGGCTATGATCGTTTTTCGCCTGTTTATCTGGGTGATTACGTCAGCACCGAAACCGGTACCGGTATCGTTCACTCGGCACCCGCGTACGGTATCGAAGATTTCCTGTCATGCAAAGCGCATGACATGAAAGACGAAGACATCATCGCGCCTGTCATGGGCGACGGTAAATTTGCCTCCAGCCTGCCATTCTTTGCTGGTATGACGATTTGGGAAGCCTCCAAACCTATCTGCGACAAACTCAGAGAAGTCGGATCGCTGTTCTCCCTGAAAATGTTTGACCACAGCTACATGCATTGCTGGCGTCATAAAACGCCGATCATCTATCGTGCAACATCGCAATGGTTTGCCAGCATGGACAACACACCGAAAAACGGTGGCGACTCCCTGCGTCAGACTGCGCTGAAAGCCATTGATGAGACGGCGTTTTATCCTGGCTGGGGTAAAGCACGTCTGCATGGCATGATCGCCAACCGCCCCGACTGGACCTTGTCACGCCAGCGTCAGTGGGGCGTACCTATGGCGTTTTTCCTGCATAAAGAAACAGGGCAGTTGCATCCACGCACACCTGAACTGCTGGAACAAGTCGCTCAGCGCGTAGAAAAAGAAGGTATAGAAGCCTGGCAAAAAATTGAAGTTGCCGACCTGCTCGGTGATGAGGCCGGGATGTATGTCAAAAACCGCGACACTCTCGATGTCTGGTTTGACTCCGGTACAACACATCAGACTGTGCTGCGCGGCTCACATAAAGAGCAATTGCAATTTCCTGCTGATCTCTACCTCGAAGGTTCCGATCAGCATCGTGGCTGGTTCCATTCTTCTTTGCTGACGTCAAGTATGCTCAACGGCCGTGCGCCGTACAAAGCTTTGCTGACCCACGGTTTCGTGGTGGATGGCGAAGGCAAGAAAATGTCTAAGTCCAAAGGCAACGTGGTCGCTCCGCAAAAAATCTCAGACACCTTAGGTGCAGATATTCTGCGCTTATGGGTCGCATCGACCGACTATTCCGGTGAACTTTCAATCTCGGATGAAATTCTGAAACGAGTGACAGAAGCCTATCGCCGCATCCGCAATACCTTGCGCTTCTTGCTGGCGAACACCTCCGATTTCAATGCAGCAAAAGATGCAGTCGCTATCACTGATCTGCTGGAAATCGACCGCTACGCGATCGCTAATATGGCAGTATTGCAAACAGAAGTACTCACTCACTACGACGCCTATGAATTCCATCCGGTAGTCAGCAAACTGCAATCGTATTGCTCAGAAGACCTCGGCGGCTTCTACCTCGATATTCTGAAAGACCGTCTGTATACCAGCGGCACAACATCGCATGCGCGCCGTTCTGCGCAGACAGCGATCTGGCATATCACGCAATCGCTGCTGCGCCTGATGGCACCGATGCTGTCTTTCACAGTCGAAGAAGCATGGCAATTCTTTGCTGATGCTGACGCGTACAAAGGCAGTGATGAAACCATCTTCACCCAAACTTATTACCAGTTGCCGGCAATCGCGGATGCAGATGTCCTGCTCGCCAAATTCAATACTTTGCGCAACGTTCGTGCCGACGTGACGAAGCAACTCGAAGAAGTCCGGGTGTCCGGTGCAATCGGTTCTTCACTGCAGGCAGAAGTTTCGATCAAGGCTGCAGGCGAAAAATTTGCGGCGCTCAGCAGTCTGGAAGACGACCTGAAATTCACGCTGATCACTTCCGCCGCTACCGTTGAACAGGTAGCGACCGAGGCTGAAGAAGCCGTCGTTGTAACACCATCCAAATATGAAAAATGCGAGCGTTGCTGGCATTATCGTGCAGACGTCGGCAGCCACGCGGAACACACAGGTCTGTGTGGCCGTTGCGTCAGCAATCTGTTTGGTGCGGGTGAAAAGCGTCGCTTTGCTTAAGCGCTCATCCTGACCGTATCAGGCCGTGCTTATTCTGCCCGGCCTGATACGGTGAAGCTGGTAAAATTTCCTCATCCTGCCTTGCTGCACAGCTTTTGGCGCGGGCGACGTTCATTCTCATCTTCATCGCAGACTTTTCATGGCTACCAAAAAACGTACGAATCTTTCTGCAGTCAGTGTTCACTCCGGCTCGTCCCTGATCCCGTGGTTAGGATTTGCCACCATCATTATCCTGCTTGACCAGGTCAGCAAAATCACTATCACCAAGTTATTTGCCTATGCTGAATCGCTGAGCGTGACTTCATTTTTTAATCTGACGCTGGTCTATAACAAGGGTGCGGCATTCAGTTTTCTGGCAGCAGAATCCGGCTGGCAACGCTATTTCTTTACCGCGATAGGGCTGGTTGCTGCAGCGTATATCACCTATCTGCTGAAGCGCCACGCTACACAAAAACTGTTTTGCACTGCCCTGGCCTTGATTATGGGTGGTGCGTTGGGGAATGTAATCGACCGTCTGCTCTATGGTCATGTGATTGATTTTCTGGACTTCCACTACCAGGAGATCTATCACTTCCCGGCTTTCAATATCGCGGATAGTGCGATCTGTGTCGGTGCAGCATTATTCATTCTCGATGAATTGCGCCGCGTCAAAAAATAAGGAGTGCTGACATGAGCCTGCGATTGACTGGCAAAAAAATTGTGCTTGGTATGACAGGTGGGATCGCCTGTTACAAGGTCGCCGAATTAACACGCTCCTTAAGCAAAGCAGGCGCTCACGTGCAGGTGGTGATGACACAGGCAGCAATGCAGTTCATCACGCCGGTGACCATGCAAGCTTTGTCCGGTCATACGGTATTTACCGATCAGTGGGATGCGCGGATTCATAACAATATGCCGCATATCGATCTGACGCGCGATGCCGACGCAATCATCATTGCGCCCTGCAGCACTGACTTCATGTTCAAACTCGCACATGGTGCTTGCGACGATTTACTGTCGACGCTGTGCGTCGCACGTCCGCGCCACGTCCCCTTATCGATCGCGCCGGCGATGAATGTTGAGATGTGGCAGAACCCCGCAACCCAACGCAACCTCGCCCTGATTGAAGAGGACGGCATACAGGTTCTTGGCCCGGCAGCGGGTGAGCAGGCCTGTGGTGAGACAGGTATGGGACGCATGCTGGAACCTGAGCAATTACTCACAGAAATCATCGCGGCATTCCAGCCCAAAATCTTGGCCGGTAAGCACGTGCTTATTACCGCCGGCCCGACTTTTGAGCCGATTGATCCTGTGCGCGGCATCACCAATTTATCCTCCGGCAAAATGGGCTATGCGCTGGCGCTGGCAGCCTGGGAAGCCGGCGCACAAGTGACGCTGGTGTCTGGTCCGACTGCGCTCGCAGCACCGCATGGTGTGCGCCGTATTCATGTGCAGACTGCGCAGCAGATGCATGATGCCGTGCTGAAAAGCCTGGCACAAAACAAGCAGGATATTTTTGTTGCCGTCGCCGCCGTGGCCGATTGGCGCGTTGCCAATGCGAGTGAGCACAAACTGAAAAAAACGCAACACGATGACACGCCGCAACTGGTGTTCGCACAAAACCCGGATATTCTGGCGACCGTTGCCGCGATGCCCGGTGCGCCCTACTGCGTCGGCTTTGCAGCGGAATCAGAAAACCTGCTGGAATATGGCGCGGCGAAACGCATCAAGAAAAATATACCGCTGCTGGTGGGCAATATCGGTCACCATACTTTCGGCAAAGACGATAACGAACTCGTTATATTTGACGAACATGGTCACACCGCTCTGCCTCGCGCTGACAAGCAAACGCTGGCAATTCAGTTGCTGGCTGAAATCGCGCGACGCTTGCCGCACTAAATGAGCGCGGCGGCGTATCCCTTTTATGTTTTCTTTGTCTGAATTTTTATGAAAAATATCGACCTCAAAATTCTTGATCCGCGCATGAAAGATTTACTGCCGGCTTACGGCACCCCCGGCAGCGCGGGACTCGATCTGCGTGCGTGTCTGGACGAGTCTGTCACAATACAACCCGGTGAGACAGTCTTAATCCCGACCGGACTGGCAATCCACATTGCTGATCCGGGTTACGCCGCAATGATCCTGCCACGCAGCGGCATGGGTCACAAAAACGGCATCGTACTGGGTAATCTGGTCGGCTTAATCGATTCTGATTATCAAGGTCAGCTGATGATCTCGACCTGGAATCGCGGACACAGCGCATTCACTTTGAATCCTATGGAGAGACTGGCGCAATTAATCATCGTTCCTGTGGTTCAGGTCGGCTTCAACATCGTCGAGGAGTTTGGCGACAGCGAACGCGGTGAAGGCGGCTTTGGCAGCACCGGTAAGCATTAGCAGAAACGGTCGTCAAATGACGATACTCCCCCTATTTTTTTGAATTTTCGCCTTTACCTCCGCATAAAATAAGGACTCTGAAATATACCCCGGGGAGTATATAAACAAGCCGACAGAGGACGATGCGCCGGTGACGGGCATCAGCAATGACACCACGAGCGACAAGGCACACAAAAACCGGAGCTGGCGCCGGTTTTTATTTCTTCATTTTACGGCTGCGACCCGCGGATTCGCGCAGCAAGGTGTAATTCCAGGTATCTTCATGCGGACCGGTATCTGAGGCGACGCAAATCAGGAACGTATCGTCTTCATCTTTCATCCGGCGACCGATTGCCGTATATTTTTTTTCGGAGTTGCGCCGGTCATAGACGTCGACCTCGACTTCCTTACCTTCCAGCGCGGCAGGTGATAAGACCGCATTCACCGTCTTCGTCGTGTAATCCAGCACATACAAGGGAGCAACAAAACTACCCATGACGATCTCCAGAGTGTCAAATGACAGGGCTGAAAAAAACAGCGACCTTGAAGATCGCTGTGTAATTTTTTACTTATTCCACTTCAACAATTTCCTGTGAAGCCTCAGGTGGTGTCGCATCACCTTCGCTGAAATCCAGCGTAATCTGATCTTTATCATCCAGATCAACGATGACGCGACCACCAGACACCAGGCGGCCAAACAACAACTCATCAGCCAGAGCCTTACGTATCATGTCCTGTATCAACCTAGCCATAGGGCGTGCGCCCATCAGCGGATCAAAGCCCTTCTTCGCAAGGAATTTGCGCAAGCGCTCAGAGAAAGTCGCCTCGACCTTTTTCTCATGTAATTGCTCTTCCAACTGCATCAGGAATTTATCCACGACACGCAGAATAATTTCTTCGTCCAGCGGACGGAAACTGATGATCGCGTCAAGACGATTACGGAATTCCGGCGTGAACATGCGCTTGATATCCGCCATCTCATCACCGGCTTCACGACTGTCATTAAAACCGATAGATCGTTTCTGCAAGCTTTCAGCGCCAGCGTTCGTGGTCATGATAATGATGACGTTGCGGAAATCCGCTTTACGGCCATTGTTATCGGTCAGCGTGCCATGATCCATGACCTGCAACAGTATGTTGAAAACATCAGGATGCGCTTTCTCTATCTCATCCAGCAGCAGCACTGCATGCGGCTTCTTGTTAATCGCCTCGGTCAGCAAACCACCCTGATCGAAACCGACGTAACCCGGTGGCGCACCGATCAGGCGACTGACCGCGTGACGCTCCATATACTCCGACATGTCGAAACGGATCAGTTCTATGCCCAAAGTGAAAGCAAGCTGTTTCGCCACCTCGGTTTTACCGACACCGGTTGGACCAGAGAACAGGAAAGAACCAATCGGCTTGTCCGTTTTACCCAGACCGGCGCGAGCCATCTTGATCGCAGAAGCGAGCGCTTCGATCGCAGGTTCCTGACCGAACACGACATTTTTCAGATCGCGATCAATCGTCTGCAATTTGCTGCGATCGTCCTGATTGACGGTTTGCGGTGGAATGCGGGCAATCTTGGAAATAATTTCCTCAATGTCTGCTTTGCCTATGGTTTTCTTCTGTTTCGATTTCGGCAAAATACGTTGCGCTGCACCGGCTTCATCGATCACATCAATGGCCTTATCCGGCAAATGGCGGTCGTTAATGAAACGCGCAGACAATTCAGCTGCCGTCGTCAATGCCGATGCGGAATACTTTACATTGTGATGTTCTTCAAACTTCGATTTCAAGCCGCGCAGAATTTGCACGGTTTGCTCGACCGTTGGCTCGTTCACGTCAATTTTCTGGAACCGGCGTGACAACGCATGATCTTTTTCAAAGACGCCGCGGTACTCAGTATAAGTTGTCGCTCCTATGCACTTCAGTTGTCCGCTGGACAAAGCAGGTTTCAGCAGATTGGATGCGTCCAGCGTTCCGCCCGATGCAGAACCGGCGCCGATGATGGTATGAATCTCATCCACAAACAAAATACCGTTCGGTGTTTCTTTCAATTGCTTGAGCACGCCCTTGAGACGCTGCTCAAAATCGCCGCGATACTTCGTCCCTGCCAGCAACGCCCCCATATCCAAGGAATACACCACCGCATTTTGTAAAATATCGGGAACTTCCGCTTTGACGATACGCAAAGCCAATCCCTCGGCGATCGCTGTTTTACCGACCCCGGCTTCACCGACCAGCAAAGGATTGTTTTTACGGCGGCGGCAAAG
The DNA here is from genome assembly GCF_049544825.1 of Undibacterium sp. WLX3042. Lineage (NCBI taxonomy): Bacteria > Pseudomonadati > Pseudomonadota > Betaproteobacteria > Burkholderiales > Oxalobacteraceae > Undibacterium > Undibacterium sp. WLX3042. The sequence continues at coordinate 427,818 of NZ_CP186698.1, forward strand.
GATCTGAATCACACGTTCGACTTCACTGTCGCGTCCGATCAAAGGATCGATTTTGCCCTCTGCTGCAGCCTTGTTCAGGTTTTGCGTGAACTGATCAAGTGGATTTTCTTTCGCCTGCGCATCTGCCTGCCCTTCCTCACCACCTTCAGGTGATTTCTGTGGCTCATTCGGATTGTCTTTGCGTACGCCGTGGGAAATAAAATTCACCACGTCCAGGCGGGTGACCCCTTGCTGATGCAGGTAATACACAGCATGCGAATCTTTTTCACCAAAAATAGCCACCAGAACATTCGCTCCGGTCACTTCTTTTTTACCGTTAGAAGACGACTGCACATGCATGATGGCACGCTGAATCACACGCTGGAAACCGAGTGTCGGCTGCGTATCGACTTCTGCTGTACCCGGTACCGTCGGTGTATTATCGGTAATGAAGTTTGTCAGGGTTTTGCGTAAGTCATCAATATTGACCGCGCAAGCACGCATCACTTCGGCGGCCGAAGGATTATCCAGCAAAGCCAGCAGTAAATGCTCGACCGTGATGAATTCATAACGAGCCTGCCTGGCCTCAACAAACGCCATATGCAAACTGACTTCTAATTCTTGCGCAATCATACTTCCTCCATCACACATTGCAGGGGGTGTCCTGCCTTACGAGCGTGTGTCAAAACGAGTTCCACTTTAGTCAGTGCAATATCTTTCGAATATACGCCACAAATTCCTTTACCGTCTCTATGTACTTTGAGCATGATCTGCATCGCCGTCTCACGGTCTTTATGAAAGTATTCCTGAACCACCGCTACCACGAATTCCATCGGGGTATAGTCGTCGTTCAATAATATTACCTGATACATCGACGGCGGTTTGAGCTGTTGCTCCTGCCGCTCCAGTACCGTACCATTTTCGTGCTTGTTTCCCATGCGTCTATTCTAGTACGTTGATTCGTTCCAAAGGCAAATAATAAACAGGTAAAACTACCTTATTTTCGTTCTCAGCAGATGTTACCTGCTTTCTGTCAGACTCACAGATGGTGATCATTTTTCACAGATCAAGTTTTAAGTGAAAAGCAGGCTTTCCACTTAATTGTATAAAGGAATTTACTGACATTACTTAAAAATACAACAATGGGCGAGGAGTAAATAAAAGTTTCTTGACTTTAGTTTTTTTTCCGCCAAGAATGACATTTATTGACTGCATTAGTATCAATTAGTCAATATGAAGTGGGCAAGTTTAGGGAGGGCTGGCATGTCGTCAGATTTCTTGCTTTTACGGCTCGTGTGATTAGTTTTTATTTGAAAGACGCATTATGGCAACAGGTACCGTCAAGTGGTTCAATGATTCCAAAGGCTTCGGCTTTATCACTCCGGACGACGGTGGTGAGGATTTGTTCGCCCACTTTTCCGCAATCCAAATGAACGGCTTCAAGACCCTGAAAGAAGGTCAGAAAGTATCGTTCGAAGTCACGCAAGGCCCTAAAGGCAAGCAAGCTTCCAACATTCAAAATCCTTAATTTTCACATTCTGGATTTTCTGAAAAACCCCGCTTTCGCGGGGTTTTTTTATTTTGCTGAAATAACGACGTCAGTAGACAATAGCCGATAAGCCTGAACCACCACCACAGACAGCTCTGACGAAATGAAACTTCGCTATAAATTTATACTGCTCGCCATCATTCCGCTTTTGCTTTCGTTCGCGGGCATTTCAGCAGCAGTGTTTTATCAGGCGACAAACCTGGCGAAGCAACAGCGAAATACCGTCGAGCAGGCGTATCTTGCCAGTAAGGAGGCAGAACTTAAGCACTACGTCAGCCTGGGAAAAGCGGCAATTCAGCATTTTTACAACAGTAATAAAGACGTGGCCCAAAATCAGGAAGCTGCGAAAAAGATGCTATCCACCCTAGATTTTGGTGATGATGGTTACTTTTATGTCTATGACATGCAAGGCAATAATCTGATGCATCCGCGACAACCTGATCTGATGGGAAAAGATCTGTGGAATCTGAAAGATCCCGAGGGAAATTTCACTATTCAGAATCTGATCAATAAAGCGAAAAATGGCGGTGGTGCGGTACGCTATTTATGGGAAAAGCCATCCAGTGGTCAGATTGCACCAAAACTGGGTTACGTGATCCTGCTTGAGCGCTGGGGCTGGATGCTGGGGACAGGCATCTATCTTGATGACGTCGATGCGGCACTCAATAAAATTGATGTGCAGGTCGAAAAAAATATACGTGGCACCTTATTGTGGATCACCGTAATCGCTCTGGTTTGCGCACTGTTGATCGCCCTTTCCGGCTTAGTGCTGAATATCAGCGAGTCCAGAATCGCCGAAGCTAAACTCAAAGTACTCGCACGAAGTGTGGTCCGCTCTCAGGAGGACGAACGCGCCCGCTTGTCACGTGATTTACATGATGGTCTCAGTCAGTTACTTGTCTCAATTAAATTGCAGATCGAGTCCGGCCTCGCAAAGCTGGAAACTGCCCGGCATAAGCAAGAGTCAAGCAGATTACCATTTCAGCGCGCAACACAACAACTGAATGAGGCACTTAACGAAGTGCGCAGAATTTCACATGATTTGCGCCCGGCGATGCTGGATGATCTGGGCCTGGTCGCGGCATTTGAACATCTGGCCGGAGAATTTGAAAATGCATCAGGCTTACCTGTGCGCGTCACTGCGACAGGAAATTTCAGCAAATTGTCAGAAATCAGTAATACAGTTCTGTTCAGGATAGCCCAGGAAGCACTGACCAACATCCATAAACATGCACATAATGTCAGCCACGTAGATATCCGGCTCATCGAAACTGGTGAATTCATCACATTGACAATTGAAGATGATGGAAGTGGCTTTGATATCCAGGACATAGAGAATCACCCTAAACGCGGGATAGGCCTCAGCAATATGCACGAGCGCATGGCGACTGTGAACGGTAGTCTGGATATACTCTCGGGCACAGATGGTACCCGCGTGATAGCAAAAATTCCGAACGGAGAAATATGATGACGGACAAAAAGACGATCAATCTGCTGTTAGTCGATGATCATCCGCTGGTCAGAGACGGACTGAGGGCGCGGCTGGAAAGCGTTCCCCACTTTCACGTAGTCGGAGAAGCTGGAAATGCAGCGGACGCGCTGAAAATGGTGATGCATCATTCACCGGATCTGATTTTGATGGACATTAATCTGGGGGGGGCGAGTGGAATCAGCCTGACCGCAAAATTTGCACAAGATTATCCTCATATCGCGATCATTATGCTCTCTATGCACGATAAAGCAGAGTATGTGAGTCAGGCAATACAAGCAGGTGCCCGGGCCTATGTATTAAAAGATGCCCCCGCGGAAGATATTATCAATGCGATAGAAACAGTCAGAGCCGGAGGAAGGTATTTCAGCTCCGGCCTCAAGCAAAATAATACAAACAACGCAACTCAGATACTGACTCAACGGGAACAATGCGTTCTTAAAAGTATTGCGACAGGAAAGTCAAACAAACACATAGCACAAGACTTAGGCTTAAGTGTCAGGACGGTGGAAACACACAGGCTGAATATCAAACGCAAACTCAATATTGAAGGCCAGGCCGACCTGATTCGCTATGCCCTGAATAACATTGATCAGTAATCCGAAGAAGAATAAAAAAAGCCAGCTTATGCTGGCTTTTTTTGACTCTGTCAGAAACAGATGGTCTGCTGAGAATTACATATTCTCAATCATGACATCACCGAAACCTGAGCAGGATACTTGTGTAGCACCTTCCATCAGACGGGCGAAATCGTAAGTGACTTTCTTCTGCGTGATTGCTTTTTCTGTCGACGAGATCAGTAAATCTGCCGCTTCAGTCCAGCCCATGTGACGCAGCATCATTTCAGCTGACAGAATTAATGAACCTGGGTTCACATAGTCTTTACCGGCATACTTAGGTGCAGTACCGTGAGTCGCCTCGAACATAGCAACGGAATCAGACAGGTTAGCACCCGGAGCGATACCGATACCACCGACCTGAGCTGCCAGCGCGTCAGAGATATAGTCGCCATTCAGGTTCAGTGTGGCAATAACGCTGTATTCGTTCGGACGCAACAGAATTTGCTGCAAGAACGCATCTGCAATCGAATCTTTCACTGTAATTTCTTTGCCAGTCTTTGGATTCTTGAATTTGCACCATGGACCGCCATCAATCAGTTCTGCACCAAATTCTTTTTGTGCCAGAGCATAAGCCCAGTCACGGAAGCCACCTTCGGTGTACTTCATGATGTTACCTTTGTGAACGATCGTCACTGATGGCTTGTCGTTGTCAATCGCGTATTGGATCGCTTTGCGAACCAGACGCTCAGTGCCTTCGCGGGACACTGGCTTGATACCGATACCCGAAGTCTCAGGAAAACGGATTTTCTTCACGCCCATCTCGTCTTGCAGGAACTTGATCAGCTTTTTAACCTGATCTGAGCCTTGCGCGAACTCGATACCGGCATAGATATCTTCAGAATTTTCACGGAAGATCACCATGTCAGTTTTTTCTGGCTCACGCACTGGAGAAGGCACGCCTTTGAAGTAACGGACTGGACGTAAGCAAACGTACAGATCAAGCTCCTGACGCAGGGCAACGTTCAGCGAACGGATACCGCCACCGACTGGCGTAGTCAGAGGACCTTTGATAGAAACAACGTAATCTTTCAATACTTTCAGTGTTTCTTCTGGCAACCAGACATCCGGGCCATACACTTTCGTAGATTTTTCACCAGCATAGATTTCCATCCAGCTGATTTTGCGTTTGCCTGCATAGGCTTTCGCTACGGCCGCATCAACGACCTTGATCATGACAGGGCTGATATCAACACCAGTACCATCGCCTTCGATAAAAGGGATGATAGGATTATCAGGAACATTCAATGAAAAGTCAGCATTGACGGTAATTTTTTTACCTTCAGCAGGTACTTTAATATGTTGATACATTGTTTTCTCCGTAGTTAGGCGATCAAGCGGGTCACGCTTTTCTCGTAATATGCCTTGCTTGCCAACACAGCGGTCAATATCGCTATTAACTCTTCTATAAGACACAAGACCTTCATTTCGTATTATGCACTAGTATTTTACTGGATGCCATCTGTTTACAAAATTGCGTTTACCATATTGCCATGAAACTCATCTTATTTAACAAGCCATTCAACGTCATGTGCCAGTTTTCCGCCCACCCTGAACGGCAAACGCTGGCGGACTATTTGCACATTCCTAATATATACCCGGCAGGACGTCTTGATGCGGATAGTGAAGGTTTAATTTTGCTGACCAATGACGGCAAACTCCAGAATCGTATCAGCCACCCTGATCACAAACAGCCTAAAACTTATCTGGTGCAGGTCGAAGGCATCCCCGACAAGGACGCCCTGGAACGACTGCGCAACCCTTTGGATCTGGGCGATTTTGTGACGCAAGCCTGTACTGTGATGCATGTACAGACACCCGAATGGTTATGGGAAAGAACACCGCCAATTCGCCAGAGGAACCAGATTCCTACCAGCTGGCTTTGCATCATTCTGTCAGAAGGAAAAAATCGTCAGGTGCGGCGAATGACGGCAGCAGCCGGACTGCCGACTTTACGCCTGATACGTACCGCGATCGGAGGATTTTCCTTAGAATCACATCCATTACTGCCGGGAGAATGGATGGAAGTCGGCATCTGAGTGGTTTTATTGCCTTACAGTATCAGAAGTCACCACTTAACTAGGTACCGCTTAATTATTTAACAGCTCCTCATGTCAACTTATCCGTATTTGTGTACGTTATAGAGATGATTCCTGTCGAATCATCCATCGCAACGTCATCACCTAAAGGAAGTTAACATGAAAAAATTGATCGCCACACTGATTGCTGGTCTGTTTGCTTCAGCCGCTTTCGCACAAGCTCCTGCCCCGGCAGCTTCCACCCCGGCATCTGCTTCCGCAACGACCGAAGTCGCCAAACCAGCTAAAAAAGTCAAAAAAACGAAGAAAGCAAAAAAAGCTGCGGCTGAATCTGCTGCATCTGCATCAACAACAAAGTAATCAATCAAAATTAATTACTTTGTCACAAATAAAAAAGGCAGGATATATTCCTGCCTTTTTTATTTGCGGTAGCATAGCCATTATTATTTTTTATCATACACCAACGACGATGAACATTTCCCCCGCAATCAAACTGAAGGCAGCGAGTGCCTTGCTGCTGACCACGCTGATTCCATTCGCACATGCAGAGAGAAAACTACCTGTAAAGCAACTTTCCGCAGGAATTTACGTGATTCAAGCGGAAGTAGCTGCCAGTGAAGCAGACCGGGAACAAGGCCTGATGTTCAGAACAAAAATGGGAGCCAACGAGGGCATGGTATTTGATTTTGGCGCCCCGGCCGGAGTCTGTATGTGGATGAAAAATACATTGATCCCGCTATCCGTTGCATTTATCGATGCGGAAGGGAAAATTATCAACATTGAGGATATGCAGCCGGAAACGACCGACTCTCACTGCGCGAAAAAGACGGTCCGCTATGCACTGGAAATGAATCAAGGCTGGTTCAAACAGAAAAATATTAAACCAGGCAGCAAAATTGAAGGACTGCCGCTCCGTTAATCGCTTCGATACGGATATACAGCAAACTGTATATCCGGTAAAGACAGGCAGAAAAACAAAAAACCGCAAAAATGCGGTTTTTTTATATCTGAAATTGCCTGTAAAAACGACAGGCAGAGCAACTATTAAGCCAGCGCTTTCAGAGCAGAAGCGAGGCGGCTTTTATGACGGGCAGCCTTGTTCTTGTGAATAATTTTCTTATCAGCAATACTATCGATAGTCGATACGGATGCTTGAAAAATTGTTGCTGCAGCAGCTTTGTCACCAGCTTCGATTGCTTTACGAACAGCTTTAATCGCTGTACGCAGAGCCGAGCGTTGGCTGGAATTATGTGCGTTTTGTTTTACTGCTTGACGAGCACGTTTGCGTGCTTGTGCGGTATTTGCCATGAGATTTCCTAAACGTGGTCAAAGCGACGAGGTCAAAACATTTGATTAAATGCCACGCCGCAAAATTCTATACAGCTTTGCAGTATAACGGCTTTTATTTTCGTTAGCAAGCATTGCTGTTGTTTTGAGTGAATAGAAGATTATAACCCGTAAAACCCACTTTATTCATCCATTTTTCATTATTGTTACTGATATGCACGGACTTTTTGTGCAAAAGTCTTAAAAATAACTACTTCTGGGAATCAGTATGGAATGCCAGCCACTACATTTAGAGGGAACCCGCGTCAACCTGGAGCCATTAGAGCAGGCACAGATTGCAGATATTCGCAAAGCAGCTGCCGATGGCGAACTATGGAAGTTATTTTTTACTTCGGTTCCCACACCCGAACAGACACAACAGTGGCTAGACACGGCGCTTGCCATGCAAGCACAGCAAAAAGCGATTCCTTTTGTCGTCCGTGAAAAATCAGAAAACAAAATTGTTGGAAGCACCCGCTTTTGCAATATCGATCATCAGCACCAGCGTCTTGAAATCGGTTACACCTGGTACTCGCAATCGGCGCAACGCTCGGGTATCAACACGGAATGTAAGTTATTGATGCTGACACATGCGTTTGAGGTACTGAACTGCATCGCGGTAGAATTTCGCACAGACTGGTTTAACCGGCGTTCGCAAGCGGCAATTGAACGGCTCGGCGCCAAACGTGACGGGGTTTTGCGCAACCATATGATACTGCCCGATGGGCGTATCCGTGATACGGTCGTCTACAGCATTCTGCAAAGTGAATGGCCGGGTTTGAAAAAGAATTTGCAATATCTGCAAAGTAAATACTGAGAGATACACAAGTGCTGATCGATTTCTTCTTTACGTTAAAAGACGCAAAAATTCCTGTCTCAATCAAAGAGTTTCTGATGCTACTCGAAGCATTGGAAAAGGACCTGATCGCGTTGTCACTTGACGATTTTTATTTCCTGTCTCGTACGATTATGGTCAAAGATGAGGCGCATTACGACAAGTTTGACAAAGCCTTCGGCATGTATTTCAAAGGAATAGACACGATCTTTGAGAAGCGTCCCGACATACCACTCGACTGGCTGAAGAAGCGACTGGAACGCGAACTGAGTGACGAACAAAAAGCGGCGATAGAAAAATTTGGTTACGACAAACTCATGGACAGACTCAAAGAGCTGCTCAATGAGCAAAAAGAACGGCATGAAGGCGGCAGCAAGTGGATAGGTACAGGCGGCACCTCGCCTTTCGGTAATGGCGGCACAAATCCCGAGGGAATACGCATCGGTGGCAAAGGCGGTAACCGCAGCGCAGTCAAAGTATGGGAGGAGCGTGCGTTCAAAGATTACGACGCTGAACGTGAACTCGGCACTCGCAACATCAAGGTCGCGTTGCGCCGCTTGCGCAAATTCGCCCGTCAGGGTGCAGAAGAAGAACTGGCGCTGGATGCAACGATCAAGGCCACCGCTAACAATGCTGGCTATCTTGATATCAAGATGCAGCCCGAGCGTAAAAACAATATCAAAGTACTGATGTTGCTGGATGTCGGCGGAACAATGGACGATCACATACAGCAGACGGAAGAGTTGTTTTCAGCAGCGAAAACTGAATTCAAGAATATGGAATTCTTTTATTTCCATAATTGCGTGTATGACTATCTGTGGAAAAACAACCGTCGCCGTCACGCAGAAAAATTCCCGACCTGGGATGTCTTGCGCAAATATCCGTCAGATACCAAAGTCATCTTCGTTGGCGATGCCACCATGAGTCCGTATGAAATTCTGCAACCGGGCGGCTCCGTCGAATACAACAATGAAGAAGCCGGTGCAGTCTGGCTGCAGCGTTTTGCAACGATGTTTCCCAAATACATTTGGCTTAATCCGGAACCGGAAGGCCTGTGGCAATACCGGCAATCTATTTCGATTATCCGTCAGGTCATGAGTAACCGCATGTTTCCGGTCACTATTGAAGGTCTGGAGAGGGGAATGCGATTACTCAGCAAGTAATCGCATGGCTTATTTATTAAATAGGTGCAGATATTTTTTAATGGTGCGGAGCAGAACACGGCGCGACAAGGGCTTCACCAGAAACCCGTCGCAATGGACGCGCTCCGCCAGCCCGAGTTTGTAGTCAAAAGACTGGTCAATCAAAAAAATCACCGAAGTTTTCAGACCATGATTTTGTTTTTTCAGACCATCACATAAGCGGTAAGGATCAACATCCGGGGTGGATGTGTTAATCAGGGTCAGCGCATGCTGATTATTCCGGTCCAGCATCAGGGCACTGCGTTCATCCGATGCCAGTGTGACTGTGATGCCGTAATGATCCATGATAGCGGCAACGTATTCACGGAACTGCGTATCCTTGTCAACGACCAGAATACCGCCCTTCGCCATCGGTGTATCACGCATTTTTTGATACACCTGAGGATCAGTCAGATCAAAATCGATGCGCTTGTGTGTGCGTCGCTCATGCACCGTTAAATTGATGGTATGCGCGGCTAAAGTATTCAGTAACAGATCGCGCTTATTAACCAGCTCGTCGAGAATACTGAAAATAGTGCGCCAGCGTATGGGTCTTGGCATCACTTCATACGGCAAATCGATGTCGGTCTTGCCGATCAGCAACACGGGCATCGCCTCACCGGGATTCAGATCGGACAACGTTGCAATCGCTTTGATGTTGCTGGCATTGACGATATACATGTCCGGATCCTGGACACAACCTGTCCTCAGGCATGTATAGCGGTAACCGGTCTCGCGTGCTACCGCAAGCACTGCGGAAAATGTTTCTTCCTCTTTGGCGGAAAATCCAAGCAGTCGGATCGCGATCGTTGGAGTTTTTATTGACATCGTTTATCCATCTACCTATTACAGCTACAATAGCTGCAAAAACGTATGCAAGAATACATCTAAAATCACGTATTCCGTATTTAAAAATTGCAAAACATTATTGCACTTTAACTAAAACAACAGATTTCTATTTGCATGGCCACTAAAAAAAATACGACTCCGTCCGACTATAGCGAATCATCCATCCGCGTCCTCAAGGGATTGGAACCGGTTAAACAAAGACCGGGCATGTATACCCGCACAGAAAACCCTCTGCATATTATCCAGGAAGTCATCGACAATGCGTCCGATGAAGCGCTGGGCGGTCATTGCAAACACATACAAGTCACGCTCAATACCGACGGCAGCGTCAGCGTTGAGGATGACGGCCGCGGTATTCCGGTTGGACTGCATCCGGACGAAGGTGTTCCCACGGTCGAAATTGTATTCACACGTTTGCACGCCGGCGGCAAATTCGACAAAGGTTCCGGCGGAGCCTATGCGTTTTCCGGCGGTCTGCACGGCGTTGGTGTCTCCGTCACAAACGCGCTATCCAAACGTCTGGAAATTACCGTCTGGCGTGAAGCTGGCCTGCATCAGCTGACCTTTGCCGATGGTGAGGTGATAGAACCACTGCGCAGCCAGCCTATTCCCCGCGGCGATAAAAAAAGCGGCACCCGCGTCAGTATCTGGCCCGATGCAAAATATTTTGATTCTGCGAATATACCCCAAGGTGAGTTACAGCGTTTGCTGCGCTCAAAAGCGGTCTTGCTGCCAGGCGTGAAAGTCACACTGAGCAATGCCAAAACTGGTGAATCGCAAACCTGGCAATACGATCAGGGCTTGCGTGGCTATCTGACCGAAGCGCTGGCCCAGTATTCGCATGGCGAACCACTGATCCCGCTGTTTGAAGGCGAGCAATTCGCCAGTGCGGACACCGAAGGTTTTGCCGAAGGCGAAGGTGCGTCATGGGTTGTGGCCTGGACCGAAGAAGGCAATGTGGTGCGTGAATCATATGTGAATCTGATTCCGACGCCAGCTGGCGGCACGCATGAATCCGGTCTGCGCGAAGGCTTATTTGGCGCGGTCAAAAGCTTTGTAGAAATGCATTCGCTGCTACCGAAAGGCGTCAAGCTGTTGCCGGAAGACGTATTTGCGCGCGTCTCATTTGTGTTGTCAGCAAAAGTGCTGGACCCGCAATTTCAGGGGCAGATTAAAGAACGTCTGAATTCTCGCGATGCCGTGCGTCTGGTGTCCTCATTCGCCAAACCACCGCTGGAACTGTGGCTCAATTCGCATGTCGATTACGGCAAAAAACTCGCTGAACTGGTCATCAAACAAGCGCAGTCGCGTTTGCGTTCAGCGCAAAAAGTGGAAAAGAAAAAATCCTCCGGCGTGGCCGTTTTGCCGGGCAAACTGACGGACTGCGAATCCAGCGACATCACCCGCAATGAATTGTTTTTAGTCGAAGGTGATTCCGCCGGTGGCTCCGCAAAAATGGGGCGTGACAAAGAATTTCAGGCGATTCTGCCCTTACGCGGTAAGGTGCTCAATACCTGGGAATCGGAACGTGATCGCCTGTTTGCGAATAATGAAATTCACGATATTTCAGTCGCTATTGGCGTTGATCCACATGGGCCTAACGATAACGTTGATCTGTCGAATCTGCGTTACGGCAAGATCTGTATTTTGTCCGATGCGGACGTCGATGGTTCACATATTCAGGTGCTGTTGCTGACGCTGTTTTTCAAACATTTTCCACAACTCATCGCCCGTGGTCACATCTGCGTTGCACGTCCGCCGCTGTTCCGCGTTGATGCTCCGGCACGTGGCAAAAAGCAGGCGCAAAAAATCTATGCGCTCGATGCTGCCGAGCTGACATCCATCGAAGACAAGTTACGCAAGGAAGGCGTTAAAGACGGCGCATGGAATATTTCCCGCTTCAAAGGTCTGGGTGAAATGAATGCTGAACAATTATGGGAAACCACGATGAATCCTGACACCCGCCGCTTGTTACCGGTCAGCCTTGGTGAATTCGATCAGGATTTTTCCGAGGGGCGCTTCAATATGCTGATGGGAAAAGGCGAAGCCGCGGCCCGTCGTGCCTGGATAGAAGAACACGGCAATGCTGTCGAGGCCGATATTTAAGGCGCTGGAATGCTTTTGAAGGTCTGAAAATACTCCCCCCAGTATATATAAACACCCCAATGAATATGCGGACATAAGGTGTATTTTCAGACATACTCCCCGAAAATTACAGATGAAGGCAAACAGAACGGCGCTTTGCCGGATGCCACAAAGAATAAAAAACTATGAGCGAACAAGCGAATTTATTTGAACAGACACCGCCGCCAGGTGATGGCGAAGCACTGACGCTGGCGAGTTTCGCCGAACGTGCTTACCTTGATTATGCAATTTCCGTCGTCAAAGGACGCGCCTTGCCGGACGTCTGCGATGGTCAGAAACCGGTGCAGCGCCGCATCCTGTTTGCGATGAACGAACTCGGTCTGAATTCGTCGGCCAAACCTCGTAAATCGGCGGCAGTGGTCGGTGATGTGCTCGGTAAGCTGCATCCGCATGGCGATCAATCTGTGTATGACGCGCTGGTACGGATGGCACAGGATTTTTCGCTGCGTTATCCGCTGATCGATGGACAAGGTAACTTCGGCTCGCGCGATGGCGATGGTGCCGCAGCGATGCGTTACACCGAAGCACGCCTGACGCCGATCGCTAAATTGCTGATGGACGAAATCGATCAGGGCACCGTTGATTTTCAGCCAAATTATGACGGCACTACCGAAGAGCCGAAACTGCTGCCTGCACGTTTGCCTATGGTGTTGCTGAATGGTGCATCCGGTATTGCGGTCGGTCTGGCCACCGAAATTCCTTCGCATAATTTGGGCGAAGTGGCGAAGGCGGCCGTCGCGCTGATCCGCAATCCGGCAATGAAACACGCGGAGCTGATGGAATATATCCCCGGCCCGGATTTCCCCGGCGGCGGACAAATCATTACACCGGCATCGGCGATTGCCGAGATGTATGCGAGTGGTCGCGGCAGCATGAAAGTGCGGGCACGCTGGAAGATAGAAGATATGGCGCGTGGTCAGTGGCAAGCTGTCGTCACCGAATTACCGCCCGGCGTCTCGTCACAGAAAGTGCTGGAAGAAATTGAAGAGCTGACCAATCCGAAAATCAAAACCGGCAAAAAAACGCTCTCGCCAGAACAGATCGCGTTAAAACAAGTGATCCTGTCGGTGCTCGATACCGTACGCGACGAATCAGGCAAAGATGCGCCTGTGCGTCTGGTGCTGGAACCAAAATCGAAAAATCAGGATCAGGCCGAATTCATGCAGATGTTGCTCGCGCATACATCGCTGGAAACGTCGGCATCGATCAATCTGGTGATGATCGGTGGCGATGGTCGCCCACGCCAGAAAGGGCTGCTCGATATTCTCAGCGAATGGATCGCGTTCCGTTTCACGACCGTCACACGTCGCACCCAATTCCGCCTGAAAAAAGTCGATGACCGCATTCATATACTCGAAGGTCGTGAAGCAGTTTTACTCAATATCGATGAAGTGATCCGCATCATCCGTGAGTCAGATGAGCCGAAACCTGCACTGATACAAGCTTTCCGCTTATCCGACCGGCAGGCGGAAGATATCCTTGAAATCCGCCTGCGTCAGTTAGCACGGCTGGAAGCCATTAAAATTCAGCAAGAGCTCGCGGAATTGCGTAAAGAAAAAGCCGCTTTACATGATTTACTGGATAATCCGGCCTCAATGAAAAAAGCGCTGATTAAAGAAATCGACGCTGATGCAAAACAATACGGCGACGCCCGCCGCACGCTGATAGAAGAAGCGGTTCGTGCCTCTGTAGAGCAGAAAGTCGTCGATGAGCCGGTCACGGTCGTCATTTCAGAAAAAGGCTGGGTACGCGCCCGCACAGGGCACGGACATGAAGCCAGCCAGTTCACGTTCAAGGCGGGTGACAGTCTGTATGGCACATTTGAATGTCGTACGGTTGATCATTTACTTGTGTTCGGCTCTAACGGCAGAGTCTATTCTGTCCCTGTCTCCGCCCTGCCCGGCGCGCGTGGCGATGGCGTGCCGATTACTACCCTGATCGATCTCGCAGCCGGCACAAAAATTCTGCATTACTTCGCCGGCAACAGCGACATAAGTTTATTGCTGGCATCGGATGCCGGCTATGGCTTCACAGCGAAAGTGGGCGACATGGTTGGTCGTATGAAGGCAGGTAAAGCGTTTATGACGCTGGAAGAAAACGATCTGCCACTGCCGCCGTCATTGATCGCCGAAGATGCAAGTGCGATTGCCTGTTTATCCGGCAACGGCCGTTTGCTGGTCTTCGGTCTGAATGAAATCAAACAATTGTCGAGCGGCGGACGCGGCGTAATTCTGATGGAACTCGAAGACAAAGAAGCCCTGCTTGCGGTACAGGCAATCAGCCAGAAAGGTGTCCGTGTAAGCGGTACCGGACGCGGCGGCAAAGCGCAGGAGGTGAATCTGAGCGCCAATGCACTGACGATTCACATCAACAAACGTGCCCGCAAAGGCAAGCCACTGGAAGCAAAAATCAAGGCCAGCAGCCTGCAGAAATTGAGTTGAGCAGCGTTCGTCAATCGCAGCAAAAAAAAGCCTGAAGATGCTTCAGGCTTTTTTTATTGAGCGGTCATTTTGAGTGTTCGCTTACCAGTAACACCACCTCCGCTATGCAGGTCTCAGGCGATCGTGATGCAATTGCGTCCGCTTTGTTTGGAGACATACATCGCTGCGTCGGCGGCATCAAACAAGGTATCGACATCGCCACATAACTCCAGGTCGGCGATACCGGCAGAAAACGTCGAAGAAAATTCCTTGCTTTCTGAATGCTGAAGAATTTTCGCAAAAGCAACACGGACCTGATCCAGTACACGGCGTGCGGTACTCGCATCGGTATGCGGAAAAATAACAGCAAACTCTTCCCCACCGTAACGTCCGACAATATCAGTGCGGCGCAGACGCTGACGCAGCAAACGTGCCAGTGTCCGCAGTACGTGGTCGCCGGCAGCATGCCCGTGCATATCGTTGACTTGCTTGAAATAGTCGATATCAATCATCGCCAGTGCCAGCGGCGTCGCATTACGATGCGCCTGCAAAATCTCGGCTGCAAGGTGCTCCTTGATCGCAGTATGGTTATATAAGCCGGTCAGGCCATCGCGCATAATCAGCGCACGCAGGGAACGATAGCGCTCGGCTCGGGTGGACAGCGAGGAAATCAGGTAATCCGGCGCAACCGGTTTGGTAATGAAATCATCCGCACCAGCACGCACGGCTTCCAACTGCTTCTGCGGATCGGCTTCGCTGGATAAAAAGACGATAGGCACATCCACATACGAATTATCCTGACGGATCAGTTGCGACAACTCTATCCCGCTGCACAGCGGCATGTAGACATCCAGCAGCAATAGCTCAGGACGGAAATCTGTCATGACAGATAACATCCGGGTCGGCTCATTGAGCAACTGCACGATCATGCCGGCATTACGCAAAATCGCGCCGTAATAGTTCGCCGTCACCACATCATCATCGACGATCAGTACCCGGTAACCTTTAGTTTCATCCCGCTGCAGGATCGTGTCGATTCTTTCAGTCAGCTCGACCACATCAACCGGCTTCGTAAAATAGCCGTCGCCTCCGGCATGCACGGCCAGTAAGCGTGATTCAAAGCTGCTGGATTTCGAAATGAAAATCGTCGGAATACGCAGACGTTGCAACTGTGCGACTTTTTTTATTTCTTCCACCCCACCGGTGCCATCTTCAGCAGACCCCATATCAATCACGATCGCATCCGGGCGCCGGCGCGCCACTGCCAACACCAGATCTTTCGGTTGTGCGATGCAGACGGTTTCGTAACCGAAATGCTCTAATTGTGTCGTGATTTCCTGATTTTGCCGGCAGTCCTGATTGACCAGATAAATCAGCCGCGACTGGTTCTCCGGCGAAGCTGGTTCGGTCAAACCAGGAGCCAAGGCGTCACTCAGTGTATTTTCTTTATTCAGGTTATTCAGAGCGGCAGCAAAATAGTCGCGGACATCGCGGGCATAATCGTCGAGTTCAGTCTGACTCCACTCTGCGCCAGTTAATAAAGGTTTCAGACGGGATTCGAACACGCGGGCCTGCACACCCAGTTCTTCAAAACCAAAAGTACCGGCGGAACCTGCCATCGTATGCAAATGACGATGCAAGGCAGCCAGCGACTCTTTGTCATGGGGATTGTGTACATACTGACCTAGTGCTCCCGTGATTTCATCAAACCGGGAGGGTAATTTCTGCAAAAAAACTTCTTCTAATTTACGCAATTTTTCTTGCAGACTATCCATTTTTTCAGACATTTACTTTCTTTCCTGCCAGAGCTTGGCAACCTGCGCGGACAATTCCATAGGATCAAACGGTTTCGCAATCACACCAATGGCACCTAAGGAATAATATAGTTCCAATTCATAGGTCTGCACTTTGGCCGTCATAAAAACAACTGGTGTCGTCGCCGTCGCCGGTAACCGACGTAACTCAGCCAATGTCGTTGGCCCGTCCATATTCGGCATCATCACATCGAGCAAAAGCAAATCCGGTACAAACCCTGCATTCACCTCAGACAATGCCTGACTGCCGGAACTGCAAGTCTTCAGCACAAAGCCACCAACAACCTCAAGGGCAATCTGCGCCACCGTCTGTATATCGGGGTCATCCTCAACATACAAAATGTTGACCAGGTTTGCAGATGTCATACCCACTCCTTCAGCAAAATTAATACTCAGATTACTCAGTTCAGATCCGCTTACTTCAATGAAAAATCAACGCGATTAGGAGCACCTTTATCTTTGATGCCATCCGAATTGAGTTTGGGTGCAATCAGGAACATACGCTCACGCCCGACCTGTGCCACGTCTTCGAGATAATCGCGCACGGCATCAGCACGTCTTTGTGCCAGTTCCCGCAAATCATCGGTATCGACTGTCAGATTTTGCAATAACAATTGCTCCGCTTCTGCATCCGGCAGTGTTTTTGCTAATCCCAGCATATTCCGTGGCTTGGTGAATTTGGCCGCATCATATAAAGCTTGCAGAAACTTATGTCGTTCGTCTGCGGTCAGCGTCAGTGATTCTGATTTGATACCGCGGTTTTTCCGCCCCAGTTCGCGCCATTTGGCCTCACGCAGGCGGCTTTCCAGCATTTCACGTTTTACACCTTCCGTATCACTTTTGACTTCGACACGACCGGTGATATCTAGACGCAGGCTGGCACGCTCCTTCAGTGCTTTTGCCAGATGATCGAGTTTTTCAGTGGCTGCCGGCGTCAAGGCTGCACTGCCGGGATTGAATTCGAGATACGCCAGCTCTTCACCGCCACCGCCAAATATCGAACCAAGCAAAGCAAACGGAGAAGTCACCGCCTTGGTGATGATGTTCACAAACACTTTAAAAATAATGCTGCCGACAGAAAACTGCGGATCAGATAAAGAGCCTGAGATCGGCAAATTGATCGTGATCCCGCCCTGATTGTCACGCAACAGAGCCACCGCCAGCATGACCGGCAATTTGGTCGCACTCGGACTATCCACCCTTTCACCAAACGTCAGTTGATCCAGCCTGAGCTCATTTTCTGCAGTCAGTTGCTGATTTTCTATCTTATAACTGGCCTGCGCCGATAACTTGCCTTTTTCTATCGCGTAACCGGCATATTTTGCGGCATATGGCGTCAGCTTGGTCAACTCGATACCATTCGCGCTGCCTTTAATATCCAGAAATACCGGTGTCGATAAGGGATTCATGCTGCCTGAGATCAGCAAAGGTGCGTCATCATCCACTTTGCCATTCAGCTCCACCGTTGCCACTTGTGGGTTGTCGGATGAAATCGTCCCTATGCTGCCGCTGATGCCAGTCAGATTCGCATGGTAATTCGGCTGTATGAAATTGTCCGTGAAATTGACATTACCGCCGGTAATCACGGTTTGCCCTATACGCATAATGACCGATGACGGAGTTCCCGTCACAGGCAATTTCTGGGTGACGGTATTTTTACCGGCAAGAACGGCGCTGCTCTTCGCAGTTATTTCTTTCGGTGTTGCTGCTGCATTAACAGGTGTATCTTTCGCAGCTTTACTGACCAGAATATTCTGCAAATTCAGGCGTGCCTTGTCCGACAAGACCAGGCGTGCAAAAAAATCATTCAAGCTCAGTTTTTTGACATCAATCAGTTGCTGGGATTTTCCGATTTTTGCATGCATGCCTTCGGCTGAAATCGCTTTCCAGTCAAGAAAATCCTCGTCTGTTCCATTTTCAAATATCTGAAAATTATTCAGACTCAGCATGCCGTCGTAATCAATCTGACGGTCAGCTTCCAGTACATTTGTCAGCACCAGCTTCCCCTTAGCCGTGCCACCACCTTTTACGATCTGCACATTCAGAAATTGTGAAAAATACGAAGATAGTCGCGCAATCGGCAAACTCTCGGTATCCAGATTCACATTCACTTTTTTCATGCCAGCGGAACTGTTGCCGTCCAGATTCAGCTTCGCACGCCGGTTCAGCTTCGATTGCAGACGGAAACTGACGTCTTTAGAGAAATCACTGCTCAGTTGCGCCAGATTCAGGTTGATGCTGTTCAGGTTTAATTTCACTTCCGGAGTAACCGACTGATCAAGAAAATCGATTTCACTGTTTTTCAGATCAAATTGATTCAGGCTGATTTTCCACGGCGCAGCTGCTGTGCTTTTAGCAGGTGGCAATTCAGCGTTGGCAGTTCTGACGACGTTGCCTTTGCTCGCAGAGGAAGCTGACTCAGGCAACCAGCTCTGCATCAGCATCGCCGCCGATTTATCGCGCCGGATATCGGCCCGCAAACCATCAAATTCGACGGTTCCCATCTGTATCGTGCGGTTTGCGGAGTTAAGTAATGATTTATTCAGCGCAAAAGATTTGAGCGCAATGCTACCGTCACTGGCTTTCCCCTTTAGCAGGAGATCACGCAGTCTGAGTGACAAATCACTGAGCTGAAATTCGCCGGCCTTCAGGCTAACGCCGGATTCCGCATCCAGTTTGCCACTGACGTTCGCCTTCAAAAACGGGTTCAGAAAAGCCTGATAATTGGCGAGCGCCACATCGCTGATCTCAAGCTTGCCATTCAGCGTAGAGGAAAAAATCTGCAATTGCCCGTCAAACCCGATTTTTTCATCGGCTTTTGTTTCCAGGCTCAGTTTCAGTTGCGCTGGCTTGACGTCTTTTGCGGTCGATAACTGCTGCGCATTCAAGCTGATGTTTTGCAATTCCAGTTTTTGTTCTGGTCTGGCATGCACGGCGTCAGAAAAGTGTATCTGTCCATTCGTCACCTGCAGATCCTGCACCTGCACGAGTGGCAACGGTGCCGGGTTTGCTGTCGCTGTTGCCGCCGTCACCACAGGTGTAGTTGTGGACGTTTTTCCGGCTGCAGCAGTCGTTGCCACCCCTGATTTACCAACGGGCGCGGCTTGCAGATTCGCCCAGTTCAGGCCATGCTGCGCATCAAAATCCAGCCATACCTGTGGTGCACTCAGACTCAATTGTTGCAATTCTGTCGCTGTCGTCATCAGATTCATCTGACGTATACGCGCCTGCAAACCCTCCAGCTTCAGCAAAGGCTGGCTTTGTTTATCTTTCAGGAATACATCGTGCAAACGCACATCGCCAGACAGAAAAATTTCTGTCTGCTTTTTCTGACTGAAGGTCAGATTAAGCTTGCTGCTCAGCCTGGCGCTCTCAACCTGCACCGGCAGGGCAACCGGGACATAAGGCGTCAGCTGTGCCAGATCTAATTGATCGAAATCGATCGCCAGCGTGCTTTCATGGGTTGCAGAAAATGGCTTGGCACGCGCCTGTAAAGCAAAATCGGCACCGTTGAAATGCGCTGATAACCTGGGTTCGACAAAACTGTCAGCCTGTTTCGGGAAATTGGAAATGAAAGGTAAGCCTACCTGCAAGTCTGTCAGTTTAAATTGCTTACCGAAGACCTGGTCATCAAAGACGATAGTGCCTTTGCTGATCTGTATATTCGCAACAGAAAAACGCAGCGGCGCATCACTTTTCGGTGAGGCTGCAATTTTATCGAGCACATCGCTGACGTTATAGCGGCTAGGCTGAGCCGCGCTGTAACGCACCAGATGCACATCCGGCGCGGTCAGGAAAAGCTCGTCAAGCACCAGTGCTCGGTGAAATAAAGATGTGATGGATAGATTGACCCTGAGTTCCTGCGCTGATACGGCAGGCGTTTTCTGATCGGCTTCGTACAGACGGATATCTGTCGCCGTCAGTGCCAGCGAAAACGGAGAAAAACTGATCGTCCCGATGTCCAGCTTACGGCCGGTCTGTTGCTGTATCTGCTCTATCGCGATACGCTTTACAAGAACCGGAAGAAATAGATAGCTGAGTAACATCAACAGCGCGACAAATACCACTGCCCCGGCAAGCCTGTGCCCTGGGCGCCAGCGCTGAAAACGGGACGGAAAAGAAATAAGCGGTAATACCACTGTGAACCTCTGAGCGTAGGTAAAAATGAAGCAATAAGCCTCTGCAGAGCCTCATTTTTGAATTGAATATTATTTTTCCAGCATTATACGTCCCGCTCTGCGCCTGAGCGGACAAAACCCGGGCTGCGCGGGTTAAATAATGTGTCAAAAGATTACCAGAGTGTGTTCAGAATCAGTGAATATTGACGCGGATCTGAAACAGATTCTGCATAAGCGCGGCAGACTTTGTTATCAGGAACTAACGATGGGTATCGGTCAGTCGCGGGCTGAGCACCGGATGCCTGACGTACTCCCCTGCCAGGACACATCTTACTTTGACCATCAACTATCTCGCTGGTGAGTCTCTCAGATTCCGACCGTGCGACCGCCGAAAACTCTGCCCCGCAGCGGATTGGCGCCGATGTGATAGGCCAGATCAGCCGGCCGCTGTATCTGCCACAAAATAAAATCGGCTATTTTTCCAACTTCTAATGTTCCGCTGACGTCTGCCATACCCAATGCCTGTGCCGCATGACAGGTGACGCCCTGCAGGGCTTCCAGCGGTGTCAAACGAAACAGGGTACAGCCCATATTCATGGCCAGTAACAGCGAAGTCATGGGCGATGTGCCGGGGTTGCAATCGGTCGCCACGGCGATCTTCACACCGGCAGCACGTAACGCCTGCACCGGAGGCAATTGCGTTTCACGTAAAAAGTAAAAAGCACCGGGCAGCAACACGGCGACCGTACCGCTGGCGGCCATCGCAGCGATCCCTGCGTCCGACAGATATTCCAGATGATCCGCCGAAAGCCCCTGATAACGCGCAGTTAACGCCGCCCCCCCCTGATCGGATAATTGCTCTGCATGGAGTTTCACCGGCAAGCCGAGTGCTTGCGCAGCCATAAATACCCGCTCAGTCTGCGCCGGAGAGAAACCGATTTTTTCACAAAACACATCAGCAGCATCCACCAAACCTTCAGCCACCAGCGCCGGTAACATTTGCTCGCACACCAGCGTGATGTAATCGTCTGGCCGACCGGCATATTCCGGTGGTAAGGCGTGCGCTCCCAGAAAAGTGGTCTTGACGCGAACCGGAAACTCACGTCCTATGCGCCGCGCGACACGCAGCAGCCGCGCTTCACTAGGTAAATCCAGACCATAGCCGGACTTGATCTCCAGCGTGGTCACACCTTCACTGAGCAATGCGCGCAGACGTGGCAGGGTCGCTTGCAATAATTCATCTTCGGTCGCAGCTCTGGTCGCCCTGACGGTGGAGAGAATGCCGCCCCCCTGCCTTGCAATGGTTTCATAACAGACGCCATTCAGGCGCGCTTCAAACTCATCGCTGCGGTTACCGGCGTATACCAGATGCGTATGGCAATCGGTCAGCCCCGGCGTGACCCAGCAGCCAGCGCCATCATGCTGAGTTGTGACCGAATAATTTGCAGGCAAGGCATTGCGCTCACCCAGCCAGACGATCTTGCCGTCACGAACAGCAAGCGCTGCATCATTGATCTCGCCATAGCCATTTGTCATGGTCGCGAGGTGGATGTTGATCCACAAACTGTCCCAGTGCGACATCAGTCCGCCCCTTTATCGAGAAATTCAAGCGTGATCAGAAACAGGACGGCGCCCTCATCGGCAGTCAGCTCCAGTGCTATGCCTGATGCAGGATGGGTTTCGTTCAACAGCATAAGATCGCCGCTGCAAAATACTTCCTCCGCTGTTTCTGGCGTTGTCAGGCGGGCATTGCCAGCAACGCAGTACAGCAAGATTTGCCGGGCACCCTGCGCATCAATATGATAATGGCCGCTTAATAGCTTACGCATCGTATGAGTACAAACATCGCGGCGCGTCATCATGTTCAGATCCGACACGCTGCTCTCTGCCAATTCAGCCGCTACCTCGAGCTCGCCTGTAAAGCAATACGGTGCGCTGTTTTGCGTCAGATGCACCGCACCCGATGGTGTAGTTCCCTGCTCAGCCTTCGTATGCAAAATCAAAGCTGCGCCAGACAACACGGCAAGCGTTCTGTCTATGCCGGGGAAGCTGGAAAACGGCCCATCAACCGCTACCTGTGCCGTACTCAGACGCCAGATGAAATTATCGAGGTCAGAGCCCGCCGGAAAAATCGCCAGCTCCGTCGTGCTGCCGCCGCCATTTTTCCAGGGCATCGTCTGGTAATCGCTCTCCGACCAACGCTGCATCAACATACGTCATGCCAGATATAAATGCTGATACAAATGCTGGCATTCAGCGCTGATGCGGCCAGAGACCACCAGTTCTTTAGCGGCCTCAATGTCGGGTGCGAAAAAACGGTCCTTGTCATAGAACGCAACTTGATCCCGCAAGGTCTGATGCACCTGCGCCAGCATAGACGAGGTTTTCAGTGGTGCATGAAAATCCACGCCTTGCGCCGCCGCCAGCAATTCAATCCCGACAATGGTCGCTGTATTTTGTGCCATTTCATGCAGGCGACGTGCGCCATAGGTCGCCATACTGACGTGATCTTCCTGATTGGCTGAGGTCGGAATTGAATCGACGCTGGACGGATGCGCGTGCGATTTGTTTTCGGAAGCCAGCGCGGCTGCTGTCACATGCGCGATCATGAAACCGGAATTCAGACCCGATGATGGCACCAGAAATGGTGGTAAACCAGATAAGGACGCATCGATCAGCAAGGCAATCCGACGTTCGGAAATGGCACCGATTTCAGCAATGGCGAGCGCCAGCGTATCGGCCGCAAATGCAACTGGCTCAGCATGGAAATTTCCACCGGAGATGACTTCGCCGGTGTCAACAAACACCAGCGGATTATCGGTCACGGCATTGGCTTCGATCAGCAAAGTGCGCGCTGCATTATTGATGATATCCAGGCAGGCGCCCATGACCTGCGGCTGGCAGCGCAGGCAATACGGATCCTGCACGCGCTCATCATTAACCAGATGGGATTGACGTATTTCACTGCCGACCAAAAGCTTACGGTAAATTTCTGCCGTGGCAATCTGCCCGGGCTGACCACGGCTGCTATGTATCCGCGGATCAAACGGTGCATCGCTGCCTTTAGCGGCATCAACAGACAAAGCGCCGGTAATCGTGGCTGCTTCCAGCAAACGTTCCGCCATGAATAAGCCATGCAGGGCGAGCGCCGTTGATACCTGCGTACCATTGATCAATGCCAGGCCTTCTTTCGCGGCGAGGACGACCGGCGTGATACCAGCATTCGCCAGCGCCTGTTTAGCCGGAATCAGTGTGCCGTCGACGCGCACATCGCCTTCGCCCAGCAGCGCCAGCGTCATGTGCGATAACGGTGCCAGATCACCCGAAGCACCGACCGAGCCTTTGACGGGGATGGTCGGCATAATGCCAGCGTTGAGCATGGCGATCATGGTGTCGATCACCACTGCTCTGATACCGGACACACCGCGCGCCAGGCTGGCGATTTTCATTGCCAGTATCAAGCGCACGATCTCATCGGCAATCAATTCGCCTGAGCCAACCGAGTGAGACAAAATCAGATTGCGTTGCAAGAGCTCAAGCTGATCGTCTGGTATCCGGGTTTTCGCGAGTTTGCCAAAGCCGGTATTGATGCCGTATGCGGCATCACCTTTGGCAACGATTTTTTGTATCATTTCTGACGATGCGTGTATCGCCGGATACGCAGACGCAACCAGCTTTAGCGGCGTCGGACTGATCCAGATGCGACGCAAATCCGACAAGGTGAATTCGCCAGGATATATCTCAAGATGCTTGCTCATTTCTTTTTTGCTTTCTTAATAGGATGTCGCAATGGATTGTCTCAATGCCTGTGCGCCTCTTCAGGCATTTTTACGCCAGGACGCCCGAAATACGCGGGCACTGTCCTGTCAACTCAGACGATCTGCTTATTTAATCATCGGTAAGTTCAGACCTTCGCGCTTAGCACAGGCTACGGCTTCTTCGTAGCCCGCATCGGCATGACGCATCACACCGGAACCGCAATCGTTGACCAGTACGCGCGCCAGACGTTTCGCTGCGGCATCTGTCCCATCGGCCACAATCACCATACCGGAATGCTGGGAATAACCCATACCAACACCACCGCCATGATGCAAAGAAACCCAGCTGGCGCCACCGGCGGTATTCAGTAAGGCATTCAACAAAGGCCAGTCAGAGACGGCATCGGTACCATCGCGCATGCCCTCAGTTTCGCGATTCGGGCTGGCGACCGAACCGGTATCGAGATGATCGCGACCAATCACGACAGGTGCTTTGAGTTCACCGTTTCTGACCATGTCATTGAATGCGAGCCCGGCAATATGACGCTCGCCCAGACCCAGCCAGCAAATGCGTGCTGGTAAGCCCTGAAACGCGATGCGTTCACCCGCCATGTCCAGCCATTTATGCACGCCTTTATTGTGTGGGAATAATTCCTTGATTTTGGCGTCGGTTTTACGGATGTCTTCCGGATCACCTGACAAAGCCACCCAGCGGAATGGACCTTTGCCATCGCAGAACAGCGGTCGGATGTAAGCCGGTACGAAGCCAGGGAAATCGAAGGCATTTTTAACGCCGGTATCGAATGCAACCTGGCGGATATTATTGCCATAGTCAACCGTAGGGATGCCCATCGCATGGAAATCCAGCATAGCCTGTACATGCACCGCACAAGCCTGAGCCGCATCTGCAGTCAGCTTCGCGTGTTGCGATGAATCGTGCTGAGCAGTTTTCCACTGCTCCACGCTCCAGCCTATCGGCAGGTAACCATTGATCAGATCATGGGCCGAAGTCTGGTCAGTCACCAGATCCGGCTTCATGCCGCCCGCTTTAGCGCGCTTAACCAGTTCAGGCAGAATTTCAGCAGCATTGCCGAGCAAGGCGATAGAAACCGCTTCTTTACGTTCGCAGTGGTGCTGTATCAATGCCAGCGCATCGTCCAGGTCCTTCGCTTGTTTATCGACATAACGGGTACGCATACGGAAGTCGATACTACTTTGCTGGCATTCGATATTCAGCGACACTGCTCCGGCGAAGCTGGCCGCTAATGGCTGAGCGCCACCCATGCCGCCGAGGCCAGCGGTCAGTATCCAGCGCCCGCCCCAGTCACCGTTGTAATGCTGACGTCCGGCTTCGGCGAAGGTTTCATACGTTCCCTGCACGATGCCCTGAGTGCCAATGTAAATCCAGCTGCCTGCGGTCATCTGGCCATACATAAACAGACCTTTGCGGTCGAGTTCATTGAAGTGTTCCCAGTTGGCCCATTTCGGTACCAGATTGGAATTCGCGATCAGTACGCGTGGCGCATCTTCATGGGTCTGAAATACACCGACCGGTTTGCCTGACTGTATCAACAGGGTTTCATTGGCTTCCAGCGCTTTGAGCGAAGCCAGAATCTGGTCATAGCATTCCCAGTTACGCGCAGCGCGACCGATGCCGCCATACACCACCAGATGCTTAGGGTTTTCAGCAACGGCCGGGTCCAGGTTATTTTGTATCATGCGATAAGCCGCCTCAGCCACCCAGGTTTTACAAACCTTCTCCGCACCATGCGGTGCGTGAATAACACGGCTGGCATCCCAGCGCGGATCGTTTTGAAGAATATCGGACATACGGTGTCTCCTGATCTCAGATGATGTGCGGAAAATATCGCCGGACATTGTGTGCAGGGTGCGACGCATACCCGCGTCGCCCCATTTGTTTTTTTGAGTTTAAGTTGTATATACAACTTTTGCAAGCGGATTTTTAGTGAGACAATAGCGTCATCATTTCAGCAGGAATCCCGTGCCAAAAGTACAAGTCAATGTCCCCGCTTTCCAGACGATAAAGAATTACTTATTGAAAGAAATTCAGTCAGGCACCTGGAAAGAAGGCGATGTAATCCCATCCGAAGCTACGCTGGCAGAGCAATTTGGCGTTTCGCGTATGACCGTCAACCGCGCGGTACGCGAACTGACCAGCGAACAGATCCTGCACAGAATTCAGGGCTCGGGCACCTATGTCGCGCAGCAGAAATACCAGGCGACGCTGGTGGAAATCAAAAGCATCGCCGAAGAGATCCGTTCTCGTGGACACGCGCACCGCAGCGAGTTACATCTGTTAAAAGAAGTTCCGGCGAACGAGCAACTTGCGCATGAATTCCTGGTCAAACCCGGGCATCGCCTGTTTCATTCAGTCATCGTCCACTTTGAAGACAACGTTGCGATTCAGGTCGAAGACCGCTGGGTCAATTCCAGTGTTGCACCCAACTATCAGCAACAGGACTTCACCAGTATGACGCCGAATGAATATCTGGTTGCAGTAGCACCGCTGCAGGGCGTCGATTACCGTATAGAAGCAATGATGCCGTCAAAACAAATTGCAGCCATGTTAAAGATTGAAGTCAAGGATACTTGTCTGGTTTTGCACAGAAAAACCCGTTCCAAGGGAAAGATTGCAACTGTTGTCACAATGTGGCACCCAGGAAAACGCTACCAGTTTACAGGCAGTTTCTAATGACAAAATGACCGAACACGTCATCGAAAAACCGCGCTGACACGTTGCAAAACCGGACTGATACGTTACGACATGATCTGGTAACAGTCTTGTAACAACGCTTGTACTGCCAAGCAGTTAAAATGCAGGCTGAATGAAGGAAAACACCATGGCAAAAAAGAATGAACTTGATCCGGAAACCGAAGCACTGATTGCATGGTGCACAGAAGTCGAAGGTTTTTTAGTCGCTGGCGGTGCGACCATCGCACAGGCTCAGGATCATATAGAAGAGCAAATCGAGTGGTTCACCGATTTATTTTTTGATGGTTTAAGTCCGGAAGAAGCAGCAAAAGAGGCGCTCGCTTGAGGATAGATCATATTAAAACCAGCCTCTGCTCACATGAAGTTTAGATTAAAAATGCGTCGTTTATTTTTATACTTGTCAGCCGCACTGTCACTGAATCTGGTCAGTGCCTGCTCTGCCACTAAATCTCCGGCACAGCAACATGAAGAGTTCGGTGCCAGTGGCGTATTTACGCGCAGCTTTCCAGGTACTGAACAGTCCGCGTGTGAAGCCGCCCGGCGAGCGTTGCTGAGTCAGGGATACGTGATCAGTGACTGGAAGCCTTCGATCCTCAAAGGTCGTCGTAAATACCAGCACGATGCCGAGGTCCATGCTGAAATCGAATTCAATGTCGTTTGCGTCGCCAACAGCCTGGGCAGCAACAGCACGACCATCTTCGCCAACGCCGTACGTGATCGATATTCTCTGAAAAAGAGTAACACCTCGGCCAGTATCGGTGTCAGCGCGATAGGTTCCGTATCCCTACCGTTCGGTACGACAGATGATGCGATGGTTAAAGTCGCCAGTGAGACGATACCGACCGGTCAGTTTTATAACCAGTTTTTTGATCTGGTCGAACGTTATCTCGATAGCGTGCAAACACCGGCTGAAGCTGAGACAGAAAAAAAGGAAAGCGTAGCCGTTAAAGCGATACTGCCTGAACAGTCTTCCGCTCCGGATCAGGCGGGCAGAGAAATGAATAAATCAGACGCCGATAAGAATGCCGGGAATTAAGCTGCCTTTTGAAAAACCCATGCAGGCAGATGACCTACAACGATTGCTGACGCTGAAAATGCCTTACGGTAAATATGAAGGCCGGTATATTGCCGATTTACCGGGGCATTATCTGGGCTGGTTTGCGCGTGAAGGTTTTCCAAAAGGAGAGATAGGCAGATTATTGGAACTGATGTACGAGATTGACCATAATAATCTCAGGGAACTGCTGAATCCTCTGCGGCAAGCAACAAAATAAACAACGCGACCCAGACTACGTTGCAGCAATATTCGTCAACGCCGTCGTTCTATTCATATCATGCCAGCATGCACAGACAAATTAAAACTGGCGAACAAAAAAAGCGGCGCAATTGATTTGTGCTGCTTTTTTATTTCAGTAAAAACAGTACAGGTAAAGCTCAGGCAAGTATGGTACCTGACAAGGCTCGCAACTGATCGACGACATCCTGATCAATCTGCATCTTTTTTGCAGCCGGAATCACCAGCGTGGTGATCTGCTTGAGTGCCGCCTGTGGCAATTCACAGAGACGAATTTTATCCGCTCTGGTCTGCTCCAGCGGGTGGGTAGCAGCCTCATACAAAATCACCTCATGATCAGGCGAATATGTTTTCATGAGTTTATTCACGATAATCTGTAAATGCGCAGGTTCTGTTTCAAAACGTTTGAGTGTCAGATCGCCAGCAATACCGATCTGCCACAAAATCAGCAAAGCCGTCGGATCAATCTGACGCTGATAAATCATAAATTGCGTGGCTTCCATCGACTGCATGCCGACGGTTCCCGGGTCGATTCCTAGATCGGCAACCAGAGAATCCAGCGCAGAGATACCCGGCTCCATATGCGCTTCAAAACCCTCCTGCCGCGCGTCAGCAATTGCCATGTGTGAGATGCAGGCGAAAATACCGGGATGCCCATAAAATGCCGCGCAGACTTTTTTCCCCTGCCGGACTTCATGCAAAATCGTATCAGCCATACGACGATAAGTATCCCGCCGGGTCTTGCCATCGACTTTCGTATCGTCGTAGTGATCTAATAAACAGACATACTCTTTCGCCACACCTTGCAACCATTTGCGGGTGAACATGTTAGGAACGGCAGCGATCACTACGTCAAATGATTCGATATAGCTTTTTGCCAACGGCGTCAACTGTCCCGCCATACGCATACCAGTGCCAACACACACTAATTTTCCTGCTTTTTTATGTGACATTGAATTTTATGAAAATACGGAAACGCGATTACGCCCATCTGCTTTGGATTGATACAACGCTTTATCGGCTGCTTGCATCAGTTCTAGGAAACCATCAATACCAGCAGCAGCGTTAACCGTCATTGTTGCCACGCCAAAGCTTGCACTTAAAGGAAAATGGATACCACGGGATTCGGTGTCTATCATATTGATCACGTGTCGGCAGCGCTCTGCAAGTTGTACGCCGGCTTCCTGCTCAGTCGCGGGTAAAAAAATAGCAAATTCCTCGCCTCCGATACGCCCGAAAACATCATTTTTTCGCAATACGCTTGCAACAGCCTGACTCACACTTTTTAACACCCAGTCACCGGCAGCATGACCGCAAGTGTCATTCACATTTTTAAAAAAATCCATATCGAACAATATCAAAGTGACTGCGGCGGTACGATGCTGAACACCTGCCTCAGCCACACTCATAAAGTGAGAACGATTGCTGATCTGCGTCAACCCATCCAGCTCTGCATGACGTTTGAAAATATTTTTCTGCCTGATAACTTTCCACAACCAGACGCCCAGCACACAAATAAAACACAGTACCAAGGCGATAATCAGCAACAGATTCTGATTGCTCTTTTTCTCTAATTTTTTTTCAACATCGAGAATTTTGTTTTTCTGTTCGAGTACCAGCATTTGATTTGCTTTGTCCTGAATCTCGAACTTAACACGCTGGTAAGCAAGATTTTTCTGCAACTGTTGATCAAGCAGTTTATTTTTTAAAGTCAGCGCGGTGTCAGCATACTCCAGCGCGGCGAAATACTGCCCCTGCGATCGTTTGATATCCGCCATAATTTCACTGGCTTTTTCCAGTAAAAGAACGACATTTTCTTTTTTTGCCCGGGCATATGCGTTTAAACCGTATAACTCAGCCTGCTGTGTTTTTCCCGTTTTTAGATAAGCTTTTGCAAGTGCCGTTTCCAGCTGTATCAAGTAATCAGAACTCTGACTATTTTTTTTTAACTCTTCAAGCAAAGGTATTCCGGATTTGATACCCAGAGCATAATTACCAGATTCAATCACATCAATATTGGCAATTGTTTTAATCAAAAGCGAAATGAAAAATAGCTTTTGCTGGTCACAAGTCGCGATGGCACTGTTCAACAGTGCGTTAGCTTTTTCACGATGCCCCATTAAAAAACTGATTTCAACCTGATCACCGATCCCCAGACAGCTTGCGGAACTTGGAATTTCATTCAGATCCAGCTCAGGCAGACGCAGCGCATATTCCATCGACTCCTCATATGCACGCAATGAATTCAGGATAGTAATCGCTGATTGCAAGACATCAATCTTGGCATTTTTATTTTTCAGCTTAGGCAGCATTACTATGCTCTGATTCATATAATTCAGCGCATTTTCGTACTCACCCAAATTGATGTAACCATCCGATAGCTGGTATAAGAATCGGGCACGATAATCGATATCAGAAATACCTGGGATAACGGACTGAACAAATTCAACACGCTCGCGATGTTTTCCGAGAAAACCGAGCGCCGACGCGCGTAAAAGATAAAATCTATTTCTTTGTTCAGTAGAAAAAGTCTTCTGCTGCGACGTCAGCTCGTCTAATTTCCTGAGCGACTCACCCGGGGAATTGAGTAAGCTCCGGGAGACAATTTTTAACAACGTATCGTTTTTTTCTTCGGTGCCAGCCAGACTGGATTGCGAACATAATGAGATGAGCAGCGTTACGCCGAATAATAAAAACCTCGTAAATGCCTTCATTATTGCGCACGCCGCTAAACACATCAGTGGGTAGTTTCAACTGTCTGGAGCGTGGGCAGGTTCGCCACATCAATCCCGATCACCTTGGCCACTCTGGATTTATCACCTGAAAGCAGCGCATTCTTTTCCTCTTCATTTAAGCCAAAACTATCCATTGCAGCGACAGGGTTGGCAGCAAATGCTTCACGTGCTTCAGCGTTTTGATCCAGATAATTCAGATAGTCCAGCAGTTTTGACATAGAGATTCTCAGATGAAAATTAACAACATTACTTCGAAGAAAACATTCTATTCGGTTTCATCTTAAATGTAAGCAAAAGTTACCGACATTAGATTATCCGCAACACCGGATAACAACGCCATTCTGGTTCTCTGTAGCGCTCGCAATGCGTGAAAATAAAATCGAGTACTGCTTCCTGATTATTCAACAACTCGGGATGGCCCTGCTTCCAGGCATCAAACAAAGCCAGAGTAGCCGGTTCGTCGCGCAGGATTTCTGCCGCGGTATCTTCAAAGACGTAATCGGAATACGCCTCCTTTTTTTCCAAGACACTGTTGAAGAATCCCCAGCGGAAAAAGCTGTCATGCGCTTGTGGCTCCAGTGTTTCCATCACATACCGTGCCTGTGGCTGATTAAGATCAATCAGGTAGTCACCGGGTACAGCCTGCACTGTCTGCTGATGGCTGACGAGCGTCAGCTGGTCGTGAAACAGATGCCCCTCATACGCATGCGGACGCGACTGCACAGATTCAATCCGGTAAGTCTGCGCTTCAAGCATCTGTGCTTTTTCGACGCGCTGCATCTGCACACCATTCCATTGCAGTCGCTCGATCACCGCGCGCCATGCTTGTGGCACCAGATAGGCTTTGGGACGCGTAACAGTCACATCACTGACAAAGTGATTAAAGTAAGGAATCGGCTTTTCCCACGGCTGACTGCGGTCATAGGCTAAACACGTGTAATGACCGATCACACTGGGACGATATACCGCCTGATAACCTTTAAAAAGAAAACTGGAAGCATGGTTACGATCTACCTTCCAGCTGACTGCAGTATGAGTGCTGCTTGCTGCAGCCTGTCTGGCCTGCGCTCTCAGCGTTTGTATCTGTGCTGCATTGGCAATGGTGAAGTCCAGCACGGTTTCGACCAGTGCCCGCATCGATGCGTAGCGGTCAGCGAACGGTTTCAGCATGTGCGTCTCAGGCATAAAACCTATCGTGTGATGCAGCGCGGCGTAACCTGTGGAAAAGCGCGGCGTTTCCAGAAAATCTTCTATGCCGTGATCCGGAATATCCTGCACAGGATTCACATATGGGCATGTTGGCCAGCCGCGTTCGTTCATCTGTGTATAAATTGCAGGTAACATCGTCTCGCGCAAAAAAACACCGAGCCCATTTCCCAGCTTATCGGCCTGGGTTTGTATCAGCGTCATTGTGTACTGGTAATCTGCGCCGTTCGACGTATGCGTATCGACCATCACATCCGGGCTCCAGGCACTGAAGAAACGGTTAAAGACCTGCGCATTCAGACTATCGCATTTAATGAAATCACGGTTCAGATCGAGATGCAGACTGTTACCGCGAAAGCCGAACATTTCCGGGCCATCCTGATTCACCCGCGACGTATTCTGACGATTGACGCAGCCATCAACGTTATATACCGGGATAAACAAAAACACGGTTCGCCCTAATGCCGCCAGACGTTCTGGCTGCAGACAAAAGTCACGCACCAGCGCCATACAGCCGTCAATTCCTTCCGGTTCCCCCGGATGAATACCATTGTTATTAAAAAAGACGGGGCGGCCTTCACTTTGTAATTGTTTACGATCAAACACACCATCTGCAGTCACAATACCCGCATGAATAGGTCTTCCTGCATCGGATTTACCGATGTCAAAAAACTGTAAGGTACGGGGAAATTCAACAGCAAGTCGCTGATAGAATTGTATGCACTCGTCCCAACTGGCTGTCTGATTCTGATTACCGGTTTCATAGGGCGTTAAGAACTGCGGTGCAAGCGTAGGCGTCGTGCTCATGTTCAGGGCTTCTGCAAAGTGGAGTGAGGCAACGATTTTAGCTTACATTCAGTTTTACAAAAACCCGCGGCATACTTCGTCAGCGGCGTACTGAACGATACCTCAGCAAAGAACTAAGCAAAAAACCGACCGGAGAAAAATGTGAATAACGCCGATACTCTCGCCCTGAAAAACACTTGTCATACCATCCTGGCCGGTCATAAAGCCTTGACCCCAGCGCAGAGTTTTGCACAGATGGCGAGCTGGTGCGAAGCGAATAATATTGAGCATGACGTGTATGGTGAGGGCGATTTTTTACAGTCTTTTGAGAAGAAAATTGCCGGGCTGCTGGGAATGGAATCCTCGATGTTTTGCATCAGCGGCACCATGGCTCAGGTGATTGCATTAAAACTGGCCTGCGAAGAACGCGGCAGTTCGCTGGTTGCGCTGCACCCGACCTCACACCTGCTTTTGCACGAACGCAGTAACTTTCAGGCTATGCATTATTTCACCGCATTGAACATCGGTAATCCTCACCGTCCGTGGACACTGCAAGACCTGCAAGCCCAGCCCGAACACATCGCCGCCGCACAATATGAGTTACCGCTGCGCGAGATCGGCGGGCAATTACCGGGCTGGGAAGAACTCAATGCGATAAAAACCTATTGCCGTCAGCAAGACATTCACCTGCACATGGATGGCGCAAGGTTATGGGAAGCAGCCAGCGGTTTCAACAAGCCCTTGAACAACATCGCAGCAGGCTTCGATAGTGTCTATGTTTCGTTTTACAAAGGTATAGGCGGATTTGCCGGTGCCATGCTTGCTGGTCGCAATGATTTCATCGCGAAAGCCAGAGTCTGGATGCACAGGCAAGGCGGTAACGTTTTCCGGCGCACACCGTATGTCGTTGCCGCCGCGATGCAATTCGATCAGCGCATTGCAGCAATGCCGGCGTATTTTCAGCGTACCAGAGAAATCTATGAAGTATTAAAAGACTATCCGGCATTCATCACGAATCCGGCAGCGCCTCACTGCAATATGCTGCATCTGCATTTGCCGGCAGACAAAGACTCAGCGATACAGTTGCGTAACCGGATCGCCAGCGAACACGGCATCTGGCTGTTTAACAACGCAGTGCATACAGCACTGCCGGGTTATTGCATGTTTGAATGGTATGTCGGTGATCAAATGCTGAACATTGATAACAACACTCTGCGCCAGGCTCTGGATTTGCTGGCAGCGGGCATACAGTCACCCGTTGTTCCATTGTGATGGATGGTACGCAGGGATTATCTGCTTTTCAGCAAAGACTGCACCCGGGTGCGTACGAACTGGATATGGCTGCGCAGGCCATATAATTCTTCCGCATATGACAGGGGAACGCTGATGCGATTCACCTTGCCCTCGATCTCATCGAGATAATTCAATTGCTTTTCCAGTGTCGCTTTTTTATCTGAGCTGGTCAGATGCTCAATCGTTTGCTCAACGATGCGCAATTGCCCATACCAGCGATAAATTCTGGAGCGGATACGCCAGACGTATAAAGGGGGAATAATTTTGGACAACGGTAGAAATAATGCGCCAAGAGCGACGATCACTACCCACATACGTTCGATAAAATTCGCGACCCAGAAAGTCAGATAACGTTGCAGCACTGGCGCACCGTTTTTATAGAATTTTTCAGCTTCTTCTGAAACCGGAATTTCCGTATAGCGATCAGAAGGAAACTCGCCCTGTTTGCTCAGCCAGTCAGCGCGACTGTGGATTTTAGCCGCGGCCTGCAACAACAAACCAGTCAATGCCGGATGCAGGCTTTCGTGCGCCACCAGCGTTGCCGTCGGTGAGATCAGGTGATAATCGCGGGCAGGTAAATCCAAACCAATATCGACGATGCCGCGTGGTAGCGTCACTTGCGAAAGATAAGGAAAACGGCGGGTATAGGCTTCGGCCTGTACAAAGTCAAACAAACGCACACCGGGTGTCTGCAACAACATCTGCACCAGCGGCGCATCGCTGGCGGTGCTGAATACCAGCACATCCAATTGCCCCGCCAGAAAAGCCACTGTCGCAGGCGTATCATCAAGATGCCGGAAACTGACATCGCCGGCACTCATGTTATTCACCGATAAAATCTGCTCGAAAATACGGCCAACACCGGTACCGTCGGGGCCGACATTAATGCGTCGCCCTCGGAACTGGCTGATGGTCGTGAATTCTTTTTTATCGCGGTAAAAAATCCAGATCGGTTCGTAAAACAAACTGCCGAGCGACACCAATCCTTTTTCCGCCGCTTCCGTACGATCGGTTGAGCCGCTACGCACGAAGCCTACTTCGATTTCAGAATCTGGGTCACTGATGCGTTGCAAGTTTTCCTGCGAACCTTGCGAGGTTTTAAAGCGTAGCTGAATCTGATTTTTTGCTAACTCCGCAGCATATAACTTGGCAAAACGTTCGTAAGCACTGTTTTCCGGACCAGTAGAAATGTCGATAATGCGCGGAGGTGCCGGATCGACCAGCCAGAACCCGAGGCCGCAAACGACCAGCACCATCAAGGTCACCGGCCCAAACGCGATGATCAGGTCGCGCAGCGAAAACAGGGTGAACTTGATCTTTTGCATCAGGCGTCGGAACTCAGCGGTACCGGCACATATTCAGATTGAAAATGATCGAGGCCTGCGAGCATTTTCTTAAATGCGGCTTCCACCTGTGCAGGATCACCTTTGACGCCCAGCTCAATATGTCGGCGCTGTGTCGCAGTACCAACACTAGGCAGGCTGAAGACTTTAATCAGCGGAAATTCCGCTTCCAACGCTTCCATTAACGGTGTCAGTACCGACTCGATTGCCTCGTATACCAACACCGCTTTTTCTGCTCTTGCCTGTTGATGGAACAGATGGGAATAATGCGTATCCAGTACCCACTCTATCATCGGCCAGGCCATCACCGGAAAACCCGGAACGAAATAATGCTGGCGTATCGCAAAACCGGGAATTTTGTTGTAAGGATTTGGAATCAACGTCGCGCCTTGAGGGAACTCGCCCATCTTCAGCCGCTGCAAATGATCGGGGCTGTTCAGATCCACGGTCTTACCTGCCTCCGCCGCCATATCCAGTATCCGTTGCTGTATCAGTGCTTTGGCTTCAGTATGCAACTCCAGCGGCAGATTCAGCGCTGCGGCAGCGCATTGACGGGTATGATCATCCGGAGTGGCACCGATGCCACCAGTCGAAAAAACGATATCACCGCTGGCAAAACTACGCTGTAAGGTCGCGGTAATCCGTTCGCGGTTATCACCGATGTATTCTGCCCAATCCAGTTGCAGACCGCGTGCATTCAGCGCGGCGATCACTTGCGGTAAGTGCTTATCCTGCCGTTTTCCTGAAAGAATTTCGTCACCGATGATAATAAGACCGATAGCCATGTGCGTTCCTTAGTTGAAATTCGCGATGTGCTTATTGTACAAGAGCAGGCGATGACGCTGCTGCCGCACGCTGTTGCGCCAGCGCCGCCAAACAATAGTGCTGAAACCACAGACCGGAAAAAACAAACACCAGCACATACAGCCAGATCGCAAACCCGGCAATCACGGGTAAGAACATGACCGCCATAACACCACCCAGCCATAACAAACCCGGCGCGGCACCGAATATACCCGCAATCGTTCCCATGAATAATAAAGACCAGCGGTGCTGCTTCATCAACGCGCGACGTTCATCCGCATCGGCAAATTCAGCCAACGCGTCATAGACGATCACGCGATAAGTCAGCCAACCCCATAGCAAGGGTTGCAAGACCAGACTCACAGGTGGAAATAAAGTCAACGGCAATGTCAGTAGCCAGACAACCGCAAAAATCATAAATGAACTGAGTGAATACCCTATGCTGCCGAGCAAAGAACCACCATGCCGTTGTTCCAGTTGCGGATAATGGCGGGACCCGACATGTTTGCTGATTGCAGGCATCGCAAACAAGCCTATGCACAATAAAGCGGTAAATACCATCAGCGGCAGCAACAACCACATCGCCACCAGCGGCACTACCATCGTTTTCAAGGCGAACAGACCTATCATTCCGAGGATGTCACCGGCGGTCTGAAAACTGTTGTGATCGGCAAACCATAGTTGCAGATAATCGATCAGCGCCTGCAGACCAAACCACATGGCGATGCTCCAGATCAGCAGTGCAGCCAGAAACGGTGCAAACGTCAGCAGCAGCATGCGAACATGTAATTGCGCCGCAACCGCTCGCCCCCATGCGATACCCACTGCAGCAATATTCATGAGTGCGTTTCCTTTTCCATACCTGTCATGCGTTTGAGCCCCAGCCATTGCTGCGCCCAGAATCCACGACCATAATCGCGGGAGCAGCCATCCGGTGCAGGCAGTTGATCACGGATGCCGGTCTCGGCGTATTCTTTACTGAATAAGGCTGTACCAAACAGCACATCCCATAGCGGAAACAGCACGGCAAAATTGTGCCCACCCAAAGTGCCTTTACCTTGCGTTTCATGCCCGAGTCCAATCGCGTGATGCACACGGTGATAGCGTGGCGATACCAGTAAATAATCACCGAACCGGCCGAAATGAATACGCACATTCGCATGCTGCAGGCTCTGCAACATCTGCGATGCCATCACCAGCATTACATACTGCCCCGGTTCCACGCCTATCACTATCGCGATCATGCCCATGTAAATATCACGCAAAAAATCGTCGAGCAGATGATTACGGTTATCGCTCCACAGATTCATATTGCGCTGACTGTGATGCAGACTGTGCAAACCCCACCACCAGTTGAACTGATGGCTGGCACGGTGATACCAGTAATCAAAAAAATCCAGTACAAACAGGTATGCGATAAACAGCAAGGCCGGATATTGCAAGAAACCTGACCACAGATTTTCCAGGTTAAAAGGATTGACGCCCTGCAAATGCAAGACCGCTGTCAGATGATCAAATACCGGTGTCAGCAGAAAAAACACCACCATCGAAAACGCGCCCAGGCGATGCAAGGCGGTATAAATAAAATCGTTCCAGCGGGCGTAACGATCAGTGATTTTATGTACCGGTATCCACGATTCCAGGGGACGTAAAATCAGGAACAGAATGATCAGTTGTAAAGCACCAAAGATAAACCACTCAACGCCCTCGAACGAATCCTCTACATATTCGCCCAACCCGACATAAAACATCGTCGGCTGCACGATGGCTTGAAAAATCCAGGATTGCAGGTTGGTCAGTAATTCTGAGAAGTAAGCAATGAAATTCATTATTTGCCAGTGGTATAGGAAGGATGCTCGCGTAGCGTAGCAAAACAAAAGGATTTTTGCTCAAGCCCGGTAATCAAGGGTTCCAGATTTTCCGGTGCCCAGGCCTGCTTGCGCGACCAGATGCCAAGGTGCGCCATGAAAATATCACCATCCCGCAAATGATCCAGCGCGCGTTTTAACAGCAACGCATTACTGAATTTTTCGCTTGATAATTCATCGCCGGAAAAACCGGCAGGCGCCCACGCGACATGACGATAGCCGCAAGCTTCGCCCGCTTTCAGTAAATTCGGCGTCAGCTTACCGCCAGGCGCGCGCCAGTAGGGATCAAGTTGCTTACCGGTCAGCTGCAAAAAGCGCTGGTTCACACGGCGCAATTCGCTGCAATATTGTTGCGGCGTCCACGCCAGCTTTTTTCCGGCATCAGCGCCGAACTGCGGGCGTACTTCAATCCTGCCATCAGGCAAATCACCGATCACATAAACGTGATCGAAAGTGTGCGAACCAAACGCATGGCCTTCATTGGCCAGCGTCTTCCAATAGGATGCCCACGATGGATCGAGAGAATAATCGTCACGCACCGTTTTTTCGTTCGCCAGAAAAAAGGTGGCCTTGATCTGATGGCGACGCAGGGTTGCTGCAATCAATTCCGCCTGCGACTGACTGCCAGTATCAAAGGTCAGATAAATCGTTCCCTTACATGCGGCGGAATGAGCAGCTGCAGTCGCAGCGGCGGCGCTGCTCTCCACCGGCAGAATCAGGGCTGCCAGTGCGGCTGTAATGTAAGGGAGGTGCTTAGATATTGCCTGCACGATTGGCAAAGAAAACGCCATGTGGGGAGCGGCCAACCGGAATCAGCTTGATGACTTTTCTGGAAGGAATATCGACGACCGCCACTTTTTTAATCCAGCGCAGAGTCGCCCACAAAGTCTTACCATCTTCACTGACTTCCATGCAATCAGGGCCACCGGGAACAGGAATACTACCGACCATTTCCAGCGTTTGCTGATCGAGGATATTGATTTCATTCGAGGTGCGGTTAGACACAAACACATGACGCTTATCGCCCAGCGCACGGAAATTATGCGTGCCGACACCGGCCTTGATACGCTTGACGGTTTTTTGCGTACGCCAGTCAATCACTTCAACGTAATCTTTACCCATGATGCCGACCAGCAGATATTTATCATCCGGCGTCATCACGATACCCGCCGGCAGCTTACCGACAGGAATCGTCCATTTCACTTTCTGCGTCGCCAGATCAATTGCCGACACCTGATCACTACCCTGCTGAGTAATGAACACGGTCGTGCTGGCGGCATCAAATGCCATGTGACTAGGTAATTTCGCCAGCGGAACACGGTTCACCAGTTTCAGATCCTGACCATCGAATTTATAAAAATCAACGCGATCGAGGCGCAGTGAATTTGAGACAAACCATTTCTGATCCGGTGAAAAACCGATCTGATACGGATCTGCAATATCTTTGATACGACGCTGAATCTGACCACTCTTAGGATCCAGAAACACCAGCTCGTCACCAATCGCATTCGCCACAATCAGTGATTTATTATCCGGCGTCGCCATCAGATGATGCGGCTCTTTACCGATAGGAAAAGTACTGATTTCTTTGTAGGTCTGCTGATCCAGCAAACTGACCGTCGCATCACGCGAATTCAGCACGACCACCACATTTGACTGTGCTGCCGGTACAACCGCAGGAACCAATAAACCAAACAACAAAGATGCCAACAAAGAACGACTACGCATGAAAGAAGACCGCCAATAAATGAATCAAGTCTGCATTTTACCGTGCATAGTCATCAACGGCTCAGATCAGGCTTGCTGTTTTTTTACTTTTCAGCCGATATTGAGCAAAATCAAGGCAACAACTTTCATACGGGAAACTCCGTACAACCAGGAAAAAAACGCGCGCTGGGCAGATTACAGCGCCGGACTCTGTTTTTGCTCTACAATTGCGCCACTTTTTGACAAATGAAGGGGAAACCATGAGCACAATTACTACCGTCAGCGGTCTGCAATACGAAGATAAAATCGTCGGTGAAGGCGCCGAAGCAAAAGCAGGCAATCACGTTGTCGTCCACTACACAGGCTGGCTGCAAAATGCCGATGGCAGCGCCGGCGCGAAATTCGATTCCAGCAAAGACCGCAATGATCCTTTCTCTTTCCCACTCGGCGCTGGCCACGTAATCAAAGGCTGGGATGAAGGCGTACAAGGCATGAAAATCGGCGGCACACGTATCCTGACGATTCCATCCAGCCTCGGCTACGGCCCACGCGGCGCCGGTGGCGTGATTCCACCGAATGCAACGTTGATTTTTGAAGTGGAACTGCTGGGCGTGTAAGCTTCTGGTTGCGCAGAAAATGGCCTGAAAACAGCCTTTTTGACCATTTTTCAGGGAGTATCCTATTTAACAGCGAACATCTCCTTATAAACAAAGGAGGTCGTCTATGCCAAAACATATACTCCCTGGGAGTATATAAAAAATCAGGCGATAAAAAAGCGACGGTGAAATGACCGTCGCTTTTTTATGTCTGCTACTATCTGCTCACGTCCGCAACTCCACAACTACGCAGAAGCAGCATCGCACTCAGCTTATTCCTTGATGAAATGCTGGCGGTAATATTTGAGTTCCTCAATCGATTCAATGATGTCGGCCAGCGCGGTGTGTTTCTGGTGTTTCTTGAAGCCTGTCGATAATTCCGGTTTCCAGCGGCGGCAGAGTTCTTTCAGCGTCGAAACATCCAGATTGCGGTAGTGGAAGAAGGCTTCCAGCTTAGGCATGCCGCGCGCCATGAAACGGCGGTCCTGGCAAATCGAATTACCGCACATCGGTGATTTACCTGCTGGCACATATGGTTTCAGAAACGCGATCAAGGCCTCCTCTGCGTCGGCTTCGCTGATCGTCGATGCTTTGACTTTATCGATCAGGCCGGAACGGCCATGTGTACCTTTATTCCAGGCGTCCATTTTGTTCAGCGTTTCATCTGACTGATGGATCGCAAATACCGGGCCTTCTGCCAGCACATTCAATTGCGAATCCGTGACCACCACGGCTACTTCGATAATGCGGTCATTATCAGGGTCCAGGCCGGTCATTTCCATATCCACCCAGATCAGATTCATTTCATTTGGGCGTGCAGGCGGTGTGTTTGCTTGAATGTCGGTCGCTTGTGACATAATTCTTCCTTAGCGTTTTTTACGAATGTCACATTTTCCCATGATTTCAGTCGCCTTTTCGGTTTTCTTCGTTTCCTTTCTGCTGCTCACGCTGCTGGTGCAGTTCTGGCTGGGCTCGCGCCACATTCGCCACATACTGCAACACCGTTCTCAGGTGCCAGCGCAATTCGCCGAAAAAATCCCGCTGGCAGCGCATCAGAAAGCCGCTGACTACACCATTGCCAAGACCAAGCTCGGGCTGGTGCTGCTGATATTCAACGCGCTGGTGCTGATGGGGTTCACCTTATTTGGCGGCTTGCAGTGGCTGTCTGTCACCCTGGTCAAAATCACTGGCCCGGGTATGGTGTATCAGATCAGTCTGATCGCTGCATTTGCGGTCATCAGCAGCCTACTGGAGCTACCGTTTTCGTATTACTCGCAATTCGTGCTTGAACAGCGATTCGGCTTTAACAAAATGACGCCGGGTCTGTTTTTCGGCGACCTAGTAAAAAGCACGCTGCTGGGCGCGGTGATTGGCCTGCCGCTGATCTGGGTCGTGCTGACGCTGATGGATAAATCCGGTGCCTTGTGGTGGTTGTATGCGTGGTTATTCTGGAGCGGCTTTCAGTTATTGATGATGCTGATTTACCCCAGCGTGATCGCGCCGCTGTTCAATAAATTCACCCCGCTGGAAGATGATGGATTGCGTGCACGTATCGAAGGCCTGATGCAGCGCGTCGGCTTTGCCTCAAAAGGCCTGTTCGTAATGGACGGTTCTAAACGCAGCGCCCACGGTAATGCTTATTTTTCGGGTTTCGGCGCATCAAAACGCATCGTTTTCTTTGATACTTTGTTGTCGCGTCTGGCACCTGCCGAAATTGAAGCGGTACTCGCGCACGAACTCGGTCACTTCAAATTAAAACACATCGTCAAACGTATGATCGTGATCTTTGGTCTGTCACTGGTTTTTCTGGGCTTGCTGGGCTATCTGAAAGAACAGATCTGGTTTTATACCGGTCTTGGTGTTGATCCTATGCTGCTGGCAAAAAATGATGCGATGGCGCTGATTTTGTTTATGCTGAGCGTGCCTGTGTTTACCTTCCTGTTTTCGCCGCTGACCTCGATCAGCTCGCGCAAACATGAATTTGAGGCCGATGCCTTCGCCGCCAAACATACCGATGCCAATGATCTGGTGGCAGCGCTGGTGAAACTTTATGAAGACAATGCATCTACCCTGACGCCAGATCCATTGCATTCTGCTTTTTATGATTCGCATCCACCAGCGACTGTACGGATTAACAAATTGCTGGCAGCATCTTCAGCCGCGTAATTTCATGAATAACGTGAAAAATAATCTCAGGAATGACCATGATTAAAACCGCCGACCTGCTCGCAAAAAAATCACAGGAAACCTTCACCGGATTACCGGAATCGGAATTACCTGCTTATCTGGCTGCCACGCCGGGCTGGGCAGTCGATGGCGCGCGTATCGCCAAAACTTATCAGTTCAAAAATTATTACGAAACGCTGTCGTTCATCAATGCGATTGCGTATGTGATTCATGCAGAAGACCATCATCCGGAACTGGTCGTCACTTACAACCGCTGTGTGATCCGCTTTGACACGCATACGGTGAACGGCGGGAAAGGCGGCATTTCAGAAAACGACTTCATCTGCGCCGCTAAAATCGACGCCATTTTTGAGCAAAGTTTTTCCTGATGGCGCATCTACAAGGTCTGGTTATCGCTGCTCATGGCCGTCATTACCTGATACAGGCAACGATCAACGGCGAAGTACAAAAGCTGCATTGTGTGACGCGCGGCAAGAAAAGCGATGTCTCTGTCGGTGACGTGGTTGAATTCGCGCTGACATCGAAAAATCAGGGCGTGATCGAAGCGATTACGCCGCGTCAAACCTTGCTGTACCGCTCGGATCAGTACAAGTCAAAAATGCTGGCAGCGAATCTCACGCAACTGCTGATTGTGGTGGCGACTGAACCCAGCTTTACTGACGATCTGGTTTCGCGGGCACTGGTGGCGGCAGAATCCTCCGGCATCAAGCCGCATCTGATTCTGAACAAAGTGGATGTCACCGAATCGCTGCCGAAAGCACGTGAACGTGTCGGACTCTACGAGAAGCTAGGCTATCCGGTGCATGAAGTTTCGGCCAAGGCCGACCCTGAAGGCACACGAATGACGATGGAAAACCTGATGCGC
Organism: Undibacterium sp. WLX3042; assembly: GCF_049544825.1. Taxonomy (NCBI): domain Bacteria; kingdom Pseudomonadati; phylum Pseudomonadota; class Betaproteobacteria; order Burkholderiales; family Oxalobacteraceae; genus Undibacterium; species Undibacterium sp. WLX3042. The sequence continues at coordinate 471,355 of NZ_CP186698.1, forward strand.
GGCCAAAGCACCATACTGATAGGCCAATCAGGAATGGGGAAATCCTCGCTGATCAATCTGCTGATTCCCGATGCGGAAATTGCCACGCGTGAAATCTCGGCTGCACTGGATACCGGCAAGCACACAACAACATTCACCCGTCTGTATCAAATGGATGAAAACTCAAATGTGATTGATTCGCCGGGTTTTCAGGAATTTGGCTTGCATCATCTGAGCGAAGGCATGCTGGAACGGGCGTTTCCGGAATTTTTACCGCATCTCGGACACTGCAAATTCTACAATTGCCACCATCACGCCGAGCCCGGCTGCGCGATACTGGCGGCAGTCAAAGATGGCAGTATCGCTCCCATGCGCTATGAGCTGTTTGAGCAACTTGTGCATGAGTCTGCGCAAACAGCGGGTTACTGATTGCGGACTTTTCAGCGCTGATTTTTTGCGCTAAAAAATCAGCGCTGCAATTACAGCTTGCCCTGCTTCAGGCTTTCCAGCCAGGCACGCTCGGAGGGCTTGAACGGCTTTTGCAGCATACGTTCCGGAATCTCCCACACTACGACTTTGGGTGGTTCCTGCTGAAAAGCTTTACTGTGAAGATAGGCAGTGGCGGAACCGTCAAAATCGCCACCATCTTTGGCAAGATTCGCCACCGGTGCCACCAGGTGCTGACTCAGAAACGGCACAAAATTACCGCGCAGACTGAATGAAGTGCCGATTAAAGCCACCGCGGGCAATCCGGCATCACCAAACAAATCGTCGCTGTTATTCGCAACCGGTGCCACGGTACTGGTCGCCGTTTTTTCAATCGCAGGACGTAACGCAGCCGGCAATCCATCCAGATTAGCGACACGGAATAAATCCCCCATACGCTCTGCGATCACTGTCTTCACCGCGCCAGCAGGAAGCTCTGCAGTGAACTTATCAACCAGACCTGCACTCTGCAAATGCCTCGCAATCGCTGCCGCAGCCACATTCGCCCCCGCCTCACTCCAGTGCGAATCGGTCCGGTAATAACGCTCGCCACTGAAACTGTTCAACGCTGGATACAGATCGATCACATCGACCTGTTTTGCGCGCAAAGCCTTAATCCAGTCATCGCCACGCTGGGCAAAGCCCGCTGGCCGGTGCAGACCACAAAGATGCTGCTGTTCCACACGGGATTTATCGGGGACGACCGCCACCACCAGTTGTATGCCTTGCTTTTTCAGGGTTTGCGCAATCTGTCCGACCATGTATGCGCGGGCATTGGCGTTTTGTGCACCGCCATCAAATGTCGTCAGCTCTTCCTGCAAAAAGAACCAGCCATCACAACCAACACGGACATTCGGGCCTGCATCGCGCGCAAGATTCCATCGAACCGCCCGCTCAAATTTAGCAAAGGTTTTACTCCATGAAAAATGTTCATTGAGCTGCGTCGTCAACATCCGCGTCGCCTCTCCCTGAACAATTTTCTGCACGTCACCCATCTCTTGCCACTTCTGCTGAGGCACCTCTTGCAGAGACGAAACCATCGCAACCAGGCCAGCAGTCAGTATCGCGGCAAATGACAAGGCCGGCACATAGCGCCAAACCCCGGCTTTTTTTGCATCAAAGGAAAAAGATTCGCTCATGTTTTCCTCTTAAAACTGGAAGTACAAAAATGGAATTGCCTTTTGACCGGCCAGCACAATCACTGCATAAGCAAATGTAAGCACAGGCCAGACCATACTCCAGCTCATCACACCAAGACCGCCCTGCTTTGCTATCCGGGTTGCGGGATAGATCACGCAGATCACGCCGATCGCAAACGTCAGCAAAATACCAGGGCGCAAAGCAAGAATGATTTCATCACCGATACTCATACCGTTAAGACCAAGTTGTCCCGCCCACATGTCGAGCGCATTATCGAAACCTGCGGCACGGAAGATGGTCCAGGCGAACATCACGGCCAGCAAAGTCAGGCTGCGTGAAGCGAAGTTTGGCATCGACCAGCCGCGCTGAGTAAAGGCACGGTCACAGCACAATGCACCGCCATGAATGATGCCCCAGATCAGATAATTCCAGTTATCACCACCATGCCATAAGCCGCCGATTGCCATTGTCAGCATCAGATTGATATAGGTGCGGATTTGTCCCTGACGGTTACCGCCAAGACTGATGTAGAGATAATCCCGTAACCATGACGACAGGGTCATGTGCCAGCGACGCCAGAAATCCTGTATCGACACCGCCAGATAAGGATTATTGAAGTTTTCCTCAAAATGAAAACCCAGCATCAGCCCAAGGCCAATCGCCATTGCACTGTAACCGGCGAAATCAAAATACAGCTGCAGCGTGTACGCGATACAACCAACCCAGGCATCGCCAAAGCCGGGATTTTTCAAACCGAAAGCCAGTGCCACTACCGGTGCCAGCGTATCGGCTATCAGAACCTTCATCGAAAAACCGATCATGAAGCGGCGCGCACCGAGTGTGAATTTTTCAAATGAAAAAACACGCTCGCGCAGTTCTTTGTCGATCACTTTATAACGAACGATAGGGCCAGCGATCAGATGCGGGAACATCGCCATATACGCACTGAAAGAAATGAAGCTGTATTGCGCAGGAACTGTCTTGCGGCGCACATCCACGATATACGAAATCGCGTGCAGCACGGTGAAAGACAAGCCTATCGGCAGCATCAGGTTTTCCCACGGTATGACAGGCATCTGCCGCCCCGTGAGTATGGTGTTGAGCGAAGACACCACCATATTGGTGTATTTGTACCAGACCAGCGAAGCCAGATTCAGGACGATAGTTACCGCCATGACCCGCGTTTTCAGGCGTTCATCATTGGTTCTGTCAATCAGAATGGCAGCGCCCCATGCGAGGATGGTCAGCGCAATAATCAACAGCAGGAATTTCGGCGTCCACCATGCATAAAACAGCCAGCTGCCGAACAGCAAAGTGTGATTACGATACTGCTGCGGTGTAACCAGATACAGCACAAAAAACAGAGGCAGAAACAGCGTCAGAAACTCAAGAGAAGCGAATACCATGAGAACAGTCCTGATCCAGATCAGGAGGTTGAATCACGTACAAAAAAAGTCTGATGACCTTTTTTCGCCGGGATCACGATAATGCTGTAACGTTCACCAGCTTGCAATTGCGACATATCTACCGCTGCACCGGCAGCGTCAGTGCCACAATTCGCCTGTACTGTCAGTGCCACCGGATTGACCAGACGGCGCTGTGTTGTCGCCGGTTTGACACCTTCAAAAATCGTCGCTGATTTAGCGCCACCCGTCAGCGAGGCGGCAGCGCAACTGCTGTCGACATTCATCAGAGAAATAGAAGAACGCATGGCGTTGAAATCGGTTGGTGCTTCACGCACCAGCACGCTTTCAAGCGCCGTCCCTTTATTCAGGATGGTGACAGTAATAAATTCCCCCGGCTTAGCCACAACTTCCACATTGGTTTTAGCAGCACCGACTTGTACACTGGCCTTCAGTTTCTCACCGGCTTTGACCGGATAAAAACGTGAAACACGACTCTCATTTTTAATATCCAGACTGACTTTTGCGGCACCGTTAACGATCAGTGCCTTGTCACTGCTGGCATTCAGAAAACGCACGAAGGAAGAATCCTGACCGGGTCCGGTTTCATACAAAGGATTATCTGCATACGCGGTCAGAGACAATACAGAAGCCAGGCAGGTAAGGATAATTTTTTTCATTTTTTGAGTCAGTGTATGTAATCAGAGGCGGGGCAAACAATGCAAAGCGCATCATGCCAGCCGAAAACATCAGCGCGCCACAGATCAGCATCTGATAGCGCGCTGTCGGACAAGCTGAATTAACGTTTGATTGAATTCAAAATTGCTGGTGTGGCAATCGCATTACCAATCGCACTGCCCCAGGATTTATAGCCGGCACCGTCAAAGTGCTGACCGTCAATCGTGCCCCATTCACCTGGTTTAGACAGGCTCAGCGAATCGATATAAGTACAAGGAGCCACGATTTCAGACAGGTAACCGGACATTTCTTTAGCACGGGCATAGGTTTTATTAAATTTACCGCCCTCAGTACCCCATGCCGGGCCAACCCAGACACAACTCACATTGTTATTTTTGACGCCTTTGGTCAGACGGGAAACCTGTTGCCAGATCCAGTTCTTCGGCAGTTCAGGCTGAGAATAAGACGCCATCGTATCGCCATTCACAACAACCACCAGATTTGGTTTGTAGGTTTTCACCAGTTCGTTAAACGGACGCGTCATCGCATCCTGCCCGGTTTTCACTTCAACCGGTCCATCTTTCATACGGACTGCACCGCCGCAGGAAGACTGACTCTTCACCATCCAGTCACCGGCTGCCACACCACAAGCACCGAATGAATAAACGACTGCACCTTTATTCATCAGATCATCATGCAGAGTAGTGATCAGATAATCAGGCGTGGACATATGGCTATCGCCAATAATCAGGACGGTCAGTCCGGCTAAAAGTGCACTCATAATAGTTAATCCGGGTAAATGTTACTCAATTCAAACAATCCGCCAGCATTGTCGCCGGGCAGATTAACGACAAATTCTCAGAAGAAATCAATTTCGCAAACAGAAGCATTATAAATAGCTTACCGTGAACCAATGATGTCAGAACGATAAGATTATCAAGTGGAGTTACTTTTTTTTACTAATTCACAAAAATTAACATTCAAAGGCACAGCGAAACAACATTTCCACAAGACGAGGACAAAGCGGATTTTTCGCAAATAATTGGCAAAAGCACCCACAAAATTATTTTCAAATCCCTCATCTTCTGAATTTAATATGGGAAAGCCGTTTTAATCCTTTATAATGAGGCAGTTATAACAGGCGGCGGCAAGCTTCACTTGCTGCCGGTTTTATTTATGGCTATCAAACACTTCCTGCAATTTTCCGATTTCACACTTAACGAGTTTGAGTATGTGATGCAACGAGCGCGCATCATCAAACAGAAGTTCAAGGCTTATCAGACCTATCATCCTCTGCTAGACAGAACGCTGGTAATGGTTTTCGAGAAAAATTCCACCCGTACCCGTCTGTCATTTGAAGCTGGCATGCATCAGCTCGGTGGCGCGGCAATTTATCTGAACACGCGCGACAGTCAGCTCGGTCGCGGTGAACCTGTCGAAGACGCAGGTCAGGTCATGTCCCGCATGTGCGACATCATCATGATCCGCACATTCGAGCAAGAGATGATAGAAAAATTCGCCGCCAATTCGCGCGTCCCTGTCATCAATGGTTTAACTAACCAGCATCATCCGTGTCAGGTACTGGCCGACGTGTTCACCTACATCGAACATCGCGGCTCGATTACCGGTAAAAAAGTGGCGTGGATAGGCGACGCGAACAATATGCTGTATTCGTGGTTGCAGGCAGCCCAGATCTTCAATTTCCATCTGCATATTTCGACACCGAAAGGTTATGACATGGATATGTCGCTGGTCAGCGCAGATCCATCGCAGTACACCTTGTTCGACAATCCGTCCGATGCCTGTGCCGGTGTTGATCTGGTGAATACCGATGTCTGGACCAGCATGGGTTACGAAGCCGAAAATCAGGCGCGTCTGCAAGCATTTGACGGCTGGATTGTGGATGAAGCAAAAATGGCGCGCGCTAATCCGGATGCGCTGTTCATGCATTGTCTGCCGGCTCACCGTGGCGAAGAAGTCTCAGCCGGTGTTATTGACGGCCCGCAATCTGTGGTCTGGGATGAGGCAGAAAACCGCCTGCACGTACAAAAAGCTTTATTAGAATATCTGGTTGTCGGCGAAATCAGCTGAACCGGATCAAGCACTCACGTTTTAAATAGTACATTTTGAAAGCACACTATGAGCGATATTAAAAAAGTCGTCCTTGCCTACTCTGGCGGTCTGGATACCTCTGTCATTCTGAAATGGCTGCAAGACAATTATCAATGCGAAATCGTGACCTTCACAGCCGATCTGGGTCAGGGTGAAGAGCTGGAACCGGCACGTGCCAAAGCGCTCAAATTCGGCATCAAGCCGGAAAACATTTATATCGATGACGTGCGTGAAGAATTCGTGCGCGATTTCGTTTTCCCTATGTTCCGTGCCAACACGATTTACGAAGGTGAATACCTGCTCGGCACATCGATTGCCCGTCCGCTGATCGCCAAACGTCTGATCGAAATCGCCAAAGAAACCGGTGCCGATGCGATCTCGCACGGTGCGACTGGTAAAGGTAACGACCAGGTACGTTTTGAACTCGGTGCTTATGCACTGATGCCAGGCGTGAAAATCATTGCACCTTGGCGTGAATGGGATTTATTGTCACGCGAAAAACTGATGAAATACGCAGAAGACGCTGGCATAGAAATCGACCAGAAACATAAAAACGGTGGCGCGCCGTATTCCATGGATGCGAATCTGCTGCACATCAGCTTTGAAGGTCGTCACCTTGAAAACCCAAGTGCGGAAGCCGAAGAATCGATGTGGCGCTGGACAGTCAGCCCGGAAGCAGCACCGGATGCACCAGAATATCTGGACATCGAATTTGAACGCGGTGATATCGTCGCTCTGAATGGCAAACGCATGTCGCCAGCCGCAGTGCTGACAGAACTCAACCGTCTGGGCGGCAAACACGGTATCGGCCGCCTCGATCTGGTGGAAAACCGTTATGTCGGTATGAAATCCCGTGGTTGCTATGAAACGCCAGGCGGCACCATCATGCTGCGTGCACACCGTGCAATTGAATCGATCACGCTGGATCGCGAAGTCGCGCATCTGAAAGATGATCTGATGCCACGTTACGCCAGCATGATTTACAACGGCTACTGGTGGGCACCAGAGCGTATCGCTCTGCAAACCCTGATCGATCACACACAACAAACGGTCAATGGCTGGGTACGCGTGAAGCTGTACAAAGGCAATGTGATCACTGTATCGCGTGATTCCAAAACAGATTCTCTGTTCGACATGAACATTGCTACTTTTGATGAAGACGGCGGCGCTTACAACCAGGCGGATGCCGGTGGCTTCATCAAGCTCAACGCATTGCGTATGCGTATTGCAGCAAATGCCCGCGCAAAACGCGGTCAGTAATCAGGAAATACACCTGCTTTTATCAATACAACTCAGCCCGCTTTTTACGCGGGCTGTTTTTTTGGAACAGAACAACATGACAACTCAATTCGACCAGGTCAGCGTCGTCAAAAAAGCGAATATTTACTTCGACGGCAAATGTGTTTCCCACACAGTATTAATGGCGGACGGCACAAAAAAAACCATAGGTGTGATTTTCCCGTCGAGCCTGGTATTCAATACCGGTGCGGCTGAAATCATGGAGCTGAACGCAGGTAAATGCCGTATCCGCGTCAAAGGCGACAGTGAATGGTCAACCTACGAAGGCGGCCAGCAATTCCAGGTACCTGCCAATTCCAGCTTCGAAATCGAAACGCTGGAAACTCTTGATTACGTTTGCCATTTCGTCGTGTAAGTTGTATTCAGAGGTAATAAAAAAGGGATGCCGCGGCATCCCTTTTTTATTATCGGAGAAACACTCAAACCTTCGCTGTTTTCCTGAAATCTTTCGGGCGGAATCCCATCACCGCCAGCGCACCGAAATACGCCGCCGCCGATATCAGTATCAGCACGAACAAAGCACCGGCGCGCAGCAACGGCGTATGTTTCATCGCCAGCCAGGGTATCTGATCTGATATCCAAGACGATACCGCGGCCATCAGCATTAATGCCGCAGCGAGTTTAATCAGGAACATCAGCCAGCCTTTTTGGGGATGGAATATACCGCGGCGACGCAAGCCGACAAACAGCAAAAGCGCATTAACACAAGCGCCCAGCCCGACAGATAAAGCCAGTCCGGCATGTGCAAACAAAGGCACAAAGACCAGATTCAGCAATTGCGTTGCGATCATTACGGTCAGCGCGATTTTGACCGGCGTGCGTATATCCTGCCGCGCGTAAAAACCCGGTGCCAGAATTTTCACCACGATCAGACCAATCAGACCGATGCCATAAGAAATCAGGGCATGCGAAGTCATCTGCACCGCATGATCATCGAATTTGCCATGATGGAACAAGGTAGCGGTCAGCGCTTCGGGAATGGTAGCCAGCGCCACTGCAGCGGGCATCGCCAACAGAAAAGTGAGTCGCAAGCCCCAATCCAGCAAAGCCGAATACTCCGTTGTGTCGCCATCAGCATTCGCTTTGGACAAACCCGGTAGCAAGATCGTCCCTAAAGCAACGCCCAGCAGCGCGGTTGGAAATTCCATTAAACGATCTGCGCTGGCCAGCCAGCTGGTGCTGCCCGCCACCATTTTGGAAGCCAGACTGGTGTTGATCAGAATACTGATCTGCGACGCCGACACGGCGAGTATCGCTGGCAGCATATTGCGCACAATGCGACGCACGCCTTCGTCCTGCCATGCGGTATGCGGCCGCCAGCCTATGCGTGGCAACATGCCGATGTTGACCAAGGCCGGAATCTGGATCGCCATTTGCAGCACGCCGCCAACGAACACCGCAATCGCCAGCGCATAGATCGGTTGCTCAAGAAAGCGTGACAGCCACAAAGATCCGGCTATCGAGGTCAGGTTATAAATCACTGGCGTAAAAGCCGGTATTTTGAATTCGCGCCAGGTATTCAGAATGCCGCCAGCCAGCGCCACCATCGACATGAAACCGATGTAAGGAAACATGATGCGCGTCATCACCACGCTGGCGTTAAAGACGTCTGGACGGTCTAACAAACCATTCGCAGCAAAATACAAAATCACTGGCGCACCAACGATGCCGACAGCACAGGTCAGCAGCAAAGCCCAGGTCAGCAGTGTCGCAACATGATCGACCAGTGCCTTGGTGGCTTCTTCGCCCTGCCTGACTTTATATTCAGCCAGAATCGGCACAAAGGCCTGCGCGAACGCGCCTTCGGCAAATAAACGACGTAAAAGATTCGGGATACGGAAGGCGATATTGAATGCATCGGACAGTGCATTCGCGCCGAACTGGCTGTTAATCAGAATGTCGCGCGCCAGGCCAGTAATACGCGACAACATCGTCATGCCGCTGATAGAAGCAAGAGTTTTCAGTAAATTCATGGTGCGGCATTATATCGCGAGCGCCTTCATGCACTGCACAATCTTCCGTTTTAATCGTGATTTGTTACACTGCGGATTCTGATCTGTTCCCGGAGTAGAGCTATGCCCCGCCTCTGTCACCTGAGTCACTTCCTGCGCAGCAGCGTCCTCATCGTTCTGAGTCTGTTGAGTGCGCTATCCGTCCAGAATGTCGCAGCAAAACAGCCTGATGCACTGGATGCCGCCGCCAGCCAATTGTTTGCCAGCGGTTTCCGCGGTGCGATACTGGCAGCACGCGGCGATAAAATCTTGGTGCAAAAAAGTAGCGCCGACTTTGGCGATCTGCAACGCCCCTTCCGTTTCGCCTCGATCACCAAGCAAATGACAGCGATACTGATACTGCAGGAAGTCGATGCCGGGCGTTTGCAACTCGATCAGCCGCTGGGAAAGTATTGGCCAGATTATCCAAATCCGCAGGCGCGCCAGATCACGCTGCGGCAGCTGTTGACGCATTATTCCGGCCTTTACAATGAAAACGCCGAGCCGACGTTTCACATGCGCAATGCTAATCAGGGCGACAATATGCAGGCCTTCGCAAGCGGCATCTGCGCAGGGCCAATGAATAGTGCGCCCGGCAGCACGTTTGATTACAACAACTGCGATTATCTTGTGCTCGGTGCGCTACTGGAAAAAATCAGCGGGCAAGCATTTGCCCAATTGCTGCAACAGCGTTTATTCCAACCATCAGGCATGAAAAATGCCGGCATGTACAACGCCGCGATGCCAGACAATCCGGCGCATGTGCACGGCACACTGGGTGGGAAAGCTGAACCGGAAGTGAATTTCGCCAGTTACGGCGCAGCAGGTTCGTCGTATGGCACGTTACAAGACTTGCTCGCCTTTGACCGCGCCTTCATTGCGGGCAAACTGCTGTCATCGGCCGCCCGCGCTGAGATGCTGAAACCGAATGCCACCGGCGGCGCGCTCGGCGTCTGGCTCTATCCTTTCAAAGGTGCCGACGAACGTAAACCGACCACTATCGTCGAACGTCAGGGCTGGATCGCCGGTGTGCGGATACTGAATCTGCTCGACATCCAAAACGGTCATATCCTGATCCTCGTCAGCACCAACGGCGACCTTGATCTGACCCAGACCTGGAACAATCAAGGCCCGGCAGCAGGAATCCTGAAAGCGCTGTTACAGAGTAAATAAGCCTGTAAAACAGCTTCCGGAGACGAAAATATACTCCCGGGAGTATATTTAAAAGCCCTTTGTTTATGCTGAGAATAAGGCGAAAATCAAAGATACCCCCCTGAAATTGCCTTATTCTGCGAGCAGAGCGGTATCAATCTGCTGGGTATCTTTCAGCGTCTGCAAGACGATATTCGAGCGGATATCGAGCACACCGGCGGTTTTGTAGAGGCGTTCAAGGACGAAGCTGGAGTAATGCTTGAGATTGCGGGCGCGCACACGCAGCAGGTAATTGGCGTCACCGGTGATGATGTAGGAACCGGTTACTTCCGGCCACTGCTGCAAGGCCTGCGAAAAACTCTCATGCCATTGTTCAACATCGCGCCGCATCGTCACCTGCACAAACGCATCCACCTCCAGCCCGACTTTTTCGGTATCAATCACGGCGCAATAATGATGAATCACGCCAGCCTCTTCCAGCATACGCACCCGCCGCAGACAGGATGAGGGCGACAGAAACACTTTGTCCGCCAATTCCTGATTGCTGATACGGCCATCGGTTTGCAGGTAATCGAGAATTTTCAGATCGGTCGCGTCGAGTTGCATAGTTTTCCTGTTTTCTGGTGCATTTGCGCGATGCACAAACGCACATTCGCAATTTCCGTCAAATAAACTTGATTTATTCGCAGTATATTCTACCGACACCGTTTTTGATATTGTGATTTGCAACAATTATTCAAGCAATCCGGCATAAAATCTCTGCCTGTTCTGTTAAGGAGTTTGCCATGTCTGATCTGTCTGAAATGCCTGAAATGTCCCGCTTGTGGGACATCACACCGGCGATACAACCGGGCATTCCGGTCTGGCCGGGCGACAGTGCTTACAGCGCTGAAACCACCTGGCAAATTGCCGATGGCTGTCCGGTCAAAGTCAGCAAGATCACGATGTCCACCCACACCGGTGCGCACTGCGATGCGCCTTCGCATTACGATGTCGATGGCAAATCCATTGATCAGGTCGCGCTGGAGACTTATATCGGTGCCTGCCGCGTGATTCACAGTCTGGGCGTGGCACAGGTTTTACCGGAACACGTCAGCAACTTTCTGCACAATCTGCCGCCACGCGTGTTATTCCGCACCTATCTGCAGGCACCGCTGATGCAATGGGATGCGAATTTCCCGAGTATTGCCCCGGCAACTATCGATCTGCTGGCGCAGCATGGTGTCAGGCTGATCGGCATCGACAGCCCGTCTTTCGATCCGCAGGAATCCAAAACGCTGGATGCACATCTGCGCATGAAGCAGCATCAGATGGCGATTCTGGAAGGCATCGTTCTTGATGAAGTGCCGGAGGGCGATTACGAACTGATCTGCCTGCCCTTAAAACTCGCCGGACTCGATGCCAGCCCGGTGCGGGCGGTGCTCAGAGCGCTGCGATAAATCCACACGCTAATCGATGCAAAAAAAACACGAGCGCATCAACGCGCTCACTATTATTTTCAGGAGATGAATATGACTCTAGCCCACAGCCGCGCAGCCTGCGAGCAACTTGATCAGCAAGACCCGCTGGCCGCTTTACGCGATGAATTTCTTTTGCCGGATGGTGTTATTTACCTCGACGGTAATTCACTCGGCGCCCGCCCGAAAGCCTCGCTGCAAAGGGCGCAGGAAGTGATCGCGCAGGAATGGGGCACCGATCTGATCAAAAGCTGGAATAAAGCGGGCTGGTTCGATCTGCCGTCCACACTGGGAAATCAGCTCGCACCGCTGATCGGCGCGCAGGCAGACGAAGTGGTCGTCACCGATTCGACCTCCATTAATCTGTTCAAAGCCATCAGCGCCGCCTTGCAGATGCAGTCTGGCGATGCGCAACGCAAAGTCATCATCACCGAGCGCAGCAATTTCCCTACCGACATTTACATGGCCGAAGGTCTTACCCGCTGGCTGGATCGCGGCTATCAGATACAACTGATTGATACTCCTGACGAGCTGCCGCAGGTCATCAATGAAAAAACGGCGCTGGTGATGCTGACGCATGTGAATTACCGCACTGGTTATCTGCACGATATGACAGCGGTGACGGCCCTGATACATCAGCATGGCGCGCTGGCCTTATGGGATCTGGCCCATTCCGCCGGTGCGGTGCCTGTGGAACTGAATGCAGCGCAGGCTGATTTCGCGGTTGGCTGCACGTATAAATATCTGAATGGTGGCCCCGGCGCGCCCGCATTCATCTGGGTACCGCAACGCCATCAGGCTGCATTTCAGCACCCGCTGTCTGGCTGGTGGGGACATGCAAGCCCGTTCGCGATGCAGCCACATTTTGAGCCGACGGCCAATATTCGCCGCGCGCTGTGCGGCACGCAACCGATGGTGTCGCTGGCGCTGGTCGGCTGTGGACTTGATATTTTCGGACAAACCACGATGCAGGCGATACGCAAAAAATCGCTGGCACTGACCGACCTATTTATCGCGCTGGTTGAAAGTCAGTGCGCCGCACATCCGCTGGAACTGGTCACGCCACGTCAACACCAGCAACGCGGCAGCCAGGCCAGCTTCCATCATCCGCATGCTTACGCGATTATCCAGGCCTTGATAGAACGCGGCGTGATCGGTGACTACCGCGAGCCCGGCATCATGCGTTTTGGTTTCACACCGCTATACGTGCGTTATGTCGATGTCTGGGACGCCGTTGCCAGCTTGCGCGATATCCTTGATCGCGAAGATTATGATCTGCATGCAAAACGCCATGCCGTGACCTGATCACAGCGGTGATACGGGCAACTGAGCAGACAACTGAGCAAACAACTGTGCGGACAAGTCAGCAGACCAGGCAACAGCAACGATAAAAAAGAGGAACACAATGAGTAAGGACAATACCAGCGCTGGTAAATGCCCGATGTCATGGCATGGTGCGCAGATGGATTTTTCAAATGATATGAGCTACGGCGATTATCTGGGGCTGGATCAGATACTGACGGCGCAACATCCGCGCTCGCCGAATCATAATGAAATGCTGTTTATCGTCCAGCACCAGACCAGCGAACTCTGGATCAAGCTGATGTTGCACGAGTTGCATGCCGTGCGGGTACAGATACGCAATAATGATTTACCGCCTGCGTTCAAAATGCTGTCACGCGTCGCCCGCATCATGGATCAGCTGGTGCATGCCTGGGATGTGCTGGCCACCATGACGCCGAGTGAATACACCGCAATCCGCCCTTACCTCGGCGCATCATCCGGCTTTCAATCGCATCAGTACCGCGAACTGGAATACCTGCTCGGCAATAAGAATGCGGCTTTACTGGGCGTGCATGAAAGCAAACCGGAGGTCCATGCCACGCTGAGCGATGCACTGCACACGCCATCAATTTACGATGAAGCCATCATGCTGATGGCGCGGCAAGGGCTGGCGATTGATGCTGAGCGCTTGCAAGCCGACTGGACACAATCGACGACATCCAACGAATCCGTCAAAGAGGCATGGCTGCAAGTCTATCGTGCGCCGGAACTGCACTGGTCTTTATATGAGCTGGCAGAAAAACTGGTCGATATGGAGACTGCATTTCGCATCTGGCGCTTCCGTCATGTGACAACGGTGGAACGCATTATCGGCTTTAAAACCGGCACCGGTGGCACGGCTGGCGTCAGTTATCTGCGCAAAATGCTGGATGTGGTGCTGTTTCCGGAATTATTTGCGCTGCGCACCGCGCTGTAACAGCCGCGCCGGTTCCGCCTGCCGCGGCGACCACGTCGCCGCATAGCAGCACCGCGCTGAGACCGGGGGCTGCCTGCACTGTTGATATCGCGCAATCTTACTGCGACTGATGGATTTATAATAGCGATGGCGGCACTGATACCACTGAAGAATGATCCGCCCCTTCACAGTAATCTCATTACTATCGCCAGTTGTATGTAGGATGAATGCCGGCAGCAAGGCATGAGGAAGATATCGCGGCTGGTCTGATTATGGAGTCTGTCATGCAACACCATGTTATTACAGCATTTCCTGCGCCTGTCTCACCATTGAATGATGCCGGCACAATCACCACCCAGCGTCGCGATCTGCGCACAGCGGATTATGTGGAAACAGCCCTGCGTCTGCAACAGACTCATGGTACCAGTTGCGCTCTGGAATACCTGCAGGCACATGATGTGGATCCGCTCACCAGCGGACGGGTTCTGTCCCATCCCGAAAAACGCCGTCACTCTGTGTAATTTCAGTATCGCGGCAGATAGCCGGTTCAGGGCAAATCGCAGATAATGTCTGTTTGCCTTTGTGCATTTTTCCGGATCGCGCCATGCTGACTTTACAAACCGCACTGACTTTTTTTGGTATTTCGCTGTTACTGGGGCTGACACCCGGCCCCGATAACCTGTTCGTGCTGATGCAATCGGCAACGCAGGGACGCAAAGCCGGTATGCTGGTGGTGTTTGGTCTCAGTACCGGCATCGTTGTTCACACCTGCGCTATCGCAATGGGGCTGGCCGCGCTGTTTGCCGCTTCAGCCACCGCCTTTCTGGTCCTGAAATTCATCGGTGCGGCATATCTGACCTATCTTGCGTGGGGCGCTTATCACGCTCCGGTCGGCGATACGGCAGACAGCAGCGCACCGGCTATGCGCCCCGCGCAACTGTATTTACGCGGCATTATCATGAATCTGACGAACCCCAAAGTCGTGTTATTTTTCCTCGCTTTGCTGCCGCAGTTTGTGTCTGCGGAACGGGGAGCGATAGCGCCGCAGTTTTTTCAGCTTGGTGCTATTTTCATCGTCGCGACGCTGATCACCTTCGGTACCATCGCCTGGTTCGCCGCCAGTGTCGGTCAGCGTTTGCGCCGCTCAGCACAAGCACAGCGCTGGCTCAATCGCAGCGCCGCGGCGGTGTTTGCCTTACTCGCCGCCAAACTCGCGCTGGCACAACGCTGATACCGCGATCGTTCAGATACACACGCCAAATCATCACAATTCAGCGCCGTACAAGGCGCTAAACAAATCACTTGCATCATCTACACTGCCCGCTCTGACGGCAGACATTCAGGAGTCAACATGCATACCGTAATACGCGAAAATCAGGCCGTCGTTCCATCCAAAATCGTCTGCGCCGGCCGCAATTATGTCGAACACATCGCCGAGCTCGATAATGAAGTCCCGACCGAACCTGTGATTTTTGTCAAACCAAATTCAGCTCTGTCTGACGACCTGCACTCGGATGGCGACGATATTCATTACGAAGGTGAAATCAGCTTCCTGCTGCACAATGGAAAAATCGATTCGGTCGGCTTCGGTCTCGATCTGACCCGTCGTGCGGTGCAGACCAGCCTGAAAAAACAAGGCTTACCGTGGGAACGAGCCAAAGCCTTTGATGGCTCGGCAGTGTTCAGCCGCTTCGTGCGCTTTGACGGCAATCTGGAGGCACTGCGACTGGAACTGCTGATCAACGGGCAGCTCGCACAGCATGGCGGCACACCGCTGATGCTGTTTAAACCTGCACAATTACTGGCATCGATACAGAGTTTTATGAGCCTCAATGATGGCGACATCCTGATGACAGGCACACCGAAAGGCGTGGGACCAGTGCAACGCGACGCAACGTTCACCGGCAGGATTTATTCCGGCGACAGCCTGCTGGTCGAGCAGCAATGGACAGCGTTGTGATCTGACTCAAACATCGATGCCAGATCACCGGATTAACATCGTGCCGGCAAGGCTCTGGCGATCGCTGAATCAAGCTTTTTTATTGAAAATATACTGGGGGGAGTATTTTTTAAAGCCCTTATTTCATGCTGACTATCAGTATAAATTGGCAGATACTCCCCTGTTTTTGCAAATAGCTGGTGAACATAACGATCCATATTGCCGTCGTGCTCACAGCGAAAACAACGCTTCATAACAGGCAGTCGCGGACACGTCTAAAGCCCTTGTGCGTGAGCTCTCAGCACGCCAATGCTTGTCGCAAAGGTAGATATTCTGCCGGATTGAGGATGCTGTAAGTTTTTTCCTGATCGTCATAGCGAACGGTGATGATCTGAGTAACACCTGTCTGACGTCGCCCGAATGCCGCAACTTTGCCGCTTCTGGCGGGTAGCAGGATCAGCAACTGCTCAACCAGCAGCCCGATCAGTACACCATCAATACGCATGATCAGCACACGCCGTTCCGGGCTGTCCGGCGTTGGTGTCTGATTGGTCAGCATACGCAAATCCCACAAGGGTATGGTCTGCTGATTCCAGATAAAGTTACCTAACTGTGCCGGGTGTCCCGCGGTATTCGTATCGAACTGCGCCGGAAAATAAACGATGGCTTCCAGCCAACGCATACCCAGCGCCCAGGCCTGTCCCCCCTGCACCACCACATGCGCCTGTAACGCGGCATCCTGATCTGCCTGACTCCGCTGATCTGAATGGTGGTTTTTCTGGTCTTGTTCGTCAGTCCCGGCTTTCTGGCTCAGCGCACTCAGGGAACAGGTGTTCACCAGTTCCGCGCCATCTATCAGCAACAGACGCTCCGACGCAGACGTATGGAACACGCCGCTTAATACGGTGTTGACAGGTAAACCGGCGCTGGCAGCCGTTTGCGCTGCGCTGGTATCGAGTGGCATCACCGCGCGCGCGGCCTGCACCGGCACACCGGCATAACGGCCTTCGCTGCCCAGTATCACCAGTAAGTTTTCTTGTGCTGATCCGCTTTCCGCTTGCGGCGGCAAACCTAAAGCCGCCATCGTACGCAAGACCGGCACATCACGTTCACGCCAGATGGTCATGCCCAGCCACGCCGGATGACGTCCCAATATCCTTGTAACGACAGGCATAGGAATCACAGCGGCAACATCGCTGGCGGGAATCGCCAGCACCTGTCCGGCAAGCTCAAACAATGCATGCGGCACTGTATTGGTTGAGGCAGCGGCAGCAGTTGCCGCCAATCCGCTATCGGCGTCTGCGATGGAAGCCGCAAACTCTTCATCCGCCGCACACCATACCTGTGACAGCCGGATCAGCGCATCGACATCAAGCAGACCCAGCGCCTGCGATTCTTGCTCACCAGCGGCAATACTGACGGTCGAGTGAAACAATTCTTCGTCATCCTCACGCTGAACCACGCGCTGAATCTGACTGACAGGGACGCGCTGCAAACCATCTACCTGATCAATCGCAATACCGGTCAGATGCGCATTGCGTCGCACTAGCAATATCTGTCCAGGCAGCTCGCTACGTTCATCCGGCCACGGCAGCCAGCGCCGTAAATCGATTAAAGGTATGGTCTGCTGTCGATACACAAAAATTCCGGCGATCGCGTGATCGCGACGTGGCAGCAGCGTTAGTTGCGGCGGCTGCCGGATCGCCTGTACCACATCTGTCAGCGGCACACCGAAACGCAGATCGCCGAGCCGGCAGAATGCAATGTTCTGGCTGTTCTGGCTGATCGCCGCGCGGTTCAGCGATGCCGAGGCGAAGGCCGGCGTCGAATTCACAGACGCTCCGTCGACTGATTCAATTCATTGAGCAGCCTGACCACGTTGCGGGTCGCATCGGCCTGCTCGCTGGTTGCACCGTGAATCGCAGCGATCGATTGCGTGGTGTTATTCATAGAATCGAGAATCCGCGCAAACGAATCACCAACCTGTTCTGACAAACGCCCGCCTTCATCGACCCGTGTGACCGTCTGCGTGATCAGCTTGGCGATTTCACGTGCCGCCAGCGTCGATTTTTCTGCCAGCTTACGGACTTCTTCCGCCACCACGGAAAAACCCAGTCCCTGTTCACCGGCACGCGCCGCTTCTATCGCCGCATTAAACGCCAGCAAATTTGTCTGACTGGCGATATCAGCAATCGTATTGATAATTTCGTTAATATCATTCGATGAAGTCTGTATCGCCTGTATCGCTTCTTGCGAACGTTTCAGCACGCCGCTGCCATCAGCGGCATGTTGCTGGGTGCGTTGTGCTAACTCATTCGAATGCGCGGAACTTCTGGAAATGCTGTCTATCGACGCCGACAATTCATCGAGTATGTGCGTGATCGATTCGACCTTCTCTGAAATCAGGTTTTCTCTGTCCACTTGTTCCGTGATATCCACCGCATACTTGACGACTTTATATGGCTTGCCATCAAGATCGAGGATAGGATTGTAGGTCGCCTGAATCCAGACTTCAGCGTCGTGTTTTCCTATCCGTTTATAGCGACCGCTTTTAAACTGGCCATCTGCCAGATCCGCCCAGAAATGGCGATATTCGAGCGATTTGACCAGCGCGGCTTCGCAAAAAATTTTGTGGTGCTGGCCGATGATTTCCTGTTCTGTAAAACCAAAAGTACGTAAAAAATTTGCATTCGCTGACAGAATATTTCCCTGTAAATCAAATTCAATCACCGCCTGGGAACGCGAGATTGCATTCTGCTTACCCTCAGATTCCGCCTGTCTGGTGCGTAAGTCTGTAATGTCAGTCGCAAACTTCACGATCTTATAAGGCTTGCCGTCAGGATCAAATACAGGGTTATATGACGCCTGTATCCAGACATCCTTGCCATGCGCATCGAGCCGGCGATACACACCGGTATCAAATTCTCCGCGCCCGAGACGTTCCCAGAAATTCAGATATTCGACAGAACGCGCTTCGTCCTGCGTGCAAAAGAGGCGGTGATGCTGACCCCTTATTTGTTCGATGTCGTAACCAAAAATCTGCAGAAAATTCTGGTTTGCGGCCAATACTCTGCCATCGAGCGAAAATTCGATCACCGCCTGCGCGCGGTCGATTGCATTGATTTTTCCCTCATCGTTCGCACGTCGTAATTTTTCTGCAGTGATGTCGCTCGCAAATTTGACGATGCGTGCTGGCTTGCCATCATCGCCCATAATGGGGTTGTAAGACGCATGTAACCAGACCGTTTTGCCGTCTTTACCGTAACGATGAAACTCTCCTGTGTAGGTTTCGCCCTTGGCTAACTTACTCCAGAACTGGCTGTATCCTATGCCGCTGACATAAGAAGGCTCGCAAAAAATTTTGTGATGCTGGCCGACCACTTCGTCGAGCGTGTAGCCCATCGTTGCAAGAAACAATTCATTCGCATGCAGGATATTGCCCTGCAGATCAAATTCAATAATCGCCTGCACGCGATTGAGCGCTTCAATTAATGCATTCTGACGGGAGTTACTTGACTGATTCATGACGGTGCTCTTTCGGTTTGATATCTTTGATTCTGAGGTGATGGCGCAATCTCCGCGGACAGAACCGCGGGCAGACACAAGCGGGGTGACGCGTACGCAGCTGAAAATGGCGATGCGTGAAAGGAAATCAAATATAACAAGTCACCGCGATGACATCGCTAAGACTGACTGATGCTGATACATCAGAGTTGCGCTTTTATATTTATCTGAATGCAAGTTTCTTAATTACAAGAAACAATGAACGTCCGCAATGATAACTTACTTTGAAGAAATCATATTGCAGGCGTCAAATCTGCTGTGATGACACCGCCGATGCTGAGCGGCAACGACATGAATCACATAGGGAGGAGGACTTCACACAGAGATGGACTCAGACTGGTCCCGCCGACAGGAATCGAACCTGTATCTTACGCTTAGGAGGCATACGTTCTATCCATTGAACTACGGCGAGACACGGTGTGAACAGCGGCAGGCGCTGTTCAGCAAGCCCGCCATCTTACCTGAGCAGCCCCTAACAATCAATCAAGGCCACATCAAGATCGCTAAGCGCCGTGCTGCCTGTCGTACAATACGGGTTTTCTCCAATGTAGTCCGGCATGATCTGCCGTACTGATCTCACAGGTATTTATGGCAGTTATCTCATTAAGCGATGCCCAACTGGCATTCGGTCACGTTGCTCTGCTCGATCATGCAGAGTTTTCTCTTGAAACCGGCGAGCGCGTCGGTCTGATCGGCCGTAACGGCACCGGCAAATCTTCTTTGCTGAAAATTATCGCCCGCACTTCAAAAATCGACGATGGTCTGCTGGTGCAGCAACAAGGTCTGAAAATCGCGTATGTGGAGCAGGAACCGCAATTTGATCAGAACATCAGTGTGTTTGACGCCGTGGCTTCGGGCCTCGGTGAATTGCCTGCGCTGTTGCAAGAATATGAAAGCCTGACCGGCCAGTTCGGAGGCGACAACGATGATGCGCTGATGGAGCGTATGCATGACATTCAGGTTAAGCTGGATGCGGCCGATGCCTGGAGCATTGGCAATAAAGTCGAAACCACGCTGGATAAACTCAACCTCAGCAAAGACGCCATCATGGGCACCTTATCGGGCGGGATGAAAAAGCGCGTGGCGCTGGCCTGTGCGCTGGTCAGTGCACCGGATGTATTGTTGCTCGATGAACCGACCAACCATCTGGATTTTTCCTCGATTCAATGGCTGGAAGGATTGCTGAAAGATTTCAAAGGCAGCGTGCTGTTCATCACACATGACCGTAGTTTCCTCGATAATGTGGCGACGCGCATTGTTGAACTCGATCGCGGCAAGCTGACCTCGTATCCCGGCAATTTCAGCACCTATCAGACCCGCAAAGCAGAACAACTCGAAATCGAAGAAATCGAAAATGCCAAGTTTGATAAATTTCTGGCACAGGAAGAAATCTGGATACGCAAAGGTGTGAAAGCCCGCCGCGTGCGTGATGAAGGCCGTGTCAAACGTCTGGAACAATTGCGTCTGGCACGCAGCGCACGACGCGAATTGCAAGGTCAGGTCAGACTTGATGTCACTACCGGCGAGCGTTCCGGCAAGATCGTGGCGGAACTGGAAAACGTCAGCAAATCCTTTGGCGACAAGGTGATCGTCAAAAATTTCTCCAGCATTATTCTGCGCGGCGATAAGATCGGTCTGATTGGTCAGAATGGCGCTGGTAAAACCACTTTGCTGAAACTGATACTCGGCGAGGAGACACCGGATAGCGGCACCATCAAGCAAGGCAGCAAATTGCAGATCGCGTATTTCGATCAGATGCGTGCGCAGTTAAACGATGACATGAGTCTGGCTGACACGATTTCGCCGGGCAGTGATTTCGTTGAAATTAACGGCCAGCGCAAACATGTGATGTCGTATCTGGGTGACTTCCTGTTTGCGCCGGAACGCGCCCGTTCACCTGTCAAATCTTTGTCCGGCGGCGAACGCAACCGCCTGTTGCTGGCGCGCCTGTTCGCCAAACCAGCCAACGTCTTGGTACTCGATGAACCGACGAATGATCTCGATATCGACACGCTGGAATTACTCGAAGAATTGCTCGAAGAATATACCGGCACCGTGTTCCTGGTCAGCCATGACCGGACTTTCCTCGACAACGTGGTCACGCAAGTTATCGCATCCAAAGGTGCTGGCCAGTGGCGCGAATATATCGGCGGTTACAGCGACTGGGAACGGTACAGCAATTCCGTCGCTAAATCTGCGGTGAAAACCGACAGCAAACCCGCTGCCAATGTCACCACGACAGCCCCAACGGCGACAGCCCCTGCCGCTGCAAAAGCAAAAAAACTCAGCTACAAAGAGCAGCGCGAACTGGAAGAATTGCCCAAGCTGATTGCGCAACTGGAAGCAGAACAAGCTGCGATTACCGCGAAACTTGCCGATGCTGACTTATATAAAAATGGCCCGGACGAAGCGAATAAACTGAATGCGCGCTTTGCCGAGATCGATGAAGAACTGCTGACCGCGCTGGATAAATGGGAATCTATCGAGGCCAGAAGCAAAGGCTGAATCCAATCGCAGTAAAACAAAGAGAGGTGCACAGACGGCACCTCTCTGCATTTGGACGACAGGAGTCACTATGAAGACACGATGCAATCTTTTCTCAGCATCAACCGTGCTCGGCAGCTTACTGCTGGTTCTCAGTATGACGACAGGTGCGCAGGCGCAAACCCTGTATCGCTGCGGCAATTCATATCAGGACAAACCCTGCGACAAAGGCCAGAAAGAGCAGATCTTAGGCAAGCTCGCCACCACAGACAATACAAATAAACCGGTGGTCGATGCATCGTGCCGCTTGCGTGGCGAAGACGCTAAAAAAATTATCTGGATGCGTGAAGCCGGTGCGACGCAAGAACGCGTTTTGTCTGAAGCCGGCACCGAAGAGCGCAAGAAACTGATCAATGAAATTTACGCGCAACGTGGCAATGCTGCGGATGTACGGGCTGCGGTTGAAAAAGAATGCATGGATGAAAAACAGCGTGCAATGAATGCCGCAAAGCCAGCAGCACCAGCCACGCCAGCGACACCAACATCAGCCTCGGCACCTGCTGCCAACGAAAAAGCTGCACCTGCAAGTGCCCCCGACAATGGCGAAGCAGCGCGTAAAAAAGCGATGTGCGATAAGGTGCGTGAAGCGCTGGCGAGTCTGCGTCAGGGCGGTAATGCCGGCAATGCGGACAAAGATTTGAAAGGCATGGGTTGCGATCGCTGAACCGTGTCAGCACTTGAGACTTTGCTGTCCGCAAGGTTTTGAACTTGCCCGATAGTGCCCAAATACGGTCAAAGACACGCCCACATGCCTTAAATATACTCCCCCCAGTATATTTTGAAGCCCTTTATTTATGCTGAGATAAAGGCGATTTTATTAAAAAAGAGGGGGAGTATCTGTATTGACAGAAAAAAACCGGCGCATACGTCAGAGCGCCAGCCAGGACAATCTGCAGAGAAATAATCAGACAAAAATCAGACAAACACCGGTTCAATTTCCAGCGTGACCGCAAACTTCGCCAGCACATCCGCCTGCACCGCCTGCGCCAGCGCGCGCACTTCTGCGCCACTCGCACCGCCGCGATTCACCAGCACAAGTGCCTGTTTTTCATAAACACCGGCACGTCCCAGATTTTTTCCTTTCCAGCCGCAACGTTCTATCAGCCAGCCGGCCGCCAGTTTGTACTCGCCAGATGCCTGCGGATAACTGACCAGATCAGGATAGTTCAGCAATAGCGCATCACGCTGTGCCGCGCTCACCAGCGGATTTTTGAAAAAACTGCCGGCATTCCCGATGACCTGCGGATCGGGTAATTTCGCCTGACGTATCGCGATAACCGCATCGCTGATTGCACGTGGTGAAGGGACACTGATCGCTTGCAATTGCAGATACCGGGCAACATCGGCATAGCCGATTTTTGGCTGCCATTGTTTGGGCAACGCAAACTGCACGCTGGTGATTGCCACGCGGTCTTTCAGCGCATGTTTGAAAATACTGTCGCGGTAAGCGAAGTGGCACGCCGCCTTATCCAGCGCCAGCGTCTCGCCGCTTGCAAAATCAAAGGCTTCGAGTTGAAACAAGGCGTCCTGCACTTCCATGCCATATGCGCCGATATTCTGTATCGGTGCCGCGCCGACTGTGCCGGGAATCAGGGATAAATTTTCCAGTCCGCCCAGCCCCAGCGCCAGCGTCCATTGCACGAACGCATGCCAGTTTTCACCGGCCTGCGCCTGCACATAAACAAACTCTGCGTCTTCACCGACGATGGATTTTCCCAGCAAATCCATCTTTAATACCAGCGCATCGACCTGGTCCGACAACACCAGATTACTGCCGCCACCCAAGATCAGACGCGGCATGGCAGCGAGTGCAGGATCGGCGCGCAGCGCACGTAACTGATCGACGTCGGTAATGGATAAGAAGTAATTCGCCTGCGCCGCAATGCCAAAAGTATTGTACGGTTGCAGCGAAACGTCGCGGGAAAAAGAAAGATTCGTCGTCATAGAGTGCAAATTATAGCTGCTGCGCTTTGTGACAGCCGCGCTTTTGATAAAATGAGCAGGTTTATTTATTTCACCAAGGAAGCACCATGCCCTCATTTGATACCGTCTCTGAAGCAAATATGGAAGAAGTGAAGAATGCGGTCACGCAATCGAACAAAGTCATCACCAATCGCTTCGACATGAAAGGCACCAGCGCCAAAATCGAACTCAAAGACAAAGAGCGCGAAGTCGTGATTTTTGGCGATACAGAATTTCATCTGGATCAGATCATTACCGAGCTGACACAAACCATGGGGAAACGTAAAGTGGATGTACGTTTCCTGGATTTCGGCAAAGTCGAAAAAATCGGCGGCGACAAAGTAAAACAAGTCATCAAGGTCAAAAATGGCATTGAGACTGAAGATGCGAAAAAAATCGTTAAAGTGCTGAAAGAAAGCAAAATGAAAGTGCAAGCCA
Source organism: Undibacterium sp. WLX3042 (assembly GCF_049544825.1). Taxonomy (NCBI): domain Bacteria; kingdom Pseudomonadati; phylum Pseudomonadota; class Betaproteobacteria; order Burkholderiales; family Oxalobacteraceae; genus Undibacterium; species Undibacterium sp. WLX3042. The sequence continues at coordinate 495,738 of NZ_CP186698.1, forward strand.
GCATACAAGGCGACGCGGTGCGTGTTCAGGGTGCCAAACGTGATGATCTGCAGGCAGCGATGGCCTTGCTGCGCAAGGAGATCAAAGATCTGCCGCTGGAATTTAATAATTTCCGCGACTGATGGTGGATGAGCATATCGCGCTGTTTGGCGCGATATGCTGCGCTCCCCGCTTCATTCCACATGCCGTACTTCAAACCGAAAGTCACTATGAAACGCTTTGCCCTGCTGCCACTTTTCCTGTGTTCACTGCCATCGTTTGCAACGGATGTCGGCGTGGTTGGTTTATTTCCGGGTAAGGCGATCCTGGTAGTCGATGGTGCACCACCCAAGGCGTATGCGGTAGGCAGCGCGCTGAGCAGCGACACCAAACTGGTTGATGCAGATCGTGAATCTGCCACCATCGTCAGCAACGGCAAACGCTACGTGCTAGTGATGGGGCAAACTGTTCACCGTTCTGCCGCCAGCAGTGGTAACAGTGTGGTTCTGAAAGCCGGTGACCGCGGACATTTTATGGCACCCGCCGTGATCAACGGCGTCAGTGTAAATATGATGGTCGACACCGGTGCCAGCCTGATTGCCTTGCCCGCTGCCGATGCTACGCGTATCGGTCTGAATTACAAAGCGGGGCGTATGGGTCGTGCCAATACCGCCGGTGGCGTCGTCAATACTTATCTGATCAAGCTCGATACCATCAAAATCGGCGACATTGAATTACATCAGGTGGACGCGTCCGTCATCGAAGCGGGCCTGACGGTACCCTTGCTGGGCATGTCGTTTCTGAACCGCATGGAAATGCGCCGCGAAGGCGATCAGATGACCCTGAGCAAACGTTTCTGATCAGGATCATCCGCATAGGCGCCACGTACAGACGCCAATAATGTAACGCTTACGCTGATTGTGCCTCGACCACACGACGCTGTCTGACCGCTGCCGCCAGACCTTCCAATAACTTGACGCTGGAATCCCAGTCGATACAACCATCGGTCACAGACTGACCATACACCAACTCTTGTCCCGGCACCAGATCCTGACGTCCGGCTACCAGATGTGACTCAACCATCACACCAACAATACGCGTGTCACCAGCAGCAATCTGGGCGCTGATATCCGCGCAGACCGGAATCTGGTTTGCCGGATTTTTCGAGCTGTTCGCATGGGATGCATCGATCATCAGACGCGCAGCCAGACCGGCTTTCGCGATGTCCTTGCAGGCAGCATCGACGCTAGCTGCGTCATAGTTCGGTGTTTTTCCGCCGCGCAGGATGATGTGGCAATCTTCATTACCATTGGTCGCCACAATCGCGGAATGTCCGCCTTTTGTCACTGATAAAAAATGATGCGACTGCGAGGATGCCTTGATCGCATCGACCGCAATTTTGACGTTGCCATCGGTACCGTTTTTAAAGCCGACTGGACAAGACAAGCCGGACGCCAGCTCGCGATGGACCTGCGATTCTGTGGTACGGGCACCAATGGCACCCCAGCTGATCAGGTCAGCAATATACTGCGGGCTGATCACATCGAGAAACTCCGTACCTGCAGGCAAGCCAAGTTCATTGATATTCAGCAGCAATTCACGCGCAATACGCAGGCCATCATTGATGCGGAAGCTGTTATCCATGTACGGATCATTAATCAAACCCTTCCAGCCGACGGTGGTGCGCGGTTTTTCGAAATACACACGCATAACAATTTCTAACTCACCAGCAAAACGCGTGCGCTGTTCCGCCAGGCGACGTGCATATTCCATGGCCGCTTTGGTGTCATGAATCGAGCAGGGACCAATCACCACCATCAGACGATCATCTTTACCGTGCAGAATATTGTGCAAGGCGGTGCGCGCGTGCGCTGCGGTTTCAGAGGCTTTCACAGAACAGGCAAACTCACGAATCAAATGTGAAGGTGGAACCAGTTCTTTCATTTCGCGTATGCGTAAATCGTCGGTACGGTGCATGTTCTCTCCTGTGTCTTTCAAGTATAAATAAGTGCAAATGGCTGAATTCGTGGCAAAAAAAAACCGCCATGACTGGCGGTTTTTTCAGAAATCTGGTTGAGCTTTTTTTCTTTGTGCGCTTACCTTCTTCCTACCGCCTGAGGCTTGGAATAGCTAAAGTAAAAAAAGAAAAAGAAGTAAGCAAGTTTCATAAATTAGGCGTTTGGCTTGAATCGCTATATTAAATTTTGATAAAACTTAAAAATTTCAGCATTGATATTGCATCAAAAATCAGCAATTGGCAAGCCAAATCCCCTTATTTCGTATTTATTTTTTCCAGAGCGCTGGCGGTTCCGGCGGAATATCGCCTTCGGGATATACATTCACGATGGGTTTGCTCTGCTCTTTCAGTTTCACTTGCGGTACGTTGCGCGCCATCCACTGCCGCATATTCGTCAGATTGGTCGCAATATCACGGCGTTCAGGATTGAGTCTGACCGCGCGCTCCAGCAAATTCAGTGCGTTTTCATAATCGCCCTGCGCTGCCAAAGATACGGCCTGATTGTTCAATGCAGACGCATCAAAAGGATTTACTTTCGCTGCTTCAGCAAATTTTTTACTCGCGGCAGCCGCATCCCCTTCCGCCAGATGAACCCGCCCCTCTGACTGTAAATCTGCAGCATTTACAAAGCTTGTTAACAGCAGCGCTGCCGATGTGACGATCAGTGTCTTCATGATAGTTTTCATCGGTCAATTTCCCAGATAGTAAGGCTTAGGAGCAATCGGCGGAAAGGCGACCTGACCTCGCCGCGGCTCGAACGTGTAACGGATATACAGCATACCGCTGGCATCGGTAAAATCGCCCGAGTTATCGGCAGAGAATCTGCCGCCCAGCGTGAAATGCGGCGACAGCAAATACTCTAAGGCACCGGAAATTTTGTACTGCAATCCGGTATGCGATTGCCCCGCATAGCTGCTGGCAATATTCAACGCTGGATTCGCCGCCGCAAATAACTCAAGCTCGGTCTGATCTGCACTGATCAAAGGGTAATACGGTGTCGCATCTTCACGGAAATGCTGAACACCAACCGATGCACCGGCCTGATATGACAATTTGCCATAACGTCCGCTGATCTCCAGCGGTACATTCAGAGCAAGATATGATTGCGGGCTGAAATACCCGCCGTGGCCGTAAGTAAAATAACGCAGATTCTTTTTATAGAAACTTGAATTCAAACCCAGCCCGGTTGTCACTGTGGTGTCTTTGGTGCGGTAAGCCCGCCAGTAAATACCGGCACCCGCATCAACCTGCGTGTTTTTAACCACGTTTTTACCATTGATGCCATACAAGCCCAGCGCGCCGTAGACGCCGCCCTCCTCGCCATCGTAGGACGCATCCAGACGTAAGCCATTTCTGGTAACGCCGCCCCAGTTCAGCCCGTACAGGCTGTCTTTTGCGCCCGCATACGACAGGTAACTGTCCGTCACTGACCGACGGGACAATTCAGCACTAAAATTAAGGCCATCCGACTGCGTGCTCCAGCGCAGGCCGCCGACAACATTCTGGATAGGGAAATTAAGCGGGCTGGAGCCAACATCAAGCTTCACACCCGCCAGTTCGTAACTCATATTCAGCGCCACACCTTTCGCCACTTGCTCGATGGAAGACGCATCCGATAAGCCACGTGTTCTGGCTTGTGTTGAAAAAGCGACTTTGGCGAATTTTGCCTGTTCATTGAGTATGGCATTACGCCCGAACTGGCCTGCGATATTTGCATCATTCAGTTGCAAGGTACCGGCATCAATCACGACCGGAATCACCTTCAAGCCAAACTGACCATAACCCAGGGTCGTGATATGTGCTTCTATCGGTGTTTCCAGATCTTTCAACTGAGATAAACCACTTTGACCGCTGCGTGCTCTGGCAGAAAACCCGGCGGTGACTTCGGAGCGGTTCAACTCATTCAGAGCATCAATCTCTTTGATCAGTGCCGCCTCTTCCGCGCTGATGACCTGCTTTGAAATACCCGCGTCTGCTTTGACTGATGCTGCTTTTTTCACCTCTGTTCCGCTGGCAGCAGGTGCTGGCACCGGATTGTTGCGCGATACCGTTGGCGTCGGAGATGGAGCTACTGATACTGCTGGCGTTGCTGGCGTTGCTGGTGTTGCTGGTGTTGCTGGTGGTGCGCTCGGCACATTCAGCAATACCGGTGCAGACGCTGGTTTGCTGACGACGTTGCTACTTGCAGCCATTCCTGAATTAGCCGCGGCGGCAGGTACAGTCGGAGTGACAGGTGTCGCCTTTATCATGGCCGCACTCGCTGGTGCAGCGGCAACGGCTGCGACCGGTGCCACTGCGGCCGGCGTTGTGGCAGAGGAATTTGCCGCCGGCAACTTCGGTACCGGCGACGCGATAGCAGCATATTGCGGACCAAGTTGCGGCACTTCCTTCAACACCGGCGGTGTACGCGGAGCGGCTGTAACCACTGTTGGCTGCACAGCAACTTGCGCCGCTGCCGGAACAGCATCTGCCTTACGTTCGGCAAAAGGATTGACTTTGAAATTGTTGAGATTGTTGGCAACAGAACCCGGCGTGACCAGACGCAAACCATCAACACCGGCACCTGACAATGGTCGCTGCGCCTGCTCCAGTGCCAGAGCTTTTTTGAAGTAACCCAGCGCCTTGCTATTGTGTCCCTGCGCGCGCGCGACATTACCCGCCAGCGCTATAAAGCGTGGATTCTCCGGCTGCATGCGCATTAATTTCTCAAGATAATTTTCGGCGCCGCTGAAATCTTTGATTTGTATTGCCGCAAAGACCAGTCCTTGTAAGACCTCTGGATTATCCGGATCGGTTTCCAGTACCTTGGTGTACAACTCTTTTGCCGGTTCAGTATCACCGGCAGACGAATAAATGCGCGCTAATGTCAGCAGCAATAAATTATCGTCCGGCGTCTCGATCAGATAAGGCTGGATATAAGCGTAAGCAGCGGCGTAGTCTTTCGCCTCCCTGGTGCGCTCGGAGTAGCGCATGGACAAAGCCTTTTGCAATTGTCTGAAGGATTTTACTTCGTCCTCCTGCAATTTCGGCATCGCTGCCACTTTACGCATCACGGCTTCGAGCTCGGCTTCCTGATTCGCCTGCATCAGGGTGCTGGCATATTGCAATAACAAACTGGCAGAAGGCTGCTGCGTATTTTGTACTGCCTGGCGTATCATGGCAAAACCGCGTTCGGTATCGCCTAACTTGATGTACAAAGCAGCGAGGGTGCCGATATACTCACTATCCGTTCCTGCAGCTGCTTCAATCTGTGTCAGGATATCCCTGACCTGATCGACATAACCACGTTTGTTCAGAAGATCAATCCGGTCAAGCTGGACGCGTATCCATAATTGCTTTTGCAACGCAAACATTTCTGGTTTGCGCGCGTTGGCTGGCACACGCTCGAGAGTTTGCAAACCTTCCCACCACAGTTGCTGCATCTGACTGAGCAAGGCACTGACGTACAACGCCTCCGCATCGGGCTTTTCAACATTCGTGAGCGCATCTAACAATGCCTGCGCCTGCGGTGCCATGTCCCGTTTCAGATAAATTTTCGCCAGCGACATCCTTAACCAGGCATCTTCCGGTTTGATCAGTACCGCGTCTTCCAACACCCTTTGCGCACCGATGATATCGCCAGCCGATTCAAGTTGCTTCGCCTGCGCTGCCATTTGCTCAGACTTCAGATTTGCGACGATCGCCAGATGACGAGGTAATAAATATTCGCCTAGTGCCTCAAGATCGCTGAGCCGCTTCTGCAAAACATAAATGCCAATCAGTCCGTCCAGCGCGCGCATTTCTTTTTTATCGGCGTTGAAAACACGTTTAAAGTTTTCTTCTGCGCCGGCCATATCATTCTCAGCCTGCAATGCTTCGGCAAGTTGCAAAATACCTGAGGGCTCGGTACCGTTAATCTCAATGGCTTTGCGCAATAAGGCGATTCCTTTTGCGCTGTCCGCATCCTCAAACGCCGTGCGCGCATCTTCGATCAATGCCCAGTAATTGGCACCATCAAATGCCTGTTTCCAATTCGATTTCGCTTTGGCGGATGAGAGATCCAAAGCTTTTTGCAGGAACTTACGCGCCTCAATAAATTCTTCCTGGCGCATTTTGACCAGCCCCATACCGCCATATCCGACCGGATCTTTAGGGTGAGACTTAATCAGTGCCTGAAATTCTTTCTCAGCGGTCGGCACATCGTTGGCATCCAGCGCTTTAAACCCGAGCGCCGATCCTTTTGCCAGAGGACTTTCAGGCTTGGGCTTGTTGACGGGACGGCGCTCTTCCGACGCATCACTTCTGGCCGGACGATTCACGCTGGCGAGTTTGTCCTGTATGGTTTTATCCTGGGGATGTTTTTCCAGATAGCTGCGGAAATATTTACTGTTGCTGCTTTGCAGTCCCATCCAGGTCAATGCCTGACGCCACGCCTCTTCCGCCTGTTTAGATACTTCGGCTTTGTTACTCAGATTTTCCAGTAACGCGAGTCCCTCTGGCCTGCTGGTCTCACGATAAGTCAGCACCTGCGCATATGCCAATGCATATTTATGATTGGAAGGATTTTCTTTCGTCAGCTTTTCAAGGCCTCGCTTTGCCTCGGCATAACCAGTTTTTGTCCCTGCCAGCACCTGATAATATTCAAACGCCGCATCACCTTTCAGTCGGGATGCATCGCCAAGCTGGCGATAACTCTCGGCTGCAGCTTCGGTATCACCTTGCTGTGCCAGTCGTCTGGCATTTTCAAGCTGAGATTTACCACCGCCAGTACCAAGACTGATTGCTTTTTCAACTAACCGGATCTGCGCACTGCCTGCCTTGATTTCTATCAGTTTATTGAGGTGACTTTTTGCAAGCTCAGCATTGCCACTGTGGGCATCAAATATGCCTAAGGCAACCAAAGCCTCAATATTGTTCGCATCGACTTTCAGCACCTTGCGCCAGGCATCCGCCGCATTATCGTCGCGACCGCGCTGTTCCCAAAAGTGTGCCTGTTCAATTAATTTCTGGGTCAGAGGAGAGTTCGCAAAAGCCGTGCTGCATTCGACACACATCGCTAAAAGCGCCAACACCATCGCTTTTCTTTTGAAAACCATTACCATCCCCTATTCAACACTTAGATGAAGCGATCTCTGCCTCAGCTTACGATTGTGAAATCCGCTTTAAAAACTGACGATAAATTATAAACAGGCAGACCACATTCATGTGGTCTGCCTGCGTGAAATGACTGTTTTATTCAGTTATTTTTGATGTATCAATGTTGGTCTTTCGGCTCGTTCGCCTTCAGGCGCTGTGCTGCCTTTCTCCGTAAATAGCGGAACAGTAAAGCTGCAGCAATCAGTGAAGCCAGCATCAGGAACACAATCAGCACGACCGGTTTCGTTGACAGATTCCACTTCAGCCAGGTCCAGAACGGCAGATGACCGGAGTAATAAGTGTTACCAACCAGTGCGTTGACGACCCTGTCGCCTTTAATCAATACCAGATCGCCCTGGAATTGGCTGCGAAGATCGGCTTTGTTCAGACCATCGGTGACATCCAGCAGGCCACGGGGGCTGCCAGACGTCACGACAACAACACTGTGACCACTGGATAATGGCGATTCAAACTGCATGACGGTACCGAATGCACTGCCGGTACTGGCTAACATTTCACCGGATTTACGCTCGAGTTCATCCAGATCTTTGCCAGCCCAGCGTGCCAGAACACGTAAAAACCCCGTAGGTAATTGCAAACGGTTCCCTGTCTCATCGATGGTCAGCGGCATATATTTTGACCATTGTTTCAGGAGAGGTTGATTACCGTTAGTCGCAATAACGAGCAGATCTTTATTACTGTGTTTCTCAACATCGCTGCCGTAGATCAGGCTGTTGTTGGTGACCGGATAGCCGGTCGACTCTCCCATACGCCCCATCAGATTGAAAAAAACTTCCAGCTCCTGATTACTGGCGCGCTCAGGAAGAATAACCGCCGATTCGGACAAATCTGCAAATTTTGTGAACGGGAACCCGGCGTTCGCAACGTAGGCCAGATTAGGGTAAGTCGCATAGTGCGGCATGTGAGAAAAATCGATAGTCGAATCCGGATCTATCGTGGAACGTACGTTATCCAGATACACGTCTTTACACGCGCCTTGCTTAGGATAATCGTAGAAGAAATGAAATTGCAGCTGATTTTCCGCACCGATTCTGAACGTCGGCACCTGAATTTCTTCCTGAGCATAACGCAAGCCCGACTTAAAGAACAGCATCACGGATTCTTTGATTTTGCCTTTTTCAGGTTCTGCACCGGACAAAGATAAGGCGCGGACAAATCCGTCATTGATACCGATATTCAGCGTGGATTTGTCAATAGTTGGTCGGGGTGTGAAACGATAGCGCAGATCCATAGGTACGCCCTCGGTCTGCCAGGTGAACAGATCCGGTGCTACCCGCATGTTAATCCTGATCAGATCCGGCGTCAGACCATTTACCTGCAGGCTCTGCAGCGGGGTCAGCTCACCGAATTTCACAGGCCGGGAAGTAGGTAGCCATTTAGGAGCATCATAGGCTTTGCGGATCGCCGGTTCTTTAAAGTTACGGATGATTGCCGTCTGCCCGGCGAGCGCGGTCTGCCCCAGCGTCAGGGCCTGAACTGCGATCTTCAACTCAGCGTTATCGCGACCTAACACCAGCAATAATTTTGTTTTCGGGTTCTGTGGATTAGGCACGACCATCAAAGTCGGACCGTTGATCACGGGTAGCTGCACACCGGCCGGCGCTTCCTTGGTCGTAGCGAACACGATCGCATGCGATTTAGGCATGCCATCTGCAACCGGGAAACGGGCTCCACGATAGGAGGCCAGATGACCGAACCAGGAAGCCACGACACCGGCATTGCGCAGCAATTCCAGTGATGCGCCACCAGGCAGCACAAAAGGCAATTCCAGCAATTTGGAATCACGTTTATCAAAAAACGGACCTGGTAACAGCGCCAGATCATTCGCCAGATCTATCGTGCTGACGGTCAGTTCCAGCTGCGTCGTATTACTGATTTTCGCCCACAAACTGGAATGATAAGGGTCTTCGCAATCTCTGGTGTAATGTCCTATCAGCTTGAAACTGAGCTGATTAAAATCGGCGAAATAACGTGGATCGATATTGTCTTCACGAACGATGCCTTTGGGATTATCTTTCGGTAAAGGAACAACACTGACCAGCTCATTGTTAACTGAGATTTTGATATGCGACAAATCCGGCAGCAACGCAGGTGAATACGCAATACCATAACGTATTTTCGCCGCAGTGATCACTTCGTCACTGCGGACAGTGAAAGGAAACGTACGCTCGCCCTCAACACCGCGTAATTCGATATTGGATCCCTGCCCCATTTGCTTAAGGCTGATGGTATACACTTTCTGGCCTGGTGCTGCTGTTGAAACGGCGACCGGGGCGTCGCTGGCGGCAAGTTTTTCTGTCTCTTCTGTCTGCGCTTCGGAAGATTTGCGCTTCGATTTTGCAAAAACATCGTCGTGCGCAGTCACACTCATGCCAAATGCAATCGCCAGCGCAAGTGTGGTGTTGACCGTTTTTTTCCAGGGCAATGTTGATTTCATGTTTTTCACAATGTTCGCTTCAGTAAGTGTAGTCATGTGCTAATCGCTTTTTTTTCCGAAATACTGTTTCAACCCGGCTCCAAACTGAATAAAGCCGCGCAGGCTGTGATAGGCAATTTCTTTCAGACCATTCAGAGGATGATCGAGATCACGTTCTTCAGACCAGTTCAACCAGACATCGGCCCTGCCAATGGTGCAACTGATCAGATCCATCTGCTGCTGCAAATTCAGATTCAGGAACTGCAGACTCAGCAAGTTCTCTTTTGAGAAAATGACTTTCGCCGGAAATAAACATTCCCCGTTCGTGCCATACAGCGAAATCATCGCCTCTTCGCCTTTCTCTAATTTGAAGCCTTCAGGTATGCGAAGCGACATTCCACCCATAGAAAAATCTTCAGTCTGACAGACGAAGGAATGTCCATTGTGTAAGCGCAGTGTCGCATTCAGTACGGCACGCACCCGATGAGAGCGCCGCACCTGCTTGGACTCGGTTGCTACAGCAAGTGTCGCACCGAGAATAATCAGATTGTAAATTGTCCACAGCATGTTCAGCAAAACCGTATCCAGCTCATAACTGTTCCACCAGATCGCTCGTCCGATACCAATAATAAAACCTAAAATATTCAGCGCCAGCATGACCAGATAGGGTTTGGAAATAACCCAGTCAAAGTGCTCCTCTTCAACCAGACCGCCCTTCGCGGTCACGTTGAACTTCCCTAATTTGGGATTAATCAGAGCAACCATTGTTGGACGGAAAATATACCAGGCCAGGGTGGCTTCATACACCTCGGCCCAGAAAGAATGCCGATGTGCTCCCTGAATACGGGAGTTCGTCAGGTTGGCGTGCAGCAAATGCGGCAACGAGTAAGCCGCAATCGCAATCGCCGACGCCTTGATGATATGTACTTCAAAAAACAAATATGAAATCGGCGCCAGCAGAAAAACCATGCGTGGCAAGCCGTAAAAGAAATGCAGCATCGCATTGCTGTAACAAAGTCGCTGACCGAAAGTCAGGCCTTTGCCTAACAAAGGATTATCCACCCTGAAAATCTGCGCCATGCCACGCGCCCAGCGTATGCGCTGCCCGACGTGTGCCGATAAACTCTCAGTCGCCAGCCCTGCCGCCTGTGGCAATGCCAGATAAGCGGTGTTATATCCGAGCCGCTGCATTTTCAATGCAGTGTGTGCATCTTCGGTCACGGTTTCGACGGCAATCCCACCAATTTCTTCCAGATAGGTTCGCCGCAGAATTGCGCAAGAACCACAAAAGAAGGTAGCGTTCCACAAATCATTTCCATCCTGAATCAGGCCGTAAAAAAGCTCACCTTCATTCGGCACATGCCTGAACGTATGCAGATTTCTCTCAAATGGGTCAGGGGATAAAAAATGGTGGGGTGTCTGTACCATCGCCAATTTTGGATCAACCAGAAACCACCCCATCGTATATTGCAGAAATGAACGGGTAGGCATGTGGTCGCAGTCAAAAATGGCGACAAACTCACCATTTGTCCGTTTCAGCGCAGCATTGATGTTGCCTGCTTTCGCATGATTATTATCGGCACGCGTGAAGCACTGGACGCCGACGGTCCGGGCAAATTCGGCAAATTCAGGGCGCCGTCCGTCATCCAGAATGATGATATTCAGTTTATCTTTGGGCCAGTCTATGCCCATTGCTGCCATAACGGTCGGTTTAACCACCGCCAGATCTTCGTTATAAGTCGGGATGAACAGATCAACAACCGGCCAAGTCGATGTATCTGCCGGTAAGACGGCAGGTTTGCGTCTGAGCGGCCATGCAGTTTGCAGATATCCGAGCAATAACACCAGCCACGCATAAATTTCCGCAAGGATCAATACCAGAGCGAAAAATAAATCGACCAGATTTTCGGTATCGATTGTGTAGTTGACCCGCCAGTAAATATATCGGCTCGTTGCGCTGACGGAGAACATCACCATGATCAGAGAAATCAGCGTTCCCGTGTAACGGCGCAAATACATCGCGGTAGAAAATATCACCACCGAGAAAAAAGTCTGATACGGCAGTTCCATGGGCATACTGATCGAGACCCAGAAAAGCACGGCAGCAACGATCAGCGCTGAAACCCGGGACAACTTGGAATTCCAGCCAGGCCAGTTGACCATCAATCGCCCAAACTCATTGAGCCGGCCGTATAAATATCGCGAATTCAGTATCGAGCGCATCAATCAACCAGTCCGAAATTTTCTTGCAGCCATACAGCAAGTTGCTGCACATCGTGTGTGGCGGAACTGTGTTGTGCATAGTAAGAAACGGGAGTCTGGCATGCCAGCGCTTCACTGACAGCCTCATCCTTGTGTATCGTGGAAGGAACAAACTTACCACCTAAGGTCGAGCGCAGCATACCGTGAACATCACGACACAATTGCCTGGACGCATCCATCTGATTCAACACGTAGCAGTAACCAAGAAAATCCTTCCTTCCGGCTGTGTAATATTGAATCAAAGATTCGATTGAGGGCACCGTCGAATAGGACGCGGCGTCAGGCTTGAGTACAACCAGACCGATATGTGCAACGCTCAGCACTTGCTGCAGATAAATGCTTGGCCCTGGCGGAGTATCAATTAAAACGACCGTTGCCGGGTCCAGCGATAAATCACGCAGATGCAAATACAACCAGTCCGGATTACTCCGGACTGTATCTTCAAAAACTTCCCGCTGATCTTCCTCAACGGTACCGTATGGTAAGAAGTCAACGCCATAAGTGCTTTCATAAAGCACATGCGTCCAGCGGTCATCTCTCAGACTGCGCATGGCAATTCCTGCTACATCATCGTAAGGCATACCGAAATGTAGCCTCAGCGCATTTTGCGGATCCAGATCGAGCACCACCACCTTGGCGCCCATACGGGCAAGCGCTGAAGCAAGATTTGCTGTCACCGTTGTCTTTCCCACGCCTCCCTTCGGAGAAATAACAGCTACCACTCTCATGATTTGAAGATTTTTTTGAAAAAAGAATTTACTGGAGATTCGGTAGTTTTCGCCGGTTCAGGCTGAGCGGCAAGGCGCTTAAACACCGCTGAAAGCGGTTGATGCTTATCGGTATGTACAGGCAGGGCGACACCATTATTCTGAGACTCAGCTTGCACAGCCGTCGTGCTCACCACACTTGCCTTAGGAGTACGGAACAAACTATTCATTTCATTTTTTAACGGCTCTTCCTGTTTGGAAAGCACCATTTTTTGCTGGGGTCCTGACTGGAAAATGCCTGGCGATGCAAACGTAGCCATTGCCGGAGACGTCGTTTCCTTTTTCTTTACTGAAGGATGACCAGACTCAGGTATATCCGCACTGCTACTCCGGTTAAACAAGGGCTTATGATGAACATCAGGAACCGCCTCCTGTTTCAGGGATGGCGTCATACGTTGCGCCTCAGAAAACTCTTCATTGTCCGCCGAAGCATGATCTGGAATTGCATGAACCCTGACATCACGTAAAAGCGGCCAGCGTTTTTTCGCCTGCTCGCTTTCAACTTCGCGGCTTATCTCTTGGTACGCTGTCGCTGGTTGCCCAAACTTTTGAAAAAGATTTTTAACGTCATCATCCATAATCTTCACAGCCCTTTTCAATTTCTTAGTGCGTCATCATCCGACAATCAACGACGTGTGAAATATGTCGGTTCATCGGGCTGCTTCTTTAATTCGTAAACAAACAACTGGCCATCTTCCAGAGCATCTCCGCGCTGCGTTAAGCAGAGCGATTTATCCATGCCGAGATTGTCAAACAACTGTGCATAGACGCCCTCAAGCAAGGCTGGAGACCATGTCAGCGCGTCCGCTCCAAACGCTACTTTGACAGGCGAGGCATGATGTTCCACGATCAGGCTTTCTGGCTGCTCAATCAGTTCCATCCAGCCCCAGTTGGTTTGCGACCAGTAAGAATTAATGCCGTCTTCAAGGGCTTGCAAACTAGTGCCGTCAAGTTCAGGAAAGGCAGCGGCCATCGTCCGTCCCATCTGATACATAAACGCCCGGAGGTCCGGAACGTCACCTTTTGAGGCAAACTCAGCAGAGAACGCGGCAAGAAATGCTTTCCATTGAATCGCACACTGCTGAGATTCGTAATACTGCACATTTTTATTCAACATACTTGGGTACTTCCATTCATTGTTTCGCTGACTTTCCAGCTCCTGATCTCTGGAACAAAACCTAGTTTTTCGTCTAAAACTGTAACACTCGCCGAAAGTAATCGTCCAGCAAAACACCGTAAAAGAATGTCAACAATTCATAACTGGACAGAGATCAACTTCAGTACAGATGCTGTTTTTAAAAATAAGTTTCTTATTAAAAACATTACTTTGCGTTAGATCAGAATTTATCAAAAGTAAATTCTCATTTCATTTACTTACAATTACCCGTTATTTGAACACGGTGTCTGAGAAAAAACATTATCACATTAGAAATTAATTGCTTTTTATTTTCTAATAGCACAACTGTATGAGGCAACCCGGTGTCTTTAGCGGTAAGGAAGTGATATTTCAAGGGAATTTGCCAGGAGGCCATGCAAAAACCACGCCGGCAAAAAAAACGGTGGCAGAACAGAATGAGGAGGTGATTTATTCTTCGCTCACTGAGCTTGAGGAACCCGTGCAAGCAACCAGTCAACGACGGACTGTATTTTCTTTGTGGCCTGATTATCCGGACGATAATGCAGGAGCGGACATTCGTATGCCAATGCCTCTTCGACTTCTGCATCTTCAGGGATCACATAAGGCACCATACGCTCAGCCAGTTGCGACGCGAATAAGGCAGACACGTCCTGTGCCAGTTGCCGCTTCGCAGACTGATTAATCACATAAGCCGAACCTTTCAACCGCGAAATGGGTGGCCGGTAAGCGGTGATCAGTTCTTCCATTTCAGGCAGGGTGGAATAAGAGGCAGCGTCCGCCAGCACCACTACCAGCACGTAATCTGCTGCATGAATTGCCTGCTTCATGTAAACCGAGGGTCCGGGTGGAGTGTCGATTAAGACAATCGCATTTTCCGGCAAATTCGCTTTTTCCAACTTCAAGCGCAGCCAGTCATCCTGTTGCTCCAGAACACTCTCAAAACGCAGACGCTGAACTTCTCCACCACTGCCGTATGGAGAAAAATAGACATGGTATGGACTGCCATGCGTCACGCCTGCAAGCCTGGTACGCGGGCCGGTCAGTGCACTGATTCCTTTGCAATTGCTCTGTTCCAAGCCGCCGAGATGCCATTGCAGTGCATTCTGGGGGTCGAGATCGATCACCAGAGTGGGGTGACCACGCTGAGCAATACCGAATGCAAGGTTGGCAGATAGCGTAGTCTTTCCTACGCCACCTTTTGCTGACACAACAGCGATCACAAACATGGAACCCTGACCTCAATTTTAAACCGGTAAAAAAACTAAGCGGTGCCGCCGACTGTCAGACCATCAATCCGCAGACTAGGCTGACCTACGCCAACCGGCAGACTCTGTCCCTCTTTACCACACACGCCGATACCAGAATCGAGGCGCAAATCATTGCCGATCATGGACACATGGTTCAGTACTTCAGGTCCATTACCTATCAGGGTTGCGCCTTTGACCGGATAACTGAGCTTACCGTTTTCTATCATATAAGCTTCGCTGGCAGAGAACACAAACTTACCATTCGTGATATCAACCTGACCACCACCAAAATTCACAGCGTATAAGCCATTTTTCACAGACGCCAGAATTTCTTGCGGATCTTTATCTCCGGCCAGCATATAGGTGTTGGTCATGCGTGGCATCGGTAAATGCGCAAACGATTCACGACGGGCATTCCCCGTAACTGCCATCTTCATCAGACGCGCATTCATCGTGTCCTGCATATATCCCTTCAGTATGCCGTCTTCAATCAGTGTACTGCATTGGGTTGGATTACCCTCATCGTCAATATTGAGCGAACCGCGGCGATTCCGCATCGTGCCGTCATCAACGACCGTCACACCTTTTGCAGCAACGCGCTCACCGATGCGGCCGGAGAACGTACTCGATCCTTTGCGGTTGAAATCACCCTCAAGACCATGACCCACCGCCTCGTGCAGCAATACACCGGGCCAGCCAGGGCCAAGCACGACCGTCATTGGCCCCGCTGGTGCCGGGCGTGCATCCAGATTCACCAGAGCAGACTTCACAGCCTCATCCGCATATTGTTCAAGCAAGGCATCAGAAAAATAGGAATAATCATAGCGACCACCGCCACCGCTGGAACCCATTTCACGACGTCCGTTCTGTTCCGCAATCACGGTCAGCGAAACGCGTACCAGAGGACGGATATCTGCTGCCAGCGCACCATCGCTGCGGGCCACCAGAACGACGTCGTATTCACCGGCGAGCGACGCCATCACCTGAACGATACGAGGATCTTTTGCACGCGCAATTTTTTCTATACGCTCAAGCAAACGTACCTTCTCGTTGGCGTCAAGAGAATGCAGAGGATCATCATGTAAATACAAATCCCGCCCCTGAATTCCGTGCAAAGCGGAAGCGACTTTGATCTTGCCCGCCCCCTGAAGCGCAATCGTTCTGGTTGCTTTGGCCGCATCAGACAAGGCTTTTTCAGATATTTCATCCGAATAAGCAAACGCAGTTTTATCGCCGGAAACAGCACGGACACCAACACCCTGGTCAATCGAAAAACTGCCGGTTTTGACTATACCTTCCTCAAGACTCCAGCCTTCGCTGCGAGTGAACTGAAAATACAGATCAGCATAGTCCACACGGTGCGTGAACATAGAACCAAGCACTTTCGACAATTTATGGTCGTCCAGACCAAATGGCGTCAATAAAATGTCACGTGCAATAACGAGGTGGTTCAAGGCTGAATTTGAAGAACTCATAAAGTAGATTAACCAATACAAAAGAATGCAATATATGCATTGTAAAACAACTCAGCGACGACAACAGTATGCTGATAACTTACACTTGAAGTTGAGCCATCCTGAGAGGTAAGCCGGATGGCAACTATAATTTCCGGTGTTGCAACGCAGGCAGACTGGTGCGGATCTGCTGCAACAATTCCGCATCGATGTCACCGCTGACTATCCCCTCACCTTCGGGCAATTCCGCGAGAATTTTCCCCCAAGGATCAATCAACATACTGTGCCCCCAGGTACGACGGCCATTGATATGTCTGCCACCCTGCCCCGATGCCAGAACATAACACTGATTCTCTATCGCTCTGGCGCGCAACAGAATTTCCCAGTGCGCCTGACCTGTGGTGTAAGTAAAAGCAGCAGGAACAACGATCAGAGAACAAGGCCCCATCGCGCGGAATAATTCAGGAAAGCGTAAGTCATAGCAAATAGACAGACCAACCCGGCCGGCCTCAGTTTCAAAGGTGGCTACCTGTTCGCCGGCAGTAATGGTACGTGCCTCTTCGTATGACTCATCGCCTTTGGAGAAACCGAACAAATGAATTTTGTCGTAGCGAACACGCTGCACTCCCTGCGGATCAAATACCAGCGTCGTATTCATGACTTTGCCAGTTTCGGCTGATTGCAGCGGGATAGTGCCTCCGATCAGCCAGACCTTCAGCGAACGCGCCATTTCCGCTAAAAATTCCTGCATAGGGCCGCTACCGGCAGGCTCGGCAATCGCCAGTTTATCGGTATCCTGCAAGCCCATTAAAGGCCAGTATTCCGGCAATAACAGTAGTTTGGCACCGTCGCCTGCTGCACTGGTCAGCAGACGTTTTGCTGTCGCCATATTGTCTGCCAGAGTGGCAGAAGAAACCATTTGTATCGCTGCAACTTTCATCATTCACCTTTCCTGGCATCTGGCTGTCGATGCTCAACGGCAACGTCCTGACTGTCCTGACGCTCAATTTTTTTCACCAGAGGATCCTTCCACGGGCCACTCACCATATATTCAAAGGTAAAAGCCTTTGCCAGCGGTTCACGTAAGAACAATTGCGCGAGGAAGGTTCCCAGACCAATAACGGGATTCACCGCTAGTCCGTACACCACCGACGCCGCGCCGGCATTGATAACCGGAATGACCACTACATGCAATTGCTGGGATTCATTGACGATATCTGCGTTACCCGCCATCACCACGGTCGCATTCACTCCGCGCATTTTCAGATTATCAGTGCGGGCTACACCCTGCACAATCTGCGCGCTGCCGGTAATGGCATCAAATGCGAAGCCTTCAGAAAATATATCCCGGAAATCCAGAGTAAGGCGTCGTGGCAATGACTGCATACTCAGCACACCGAGTAACTTCGCAGCGCCTGGATCGACTTTTAAAAACTGCCCGGCGGCCAGATCGAGCTGCACCTTGCCGCTCATGCTGGGAATGTCCATCGCATAGGGCAAGCCATTCCATTTCACGTCGCCGTCCAGTCGTCCACGTCCACCGCGTACGACATTGGCAAACCCAAGCCTGTCCAGCAATTGCCCGGCATTCGCGATATCAAGCACGTAATTGAGTTGGGTCACGCTATTTCCGGCGCTATTTCCGGTGCTATTCCCAGTGCGACTCCCCCAGCGTCCAGTCGCCCTGAGTTCCGCATCCGGATTTTTCAACAGTACCTTACTGAGCAGCCATTCACTGGAAGCGCCACTCATCTGATTACTGGCTTGCAGTTCCAGTCTGCCGAGCTTTTTATTGAATACCTCAAAACTATCGGCAACGATATCGAGTCCCGGTATCTGGGTACTGCTGCGCTTATCCTCCAACAAATCACTGACATCGCTGGTCGCCGCTTGCGGGATCGTCAGCTTGCTTAAACGTGCCGTCACCGTGCCCGGTCCCGCCAGCCCTGCCGTCCCAGCTTTGACACTGCCTTCATTCCAGCTGATATGCCCGGAAACCTGACTGGCGTCGATATTCGCCTGCCACAGATCATTGTGATGAGACATACCCATCACCACGTGATCCAGCTGCTTACCCAAGATATGCAACTGACCGGTTTTTAATGCCAGTGTGCTGATGTCGAGATAAGGAGCAATATTTAAAGCAGCACCGCCCTGCGCTGCTTTGCCCGTAGTACCGTTCAATGCAGAGGTGTTCGTCGTATTCCCAACTGCGGTATTGACGGAACTTGTATTTAAAACGCTACGCCACTCGTCCGCTTGCAGTACATTCGCTTCAATATTAACCGCCACGCCGCGCAAAGGCTCGGGCGCAGGCACATTCACACCGATACCGCCACGCAAGAGCTGCCAGTTGGCTTGCTTATCGGTACTTTTCTGACGTACGTATTTTGCATGCACTGCATTACCAAGATGCATCCGCAACTCATCCTGCAGAACACTGCTGTCAGCTGTGTTCTGTGGCACCAGTTCGATGCGCAAGGGCATCAACTCCGTCGCATTTTTTTTCATGGGTGCGGGAAAATTGAGCGCCATTCCCTGTAAATTCGATTCAATCACGATTTCCGGTAATTGCTTTTTCACGGCAATCGTTGCGGTGTAGCGACTGGTACCGTCTATTTTGATTTGCTCGCGATTTGCAGCTGGCAGCATCTGCCGTACACCCTCACCAGTGACGCTGCCATCAAGCCGGACGCGAATACTGTTATCTTTTTGTGAGCCGCCGCTGATGACAATTGGACCACCCAGCGCACTTCCCTTCAGCGTCCCGAGATTAACGCCGCGCTCGTTAAATTCGAGTTTGCCATTGACCCCGGTGACCAGTGGAATACCGGGTTGCAGTACCACGTCATTATTGGCGAATTGCAGTACGCCGTTGACTTTTGCATCGATCATATGACGCAGCGGTAATTGCAGCTTTAAAGTTAAACCTGCGTTCGCACTTGCTTTCGACTCTGCCAGGAAATGCCCCAGCCAGCCAGCCACAGGACTTGCACTGACGTATGCCAGCATGGTCTGCAACTGGCCGCTGGCGTTGCCATCGATATTCAGGACAGATCCCGCACTTAATAAATCGGGAATCACCGCTTTCACCTTGCGCAGATCTGCCCCCAGAGTTTTCGCTGTGTCACCGTTAATTTCCATTCTGGCGCGCTCAAAGATGAAATTGCCTTTGATATCGTCAATGACCGGCCATAAAGGCGCCTTACCGCCTTCGGCCAGTTCGCCAGCGGTGAAATCCAGTTTGCCGCCGCTCAGACTGCCTTTGACCAGAAACTCCCCTTTATTCCTGGAGTGCGGGTCACTCGCAGAAAACGGGAAATGCGCGAGATCACCGCGAACACGCACAGTCACATCATCGGCACGGCCATCCAGTATGCTTTTCGTCAGCCAGTGACGCAAATCTGCTTCGGCGACGGTGGGAATATAGCGTTCGAGTCGCTTCAGATCAAAGCCGTCAATATGCGCAGTTAAGTCGACCTCACCGGGTTGCGGCTGCGCAGATGCACGCATAGACATGACGTGTTTGCCGGACAAAGTGGCATGCATACTGTCTTGCGTCATATCCATCTTATTGATCTGAAACACCAGCTTATCGTCCGCCTGAAATTTCCAGTTCGCCTCCATTTGCAGGCGATCGAACGGCATCACAGGATCGATGAAATAACTGGTGAGGCGTAATGACAGATCTTTGGAATCGAGTGAAAAATTTCCACCGCGATCACTCGCATCCACAGTACCGGATAAATTTTCAAAGCCGGGAATCGCCGGAACGGCTGCTTTCGCGGGTGTTTTTGCAGTTTTGGCCCGGGCTAACTGTGCAGGTTGCGGCCGCATGGACAAATTAATAAATTCGCCCTTCACTTTATATGCAGCCACATCCGGATATGTTCCCTGCCAAGAGGCAGAAAATTCCTTTAACTGACCTTTTGGCGCAAAATCCAGCAACATCTGCCGCTGGTCTGCAGGTAAGGGTAAGTGTCCGGCAAAGTTAGCCAGAATTTGTAAGTCCAGAAATTTGGTGTACAGCTCAACCTTCGCCGACTGATTGCCTGTGCCCGGGGTAAAACTTTCCCTGATAGTGGTTGGTGGCATGACCGAACCGTCCCTGGCTTTCATATAAAAATCGGTCAGAGCAATGGTGTGTCCGGCTTTACCGAACAAGGACGGCAGATATTTTTTGCCAAGATCGGCTTTTTCACTGGCGGTGACGCGGCCACGGATTTCCGCCATATCCAGTTCAGGCAGATCTTTGGCAAATTGACCTTGCACGTCAACGAGCCTCAGATCGGCACTGACATCTGCGACGCGGCCGCGATCGAGTCGCAGCCAGGATCGTACCGCACCATGTCCCTGACTGATATCGCCAGGATAATCAATATACGAGCGCAACGCATGCAGATCGGTACTTTGCAGATCGGCATACAGTTCGCCGCTCCAGTTGGAGAAATCCGACACTTGTCTGGTGAATGCCGGATGTTGCACATCGCCGCGGATATCGACCGGCGCAGATAACGCCGCCGGAGGCGTTGCACGCAAGGCAAACTGGTGGTGACGCCAGCGATTGCGCAGAATCAGGCTGACATCATTGAGTTGTAATTCCGGTGCCTGACGCACCCGGTCATTCCAGCGCAAAACGCCTTGCCTGATGACAATCTGATGCTGTGCCAGCACCCAGTCCAGCCCCTTGCCGTCGCTTTTCTTTTTCGGATCGATAAAAAAACCGCCGATATACAATTTGCCGTCGGTATCGCGCTGAATATCGAGTACTGGCTGATGCAGCTCGATGTTGTCAAAGCGCAGATCAAGCAGCGCCAGACTCCACCACGACAGCGTCGTCCTGACTTCAGGCAGACGCAAGGCCGCTTTGCCATGCTGGTCAAGCATCTCCACATTCTGTAATACCAGTTGCGGATTAAGCCCTTGCCAGGATGCCTGCAATGACACCATGTGCAATTCGCGTCCGATCGCACGGCTGACCATGGTTTCCACTTCCTGCTTGTAATCAGCCACGTGTGGCAACACCAGATAGCGCAACACCAGTACGAGGGCGCAGAACACAAAGTACAGCACCAGCACCGCACGAAGAAAAAAGCGGAGCCCGCCACCGCAAGCGGCAAAAGTATGCGACAAAAGGCGACGCCAGCGCGAGCGTGCTGGCAACACTGGCTCCTGATCTTCCGCAGCAGAAGGCTGAGAGGCGGGAATATCCGTTTTCATTTAAGCAATGACACTATTCTGCCGACGAGGCACTGGTCACTGGATATACCGCAATTTTCAACATACTCCCCTATATTTCTCTTCATTTCACCCAATTGTCCGCATAAACATTGGGGTTTAAATAATACTCCCCCGGAGTATATTTATGCCTTCCGGGAGAAACTTCACACTTCTTTGATTAAGACGCCCGCAGCCGATCAAGATGACTTAGAATCGAAGCAACACTGCAATAGGACTTACGCAAAACCGCGCTTTCCCGACATTGACTATGAATCTCACGCCACCCGACCAAGCTGACATCCCCGATATTCTGAATGCATCGCGTTTCCTGCAACGCTGGCTACAAGGCGGCAGCGACCGTCAGACAATGTTGGACGAGATTTCAAGATTATCCTTGACCCCGGCGATTTTTGCTCAGATTTTACAAAAAGAAATTTCATCTGGCGCGACTCTGAACAAAGCCATGCGTCGTTTGCGCAACCTCG
The DNA here is from genome assembly GCF_049544825.1 of Undibacterium sp. WLX3042. NCBI lineage: Bacteria > Pseudomonadati > Pseudomonadota > Betaproteobacteria > Burkholderiales > Oxalobacteraceae > Undibacterium > Undibacterium sp. WLX3042. Next base: position 517,859 of record NZ_CP186698.1, read on the forward strand.
TCGTCTGCACACTGATCAAGCGCGATCTGTGCGGCGACGCAGACATGCACGAAGTGGTGACAACCATCAGCGAATTTGCTGACTTCGTCGTGCAACAGCATCTGGCCGCCCTAAATGCAGAAATGCAGGAGTTATACGGTACGCCGACCGGGGAAGAAAGCGGCCGCGCACAGGAAATGATCGTGCTCGGCATGGGCAAACTCGGCGGCTATGAACTCAATGTCTCGTCGGATATCGATCTGATTTTTTGCTACGCCGAGGATGGCGATACCGTTACCAGCGACAGTACGCAACGCAGTCTGTCGAATCACGAATACTTCACCCGCCTCGGTAAAAAGCTGATTGCCGCAATTTCTGAAGTGACCGAAGACGGTTTCAGTTTCCGCGTCGATATGGCATTGCGTCCGAACGGCGCATCCGGCCCGCTGGTCGCCAGCTTTGGCATGGTCGAAGAATATTTCCTGATACAGGGCCGCGAATGGGAACGTTATGCCTGGGTCAAAGCGCGCGCCATGACAGGCAATGCCGACGATATTGCAACACTGGAAAAAATCATCCGGCCTTTTGTCTATCGGCGTTATCTCGATTATGGGTCGATTGATTCGCTGCGCTCCATGCATGCCCAGATTCGTGCCGAAGTGGTACGCCAGGAAAGCAAGCACCCGGAACGCAGTAATAATGTAAAGCTCGGTCGCGGCGGCATCCGTGAAGTGGAATTTCTGGCACAGGTCTTTCAACTGATACGCGGCGGTCGTGACACCAGCCTGCGCGACCGCTCGACCCGCAACACCTTGAAAACGCTGGCTGACAAAGGGATACTCGACACCAGAATAGTGCAACAGCTAATTACTTCTTACACTTTTTTGCGTAACCTGGAACATCGTTTGCAATATCTGGATGATGCGCAAACGCACACTTTCCCGGCGCAGACAGAAGACCAACTGCGCGTTGCGCAGATGATGCGTTGCCAGACTGTGGACGAACTACTGACGCAATTGCAGCCGCATCGCGCCTTTGTCGCGGAACAGTTCGACGCCATTTTTAAAGATAAAGCAGACAACAGTACAGAAGCAGCCCAATACTTGCTGACGGCCAGTCTCGGCAGCAGCGACAGCGAAGAACTACTGACATCACAACTGACAATCGCAGGCTTCCATGAGGCGGGCGATGTTGCGCGCAGACTGATCGCCAGTTGGCAATCAGCGAAAATTCAGAGCTTGTCTGAATCGAGCCGCACAAAAATGATTGCGCTGATCAACAATGCTTTGCCGCAGATTGCCAGACTGGAAGAAATGCAACTGGCTTGCTGGAACCGTCTGCTTGATTTTCTCGAAACCATTGCGCGCCGATCTGCCTATCTGTCTTTACTGACCGAATATCCGCACGCGCTGGCACGCGTAATCCGTATGATGGCTGCCAGCGACTGGGCCGCCAAGTTTCTGACCCGCCATCCCATTCTACTGGACGAACTGCTTGATGAATCATCGCTGCACCAGCGTCCTGACTGGAGCAGTTTTGAGCAGGATCTGCAGCGCCAACTCAGCCAGCATCAGGGCGACACGGAACGCCAGATGGAAACCCTGCGTGAATTGCACCATGCAATGCAGTTCCGCTTGCTGGCTCAGGATCTGGAAGGCCAGCTCAGCGTTGAGCATCTGGCAGATGAGCTCTCGAAACTCGCTGATCTGATCGTAGCGGCAACCATACAGGCGGCATGGGAAACCATCGCCAGCCGGCATCGCGAAGTGCCGCGCTTTGCCGTCATTGCCTATGGCAAACTGGGTGGTAAAGAACTCAGTTACGCGTCGGACCTGGATGTGATTTTTCTGTACGATGATGACGATCAGGAAGCGCCCGGTAATTACGCCAAACTGGCACAGCGCTTCATCACCTGGATGACCAGCCATACACCGGCGGGCATACTGTTTGACATTGATATTGCGCTGCGACCCGATGGTGCCAGCGGTTTATTGGTGTCGTCGCTAAGCTCATTTGCCCGCTATCAGGAAAAATCGGCCTGGTTATGGGAACATCAGGCACTGACCCGCGCCCGCTTTTGCGCCGGCGACAGCGGGATAGCACAGGAATTTGAACGTATCCGCGATCAGGTATTACGTCAGCCCAGAGATGCTGTCAGCTTATCGCAGGAAGTCGTCAGCATGCGCAAAAAAATGCGTGACGCGAACATTAACCGCAGCGAATTATTTGACCTCAAGCATGATGCTGGCGGCATGATCGATATTGAATTCATAGTGCAGTATTTAGTGCTCAGATATGCCCACCAGTATCCGCAGCTGACCGCCAATATCGGTAATATCGCCTTGCTGAAACTATGTGGTGAACTCGGACTGATTGATGCTGATCTGGCTGGACAAACTGCCAAAGCCTATCGCTGGCTGCGCAAGTTACAACACGGCATACGCCTGCAAGGGGAAGACCGTGCTCGCATCGCTGTCACCAAGGTTGCCCGGGAAGCAGAAGCAACCCGGCAATTATGGGACTCGCTGTTTGGTAAGGACATCACCCCAGCCTAAATCCCCTCCGAATTTCCGCCTGTCTCAGGGTAAGGACGACACCCAAACGCCTTTGCCCTGCATCTGCTCCCCTGACTGGTTCTCATCAGCCATTCCTCTTTTCATTATCGGCAAATACCAGTCGCCCAGGCAAAGCCGCGACCGGCATCAAATAACACCTTCAGCATGCCTCGCTCCCCCGCCCTCGCGGCAACATCAGCACCGATGCCAGACACTGCCTCTGTCACCCGCAACATATTCTTTGAAAAAAATAAACACCAATGCAAATGAGATTAATTCCTATTTACATTAACTAAAATCTTGTTTACACTACGCTCAAATCTTCAACACCACTTGGGAGTACATCTTGAAACGTAAACAAACGCGCCAGCCAGATAGCCTACGCACCAATGACACGAAGTTCACCTCCGTGAACAAAACCAGCATTGCCATGGGCATTTCCAGCGCGATGTTTATTCCTCTAGTAGCGATGGCGCAGACAACCCCGGCGAAACCTGCAGATGACAAAATGCAGGTACTGCCGGAAGTACAGATTTATGGCAAAGCGCTGGATCCGAACCCGAATGCAGAATCTGGTGTGCCTTACAAGGCAAAAACGTCTGGTGATTCCCGTCATACTCGCCCGCTGGCAGAGACACCACAGACCATTTCTGTCATTACTAAAGCAGCTATCGATGATTCCGGTCTGACTGAACTGAAACAGATTCTGAATGCACAGCCCGGCATTACCCTCGGTACCGGTGAAAATGGTAACGCCTTCGGCGACCGCTATATCATCCGCGGTCAGGAAGCGCGTAGTGACGTTTTCGTTGATGGTCTGCGCGACCCCGGAATGACGACACGCGAAAGTTTCGCGATTGAACAATTAGAAATCTCCAAGGGGCCAAGCTCCAGTTTTGCCGGGCGCGGCAGTGCTGGTGGCGCGGTCAATGCCATCACAAAACAGGCAACTTTAGATAAAGACTTCTCCAAAGTGTCTATCGGTGCAGGTACTGATAATCAGAAACGTGTGACCGCCGATGTGAATAAAGGCTTTGGTGATAATTTCGCTTTGCGTGCCAACGTGCTCTACGGTGATGAAGGCATACCAGATCGCTCACCATCGAACCGAAATCGTAAAGGTGTGGCTCTGTCTGGACTGTGGGAAGCCAATGAAAATCTGTTTGTAACGCTGGATTACTATGGTTTGCGTACCGAAGATAAAGCACCGGATCTTGGTTACTATCTGGTTGGCACGGTGCCTGACCGCGTTCCGGCAAAAAATGTTCCGGTATATGCGCAGGCCAATGATTTTCTCAAATCAGATGTCGATACGCTGACCGCCCGAGTCAAATGGAAAATCGCCCCGGCGCTCACGCTCAACAGCCTGACACGTTACGGTAAATCAGGTAATTCCTATGTTACGACCGGTGCATCCAGCGCAACCCGCTACGATGGCGCGACTGGTAAAGCTTACACGACAGGCGTGCTTGATAACGGGCATACCGGCTGGCAGGACGTTGACTACTTCGCGCACCAAAGTAATCTGCGCTGGGATAAAGAATTGCTGGGTCTGAAGCACGAATTCATCTTTGGTGCAGAATACACAGATCACAAAGTGGTTTCCGGTAACTTCGCCATCAGCAACACCGGTGCATTTAACTGCAAAACAACCGCAGGTATCGGTGCAAATAACGGCTATTGCTTTACTGATAGCAATGGCGTTCCCGTCAGCAACCTGAACACACTCGCTGGTCGTAACGGAACCCGTCTGGGCTGGACACAGAACTGGCAGGTAAAAACGATCGCACTGACGGCGATGGATACCGTTGATCTGACGGATCGCTTCACGGCATTTGGTGGCTTGCGTGCCGATTATTTTGACCTGTCACTGATCCGCCGCAATAATACAACCGCAGCGATCACTGGCGACTACAGCTACAACGACACGCTGGTCAACGGTCACCTCGGTCTGAGCTATAAAGTCACGCCAAAACTGATCGTCTACGGCAGTGTGGCAAGCGCACAGGATATCAACGGCGGTGAAGCAGATGCCGGTACCAGCAGCGGTTACGGTGGTGCTGTCCTGTATCAAAATCAGATCGCTGGTGCTAAACCTGAAACTTCGATCAATCTGGAACTGGGTGCCAAGTGGAATCTGTTTGACGACAAATTACTCGCAACGGCAGCGATATTCCAGACTAAAAAATCGGACGTGATGGAAGGCGCCAATTACGACACGATCGGTACTTTCAACACGGGTAAAAATCGTGTACAGGGGATTGAGTTTGGTCTCGCTGGTGATGTGACTGAGAAATTGTCAGCACAAGTCGGCCTGGCAATACTCCGCTCGAAAGTGCTGGACTCAGCAACCGCGTCGAATATTGCTCGCCCTTTAAGTAACTTCGCAGAAAAATCATTCTCTGCACAAGCGAAGTATCAGTTGACAAACGCGTTCTCGTTCGGTGCCACTGCCCGCTACGAAAGCGACCGTTGTGGTGGTCAGCCAGACACTGCGGCTGGTTACACTGCAACTGGCTATTGCTCGCAACCCGTGCCGTCATTTGCGGTCTATGATGTGTTCGCCGCCTATCGTTTTTCCAAAAAACTGGATCTGCGCGTGAATGTGTTAAACGCGACAAACAAGGACTATTACACAGCGGTTTATCGTTCCGGTTCATTCCTGTACAAAGGTGATGCCCGGGCAGTCCGGTTAACGCTGAACTATGAAATGTAATCTCGCTGCAAAAACCATTATCAACGCAATATAACGTTAGATACCATGTCGGGCACTTGCCCGACATTTGCTGATATGACCAATACCACCTCTCAGGCGCAAGCTCCGCTCAGCACTATTCCACCGGACATACGCTGCGCACAGGATTACGAGCGTCTGGCGCAACAATTCATGGCGCTCCCCCACTATGAATATGTTGCCGGTGGTTGCGGTCGCGACATCACTGTCGCGGCGAATCTGAACGCATTCGCCCAATGGGCGATTTATCCTCGTCTGCTGCGTGACGTCACCGCTGGACATACCCGACTGACGCTGGGTCAGCAAACATTCCCCCACCCGATTTTCATGGCACCGGTTGCATTTCAGCGGCTTGCCCATCCGGCCGGAGAAATAGAGACTGCCCGTGCCGCACAGGCGATGCAGAGCTGCATGGTCAGCAGCACGCTGTCATCTGTCCGCATGGAAGATATTTCTGCGGCCACCAATAATGGCGGCTCGCCGCGCTGGTTCCATCTATATTTTCAGCCCCGACAAAATGACACTCTGGACCTCATCAACAGAGCCGCCAATGCGGGCTTCAGTGCCGTTGTCGTCACTTTAGACGCATCGATTCAAGCCGCCAGCTTGCGCGCCCAGCGCGCTGGTTTTCGCATGCCACAAAGCTGTTTGGCGGCCAATCTGCGCGATCATGCTGCCCCTGAGAACATCACACTCGGTCCCGAGGAGAGCCGCGTCTTTCAGGGCATCATGCGCGATGCGCCAACCTGGAAAGATCTTGAGTGGCTGATGGCCCAGACATCGCTGCCGGTCTGGGTAAAAGGTGTGTTACATCCCGACGATGCACGCGCACTGCAAAACATGGGCGTGGCTGGCCTCATCGTCTCAAATCACGGCGGGCGTAGTCTGGATGGTGCCCCTGCCAGCCTCGATGCGCTGCCAGCCATTCGTGCTGCCGTCGGTAGCAGTTTTCCCTTGTTGCTCGATAGCGGCATACGCTCTGGCAGCGATATATTCAAAGCCCTGGCATTGGGCGCCGATGCCGTTCTCATAGGCCGCTTACAAATGTACGCACTGAGCGTCGCTGGTGCTCTGGGCGTTGCCCACATGATCAAGCTACTGTGCGAAGAACTCGAAATATGTATGTCGCTGGCTGGTTGTGCGACACTGAAAGAAATCAATCGCGGCGCGTTAGTGCGATGCGGCGCGTCGGCCACGTCCACGGATTGCCCTCATCACGACAACAGTCACGAATAAATGAGATGAAATTATGCTGATTACTATTGATCACGTATTGAGTAAGGAAGAAGTAAAACAATTCCGCCGCCATCTGGATACTGCGGAATGGAATGACGGTACCAAAACAGCCGGAACCCTGGCACGGAATGTCAAACGTAACGCGCAGATTGACGATAATTCAGAAATTGCGATCAGCCTTGGCAATCATATTCTGCGTTCGCTCGGGAATAATCCTCTGTTCGTATCGGCAGCGTTACCACGCAAAATATATCCCCCAAAATTCAATCGCTATGCTGACGGCGGCACTTATGGCACACATGTGGACAGTGCGATCATGCAGATACCCGGCACAAATCTGAGTCTGCGCACCGACTTATCAGCCACATTATTTCTGGCCGAGCCGGATGAATATGAAGGCGGCGAGCTGGAGATCGAAACGGAATTCGGTGTGCAGGCAGTCAAACTGGAAGCCGGCAATATGGTGTTGTATCCATCTTCCAGTCTGCATCGGGTCATGCCAGTTACCGAGGGCGCCAGAGTCGCTTCGTTTTTTTGGATAGAAAGTCTGGTTCGTGACGAAGGAGAACGTGCGATGCTGTTCGACCTCGATCAGACTATACAAAAACTGACACCCGCAATTGCTGCAAGCGATCCTCGTTTGCTCAGTCTGACCGGCGTCTACCATAATTTGCTACGCCGCTGGACGATTACCTGAATATCCGTTTCACATTACCCTCATAAAGGAGTTTTTATGACATCAATAATGAAAAAAATTATTCCTCTGCTGCTCGCATTCTCCGCCAGCTACGCCTCTGCTCACGGAAACGTGAAGTGCACGACACAGCCAAAATCGGAATGGCGACCACATACAGAATTACAGGAGAAACTGACCAAGGAAGGCTGGGTCATACGCCGTATGGAAATGACCTCAAGCTGCTACGAAGTCTATGCCAAAGACCCGCAAGGCAAGCGCATCGAGGCTTTTTTTGATCCGGTGACATTCAAGCGTGTTGAAGAAAATTAAGCAGCAAGTCTGGGATTTGCCTGTACGCCTGCTGCACTGGTTGTTGGTTGCGACGATCGCAGCAGCATGGATAACCAGTCATCGTACGGGCTCAGTGCACGAATATATTGGCTACGGTGCGGGTGCGATCGTTTTGCTAAGGTTACTGTGGGGTTTTACTGGCAATCGTTATGCCCGCTTCCGGCAATTCGTTCGCCCTGCCCCGCAGACGCTGCAGTATCTGCGCGAAGTAATGCGTGGCAACGCAGCCCGCTATCTGGGACACAATCCTCTGGGCGGGTGGATGGTCATTGCATTACTGGTCTGTGTCGGTTTGCTCGTTATCACTGGCTGGCTAACGACCACTGATATGTTTTGGGGCTACGCATGGCCAGTGCTAATCCACATCACCATCGCCTGGACCTTAATCGGACTGATTGCTTTGCATATCTGCGGTGTCGCGTTTACCAGCTGGCAGCATCGTGAAAACCTGATTGCAGCAATGCTCACTGGTAAGAAAGCGCCACCCTGCGAGGGCGATATTCAGTAGCGCAACAGGGTCGGAAAAATCAGACAGGAAACATTAAAGAAAGTACGGGACGGCAGCACCGGAGCGAGAAGAAAGCGGTGATGCCGTTACCGATGTATGTCAGATCAGTATTGATCTGAAGGATGCTCAGACTTGAGGTTTAGCACTTTCCAGCCATTTTTTGATACGGCCTGCATCCGCCAGTCGAGAGTATTTGCCCTTTGAGTCCAGAAATACCATGACAATCGCGCGGCCTTCTATCATCGCCTGCATCACCAGGCAACGGCCAGCCTCTGCGATATACCCGGTTTTTTGCAAGCCGATTTCCCAGGCAGGATTAGAAACCAGTTTATTTGAGGTGCCATACTCAAGCTGACGACCACCCGGATTAACCACATATTTAGAGTCGGTTGAATACTCGCGAATGACAGGATGCTGATAAGCAGCATTAACCAGTTTAACCAGATCCTTTGCGCTTGCTCGGTTCTGACTCGACAAGCCACTGGAATCGACATAGTGCGTTTCCGACATTCCCAGTTGCCGCGCTTTTGCATTCATTGCATTAACAAAGGCAGGCAAACCACCCGGATAATTGCGTCCTAACGCCGAAGCTGCACGGTTTTCGGAACTCATTAAGGCGATATGCAGCATGTCCGAACGTGACAGCTTCGCACCTATCTTCAGACGGGAACCGGTTCCCTTTTCCTTATCAATGTCTTCTGTCGTAATTTCTATCAGTTCGTTCATATCCTGATTCGCCTCAACCACAACCAGACTCGTCATGAGTTTGGTAATGGAGGCAATCGGCAAAGACACATTGGAATTTTTTTCAAACAAGACCTTAGAACTCGCCTGATCAACCACATAGGCAACGTTTGACTGTAAGGCTAAAGGATCGTGTGAATGATTGAGTCCTACAGTATCGCCAACACTGGGCTTTTCTGGCACGATCGGAGCTTGTGCCACGCGTTCATTCACCAGTTTACGCTTACCATTGACAACGACATAACGTTTAGCCGGTTTTGCAGAAGCTGTTTTAACCACTTTTTTGTGGACAACATGTTTCTTGTGCTGGGTATGTTTATGCTCACTCGCCTGCGCGGATAACATGGTGGCGGGAAATAGGCTCACCAAAGAGAGAATTAAAGCTTGACGGGCAAATTTCACTGTCACTAACTCCTATATAAAATATGCCAAAAATTTGATGAAGTTTAGCAAATATCAAAAAAATCGCAAGATAATTAATAACTTAGCGCAAGTTTTTGAAGCAACACATCATGTTAAAAACTTAACGAAAGCAGATACTGACTCACGTTCAGTTACAAGTGAATTTTCTACTTTCGACATATCCGCGTAACCCAGAGCCATGCCACAAACAAGCATTTCATTTTCAGGAAATTGCAGTTGCTCACGAATCAATTTATGGTATTGAGTAAAGGCCGCCTGAGGACAAGTGTCCAGACCACGGGCTTTCGCAGCAAGCATAATATTTTGTAAAAACATGCCATAGTCCAGCCAGGAGCCTTGTTCCATTACGCGATCAATGGTGAAAATCAATCCCACTGGTGCATCAAAGAAAGCATAATTCCTGCCATGCTGCGCATGCATGCCCTGTTTATTCTCACGTGCAAGGCCGAGTAAGGCATATAAATCCCAGCCGACTTTGCGCCGCCGCTCAAGATAGGGACTGATCCATTTTACCGGGTAATAATTGTATTCCTCGGTATGCGGTTCGTCCGCGGAAGGATGATGATGAGCATGCAGGATCTTTTCAGATAACTGCGTGAGGCTCTCCCCCGTCAACACGTAAACCTTCCATGGCTGAGTATTGCTTCCGGATGGTGCACGTGACGCGACCTCAAGAATGCGCTGTATTTCTTCGCGATCAATGGTATCGGGTAAAAAGGCGCGGATAGAACGACGTTCAGTAATGATCTGATCAACAATTTGCTGGGAAGGGGAAGTTATCATCATGAGTCACTTTTTATCGATTGCAACAGTATGCGTAAAGCGTCCGGGAGCGGAACCGGCCTGCGGCTGTCCCTGTCCACATATACGTGAACAAAGTGTCCCTGAGCACATGCTTCAGTTTCATCGCCTTTGAAAATTCCCAATTCGTAACGTACGCTGGAATTCCCTAATTTACTCACAGAAACACCGGCCGTTACTTTTTCGGGAAAAGCGACAGAAGAAAAATAATTGCATTGCGTTTCTATCACGAGCCCGATCACATTACTTTTTTCAACATCAAGTACCCGATTGCTGATCAGAAATTCATTGACCACCGTATCAAACCAGCTGTAATACACCACATTATTCACATGCCCATACGCGTCGTTGTCCATCCAGCGTGTGGTTATTTCATGGAAATGGCGGAAGTCGCTGCGACTTTTCGCTTGTATCTTCATCAGTCCCCTTTTTCATCGGCTCAGACGGCCGCTTGTTGTCCTGGATGAAAGTCTAACATAAGCCTACAAATTCATGACCCTGTCATACAGGCCAGAGACACTACGGAATGAGAACAGACATTTCTCCTGACTCATCATTCAAAGTCAGTGTTTCACCAAAAACCATAGCGTTAAAAAATTGCATTATTTGCACAATTAAACTTGATTAAGCGCTATGAAATAATATAATTATTACTGCATTGCACAAATTTAATGAACGACTGCATTTATCGATTGTATTTGTTCTGTTTCAATAAATGCTGAAAACACCCTCAGTCTGATTCCCCCTTTTAAACAGGAGATCATCATGTTTTCCGTACCTGAACAACTTTCTAATGCAACTAAAGCAAACTTAGATGCGCAACTCGCCTTATTCTCTAATCTGAGCGGCAAAACCATCGAGAACCTTGAAAAGCTGATGGAATTAAACCTCAACGCAATTAAGGGCTCATTCGAGTCGTCTGCAGCAACCACAAAACAATTACTGGCAGCAAAAGACCCTCAGGAATTCTTTACGCTGAGCAGCGCATATGCACAGCCACGTGCAGAAAAGCTACTCGATTACAGCCGTCATCTGACATCAATTGCATCTGCCGCACAAGCAGAATTAACACATGCAGCAGAAGTACAGATAACAGAAAACAATCGCAAATTTCAGGCCTTATTCGATGAAGTATCGAAAAATGCGCCTGCTGGATCCGAACAATTTGTGTCGTTTTTTAAAACGGCTTTCGCGAATATGAATTCCGGCTACGAGCAATTAAGTAAAACGACTAAACAAGCCGTGGAAGCAATAGAAGCAAACATGAACAATACCGTTGCACAAATTTCACAAGCAACAGAAAAAGTAAGTCCCCGCACTGCCAAGAAATAAATTATCACCTGCACCTCTGCAGTCCGCATTCTCTGTCGCAGAAAAAAAGCCCCGGAATTTTCCGGGGCTTTTTGCTACAAAAAAACAATCAGGCTTCACCTAAATACGCTGCCTGAACCTTAGGATCATTCAGCATATCTTTGGCGTTCCCGTTCATGGTAATCGTACCCGACTCCATCACATAACCGCGATGAGCTGCCTGCAGAGCTAATTTTGCATTTTGTTCTACCAGCAAAATCGTAATACCCTGTGCAGAAACATTTCTGATTACTTCAAAAATCTTTTCAACCATAATGGGTGACAAGCCCATCGAAGGCTCATCCAGCAACAATAATTCAGGGTGACTCATTAATGCCCTTGCCATCGCCAGCATCTGTTGCTCACCGCCGGAAAGCGTACCTGCCAGTTGTGCAGAGCGCTCTTTGAGGCGTGGGAAAATCGAGAACCATTTATCGATATCGCTTTCAATACCTGCTTTATCATTTCTGGTAAAAGCGCCCATCATCAGATTTTCGTGAATCGTCATGCGGGTAAAGACACCGCGCCCCTCAGGCACCATCGCCAGATGACTGGTCACCAGTTCGAAAGAATTTTTCCCCCTGATGGATTGACCGAGATAAAGAATATCCCCCTCAACCGTACAGCTGGGTAAAGTACCTGTGATTGCTTTTAATGTTGTGGTTTTTCCCGCACCATTCGCACCAATCAGGGTAATCAATTCGCCCTTATTCACCTCAAGGTCGATGCCTTTGACGGCTTTAATACCACCGTAAGCGACCTTCAGATTACTGATTTTTAAAATATTCTCGGCCATTAATGAGACCCTCCCAAATATGCTTCGATTACCGCAGGATTTTTCTGAATATCAGCGGGAACACCTTCTGCAATCGGTTTGCCATAATCCAATACGGTAATACGGTCACACAGGCCCATCATCAATTTCACATCATGCTCAATCAGTAATACAGTCTTTCCTTCTGCCTTGATTTTCACCAGCAGTTCCCTGAGCGCGAGCTTTTCTGTCGCATTCATACCAGCAGCCGGCTCATCAAGAGCAAGTAATTTCGGATCAGTTGCCAAGGCGCGTGCAATTTCAAGCCGGCGCTGATCTCCGTAAGAAAGAAACTTAGAGGTACGGCCGGCAAACTGCCCAATACCGACGAAATCAAGCAACTCCTGAGCCCGGCGACGGATTGCAGCCTCTTCCTCACGTGCAGCAGCGTGCTGAAATATCGCACCAAAGACGCCCTGTTTTGTGCGTACATGACGCCCGACCATGACGTTTTCGAGCGCTGTCATTTCGCCAAACAGACGGATATTCTGGAACGTACGGGCAATCCCAGCCTTGGCAACCTCATGCGGAGCCGAGGGCGAATAAGGCTGACCATCCAGCTCAAAACTGCCGGAATCAGGCTGATAGAGACCGGTGATCACATTAAAAAATGTGGTTTTACCTGCACCATTCGGGCCGATCAAACCGTAAATCTGCCCCTTCTTGATGTCAATTTCTACATTTGACAATGCTTGCAAACCACCAAAACGCTTGTTCGCACCCTCAATTTTCAACATTGTTTGTTCAGTCATATTGATTTTCCTTATGCCGCGGCGTCATTCGTTTTGGCCATTCTGTCTTCATGTTTTGGCGCTGGCCATAAACCTGCCGGACGATTCAACATGACAACCACCATTGCCAGACCGTATAACAATTGACGCAACACCTCAGCATCAATCCAGATTTTTCCGAATATCAATATTTGTACTGGTTCAACCACGTGCCGTAACACTTCTGGCAAAGCGGCAATCAGAATCGCCCCCAGAATCACACCCGGAATATGCCCTATGCCCCCCAGCACAACCATCGCAAGTATGACCATTGACTCAGTCAGAGAGAAAGACTCGGGTGAGACGAATCCCTGGAATGAAGCAAACATCGCACCGGAAATGCCGCCAAACGACGCGCCCATGGAAAAAGCCAGTAATTTGACATTACGTGTATTAATGCCCATCGCTTTGGCTGCGATTTCGTCTTCGCGAATCGCCACCCACGCCCGGCCGAGACGGGAATGCTGCAAACGTGTCGATACAATCACAATCGCGACACACAAAATCAAGAACAGAAAATAGTAGGCATTGACCGATGGCATACTGAAACCAGCCAGGTTAATTGTTGCATTAGAGCCCGCCTCACCCGCCAGTGACACTCCGAAGACACTGACCGGGTCAATCATATTAATTCCCTGAGGTCCGTTCGTGATGTTGACCGGTGCATTCATGTTGTTCATGAAAATGCGGATAATTTCACCAAAACCCAGGGTCACAATTGCGAGGTAATCGCCACGCAGCTTTAAAGTTGGCGCACCAAGCAATGCACCAAAGAAGCCCGCAATGACCGCAGCAAACGGAATAATGATCCAGACAGAGAGATGAATGCCCTTTTGCGCAATTTCAGGACCAAACAGCGTCACCAGAAAATTCCCGAGTGCCGGATAATTTTCGACAAAAGACTCAAGGACAATCGCGAATTGTGGGGATCCGAACAATGCCGCCAGATAAGCACCTACTGCATAAAATGCAATATAGCCAAGATCCAGTAGTCCGGCAAAGCCGACCACAATATTCAGCCCCAGCGCCAGCATGATATACAGCAGCGCAAAGTCAATGATGCGAACCCAAGAATTACCAAAATTCGCCGCAACAAACGGGAAAAGAACCAGTACCAATCCCAGCACAGCAAAACTGGTGTAAGCCTTCTTCGGATTGGCTTTTACATCAAATATAGTTGACATCGTCTTTCCCCTTACGCACGGTCAGCAACGCGTTCACCCATAATGCCGGATGGTCGCAATGTCAGAACGATAATCAAAACAATGAAAGCAAAAATATCCTGATACTGACTGCCGAGCACACCTCCGGTCAGGTCGCCGATATAGCCCGCCCCCATACTTTCGATTAATCCAAGAATGATGCCACCGACCATCGCACCGTAAATATTACCGATTCCACCTAAGACCGCAGCAGAAAAAGCTTTTAAGCCAGGAACAAAGCCCATGGCAAACTGCGCGGACGAGTAGTTTGCTGCCCACATCACGCCGGCAATTGCAGCAAGAGCGGCACCAATCGCAAACGTGGCTACGATTACTTTATTCGAATCGACACCCATTAAGCCGGCAACTCTGGGATTCTCCGCAGTTGCACGCATTGCACGTCCCATTTTGGTCTTTTCCACCAGCAGCACGAGCGCTATCATCGCCACGGTAGCGAGTACCAATAACAGAATTTGTACTTGAGAAATCACTGCGCCACCAATCTCAACGGGAACTATCGGCATCACGGATGGGAATGAGATAGGACTACGCCCCCAGATCATCATGGCAAAGGTCTGCACCAGAAGTGAAACACCGATTGCCGTGATCAAAGGTGCCAGACGAGGAGCATTGCGCAGACGACGGTATGCCACTCTCTCAATCAGCAGGTTGACGGCGATACAGACTGGAATGGCGCCAATAATTGCGATGAGTAACATGACGAATCCGGGAAGTTCAGGAGCATATACCAGTAATAGCTTGATAATACTCAGCCCCGCCATCGCTCCGACCATCAACACATCACCATGGGCGAAGTTAATCAGATTCAGCACACCATAGACCATGGTGTACCCCAGGGCAACCAGAGCATACATACTGCCCAGAACAAGCCCGTTAATTATTTGTTGGATAAAGGTATCCATATTTTGCATCTCTCTTTATAAACGAATCGGAATTTCAGCCAAACGACGACTTACAACTGGATAAGCTAGTCTGCAATCAGCAAAAATCATTCCTGTTAACAAAAAACGGCTCCCTTTAATCAGGGGGCCGCTCGTGTTTTAACAATTTGCTATCCGAAAAGGCGCGTCATCATATCGAGAGTGCCAATAGTACGTGTAATGCACATGATCAATTCTCCTCTGCAACTTTTTGTAAAAGTTTTTCTAATATTTAGACTTCTTTAGTACGCCATTGAAGTGGGCGGAATTATACAGATGCGGCACACTATCCGAGTGGTAAAAAAACCACCCGATGCTACGTATTTTCCACAAAATTCAATACTGGCTGAAAACACTTGATCAATCTGGCAAATATCCGTATTGATGTGTGAAGTAATCTTAAATACGAATTAGCTAAATAAAATATTGAAAATTTTAAAAAAACAGATTTTTCAATTGTTATGTGAGTACACCCTCCTATTGTGCCGCTTCCTTATTGCCACCGAGTCCCTTTGGCATTGGAAACGTTACATGTTCCTCAACCCCATCTAAAGCCCGGACGCTACGCGCACCAAGATCGCGCAATCTGGCAATCACCTCTTCCACCAATACTTCCGGAGCAGATGCACCGGCGGTAACACCGATACGCACCACGTTCTCCAGCCAGACTGGATTGATCTGGGCCGCGTTGTCCACCATAAACGCTGGCACGCCTATTTTTTCAGCCACTTCACGCAAACGGTTGGAATTCGAACTGTTTGGACTGCCAACAACAAGTACCAGATCGACTTGCGGCGCCATGAACTTCACGGCCTCCTGCCGGTTAGTTGTGGCATAGCAAATATCGCCTTTTTTGGGTTCGCTGATCAATGGAAAGCGTCTCTTTAAAGCCGCAATAATTTCAGCAGTATCATCAACAGACAAGGTCGTCTGGGAGACATAAGCCAGCTTATCAGGATCAGCAACGGACAACTGCTCTACATCATCTGCCGTCTCAACCAGATACATCCCGCCCTCTGCCTGCCCCATAGTGCCTTCGACCTCAGGATGTCCCTGATGCCCAATCATAATAATTTCACGTCCTTCGCCGCGCATTTTCACGACTTCGGTATGTACCTTGGAAACCAGAGGACAGGTCGCATCAAAAATCTGTACACCTCGCTCCTGAGCCTCTTTACGCACAGCCTGAGATACGCCGTGCGCAGAAAAAACCAGGGTATTCCCATGTGGAACATCGCTCAGGTGCTCAATAAAAATGGCTCCTTTGGCTTTTAAATCATTGACGACATAAGCGTTGTGAACGATTTCATGCCTGACATAAATCGGCGCACCGAACTTTTCCAATGCTCTCTCAACGATTTCAATCGCACGGTCTACTCCCGCACAAAAACCACGGGGCTGGGCCAATAAAATCTCTTTTTCCATGTCTTACAAAATCCCGATGATTTTTGTTTCAAACAATAAAGTCTGTCCTGCAAGAGGATGGTTAAAGTCAAAAATGTATCCCTGCTCATCCACTGAGCGCAGGACACCGGCAAAACGACCACCCGACGGAGCGGCAAAATCCACCAGATCGCCAACAACGTATTGTTCGCCAAGCGCGGAGTTTTCTTTTAAAGTAGCAGCAGATACACGCTGAACCAGATCCGGGTTACGCGGACCAAACGCTTTTTCCGGCGGCAGCTCTTGCGTGACATGGGAGCCCTCTGCCAGACCGATCAGGGAAAGTTCGAGCTCCGGTGCGAGCTGACCAGTTCCCATCTGCAACGTAGCGGGGCTTTCTTTAAATGTAGTGATAATGTCTTCGCCATTTAAGGTCGCAAGCCGGTAATGCAAAGTAAGATAAGCGTCTTTGGTAACAACGGGAGTATCGGTAGTAGTCATGATGAATGGCTTTCACAAATAAGTCTCTATTGTAAGCCAGCTTTCGTAGTTCGATTCTTTTCTCAAAATCTTGGAGCGACCTGACTATGGCGATTAATGAATGGCCCGAAGACCAGAGGCCGAGAGAAAGACTGATTAAGTTCGGCGCTTCCGCCTTATCAGATGCCGAGCTTCTGGCCGTATTTTTAAGAACAGGGGTGGCCGGAAAAAGCGCTGTGGATCTGGGACGGGAGATGATCAATAGCTTTGGCTCTTTATCAAAATTATTTAATGCGACCATTGCAGAGTTCTCTGCTATTCATGGATTAGGAAGTGCCAAATATGCGCAGTTGCAGGCAGTCCTAGAATTAGCAAGACGATCGATTTATGAGGAGCTGCAAAGCAACGCATCGCTCTCATCGCCGCAAGCAGTCAAACATTACCTGCAACTGTTAATCGGAAACAAAGCACACGAATCATTTGCAGTGCTCTTTCTCGATACAAAAAACAGACTGATTACATCCGAAGAATTATTTCGGGGCACACTCAATCACGCCAGCGTATACCCGAGAGAAGTGATTAAGACCGCCTTACAACACAATGCTGCAGCCATTATCCTCGCTCACAATCACCCATCTGGCTCCTGCGATCCCAGTGACGCCGATTTAAGACTGACACAAACACTGAAGCAAGCGCTGGAACTGGTTGACATCAGAGTTCTGGATCATTTTATTATCGCTAATCCTGAAGTTTACTCATTTGCAGAGCATGGTTTACTCTGATTTTAAATTGTTAAATTATTTTTTTTAACAAGACACAATTGTTTTTTGCAAGTCGTTGATATTTCATGAGATTTTGTTTATACTCTCATTTTTTCCAATTTCGGAAACTATCAAGGAGTTAAATATGGCACGTGTCTGCCAAGTAACTGGGAAAGGGCCGATGGTTGGCAACAACGTTTCCCACGCTAATAACAAAACAAAACGTCGCTTTTTGCCTAACCTGCAAAACCGTCGCTTTTTCGTAGAATCAGAGAACCGCTGGGTTTCTCTGCGTTTATCTAACGCTGGTCTGCGCGTCATTGACAAAATCGGTATTGATGCGGTTTTGGCTGACCTGCGTGCTCGCGGCGAAAAAGTTTAAGCTAATTTATTGTTAGGAAATTATCATGGCTAAATCTGGTCGCGACAAAATCAAACTGGAATCGACTGCTGGTACAGGTCACTTCTACACAACATCCAAAAACAAGCGCACGATGCCTGAAAAAATGGAGATCATGAAGTTTGATCCTAAGGCACGTAAGCATGTGATCTACAAAGAGACCAAAATTAAATAATTTTAGTTTGCTTATGTAGCAATAAAAAACCTCGCGATGCGAGGTTTTTTTTCGTTTATTCGTTTTCATTTTTTCGAAACGCCATCGATTATTCACAAAAAAACGGCGTTAGTGACGCCGTTTTTCTTACAACGAAATCAATCAGGCGTAGGTACGCAGCCGGCGGGAAAAATCATGCAAAGCCTGGATACCAGATGCTTCCGCACGCAGACACCAATCCTGTAACTGATGTACAAGCTGCTCACGACTGACTGTCGAACGTTCCCAGATCAGCCCCAACTCTACTCTCATATCGTGCATCGTCTGCAATACCGTGCTGTGTGCCAGCACTTCTGACAATGCCTGTTTCTGAGATACTTCCAACTTGGTGGGTTCGCGCTGCAACAACTTTTTGGTCAATTTCAACCGTGCAGCTTCAAATTGCGCTTTCTCACGTAATAAAACGACTTCATCGTGCCAGGTTTTACGCAAAGATTTTGCATACTTTGCCATCACGTCATAGCGATTAGTAATGACGGCTTGCAAGGTTTCCATATCGACTGATGATTTCAGTTCGACGAACTTCGGTTCCGGAGCAACTTTTTTGACAGTTGCCCAGCCAACGATTTCCATCATACGGATATACATCCAACCGATATCAAACTCATACCATTTAGACGATAACTTCGCGGAAGTGCCAAACGTATGATGGTTATTGTGCAGCTCTTCTCCGCCGATTAATATACCCAGGGGAAATATATTGGTAGAAGCATCCACACAATCGTAGTTACGATAGCCCCAGTAGTGACCAATGCCGTTAATAATCCCTGCAGCTGTAATCGGAATCCAAGCCATCTGTACAGCCCATACAGTAATACCGATAACGCCAAACAGCAGAAAATCGATAATGAGCATTAATACAATACCTTGCCCTGTAAAACGGGTGTAGATATTCTTCTCAAGCCAATCGTCAGGTGTGCCATGGCCGTATTTCTGCATCGTTTCAAGATTCTTACATTCACTACGATATAGTTCCGCGCCCTCGAACAACACTTTCTTGATACCTCGCGTTTGCGGACTATGCGGATCCTCTTCAGTCTCACATTTTGCGTGATGTTTGCGATGAATAGCAGCCCATTCTTTGGTGACCTGACCAGTCGTCAGCCATAGCCAGAAACGGAAAAAATGGCTGGGAATGGCGTGTAACTCCAGAGCACGGTGCGCCTGACAACGATGAAGGAAAATTGTGACACTGGCAATCGTAATATGAGTAACGATTGCTGTGAAGATGAAAATTTGCCAGCCAGTAGCGCGGGTAATGCCGTTGGACAGAAAATCAATTACTGTTTCAATAAAAGTGCTCAAAATATCATTTACTCCGTTGTTATCGCTTGCTTCTCAGCTTATGCTGTAAAAATATAGCACTACAGATATGTAGTATGTTGCATCGGTATTGTACGCGTTTTCAGAGAGCTCCCCCAATTAAAAGCGCAGCTCATTCTGACTTTGCTACCTCTGAGGACTCGTTCTGGATCAAGGTCACCACTCTCTGAGGGTACGGCAAATCAACATTGTGCTCTTTAATGAGCTGCCAGATCGCCAGATTAACCTCAGACAGTACGCCGACACGTCCGTTCTCGGGATCTGATATCCAGAATCCTACGCGGAGCTCAAAACCATCAGCACCAAACCTGATCAGAGATGCGGACGGCGCAGGATCCGGTGCGACCCGCGCAACCTTAGCGACCACAGAGGCTAAGAGAGGCAGCAAAACATCCAGATCAGTCTGATAGGAAACCGTCAGATCTGTCGACATCGCCACCTTACTATTGGTTAAGGAGTAATTTTGTACCGGGGTAGATACCAGCATTTCATTCGGAATCACTGATTCGGAACCATCCGGTCCCAGCACAACGGTGTAGCGGGTATTAATCTGAGTGACTTTTCCACTAAATTTATCTACGGCAATCATGTCCCCGATAGACATGCTGCGATCCAGCAAAATAATAAAACCCGAAACATAACTACTGGCGATTTTCTGCAAACCAAATCCAAGACCGACACCCAGTGCACCACCGAATACCGAAAGAACGGTTAAATCGATACCTACAATCGTTAAGCTCATCAAAATTGCAATGAGGATAAACAGAGCTCGTCCGACGCGGGAAAGAACAACTTTTAACGATGTATGCACAGTTGGCAGCATCATCAGCCGAGACTCGAGTGAAGCGCTGGCCCACAATGCAACTACCAAGGTAATAGCAACAGAGATACTTGCCTGGAAAATCGTCAGCAAAGAAATTTTATTCTTACCGACAGGGATAACCAGGCTTTCCATTGCCTCCAGTAAATCAGGCCACAAACCGCTGAAATGTAAAACTACACCTATCCAGACCAGGCCCGCAAAGAGCTTCTCAAAAAGAGCGAGAAACTTACCTATGCTTCCATCCCTCGCAAAAGTCTTACGTACGACGTAAAACCCGAAGCGAATCAGTGCCAGTGAACCGATAACCGGAAAAAGTAATTGAATCAGGTTGGTATGCTGCCATTGACCTAAAATTGCCTTACCAATCAGTAAAAACAATAAGGTCAACGCAGGGGTGAGAACGCGTGAAAAACTGCCGACACCTAACTGAACAACTCCCGAAGCGGCTCGTTCATGCGTAGTCGCGACGCTGTTTTTGAGAAAGCGTGAAGCTCCCCAGGCAAGCGAGAAACAACATAATACGGTCCCGACTTGCCAAAAAAACTGAGGCTCACGAAAATCGGTCGCCAGATCGGATAATAAGCTGGCAAGTAATGGTGCACTCATATCGGAAAAATAAAAATGTCCCCTGCGGATAACGAAGGGGACGAGAGATGGAACAAATTATTTATTGCGCTCTAATACCGCGGCAAAGAAGCCATCGGTCTGATGAAGATGCGGATACAACTTCAGATAATCGCCCATCTCCAGTTCTATCTTCTGCTCAGCCAGTACTTTCGACGCCGGAACTAAGGTGAAATCAGGATGTTCCGCCATGAAGGCCTGAACAATCGCCTCATTTTCCTCATCCAGAATACTGCATGTTGCATACACCAGGCGGCCACCGGGCTTCACCATACGAGAGGCGCTCGCCAGAATAGAGGCTTGCTTTACATTCAGCTCAGCTACCCCTTCTGCTGTCTGACGCCATTTGACGTCCGGATTACGGCGCAAAGTTCCAAGACCACTACACGGAGCATCGACCAGCACACGGTCGAGTTTGCCTGCCAGTCGCTTAATTTTTGCATCTTTTTCATGTGCGATCACAACCGGATGCACGTTCGACAAACCGCTGCGGGCAAGCCGAGGTTTCAATTTCGCCAGACGCTTCTCCGAAATATCAAAGGCGTATAAGCGGCCTGTATTGCGCATGATCGCGCCAAGTGCCAAAGTTTTACCGCCGGCACCTGCGCAGAAATCGGCGACCATTTCACCGCGACGTGCACCGAGTAGTTGCGCCAGAAGCTGACTACCCTCATCCTGGACTTCTATCGTGCCATCTTTGAATAAGGGTAAATTCTGTATCGACGGTTTTTTCTTTACCCGCAAACAAGTGCCCGCATATGCTGTCGGTTCGGCGATGATCGGAGCCTCTGCAAGAGCTGCTGCAACATCATCTCGATTGGCCCTCATCGAATTCACACGTAAATCAAGCGGAGCTGGTTTATTCAGGGATTCCGCCAGTGTCAGTGCTGTATCCTCACCAAAACGTTCGCTAAGTTTATCCCATAGCCATGCCGGTAAATTAGCTTTCATGGCGACAGGCAGATGTGAACGATCAATCTGCATCACACGCTCTAACCAACTGGCTTCATCTTCTGTCAGTCCACCTAGTGATTCTACGCCGACAGCATCGGCGAGACCGAGTAAAGTCAGGCGTCGCATCGGAGAACCAGAGCCAGATTCAGCAAAATTGGTATACACCGATTTATTCCGCAACAAACCATATATTGCCTCCGCTATCACGCCTCGTTCGCGCGAACCAAGGCGAGGATGTTCGCGGAAATAACGGGATAAAGTACCATCAGCTGGACCGGTAAAACGTAATATCTCGCGTAAAACTTCTTCTGTGTGGCCAGTAATGGCGGGAGGTAATCTCATACTGCTTCCTTCAATTTCTGTATCGGTCAATATTGACCTGTTTATTCACTGACCTTAACTATATGGCCAGTAATATTGATTTTATTTTCCACGAACTTGCGCACTGCCTGTGGATAGATAACATGCTCCTGTTCGAGCACGCGCTGCGCCAGACTTTCTTCAGTATCGTCGGCTTTCACCGGAACAACTGCCTGTGCCACGATAGGTCCGTGATCAAGCTCAGCCGTCACAAAATGTACCGTTGCACCATGCACCTTGACGCCTGCATCCAGCGCCTGACGATGTGTCGCAAGACCAGTAAAGCTCGGCAACAATGATGGGTGAATATTCAGCAGACGACCGGCATAATGTTCGACAAATGCAGGGGTGAGTATGCGCATAAAACCCGCCAGAACAACCAGATCGGGAGAATATTCATCAATCTTCTGCTGCAGTGCGTGATCGAATGCTTCGCGCGAAGAAAATTCTTTACTGACGACAACGGCTGTATCTAAACCAAGCTCTGCTGCATAAGACAGACCACTGGCATCGGCTTTGTTACTGATAACGGCAGCAATCTGAGCTGGCCATTTTTGTAAAATACAGGCATCAACAATGGCGCGCATATTACTGCCGCGACCAGAAATGAGAATAACGATCTTTTTCATGGCGGCATTGTAACGCCCTAAGGCACTGATTCCAAAATAAAAATGCCGGTCATGAACGCCGGCATTTTTATTATGGCAACGTCAGCATGACTATTCAAATGAATAAAATACCCGGAAAGCAACTTTTTTTTCTGCCCAGAATTCGGCTGCATCACGAAACACATCTAATAAAATTTCACGCGCTTCTTTATCGAATTTCGGTGTATTCGGCAATTGCTCAAGAACGATAACAAATCCGGGCTGAGGACCAGCCTGATGAATCATGTCTGTCAGGCAATCATACAAAGCGTCAAAATTTTTTCCGAAATGCTTAGGAAAACCAAAAGACGCGGCAATTTTTCCCAGCACTTGCTGTTTAGTCGTGGCGTCCAGACAGTAAGCATACAAAAAATGCTGTCCCAGATGCACTGCTTCTGCCTGCAGATCCGGTACACGAAAAGCCCGTATCGACTGCACGACGTTCGGCGCCACTGTTGCTAACAAATCCATTTCTCCCTCAGGTGATGAGATCATAATTATTCTCTGATACGCCGGAAACTTTCGTAATGGTCATCGGTATAGTAGTACTCTCCGGATTGAGCCGGTATTCCGCCTGTGATAATGCGGCGAGCCCCGCGATTACGGGCTTTCGGAGTTTTCACTGTGTATTCGTGATAATACCCGCGCTTTTGTTTTGGGAGTCTGGACTCATAGTTACCAAAAACAACGCCATCTTTGTCGTATGGAAACGGGCCGCCTTGTTTAATCAGGGCCAGGGTTATCTGCGCCTCACGCGGAAGCTCGCTGACGAAAACGATGCCGATATTATCTTTGGCAAACGCAACAGAAGCAAGTAAAGCGATTGCCAGAAAGAGGAAGTACTGACGAAAAAATCGGAAATTTCTCATTAATCACTCATTTGTTTAGCATTATGCAAACTATCAACGAAACCGTAGATTAACGTTTTGCTCGTCATGTATCAACCCGCATTCTTAGCCGGCAGTTCTGTCAGAAATATGGCAGATCGGCTGAATAATAAAAAAAGGGCAAACAAAGGTTTGCCCTGCTGTACCTGTCTGACCAGAATTGTTATCAGATCAACTGCGGGATCCGCACTAAAATAACAATTATGACCCGACAAGCCATTATTTTGGCTGCATGCGGATAGCGCCATCCAGGCGGATAGTTTCGCCGTTCAGCATCACGTTTTCAATAATCGTTTTGGATAAATGTGCATATTCTTCCGGCTTACCGAGGCGGGGTGGGAATGGCACCATTTTTCCTAACGCATCCTGCACTTCTTGCGGCATGCCCAGCAACATCGGTGTTTCAAAAATACCCGGTGCAATCGTCATAACACGAATCCCACTGCGGGATAAATCACGCGCCATCGGCAAAGTCAGCCCAACAACCGCTGCTTTAGAGGATGCATAAGCGGCCTGACCGATTTGTCCGTCATACGCCGCGACAGATGCAGTATTAATAATCACGCCGCGCTCGCCTTGTTCTGTCGCGTCTGTCTTTGCCATCGCATCAGCGGCCAGACGACACATATTGAACGTGCCAATCAGATTAATATTGACGACACGCTGAAAAACGTCGAGTGGATGTGGTCCGTCTTTACCGACAGTTTTAACCGCCGGCGCAACGCCCGCACAGTTCACCAAGCCACGCACAGTACCCAAAGCAGTCGCGGCTTCGACCACCGCTTTGCCATCGGCTTCTGAAGTCACGTCACACTTCACGAAGATCCCGCCCAATTCTGCAGCCAGTTTCTCGCCAGCGTCCACCTGCACATCTGCCAGCACAACTTTACCGCCATTGGCAGCAATCATCTTTGCCGTCGCGGCACCCAAGCCGGAAGCACCACCAGTAATAATAAAAACACCATGTTGGATTTGCATGTTCTGTCTCTTTCGTTTTGGTTAAGAAATAGCAAAGTTATGCTATTGATGTGAAAATCTGACCAGATATTGGGCTTGTATTTCAAGGTAGAAGCAAACACATTACGTTTACGTAAACGTCATATCCGTATTGTATCCAACTTTGCCGCACCGCTAAAAGAAAAAAGATGCTCCGCCATTCTGGCACGCATCTTTTTTATCTGAATCAAATATTCCGTTTATATCTGTGTCTTTTTCTGATTTGATCTTGCATCTATTTCTTTACCGACACTGACAGAATCCCCTCGGGTGGATGTACAGCAGGAACGAGGACGACAGCGACAGATGATGCGGAAACACTTGCAGCAATTCCGCCAACCGACTGTGGCACCGGATGCGGTAGCAGTGGCACAAGCAATAAGGCAACAATATTAATAATTTTGATCAGCGGATTCACCGCCGGTCCGGCGGTATCTTTGTATGGGTCCCCCACCGTATCCCCGGTCACGGCCGCCTTATGCGTCTCAGAGCCTTTGCCGCCGTAATGCCCATCCTCAATGTATTTCTTTGCATTATCCCAGGCACCGCCGCCGGTCGTCATCGAAATGGCGACGAATAATCCGGTTACTATCGTTCCCATTAATAATCCACCCAGCGCTGCCGGCCCCAGCAGTAAACCTACAAGCAGCGGCACGATTACGGGCAGCAGCGACGGCAATATCATTTCCCGTATAGCTGATGTCGTCAGCATATCGACCGCCTTGTCGTACTCTGGTTTGCCAGTGCCATCCATAATCCCTTTGATTTCGCTGAACTGGCGGCGCACCTCCACCACCACGGCACCAGCCGCGCGCCCGACGGCTTCCATGGCCATCGCTCCAAACAGATAGGGAATCAAGCCACCGATAAACAGCCCGACAATGACCTGAGGATTGGACAAATCAAATGCCGTCGATTTACCGACCGCATCTAAAGCATGGGTGTAATCGGCAAACAAGACCAATACGGCCAAACCTGCAGAGCCTATCGCGTAGCCTTTGGTTACCGCTTTGGTGGTGTTACCAACCGCATCCAGCGGATCGGTAATGGCCCTAACTGAAGCAGGCATTTCTGACATTTCAGCGATACCACCAGCGTTATCTGTAATCGGGCCATATGCATCCAGCGCAACGATGATACCAGCCATCGACAGCATCGCCGTCGCAGCGATCGCAATACCATATAAACCACTAAAGCCGTAAGAGGTCAGAATGGCGGCGCACACCGCCAGCACCGGCCACGCGGTCGACTTCATCGACACACCCAGACCAGCAATAATGTTGGTGCCGTGACCAGTGGTTGACGCCTGAGCCACATGTTGCACCGGCTTAAAATCGGTTCCTGTGTAATATTCAGTGATGTACACCATCAAGCCAGCCAGCACGATACCAACCACGGTCGCGCCCATCATACGCCAGCGCATTGCGTCGTCGGGCCACACCAGCCAGGTCACAATCGCAAAGCCGATCAGCGACAAACCGGCGGCCCACCATAAGCCGGTATACAGTGCTGACATGATTTTTTTATCAGGACGGGCTTTCACGGCAGAACAACCGACAATTGAGGCGAGTATCGACACCGCGCCGAGCAGCAAGGGATAAACAATCGCTTGCATTGCTGCGTTAGTGACGACCAGCGCTCCCAGTAACATCGTCGCAATCAGCGTCACGACATACGTTTCAAACAAGTCTGCAGCCATTCCAGCACAATCACCGACATTGTCGCCAACGTTATCGGCAATCACGGCAGGATTACGCGGGTCATCCTCGGGAATACCTGCTTCAACTTTCCCGACCAGATCCGCGCCTACGTCGGCGCCTTTGGTGAAAATACCGCCGCCCAGCCTGGCAAAAATGGAAATCAGCGAAGCACCGAAGGCAAGCCCGACCAAGGGCTGAATCACATCGTGCTGACTCAGCGTCAGCCCCATCCCATGCGGCGCGGAGAGTATGAGTATCGAGTAAAAACCTGTGACACCTAACAAGCCGAGTCCGACGACCAGCATGCCGGTAATTGCACCGCCACGAAAGGCAACATCCAGCGCGTCATTCATCCCTTTGGTTGCCGCCTGCGCAGTACGCACATTCGCCCGCACCGACACATTCATACCGATAAAACCACAGGCACCGGACAAGACTGCGCCGATCAGAAAGCCGCAGGCAGTCGTCAGGCCCAAACCGGGAATCGCAGCAATCGCAATGAACAGGATCACGCCCACCAGCGCTATCGTACGGTATTGTCGCGCCAGATAAGCTGACGCGCCTTGTTGTATCGCCGCTGCAATCTCCTGCATACGCGGAGTGCCGGCATCTTGTTTTAATATCCAGCGGCGCGACAGCAAACCGTACAGCACGGCAATCATGCCGCAGCCGATCACAAACCAGAGACTAGCTACCATGGTGACTCCTCCTGTTGTTGTCGTTGTCAGACAGCGTCGTCCGGGACGAATGCTCAGAGACGACAGAAAAACTCAGTACATGACCAGATCAGGCACAACAGGAGCAGAGACGAAAAAAAAGCGGACATATTGTCCGCTCCCTCTTACTACTCTTATTCCGTTAATGCAGCGAAAGCGCTGTCGCGTATGCTCTCGACTGGCCCTACTCCCGCAATCTTGCGATATTTAGGCGCACCGGGCTGACCTGATTTTGCCCAGTTACCATAGTAACTCACCAGCACTTCTGTTTGTTCGTGATAGACAGACAAACGCTTTTTAACGGTTTCTTCCTTATCGTCGTCGCGTTGTATCAGGTCTTCACCTGTG
Organism: Undibacterium sp. WLX3042; assembly: GCF_049544825.1. Classification (NCBI taxonomy): domain Bacteria; kingdom Pseudomonadati; phylum Pseudomonadota; class Betaproteobacteria; order Burkholderiales; family Oxalobacteraceae; genus Undibacterium; species Undibacterium sp. WLX3042. The sequence goes on from NZ_CP186698.1 coordinate 545,559, forward strand.
ACGTCGTCTTTTCCTTCCACTTTTGGCGGATTGTATTTGACGTGATAAGTACGACCTGAACCCGGATGCACACGACGGCCACTCATACGGTCAACAATCGCTTCATCAGGAACGTCGATTTCCAATACATAATCAATCGCGACACCGGCTTCTTTCATCGCATCGGCTTGTGGCGTTGTGCGCGGAAAACCGTCGAACAGATAACCATTTGCGCAGTCGCTTTCTTTCAGACGATCTTTGACCAGACCAATAATGATGTCATCGGAGACCAGACCACCTGCGTCCATGACTTTTTTTGCTTCCAGACCAAGCGGGGTACCAGCTTTGACCGCGGCGCGTAACATATCGCCAGTCGAGATTTGCGGAATATTGAATTTTTCTTTGATGTAATTAGCCTGCGTGCCTTTACCAGCACCTGGCGCTCCTAACAAAATAAGACGCATTTTATTTCCTAAGACGAGTTTGAATTTGTTTGCACGCTCGCAAGGGAGCATGCGGAATCTTTTTTAATTTACTGCGTAACACTACGGAATTGTTTTTCTTTTAGTAGTAATAACACAGAATCTTTTCACGAAACTTACCACAATTTCCGGCGCTATTGCTGTCTGAATATGAAATCAATCCAGAGTCATCAATGTTTTAGCTCATTTTCCTGAAAAAATACGACGAACCCGTTCCAGATCTTCCAGCGTATCCACACCGGGCGCCGGGCTGGTCTGCGTTACATGTACTGCGATCGGATAGCCGTGCCACAGCACGCGTAACTGTTCCAGTGCTTCGATCTGTTCCAGAGGCGAGATGTCGAGTTGTGGATACTGTTGTAAAAAATCATTGCGATAGGCATACAGACCAATGTGCCGCAACGGCGTATAGCCAGCCGGCAGCTGCTCACGACTTGCCGCAAACGCGTCGCGATGCCAAGGGATCGTTGCGCGTGAAAAATACAAAGCGCGGCCAGATTTATCGAGCACCACTTTCACCACATTCGGATTAAAAACTTCAGCGACGTCATGCAAGGGATGCGCTGCGGTCGCCATCGGCACCTGCGCATTCACCAATGCTGCCGTAGCACCGATCAGTGCCGGATCAATTAAGGGTTCGTCGCCCTGCACATTGACCACCACCGCGTCTGCTGGCAATTGCATGCTGGCGGCCACCTCTGCAATCCTATCAGTGCCAGACGGATGATCCGGGCGCGTCATGCGCACAGGCACGCCATGCGCCTCACAAGCGGCGACAATATCGGCATGGTCGGTTGCCACCATAATCGCACTGGCGCCGGATGCAAGCGCACGTTCGGCGGTGCGTACCACCATCGGTTTACCAGCGATATCCGCAAGCGGTTTGTTTGGCAGGCGACTCGATGCCAGTCGCGCCGGAATAATGGCGATAAAACTCATACGGCGTCCCGCTCAGCGCGCGTCGATTTCTTCTTGTGTCAGGGTGCGCGCCTGATCTGTCCACATGACAGGAATATCGTCACGCACAGGAAACGCCAGTTTATCGGCATAGCAAATTAATTCTTGCGCAGCTTTGTTGTAGACCAAAGGTCCCTTGCAGACAGGACAAACCAAAATATCAAGCAGGCGAGCTTCCATGCTTTTTCTCCGAAATCATTTGAAGTAGATCTGCTGCAAATGTGCCGCCGAGTTGCGCCTCAACAGGCACCACCCAGATGCGGGCATCGTTTTGCAATGCAGGAATTTGTCGACATTTTACTGCATCCTTTTCCGTGATCAGAATGCAATCGGCAGCGATGGCCTGAAAAGTCGTGGCGTCAAAAGCGAAATGATCCGGCAACGCCACACCTTCACATTGCAACCCCGCATTAGCCAGCGTAGTGAAAAAACGCTGCGGATGACCGATGCCTGCAACCGCACACAAACGCTTTGCAGCAAAATTGGCGAGGGGCTGACGACATTCCGGCTCCGCCAATTGATACGCCTGTTGTGCTTGTAATTGCATGCGAACCGCGTCAGCGGGAATACCGGGCACCGCTGCGGCGCTGATCTCTGCGGGCGCATTGAGGACGGTAAAATCACGCCTTCTTTGTACCGGTTCGCGTAAAGGACCCGCCGGCAACATCCAGCCATTACCGGCACCACGCTGATCGAACAACATGATTTCGATATCGCGCGCCAGAAAATAATGCTGCAAGCCATCGTCGGCAATCAGGATATCCACTTCCGTATGCGACGCCAGCAATGCGCGTCCGGCAGCCACGCGATCCTGCCCGACAGCCACCGGAACACCCGTGCGTTGCGCAATCAACAGCGGCTCATCGCCGACCTGTGACGCCAGCGCATCCGCCGTCAGCAGCGTCACGTTGTCAGCTTGCATCCCATAGCCACGTGAAATGACGCCGGGCCGATAACCAGCCGCCTGCAATTGCTGCACGAGCCAGATCACCAACGGGGTTTTGCCGGTGCCACCGACATAGATATTGCCAACCACGATCACTGGCACACTGAGTTTCACTTGCGCTTTGTAACCCAGCACAAACAAGCCAAAGCGGAACGTGACAATCAGCTGAAACAGTCTGGATAGCGGCCACAATAAGCACGCCACGACGCCGCGCTTTTGCCACGCCTGCAACAGCCAGGATTCCAGCCAGATCCGCATCGTTTTTCCTCTGCTAAAAAACAAGCGGGGAGTAAGATACTCCCCGACAGTATGCTATTCAAAAATGAAATCGTCCGCTAAAACATTGGGAGATAGCGCACAGTATTCATATACTCCCCAAAATCACCGTGTCGGAGAAGCTTATTTACTGCGGCTTCCAGCCTGGGCTGCGAATGTCACTTTGGCTAATCCGGCGATACGCGCCGCTTCCAGCACATCAATCACCGACTGGTGCGTCGCCGCGCGGTCTGCATTGATGATCACAACGGGCTCAGCCTGCGCACCAGTCGAACCCTCGGCCAGCGCGGCGCTGGCACGCCGCAAATCCTCCGCCAGCGTCGCAGTATCCAGAAAAGAAACCGCCTGATTATTGATCTTGTATCGCCCTTGCGCATCGATACCGATATCAATCTGATTCGGCTTTTCCTGTGCTTTTTCGGCATCTGCCGTTGGCAGTGTGATCTGTAATTCGGTGAAACGGCTATACGTCGTCGTCACCATCAGAAAAATCAGGATGACCAGCAGCACGTCAATAAACGGGATCAGGTTAATTTCAGGCTCTTCCCTGCCCTTTCCTTTACGAAAATTCATGTTTACTTCCTGGCGCTATGCACGACATCAACAAATTTGACGGCCTGTTGTTCCATATCAACCACGAGACTATCTACCAGGGCTCTGAAATGGCGGTAAGCGACCAGTGCCGGCATCGCGATCAGCAAACCAAAGCCCGTGTTATACAAAGCCACAGAAATACCATGAGCCAATTGCGCCGGATTCGCGCCGGTCGCCGTTTGTGAACCGAAAATTTCTATCATCCCGACCACCGTACCGAACAAGCCCATCAACGGCGCCAATGAAGCGATCGTGCCCAGCGTTGTCAGGAACCGCTCCAGTTCATGTGCGACCGCAGCGCCGGCTTCTTCGATGGACTCTTTCATCACTTCACGTGGCGCGCTGACGTTGCGCAAACCCGCAGCCAGCACTTTGCCCAAAGGGGAATTGCCTGCAAGTTGTTGTATGACTTCCGGCTTCACCTTGCCTGCCTGATACACGCGTATCACCTCATCGAGCAGCGTCGATGGCAGGATTTTATTGCGACGCAAGGAAAAACTGCGTTCAATAATCAGCGTTAAGGCGATCACAGAAGAAATCAACAACAGATAAATAGGCCAGCCGGCGGCTTGAATAATGGCGAACAAAGCGCACTCCTAATAGGTTCAGAAATCCAACCCCGCAATGTAGCGCTTTGTGTGCAGACGGGCAAGGGTACTCAAGAAAAAAACGACGTCTGTGCATATCCGGCGTGTTTTACACAAAATCTGTGCGCAAGCCTGTGGATAAGTACTTGATAGCACATTAAGTCTTTGAAATAAAACAGATTTCTTTTTAAGCTTAAGAATTAGGCAGCAATTTTCAGGGCATGCGTCATGGTTTTTCTGCAGTATTTTTTCTCATTTCTGCACACTTTATGTGGACAAGCTTGTGCACAAGGACCGGGAAATAAGTTAAGTCCCTGATTTTTAAACAGATTAATCTTCTGCAAATTATTTAAGCAAAAGCCTTTTTTCAGGCTGATTTGCTGAAAATAACAGCACTCAGATACTGGTCGTGGATAAGCGGATTGTTTTGCACAAATTATGTGGACAAATTTGTGCAGAATGCTGAAAAAGTGCGGCAATTAATTGATTTATATAGATAAATACAATTCGCTCAAAAAATATGCAAATCGGCATTGAAAGCGTTTCCGTCATTTTTTATTGCAATAAAAACACGGCAAATTCAGCGTATCAGGGGATAACTCTGACTTTTTGCACATTTTTTGTGGACAACATTGTGAAAAAAGCGGGGCAATCATATTAAGTTCATGATTTATATCAATTATTTTTAAAAGCCTGTTTTTTAAGCAGGCTTTTAAAATAAGAAACGTCAACGAAATCATGTTTTAAAAAGCAAATTTTTATGTGAACAAGTCGGTTTTTCTCACATTTTTTGTGGAAAAGACTGTGTAAAAACAGAAGAAAACACAGTAACTCTTTGATTTTATTAACAAATAAGATCATGCACAAAATATAGGCAACACCCTCGTTTTATCACCAGATAAAAGATACTCACATTTTATGCACTTATTCTGTGGATAAGTTTGTGCACAAGCCTTGTATCGTTCTGTAACTCCCTTGATTTGTAAGGATTTTTTCATATTGCCCGATTTACTTGCAGAGAGATTGATAATAAAAATCAAGGACTTATATCCAGCGTTTGCATTTCTTTTGACTTATTGCTGTCTCAATGACATGCTGACGACCACCACAGGCTTATGTGGACAGCTTTTTTGATTGTATGCCTCATGAACACTGATTTCCGTCCATCAAACCCAATCCCGGCGAGCACTGTCATCAGTGTTTCTGCGCTCAACAGCGCCGTTGCTCAACTCTTGGAACGTAATATCCCGCTGACATGGGTTTCCGGCGAAATATCGAATTTCACCCGCGCCAGCTCAGGACATTGGTATTTCACCCTCAAAGACAGCACGGCTCAGGTACGTGCAGTGATGTTTCGTGGCCGCGCCCAGTATGCCGATTTCCAGCCACGCGAAGGTGATAAAGTCGAGGTGCGGGCGCTGGTGACTCTGTATGCGCCGCGCGGCGATTACCAGTTGAGCGTCGAAGCAATACGCCGTGCCGGCGTCGGCAACCTGTATGAAGCCTTTTTACGCCTGAAAGCGCAACTGAGTCAGGAAGGCTTATTTGATCCGGAACGCAAACGCCCGCTGCCGGTGTTTCCTAAAACCATAGGCATCGTCACCAGCCCACAGGCAGCCGCATTGCGCGATGTCCTGACGACATTGCGCCGGCGTGTGCCGCATGTTCAGGTCATTCTGTATCCGACGCAGGTACAGGGCGAAGGTGTCGGTGCCAAAATTGCACAGGCGATAGCTACTGCCGCCGCACGTGAAGAATGTGATGTGCTGCTGGTCTGCCGCGGCGGTGGCAGCATCGAAGACTTATGGGCATTCAATGAAGAAATCGTGGCCCGTACCATCGTCAACTGCCCCATGCCGGTGATTGCTGGCATCGGTCATGAGACCGACTTTACGATCGCCGATTTCGCCGCGGATATGCGCGCAGCAACACCGACGGCAGCGGCAGAACTCGCTGCCACGCCGCGTGCCGACTGGGTCAGTGCTTTAGAACAACAGCAACACCGCATGCAAAGAGCCATGCAAAGGCAAATCGCGACCCAGAATCAGACGCTGGACTGGCTGTCACGCCGCCTGCTGAGTCCGGCGGCAGCGATTGCGTTGAAGCGACAGCAACTACAACATTGCCTGCAAACTCTGCGTTACAGCAGTGGCATTCCGCTGCAGCATTCACGTCATGCGCTGGCGCAGCTGGACATGCGACTGCAAAGCCAGCGCCCGGATATGACGCCAGCACGAACAAAATTAAACGAACTCCGGCTTCGGCTGCAGCAATTCCAACGCCACGCGCTGTTACAGCAACGCCAGCAACTGGGCGCACTGCAAACCCAGCTGGAATTACTGAACCCGCAACGCACGCTGGATCGCGGTTACGCGATTATCCGCGACCACAAAGGCCGACTCCTGCGCTCAGCACAGGAGTTGCAGCCACACAGCCTGCTCAATATACGCCTCTCACATGGCAGCGCGGAAGTCGGTATCAGCAGTGTTCAGACCAGTCTCGATCAGTGATGACCAAAATATGCTACCGGCATGACACGTTCTGCGAGCGCTTCCTGATTCGAAAATCACACAGTTGCGCTGCAAGCTTTTGCACAAACGCTTACAATGAGCGTTTTACCCGTTCGTCGTCATCAAACGGAAACCACTGAAGAAAACTAAAAGGACACATCATGGAACATACCTTACCGGCATTGCCCTATGCATTGGACGCTCTGGCTCCGCACATTTCCAAAGAAACACTGGAATATCACTACGGCAAACATCACCAGACTTATGTGACCAACCTGAACAACCTGATCAAAGGTACAGAGTTCGAAAATTCCACACTCGAAGAAATCGTTAAAAAATCTTCCGGTGGCGTATTCAATAATGCGGCACAAATCTGGAATCACACATTCTACTGGAATGGCCTGAAACCTAATGGTGGTGGCGCTCCTACTGGCGCACTGGCTGACGCGATCAACGCCAAATGGGGTTCTTTCGACGCGTTCAAAGAAGCTTTCAATAAATCAGCTGTCGGCAACTTCGGTTCTTCCTGGACCTGGCTGGTGAAAAAGGCAGACGGTACACTCGATATTGTCAACACATCGAATGCTGCCACACCACTGACAACAACAGACAAACCACTGATCACCTGCGATCTGTGGGAACACGCTTACTACATCGACTACCGCAATGCGCGTCCAAAATATCTGGAAGCGTTCTGGGCGCTGGTTAACTGGGATTTCGCTGCCGCGAACCTGGCATAAGCTACCAAGTTACCGGGTCTGTTCTGACGCTGGTTGGAACAGATGAAAAAAACCTGTGCATGTTTCGGCATCACAGGTTTTTTTTCATCTATCCCAAAGTAGCTTTATGCGAAGATAGTTGCGCATAAAAAACAATAGCTATAAGCAGCGACAAACAGATTTGCCTTCAATGATGAATCTGCCCGGGAGTTTGGAGTATTTCCGGGTTACCGCCGCGTATTCAGAATATGCGCTCAACAGCGCGAATTCACTGATTCCGGCCAGAGAACGAATACATCCCTATTTCACTCACGCCCCGATACCGACTTCGTATGCAATCAAATTCAAGTCTGCTGCTTAAATCATTGCCCGCCATCTTCATTTTTATCTGGGCGTCCGGCTACGTCGTTGCTAAATATGGTCTGCCCTATGCAGAACCACTGACATTTTTATGCATGCGTTATATGGGCGTAGTTGTCATGATGCTGACGCTCGCCATACTCATGCGCGCGCCCTGGCCCGCCCGCAAAGACCTGTTACCGATCGCCATCGCTGGCATACTGATGCAAGCTTTGTATCTCGGCGGTATCTGGTGCGCGGTCAAGCTCGGCATGCCGGCAGGTGTGGCGGCTCTGATCGCCAATGTGCAACCTATTCTGACTGCTGTCATGGGACCTTTTATCGGTGAGCGCATACGTGGCAGACAATGGCTGGGACTGGCTTTCGGCATCGCTGGTGTCGGTCTGGTCGTGGCGAATAAAATTTCTGTTGTTGCCCTGTCGCTGACCAGTGTCAGTCTGGCGGTGATGGCTTTGTTTGCAATGACCACGGGCACGCTGTACCAGAAAAAAACCTGCCCTTCATTTGATGTGCGCACCGGGCAAGTGATTCAGTTTGCCGCGTCGCTGTTAGTTACCGCACCATTTGCATGGATGCTGGAGACACAGACGATACTGTGGACGCCACAATTTTTCGGCGCACTTGCCTGGTCGGTTCTGGTGTTATCCGGTATCGGCATCTCTGTTTTATACATCATGATACGACATGGTGAAGCCACCAAAGTCACCAGCTATATGTATCTGGTCCCGGCCGTTACAGCCGCAATGGCATGGCTGATGTTTGGAGAAAAATTCACCCTGACCGCACTGGCGGGAATGGCTATTGCGCTGGCTGGCGTGGCTTTAGTCGTCAGACCAGCACGCTGAAAATAGGCCTGAAGCGGATGCGCTTCAGGCCTATTTTTTCGGAGAGAAACCTTCACCACCGACAGCTGCGGTGGTACACCTCAGCTCATCAGCTCAACGCATATCGACAACGTGTCCGCGCCGATGGGTACGTACAGAAAAATATTTGTATGCAGCAGGAACTCGCCAGACCGTATGCGTGTCTATCCCGCTTGTCTGCAAATTGGCTGTCGGCTGATCAGTGCAGGAAGCTCGGATATTGACCATCCGGGATGCGCTGCTAACCAGATACAGACATGCCGAATCTCACCTCGTTAACGTCATAAATCATCCTATAAAAACAATGAAGGCAAGTGCTATGTTCCCGAAATTTATTCCTTTCAGTATTGCCCTCGCGTGCTCAGGCGCAGCGCTGTTACCGCAGCATGTCGCCCATGCAGCGCCAACCGGCAACGTCATTGCAAAAATCCAGCCTGCGGATCTGACGCTGGAACAGGTATTCCGTGCAAAACCGTATGCAGGTCAGGCAGCAAAAGTCATCAGCTTCAGCCACGACGGTCGCTACCTTGCTTACGTCTGGAATCCGTTTAATGAAATCGGCTCTGACTTGTATGTGCACGACACGCAAACAGGAGAAACCCGCCGCATTACTTCACCAGCACTGATGAAGACGTTCGATGCGCCGGAAGTGTGGGACCGGTTCGAGAAGAAAGCAAAGCAAAAAGAAAAAGAAGAATCAGAGCGTCAGGCAAAGGCTGAAGCCCATGCCGCTTACCTGCGTGGTGAAAAGGTTAACCTGCAACAATGGGAAGAAGCCGGCTTAGAGGAAGTAAAACGTGAACTGGCTGATAAAAAAGCCCGCGATGCGAAGAAGAAAGCCGAAGCTGATGCAGAAGCTGCAAAAGAAAAAGCTGCCGAGAAAGCAGCAGCAAAAAACAGTGCTACGGCTGATACTGCGTTAGCAAAGTCGGACGACAAAAAAGACAGTAAAGCCGATAAAGACAGCGACAAACAAAAAGAGCTGTGGGAACTGCGCGATGAACTGAAAAAGAAAATCGCCAAAGAAAGACTGAAACCCAGTGACCTCTATCCAGGTGTCGATTATCTGGTCTGGGCAAATAAAAAAAATGAACTGATATTCCAGTATCGCGGCGATTTATTCCGTCTGCAGGCAGCCAACGGCAAGGTGGAAAGGCTGACGCAAACCGACAAAGCAGAACGCATCGTCGCTTATCGTGCGGATGACAAAGGCTATATCTATATGGATAGTAAGAGTCTCTACAGCGCCGCCTTTGACAATAGTGCGATCCGTCAGTTGAATCGTGAACTGATCCATCCGGATGACGCGGAGAAAAAATACAGCATCGCCAGCACGGTGCTGAGTGAAGATAAACAATGGATGGCAATTTCTGCAGTGGCGCCCGATGTCGATGAAGAGACCGGTAAAGTGAAACCGGCTTCTGAGCGTCAGGTAGAAATTATGAATTACAGCGAGCGCTTCGCCACGGCCAAAAAAGTGCCGCGCGAAGTGTCGGATGATAAACGTAAAGTTCCGGCGACAGCCTTATACATTCGCCGCGTGACCGATACATCTGTCCGTCAGCCACAACCGGTATTCACTAACAACGGCGGTGATGTCTGGTTTGAAATGAGTAAAGTCAGCTGGGCGAAAGACGGTAGCCGCTATACATTTTCAACCTGGGAACGCGAAAAAAATCTGCTGCGCATTTACGTCGGTAAAGCAGAAGAAGGTGTTAAGCCTGCGCTGGTGTTTGAACGTCGTGGCAATGTCGGACATGAAGTCGTGAATGTGCTGGAGCCAAAATTTACTCCCGACGGAAAACAACTGATCGCCGTACTTGACGAGCAAGGATATCGCCAGCCTTACATTATCAGTACTGATAACAACAATGGCAGCGGCAGTGCCAAAGCCATTCTGAAAGGTGATTTTGAAGCGCACCAGATCATCGGTTTTACGCCAGATAGCAAATCCATGTTCGTACTGGCAAATAAGGATGACTTCGCTTCGATGAATGCGTATAAGGTCGATATCGCCAGCGGCGACATGAAAGCACTCGGACAAAAGGGCGATTTCCATCGTGCCAGCGATGTCGCCGATAGCGGTGACAAACTCGCCAGCGTCGCTGGTCAATGGTCGAGCCGTCCGGAGTTAAAACTGATTGATGTGAAGACTGCAAAAAGTACGACGCTGACGCAAAGTCACGATCCTTTGTGGCAGGCGATTGATATTCAGCAGCCAGAACGTTTCAGTTTTAAAAACCGTCACGGCGATCAGATACAGGCGTATGTTTTCAAGCCAGCAAACTGGAAAGCCAGCGATCAGCGCCCCGCTATTGTCTATACCTATGGTGGCCCGCTGAATGACAGACACATCATTGAAACCGACAGCTTCCAGCAAACAGCCTATATGTTTGGCATGTATATGTCGGCAAAAAATGGTTATGTGACTGTGGCAGTTGATCCGCGCGGACATTCCAATTACGGTCGCAAATTCAGCGATGCCAACTGGGAACAGGCGGGCGAACCGCAAACCGAAGACCTCGAAGATCTGGCGCAATACATGCAGAAAAACCTGGGTGTTGACGGTCAACGCATAGGTCTGACGGGCTGGAGTTTCGGCGGCTTCCAGACCCAATATACGATGTACACCAGCCCGGATACCTTCGCTGCCGGGATTGCCGGTGCTGGCCCGACCGAATGGGAAAACTACAATAGCTGGTACAGCGGCCGCACCATAGGTAAGACTGAGCGTAATAAACCTAACCTTCGCAAGTATTCTTTATTGCCGCTGACTGCTGGCCTTAAAAAGCCGCTGCTGCTGGTGCATGGCATGCAGGATCCGAATGTATTGTATCAGGACACCGTGAACGTCTATCGCGCCTTACTGGAAAATGGCAAGGAAACACTGGTCGATCTTTTCCTCGATCCGGATGGTGAGCATGCTTTGGGTGGCGCCATCAAAGCCAAAGCCTGGCACAAAAAATATGAAGCCTTTTTCTTACAGCATTTAGGCTCAGGCAATAAATAATCAGCGGGATACCGGAGTGATGCTGGCTGCAGCGATTTGCATACATCATCACTCTGATTTTCTCTTCACATTCCCGCGCAAGGCAGGATTTCTTATTTGAAAAACATCCCCCAAAGCGGCAGACTCAGATCTGCGTTTCGCATCACAGATAACATCTGCACGGCAAATTCGAGAAATTATTACCGTTGTGAAGCAAACGGATACACGCAATAATCAGCACCAATTCAGCCTGTCATTTATTCCCGACGAAAGACGCTACACGAAAGCCACTATGAATGCCTTTTCGCAATATATGTATTCAGTCCTGCGCCAGGTCACGCAGGAATTCCGTCAATTAGCATCGAAATGTGCGCTGGCGATGCTGCGTACACCGCTGCCGCGTATTTTTGTGATCTGCGTCGCGATTGCGCTCGCGATCAGTCTGATTCCGTTTGTGCTGAGCTTGTTTGTACTGTTTGTGGTGTTGAGAGTTTTCCTCGGTCTGCTGAAAACACCGCAGCAGGATCGTACGTACAACCAGCAAGCGCAGTCATATCAGGAACAGCAGATTTACATCAGACGTCTGCGCAGAGATGAATAATATCAACGCGACTTTCTGAAGAACATTAACGTCAACCGCCGCACCGGGCAACCTCAATATCCTTGTCCGCTTGCGCTCTTGTTATTCTGCACCGATTTGTATTAATCCCCGTCTGCATATAAGGTCAGCGGGGATTTTTTGTGTAATGCGGACATCAATGATGATCGTCAGAACAGATGAAAACGCCCCAGCCCGAAGATGCCGGCCAGCCCGACAATAATGAGGTACAAAGCAACAATAAAGCTGACCAACTTCGGTTTCACCAGAATACAAAGACCTGCGACCAGCGCTAGTACAGGCATCAGAGAAAGATGAATGTTCATGAATAACCAATCAAAAAAGCAGTAAAAAGTCTGATAAAGAATCCGCACGTTCACCCGGCGGCGCTCATTCCGTACCGAGATCATTACCGTTCATAAAAAAGCCCTGCAGGCGCTGTGTCTCTGTCAGGTGGATGAATACAGAATCAGCTCTGTACTCACTGTTTATCGTGCAGCAATGAGGCATCGCTCACCTCACCCGGCGCTGTATCCGCATAGGGTGCGGTGAGCGGCAAATGAATGATAAAACGCGTTCCGCGACCTACGACACTCTCCACTTCCAGTTTTCCGCCAAGCATTTTAATAACGATATTGTGAACGATATTTAAGCCAAGACCCGTGCCACCGCGCCCCATTTTGGTGGTGTAAAACGGATCAAAAACGCGCGACATATGTGCGGGTTCTATTCCTATACCGTCATCAGCAAAAGTAATTTTCACTTTATCCGGCTCTGTCAGTTCGGCATGGATAGTCATCGTGCCCGAAGATTGTCCATCAAACGCATGTGCAACTGCGTTATTAATCAGATTGGTGATGATCTGTTCTAGCGCACCGGGGAAACTGTCCATGATCAGTTTTTCCGGAATGTCAACCTGAAGTACAAACGGTGTCTTACGTAACATCGGTTGCAATAAGCTGGTGACTTCTTTTACCACCGCCTGCAAATCAAAAGGACGGCGCTGATCAGATACCTGATCTGCTGCCACCTGTTTGAAATTCATCACCAATTCACTGGAACGGTTAAGCCCGCGCAACAGTATCCCCATCCCTTGCTCGGTATCCTGCAAATAACTTGCGAGCAAAGAACGCTTTAAACTTCCATCCCCGAACGCCGTGCTGATCTCGCGGGATTTTTCGAGCAGCGTGCTGGCGACCGTCAGACAGTTACCGATAGGTGTATTGAGTTCATGCGCCACCACTGCAACGACATCACCAAGCGCACGCAATTTTTCTGAACGCAGTAACTCGGTCTGTGCCATTTGTAAATGCCCCATCGTCGAAGCAAGCTCATGATTCGCCGACTCCAGCTCTGCCGTGCGTTGTCGTACCCGCGATTCGAGTTCACCATTCAGCTGATTCAAGGCTTCACGCGCTTCGATCTGCGGCGTGATATCGCGTGCAATACCGAGGTAGCCGGTGATTTCCTGATCCGCGTTAACCAGCGCCGTCACACTCAGGGATACATGAATTTTTTTACCGTACTTGGTCACGTAAATCCAGTTCCGAGTCTCCATCCCTGACTGGATTGCGATGCTTGAAAAAATATCGATACCCGTAATTTCACGGCCGAATTTCTCAGATAACTCGCGGCTGCGCTGTTCCATCTCATCGGCATCATGAAAATCGGTCGCATGCAGCTGACCAACACTTTCGTAAGACCGATAGCCGAGCATTTTTTCAGCTCCGCGATTAAAGATCGTGACCAGCCCTTCCTTATTGGTCGCGATGATGGAGATTTCCGATGCGGCGTCGAGCACTGCCTGCAGGTCCCGACGGGCGGCTTCTACCCGAGCTTCAGCCTCCAGACGATCGGTAATATCTTTGCAGATCGCCACGATATGTCTGGCACCGTCAACTTCGACTATCGCCGCAGATAATAATCCGGATCTGACTTGTCCATCCTTGGTCTGCATTTTCCCCTGAAAATCGCTGACTATCCCTTGCTCCAGAATCATACTGGTCCAGGTTTTGCGCTGTTCAGGGTCTGACCAGATACCCAGCTCGAGCGAAGTCTTGCCTATCGCATCCTGTTTGTTATGGCCTGTGAGTTTTTCAAATCCTGCATTCGCATACAGGATACGGCCAGTTTCTAACTGGCTCAGCGTCATATAGTCAGGCACGGCCTCAAACACTGCCAGCAGACGATTCGCCGTTTCCCGCTGCTGCTGCTCGCTCAGCCGGAGTGCGGCAATTTCACTAGCCAGCTGATCGCTCATCACATTCAGCGCGTGACCGACCACACCGATCTCATCCTTGCCGGTGTACTTCACTTTGGTGTCAAACTCTCCGGCGGAAATCGCATTGGCAGCGGCTTCCAGTTGTCGTAAATGGCGGGTCAGCCACAGCCCCAATAAATAAAGGAATAATGTCGAAACGACGACTTCAAAAAACGAAATCAGTATCGACTCTTCAAACAGCTTTTTTTGGGCTTCCTGCGCAAACCGGGTTGACAGTCCAAACACCAGTTCACCTTGATTGGAGCCGCCAGCGACGAGAGGAACACGGATATCGCGCCGATGACTGTCCAGCGGCAAACGTAAGCCGTCGCTGCTGGCAGGCAGGGCATCGGTCCAGCCTGAATGCAGCAACAGCTGGTGATCCTGGCCGAACAACAGAAAATAATCGATCCCATGCTCCTGGGTACGGAACAACTCTGTGATCGCAGCGTAGTCTTTTTGCAGTAGCAATGGCGCGATTTCAGCACTGAGTAAATGCGACATTTCACGCGCCCGCAACTCAGTCAGTTGCGATAAATTTTCCTCATTGAAGCGCAGGCTGTTGCCAACAAGAACGGACAACATCACGACTTCAACGAGCACGCTGACGAATATCAGCTTCCAGCGTAAAGACAGCTTCATCATCAGATCGCCCGTGCCACTCTGGCACCGGGCATATCAACGCCGACGCAAAACGACATGGCAAAAAAAATGCTGCGCCCTGCGGCCGCGCGCATCATCGCCATCATTGGTGTAAAGAATTCCATCGACATCTTCAAGCCCTAGTCTCCTCTGTACGCTCCGCTCTGCCTGACAAATCAGATGCAGATATCATTTCATCATGTCGTGGACTGAATATCGGATTGTATTCAACAGATAATGCAACATACTATCCGATAGGATTACGCTTTTGCTCATCACCACAGGGAAAAATAACATTCATTCACAAGCGGTGTTTCCGGTACAACAAACCACGGTAATCCGTAAGTTCAGTGTCAGCATCCTGTGAATTTCACGATGAAAATTCAGACCAAATAGTTTATAAACTACTATTTTTTCGCACTGACTTTGTTGATATTTAACAAAGCTGATTCTTGGCTGATCTATACATGTTTATCAGGCGGATAGCCGGAAATATCGACAGGAATATTTCCCTGCGCACCGACCTCACCGGCCAGCCACGCACGTACTGCCGCGATTGCAGGTACGGCGAAACCATAAGTGATCAGCGCAGGAGCCTGAATATCGAGCATGTGAAACGGATTCCACAATACCAGATGCAGATCCGGTTTCCACGAACGGCGCACCCGTTCACCATAGCGTTTGCGCACAGTCGAGGCGAGGATGACGAAACGATCATCCTGCGGCAGACTTTGCCAGTCAAACTGTTCAGCATCGCTGAAGGTCACAGTCTCAACGTCATACAAATCTGCCAGCATCGATGCAACTTTGTCTGCCGTGATACCTGCTTCAGAAACACCATCACTGACCGCGTCTGCGCGTATCACCAGACGTACCCGGCTGCCTTTTGCCGGCGCCTGCGGCTCACCAGCACTGGTCAGACCGCGTTCCCACGCATGCGCCATCAACGCTCGGTCAGCGGCATCAGTCAGATAGTCAGTATCGATGCAAGGATAAGCGTCAGTCAGTTGCCGTATGCGCTGCAATTTCTGCTGCACTGTCTGATATGAAATTTGTCCAGAGAGTATGACTTCTGTGAGTGCCGCCAGCGTTTCGGTTTGCGCCTCGCGGCTGCCGATCGCCATCACCATATCGGCACCAGCCAGCAATGCTCTCACCGCTGCATTGCCTACACCATAACGCCCCGCAATCGCCTGCATATCCATGCCATCGGTAATCACGACACCGCGATACTGCCACTGCTCACGCAATAAATGCGTCAGTATCGTCGGCGACATGGTTGCCGGATTTTCCGCATCCAGCGCGGGATAAACGATGTGTGCCGTCATCATCGCAGGCGCTTTGCGGCGGACGGCGATCTGGAATGGGGCAAACTCCATTGCCTGCAATTCGGCCAGCGATTTATTCACTGTCGGCAGCGCGCGGTGCGAATCGACATTGGTGTCGCCATGCCCGGGAAAATGTTTAACGCAGCAAGCCACGCCTTCCGACAGGCTGCCATCCATCCACGCCAGCGCCAGCGTGCTGGCACGCTGCGGATCGGCGCCGAATGAGCGTTCAGCGATGACAGGATTATCAACGTTATTATTCAAATCCAGCACCGGCGCGAAATTCCAGTTGAAGCCCAGCGCCTTAATGTTGCGTGCGACTGCCGCACCGACCTGATAGCACAGATCTGCATCGTCGCTGGCACCCAGCGCCATCGCTGACGGCGGTTGCGGTACCCAGGTTGGCCGCACGACTGCGCCACCTTCCTGATCGAGCGCGATCAGCGCTTCCGGCCCCATCACAGCGTGCAGATCCGCGGTCAGTTTTTTTAGCTGCGCTTCGTCCGTCATGTTGTTGCGGAACAGGCAAACGGCGCGGATATGATGCGCGCGTAAAAAATGCGCCAGATCGTCATCCATGCGGGTCACAGTAATGCGCACCATCACCAGTTGCCCGGCCAGACGACGTGCATCATCAATATTCAGCGGTGCGTTCAGCGCATGCGGCGGTTCAACTGGCGAGATGGAATTGTTATTTGTCATAGGTCTCTGGTGGCTGCTATTACGGATATTTACGGCATCGAGAATGTCACGCTCATACCGATCAGGCTGAATTTGTTCATATTGCCGGTCTAGTTCCAAACTGGCGCAGATGCGTCTGAATATGGATACTCCCCCTACTTTTGTTAAAAATGCCTTTATTGTCAGCATAGAATAAGGGGCTTAAAAAATACTGGGGGGGAGTATATATAAGGCTGAAATCCGGTCATTTCGCTGATTTAACTGGTTTTAGTCACTTTACTTAAATGACGCGGCTGATCGGGGTCCAGCCCGCGCGCCACTGCCAGTTGCGCTGCCATCACATAAAACGCCTGAATCGCGACGATGGGATCAAGGTCCGGCGTCGCTGCCACCGGTAAAGTCAGTTGACGTTCGCGTACATCCTCCGGCGCGGCCAGCAGCACCTCAGCACCGCGTCCGCGCATTTCTTCTGCGAGCCGGATCAGACTTTCCTGCGCCGGACCACGAGTCGCGAATATCAGCAATGGATAACCGTCATCAATCAAAGCCATCGGGCCATGTTTGATTTCTGCACCGCTGAACGCTTCCGCCTGTATGGCGGAGGTTTCCTTGAATTTCAGCGCAGCTTCGAGCGCCACTGAAAAACTGATGCCACGGCCAACCACCATCATGCGCTGCGCGGGCACCAGCACATCAAGTGCCGCCGACCAGTCTGTTTTGCTGGCGGCATCAAGCGCGGTAGGTAGCTGCGCGATTGCTGCCAGCAACAGCGGATCGTTCTGCCAGTGCGCAACCAGACGGGCGGCGGCCACCAGCGAAGTGATAAAACTTTTAGTGGCCGCAACGCTGCGTTCCGGCCCTGCATGCAAAGGCATCGTCCACTCTGCGGCTGCGGCTAAGGGTGAGCTGACATCATTCACCAGCGCCACCGTGGTCGCACCCGCCTCACGAAAATAGCGCATGGGATCAACTACGTCCGGACTTTGCCCGGATTGGGAAATCGCAATCGCCAGCGCGTCCCTGACCAGCAAAGGTGCATGATTCAAGGTCACCAGCGATAACGGCAGCGAAGCGACGATACGGCCGAGGCGCGCCATGATCAGATATGCCGCGTAATTGCTCGCATGATCGGAGCTGCCGCGGGCGATCGTCAGTACCGATGATGGCGGTTGCGCCCGCAAATGCGACCCCAGCCTGGCATAGCGGTCGCCATCGTGCGTCAGTTGGATGGCAACCTGTTCTGCGGAAGCATAGGCCTCGTTAAGCATTTGCGAATTCAATCTTTTCTCCTTCGGTATAAACGGCAAGCAGTTGCAAGTCCTGATCAAGGACGACGATATCGGCGAATGCGCCCGGCGCTAAGCGACCGCGTTCAGGCAGCCCGAGATAATCGGCAGCGTAAGTCGAAACGCGCCGCGCCGCATCATCCAGCGTCAGGCCTATGCTGACCAGGTTGCGCAGCGCCTGATCCATCGTGAGTGCACTGCCCGCCAGCGAACCATCGGCCAGACGCACGCCGCCCAGGCATTTATGCACACGCTGCCGCCCCAGCATATATTCGCCATCAGGCATGCCGGTGGCGGCGGTTGAATCAGTCACGCAATACAAATACGGTATCGCTCTTAATGCAGCTTTAATCGCCCCCGGATGGACATGCAACAGATCTGGAATAATTTCTGAAAACTGTGCATGCGCGAGCGCCGCACCGACCATGCCGGGCGCGCGATGATCGAGTCGTGACATCGCGTTATACAAATGCGTGAAGCCGCTGGCACCATTTTCCAGCGCGGCAACGCCCTCTTCATAACTGCCGGTGCTGTGACCGAGCTGCACCCTTATGCCCAGCGCCGTCAGGTCGCGTACCAGCGCCAGATGGCCGTCCATTTCGGGCGCGAGCGTAATCAGTTTAATGGCAGCAATCGCATCAAGCGCCCGCACCTGCGCGAGCGAGCCTATGCCAGCAAAGGCAGGCTGGGCACCGAGTTTGCCCGGATTAATATATGGCCCTTCCAGATGCACACCCAGCACACGTGCGGTACCGGCGGGACGCTGCTGTATCAGCGGTTGTATTGCACTCAGTGCTGCCTCAATATCGCTCAGCGGCGCAGTCATCGTGGTTGCCAGCAAACTGGTGGTGCCGTGTTGCGCATGCAAACGAGCGATGGTTTCGACGGCACTGCCCGCTTCCATCGTATCTTTGCCACCCGCGCCATGCACATGCAGATCAATGAAACCAGGCAGGATGTAATGCGCTGTTTCGCGCAGCGGTGCGCTCTGGATACGCTGTATCTTTTCGCTGAAATTGATGCTGCCGTTTACCCAGCCATCCGGCGTGAGTATCTGGCCGTGTAATTGCTGTTCGCTCATCGGAATAACTCCGCGACAAAATCGTAATAATCACTGCGGCAATACGAATGCGTGAGTTCGATTGCGGTGCCATCTTGCAGATAACCGATGCGGGTAATGAACAACATCGCTGCGCCGGGTTTGATATCTGCGAGGTGTGCCTGTTCCGCGGTCGCATTGATGGCGCGAATATGCTGTAAGGCGCGCGTCGGTGCGCAATGATGGGCATCGAGATAGCCGTATAAACTGTCCGTCACCAGTTGCGGCTGCGGCATATACGCCGCCGGAATAGTGGTGGTTTCTATCGCCATAACCACATTGTCTGCGGTGCGTAAGCGCTTCAGGCGCGAGACCGCGGTATTCGGCGATAAACCCAGCGACAAAATTTCCTCCGGTGAAGCGATGCCGCTTTCACGTTGTATCCAGCGCGAACCGGGCACAAAACCACGCTGGCGTAATTCTTCGCTGAAGCTTGTGAGCCGTGATAAAGGCTGCTCCAGTTTCGGTGTGATATACGTGCCGGAACCATGTCTGCGGCTCAGCAAGCCGCGCTCGCATAACATGGCCAGAGCCTTGCGTGCGGTGACGCGGGAAATTTCCAGCGTCTCTGCCAGCAGACGCTCTGACGGCAAGGCTTCATCGGGCTGCCAGCGCCCGCTTTGTATGCCTTGTGCCAGCTTGTTCGCCAGTTGCAGATACAAGGGCGTGGCATTGTCGCTATCCGGTTTGAAATCGCGCAGGGAAAACTGCATGTCGCCTCGATTTTTTAATAATTCAGGTTGAACGTAAATGTTGTTGCAGCAAAATCAGGGCACCGCTGGCAGAATCGCCCAGAGGCGCACGCACTCTTTGTCGCAAGCCCTCTGGCAGAAACGGTAGCAGCGCACCAGCCAGCCCGCCGCACAGCGCCAGCGGTAATGTATGTGTGGGATCAAGCGCGTCCGCAATTGCCTCGACTTCATGCCCGGCATCAAGCAGCATATCGCGCGCAAACGCTGATTCTGCCGCGTGTTGAAAGACCAGCGGTGCCACTTCCGCATAACGGGTCTGATTTGCCTGCGCCAGCCATCTGAACACAGCATCTTTGTCACCGCCGCAGTGAGCGTAAATTGCGTCAGCAAAACGGCTTCCAGCCGCTCTGCCATCAAGCACGCGCTGCAGATAATTGACGGCACGCATTCCTATCCGTGCGCCGCTGGCTTCATCACTGACAGGAAAGCCCCAGCCGCCGACTTCACGCCGTTGTCCATCGCTTTGCAAAACTTCACCCACACTACCGGTACCAAGCGCAATCACCGCGCCCGGCGCGCCATGATGCGCACCAATCAGGGTTGTACCGGCATCGGTTTCTGTCAGCAGCAGCGCAAATCCAGGATTGAGCGCCTTTAGTTCGGCCGCCCACTGCGCGTTATTCACGCCGGACAGTCCGCATGCGATTGCAATCTCAGACAAGGCCGGAAGCGTCAGATGCGCCTGCGCAAATGCGTCATCAATGGCCTGCAGAATCGCATCCCAGGCCTGCGGGCGACCATGCGCAAGCGCCGAAGGCCCGGCTGCGCCGCGTGCCAGCTGCTTACCATCAAGGTCCGCCAGTACGACGCGCGTGCCAGTGCCGCCGCCATCGACACCGATCAGATACGCGATTCGTGCGATGTCGGCGGAGTACAGTTTTGCTCGTATCTGGGTTTGTATCGTCGTCTCTGCCATGAGGTTTTTTTCATTATTCTTTCGTATGTTGCAAACGCGCTTGCCGGATGGCATGCGGCGGATACGGCGCTGCCTTCTTAATCAGTTTCGGGAGAGTAGTTTGCTGAAAACGAAGCTGAGAATGTAATTTTTTTTATAGTGGTCGTCAATAGGTATTTAAGTGGTATTGCCATTAGACGCAAGACAGGCATTATCTTTTTCTGCCAGCAATGCACACACCATGCCAGAACATTCACAGTACGGCCCGGTGTCGGTTACACTAAGACTAGGTTTTCATCATTTAAGGCCGTCTGCGATGCCCATCTCCATTCCGATTAATTACCTCGCCAAACTGACATCCCCAAAAAGAACACCGCGCTCGAATATGCATCTGGGCATTACCCTCGCCTGTATCGCAGGCGCAGTGAATGCCGGTGGCTTTCTTGCTGTCGGTCAGTACACGTCGCACATGACAGGCATGATTTCCAGCGCGGCTGACGATCTGGTTCTCGGTAAATTTATCCCTGCATTTGCCGCGATCTTTATGCTGATTGCATTTGGCTGGGGCGCCGCCTGCACCTCGCTGATGGTGAACTATGCAAAACGCAATCACATGCGTTACATGTACACACCGGTGCTGCTGCTGGAATCGGTCTTGTTGCTGGTGTTCGGTCTGGTCGGCACAGAGTTACAGGAGCACGCGGTCGTGACGGTTTCCTTCACCACGGTGCTGCTGTGTTATCTGATGGGTTTGCAAAATGCACTGATCACCAAAATTTCACGGGCCGAAATCCGCACCACGCATGTGACCGGTCTGGTGACCGATATCGGTATAGAAATGGGAAAATTGATTTACTGGAATAAAAATAAAGACGAGCTGCATCCTGAGCAGGAAATCAATGCCAATCTGCAGAAGCTGCGTCTGCATCTGCGGCTGGTTGTGGCATTTTTTATCGGCGGCATTCTCGGTGCATCCGGCTTTAAACACGTTGGTTTTATCTCCACCGTGCCACTCGCAATCGCGCTGATTATCTTATCGCTGGCACCGAATATCAAAGAACAGCTGAAGCAATGATGCAGTCTTTCACTCAAACGGCAGCCCGCACCAGATGTATATGCAAGAATGTTCAGTAGTTTGAAAGTAAAAAAACGGGAGAAAAGTCAGAGAAAAAATACACAAAAAAGTATTAAAAAAATGAGATACACACGCTGGCGAACGCGTAAAAATCACGCCCATCCTACCTAAGAATTTCCTGCCACCAACAATTCCACGCCTGAATCAAGAAAACAACACACACATAATAATTATCGCGAATCATTATCATTTGCGTTAATATATTCAGCACTTGCTCTTGCTGCATACCCCATCAGGTCGATTCCTGGCTACGTCGCGTTTATTCGCCAACGCAATGTAAGAAGAAGCAACAGTGTAACGACGATCTCTCTCAATTCCGATATGAAGAACTTTCAATTAAAAACGATTGCCGGCATTCTGGCTGGTGGGCTATTTTCAAGCTATGTGCAAGCAGACAATCAACTGCCGGAAATTCAGGTAAAGGTTAAAGCCGAAAAAACGGATCAATACGATGTTACTGAAGCCAGCAGCGCAACCAGACAAAAAATTGCTCTGCGCAATATTCCACAAATTGTTAACGTCGTGCCAGACATCGTCATGCGCGAACAAAATGCCAGCTCGGTTCAGGATGCCTTGCAAAATGTGGTCGGGCTCAGCTTCAGCGTTGGTGATGGTCAGCGCGATCAGGTCGCCATTCGCGGCTTTACCGCTATTTACGATCAGTACATCGACGGTATCCGCGATGACGCGATGTACTTCCGCGATTTATCGAATATTGAACGCATTGAAGTGCTGAAAGGCCCGGCATCGGTCTTGTATGGCCGTGGTTCTGCTGGTGGACTGATCAATCGCATCACCAAAAAGCCACAAGCGCATCCAGAATCCGAGGTTGCACTGAGTCTGAGTTCACAAGGTCAGAAGCGCACAAGCTTCGATGTGGGCGGCGCGAGTGAACAACTGAACTTCCGTATTAACGGCGCGCTGGAAGACAGCAGTAATTTCCGCGATCAGTTTTCACTCAAGCGTCAGGCTGTTGCACCTTCTGTAACCTGGCAGCTGAGTCCTGCAACACGCATCACGGCTCAAGCCGACTATCTGAAAGACAAACGCATCGCAGATCAGGGCTTACCAGCCTACCTTGGCCGTCCCGTGGATGTCCCTGTCAATACCTTTTATGGTGCAGCAAATGCGAGTGATGTTGGTTATGTGCAGTCAGATGTAGTCAGCGGCACAATTACCCTCGACCATACAATTAATGAGAGCCTCTCGCTACACAGCGCGATCCGCTCTTATGATTTCAAACTTGACAGAAATTACACCGGCATCGGTGACATCAAAGACGGCGCGACACCGACGGTATCCATCGGTCAATCCAAGCGATTACGTAATGAGAACGGCACTTACTGGCAAACCGAGTTATCTCAAAAAGCGCAATGGGGTGACACGCGCCATCAGTTGATGTACGGCGTGGAATTAGGGACACAAGACAAAGAAGAAATTCTCTGGAGCCGGAATAACGTCGCGACCTACAATTTATTCCAGCCGGTCAGAGTCAATTTAGCGGCAATGCCGACGACACTTGTTCCGGGAACCAATACATTGAACCGCTATGAGTTTGCTGCGGCGTATGTGCAGGATTTGATCAGCCTGACGCCACAATGGAAAATTCTGGCGGGTCTGCGCTATGACAGTTTGCGCCAGAATCGCGATGACCGCACTTCAAAGAATCTGGATCAATCTCGCCAGGATAATAATTTCGCGCCCCGACTTGGCTTTGTCTATCACGCCAGCGATGCGTTAAGCTTTTACGCCAGCAATAGCACCTCGTTCCAGCCACTGGCCGACACCTTTACGATACGTACCAACACCGACAAGCTAGAGCCAACGAAAACGACGAATAACGAGGTAGGCTTAAAGCTCGACATCGATGCCAAAGCAAGTCTGACGCTCGCCGTATTCGACATGCGCCAGAATAACGTACAGGTACAGGATCCTCTGAATAAAAATGCTTCTCTGCCTGTCGGAAAACAAGGCACGAAAGGTGTAGAACTGCAGTACACAGGCGAGATCGCCAAAGGCTGGGACATACTCGCCGGTTACGCCTACATGCGCGGTGAGATTCTCGAATCTACAGAACTCACCAGTGCCGGCACACCGTTCAAAGGTAATACCTCAGCACTCACGCCAAAGCATAGCGCCAACCTGTGGCTGAAATATACAATCAATCCGGCATGGTATGTTGCCGGTGGTGGACGTGCAGAATCGGCACGTTATGCGTCGCCGGATAATCTCGTTACCTTACCTGGCTACACCGTTATTAACCTGGCAACCGGTTATCAGGCCGGAAAACTGGAATTCAATGTCAGCCTGCGTAATCTGTTCAATCGTCGTTATTTTGTCGCCGCTCACAGTGGTGCGAATGACTACAATATGCCGGGTGAAAGCCGGGGTCTGTATATGACGACACGCTACCGTTTTTAACAAGCAGACACGTTGAAATAATCTCCCCCAATCAAACGCACCGCAACCTTGCGGTGCTTTTTTATTTACATAGCCATGTCGTATAAAAAAATTTTCCGGCGTTTGCACTTATGCTTTGCACTGACGGCCGGCCTCTTCTTTGTGCTGTTAGGACTAACCGGCAGCATACTCAGTTGGCGGCATGAAATTGATCAGTGGCTCAACCCCGGCTTACTGACTGTATCGGCAAACACTCAGAAAGCACCGCTCGCACAACGTCCTGACGACCTGCAACGTTTGCTGGTAAAACTTTCGGAAACACAAGCGTCCGCACCGAGCCGTATCGAATTGCCGGAAGATAACCAGCATGCGGTGGTCGTCTGGTATAAATTAAGCGCTGACAAAGAAAAAGGAGTATCTCGTCAACTCATGCTGAATCCTGATACCGGCGCCATTCTGGGTGAGCGATATTGGGGTAAGAGCGGCTTCAGCCGTGAGCAAATCATGCCAACAATTTTTCATTTGCATCATTATTTGCTGGCAGGAGAAACCGGGAAATTCATTTTATCGATCGCAGCCATCATCATCGTTATGCTGAGTTTATCGGGCATTCTGCTCTGGTGGCCCAAAGCACGCTGGCAAGCGCTGCGACAAGCATTAACCACAGGTAAATTCGTCAGTTGGCGCGCACTGAATTTCCGGCTGCACCGGGCGGCAGGGTTTTACTTTGCACCTGTGTTTCTTACTCTTGCAATAACGGGAATCTACTTTAACTTTCCCCAATGGATAACGCCGCTGATCGCGCAGATCATGCCCATCTCGACGCAAGTCAAAAAAACTGAGCGGACATCTGCAGAAAATCCAGCACTACCACTTCGCCAAATTTTATCGGTCGCACAACAACAATTCCCCGAAGCGAAAATGACCCGTCTGACTTTTCCGGCAAAATCCGCAAACGTGCTGGAAGTGCGGATGCGTCAACCCAACGAAGTCAGAAAAGGGGCGGGGTCTACCCGCATCGCTATCGACATGCGTGACGCCAGCATATTACAAATCACAGATCCGGAGCGACTACAAGGCGGGAACTTAGTATTGAACTGGTTTTTCCCCTTACATACAGGAGAAGCATTTGGAATTGTGGGCAGAGTTTTTATCAGTCTTACCGGGATAATGCCGCTGCTGTTTATGCTCAGCGGAATATGGCTGTGGCTACGACGTCGCAGCTAAGTCTGAACGATACAGGTGAAAAACACATACAAACAATAGCCGAACCATTAGTAAACAACTGCCTTTGCCCTGCATCAGATGACATCTGGTACCGCATCTTTTGCAGAGCTAAGAGCAGAAAAACATTAGACGAGTTAGGCAATCCAAACAATTTTACTTTTCAAAGCAGAAGAGTATTAATTGTCGTGGTTAAAAAGACGGCAAATCCTGCAAGCGGATGCCATCACCGCCATTTGCGTCGCCGCATAGCCCGCGCATACCATCTTCGTACAGCACACCGGTCACTTTCTCGCCCAACACGATGCCATGATCGCCATGGAATTTCGTCACCACCTCATCGCCATTGGCAATGGTATCCCAGACCACACCGACATCAACCTCCTGTGGATCATCCACGATCGCCGGTGGCATCACCTGCCCGCCTTTACTTCGTCCCCAGCGTACTTTTTCAATACGCTTGCCACTGTCATCAAACCTGACTGCTTCAATAAAGAATAATGCCATGATGAATCTCCCTGACGATGAATCAAAAAACGGAAGTCAATTCGATATTTCAGAAGGGTCGTCCGCAGCATACTCTGCTGCAGGCATACCGTTTGCGATATGCAGGTGGAATAGTAGCAAATAAAAACGCGATTTCAACTCTCGTTATCAGTCTCAATAACAAAGCGGCTCGCAAAGGAAAAAACCTTTGCGAGCCGCATCAGAATTGGGTCTTTGCTATTGATCCGTGTTGACTCTGTATCGAATTTTTATCTGCTTACAAGGTAGCAAGCCGTCGCTTTAACCCAGCTTCGCCGCATGTTCGCGGGTCGCGTGGAACGTGATGCCGGGCCAGCGCTCCTGCGTGAGTTTCAGATTCACACCGGAAGTCGCCAGATACGCCATGTTCCCCGCCGCGTCAAAAGCGATATTCGCACCGGCAGATGAACGCTCAAAGTCTGCCAGCATTTTTTTATCGTCGCAGGTAATCCAGCGCGCGCTGCTGATGCTGGTGCCTTCAAACACAGCATCGACGCCGTATTCATTTTTCAGACGGCTGGCGACCACTTCAAACTGCAGTACGCCGACCGCACCAAGTACCAGATCACTGCTGACCACGGGCTTGAATACCTGTACCGCACCTTCTTCTCCGAGTTGCTGTAAGCCTTTTTGTAATTGCTTGATTTTCAGCGGATTCAGGATACGCGCGGTGCGGAAAAAATCCGGCGCGAAGTATGGAATGCCAGTGAATTGCAGTAATTCGCCTTCCGAAAAACTGTCACCGATCTGCATATTGCCGTGATTCGGCAAACCAATAATATCGCCCGCATACGCCTCTTCGACCTGTTCACGCGAAGATGCCATGAAGGTCACGACCGACGACACTTTAATCTCACGGTTCAGGCGCAAATGCTTTAGCTTCATGCCGCGTTCGAAACGGCCTGAGCAGACGCGTAAAAATGCAATACGGTCACGATGTGCCGGATCCATATTTGCCTGAATCTTGAATACAAAACCAGAAAACGCCTGCTCGGTCGGCTCGACAGAACGCACGGTGGCATCACGTTCGCGTGGTGGCGGTGCCCAGTCCAGCAAGGCATTCAGAATTTCGCGCACACCGAAGTTATTAATCGCGGAACCAAAGAACACCGGCGTCTGCACACCGGCCAGGAAATCTTCCAGACTGAACGGATGCGATGCACCATGTACCAGTTCCACTTCCATCTTCAATTGTTCGATTTCCAGCGGGAACATCTCCGCCAGACGTGGATTATCAATGCCTTTGATCACTTCAAATTCCTGATCGGCACGCTCGCTGCCCGGCGTGAACAGCAGAATTTCATCGCGCAGAATATGGTACACACCGCGGAAGGTTTTGCCCATGCCGATAGGCCAAGTGACCGGTGAACATTGAATCTTTAAAACGGATTCCAGCTCATCGAGCAATTCCAGCGGATCGCGGGTTTCACGATCCATCTTGTTGACGAAACTGATAATCGGCGTATTGCGCATACGGCAAACGTTCAACAGTTTGATCGTCTGTTCTTCCACACCTTTCGCCGCATCAATCACCATCAGCGCAGAATCGACTGCCGTCAACACGCGATAGGTATCTTCAGAAAAATCCTGGTGACCCGGCGTATCGAGCAGATTCACAACGTGATCGCGGTATTCAAACTGCATGACGGAAGAAGCAACCGAAATACCACGTTGCTTTTCGATTTCCATCCAGTCCGAAGTCGCATGGCGGCCGCTCTTACGCGCCTTGACGGTACCGGCCAGTTGAATCGCGCCGGAAAACATCAGCAGTTTTTCTGTCAGCGTCGTTTTACCCGCATCCGGATGGGAAATAATGCCGAAAGTGCGGCGACGCTTCACTTCGCGGCTGATCAGATCTTTTGACACAGCATTGCCTGGCCTGACATCCGTCGCTGATGCCGATTCTGAAGTGTCGTCTGTGGATTCGTGATTGGTATTCATTGCAGATGCCGCAAAAATGGAAGAAAAACGCGCAAGTTTAACTGGTATTGCGGGTGAAGTCGAATGCACACCTGACGCCGCAGCGAAGGACGGCGCTACCACCTCGCAAGACGGCATCACCCACGGCGCCGGTAACGGCCGCATGCAGAGGACAAAACGATGTACGGTATCTGCTCTGCAAAGGACTCAGATCTGAATAAAATTTTCTCCGTTTGCTATATCCTCGTCATCTTTGTGTACTACTATTCATGCTATTTTCTCAACCTTTATCTGAACTTCTATGAAAAAGATATTCATTTCCGCCCTGATGCTCTGTGCGGCCAGCCTGCCGCAACTCAGTTTTGCCTGGGGCGCTGACGGTCACCAGACAGTCGGAGCGATTGCAGATCAATTACTGTCCGGCACCAAGGCTGGAGCCCAGGTCAAAGCCCTGCTGGGTGACAACACGCTGGAAAAAATGGCGGTCTGGGGCGACTGCGTTAAAGGCATTTCACCTGAAAAGGATTATGCGTACACATCCGCCGGGCGCTATCCGGAATGTGCACCATTTGAAAATCCGGCCGGTATCGCGGCAATGGCAGATTATGTCCGTCGCAACAATACGAATTGCAATCCGGCGTTTGATGAAGAAAACTGCCATAAGCAATATCACTATGCTGACGTCGCCCTGCAGCACGATCATTACAAGACCGGCTATGTCGGCACCAGCGATCATGATGTGGTGAATGCGATCCGTGCTGCAGCTCTGGTCTTGCAAGGCAAACCGCAGCCTAAACCGTTTGCATTCAAAGACAAACAAGAGGCACTGGCCTTGCTGACGCACTACGTCGGCGATATTCATCAACCGCTGCATGTAGGCTCAGTATTCCTGAATGCGGAAGGGAAGATCGTCAACCCGGATGAAGGCGAATACGACCGCGGCAGCAATACCGTCGGCGGCAATGCCTTACAATGCCCTTGCGGCAACCTGCATTCTTTATGGGATGATTTGCCACCGCAGTTTAAACGCGGCCGCATGAATGAAGCACTGACTAAAAAAGCCCGCAATCTGGCTGTCAAAAAAGCACCGCTGGAACAATTGCCAGCTTTGTGGGCAGACGATGCGGTCAGCGATGCGAAAAAATTATTTGCGGGCACACAGTTCAGTAAAAGCACACCAAATCAGCGCGGTAATAGCTGGTCGATCGCGCTGCCGCTGGAATATGAAAAAACCATGGTCAGCATGAAAGAAGGTGCCTTAGTACGTGCAGGAGCACATCTGGCGCAGATCTTACAAACTGTCTGGCCGGAATAATCACTACGCCGCCAAAGGATTACTATGAGTTTTACGCCATTTCGCTGGATAGGTCAGGGTTTCCGCTATCTCTGGAGCGCGCTGGATTTCAGCCGCCGGGTGCTGCTGAATTTACTGTTGCTGATATTTTTTATCGCACTGCTGATCGGTTTTTTTACCGGTGGTATCAAAAAGCTGGAAGACAAGACCGCGCTGATTCTCGATTTTAAAGGCGCGCTGGTCGAACAGCATTCCGGCAATGCCCGCGAAGCCTTGCTCGCTGAAGCACAGGGTAATGCGAAAAAGAGTACGCAATTGCGCGACATACTGAGCGTGCTCGACAGCGCCGCCAAGGATGACAAGATCCACAGCGCCGTCCTGCTGCTCGATGATATGGGCAGCGCGGGCTTGCCTATGCTGCGCGAAGTGGCCGCTGCCATCGACCGCTTCAAAGCATCCGGCAAACCGGTGATTGCCTGGGGGTCGAGTTTCGATCAGCGTCAGTATTTTTTGGCAGCACATGCGAACCAGATCTATCTGCATCCCATGGGTTCCGTCATGATGACCGGCTTTGGCCGCTATCGTAACTACTACCGCGATGCACTCGACAAAGTCGGCGTGACCGTGAATCTGCTCAAGGTCGGCACCTACAAAAGCTTTGCAGAGCCTTACATTGCCAATGAACCATCGCCAGCCGCAATGGAAGCCGATACTTTCCTCTACAACGCGATGTGGAAAACCTACACCGACAATGTAGAAAAAGCACGCAAACTGCCTGCCGGCAGCATCATGCAGGGCATCAATGAATTGCCGGAACAAATGAAAGCGGCAGGTGACGACAGCGCAAAACTGGCATTGAATCTGAAGCTTGTCGATGGTTTGAAAACCCGCGATGAATTGCGTGATCTGATGCTGAAAAACGGCGCCAGAGACGAACAAGGCAAAACCTTCCGTCAGATCGCTTTTGACGATTATCTTGCGCGTCAGAAGCCACAGTTATTCGGTGATGCAGTCGGCGTCGTCGTGGCATCCGGTGAAATCAGTGAAGGCACAGCAACCGCAGGCGCGATCGGCGGCTTGTCAACGTCCAAACTGATCCGTAAGGCACGTGAAGATGACAGCATCAAAGCGATTGTCTTGCGTGTTGATTCGCCTGGCGGCAGCGCTTTCGGTTCCGAATTAATCCGTCGTGAACTCGAACTGACGCGCAAAGCTGGCAAGCCTGTCGTGGTTTCCATGGGTAATGTTGCTGCCTCCGGCGGTTACTGGATTTCCATGGCGGCCGACGAAGTGATCGCCGATGAAGCGACGGTCACTGGCTCCATCGGTGTGTTTGCGATTCTGCCGACCGCAGAAAAAGCGCTCGATAAAATCGGCGTGCATACCGGCGGCACCACGACCACCTGGCTCGGCGATGGCTTCAACCCTCTGCGCCCGCTGAATCCGAAATTCGGTGAACTGGTACAAAGCAGTATCAATCATATTTATGCGGAATTCACGAGCAAGGCAGCAGCGGCCCGTAAAACCACACCAGAGAAAATCGACGCTGTCGCGCAGGGACGTGTCTGGACCGGTGCGCAGGCAAAAGAGCGTAATCTGGTCGATACCGTCGGCAGCTATTCTGACGCCATAAAATCGGCTGCGAATCGCGCTAAACTCGGCATCGATTTCCGCGTCACCTACGTCGAGCCCGAACTGTCAAAAGTTGACCGTATTTTTGATCTGCTCGGCTCACAAACGGCCAAAGTACTGCAACAGCAATTCAAAGTCGCACTGGTACCGACCGGCGTACCACCGGCAGCAGCAATGCAAATGGCATCGGAACTGAGCTGGCTCGCCGACATTAACAAAGATGGCAAAGGCTATACGGCACTGACACATTGTCTGTGTACGAATCCTTAATCTAAGACCAATGCTAAGCGACAGAGCATATAAAAAAGGGAGCGATCGCTCCCTTTTTTTATGTTGCTTTACATCGCAGTTTTATGCTGTAACGCGTTTCTTCGCCTCTTCATCGTAGAGCTCTTTTTTCGATAATTTGCCGACCGGTGTTTTCGGTAATTCCGGGCGAATTTCCATTGCCTGCGGCATCTCATGTTTGCCGAGTTTGTCTTTCAAAAACTCTTTCAACACATCGAAACTAAACGGCGGCTGTCCTGTTTTGAGTTTGATAAACGCTTTCGCTGCCTGACCACGATATTCATCAGGAATACCGATCACACTGACTTCCGCCACTGCCGGATGCTGATAAATCGCTTCCTCGATATTGCGCGGATAGACATTGTAGCCACCCGATAAAATCATATCCTTGGTGCGATCCACGATGTAGATGAAACCTTCTTCATCCATATAGCCGACGTCGCCGGTGCGGAAATAGCCATCGGCAGTAAACGCATCGCGGGTCGCATCTGGCTTATTCCAGTAGCCTTTCATGACATTCGCTCCGGCAACGCAGATTTCACCGCGCTCACCTCTCGCCACAAACGTACGCGGATCATCGATGCTGGCGAATTTAAAGCGTATGCCCGGTGTCGGCAAACCGCAGGAACCTGCTTTACGCACACCGGAAACAGGCGTGAAAGTGCCGGTCGGTGAGGTCTCAGTCATGCCCCAGCCTTCCAGCAAAGTGCAGCCTGTAATACTCTGGAACTGCTGCAATACCTCGGCAGGTAAAGGGGCGCCGCCGGAATTGCAGAATTTGAGCGAACGCAGATCGAAATCTTTGATCTGTGGATAATGAATGATGGCGGTATACATCGTCGGCACCCCGGGAAACACCGTGATTTTTTTTGCGGCCAGATCCTTGACCACGGCTTCCACATCGAAGCGGGTATGCAGCACAATTTCTGCACCGATGCGGATACCGAACAGCATATCGACGGTCAGCGCGTAAATATGAAACAGCGGCAACACCGCAAGCAAACGTTCTTTCCCCTCTTCTAACAAGCGCGGCTCGGTCTGTGTGGTTTCAACGATCTGACTGCAGGCGGCGGTCAGATTCGCATGTGTCAGCATCGCGCCTTTGGCCAGCCCGGTCGTGCCGCCGGTGTATTGCAAGACTGCGATCGTCTCGACAGGATCGGTCGCAGCCACCGGTGTGTACTGGCCATCGTTCGCCAGTAAATCAGCAAACAGCACATGTTGCGCATCGTGCGGAATCGCGCATAACTGTCCGGCCTTCTCAAGGTTAGCGCGCACCGCATCGGGATACGGCGTCATTTCAGCGATATTGCCGATGATGAGTTTTTGCAGGCGCGTATGTGTCAGCATGTTCGCCATCTGCGGATACAGCATGCTCATGTCCAGCGTGACCAGCATATCGGTATGGCTGTCTTCGATTTTATGTTCCAGCACTTTTTCAGCGTCGAGCGGCGAGTAATTCACAACCGTGCCCCCCGCCTGCAGAATGGCAAAAAAACTGATCACATAATGCGGTGTATTCGGCAAAAACAAACCGACGTGCACGCCGGGTTTGACGCCCAGTTGCTGAAATCCTTTGGTCGCCTGATCGACCAGTGCCTGCAATTCACGGTAGCTGGTTTTCTTGCCCATGAATTCCAGTGCCGGTAAATCCGGCCAGCGTGCAACCGCGTCATGCAGAAGTTGTGGCACGCTGCTGATTGTTAATGCGGCATCCCAGTGTACGCCCGCAGGGTAAGAATTGATCCAAGGTGTGTCGCTCATTTTTGTCTCCTGAATAATGATTTTTTTGGAAAATTAAGCACAACAGATCGTCAGAGACATTAAAAAATACTCCCGGGGAGTATTTTTTAAACCCCTTTATTTATGATGAGAATAAGCCGTTTTTTTAATATACTCCCCTCAATTTCGTATCTAAGCAGTATGAATAACACTTAATGTCAGATTTTTGCAAGCGAACTTTTGAACGACAAAAGACCGGATAACCGGTCAGTCCTGCTGTCGCAAAAGTCAGGGTAAATCAAAAACAAAGCGAGAAAAATTTCCGCTGCTGCTACGATCAGAAAAACACAGAGCAGCGGAATATAGTCACTTCGCCGGCATATATTTTTTCAATTCCATTTTGCCGATCTGGTTACGATGTACTTCGTCCGGGCCATCGGCAAGGCGCAAGGTACGTGCCTGCGCATACGCATAAGCCACACCGAAATCATCCGACACACCACCACCGCCATGCGCCTGTATCGCCCAGTCGATCACCTGACAAGCCATATTTGGCGCAGCGACTTTAATCATCGCGATTTCTTTTGCGGCCGCTTTATTGCCAACGGTATCCATCATTTGTGCAGCATTCAAAACGAGGAAACGCGCCTGATCGATCAGGATACGCGCATTCGCAATCCGTTCCAGCGTGACGCCCTGCTCTGCGACCCGCTTACCAAAAGCAACCCGGCTCAGCGAACGTTTGCACATGTCTTCCAGCGCGCGCTCTGCAAGGCCGATCAGGCGCATGCAGTGATGTATGCGGCCTGGGCCAAGACGCCCTTGCGCGATTTCAAATCCACGACCTTCTCCGAGCAAGATATTCGATGCCGGTACGCGCACATTTTCAAATACCACTTCGCCATGACCATGCGGGGCATCGTCATAACCAAACACCGGCAAGGCGCGTAATATCGTCACGCCCGGCGTATCGCGCGGCACGATGATCATCGATTGTTGCTTGTGCCGGCTTTCATTTTGCGGATCGCTTTTACCCATGAAAATGAACACTTTGCAGCGCGGATCATTCGCACCGGACGACCACCATTTGCGGCCGTTGATCACATACTCGTCGCCATCGCGGACGATAGAAGATTCGATATTGGTGGCGTCAGACGATGCGACTGCCGGCTCGGTCATCGCAAAGCAGGAACGGATTTCGCCGTTCAATAACGGTGTCAGCCATTGCTGCTGTTGCGCAGGCGTGCCGTAACGCGCCAGCACTTCCATATTGCCGGTATCCGGCGCAGAGCAGTTGAACACTTCGGCCGACCACAAAGCGCGTCCCATGATTTCACACAATGGTGCGTATTCCAGATTCGTCAGACCCGCGCCCTGATCCGATTCCGGCAGAAACAGATTCCACAAGCCAGCAGCACGGGCTTTGGCTTTGAGCTGTTCGACGATTTTCGTCGGTATCCACGCGTCACCCGCCTGACGATTCGCGGCGATTTCACCGAAAAATACTTTTTCATTCGGATAGATGTGCTCGTCCATAAATGCAATCAGACGGGCTTGCAATTCTTTGACTTTAGGGCTGTACTGGAAATCCATGATGATCCTTTGATATAAAAAAAATCTGCGATGCCTGACGCATCCGATTTGATTAACTGATGACTTCAGCTGACTAAGTAACCGCCATCGACATTGATGCAGGCACCTGTCGTGTAGCTTGACGCGTTGGAAGCGAGATACAGCACCGTGCCTGCCATTTCATCCGGTTCGGCAATGCGCTTCATTGGAATCCGGGTCAGGGCTTTTTCCAGAATTGCCGGGTTGTGGAATAAAGCGGAAGCAAATTTAGTATCGGTCGCGCCCGGCAGCAGTGCGTTCACACGCACGCCCATCGATGCACATTCCTGCGCGAAAGATTTGGTCATCGCAATCACTGCTGCTTTGGTAATCGAATAAATGCCCTGCATCGCACCAGGAATAACACCGTTGACGGATGCCACGTTGATAATGCTGCCGCCGCCATTTTTTGTCATCAGCTTCGCGCCCGCGCTGCACATAAAGAAGTAACCGCGGATATTTACATCCACTGTTTTTTGAAATGCACCGACATCGGTTTCTGTGATGTGGCCGAAATGCGGGTTGGTCGCCGCATTATTCACCAGAATATCGAGTCGACCATGCGCCGCAGTGATGTCAGCAAACAAGGCATCGATCTGTGCCATTTCACCGATATGGCACGCGCGCGCTTCGGCTGTCCCGCCGGCAGCCAGAATCGCCGCCACCACCGCTTCGCAGGCTTCTGCTTTGCGACTGGACACAATCACATGCGCCCCACGTGCGGCCAGCGTTTTTGCAATCGATTCACCAATCCCCCGGCTGGCACCGGTGACCAGTGCGACTTTGCCACTCAGATCAAACATGTCTGTCATTCTTTACTCCTAAACGTAGGTAATGTTTTTCGGGTTATTCAAGACTTCGAGATGAGAAAAATTATTCAGATACGCGAGCGCCAGACGCACCGGCCGCTCCGGCGTGGCGGTTTGTACATGCAACCGGGTTACAGCGCTGTTGACCAGCGACCAGTTCAGTTCGGCAAAACGGGGGTCGGGAAAGCCCAGCACATGCTGGCAAATCGCGGAAATCGTGCCGCCGGAAGTGAAAATCGCAATGTTTTTAGCGCCATCATCGTGTGCAAGTTGCCGCTGTAATGCCGCCACACAGCGTGTTTGAAACGCGCGCCAGGTTTCGCTGTAATCGGCATCGTGCTGGCCGGAAACCCAGCGTGCGACGGCTTGCGAAAAAATATCCTGAAACGCTTGTTTGCCATTCGGCGTATGCATCAGAAAATGTTTGACCGCGGCCGGATCATCGAACTCCGGCACATGACGCGCCAGCACTTCATGGTGGTTGTACTCATTGAAATCAGCGTCGGTGTGCCATGCGGAGGTGTCAGTCTGGCTCGCCTCTTGCGATTGCAACATGGATATACAGGCGAGCGCCGTTTGCTGATGACGGTGCATGCCGCCGGTGACGACGCGACCAATGTTCAGCTCACGTTGTGCCCACCAGCGCCCCAGATGCTGCGCCTGTTGCTGCCCCAGATCAGAAAGCTGATCGTAATTCTGACTGCCAAATGATGCCTGCCCGTGACGTACCAGGTAAATCTGTGCCATTGTTTCCTCGTTCTGCAACTCACTGAAGACTGAGTGTAAAACGACGGATATAATTGATCAAATGAATAGTTATTATCAAATACTATTAATATCATGCATATATCCAGAGTTGACCTGAATCTGTTCACCGTCTTTGAAGCCATTTACAGCGAAGGCAGCGTGACCCGCGCCGCCCAGCAACTACATCTGACCCAGCCCGCGATCAGCCACGCGCTGAACCGTCTGCGGCAGATGTTTGATGACCCGTTGTTTGTGCGGCAAGGACAAACCATGGTCTCGACACCGCTGGCGCGCAGCATCATCGAACCGGTGCGGCAGGCCCTGCGCGGCTTAGAACTGACGCTGACCGACAATGGCAATTTCGATCCGGCGCAAGCCGTCAAGCTGTTCAATCTGGCATTGCGCGATGTGCTTGAATCGACGGTGTTGCCGCCGCTACTGGAGCGCATTACGCAACAGGCTCCGGAAATCAATCTGGCAGCCATTCAGATTGAACGGCGTGAGCTGGTCAGTGAGCTGGCAGCGGGAACATTAGATCTGGCAATCGATATGCTGCTGCCGTTGCCGAATGAAATCCGGCGCCAGCAAATTTCACGCGATACCACTGTCGTGCTGGCGCGCCGTGATCATCCGCTGGTGAAGGGCAAACTTGATCTGGACATGTATTTGCAGGCTGAACATATCCTCGCCAGCTCGCGTCGCAAAGGTATGGGGCTGGAAGATTTCGAGCTTAGTCGCTTAGGTTTGCAGAGAAGAATACGGCTGCGCTGTCAGCATTATTTTGCAGCTTGCCGGGTTGTCAGTCAGACCGATTTATTGCTGACGATGCCGGAAGGCTACGCACGTATTGCGAATCAGCAATTTGGCAATCAGATTCTGCCATTGCCGGTCAGCATGCCATCGTGGGATGTCTATCTGTACTGGCATCAGAATGTCGAACATGATCCCGCTAACCGCTGGCTACGCGAGCAGGTGATTCTGTCCTTATCAGGAAAATGAGCGCATCAGAATCCGCTTGAAATGAGGGGAAATGCCTGGTGACGGTGAGAAAATGTGGGGATCGAAAAGACCACAAATATTGCAGCGACAGTCACGCGACTGCCATCAAAATGGCCGGGATTCAGAAAGACGACGCCACGTCGTCAGAACAAAGTGCGGTTGAGGTTTTATTTGCTGGCTGGCGGTTCATCTGGCAACAAACACGCATCAATGATTTGCAAATCATTGTCTTTTGCAAAATTCACCACGAAATGATAGGCCAATGGCTCAATATCCCGGATTGCTTCGTTCACAACAACAGAACGTATACCATTTAGCAATATCGGACGGACATAAGGAGAATATTGCAGATGCGAGTGCCGACCACCGTCCGGGTTGAAACAGGACATGGCGCCGCAAAGACGCTCCGCCCAATCGCTGGGGCGAAACTGCTTTCCATCGCTGGTGATACCCTGGATGAAAAACTCGCGTACTGGCTTAGGATGAGTTTTTTTTGAATCGGCCATGTGCTCGGCTCGCTATGAAGCAAAATAAAAAAGCAACAATGTCATTATGTGACACCGAGCTTTCAAAATACATGAGTATTATATCTTATAGAAGAGTTGGATCGAAACCTGAGCGTCAGATAAATATC
Organism: Undibacterium sp. WLX3042; assembly: GCF_049544825.1. Taxonomy (NCBI): domain Bacteria; kingdom Pseudomonadati; phylum Pseudomonadota; class Betaproteobacteria; order Burkholderiales; family Oxalobacteraceae; genus Undibacterium; species Undibacterium sp. WLX3042. The sequence goes on from NZ_CP186698.1 coordinate 583,302, forward strand.
CAAACAATCGGTCCATCACGATGCCAGCTCTCAATATAGTGTATTTTTACCCAAGTAAACTTTACAAACAGATACCGTCAGTCACCTTGCCTGAAAAAAATTGCTTCATCGGCATCGGTTTATTTATTGCAAAAAAGATCAGAATTCCACAGCTTTTTCGGTTTGTTATCCCAGTTATATCAGCGCTGGCGAGGCAGCAATAATGCAGAAAACAAAGGTCGCCGTTTGACCAGCGCCAGCAATCCCAGCGGAAGCAGCACACCACCAAGCAAAGCCGGTATCGCATTCAGATCATCCGAAGCACTGACTTTTGCCATAAGAGAAAAAATTTTCCACTCTGTCCACGAATGGAAAATCAGGATAAATAAACTGCCCTGGCCGATATACGCAAGTATGCGCGCAATATCAGGCCATTTCTGTAAAACAAACGCCAACGACAGTAGCAGATAAATTCCCGATAAAGCCTGGGCTGTCGAGATCCAGAAATGACCGTAATGCCGCAAATGTAAATCCATGGTTTCGTCAAAAAACCAGTGCAAACTGACGAAAATACCCAGAACAAGTGCAAACCAGTATTGTTGAAAATGAAATTTGGCAACAGCAGACTGACAAGCAACGCCCAATAGAATGAAAGCACTGCTGATTCCAAGCAAATCAAGGCTCCAGGGCAAACCGGGGAAGCCTGACTGGTGATCATTGAAGAGGAAATTAACGTCTTGCCAGTCCAGGCTTTGTAAATTCTGCGCCCACATCAGGCAGAAATTTCCCAGACTCAAAAGCAATATCGCCAGCAGACATGTCGCGATGAATCGCTGTTGTTGCGGCAGTTGTTTCAGCAATTTACAGATTGCAAACACCGCCAACAGACAGATAAACAAATGCGGGAGATACCACAAGGGTACCCATTCTATGGTGTTACCAGTCGCATACAGCACGCCAGAAAAATACGGCTGCCACGTCGCAGCAGCGATTGCAATCCGCGCTAGTCCCCATACGCTGAGCACAACAAAATATGGTTTGAACAGCGCGTCGGCACGGGAAATATAAAAAGATCCGAAACTGCTGTTATTTTTAAAAACGACGCCCGATAAAAAGAAAAACAAGGGCATGTGAAACGAGAAAATAATCCGGTACAACTCGCCGTGATTGTGCGTAATGATCCAGTTATGCCCCAACACAACCAGAATAATCCCTGCCCCTCTGGCGATATCAATCGTGTTATTGCGAGGAACGCTCATAAAAGGGCAACTTGAAAAAAGCAGAAAATACGGCTAGGTGTACGTAAGGCAAGAGGCGATGCGTACCTCACCGGGAATCAGGGAATAGATAGCTGCATCGACACTACTCCCGTTCAGATACAGACGATGACGCGCCAGCCCCTCAAATTGCGCCCCGGCTTTATCTGCAACGCGGCGGCTGGCCAGGTTAGTCATCGCCATCACCAGCTCAACTCTGAACAGTTGCAACTCTGAGAAAGCATATTGTGTCAGCGCCGACGCTACCGTCGTTGCAATGCCCTGCCCTTGCCAGCGTGGAGCGACCCAGTAGCTCAGGTTACAACGCCGGCAGATGCGGTCTATCATGTTGATACCTGCCGCACCTGATAGCTCGCCAGACTCTTTATTGTGAAAATACCGAATTCATACGCGGTTTGGAATGCACGTTCTTGTGCACAGACCGCGAACCATTCCAGCGCCTGCGCCTCGGTATAGTCAGGATGGCACCAGTACATCGACTGATCAGCACTCATCGCTGTGTCGCGCACCATCGCTGCAAATGCCGCCGCATCTTTTTTTTCAAAAGCACGCAAACAAAGATCAGATATCGTTATTTGCTGCATCTGATGCTAAAAGATGTCGCCATCATACGGATCAGACCCAGACTGAAAAGGAAAGTAATGCAAGCATCAGCATCCACAATAACAGTGCACGCCAGACGAGGCCAACAACGCTTTGCAGCGCGCGTGGTGTTGCTTCGCTTCCAGGCTGGCTTTCGAGCTCAAGGCTGTCAACGTCCACTGCGGTTGCATCCGCTTGCAACACCATGGCTTTTTCTTCAGGCTCGCCTAAACGCAAACCAAGCGCCCCGCCACCGGCAGACAAAATAATACCGACAGCTTCATCAGACCAGCGATCAGCATAATTACGCCACGAATACACTGCGTCTTCGAAATTACCAACGATGGCAAATGCGACGGCAGTCAGACGCGCAGGAACCCAATCGATCCAATAGAATACTTTTGCAGCATAAACACCAAACTCTTCATTTTTCATATGCTCAGGCTCTGTCCAGGCATGTGCAAGATATTCGGCTACCCTGTACATCACAGCACAAGCCGGCCCGACCGGCATCAGAAACCAGAAAAACACGCCGAATACATTTCTGTGAGTAGCAATCAGCGAGCGTTCAACCGCGAGACGGGATATTTCTGACACATCAAGGTCACTGGTATCGCGGTGGATCCAGTCGGACAGATGACGTCTGGCGGCGTCCTCATCTCCTGCACTCAGAGCTAGTTGTATCGAAGTGAAGTAATGGCTGTAACGACGAAAACCCAGCGTCAGATAAACGATCACGACATTCCATGCAAATGCGGCGAACGGGCTCAGACGCAGACAAAGCCAGTAGATCAATGCGGTTGGAATTGTCAGCGAGCCGACCACAATCCACCAGCCCAATCGGCCATGGGCAACCTTACCAGCATTGAAGGAGGCTTCAATTTTATTTGCCAGCGCCTGTATCTGTGCATAGATAGGATTATCTGCACGCAAGGGTTTGAGTTGCTCAAAAAGGAGGGCAAACAAAATAGAAATAAATGTCATGATAGGCTGAGCTAGATTCGCAGTCAGACGACTGTCTTAGAAGAATTTACCGGTGCGGCAAGTGTAAACCGAATTCCCCAGATTATGAAGCTTTGTTCCCGGAGAAACGTGTTCTTGTCATGCCCGCAGAAAATGAAACAGATTACGCAACATGCCAGCAGTCGCGCCCCAGATAAATCTGTCCTGATATGGCATTGCATAAAACATTCTGCTCCCGCTTCCATCCGGCATTTGAAATATACGTCGCTGGTGGTGACGAGCATTCATCAGAAATGCCAGCGGTACCTCGAATACAGAAGCCACTTCACCGGGATCAGTGATCGTTTCGAAAGGCGGCTTGACTAAAGAAACAATCGGGCTGACCTGATAACCCGTTCCGGTTTTGTAGTCAGGTAAAGCCCCCAGAATATCGATATGAGAACGAGGTAAGCCCACCTCTTCTTCGGTTTCACGTAAAGCAGTTTCAGTCGCGCTTCCATCCGCCAATTCAAAACGACCACCTGGAAAACTGATCTGCCCCGCATGATGCTGTAAATGTGCAGCGCGTTCAGTCAGCAGCAGGGTAAGCCCATTTTCACGCGTCACGATAGGAATCAATACCGATGCCGGACGAAACACCCGCTCGCCCGCCATCAGCTCTTCATTACTGGATTCCGGCGTCCATATCGGCGGACTGGAAAAACGCTGCCGTAACCATGCCGGCGTCAGCCTTTCTGCTTCAACCTCATCCTCGTCTGCGATCGAATGAATCGGTAAGTGCTCAGGTGTCAAAATCAATTTAGTCACGACAATCAACTCTTATTTTCTTAGCTTTCATTTTCAGCGGCACATAAAAAAAGGGACGCCGAAGGCATCCCTTTTTTTTACGGCATAAACAGATATTACTCTGCTTTTGCAGCTGCGACTTTACGTGCTGGCAATTTCTCTTTAATACGAGCAGATTTGCCTGAACGTTCACGCAGGTAGTACAACTTAGCACGACGTACATCACCGCGACGTTTCACTTCAATAGAAGCGATCAGTGGAGAGTACAACTGGAATGTACGCTCAACGCCTTCACCGGAAGAAATTTTACGAACGATGAAGTTGGAATTTAAACCACGGTTACGGCGGGAAATAACAACACCCTCGTAAGCCTGTGTACGTTTACGTGTACCTTCAACAACGTTAACGCTGACAACAACAGTATCGCCTGGCGCAAAGTCAGGAATACTTTTACCGAGACGAGCAATTTCTTCTTGCTCTAATTTTTGGATCAGATCCATTTTTATACTCCGATAACCATCTTGCCGACGCTGCAGACGGAGTCTGACTTCTGCCCGGTAGAGGATGGGGTTTAACATGCGAACCAGATAGGAACGCTCTTTTATATCCCTGCATCAGCAGAGAAACTTACAAACTACTCAAAAACTTCTCATCCGCACGGCTGAGCAAACCAGCTTCCCGAGCCGCCAGAATCAAATCGGGGCGTTTCTTTGCACTTGCTTCCAGTGCACGCTGACGCCGCCATTTTTCAATTTCAGCATGATTTCCGCTCATCAGAACAGCCGGTACAGCTTGCTGTTCAAATATCTCGGGTCTGGTGTAATGCGGACAATCCAGCAAGCCATTTACAAAACTATCCTGCACGGCCGAGTCATCATCGTGCAAAACGCCGGGAATCTGGCGGATAACGGCATCCATTAATGCCATGGCTGGTAATTCACCACCGGACAATACAAAATCACCGAGGCTGATCTCTTCATCAACATACGTATTGAGCAAACGCTGGTCAACAGCCTCGTAACGACCGCACAGCAAGATCAGTCCAGATAACTCAGATATCTGCATCACGCGTTTATGCGTCAGACGCTGTCCCTGCGGCGACAGATAAATAACCTTAGGAGCCGGTTTCGTCAGCTCTGCCTGACGCGCTTTAGCTGCGTCAATTGCCGACTGCAACGGTTTGGCAAGCATCACCATCCCAGGGCCACCTCCGTATGGACGATCGTCCACCGTGCGGTGACGGTCCGTTGTAAAATCACGCGGATTCCACAACTTCAACTCACATTTGCGCTGCTCAAACGCACGCCGCGTCACACCTGATTGCGTAATAGCGCCGAACATTTCCGGGAACAGAGTGATGACATCAAACTGCATACATATGCCTTCTGATTGCATCGGGTTAATAATCTGTACCCCAGTCAACCTGAATTTTGCCTGCTGCCTGATCAACCTCTTTGACGAAATGATCGACAAAAGGAATCAATTTTTCATGCTTTTGCAATTCAGATTCAGGAACATCGGCAGCAGCGACTCGCAGAATAGGATGAGCACCATTATCCATCAGATCACGAACCACGCCGAGGTATTCACCCTGCAAATTTTCTACTACCAAACCGATCAGATCATGCCAGTAAAACTCTCCCTCAGCCAAAGCCGGGAAGTGCTTACGTGATATTTTGATAGTCGCGCCTTTCAGTGCTTCGGCAGCGTTCCGATCCGGAACACCAACCAATCTTGCCACCAGGTCTTCGCCGTGAATTTTTGCTTCAAGGCGATTAACATCGTGCAGATCCGGCTTATCAATCCACCAGGTTTTGGCAGACAACATTGCATCAGCGTCTGGCGAGTACGGACGAATCTTTACCCATCCATGAATACCAAATGCTCCCGAGATATAGCCCACCAGGACCAAATCTTCAGGAACATGAACTTCAACTGGCATTGAGAGCAAACTAACTATTAAGCTGCCGCTTTGCCAGACTGAGCTACCAGACGAGCAACTGCTGGCGACAATTGTGCGCCAACGCCTTGCCAGTAAGCCAGACGATCAGCAGCAACGCGTACTGTTTCTGCGTTGCCAGTTGCTACTGGATTGTAAAAACCGATGCGCTCGATAAAGCGGCCATCGCGACGATTACGGGAATCAGTTGCAACGATGTTGTAAAAAGGACGCTTTTTTGCGCCACCACGAGCTAAACGAATAACGACCATAATATTTCCAAAAAAATTGTTCTAAACGCGGAAAAAGCTGTAGATTATAGCCCGTCCAAAACAAAACAAGCAAGGACTATCAAAGATATGTGCCATAAACGTGTTGATTTGGATACCAGCCACAGCGTCAGCTACAATTATCCCTCTGACAGATTGTAAGAAAACCTGATGATAGCCACACACAAAAACAAAACCATCACAACCTTACTGGCGGCAATGGCAGGCTGCGTCGGGGCGCACAGATTTTATCTGTATGGCAAATATGACTACTGGGGATGGGTTCATCTTGCCAGCTTACCAATCTCCATCCTGATCAGCCATTTGTACTTTGGCTCTCAGGCTCTGCTGACCTACAGCTTGCTTATTTTATCATTCTTAATTGCCTTAATTGAAGCACTGGTAACGGGACTGACACCCGACGAAAAATGGGACGCCAGACATAACCCGGACTCAGTCAAAACAAGCGCATCATCATGGCCACTGGCATTGATACTCGTCCTGACCGCAGGAATCGGCGCCATCACACTGATCGGTGTCATTGCCCGCGCATTTGATCTGCTATATACAGGTGGCGCCTACGGCTAAGCCGGATCAGCAATAAAAAAAGGGACTCAGAAATGAGTACCTTTTTTTATTTAACATTTTACTTCAGTCGAAATTAAAACTGATCTTCATGTAAGGCAAGCACCCCTGCACTACCGTCAACGATAGCGGAACGCAATCCTTGAGCAGCGGACAGAATGTGGTCAGCAAAGAATCTTGCCGTTGTAATTTTCGCCTGATAAAAAGCGGTATCGCCTGCCGTCGATTGGAGCTTCTGCTGGGCGATCAATGCCGCACGGGCCATCTGCCAGCCCCCCAGTACAATGCCAGCCAGCTTCAGATACGGCACACTACCTGCAAAGACGCCTTTGATATCCTGCTTGAAATTCGCAACAACATAGGCAACCACGTCCTCAAGCGCAGCAGAACCTGCCGCCAGTTGCTTCTGAATAGCCAGTAAATCAGGTTGATTCGTTGCCGCCAGAGCTGTTTCCGTTTCACGGATCTGCGCAATCAAGGCTTTTGCCGTCGCACCTCCATCACGTGCAGTTTTACGCCCAACCAGATCATTCGCCTGGATTGCCGTCGTGCCTTCGTAAATTGTCAGGATTTTGGCATCGCGGTAATGCTGTGCTGCTCCGGTTTCTTCGATGAAGCCCATACCACCATGTACCTGCACACCAGTTGAAGTCACATCCAGTGACATCTCAGTCGACCAGCCCTTGACGATAGGAACCAGATATTCATACACAGCCTGATTCGCTTTACGTGTTGCCGGATCAGCATGATGGTGCGCAATATCGCTCAGTCCGGCAGCAACATAAGCCAACGCCCGGGCTGCCTCTGTCTGAGCACGCATGGACATCAGCATACGGCGTACGTCAGGATGATTAATGATTGCTACCGGACCTGCAGAGCCTGCGAGATCACGGGACTGAATACGGTCTTTGGCGTACTGTACCGCTTTTTGATATGCGCGCTCAGCGACACCTATCCCTTGCATACCGACGCCGAAACGTGCCGCATTCATCATGATGAACATGTATTCCAGGCCACGGTTTTCCTCGCCTACCAGTGTACCGATCGCACCACCGTTGTCGCCGAATTGCAACACTGCCGTCGGGCTGGCCTTAATACCCAGCTTATGCTCAATCGAAACACAGTGCGCGTCATTACGAGCCCCCAGACTACCATCAGCATTGACCAGGAATTTCGGTACGATAAACAGGGAAATACCCTTCACGCCTTCCGGTGCATCTGGTGTACGGGCCAAAACTAGGTGAACGATATTTTCGGCCATATCGTGTTCACCATAAGTAATGAAAATCTTGGTACCGAAAATCTTGTAAGTGCCATCGCCTTGCGGAACGGCCCGTGTACGTACCATCGCCAGATCCGAGCCAGCCTGTGGCTCAGTCAGATTCATCGTGCCTGTCCATTTACCTGAAATCAGATTTTCCAGATATATTCCTTTTTGCTCATCACTACCTGCTGTCAGCAATGCTTCGATTGCGCCGTCGGTCAGCAATGGGCAAAGTGCGAATGAAATACTGGCTGAATTGAGCATTTCTATGCATGGTGTCGCAACCAGCTTAGGCAAGCCCTGTCCACCGAACTCCTGTGGATGTTGCACACCCTGCCAGCCGGCTTCAGCAAACATTTTGAATGCTTCTTTGAAGCCTTTAGTCGTAAAGACTTGTCCATCCTGCCAGTAACTTGGCGCTTTATCGCCTTCCCAATTCAAAGGTGCAACAACCTCACCCGCAAATTTTGCATTTTCTTCCAGTACCGCCTCTACAGTTTCAGGCGTGGCATCTTCACAGCCGGGTAAAGCATTCACATCTGACAAGCCCGCAAGTTCATTCATCGCGAACAGCATGTCTTTCACAGGTGCGACATAAGTCATAGCATTTCCTAAAAATAGAAAAGAAAAAAGGACAGAATCAGCAATGTGTCACAACAACAAAAACACTGCTGTCAATGGCGCGACAAACCACTCATTCTGTCCAGTCTGGGCCGGTTATCAAATTAACGGCCCACGAATTCATTAAAATCAGCCCAGTTCAGCAACGAGCTGAGGTACGATTTCAAACAGATCACCAACGATACCGTAATCAGCAACGGAGAAAATCGGTGCTTCTGGATCTTTGTTGATCGCTACAATCGTTTTCGAATCCTTCATACCAGCCAGATGCTGGATCGCACCGGAAATACCAACGGCGATGTACAGTTGAGGTGCAACGATCTTACCGGTCTGACCAACCTGCCAATCGTTAGGAACGAAGCCCGCGTCAACCGCAGCACGGGATGCGCCCATTGCTGCGCCCAATTTGTCTGCCAATGGCTCCAGTACTTTAAAGGCATCCGCAGAACCCATACCGCGACCACCGGAAACGATGATTTTTGCAGCAGTCAGTTCAGGACGGTCAGACTTGGCAACTTCACGCGAGACAAAAACCGATTTACCAGAGTCAGCAACTGCAGCAATGGTCTCGACAGCAGCAGAGCCACCTGTTGTCGCAGCGTCAAATCCTGTGGTACGAACGGTGATTACTTTAACTGTATCGGTCGATTGCACGGTTGCAATCGCATTACCCGCATAAATCGGACGTTCAAACGTGTCAGGAGCATCGACTTTTGTAATTTCAGAAATCTGAGAAACGTCCAGTTTAGCGGCGACGCGTGGCAGAATGTTTTTACCGTAAGCTGTTGCCGGAGCCAGAATATGGCTGTAACCAGCAGCAACAGCCAATACCTGCTCAGCAACATTCTCTGCCAGACCATCAGCAAAATGTGCTGCGTCGGCATGCAATACTTTGCTGACGCCAGCGATCTGTGCTGCGGCTGCGGCTGCGGCACCGGCATTGGAACCTGCAACCAGTACGTGAACATCACCGCCGCATTGAATCGCGGCAGTAACGGTATTCAAAGTGCTGCCCTTGAGGCTAGCGTTGTCGTGTTCAGCGATGACGAGTGTAGTCATGATGTTTTCCACTTAATAAATCACCAGCATGCTATCTGATGAAAAAATTTGTAAATAAGGTGTGGTGAAGCAATCCGTAATTGAATCGGCTGCAATCAGCAAATCAGCCAATCACTTTTGCTTCGTTTTTCAGTTTGGAAACCAAAGTTGCCACGTCAGGAACAACAATACCTGCGCTGCGTTTTGCCGGCTCAGCCACTTTCAGTGTTTTGACGCGGGAAGCGACATCTACACCCAGATCTGCAGGCTTGACATTATCGAGCGGCTTTTTCTTCGCTTTCATGATGTTAGGCAGAGTCACATAGCGTGGCTCATTCAGACGCAAATCCGTTGTCACGATTGCAGGCAGAGTCAGGGCAACAGTTTCCAGACCACCGTCTACTTCACGGGTCACAGTTGCTTTACCGTCAGCGACGGTCACTTTCGACGCGAAAGTAGCTTGTGGCCAGCCCAATAAAGCCGCCAGCATCTGACCGGTCTGATTGCAATCGTCATCAATAGCTTGCTTACCGAGAATAATCAGTTGTGGTTGCTCTTTATCGGCCAGCGCTTTGAGCAATTTTGCTACAGCCAGCGGCTGTAAATCAGCATCAGTCTCAACCAGAATGCCGCGGTCTGCGCCAATCGCCATTGCAGTACGCAAGGTTTCCTGGCATTGAGTAACACCGCACGAAACAGCAACAATCTCAGTCACAACACCGGCTTCTTTCAGGCGGGTTGCTTCTTCGACGGCGATTTCATCGAAAGGATTCATCGACATTTTGACATTGGCGATATCAACACCTGTGCCATCTGACTTGACACGTACTTTGACGTTGTAATCGACTACTCGTTTGACTGGTACCAGGACTTTCATAGTTCTGCCTTTTTGTGAGCTAATTGGGAATACAGATGAACTTACTTCTATTGGATTTATTTATTACTAATTAATACCGGGCCATGCTGATCAACCAGTTTAACCAGGTCGTAAAGCCCCTTGTTTCACGAACAACTACAGGACCTGTCTGGTTAAGTAAATTGACGTATACGTAAAGTAAACCGGGTTGATTATAAATCGAAATGATAAGATTTCGCACAATTTAGCACGATCGTTCCTTTTTTGTTTGGATTGCGTCTAGAGCAGAGTATCTAATCAGCATATTTTACAGGTGTGCAAGCTCTCAATGGTCCGGGATTTTGAGCGACAGATCAGCTTTCGTTTCGCAGTCTCCATACGTCAGCATCAGAATGATCAACATCTTTCAACGCTACTGACAATTATCCTCATAATAAAAAAGCCCGCAAATTATTGCGGGCTTTTTTGTGAAATCTGAGATTTATTTGCGCTTAATAAAATACTCGAATTCATTACTACTTTCCTGATGCGACAGCAATTCATTTCCTGTTTGTTTTGAAAATGCTTTGAAGTCACGAACGGACCCGGGATCAGTTGCAAGCACGTGCAAGACCTCACCGGTAATCATTTCAGCAAGTGCCTTTTTCGTCTTCAAAATAGGCAAAGGACAACTGAGTCCACGAGCGTCAAGTTCTTTGTTGAATTGCATGATTTTTCCTGTAGCAGCAAACGATATAGGTCATTTGCAAAACATTTGACGCACCAATTCTACCGGAATTTTCATTGACATGGTGCGATGCAGCAGACTAACAACATTTGTCCTGTTTTTTAACGCAAAATCTGCACCAAAATATCGCAAATCGCTTTCCGAATCCATTCTGTATTTCAAAATTTATATCAACAGAAACAAGGCAAACTAACATTGAGAGTTATAACGGCACCGATCCATACCAAAGGGAACTGTCTTCTGTTTTATTATTTCATCATAGGTGAAATCCTGCGCATTTTTTGAAAATTCTCAGGCAGAGCTGTTTCTGAACCGTTGTTCCTGATCAGAAAATTTTTTAAATTCAAATCGCCGAGAATAAAAAAACCGGCACGCATGCCGGTTTTTTGTCAGGCTTTTACTCAGAAACTGTGATCAGGCTAATTTAGTACTGATCCAGTCTGCCACGCCCGCGAGTGCATTTGGTAAACCTGAAGGATCAGTCCCACCGGCTTGCGCCATATCCGGACGACCGCCGCCCTTGCCGCCGACTTGCTGCGCCACAAAGTTAACCAAATCACCGGCTTTCAATTTAGATGTGCTATCTGCTGTCACACCAGCGATCAGACTGACCTTTCCGTCGTTCACAGCAGCCAATACAATCGCCGCAGTTTTCAATTTATCTTTCAGTTTGTCCATGGTCTCACGCAAAGCTGTGACATCTGCGCCATCCAGCGTCGCCGCCAGAACCTTGATACCCTTAACATCGACTGCTTTGTTGAGCAGATCGTCACCCTGACTGGATGCCATTTTAGATTTCAATGTTGCCAGCTCTTTCTCAAGGGACTTGACATGATCCTGCACCTGTCCGATACGCTGCGTCAATTCTTCCGGTTGTGTTTTCAAGGCTGCAGCAGCTTCATTGATGCGGCTGTTCAGATTCTGCACCAACGCCAGCGCGACCTCACCCGTTACTGCTTCAACACGGCGTATGCCCGCTGCGACACCACTTTCAGCAACGATCTTGAATAAGCCTATATCGCCAGTACGGGACACATGCGTACCACCGCACAACTCACGGGAAGAACCGATGTCCAGCACGCGGACTTCATCACCATATTTTTCGCCAAACAAAGCCATCGCGCCATGTTTGACCGCGTCGTCAAAAGCCATCAGTTGTGCGCTGGTCGCAGCATTCGCCAGAATTTCACGATTAACAATGGTCTCTACCTGACGGATTTCATCCGCAGTCATCGGGCCATTGTGACTGAAGTCGAAACGGGTTTTTTCAACGTCAACCAGGGAGCCTTTTTGCGCAACATGGCTACCCAACACTTCACGCAATGCCTTATGCATCAGGTGCGTGGCTGAGTGATTACGCATCGTTTGTGCACGAATTTCTGCATTTACTTCCGCCTTGACGTTTTGCACGATAGTCAGGTTGCCGGATTTCAACACACCGTGGTGACCAAAAACATCCGCCTGAATTTTCTGCGTGTCTGCCACTTCAAAGACCGCACCGTCCAATCCTAACAACACTCCAGAATCGCCACACTGACCACCGGATTCAGCATAGAAAGGGGTCGTGTCGAGCACTACGATCGCTTGTTGACCAGCCTTGATTTCATTAACGGCACTGCCATCAACATACAACGCAACAACCTTCGCTTCGTGTTGCAATTGATCGTAGCCGACGAACTTGGTTTTATCGCCGCTGTATTCAATCGCGGTCGCCATTTTGAACTTACCGGCAGCACGCGCAGTCTGTCTTTGCCTTTCCATCGCGGCGTTGAAGCCAGCCTCATCCAGAACAACATTACGTTCTCGGCAGATATCAGCGGTCAGATCGAGTGGGAAACCATAAGTGTCATACAGAGTGAACGCGGTTTCGCCATCAAGATTTTTTCCATCTTTGAGGAGCGCTGTTTCCAGAATTTTCATGCCGTGTTCCAGCGTTTCGCCGAAACGTTCTTCTTCCTGCTTCAATACTTGAGCAACACGCTCTGCTGCATCAACCAGTTCAGGATAGGCACCGCCCATTTCCTTGACCAGATCTGCCACCAGCTTGTAGAAAAACGGCTGGCTTTGCCCCAATTTATGGCCATGACGCAAAGCGCGGCGGGTAATTCGGCGCAGCACGTAGCCACGGCCTTCATTACCAGGAATGATGCCATCAACAATCAGGAAACCAGCGCAGCGAATATGATCCGCAATCACGCGCAGCGAATTGTTTTCCAGATCAGTACATCCAGTTTCACGGGCAGCCGCCTTGATCAGGTTTTGGAAAGTATCGATTTCATAGTTGGAGTGTACGTGCTGCAACACCGCGGACAAACGTTCCAGACCCATGCCCGTATCCACGCATGGTTTAGGCAATGGATGCAAAACACCCGCCTCATCCTTGTTAAACTGCATGAACACCAGATTCCAGATTTCAATAAAACGATCGCCATCTTCGTCCGGTGATCCTGGAGGACCACCCCAGATTTCAGGGCCGTGGTCATAGAAAATTTCGGTACACGGGCCGCAAGGACCAGTATCCGCCATCTGCCAGAAGTTATCAGATGCGTAGCGCGCACCTTTGTTATCACCGATGCGGATGATGCGTTCTACCGGTACGCCGATCTCGTTTTTCCAGATTTCGTAAGCTTCGTCGTCTTCCTGATAAACAGTGACGGTCAGCTTGTCTTTTGGCAGGCCATAAACAGAAGTCAGCAATTCCCACGCATAGTGAATTGCATCTTTTTTGAAATAATCGCCAAAAGAGAAATTGCCCAGCATTTCAAAGAAAGTATGGTGACGCGCTGTATAGCCAACGTTTTCCAGATCATTGTGCTTACCACCCGCACGAACACTGCGTTGCGCCGTTGTGGCACGCGTATAACTACGCTTGTCTTGCCCAAGAAACACGTCTTTAAATTGCACCATTCCAGAATTGGTGAACAATAACGTCGGGTCATTGCCGGGAATCAGGCTGGATGAACGCACACGGGTGTGGCCTTTAGATTCGAAAAAACTGAGGAATTTATCGCGGATTTCTGACGAGTTCATATAGAGATAGGCCAAAGCTGAAAAATGAGTTAACTTCTGATTATACGGTATAAATTCTGCCTTATAACAGGAGTCAGCGCCGTGAAATCCGAAGATTCGTCAATTAAATAGCGATCGGTGGTTGCCATTGCGCCAGCACACAAAACGACTAAAGCTGTTCGCAGACTTTAAAAGAAAAAACCGTCAACGCTGAATGCACTGACGGTTTTTTCTGATAAGGATGATCTTACTGACTGGCTTCAACTTTTCTGGCGTTATGTTTTTTTGTATAAATACGTTTGCTGGCAACATTTTCCTGATGTTCAAGCTTTGCGCGTTCCTGTTTGGTCACAACACCGTCAGCCGCGGCAGCCTCTTTGTTTGCTTCAATCTTCGCTTCGCGTTTTTCCAGATTTGCGCTTTCTTTCGCAGTCAATTCGCCATTGCTGATGCCTTTGGCGATCCGTTCCTGCTGACGTGCCTGACGTTTATCGATATTCGGTGTTGCAGTCTGCGCAAACACTGGCGCAACAAAAGCAGTGGCAAGAATGAATGCTGTCATCTGTATCGTTTTCATGTTGTACCTTTCAATGTAGAAGCATGTTTCCGGGGAGTGAAATCAATGGGTTGTTCCCATAGACTCCACAACGGAGCGCAAACCTTCAGCGATGACAAGTATTTGTATAGTCATGTAACAAGCGGTAAGCAGACATGAATCTCAGAACCCGACAGGTATCAGATCAATCCGGTCGGTACAAAATCCATCGACACCCCAACGCAAAATTTCTGCTGCACGCGCCGCTTCGTTGACGGTGTAGCAAAATAATCCGTAGCCAGCATCTTTCACATTTTTTGCCAGCGATGGACTCAGAAACTTGTGATTCGTATGCAGAGACACTGCACCGACCTCTTGCAATTTCGATTTCCAATCCGGCGTGATCTCATCCATCAGCAAACCGCGCGGAATAGTTGGCGCGGCACGTTTGGCGGCCATCAGGGCAACAAAAGAAAACGAGGAAAACAAAGGCAGGTGCTTTACATCGCTCACAGCTATATCTGCAAATAGTTCAGCACTCCGGGTGGCAACGATATGCCCGGTTTCCTCTTCAAAGCCCGGGGCAGGCTTGATTTCTACATTCATCCAGATGTCATGCTGACGGCATAAACGGACGACATCAGAATACAGCGGCACCGGCTCCCCTTTGTAGCAAGAGTTAAACCACGCACCTGCATCCATTTTTTGCAAATCAGCGGCAAGCGTATCCGCCACATGCCCGCGACCGATGATGGTGCGGCCAAATTCAGGGTCGTGCATCAGCACAGGAACGCCATCCTTTGATAACATGACATCAAATTCCACCGCATTGAAACTGTGCGCAGCTCCACACTTGATTGCCGCCAACGTATTCTCTGGCGCAAGTACGCCGCCACCGCGGTGTGCCAGGACTTTGGGATACGGCCACATATTCATCTCCAGAAAAATATTGCAGACAAAAGGATAATCCAGGATGACAGCGACGTCGTTACAAAAAAAAGCACTCGGCCATATACGTATTCTTGATCTGACTCGCGTCCTGGCGGGACCCTGGTGTGCGCAGAATTTTGCTGATCTGGGAGCCGAAGTAATTAAAGTCGAACGTCCAGGGAATGGTGATGATACCCGCTCCTGGGGGCCGCCTTATCTGCGTGACGAGAATGGCGCTAATACGACGGAAGCCGCGTACTATCTTGCTGCGAACCGGGGTAAGCAAGCCATCACGGTGGATATTTCCACGCCTGAAGGTCAGGAAATTATCAGAAAACTGGCGGCACAATCCGACGTAGTTCTAGAAAACTACAAAGTTGGCCAGTTAAAGAAATATGGACTTGATTACGCATCTCTGAAGGAAATTAAGCCTGATCTGATTTACTGCTCGATTACAGGCTTCGGTCAGGATGGTCCTTACGCTCATCGCGCTGGCTATGATTTTATCGTTCAGGGTATGGGCGGATTTATGTCGCTGACCGGGGAGCGCGATGATCTGCCCGGTGGCGGTCCGCAAAAAGCGGGGGTTGCGATTGCCGATCTAATGACCGGCATGTACGCCACTATCGCGGTGATGGCCGCACTGACACATCGTGACCGCACTGGTGAAGGTCAGTACATCGATATGGCTTTGCTTGATGTGCAGGTCGCCATGCTGGCGAACATGAATACGAATTATCTGGCCAGCGGCAAACCGCCGGTACGCTGGGGCAATGCGCATCCGAATATCGTTCCCTATCAGACATTCGCTACGTCCGATGGTCATATTATTGTCGCAGCCGGCAATGACGGCCAATACAAAAAATTTGTCGCGGCAGGTGGCGAAGAACAACTCGCGACCGATGAGCGCTTCCGCACGAATCCGGCGCGCGTGGCAAACCGTGAGGTATTGATTCCATTACTGGCGGACATGGTGAAACGCAAATCCAGACAAGAGTGGATAGCACTGCTGGAGGACGCCGGTGTTCCGTGTGGACCGATTAACCGGCTGGACGATGTGTTTAATGATCCTCAGGTCAAGGCGCGCGGTATGCAGATTACCTTGCCGCATCCAACAGCCGGCAGCGTGAAGTTAGTTGGCAGCCCAATGAAACTATCGGCCACGCCACCGGATTATCAGTCACCGCCACCTTTACTCGGGCAACACACTGATCAGATTTTAAAATCTGTGCTGGAATATGACGACGAACAATTGAGCCAGCTCAGGCAACGAGGAATTATCTGAGACACGAGGTCCCACACTGGCAAAAAATCCAAGTGCTGTTTCACGCCGGATAAAGCAGGCTTGACGACCTATTCCGCACGACCCGTCGCAATACAATATCGGGAATTCCGGATACGCGCTAAGCTCGGGTCAGGATCAGCTGTTGCATCAGATATTCGGTAAAAAAATGACGACACCACCCATTCCTCAATCAACAATCCGCCCCGCTGAAGACCAAAAAGCGTGCCCGGAAACACATCTTCAGAAATTCCTGCAGGATCTGCCGCGGCTGTTACTTATCAACATCATCTGCACACTGATCGTCACTTATGTGATGCGGTCAAACAGTTCTATTTTTGAGAGCTGGGTTTTTTCAAATTGTATAGGCTTCAGTTGCTACGCACTGATCAGGATCATCCAGCATCTGTTCTGGCGCACACGCAAGCCACAGCCGGTTGTTTTTTTTCTGGCCTGTCTGCTGATTACCCCTCTGGGATTTGCCGCCGGCGCAACGCTTGCTGCCGCCATTTTTTCGTATCCGCTGCTGAGTGTTTTTTCTATGCAGTGGACTTATTTCAGCAGCTTCATCGGATTGACGATGGTGATCAGCCTGATTTCAGTATGGTCGTTCTGGAATAAAGCCAAAATGGCAGAGCTGGCAGCACAGGCTGAAGCAGAAAAAGCAAAATCCGCAGCGATAGAACGGCAGGCATTACAAGCGCAACTACAAATGTTGCAGGCGCAAATCGAACCGCATATGCTGTTTAATACGCTCGCCAATCTGCAAGGTCTGATCACTCTTGATCCGCCACGGGCGCAACACATGCTGTCGCAGCTGATTGTCTATCTGCGCAATACCCTGAGCGCCTCGCGCGCAGAGCACACCACTTTACAGAAAGAATTTGCGCTGATCGAAGCCTATCTGGAGTTGCTCGCAATCCGCATGGGAAAACGTCTGACGTACAACGTCGAGCTGCCCGCAGGATTACGACAACAGCCGATTCCACCTATGCTTTTACAACCACTGGTAGAAAACGCCATCAAACACGGTATAGAACCAAAAATTGATGGTGGCACGATCGATGTCACAGCAGAAGACGATGGTCATTTCCTTTATCTGCGGGTCAGTGATACCGGTCTTGGTCTGTCGTGGAATGATGACGGCTTACCTACAGCAGACTCAACTACCGGTCTGCATCTGGGCAATGCAAATATCAAAGAGCGTCTGCTAGTCTTATTCGGCCCCGCTGCAACACTCACATTGACCGCAAATGAACCAGAAGGCACGCGTGCCTGTATTTCCATTCCTCACATCAACCCGACATCATGATAAAAAAACGCGCCCTGATTGCCGAAGATGAACCGATACTCTCACTCACCCTGCGACAGATTCTGGAAAAACTCTGGCCAGAATTAAGTCTCTGCAGCGTGGTGGAAAATGGTGTTGACGCTGTAAAGGAGGCCTTAACTCAGACACCGGACATCCTGTTTCTGGACATTAAAATGCCCGGAAAAACCGGTCTTGAAGTCGCTGAAGAACTGGCTGAAGAATGGCCGGAAAACAGTGCGTTTCCTCTGATCGTTTATGTTACTGCGTATGACGAATTTGCGATTCAGGCATTTGACCATTCCGCATCGGACTACGTACTCAAACCTGTCAGCGAAGAGCGTCTGAGCAAAACAGTACAGCGCCTACAGATGCGCCTGAGAGATCAGTCGCAACCAGGTACCGAACTCGAACGTGTGCTTGAACAATTGCGTCACATGATGCCCGCGCACATGCACGCGCGCGGATCTGCAACACCTAAGCCTTTACACATGATACGTGCTGCAGTCGGCAATCAGATCCGCATGATTCCGGTAGAAGATGTTTTGTATTTTGAAGCGACAGACAAATACATTAATGTCGTTACGAAAGAACATTCATCGCTGATCCGCAGCAGCTTACGCGACTTATTGCCGCAGATTGATTCCGATGTATTCTGGCAGATTCATCGTAGTACGGTTGTCAACAGCAGAAAAATTCTCGCTGCACACAAAGATGACAGCGGCAAACTGACACTGAAATTAAAAGACAGTGATGATAAGCTGACCGTCAGCAGAGTCTATACACATTTATTCCGGCAAATGTAAGACGCCATCACAACGCTCCCTTACATACGGTAACTCCCCGCCTACAACTCCGAAGCTATGACAAATCAACTTACACAATTACGCTGGCAGTTAACAGCCTTTTCTGAATTCAGTCCCGAGCAGTTACACAAGGTGTATCAGGCGAGGTGCGCCGTGTTTATCGTTGAACAAAATTGCCCGTATCAGGACATTGATGGCAAAGATCCGCTCTGTCATCACCTCATCGCCTGGGATAACAATGATGAGGTTGCCGCCTATTTACGGATAGTCCCGGCAGGTATCAGCTACACGGAACCATCGCTGGGTCGCGTTCTGAGCACGCAGGCGTGGCGCGCGAGCGGCGCAGGAAAAGCTCTGATTGCGAACGGTATCAAGGCGCTGCGCGGGCTGTATCCGTCTGCGCCGGTGCGTATCGGTGCGCAAGCCTATCTTGAAAAATTTTATGCAAGCTTTGGCTTTCAGACAGTCTCCGACATTTACCTCGAAGACGATATTCCGCACATCCTGATGTTACTGCCAGCAGGCTCCCCCTGAATTCAACTATAATTCCGACAAATCAATGACTTACTGAAATCAGTGAATTCCTCAATTATGCCGGTCGCACAGTTATCCCCTGCCACACCTTACGTCAATATCTCTGCCTACAAATTTATCACTTTTAACGATACTGCTGAAAAGCGGCAGGCGTTTATTGATAAATGCCAGGAACTCAATCTCAAAGGAACGATTCTGCTGACGCCGGAAGGCATCAATATGTTTCTCGCCGGGCTGCGTCATGAAATTGATGCCTATATGGACTGGCTGCACGAAGATCCGCGTTTTTCCGATATCGTCGCTAAAGAAAGTTTCTCTGATCGTCAGCCATTCACCAAATTACTGGTGAAGCTGAAAGCTGAAATCATCACCATGCGTATGCCGCTGATCAAACCTGAAAACGGCCGCGCACCCTCTGTTGACGCGCAAACTCTGAAACGCTGGCTGGATCAGGGTCATGACGACAACGGCAAACCGGTAGTGATGGTCGATACCCGAAATGACTTTGAAGTCGATGTCGGCAGTTTTGATAATACGATCGATTACCGCATTTCAAAGTTCACGGAATTTCCGAAAGTCATAGAAGAGCACCGCGACGAACTGAATGATAAAACCGTCGTCACTTTTTGTACCGGTGGCATCCGCTGCGAAAAAGCGGCGATCCATATGCAGAATGTAGGCTTCAATAGCGTGTATCAGCTTGAAGGCGGCATCCTTAAATATTTTGAAGAGGTCGGGGGTGAGCACTATCACGGCGACTGTTTCGTTTTTGATTACCGCACTGCGCTGAATCCGCGACTGGAAGCAACCGAGACTACCCAATGTTTCGCCTGCCGATCGGTCGTCACACCGAGAGAACAACTCTCTGAGTGGTATGTGCCTGGTAAATCCTGCCCACACTGCAAAAAAATGCGGGCAGAGAAACCAAGCACCTGACCAGTACCACCGGGAAATTTCCGGGAAAGCATCGCGCATTCGTGCCCGATGCTTTTTTTATGTCTGCAGTGAACTTCCGCAGCCACTGCATGTCACAATCACAATCCTGCTTTTCTCCGCACTGACGCGTAACGGATAACGTGGCACCCTGCATCCGCGATACCAATGTCCGCAGGTCTTCATGACGTCATTGCTGGCGTAACAGCTTTTTTCTTAACATCATTTAATCTGGATTGATTTATGAAACGTCTTTTACTGAGCACGCTCGTACTAAGTCTTCTATCCAATGCGGCTATCGCTGCAGAACCAGTGACTCCTCCTGCAGGTAATGCTGCATTTGTGCTGGGATCAGGCATTTTCCCGCGGAATTTTGATCCGACCATCCGTGGTCAGGATGATTTTTTCAGGCATGCTCAGGGCGGCTGGTTAAAAGCAACTGAAATTCCGGCAGACAAATCCGACTGGGGTTCTTTCATGGAAGCCCGCGAAAATGTTCAGTACCAGCTTCGTTCCCTGATACTCGATGTGGCAAAAGATGAAAAAAATGAGCCTGGTACAGAACGCCAGAAAATTGCTGATCTATACCTCAGCTTTATGGATGAAGAAAAACTCGACAAGCTCGGTACTACACCGCTGAAATCCGAACTGGAAAAAATTGCCGCTATTAAAGATAAAAATGCGCTCGCGGGTCTTTTCGCTGAACTTCAGAAAATCGGCGTCACCACACCGCTGCGTATGCGTGTTGAGCAGGACAGCAAACAATCGAGTCAATACATCGTCGATCTCGGACAATCCGGCCTGGGCTTGCCAAATCGTGATTACTATCTGAAAACCGACGATAAAAAAATGAGCGAAGTGCGCTCAGCCTATCTGGCACATATTGAGAAAATACTGGCTCTGGCTGGCGATAAAAATGCTGCAGCCAGCGCCAGACAAGTGCTTGCAGTAGAAACCGAACTCGCCAGAGTGCAATGGTCTAACGTGGAAAACCGCGACCCGTTAAAGATCTACAACAAAATGAACATCGCCAAACTGGATACGCTTGCGCCGGCATATCAATGGAAATCGTATTTCCAAGCCGCGGGTATAGGCGGAAAAATGGAACAGGTGCTGGTACAGCAGCCGTCTTATCTGAGCGGCTTCAGCCATGCACTGAAAACGCTGCCCTTGTCTGCCTGGAAAAACTACGCAGAATGGCATGTACTGAACGCCTACAGCCCTTATCTGTCGAAAGCATTTGCTGATGAAAACTTTGCATTCCGAGGCACCACACTGGCAGGCATTAAAGTCAATCGCACCCGTGAGCAGCGCGGCGTGGCGCTTGCCGATCAGATGCTGGGTGAAGCAGTCGGTAAGCTCTATGTAGAAAAATTCTTTGCGCCGGAAAGTAAAGTACGCACAGAGAAAATGGTGAAATATTTCCTGGCTGCGTTCAAAGAAAGTATCGATGCGCTGGACTGGATGAGTCCGGAGACAAAAAAACAGGCGCAGATTAAATTATCAAAAATCAGCGTCAAGATCGGTTATCCGGACAAGTGGAAAGATTATTCCGCAATTAAGATCAGCAAGGACGATCTGGTCGGAAATCTGAAACGCATCCGCACAGAAGAATTTGAAAAAAACATGAAGCGTCTGGGTACGCCGGTGGATCGTTCTGAATGGCACATGACGCCGCAGACTGTCAACGCTTATTACAGTCCGGAAATGAATGAAATTGTGTTCCCGGCAGCACGTCTGCAAGCGCCCCTGTTCAACGTTGCGGCGGAAGATGCGGTGAACTACGGTGCGCTCGGTATTTCTATCGGTCATGAAATCAGCCACGCATTTGACGATGCAGGATCGCAGTATGACGGCGATGGTAATCTGCGCGACTGGTGGACGAAGGAAGACCGTGAGAAATTCAACCGCAAAACCAAAATACTGGTTGAGCAATACAACGGCTACAGCCCGGTTCCGGGTCACTTCCTGAATGGCGAACTGACCCTGGGTGAAAACATTGCGGATAACGTCGGTATCGTGATGGCATTGAAAGCATATCGCCTGTCACTCGAAGGCAAGCCGTCACCAATTCTGGATGGCTGGTCTGGTGAACAGCGTCTGTTCCTCGGCCTCGCCCAGGCCCGCAGAAGCAAAGCCCGCGAACAGCGCGCACTCGCACTGATCAAAACAGATCCACATTCTCCGGGGGAATTCCGCATCAATGGCAGCCTCAGAAATAACACCACTTTCTACCAGGAATTTAATGTCAAACCCGGTGACGGTATGTATCTTCCGGAAAATAAACGGGTCAGCATCTGGTAACTGAATCTGGTAACTGCGTCATAAAAAAAAGTCCGCTTTTACAGCGGACTTTTTTCATTTGTCGTCAGAAAATTGACGGTATTAACTTAATTTTTTCGCCACTTCGGCAATGCGCTGACCAAACAGTTTCGCGGTTTCCAGATCGCCAGGCAACGGGCCTTCTTCCGGAGACGAGTCTGATGGGGATTGCGTCATCAGACCGCTGAAGCTACCGACATAATTAATATCATTACGTTGTGCCGCTTTACTATTCGATGGCATCAGACCTGTGCCAACCCAGATCATCGAATGTTGTTGTGAGAACGTAAACAAATATTGCAAGGTGCTGTGTTTGTCACCGTTCATCGTCGCTGAATTTGTGAAGCCTGCCGCAATCTTGTTCTTCCATTGCTGGTGATACCACGGTTTCGATGAGGCATCGGCAAACTTTTTAAATTGCCATGACACCGTGCCCATGTATGTCGGCGAGCCAAACACAATCGCGTCTGCGGCAGCCAGACTTGCCCATTGCGCCTCGGTGATGTTGCCTTCCGCATCAATCAGTATCAATTCTGCTGCTGCACCGTTAGCAACAACACCTGCCTGCACCGCCTCAGCTGCTTTAGTGGTGTGTCCGTAACCTGAGTGATAAACAATCGCTACTTTTGTCATGTCATCTTCCTTTGATTTAAATAAAATTGATCTTTGTTATCCGCAACGGCTGTCGTCAGCAGATACAAAGCACGAATAAAATCACAAGCTTTGTTCAAAATAATTGATGCCGTACTCCCAATATACATAAGCAAGGATGGCAAGATAAGGGTAAAATTTTCGATATCTCATTCAAATTAATTGAATAAATATGAATCTGACTCTGGAAGCCCTGCAAATCCTCGATGCGATCGACCGCAAAGGCAGTTTTGCGGCAGCGGCGGCAGCTCTGGATAAAGTTCCCTCGGCAATCACTTACAGCATTCGTAAGCTCGAGGAGGATCTGGATGTGCTGTTGTATGACAGACGCGGTCACCGGGCCAAACTGACCAACGCCGGCGAGGAGTTGTTAACGCAGGGCAGACATTTACTGTATGCAGCGCAGGATCTTGAAAATCGTGTTAAACGTGCAGCAAGTGGCTGGGAAGCCGACTTTCATATTGTGATCGATGGCATTATCCGCTTCGAAGATCTGATCCCTTTAATTAAAGAATTTGAACAGCAAGGTGGCGGCACCCGCATCCGCATTTCGCAGGAAATTTTGTCGGGGGTCTGGGAAAGTCTGATTTCCGGTCGCGCCGATCTGGCCATCGGTGCCGCTTATGATGGCCCTGACGCGATACGCATGCATGGAGAATTTCAGACCCGTTCACTGGGAAACATCGACTGGGTGTTTGCCGTTGCTCCCGACCACCCGTTAGCCTGTGCCGCAGAGCCGCTCAGCCACGCTGTGATATTACAACACCGTGCCGTTGCTGTCGGCGATACCAGCCTTACATTACCTTCAATCACTGCCGGTTTGCTGATCGGACAGGAAACGCTGACCGTACCATCAATACAAGCGAAACTATCTGCGCAACTGGCCGGGCTGGGCTGCGGACATTTACCCAGAAGAATTGCACAACCATATTTGCAGTCAGGCTTGCTGATAGAAAAAAAGACCAGCGCCAATCGCCTGCTGGGTAATAACCGCATCGTCTGGCGCAGCACGAACAAAGGCAAAGCACTGCAATGGTTTTTACAAAAACTGAATGATCCGATAGTACAGAAAATGTTAATGGGTAACTGACGTTACGCTGAGCCATACTACAAAATGAATTAGACTGGATATGTCTGCTACGACTGATTACATAGGGCGTTTTGCGCCCTCTCCGACTGGCCCGCTGCACATGGGCTCGCTGGTTGCCGCCATGGCGAGTTACCTCGACGCCAAAGCGCACCAGGGCACATGGTTGCTGCGTATAGAAGATCTGGATTTCGACAGAAATGTGGCAGGAGCTGATCAGCAGATTCTGCGCTCACTGCAACGTTGCGGTATGCAATGGGATGGCGAAGTCGTCTGGCAAAGCCAGCGCCAGCATTTGTATGAGGCGGCGTTAAGGCAACTGGGCGACAAAGTTTATCCCTGTGCCTGCTCGCGCAAAGAAATCGCTGATTCACGCCTTCGTCTCGGCGATACCGCCAGTCAGATTTATCCGGGCACCTGCCGACACGGCATCCCCGCTGGAAAATCGGCCCGCGCATGGCGTCTGCGTGTGCCTGAGCCGGGCCAAGACATCATCTGCTTTGAAGACCGTTTGTGTGGTTCGCAAAGTCAGCATCTGGCAACGGAAGTGGGCGACTTCGTTCTAAAACGCGCCGATGGTTTCTGGGCGTATCAGCTCGCCGTAGTTGTTGATGATGCGGCACAAGGGATCAACCATATTGTACGCGGTGCCGATCTGATCGACTCCACCGCACGTCAGATTTACCTGCAAGGCTTGCTGGGATTGCCGACTCCCAGCTATCTGCATGTTCCCGTCGTTACCAACGCGAACGGCGAAAAATTGTCAAAACAAACCGGCGCACTGCCATTTGACAGCGGCAATAATGATTTATTACATGAAGCATTGCTGCCCGCCGCCCGATTTCTGGGTTTACAACTCCGCCCGGTGGTATCGGATCTGCATGAATTCTGGCAACAGGCCATCAGGCTTTGGGCAAAAAAATTGCATATTGGTTTGTAGTTCAACACGATTTAGACTCTTATTTAACATTAATCACCATGCCCACACTCAGTACAATGCAACGCAGTCTGATCGCCATCGTTCTGCTCATCATCGCTCTTGTTTTCAGCATTCCATGGGGCTTATATTATCTTGGACTGAAAGATGTCGGTGGCAGACCGGACTTACCCGCGCGTATGATCTCAAGCGACATGCAGCAAAAAATCTGGGCAGAGTCTGGGTATGAGGGGCAACCTGAATCAGTCGCCTTAAATCCGGTATCGTATATTTTGTCTGCCTCTGGTCAGGATGCACCACCGCCGGTAACTTTGTTTGCATGGCGCGTCGCTTCCTCGTATCAGCGTCAGCATCATGCACACGACGGTGTCATGTGGCAGCAGCTATCCGGCGGTGCGCTGACGATATGGCTGAGCAGACACTGGACGATAGAGCAGTTACTCTCCAAGGTGGCAGAACTCGAAGAAAAAAAACGTCAGACCAGCAAAGCGGACTGACGTTTTTGGAATCGCACTAACCTTGTTCTGCGTGAACAAAACACGAATTCACAACCAATTTTTCACATATCAGTGCCCTTCGTGCCCCTTGGGTTTCACGACCTGCACCTCGATTTCTTTTTCCGCAGATGCTGGCGCGTGATGATGGTGCATACCGGCATGATCAGCAGCGGGAGGTCTGGCTGGTTCACCTAATCCTGCGGTATCCCCCTGATATTCATACGCCGCAGTTCCTTTCGGATGTGCATACCAACCCGGATCTTTGTAATCACCTGGCTTCTGATCCTTGCGTACTTTCAGAACGCTGAACATGCCGCCCATTTCTACTCCGCCAAATGGTCCCTCGCCTGTCATCATCGGCAAAGTATTTTCCGGTAAAGGCATTTCCATCATGCCCATATCTGCCATACCTTTATCACCCATCGTCATGTAAGCGGGAATCAAGCGACTGATTTTATCGGCGACATCTTTATGATCAACACCGATCATGCTCGGCACGCTATGTCCCATCGCATTCATGGTGTGATGGCTTTTATGGCAGTGTAATGCCCAGTCGCCCTCTTCATCCGCAATGAATTCGATCTGGCGCATTTGCCCGACACCGATATCGGTCGTCACTTCCGGCCAGCGTGCAGTTTTGGGAATCGGGCCGCCATCGGTACCGGTCACCATAAATTCATGGCCATGAATGTGTATCGGATGATTCGTCATCGTCAGATTACCGACACGGATTCTGACTCTGTCATTCTTACGGACGTTCAGGGTATCGATGCCGGGAAAGACACGACTATTCCACGACCACAAATTAAATTCCGTCATGGTCATGATATTAGGCCGGGAAGCCCCCGGTTCGACGTCATAGGCATTGAGCAAAAAGACGAAATCCCTGTCCACCTCGGCGATCAACGGATGTTTATTTTTGGGATGTGTGATCCACGACCCCATCATACCCATGGCCATCTGCGTCATTTCATCCGCATGCGGGTGATACATGAATGTGCCGGCACGACGGGCGACAAATTCATACACAAAGGTTTTACCTGGTTGAATCGCGGGCTGCGTCAAGCCGCTGACACCATCCATGCCATTCGGTACACGCTGTCCGTGCCAATGCACACTGGTGTGTTCCGGCAAGCGGTTGGTGACAAAAATACGGACATGATCGCCTTCCACCACCTCTATCGTAGGGCCCGGGCTCTGACCGTTATACCCCCACAAATGTGCTTTCATTCCAGGTGCCATTTCCCGCACGACAGGCTCTGCGACCAGATGAAATTCCTTCACCCCATTTTTCATCCGCCACGGCAGCGTCCAGCCATTCAAGGTAACGACAGGATTGTATGGGCGGCCATTCGCAGGCACTAAAGGCGGCATGGTATCCGGGCTGGTTTGGCTCGCAATTTCCGGTAATGCAGCTAATGCGACCTTGCTTACCGCGCTGGCGGCCAGCGCACCGCCGGCGATACCGGCAACTTTGAAAAAGTTTCTTCTTGAGTTCATTGTTATTCCTTCTCTGTCCCTTGATCAGTGTGTGCTGGCTGATTCATTGATAGTGCCGGCAGCAGTCACGCTGAAACGTTCCGGACGGCCTATCATGGATGCCTGCAAAGTCACGTCTGCGAGCCAGAATTGCTGTTCTGCGTTAATCGCTGCAATCACGCTGCTGATCTGCTCCCGGCTATCAGCCAACAAATCAAAAACACTGATGAACATGCCGTTGTAACGGAGCTGATTTTCCTGAGAAATACGTTTGCGCAAAGGCAGAATTTCATGTTGATAGTGATAGGCAATATCGTAACTGGTGCGATATGCCGAATAACTTTCACGCAACTCGGATGCGGCATTGCGCAGTGTATTTTCCAGGCGATAACTGGCGGCCAGCGTCGTGGCATTCATCGCATCACGGCGCAATTGTCCGCTGTCGAACACAGGCAGACGCACACCGATTTCCACGCCTCGTTTTACATCACTGGTTTTGCCGGCATTATCAAAAATAGTATTGCGCTTCACCGAGAGTTCGATATCCGTCATGCTGGTCGCCAGCGTCAAACCTTGCTGCTTTGCAGCGGTATCCAGTAAGGCTTGCGCCATACGGACATCGATGCGACTTTCATTCGCGACTGCCGTCACTTTCTCTGCCGGATACGCTGCCGCAGGCAAATCAGGCAGACGCTCGGGCAAACGCAAATGTACCTGCTGATCGCTTGTCAGCCCCAGCAAGCGCACCAATCCCTCGCGAGCCGCAGTATTGCTATGGCGCGCAGCCGCCAGTTGCGCAACGGCATCTGCATAGAAAGCGCGCTGTCTGGCGGCTTGCAACTGATTGAAATTACCTGCGCTGCGCATACGTTGCGCCAGCTCTGCACTGGCTTCAGCCGCTTCGCTGACTTGCGTTGCATAATTTAATATCTGCTGTGCGGCGACTGCCTTTACCCACGCGGCCCGCACCTGCGTGATGCGGTCAATCAGCTCATTACTGAATTGCCATTGCGCTGCCTCCAGTTTGCTTTGGGCGATCGCATTTCTGCGCGGTAAAGTCAGCACATCCAGCAAGCCAACACTGATGGTGCGTGCGATCTCAAGCTCATCGGCAAAACGGCTGCGCTCAAAACTGAACAGCGGATTGGCAATACGCCCTTGTTGCGCTGCATTCGCTCCGTATGCCCAGTATTGTGCGAGCATGGCCTGAAATGCCGGACTATTCGTCAGCGCGATCTGCACAGCATCGTTTTGTGAAACGGGTTCCTGCAGCAAGCGATCAGCAATCGCCTGCAGTTCTGTTCTTTGTTCCTGCGTGAAGGCCGGTTTCAGCGATGCCTGCGTGAACGCAGAAAACTGCTGATTGATACCGGCAACCGATTTTTCCGGTTCAAAACCGGTACAGCCTGCCAGCAACATGGCTGACGCCAATGGAAGTAAAACACCAAAAGAAATAGGTAAAAGTGGCGACATGTCGTCCTCGTCAAAATCCGATCTGACCTGATCATCTCAGGTATGGTTGAACTCAGCGCAGCCATCGCTGAAGTTACTCAGCGGCGCAGCAAGCGACCGCGCGGCATACGCAATTTAAACTGAGAATTTTTTTGGAGGACGTTCCAGCGCGCGCGCAGGCGCCGAAGAGAAAGCGTGAAAATCCATCGGATACACCGTGACAGTCGCAGGTAAAAACCACTGAGCTGGCTGCTGCAACAACAAGGCGATGAGGATGCAGCAAGGCGATGCACCTTTGCAATGATTCTGCAGATCCGGCTTAACCACGTGCGCATCCCGAGCAGAGACTTGCTTGTCTTGCTGCATGGTGTCGCAATGTTCATGCGCACTGACGGTATCGTTGGTATCCGTACCCGACGCTACCTGCGGTATGTTGTCATGCACAAATGCCCACCAGCCAGTGCTTGCAAAGCCTTGCAGAGGCAGCAACACCAGCATCAGACAGATCAGCAGAAAACGCGGGGAATACGATTGCATGAACCGGAACTTACCATAATTCAGCCAGTGCGGCCATCGCCGGCATCAAAGCGTGTCCACTTCCTGGCTGGTACTGCCACTTGCCGGTTGAATCTGATTGCGCCCCAGTGATTTCGATAAATACAAACACTGATCCGCCCGCTGGACCAGCGTCTCTATCGTGTCGTCAGCGACGCGTTCCGCAACACCGAAACTGGCAGTCACATTCAGACGCTGTCCATCGGGCAGTGTCACTTTCAGATCCCGCTCAACGTTGACCCGCATCCGCTCCGCCGCTTCAATCGCAGCCGGGAGCGGCGTTTCCGGTAAAACGATCAGAAATTCTTCACCACCGTAACGTACCAGCCAGTCGATTTCTGCTCTTAATTCCCGCTGCAAAGACTCGACAAAAGCGATCAGCACGTCGTCGCCCACACCATGACCGTGCTGATCATTCACCGACTTAAAATAATCAATATCGCAAAACACCACGGACAAATCGCGCTCGTAGCGTATCGCCCTGTGCATTTCACCGGGCATGCGTTCATGGAAAAACAAACGGTTATAACAACCCGTGAGGACATCGGTGATCGACAGTTTCTTTAAGCGGTCCATTGCCTGTTGCAATTGCACTGTGCGTTCGGAAACCAGCGCATCCTGATGCTCGATGTGCTTTTGCAATCTGTCCTGCATCGTGCGGAAACCGTCAACCACCAGATCAATCTCGTTATAAACATGACGCGGACCAAGATCCAGTTCAAGGCGGGTCGCAATTTTATTGGCCTGCAGATTATTGACAAAATCGGCCAGTTGCCGCATCGGACGCTCAAGATCGCGTCGCAATATCGTATACACAGCGGCAAAAATAAAGACTGAGAGCAGTATCACTTCCGTCAGAACGATCAGAAAACTGCGCATCAACTCCTGGCGCAGCACGCTGCGGTCAACCATCAGCTCCATGGTCCCGACGCGGCTGCCCTTGCCGTCGGGTGCCGGAATGTCAAACGTCAGATGCTCATCAGCACGCGCATTGCCGCCGTTGCCACCGACGAATTGCTGGCCGGTGCTGGCTTTGATGACAACATAAGCAATATTCGTGTTTTTCGTCAGCAGAGAAATCTGTTTTTGTATGGCCTCCAATTCGATATCCCAGATCGCGAGCGACAACATAGGCAGATGCGTATTGGCCACATCTCTGATGGTCATATCAAAGTTACGCTCGATCGCCCGGTAGTTCAGATAAGCCTGCAGGCTGCTGAAAAGCACAATACACAGAATGACCCATTTAAAGACTCGTCTCAGCAACAAGCTGGCAATGGGTTGTGACAATCGGGGTTTCATCGACGTTTTTCGACCTGCGTTAAGATCTGATGGAAATTAAATTCATATTTACGTAACTTCGGATTCAGTACTTTACTGAATTTTCGAAAATCCACCTGATCGAAATTCAGCTGACCAAAGTGACGCTGGAATCTGCGTGCATCATCCTTACTGAAAAGAATAAACATCGAGCGGTCCAGCTCCAGACCTTCCTCTTTGAAATCTTTACCATGATGATAGTCATACAGCATCACCAGACCAAATGCACCGGCAATGAAATGCCCGCCAGCCAGCGCAGTCAGGCTACCGGATTCCAGCGCAGCCAGTGCCTCGGATGACGTATTGACGCCGCTGAAACAAGCGTCTTTTCCCGGTTCACCACCTTGTTTTTTCCAGCTGTCCATCGCACCGAATGCCATCAGATCATTACCGGCCCAGATCAGCCTCGCCTGCGGGTGGCGCTTGAACAGCCATTCGCTTTGCTCCTGCGCTTTGGCGCGACTCCATTCGGCATACACTTCCTGATCAATGACAACATCTTTCGCTTCCGCCACCGCGCGGCGCATGCCCTCGTTACGCTTCAGCGAAGCGGGTGTGGAACGGTCGCCAGCAATCGCTAACATGTGTAAACGCCCGTCTGCTGCCTTCATGTGATGTTGTAAGCCGTGCTGAATCAGTGCCTGTGCTGTCAGGTAACCGGCATCTTCGGCGCGTGGTTCCAGAGACCCCAGCCATCCTTTGAAATGCTGGCGCGGCTCGGTGGCGAGCAGACGCTCACTTTGTTCACGCAAACCACTGAAGGCCAGAAATGTCTTGATGTTTGCCGCATCCAGGATGCGAATGACTTCAAATCCCACCGCATGATCATTCGACAGTATCACATAGTCCGGCCGGTCTTTCGGCGCGCGGGCAGCCAGTTGTTTTGCCTGTGTCAGCGTATTCAGGTGATTGCGGTTGGCATATAACACCTCCAGTCTGACATTCAGATCTTTCGCGGCTGCCGCCATGCTATTGCTGGACGTCAGCCAGTAGACCTCATCCGGCTTTCCGGGGTTCAGAAACACCACCGACATTGCCATTGCTGCGCCAGGCAAGACCAACGTCACAGTGAGTCCGACTGCCATTAAATACCGAAGCCACCGCATAAAACCCACCTATACGAATGCAGGTATGCATACTCTGCATTGATGAATACACATCAGCGATTACTGACGCTGAACAGACAACACCTTCAGCACGCGAAGCACCACCCTCCGATGCCCCATCATCCGCCGCATGTTAAGCCAGCGCTGCGATGCACGTCCCTCAGAACAAACAGCATGCTGTGCGATACAAAAGCCCGACATTATCAGACTTCTTGCGCATAATTGCAGCAGATTATTTCTGTCTCAGACAGAGCTCGCCCTGCAGCAAAAGAAAGCACGCTGCAAACGAGCAAAAGCCAGACCCATCCTCGATCAAAATGTAGAAAAATGATAAACATGCGGACAGCATGTCAGCTTCAGGCAGCGTCAGCTCAACGGACATGCGGAGACGGGAAAGTCATGCGTTTCATTACCGCACCAGCCGCACACAACAAGTCTCAGTCCGTCAACATACCGTCAGGATTCAGCGAAATTCACATACTCCCCCATATTTTTAGAAAAACACCGTCAATCCCTGCGAAAACACTGAGCTTGTAAACATACACCGGGGAGTATATTTTCCGGGTATTCAGGACATAAAACGAGCTGAGACTTCATGTATCACAGCCCGCACTACATCACGCTGAAAAAGCACGGTCATCGGATTATTTTCAAGAAGGCAATGGACGTCTGTCACAAGCTGGCAGCAAGTGTTTCATCTCGCCTCAGCTTACTTAAAAAATATCGGCACCGGCGTCGCTGATTGTTCACATATTCCCGACAGGCAATACTAAGCCTCTGATTTTTAAAATAAAAATGCTTTTTTAAGGTTCTTTCTTGAAAAACACCCGACTCATCCATACAATTAGCACTCCACACAAGAGAGTGCTAACAATGTTAAAATCGACTGGTTTCAGCATTGCAGGCATCCCGGCCACTGATGGCGTGCTGGCTCTTGTGCAGCACATGTATGTGCGAAGTAAGGGCTTGAAAGTGGCGAACACTGACACCATCTACTGCGCACATTTTTGTTTGTTTGCTGATGGGACTTGTACATAACCAGGTCATGCTTCAATGCAAATCAGTCTGTGTTTGTGATAAGCCCGTTTTACTTCGGTAGTTTTACTTTCGTCATTATTTTAGGAGTTAATATGAATCTTCGTCCCCTGCACGATCGCATTATCGTCAAACGTCTGGATCAAGAAACAAAAACTGCATCCGGCATCGTTCTGCCAGACGCAGCAGCTGAGAAACCAGACCAAGGTGAAGTATTAGCCGTTGGCGCTGGCAAGCAGTTGGATAACGGTTCGGTACGCGCACTGGAAGTGAAAGTCGGCGACCGCGTTTTGTTCGGTAAATACTCTGGTCAGGCTGTTAAAGTTGACGGCAACGAAGTGCTGGTCATGCGTGAAGAAGACATCTTCGCGATCGTACAGAAGTAATTCCTTCCCCGTAGCACTATAGAAATCCACAAGATTCTGGAGAAAATAACATGGCAGCTAAACAAGTAATTTTTGGCGATGACGCACGTGCGAAAATCGTTAATGGCGTAAATATTCTGGCAAATGCAGTAAAAGTCACTCTGGGCCCTAAAGGCCGTAACGTTGTTCTGGAACGCTCTTTCGGCGCGCCTACAGTAACTAAAGACGGCGTTTCTGTTGCGAAAGAAATCGAACTGAAAGACAAACTGGAAAACATGGGCGCGCAGCTCGTGAAAGAAGTTGCTTCCAAAACGTCTGACAACGCTGGTGACGGTACAACAACAGCAACCGTATTGGCTCAAGCGATCGTTCGCGAAGGCTTCAAATATGTTGCAGCTGGCTACAACCCAACTGATCTGAAACGCGGTATCGATAAAGCAGTGACTGCGCTGGTTGCTGAAGTCAAAACTCTGTCCCGCCCAACGACAACCAACAAAGAAATCGCTCAGGTTGGTTCTATCTCTGCGAACTCTGATGCAGACATCGGCGACATCATTGCTAACGCAATGGACAAAGTCGGTAAAGAAGGCGTGATCACTGTTGAGGATGGCAAATCCCTCAACAACGAACTCGATATCGTTGAAGGTATGCAGTTTGACCGTGGCTACCTGTCACCTTACTTCATCAACAACCCAGAAAAACAATCCGTTGTTCTGGAAAATCCATTCATCCTGCTGTTCGATAAAAAAATCTCGAACATCCGCGATCTGCTGCCAGTACTGGAGCAAGTTGCTAAGTCCGGCCGTCCACTGCTGATCATCGCTGAAGACGTCGATGGCGAAGCACTGGCAACTCTGGTGGTGAACAACATCCGTGGCATCCTGAAAACAGCGGCTGTTAAAGCACCTGGCTTCGGTGATCGTCGTAAAGCGATGCTGGAAGATATCGCGATTCTGACTGGCGGTAACGTGATCGCTGAAGAAGTTGGTCTGACACTGGAAAAAGCAACTCTGACAGATCTGGGTCAGGCGAAACGCGTAGAAATCGGTAAAGAAAACACCACCGTGATCGACGGCGCTGGTCAGGCTATCAATATCGAAGCACGCGTTAAACAAATCCGCGCACAAATCGAAGAAGCCACTTCTGACTACGACCGTGAAAAACTGCAAGAGCGCGTTGCTAAACTGGCAGGCGGCGTTGCAGTGATCAAAGTTGGTGCTGCAACTGAAGTTGAAATGAAAGAGAAAAAAGCGCGCGTTGAAGATGCTCTGCATGCAACCCGTGCTGCGGTTGAAGAAGGTGTTGTTCCTGGCGGTGGCGTTGCTCTGTTGCGCGCTCGTGCAGCGGCAGGCGTGATCAAAGGTGATAACCATGATCAGGACGCAGGTATCAAGCTGGTATTGAAAGCGATCGAAGCACCATTGCGTGAAATCGTGGCAAATGCCGGTGGCGAACCATCTGTTGTGGTCAACGCGATCATCAATGGCTCTGGCAACTACGGTTTCAATGCGGCTAATGACACCTACGGTGACATGATCGAAATGGGTATTCTGGATCCAGCAAAAGTAACACGCTCCGCATTGCAAAATGCAGCGTCTGTTGCTGGCCTGATCCTGACTACCGATGCTCTGGTTGCTGAACTGGCAGAAGACAAGCCAGCTGCTGGTATGGGCGACATGGGCGGTATGGGCGGCATGGGCGGTATGGGCGGCATGATGTAATACTGCTTGCTGCTCAGTTTGAGCTGCACACTGAAAAGCCCTGCAAGCATTTTGCAGGGCTTTTTTACATTTCAGCGCTGTCTTTTCCGCAGCTTCCTCACCATGCGTAACGCAAGCGGAAGCTGAATTATGTTATTGATTTCTTCCCGCTCCCCTCTTCATCAGCCCTGTTCTGTCATGGTTTACGTCCTGCTCTGACGCCTGCGTGGCACAGTGCTGTAACTGCACCGCCAAAGAACAGAGATATTTATCATCACATATCTTGACAGCAGGATTGATGACTCAGATACTGCGAAATCTGAAAAATTATTTTCATTATTTCGACATCAGCGCCGATTAATCCGGCAGATACTGCCGCCTCTGATTTGTACGCTGATGTGCTTAGTATCCAATTTCCTCATCCCGGAGACA
The DNA here is from genome assembly GCF_049544825.1 of Undibacterium sp. WLX3042. Taxonomy (NCBI): domain Bacteria; kingdom Pseudomonadati; phylum Pseudomonadota; class Betaproteobacteria; order Burkholderiales; family Oxalobacteraceae; genus Undibacterium; species Undibacterium sp. WLX3042. The sequence goes on from NZ_CP186698.1 coordinate 618,464, forward strand.
CAATGGCGTTGCAGCAATTATCTGAAGAGCAGATACGCACCTGGACCCGCGCTCAGAAAGACGAGTGGTGGTTCAACAATATTTATCGCGGTGATATGCCGCAGCTGACGGTCCGTTCAGCACTGACAGGCTTTTTATTGGGTGGCATTCTGGCGGCAACAGCGCTGTATATCGCAGCGAAATCCGGTGTGAATATCGGCGTCGGTCTGACGTCCGTGATTCTGGCCTTTGCGCTGTTCCGGATTCTGTCCAAAACCGGTTTCGCCAGAGACTTTACCGTTCTCGAAAATAACTGTGCGCAATCAATCGCTACTGCCGCCGGTTATATGACCATGCCTATGGTGGCACCGATTACTGCGTACATGCTGGTGACAGGGAAAATTATTCCGTGGTGGCACATGATGATCTGGATGGTGGTCTGTTCGGTACTGGGTGTACTCGTCGCTTTTCCATTGAAACGCCGCTTCATTAACGAAGATCAGTTGCCGTTCCCGGAAGGCCGTGCCTGCGGCGTGGTGCTCGACACTTTATATTCCGGCGACGGTAAAGAAGGCATGCGTCAAGCAAAACTGCTGGGACTGACAACATTGTTTGCCGGTGCATATCAGTTCCTTATCAGCGATGGCTGGATGCGACTGCTGCAATTCAAGCTGCTGCAAATGGACAAATGGGCGGGCATGAAAGAAGCCTGGCATTTGCAGGAAAGGTTTGACGAATACTATTACATGGCGGCGGTGAAATTTGATTTGTGGATACCCAAAATTCTGGGCATCGATTTCCGCACCCTGGGCCTGCGCTTTACCGTCGATGCGGCCATGTTCGGCGTCGGTGGTCTGATGGGGATACGCGTCGCTAGCAGTCTGTTATTCGGCAGCCTGCTGAATTTTGCGGTACTCGGTCCTCTGATGATACGTCAGGGCGATATCGTTGAACGCATTGCTCCGAGTGGTAAAGTGGTCCCGATTTCACGCGTTGAAATTCTGAATCAGTGGGGCTTGTGGTGGGCGGTATCGATCATGGTCGTCGGCTCTATCGTCACGCTGGCAGCCAAACCGGAAATTTTCACCAGCTTATTCAAATCTTTCGGTCAGAAGAAAGTGCCAGGCAACAACAATGACTTACTGAAGAATATCGAATTGCCGCTGATGATTTCCTACATCGGTATTCCGGCTTTCAGTCTGCTCGGCGCATGGCTGAATTTCAGCTTTTTCGGCGTGCCTATGGTACTGACATTTGCAGCCTTGCCATTGGTTCTGCTGCTGTCGGTCATTTGTGCAAACTCGATGGCACTGACTTCCTGGACACCCACCGGCGCACTGTCAAAAATCACCCAGATCACGATGGGAACGATAGATCGCGTCAACCCTGCCAGCAACATGATCCCGGCAGGCATGACAGCCGAAGTGGCATCGAATGCATCTAACTTATTATCCGACATCACACCGGGTTACATGCTGGGCGCGAAACCACGTCAGCAGGCGATTGGCCACATCATCGGTATTATTTCAGGTGCGCTCGCTTGCGTACCGATTTACTACCTGCTGTTCCTGCCTGCCGACGCGCAGGGAGTGCGCGATACGGCAAGCATCGTCAGCGATCAGTTTTCTCATCCGTCCGCGATGCAGTGGAAAGGTATGGCAGAACTGATCGCCAAAGGCGTCAGCAGCCTGCCAGGCTCAGCAATTATGGCGATGGTCATCGCGGCGATTGCGGCGTTAGTAATCGAAGGTGCTAAGATCTTTACCAAGGGCAAAGTGCCGGTATCCGCAGTCGCTATCGGTCTTGGCGTTGTCTTACCGCCGGACGCATGCCTGGCAATGTGGATAGGTGCAGCCGTATTCTGGTGGATGGGTCGCAAGCATCCGGAAAAAGGCACGACTGGTCATCAATTCTGGGTTGAAGGTTGCGAGCCTATCTGTGCCGGTTTAATTTCAGGTGCTGCTCTGATGGGCATAGGCAATGCGCTCATCAATGTGCTGATGTAACCTGTCACGCCATCACAGTCTGTCGGTACAGACATCGAAGCCCCGCACGATGCGGGGCTTTTTTTACCTGAGGTTTGCCGGAATACTGCCGAGTTGCTGATCAACGAAAGCATCAAATGCCTGCAGTAAACATTGATATTTGTGTTCATCGTTCTCCAACCGCATCAGCGCATACGCACACGCTTCCAAACTCGATAATTGATCCGGCTTATGGGCTTTTCGTATCCGGTAATGCGATGCCGGCATCTGCTCCAGACTCAGACGTGGCAAAGCTTGCAGCAAAGGATTCAGATACAGCATTTTGCGACTTTTACGCCAGGTTGCATCGATAATCACCAGTCGCAGTCCTTGTATTTGCTGACTCGCCTGATATTTTTCTGCCACAGGCAAGGCCAGATCTGCGGCTTCGATGAGAGACGTATCAGGATAGAGCAACACAGGCCGAATTTGCGCCACAGGCCGCGTATCATTTGAGACATCCATCGCCGCATCTGCAGCTACATCGGCAAGCCCATCAGCCGGTGCATACAAGGCCTGCAGCAAAGTTTCGGCAGTAAAAACCTCGCCCGTCAGAACACGTGAATGCTGCAGACATAAATCCAGCAGACGTACGCTGCCTTTCGCATTCTTCGCTTCCAGCGGATGCTGCAGTATCAATACCTCCACCTCGTTGTTAACAGGCACGATACAGTTGCAGATACACGCAGATGGCGGGCGCAGGCAGCGCTGACAAATCGCACGTTTACCAGAAGTAAGAAAAATCCCAGAAAAACTCATACGATAAGACAGTTCATGTGTATGCCGCACAAGCTGAGCTGAGTGTGGCGGAATACCGCTCAAAGCAAATCATGCAGTGCTTCCGCCAGATACGGATACTGAAATTCATACCCCAGCTCCGCAACGTGCATCGGTTGTACACGTTGCCCCCCGGTCAGCAATTCTGCCATCTCGCCCATCGCCAGTTTCAACAGAAACGCAGGAGCAACGAACAACGCGGGGCGATGTAAGGCGGCAGCCAGAGTGCGGGTGAATTCACGGTTAGTCACAGGATGCGGGGCGACCATATTGTATGACCCGGCTGCATTTTTATCATCCAACAAATAGCGCACGATCGCCACATAATCCTGCACATGAATCCAGCTCATCCACTGTTTGCCATCACCAATCTGCGCCCCAAGAGCGAGGCTGAATGGCAGGCGCATTTTTTTCAGTATGCCGCCGGCAGCATCCAGCACCAGTCCGGTACGTAAGATGCAGAGACGTATTCCCATCTCCGTGGCTCTGGCTGCAGCAGCCTCCCAGTCGGCGCAAAGGTGCGCGCCAAAATCCTTACCCACAGCGGCCTCTTCGCTGAACCACTGATCGCCGCCACTGCCATAAATACCCACTGCCGAGCCGCTTAAAAACACTTCCGGTTTAAAGTTAGCGGCAAAAATTTTTTGTATGAGTCTTTCAGTCAGGGCAATCCTGCTGTCACGTAATACTCTTCGCCGTGCAGAAGTCCAGCGTTTATCGACTATCGGCTCCCCGGCCAGATTAATCACCGCATCAAACTCGGTATCCACATGATACTCATCCAGCGATTGCATCGCGTTAACCGCATTGCCGCACAAAAATTTCACCGTTTCCGGATGACGGCTGAAAACGGTCAGCACATGCCCATGTTCAAGTAAGGACGAGCATAAGCGACGGCCTATCAATCCGGTACCACCTGTGATCAGAATACGCATATCTGCCTCGTAAATTTTTAATTAAGTTCTGTCTTCTGTCGCCACTTTCACATTCCTGCTTTGCGGTCTGATGAGCAGCGAAAAAGCCGCAGCCAGCAGGTATGCCAACAATGCAAAAAATACTTCAGTATCATCTGAAGTGATGATCAGCGTAACTCCTCGAGCAGGCGCAGGCCATCATCAAAATTCCAGACGCGACGCACTTCTATCACATCATATTGTGCGGCGATATTCGGCGGGAATGCCGCATATCTGGCGTTGATACGAACAATATTGCGCACTGCCTGATCCAGATCAGCACGTCCGCTCGAGCGGTGTATCGTGACTTCTTCAACACTGCCGTCGCTGCGGATCGCCACCGTGACGACAGGATCACCGCGCGCTTTATCACGCGAGGTCTGGGAAAAATTCAGATTCCCGTTTCTCTCAATTTTCTGCTTCCAGCTATCGACATACATGCGTAGTTGTATATCTTTTTCCGCGCTGCCTAACACACTGCGGCGGCGCGGCCGCTCTTCGGTATCAGCACGCGGCAATGGCGGCGCACCGCGCAGCAGGTCCAGGCCCCGCGCCTGTTCGCGTGAGCGGTTCGCCAGATCGCTGCTGAGTAAGCTTCGGGGCAAAACGAAAGACGCCGTCGTGTCACCGCTTCCCGTTGCATTGCCTGCAGCTGATCCTGCTACCGTATTTGGATTGCTGGCGACAGCCGCTTTGCCGGCAGAACTGCCGCCGCCCACCTTACCTGCAATGGCTGTCAACTCGATAGCCTTGGCTGTCTTATCTGCGCCTGCCGCGAGTGCTGCCAGCTCACGTTCGCGTTGCTGCACCTGCGCAGCCTGTTGACGGGAATCTTCGGCACGCTGTTTTTCAAGCCGTTCCTGCAGCGTTTTTTGTTGCGCCTCTTGTGCTTGTTGCAGTGCCTGTTGTTGTATTTTTTGCTGCGCCTGTTGCTCCGCCATTTTTTCGATTTTCTGGCGTTCCTGTAATGCCTCGTTTCTGGCCTGAGCGATCTGCATTTCCATCTGTTGACGACGTAAGGCTTCCTCCTGCTGACGTTTTAATTCTTCTTCGCGTTCTTCTGCCTGCTGGCGGGCGGCTAGTATGGCAGCCTGACGTTCTTTGCGTTGTTGCTCGCGTGCGGCAATCTCCAGTTGCATCTGCTGCCTCAGGCTGTCGTCAACCAGTTTCAGATTGTCGCTTCGTTGCAGCGCCATCGCAGCCAGCGCGCTGGCATTCGCTTTACCTGCCTCCTGCAAAATACGCTGCTGTTGCTGCCCGGCCTCCTGTTGCTGTTTCAGTGCCAGCGCCGCGTCCGCCTCGGCACGTGCTGCCTCCGCGACCTGCTGGCGGCTCGCCTCTTCCATCTGCTTCATGCTTTGTTGTGCTGATGCCGGCAAAGGAATTGTCTCTTGCAATAATTCTCTGGTCGCCTGCAGAATTTTTTCTTGATGCCGTTCGCGCTGCTGTACATCGCGCTCATAGCGGCTGACCACGACGGGCGGCGACTCAGACAAATCCTCACCGGATTGGCTGACAGGATCTGGAAACGGTTTCGGTTCTTCACGCTGTACGGGTTCTTTTTTGCTTTCTTCCGGATCGCGTACCGCGACGCTGAACGTCTCGTTTCTGACACTATTCTGGGTAATGATATCAGGCACATCAAGTGCAACAACACGAGGGGGGCGCGGCATCTGTGCCGGAATCCGGGTCACCGACTTTTTCACTTTCGCCGCTTTGCTTGATATTTTTTTTTCCGGCACAGGTACGCTTACAGCGGGAACCGATGGTGCCAGTAATTGTATGCCCTGCGTCACCCCTGATTTGCGTGTCGGAGTGATCGCCCCGACAGCAGAAGCCTGTGGCGACGCGGTCAGCGGTGGCATCTGCGATGGTGCGCTGCTGAGTGTTTGAGTTGCGCCGTTTGCAGCAGCAACAGGATCGGTATGGCTGATATCAGAGGCTACCGGTGCTGGGATAGAGGCGACAACAGAGGCAGCAGAGGCCGGAGCGGCATCGGCAATTTGTACACTGACCGGCGCTGTTTCTGCGCGGCGTTTATCCCAGGGGACTTCCAGTCCAGGCAAACCGACACCCGGTAAGCCGAACTGCAAAGACAGAATAAAAGCATGTACCAGTAAAGAAATTAATAAGCCGCCCGTCAGGCGTTTTTTAATCTCATCAGGCAATGGATGTTCAGTTTTGACTGGAAACAGATTCATGCAGCAGCGATTGGCGTATTCGGCTAAATTTCAGGTTAATCAAGAACCGGGCATTGGCGATGATGTCTTACACTGTTGTCTTCGCCAGAGCTCATTATCGCATGCTCTGCAACTCATATTGCGGCAGATTCCACAGCGCAGATGAGCAGTGGCTCCCGGTAAAAGTCAGCTGGCGGAATGAACAAAACCCCGAAGGCTTTATACTATGGCGCCATCACTGCTCTCCAAGCGCGGAAAGAACGACATGTTAAAAAAAATCTCTATCATAGACTCTCATACCGGCGGTGAGCCGACCCGCATCATCGTTGGCGGCGGTCCGGAATTAGGAAACGGTACGCTGGCCGAACGTCTGCAAATTTTTCGCGATAAATTTGACCACTATCGCAGTGCAACGGTGTGTGAACCACGTGGCTCGGATGTCATCGTCGGCGGACTTGCCTGCACACCGGCAGATCCAACCTGTATTGCCGGGATCATCTTTTTTAATAACGTCGGCTATCTCGGCATGTGCGGTCACGGCATGATAGGTTTTGTGGCAACGCTGGCTTATCAGGGCAGGATCAGCGCCGGACAGCATCGCATAGAAACACCGGTCGGCGTCGTGAATGTGGAATTGCATGATGATCACAGTGTGACCGTACACAATGTTCCCGCTTATCGTTACCGGACTGCCGTCAGTGTGGAAGTGCCCGGCATAGGCGAGGTCTGCGGCGATATTGCCTGGGGCGGCAACTGGTTTTTCCTGATGAATCAGCACGGGCAAGAATTGCGTCTGTCGAACGTCGAGCACCTGACGGATTATGCATGGCGCGTAAGACAAGCATTGGAAGCCAGCCAGATTACTGGCGAGAACAACGCGCTGATTGATCATATTGAATTGTTCGGCGCCGCGACCAAAGCGAATAATCACAGCCAGAACTTTGTGCTCTGCCCCGGCAAAGCCTATGATCGTTCGCCTTGCGGCACCGGCACCAGCGCCAAGCTGGCTTGCCTTGCGGCAGACAATAAACTCGCTCCGGGTCAGCTATGGCGCCAGGAAAGTATTATCGGCAGTGTCTTCGAGGCATCGTATCAGTTGCCAGCCTCGCCTGAGAGTCAGGCAAGCGGACAGATATTGCCGAGCTTACGTGGAATGGCCTTTGTCAACATGGAGGCAGATATACTGCTGAATGAGGAAGATCCGTTTGTCTGGGGCATACGCTGAACCGGATAGCGGGTGCGGACGCACCTCCGGATAATGTAACAAATAGATATAAGCAACATTATTTTTATTTCCCAAAATCAATAAAGTGACATAATTAGAAAAATCAGCAAAATTATCGAATTAATCGTTTTTATGACCGAAGATTACAAAAAGAAACCTTATCTGACACCAAATGAAGTAGCGCAATGGATGATGGTGTCGCCAATTACCGTAAGGAGTTGGGCGCAAAGAGGTTTATTGCAGGCAAAAGTCACGCCTGGCGGACATCGTCGGTTTCGTCTGGAAGAAGTTGAGCGTTTCGCCCGCCAGTGGAATCCCGCCGGTAATAAAGGGCCAAAGAGAATTCTGATTGTCGATGACAATAAGGCTTTCGCCGGATTCCTGATGGAATTACTGGGTGAAGGCGAACATCCTATGATAGTCGAAGCCGCCTATGATGGTTTCGATGCCGGACGCAAAGTACACACTTTCTCGCCGGATATTATCCTGCTCGACCTGATGATGCCGGGGATCAAAGGGACGGAGGTCTGCCGTCAGATCAAAGAAATACCGGGACAAGCCAATGTCAGGATTATCGCCATGAGCGGTTACCTGAGCCGGGAAAACGAAGCAGAACTCCTGGCAGCGGGTGTCGAATGTTGCTTTTCCAAGCCAATTGATACAGCTCGCTTGTTCCAGGTCATCAGTCTGGACATCTGAGCATGTCAGAATACGTCTGTCGCCCCTAAATCATCTCCGTCCAGCAGGTCTGACTGGCTCTCACCATTCACAGCGCCTTATCTGACGATGACGACAATTTGTTACCACGATGAAGGCTGAATAAACGACGTCATGCTCATCCACAGGACAAACGTAAAACATCGCTTGCCACGCCAGCAAATATATCTGGTCGGCGCTTTTGTCGCCTTGTTTTTACTGGCGATGATGCTGCCTCTGACAGAGTTTTACCTTCCGCACCACTATTTCCTGCCGCTGCATACCTTCCTGGAATTTGCTGCCATCCTGTTCGCATTTCTGGTTTTTGCATCAGTCTGGCATACGCCGGAAAAGGAAGTTTCCACGTCATCGCTACTGATCGCGGTTACTTTATTGGCTACCGGCTGGCTCGATTTTGCCCACGTCATGTCGTATAAAGGCATGCCGGATCTGATCACTCCATCCTCACCACAAAAAGCGATTGCTTTCTGGCTGTTCGCGCGCATCCTGTTTGCCGGTGTGATTTTATTTGTCAGTTTTTTCCCTCATCTGCATCTTCCCGGACGCCGCTTCCGGTATATGTTGCTGGCCATTTTCAGCGCGATTAATCTGGCCGTCTTGTGGCTGGTTTTTTTTCAGGAATCCAGCCTGATCGTAACTTACGACGAAAGCACGGGATTAAGTCAGTTCAAAATCATCACTGAGTGGGTAGTTACCGCCATGCTGGCGGTCGCGGCCTTCCGTTACTATCGTCTCGCATGCGCATCCGGCCACGAATTTTCAACGCTGATGTTCTCCGCGATTGCCATCTCTGCTATGAGTGAGTTTTTTTTTGCTGACTACGCGATCGTCAGCGACACCTCCAACTTAACTGGTCATTTTTACAAAGTTGTCAGTTATGCGCTGATTTACCGTGCGATGTTTGTAGTAATTGTGCGTAAGCCATACCAGACACTCGCCCGGCATGCGGCAACCGTGCAAAAAATTAATGAGACCCTGCGTTCGCAGGCGATGGCGCTGGAGTCATCAGCAACACCGATTTTCCTGACCGATGAAAACGGCATACTGCGCTGGCGCAACCCGGCATCACGCGCCATTCTGCCTCCCGATGCGTCCGAAGTCGCCGGTAAGGCATGCCTGTTTGCAGCGCCGATCACTCCCAATCCCAAAGTCGCTGCAGAATTAAAGAAAACAGTCGAGGCCGGGCATATCTGGCGGGGCGCCATCACCATCAGCAGAAGTGATAAAGAAACTTTCATCATCAACCGTACTGTTACCCCGCTGCTGAATGACAACGGCATCATTGAGGGTTATGTTTCAGTCGGTGAAAACATCACAGAAAGCACCAAAGCCTTATTACGGCATAAACGTGTGCTCGATACCGCGATTGATGGTTTTCTGATCCTCGATGATCAGGGCAAGCTGCTCGAAGTCAATGACGCCTACGTGAAAATGTCAGGCTATGCGATGGAACAATTACTGACAATGCATATCACTCAGCTCAAAGTGATGCAGGATGCGGAGAATATTGAGGATCACCTGCAAATCATCAGGGCACAAGGTCACGATCAGTTTGAAACGCATCATCGACATCAGGATGGTCACATCTTCAGCGTTGAAATTTCCGCGACTTACGATCCTGAGTCCAGGCATTTCTTCGTCTTCATACGCGACATTTCTGAACGAGAAAAGGCGGAGAATGACAAGCAGGAGCTGGAACGGCAGTTACAACAGTCACAAAAGATGCAGGCACTGGGGCAGCTGACCGGCGGCATTGCACATGATTTCAATAACATTCTGGCTGCTATCCTCGGCTATTCCAATCTGGCGCTGGAGCGCTTCGTCCCTGATCAGCAAAGCAAACTGGCGGTCTATCTGAAAGAAATCATCACGGCCAGCGAACGTGCACGCGATCTGATCGCAAAAATGCTGACCTTCACCCGTACGCAGGCCAGCAGCAGCGTGAATCTGATATCTCCCGCCGCGGTCATACAGGAAGTTGTGGCGATGATGTTACCGTCACTGCCTTCCAGCATACAGTTACAGAGTCATATCGAAGATGATCTGTGCATCCGTATGGACGCAGGAGAATTAAGCCAGATCCTGCTGAATCTCGTCATCAATGCGCGCGATGCGATTGACACTCACGGTGTGATCGATATTCATCTGCACCAGACCGATTTGGATGGAGCAATCTGCGCCATCAGTCAGCAACGGTTGTCCGGGACTTATCTGGCAATTGATGTCTCTGATAATGGTGCAGGTATCTCACCGGAACACATGTCACGCTTGTTCGATCCTTTTTTTACGACCAAGGAAGTGGGCAAAGGCACAGGTCTGGGTTTATCTATGGTGCAGGGCATACTGCGACGCTCGGGTGCCCATATTCTTGTGGAATCGCGTCCTCATCTGGGAAGTCGCTTCCGGCTTTTGTTTTCTATCGTCGCTGATTCTGATTGTCAGGAGCCATCTGCAAAACTTGTCAGTACCGAAGGCGCCAGTGGCAATGGACAATGCATCTGGGTCGTCGATGACGAACCGGCGGTCGGCAGATTTCTGCAGGAGCTGCTGGAAGGTGCCGGTTATCAGGTCGAATTATTTACGGATCCGTACAAGGTGATGAATGCACTCGCCAACGACGATATCGCTATCGATTTACTGATCACGGATCAGACGATGCCGGGCATCACTGGTCTGACGCTGACCCGCTACCTGCACAGCATGCAGGCAGATTTACCGGTGATTCTGTGCACCGGTTACAGCGATGGTCTGAACCGGGAAGAAGCCCTGCGTAAAGGAATAAGTCATTACTTCACCAAGCCGGTTCCCGCGGCGGACTTAATGAAAACAATTGCCGATATTTTCGCGCACAATCACAAGAAACATTGATGTAAAGCAATGCACACTTTGCAATCCTCTGTCCACCTGCAAACAACAAATCGATAAATTCGATTGACTCGATATAATTAATCAGATTAACATTTCCACCTGGAAATAATTTCCGCGCTCTCATCACTTTGATGGTGCGATTCTGATCCGATATTTTCTCAACAGGTCTGTCAGCGAAACGCCTCTTTGTCTCAGGTGAGTAACCTGCTTTTGCCGCGAGAACGCTGATCAGATAAAAAAGAAATCCCTTTCAATGAATGCGAAGGATAGTGATGCAACTGACAGACAATAACAATGCCACCCCGAATCCCGTCGCCGGGCTGAGTTCACTGGAGTTTCTGGCATTCACACTGGGCAAAGAAGAATACGGTATTAACATTCAGCGGGTGCAGGAAATTCGCGGTTACGAAGCAGTGACGCGGATTGCCAATGCGCCGGATTTCATCAAAGGCGTCATCAATCTGCGCGGAGTGATCGTCCCCATCGTCGATATGCGTATTAAATTTAATCTGGACAATCCGGCGTATGACGAATTCACCGTTGTGATTATTCTGCATGTCTGCAATCGCATGATAGGCATGGTCATCGATAGTGTTTCCGACGTCATCAACCTGCAGCAGGAACAAGTCAAGCCAGCACCTGATATCGGCTCACTCAATAGCAGCCATTTAATAGGCGTCGGCACATTAGATGACCGCATGCTGATTCTGATCGACATAGACAAACTCATTTCCAGCAGTGATATGGGTTTGATAGAACAACTGTCTGAATAATCTCATTCATCTCAATCGTTGGATGAATACAGACAGCTCCGTTTCAACTCACTCACCTGAAGAGAATACAAATGAATATGAATATGAAAGTCGGCACAAGATTAGGCATAGGTTTTGGTGTCGTCGTCATGCTGTTGATCGGCATGACCTTGTTTGGCATCAACCGCATGAGTTCTCTCAATGACGGCACCAGTCTGCTGGTTAATGACCGTTACCCAAAAGTGGTGCTCGCCAATGAAATACTTGATGGAATTAATTTCAATGCACTTGCAATGCGGAATTTACTGATCACAGAAGACCCGGAGAAAATTAAAGCAGCACTCAACGAAATAAAATCCAATGTCACACGTGTTGGTGAAAAAATTGCCCAACTGGACAAAACGATTTCGACGGAAAAGGGCAAGCAGGTTTTCAATGATGTAAAAGAGGCGCGCAGTAAATACGTTGTTACGCAAAATGAGTACCTGAAGTTGATTGACGAAGGTAAAAAACAGGAAGCCGGCGAATATCTGTTGTCGTCTGTCGTACAAGCTCAGACCGGCTATTTCTCTCAAGTACAAAACCTGATTGCCCTGATTGGCACCATCATGGTTAAAAGCGGTGAGGATGCTGAACAAAATTATCAGAGCAGCAGAAATATGCTGTCAGGAATTGCGATCATTGCGATTCTGCTGGCCTGCGGTTTCGCTTACTGGACAACACGCAGCATTACCCGGCCATTGAATCAGGCTGTACAGATTGCCCGCACGATTGCCGATGGTGACCTGACCAGCAACATTCAAGTCGAATCCAGCGACGAAACAGGGCAGTTACTGCAGGCGCTGAAAGACATGAATAACAGCCTGGTCAGAATCGTGGCACAGGTCAGAACAGGAACCGACACCATCGCATCCGCTTCAACCCAGATCGCGGCAGGAAATCTGGATCTGTCTTCACGCACTGAAGAACAGGCAAGCTCGCTGGAAGAAACCGCCGCATCGATGGAAGAACTGACCAGCACCGTCAAACAGAATGCCGACAATGCACGTCAGGCAAATCAACTCGCAGCAGAAGCGTCTGATGTGGCAATCAAAGGCGGCGAGGTGGTCTCTGAAGTGGTCAGCACGATGTCATCTATCAATAATTCGTCGAAAAAGATCGTTGATATTATCAGCGTCATTGACGGCATCGCATTCCAGACGAATATTCTTGCGCTAAATGCCGCTGTCGAAGCAGCACGTGCCGGCGAACAAGGCCGCGGCTTCGCTGTCGTTGCCAGCGAAGTGCGCAATCTGGCGCAGCGCAGTGCTGCCGCCGCGAAAGAGATTACCGTGCTGATCGGTGACTCTGTCGATCAGGTGGCAGCAGGTACGCTGCTGGTCAATAAAGCCGGCACGACGATGAGCGAAGTCGTCAACAGTGTTCGCCGTGTCACCGACATCATGGCGGAAATCACGGCAGCGAGCCATGAACAGAGCACAGGAATCGAACAGGTTAATCAGGCAATCGCGCAGATGGATGAAGTGACGCAACAAAATGCCGCGCTGGTTGAAGAGGCAGCGGCAGCAGCGGCCAGCCTCGAAGACCAGGCCGCTAATCTGTCGGAATTGGTCGATGTATTCCGCATAGACAGTACACAAATCGTGGCAACACCTGCCACTCACACTGCGTCGAACATACAAAAAGCCAGTGCAGCAATCCGCCCTGCCGCGCAGAACACCGTAAAACGCCTGACAAACACCTAAGAAACTCCTGCGCTGTCCGTCTGCGACAACAAGGACTTCATCAATGGTGAGCAACAGTAGCAAGACGCCGGGGCAGTATCACTTCAGTGTGACCTGCTCCGGCGCAATCGTGTACCTGAACAACTGAAGTCTGTATGGAGTAAATGAAATGGCTGCACAGGATAGGAACTTATCATGATATCGAGACTGCTCAAGACTACAGCTGTCGCAAAGACAGCATCGTCAGCACCAGCTCAACTGCAGCTACACGCCGGCAACAAGGCGGAATATCCTGGGCAAAACGTCCCGCTGCAACATTATGCTGAGAGCATTGTCAGCAGTCTGAATGTCGGCCTCATCATTACCGATAAAGCACTGTTCGTGCTGAGCGCGAACGATTGCATCTGCAACATCCTCGGACTCGAGGATACCCGTCAGATCACAGGCCAGCATCTGCGTACGCTGTTACCGGCACTCGAGTCACCGCAGGTCTTACATCCATTTCTGTCAGGGAAATCAGGCAAACGCTATCTCAGTATTCCGTACGAACAAAGGCATCTGCGTATCACTCTGACAGAGATCATCGGCAAGCATGCGCAACAACATCTGCTCATCACAGTAGAAGATATCACCGACGAACATCGCCTGCGCGAAGAAACGCTGGCGAATGCTGCGCATCACAGGAATCAGGCATCGTTGCTCGACAAAGCCAGTGACGCCATTATCGTGATCGGCATCAATCACCATATTTCGTACTGGAATAAGGCGGCAGAAAAACTGTATGGCTGGACCTGTGCCGAAGCACTCGGTAGTTCACCGGAAAATTTGCTGTGGGACGATGAAGCAGCGTTTAATGAAGTGACCCGTCAGACTATCGAAAACGGTGAATGGCGCGGTGAAATTTCACAACGGCGTAAAGACGGCAGACCATTTATCGTCGAGAGTCAGCGCACGCTGGTCAGGGATGAAAGCCAAAGACCAAAATCGATACTCATCATCAATACCGATATCACCGAACGCAAAGCAAATGAAGAAAGAATCCGTCATCTGGCTTTATATGACAGCCTGACCGGATTGCCCAACCGTACCCTGTTCATGGACAGACTGAGGCAGGCGATCAGCAATGCGCGTCGTTACCAACGACAACTGGCGATTCTGTTCCTGGATCTGGACCGCTTTAAAGAAATCAATGATACGCAGGGCCACGATGTCGGCGACCAGGTATTGATGCAAGTTGCACAGCGTTTTGAAGCGACCCTGCGCGGTGAAAAAACCCTGGCGCGGCTGGGTGGCGATGAATTCATTGTGGTCACCGAAGTCGAAGATCAGGTGGCTGCAGCGATGATAGCCGAGCGTCTGCAACAGACACTGACCACACCGCTATGCATCGGCGACGATCACTTTTCAGTCGGCGTCAGCATAGGTTTATCGTTTTATCCTGAAGACGGAAACAACGCTGATGACCTGATGAAATGCGCCGATATCGCCATGTATAAAGCGAAAACGACAGGCGCAGGTTATATCGCTTATCAGGCAAGAATGAGTGCCGACCTGAATGAACAGATGCACATTGCCAGAAATCTGCATCAGGCGATGAACGCAGACAAATTAGAGCTGCATTACCAGCCCAAAATCAATCTGAAGACAGGTGAAATCGACGGTGCAGAAGCCTTGTTGCGCTGGAACGATGCAGAACGCGGCTGGATCAGCCCGGCACAGTTTATTCCGATTGCAGAAGCGCGCGGCATGATGGCGCAATTAGGCTTGTGGGTGCTGGAACAAGCCTGTCGTCAGATCTGCGCCTGGCAAGCGGCAGGCTACCGTTTCCATGGCCGGCTGGCGATCAATCTGTCAGCTCAGCAACTCAGCGACCCGGAACTGGCCGATAAAATTCTGCAAACTGTGCTGGCCGCGGGCCTCAGCCCGGCATGCATAGAACTGGAACTGACAGAAAGCAGCCTGATGCATAACGTTGCGCAGTCCATCGATATCATGAAATCGCTGAAGTTAATGGGATTTGCATTATCGATTGATGATTTTGGCACTGGCTATTCTTCTCTTTCCTATTTAAAATGTTTCCCAGTAGATACATTAAAAATTGATATCTCTTTTATCCGTGACATGCTCAATGAGCATCAGGGTCACGCTATCGTTACCACCATTATTGGCATGGCGCGTAACCTCGGCCTCAAAGCGATTGCAGAGGGAGTGGAAACACAGGCGCAGGCAACCAGCTTACGCGAACTGAATTGCGATCATGCACAGGGTTATTACTTTGGCCGCCCTGAGCCTGCACAGATATTTGCCTTAACATGGTTGCGGTGTTCTGCGGACACCGCGTGAAATAAAAAAAGCCAGCCGGACTTCGTATCCGGCTATCCGTTTTCCCTTCACATGCAGAATAAAACTTACTATGCGTCTTAATACGCCAGTCACGAATCACGAGTACATCCTGAACGACACGGAAACTATCGTGTCCACCACCGATTTGCAGGGCAATATCACCTATGCGAATCCGTACTTTATTCAGGTCAGTGGTTATACAGAGGAGGAACTCATCGGTCAGCCGCAAAATATTCTGCGCCATCCGGATATGCCTGCTGAAGCATTTGCCGATTTATGGGCCACCATCAAAAGCGGTGAGCCATGGACCGGTATGGTTAAAAACCGCTGCAAGAACGGCGATTTTTACTGGGTGCTGGCAAACATCACACCTGTCATCGAAAACGGTCGTCCGGTCGGTTACATGTCGGTGCGGACCAAACCGGGACGTGAACTGGTGCAGCAAACCGATGCCTTGTATAAAGAAATCAAAGCGGGCAATCCGCGCAATATCACAATCAGCCGTGGCAGCGTCAAACTGACGGGTATCGCCGGTGTCTGGAGTGCATTGCGTCATCTTTCGCTGCAGCAGCGCGCGAACTGGAATCTTGGTTTTCTGGTGCTGCTGATGAGTGCCATACTGATACAGAATCTGCTTTTTAATCCTGCTCCTTCAATCTGGCTGACGGTACTCTCCGCTGTCGGCATTGCCACCACCTTCAATTTCTGGCATGCCCTGCACCGTGCGGTGATCGTGCCTTTGCATCAGGCACTGAAAGCCAGTCAGATCATGGCGGGCGGCGATCTGACGCAGGAGATAGACAGCCACGGCAAAGACGACATGGGCCAATTGCTACTCGCCCTGCGCCAGCTGAATATCAATCTGTACTCGATTGTCGGCGATGTGCGCCGCAGCTCAGACCAGACCCGTATCGCCACCAGCGAAATCGCCGCCGGCAATATGGATTTATCGGAACGCACCGAATCGCAGGCGGCCGCGCTGGAAGAGACTGCTTCCAGCATGAATCAACTCGCTGCCACCGTCGATCACAATACAGCGCATGCAGTGCAAGCAAACCAGATGGCAGGCGACGCATCGCTGGTCGCGGACAAGGGTGGTGCCATCGTGTCACAGGTGGTCTCAACGATGAACGACATCAATACTTCATCGAAAAAAGTGGTCGATATCATCAGCCTGATTGAGGGGATCGCATTCCAGACCAATATTCTCGCGCTCAATGCCGCCGTTGAAGCGGCGCGCGCAGGCGAACAAGGACGTGGCTTTGCCGTGGTGGCCACCGAAGTGCGGCAACTGGCACAACGCAGTGCGAATGCTGCAAAAGAAATCAAAGATCTGATTCAGCTTTCTGCCGAAAAAATTAATGCAGGAACGATGCTGGCCGGCGAAGCGGGCAACACCATGCGCGACATCATCAGTTCAGTACAAAATGTGCGCGATGTGATGAGTGAGATCGCTGCGGCATCACGCGAACAGAGTGCCGGTATCGCCAAGGTCAACACCGCTGTCCGCCACATGGATGATGTGACGATACAAAATGCCGCGCTGGTAGAAGAAGCGGCCGCTGCCGCCACCAGTCTGCAGGAACAGACTATCAAAGTCGTACAGGCGCTGGCGGTGTTTAAGCTGGACAAAAAAATACGCCGCTGATACTACGAATCGCGGCGTTATCTGCACCATCTGCCATCGGCTGGTCCGCGATGGCAGCGCTTTACTCTTCTCCTTCTGCTTCCTCTTCCATGCCGGTTTGCACGCTTTTACCCTGACCAAGCAATACAGGTGGCACGTAGGTCGCCAGCAAATGCTCACGACTGGCGGGCGTTTCGAGGCTGATACGGCCCAAAGCACCGCTGCGGTAATCGAGCAGCAAGGTATGCGAGGCCTTTTCAAAATCCCAGTCGCCACCTTTAAGTTTATAGCCGCGTTTTTGCGCGATGCCTTCGACCACCGCCACCGCATCCATGCCTTCCAGATTGAAGCCGTAGCGTGTCACTAACGACTTCGGATAGTGAATCAGCAATTGCTCGGCGAGGAAAGTCGCGATTTCTTCTTCGATCAGCGCATTGATACCGATCGCATGGCTGGCCGCCAGCATCAGGCCGTCGGTAGGATGTTCGATCTTCGGCCACAACATCCCCGGCGTATCGGTCAGGATCATGTTTTTACCGAGATACAGGCGTTGCTGCGTCTTCGTCACCGCAGGTTCATCACCGACGTTGGCAACACGTTTTTTCAGCAAGGCATTCATCAGCGTCGATTTACCGACGTTAGGAATACCCATGATCATCATGCGCAAAGGCTTGGTCGGCACGCCACGATGCGGTGCCAGCTTCAGCGCCAGTCCAGGCACCTTGGCGACATCGGCCGGTTTTTTGCAGCTCATCGCAACCGCAAACACGTCTTTCTGGGCGTTGTAATAATCCAGCCATAATTTCGTTGCGTTCGGATCGGCCAGATCGGCTTTATTTAAAATTTTCAGGCAAGGGCGTTGGCGGAAAACGCGCAGTTGCTCCACCATGGGATTGCAACTCGCTTGCGGAATGCGGGCATCCAGCACTTCTATCACCAGATCGGTGTTTTCCATGGTTTCCGCCGCCTTCTTGCGGGCAGCGTTCATGTGGCCGGGGAACCATTGTATCGACATGCGTATTCTTCTTATGAGCAAAAACAAAGCGATATTGTACGGAACTCTGCCCTGCTCCACGCAGAATCTGCACAGAAGTTTGTGTTTTACCCCGGAATTCTGCATAAATAAGGGGGTATATGCGATTTTTGCCTTAATGTCTAAGTAAATAAAGGAGCTTAAAATATACTCCCCCCAGTATTTTTTGGCCTTATGCGGCTGGAATAACGCTATTCTGAGCCACTGAGCGCAACTGGTACGCTGATCGCTATGCGGCTGCAATGCGCTGGCGGTTTTTCGTTTATATTGTGATATTGCCGGTCAACATCCGGCTGAACCTGTCTTCATCACATCGCCAGGAAAAATGATGCCGTCCACCGCCACTCTGCCGACACGCCTGCCGCAAGGCCTTGCGGCGTTACTGTGCAGCGCGCTGCTATCCACCATTTCCTGTGCCGAGACCATGATGAAAGAACCTGCGAATTCCAGCGATCGCCAGCTGACAGAAAAAATCATCCGTCAGTTATCACCCTGCTTTCAGACGGTCGGCGTGACGCAAGCTGCGGCTCATGCTTTTCCGCAAGCAACCGCTTTACCGCCGGATAGCGAACTCGTCGTGGTGACTGCGATGCCAACGACCGGCCCGAAAATTTCAGACAGCTACCATTACACCCTGGCCGTGCACCAGTCGCGCCAGCAGGTCTTCATCAAACAGGTCGGTGGTATTGGTGGTCTGCAAAAAGTATTCGGCCCGATACCGGTTGATAGCCGCTGCCAGCAGGAAGGCAGCAGAGAAAAGTAAAAGTCTGCCACTTTTGTCTGCGCTCTTGTAGCATAAGCGCAAACTGCATCTGGCAGGAATGATCTCACCAAATTTCTTGCACATTGCGCTGAAAACAGAAGCTGCGATGATCTGACTTTATTGCAGATCAACTCCCGAATTTTGGAATTTTTATGTCTTCAACTCCACCACGCAATTTATCCGTTTTTCCTAAACTACCAGCACGTTATGCCGGTATCGTCATGCCCTTCTTTTTGTCAGTCATCATGACCTGCATCGTCTCCGCCATCAGCACTTTGCGCAGCGTCGGTCTGGCGGATAATTTCGTCGCGATGTGGATGGGCTCATGGGGAATTTCATGGCTGGTGGCATTTCCCGTCTTGCTACTGATACTGCCTGTGGTCAGAAAAATGACCGCGATGGTAGTCGCACCACATCCCTGACGCATCAAAGAACGAGAAAAAAAAGCCCATGCAGGTCGTGCATGGGCGTTTTTTATGAATCTGATTCTCGTTTATTTCGCCGTAATCGTGACCGGTACCGACGCCTGCGCTGTGCGTCCGGCAGAATCCGTCACCACCACTTTCAAAGTGTAGCTGCCAGTAACAGGCGATGGCCAACTCGCTGTGATCGCCAGACTGCTGCTCATGGAAAAACTCATACCCAGCGGTACACCTGAAATCGATACGGATACCCAGCTGACGCCCGGATCGGAAATACTGATTTGTCCGGTCAGTGCTTTACCGGCAACGCCCGTCATCGCTGGGGCGGTAATCACCGGACCACTGACCGTCGCGGCCGATACAACAACGGTGTAAACCGCCTGACCACTGAGTCCGGTTTTTGTATCTTTGGCGATGGCTGTCACGTTATACGTTCCGACCACCGGGGATGCCCAGCTGACGACACCACTGGTGCTGACCGCCATACCCGCCGGTGCACCACTCAGGCTGTACGTCACAGGATTAGCCGCAGTCACGACGACAGAGAATGATAAAGCGGTGCCAGCTTTCGCACTGATCGTGCCGCCTGTGACCACCGGAGCAGTCGCCGCAGCAATCGTGATGTTATACACCGCTTTGCCACTCAAACCGGTTTTTGTTTCAGTGGCAGTCACTGTGACCGCATAGCTTCCGGCAACCGGTGTCGTCCAAGTCACAATACCTGTGCTGGCAATCGTCATGCCTGACGGTGCGCCGCTCAGTGCATACGTCAGCGGATTCGTCGCTGTTGCCGAAACGGTGAAAGTCAGCGCAGTCCCGACCTGCCCGCTGATGGTCGCCCCCGTTACCACTGGCGCCGTCGGCGCAATGGTGGTGCCCGCCAGCGTGCTGATCAGATTGGCTATGTTCGGCGTACCCAATCCTGTCAACTGGTCGTAACCGGTCTTCGCGTAGCATGTCGCACAAGTTCCGTCTGAACCTTTGACGACGTCAGCAAACGTGCTGGCATACGTGCCGGGTACAGTAGAAATCTGTCCGTACAAGATACTGTGAGGCTGCCCGAGTGGAGCTTTGGCCAGTTGTGCACGCGTTGCATTTGCCACGGCGACGATCCCTGCCCATTGTGGTGTCGATAAGCTGGTGCCACCGGCACTGATCCAGTTAACCGTTGTGCTGCCAGGATTGATCACCGCCACATACTGACCTGTTGATGGATCCGCATTGAACGCCACATCAGCGACTGTGCGGCGCGCCAGCGTGCCCATGCCGGGAACACTGCTGTTCTGATACGAAGGCAACGCGGTGTAAGCACTGGTGCCGCCACCAGTGCCAGACCAGCCGCTTTCACTCCGCAAGCCGCTGCCGGAATACGTCAGCGAAGTGCCGCCGACCGCCACCACATACGGTGAAACCGACGGCCAGCTGACGGCAGCACCGGAGTCACCGGTCGCTGCCAGATACGTCATTTTTGCCGCGCTGAAAGCAGCATCGACCGATGCCGTCCAGTTACCTTCTGCCGCACCAAAACTCATGGATACCACACCCGGCCCCATCGCATTCGCGAGCTTGACCGCGCCCAGCAAACTATTCAATGAGGCATCAGCCGCTTCAATCAGAACGATACGCGCCAGCGGTGCTGTTGCATGCGCCCACTGTACATCGAGTGTGATCTCGGTCGCCCAGCCTGAGTTGTAGGCCGGCGCAGTGCCAGTCAGTGTGCCGCTTGCGGTATTGTAGGCGACCACTAATTCACAAGCGTTGGTCGCCGGTGCTGCCAGCGGCAACGCGCTGGTAGCCGCCAGGGTTTTCGCGGTACAGCCAGGCAAACCGAATTTCTGATTGAATGCCGCCAGTTCTGCTGCCACATTCGGATCGTGATATGCATCGACGATATAAATCGTCTGGCCTGCACCGAGTTGCGCCGCCTGCGCGGCTGTAAGACCGCTCATGCTCGCAGGCAGAGCAGCCAGACCGTATGCGGCACGGATTTGCGCCGGTGTGTAAGTAGATACCACGCTGGACGTGGCTTGCGGTTGTATCACGCTGTTGCCCGGTAAGGAGCGCACGCGTGCCCCCTGCGCCGCCTGCACTTCCTGCATCGCCGTCACGGTCAGACCACGATCCGACAATTGCCGGAATTCTTCGGGTATCACCTGCTGACGCGGCCCCATCATTGCCGATGCACTGCTGTTGAACACATCGATATCAGCTGGCGTATCCAGCAACACCGGTGCGACGTGAAACGTCGGTTGTGCGATCTGCGCTGCTGCTGTATCCGGCAACTGGACGATATCCGCACTGAGGGTTGTGGTCGCAGTCGCAATCGCGGCCGGTGCCTGATTCAGCGACGCATGATCAGAATTACTGCCGCAGGCACTCAGCAAGGCCAGCAAACTGGCAGTAAGAATCCGGGGGACAGGTTTGGTGACAGGACGGGTGACAGGCATGGGCTCAGCTCTCTGTTGTTGGCGAGGGCCACGCGAAATACCTGATGACATCACAGGATAGTCAGCAACCCCGCTACCGTGGCGCGTCAGCGCTGTAGGCCGGAGGCTTTGCGTCTCTGCCTTTCGACAGATTTGCCCTCAGAATCGTCGCACCGCACATGCGGTACGACCAGATACGACATTCAGTAAACGGTGTTGAGTGTAAAGACTATGCGGAAGAATGGACAGCGTACAACTGTTAAAGAAGATTGAAACGATATCGTGATTGACATCATTTTGTCGCCAGCCAGCAACGACATTTATTTTCAGACAAAACAGCCGGCATATCCACCGTCAGCCAGCAGTCGGCGTATTTGCGGAAAACCGGAAAATACGGCTGTAAGACACTGCAGAAAATGGGATATATGGCACGACGTGGAAGAAAAGAGGGGGAGTATCGCCAATTTCTGCTTTTATGTCCGCAGAAACAAAGGGCTTGTAAAAATACTCCCCCCAGTATATTTGAGGGTGATTTGCGGCAAGTTGACGCATATGCAGAACCGGGCACAGACCTTCACTCCAGATCGGCCAGCACTTTCAGATGGGCCGTTACACTGCGGGCCAGTGCTGACAAGTTGTAGCCGCCTTCCAGACAACTGACGATGCGGCCTTTGGAATAGTCTTTCGCGACCGCCACCACCTGTCTGGTCAGCCAGGCAAAATCAGCTTCGGTCAGCCCCAGTTGCCCCATATCGTCTTCGCGATGCGCGTCAAATCCGGCCGAGATAAAAATCATTTCCGGCTGAAATGCGCGCAAGGCTGGTAGCCATTTTTCCGTGACCAGTGCGCGGATCACATCGCCATAGCTGTGCGCCGGTACCGGCACGTTGACCATATTGCTGGCTGGTTCGCTATCGCCGGAATACGGATAAAAAGGATGCTGAAAAAAACTCACCATCAACACCTGCGGATCGTCGCGAAAAATATCTTCGGTGCCATTACCGTGATGCACATCGAAATCAACAATAGCAACCCGCTGCAAGCCGCGCACATCAAGCGCATGACGGGCAGCAATCGCGACATTGTTAAACATGCAGAATCCCATCGATTCTTTGCGGCTTGCATGATGTCCCGGCGGGCGCACCGCGCAAAACGCATTTTCGATTTCAGCATCAATCACCGCATCGGTTGCGGCGATGGCTGCTCCTGCTGCTCTCAGACTGGCGCGCCAGGTGTAACTATTCAGGGCAGTATCGGCATCGAGTGGAAAGTGGTCGTATTCGGAATGTTCAGACGGACAATTTTCGCGTATCCGGTAAATCGCGTCCGCCGTATGCACCCGCGCCAGATCGCTCTCTTCGGCGGCAGGAGCATCTCGATGATCCAGCAAAGTGCTGATGCGGCTGGCGATCAGTTGGTCTTCTATCGCCTGCAAACGTTCTGGTGATTCCGGGTGCCATGATCCCATTTCATGGCGTTTGCAATCTGCATGGGTGTAATACGCGGTTGTCATGTCTCGGATTTTTGTAGATTTAACTGTCAGTTTCACCTTATTTAAGCGCTTTTGCAAATGCCCCCTGTCGGGCCAGTGCAGGGATTACAACAAGCTGCGCTAATTCAGCTACACTGAGCGCTGATTTTTACTTGAGGAAATACATGTTTTCCCAATTGCATCAAGTTGCAAAACAAGTCAATAACGTCATTATCGGTAAAGAACTGCAAATCCGTCAGGCGCTGGCCTGTCTGCTCGCCGGTGGTCATTTGTTGATCGAAGACTTACCCGGCGTCGGTAAAACCACACTCGCGCACGCGCTGGCAATTTCCCTGGGTCTGAAATTCAACCGTCTGCAATTCACCAGCGATTTACTGCCCGCCGATGTCGTCGGCGTGTCGATTTTTGATCGCGAAAAAAATCAGTTTATTTTTCACCCCGGCCCGGTATTCACTCAGGTGTTACTGGCCGATGAAGTTAACCGCGCCACTCCCAAAACCCAGTCATCGCTACTGGAAGCGATGGAAGAGCATCAGGTCTCAGCCGAAGGCCAGACGCGCAAACTGCCCGCGCCGTTTTTTGTGATCGCAACGCAAAATCCGGCGCATCAGGTCGGCACTTTTCCGCTGCCGGAATCGCAACTCGACCGTTTCCTGATGTGCCTGTCACTCGGCTATCCGGATGCGGCGGCAGAACGTGCGTTGTTATTGGGTGAAGACCGCCGCGCCTTACTGTCTAAGCTGCCTGCATTGATGCAGGCCAGCGAGTTATTGCAGGCGCAACAGCAACTCAGACAAATACACACCTCACCTGCACTGGTTGATTATGTGCAGGCGCTGGCACAGGCAACCCGCGAGGGCGATGTCTTTGCCGAAGGCATGAGCCCGCGCGCATCGCTCGCCTTGTTGCAGGCAGCGCGTGCCTGGGCGGCACTGGAGGGGCGTGATCATGTACTGCCGGAAGATGTGCAGGCCATCATGATTCCGGTAATTGCACACCGCCTGCGTCCGCTGAAATCGGTCAATGCGAAAGCCAGCGCCAGCGCAGATTTACTGGCGCAAGTGATCAAACGCGTTGCCGTCTGATGGGTGCTGAACCTAAGACCGGAAAACGGATACCATGCTGACCGCTTTATCTGAACGCTGGAAAGCCCGCCTGCACAAGATTATCTTTCTTGAGGATCAACCCGAGAGCGGTGAAGTTTTTCTGAAACAACGCCGCGTCTTTACCTTGCCAAGCAAGGCAGGCTGGATGTTTTTGCTGATGCTGCTGATCCTGTTTATTTCTGCGACTAATTACAATCTCAGCCTAGGTTTTGCATTAACGTTTGTGCTCGGCAGCGTCGCGCTGGTGAATGTCTTTTTCTGCTTCAGGAATCTCGCCTACCTGCATCTCGACACCGGCCCGGCACAAGCCGTGTTTGCCGGCGAAGAAACGCACTTCACCATTTTTCTGATCAACCGGCGCAAATATCAGCGCTACGCGATCTGGGTCGGTTTCAACGAAAAAAATGCGCCGGAAAAAGCGGTGGATATTGCCCCGGACAGCCGAACCAGCATACAACTGAGTTATCCGACTCACACCCGCGGCTGGCAGACGATTCCACGGTTGCGCCTGCAAACCTGGTTCCCCCTTGGCTTGTTACGCGCCTGGAGCACCTGGCTGCCGGATGCACGGGCACTCGTGTATCCGGAGCCGGAAGAACATGCACCGCCGCTGCCCACCTCCGGTGCCGCATCGAACGAACGCGAAGGCCAGGGCGGCGACGAGGATTTCTCGGGCGTACGGGCGTATCAGCCGGGCGACGCACTAAAACATCTGGCGTGGAAACAAATCGCCCGCGTCGATACTGCGCTCGGCGGACAACTGGTAACCAAACAATTTACCGGTGGTGCCGGCAGCGATATTCTGCTGGATTTTTCTGCCCTGCCAAGAACGATGAATCTGGAACTCAAACTCTCGCGCATGACCCGGTGGGTGCTGGAAGCAGATCAGGCCGGGTTGCAGTACGGTTTTAAGCTGGGACAGGAAGATTACCCTCCGGCGCAGGGACCGGCACATCGCGATGCCTGCCTGCGGGCCTTAGCGCTTTACGAATTGTGATCGTGTGACTATGCGCCGCCCTTTTTCCCTGCCCGTTTTCAGTCGCGATAAAGCAGATACACTGCTGTTAATCGTTGCCTGCCTGAGTGTATTACTACCGCATTTTTCGCATCTGGGAATATGGGTCAGTATCAGTTGCGTCGGGCTGCTAATGTGGCGCGGCTGGCTGACGCTGACAGGTCGCCGCCTGCCACCGGGATGGATACTGATTCCGGTGTCAGCGCTGATGATGCTGGGCGTCTATCTGACGCATAAAACCTTCTTTGGGCGTGAAGCAGGCGTCAACATGCTGGTGCTGCTGCTGACCTGTAAATTATTAGAGATGCACGCCAGGCGGGATCTGTTTGTCGTGCTTTTTCTGAGTTTCTTTTTACTGCTGACCAGTTTTTTTTATCAGCAAACCATTGCGGCTGCGTTGATGACGCTGGTTTCGGTAAGCCTGCTGTTAACAGCGCAATTATCGTTTCAATACACCGGTATTTTTCCATCTCTGAAACAGCGCCTGAAACTGGCGATGGGCATGATGGCACTGGCGATTCCGCTGACGCTGTGCGCGTTCTTGCTGTTCCCGCGAATACAAGGCCCGCTCTGGGGTTTGCCGGGAGACGCACATAGCGGCCGCTCGGGCTTATCGGAAACGATGTCACCGGGCGGCATCAGCGATCTGGTCTTGTCAGAAGAGATTGCGTTCAGAGTGAAATTTTCGCGAGCGGTACCGGATAAATCACTGCTGTACTGGCGCGGTATCGTGATGACTGAATTCGATGGAAAAACCTGGTCGCCATCCCGTTATTTGCAAATAAATAACGGCGATATAGCGCAGTTCGCAGGAACACCGATCACGCAGGAAATCATTCTGGAACCGCAAAGCCAGCGCTGGCTGTTTGCGCTGGATTTACCCGCCGCCGCACCACAGACAGGCGGCCAGAATATCGCCACGATCAACCGGCAAATGGAGCTGCGCAGCAACGATATCATCAGCCAGCGTCTGCGTTATCAGGTGACGTCTTATCCGCAATATCGTTACCTCGTCGAAAACAATCTGCGTGAGTTACACCGGGCATTGGAAATCCCTGCCGGTTACAACCCGCGCAGCGCTGCTTTCGCAGAAGTGCTAAGGCGTCAGTACAGCGATGATCGCGCACTGGTCAATGCAGTCTTGCAGTATTTTCGCAAGGAAGCATTTACTTATACGCTGGAACCACCTCTGCTCGGCGTCAATAGCATTGATGATTTCCTGTTCAAGAGCAGAGCCGGATTTTGCGAACACTATGCGAGCGCGTTTGTGAATCTGATGCGGTTGGCCGGTATTCCGGCACGAATCGTAACGGGTTATCAGGGTGGCACGCTGAATGAAGTCGATGGCTATTTTGAAGTGCGGCAATCTGACGCCCACGCATGGGCCGAGGTATGGCTGGAAAGCCAGGGTTGGGTGCGGGTCGATCCTACCGCCGCGGTCGCGCCGGAACGGGTCATGCAAAATCTGAATCAGGCAATTCCCAGACGCGGCTTTGCCGGACTGATGAATTTTGCCCTGTCCGGCAATTCATGGAGCCAGTCTATGCGGATGCGCCTCGACGCCATCAATAACTCGTGGAATCAGTGGGTACTCAATTACAACCAGCAAACGCAGAAAAATTTTCTCAGTTCCTTAGGATTTAAGGATGTCGACTGGTCGCGCATCAGCTTGCTGTTTTTTATTACCGGCAGCCTGATTATCGGTGCAATTGCCCTGCCTTTGATGCTGAACAGGCCATCGCTGTCTGCGATTGATAGAATATACTCAGCGTTCTGCAGAAAAATGGCAAAAAAAGCATCTCCCCGCGCTGTAGATGAGGGACCGTATGCGTATCTGCAAAGATTGAAAAATACCTTGCCAGCAAAAGATATTCCCGCAGCAGAACAATTCCTGCACGCTTATATCAATGTGAAGTATGGATCAGACTCCTCGTCCGAAAGCCAGCGAATACGCCGAATGAAAACCCTGTTAGCAGCATGTCGCTGATTGACTGAACCTGCATTTTTGACATCGATGATTGTGAAACCTATTCAATACCTCGTCCGCAGTTGCTTCTGTGCTGCGCTGATCGGCAGCATCGCTCTGCCAGCATACAGTGCCGCAACTTCCGCCAAAAAAAACGTCGCCAGACGCAGCACCGCAGCAACATCTGCGACACCGGTGACGCAAGAAAACGTGCGTTTTAATGAATGGAAAGAAGTCTCAGCATTCATTACAGAAATGGCGGACAAACATCAGTTTGACAAAGCACAGTTGCAAACTGTGTTTGAACAAGTGCGTTACGTTGAAAGCGCAAGGCAACTGATGCGCCCGGCTCCGGCAGGGAAACCGAAAAACTGGAAAGCCTACCGCGCACGGTTTGTGGAACCTTACAGGATAGAAGCAGGGGTTGCCTTCTGGAATAAGTATGCGGATGCACTGGATCGTGCGCAGCAGCAATACGGCGTACCACCGGAAATCATTGTCGGTCTGATCGGTGTCGAAACCATTTTCGGAAAAAATACCGGAAAATTCCGGGTCATGGATGCCCTGACGACGCTTGCCTTTGATTATCCAGATACGCCGAGCAGAGACGCTCGCATGCAATTTTTCCGCAGTGAACTGGAAAACATGCTGCTGATGGCAAGAGAATCTGGCGTTGATCCTTTTGCATTTAAGGGATCGTATGCAGGTGCGATAGGCTGGCCACAATTCATGCCCGGCAGCATCCGTAAATTTGCCGTCGATTTTGACGGCGATGGCAGCATCAATCTGACCGACTCACCCGTTGATGCGATCGGCAGCGTTGCCCACTATCTGGCAATGCATGGCTGGAAAAGAAATCTCCCCGTTACCTTTCCTGCCACCCTTACATCGGGCGAAGCAAACCCAGCGTTGTTAAAAACAGCGCTGAGTCAGGGCTTGCGAGCAAGTTATTCTCTGACCGATCTGAAAAGCTTTATCAGCACGGCTAGCAGCGAAGCACCGGCCAATATCCAGTACGGCGTGATCGACTTACAGAATGGCGATGACGCCACCGAATACTGGCTGGCAACTGACAATTTCTTTGCAATTACACAATATAACCGCAGTTATTTCTATGCGATGTCGGTCATCGATCTTGGGCGAGTCATCAGTGCGGCAAAAGAAAAATAGGTTTATGTCAGTTTGTACAAAACTTTTTAACAATATGTTTCGTTTTCACCAATTGATTTAAGGTACTTTTTACCCAATACTATCTTCGTAAGTAATTGCTCGCATGCAAAAGACAGAAATAACCATCCTTTGCATGCTTTTTTGAAAACAAGCGTTGCGATTAATTGCAAATTAATCTACAGTGAGATTGTCTTATTAACACTAATGCATGTTTTACGCTGAGTGTGAATAGGGATTTAACAATGGTTTGCTATTCTTGCTAAAGGCAAATTCTATTTTAAAGTTACAATGTTACCGTTTAATTAATTCTCATTGACGCAACTAAATCCAGCATCAATAGACTAGACAGCGAGGTAATTATGGCAAATTTAACCCAGCTTGAATCGGATGAGATCGACTACGATCCTAATAATCTTTTAGATACTCTGATCAAGCAATTGCATTTGAAAAATGACGCAGCACTCTCAAGAGCGTTAGAAGTTGCGCCACCGGTCATCAGTAAAATCAGACATCGCCGCCTGCCTGTAGGCGCATCATTGTTGATCCGCATGCATGAAATCAGCGATATCAGCATCAAAGAATTACGCGAACTGATGGGTGACCGTCGTGCGAAATTCCGCATCAGCGACAAACAATTCAAACCAAAAGAAGCTGCTTAATCACAGTCCGGGTAACACCCGGCACCAGATGAAGCAAAAATACCGAAACTACTGATGAGTAATTTCGGTATTTTTTTTATTCTGAAAGACTGACGAGCGCATCAGCGCTCACCTGTTCCGGATCTCAGGCAGGAAAAACACCTGTCGACAAATATCGGTCCCCGCGATCGCAAACGATAAACACGATAGTCGCGTTTTCCACAGTCTCAGCAACTCTCAGTGCAATTTCGCAGGCACCAGCTGCCGAAATACCGCAAAAAATCCCTTCTTCGACCGCGAGTCTGCGCGCCATATGTTCCGCATCGCCCTGACTCACTGATTCGACCCGGTCAACTCTGGCCTTATCAAAAATTTTTGGCATATACGCTTCCGGCCATTTACGAATACCGGGAATTTGCGAGCCCTCTTCTGGCTGCGCACCGATAATCTGAATCTGCGGATTTTGCTGCTTCAGATAGGCGGAAACGCCCATGATCGTTCCGGTTGTTCCCATCGCGCTGACAAAATGACTGACTTTACCGCCGGTATCTCGCCAGATTTCAGGTCCGGTACCTTCAAAATGCGCGAGAGGATTATCCGGATTGGCAAACTGATCGAGAATCAGGCCCTTGCCTTCTTTTTGCATCTGTTCTGCCAGATCCCGTGCATACTCCATGCCGCCGGTTTTTGGCGTCAGGATGATCTGGGCACCGTATGCCGCCATACTCTGACGTCGCTCTATACTCAGATTTTCCGGCATCAGCAAAACCAACTTGTAACCGCGCATTGCGGCCGCCATCGCCAGAGCAATACCAGTATTGCCACTGGTTGCCTCAATCAAGGTATCGCCCGGTTTTAACTGTCCCCGCTCTTCAGCGCGCCGGATCATCATTAATGCCGGTCTGTCTTTAACTGAACCGGCCGGATTATTCCCTTCCAGCTTGCCCAATATAATGTTGTTACGACGCCGGTTTTCCTCTCCGGGTATTCTTTGCAAACGTACCAGAGGAGTGTTACCTATCGTGTCTTCAATGGTCAGGTAAGACATAGTTATCAATAGTCGTGAAATACAGGCTTATTCTAAACGGACTTGAATTCTGCCGCTTGCGGCATATCACCGGACACCGTATCGCAAAACGGCGCTATCTCACTGATTTAACGGCAAAAAATTCCTGGCAGACTGCAAGTGCAGGGCGCAGTTTCCTTATACATAATTCGCATAAGCTAATAAAAAAGCCCCCGATGATTCAAAATCGGAGGCTTTTAGTAAAACACAGGCGATGACGGTGAAGATCGAAGCCTGAAAATAAGACTAATTACTTAATCAGATTATTTTGCTTTGCCTTCTTTTGCACTGGCGGCTGCTTTCTCAGCAGCCTCTGCTTTTTCTGCTTTCGCTGCTTTTTTCTCTGCTTTTGATGCTTTTACTGGTTTTTCCGAATCTTTTTCTGCTGCCTTACCATCCGCTTTTGCTGCTTTAGCCGATGCATCTGCAGGCGGTGTATCCGCTTTAGACTCTTTGGTCGCTTTTGCAGGCTTGCCTGCGGCCTTATCCGCAGTAGCAGGTTTGGCTGGGGCACCTGGTTTTGACTGTCCATTCACTGTCAGGCCTGCTTCTGACAACTTGGTCGAATTCTTATCGCCAATTCCCTTCACACGTGCTTCAAAATCTGCCCAGTCTTTGAAATTGCCATTTTTTGTACGCTCTTCAATAATCGCCTTGGACTTGGCAGGGCCTATGCCTTTAATACCATCCAGAGCAGCCTGATCACCTTTATTGACATCAACGTCGGCGAACGCAAAACCCATGGTGACAATCATTGCGGCGACTGCCAATAATAATTTCTTGAACATATGAAGACTCCCCAAAAAGTGATGAACTTAAATGATCATGTTTCATTTTCTAAGAAAGCAGAAAACGAAACATGATTATTAACGGTAAAAGCACATAAGGGTTGACTTATTTTCACCAGATTGAGAAAAAACTACAACTGAGCGAATAATTCTTCTTTTGTCACAGTCGCCGTGCCCAGTTTGCCGACCACAATTCCGCCGGCACGGTTGGCGATTGCAACGGCATCCTGCATACGCATACCGTTGGCCATCATCACCGCCATTGTCGCAATCACGGTGTCGCCAGCTCCGGAAACATCAAACACTTCCCGCGCCATAGCTGGGACATGGGTAACATCTTCTTCGGTAAATAGCGTCATCCCTTCTTCAGACCGCGTTAATAACAAACCTTGCAGATCTAATTCGCGCCGCAAATTTTGTGCTTTTTCAGTCAACTCGGTCTCATTTGCCCACTCGCCAATAATCAGTTTCAGTTCTGATTTATTCGGCGTTAATAATGTTGCTCCTGCATAGCGGGCGAAATCACGGCCTTTGGGATCCACCAGCACTGGCTTACCGGCGTCCTTTGCAGCTTGTATCATCGCCGTCACGTTCATCAGCCCGCCTTTGGCATAATCGGAAAAAATGACGACGTCGTATGCACTGAGCAATGCATTAAAACGATTCAGCTTGTCTCTCAGAACGATTTCTGTCGGCTTTTCCTCAAAATCTATGCGTATCAGTTGTTGCTGACGACCGATCACGCGCAATTTAATAATTGTTGATATCTGCTTATCCCGGCTGAGGTAGCTGGAAATCCCTGCCTTTTTCAACAGATTCTCAATACTGTCACCAGCCTCGTCATCGCCGATAATGCCCATTAAACCCGCATTGACACCAAGCGCTATCGCGTTTAACGCCACATTTGCAGCTCCGCCTAGACGCTCTTCACGTCGTTCCACGCGAACGATAGGAACCGGAGCTTCAGGAGATATCCGGTTCACCTCACCAAACCAGTAGCGGTCTAGCATGACGTCGCCAGCGATCAGAATTTGCTTTTTCACTTGCCCGTTCACAACCGGCCTCACTTACGTGTGAGTACGGAGCGGCCAATGCCGTGATATTCAATGCCCAGCTCATTCATTACTGCTGGTTCAAACAGATTTCTGCCGTCAAAGATGACGGCCTGTTTCAAACGCTGTTTCACCTGATCAAAATCGGGACTACGGAAAGCCTTCCATTCAGTCACGATCGTCAGCGCATCTGCATCATTAAGCGCATCCATAGGGTTTGCTGCGTAACGGATAGAAGCGAGTAATTCCGGCGCATCATAAAAATCCAGTTCAAACACACGTCTGGCTTCGTCCATAGACACCGGATCATAGACCGCGACCGTGGCACCATTACGCAGCAATTCACCGATCAGTACGCGGGATGAAGCGGCACGCATATCGTCAGTGTTAGGCTTAAATGCAAGGCCCCAGATTGCAAAGTGTTTACCGGCAATCTTATTATCAAAGCGCTGCATAATTTTGGCACCGAGAATCTGCTTCTGACGCGCGTTAACTTCTTCAACCGCCTGCAAAATCAACAGATTCAGACCGTAGTCCTGGGCCGTACGTTCCAGTGCCTGTACATCTTTCGGGAAACAGGATCCGCCATAACCGCAACCTGCATATAAAAAACTATGTCCTATGCGTGGATCAGAGCCGATACCATGACGCACCGCTTCAATATCGGCGCCGACATGATCCGCGAGATTGGCAAGTTCATTCATAAACGAAATACGCGTTGCCAGCATCGCATTTGCGGCATACTTGGTGAACTCCGCAGAACGAACATCCATCCAGTAAGTGCGTTCGCGATTACGATTAAATGGTGTGTACAACTTTTTCATCATATCGCGCGCTTTTTCTCCCTGGGGCGTCGCGTCGCAACCAATCACAATACGATCTGGGCGCATAAAGTCCTCAACCGCAGCTCCTTCTTTCAGGAATTCGGGATTAGATACCACTGAGAAAGTTGCAGTTGCTGCGCGCGCAGCCAACTCCTCTTGTACGGCAACGCTGACGCGGTCAGCGGTACCAACAGGAACGGTCGATTTATCGACGATGACTTTAAAGCCGGTCATGTATTTACCGATATTACGCGCCGCCGCCAGCACATATTGCAAATCAGCGGAGCCGTCTTCATCGGGAGGTGTACCAACCGCAATAAACTGGATATCGCCATGTGCCACGCTTGCCTCGACATCAGTCGAAAAACGGATACGCCCGGCAGCGCGGTTACGCGCAACCACTTCTTCCAGTCCGGGCTCATGGATAGGAATTTCCCCATTGTTCAGGATGTCAATTTTGCGCTGATCGACATCGAGACAAAAAACATCGTTTCCCAATTCAGCGAGACAGGCGCCCGTCACGAGGCCAACATAACCAGTACCAATAATAGTAATTTTCATTTTGCGATCACAGTCCCAAACAAATAGTGCCGTATTCCTGCCGGAGTCGTTTTTCCGTTCTGAGGAAAACACATCTCATGCAGAGGAATACCATTAATTCATTACATTTAACTCTTCTGTACGTCTTGGCGGATACGTTTCCCAGCGACTGCAGCCCGGGCAATGCCAATAAAATTGCCTCGTCTTAAAACCACAATGCGAGCACTGATAGCGTGACAATTTCTGTGCATAACCATGCACCAGATTTTTTACCAGAGATAATTCTGGCCGGAATTCAGGTGCAACCTCAATCAACCGCGCATCCAGTAATTTTTCCAGCCCCAGCAAGGTAGGCGTTCTGCGCAATTCATCGCTGACCAACTGATTCGCCGCTTCTACCGTATCAAGCTCTATCGTCGCTTTAAAAACCACCTCGAGCAAATCCACAGACGGGGCTTCTTCGAGATAGTTTTTCAACAGATTCAGACCTTCCTGAGGGCGTTCGAGCTTACGATACGCATCCATCAGCCGTTGTGCAACCAACGCCACATGCGGAACACTTTGCTGCTCAACTCGCAACCACGCAGTAACGGCTTTTTCTGTTTCACCGATTGACTGATACACATCGCCCATCAATATCACAGCACGGACGCTTAAACGGTCTATCGCCAGCGCTTTTTCCAGGACAGCAAGCGCCGCCTCAGTATTACAACGCGCCAGCTCATCCTGCGCAATTTCGCAATAAAACTGTGCTATCTCTTTTTGCCGGCCACCGGCACCGGCTTCTTGCAATGCGTAAGCGGCATCGATCGCACGTGCCCATTCTTTTTCACGCTGATAAATTTCGAGCAGAGCGCGACGTGCCTGGACTTCAAACGGCCCTGACACAAGCTGATTAAACGTTTCTTCCGCACGGTCTAATAAGCCCGCTTTTAAGTAATCCTGCCCCAGCTCGAACATTGCCTGCGTCTTTTGATCGGAAGGCAAATCAGGGCGCTGGACCAGATTTTGATGCACCCGGATAGCGCGCTCGGTTTCACCGCGGCGGCGAAATAAATTTCCTAACGCAAAATGCAACTCCACGGCCTCGGGATCGAGCCGGACGATATCGATAAACGCATCGATCGCCTTATCCGGCTGTTCGTTCAGTAAAAAATTGAGCCCTTTGAAATAGCCACGCGGCAGGCTGCGTGACTCAGAGAGCAGCTGCCGGATATCGACCCGGGCAGCAATCCAGCCAAGAGTAAAAAACAAGGGGATGCCGAGCAACCACCAAATTTCAAATTCCATTTTTCTTATTTTCTTTAATATTTTTTTAGATGATAAGGACCAGACTGCATGATGCCTGTGTACGACAAATCACGTCTTTACCATACTCGTGTCTCAGAGCGACGCTGGCACATGAGAGCTTAATCGTTCCGGACACTATCCGGTTGTGGCGCCTGCATGCTAGCCTGCTCCGCAAGCAAACGTTCTTTCTCAATCTCCGCCAGTGTTTTCTTATGGCGGGAGAGATCACGACGATGTCTGAATATCATAGGAACCATCGCTAAAGCCCCGAGCACAGCGCCTGCTATGAAAAAAACCAACAGCATAATCACCAGAGGTGCAGATTGTTGATAACCAAAGAAATACTGTAGCGTGACGATCTGATCATTCTTTAAGGCAAAGCCAAAAAAGATGATGAAAAGTATCGCAGCAAGCAATCTGGAAATATATTTCATGGTTACATCCTAATGAATAAAAGCGGCATTGACGAACGCTGTTGCTTTACTGTGTCTGCAAAGCGATCATTGTACTGAAAAAAAACGGCATACCGGAAAAACCGATATACCGTTTTTTAATTTGCATCAATCGCGAGGCCCGATGACCCGTCTAGTCATCGTGTATCGGCTGCCCAACCATGGCATCGACACGTTCGCGTAATTCCTTACCTGGCTTGAAATGAGGTACCCGTTTTTCAGGCACCATCACCTTGTCACCGGATTTAGGATTACGACCTATCCGTGGAGGACGACTGTTCAGAGAAAAACTGCCAAAACCCCTGATTTCTATCCGTTGCCCTGTTGCCAGAGCATCGGTCATTGCATCCAGTATAGTTTTGACAGCGACATCCACATCTTTAGCAACCAGCTGCGGATATCGCTCTGCCAGACGAGCTATCAGCTCCGACTTCGTCATATTTATAAAACCTTATGACTAAGATTGAGCTTAGTTTTTGTTGTCGAGTTTAGCTTTCAACAACGCGCCCAGGCTGGTAGTACCGGAAGCTGCATTGGAGTCTACTGCTGTAGACATTTTTTGCATTGCTTCTTGTGTTTCAGCGCTGTCTTTTGCTTTGATAGACAACTGAATACCACGTGCTTTACGGTCGATGTTCAATACCAGTGCTTCAACAGTATCGCCGACTTTCAGGTGTGTGCCAGCATCTTCCACGCGGTCGCGGGAAATTTCGGAAGCACGCAGGTAGCCTTCAACGTCGTCTGCCAGTTGGATCACTGCGCCTTTTGGCTCAACAGATTTCACTGTACCGGTAACGACTGCGCCTTTGTCGTTCATTGCGCAGTAGTTATTGAATGGGTCACCTTCGAGTTGTTTAACGCCCAGGGAAACGCGCTCACGCTCAACGTCGATGGCCAGAACAACGGCTTCCAGTTCGTCACCTTTCTTGAACTTGCGAACAGCTTCTTCGCCAGTTTCATTCCAGGACAGGTCAGACAGGTGAACCAGACCGTCGATGTTGCCGGACAAGCCAATGAATACGCCGAAGTCAGTGATCGATTTGATCGCGCCTTTGACTTTGTCGCCTTTCTTGTGGTTGATCGCGAAATCATCCCAAGGATTAGCTTTACATTGTTTCATGCCCAGGCTGATACGACGACGTTCTTCGTCGATTTCCAGAACCATGACTTCAACTTCGTCGCCCAGTTGAACAACTTTGTTTGGTGCCACGTTTTTGTTTGTCCAGTCCATTTCGGAAACGTGGACCAGACCTTCGATACCTTGTTCAACTTCAACGAATGCGCCGTAGTCGGTCAGGTTAGTGACCTTACCGAACAGACGTGTGTTCGCTGGGTAACGACGGGACAAGCCTGTCCATGGGTCGTCGCCCAGTTGTTTTACGCCCAGAGACACACGGTTTTTCTCTTGGTCGAATTTCAATACTTTTGCAGTGATTTCCTGACCAACTGTCAGCACCTCGGAAGGGTGACGTACACGACGCCATGCCAGATCAGTGATGTGCAACAAGCCATCGATGCCGCCCAGATCAACGAACGCGCCGTAGTCAGTGATATTTTTAACGATACCAGTAACTACTGTGCCTTCTTTCAGGGTTTCCATCAGTTTCTGACGCTCTTCGCCCATAGACGCTTCAACAACAGCGCGGCGGGACAGCACAACGTTGTTACGCTTGCGGTCGAGCTTGATCACTTTGAATTCCATGGTTTTGCCTTCGTAAGGAGTTGTATCCTTAACAGGGCGTGTATCAACCAAAGAACCTGGCAAGAAAGCGCGGATGCCGTTCGTCAGAACAGTCAGACCACCTTTAACTTTGCCGTTAACTGTACCAGTAACGATCTCGCCAGACTCCAGCGCTTTTTCGAGCGCGAGCCAGGATGCCAGACGTTTTGCTTTGTCGCGGGACAGGATAGTGTCGCCGAAACCGTTTTCCAGCGAATCAATCGCTACGGAAACGAAATCACCAACATTCACTTCCAGGTCGCCCTGGTCGTTTTTGAATTCTTCAACAGGGATGAAGGCTTCAGACTTCAAGCCTGCGTTCACGATCACAAAGTTGTGGTCGATACGAACGACTTCAGCAGAAATCACTTCACCGGAACGCATATCCTGACGTGACAGGGACTCTTCGAACAAAGCTGCGAAGCTGTCTGCACCGGTTGCGAAATCTTGGGACATGAATACAGTAGACATAATATTTTTGAGTTAGCCGGAACAGAACAAAGGCGCTGTTTACCGGGTTAGGTTGAACAACCCTTTAATAAACTTGCTTTATCAAAGGGACTTACTCGCACATTCAGCAATCAAACAGTCTTACTATTGAGACGACTTGCTTTCCTGTGCTTCTGCATACCATTCCAGCACCTGATTCACCGCTTGTTCAGCAGTAATTTCTGAGGTATCCAGAATAATTGCACCTGATGCAGGTTTGAGCGGAGCGGCTGCGCGGGTACTGTCTCTCGCATCACGTTCCATCAAATCTTTTACCAAGTCTTCCATATTAGCAGAAATTCCCTTTTCAATCAATTGCTTATATCGACGACTCGCGCGCGCCTCTGCACTTGCTGTCAGGAAAATTTTGAGACTGGCATCGGGGAAAATCACACTGCCCATATCACGCCCGTCCGCCACCAGGCCGGGAGCATTGCGGAATGACAATTGCAAGTCCACTAAGGCTTTGCGGACTTCCGGTAATACTGCGATGCGTGATGCCGCAACGCCTATCGCTTCGGCGCGCACATCGTCAGTCACATCGTCGTCTTCCAGCATGACGTGGCCGTGAACGAAACGACAGGGCAAGGCGCGTGCCAATGCAGCAATGCTGGTTTCATCGTCAAGCGAGACACCTTTACGTTGTGCCATCAGGGCAGTTAAGCGGTAGAGCGCACCAGAATCGAGGTAATGAAAACCCAGATGTTTGGCAACGCGATGGGCAACGGTTCCTTTGCCGGAAGCAGTCGGCCCATCAATCGTAATTACTGCGTATTTATTTGTCATTTTGGGGGAGTATCCTTCAATTTCGCTCTATTGTCCGCATGAACAAAGGCTGCTTTTATATACTGGGGGGGAGTATTAAAACAGCTCCTGATGGTTGATTTTGGCAAAAACCTCAAAATAATCAGGGAAAGTCTTGGCGACGCAATGCGGTTCGTTAATCCGCATCGCCGCCCCGCGCCGCGCCTTACCATCCAGACTGGCAAGCGAAAAGCACATCGCCATGCGGTGATCATCATAGGTATCGATGGTCGCGGGCAAAATCTGCGCCGGTGGTGTGACACGCATGTAATCCGCGCCCTCTTCCACGGTTGCGCCGAGTTTTCTTAATTCTGTCGCCATCGCCGACAGACGATCAGTCTCTTTGACGCGCCAGCTCGCAATATTGCGCAGCGTCGTGGTGCCATTTGCATACAAGGCCGCCATCGCGATCGTCATCGCGGCGTCAGGGATATGATTGAAATCCATATCGATCGCCTGCAGTGCGCCATTCGACGTGGCTTCTATCCAGTTATCGCCGCGGGTGATCGTCGCTCCCATTTTTTCCAGTGCTTCAGCAAAACGGACGTCGCCCTGTATGCTGTCGCGCCCGACGCCTTCCACTCTGACTGGTCCGCCAGCAATCGCGCCAGCCGCCAGAAAATAGGACGCAGACGACGCGTCGCCTTCAACGTGCACCACGCCGGGCGACACATAATGCTGCCCACGTTTGATGGTAAACGCCTGCCAGCCATCGCGTTCGACGGCAACGCCAAAACGCTGCATCAGATTCAGCGTGATTTCAATATATGGCTTGGAAATTAATTCACCAACGACATCAATCACGATGTCGTGTTCTTTCGCCATCAATGGCGCCGCCATCAGCAAAGCCGTCAGAAACTGGCTGGAGACATTGCCTTTGACTTGCAAACGCTGCGCATGAATATGACCGCGACGAATGTGCAAAGGCGGATAGCCGGGATTGCCGGTGTACTCGACCTGTGCACCGGCTGCATTCAGGGCATCGACCAGATCACCGATAGGCCGCTCATGCATACGCGCCACGCCATGCACGGTGTAATCACCGCCCAGCACCGCCAGCGTTGCAACCAATGGGCGAATCGCAGTGCCCGCATTTCCCATGAACAAATCGGCCTGATGGCGCGGTAATTGTCCGTTGACGCCGCGAACCGTGTAGTTCTGGCTGTCACCTTCTTGCTCCCAGTGCACACCGAGTTGCTGCAAGGCGTTCAGCATCACCAGCGTGTCGTCGGAGGCCAGTAAATCTTTGATTTCTGTCGTCCCCTGCGCCAGTGCTGCGAGCAACAAGGTGCGATTGGAAATACTCTTGGAGCCGGGCAAGCGCACCGTGCCCTGCACCTGCATGATTGGCTGTAAATCAATGTATGGCGGATAGTGTTTGCTTTGTTGCGTCATAGTGATGAACTTATTCGGAAAGCATCCGGAACCTGCTCCGGAATGCAGATAATTTATTTTCGACAAAGACAGGATTGATGTAAAACCGCCCCAGCGGCGTTATGGCTCCTCGCCGTACTATTCGTACTGTCTTCGTCGCCATGTCTTGCCGGGACAACTTTGCATCCATCCTAAAAGAATAACAGACGAATGACAGATGAACCCCGATCAGTGGCAATCTGACCAGATCAGAATTCGTCCGTCGTCATCCGGAATGAAGCCGAGAACATTGGCGATGTTAATCGCCACCTTCACGCTGCTGCTTTTCTGCGGCTTCAATCGCGGAAATCCAGTTGTGACGGGCGCGTTGTGCGTTTGCGTAAATACCTTCGATGCCCGCTGCATCAGCATGGACTAAATGCTGGCGCAACACCGCCAAACGCGCGGTGTACGAATCCAGTTCCTGCAACATCGCGTGCCGGTTTGCCAGCGTGATGTCGCGCCACATTTCCGGCGAAGAACCGGCAATCCGGGTGAAATCACGAAAGCCGCTCGCCGCATATTGAAACAGGGTATCGGCATGTTCTTTACGGGCGATATCATCCACCAATGCATAAGCAAGCAGATGCGGTAAATGACTGACTGCTGCAAACACCGCGTCATGCCCGGCCGGATCAAGATAATGAATAATCGCGCCACATTGTTGCCATGCCCAGGCAACGCGCGCCACATCCGCATCGCTGTTTTCCAGCAGGCGTGTGATCACCGCTTTTTTACCGACATACAAATCAACGAGTGCCGCTTCTGGCCCATTCAACTCGCGACCTGCAATCGGATGCGCAGGGACAAACTGGCGCAACTTTGCGCCCAGCGCTTCTTTTGCGGCATCAACGACATCGGATTTGGTACTGCCAGCGTCGGTAACAATCGTTGTTGGCGATAAATACGGCTGTATGGAATCCAGAATTGCTTTGATTTGCGCGACCGGCGCAGCAATCAACACCAGATCAGCATCCTTGACTGCAGCTTCGGGCGAAGTCGCAATGCTGTCGATAATACCGAGCTGCAATGCTCGTTCCAGCGAAGCCTGACTACGCCCGGAGCCAACGATATGCTGCACAGCGCCAGCTTTTTTCAATGCCAGCGCAAATGAGCCACCGATCAGGCCAACACCAAAAATCGCAACACGCTTAAAAAAATTCGGGACCTTATCCATCACGATCTCACAACGTACAAGGATAAGAACCCAGGACTTTGAAGAAAGCTGCTTTTGCATCAAGCTCAGCCATCGCCGCTGCAACTCTTTCATCCATGACGTGTCCTTCGACATCGACATAGAAGTAATATTCCCAGTTGCCGGTGCGGGCGGGACGCGATTCAAAACGGGTCATCGAAACGCCGTGTTTGGATAAGGGCGCGAGCAAATCGTACACAGCGCCCGCCTTGTTCGGCGTCGCCAGCACAATCGAGGTCTGATCTTTGCCGCTCGGTGTCGTATGCAAACGTCCTATCACCGCAAAGCGCGTACGGTTATGCGGATCGTCCTGAATGTGTGCGCTGACGATACCGAGGTTATATTGGGTGCCAGCGATTTCACTGGCGATCGCAGCAACGGTGTAATCACCACCGGCCATGCGCGCAGCTTCGGCATTCGATGCTACGGCCTGACGCTCAATATGCGGATAATGCTGGTTCAGCCATGCCTGACACTGCGCCAGCGCTTGCGAATGGGCGCAGATACGGCTCACGCCTTCCATATTGCCGGATTTGCTCATCAGACTGTGCTGCACCGGAATCGCCAGTTCACCGCTGATGATCAGACTGGTTTGCAGCAATAAATCGAGTGTGCGATTAATCGCACCTTCGGAAGAATTTTCAATCGGTACCACGCCGAAATCCGCTGTGCCCGCTTCGGTGGCCCGGAACACCTCATCAATTGAAACGCAAGGCAAAGCCTGAATCGCATGACCAAACTGCTTGTACACCGCCTGTTCGCTGAAAGTGCCGACCGGGCCTAAAAACGCCACGACGACACGCCGCTCCAATGCACGGCAGGCGGACATGATTTCGCGGAAAATCAGTTGTATATCTTCGTTCAGCAAAGGACCGGGATTACGCTCCGCAACCCCGCGCAATACCTGCGCCTCGCGCTCAGGACGAAACACCGGCGCATTGGTTTCGGCTTTGACATGGCCGACTTCTTCAGCCACGCGGGCACGCTGATTCAGTAAATCGAGAATCTGGGCATCAATCGTATCGATCTTGATGCGCAGTGGAAGTAATTTGTTGTCGCTCATAACTGACCTAAAAACCGTTTTTTGAACACTGTGAAAGCGGAAAACCAGCCTTAAGCATCCTGTCTGCCGCTTTGAATTATTTGATTCCTCACCAAGCTTTTGATCTGGTTCGACAGCGCCACGGTTTCCAGGTAATGGGTTATGCCATGTTCAGAAAGGCCTGTCGCCTGAGGATAAGGCGATACGTTACTGCTATTACGTTCAGGAATGCGCGCTGGCAAACTCGCGCATGAAATGAACCAGTGCCTGCACACCGGCGAGCGGCATCGCATTGTAAATAGAGGCACGCATACCACCGACCGATTTGTGCCCCTTCAACTGCAACAAACCTTGTAATTTTGCTGCTGCTAAAAACTCTGTATTCAGAGATTCGTCTTTCAGGAAAAACGGCACATTCATCCGGGAGCGGCATTCTTTTGCGACGCGATTTTCATAAAAATCGGTGGAATCCAGATAGTCGTACAACAGTGTTGCCTTCGCAATATTTTGCGCTTCCATCGCCGCCACGCCGCCCTGACGTTTCAGCCATTGAAACACCAGACCGGCAATGTAAATCGCATAGGTCGGCGGTGTGTTGTACATCGAACCGTTGTCGGCGACAATTTTCCAGTCAAATGCGGACGGGCACACCGGCAAAGCATGTCCAAGCAGATCCTCACGTACGATCGCCAGCGTCAGACCTGCCGGGCCGATATTTTTCTGTGCGCCGCCAAAAATCACGCCGTAGGCTGACACATCAATCACTCGCGACAAGATGTGCGAAGACATGTCTGCCACGATAGGCGCACCACCGGTCTGTTCCGCCACCTCAGGTACGAAATGGTATTCAACACCATCTATCGTTTCATTGGTACAGAGATGCACATAGGCCGCATCTCTCGACAACTGCCAGCTTTCTCTGGCCGGAATCGCCGTAAAACCGTTGCTGGCAGCCGAGGCTGCCACATTCACTCTGGCATACTTTTGCGCTTCTTTGATGGACTTACCACTCCACGAGCCGGTATGAATGAAATCTACCGGCGCATCGGGACAACGCCCCATCAGGTTCATGGGAACGATGGCATTTTCAGCGAGACCACCACCTTGTAAAAACAAGATTTTGTAATTTTCCGGAATCGCCAGCAGATCACGCAAATCACGTTGGGCGGCATCCATGATAGACATGAATTCCGCGCCGCGGTGACTCATCTCCATGACCGACATACCGCTGCCATGCCAGTCCAGCATTTCTGCTGCAGCCTGCTGCAAAACCTCTTTAGGCAAAACTGCCGGACCCGCCGAAAAATTATAGATGGTGGTCATCGTTTTACTCCGCTACATCGCCAGCGGCCTCATCAGCCGATGAGCCTGCTTCAGTGTCATCCTGATCTGCGTCGGTCTCGACGATACGCTGCAAACCGGACAAAGTCGTACCATCCTCAACCGCAATCAGTGTAACGCCTTGCGTTGCACGTCCCATTTCACGAATCTCGGATACTCGGGTCCGGATCAGAACACCACCGGTTGTGATCAACATGATTTCATCGCTCGTGTCGACCAGAGTCGCAGCAACCACTTTGCCATTACGCTCAGAAGTCTGAATTGCGATCATGCCTTTGGTACCACGGCCATGACGTGTGTATTCGGTAATCGGTGTACGCTTACCGAAACCATTTTCTGTTGCCGTCAAGACTGATTGCTGTTCGTTTTCAGCGACCAGCAAAGCGATCACTTGCTGTGATTCGTCCAGATTCATGCCGCGCACACCACGCGCAGTACGGCCCATCGGGCGCACATCATTCTCATCGAAACGCACTGCCTTACCTGCGTCCGAAAACAACATCACGTCGTGCTTGCCATCCGTCAGTGCGGCACCGATCAGGAAATCACCTTCATCCAGATCTACCGCGATAATGCCGGCTTTGCGAGGATTACTGAAATCGGCCAACGGTGTTTTCTTCACGGTACCCAGGCTGGTTGCCATGAAAATGTAACGATCTTCAGGGAAGCTGCGGTTGTCACCCGACAAAGGCAGAATCACGGTGATTTTTTCGCCATCCTGCAGCGGGAACATATTCACGATAGGTTTTCCGCGAGACGTGCGTGAACCTTGCGGCACTTCCCACACTTTGAGCCAGTACAGGCGGCCTCGATTACTGAAGCACAGGATGTAATCGTGAGTATTAGCGACAAATAATTGCTCAATCCAGTCGTCGTCTTTGGTAGCGGTTGCTTGCTTGCCGCGACCACCACGTTTCTGTGCACGATATTCAGACAAAGGCTGCGACTTCATGTAACCAGTGTGTGACAAGGTCACCACCATATCGACCGGCGTAATCAGATCTTCGGTTTCCAGATCTGTCGCATTGTGCGTAATTTCAGAACGGCGGACGTCTTTATTTCCTTCGCCATACTCATTTCTGGCGAGTGTCAGTTCATCAGTAATAATCGTTGTGACACGTTCCGGCTTTGCCAGAATATCGAGCAAATCGGCGATTTCAGCCATCACGTCTTTGTATTCGTTGACGATCTTATCCTGCTCCAGACCAGTCAGACGTTGCAAACGCATTTGCAGGATTTCCTGCGCCTGATCGTCAGATAATTTATACAGACCATCCGGCTGAATACCGTAATGCTTAGGCAAACTCTCAGGACGGAAAGCATCAACCCCACCCGGATTATCAGCAGCAGTGCGTGTCAGCATCTCACGTACCATGGAACTGTCCCAGGCACGCGTCATCAATTCCTGTTTCGCCAGAGGAGGCGTTGGCGCCGCTTTAATGATGGCGATGAAATCGTCGATGTTCGCCAATGCCACTG
The DNA here is from genome assembly GCF_049544825.1 of Undibacterium sp. WLX3042. Taxonomy (NCBI): domain Bacteria; kingdom Pseudomonadati; phylum Pseudomonadota; class Betaproteobacteria; order Burkholderiales; family Oxalobacteraceae; genus Undibacterium; species Undibacterium sp. WLX3042. Next base: position 663,159 of record NZ_CP186698.1, read on the forward strand.
CCAGACCTTCGAGCACATGACCACGTTCGCGCGCTTTGCGCAGTTCAAACACGGTACGACGCGTGACAACTTCACGGCGATGCGACAAGAAGCACGCCAGCATTTCTTTCAGGTTCAGCAGCTTAGGCTGGCCATTGACCAGCGCCACCATATTCATACCGAACGTGTCCTGCAACTGCGTCTGCTTATACAGATTATTCAGTACCACGTCCGGTACTTCACCACGTTTAAGCTCAATGACCACGCGCATGCCGGATTTATCGGATTCATCGCGAATATCTGAAATGCCGTCCAGCTTTTTATCGCGCACTAATTCTGCGATACGCTCAAGCAAGGATTTTTTATTAACCTGGTACGGCAGCTCATCAATAATCAGCGCGGTACGGTTATCTTTACCAAATTCTTCAAAATGCGTCTTCGCACGCATCACAACGCGACCGCGACCGGTGCGGTAACCGTCGCGCACACCGGAAACACCATAGATAATGCCGCCGGTCGGGAAATCCGGTGCTGGGATAATCTCTATCAGCTCATCGATCGTGCAATCGTCGTTCCGCAATAAGTGCAGAGCACCATTGATAATTTCGGTAATGTTGTGCGGCGGGATATTCGTCGCCATACCAACGGCGATCCCGGAGGCACCGTTGATCAACAAATTGGGGATACGGGTAGGCAGAACCGATGGTTCTTTTTCTTTACCATCATAGTTCGGTACGAAATCGACTGTTTCTTTTTCGATATCCGCCAGAATTTCGTTAGCAATTTTGTCTAAGCGACATTCGGTGTAACGCATCGCAGCGGCACTGTCGCCGTCAATTGAACCGAAGTTCCCCTGACCATCGACCAGCGTGTAGCGCAAAGAAAAATCCTGCGCCATACGTACCAATGTGTCATAAATCGAAGCATCGCCGTGCGGATGGTATTTACCCATGACCTCACCGACAACACGCGCGCATTTGACGAACGGACGGTTATAAACATTGTTCATCTCATGCATCGCGAACAAAACGCGTCGATGTACAGGCTTGAGACCATCACGCACATCCGGTAAAGCTCGGCCAACGATCACGCTCATGGCGTAATCAAGGTAGCTCTTGCGCATTTCTTCTTCAAGGGAGATCGGGAGTGTTTCTTTTGCGAATTGATCCATTGGCATGCCGGCAAATTAGAGCTTGGTTGAATGATAACTTCGAGAAAAACAGTTGCTGCCAATGCTGGGTTTGCTAATACTGCTTGCCAGCAGTGCCCGGCTTTTCACAAGCAAGACAAGATCAGAGACAAAAGTTTTTCGAATTTTTAGCCTAGAATTTTAACATGCCAGGGAGACCAAACGTCACAAAATAGCAAAACAGAAATACGCGCAGTAACAGTGGGGTTGCTGCATTTCAACAAAGGATCCCTGCTATTTCAAAGCCGCACAAAGTGATTCACTGCTGACCGGCAAGCATCCAGCCTATTACTCTGGAGCATGACCTTGTTAATTACCTGCAATCGATCCGGACTAAATTCGGAACATCAAACAATATTTGCAAAATTATAAAATCAACAAATAAGTTCACCAGAGAAATTATTGCCAATATAAAATCTTTCAAATAAGAATCACATCAGAAACACGGTGACATTGTTGCCCATGCACGACATATTTAACGAAGTGTTACTTTAGCGATTTAACAAGTCATGCTGGATTGACGTGATCTATGGCAAAATATGGGCGGAATAACAGCATTGTTCGTTTGACGAAATAGTAATGTCATCAAGCGCGTGGTATCATCAGGTTTTAAGCAGTAATTTGCGCAGTTTATCTGCGATAATTAAATCTCAGTCGAGAGGATAAATATGAAAATTCTAGTTAAGCTCGTTATCGCAGCGTCCGCAGTTGCTTCCTTTTCTGCATCCGCACAACAAGACATCAAAGCGAACGCACCACACAGCGCTTATGTGCAAGATGCTCGCGGCGTTATCGTTCGTGATGCATTCGGTCTGTGCTGGCGCACTGGCTACTGGACACCTGCTGATGCAGTGCCAGGTTGCGACGCTCCTTTGGTAAAAGAAGCGGCTCCAACTCCAGTTGCCGCCCCAGCCCCAGTTGCTGCCCCAGCTCCAGCTCCAGTTGTTGCTCCAGCTGCTCCGACATCTGAAAAAGTGACTTTCGCTGCCAGCGCATTGTTCGATTTTGACAAATCCGTATTGAAACCAGAAGGTAAAGCACAGCTTGACGACATGGTTTCCAAATTGAAAGCAATCAATCTGGAAGTTGTTATCGCTGTTGGTCACACTGACTCTGTTGGTACTGATGCTTACAACCAAAAATTGTCTATCCGCCGCGCAGAAGCAGTTAAAGCTTATCTGGTAAGCAAAGGTATCGAAGCTAACCGTGTTTACACTGAAGGCAAAGGCGAAAAACAACCAGTTGCTGATAACAAAACAGCAGAAGGCCGCGCTAAAAACCGTCGCGTAGAAATCGAAGTTGTTGGTACACGCAACAAATAATTAAACTCAGTTTAATTACGCAAAAAGCCCCGCTCTGGCGGGGTTTTTTGTTTTCAATTCTCCTTCCCGGTATGTCAACTCCGTCACAAAATACAAGATAAGTATTTATTCTTGAAAGCCACTCTATCTGTAACAAGCACAAAGCAGGATGTTCTGCAGAAACTCGCCTTGTCTTGACATGATCAAGTGCGGTAAGCAGCGGGATCGCCTACAATACGCCTTTGGTTTTCTTATATTTAACTTAGTTATCTCCGCAGACATCATGCCGACACTCAATGCAGATCCAGCAGAAATTCAGAAATTCAGTGACCTAGCTCATCGCTGGTGGGATCCAAATTCAGAGTTCCGCCCGTTACATGAAATCAACCCGTTGCGTCTGGAATGGATTAATCAACGCATTCCACTGGCAGGTAAAAACGTTATCGATGTCGGCTGTGGCGGCGGCATCCTCGCTGAATCGATGGCAAAAAAAGGCGCTATCGTGACTGGCATCGATCTCTCTGAGAAAGCCCTGAAAGTGGCCGATTTACACGGTCTGGAGTCCGGCATCAGCGTACGTTATAAAAACATTCCCGCAGAAGAAATGGCTGAAGCAGAAGCCGGTCAATTTGATGTCGTCACCTGCATGGAAATGCTGGAACACGTACCCGATCCATCTTCCATCATTCGTGCCTGTACAAAATTACTGAAACCGGGTGGACATGTCTTTTTTTCGACGCTGAACCGTAATGTAAAATCGTATCTGTTCGCTATTATTGGCGCTGAGTACGTATTGCAGTTATTACCGAAGGGAACGCATGACTATGCCAAATTCATCACCCCGGCAGAACTTTCCCAAGATGTACGCAATGCGGGTCTTGAATTAAATGCAATGAAAGGTTTGAGCTACAATCCGCTGACAAAAATTTATTCATTAAATAACGATACCAGCGTCAATTACATGATTGCCTGCACCAAACCCGCTTAACTCAGATCATGTACAAACGGCATGCAAAGCCGTTTGTACATTCACCAATTCACGTATGCACAATCCTCAAGCAATTTTATTTGATCTCGATGGCACCTTAGCCGATACCGCACCGGATCTGGCTGCGGCCATCAATGCGATGCGTGCACAGCGCGCATTACCTCCCGTGCATTACCTGAGTCTGCGTCCATTTGCATCTGCCGGGGCCAGAGGCTTACTCGGTGCGGGCTTCAATATCACCCCGGATGATACCGACTACGAAGCGATGCGCATCGAATTTCTGAATACGTATGAATCTGCACTCGCCGTGCATAGCCACCTGTTTGAACACGTCACCACCTTGCTTCACGGACTGAACCAGCTAGGGCTTTGCTGGGGAATTGTCACCAATAAGGCGCAACGCTTCACGAAGCCACTGATCTCTCTGCTAGACCTGCAGGAAGCACGCTGTGTCATTTCAGGTGACACCACGCCTCATGCAAAACCACACCCCGCCCCGCTGCTGGAAGCTGCGCGACGCATTGGCGTACGCTCAGAACATTGTTGGTACATCGGGGATGATTTACGCGATATTCAGGCGGCCGAAGCCGCAGGAATGACCAGCATCGCAGCGGCATGGGGCTATTGCGGAGCGACCGAACCAACGCAATGGAAAGCCGATGCCATCATCGACAGTCCGCTGGAATTACTCGAACTGATCAGAGCCAAACATTTACAAGTTGCCACCTCTTGAATTCTTCGTGTGGCACCACATATAGGTTATACTAGCAAAGCTTTGGGGACGACCTGGTTTCGACAGGGGTTGCAAAGCAGCGCAGGGCATACCGAGGCCAGACTACCTCGTAAATACAATCTGAACTATATAACTGCAAACGATAACTCGTACGCATTAGCCGCTTAATACCGGCTAACCTTACACCACCTCTTCCCTAGGGTGGGCTGGTAACAGCAGTAAGGACATTCATAGGGAATCGTCCTGAACCGGGTTACTTGGCGCAGGATTAAACTTAAGGTAACTCGCCTCATTGCAGCGTGTGCGTCCGCGTCAATGTGGTTAAATCAAATGGCAGCACTAAGTATGTAGAACTGTCTGTAGAGTGCTTCTGGACGCGGGTTCGATTCCCGCCGTCTCCACCAAAATTCAAAGATAAGCCATTGATTTTCAATGGCTTTTTCTTTTAATAAAACAATCGGTATGCCATTCAGTATGCCATATTGCGTTGGAATGCGTTGGATAACTTTGTATGCAAATTCGGACTTTACGAGCGACGTTTTTACAAAGCACTGCGTCTAAGCAAACAGAAAATCAATTTCGATTAGCTGTCACATTAATATTAGACGTTCCAATATTGAATGAAGTTTGTAAGCCTATTGCAGAGCCTTGATTTCTCAACCTCGTTTTTTTCGCATGGTGAAACATTTATGTCTAACCATATATTCCCACCAATTCATTAACATTTCGCGTTCATCTTCATTTCCCCTCCATGGATATTTGGTTTGCCTTTTATTTACATAATCTCTTATAAAATCATTTCGATAACAACTAAAGTGATTTGCTGCAAATTCAAAGAATTTTGTGAACTTATTGACATCTATGGCATAAGCTGGCCAAAGAGACTTCAATGCAGCATTCAATTCCATCTTACCCAAAGAGCTTAGCGCAAAAAACAATTTTCCACTTTCATCATTTCTCGGGAAGTCCCAATGAATTGCCTTATAAATAATCTGACTTACACTGCGGGAACAATTTACATATATTGAATTATTTTTACGTCCACTTACTTGAATAGAGTAACGCTCATCACGATTCATTCGAAGATCATTTTGCTTTAAAGTTAGCAATTCAACAAGACTAAAAGGCATCAATAGCAAGATCCAAATCACCGCATAAATTTCAAATTCCAAGCGACTTTTTTTTATATCAAAGCATTTCCAAGAAAATATAGGAAATTTTTGCTCTAGTTCTTCAATAAATTTGTTAGCATCTTCATAATCTTTAAAGCACGGCATTTTAGGCACTGCTAAGTTTTTAGTAACTTTCTTTAAAAGATTCTTACTTTTTTCTCTCCGAATTTGCTTACAAAGCTTATCGGCCTCTACTCTAGCTTGCTCCTCTGAAAGCTCATTTACGTTACCCAATGGCAAATCGTAATCGGTTCCCTGATAGCGCTTTCGAAATGAATAACTGACAACCATTCCATTGCAACTATGTTGAGTTAGTCCTCCGCCCAGACTCTTTTTAGTTACTTTTTGGCGGGTTCTCTTCATCTCGTTTCCATCGCCAGTCTTTTTTTGCTCTCCCCTGACCGACAACTGCACAAGAACATTATCGTTTTGATCAGTGTTCATACCTCACCCAATTTTCAAACAAAAAATTTTATAGAAGCCAATCAAACTTCATTTAAGTATTAATTTAATAATTATTAAGAAGCAAAAACTACCTGAACATTCTCAAATTTTTATTAAATTTTTCCAAAATTTTTCCAAATTTTACCCAACTAAAAATAAATCTAATATACATACTTAGTTCTAATTTTAGGCTACAGCCAGAAGAAACTCGATTTATTCATCGGATTCAGTATAAATAGAAGAAAAATTGGTCTGCGTGTACAAAATTTCCATCACTATGTTTTCTTGTCGCTGATTGAAAACACTCAATTTTTAGATGTAATGTGAAAAGTCTGAAAAAATTTATTGGCCCAGTCCATGGTGTGCAGATGACTGTTGTTCGCTGCATTTCTCACTCTTTCAAGGAAATGACACCATGCAAAATTTTTCCCACCCTCAATTACTTCGTCGTCAACAAGTTGAACTGATGACTGGCCTGAAACGCAGCAGCATTTACGGCAGAATGAATCCGCAATGCAAGCAATACGACCCTAGCTTTCCGAAGCCGGTTTCGTTGTCTGTCGCCGGTAAAGGCAGCGTTGCCTGGATTGCGTCTGAAGTAGATGCCTGGATTGCCGGACGAATTGCCGCAAGCCGGTTGTGTTCTCACGGCTCGAATTAGGAATCTCCGGACATCTTTTGGAGTTTTTCCGGAAATAACTTTGTATAACGCGTTTCGGTGGATAAACCGCACTATCTCCCGTTTTTTTACCCGCCAGGCTGGGTTAGCGATGATTTCTTACAGGTAAGAATTTCGGTTATTTATGTTATTTAAATAGAATCAAAATAAAGTTAATTTAAATGAAATGAAGTCAGTTAAATTAAAAGGAAGCAAGTAAAGGCAATGCATACCGTACATCGATTCAATATCAATGAAACAACGGGTAAGGAATAAATCAAAAACATGACTCATCTGGTATGAAGCAATCAAACAGTGAAGACCCCTTCTCACTCGTTTCATCATCTCTTCCTCGTTTTACCCAAGTCGATTGACGACCTCGCAGCAAAACACAGTAACTCGCCATTGACGACTGCAGCATAGCAGTCAGTGAAGTACGCATGACTTCTTTGTCTGACTCTCTCGTCACAGGCTATCCGGCTCGGTACTGACGACTGAGTATCTCTCCCCTGTACACCTTACTTATCCATGACCCAATGTCGAGGATGAGGATATTGCCTGCGTGCCTATTATGGGCAGCAGGTTTTTTTTGAAAGAAACAACACTATGCAAACCAACAGACCATTCAAATTTGATTCTTTACAGCAACAAGGTAACGGATCATTTGACGATCAAGAACCAGTGACGAATGTCAGTAATGGCTATCAAGGACTCAGTCTTGATTCTGAGTACCTTGACGATTTACAGGCATGGGTACAAACGCTTGCTAAAAAAGAATCGATGATTGATTCCGATATGACGATGGTTCAAGCCGATATCGATCGGTATCTGGATGTGATCGCTAAATTACCCAATGAATACGTCTATAGCCCTTGTATTGAGGCGTTCATCGCATGCAGTCAGGAAGTCGGCCTGTTACCAGCTTGTTTTTTGAGCACCATTCAGCAATGCAATGAACTCCTTGTTCGACTCAGGCAGTATTGTCAAACGGAACACTTTAGAGAGGCCGTACGTATCGCTGAACGGGAGGCTGACAAGCGTTACCGGGATTACGCCCGGTATATCGATGCGCTATTTGACAGAAATGACCGGATTATTGTTTTAAGGCTGGATCTCAGTTATCAGAAGATCTATACACGACAGATTACCTTATCAAAGGCCATGTCGGATATGGAGCGGTTCTTGAATAATCGGCGGAACAACCAGTTATTCAAGAGCAACATCGGTTATATCCTCAAAACAGAATACGGCATAGAACGAGGAATTCATTTTCATGTGCTGCTGTTTTTTAATGGGTCTCAGCGTCGGGGGGCTTCGCATGTGCATCATGCTCAACAGATCGGGGAATACTGGTGCAATGAGGTGACGATGGGGCAAGGAAGCTACTGGAATTGCAATCAGAATATCGAAGAGTTCAAAATGAGGGGGAGATGTGGGATCGGGGAGATTCACTGGAGTGAGACAGACTTACGTCGTCATCTGCGGGACTATGTTTTGGGGTATTTGTGTAAGCTTGGGCAGTCTTTTAAACCGCGACAGTTCTCTAAAGCCAGAATGATACGGCGCGGGGCTTTTCCTGCTGAACAACAAATTCGGCTTGGGCGGCCGAGGAATGTAAAATAAAAATGATGTTGTAGTGGTGGTAGCACATCACTACTCACTTAATCCATTAATGTCACAATAAAATCTAACGAATACATACATCACGCAATAGATTTAAAGAATGCCCATTCTAAAATATTCGCAAAAAAATGAATTATCAGACATTGCCATTTGGAAACAAATAAAGATGGATTTTGGGTCGATCATCCGACGGGAAATAGATGACGACGGAATCTACCTTGAGGAACAATGCATAAATAATAAAATTTCTGATAAATACCCGGTTCTACCTAGCTCACCAATTTTGAGCCTCGCAACTATACATTTGTTTGTTAAAGAATGTATTAACAATGAAATAACAAAATTTCCTATCCAAAAAAATCAGAACCCTCCTGAAATTTCCCACATCAAAGATTTAAATTATTTTTCGAATATCTTTCTAAATCTGTGGCTTAACTATCCCACAGATTTATTCCCCAGCGCAGAAATATTGCTCGCAAAAAAAGTATTTTTAAAACCTCAATACTACTATCAGGAACTTACTAACGAACATAAAATTTCCATCAGTAATCCCGAGAAAAACCAAGCTGACATAGTTAACGACTTTATTGATGAAATTAAAAATTCAATAAAACAGCCGGAATTTAAACGCAATCAAAGGAAACAAATTTCGGCTGCAAGAAAGAATTTTGATGGAGCTTCAGAATATATTAATCGCTTGTTACTAATTCACTCTAGTCTAAAGATAGTAAGACTTGAATGCGGCATTCCTGACCAAGACGACTTCAAAAAGACTGGAGATATTGCAAAAATATTTTTAAAAAAATTCACAAATAATCGAAGAAACAACGGTCTCTTTCATGAAATGTTAGGTGGCTTATGGAAGCTTGAAGCATATCCTGATCGAGGCGCTTACTTCCATTTCATGGTGTTTTTCCATGCAAATACACAACTCAACAGTGACGAAATAGCTAGGCAAATCGGAAATTATTGGGTCCACCGAATTACAAATTCCAAGGGGTCATATCGACTGTGCTCCAAATCAAATAATCCTTACATATCGTCTTCTATTGGCATAGTAAAAAGTAATGATAAACAATCTTGCTTAGATCTGTGCCATGCCCTTTACTACCTCACGTTTAAAGACCGTTACTTAAAAATTGGTGATTTCGAAAACGGGAGGAGATTTGGAAAATGGAAACTTACAGAAATATAGCATTTTTACAAATCTACAGTTTTCAGTCGACATAGATTTTTCTCACTTTGACCATCCAGAGCACTTCCTGCTTCATGTTCCGGACTAATGTTTTACGTTTTCTTACTTTCTGCAAAATCATTCCAAAATTTTTGACCTATATATCACCTCTGTAGCGTAGACCAGCATTCGATTGGTTTACGCTTCTTATGCCGTAATTGCAATTTCCGCATTGCATTACGCGCCGCAGTTTCCGTCTTCAATTTCCTCGTAAATCTTTATCACATTACCTTTAATCAGGAGCATTTCCCTATGGTCAATTCAGTTTGTTGTCCGCGCTGTCAGTCCCATTCTATTCAAACGCGTCATTCCGGTAAGCAAGCCGGAGCTTCAATCGGTGCAGTCTCAGGTGCCGTTGCTGGCGCATCCGGTGCGATGAGCGGATTGGAACTTGGCACAACCGTCGGTGCCGTTGCCGGTCCTGCTGGTTCTGTACTGGGCGGGTTGGCCGGCTTCCTGCTGGGCGCACTGGTCGGTGGATCCACCGGGTGCGTTGCCGGCGCTCAGGTCGGTGAAGTATTCGATGATCATCTGCTTGATAACCATGTTTGTTTAGACTGCGGTCATCAATTCCATCTGTCGAAACCTCAATCTTAATCTTCCGATTTACGAATAGGTTTCGTTGATCCTCTGTTCGGCGATTGCTGTATTCACTCTGTAAATTTCAGACAGATATCGTTCTCACTGTACTACCGCACTTCCTCGTCATCCCTGAAGTATTCAAGGGATGTCATTCCTACCTGTTTTCACCATTTCCTCATTTTGTCCTATTTCTCATGCGCGGTGCATGGGGAGGGCAATGCTTATTCATATTTCTGTAAGGAGTTTTACTCATGGCACATTTACTCGAATCAATGGCTTACGTTAATGATGTTCCCTGGCATGGTCTGGGCAATCAGCTCACTGCCAAACAACCGATTGACGTCTGGGCGCAGCAAGCCGGCATGGCGTTTGAAATCCGCGAGTCGCCTGTGCGTTTCATGGCAGACAGTATCGGTGCGCTCGGCGCGATCATGACTTTTCCTGAACAAAAGGTGCTCTACCGTTCCGATACCAAGGCCGCCTTGTCGGTGGTATCGCAACGTTACCGGGTGGTACAGCCGCGCGAGATCCTGGAGTTTTACCGCGATCTGACCGAGATTTCCGGTTTTGAACTGGAAACAGCGGGCGTTCTCAAAGAAGGCCGTAAAGTCTGGGCACTCGCCAAGACCAATCAGAGTGCAACCTTCAAGGGGAATGATGTGGTCAATGGCTATCTGCTACTGGCAACCGCTTGTGACGGGACGCTGGCCACCACGGCACAGTTCACCAGTATCCGGGTCGTCTGCAATAACACGCTTGCTGTCGCATTACAAAATGGCAGCGGTGCCGTGAAGGTGCCGCACAGCACGCAGTTCGATCCGCAGGCCGTGAAGAAGCAACTCGGTGTTTCTGTCGCAGCATGGGACAGTTTCATGTACCGAATGAAGACCTTATCAGAACGCAAGGTCAAAACCCATGAAGCCATGAATTTCTTTCTGCGGGTCTTCACGGATCTGACCGATACCTCGGGTGCTTTGAGCAATGAACGGGCGATGAAGGCAGTGCAGTCCTTGTATGACGGTCAGGGGAAAGGTGCGGAACTGGCTTCGTCCAAAGGCACGGCTTTCGGTTTGCTGAACGCGGTCACGCAGTTTGTCGATCATGAACGTCGTGCGCGCAGTACCGATCATCGTCTCGAATCGGCGTGGTTCGGTCCCGGTGCCAGTCTGAAACAGAAGGCGCTAGATCAGGCATTGCTGATGGTCGCTTAGATTAAGGACTTGGATGTATTTCAGATTGTTGATCTGCCACCCGGACACGTTTGCTGTGTACCGGGTGTTTTTTTATGAACGGAGCTCATCATGAATCATGCAGTCGTATCAAGCAAACCAAGAACTTCCCTACCGGCATTGCGGCTGATTAAAACAAATGCAATGAGTCGGGAGGACTGGTTATCTGTCAGAAAGACCGGTATCGGCAGTTCGGATGCCGCTGCGGCGGTGGGTCTGAATCCGTATCAGTCTCAGTTGGAGCTGTGGTTGATTAAAACCGGACGCGATGCAGGTCTACCGGTGGTCGATCCACAGGATGAAACCAGCCCGATGTATTGGGGAACTCTGTTAGAGCCGATTGTCGCAGCGCACTATACCCGTCTGTCCGGCAACCGGGTGCGACGCATTAATGCGGTACTTCAGCATCCGGATCCCGATAAGGCGTGGATGCTGGCGAATATTGACCGGGAAGTGATGGGCGCGCCGGATGTGCAGATTCTGGAATGCAAAACGGCGGGTGAATTCGGTTCCCGTCTCTGGCGCGATGGTGTGCCGGAATATGTGCAATTACAGGTTCAGCATCAATTGGCGGTGACTGGTAAGCAAACCGCCGATGTGTGCGTACTGGTCTGCGGTCAGGAAATCCGGATTCACCGGATACAGCGTGACGATGAACTGATAGCCCGTCTGATCGAACTGGAGCGGCAGTTCTGGCATTACGTCGAAACCGATACCCCGCCACCCGCAGACGGCAGTGATTCCGCAGATCAGGCTTTGCGTTGTTTGTATCCGAAAGACAGTGGGCAACGCATGGACTGGCGTGATGACCGTGCGCTGTCAGCCTTGTTTGCCGATCTGGTCGCGGTGCGTGCCGATATCTGTAGTCGCGAACAGATTGAAGCACAGTTACGCCAGCGTCTGCAGGAACGGATGGGTGACGCCAGTCTGGCGTTGTTTGAGACTGGCCGGATTTCGTGGAAACGCAGCAAGGACAGTACCGGCATCGATCTGCAGAAATTACTCGAAGAGCAGCCGGCTATTCAGCAACAGTATGCGATGAGCAAACCGGGCAGCCGGCGCTTTCTGGTGCAGCCGGATCAGGATTGAAACCCTGCCGGTATAGCAGGGACAGGTCTGTGCCAGCACGGACCTGTCCATTCAACCGGATCATCATAGAACGACGGATGTCATTCTGCGCAGTGATTGCCTCATTATTTATCTCATTATTTATCTCATTACCTCATTCATTACCCCATTCTATTTATCATCAAGGAGTTCATCATGATCAAAGGTCTGGCTTTAACGCCACCCGTTTTAGGTCGCATTTCCATCGGTCGTGTCGTCGAAAAGAATGGCAAGCGACTTCCGGAGAAAGACGATCAGTTCACTATTACGACTCAGGTACAAGGCCATGACGGCTGGATACTGCACCCGTATGACGAAGCGATTCGCAAGGACAGTCAGCAAGCCAAATTACGGGCGATTCCGGTACAAATGCTATTTAACGATCCGGATCTGAATCTGCGTGCCGAATACAGTTTGTTCGATCGCAAGACAGGACGTCCGCTGTGTGTCGGCAATGGGGAAACCTGCCGGCGCTTTACTGATAACAGCATACAGACACATCCCTGCCCTTCACCTGATATCTGCGAACTGGCGAAAGGCGGTGCCTGTAAACCGTATGGTCGGCTGAATGTCAGTATTCATGGCACTGATGATCTGGGTAGCTTTATCTTTAGAACGACTGGTTATAACAGCATCCGCTGTCTGTCAGCACGTTTGCATTATTACCGTGCGGTCTCGGGAAATCTGTTGGCCTGTATGCCACTGGAATTGCGGCTCCGAAGCAAAAGCACGACGCAGTCTCATCGTGCGCCGATTTACTACGTCGATCTGACTTTACGTGAGGGCATGACGATGGAAGCCAGTATCACTGCGGCCATCGAACTGCATCAACGGCGACAGACTGCCGGCTACGATCAGAACAGTCTGGATCAGGCGGCCAGGCTCGGGTTTCAGAACGGGGAGTTTGAGGATAGTGCGGAAGACAGTGTCGGGATTGTGGAGGAGTTTTTTACTCCGGCAGGCACCGATGCCGCAGTCGATGGCGAGCCGTTCGGTGTCAGTGTCGGCAAAACGACCGGAAAACCAAATCTCATCGAGAAGCTGGAGAAAAAAGCTGCGCTGCTGACGCCAGCTTGATTTCACGCTGAAAGACTTGCTTCGTCGAGTAGTTCCGATGGATTGTTAGCATGAGCGGAGACCACTTGGTGCCCCACATTTCCTCCACCAAACACAATAAATGTCTTTGCTCGTATTTGGGTACAAAGAAACTGCAAACGTGAAACCTGTGTCCGGTGAGCTCATCGCTCATCGGACAAATCAAATTGGAATCAGCGATTCAGATGAACGGTAAACTTTTCCAATATCTCAAGAACAAAGCGCCGGTCTTCCTCACGAAGAGTCTTAATTAGGCTTGAAATGAACTCTCCTTGTTCTTCGGAACGATTGCTGGACTCAATCAACAAATCACCAACCGGACAATCGAAGATTTTCGCCAGTTCAATGAGTCGGGCGACGGTCGGCATTACCGTTCCCCGCTCCATCCGGGATACCGCCTCGTAACCGATGCTCAGTTGCTCGGCAACCTGCTCCTGCGTAAGTTTGCACGCTAATCGCCTTTTAGAAATTGCTCTACCTATTGATTTAGCCAGTTCTCTTTCCTGCACTTTCATTGATCGACCTCCATTCAACTGGAATGGTGGTCTTTCAACCCATTGACAAGAAGAACTTAATAAGTAGACTATCAACCTATAAAGTTGTTTTTTAATCAGATATTTTTTTAAGCGTAAAACTGAGCTTCCTCGCGAAAAGGTTACCCCATCTTTTCCGATCCAGATCGCGACTCATATATACGGACAATACGAACAAGGTGATGCAGATCAACACGTAACTTCTCCTGTTTGCCTAAATAGAGGTATCTACACGTCAGAGGACAGTCCAAATAGTCAAATAAAGTATTAAAATTGAAAAATTAAATTTTTATTAATTTTGACAATTTGATATATTTGCTTAAGTTAAACGTCTCGTGAAACACGAAGACTCGCACAGAAAATATTTCATGCAAAACCAATCAAATATAAATACCCAAAAAAAGAAACAAAAACAAACAAGCAAGCCCGAGAGCATTACTCTTCCTCTCGAACTATTAAAGAGGATCCCCAGAAACAAGAAAACAACGACAGCGGAACTTCAAGAGCAGCTCGCCTCAATAGGGCATCATCGAACACTTCGTGCTATACAGCGCTGCCTGAACAAACTCAGTACCGATTTTGATATTGAATGTGACAATCGCACCAAACCATACGGTTACCGATGGAAAGAACAGGCACGCGGATTGAATCTTCCTGTTTTAAGTGGGCAAGAATCTCTCCTCTTGGCATTGGCGGAGGAACATTTACGGCATTTATTGCCGACCAGCCTGTTTAAATCTATGGAGAATTTTTTTGCGCAGGCTCACAGCAATCTAGGATTGCACACGCAAGCCAAACAAGAGAGAGAATGGCTTTCAAAAGTCCGGGTGGTAAGCACCACCCAGCCTTTGCTCCCCCCACAAATCGAGCCCAATGTGCTGGAAGAAGTCAGTAACGCACTTTATGAAAACAAGTTGTTAGATATTGAATATCAAAATGCAACAGGTAAGCGAACCAAAGCCAGAATTATGCCGTTGGGTTTAGCCCAACAAGGAACTCGACTTTACCTGGCTTGCCGTTTTGCAGACTACAACAACGAACGTAGCCTAGCGTTACATCGCATTCTTTCTGCAAATGCAACGTCTTTTATTTTTCAGCGCCCCGCTTTTGACTTGGAAAAATATGATGCAGATGGTCGGTTTGGCTTGGGGAGTGGTACCCCCATACGACTGAGTTTTTTGATAGATAAAGCAGCCGGACTTCACTTACTCGAATCCCCTCTATCAGAAGATCAACAGGTCGAAGTGCTAGAGAAACATTTCAAAATCACCGCAACGTTAGTTGATACGGCTCAATTAGAAGCTTGGTTACTTGGATTTGGCAATCAAGTTTGCGATGTGCATCGTCAAAAACTCGCGCGCGAAGATAGTCAAACCTGAATTTGATAACTTTGATCGTGTGCGACGTATATTGTCGCAACAGAATGATTTAATTTACTTCAGAAAATTTATTCAGTTCACAGCGTTAATGCACTTACAAGAAATTTAGACTCACTGACTTTATATAGGATTCCCCATGTTCCCAATACAAAAGCAAGTACTTGAATTTTTGCCTACAGTACAACAACTGTTTTTAAAGCACAAATACTCGCAAGATAAGCTAACAAGTATTGAAAAAATGACGCGTCATTTCTTTGTACGGGTTCCTTTAGTTGGTGCTTTTAGCTGTGGGAAATCGAGCTTATTGAATGCCATTATTGGTGAAAATTTATTCGCAACCAGTATTGATCCACAAACTGCTATACCGGCCGAACTCAGCTATGGCGCATCAGAGACTTTCACGGGCTATAAAAAGAGTGGTATTGCAGAAACTGTTAGCAGAGCGCAAATTCAGGAAAACCAACTCTCTCAATTTCAACCTGAAGGTTGGTTAGACATACAGTTGCCGAATGAAAAACTTGCCGCATTTCCCCACCTGCGACTAGTCGATATGCCAGGATGGGACTCTGGCAATGACGAACATATCAATGCCATTGATGCCTACGCAGCACGCAGCTTGGCTTATTGTATTGTGGTCAGCGCAGAAGAAGGCACCTTGCATGAAAGCATACGTAACGGTTTGAAAGAGCTCAATCTGCAAGGTATGCCAATAATTACAGTCATTAGCAAATGCGATAAAAAACCGGCAGAAGATATTGATGCGATTGCTTTACAGGTTAATGCTGAAATCAAAAAACTTATCGATAAAGACCCGTTAGCCGTCGTCAAAGTGTCGTCGCGCAAAAAAGATATCTCCAATTTTTTGCAAGCCCTTGGTGATCTGGAAAAATCAGCACAACCCCTATTTGTACAAAATGTACTGAAGCCTTTTTTGTCTGAATTGCGCCAGTTCTCTGGCTATCTCGATACGCTCATTAACAGAGATGACTTAGACTCGGCACAAATTGCTTTGCAACAAGAACGCATCGCGCAAGAAATACATCATTTTGAACAGAAATTAGAAGAAGAGACGCAGCGTCTCGATCAATCGATACCAAGCGTTTTAACACAAGTACAAAATCGGATCGAATCTGATCTGATTTCACAATTAGAAAGCCTCACCAGCATTGCCCTGCGTAATGGTGATCTGAACTCACCCATAGCACAAAGTCTTCGCCTGTCGATGAGCGCAGCACTTAAAGAAGAGTATGAACCTCGGTTACATCGTTATTTCGGAAAAATAGCGGAAATTGTGCCAAACCAATTCAAGATCGATTTAAGATTGCCTGAAACTCGCACAATAGAAACGGATCCAACCACTGCAGCATCTCATGAATTAGGGAAAGGGGTTGCGGTCGTCGCTCTTACTAAACTCGTTTCAAAAATTCCACATCCAACAGTCAAAGCTCTGGCGGTTTTTATAGCCCCACTCGTGGAATTAGCCTTCAACATTTTTAAATCTTCAGCGCAGAAAGAATTAGCTGAGGCGCAGCGCCGTGAAGATATGCGCCAACAGATACTCAACCACATCATTCCTCAAGTGATGACAGACAACAAAGAACGCCTGCGAGAAGGCCTACACCAGCATCTTCAACAGATCAAAACGGGTATCCAAGCAGAGGTTGAGCAGCAACGCCAATCGTTGCAAGCTGCCCTATCCGAATTAGAAGAGCAACTGGCAAAAGGCAAAGAATCTTTTGACAAAATCAGCTCGATATATCAGACAGAGCAAACGAGCATATTGAATATGATTCAAACACTGGAGCAAGCATGCGCGACTCAACAGCTGTAAGTCCAGATCAAATCAGTGCTCGTTATGCACTGCTTTGCAGAGCTACACAAATTAAACCAAGTAATGCGCGAGCACAAATTATTGAAGAAAAACTTGATGCGCTCCAGAAACTGTTACAGCACGATCTACGCACATTAGCGCGTCGCGGCAGTCCAGATAACTTTGCTGATATTTATCATGCTTTAGAGCAGGAATTGACAAATTTACGTGAACTCTGCGCCTTTCCTCATTTGGCTGGAAAAGTAACGATTGGCTTTGGGGGGGCATTTAGTGCGGGAAAATCCTCCCTCATTAATGCCATCCTCGGACAACGCCTTTTAGCAACCGAAGTGGATCCCACTACATCCTTGCCTACCTTTTTATTAAAGGGTGATGAAGATCAAGTCCTTGCCTTGAACTTGCATCGGCACTGCATTAATTTGACGCATGAAGAATTTCTTAGTCTTACCCATGATGAAATGGATATTTACGGGAGTTCGGTGGCAAGTTTGTTACGCGCAGCATTTCGCACACAGATTAATTTTCCATGGGAAAATTTAGCTCTGATTGATACGCCCGGCTACTCTAAACCGAATACGGATACCTATAGTGATCGTACCGATGAACACGTGGCAAGAGCTCAGCTCAATGCGGTACAAGCCATCGTTTGGGTAATTTCTGCCGATGCCGGGACAATTTCAGAAGATGACCTGCAGTTCCTTGGCTCGTTACGTCCAGACATTCCACGCCTAGTTGTCATTAGCAGAGCAGATAAAAAACCCGCTCACGACATCGCGAACATCACTGCACTTATCAGTCGCACATTAGTAGAACGCAACCTGCCTGCCCTCGCGGTCATTCCTTTTTCTAATCGGAATAAGTCAGAGTTTCCACTGGCACCAATACTTGCGCAGTTAGATACATGGAATACCGCTCCCAAAGAAATCCAAATCGCTCGTAATTTTAAGCGACAGTTCATGCACTACACCCGTTTTATTACAGAACAACAACGCATCTCTCAACTGCACATAAATCGGCTCAATCGCATCTTAGCCTTAGCTGACACGAGCGACATTCAAGACGATGCAGAAGAATTAAGGCAAAGTGTGAAAGCAAGGCATACAGGATTAAGTCAGCTCGCCGATGAACTCTATCAGCTACAACAGCGTTTCTTTACCATGCTGGCAAATGTTGGTGAAAGTGTTGACATCAATCTTCCTGAACCTGCAGAAATTGACATGATCGAATTGCAACAAGTCAATTTACTCAAAATGTTGCGCGAAATACGTGAATCCTCTGGTGACAGCGAACCTGATTATCTGCGCTACTGGCGGAAACTGGAAGGTGAAATCCCCAAAGAAAGAATGGCGCAACTGATGCGTCGTACGGCATATCGGCACCTTGCGAAAATTCAGCGCCTGTCCGATGTAGATCATGCATTCGATGTTCAACCAAGCGCATTATCAAAACTTGCGACATTACTGCAGCAACAGAGCAAATCTATTATGACGAACATTGGGTAAGAAAAATATGTCTGGAAGTACACTTAATACAAAGCACTTGATACGGGAATTAGATGCGTTAAAGCCGGATATGTTTCCTTTACATCCACATGCATTAAGTAAAGCAGATTTGTATATCAAAGAAATGTACGCCCGAATGCTGGCAGCAGTGTTATTGGTTGATGGGAAAGTCAGCGAAACCGAACATCGTTTGTTTGGTATGTTACTTCGTTCTCTGGATCTTCTTCAAAGCCAAGCAACGTTCATCGAACAAGCTGTTGCGTTAGATAGTGCGCAACTCCGTGCATTTATGCGCGTAATAAAAGAGACAAAAGCAGAAAGTTGCTTTGTTGTAGACGCCTTGGTTTTGTGTCGTGTAGAAGGACAGTTATCCAATCTGCAAACTCAACTATTGACGGAGTTTTTAGATTTTTTCCAGTTACCAGAGCATGAGGTAGCGGCACTGCTTTTTTGGGTAGCAAAAATATTGAATCTTCCGGTTGAAATTGATATTCCTGAGACTGCGCTACAAAAACTCTCAATAAAGCAATTTAAAGACTCAAACATAAATCTAACCGAATACTCTCTTGGAAAAATTTATGTCCAACGTGGAGAATACGTCACGGCGGGTCAAAAAGTTGTACGGTTAATCTTGAATAGAGACCAAAGAATTTTGCACTTTTCCCTATCCAGTCAGGAGCAAGTCAGACCAGTCATTGAAAGCAACTACGCGGGCCTAGTTTATAGCGTCCATCTAAAAATTGGTGATGCCTTAAAAGCCAATCAAACAATCGCCATGATTCTCCCATTTAATTCGGCTACCAATGCTTGGCTAGAATTTATTTAATGTAAGGTGCACAAACAATGACGCAGGACTTAAAACTAGCTTCAATCGTACTGTTACAAGAATTGGATCACATTCAACTAGAACGCGCTCAGCTCCAGAGTCATAATGCCAACGCACTCAATAAGCAAGAACGCCTGATCTATGCAGGCATGATCGCGAACGTTTTAATCGCGGATGGTGAACTCTCGGAACAAAAAAGCCGTCTCTTTCAACTGTTATTAAACGCTCTGAACCTTAACGGGCAAATTGATCGCGTCTTCGACACAGCGAAACACATCAATAAACAGTATTTATTTGATTTCTTTGAAATTTTAGAACAGCATCAACTCAAACGAAGTTTTTTTGTCGATGTAATCGTATTGTGTCGTTTAGATGGAAATCTAACGTTATCTCAGCAAAAGATTTTGGCTGAACTGATCGAAGCACTGACGATATCATCCGGCGATATAGAGTTAATTCAAACGATTGTCGCTTGCATACTGGACTTGAATGCCAATCCTATTTTAAGTAAGGCCACAGATCTGGAGGATATCCGATGCTGGCATGAATTTCTGTATCGCCCCCTGACCAATGAAATAGTGGCTCAAGGTATATCGGGTGGATTTTGGATTGTGGATAACGCTATCTGCATCAACACCGGATGGCAAATGGAAAATGCATATTGTCGCTTTACAAAAACAGGGAGCATTGTCAGTGAAAATGGGCAGGAAGTTAAAATTCAACACTGCAAGCTTTTCAGCCCAGTGATGAGCTTCAGTAACACACGTGTAATGATTCAACATTGCCATGTTGCCATGCCATTAATAGATTTTAGCAATTGCACAAGGGTTGCTATTTCTGATTCAAAAATTCAAGGGGTCTATGCCTCAGCTGATAAAACCACGGCAATGAAGCTTTATAGCGTCAGCTCGGCTTCGTTCAAATCACTCCATGTCACGACAACAAATGCGAGAGCATTTTATCTGTATAACTCCCCAGGGAATTTCGACAGTTGTGACTTTGTGGAGTGCGGTCATCCGGATTTAGTAGGCGGTGCAATTGCCTTTAATGGAAGATACTCCGAACTGAATGTAAAAGAATCGACGTTTAATCGATGCATAGCAAGAATTGGTGGCGGTATTAAAATTAATGCACTGCACACCAACACAGTAAGCAATTGTCAGTTTTATGACTGCGTTTCATCAGCAAAATTTCTGCAAGACGACAATCAATGTTGGGACAATACCCTATTGGGTGGTGGTGGAATTTTTTCCGATGAAATTACCAGCAATATTTCAGATGCTATTTTAGATAGTAGATTTGAACGATCAACAATTAACTTAGGCATAATTCACATAGCCAACAACAAGTTAATAGTACGCTGTACATTTAATAATGCCAATTTCACTTATAAATGGCCTCACTCATTTATCGTCAGTAAAGATTCGATTTTTAGTAACATCGATGAAGCAAAAAATATCCCTCTATTCAATCAACTAGAACACCAAGCTTGGTGGAGCCAATACGAATGAGTAATCCAACATTAGTAAACCGGCTAACTCAATTATGTCAGGATCTGAGCGTCTGGGAAAACCGCCATTTTCAATCCGACATCGCCAAAATTAAAGAACTGAAAGCCGATTTACAAACGAAACTGGATCGTTTTTCTCAGCAAGAGCAAGTGCTCAGCATAGGCATTATTGGTCAGGTTAAGGCAGGTAAAAGCAGCTTTCTTAATGCCTTGCTGTTTGGCGGCCATCCAGTTTTACCCGAAGCAGCAACACCGAAGACGGCAAATCTGACCAAAATCTCATATGGTGAACAACCACTCTTAGAAGTCCTTTATTACACCCCAGAAGAGTGGCAAGAAATCGAACGCTTAGCCTCCGGCGACGGCGAGCATGATGAGGCAAAAGTCGCAAGAGAATTATGCAAGATGATGGAAGGTAAGGGAGTTGATATTGCTTCTGTTCTGTCCCAGCAGCAGGCTAGTTTTCCCGCCCAAGATGTAACGGATCTAACTCGGATGATGAACGACTATGTGGGTGAAAATGGTCGTTATACCGCATTAGTCAAAGCAACCCATCTTTATTTCCCTATCAGAGAATTAAAAGGGTTGCATGTAGTAGACACACCCGGGATGAATGATCCGGTTCAAAGCCGTACCCAACATACCAAAGAGTACATGGCCAGTTGTGATGTGGTTTTTTTCCTGTCACGTTGTTCGCAATTTCTCAATGAATCAGACATGGATTTGTTGATGCGTCAGTTACCTTCCCGAGGTGTTAAACGCATTATTTTGGTTGCTGGTCAATTTGACTCTGTTCTGCTAGATGACGGCTATGATCGTGAGTCCTTAGAAGTAACCGAGAAAAACATCCGACAACGAATAATTGCTCGCGCATCGAAAGAGTTGGAAAACGTAGCACTGGCGAGAGAGGAACAAGGTGCTGAGTATGCAGAAATCGCCGGTTTAATGCGCGGCATGAAAATACCTGTCATCGCCAGCACATATGCACACGCTTTTGCTACATCACCACAAGAACAATGGAGTGATGGAATGCGGCATATTTTTTCTGAGCTGACAAACCTAGCGAAAGATCAATGGAGTTCTTATCAAATTTCTCAAGAAGACTGGGAGCGTATCAGCAATTTTGATACATTGACTAAAGCGTACCAGACTGCAAGGCAAGATAAACAAGCATTATTGGACGCACAAAAACAAGCACTAATTCCTGAAATTCATCGTGGATTACAAGAAAATCTAAATAGTCTTATTGAGAAGATTGAAGATCGAATCAAACAATTAAGTACGAAGGATTTGGGAGAATTGGAAACTGCCCAAGCGCAGTGCCAAAAGCGCTTACACAAAATCACCAGCAGTCTCAAACAAGAATTAAGTAAAGCTAAAATTGATGCCGATACCACTCGTCACGCCATGTTAAATGAGCTGCAACAAGGCTTGGCTGCTTTTTCTAAAATCAAATCGCGCACTGGCACTGAAACGATAGAGACTTACTACGAAGTTAGCACCTCAAGCTGGTGGAATCCATTTTCTTGGGGTGATACTAAACGAGTATATTCCACGTCAAGTCGCAGCTATGATTACTTTGCAACTGCGGATGCCGTAGAAAAAGTAACTCACTATAGCAATGACAGTGTCGGCAACTTACAGCGTGCATTTAATCGAATGATTAATCCTAAACTGCTAAAAGAGAATCTGCGTACCGCCTTACTGCAGGAATTAAACACCAGTGATGCTAATTTTGACCCAGGGCACTTTCGCAGTGTGTTAAGTGATACGTTAGATCAACTCGCGTTACCTAGCCTTGAATTGAATTTAGGAGATACAACTGAAGCAATCACGAAAAATTTTAGCGGAGAAATTCGTGGCAGTGCTGATGCCGATAAACTGCGTGCGGCGTTGCAACATGCTTTAGAAATGGTATTGACAAAACTGTCTAAGGAATTTGATGAAAAAGTGAATGCTTTATGTATAAAGCTCGAATCTATCAGTAATTCATTAGCTGACAAATTATCGGAACGCTTACAAAATGAATTATCGGCATTGCGTAAGGCCTATGCGAATAAAGAGAATGAAATAAAAACTTATGAAGCAATACTGACGGTAGCTAAACAGTATCATTCATCAACCCAACCGATCTGACAACGAAATTTCTCTCATTAAATAGATCTGGTCTTAAGAAAAAATGTGCTGTGCGGGTCAGAACTGGGATGGAAAACCATTCCGGCTCTGACCTGTAAAACTCGTATCCCTGTAACTGACCTGCTCCCCGAGTTTAGTACGGTAATAATGTAGAGTTTGCCCTGATGGAGGCAAACATGAAGAATCGATTCACGGAAGAGCAAATCATTAGTGTCTTAAAAGAAGCTGAAACCGGTGTGAAAGTGGCAGAGATTTGCCGTAAACACGGAATCAGCGATGCGACTTATTACAACTGGAAGGCGAAATTCGGCGGGATGACGGTCTCAGAAGCGCAGAGGCTCAAGACACTGGAGGCTGAGAATGCCCGGCTAAAGCGGTTATTGGCGGAAACGATGCTCGATAACGCTGCACTCAAGGATGTTGTTGGCCGAAAGTGGTAAGCCCACAAGCCAGACGCGACACTGTTTCCTATGTCATGGCAACTCACGGATTAGGCATCACGCGTGCTTGTGGGCTGATCGGTATTTCCAGGTCGTTGTATCGATATGAATCGACTCGCCCGAGAGACGAGGAGTTGTCCAAACGATTGACTGAGCTCGCCGGCCAAAAGCGCCGCTATGGCTATCGACGCCTGCATGTGTTGTTGTGTCGCGAAGGCTGGTTGATTAATCACAAACGTACCTATCGGGTCTATCATGATGCTGGCCTGATGGTACGTAGGCGAAAACGTAAACGAATTGCAGGCATTGAACGAAAGCCGAAAGTAATAGCTCTAGCACCGAATCAAAGTTGGTCAATGGACTTTGTCTCGGACGGATTTATTGACGGGCGAAGGCTACGCTGTTTGAATATCGTTGATGACTTCACAAAACAATGTTTGGCAATAGAAGTAGATACATCGCTACCTGGACGTCGTGTTGTTACTGTTTTAGAACGGCTTGCAGAAAGTCGAGGATTGCCAAGATCGGTGACTGTAGATAACGGGCCTGAATTTATTAGCAAAGTACTTGATGAATGGGCGTACCGAAAGCAGCTTCAATTACGCTTCATCGAACCGGGCAAGCCTCAGCAGAACGCCTACATTGAAAGTTTTAACGGCAAGTTTCGGGATGAATGTTTGAATGAGCATTGGTTCTTATCAATGCGTCACGCAAGAGAAGTCATTGCAGCTTGGCGTCAGGAATATAACGAAGAGCGTCCGCACAGCTCACTTGGTTATCTGACACCAAATCAATTTGCAGATAGTTTTTTAACCGCAGACTCTATGTCAGTTCCGGACTAAATTGGGGAGCAGGTCAATCGTATTACAGCTAAATCCTTTGCTGGATGGTGCAGGAATGACTTTGGCTGCATTGCTAAGTGGGAAAGTGTAACTCTGTTTCCCTACTTTCACGACGGCATTACCTTTGCGCAATGCATTGATAAGAGCAATGAAATTATTTTCACCAACCCGACTATTCGCATCAAATGGCCCTTCAAACGTTATGCCATTGGCAGTGATTGTAAAAGCCTTGGCTGCCGCATTTGTATTGATGTTGTAAAACGAAACACTAGACATTGCATCCGCGCTACCGTCTTTAGTCGGGCAACCGATATAAAGGCGCATCCCACTCAAATCAATAAAATATTCCAGATTCCCCTGACCGTATCCTTCAGTCCAACGTCCTTCCGCTGCCAATGTTGGCAATGACGCGCAGGCAGCCAGGAGAGTTACTAAGATTGTTTTTTTCATGGTTTATCCTTTACTAACTCGATAGTAATTATGTAATTTTGAACCGCCCCGGATTTGATGGAGGCTCCAACTCTTGAGAGAATGGAGCTATGAACAAGAAATCAAACAAATTTTCGCCGGAAGTCCGGGAACGCGCGGTCCGTCTGGTACGGGAGCAGCGCAATGAGCATCCTTCACTGTGGGCAGCAGTCGAGTCGATTGCAGTGAAGATCGGCTGCACGCCGCAAACCCTGCATGAATGGGTGAAGCGTGACCAGATTGACCAGGGTGAACGCGCAGGCGTGACAACCGATGAGCGTGAGCGACTCAAAGCCTTGGAACGGGAAAACAAGGAATTGCGGCGTGCCAACGAAATCCTGAAGCTGGCGAGCGCGTTTTTCGCCCAGGCGGAGCTCGACCGCCGGTTGAAGTCCTGAAAGCCTTTATTGATCAGCATCGCGACACCTTCGGGGTCGAGCCGATCTGCAAGGTTTTGCGGATCGCCCCGTCCGGTTATTGGCGCCACGCGGCGCAGCTTCGTGATCCTTCGAAACGATGCACCCGGGCTAAGCGCGATGCGAGTCTGTGCCCGGAAATCAGCCGGGTCTGGCAGGCTAACATGCAGGTCTACGGCGCGGACAAGGTCTGGAAGCAGATGAATAGGGAACGCATAGCCGTCGCTCGCTGCACGGTGGAACGTTTGATGAAGCGGCTGGGTTTGCAAGGTGCCGTTCGCGGCAAGCGAGTTCGGACAACGATTCCGGATGCGGCCGCCTTGCGACCGCTGGATCGGGTAAATCGGCAGTTTACGGCTGACCGGCCAAATCAGCTGTGGGTGTCGGACTTTACATATGTTTCGACGTGGCAAGGCTGGCTGTACGTAGCCTTCGTGGTGGACGTGTTCGCCAGACGCATTGTCGGCTGGCGGGTCAGTTCGTCGATGACCACGGATTTCGTCTTGGATGCGCTTGAACAGGCGTTGTATGCCCGTCAGCCCGCTGGCAACGGAACTTTGATCCATCACTCCGATAGGGGTTCCCAATACCTCAGCATTCGCTACAGCGAACGGTTGGCGGAAGCCGGTATTGAGCCATCGGTTGGTAATCGGGGCGACAGCTACGACAATGCGTTGGCTGAAACGATCAACGGCTTGTACAAAACGGAATTGATTCATCGCCGCACCTGGAAAACTCGGGAGTCTGTCGAGTTGGCAACTCTGGAATGGGTGGCCTGGTTTAACCACCATCGGCTGATGGAACCACTCGGCTATATCCCACCAGCTGAAGCTGAGGCAAAATACTATCGGCAACTTAATATCGATGCCGCTGAAACCGCATTAACTTAAACCAAACAGCCTCCACGATTTCCGGGGCGGTTCATTTGAATAACTATTCATACATCTTCGTAATCACAAACTGGTATTTCCTATTTCAGATCTGCTTTCTTGATATGTGCTATATAGGAGCCCAAAGCTGCACTAGCAATAACGCCAGTAAAAAAAGCGATTGTGAATGCAGCGAGACTTTCTAGTGGTGATTGGTTGTTTCCCATGAGGTATGCCTTATGTAATGACTAGAGAATTTATGTCATACAAACTATGATGTTTTTTGACATGAGTGCAATGTAACAAAGGCCTGCGTCAAAATGCGTCGTATGGATATGCTCATCCCCCGCAGTGTCACTGCCATGGATAAGAAAATTTATTATGTGTAATGTTTAAAGCAGAAAGCTTAAATGGGGGTGTTTGCAGGTCTAGTCCACTAATAAATCAAATTACATGCCATTCCGTCCAATCGCTTCTTCACTTTCCCCCAGTTAGGCATGACTTGCCCTAATAGTCGGTAGAAGCGTTCACTGTGGTTATGCTCGGCCAGGTGGCATAGCTCATGCAAAATCACATAATCAATGCAATCCCTTGACGCTTTCACCAGATGAGGATTGAGTGTTAGCCGGCCAGCAGGCGAACAACTCCCCCATTGGGTTTGCATAGTTAAAATTCGTAGTGGTGGTTTTTCGCCAACCCACAAGGCTTGCGCATGCAACGCCTCCAATCTTCGGGAAAAAACTTCCCTAGCCCGTAATTTGTACCAATCAGTTAGCAGCGCACTGATTTTTTCCACGGATTTTTCCCGAACGTTCACTTCGATCTTTCCACGAAGCAGTTTGACCGTTGGTTTTTCTGCAGGGTTTTCGATTACTTTCAGTACATACTGTTTACCCAGATAATAGTGGCTTTCGCCACTTATGTATTGCCGGGGACGCACATACTTGAGACTGGAACGAAACTCGCGAAGTTGCTGATAAATCCATCGTGCGCGTTGTCTGGCAGCAGCAATGACTTGCTCATCGCTGGCCGTTTCGGGCGCACTGATTTGCACGCGACAATCCGGCAACACTTTGATCAGAATTTTTTTGCTTGCCTGTGTACGCGCCAAGCGCTCGAAACTGATCTGCTCATCCGCATAGTTGAACGAAAGACGGACTTTAACATGCTCATGCTGTATAGCGACGTTCACCTCATACTCCGGACGCATTCAAACCGACGCGAGTAATTTGCACCACCCATTCCACCAGCACTTTGGCCTGATCCATACCCGCACCAATCGCCTTACACTCACTGAATAACAAGGGCAGCAATTGTTTGCGAATATTCGCTTCGATATTCTGCGGATTGATGGAATGTTCTCCGACAGTCTGCTCAACCAGCTGATCAATTTTAAACGCCAGTGCCACCCATTTATCTTGCACCTGCGCATCGTCCAGCTCAAACACCCTTGGCAGCGTTTTTGTGAAAAGGCCGAAATAGGCCTGTGCATGGCGATTACCGGCGAAAGCGTCCGGCATGTGATCCAGCTGACGCCGGGTCACTTTCTGCTCAAACTCATGAAACAGCAGGTATTGCTTTAACGGATGATCAAACAGCTTTTCCGCCTCGGCAATTGCATCGCGCAGCAATTTAGAAAACGCTTCCTGCGCATACGGATCATCGCGCAAATCCTGCTCAATCATCCTTGCCACGCGGGTTTTGATGATATCGGTTTCATTGCGGGTTTTATCTTCTGACCAGTCCTCCGGTTTGGGTTGACTGCCCATTTTACCGACTTCATAGATGCCGACCGGCTCGCGCACTTCCACACCTACGACGTGCTTATCGAGCAGTTTTTTCACCTGCGCCGCATAGTCGTCGTAGTTAATAGTTTTGCCTGAATCCTGCTTCACCAACTGGCGCAGGCTGGAAAATTGCTTCACGGTTTCTTTGTAATGCTGACGATCAGCGTCGCTAAAACTGGTGTCCTCAAAGAAGGTCGCAGACTGCAGTGCAACCTTCAGGCAGCTAGAAAATTCCGTCAACGCTTCGTAGAAGTCATCGCGCACTTTTTGGTTCACGTCGATTAGCTCGCCATGACGTTCTACGGTTTTCGGGATGAGTACTTGGCGCAGTTGTTCTATGTCGTTCTTATTTTTGACACCCTCAAAAATCGCCCAGAGCTGCTTGTACAAGCGCGGCAGGCGCTTGTACTGGGTGCTCATCGGGTTATACATGCCAGCGATATCGTTGATGTCGTAGCCGCCTTGAGTGCGCGAGGCCAAGTCCTGATACTTGGCAATGGTGGTATCCAGCTCGGCCAGAATGCCGCGATAGTCGATCAGCAGGCCGAACTTTTTCAGCGGATGCAGTCGGTTAACGCGGGCAATTGCCTGAATCAGATTGTGTTCTTTCAGCGGCTTGTCGATGTACAGCACGGTGTTTTTCGGTTCATCAAATCCGGTCAGCAATTTATCCACCACAATCAGCAATTTCAGCGACTCATCCTTATCGAAGCGCTCGATTACCTGTTTTGTATAAACCTGCTCATCCTGAGAACCTACATTCTGTTTCCACCATTGTGTCACCTCCGGAATCGACGCTTCATCCACCTCAGAATTACCTTCGCGGGTGTCCGGGGCACTGATCACCACGGCAGATTCAAATAAACCGGCCTCATCCAGATACTTTTTATACTTAATGGCCGAAGCCTTGCTATCGCAAGCGAGCTGCCCTTTTAAACCCGCGCTGATGTTTTTATCAAAATGCTCTGCAATATCGCGGGCAATCAGCTGAATGCGATCATCGGCGCGGTACAACTCACCGCGTTTGGCATATTTTCGTTTCAGGTCAGCCTTCTGCTCATCCGTCAGGCTGGTAGTAATACGCGTGAAGCCTGCATCAATCGCTCTGTCATTAATATCCAGATCCGGGATGCGCTCTTCGTACAGTAGCGGGGTAACGGCTTCGTCTTCCACCGCACGCTGCATGGTGTAGGCATGCACAATCGGGCCGAATTTGCTGGTGGTTTTATCGTCTTTCAGTAGCGGCGTGCCGGTAAAGGCCACGAAAGCAGCATTGGGCATTGCCTGTTTCATACGGATATTGCTTTCGCCACCCTGGCTGCGGTGGCCTTCATCAATCAGCACAATGATGTCAGGGCTGGTATTCACACATTCCGGCAGCTTGGTTGCGGTATTGAATTTGTGAATCAGCGAAAAAATAATCCGCTCGGTGCCGGTACTAATCTGTTCTGCTAGGCGCTTGCCCGAGGTAGCCAGCGCGGCTTCTTTGTCTTTCTTGCTCGACAACTCGCCACCAGAAGCAAAGGTTTTGGAGAGCTGGCTTTCCAGATCCACGCGGTCGGTTACCACCACAATGCGGCATTGCTTGAGCGAATCGTGCAGGATCAGCGCCTTGCTCAGGAACACCATCGTGAACGATTTTCCTGAGCCCGTAGTATGCCAGATCACACCGCCTTCGCGCCCACCATCGGCGCGGCGAGTATTGATGCGGGCGATCAGCCGCTTGATGCCAAACACCTGCTGATAGCGAGCGACGATCTTGCCGACCTTTTTATCGTACAGTGTGAAGTAGCGCACCAAGTCTATCAGACGGGAAGGTTTCAGCAAGCTGATCAGCAATTTATCCTGCCCTGTTACCGCCAGCTCACCACCAGCCAGCAGCGATTGAAACCAGGCCAAATCCCTGGCTGGGCGATGATTAAACAGGGTATCGGTCTGTAGCTGGCTCAGCGTCATATTTTTGATCGCAAGCATCTCAGCATCAGAGATATCCTCTTCGCGCCATGCTGCGAAAAACTTCTCCGGCGTGCCGCAAGTGCCATAGCGGCCATCGCTGCCGTTGATGGATAAAATCAGCTGGGCATAGGCAAACAGGCGTGGTATTTCATCGTGGCGCTGATTGCGCAGTGATTGCGAAATTCCCTCGGCAATGGTCGGGCCTTTTTTGGCATTACCATCGGGGCGCTTGGCCTCGATTACCACCAGCGGAATGCCATTCAAAAAGCACACGATATCGGGGCGGCGGCTATCAATGCCGCCCGTGCGCGTTACGCTGTACTCCTCGGTAAACAGGAAGCTGTTATTCTCTGGCGTTTCCCAATCGATTAGCGCAATGGTCGGGTTGGCCTTTTTACCATCGACAAACTCGGTCACCGAAATGCCGTACAGCATGTGGTTGTAGAGCTTTTCATTTGCCAGCGCGAGGCCTTCATTTAATGCTGGGCTACATACTTCCGCGATTAGCTTATCGACTGCTTTATCCGATAAAGCCTGTTCACGTCCCTCGAAGCGAAAGCGCCGCGTTTGCAAAACCTGCCGCAGCTCATCGCGCAGCACCACCTCATCCTGCTTGCCACCGCGTTTGGCTAAGGCCACCTCGGGCGGCAGGAATGTCCAGCCAAGGTTGGTGAGTAGCGTCAGCGCGGGGATTTTGGCGCTATATTCTTCCTGGAATTTGGGCGTGTTATTCATATACAGTAATTCCCTGCTCGGCCAGCCAGGCGCGGCCAGCAGCGGTAGTGGCATAGGCTTGCTGCGGATGATTAACCACTTCGGGGTAACTGTACTGCAGCAATTTTTCTTGCTCGCGCAGCAAGCTCAAATGCTGGCTTTTGAGAGCTGTTACCTGCCGATTGCCAAGCCGGGCGGCCAGCTCTTCCGCGGTATGCGATCGAATGGCACACAACCAGATAATGACTGGCCACAGCTTTTCACGACGTGGCTTTGTGCCAAGAGTAGCCATCGCTGCGAGCAGTTCTGGGGGGAGGTCACTCGCATCGCCCCTAAGGTCACTCGTATTTGAGTCGAGGTCACTCGTATTTGGAGTGAGGTCACTCGTATCCACGCCATCAAACAGCGGCAATTCCGGCAAATTGCGCAATTGGTAGTAGGTGGCCGAGCTGGCCCCACCCTGCACCAGGAGCTCACGTTGATGATGTAATTTACGCAGCACCTGGCTGGCCGACAGCGTATCGAGCCCCGTAATGGCACGCAGGCTGGCGTTATCGACTGCGCCTGTTTCTCGCGCCAGAATCAGCGCCTTGGCTTCGTCATCATTTAACCCAAAGTAGCTAAATTGTTGCAACCACTGCAATTGCTCGGTATCCATCAATTGATGCAGCAGATACGTTGCAGTAAACAGATTGCTCTGGCTGCTGCTGGCAAAAACGGGGGCAGTCAATCCAGCATTCTCTAGCAAGCGTCGCATCGTGCGGATGCCAGACCCTTTAGTTTCTGCGAAGTCCAGGTCATACAGAACTGAAGCAATGCAGGGGTTGCGCTGAATCGAGCCCATTTCACCGAGTAATGCATTGGGTTTGAGCGAATAGCCCGCGTTGCGGATTTCCAACCGGTTACTGTAGCGCACCACCAGAATGGGCTGGTTCACCTGATAATCGCGATGCATCACCGCATTTACAATCGCCTCTCGGATGACCTTCTGCGGTAGCAATGGCTCATCGCTGCGCTGGGTATCCCCTTCCCGCAAGCGAAAATGCCTTGGCATATCGTCCAGAATGGCTGCTTCCAGTTTCGGGATCAGCCGCAGCAGAGGCTCTCGAATATCCAGCGTAGTGGCAAAGCGTTGCTCCGGATCTTCCACCCATTGCGTACCAACAATGCGCACATAGTCCACACGAATAGCGGGCAGCAAGCGGCGCAAAGCCAGTGGTTTACCCAGCAGCAGTAAACCCGCTACATTAGGCAATAACTGCCCATTTTGCCGTTTGACCAGATTCAAAGCATGTAGCATTTCCTCGTCACTGGCCTGCAACTCCTCGGCATGGGGCCGAACTTTTTGACGTAAAGCGCGATACAACGCAATGGCAGCTGGGTCGAGATCTTCCCACTCGGCCTCAGCGGGTACCACCTGCTCGAAGCTAGTGCCGGCTTTGGCCAGCAGAATCGGCTCCAGCTCCTGCTGGCTGCACTCGTAATCGCCATTCAGTCCACGCCGCCAGATGCCGGATTTGCGTTTGTTCTTGCTATCGTACTTGCCTTTAAAAACGCATGGCTTGGCAGCTGGGATCAGCTCTGGCACAAACACAATCAGTACCCGTTGGCCTTCCAGCAATACGGCCTCGCCCCGGACCGGAATTGGCTGCTCGAACTGATCGCGGCAATGATGCTGCAAATCCCCCAGCAACTTATCGCTATCGGTCACTCCAGCCACCCAGAATTCAGCATGTGCGTCATCCGGCTCGGCCACGCCCAGCATCAGAAAGCCACCGCCCAGACCCGGCTCATTGGCAAAAGCGCACACCGTCTGCATCACTGAATCACCCGCATCACGCCCCAGTTTGGCCTCGATACGCGGGTGCTCATCCAGCTCACGTAACTGCTGCAAGAGTTCTTCGGGGGTAAATTCCATGTCGTGCATATCAGTAGCTCGAAAATTGTTGATGTTCAGTTGTTCGGTTAAGCCGAACAACTGTTCTAGTTGAAATCGGGGAACTCAACCTTTCGCACAAATTGCGTGCAGGAGATTGGTTTCGTTAGCGATAGCAACAATGGTCAAAATGATCAAAAGTGCGCAGAGCATGAGTGACAGGGGGATTTTGTCTCTGAAAAATCTAAATTTCAATTGCTCATCAACCCAATCAATCTGATGCTCCCAAAAAAATTTATAATGCGCGTACCAATTACTAAACATAATTTGGTGATGCATACTTAGGTTGTTATATTCGTTTTCTAGCTGTTCGAGCTCTGCAATATAAGGATCGAGTGCGCCTTGTTCAGCCTTAACCTTGCCAGACAAGATTTTCAATTTATTAAATAATTTTGTTAGTTCAACCCCCGTTTTGGCATATTCACCCTTCTTTGCATCGTAGAAGGTAATGTACATCCCAACGATACCCAAAATAATGAATGACGCCGAGAAAAACTTTGCATTCAGCGCCTCAAATACCAAAGCATAAACACCAAACGCCAGTGAGATAAAACTAATCAAACCAGGCATTTTGGCAACAATGTCATACGTGGCAAAATTCTTTTTTGCACCAAACCCCACGTTGTAGGCCGTTTGTGCAATATGTTTTAGTAAATCGTCTTTATTCATGATTTTCACTCAATTGGGACTTCAATTCGGTTTCTGGCAATGACCACATTGTTTTTAATAACATAGCATTCAACAATGTGATCTCCTCTGAAATCAGTCTTCTCAATTCGTTGAAATTTGCCATCATCAAGAATTATTTGTCCTCGGATGCAATTTCGTCTTTCAGCTTCCGCGCCTCGATTAAGAATCTTCCACTTAATAAAGTATGAGCCATCAATGTCTTTCGGAGTGGCCTTGAATTTTAATTGCTTATTTATCAAAAGAGGTGCATTTATGGAGAGTAGATGACGCAGTGAGCGCACCATAAATCCATCCTGAGAAACATCACAATCAAGGTCTACATCGTATCGAACATCGATCGGATGCTGATCTTCAATAAACTCTTCAGTATCGTTCCATGACCTTGTGCTAGCTTTCTCAGTGGCAACTGCGGGTTTAGCAGGGAATGGTTTGCCATAAACCTTTTTCCATTTTGCGTATTCGGCGTCCGTACCGTCGGCTTCTATTGCAGCCAAGCATGCTTCGTATGCTTTTTTTGCCTGTTTCTGAAACCGTTTTTTCACTTTGACATCTTGACCACTACCCAAGGCTTGGTAATGATCTTGGTTTGGCTGATCCATTAGGTATTTGAAGAAGTCGCGGCTTAGCCTGTCGTAATAGGTATAGCTTTTATCATCGTAATAGTCGGTCGATTTTAAAAAGTTGTAGGCCAGTGTATCAATTAAAAGCCCCCCCATTCCAACGCCATGCTCGTTTTTCCAAGCCCTAGCCATCTTGCACAGCTTGCGTAGATTTTTATTTTTTTGATCTACGAATTCCTTCATTGCTGCAATTTCTTGCCTTGGCTTTGTAATTCTCCAGCTACCGCCATTGTAGGTATCTGGGTATTTGAAGTAACTCTGGTCGTTGGCATCAAATTCTT
Organism: Undibacterium sp. WLX3042; assembly: GCF_049544825.1. Lineage (NCBI taxonomy): Bacteria > Pseudomonadati > Pseudomonadota > Betaproteobacteria > Burkholderiales > Oxalobacteraceae > Undibacterium > Undibacterium sp. WLX3042. Next base: position 697,229 of record NZ_CP186698.1, read on the forward strand.
CAAATACTGGCTGAACTTCAACATGGAAATTGGTATAGGTCACAGTAACGACCAAACGATCAACACGAATATCGGTTTTAGGGTAACGAGCTTTAATCGCATCCCTTGTGGCATTCAGCAGCTTAGTTTGACCACCCGCTACGTTGTAAGTGTCCCACTCACTTTTTGGCATGATGTAGAGCATGTCCAGATCAGAAATACCCTTGATCCCGGTGTATCGACCATACGAGCCGACTTGCAGACTATTCGCCGTTTTAGAGTCAGTGTCTCGAAATTTTTGATTCAGGCTGGCAGTAATTTCGGCATATCGATAGCTGATGTCATCAGCATTGTCGATTTGGATATTGCTTAAAAAATCTTGGAACATCGTCGATACAGACATCATTACTCCTCTGATTAATCATCCACAGCCTAATTTCGCGTAAAGCACATAGCAAGACTTGAAATACGCACATACACAAAACTCAACCCTTACCAACCGCTGCCTTAGCCAAATCAATCCCCGGCATCGTTGGGCCGCTTTCATTGGCGAGCAGGCCTGTTTCCGAGCGGCTGAATAGTGCTTGCAGCACGATTTCGCGTGATTTTTCATCCACAGCTGATTCGTTAGAAAGGGCCAGATATAGATAGGTCAACTGCTCTCGCTCTTCTGCATCACGCATCAGATGGAACGCGCTGAAGACGAGGCGAGATAGGGTTTTAAGCAGGAAGGCGTATACAGCCGCAATCGAGCCGAATAGCACCACACCTTGCAGGCTATTGAGCTGCAAGGGTAGTTGCTTGCCCTGTAACCATGTCACAAAAAATTCGTGGAAGTACACCAAGCCAAGAAGAATCGCAGCCACTATCGCCAGCGCCCACAAGGCGCCTTGTATTCCATAGCGTTTCGCAGCCTTAGCCCAATATTCGGCTGGCTTTTCCAAACGCAGCTTCTCTTGGTACATCGCCTCTAATTCGCCTACCCGTTTCTGCCACCCCATCAGTTTTTCATCCATTTGGGCTAGGCTATTGGTAAAGTGCTCATCATTTTTGCGAACGATGGCCTTGTTTAAACGTTTTTGGGCGAGAAATCGGCGATTGCTTTGTATTCTATGCTGCAGATCCCAGTTACGGATGTCTTCTCGTACCGCATCCGTTTCGCCGAACAACTCATTGCGAGCGTCTACATACTGCGTGCGTAGCCGTTCCAGCGAGTCCGCTTCGCTTTTACTACGTTGCAGGATTTCGGAGCCCTGATGCTGGAACTCATACCCGAACATATAGCCCTTAAATGAATCAGCGTAGCCAATGTTGGTCGTCGAATTTCGTGCCAAATAGTCAATAAATGCTTGTGCTGCTAAAGCTCCATATTCGGCAAAGCAATCTAAATACGCAGCGACATAGGGCTGACCACTCCATAGCCAAGCGCTCTGAGTGCTGGGGAAGTAATTTTGAATCGCCCAATTCAATTGCGCTGTGAAAGCGGCTTCTTCAAGCCCACTCCATGAAGGCAAATTAGCATCCACTTGATTGAGAAAGTGCCTCAATGTTGGGCCGATATTCACATAGGCTTGATTGATGGCGCGATCGCCTAGCCTTTTTTGAGCAGCTTCCCAAAAAGTGGTTTCGGCCTCAATAAATCCACGAAAGGCTTGGTAACTATCGAAGCGAGCAACGTAGCCAGCAATGTCTATGATTTGAACACTTATCCTGCGGTCGTTCATGCGGCCTCCGCCTCAGCCACTTGCACGCGGCGCTTGCCGGTGAGCAAGGCTTGCATCAGGGCCTTTTTCTCTTGCTTCAGGCCGTCGAGCTGGGAGATTAAGTTATCAATTTCGTTTTGACTGTTCAGCAAAACCGAGGCAATTAGATTTTGCTCTTCAATTTCGTCAGGAAGACGCACACTGATCGTTTTTAAATCACTGCCATACAGGTGAATAATCGTAATGCCTTGAGCTCTTGATGCAATGTCGTATTTTTTAATATGTGTGAGTAAATGGGCCATGAACTCGGCGTTCATTTTTTTCTTAGGGCGCAGGACATTGATATCCCCTCCTAGTAAAACATCGTCTTCCAAAATCGCGGTGGCGTTTGCCAAATCAATTCCACTTGTCGTCGTCGAAGACGGAATTAGAATATCACCCGTTTTGGATGGCAGACCATCATTTGCTTGTGTTCTGCTCACGACACTGGAAATTACCTCGCCATATTTTGTGTAAAGCTCTCCATAAAGAACACATTTACTACCGTCTTCACACAAAGCATCCTTAGACAAACCTTTGCCTTTTTTGAAGTCAAATAAATTGCTTAGCTCATACGTTTTCCACTCCCCATCAAACCCCGGAAAGCGTCTTTTGCCGGTGAGCAGTTGTTGCATCAGGGCTTTTTTCTGCTGGCGGGCGAGGTCGAGAAGGCGCTCGGTGGTGGCGATGGCCTGATCCCAAGTCGAGAGGATTTGGGCGATTTTCTTTTGCTCTGTTAGCGGCGGGAGCTGAACGGGCACCTTGCCAACAAGTTTAAACGAAACCGCTGGCATAGTTGAGGAAGTCGAATTACCGAACAGGAAATGTTTAATTTTTTCTTGACGAAGATACACCCAGAGAAAATCTTTCGAAACCTCTTTCTCGTTGGGTATTACTCTAAATAAATTATTAGCAATCGCACCAGTTAGACCTCTGACAAGGTCGCCTGCACCTGCGCTCCCATAACGAATCATACTAAGGTCATCATTGGATACTAAAAATTTATTACCTGGATTCTCTATGTATCGAGGAATTTCCTCTTTGTTGACGAAATCGCTTATGCGAAGAAAACGCACATAACCTTCATTATCTGTATTGAATTGCTTATCAACATCAATCTGGATGCCTTGTGAGAATGTTGCCAAGTCTTCGAGGCTTTTAAGAGTCCATCCCATTGGCTGTTTCATTCACAACCTCCGGCACCTACTGCATCTGGCTCCAATTGATTCGAGGTGTCAGCACTTGAATTTGCATCGTATCCCAATTCGAACAAATACTTCGCCATCTCAGTTTCCAGCGCATTCAATTGTGCTTTCAGCTGTTCGCGCTCGGCACGTACCGCCAGCAGGTCAATTTCTGCCTCTTCTTCAAAGGTATCGACATAACGCGGTATGTTCAGATTGAAGTCGTTGTCTTTGATCTCGTTAAAGCTCGCCACATAAGCGTATTTCTCAATGCTCTGGCCTTCACGGTAGGTGGTGACGATTTTGGCGATGTTGTCATCGGTTAGCACGTTCTGGTTCTTACCGGCTTTGCAATCGCGGCTGGCGTCGATGAATAGCACGTTGGTGTCCGATTTCTGCTTGCTGAAAATCAGGATCGCAGCCGGAATTCCGGTGCCGTAGAACAGTTTTTCTGGCAGGCCGATGACGGCGTCGAGCAGGTTTTCTTCGATCAACTTTTGACGAATCGCACCTTCGCTGCTGCCACGGAACAGCACACCATGCGGCACCACCACGCCCATGCGGCCGCTACCGGGTTTCAGTGTTTCGATCATGTGCAGGATAAAGGCGTAGTCGCCCTTGGTTTTGGGCGGAATGCCACGGCGGAATCGGCTGTATTTATCGTTTTCTGCTTCGTCATGCCCCCATTTTTCAAGGCTAAACGGCGGGTTGGCGGTAACGATGTCGAACAGCATCAGCTCGCCATTTTTATCCAGCAGCTTGGGGTTGCGGATGGTGTCGCCCCATTCGATTTTGTGGTTGTCTTCGCCATGCAGAAACATATTCATCTTGGCCAGAGACCAGGTCGAGCCGATGGCTTCCTGCCCGTACAGCGCGTAGTTTTTGCTGCCGTAATTGCTAACGACTTTGCGACCACACTTCATCAATAGCGAGGCTGAGCCGCAGGCGGGATCGCAAATGGTGTCGCCCGGTTGCGGGTCGAGCAGCTCGGCAATCAGTTCGGAGACTTCAGGCGGCGTATAAAATTCGCCGGCTTTCTGACCTCCGCTGGCGGCGAAGTTTTTGATCAAAAATTCATAGCCGTTGCCGATGATATCGAGTGCCCCGACGCGACTAGGCTTAAGGTTGAGTTCAGGCTTGGCAAAATCTTCCAGTAGGTGGCGCAGGATAGTGTTTTTCTGCTTTTCTTCGCCCAGCTTGTCGGTGTTGAAGCTGATGTCCTGAAAGACGCTTTTGCCAGCATCCTTGAGTTTGGTACCGTTGGCTTCTTCAATCGCGTGCAGTGCCTGATCGATGCGCTCGCCGTTGCCGGGCTCGTGACGACGCTCGTACAGCTTGTAGAAACTAGCTTCTTTGGGCAGCACAAAACGCTCGTTTTTCAGCATTTCTTCGATCAACTCAGGTTCATCACCATATTCGGCTTGATAGCTGTCGTAATGGTCCTGCCATACATCGCTGATGTATTTGAGGAACAGCATGGTGAGCACGAAGTCTTTGTAGGTGTCGGCGCTGATGGTGCCGCGAAAGGTGTCGCAGGCCGCCCACAGGGCTTTATTGATGTCGTCCTGATTGATCTGGTCTGTCATGGTGCTTCCTTGGATAGCGAAATTTTAACGATATTAAATTGTGTTACTTAGTGCAGTGTGCTGATCTGCAGCAAGCTGATTCGCAATGGCCGCCAGCATTTGCTCACCGTTGCGACGCAGTTGTTCCAGCACGCGCTGCTCTTGACGCAAAGTATTCGCGATGCCAGCGATAGCCTGTTGTCTGGCTAAATCGGGTACTGCTATGGGTATCTCTTCCAACGCATTGCGCTTAATCGCTTTGGTATACGTACCTTCGGCATTGAGCTCAAAATAGCGCTGACTGGGCGGCTGGTTGAGATACCAGCACAAATAGTCCGGTAATAGCTGCGAGGATGTTGAACGCACGATAAAAAATTGTGGTGCGGCAATAGCTTGCTTACCAGTTTTGGCGAGCGTGTTATCGATCAGCACCGCGTAATTGTGATTACCACGGGCTGCGACCAGAATATCGCCCACTTGCAGACAATCATCCCGACGGCCGGTAGGTTCAGTTTCAATACACTCAGCCCAATTGACCCCGACGAGTACGGAGGCATCCTTCATTTGCACGGCAACCACCCCGGAACCAGGGGATTCAGGAATTTTCCCCCGAAAAGGATGTCCCGCAGAAATTTCGGCAAGATATTTAAGTTGCATGTCAATGTAGTTTCATCAGCGATACTGCACGATATTCCAACAAAATAATACTGTCAACGAATTTCGTTTCTTTCTCATTACTGCACAAAAAAAGCCGCGCATTTTTGCACGGCTTTCCAATTTAGCAAGGCGTAGAGCTTAAAGATATTGAACTCTGTGGAAAATGCAGACTTTAGTAGTGACTCATGAAAACTTGATTAAAACATAACAATTAAATTCCGTGAACAAATTTTGACCATGCTTCCATCAGTGGCCGGCGTTGCTCCAAAAGGTCAGTACGGTGGTAGGCTGCCTCAACTTTATTTTGAACGGTGTGTGCCAATGCACGCTCCGCAAGATCACGCGAATAGCCGTGTTCACTACACCAATCTCTGAAACTTGAACGAAAGCCATGTGCAGTAGCATGACGACCCAAAGTATCGCTTTTGGCTTTTACTCTTCGCAAAAAAATTGTCAACATCATATCCGATGGTACTTTCTGATCACGAGGTGAAGGAAATATTAATTGTTCATGCCTTCCAAGCTGTTTTTTGAGAATCACTATAGCTCGTTCCGATAAGGGTATTCTGTGCTGAAGATGCGCCTTCATGCGTTCTGCAGGTACAGTCCAAATCGCCGAATCAAAATCCACCTCTTCCCATTTCATCCCACGTACCTCACCAGAACGAGCTGCTGTAAGAATCAAAAACTCCAACATAGGACGTGTAACATCATAACGTTCACGTGAATTTAACTCTGTCCTGACAAATTCCGGAATGTATTGCCACGGCATGGCTGGCTGGTGCTGAACCCTCACCGATTTTCCAGGCTGCTGTGGCAACAACAAATGAACGACATCTACAGGATTCGAGCTACAAAATCCGTGCGCCCATCCCCATGCCATAACCGCGTGCATACGCTGCTTTAAGCGACTGGCAGTTTCTGCCTTTTCTAGCCAAATCGGCCTTAATGTGTCTGCAATATGTCTTGGTTGAATTTGATCGAGAGGGAAATTACCGATGACAGGCAAAGCATTTCGTTCCAGCGATTTCATCCATTGCTGCTTATGATTTGCATTTTTCCAGCCAGGGAGTAACTCTGCATGCAAAATTTCTGCGGCTATCTGAAACGTCGGAATTGATGGAGCCAGATTTACCTTTGCTTTTTCTTCTAAAGGATCAATTCCTTGACCAATTTGCTCGCGCATCTGCAGAGCAGCTTTTGCGGCCTGTGCGATTCCTACCTCAGGATACCCACCAAGCCCTGCATTACGACGCTTTCCTGTAACCGGACTGACAAATCTTAAAACCCACTTACCGCATCCCTTTGAATTTGACGGATGTAATGCAAGTCCAGTAACGCCGCCGTGCGGCAATGCAGCGGAATCCGGCTTTAGATTTCGTGCTTTAGCATCTGTCAGGATTGCCATGATTGAGATAGCTCGAGAAAATTAGTATGCCATCCAGTATGCCATTTTCCGCTGGATTCTCACAGCATAAATTGGAATTCATTGGAAAGAAAAATTCATAAATACATGATTTATAAAGAAAATATAGAACAATATGGAAAATATTGGATTTATTTTTGGCGGACGCCGTCTCCACCAATATTGAAACCCCAACCGTTCTCGGTTGGGGTTTTTTCTTGCCTGATCGCGCCGGTTTCCGCGTGTTCTTGGGGGTTCCTGCGGAAGCCTGCGGACTTCGCCGGTCAGCCTTTCAGCCCGTTCCGGGCCACATTCCACTCTCTCCTGGCCATTCCTCGCTCCCACCTCGCTCCCTGAAACCGGCCCGAAGTCCGCAAAGGCCATAAGTCAGCGCCATACAGATCAAAGAGTTACGCGCGGACGAATCAAGCGGTTGGATTGCAGCATCGGGGAGCAGAGGAAACCACATTGGTTGTGTTTTGTCGGTATATATTGACAACTACCGACGTAATGCAACATCATGGTGGCATGGAAACTTCGCACCAGACCATTCTCGATCTCGCCGCCCAGCGCGGCCTCATACGCCCGCGAGATCTCGACGCGCTGGGTCTGCCCAGTGTCGCCCTCACGCGGCTGGTTCGGCGGGGCCTGCTCGTCCGAGTGGGTCGCGGTCTGTATGCCCGTCCCGATCGCAGCGTATCCGAGCATGGCACGCTGGCCGAGGTGGCCCGCAAACACCCGCAAGCCATCGTCTGCCTGCTGTCAGCACTGCGGGTGCACGACCTCACCACGCAGTCGCCATTCGAGGTCTGGCTCGCCATTCCCAACAAGGCGCGTGCGCCGAAGATGGACTATCCGCCGCTGCGCATCGTGCGCTTCTCCGGCGCTGCGCTGACCGATGGGATTGAAGAGCACCAGATCGATGGCGTGACCGTGCGCATGACCAACGTCGCCCGCACCGTGGCCGACTGCTTCAAGTTCCGCAACAAGATCGGCCTCGATGTCGCGATGGAAGCCCTGCAGGAAGCCTGGCGAGCCAAGCGCGTGAGCATGGACGAACTCTGGCGCTATGCCACGCTGTGCCGAGTGGCCAATGTGATGCGCCCCTACATGGAAAGCCTGTCATGAACCAGCGCAACACGGCCGCTTCGGTGCGGGCTCGTCTGCTCACCCGTGCCCGCGAGACCCGACAAGACTTCAATCTGGTCTTGACCCGCTACGCCCTTGAGCGGCTGCTGTAGCGACTCAGCATCTCGCCCCATGCTGACCAGTTCCTGCTGAAAGGCGCGCTGCTGTTCGACTTGTGGTTCGACATCCCGCACCGGCCGACGCGGGATGCGGACTTTCTGGGTTTTGGTTCGGCCGAGTTGCCGCACCTAGAGGCCGTCTTCAAGGACGTCTGCGCGATGGAGACTGACGACGGTGTTACGTTTCGACCGGACACCGTTCAAGCGGCGGAGATCCGCAAGGAGGCCAACTACGCCGGCGTGCGCGTCACCTTGCACGGCCTGATCGTGATGCGACGCTCCGTCGTCGAAGCCGTGCTCAAGGAAACCACCGACCTCAACAACTTCGCCGACTGGCTGCTGACCCTGCTCGTAGCCAAGCGCGGCGGCGTGCTGTACCTGCCCATCGTTGGGCGTCATTGGCGACAACACCCGCAGCAAAGCCACCGAACCGGCGATCCGGAAGCTGTCCGGCGTATTCGCCAAGCATCGAATCTCTGGAGATAGACCATGTCATCGACCGACCCGAACCTTGGACTCAACTACGGCTGGACGCTCGGCGAAAGCGGCTGGGACACCGGCATGGACGCCAACCTCAAGCGCCTCGGCGCGGTGGTCGGCCTGTCCGTGAAAGACCGCGACCTGACCACGCCACCGGCCAGCCCCGCCAATGGCGACCGCTACCTCATTCCTGCCGCTGCCACGGGCGTGTGGGCAGGCAAAACCAACCAGATCGCGGCGCGCATTGCCGATGCCTGGGAGTACCACTCGCCCAAGATCGGCTGGCTTTGCTACATCGAGGACGAGGCCAAGCTCTCGGCCTACAAGTCCACCGGCTGGAGCGCAGGCATCGCCATCTGATTTTCCATCTTCGTACCCACCAGAAACCCGCCCACGAGGCGGGTTTCGTATTTCTGGAGACTGCTATGACCGAACCCAAACAACAACAGCCTGCGCTCGTCGAGAACATGCTCCTCTTGCGCCGCGAGGACTTCGACGAACTGCTGGACCGCGCCGCTGAACGCGGAGCCGAGCGTGTCCTGACCCACCTTGGCCTGGAAAACGGCCACGCCGCACGCGACATCCGCGAACTACGCGACCTGCTGGAAGCCTGGCGTGATGCCCGACGCACGGCCTGGCAGACCACCGTCAAGGTCATCACCACCGGCATCCTGGCCGCGCTACTGGTCGGTGCCGCCATCAAGTTGAAACTGATGGGAGGCCCGCAATGATCGAGACCTTGCTCGGTGGTCTCCTCGGAGGGGCCTTCCGTCTCGCACCTGAAATCCCCAAATGGCTCGACCGTAAAGGCGAGCGTGGACACGAACTGGCGATGCAGGACAAGGCGCTGGAGTTCGAGAAGATTCGCGGTGCGCAACGTATGTCGGAAATCGGAGCAGGTGCCGACGCCGCGTGGAACGTCGGAGCCATCGAAACCCTGCGCGAAGCCGTTCGCAGTCAGGGCGAGAAAACCGGCGTGCGCTGGGCCGATGCCTTGTCTTGCAGCGTGCGCCCCGTCATCACCTACTGGTTCATGGCGCTGTACTGCGCCGCCAAGACCGCCGCATTCGCGGCGGCTGTCACTGCTGGCGCGGGCTGGGGAACGGCCATCCTGCACGCTTGGACGGAAGCCGATCAGGCGCTATGGGCCGGGGTGCTGAACTTCTGGTTCCTCGGGCGCGTGTTTGACCGGGTGCGGCCGTGATTGAGGTGCCAAAAGCGGCTATCGAGCTGGCCAAGCGCTTTGAGGGATTCGAGCGCAAGGTGAAGCGCGAAATCGAGATCACCGCCGTCCCCTACGTTTGTCCCGCAGGCTTCTGGACGATTGGCTACGGCCATCTGTGCAAACCAGATCACCCACCTATCACGGAGACGGAAGCCGAGGTCTATCTCGCGCGCGACCTCCAATCGGCACTCGCCGCCACGCTGCGCTACTGCCCGGTGCTGGCCACCGAACCCGGGAGCAGGCTCGCCGCCATCGTGGACTTCACGTTCAACCTCGGCGCGGGGCGGCTTCAGACATCGACCCTTAGGCGGCGCATCAATCAGCGGGACTGGACTGCCGCAGCAACGGAGCTGCGCAGATGGGTCTACGGCGGAGGGAAAATGCTGCCAGGATTGATAATCAGACGGGAAGCAGAGTCAGCATTGCTATTCGAACGGGTGATCAATTAGCACTCAAGTAGCCAAGTGTGCGGTAACCCAGTGCGTTTCGCGTGGTATTTCCAGAATTCCGGGATTCGGCATACGCGTCGTTCTCAACGTACACGTCCATTTGATTACCGTTGATATCAAGCACAATGTTCCCAGCCTGATTGTTCGTGATCTTATCGAGGCCTCGCCGATTCCAAGCGTCATATGCCAAATGCTCAGAACTGGCCACGCCAAAGAGAGTCAGTCGTGGCTTCAATATGTCCAGGAAATCCCAAGATCGGCCCGAATCCCGCCCGTGATGCGGAGCAATCAGAATATCGCAGTCCGCGACATCGGCAGCGTGGTTTTCCAGTATGTGATCCCAAGTCGCATCATGGGAATCACCTGAAAATATGATCTTGAAACCACCTGTGCGATAGAGGATCACGTATGAGCAATCGTTGAAATCCTCACTCTCGTTAGCGTCAGTGACCAAACTCTGAGTAGGCGCAATAATCTTTAAACCATCGCCACCACCCCCGTTATCGTCCTCGTTTGCATACTTGAAAACCTTGCCCGCGAGAACTTTGAGGGTTGTAATTCCCGGCTCCTTGTCATCACGCACATTCGCATATCGATCCCAGTCTTCTTCCTGGTAGCCGTTGTACCCGGAGAAACTCGGCTTGGCCTTGCTGGCACCAGAATGCCAGAAATTGTTGACCTCAATCTCGTCAAGCAATGCATCGAAACCATCCAAGTGATCCATGTCCGGATGGGTCAGAATGAAACGCCAGATCGACTTGATCCCCAATGCTGCTAGGTAGTTTTGCGGCTTGGTAGGATAAGCCTTCATATTGAAGTTACCGCTCACATTTGAACCTGCCAAGCCTGCTGATTTTATGAAGCGGTTAGTCGACTCCTGTATCTCGGTCATATTCCCACATGAGATATCAATCATGCTGGTTCGGCCACTGTTGTGCTGAATCACAATGCAGTCACCTTCTCCCACGTTGAGAAAATGAACCGTTGCCACTCTGATCAACCCTTGTCCGTTGCAGATGTTTTGCGTGACTTCTTCTGTTCAAGCGCAAACGCTGGTGAGTCACATGTAGCCAGAAGTGCAGTTGAATAGGCAAAGGCCGTCGTTTTGACGAAATCTGCGTTGACTACTGCCCCCCAAACCACAAGGCCGATGCATGCCACCACTGCTGCACTCCATGACTGTGAGGTGACAGCAGACAGATTTCCAGCCGTCAACAGCCAAGCATGTAGAGCCGTCGCGGCAAGTGTAAGAACGCACATGCCGAGGGCCAGCGGCTTCACGCCCAACAGATTTCTGCGAAACCCATAATTGGTATTTTCGGCAAAGACCAATGCGAACTTCTTCGTGTCTCGTGTCGCCTCGCGCAACCACTTCACCGCAGACTCGCAAATTGCTGCGACTTTTGCCGGATCAGATGCCTCGCTTGTCGAATCAGGAAACTGAAGACCCGGCACTTTCCCTTCAAGAACCTTTCGGTATCTGTCTAGGGTCAGCTGATCCAATGGACTTGTTGCTCGCATCAACATAAGCGTTGTTGGTGTGCCACCCCAACTCTCGAATAATTTCGGCTCTTTGCGTTTCCCCCATTCGCGGCCCAACGAGCTGAGGAGCATCAGCCCGCCCAGCGCTATCGCCAGAGATGCCAGACCTGCCAGTTGGCTTGAAAACACTGGGGCCACTAAGGTGGCCGCGATTATCGGCACAAGCATGACCAACAACGCCGGGTAAAGGCGAGCCTTGCGGTCATAAGGATCAAGAATGCTGCCGATCATCTGATTCAGTCTCCCTCAACTTGGGCATGGAATGGCACAGGAGTTGATGCCGTCCAACCTTCACGATTCGGCATGTTGTGTGAATGTCGCTTCGATTGCCCCTTCGTTTGATGAACGTCAGCGCCACGGCGCAGAAATGCATTTGTCACAACTTTTCGTGGATGCACTTCCGAGTCCTTTGACGCAGAAACAAACGCTGTCTTTGTCGCTGCCGTGCCCTGTGTGTTTTTCAGGCCGACAAAGCGATCCAGAACACTTGGGGAGACATTGTTTCGGCTACCGTGGTGGGGCACCTGAATGAAGCGACTTGAAACTAGGTCAAGGTCAAGTGCCTCTGCGTAGTCGCATGCTCGACCCAACGCCTGAATGCCCGCATCACCAGTCAGCAACACGCCGCGCCCATCAAGGTTCGCGTACAGAATCACGCTGCTTTCGTTTTCGCACGACGTTTCGCCATCTTCGGAGAGCGTCTCGATATGCCAATGCTCATCGACCCAAGAGGCCATTTTCTCGAGCACTCTGAGTCCAAAACTCTTCACCGCCTCGGCCATGCTGACACTACGGGCTTCAGGCGTTTTGTTGAATTGCGGGACGAGTTCCAAGTACCAATCTTGATCAGGCGACAGCACATAGAAATCGCCAATCTTGGCACCGGCATACGGCTCAAATATCGGAATTCCTTTTTCATCGGCGAGTTCTTCAAGCCGGTAGGCGTGTGAAAGCAGATCTTTCAGGCGACTGGCCAGACTCTCATCGGTGATCCTTCCGTCCTTAAACCAATGCCGGATTTCTTCAGCATATTCCCACGGCCGATGCACCCAGACCTCACCGACAGTGAGTTGCTCAAGCACGACTTCTAGCCCGGATGCATGATCCGCATCGGGGTGCGTGTTCACCAGGTAGTCGACATGCGTCGTCCCGTAGTGTTCCTTGATGTGATCGACGATCTTCTGCCCGGACTCTTTCGTCCCACCATCAACGACCATCACCTTGTAGCTGCCAGGCTCTCCGTATCGAAGAACAATGGCATCACCACTCTTGTCGCCGTTACCGACCGGTAGGAAATCAACTTCGTAGCCGTATCCCGCCATTTTCCAGCCCCCCTTTATTCTTCAAATTCAGCGTTCTTGAACCGCAGCACGTTGCAGTTCTCCTTGACCGCACGTTGCAGCCCGTCATCGAAGCCCGTGGCCGAGTCGGCCTGAATTTCTATGGCGATCCTGACCTTTACTCCTGGACGGATGGTGAACTGCTGAACCACTTCATCGACCAGATCGGCGAACTGCTTCTTGGCCTGAATGGCATCGAGCTCGATGCTGCCGTAGAACTGCTTCTTGACCGGTTGCGGGGCTGAGTTACCGCCTCCAGCGTAGGTCGATTTGGCTGAGTCCTCGACCCTTGGCGGGGGTGTGCCGTTACCAGCGGTAGCTGTTGCTGTGTCTGTAGGCTTGGGACGCGCGGCCTCTTCAGCGGCTCGTTGTGCCTCGGCATACCCGGCGGCGGTGACCGGCTCGATCAGCAGCAGGGATGAGTCGAGGAACAAGGACGTTCGTTTGCCGAAGGTGAAGCCGACATAGCGACCACCCTCTTTGCCTTGCGCGAAGCCGAAGAAGTCGCGGCTCTCTGCACCTGCGCCCATCGTCTGCTGGAAGGCTGTGTCGTCTTTCAGGCGAGGTAGGTAAAGCTGCTGGCAGCTTTGCTGCCACACATTGAGCGCGCTTGTGTCCTTGATGTCATCCTTCCAGAACCAGTTCTTCAGCACCGTGGCTAGATGGATCGGAGCCCACTCGGTGATCAGGAGCTCGTTCTCCTTCAGCACGCGCTCTATTTCCTGAGACAGGTTCTGCGCGCCCGGGTTGACCTGAAAGTGCTCCCACTGGATTTCGGATAGACCCTTGCCAGGGCGGGCTTCCTGCATCGGTGCGACGATCCATTTGTAGGTCTCGCGGATCATCCGGCGTAGCGCCTCATTGGCGTCCTCCAGGCTTTTGCTGGCCTGCCGCGACTGGAACTGGTCGAGGTTGAGCTTCATCTCCTTGATGTCGCCCACGATGGACTGCCATGCCAGGGTCGAGCGCACCTGATCCTTCAGTCGGCTCACGCTGTCGTAGTCGGCGGCCAGGAAGATCAGCCGGTTCTGCTTGAAGCGTGGTTGGTCGCCACGGGTTTTCAGAATCTCGGTGGCCCGCTCTATGGCGAGGCTCTGGCCACTGCGGCTGAAAGCTGCATCGGGGGGCAGCACCACGAGACGCAACTGCCAGTCATCTGGCACATCGCCGCTGGTCGTGAAGATGTGGATGCCCCCGAACACGCCGCTGGCAAAGGTCTTCTGCACGCGGTCACGGATAGCGGGGAACACGTCCTCCTTGTCCTGGAAACGGCGCTTGCGCTCCTCCATCTCCCGGCGCAGATTCGGGCGAGTATCGAACCAAAATCGATTGTTGCCGCTGTTCAGGTAGTGCAGGCGGTCGCCAAGACGACGCAGCGCATCCTTGTAGATGCCGACTTGCTGGCCGGGCTGCGCGACACCCAAGGTCACCCGCTCCAGCTCGATGCCGCGCACCATCTGGTTTGCCGTGCTTGGCGCGCTGCCCAGGAAGATCGCGCGGGCCGAGCGGCGGCAAGCTTGCACGCTGCCAAGCCGTGTGTCGCGGTTCTCAATCTCGGTGGTCTCGGCGCGTTCGCCGTCCACGTCACGCTCCACCACCGGGTCCCAGCCTTGCGGCAGGTAGTAGATCACCTCGTTGCGGGTGTCGGCATCCGCCAGCGGAAAGCTCCCAGGCATGATTAGCGGATCTTTGTCGTTGTCTTTCCACAATCGGTGGATGACCTTAGCCATCAACTTCAGCACGCCACGGGTGCGCTGGAAGTTGTCGAGCGACGACCAGTCCTCATACAGGCGGTCGAACACTTCCGGGTGGATCGGGTAGGCGTGCATCAGCCGCTCGAAGTAGCGACTCTCCTGCGTCTCTCGCGGGAAGTCCTCTCCGTTCGCCGTGTAGTAGTCGGCGAATGCGCGGCACACCGATTCCGCTGCCAGTTTGTCGTTGATGCTGGTGAACAGGCGACGGCGCACAATCTCAAACGCCTCCTCGGTGCCCACCGGCTTCCACAAGGCCTGAATGCGGCCGAAGTAGTGCGACAGCGCAGCCAGTGCCTTCACGCCACGTTGGCTGCCTGCCTCCTTGTCCGACTCTGGCAACGAGGCCAACAGCACTGCGGTCGGCACTGCCTTGAGGGCCTCGGTCAGCGCCTGCACAAAGCTCAGGTTGGAATCGAAGCTGCCGCCGGTTAGCGTCTTGCCATCTTCGAACTGGCGTACATAGGCCACCAACTCGTCAATCAGGATCACACAGGGCGCGTAACGGCTGAGCAGCGTTTCCAGCACCGCCTTGCCCGGTGACGTGCCCGAAGCATCGGCATCGGCCACCAGGGCATAGCCTTCGGCCTTGCCCAACTGCCACGCCAGATCGCCCCATAGGGTGCGGATCGCATGCCCGTCGCGAACCACCGGTTGGTTCGGCGATGACTTGATGCCATCCAGCACAGCAATCCGCGCACGTGGCAGCTCCGTCACGCCAGCAGAGTCCAGAATGGCCGGTATGCCGGGCAGATCACTTGCCAGGGCCTCGCCCTTGGCGAGGTGGTAGACCGCCAGCATGGTGTGCGTCTTACCGCCGCCGAAAGCGGTTTGCAGTTGAATGACCGGATCACCACCCTTGCCAGACAATCGCTTGACCACGGAGTCGAGCAGCAGGCGCATGCCTTCGGTGATGAAGGTGCGCTGGAAGAACAGTGCCGGGTTTTGGTACTCGCCAGTTGCAGTACCGGCGTGCACCCGCGACAGGTCGGCCGCGAACTCGGCTTGTTGGAACGTGCCTTTGAGCACGTCTTCGTGAGGGACGGCGATTTCACGCCAGGGTTTCAGTGTCATTGTTATTCCCCGCTCAGATATCCAGTTGTGTCTGCGAGCCGACTACACCCGCCTCACCGGCGGCCTGTTCGATGGCACTCCACGCGTTGACAAGCTCGTTATAGGCACGCGCGTCGTCGACCCAGCCCTTGCGTTCACACAGCGTGTAGAGGCGGTAGGCCAAAGCGCGGATGGGTTCGGCTCGCGCTGGCATACGGGCCAGCAAGGCCCCAGCTGCCGACTCACCCTCCTGGTTCAGTGCGCGAATCAGATGGTGCAGCGCCTCCCACACTGGCAGCCGCAAGTCAGTCTCTGGCGACCAATCGCGCGGCAATTCAGCCCAACGAAGTAGCCGCAAGTCACCCTTGCCGGATTCCACCACCCCGGTGGCCTGAAGGCCGGCCACACTGGTGCCTTTGGCGCGGGCCAGAACATCCGCCTCACCAAACTTACCTGTAGCCCAACCCTGCTGCTCAAACCAATGCAGGCAGAACTGCGTATCGTGGTCGAAGTCATCCTCGGCCAGGAACCGATTGATCAGTTGCAAGGCGGTCTTTACCCGCATCGGTGTGCCGTCTGCTTCCAACACCGCCGCGTATTGGCTGAATATGGCCATGCCTGGACCGATGATTGCCTGCGACAGGTCGACAGGCGCGACAGGTGAGTTGACTCCGCCTCGCGTCATTTCAGCCAACGCATCTGGAAGGTTGGCATTGAGCTCGCGGATGAACTCTCGGCGCGAGACGGTCGGCGCCTCAGCCTCCTTCCCCTTGCACACCAGTACTACGCTGGAAGCGAGGGCGTTGTTGCCGACAGCCATGCGCCGCGCGCTCATCTCGGTGCGCATGGGCCATGTGCCGGTAATCGAGAAACCCGAGTCAATTACTGCTTGAAGAAAGGTCTCCCACCCGCTGCTGGACGTTCCTTCGCCGTCTTCGGTTTCCGATGCCTTGAAAGCATAGTAGATGGTCACCGGGAAGGCTGGATGAGCGGATTTGCGAAGCTGCGAAATGGCCGCCTGCATTCCATTCATGAAAAATGCAAAGGCCTTTTCCTTACCTCCGTGGCGAAACTGGTTGGCAACCAGCTCTGGCATCTTTGGCACAGTGATCGTCGCAAACAAGTTCGGGTAAATGTCCCGAATGCAGCGGCGCAGCCAAATGTAAAAATAGTCAGAAATGTTGGAGTAAGGAACGTTGTCGTAGTAGGGTGGATCGGTAGAGACAACTGGTAACGTTGCTTTGTTGAATGGGGTCGCTGCATCATGTTGGACAGCGGTGCCATTTCCTACTGCTGGCAACGCCTCGATAACCTTTGCCACCCACTGAACCATCCCCAACCAATTGCCGGAAGAGTCGGAAAAGACGTTTGTTTCGGCGTAATCCCAACTCATTGGAATCGCTTGACGCCCGAAAGTGTGTCCTATTTTCTCTCCTGTATTGTGCCAAGTGCACATCGTCGACCAGTAGTCGGCACATTTGTCCACGACGAAAGCCAGCAACACAGAAATAGCTTCTGAATAAGCTCGCGCGCCCGACCCGCCTTCACCAAGAGGCCTTTCATCGTTATGCATTCCGTGAGCAAGAGCATCCTTGAAAACCTTCTCGCGGACCGATATGACTGCGTCAGAGAAGTAGGTCAGTGCAGCTAGCTGTCGTTTCGAGAATAGCTGCTCGAAGTTTTCCAGGCCATAAACCACACAGTTTGTGCACCCTGCCCAGTGGTCGATAGCCGCGGAAGGGATCGGCTCAGCAGGTTCTGCCTGCTCCGCGATCTCCGATATTTCGTCGCTCGGAGAAAGGTAGAGCCGACCTCGCGGGCCCTCAACGACGACGGCAAAGAGTTTTTGCCCCAGTCGCCCAGCTTTTGCCTCGGAGCGGATGTAGCTCAACGGAATGGGGGTGTCCGACATGATGCACATCGCACCTTTGCGGCCAACTGTTTGCTCGATCTTCGGGGAGCCAGATGTACGGACCACAAATGAGTAGCTGCCGTTTTCACGATCAACGACTGGATCAACCCAGGCTTCTTTGCCTTCTTTGGCTGAGACCCAAAATGATCGGACCAAAGGAACATCGACGGAACTGAATGCTGGGTTTGGGCTTTTCACTGTTCTAGCCCAAAGCCAAGCAATTGCAGTGAATTCCTGGCCGACAAGGTGCTGAATTTCGGGGCGATCACTGACCATGGCCGCGGTGATTCTCACCTTAGGATAGAGATGGCCAATCTTTTTTTCGACAGCGTTGCGCACCCACGCACCATAGCGTCGGACATCCTCTGCGAGCCCGCGCGCTCGAGACCAATCCTCATGCAGATTCGACTGTCGAGCATCTCCAAGAGCGGGACCTACTGGCTTCCTCCCCGCGAACCGTGGAGGAATTTCGATCATAGCCTTGTTGATGGTCACCGCAACTGGGTTTAGGTCAGATGCAAAGCTATCCAGACCGAGGCGCTGGGCTTCGAGCGGAATTGCACCACCGCCGGCGAACGGGTCATGAAATCCAGGCGGCTTGTCCGGGTTGAACAACTCGGCCGCCTGCGGGTGGTTTTTATTGAGCTCGCAGGTCTCGCGCCATGAGCGGAGTATTTCGGCACGGGCGCGCGCAAGAACGTCCTCGTTGTTGGTGTTCTCCCACTGCACGAGGTCCTCAATGATCTTGAATAGTCGCTCGCGCTCCAGCGCGGCCTTCTCTTTGTTCACGCCGTAGCGGAAGCCGCCACCCTGTTGGTAGCCCGGGTCATTGACCATCTGGGCAAAGATCACTGCGCGTGCGGCGGCAAGAGGGCGACGCGCCCACCACAAGTGCAGAGTCGATGGATGACCGTGGCGGATAGACTTTTCACGCGCAGCGGCTTCGTTGATGGCATCGAGCGGCAATGCGACCTCGATGAGCTTTTTGGGGGCTTTGATTGGATGCATGTTTAGCTCTTGTTTTGCGCAGCACGAGATGGGCGCGGCGGAGTGGATTTCTTTAGCTCCCTGGCCTGCTCGGCCAGGATTTCTGTGTGGATAAGTCGCTCGACGATGTCGATCACCACATTCACGTCTTCAGCCGTTGGCTTGTGACCTCGATGCGCTGAAGCGTGGCCAGCTTCAATAGCGGTTTCAACAATTCCGCGATCCTGCTCGCTGATCAGGTACTTCTCTGCCAAGGCGTTGAGGCCTTGACCGAAGTTCTGCTGATCGCCCGCATTGCGACGAATGACCGCATCAATCAGTGCTCGGGCTCCCATCATCGCCAAGCGACGGCTATCGGCATGCAGTGCGGTATAGGTCTCTTCCAACAGAGCTATGTACTCGGATGGCAACTCGTAATGACTTGCCCATGAAGGCTTGCGCCTGGATACCCGCGGGGGAAAGTAAGTTGCTGGGCCGGGGCCATCCATCGGGTCGTCTTCGGAACACCAGTCCACGCGTCTTAGCGTGACCTCTTCGCAGCCGCGACACTGAAGCACTTTCCAAACTGACCCCACTTCAACGGAATACTGGTCATCGTCAAAAGTACGGCGGCGATCAGCTCGATGCACGACGTCGTGCTTGGTCTCATGTCCACACTCATTGCAGTGAGACCAAAGGACTTCTGGCTTTTCAGTCTTTTCGCTCATACGGGTGTCCTAGGCTCGACGGCCCGAGCCAGCAACTGACCGAGATCGAGATTAATGCTGGTCACGGCCCAGTCGGGCTCCTGGGTGAAAGGCTGCCGCACATAGAACGGTCCCTCGTGCTGTTCACCATCAACCAGCACGATGGCCAGGATGAACTTGTCGGATTGGTTGAGGCCGTACAGGATCTCGTTGCGCGTGACGGTGATCGTGGTCTGGCCCTTGGCGCGGCCCTTCACCTCGATGTGGCGCGAGGCCGGCAACTTGCCGTTGATGGCCTTCGGCAGGCTGGTTACGTCCCAGCCGCATTTCTGTGCCGATACGTCGATCACCTCGTGGCCGAGGGATCGTTCGGCGTCCATCACTGCCCTCATGGCGATCCACTCCACACGCGCCCGGGCGTCAGCGTCCGCAGTCCAGCCCGGCGCTCCCTTGAGTTGCGCCAGCAACCCTGCAGGAATCACCAGTGCGCCGCCGACCACCACTGGCGTGGCCGAGATGACGTGGCGCATCGCCAGCAGTTCTTTCTCGCGTGACTCGCGGCGCGCGGTCAGGTCGTCAATCGTGCGACGGACGTTTTCCAGCGTGAGCCGCACATCCTTGCCTGCGGCGATGTCGTCTTGCAGCTTGATGTAGCGATCAGACCAGTAGTTGATCTCCTTGACCAGCCGCTCATGGACAGCGGTCAAGGTCTTATCAACGCTGTGCTCGCGTCGGGTACGCACCTCGTCGAAGTGCTCTGGCACGAGGTGGGTAGAGGCATGAGCCAGCGCTTGCTGCTCCAGATTCTGCGTGATCCACGGCGCGCCCAGCACGTCTTCGATCAGCGCCATGTCTGCCTTGGCGATGGGCTCCAAGTCGAGGTGAGGTGCCCAGCCTGCGTTGATTGCACCGCCCTGCGGATCGATCTCGACGAACTGCATCCGGCGAGATACGACGTGAGTCGAATCAGCACCTTCTTTCACGCAGTGGTCGATGATGAACATCACCTTAGGAAGCAGGCCCATATCGGTCGGATCGACCAGCACAGTGCCCTGTTTGAGCTTGTTGCGATGCTGCTCCATCACCAAGTCTGTGACCGACTGCATCAGCGGGTGACCGGGGTGCATCAGGCTGGCCATCGGGGCACCCACGCGGTCTGCAAGGCGCACGTACTGTTTCTCGAAGCACACGCGCTCATATTTGCGCAGCACGGGGTCGAGGTTGCGACGGTCGCGCCCAGTGATCTGGCGGTCACGCTCGCGGATGTTGGCGGGAACGTGGGTGATCTCGTAGCGGCCCTGTTCGCGGGGGCGCAGTTCGCCGCCAAGTTGCCGGAATGCCTGACTAAAGAAGGACCGAATGAAATACGGCTGGAGCTTGCGGGCCTCGGCTTTCTCCATCTCCTCCTTGACTGCAAACAGGCGGCGCTCGTCCATCACCTCTTCGCACAGGGCGTTGCGCTTGATGATGGTTTCCAGGTGCAGGGTATCGAGCGCGCCTTCCACCTTGCGGTGAAGCTGGGCGCGAACCTCGGGGTCTGCGCCGTAGCGGATGGCTTCGATCAGCAGGTCCTTGAGGCTCTTGTCTTCGAATACTTCCCCGAGGATGTCGAAAACGCGGCCGCCCAGTGCGGCGCGCTCGACCTCGAGCTTTTCGAATAGGCGCTGAAAAACGTCGCCCTCGCGGGTCTCGCTGGCCACCATGTTCCACAGGTGGCAGACCTCGGTCTGGCCGATACGGTGGATACGGCCGAAGCGCTGTTCCAGGCGGTTCGGGTTCCAGGGCAGGTCGTAGTTGACCATCAGGTTGGCGTTCTGCAGGTTGACGCCTTCGCCTGCTGCGTCGGTGGCGATGAGCACGCGCACGGCAGGGTCGTTGCGAAACAGCTCCTGCACCTTGCGCCGTTCTTCGCGCTTCACGCCACCGTGGATCATCACCACGGACTCTTCATTGCCGATCAGGCCACGGATCTTGACGGCGAGGTAATTCAGCGTGTCGCGGTGCTCGGTGAAGATGATCAGCTTGCGCTGGCGGCCATCGGCATCGTGCATCTCAGGCGTGTTCTGCAGCAGTTTGGAGAGTTCATCCCACTTACGGTCTTGGCCGGAGTGGACGACCTGACGAGCCTGCTCCTCCAGCGCTTCGAGGATGATGATTTCGGCTTCGAGCTCTTGGATGGTCTGCGCTGCTGTGGCTTGGTCAACCACGGCTTCTTCGAAGTTCTCGTAGTCCTCGGGCGAGAGCGCGTCGTCGGCCTCCCAGATGTCCTCGGGTGCATTGCGCCCGTTGAATTCGTAACCGTTCAATGTTTCGGCCAGGGACTGACCGCGCTGACGCAGTTTTTCTTCTTCGACCCGGCGCATCAGCTTGTGGTGGCGACGCTTGAGGGATTGATAAATTGCTTCCGGACTGGACGCCAGACGCCGCTGCAAGGAAGTGAGGGCGAAACCTACCGTGCCCTTCCGCTGTCCGTCGAGCTGATCGGCGCGATTCATTTCCTCCTTCACGTAGTCGGTGACGGCTGCGTAGAGAGCGGCTTCGGGGTCGGAGAGCTTGTAGTTGGTGGTGTAGGCGCGGCGCTCAGGGAATAGGCGTGTGCCATCGAAGCGCAGCATGTCTTCCTTGACCATGCGACGCATCAGATCGGTGACATCAACCTTATGCGCGCCATCGCGGAACTTGCCGTAGAAGCGGTCGGAATCCAACAGGGACATGAACAGCTGGAAGTCTTCCTCCTTGCCGTTGTGCGGCGTAGCAGTCATCAGGAGGAAGTGGCGAGTGACCGAGCCCAGCAGTTCGCCGAGCTGGAAGCGCTTGGTCTTGTTGACCTTGTTTCCGAAGTAGTTGGCCGAGAGTTTGTGCGCTTCATCGACCACCACCAAGTCCCAGTGGGAGAGGCGCAGCTTTTCCTGCAGGTCTTCGTTGCGTGAGAGCTGATCAACCCGGGCGACCATCAGGTCGATGTCGTCGAAGGGGTTGCCGCTGCGCGACTGCTCGACCTGCTCTCGTGAGAACAGCGTGAAGGTCAGGCCGAACTTCTCGAACATTTCGTCTTGCCACTGTTCGACCAGACTTCCGGGAGCCACGATCAGCACGCGTTTGGCATCGGCCCGCATCAGCAACTCGCGGATAAACAGACCGGCCATGATGGTCTTGCCCGCGCCCGGGTCATCGGCCAGCACGTAGCGCAGCGGCTGGCGCGGCAACATCGATTCGTACACAGCAGTGATCTGGTGCGGCAGCGGCTCGACGTTGGACGTGTGGACGGCCATCATCGGGTCGAACAGATGCGCCAGGTTGATCCGCCACGCTTCGGCGGCGAGCTTGAAGTCTTCACCCGGCGCATCAAAGGCCCAGGGGCGACCGGCCTCGGCCAGCGACAGATTGACCTCGTCGGTACGAAACAGCATCCGCTCGCACAATTGCCCGTCCGACTTCTTGTAATAGACGGTGAGGGCGTTGTCGCCCACGGGCTCCGTGGTGACGATGCGCACCACCTGCCCAGGCTCAAGCCCGGAGATGGCAGCGTTCTTTTTGATGTCTTCTAGTTTGAGCATGTGTCCTCCCCAGCCGTGCGCTTAGGCTTTCTCTTCGGCCTCGTACCCGGGAGCGAGTACGAGATTGGTGACGCCGTACAGTGCTTGCCGGTTCCGAAGCCACAAGTGGTACTCGCCCCCCTTGAGGCTGTGATCCTCTGTGCAGTCGACGTTCCACCGACGAAGCAGGTAGCCCGCCATCGCCGCGCGCGCGCGAATCTTGAGCACTCCACCTGCCATTCCGTACTCGGCCTCGATGGTGTCGGGGTGTTGTACGTTGGCAGGATGTGGCACGAGCTCGAGTTCGGTGATACGATTCCATTGAATATCTTGGTCAGGCTTCTCTTGGTCAGCTACGCGACCGGGGAGGATGCGAGCGTCGTCGAGACGACCCAAGACAAAATCACGGAACTCGCCGCTGCGCCTATCAAAGGCTCTTACGTGCCAACGAAGGCCGCTGTCAGCCAACCCGAACGGAACGATCTCGCGAGTCGTCAGCCCACTAGACAACGCGCGGTAGGAAACCTCAACGGCGGCACCTTGGTATATGGCGCGCGTCAGAACTGACAGCAACTCCAGGTCGAGCGCATTTGGAAGACTGCTACCTTCGTGCGCTACCAATCCCTTCCAGCGAATGGGCTCGCTGTCCCCGTAGCCTTGGGACAGCCAGGTAAGAACCCGTTCAACTGAGAAATCAAACAATGGACGGAACCAGGATGCACGGATGTAGACCTTGCCCTTGGTGTCGTACTCCACGTTGCGCGGTGCCAGCTCCTTGTACTGAGCAATGTCACGTGTAGCTGCAGCAGCCTGGATGCCGAAGCGAGCCACAAGATCATGCCGACGGATCTCCCCAAAGAATCGAACGCGGAGCTCAATAAACGCGAGCCGGTCGCGCTGGGGTTGGGTGAGATCTGAAATCTGATCGCTAGACATTCTGACTGGCCAGTGTTGTTTGTTGATTGGTTATGTTGCGCTCAGTATATACGTTGCACTAGAATGAGTCCATAGAATCATTTAGATTTTGTATGCGTCGCATTATGATTATCATATCAACTCGGGATTGATAGTCCAAGGGCAGGAGCACAATGAAAGCAGACAAAGCCATCGCGACCTACCGGCGCATGCGGGCGCAGCCGCTGTGGCGTCTGCTTGCCTCGACTACCGGGCCTACCGTCATTGGCCTGCTTCAGTCCCATCTGTATGAGGGCGAGCGAAGCCTCCCTGCCTCCATTTTTCACGAACGCATCGCAAGGGATCTGGAAGAGCTGCGCGCCCAAGGCGAAGACGCCGTGAATGAAATAGCTGCTGCTGCCGGAGCAGGAAGAGCTGCGCGCCCAAGGCGAAGACTTTCCCCAAACGGCACAGGCGTATGTCGCCAGCTGGCTCGCCGATGGGTTCCTCGAGCGACGCTTCCCGGCTGGGGCTTCAGAAGAGGAATATGAACTCTCCACGGCGGCCGTCGAAGCCATTCGGTTTGTCTCTGGACTGGCACAGCCGCACTCAGCCGCGACCGAAAGCCGCCTGACGCTCGTCATAGAGGCCTTGGCCCGACTTGCCGAGGACACAGACACCGACAAGTTCCGCCGCATCGACCGGCTGATGGCCGAGCAAGCCCGCATCGACAAGGAGATTGACGCCATCCAGAAGGGGCAGATGCGCGTGCTGCCCCATACGACGGCGCTCGAGCGCACGCGGGAGATCATCACGCTGGCCGACGATCTGGCCGGTGATTTCCGCCGTGTCCGCGATCAGTTCGACCAGCTGAATCGCGATCTTCGTGAACGCATCATGGACAACGATGGCAATCGTGGAGATGTGCTGGATTCGCTGTTCGCCGGAATCGACCTGATTTCAGAGAGTGACGCCGGAAGAACTTTCTCCGCTTTCTGGCGACTGCTCACGGACCCAGAACAGGCGGCCACGCTTGATCAGGCGCTCGATAGCGTCATGTCGCGGGAGTTCGTGGGGCAGCTCGAGGCTAAGGAGCGACGATTTCTTCTGCGGCTGACGCGCACCCTTCTTGAGCAGGGCGGCATGGTTCACGAGGTGCTCCAGACCTTCGCGCGCAGCCTTAAGCACTTCGTCCAGAGTCGTGAATACCTCGAGCAACGCCGACTCAATCACCTGTTGAAAGACGCCCAGCGCGCAGCACTGGCCCTGAAGGATGAAGTCAGGGCCACAGAAACCCTCCAGTACACGCTGGAACTCACGAGCAGTCGGTTGCGCTCCTTGTCTCAATGGGTTCTGCACGACCCATCCCTACAAGCATTGCCCGGTCAGATGGCAGCAGGGGATGCGCCGCCCATCGATCTAGAGTCTGTGAGCGAACTGGTCGCACAGTCCGAGATCGACTTCCGAACCCTGAAGGCCAACGTGCTGGCAGTCCTGGAGCAACGCTCCCAGGCATCGATTGCCGACGTGCTGGAACAGTTCCCCGCTGCACAGGGGCTGGGCAGCGTCGTCGGCCTGCTTGCGTTAGGCAGTCGGCATGGGTTCAAGGCCGACCACAGTGAAACCGTAGGCTGGGTTGGAGGCGACGACGAGCGTCGTAGCGCCCGAATTCCAAAGATCTTCTTTTTGAGGGAGCGGGCCAATGAACTGGTCTGAAAATGGGTCCGTCAGCGACGAATCGGCAATGCCGACCGAAGCACAAGCCCCCGATGCTGCTCAGGCACCTGCCAACACCCTGTTCCTAGGCGACAGCGGCGAGTTGCCACTGGATACCCGGCGCGCCCTGGTGCAGCTGCTGGCAGGGCCATCACTCGACGGACGTCGACATCCAAAACTCTGGCCGATCTTGGTACGAGACGAAGCGGTGATCCGTCGGCGTCTTGCCGAGCTGTTTCTCGAACTGGTTATCGACCGAGACGTACAAGTGGCTTTCACGCGCCAGGCAGATACCGGCGACCTCGAAGTGCCGCTCCTGCTGCGTCGCGCCCAACTGACGTTCATTGACTCAATTCTGCTGCTCCACCTACGCCAGCGATTGACCCAGGCGGACTCGCAGGGCGACCGTGCCGTGGTGTCGACAGACGAGATCACAGAGTTTCTCTCCCTCTATGAACGCGCCGCCAACACCGACCGTGCGGGATTCGTGAAACGGGTTCATGCCTCCATCGAGAAGATCAAGAAGCACAGCATCCTGCAGAAAATTCGCTCGAGCGAGGATCGCTTCGAGATTTCGCCGACGCTGAAACTCCTCTTCTCGGCAGAGGAAATACAAGCGCTGACGCAGTTGTATCAGCGCATGGCGGCCGGAGAGGCGCCAGCGCAACTGGTTCAGACTGAAGCTGATGAGGAGGCCGACCAATGATCTCGGAACCCCAAACCGCCTCCTTGTTTGCCCGCGAGCAGTTCCGGATGACTCGCTTGCAGGTTTACAACTGGGGTACTTTCTCCGGCCTACATGACGTACCGATCAGCGAGCGAGGTTTTTTGTTTGTTGGTAGATCCGGCGCAGGAAAGTCGACGCTTCTCGATGCATTTTCGGCGTTGCTGACGCCACCTCGCTGGATCGACTTCAACGCGGCCGCTCGCGAGGCTGACCGCAGTGGCCGTGACCGAAACCTCGTCACCTACATACGGGGTGCGTGGGCTGAACAGAAGGATGGGGAGTCGGGAGAGATCGCTACCCGCTACCTGCGCGCGGGGACGACTTGGTCTGCCTTGGCGCTGACCTACCAAAATGCGTTGGGTCAGTCTGTGGTGCTGGTTCAGGTGTTCTGGCTGCGGGGCAATGCGAACGGCAGCGCTGACGTCAAACGCCACTACCTTGTCATGGAGCGAGCCTTTGACCTGCGCGAGCTGGAGGACTTTGGTCAATCCAACTTCGACATCCGGAAGCTCAAGCAGTCTTTCCCTGAGGCATTCGCACGCGACGAATTTCGCCCCTATTGCGAAAGGTTCTGCCGTCTGCTCGGCATCGAGAGCGAAATGGCGCTGCGTTTGCTGCACAAAACCCAGTCGGCTAAAAACCTCGGCGACCTCAATACCTTCCTGCGCGACTTCATGCTCGACAAGCCCGAGACCTTCGAAGTGGCGGATCGCTTGGTCAGCGAATTCGGCGAACTCAATGCGGCCCACCAGGCGGTCGTCACGGCTCGCGAGCAGGTTCAAACGCTCGCCCCAGCGCGGGAGCAGTATCAGCGCAGGGACTCGTTGATACTGCAGCGCAATGGCTTGGATGAGCTTCGGCTTGGTGTTGATGGCTACCGGGAAACCCGACGCATTGAGCTACTCAAGGAGCACGTGGCATCCCTGGAGGTGCAAGCCAACGGCTCAGAGGGTGAAGTGGGGCGGCGTCAAAGCACCCTGGATAACCACGCCGCAATCTTGCGCGATCTGGAGCGACAGCACCGTGAGGCAGGCGGTGATCAGATCGAGCAATGGGAGGCCGAGAAATCGGGGCTGGAGGTCCAGCGCACAGATCGTCTGCGCAAACGCGGTCAGGCGGAAGATGCATGCAAGAAGCTGGGGTGGAGCCTCCCGGATTCGCCTCAAGCCTTCGCAGAACTTTTGGGCAACGCGCGGCAGGAGGTCGAAAACTGGGAGCAGCGCAGCAACGCGAACCGCGAAGAACAGTTCCGCCTGGCCGGTGAAAAAAGGGACGCTGAGGCAGCATTTTCGCAAGCACTGAAAGAGGTGCAGGCACTTCAGCGCCAGCCATCGAACATCCCAGCGGACATGCTGGAAATGCGCCGAAACATTGCCGCTGCCATCGGGATCTCTGAGTCCGCGCTGCCATTCGTTGGGGAACTCATCGAGGTGAAGCCCGACGAGGCCGAATGGCAGGGGGCCATAGAGCGCGTACTGCACGGGTTTGCGCTCTCGCTCCTGGTAGACGAACGCCAGTATTCGGCATTGGCCAATCACATCAACACCACCCACCTTGGGCAGCGCTTGGTGTATTACCGGACTGGCCGTCCGGAGACGTGGCAGGCAAAGCCTATCGGTGCTAACTCGCTCGTCCTCAAGCTGAATGTCAAGGAGGGGACGTATGCCGACTGGCTTCAGGCCGAACTACGGCAACGCTTCGATTACGCGTGCGTCGACTCCATTCAGTCCTTCAGGAGCGCAGATCGCGCCATCACCCGTGAAGGCCAGGTCAAGCACAGCAAAACCCGGCATGAGAAAGACGACCGCAGAAATGTCGGCGACCGGCGAAACTGGGTGCTCGGGTTCGACAACCGCGAGAAGCTTGCGCTCTTCCAAACCCAGGCGCAGGAGCTGGCTGACACCATATCGCGCCTCGGCGGGGAGATCGACAAGCTTTCCGACCAGGACAAGAATCGTGCAGCCCGAGCGATGCAGTGCCAGACTCTGGTGAATCTCCAGTGGCAGGAAATAGATGTGCTCCCATTACTGGATCGCATCTCCACCATTGAACGGCAGATCCGCGAAGCGCGGGAAGGCAATACAGCCCTACTGCAAATCAGCCAACGGATCGACAAGCAAAAGGACCTGGTTGAGCAGGCTGACAAGGATCTCCGCGAAGCCAAGGTCGCGCATGACTCAGTTCTCAAGCAGATCAAAGACAGCACGCAAAAACTCGAATCCCTCCTTCAAGATGCTTCCAGAGTTTCATTGACCCTCCACCAGATCAAGGGGCTCGACGAACGATTCACCAAGCAGTCAGACGTGATCAGGCTCGAAAGCCTCGACAAGGTAACAACAGCTGTTGAGAGAGGACTCAACACAGAAATCAGTGAGATCAAAGATGAAATCGCCGATTGCGAGAAGGAAATAGAAGCACGCTTTGCCGATTTCAAACGGCAATGGCCGATGGACGCGGGCGACATGGACACGAGCCTTGCCAGCGCGCCAGACTTCTTCGCCAAGCTGGTTCGGCTGGAGACGGATGGTCTGCCCGCCTATGAGCAGCGGTTCTTTGAGTTGCTGCAGAACCAAAGTCACCAGAACCTGGCGGCGCTTTCCACCTACCTGAACGATGCGCGTAAGGCGATCCTGGAACGGATGGATCTGGTCAACGACAGTCTTGGCCAGGTGCCCTTCAACCAGAGCACCAATCAACGCACCTATCTCCACATCGACGCCAGTGACCGGCAGCTTGTCGACGTCAAGGAGTTCAAGCAAGAGATCCAGCAGGCGCTGAGCCATGCATGGACGGAGGATCGAGAGTTTGCCGAGGCGCGGTTCCTGGCCTTGCGACGACTTGTTGATCGACTCGCCAGTCAGGACCCCGAGCAAAAACGCTGGCGCGAGACTGTGCTCGATGTTCGACAGCACGTTGAGTTCATCGGGCGGGAGATAGATGAAAGTGGTGTCGAGGTCGAGATCTACCGAAGCGGAGCAGGCAAGTCTGGTGGCCAACGGCAGAAGCTGGCCACCACGTGCTTGGCCGCAGCCCTGCGATATCAACTGGGTGGTAACGACCACGGCGTGCCGATGTATGCCCCCGTCGTGCTGGATGAAGCCTTCGACAAGGCAGATAACGAGTTCACCGCGTTGGCGATGAACATCTTTACCAATTTCGGATTCCAGATGGTGGTCGCCACGCCGCTAAAGTCGGTCATGACCCTTGAGCCATTCATCGGTGGCGCCTGCTTTGTGGATATCAGCGATCGGCGCGTCTCAGGCGTCCTGCTCATCGAGTACGACGGTGATCGTCAGCGGTTGAAGCTGCCAGAGCACGCACGAGAGGAGGCTAGCGTTGAAGCTTCCTGAAGATGTTCGGCAGTTTCTCGCCCGTCGCTTTCAAAGCAAGCACCGCGAGTGGTTGATCGGTGATCCGGGCGAGAGCCAGTGGCCGCTGGAAGTTCCCCTCGGCATACCGACGGAGCAGGCTGCGCTGAGGCAGGTCGACGGCGTTCGTGCTTGGGTGAGCGCATGGCAAGGTTGGCAAGGAGTCGGCTCCTTGTCCTGGTGTGAGCGTCGGTGGAAAGCGCTTGGAGTCCAGCGACTGCCAGAGAAACTGACGTTACGAGGCCCTGAAGATGTTGCCATGTGGATCGGTGCATCCGCACGGTGGGTTCGTTCCCTGTCTCGGTATCAGACGCTCACTGCTCGCTGGCCGGTGCTTGCGCAGCAGTTGCCGAGATATTTTGATGTCCTCGCTGACTACAGCGATGCCGATTTCCGTCGACTGGCAGAGATGCTGGATTGGATCAGTCGCAATCCGAAATCGAATCTCTACCCACGACAAATTCCGGTTGCCGGTGCCGACAGCAAATGGCTGGATTCTAGAAAGGGCATCATCTCTGACTTGATTGCAACGCTCCAGGGTGACCCAACAGGAGAGCGCGACTTCTTCTGGCGCTGCGGCTTGAGGGCACAGCCGCAGTTAATGCGCATGCGCGTTCTAGACCCGGATCTAAGAGCCCGTTTTGGCGGTCTTGGCGATATCTCTGCGCCTTATGATGAGGTCGCGAGAATTGGTATTCGACCAAAGAATGTCTTCGTTGTTGAGAACCTTCAAACTGGCCTGGCCTTTGATGATCTGCCAGGGGCGGTTGTGATCATGCGACTGGGTTACGCGGTTGACGTTTTGGGACAGCTTCCATGGCTACAACAGGCGCAATGTATCTACTGGGGTGACATTGATACGCATGGCTTTGCCATTCTTAATCGAGCCAGAACATACATCCCAAGCCTGAAGACTGTGCTTATGGACGAGTCTACGCTGATGAGTCATCGCGATTTATGGGTCGAAGAGAAAGACCAGCACTCTTCCACAGAGCTCCCACTACTCACCAATACCGAACAAAAGCTCTACCAGTCGATTAAAGGAAATGCCTGGGACCAACAAGTCCGCCTCGAACAGGAGCGGATACGCTGGGATGTGGCGTGGAATGCCATACAGGCAAGTATTCGATGATCCAGGATCAGGGAGGTCAGTCGTGAGTGGAAATCGATGGGACCAGCCGGGTGTGCCCCACAAGGGATGGCACTGCGTTGACGTGGTCGACCTGAGGGCCGACGGCGAGTCGGCGGACGAAACCGATTACGCGACCTGCCAGATGTGCGGCAACGAGAAGATCCGCTACGTCCACATCATGGAACACCCGGATCTGGATGAGAACTTCGACGTCGGCTGCGTCTGCGCCGAGAAGATGAGTGGCGACTACGAAGGACCGAAACGGCGTGAGGCCAAGTTGCGCAACCGGGCAGCACGCCGAACCCGATGGCTGCAACGCAAGTGGCGGGTGTCCGCCAAGGGGAACAGCTTCCTGAACGTCGATGGGCACAACCTCGGCGTCCACATGAACAAGTTCAAGCGGTGGGGCTACCGGATCGGCAGCCGGTTCAGTACCAAGACCTACTCGACCAAGGACGAAGCCAAGCTGGCGCTGTTCGATGACTTCTGGGCCGCGACCCAGGATGACGATCGGCTGTGGGCTTCGGACTGATCCCAGCAGGCTGGCGGACCAGTCTTAGACCAGGACACATCAAATAATGAGAACAGACTTAATCGAAAAGTACGCACCGATTCTTTGTGGGTCGACGCCTCCGGTGGTCCGCGACCCGCGCCTGTTGATGGATGCAAGCGGCGACGTGAAGATCTATTACGCGCCGTTCGAGTACATCAACCCCAGTGCGCGGATCGTCCTGGTCGGGATCACACCGGGCCCCACCCAGATGGTCAATGCCAACAACGAGGCGCGGCGCGCGCTTCAGGCCGGCAAGTCCAGCGCGGAAGCGATCCAGGCCGCCAAGAGCGTCGGCGCGTTCAGTGGCGAGCCGTTGCGAAGCAACCTCATCAACCAGCTCAACCATTGGGGCTTTCACAAGTGGCTCGGCCTGACCGATTCTGCCGACCTGTTCTCCACGTCGCGCCACCTGGTGCAGACCACATCCCTCCTGCGCTATCCGGTGTTCGTCAAGGACGACGATTACCGTGGCTCTCCAGACATGACCAAGCACCCCTTGCTGAGGAAGTACCTGCTGGAGAACTTCGCGGCGGAGGTCGAGGAACTGAAGGATGCCGTTTTCGTCGGGCTCGGGCCGCAGGTCCAGAAGGTGCTGGATCGACTGATCCAGGAGCGTGTGCTGAATCCCGAACGGGTGATTGGCGGCATGCTGCACCCATCCGGCAACTGCACCTACCGGATCAATTACCTCATCGGCGACAGAAACGCGCCGATCCCGCACGCCACCAACCCTGTGCCTTACGACCAGGGCCGGCGAGCATTTCGGGAGCGGTTCGTCACCGCCTGATCGAAGATCGGGTGAGTCGATGCGGACGCGGGTTCAATTCCGCAAATGGGAATCGAACTGACACCGTGTCCAATGTGTTTGGCTCGTGACCTCGGTCAGGCTGAACTGGTAGGATTGAAGGCAGTCGGGGCTGGATTCCGCACCTTTCCGCAGAAGTTCGCAGCGGTCGTAAGGCGCTAAGTTACATAGGTTTGGCGCAGGGTTCCGCCCCACCACCAGTATTTATAATAAAATCAAAGACTTACGATTTTATTGTCGTCATTAAATGGGGTGTTTTGGGGTGATTTAGGCTCTGGAATGACAGCATAAAAAGCCCAGCAGATCCGGGCTTTTTTATTCTCGGTTCAATTCAGGAATAGCGGGGTTCTCCCCCATAATGCACAGCCAGGATTGAGCATATTCAACTATTCCACGTTCAGTCTCAACTCGCTCAAATCCTGAGAGCATCATCCTGTTACCTTCCAACCACCATACTTCGATCCCCATTGATAGTAGGTCACTTCGAAAACGCTGGGTTCACGGCCAAGGTTTGACCAGCCTGCCAGCCTCGACGGTCTTCAATATTCCGATGATTTGTGTTTCTGTATATCTGCTCTTGCACATTGCTGTTCTCCTTTGGCATGCAAGTTTGCCGCTAGAACTCTGGTTATACATGGCTTTATTTTAAGTGAGGGTTACAGTTCTCGGATAAATGATGGCGCTCCATCGGATAACCTTTGGCACGCTCTATGGTTTTACGCTCCGCCAGCCGGGCTTTGGTGTCGGATAATTCCGTTCGCAACTTCTGATCTGCGTGAAACCGCGCCGTCGCCAAGTCGAGCAAGGGCTTCACGCGCTCCGCCTGCAAACCCGCCACCACATACGCCGACACGCCCGCTTCCATCACCGCCGCCAGTTGCGAAGGATGGCCGTCTTCGGTAAATAAAACGATAGGACGCGGCGTATCATACGTCGCAAACACCATGTGTCCCAGCACATCGCAGGCATGCATTAAAATGTCAACGTCAGCGCCAGATGTTGTCCCAAATAGCCCATGGATAGCCAATGGACGATGATCTGCGACGCTACATTTTTTGCCGTCAGTTTTCGCCCTTCCTTTTCGATATTCCTTTTTTTGCACGCCACCATTGCCATGTCCCTGACCTCCCCGTTGCTCGCTGCTATTCCCGGTATTCAATATGGTTTTGGTACTGCGCGTCATCTGGTGCCCAGCGCGCTCAGCCCCTATTGGCATCGCGTCCCGGAAAAAACGCAGGTGCACGGAACGCAGATCGTCGAGATCACCACCGGGCAACAAATGTGCGGTGGTGCAGATGGTTTTTATACCCGCCAGCCGGAGATACCGGTGACGGTCATTACCGCCGATTGCGTGCCGGTGCTGTTCGCGCGGCGCGACGGCAAAGCGATTGCCGCTGTTCATGCGGGCTGGCGCGGCCTGCGTTATGGCGTGATTGGCGCGTTGTGGCAACGACTGCGCGCCGAAGGTGAAGACCCGGCAGACTGGGTGGCCGCCATCGGTTCGCATATCAACGCCTGCTGTTTTGAAGTCAGCGCAGAGCTCGCTCAGGAATTTGTCGATGCATTTGCGGATCATCCTGCCGAACTCATCACACCGTCATACCGGCATCTGGATCTGAATGCGATTGCCGTCATCGAATTACAAAAAGCGGGTTTGCAGCAGATCGACAAAGGCCATTCCTGCACCTTATGCTGCAGCCACAGCGATGGCAAATTCCTGTATCGCAGCTACCGTCGCGGCGACCGCAATTCGCATCAGCATTCGGGCCTGGTAATACTCCCGTAATTCGCATTTTCAGGGGAGTATCTGCGTTTTTCGCCTTATTGCCAGCGTAAAATAAGGGGCTTTAAATATACTCCCCGGGGTACATTTTTAATCTGAAACTGATTCCGGTGAACATGTCGGTTCATTACAGATGCTGACCGGACTGTTGTTTGGGCTCTTTGATTTGGACTTGGTTGCTTCCGGCCGTCGGTATGAACGCGCCGCTCAGCGCGGCTTACCATAAACACGTTCCGCATTTTTCCAGGCGATCATCTGCGCCTGTTCATCTGGCAGTTGTCCGAGAATACGACGCCAGCGACTGACGATGTGGCCGTATTTATCCCAGCGAAAATCTTTGTGCGCATCGGTGGCAAACATAAAGCGTGTCGGGAAACGATCAAGCAAAGCGCGCCATTCAGGAAGAATCACGCCACAGTCATCAACCATCGCGCCGCCAAGTTGCGAAGATTTTTCTTCGCTGCTGAGGCTGCGCTGGTCTTTTTCTGTTTTCGACAAACTGATGATGACATTCTCATGTTGCGACAGCACTGTTTCTGCCTGCGCCGCCGAGCCAAAGCCAGCGTGTGGCCAAATGAATGTCAGTTGAGGAAATTTTCCGTATAAGGCATGAAACACAGGCCAGTCGCGGTTCCAGTTATACACTTCCCAATGCGTCATCACCGGTGCCTGTAATGTCTGCAGCTCCTGCATCAGTTGCAATACATTCGGTTTTTCGGCGGAAACGTAACGCTCACCGCTGGCGGTTTGTTCACCATGAGATTTATCGCCATGCGCAAACATGATTTCGCCGACAAACTGATAAGGCCCATCCCGTAACCCGGACAAAGTCTGGCGCAGATACATCGCTGACACATCGCCCCTCAAATCAAACCATTTGGGTGTACCGATAATAAATTTCTGCGGAAAATTTTTCTTCAGCGCCAGAACATCGGCATCGCCGTTACTTTTATGAGTCAGACGCGCGAACAATGCCATCCCCTGCACGCCTGACTTGTCCATCTTCGTCAATACCTGATCGTACATTCCACGATCAATCTGCGCCATCGCATCAAACAAGGCACCATGATATTTAGCAGATTTTTCTTCCGATTCACAAGCTGCCAGCGCAGAAACAGAAATAGTAAGGCCAGCGATCATAAGCAAAAAGCGTTTCATATTGAGACAAGCTTTCCAAAACAGGGATCAAGCGAATTTTAAAAGTAATTATTATGTTCGCACGAAAACACGCTCATCGTCGACGCTGATGCGCGCAGTCAAAACAGAATCAACAGGTAATCAAATGGGCGGCAGAGATTTTTCATTAGCAGCGAACTAAATGCTGAATAATGCAAGAACCAAGCGAGACAAAAAGATGACGATCTTAAAGATCATATGCCGGACAACGGGGTGAAAAATCTGGCATTGTATATGTGACTCGATGGTGCGAGCGTCGCATAGAGCGCCAGCTCACGCCAGAGCGCCACCAGCGCCGAAAGTGTAAATGCCCGCTGGGAAATCATGATTGACTTTCGATATTTCTAACTAATAATTTAACGAAGCCAAGATTAAGAATCTATTTTCTCACTTCTTAATTAAATTAGAGAATTGATCAATATCAAAAGCGCTAAAAGGCGTTTTATATAATTCGTTGACCAGCCACAATCCACTTGCGACAATTTTCTCTTTTGGCGAATAATTTCCAAGCCATCCTTGGGAAGGACCACATTCATCACAAAGGGAAATAGTAGAAATAAGTTTTGATTCAACTTCCAACCGCTGAGACTTATCGTCTAACTCAATGACACAAAAAGAAAAATTAGCTTGGATGTACCAACTAACTTCTTCCTCAATTAAATTCTTATAATTTAAGTCAATAGACAAGGAATATTTTTCTCTGGCTTGTTTAGTCGTCAGATCAATGTCCCAAAATTTCAAAAAGGAATCATCATTGCGACTCAATATTGCGCGCCCGATATTCTTGCGAAAGATACTTCTGTCTTTATTTTTATTTAGAAAGTGCTGTTTCAATCTTGACTGAAGTTGCTTTGCGCCAGTGTGTGTGCCAATTCGAACAATTCTATCCCCGTTATGACCCTGTTCTCCTTTCTCAAATAAGATATAGACCCCATTAGATGGCAACTTCCCCCCATCAAACGGAAAAGTATGTCGATCGAGGTTGCGTAATAAATCATGCACAGCTTGACATTCTTTACTCACTTGGTTAGCTCCTTTAGTTTTTGAAGTTGCTTACCAATACTTAGCCCCTCTAGAGGAATGTGTGAATGCTTAATATGAGGTAACAAGTATTTCCTATACTTATTACCAGCAAGGAATATGAATTCATCTTCATCTAAAGATGCAATTTCACTCAACTGCTGGAGCACTAGTCTAGCCCACTCTTTGATTTCGCTAAACCTCATAGTATTGAGGGTCTGTTCGTATGGTTCAATTTCTTGATCCAAGTTAAGCAATCCGTGTTTTGCAGAGAGAACGTATATTCCATTTGGTTTTAAACTGCGAGCGTATTTAAGGTTGTATCTGAAAAGTGTACTTATATACAAATTTTGTACCTTTTCAGATTGCTCAAGCTTTTGACTTACACATGAAATTAAAATAATTTTATTTTTCATAAAAAAACTTCTTCCAAATTTATCGAGCCTGTAAGAATTTCTGTGTGAACCGGGGTCATGAAATAATACCGAAAGGGATTTGCCATGACCGATACGATGACCACGAAAAAACCTCGCAAAAAGAAAGAACCATACAGCGCACTTGGAAGCTGGCGGCCAATCAGTTTGCCATCATGTTTGGCGAACGCTTCACCAACGCGATTAACTAAAACCCGGCCCCGCACACACAGAATTTCTTACACGTCCAATTTATCTCAACTGAAATACTGAAAAACGCTGAACAGCTATAGCAAGTCAACGTCCCGATTACCACCTGCCAAAGCTACTAGTTTTTATTTGCGATAAAAATTGCAATGTACCATGTTAAGGTTTTAATCTCCCTGACACCTCTGTTTTTAAATACGCCATGCCTGCCAGTGTTCTTCGTCAGTTGTTTTCCATCGTCACTGTATTGATCGCCGCGCTGCTCGTCGTTGATGCGGTTTTTCTGATGTCCACCGGGCTGGTGAATTTCGGGGTGGTGCTGCCGCTGTGCATCGGTTGCGGGCTGATGGTCTTACGCTGGAAATGGCAGCAATTCGGGCGCTGGCGTTCGCAAAGAGTGTGGCGACAGAAAGTCTGGACGCTGGCGCAGTTGCTGGCTGGCGCGTGGTTGCTGAGTCTGGTTCTGTTTTTCATTTTCTTACAACGCAGCAATGATGCCGCCGGGCTGACCGACAAAAATACGGCGGCGATCAAAGCCATCATGATTCTGGGCTCGGGCTCATTGAAATGCAGTGCATCACCAACGCTGGCGGCGCGGCTGGATCTGGGGCTGGAATGGGCGCGGCGTTTGCCTGCGGCGAAGGTGCTGGTCACAGGTGGAAAAAACTGGACGCTACCTTGTAGCGAAGCCCAGATTATGGGCGATTATCTGCGTGTTCACGGGCTGGCAACCGAGCGCATCATTCAGGAAGAACGCAGTACCACAACGTATGAAAATCTGTTGTTCAGCCAGCCTTTGCTGGAAAAAAATGCGGTGACACCGCACGATGGAATACTCATCGTCAGCAGTGATTTTCATGTACTGCGGGCACGCATGATGGCGCGTCGGCTGGGTTGGTCGTCGGTGCAGACTGCAGGCGCAGCGACGCCGCTATACATACGTTATAACGACTGGCTACGCGAATACTTCTCATTCATCAAGGGCTTTTTACTCCGCATGTATTGATGCAGATCATCGCTTTGCGCTGGTCATACCACTGACGGGTCGGTTAGTATGAATCACTGCCGCATGACGCCGGGTTGACTGGATGCCATGCGCTATGCTTTCATTCCATTTCTTTTCCCCAACCCGCTGTGTTTTCACAGTGTTTCACCAGGTACAAAGAACATGCAAACTTCACGTTATCACCCTCTCTCGGCAGCCTTACACTGGCTGATGTTCATTCTGATCGCCGTTGCGCTCGCAGCAATTCAGGTCAGGGAAGATATTCCGAAAGGCGAGCCTTTGCGCGACACCTTGAAGTCGGTGCACATGCTGGCAGGACAACTGGTGTTTTTATTTGTACTGGTTCGTCTGGCGCTGCGCTTAACGTTCAAGGCACCGGCAGCTTTACCGGGACCGCGTTGGCAAACCGGTAGTGCGCATCTGGTGCATCTGGTGCTGTATCTGATGATGCTGGGTTTGCCTTTGAGCGGCGTGCTGTTTTATCAGGCGGGCGGACGCGATGTCAGCTTTTTCGGCATGCTGTTGCCGCAACTGATCGCACCGAATCCTGAACTGAAAAGCAGCATCAAGGAACTCCATGAAACGGTGGGCGAAGCGATTTATTTTGTGGTCGGCTTCCACGTTCTGGCGGCGTTATGGCATCACTTCATCGTCAAAGATGGCACGATGCTTCGTATGCTGCCGTGGAAAAAGTGAGGCAGCACATCACCTCACGGCGGCGTAATGTCGCCTGAAAATGTCGGGACAATTTCCCTGCATAGAGTAAAAACGGGGGAGTATCTTCATTTTTATCTTTATTCTCAACGTAGAATAAGGACCTCAACATATACTCCCCGGTAGTATATTTAAGCTATCAAACTCACCGCCAGCCCGGACAATGCCGCTGGCGGACTGCGGCAATATTCGCCACTGCTGGGTCCGGTCTGATCTGCCTCACTGCTGACAGGATCATGTCGCTATTAAAAAATCCAAGGCACTCTGCATGACAACACCACAAACAAAAAAAGACAGCACGCCGCATGCGTGGGTATGGCTCATTTTTTTCGCTCTGCTCGGCGCTTACGATTTGTTTACTGCCTGGAAAATGCAGTTACTCCCGCAGGCGCTCACCGGTGCCGCCTTCATCCTGTTTGCGATCTGCACTTACAAACACCGGGGTATTTTCCAGTTTTCAACCCGTGCCGGCGATGCATCACAGGAGAAGCCCGGTTTCATCTGGAAAACCATGTATTACGGTGCGATGGTACTGATGGTCATTGGTTTTTCGATGAAGCAGGGCTGGCTGAAAGTCTGATGCGGAAAGTCAACAATGAAACATATTCAAAGGATATATCTGCTGCTCATCGCTCTGCTGAGCGTCTTGTGGCTGCTTGCCGATACGGTATTGAGCGAGCCTTATAATTTTTTCAGCTTACGAACGTCGCTGATGAATTACACCGGCATTATCGGCATCGGTGTGATGAGCATAGGCATGATGCTGGCGATACGGCCTGCGATAGGCGAAAACCTGCTCGGCGGTCTGGATAAATCCTATCGTCTGCATAAATGGCTGGGCATCACGGCGTTAGTGATTGCCGTTATCCACTGGCTGTGGGCGAAAGGGCCGAAATGGATGGTCGGTTGGGGCTGGCTGACGCGGCCAGCGCGCAAACTGGCAGCAGAGCAGACCGTGCCCTTATTTCAGTTTTTTCAAAGCCAGCGTCACCTCGCTGAAGAGGTCGGAGAATGGGCGTTTTATGCGATGGTGCTGCTGATTGCTCTGGCACTGATCAAACGTTTTCCGTATCGCTATTTCTTTAAAACCCACCGCTTGCTGGCGATTGTGTATCTGGTGCTGGTATTCCATTCCACGGTGCTGATGAAATACACATACTGGGATCATCTGATCGCGCCGCTGATGGCGGTGCTGATGGCGGGAGGCACGATTGCCGCATTGATGTCGCTGTTCCGTCAAGTTGGCGCGCAACGGCAGGCAGTCGGTGCGATCGAAGAGATTCAGTATCACTCCGATAATCGCGTACTGAAAGTGGTCATCAATCTGAAAGACCGCTGGAGCGGCCACGCCGCCGGTCAGTTTGCGTTCCTGACGTTTAACACGAGTGAAGGCCCGCATCCGTTCACAATTTCTTCGGCCTGGAATGAGGATGGCAAACTGACGTTTCTGATCAAAGGCATAGGCGATTACACCGCAAGCTTACCGGCAACATTGAAAACCGGTGATCTGGTCAAAGTGGAAGGCCCGTATGGACGCTTCGCCTTTGACGATAATAAATCGCGCCAGATCTGGGTTGCCGGCGGCATCGGCATCACCCCGTTCATCGCCCGTATGCAGTCACTGGCAGAGCAGGCCGACGCACGTGAGATCGATTTGTTTTACAGCACGGCAGCACCGGATGAAGGCTTCATTGCCAAGGTGCAGGCCAATGCCGACAAAGCTGGGGTGCATTTACATGTCTTACGTTCGGATGCCGATGGCAGGCTCAGTGCAGACCGGATTTGCACTGCCGTGCCAGCATGGACATCCGCCAGCATCTGGTTCTGCGGACCGAAAAATTTCGGTAAAGCGCTGCGTCAGGATATGCTGGCAAAAGGCTTGTCTGGTAATGACTTTCATCAGGAATTATTTGATATGCGCTGATCCAGCAAAGGTATAAAAAAAGGCTGAACATGTTCAGCCTTTTTTTACGCTTAATGTAGCCTTAATGTAGCCTTAATATAGCCTTAATGCATACCGTAAAGACTAGTTTGCCGCCGGTCTGGTTTTGTGAAAAACCATAGGACTGTAAGGCACAGACGATGGCGGCGGCGATTGCAGTATGTGTTTTTTCATTGCGCCTATGATATGCATTTCGCAGGGCTTGCAATCAAATTTGAGCGTGTATTTTTCATCGCCCGTCACCAGCGTCATCGGTTCGGCTTTAACCTGACCTTGCACGCCCTTCACGCCTTTCGCCTGTTTCGGGCACAGATTAAATGAAAACCGCAGGCAATGTTTGGTGATCATCAGCGACACCTCGCCCGCTTCTTCATGCGCTTCATACGCAGCGGCGATCAGTTGTACACCATGCTTTTTATAGAACTCCCTTGCCTTGCTGTTATACACGTTCGCCAGATAGCTGAGCGTGGTTTCAGGATAAGCGACCGGCGGCTCGACTGCCGGTGTGCGGGGCTGGCGAGGCCAGGCTGCGATCCGTGCCGCCTCATGCGCTGCGACAGTATCGCGGCGCAAGGCATTGATGACAGAGGAAGGAACAAACCACGGCTGGCGCAGACGCAGATCCACATTCGCCGCTTCAAACATGGTGTTACCCAGTTTGGCGAGACTGTCGCGCAGCGATGCTGCGGCTTTGTCGGCTTGCTGCGCCGGCTCCAGCGCCAGCGCTGTGTGTACTGATGAAGTGACGCCATCGGCATCATGCATAGTCAGCGTCAGGCCGTCGCTATCGTCACTGAGCGTGAGCCAGACCGGCACGCGGCGCTCTGCCGATTTTTTGGTCAGCGCCTGTTCCCAGCGCTGATCGCGGTTGCGATTAATCAGCATACCGACTTTCAGCCCAATCAGCTCGCTGACTTTTTCATTCGGAGAAATGCGCCAGACGTCGCCATTCTCATTCTTGCCCATGTGCTCGACGGTATTCGCTTGTATGCCCACCACTTCGCGCTTGTGCATGTAGTTCAGACCATCGCCGTTCGCCATAGGCTCATTCGCTTCGATCTCAAACCAGGTCGTGCCTATGCGCGTGACATAACCGAGATGCAGACCGACGTATTTCGGCGAATCAAACGCACCGATATTATCCAAGCGCCCGTTGGCAAAATAATCGGTATGACCACGATGGAAATTTTTATCGACATCCGGTGTAAACGCAATCTGACTATGGCCGCTGGAGGCACGGGTAAATTCCGGGCGGCGCTCTAAAATTTCATCGAGCAACATACGATAATGCGCGGTGATATTTTTGACGTAGCCCATGTCTTTGTAGCGACCTTCAATCTTCAGCGACTGCACACCGGCATCGAGCAACGCTTCCAGATTGCGGCTCTGGTCATTGTCTTTCATCGACAATAAATGTTTTTCATACGCCACCACCCTGCCCTCGCCATCGGTCAGGGTATAAGGCAAACGACAGGCTTGCGAACAATCGCCACGATTGGCGCTGCGGCCATTATCCGCATGCGAGATATAACACTGGCCGGAAAAAGCGACGCACAAAGCGCCGTGTACAAAATATTCCAACGGTGTTTTCACTTCGGCTTTAATCGCCTTGATCTGTTCTATCGTCAGCTCACGCGCCAGCACCAACTGCGAGAAGCCGACATCACCGAGGAATTTTGCTTTCTCGACGCTGCGGATATCGCACTGGGTACTCGCGTGTAACTGTATCGGTGGAATATCGAGTTCGAGTATGCCCATGTCTTGCACGATCAGCGCATCGACACCCGCTTCGTACAACTGGTGGATTTGTTTGCGCGCCGGTTCAAGTTCGGATTCATGCAATATCGTATTCATGGTCACAAAAATCCGCGCATGGTAGCGATGGGCGAATTGCACCAGCCCGGCGATATCACTGAGCTCATTGCTCGCATTGTGACGCGCACCAAACGACGGGCCGCCGATATACACCGCATCCGCGCCATGCAGAATAGCCTCGCGCCCGATATCGACATTCTTGGCGGGGGATAACAGTTCAGTTTGATTGACGAGCAGACTCATGGCGGTGACCGGTGACAAAGGAAGGGCGAAATTATAACGAAATCAAGGGCTTATGTCCTGAAACAGCATTTTTTCGCAGATAACGATAAGGAATTGGCATACCTAATAGGCATACAACACAGCGAATCTGTCATGACTTGCAAGCCGTCCGCAGACTGTTGCTGCCTGCTGCATTCCTCTACAATGCAGCATCGAAGAAAGAGGATCACCATGCTGAAACCGACGACGTGCTTGCTGGGAATAATATCTTCAACGCTGTATTCAGCCAGCCTGCTGGCACAAACGGTGCTGCCGCTGAAAGTGGAAGACGCTTTCCGTCATTCTCCGGTTCCGTCTGCGGCGATGAGTGCGGTGGTGATACCGCTGAATTCGGCAACTGCGAC
The DNA here is from genome assembly GCF_049544825.1 of Undibacterium sp. WLX3042. Taxonomy (NCBI): domain Bacteria; kingdom Pseudomonadati; phylum Pseudomonadota; class Betaproteobacteria; order Burkholderiales; family Oxalobacteraceae; genus Undibacterium; species Undibacterium sp. WLX3042. The sequence goes on from NZ_CP186698.1 coordinate 739,866, forward strand.
GCCGGTATTACAACAAAATGCCGATGCTAGTTTCAGTCCGGCATCGACGATGAAGCTGCTGACAACCCTGATTGCACTCGAAGAACTGGGGCCGACCTTTCGCTGGAAGACGCAATTTCTCACCGATAAGCCACTTAAAAAAGACACACTGAACGGCAATCTGTATTTGCGCGGTGGTGGCGATCCGAATCTGACCTGGGAAAAATTCAGCGTCATGCTGCGCGCTTTACGCACGCAAGGCATACGCAAAATCAATGGCGATCTGATTCTGGACCGCAGTTATTTTCAGCCTGAACGCCTCGACATCGGTGCGCCACCGTTTGATGAACACCCCGATGCGTATTACAACGTGATTCCTGATGCCCTGCTGATCCACAGCAATCTGACCTCATTCGCCATCGAATCAACCGCAGAAAGAATCGATACCCGTTTGCTGACGCCGCTCGATAAAATCAAATTTTCAAACCACCTGCATTTTAATGAGAAATCCTGCGCCGAATGGGAAAGTGAATGGAAAGCGCCGGCCATAGAATTTCAGCGTAAAGATCAGATCGAGATCATGCTCAGCGGCGGTTTTCCACGGCGCTGCAAAATCACCACGAACCTGAACATCATTGAACGCAATCAATACATTGCGCACATGTTCCGCACGCTGTGGCAGGAAATGGGCGGCAGCTGGCAAGGTCAGGTGCGCGACGGGCTGGTGCCGGCAAATGCGATCCTGTTGCATGAACGTGCATCGGAAACGCTGGCAGATACACTGCGTATCGTGAACAAGCAATCTGATAATGCGATGGTGAAGATTTTGTTTCTGACACTGGGCGCAGAATCGCCTGACAAAATCAACGGCAACACCTTGCAAACCGCCGATGCCAGGGTCAGAAACTGGCTGGCGAAGCAAGGCATCAGTGATGCCGGACTGGTGCTCGAAAACGGCTCAGGCTTGTCGCGCATAGAACGCATCAGCGCGAATCAGATGGCGGCGATTTTAGCTGTCGGTGCGCGGAGTTTATGGAATCCTGAATTCAGCTCCAGCATGCCGGTCGCAGCACTCGATGGCACCATGCGCAAACGCCTCAAAGGCAGCGCTGGTGAGCTGCGCGCCCGTATCAAAACCGGCACACTGAAAAACACCACGGCGATTGCCGGTTACGTGCGCGACATTCACGATCAGGCGTGGATTGTTGTCGCCATGATTAACCACGATGAAGCGAGCAAAGCCAAGCCTGCATTGGATGAATTGCTGAACTGGGTTGCCGCTGGTCGGCCCTGAATACGCGCGCTGAACTGGCACTCTGTATGAGTCGCCGCAACAAAAAAGGCAGTACCGGTTGAATTACGGTGCTGCCTTTTTTTAAGGTACACAGAATTACTGTTTGTAATAGACGACCTGTGTGGTGGTTGCAAGTAATGCGCCGTCCGGCGTCCACAATTCAGCGATCTGATCGAAATAATTATTATAAAAACGATTCGCCCGCGCATATCCCAGTACAGGCTGCGTGCCTTGTGCAGTCAGCGTTGCGGCATCCGCATGAAAATATACGGTCAGTGAAACGGTTCCGGCTGGCACTGCCTGTTTGCGTTTGATGAAAATACGCGGAAAAAATGCATCGGCAATCGCAGTCAGTGAGCAAAAATCCATCACGCGTGGTGGCTCATCGCGTATCCATTGCTGAGTGACCGTGTCGCTGCTCGTTTCCTGCGATGCCGGAGTCAGCCCGAGATGGCCGCGCAGCGTGCGGATATGGTAACGATTCACCCATGCCAGCCCAGTTGGCGGAATTTCCATGCCTTCACCGGCATCGCTGATGTCGGGAAACTGCGCTTCGGTTGCTGACCAGGTTTCACGGCGCGTCGCAAACAAGGCGGTGGCAGTGGCAGCGATCTGGCCGTGTTGCACTAACTCCATGCTCCAGTGCTGGGTTGAACGGTTGGTGCGGATCAACTTAGGGATCAGATCAAACTCACCGTCGGCAACGGGTGCGGCGAAATTCACGGTCAGCGCCAGCGGCTCACCCTGACATTCCGGATGATCGATTACGGCGCGCAGCAAGGTCGCCGCTGTGACTCCACCAAACGGGCCGACCATATTCGCGTATTTCGGTGAAGTCTGGCCGCGGTAATGATCGCCCTGTGGCCTCAGTTGTATTGCTTCGTCAAACGGGTGCATCGTGTTCGCTGTCGTCATAGTCTCTCGTTTTGATTATTGTTGAACGTTGTTGAATGTGATGATTTATTGTCGGTGCTGATGCTGATCAGAAGCCGCGCACAGGAAAGCTGGCATCGCGCTGTATCCAGTTTTGCGGTGAATAGCGCGTTGCGCCATCGGTCACATGCAGGGTGTAGGCATGGCGCGATACCGGCGAGCGGTTCGGCGCGCTGTAATGCGGCAGCAGCCCGTGAAAACAGACCAGACTGCCGGCTTTGACCTCAAGCGGCACGGCAGTGCTGTCATCCGGCCACGGTGTGGCATCGAGTTTTTCCACGCGCACCAGATCACCTTCGCGCACAAAGCGTTCGCGCATAGCCGTGCGGTGTCCACCCGGTTCTGCCCACAGACAACCGTTATCCAGCGTCGCATCTTCGAGCGCAAACCAGAACGTCGTAACGCTGACCGGGTCGGTTTCAAAATAAGTCGCATCCTGATGCCAGCGCACCTCGCCACCGATGCCAGGCTGCTTGAAAATATACATCGACTGCCAGATTTGCGGCTGCTGCAAACCCAGTTGCTGCGCGACCTGTGCCAGCGCCGGGCCACGCGAAAACGCGCTGAAAACAGGGTCGAGATCATGCATCGCATGGCCGATTTTATTAATCGACAGCGATTTATCCTGACGCAGATTGCCTTGCGCGTCGAACGCTTCTTCTTCAAAAAAACAGCTGATGTTATTCGCTGAATTTAAGAAATAGTGATCGATATGTTGTTCCTGCTCTTTGGTCGTGAAGATGGAACGGGATTGCGCCGGGTCGAACGCATCGACAATCTGCGCCGCACGTTCGCGCAGCGCAGCGATCTCAGCTGCAGTTTTAAAATCCGGCACGACGACATAGCCATCTTGTGTGAATTGCTTGATTTGTTCTGTACTTAACATCGTGATTTCCTGTCCGTATCTATGGCTACGCTGTCTATCTTAATAGAATTTCTATGTCGCCGGCGGCAACACAGCCTGATCGCGATGTTGCTGTGTTGCTGCGGTGTTGCTACGATCGCGGTGATGAGAAAATAGACATTAACATTTCAGCACAGAAACATCAGACCTTGCATGAAAAATGTTAACATCACCCGGGACAGACAAAAAAAGACAGTCCATTCACAGAACAGCGCTTCAGACTGCCCCGTTCGGAACGATAGCCCGGTTACCAGCGAGACTCCCATGATTGCTTTCATCAAGCGCCATATCAACACAGTGATCGATGCTGTCCGCGATCCGTATTTCTTGACCTGGTTTATTCCGCTGATGACGATCGCCCTGATCGCGGCGGGTCTGTTGTTTGAACTGATCAGCTACGACAGAATTTTTAAACTGGCGCATTTATATTCAACCCATTGTCGCGAACTGAATGACAAAGAAGCCTTTGCGATGCTGATGATGATCTTCATCGCCGGCATCAGCTGCCTGACAACGATAGGCGAATTAATGATTTTTGCCGACAGGCGCCGTCGCGGTCTGCGAATTACATACACCGGCCTGACGATCAGCGCATCGGCAGCCGTACTTTCTCTGGCACTGACGCTGGTGCTGTCACAACAATGGTGTCGCTGAGACGGATTACTCCCTGCATTGTTCACTCTTATCTCGCTATCGCACTAACTACCGGCAGCTGCCTCAGAACCGGTAGCGCAACAGCACAGTAGCCAGCCTGCGACCATCATCATCCAGTGACATTTATATACTCCCCCGGGTATATAAAATCCCCCTTTATTTTATTAGGACTATCGATAGTTTTTTAAAAAATAGGGGGGAGTATGCATATACGGCGGATTAACGCTGGTTTGTCGATGACGAATGCAGTAGCATCTCAGCTCTTTTTTGTTTTCGCCGTTACCGACGCATGATCTCGTTTTCAGCCTCACCGTTTTTGCTCATAAAAAATCACCGGAACATCGTGCGTACGGTGCTGACCGGCCTGCTCATCGCCATACTGAGCGCCTGCAGCTCACCACCGGTCAGCGTGAAAACAGCACCGGCACCATCGGCGATTATCGCTAATGCGCCACCGCCATCCTTACCCCTAAGCCGTGAAACGCCGCCGACACCGCGTGAATTCCGCGCCACCTGGGTATCCACTGTCGCCAACATCGACTGGCCGAGCCGCCGTGACCTCAGCAGCGATAAACAAAAAGCGGAGATCATCACCATTCTCGACAATGCGGTACAGATGAAGCTCAACGCCATCGTGCTGCAGGTGCGCCCGGCCGCTGATGCGATTTATCCGTCGACGATAGAGCCGTGGTCGGAATTTCTGACTGGTGAACAAGGCCGCCCACCTTCGCCGTATTACGATCCGCTGCAATTCTGGATAGAGCAGGCGCATGAACGTGGTCTGGAATTGCACGCCTGGTTCAATCCTTACCGCGCCCGCACCGCGCAGGCAAAAACAGCAGTGGCAAAAAATCACATCAGCAAAACTGCGCCTGACGCCGTGAAACAGTATGGCGATCAGTTATGGATGGATCCGGCAGAACCCATCGCCATGCAGCAAACACTGAATGTCATCAGCGATGTCGTGCGGCGCTACGACGTTGATGGCGTTCATATTGATGACTATTTTTATCCGTATCCGGTCAAAGCCGCGAACGGCAGTGAGGTCGAATTCCCGGATGACAAAGCCTGGATCAGGTATCTGCAAAGCGGCGGCAATCTGATGCGCGCGGACTGGCGACGTTCCAACGTCAACCATCTGGTCGAGGCAATTTACAACGCGGTGCATCAGGAAAAAAGCTGGGTGAAATTCGGCATCAGTCCGTTCGGCATCGGCCGCCCTGACCGCTTACCGGCGGGCATCACCGGCTTCAGCCAGTACGACAAACTGTATGCGGATGTAGAACTCTGGATGGCAAAAGGTTGGTTTGATTATCTGGCGCCGCAATTGTACTGGCCTATCAATCAGACACCGCAGGCATTTAAGGTATTGCATGACTACTGGATAAGGCAGAATTTACAAAAACGTCAGATCTGGCCCGGCTTATATACCAGCCGCATTGATCACAGTGATAAATCCTGGCCTGCCGAAGAAATTCTGAATCAGGTGGATGCAGTGCGTGAACGCGGCGGTAACGGTCATATTCATTTCAGCGCTATCAGCCTGAATCAGAACCGCAAAGACATACGCAAACGCCTGATGACTGAAAAATACACGTCGCAGGCGCTGATTCCGGCAATGCCGTGGCTCAACAGCAGCAATATCACCGCGCCGCAGTTGCAACTGTCGGAGGACAAGAAAACCGTGGACGTGGCGCTGGCTGACGCCGCCAACACAAAATTACTGGCGATTTGGAAACGCACCGATCAGCAATGGCTGTTCTCAGTCCAGCCTGCGACAAAACTGAGCATTGATACCAGCGCTGATCCCCAGGCTGGTGCAATCCGCCAAATCAGCGTGATGGCGATCAGCCGTTCGGGTCAGGAGAGCCAGCAGGCGAGCGTGCAGTTACCCTGAAAAGGTGCGCTCAGCAGCGCCGGGACCTGCTCTGAATGTGGTTTTTTTGAGATTCCGTCTGCTGTTTTTTTAAGCATACAAAAAATTTATTCAGAGTATCAATCCCTCTTGCACTGCCTGTGTCATACAGGCCCGGAGAACGATTTTTTTATCTATATCTTTTAGTTATTACCTGAGTAGAATTTTTCATTTGTCACCGGCAAAGTGAAAACTCTAGTCTGAATCTCAACGCGTATATCGTTATAACGATTTTGCACGACACCAAAAAATCCAAATTGGTGCAAAAAGAAAAAACCTTGTTAACGGATGTGACTTTTGATGGTCGTTGTCATTCTAAGCCCGTGATAATTGCCCGACATCCTGATCACACATTGAACAGAATTATTTGAGGAGAGACCCGTGAAATTGAAAACCATTGCCCATTGCATCGCCATTATCGGCGTGACTGGCGTTTCTGCGACATCTGCGGTGGCGCAGGAAAAACCTGCCGACGTCACGCAACGTATCGAAATTACCGGTAGCAGCATCAAACGTATCGCCGCCGAAGGTGCGTTACCCGTCGAAGTCATTACCCGCAAACAGCTCGAAGCCTCGGGTATCGTGACTGCCGAGCAGCTGATCGCAACGCTGAACATCAACGGCAATGGTTCCGATAATCTGGCAAGTAATGCCGACGTCACCTCCGGTGCGCAGCGCGGCAATAACGGCGCTACCTCCGCCAACCTGCGCGGTCAGGGTTCAGACAGCACACTGGTTCTGCTGAACGGTCGCCGTATCGCCACACACGGTATGAAAGGCTCGGCAGTCGATCTGAATTCGATTCCTATGGCAGCGGTTGAACGCGTTGAGGTGCTGAAAGACGGCGCTTCCGCGATTTATGGTACCGATGCAATCGGCGGTGTGATTAACTTCATTCTGCGTAAAAATTACAACGGCATTGAAGCACAGGCCTTCACTGATCTGACACAGCAAGGCGGTGCCGATATTCACCGCGTCTCTATCGTCGGCGGTTTCGGTAATCTGGAGAGCGATGGCTACAACGTGCTGATTACCGGTACCCACAGCGAGAATCAGGCATTGCGCGGCGATCAGCGTTCGTTTGTGAATACCTTCCAGCCGAATCGCGGTTTGTCAGTTGATACGCGCGGTACCCCGTTTGCGACCGTATTTGCGACGTCGCTGGCGAACACCATCATGAGTAACAAGAGTAATACCGGCCCTATCCTGCCTGGCACAAACCAGTCGATGAATGCGGTCAACGTGCTGAATTTGCCGGGTGGCGCGGGTTGTAACTCCATCGATGGTATGGCTGCTTATGATTACAAAATCTGGGATGTCGCTTCTTCCAAATATGCGTGTGCCTGGGATACAGGTCGCGCCGCTGTTTTACAACAGCCTGTGACCAACGATAATTTCGTTTCGCGCGCCACATTCAAAGTCGGTGAACATCAGGTGTTCGCTGAACTGGTCGGTTCCCGCGTTGATGTATCAAAAAGCTTCTCGCCGAATCAGGTGTCGCCCGGCAGCAACTTCCCGGTATCGTCGTTCTATCCTAAAACCGGCGCTGCGTATGACATGGTATTCAATTCCATCGCTGCGCTCTTACCAAGCATTAAATCCAATTACGGCGCGCCTATCGCTTATCGCTGGCGTTGTATGGAGTGCGGCAACCGTGAAATCAGCACCCGTACCGATGCCGCCCGTCTGCAAATCGGCGCCGATGGCCAGATCGGTAACTGGGATTACCGCGTCGGCCTGTCACGCGCTTACAGCGAATCACAATCGACACTCGGCAATGGCTATAACTACACGGTCGCACTGGCGAATGCACTCGGCACCGGCATCATCAATCCTTTCCTGTTGCCTGGTCAGAAGCAATCACAGGCAGCGCTGGATCTGATCGCCAGCACCTCTGCTAAAGGCGTGGTGTTGTACGGCGGTAAAACCACGTTGACGCAAGCCGATGCCGCGATTTCCGGTGAAATTTTCAAACTCCCTGCCGGTGCAGTGATGGCAGCGGTCGGTACCGATCTGCGTAAGGAAGAATATTCGTTTAACGGCGATGCACGCGCCTCGAACGCACGTCCTGCGATTCTGAATGCGCCGTTTGATGATGCGAATGCACTGCCAAGTGTAAGCCGTGATATCCGCGCGATCTACGCCGAGTTCCTGGTGCCTGTCTTCAAAAATATGGAAGTCACCGTCGCTGGTCGTCAGGATCATTACACCGGTTTCGGCAATACCTTTAACCCGAAAGTCGCGTTCCGCTATACACCGGTTGAACAAGTATTGTTCCGTGGTTCGTATAACACCGGCTTCCGCGCACCTTCATTCAATCAGTTGTTTAACGGCATTACCGAGTCGCCATACGCCGGTAAAGATCTGGTCGATCCGGCGAGCTGCCCAAGCCTGAAAGCAGACAGCACCAAACCGGGTTGCGGCATTATCAACCCGAATACCCTGACCGGTGGCAAAGCCAATCTGGGACCGGAAACAGCGAAACAAGCGACTGTCGGCGTCGTCTGGGCACCAAGTAAAAATTTCAGCGCAAATATGGATTTGTGGGAAATCCGCAAGGAAAACACCATTACCTCGCTGGACTTAAACACCATGCTGCAAAACTACAATTTGTTCAGCGCGCAATTTATCCGTGATGCGAGCGGTGCGATTGTACAAATCGACCAGCGCTGGGTGAATGCAGGTTCAAGTATTACCCGTGGTCTGGAAGTCGGTGCCAATGCGAATGGCACAATCTGGAATGGCAAATGGACGGCAGCAATTGACGGCTCGTACCTGATCGAGAAAAAATCCCGTCCGACCGCGAATGCCGCCTATGGCGAAAGCGAAGTCGGCCGTTTCACCTTCACTGGCGATTTGGGTCTGCGCTGGAAACACACTGCCTATGTGACCTACACAGAAGGCAACTGGACGACCATGCTCTCGCAAATCTTCCGCTCTGGCTATAAAGATCAAGTCTTGCCTGGCGTACTCAATGGTCTGGTTTCCCCATCGGATTACAACCCGAATGTGAAAAGCTATTCCATCTTTAACCTGAGTGCGACCTACAGCGGCATCAAAAACATGACGCTGACCGCAGGGATCAAAAACATCCTGAACACCGACCCGCCATTTGCCATCACTTACGACAGCAACTCCGGCGCCGGCAGCTCATGGGAACCACGCGTCGCCGACCCACGCGGTCGCTCATTCACCTTGCTGGCGAATTACAAGTTCAAGTAAGCGCGGTTGTACTGAAAAAAACAATCCCCGGTAGCGATGTCGGGGATTTTTTATTCTGAAGAAGATGACTACATTACACTCATATAAAGTTGCTTCATCTACGTTTATCGCACTCTGCTTTCCTTCAACATTTCTTCGTAACGCACTGGGCTAAATCCAACGAGTATTTTGCTATCACTAACAAGAACCGGTACGGCTTTTTCACCTAGTTGTTGATATAACCTTGCTGCATCACCTGATCGATCAATCATCTGATCATTGAACTCGATACCGGCTTGCCGCAAATAGGTACGAGCGTTTTGGCAATGCTGGCAGGTTGCAGTACCATATAAAGTCAGTTTGTAAGGAAACGATTTCACATGGGCAGAGTAATCTCCATTTTTAAATGGCCCTTGCCATAAACGATACCAATGAGGAATATTTTTTCCTAAAAAAATCGCGAGAATGGCGACTACAATCAATAGAAAAATATCTTTGATATATTTCTTGTAACGAACTTGCATTTAATATCCTTAGAGTTTGAGTTCCATCCTGATGCCAACTCGGGTATAAGCCGAGTTCTTATTACGTGTTTGCAAAGTCGTGCTATCCGTAAAATACTCACGAATTGTGTATGCTTCTGGTGCAAAAAGATTATCCATGTTCATGACCAGGCGCATCCTTGGATTCACGGTCCAGATGGCGTTCGCGCTTAGGCTTCGCTGACGGGACTCATAAGTTCTCTGGGTCAGATTATTACGTAGCCAGTCCGCCGGAAGCCAGTTAGCATCCAGATCGATTTTCACCGGCAGATTAGCCATGACATAGCTCAATCCAAGTTTGGCACGCCATGGCAATTGACCTTCCAGATGGTTATCCTGCGCGGGCAAGTTACTCATCACCGAATGCGCCCAACCGACGCTGCCACGCAAATCTAATTTGGGAGAGGCAGACCATATATCAGTCACGGCAACGCGCCAGTTGAGACTCACACCTTGAATCGAAGCGTCGCCGAGATTGGCGGGTCTTTGCACATAGCGCGGGCTTGGTGCCCAAGACACAGGCATTAACAGAAGCTCGCTGCCAATTTTCCTGTCGATCTGGCGCGAATAGACATCAATACTGATTTGACTATCCCGACTCAGGCCATGTTCATAACTCAAATTCAAAGCGAGCGCCCGTTCTGGCTGCAAGCCCGGATTACCGGCACTGTCGGCGGTATCGATCGTATTATTACCGCAACCAGTATTGGTAAAACATGGTGCAAACGGGTTAATTGCGGGCTGCAGCATTAACTGGCTTGAATCTGGTGCCCGGAAACTACGTGCCAACGAAAGACGGAACTGGCGCTTCTGATCGGCCGCCAGTTTTTTTGACAAATGCGCCGACGGCGACCAAACTCTGAAACGCGCCTGATTACGCATACCCTCTTCAAGCATATTCAGCGTCTGATCTTCCATTGACAGACCAGCATTTAAGGCCAGGGTCTTATTCACACGCCAGTCATCCTGAACAAAAATCCTGTACTTTTTCTCAACATTCTGACTTTGTCCGCCTAACCAAATGAGACTCGTATCAACGACATCATTGAGCCAGTACACACGCCGGGTTTCATGTCTGCTATGTGTCCACTGCAGGCCGGATTTGATGTTATGCCCATCGCTGATACTGTTACTGTAATTGAATGACCAGATCGTGTTGCTTTGATCATCGCGATAATGCTGGCGACGCAAGGCATAATTAGCTCCATTCGGATTGGCGCTATCCTGATCAATTCGCAAGCTATCACTTATATTTTGCATTTGACTCAAGCGCAGGCTTGTATCAATCTGACCGAAATCGCCACTATCATAAGTCCAGCTCAGTGGCAGGTTATAACCGCTGAGGGGTGATGTGCTGCGTTGCCAGGCTTGTTGCAAACGGTCATTGACCCAGTGTCGTTGTTCGGTCTTGGTTTGATCCAGCGTGATCTGGCCATAATCCGGTTTAAAACTCAGCGTATTTCCGGCACCAAATTGATACGCCAGCTCAGTGGTCAGCGTTGAAAATTCATCCCTCCTCAAGGTATGACGGCTTGCCTGGAACTGCGGTTGCATACCGAGCGATGTGAGCAATTGCTGATCATCTGCTCCGTTACCCGGGCTGCGGTTGTGGCGCGCATTGGCGCTCAGGCTAAAACTCCATAGACTCTCCGGACTGAACTGATTCATCCTCCATGTGCCATTAGCGCCATACTCACCCCTCGTTTCGGTCACACCAAGGTTTAGTTGCTGCTGAATTTTGCGTTCAATTTTGCGACTGATCACGTTGATCGTTCCGGCTATCCCGAAGGGCCCAGTTTCTGCCGTAGTGGACTTAATGATTTCTATCTTATCAACCTGGCTCAAATCCAACTCTAACGGGCTTTTTCCCATCGGAGCACGTCCATCCAACAAGATTTGGGTATAGCCAGGCAAACCCAGCAAACTGATACGGCCGTCTTTACCAAGTGTAATGACAGGGTCGCGTTTCAGTATTTCTGTCACATTTTGCAAGCCGCTTTGTTCGATTTGCTTGCGCCCGATAATCACCTTGCCAGCCACAAAATCCTGGCTGGCCTCGATATCTGTCTGTGATCCATTCACGACGACTTGCTGGGGGGACTGCTCAGAACCTTGAACCTGACCGGCTTGCTGTGCAAATGCGGATACGCTGGTTAGCAGCAAGCTACCTAACGTGTTGATCTTGTTATACATAAATCCTATTTCTACGCTGTCAGGAATCGCTGGCTTGTCTCATTAATTGGCAGGGTACTACCTTTGGTGGCTTGGCTTCTATTCAGGATTACCTTCGCACATAAACTCACAAAATTCAGCCAGCTTTTCTGTGGCGCGTTCCAATTCCTCTTTTTCTTTTTGGCGCAATACCTGGACTTTTTCCGGATCGGTTTCTTTTGCGATCTCTTCACGGATTTTGTTTAGCTTCCCACCAAACTTAGGCTGCGTTAATCCTCTTTCATTGCAAAGCTGTGTGCATTCAGCGCGAGGACGTGCCTTCTTCAATGTCTGCGCAAAACTTGTTGTCCCGACTAGTGCCGCGACGATGAGAACGAGCAGATGACTTTTTTTTATATCCATTTTTATCAATGATCCACTTAATTTACTTAAGGACATCTTTTCCTTCGAACAAACCTCATATCTCTTATGTCAATTGCAGAAAGAAAATTCTATTTATTCCAATTACTTTACGTATTACATTAAAGATAAAGTATTGTTTAGATAATACTTTGTTGCAACTCTTTTTACATTCTTGTTTTAATCGAAATAAATACGTCTATTGGTTAGCCGCAAACCGCCCTGCCGAATCAGCACCAAGTGTTATTAGCGTTTTGAGATTGATGACATAATCGATATTCAACGGTGTCTTACCGTTGAGTGAATCGGGTGGGAATTGCTTCTTGTTTCGCTGATCTACAATTCCGTTCGTGCTGTAACCTCCTGCAAGCACGCGTGACCGCCCCACCCGGCCGCTCATTCACCTTGCTGGCGAATTGCAAGTTCAAGTAATTCCGGTTGTACTGACAAAAAAATCCCCGGCAGTGATGTCGGGGATTTTTTATCAGGGGCAGAAATACTTCACTTCGCATTCAGCAGTTTTGTCAGTTTGTCGATACCGACCGGCTCTTCCGCCTGCAAAGGAATAATCGCCCAGCGCTGGCTGTGTTGATCTGCGACCAGGCGGATTTGTTGCAATTCATTTTTTGCCCTTTGCTGCAACAAGCGCGATTGCGGCTGCGCCATCGCCAGGCTGTTGTTGATGACCCATGCCCACGGCTCAATACCGGCGCGGCGTAAGTCATTCTGCAGGCCAGCGGCTTCCAGCACTGGTGTGGTTTCTGCCAGTGTCACGATCACGATTTTCGTTTGTTGCGGGTCCTGCAATTGCATCATCGGTGTTGTGTAATGTACGCCGGTATGCGCCATCTGCCGTTCGATTTCGCGATGATAGGCACCGGTGGTATCGAGCAGCAATAAGGTATGGCCGGTCGGTGCGGTATCCATCACCACAAATTTTTTCCCGGCTTCGCGGATGACGCGTGAAAACGCCTGGAACACGGCGATCTCTTCGGTGCATGGCGAGCGTAAATCTTCTTCCAGCAAGGCTTTTCCCTGTGAATCAAGGTGCTTGCCTTTGCTCGCCATCACTTCCTGACGATAACGCGCTGTTTCGGCAACAGGATCAATCCGGCTGACGCTCAGATCCGGCAGGCTGCCTTCCAGTGTTTCAAGCAGATGCGCAGCAGGGTCAGAGGTTGTCAGATGCACCGGAAAACCGCGTTGCGCGAGGGCGATGGCGATCGCCGCAGCAACTGTGGTTTTACCGACGCCACCTTTGCCCATCGTCATGATCAGGCCATGCCCGCTGCCTGCCAGCCCATCGACCAGCGTCGCCAGCGATGGCGCATCAGTCAGGGCAGGCAATGTTTGCGTTGCGGATGGATCAGCGGCATTAGCACCAACAACCGCGGTAGAGGCTGTCAGCAAATGGCGCAAGGAATCAAGCCCGACCAGATTAAATGCGCGCAACGGAATATGATCTGTCGGCAAGCCGCGTAATACCTCGGGCATAGTTGTCAATGCTGCCTGCTCGCGTTTCCAGACGGCGCGCGCCAGCGCATCGCCTTGTGTTTCTGCTTCCGGCAACACGCCATTGATGATCAGATATTGTTGATGAAAACCGATGGCAGCCAGCTCGTCATGTGTGCGGGCGGCTTCCTTCAGGCTGGAATGCTGGGCACGTGCCACCAGCACCATGCGGGTACGTGCGGGGTCGGCTAAGGTCTGCACGGCTTCATGGTATTTTTCACGCTGCTTGCCCAGACCTGCCAGCGGCCCGAGGCAAGAGGCATCGCCTTTACCCTCTTCCAGAAAGCCCGACCAGGCACCGGGCAGTTGCAACATGCGTATTGTGTGCCCGGTTGGCGCGGTATCAAAAATGATGTGATCGTAATCGTGCAGCATCTGCGGATTGGTCAGCAGCCCGGTGAACTCATCAAATGCGGCAATTTCTGTGGTGCAGGCACCGGATAATTGTTCCTCCATCGCTTTGATCACCACCTCGGGCAGGGTGCCGCGCGCAGGTGTGACGATGCGGTCGCGGTACAGTTGTGCTGCCGCTTGCGGATCAATTTCCAGTGCAGACAGATTGGCAACCGACTCCACCGCTCTGATGCTGTTACCGATACGGATGCCGAATACCTGACCGACATTCGATGCCGGGTCGGTGCTGACCAGCAATACGCGTCGTCCCTGATCGGCAAGCCAGACGGCAGTGGCGCAAGCGACCGAGGTTTTGCCGACGCCGCCTTTACCGGTAAAGAATAAAAATTTCGGCGTATGGTCCAGAAAAAGCATATTCATTCCTTTTATAAAAACGGTATAAGGCTGTTACCCGGCAACGACTCAGTTAAGCACGAATCAGGCTTTGGCGATGATCTTGTTGGCGGCGTTCAATGCATCCTGTTTGCGTTCACTGTAACGGCTGGTCAGGTAATCGCTGCGACCACGTAGCAGCAAGGTGAACTTAAATAATTCTTCCATCACATCCACCAGCCGGTCGTAATACGGTGATGGTTTCATGCGTCCGGCCTCATCAAATTCTTCATAGGCTTTCGGCACCGATGACTGATTCGGTATCGTGAACATGCGCATCCAGCGTCCCAGCAGACGCAGCGTGTTGACGGTATTAAACGACTGCGAGCCGCCACATACCTGCATCACTGCCAGTGTACGCCCCTGGCTGGGGCGTATCGCACCTTGTTCGAGAGGAATCCAGTCGATCTGATTTTTCAGCACCGCCGTGATCGCGCCATGACGTTCAGGGCTGCACCAGACCTGCCCTTCCGACCACAAACAACTCTCGCGCAATTCCACGACCTTGGGATGCGTTTCCGGCACACTGCCGACCAGAGGCAAATCATGCGGATTAAAAATTCTGACTTCCGCGCCCATGTGTTGCAGCAGGCGCGCCGCTTCCTCGACCAGCAAGCGACTGAACGAGCGTTCACGCAGCGAGCCATACATCAGCAGTATCCGTGGCGGATGCTCAAAACCCGCCACCGGTGCGAGTTTCGCGGCATCAGGAATATCCATGTGTGCCATCTGTACGTTCGGCAGATCATGCGTTAAATTTTGGGCCAACTCATTGACGAATTTACCTGCCACATCAGTCATGCTTTACTCCTTTTCGTTGATAGCGCCGGTGTCAGCTTAGACGTAATGCCAGCGCGGCCAGTGTCAGCAACAGCACCGGCAAGGTCAGAACGATACCCAGCCTGAAATAATAGCCCCAGGAAATCGTGATATTTTTGTTTGCCAGCACGTGTAACCACAACAATGTGGCGAGGCTGCCGATAGGCGTGATTTTCGGGCCGAGATCGCAGCCGATCACATTCGCATAAATCATGGCTTCGCGCACCGCATTGTTTGCCACGGCGGCATCAATCGACAAAGCGCCGATCAGCACGGTCGGCATGTTGTTCATGATCGAAGACAAAAATGCGCTGAGTAATCCTGTGCCTAGCGCCGCGCCCCAGACACCATGTTCGGCAAAATAATTGAGCACGCCACTGAGTTGATTCGTCAATCCGGCATTGCGCAAACCGTACACCACCAGATACATGCCCAGCGAAAAAATCACGATCTGCCACGGCGCATTTCGGACGACATCACGGGTGTTAATCACCCCGGCGCGCGTAGCGACGCCCAGCAACACCGCCGCCCCCGCTGCTGCGACCACACTGACGGGAACACCCATGCCGTCCAACCAGAAAAAACCGAGCAACAGCCAACCCAGCACCCACCAGCCCGTATTGAATGTGGCGCGGTCACGAATCGCCAGCGCAGGTTGGCGCAGTTGTTGCACCTCATAATCGGCAGGCAAGTCGCGCCGGAAAAACAGCAGCAACACCGCGATCGTGGCCGCGACCGATACCAGATTCACCGGCAGCATCACCGATGAATAGGCGGCAAAGCCCAGCTTGAAATAATCAGCCGAGACGATGTTCACCAGATTCGATACCACCAGCGGCAGACTGCCGGTGTCGGCGATGAAACCCGCCGCCATCACGAAGGCCAGCGTGGCTTGCGGTGAAAACCGTAGTTCCAGCAGCATCGCAATCACGATCGGCGTCAGGATCAGCGCCGCGCCATCATTCGCAAATAAAGCGGCGACCACGGCACCGAGTAACAGCAGCAACACAAATAATTTGCGGCCGCTGCCACCGCCCCAGCGCGCCACATGCAATGCCGCCCACTCAAAGAAACCCGCTTTATCCAGCAACAGACTAATGATGATGACCGCGATAAATGTGGCCGTTGCATTCCAGACGATATGCCACACCAGCGGAATATCCGATAACTGTATGACCCCGGCCAGCAAGGCCAGCAACGCGCCGCCAGCCGCGCTCCAGCCTATGCCCAGACCGCGCGGCTGCCAGATGACAAAGGTCAGTGTCAGCAAAAAAATCAGGATAGCAATCAGCACGACATGCGCCCCATTTCAGAAATGAATTTGATGTACTGCGAGATCATCAGATGGACGCATCAGTTGAGCTGATCTCTGATCGCTTTAAGTTCCTGATGAATGGTATTTTTTTCCAGTATGTGCGCAGGGAGCGAGACGAAGCTATTGATGCAAGACATAATTTCGCGGAATACCTTATGAAATGCCGCACGCTTTGCTTCATCGCTGCCAGTCACTGCAGCCGGATCTTCAAAACCCCAGTGCGTCGTTACCGGACGACCGGGCCAGACCGGGCAGACTTCACCGGCGGCGTTATCGCAGACGGTGATGATGAAATCCATCACCGGCGCATCGGCCGCTGCGAACTCGTCCCAGCTTTTGCTGCGTAAAGCAGTCAGCGGATAGTCTGTCGTCTGAATCTGCTCTATCGCCAGCGGATTAACCGTACCGGTGGGAAAACTACCGGTAGAATAGCCCTTGAAACGCCCCTGCCCCATCGTCGTCATCAGGGCTTCCGCCATGATGCTGCGCGCAGAGTTACCGGTGCAAAGAAACAGTACGTTGTACACTTTATCAGTCATTTTTGTCTCGATTCATTGGTGGAAAGGAATTGCAAGGATAAGGAATTACAAAGAAAACCAGTGTTCACAGCAGCTGCTTACTACGCTTTACACGGAGCCTGATCCGCCAAGTGACTACCCGCCAGGCTGCCTGTCTGCAATGCAGGCAAACAAGCCTGACCGTTGCAACAGCTGTCACTCAGAAATGCCAGCAAATCATTCATGGTACTGAAATTGGCGGCGTAAATAATAAAACGCCCATCCTGACGCGCCGAAATCAGATCAGCATTACTGAGTTCTTTGAGATGAAATGACAATGACGAAGCCGGAATCGCCAGCTCTTCCGCGATTTTGCTGGCTGCCAAACCTTCAGGGCCAACCCGCACCAGCAGGCGAAACACCGCCAGCCGCGACTCTTGCGCCAACGCCGCTAATGCGCTGATTGCTTGTTTATTTTCCATAGGCGGACTCCGGTTCAGGCTTATTTCTATATTTCGACAATTATCGAATTATAGAAATGAAAGCGAAACTTTGGCAACAGGAATTTGTGATTCCTCATGTCCGGCGTGTGCAAAACCGACAGCCCAGTCAATATTGGTACGTATCAGCCAACGCAGCCAATATCCGCCTTGAAAAAAAGCATGAAAACAGCCCTAAAATAAGCACTTTTCGGGGAGTATCTGGCGATTTTGCCTTTATGTCCTTATAAATAAAGGGCTTTAAAAAATACTCCCCCCAGTATATTTATGCGTCCAGAGGCATGAAAATCGACTTTTCCAGCCTCTTTAGCCCGCGACTTCCAACCAGATTCATATTCCGCGTCTGTGCTTATTTTTGCGACTGCAGATCCAATTCAGTTTCAGCAACAAAGACTTCTGCACCGACGCCAACCTTGTCGAACAATTCGACGATATCGGCAGAGCGCATGCGTATGCAACCATAACTGGCGGGATTGCCGAGCAGGCTTTCCTGCGGCGTGCCGTGAATGTAGATGTAGCGCTGATACGCATGCTGATTGCGCTCTTCTGTGCCGCGTAACCAGAGTATGCGGGTCACCACCGGGTCGCGCCCGGGCGCATCAATCGCAACGATTTCGCCGGTCGGCACACGATCTTTGAACGCGGTGCCGATGGGCATACCGGCACCGAATTTTTCAGCAATTTCCATTTTGCCACCCGGTGTCATGTAACTATCGGGCAAATCGCCAATACCCCGCTTCGCAGTTGAAATGGTATAAGTGGCGATGAGCTTGCCGTTATCGAATAAGCGCATTTTCTGTTCCGGCACAGACACGACGATGCGGTGTTGCATATCTTTTGGCGTCTGCGCAGTATTCAGCAAAGACTGGCAGCCGGATAAGAATAAAGTCAGCAGCAAAAAGAGGAAGGCGAACAGTCGTTTTTTCATGTGGCAGAGATGTCAGATGTTATGTCATGGCCTGCTAAACAGGGCAGGCTTAAAAAGCCAGTTGATAGCGCCGGATTATGATGCAAGAAACAAAGTGCATGAGTGGCAGAATAAGCACAGGCAGCCATGCTGGCAAATACCAGTTCGCCAGCAGCACATTACCTGCGGTTATGACTGCGCGATCAGCTTTCATTTGTGAGCAGCGCTAGTCCTCTGTAAGTTCAATAGCATCGTGGAGAAATGATCATGTTGAACACCGAAACACCGAATGTCTTACATACCGAGCTGGATACCTATGCGACGGCAGATCTGGCCGCCGCATTGATCGACGATCAGTTCATTGCGGTGCAGGCGGTGCGCGCTGCTGCACCACAGATCGCCGCAGCGATAGATGCGGCACTGCCACGTATAGAAGCGGGCGGGCGTCTGGTGTATGTCGGTGCAGGCACATCGGGGCGGCTCGGTGTGCTCGATGGCGTGGAATTATTACCGACCTTTTCGTGGCCGGATGAACGGGCGATTTCGCTGATCGCTGGTGGCAAACAGGCGATGTTCGTCGCCGTCGAAGGTGCAGAGGATAATACAGAACAAGGCGCGATCGACATTCGTGAGCTGCATCTGAATCAGCATGATGTGGTGTTGCTGATCGCGGCATCGGGTGCCACGCCGTATGTGCTGGGCGCGTTGCAGGCAGCGCGTGCCAGTGGCGCATTAACCGTGGGCTTCGCCAATAATCCTGATGCGCCGGTGACCCGATGCGCAGACGTCGGCATCACACTCAACACCGGCAGTGAAATCATTTCCGGCAGCACAAGGCTGAAAGCCGGTACCTCGCAAAAGATTGCGCTGAATACTTTTTCCAGCGGGCTGATGGTGAAACTGCATAAGGTTTACGGCAATCTGATGGTGGATGTGAAACCGACCAATATCAAACTACTGCGGCGTACGGTCAGCCTGACCATGCATGCAACCGGCAAAGATGAACAGACCTGTCGCAAAGTGCTGGAAGAATGTGACTTCCACGTCAAGACTGCGATCGTGGCGATACGCAACAAGCTCAGTGTGGCTGACGCTGAAAAACTGTTGTCGCTCTGTCAGGGTGACGTTCGAAAAGCGCTCGAAGCTGCCGAATAAACTCCTTCTGCGGTTACAATCGCAGGGTACAAACGGGTAACGGTAACAGGTCAACACTCATGCGATTGCGTCACATAGAAGTTTTTCATGCGATTATGCAGGCCGGCACGATCAGCGGTGCCGCACAATTACTCAGTATTTCCCAGCCCGCAGCAACCAAGGTCTTGCAACATTGTGAATTGCAGCTCGGCCTGAAATTGTTCGAGCGTATCAAAGGAAAATTGCATCCGACACCGGAAGCGCACAAGCTGTTTGCCGAAGTCGATAAACTGAATCGCGATCTGCAATCGGTACGCCGTCTCGCCAATAATCTGAAAAATCATCCGGATGAGGCCGTCCGGCTGGCATCGACACCGACCTTATCGATCACGGTCGTGCCAGCTGCACTGGCCGCCTGGCGCAAAAAATTCCCGCAAGTGCACTGTACTTTATCAACGCACCATACCAGCGATATGGTGAATGCGCTGCTGCTTGGCGACGTTGATTTTGCTTTGTCTTTGTATGACCCATGCCATCCGAATCTGGCATCGGAACCGCTGGTACGCGGCAGTATGACGGCAATTGCACCGATAGGCAGCTGGGCAAAAAAACTCGACAACACGCCTTTGCACGTCGCTGATTTACCCAAAAATCTGATCGCGCTGGATCTGGATGATCATCTGGTCAGTCGTGTGATGGACGCCTGCGAAGAACTCGGCATCAGCTTTACTTCTTACACCGAAGTGCAGACCTATGTGCTGGCGCGCACGCTGGTGGAGTTTGGTGCCGGTGCCGCAGTGATCGATCCGTTCACAGCCGCGACCGCTAATCACGATAAAGTGCAATGCCGCCCACTGCTACCGAATGTGCCGGTGGATCTATATTTACTCACCAAAAAATCGACACCATTGTCGCGCTCTGCCCGGGCGTTTGTTGATTGCGTACAAGCGGCGGCCGCTGAATTTATCGCCAGAACCAGCAAGGAATAATTCAGCGAAGCTGTTTTGCCAGCGCGGTCATGATTTGTTCCTGCCACAAACTGAGGCTGGAATACTCACCGGTGTTTTTATCCGGATCGGCACCAGTGCCGCCGATCAGATAAATCATACCGTTACGGATTTGCGGGTCGAACACAAAACCTGACTCCAGACCGTAGGCAAATCCCAGATGACCAACACCGGTGAATCCATGTCCGCCGGACGTGACAGGTGGCGTAAGACGATCGCCATGATGCGCTGCGCTCGTATCGGTGAATACCTGAAACCCCAGCGCCCAGGACTGAAACATGCCCTGATAATCATCGCCATTCTGCAATGTTGCATCGTAGCGCCACTGTGGTGTTAATAACGCCCGCACACTGGCTGGCTGCAATACACGTACGCCATCAAGCTCGCCCTCGCGCATCAGCATCTGCATCAAGCGGCCGAGACCGCGCGCGCTGATACGCAAGCCGCCCTGCGGGCTGAATAAAGTGGCATTCCAGCCTGGACGATACGTCGCCAGATATGTGCGCTTCGGCACGCCTTGCTGATGATAATCATCGACCTGAGGCTGCCATGCAAGTGCTGTATCCCAGACATCATTTTTCTGTTTGCGGTACAAGGTGGCGAGATTACTCAGCTCTGCCGAATTCAGATTTTCCGGATGAAAACTACCGCTGATATGCAGCGGTTGCAAAATCAATTCCTGCATCAGTACATCGAAACGTTGTCCTGAGACCGCTTCCATGACCGAGCCGATCACACCCCAGTTCAGATTCACATAACTAAAGTAGCTTCCCGGTGCATAATTTTTGTTGCTCGCATCCGGTCTGGCCCAGACCACGGCGGGTGTTGCAGATTTATCTGCTGCCTGCAAAACGCTTTGCAGCGAAACATTCGCCGGGAAATTATAGCCACCATCATCGCGCAAGGACGAAGTATGACTCAGCAACATGCGCAGCGTAATCGCGACATCGGGATAGTAAGTATTTCTGAGGGTGTAACCAAGATAGCGGCTGACATCGGTATCGAGCGTGAGCTTGCCTTGCTCAACCAGACGCATCAGCCCCAATGCCGTCACCATCTTGGATACCGATGCGACACGGAATAAAGTGTCGGCATTCACCGGCAAGCTGGCGGTGGCCTCAGCGGCAATATATCGTTTGCCGAACTGCTGTTCATAAACGACACTGCCGTCACGGATAGCAATCACGGATAAACTTGCGAGTGGCCGTTGCGGCTGACTGACAATCGCTTGTAGTTGCTGATCGGTCGTCGTTTTCATGGATGACACTGAGGACGCTGGCTGCATCGTTTTTGCCTTGTTCAGCGGTGCGGACGGGGTCGCTGCCGGCACTTCAGCAATGAAAAACAGCGTCAGCGCAAGACTGAGAGTGACGCAGGAAACGCGCTGCGCAAACATGCTCAGTCTATCCGCAGATAAGTCTGACGGACGACCGCCGGATCACCGAAATTGAAATGCCACCATTCGCTGTTGATCCCTCTGAAACCCGCATGAAACATGGCTTGTCGCAGTATCTCGCGATTGCTGCGCTGCTGCGCGGTAATTTGTCCGGCCGCGAGCATTTTTTCTTCCAGCGCCGGATGCGATTTTTCTGCCATTTCATCGAAGCCGCTGCCCATATCGATTTCTTTGCCTTGCGGATCAAGGATAGTCACATCCACCGCCATGCCAAACGAATGAATAGAACCGCGCGCAGGGTCAGCCACATACATTTGTAAAGGTGTGCCATCGAGATGCGCCCACAACATTTCCTGTACACGGTGCGGGCGCAAAGCGTCCAGCACAATAATCCGGTAACCCGGATGCTGCTCCGCAAGATAGTGTGCCGCCTGCTCCAGCGCTGCTGCGGCTTCCCTGTGCAGCCACGCGCAATCAAGATCGCCATACAAGTCGCGTCCGACAAAATTATCGGCACCGACATAGCGCAGATCAACTGCAATGCCCTCTATCGCAGAAAGACGACGGAAGTCAGGGTGATCAGCAATCAATTCACAACGCATGTACGACTTCTCCAGATAATCAGACAACAACCAGAACTCTTTTCAGTTTGTCAGAATAGAGTTTGCTCTCGCTGTCTTCCAATGAAACTTTACTTGTCACGTATAACCGTAACTCATTATTTGATATGCGCCCTTAACGGTGGCGCATGCGCCTGTATTTATCGCTTCGCGTTTTGTTTCGCATCCGGCGCGATATCAAGATAACGCCAGTTCGTAAAATCGACCGGATGGCGCTGATAATGCAGTACCCACGGCTGTCGTATATCAGCGGATAAAGGATGCACCCGTGGTATCCACGGGTTATAGGCATGCATCAGCAAGGCCATTTGACGGTATAACGCGCGCCGTTCCGGCGTGTCCGTCATCGACAGCGATTTTTCATACAACTGATTAAATGCAGGCAAATTAAAGCGCGAATAATTTGCCCGCCCGATATTGGCGCCATACAGCAATTGGTAAAAATTTTCGCCGTCAGGAAAATCCGCAACCCAGTTTGCCTCAGTCATCTGCACCTGCCCCAGACGGGAAGCGCGCAAGATTTCTGAATGTTTATCGGTTTTAAAACTAATACGTATGCCGATCGCATCCATGGTCTTGCGCCAGACTTCATCGCGCAGACGCCCGGTGGTATTGGCCTGACTATGCATCACCAGATGCAAAGGCTGCCCGTCCGGTAAACGGCGATAGCCGTCCGCACCGCGCTGATAGGAAAAACGATCAAGCAAAGCATTCGCCAGCGCAGTATCGTAAGGCACCGGGCTCTTGAAGCCGGCATCGTAGCCAAGCACGTTCGGTGGCAACGGTGACTGCGCGGGAATCGCCAGACCTTTTTCCATCAGGCTGATATCTTCGCGGCTGTTATAACTCATCGCAATTGCGCGCCTTAACGCAATTTTTTCGTGGCTATATCCTCCGATAACAGGATCATCCATATTCATCCAGACATAGTAGGTCTGCAACGGAGAGAATAAAGACAGCTGCACACCTTGCTGTTGCAGATCAGGTTTCAGTTTACCGTCTTTCATGACCATGTCTGCCAATGGTGGCGGCACCTGTTCCAGCGTATCAAATTCGCGATTCAGGAAGCCCAGCACACGCGCCTGCTGCTCTTCAACGATCGCAATCGTGACGCGCGACACCAGGGGAATAGTCCGTCCTTTCAAGTCTGCCGCGATCTGCTGTGCTACGCTGTCCTTGCCTGCCTCGCCATCAAACACTACCTTGCGATAGTCAGGATTGGCATTCAGTACCAGACGAAAACTACGCTGCCATTCACCCAGCATAAACGGCCCGGTACCAACAGGATGATTGCCCGCCTGATTGCCGTAGCTCTCGATCACTTCTCTGGCAACTGCAGATGTGGCCGTGGTCGCCAGAATAAACAAAAAATTGTTATCGGGCGCATTCAGTCGTATGCGTAAGGTATAACGATCCAATGCCTGCAGGCCAGGAATGGCGGCATTGCTATCGAATTTCCAGCTGGATGCGGCTTGCAGATTGCGCAGTTTTTCGTCGCCCAGCAACTTACCTTCAAACATGAATAACCACGGCGATTTCAGCGCAGGATCGTACAAGCGGCGTATGCTGTACACATAATCATCAGCGGTTAATTCGCGTACTTTGCCTTTGAACGCCGGGTCGGGTGTGAAATGGATGCCGGATTGCAAATGCAGTGTATAAGTCTTGCCGCCATCGCTGATTTCCGGCATCGCCTTGAGAGTATTCGGCTTCAATTTGACCGGGCGCGCCAGATAATCGTAGCGCAGCATAGGTTCAAAAATATTCTCATTAATGCTGAGCGTGGCAATATCGGAAGCAACAGCCGGATCGAGAGCGCTTTCGGGCGTCGTCAGCAAAACATTCAAGGTTTTGCCTGCACTTACCGATGTTGAGTGCGCATTTAGCACCAGCAACGACAACGCTACTAATATGAACAGACGAGACAACCAGGGCATCGCTAACCTCATGCGTTTTCTTCCTGAATCCTGTCGCTGTAACGGGTGATATAAAACCATTCCTCGCCACAATGCGCACCGGCATCCGGAAAAATCATACGGCCATCCATTTCCGCTCTGACCTCGCTGCCATCATGACGGAGGCCGATCAGATCACCTTTTTTTACTTCGTCAAAACTGCGCCACTCACGAATGAAATGATCGTCGTCGTGCAGCTTGTCGATCACATCATAGATACGTAGGGTTTCAATTTCTTTGACAGCAGCAGGTGCTGTTCCGGCAATGATACCGAGATGCGTCAGCGTATTGATAATCGCGCGGTACGCGACTTCCGGTGCCTGCGGGTCGAGATGCTGACCGCATTCCAGCGTGACTGCATAACCGCCGACGGAACGCATATATTCGGTAGTGCCGACACCGAACTGGGTATTCGCATTCGCCAGCATTCTGGCATCCGCATCCGGCCCCAGCCTTTGCTGACGGCGGGCGACACCGCGCGCATAAGTGCTGAGCCAGCCATCCACCATGCGATGCACTCCCAGACGCCGCGCCATCGCCAGCTCGGCTTCTGCATGCCGGAAAGGTTCGATATCGCCATTATTATTTTCCGGCCCGACCAGAACGAAAGCCTCGCCTTCGCCGCGGAAAGAATGCAGGTCGAGTAAAACATCGTGCTCCGCCAGTAAAGGGCACAACCAGTTGGCAACATGATCCTCAAACTCCACTGGCGTTGCCGTTGGCAACAAGCGGCGGTTCAGATTGCGGTCGCCCTGTCTTTCGCCGCGCTGATAAGCCAGCGGATTTGTGACCGGTACGAAAGTCACACAACCGGACACGATCTGAATGATGCCAGCGTCGATTTCAGCAATCACGCGCCGTATCGCCAGCGTGCCGCAAATCTCGTTACCGTGTACCGCACCGGTAATGATGATGCGTGGTCCGGCAAGCGTGGACTGATAGCGCTGACTGTTAAAAAACAAATGTTGCGAACTCATACTTTTACTCATTTCAGACTAAAACAACGCTGTATTTTTATTTATTACTTCTTGCTTATAGGACTGACGCAAAATTGCCCTGACACGGAACCATAACGCCGCTGGAGCGGTTTTGCGTCATTCCCTTACTTATTACTTCTTGCCAAATTCGGGATCAACCTTAATCAGGGCAGTCACAATAAAGGTCGGGATCGCGGCAAGACAAATCCATACAAAGAAATTCGCGTATCCCAGCGTTGCCTGCAACCAGCCACTGAACATACCGGGCAGCATCATGCTCATCGCCATGAACCCGGTACAGATTGCATAATGCGCCGTCTTGTGTTCACCATCGGCAATCATGATCATATACAGCACATAAGCGGTGAAACCGAAGCCATAGCCCATTTGCTCTATCGCCACGGCGGCACCGACCAGATAAATATTTTGTGGCTGTACGAATGCCAGATAGACATACACGATATGCGGCACGTTGATTGCCAGCGCCATCGGCCACAGACAACGCTTTAGGCCATAAATTGAAATCAGCGCACCACCGGCGAGGCCGCCCAGCGTCAGCGCGATCATGCCGCCGGTACCGTAAACGATACCAACCGCCTGCGTCGATAAACCCAGCCCGCCTTTATCCAGACTATCGAGCAAAAACGGCGGCGCCATTTTGACTAACTGAGCCTCGCCGAAGCGATACAGCAACAGGAAAGCAATCGTCAGCAGAATATTTTTTTTCTTAATGAATTTGCCGAAAATCGTAAAAAACGTCGCGACCACCTGATTCGGATCACCCTGCGCGTGATCGCTGTCGGGTCTGGGCAAAGCCCATTTGTGATACAGCGACAGGCTTACAAACATCGTCGCCAGCACGCCGAACACGACCATCCAGCCAAAGGCGACATTGCCGGTCAGATCTCTCAGCGTACCGGCAAGATAGACCAGCGCACCCTGTCCCGTCAGCATAGAAAAACGGAAAAACATACTGCGCACACCGACGAATGCCGCTTGCTGATGCTGTTCCAGCGCCAGCATATAAAAGCCATCACTGCTGATGTCATGCGTGGCGGCACCGAATGCCAGCAACCAGAACACCAACAGGGTCATCTGAAAAAAACTGCTCATCGGTATCGTGAATGCGACCAGCCCAAATAACGCTCCGATCACCAGCTCCAGTGTAATCACCCAGAAGCGTTTGGTCTTAAACATGTCCACAAACGGCGACCATAAGGGCTTGATCACAAAGGGCAGATATAACCAGCTGGTGTATAGCGCGATATCCGCATTGGAAATACCCATATTCTTGTACATAATGACGGACAAGGTCATCACAACCACATAGGGAATGCCCTGACTGAAATACAATGACGGTATCCAGCGCCAGGCACCGGTGGCAGGTGTTTGTTCAGTATCAGGAGAGGTTGTGACGTCTTTGGTCATCGTGTGAATTTTTCTTAGTGAACTACTGCAATTACATCTTCCCAGCAAAATTACTGGAAAACGATTGAATTTTTACGCTTTGCTCATAGAGTAAAGTTATACACTGGCTTTATCTTTTCATTTTCTGCCTGTCGTAAAAGCGACCTATGATAAACGAAGCAAATACCGATGAGTATGCTGCGTTAAAATTTGATGCGCCATCGTGAGTAATACGTTTTACCCGACAACATGACAGAACAGATCAGCACAATATGAACTCAGCGGCAGCTTTTGTTTCCCCCGACATCAACGACAGCGCATCAGCGCTGGCTCTGGGTATCGATACGGGTGGCACACAAACACGCTGGGCACTGGCAAAAGCCAATCAGGACATTATCGCCAGCGGCACTGCTGCAGGATTGACAGCTCTGCAACTGAAGTCACAACAGGGCAGACGGGAGTTCGCGCAGGTATTTTCAGATCTGGCGGCAGCGGTTCGCAGTCACGGTCATTTACAGACAGTCAGAGTCGGTATTACCGGGTTCAGTGATGATATGCGTATCGTCATCCAGGAAATGCTATCCGGTATTCTGCGATTACCGGAAGAGCGGATTCGTATCGGCAACGATATTGAAATCGCCTATCTGGACAGTTTCAAACCCGGGAGCGGCTATCTGGTTTACGCCGGCACCGGCTCTATCGCTGCCTACATAGACGAAGCCGGACAATTTCATCGGGCAGGTGGCCGAGGCTATTTACTCGACGATGGCGGCAGCGGCTTCTGGATCGCGCGTGAAGCAGTACGCCATATCTGGCGCACCGAGGATGGGTGTCCGGGAGCATCGCGCGATTCCCTGCTCGCGCAAGAAATATTCAAAGCAATCGGTGGCGATGATTGGGACAGTTCCAAAGATTTCATGTATCACCGCAGCCGTGGCGACATCGGTAAACTTGCACTGGCAGTGGCTGCCAGCGCGAATGCCGACCCAGTGGCAGCCGATATACTGAAAAGAGCAGGTCAGGAACTGGCACGTCTGGGAATGGCGATGTGCCAGCGCTTTGGCAACAAGCCTGTGGTTCTCAGCGGACGGGTACTTGAACTTCATCCATTCATCGCAGCTTCTTGTCGCACCCATTTACCTTCAGAGATCAACTTACGTACCAGTATTTGCCAGGCACATTTTTCGGCAGCCCGGCTCGCTGCCAGACAACTTCAATCAATCACATGAAAAAATTACTTTTACTCGGATTTCTCGCCGCCTTCCTCACCGGCTGCGCCACGTCAAGGATCGATTCCAGTATCTCGGCGAAAAGCCAGGAGGATCGTGTGCAGTTTCTGATTCTGCACTACACCGCGATTGATGAACCGACCTCGCTCAAGGTGCTGAGCCAGCAGGGCGTCAGCAGCCACTATCTGGTCGGCGATCAAATGCCGGTCAAGGTATGGCAACTCGTTGACGAAAGCAAAATGTCGTATCACGCCGGGCTCAGCGACTGGAAAGGTTATAGCCGTCTGAACGCCAGTTCGATTGGCATCGAAATTGTGAATCTGGGCTTCCGCGACACACCTGAAGGCCGTACCTATTTTCCTTTCCCACAAGCGCAGATCGACCGCGTCATTGCGCTGGTAAAGGATATCGTAGCCCGCCATCAGATACGCCCTGAATACATACTCGGTCATTCCGATATTGCTCCGCAACGTAAATCCGACCCGGGCCCGCTGTTCCCGTGGAAACAACTGGCCGACGCAGGCCTGATCCCGTGGCCCGATGCAACCCAGGTTGCGCAGCGCGTCAGCATTTACGAACAGCAGTTGCCGGACGTCAGCTGGTATCAGAAAAAACTGGCGCAGCACGGCTACAACACACCGCAGACGGGTGTGCTGGATGAAGCAACCAAAAATGTGCTGATCACGTTCCAAACCAAATATCGCCCTGAAAAATTTGACGGCGTGCCGGACGCGCAGACCGCAGCCATGCTGGATGTCCTGACCTCGAACACGAAGACACGATAAATGCTGGACGCACTGGGGATCAGCGCTGAGATTTTGCGGCAACGAGGCTTTATTGCTGTCTCCGAAGCTGAAACCCTGGTGCTTGCCGAAGTGGGCGCCGATGGCCGCGAATATCTGCTGACCCCTGCTGCCAATCAGGCCTGGCAAGCAATGAAGATTGCTGCTGCCGATGACGGCATTGCACTGCTGATGATTTCAGCCTTTCGCAGCATCCAACGCCAGGCTGACATCATACAAACCAAACTGGACTCAGGACAAACCATACAAGACATCCTGCAAGTTTGTGCGCCGCCCGGATACAGCGAACACCACTCCGGTCGCGCAATTGATATTGCGACACCGGAAGATCCCGAACTGGAAATCTCATTCGATACCACAGCAGCATTCCGCTGGCTGCAGCAACATGCTCTCGCATTTGGTTTTGACATGTCTTACCCGCCACAAAACAGCAGCGGCTATCAGTATGAGCCGTGGCACTGGTGCTACCGACGCTGAACACATCAGCATTGAGGCTGCTCTGATCCTCTGAGTTTCCATCTGAAAATACAGATATTCATCGCGGATAAAAACACTCTGTTCCCGCAAAATGACGCTTCATCGCAAACTGCTCGCCTTTACTGATCGCAGTGCCTACAGTGACATCACCTCACCTTATATTGAAAGGACATGGTATGAAACTCACAGCAAATATGGATGGCGTCGTCATCGCTGCAATCGCACTGGTTATGCTGGGTAACCTTATCCATCAGCTGCTGGCCTGAGGCGATGATGCTGACATTACTCATCTGGATTTTTTTATTGGTATTTTGCTGGCCGCTGGCCACCATGGCACTGTTGCTATATCCCGTATTCTGGTTGCTGTTACTGCCGTTCAGAATAGTCGGGATTGCAGTTGATGGTGTGCTGGAATTACTGCGCGCGCTTGTCATGCTGCCAGCGCGCTTGCTGGGCGGACGCTGATCCGCCCGCAATATTTAATGAACGCTGCTGAACAAGTCGTGCAACTCTTCAAAACGATCTTCAACTTCATCGTTCGCGAGGCCAAGGAAATCACGTGCCAGCTGTCCGCCTTTATCCCACTCCGTCCAGTGTTCCTGGCCGTGATAACGGTGTATGCCATATTCTGCAACGAGCGCCAGTGCCACTAAGGCACGCACGCGTTCATCCGTCGCGGAATCGGCAAGAACGGCATAATCATGATGCAGCAAAATACCGTTAGAGACTTCTTCGGGCAATCCCCATGTACGCGCCATTAAAGCACCGATGGAGGTATGGCTGGTGCTGTGTCGCTGCTGCTCTATCGTTGTAAATTTTTCTTCCGCTTCCTGATTCGCTAATACCAGCGTCTCCTGATAATCCGGAAAACGTTCCAGCAGCAAGGGAATACCGATGTCGCAAAATAAGCCGAAAGTATGAGCGATATCCGCAGAACAAATCCGCATACGGCTCGCCAGATGCGCCATTGCCTGTGCACGTTTAGATGAAAAATCCCAGAATTTGGCGAGTGGAATTTTTTCCGTCTGGACAGCCTGACGCGCAATAATACCGGTCATCAGCAAACCACATTGCTGTATGCCTAATAATTTGACGGCATGCGCAACCGACGTCGCCTTTAAGCGCAGACCAAAAAATGATGAATTAGTCACTTTGAGTAAAGAGGCAGACAGCGATACATCATTCGAAATAATGGCTGCCAACCTTACGGGATCTGGTTCTTTACGGGATAACTCGGTCTGCAGATCCAATAGCATGCTCGGCCGTGGCGGAATGCGTATGGTCTTGATCAAGGCGTCAACGGATTGATCGCTGGCAACGTGCGCAGTGCTGGGTGGATTCATATCAGGACGACAATTAATAATCTTGTGCAGCGCACATTTTAACGCATATTCCCGCTGAGAAAGAACCGCATGACCTGCGTTTCTGTACTTATCTGAGCGGTGATTCTATTTATTTTTTAACAGGAATCGGTGTGTTTCTGTCGACCGGAACTGCGGTGACACTATTCTGCGGTGAACCATCAATCAGCTTGTCAGAATAGGTCAGATAAACGAGCGCATTTCTCTTCTGATCGACCATACGGACAATACGTAATTTTTTGAACAGTATCGATAAGCTCTGATTAAACACTTCTTCCTGCTGTTTCAGGGCTGCCGGAAAGCTGACAGGGCCAACCTGACGGCAGGCGATCGACGCTTCCGCTTTATCTTCCGCTAAACCCAGCCCCCCCGAAATGCCGCCAGTCTTGGCGCGCGAGACATAACAAGTCACCCCGTTCACTTTCGGATCATCATAGGCTTCCACCACCACTTTATGGTCCGGGCCTATCAGTTTGAAAGCCGTATCAACGCTGCCGATATGCTCAGCGTACGCAGCGATTGGAAATAAAATCAGTGCTGCACATGCCAGCAACAAATGTTTCATGTGGTTCGCCTTTCAGTGATGGTTCATTCATCGCCGGCATCTGGTGCCGGGCACTATTTATTCAGACCAGAGTGCCGCTTGCTGTATGCAAAATAAATACTGATCGCAATAAACATCCAGATAAAAAATACTTTAAATGTTGTTCCTGACAAATCTTTCAGAATATACAGGCAGGCAATAATACTCAGCGCCGGAATCAGATACGGACCAAAAGGTACGCGAAAACCCTGAGTACCATGACCGATACCTTTTTTCCGGATGACGGGTATCGATGCGGACACGACAATAAATGCCACCAGCGTTCCCATACTGACCATGTCCCACAAGAATGTCGCATCGACGAGACCGGCAACGATGCCGACCAGCAGGCAGACTAAAATCGTGTTGATGACCGGAGCGCGCGTACGCTGATGCACTTTCTGAAATGACGCAGGAATCAGGCCGTCTTTACTGATGGCGTACAAAATACGACTCTGGCCGTAAATCGTGACCAGCGTGACACTGAAGACCGAGATCACGGCACCGGCAGACAACACCAGCGCCGGCCACGCCTTACCGGTCACATTCTGCAGAATCACTGCCAGCCCTGCTTCCTGCCCTTCAAACATATGCGCGGGTTGTGCACCGACAGCGGCAATCGCCACCAGCATGTAAAACAAGGTCACCACAATCAGCGCCGCCATAATTCCCAACGGCACGTTCCGCTTGGGATTTTTGACCTCTGCACCGGCGGTCGCCACCGTATCCAGACCGATAAACGAGAAAAAAACGGTGCCGGCTGCAGCGGTCACACCCGCCATGCCCGCCAAACCCTTGCTGTTGTCAGTGTTGAAAAACGGGGTGAAATGCTCTGCATGAAAACCTGAAAAAGCGATGATGGAAAAAAACACCAGTATCGCCAGTTTAATCATAACCATGATCGCATTCACCGTCGCCGACTCTTTTGCACCGCGCATCAGCAGAACGCAACAAATCGCCACCAGGATAACCGGCGGCAGGTTAAATTGTCCCGGATGAATTTCAACACCATTTGCACCGGCAACGATCATCGGCGTGCGCAACATCTCGGGAATCTGCCAGCCCACCGCGTTGTGCAGAAAATTATTCAGGTAGGCCGACCAGCCTATCGCTGTCGCGCTTGCTGCCAGACCATACTCCAGCAACAGACAGGCGGCGACAATAAATGCAGCAAACTCGCCGACGGTCGCATAAGCAAATGAATACGAAGAACCGGAAGCCGGAATCCGCGCCGACAACTCAGAATAACAAAGCGCTGTCAGCCCGGCAGTTAACGCCGCAATCAGAAACGACAAAATAACCGATGGCCCGGCTTTCGGTACCGCTTCGACCATGGTGAAAAAAATGCCTGTTCCTATCGTCGCACCGACGCCGATCATCGTCAGCGAAAACAAGCCCAGCGAGCGATGCAGGCTGTGCTGATGCTGCTCCTCAATGATCACTTCATGTGCATCAATCGGTTTGGTGCGGGTTAATTGGCGGGCTAATGATGTAAAGCTCAAGATCATTCCTTGTTTTCAGAAGCGGCAGCGCATCCGATGAAATAGCAAAGACCAGACACTCAGATCTGGCGCGGCGTGTAAAAAGTGCAACTGCATCCGGAATCAGTCAGACACAGACAATTTCCTGACAGCAGAACTTGCTAAACAAAAATTGTACATACACAAACAGTTACGCTGAGCGGAGCGATTGCGTATATTTCATAACGATTACACGAAAACCGCAATAATAGCGGCAAATCCCTTCTGCATAACGCGAAGCAGTGTAATTTGCAGAGTTTGTGATACATCATGGTAAAAAAACACTGGCGATGTTAGCATTCGAAACTTATGCCTATACTCCGGATTTCCCTGCTGACATTTCACCACCTGGTGCGCACAGTCTTACTGACGTATGTACTGACGCTGGGTGTTGCGATGGCGTCGCCGCTGATGAAGCCGGACGCGATGAATCTGATCTGTACCAGCACCGGATATAAACTGGTCGGCACCAGCACAGATGCAGACCAGGGCAAGAGCAGTGCACAGACACATCTACTCGATTGTCCTTTGTGTGTCGCAACCACACTTCCTGTGGTGCTTGCCTCAGACAGTATTTTCGAACCGCCGCATGCATTATCGTATGCCACGCAGTCGATTCCGGCTGCACGACTTGCGGCAACCGTCTCCGCCCCCCTCCCCGCTCGGGGTCCTCCGTCGATCTGAAGTACCTTTCTGACTCTGTTGTCTCTTACGCATCTGAATGACATGCGCGGGTCTGATCACGCTCAAGCCTGATTGTGCTTGGCCGCGCTCGCCAGAAAGTCATCACACGCGCTCAACTGACAGAATCTTCTTTTAGCCCCGGTGCGGCCTGTGCCTGCCCCGAACGATTACTGAACCATGCCCGGAATCCAATTATTTCCGGAGCATGATGACTGCGGCTCTGCTTTTGTCCGCAGCGACGCATCACTTACGAAAGACCCTATTTTTATGCAAACTCATTTCAAACGACATATTCTGGCAACGTCTATCGCCGCCCTGCTTCCATGTGCCGCTGCGCACGCTCAGGAACTACCGTCAAAAAAGACATCTGAAGTTGTTGTCATTCATGCCGAAAAAATTGCGGCACCAAATGTCGATGGCATCAGCCAGAATGCGGCGCTCAGCGCCACCAGCGATGTCGCCACGCTGTTGCGCGACGTACCCGGTGTCAGTCTGTATTCCGCGGGCGGTGTATCGAGTCTGCCGGCTATCCACGGCCTCGCCGATGACCGCTTGCGGATACAGGTTGATGGCATGAATCTGATTTCGGCATGTGCCAATCATATGAACCCGCCTTTATCCTATATCGACCCGACGCAAGTGGGCAGTATTCAGGTATTGACCGGTATCGCTCCCGTCAGCAGTGGCGGCGACAGCATAGGCGGCACCATTAAGGTGAATTCGCCCGATCCGGAATTCGCAGCAGCAGGCCAGGGCACATTGCTCAAAGGTCAGGCCGGCAGCTTTTATCGCAGCAATGGCGATGCCAGAGGCGTCAATTTTGCAGCGACTTACGCCACTGAAATATGGAGCCTGAATTACACCGGCGCGATTGCCGAAAGCGGTAATTACCATGCCGCCAGCGATTTCAAAGCAGCAAAGCCAGCCGCGTCTGACAAAGCCTGGATCGCCGGTGACGAGGTTGGCTCATCCCGCTACAAATCTGAAAATCAATCCTTGTCTGTCGCAATGCGTAACGCAGGCCAACTGCTGGAACTGCGGATCGGTACACAAAATATCCCCTATCAGGGCTTTCCGAATCAGCGTATGGATATGACAGGCAATAACAGTGAACAGGTCAATCTGCGCTACAAGGGCCAGTATGAATGGGGCAAGCTGGAAGCACGTCTGTATAACGAACACACGCGTCACCGCATGAATTTCGGTGACAATAAGCAATTCTGGTACGGCAATGCACCCGGCATGCCAATGGATACCGAAGGTAAAAATACGGGTGCGCTGATCAAGGTGGAGTTGATGTTATCGGCGCGCGATACGCTCAGTGTCGGTACGGAATATCAGCGTTACCGCATGAATGACTGGTGGATTGCTTCCGGTACCGGCATGATGATGGCACCGAATACTTTTGTGAATATCGCCGATGGCCAGCGTGATCGTCTCGGTGTGTTCGCGGAATGGGATGCCAGCTGGACTCCGCAATGGGTAACGCAACTGGGCCTGCGCTACGAAAATGTGAAAATGAACAGTGGCAATGTCGCCGGATATAGCAATATGTACGGCGATCCGGCACTGGCCAGCTCTGTTCCAGGTGCATTCAATGCCGCGGACCGTCAGCGCAAGGATAACAATATCGATCTCACCGCCACCGCACGCTATACGCCGACTGCCACGTTCAGTATCGACGGCGGCTATGCGATGAAATCTCGCTCCCCGAATTTATATGAGCGCTATACCTGGGCCAGCAATAACACCATGGTGATGAATATGAACAACTGGTTCGGCGATGGCAACGGTTATGTCGGCAATCTTCAATTGAATCCCGAAATTGCCCACACCCTGAGCGCAACGCTGAACTGGCATGACGCGGAACTATCCGACTGGGAATTGAAAGTGGCGCCTTACTACACGCAAGTGCGCGACTATATTGACGCCAGCAGTTGTACTGCCGTCGGCAAAACCTGCGGCGCGCGCAAAGACGGCTTTCAGAATCTGAGCCTCAGTAATCAGAAAGCAAGGTTGTACGGCCTCGATATTTCCGGCCGCAAGCAACTCGTGAAAACGAGTGAAATCGGCAGTATTTCGCTCTATGGATTACTGAATTATGTGAATGCTAAAAACACCGTGACCGATAGCGGCTTGTATAACATCATGCCGCTGAACGCACGGATCTCGCTGACTCAGAAAAAAGATCATTGGGACAATACGGTGGAATTGCAGATGGTCGGTGCTAAAACCGATCTGTCAGACATACGCAAAGAACTGCGTACCGCCGGTTATACCTTACTGAATCTGCGCAGCAGCTACACCTGGAAACAGGCACGTTTTGATATCGGTATCGACAACCTGCTGAACCGCTTTTACAACTTACCGCTGGGCGGCGCCTATCTCGGACAAGGAGCCACGATGGGAGCCGGCGTTGCGCATGATACGCAAGTGCCGGGAGCAGGACGTTCTGTGTATGCCGGGGTCAATATCCGCTTTTAAACGGAGAAGCGCGCCTGCAACCGCGCCTTTATCCTGATAAAAAATGCCCGCCGTTTTTCATATGGCGGGCATTTTTTTATTAAAACAAAGCGTATCTGTTTTTCAGTGCCGATGCTCTTCACAGCGACAGCATGCAGTATTTTATTCGTGACGCAAGGCTTCAATCGGATCGAGCTGAGCGGCACGGCGTGCAGGGAAATAACCAAACAGCATACCTATGCCGGCGGAAAAGAAAAACGACATCAGGTTGATCGAAGGATTGAACATATAAGGCACCTGCATGATCTGCGCGAGCAAGATTGAGGCACCCGCTGCCAGCACAATACCGATCAGGCCGCCGAGCGTCGATAAAACAGTAGATTCAATCAGAAATTGCAGCAGTACTTCTCGCTCCAGCGCACCTATTGCCAGTCGCAAGCCTATCTCGCGGGTACGTTCTGTCACACTGACCAGCATGATATTCATGATACCGATGCCGCCGACCAGCAAACTCACCGCAGCAACCGCGCCAAGCAGGGTTGTCATGACCTTGGTCGTACCTGACATGGTTTCTGCCAGTTGCTTGGTATCGAGCACATTGAAGTTGTCTTCATCGGTATCGGCCAGTTTGCGTCGCTCGCGCAGCAATTGTGTCAGACTGACTTTCAGTGTCTCGCTATCGGCATCATCTTTCATCGACACCAGTAAAGTGGCGACGCGACGGTTGCCAGTCACGCGGCGCTGCAAGGTATGTAAAGGAATCAGTACCACATCATCCTGATCATTGCCCATGGCCGCCTGACCTTTCGACGCCAGCACACCGACGACTTCGCAGGAAAACTGCTTGACGCGCAAATGTTCACCAACTGCATTTCCCGCATCAAATAATTCGCGCCTGACTGTTTCACCGATAATGCAGACGGCAGAACCGGCCTGTAATTCCCCCTCGTCAAACTGACGCCCCGCCGCCAGTGTCCAGTTATTTGTGCGTAACCACGCATTGGTGCTACCGGTCACACTGGTTGACCAGTTACGGCCATTTGCGACGACGATGGCACTGGCACGTCCTTCCGGCGCCACGGCTTGCACACCTCCGATTTGTGAGGCGATGGCTTCAGCGTCGGCTTCTTTAAAAGAGGCAGTACCAGCACCGCCACCGCCGCCGAAGCTCAATCGCTGACCTGGGCGGACCTGCAATAAATTGGTGCCGAGACTGGAAATTTGCGCCTGTACCACAGCGGTCGCGCCGTTACCTAACGTGACCATCGTAATCACGGCGCTGACACCGATCACAATGCCGAGAATAGTAAGAAATGAGCGCAACAGGTTACGGCGTATCGAACGCAGCGCCAGCAATATCGTGTTCAGGAACATGTATCACCTCCTGTCGCAGCCGTCGCATCAGCCGTCGATATTGCGACCGGATGCGGATTGATGGTATCCGTATCCAGCAGACCGTCGACAAAGCGGACGATACGTTTGGCATACAAAGCCATATCAGGTTCATGTGTGACCATCAGGATAGTAATGCCATGCTCCTGATTCAGGCGCGACAGCAATTCCATAATTTCACGGCTGCGCTGAGAATCGAGATTGCCGGTCGGTTCATCCGCCAGCAACACCGCCGGCTCGGTCACGATGGCTCGCGCGATCGCTACCCTTTGCTGCTGACCACCCGATAATTCTGCCGGTGTGTGATGCTCCCAGCCCGCCAGACCGACCGATGCCAGGGCTTTAGCGGCCAGCCGATGACGACTGGCCGGGCTTTCGCCGCGGTATAACAACGGCAATTCCACATTTTCCTGAGCGGACGTACGCGCCAGCAAATTAAACCCCTGAAACACGAAGCCAAGATAACGACGCCGCAAGCGCGCCCGCTGATCACGCGTCAGGCTTTCAACATGCATGCCCTGAAATAAATACTCACCGCCGGATGGCGTATCGAGACAACCGATCACATTCATTGCCGTCGATTTACCCGATCCGCTCGGCCCCATAATCGCGACAAACTCACCCTCGCAGATATCGATATCGACGCCTTTGAGCGCCATCAGAGCCGCTTGTCCGCTACCGTATTGTTTCGTGACGCCACGCAGGCGTATCAAGGGCGGCGCTTCACCGTCTGCAAGCTTTGCCTCAGATACCGGAGCCGTTGCCGTTGCTGAAATCGGAGAACTCATTTTGCTGCCATCTGACGTTGTTCCGTAATCACCTGCATCCCCGGCTGCAATTCCGGTGCGCTGATTTCCGTCATTTTGCCGTCGCTGATGCCGCGTTTCACTGCAATCGCGACCGCTGCATTGTCACGTAAGATCCAGATCTGCTGCACTTTTTTACCATTCACCGATTCGGTCGCTAACTTCCGTGCTGCCTGACCTGGCGGACGCGGCATCAGACTGCTCATCAATCCGCTTTTACCCGGGGCAGCAGCAATACCAGCGTGCGATGGTGTAAAACGTAAAGCCGTATTCGGCACAATCAGCACATCGTTTCTCTCTTTCGCGGTGATCGTTGCGGTCGCCGTCATTCCCGGACGGAGACTGAGATCGCTGTTGTCCACATCCAGATAAGTAATGTAAGTCACCACGTTATCAGTAATCGTTGAACCATAGGCAACGCGGGTAATCGTCGCCGGATACTGGCGGTTCGCATAGGCGCTGACGGTAAAGCTTGATTTCTGCCCCAGCGCCACTGCACCCACATCGGCTTCATCGACATTTACCTGTAAGCGCAAACGTTGCAAATCTTCTGCAATCGTAAACAGCGTCACCGCCTGCAGTGACGCAGCTACCGCATTCCCGGGATCAACCGAACGGGTCAGTATCACACCATCGATCGGTGAGCGGATAGAAGCACGTGCCAGATTCGTTTCATCTGTCGATAAAGTGGCCTTGGCACTGACCACATTTGCTTCTGCACTGAGAACCGATGCGTTTGCTCTGTCGAGTGTCGCCGCGGCAGTATCGAGTTCGGCTTTCGATGGCACTTTGCCGCCGGACAGTCGCGCCACTTCCTGCAAACGATCAAAATTCGCCTGCGATTCTTTCACGGTTGCTTTGGCCAACGCCAGCGCGGCTCTCGCGGAATCCAGCGCGGCACGCGAACGGACAATCTGATCGTTTAACTTGGCAGTGTCGAGTTCGACCAGTACCTGACCTTTCTTGACTTTGTCGTTCACATCGACCAGCACACGGCTGACCGTGCCGGATAATTCACTGCCTATACTGACCGAACGCGTCGGCTGCAAAGTGCCATTCGCCGTCACGGTTAACGTCAGGTTGCCGCGCGTCAGCGGCGTGGTGACAAATACCGGTGCGGTCTGATTTGTCTGACTTTTATTCCAGAAAAACCAGGCCACCATCAACGCTGCCAGCAACAGCATGATCAGCGGAAATGCTGGCCGCCGCCACCAGGCGCGCGCCTTGGGATCTTGCAGCACATTGAGCGCATCCGCTCCGTCTTTTTTTGTCATCACAGGAGGTGTCATCATCATTTTTTAATATCATCATTGCTCGGGTTACGGCTGTCACGCATGCTGACAGCCTCATCCTGATCCGGCTGCCAGCCGCCGCCCAGTGCTTTATACAAACGCACATAATCTGCAGCCAGATCGTTGCTGCCGGTGGCGACAGCATCCTGGGCGCTGTACCAGGTACGCTGTGTTTCAAGAATGGTCTGGAAATCAATGAGCCCGCTGGCATAACGCTGACGGGCCAGTACCGCCGCATTACCGGCAGCATCGGCAGCATTGCGCAGACGTTGCAGGCGCTCTCGATCATTCTTCAAAGCGACCAGCGCATTTTCAACATCCTGTAATGCAGTCAGTACTACGGCTTTATATGCAACCTGCGTTTGCTCCAGTGCTGCCTGCTGCGCCTTGATCTGCGAGCGGTTTGCACCGCCGTCCAATACCGGCAGCGAGACACCCGCCAGTATGCTGCTCAGCAGGCTGCCGCTGCCACCGAGCGCACCGGCCGTCAACGCGCGCAGACCGAGCGAGCCACTCAGATTGAAATTCGGATAATTCGCCACATCTGCCTGACGCACCCGCGCCAGTGCCACATTGATCTGATGTTCAGCCACGCGGATGTCAGGACGTTGGCGTAAGGTTTCGGCAGGCAGACTCAGCGCCAGATTGTCATCTGCCTGTGGAACGCCGGATGCGACACTCAGCATGTCGCCAGTGATGGCAACACGGCTTTGCAGTTGTTGACGCAGGGATTCCGGTGCCTGCCCGCACAGCACCTCCAGACTATGCCGACTCTGCGCTTCCGTCGTTTCCAGCGCAGAGATCTGCGCCTGTGCCTGTTCACTGGCAGCACGTCCCTGCTCACCTTCGACAGACGTCAGTAGCCCTGCCTGTACGCGCCAGTTTGTAATTTGCAAAGTCTCAGCCTGACTCGCGACATTCGCCCTCGCAATTGCCAGACGAACCTGCGTCGTTCGCAATTGTATATAGTTCAGCGCGACTTCAGCCGCAACGGAGATCTGCACGTCGCCCAGACTGGCGGCACTGGCGCGGGCGCTTGCTTCACTGGCGGCAAGTCCCTGCCGGTTAGCACCAAAAATATCCGGCTCCCAGCTGGCATCGAAACCGGCAGAGAAGGAATTGGCCGGAGCAGTCGTTCCCGACTTACTGCGTTGCGCTGCTGCGGATGCACTGAGTTTCGGCATAAAGGCCGCGGCACTGACATCTCGCACAGCGCGCGCCTGGCGCAATGCTGCCTGTGCGCTCTGAACCGTAGTGTTGGTCTGCAGCGATTGTGTGATCAACTGATTTAACAACGGGTCCTGAAAGCGCTGCCACCAGACGGCTATATCTCTATGTGGTGTCCCTTCCGGTGATAACGCATCTTTCGTACTGCGCATGCTGCCGGACCAAGCAGCAGGAACATTGATCCCCGCGGCCTGATCTACCGTTGGCGGCACCATTGACGAGACGCAGCCAGCCAGTGGCGACAGCAGAAACAGCAGGCAGATTTTGTGCTTCATAGCATTTTTCTGGTAACTCATTAAGCCCATCAGGTCTGTTAATCAATCCAGTGCAAATTGTAGCGCCGTGGCGTTG
Organism: Undibacterium sp. WLX3042; assembly: GCF_049544825.1. Lineage (NCBI taxonomy): Bacteria > Pseudomonadati > Pseudomonadota > Betaproteobacteria > Burkholderiales > Oxalobacteraceae > Undibacterium > Undibacterium sp. WLX3042. The sequence goes on from NZ_CP186698.1 coordinate 780,879, forward strand.
TTATCAAAGCGTAATCTGTGTATCGCTTTGTGACGGATTATTGCGCACGATCAGACAAATGCGATATTCACCAGACGCTGCCCGGACCGCGCGTTTCCGATATACGCCGAGCAATGCTGCTACCCTGCTAAGACCGCGATCTGCTGCGCCATTCCCGCGCCAGAAGGGAATAACATTTCAGATCGACATAGCGATCGTCCTTGCGTTCACACTCGCGCAGAATTCCTTCTAACTGAAATCCGAGTTTTTCTATCAATTTCCAGCTTGCCGGATTATCCGGCTCGACCATGGATTGCATGCGATGCAGCCCGAGTACGGAAAAGCAGTAATCCAGCATCGCCGACAGACATTCCATCATGACGCCTTTCCCCCAGTATTCAGGAAAGATCCAGAAGCCGGTTTCGGCGCAATGATCATCCTGCTCCCATTCGTTGATACCGCAGGTGCCGATCAAGTCCTGCGGCGCATCGCGATGGCAGATGCCCCACCAGATTCCGGTACCGGTTTCATAAATCAGTTCAAACCAGTCCAGCTGCGCTTGCGTCAGTTCCAGTGTTTCGTAACTGATACCGTAATACTCTGTGACACGCGGATCAGACATGCCGCTGAAAATGCGCGGCAAATCTGTTGCGACAATTTGTCTGAGCAAAAAGCGCGGGGTCTGGATCACGGGAAACGGAGATTTTTCTGACATAATCGAATCTGTTCACACATGGACAATGCTTGGATAACACACGAATAACATAAGCGGATAAGCAGCAGCAATAAACTTGCCTGATTTAAAACCAGAAACAGGATATTTCGCGGATATTCTGTTGCATAATCGTGCCCTCAATTTTTTCAGGAGTTTTTATGAGTATGGCGATGATCGTCTTCTTCAAGGCGTTGCTGGTGGTGCCTATCACTTTGTTGCCAATTTTAAATCCGATTGCGATTGCACCTATCTTTTTGTCGATGACAGGACCGATAGAACCGGAAATCGCCAACCGGCTGGCGAAACGCATTGCGATCAACTGTTTTTTTCTGCTGATGGGCGCGATTTTTATCGGCTCTTACGTGCTGGATTTTTTCGGCATTTCGCTGCCTATCGTGCGCGTTGCCGGGGGCATCGTGGTCGGCATGGCCGGCTGGAAATTACTGAATGACCAGAGTCAGGACAAATTGCTCAATTCGGTCGCTGCTTCGCACGGCGGACAGTGGAACCGTGAAGAATTGCGCCGCCGCAGTTTCTATCCGTTCAGCTTTCCTTTAACCGTTGGTCCCGGCACGATTGCCGCCTCCGTCACACTCGGTACGCAAATGCCTCACAAGCCTATCGACTGGTTGCTGACAAGCATCGCCTCTGCGATGGGCGTGTTACTGACGACGGTGGTGATTTATCTGTGCTACCGCTTTGCGCGGAATATGGAACGTTTCCTCGGCGATATCGGCGCCACGGTACTGATGCGCTTATCCGCGTTTATTCTGTTGTGCATAGGCATAGAAATCGGCTGGGCCGGCGTCTCTGATCTGATGGCCGATCTGCATCTGCGCTGATTTCCGGTCTGCACATCGCTTTTTCACAGGTTCTCCGCATGGCAGGCACACGCTTCGCCATGCGCCGCAGCCACCAGCTCATGCAAAATCCCGCACTCTTTTCCATGATGCCGTTCGTCGCAACGCGCACGTAACTGACTGAGCTGCTTTTCCAGCGCCCGCATGCTTTTCAGCCGCGCTTTGACGCGTGCAATCTGCTGATCGATGAGCAGATTAATATCGCCACAATCATCCGCCGGGCTGGCGATAAACGCTACCAGCCTGCGCACATCGGCCAGCGGAATATCCAGCGCCCGGCAATGACGGATAAACGACAAGCGCTCCAGATGCTCGCCGGTGTAGCTGCGGTAACCGTTTTCCTCCCGATCCGGTGCCGGTAACAGGCCTTGTTTTTCGTAATACCGGATGGTTTCCAGATCCACTCCGGTCGCTTTCGCCAGTTCACTGATGCGCATTTTTTCACTCACGCTAAATGATGATGGGTTGCTGAAGATGCATTTATGATTAATTAATACTCCCCCGGGTATATAAAAAGCCCCTTTGTTTATGAAGACATTAGAGCAATTTAATTAAAAACAGGGGGGAGTATATAAATATTGGTCTGTATTGACAGCTTTTCTGATGCCGGCTTTCAGTCAGCAACATCCTATTTTCCGTGCGATATCTCTATCCGCACTAGTGCGGAAAAGTATCCTCAAAAAAAATCTTGACCCCGTAGCCACTCCAGAGTCTACACTAAAGCAAATGTAATCATCAGGAAGTGATATGGCAGATAAAATTGCTTGTTGTGGCCACGACCACACTCCGGAAAATTCCGCTGAACCAGCGCCGCATGTACACGCGCACGCCCATGAGGGCAAACAAAGCGTGTGCGGGCATGATGCATGTACGGCGACTGTCCCGGCAACTGCCCGAGAACCGCAGCCGGATCTGCCAAACGATGTGCAACGCCTGCGCTTTCATGTCGCACAAATGGATTGCCCAACCGAAGAAGCGCTGATCCGTCGTTCGCTGTCAGAATTGCCGGATGTCCTGCGGCTGGATTTTGATTTGCTGAACCGTATTCTGACCATCCATCACCGCCAGCAAAATATTGCCGATATTCACCGCAAACTGAATGCCGTCGGTATGGCCGGCACCCAGCTGGACGTCGGGCAGCCAGCAGCGACGTTCAGCGAAAAGCCATCACGCCGCCAGTACTGGAAAATGGCGCTGGGCGGCATCGCGGCTTTCAGTGCAGAAGTTATCGCCTGGATCAGCGGCAAAGAAAGCTCGATCATCATAGGCGTACTGGCACTGTTTGCGATACTGATCTGCGGCATCCCGACTCTGAAAAAAGGCTGGATCGCGTTGCGCCATTTCACGCTGAACATTCATCTGCTGATGACGGCAGCAGTTGCCGGAGCGGTCGCGATCGGCCAGTGGCCGGAAGCAGCGATGGTGATTTTCCTGTTCGCTGTCGCCGAAATGATAGAAGCGGCGAGCCTGATCCACGCCCGCAATGCCATCAGCGGCTTACTCGAACAGGCGCCGGAAACAGCGCAGGTACAGCAGGCGGACGGCAGCTGGCAGGCTGTCAGCACACACGCTATTGCCGTCGGTACGCTGGTCCAGTGCCGCCCCGGCGACAGAATCGCGCTCGACGGCTTCGTTGTATCCGGCCTGTCGAGTGTTAATCAGGCCGCCATCACCGGTGAAAGCATGCCGGTAGAAAAGCAGCAGGGCGATATCGTTTATGCCGGAACACTGAATCAATCCGGCACCTTACAGATACGCGTCTCTGCACCGGCGAACGCGAGCATGCTGGCACGCATTGCCCATTCGGTGCAGGAAGCGCAAAGCCAGCGTGCACCGACCCAGAGTTTCGTCGATAGATTTGCCTCCATCTACACACCGCTGGTGTTTGTGCTGGCCTTACTGACCGCGATACTGCCACCGCTATTCCTGCAGCAAGACTGGCATGACAGCCTGTACCGGGCACTGGTGTTGCTGGTGATCGCCTGCCCGTGTGCACTGGTGATTTCAACACCGGTCACTGTCGTCAGCGGGCTGGCACTGGCAGCACGTCACGGCATCGTCATCAAGGGCGGACTGTTTCTGGAGCAAGGCCGGCTGCTGAAAACGCTGGCTTTCGATAAGACCGGCACACTGACCGAAGGCAAGCCCGGCGTCAATCTGATACGCAGTCTCAGCGATCTCGGGGAACCAGAAATTCTGCGTCTCGCCGCCAGTCTGGATGCCGGTTCCAGCCATCCTCTGGCAGTGGCGCTGACGGCTGCCTGCAGCGAGAACTTATCCGCCGTGAACAATGCCCAGTTATATGAAACCCAGCGCGGGCGCGGCGTCAGTGGTGAAATAAACGGTCAGCTTTATTACCTCGGCAATCGCGCCATGCTTGATGCACTGTCCATCGCGACGCCGACCGCTGGCTGGCAAAATCTCGATGCCCAAATACACACTCTGGAACAACAGGGAAATACTGTGATTTTTCTCTGCCGTCAGCAGAACTTACTCGGCCTGATTGCGATCTCGGATCAGGTCAGGGAAAGCAGTCAGGCAGCGATTGCCGAATTACACGCGCTTGGCGTTACCACCCTGATGCTGACCGGAGATAATGCTGCGACCGCGCAGGCGATTGCAGCGCAAACCGGGATCAGCGAGGTACGCAGCCAGTTGCTGCCTGAAGACAAACTCGAGGCCATCCGAACACTGCGCGCACAAGGCGTTACCGGTATGACCGGCGATGGCATCAATGATGCACCAGCTATCGCCACCGCTCATATCGGCTTTGCGATGGCAGCCGGCAGCGATACCGCACTGGAAACAGCAGACGTCGCTCTGATGCAGAATGATTTGCGCAAATTGCCGGAATTCATCCGTATTTCACGCAAAACCAGTCAGGTTTTATGGCAAAACATCAGCTTTGCACTGGCAGTCAAACTGATCTTTTTTGCCCTCGCACTGAGCGGACATGCGAGTTTATGGATGGCGGTATTTGCCGACACCGGCACCAGCCTGCTGGTGGTGCTCAATGGTGTGCGGCTGTCCCGTTACGCTGGTAAAGATGTCTGAGCCGTTTCAGCGACCGGCTCATTCAGTATCAGTGCATGTTCAACCTGATCGGATTCATCACCGATGCGGCTCTGCCATGCACGCAGAAAGTAATTTTTTTCCGCAGACGTCGGTGCTTCGTGCCAGATCACCATCAGCGTTCCTTTATGGTCGTGTATTTTCGCCAGTTTGGTGATGCAGTCAGTATTCTGATCGACGTCAGCCAGCCCGATCGCATAGCCATAAACACGGCTCAGACGCTCAATCCGGTCTGGCTCGGTTTCACTGTTCGTGGCAGAAATTCTTGGATGATCCAGATACATATACAGTCTCCATCAGGGTAGTCTCCGCCCGATTTTATCTGAAGCCGGAAGACGCGGCTATGCTTTTCCCGGCGAAGGTCTGAAGCTGACGACAGTTTGCAGCAAAAAGCCTGCAAAAGAATCGACGCTGGCCTGAGGATCGCTGACTAACCCGCCTCTTTCAGCAATGGCAGATGGCTCACCAGCAAATCACTCATGTCACGCATATTGAGCGGATGGTAGAAATAATATCCCTGAAAGAAATCGCAGCCGACTTCTTTTAAAAAATGTTCCTGATCCTTGTTTTCAACGCCTTCCGCGACCGTCTTGCAGGACAGAATCTCTGCCAGAGAAATAATCGCCTTGATGATCATTTCGCTCTTGGCGTTGTAGCCGATCTGGGCCACAAAAGAGCGGTCGATTTTGACTGTATGGGCTGGAAAATGACTGAGCTTGGACAATGAGGAATAACCCGTGCCGAAATCATCAATCGCAATGCTGAAGCCACGCTTTTTGAGTGCATTCAGATGCTGGATCGATATTGCTTCATTCGCGATCAGGCCGGTTTCTGTAATTTCCAGTTCCAGATAGCGGGTTTCAATCCGGTAGTGCTGGCAACGCTCTTCAATCAGCTCGATCAGATTAACGCGTGCCAGATCTATCACGGACAAGTTGAGTGCCACTACCGGGCTCTCGCCGTAGGTGTCGAGCCACTGACGAATTTGCGCGCACACCGCGTCAAGCACAAAATCACTGATGTGGTGAATCAGACCGGAATGTTCTGCAACCGGAATAAATTCCGCCGGCGAAACCCGGCCCAGACTGGCTGAATCCCAGCGCAGCAGCGCTTCCACACCTGCCAGACCGCCATCGTGGCTGATCTTGGGCTGATACAGTAAATGAAATTCATTTTGTTTGAGACCGCTGATAATGCCGACCTCGATTTCAATATTCCGCCGGATTTCCTGAGCTTCGTCGTCATCAAACAGGCTGGTGCTGTGATCGCTGGATCGTCTGGCGGCATCGAGCGCCATTTCACTGCGGCGGATCAGATCGTCCGGCTCGCTTTCTCCATGACGCAACAGGGCAATACCGGCGGAGAACTGCACCTGTATCATTTCGCCGTTAATCTCGATTTCTTTCGGCATTTTCTCGCGGACCTGCTCGACAAACAGCACCACATCCCCCGGCGTCTGGAAGCGTTCGAGCACAAACGAAAATACGATACTGCGCAGCCGTGTGCAGAAACTGTTTTCCGGCAGCACAGCGCCCAGTTCGTCGGCAAAGCGCCGTAATAAAGTGTCGCCGGCGGGTGCGCCGAATTGCTGGTTGGCGTGCCGTATACTGTTCAGTCTGAACGATACCAGGGCTGTCACATGGAGTCCGTCGTGTGCAGCCAGAACTGTGGTCAGATGCTGACGCAGCATGCTGCGGTTAGGAAGATTGGTGAGCGGATCATGGCTGCTCAGATAACCTTCGCGCTGAATGCTGAGTTGCAGCGCATGATGCATTTCATAAAACGAGGAGACATCGTTTAAAGCCACAATAAAATCGCCGGTCGCGGTCTGCGAGATATTGTTCAGAACAACCATTTTTCCATTGCGCGTCTGATAAGCGGACGCGCACTTATTTTCTTCGCCCTGGTCGTGTTCAGCGTGCAGACGCACCTTGTCATCGACGGAAAGCCAGCTGAACAGATCATGAGCGTGTTTTTCGTGTGCCTGCCGCCCGAGCAGAGTGTTTGCCTGATTATTTGCCCGTAATATCTGACCAGCCTCATCCGTCAGAATCAGGGCTGTTCCTGCATTTTCAAAAATTTCCTGATATTGCGCATGACTTAATTTCAGTGCGTGGCTGGCGTTTGTGAACTGATCCAGTGCGGCATCAAGCTCGTGTAGGACCCTGAACACGGCAAGTGGCAGGCAAAAATTAAAAAACAGAAAAATTAATGCGTGCACATCTGTCCGCACACCGGACAATGAGGTCTGCAGATCCGGCCATCCTGACTGGCTGGACTGAGAAATCAGAAATAAAAACGGAAGTATATTGAAAAACATCAGCCACAAGGCCGGTCTCAGTCCCAGAAACAAGCGGGCAATCAACGGCGCGGCATAGATCAGAATATAACCGAGCGCAGCGATCTGATGATCCTGAATCAGGGTGATGACCGCGAGAGTAACGCCATAAATATTCAGAATCAGCAGAGCTGCGCTGGCTCTGACCGACCGGGTTGAATAGTAAATAGCGACCGCCTTGATCACACACAACAAGCCGACCACCCACATGACTTTATAGTTATTGCGGGCAAACGCCGAGGCAGAGGTGTGTATGGCAATCCATAGTTCAAGCAAGAAACCTGAAACCAGGATGATACGTAATGCACTGAGTTTCCAGGCGGCGTTTTCAGCAGGCGTGAGAGCATGCTCATTCGGGAAAAGCCAGCGAAACATCATCGTCAGTGATCTGGAAAGTAAGTAGGTAAGAGAAAATGAAAATAAATTTTCAGCCGTGGTCTGATTTTCTCACAATACAAACTTACCCGGAAGCAACTATTACAAATATTTCACAAAAGAAACACTTTTAACTCTTTTTCTCCTGTTGTTTGACATTAGACGACTGGTCTAATAGAATGACGGCTATGCAAAAACATGAAGAACGCCCACACAATTATCAAGATACCCGCGAGCGCATTTTGGCGACTGGCGAGCAATTGATTCTGGGTCGCGGTTTCAGCGCTCTGGGTTTAAGTGAAATTCTGGCGGCTGCAGCCGTTCCCAAAGGCTCGTTCTATCATTATTTTCAATCAAAAGAAGGTTTTGGCGTTGCCATGCTGGAACGCTACTTTGCCGACTATCAGCAACGCCTGGCTGCACATTTCGCTGACCAGACTCACTCAGCACGCGAGCGGTTACTGATGTATTTCGCCAGCTGGCAGGAAAACGCAGAAAACGGCGGATGTCATAAATTTTGTCTCGCAGTGAAGCTGGCGGCAGAAGTATCCGATTTATCGGAACCGATGCGAACCGTATTGTCGGTCGGTATGCGCGGCATCTGTACACAGATTGCCAGCACAATACGGCTCGCACAGGCAGAGGGCAGCGTCGCAGCGACACTCGATGCGGAGGAATCCGCCACATCCTTGTACAGCTTGTGGGTTGGCGCTTCGCTGCTGGCAAAAGTTCATCATGAGCTGCAACCGCTGGTGCAGGCATTGAAACAGACAGAACTACTGTTACCGGCAAGCCGGTAATGCAGACATTGATATTGTTAACATGGGCATGTGCCCATTTTTTTGAAGCAAAAACTAGACGACCGGTCTAATTCATAAAGGAAATCGTATGTTGAAAAATTTACTCTCCCCTGTGCAGGCAGGTAGCGCTTCGCTGAAAAATCGCGTCGTCATGGCGCCGCTGACACGTTCACGTGCCGGCCAACCCGGTGATGTGCCGCGGGCATTGAATGTCGAATACTATGCGCAGCGCGCCAGTGCCGGACTGATCGTGACGGAAGCCAGCCAGATCTCTCGTCAGGGCCAGGGTTATGCATGGACGCCAGGCATTTACACCGATGCACAAGAAGCAGGCTGGAAAAATGTGGTCGATGCAGTTCACGCAAAAGGCGGCAAGATTTCCCTGCAACTGTGGCACGTTGGCCGTATCTCACATAACCTGTTACAGGAAAACGGAGCGGCACCGGTATCGGCTTCTGCACTGCAAGCAGCAAACAGCCAGTGTTTCGTTGTCCAGCCGGATGGCACACCAGCCAATATCCAGACAGCCGTACCGCGCGCGCTGACCACAGAAGAAATGCCGGGCATCGTCGATCAATACCGTCAGGCAAGCAAACGTGCCAAACGCGCCGGTTTTGATCTGGTCGAAGTGCATGCAGCGAATGGTTACCTGCTCCAGCAGTTCATGTCCACCAATAGCAATCAGCGCACAGATGCCTACGGCGGCAGCCTGGAAAATCGCGCCCGCCTGACACTGGAGGCAGTGGATGCGGCCATCGCTGAAATGGGTGCGGATCGCGTTGGTGTGCGTATTTCTCCTAACTTTGTAGCGCACGGTATCGCCGACACCGAAGCAGAAGCAATGGCACTGTATTTAGCCAAAGAATTTACTGCCCGTGGTATCGCTTACCTGCACATTGCCGAACCTGACTGGGCCGGCGGCGCAGAACTGACGCAAAGCTTCCGTGAACAATTACGTGCAGCCTTCCCGGCAACCCTGATTTGCTGCGGGGGCTACAGCGCAGCGGAAGCCGATGCGCTGATCAGCAGCGGTCTGGCAGATGCTGTGGCATTCGGCCGTCCTTATATTGCGAACCCTGATCTGGTTGAACGCTTCGCGGCAGGCGCAGAACTGAACACTCCTGACCGCAGCACTTTCTACGGCGGTGAAGAAAAAGGTTATACCGATTATCCGACGATGTAATTCTGCGCCGTCAGGTCATCGCGATGTTCGTGCGCTGACAGATATCTGAGACGAATTATTCAAAAGGCAGACTGCAGTCTGCCTTTTTCTGTTTAATCTGAGACACTTCAACGGCCTTTCTGCACTTCAGGCAGGCAAGATCAGCGTCACTTGCAGACCACCTTCCTGACGATTGCTCAACAATATGCGTCCGCCATGCGCCTCAATAATTTCCCTGGTCAGCGCCAGCCCCAGCCCGGTACCGTGTCGCTTTGTAGAATAAAAAGGTACCAGTGCATTCGCCATCACGGTATCACTCATGCCACTGCCATTGTCTGTCACATCCAGACGCCAGCCATCATGAATCGCCCTCACCTGCAAGCTGACGCCATCTTCACCGGCACCGGATTCACGGGCATTTTTCAGTAAATTCAATAAGGCCTGTTCCATCTGCGGACGGTCCATTCTCGCCTCTGCCAGCAAGACGGTGTCCTGCTCGCCCAGAAGCAGCTGAAATGGTATCTGCGCTTGTAATGTGCTCAGTAAATCCTGCCAGCGAACAAGCGTGTATCTGGGTGCAGGCAGTTTGGCAAACCGTGCGTAACCGTGAATAAAACTTTCCAGATGACGGCTGCGGTCTGCGATTGTTTCCAGAATCAGTGGCAGGCGTGTCGCATCTCCGCGTCTGAGTAATTCCTGGCCGGAATGCGCCAGCGAAGTCAGCGGTGCCAGTGAATTATTCAGCTCGTGACTGATGACGCGTATCACCTTCTTCCAGGTCTGTACTTCCTGCCGACGCAATTCTGTCGTCAGATGCCGCAATAAAAATAAGGTATGCAATTTTCCGTTCAGGCTGAAACTGCGACGCGCCAGATGATAGACCTCGTCGCCCTCATCATCAGGCTCACTCGCCATTGCCTTCGCTGTGCCTTCAATATCCGCAGCATCTGTCGTTGAAGCGGCAGCTTGCTGTTTGTTGCGCGCAGCCACAGTGAACAAACCATCTCCACCTTTTTCTATCGCTTCCTTTACTGCCGGGGACAGCCCCAGCAAAATTTCCTGCAAACTGAATCCTTCCAGTTGACGACCGTGATGTAACAGCTGACGGGCAGCGATATTCGCGAACACGATGGTTTTATTGTCGGCTACCAGCAACATTGCCACCGGTGTATTTTGCACCATCGTGTCGAGCAAGAGTTCACGCTGCACCAGATTCAGCCTTTGCAGCCGTAAGGTATTGCCCAGTGCATTATGCATTTCGGCCAGTTCAGCCAGTTCATCTTTGTACGGCCAGTGCAGACTGAAAGAATAATCACCGTCCTGGTAGCCAATAACAGTACCATTCACTGCGCGAAACAAAGCGAGCATCGGCGCCAGCTGGCGATACATCAGCCACGCCGCCAGCAATATCATTACCAGCGCGAATGCGATCAGCGCCATCGCACGATAAGCATCAGGCAAGCGCATCAGCCAGACGCTGCAGAGTATGCTGACGGAGGTAAGCGCCCCCGCCAGCAAGCTGAATCGCCATACCAGTGAAATACGTCTGCTCTGTCGCATGCTCATTCCTGACCAGGCCTGGCAATACCGAACCTGTCCATACGACGGTACAGTGACTGACGGCTCAGACCCAATGCCGACGCGGCCTGCGCGATCACACCATGCGCCCGCAGCAAGGCCGTTTCGACTGCGGCCTTATCCGGCTCCGCATCACTGCTCAGACGCATTACCGGTGCTGCAGGCAGACCAAGATCGCCAACACCGATGTGCTCACTGCGGGCGAGTAACTGCGCCCTGTGCATCAGGTTTTTCAATTCACGGACATTGCCCGGCCAGGTATGTGCCAGTAATGCCGCCTTTGCATTTGCATCGAGTTGCTTATCCTGATCGAGAAACGCATGTGCCAGAGGCAGGATATCTTCGGGGCGATCTGCCAGCGCTGGCAGATTCAGTTGTATCACGTTCAGGCGGTAATACAGATCTTCGCGGAATTGTCCGGCCCGTATCATGGCCGGAAGGTCAGCGTTGGTCGCGCTGATGATGCGCACCCTGACCTGCTTTTCGCGGTTCGATCCGAGTCGCTGAAAACGTCCGGTTTCCAGTACACGCAACAACTTCACCTGTCCTGCCAGTGGCAGATTGCCAATTTCATCCAGAAATAAAGTCCCGCCATCGGCAGCTTCAAATTTACCTTCGCGCGATTTTCCGGCACCGGTATAGGCACCGGCCTCAGCACCGAATAATTCAGCTTCAATCAACTCAGCCGGAATCGCGCCGCAATTCAGTACGATAAATGGCCCGTCTTTTACAGCGGAATTTTTTTGTACAATTTCGGCGATGCGTTCTTTGCCGGCACCATTCGGCCCTGTGATCATCACTGAGGCGTCAGAGCGCGCAACCTGACACGCGATTTCCAGTACTTTTTCAGTAGCGCTATCCTGCCACACCAGACCGCACAGATTGAATTGTGTTTCCAGCGCTTGCTTACGCTGGCGTTCGCGCTGCAGGCGACGTTGCAGGGCACGATTGGCCTGTCCGAGTTCAATCAGGTTACGCACCACGGTCAGCAGACGCTGATCGTTCCAGGGTTTTCCCATGTAATCCGCAGCCCCGGCTTTGATCAGACCAATCGCAGTATCCAGATGTGTCCATGCCGTCAGCAAAATCACCGGCATATCGGGGCAGCGTTGCCGGATCTGACGAAACAGTTCCATACCCTCTTCGCCTGAAGTTGTATCGGTACTGAAATTCATGTCCTGTATCACCAGATCAATCACCTGCTGCGACAGTAATGTCAGCCCCATGTCGGGCGTCGATGCAGTCACACTCTCAATCTCGTGCAGCGACAACAGTACTTCGAGTGCCAGAGCGACTGAGGGATTATCGTCAATGATTAAGACTTTAGGCATGTCCGTATTAACTTTTAATTTGCTTCAAAAAGCCGCACGCCGGTTAATCAAGGATAGCAAGCAGCCGGGTGCGAATAAGAGTCTGTATTAATAAGCAACAGAGTTGCCTGCATTATCAGATAAACAGGCACCCTGCCGCAAACCATTTCATCAGACGCTGCGGGTGGCGGTCGCCGGTGCAATTCTGGCCGCCCGCCACGCAGGTGCCAGCGCCGCCGCAATACCCAGCAGACAGAACAACAGCGGGGACCACAGCAGATAAGACAACGGTAATTTGCGCATATCAAACTGGGTCACGAGTAACTGATTCAGACCCAGCGCCAGCACGCAGCCCAGTAAAACACCCAGTGCTGAAATCAGCAGATTTTCGGTCAGGAAGTGCATCAGAATATGCCGTCGTGTCGCCCCTAAAGCGCGGCGTATGCCGACTTGTTTGGTGCGTTGTGTCACCCACAGGCTGCACATGCCGACGATGCCGCTGGCAGTAATCACGATCAGTAATCCGCACACGGTGAGCAACATCCAGGACAAGCCTTTTTCATTGCGATAGCGGTTTTCACGTATCGTGGTCAGCGTCTGTATCGCGATATTCAGCGGCTCTGAAGATGCCGCACGCAGCGTTTTTTCGACCTCGGCCTGCACACGCTCACGCTGCCCCGGTGCAGTCCGCAAGACATAACCCGAATAGGCATCATTAGTCAGACGTACCGGCAGCAAAACAGACATATCGCCGGATAATCCTTCCTGCGCGCCCGAAGATTGCAGCGTATCGACGACGCCAATAATCCGCATCTGCAGCGCACCATCCCCTGTACCGAAATAAAAATTCTTCCCTGCATAGCTGCTGGCTTCAGGAAACAAGGTGCGTGCCATCGCTTTCGTGATTATCGCCACTTCCGGATAATTGTTCGCCGTATTCTGATCCAGCTCCTGAAACTCGTCCTCTTTAAAATCACGGCCATCGATCAGGCGCAGTCCCCACACCTTTACCAGCGAACCGGGCGAAATATAAATTGCTGCATTTCCGGTCGGAGAAGACTGCCTGCGATCCGCTGCAAAGCTGTTGTTGGAGCCGGACTGCGACATCGGTATCGAATTGACCCTTGCCACGCTTTGCGCCCCGGGTACGGAACGCATAAGCTGCTCCTCCCGTTTTTGCATCTCCAGTTGCTGCTCATGCCCGCCTGATTTCTGATTGCGTACGAACACGCTTAATATCTGCTCTTCCTGCGCAATACCACTGGGACGCGCAGAGCTGCTGAGTCTCTGATTCACCAGATATAAGGCGTTCGATAATATCGCCAGGCTCAGGGCAATTTGCAGCGCGACCAGCAACGGCCCCGTTTTATTTTTCAGCATCGCCAGTAAGACTGGCTTCAATGGAAACAGCTGTGTCATAGATCCTCACTGAGATTTCAACTGGATAGCAGGTGTAATCTGGCACGCACGCCAGGTCGGCAACAGCCCTGCAAGTAATGCCGCAAGTACGGACATGGCCACAGTCAGCAACAGCATTTCCCAATCCATGCGGGCAACCGTTTTCAGGTAACCGGCCTGCAAGCTGATCAGTTTCAGAAACAACATCGATAACAAAATGCCGCTGATTGCGCCAACCAATCCGACCACGCCGGTTTCTATCAGCACCTGTAAAAATATCTGCCGGCGTGTCGCACCCAGCGCACGTCGCACACCGATTTCTGCCGCACGCGCTGAAAATTTAGCCAACAACAGCCCTATCGTATTAACAAGGCAAAGCATCAGAAATCCGAAGGCCAGCCACACCGACATTTTTTCATCATCCCCCACGACTTTCATTTCCTGCAACCAGCCGCGTACGTCGAATAAAAGATTCGGCGCGTGCCGTGGGAAACGTCCCAGTTTCTGCTGCTCACTGACATAGGCATCCAGAAATGCTGCCAGTTGCGGCCGTTCCGAGGCCTTGTTCATCTCAACCCAGAAAGTCAGCCAGGTACATTCTGAGTCCAGTAACGCCTGCCAGCCCGGCTCACGCTTGCTTGAACAACTCATGCCACCCGAATGCGGCGTCTGATTACGCATCGCACTGTAAAACGGGACAATGAAACCTTCTTCGTTACCAAATGCACTATTACGCCCGTTGAACCGGTAAAAACGCGGGAGTGGACGCCAGTTATCCATCACACCGGCGATCAGATAACTCCGCCCCCACATGGTCGCTGTGCGGCCGACGGGATTTTCTGCGCCGAACATTTTTTCCGATGTTTTCCGGCTTAGAACAACCACATCAGCACCATTTTTGTCATCCGCCACTGACCAGCGTTCGCCATACAGCATCGGTACCTGCATCATGGGAAAAAAATCACGCGACGCCGCCATTCCCTCGACCTCTATCACCCCCAGATCTTTGCGCGGCATTTCTATCAGAGCGGAGATACCGTATAAACCTGCGCGATATTTTCCAATATCGCTATTGAGTAAAGCATGCACATCACGATAACTCATCTGCTCGTCACCATAGCGCTCTCCGGGGTGATAACCGCTGGCCGGTGCGTTATCAAGAATAGGACTGAATAATCTGTCACTCTTTTCGGGTATCGGGTCTGCAGACATCATATGCAGTATTGTCAGCGTGGATACACTGGCAGCCACGCCGACCGATAAAATTAATATCATCAGTCCCGTCAGCCACGGATTTCTGCGTAAGCTGCGGAAGCCCAGCCATGAGTAGTAAGAAAACATAGGTGCTCCCGTTCAGGCGTATTGCAATGAGGTTACCGCCAGCGACGGTGTCGGCCGCACCAGATCCGAGACCTGGCCGTCAATAATATGCACATTGCGCTGAGCGCGGATCGCCAGTTCAGGATCGTGTGTCACCATTAAAATAGTCGTGCCACGTGCATTGATTTCTTCCAGCAATTCCATGACGCTGCGCGCCATCTGGGTATCGAGATTCCCGGTAGGTTCATCTGCCAGTAAAAGCCGGGGCGAACCTGCCAGCGCACGGGCGATCGCAACCCGCTGTTGCTGGCCGCCGGACAATTCAGCAGGATAATGCTTCATGCGCGCCGCCAGCCCCACCTGCGCCAGCGCATCTTCAATCCGCTCCTTGCGCTCTTTCGCAGGCAAGCCACGATAACGCAGTGGAACGTCAACGTTATCAAACAAATTCAGGTCAGGAATCAGATTAAATCCCTGAAAAATAAATCCCAGCTTTTCATTCCGCAAACGCGTGCGTGCATTGTCATCAAGTCCTTTAACATTCACACCATCTAGAAAATAATCACCATCACTGAATTCTTCGAGCAAACCGGCAATATTGAGGAAGGTTGTTTTGCCTGAGCCGGAAGGCCCGGTCACCGTCACAAACTCACCTTCTCTGACATGAATTTCAAATCCCCGCAATGCATGGGTTTCGATTAAGTGTGTGCGATAGACTTTATTTAATTTCTGCATTCTTAACATCACAAACTCCTATTGATTGATGGTGATCCGTTCGCCTTTTTCGAACAGCTCCGTCCCGGAAATGAAGATTTTGTCTCCGGCTTTTAATCCACTTCTGATTTCAACCGCATGTAAACTTGTTGCGCCAAGAACGATCGGTGTCCGTACAGCGATCCCGTCGCGCAGCAGATAAGCGAAATGTCCGCCGTCACTCTCGACAAAAGGGCCGCGCTGCACCATCAGCACATCCGGTTTTTCCTCGATCAGCATACGCGCTGACACACGCTGACTCTGCCGCAATCCGGCTGGTACGTTTCCATCAAAACGAACCCGTGCCAGCACCTGATTTCTGACCACTTCCGGCGACATCGCCGACAGAATACCGCGTGCCTTGACGCCATTAATATCCAGATCCACGGCCATTCCCAATCCCAGCTCGGCAACATAACTCTCCGGAATTTCCAGCTCGACTTCCAGTTGCGATAAATCGACCAGTGTCATCAGTGCCGTGTTCGGTGCGACCACTGTGCGGTTCGCCACTGCCAGCGTGCCAACGACACCATCTACCGGCGCACGCAGACGCAGCTCATCGACCCTTCTTTGTAGATTATCTTTGAGGAGACGTTGTTGCTGTAATTGCGCCAGTTTTGATTTCAATCCGAGATCAACATCCTCGCTTTCCAGTGAACTCGCCTGCAATGCATGGCGGGCGCGGATCTCAGCGCTCTGTAAGGCATCCTGTACGCGCAGGAATTCATTTTTCTGCACCACGCCGCTGACGCCGGCTTTTTCGATACGCTGATATGCACGCTCAGCTGAGACGCGTTCAATTTCAGCCTGCTCGGCATCGCGTACTGCCAGCATTTTTTGCTTGCGTGCCAGAATTTTTTGTCTGGCAATTTCTGCTTCTAATTGTTCAAGCAAGGCTTGTTCGCGCTTCAGCTCTGACACCAGGTCAGGTGAATCCAGCTCAGCAACGACGTCGCCTTTTTTAACTTTATCTCCGGCTTTGACCAAAAAACTGACGGTACTGGCGGTACTGGAATACAGACTTGGGCTGTTAGCGGCCACCAGCCTGCCATTCACCGCTGCATCGCGCACCAGCGTTCCTTTGCCCACCGTCGCGACGCTCAGTCTGGACATAGACACAGAACGGCTGCTCCCTGTCCACAGTATTAATGCATAAACGGCGGCGATGAACAGCAAAAGTCCGGCGAGAATGCGCCAAACCCATTTAGACTGCCGCCAGAACGGTACGGCGGCGATCGGCGTATCTTGCAGTGAGGTGTCGCGGATAGACATAGTTAGTATATTTTTAGTAAATGAAAACTGAATCAGTTACCCGAAAAAGACATCGATATCAGCCTAATCTTCGGCGTTCCGGCATGTTGCTGCTATCGGCAGTTGAAAGCAGCAAATGCTTGCACGAAACGGGGAAACTGCGAGTGTCCGGAAAGTGTCCGGCGACTGTCCATTGTTTGTCCGGTACAGGCCAGCCGGTCAGCGTTCTGCCCCAGTCCAGCGGACCGAATGACCAGTGGCCGCTGGTGCGGTAATCCAATGTCAGACCGGCCCAGGGTTGCACACGGATTTGAAATTGAAAACGATCCAGAGAGAGTTCTGCTTGCACACCGCAACCACGGCAGGCGTCTGCCAATGCTGGTGCAGCACGACTATTTTTGAATTCAATGCGGCTGATGCTTTCACGCTGATCGGGGGTCAGCAGCAACAGCGATAACAATAATAAAGCGGTCGCACACATCAGTTCTGTCGCTCTGCAGCACAACCAAAGCCAGCGTTGCAGTCTCGCATCTGTCTTTGCTATATGTCTCATGATCACCTTCCTCCTCTGTGTTGACTGAGGTATTGCAGAAAGCGTGCCACAAAATATGAAATTGCAAGTATTTGATTTTATTCAGATTTATATGAATCAATCTGAATAATTGTGATAGTCCGGACAATAAAAAACGATGTCCGGACACTGTGCGGACGTTCAGGCGGATTCTGTACCTGAAGTTTGATGACAATCACTGGAATGACCTAAAGCCTTGATAATCGGGCATTGTGCCTGCTGCGGCGCCGATGCGCAGGCATCAATCAGTTGTGCCAGCATGGTTTCCATTTTTTTTAAGTCCGCCAGTTTGGCGCGTACCTGATCGAGGCGCTCACGGGCAATATCGCGTATCGCCGGTTTGTCGTTACTGTCTTCCAGCATCAGTAAATGCGAAATTTCTTCGAGCGAAAACCCCAATTCCTGCGCCCGCTTAATAAAGCGGATGCGCTCGGCATCGGCAAACGGATAAGTACGAAATCCGCTGCTCACATCGGGAACTGCCAGCAAGCCGCGGCGCTGGTAGTAGCGTATAGTTTCAACTCCCACGCCAGCAGCTTTTGCGAGTTGTCCTATGGTGTATTGATCTGAAGCAGACATAAATAAAAAGTCCTTGACTCTGTTCTCAGGTACGGAGTCTATGATACAGCGGATAGTCGATTAAGGAGAATAGTCATGACAGACCAGCATCAACATAGCGGCAATTGCTGCGGACAATCTGCCTCTGAATCTGCGACCCCATCTGCGCCTGAAGAAAAAAAATACATAGATCCTGTGTGCGGCATGCAGGTAGCAAAAAATACTGAAAAAACGGCGCGCTTTCAGGGTGTTGCCTACTATTTCTGCAGCCAGTCATGCGTGAGCAAATTCAACGCGGCACCTGAAAACTATGTCAAAACCAAACGTGTGATCGGTATGGGCAGCGTCCCGGGTGCATCTGCAGCGGTGTCCGCATCTGCGCCTGCAACTACGTCCACTGCTGCTGTGTCTGACCCGGTAGTACGTGAAGTCAGCCGGATCAAGCAGGCAGGTGGAAATTCTTGTTGCGGCGGCAGCCACGCTGCTCCGCAAAGCATGCAACACGACCCGCAAGGTGCGCATAAAGATCCGGTCTGCGGCATGACGGTGAATGAGAATAGCCAGCATCAGTTTGTGCACGCTGGTCAGACCTATTATTTCTGCTGCGACTCGTGCAAACAGAAATTCAGTAAAAATCCGCAGACATATTTAAATCCCGAGCTGGCGCCAGCAGCCAAACCGGTCGCCAAAGATGCGATTTACATGTGTCCTATGGACCCGGAAATTGAGCAAATCGGCCCTGGTATCTGCCCTATCTGCGGTATGGCACTGGAACCGAAAGAAGCGATCATTGAGGAAGACAACAGCGAACTTCAGGATATGAGCAGACGCCTGAAAATCAGTATCACACTCAGCCTGCCCTTGTTACTGCTGACGATGGGCGACATGCTGCCCGGTATTTCTTTCCATGATTTACTGGGAATGCGTATATTCGACTGGCTGCAGTTTGCATTAGCAACACCCGTTGTGGCATGGCTGGGGCGACCGTTTTTTGAACGCGCCATCGCCTCCTTCAAAAGTGGCAATCTGAATATGTTCAGCCTGATCGGCGTCGGCACTGCGGCGGCGTATCTGTTCAGTCTGTTTGCGTTGCTGTTTCCGCAGGCTTTGCCAGATGCATTCAAGATGGATGGCATGGCACCACTGTATTTTGAAGCCGCCGCCGTCATTATCTGTCTCGTTATTCTGGGCCAGGTGCTGGAGTTGCGCGCACGCTCACAGACAAATCAGGCCATCAAATCTTTGCTGGCACTGACTCCTGCGACGGCGATACGCATTGCCGCCGATGGCAACGAAGCTGAAATTCCACTCGACAAAGTTCAGGTCGGTGATCTGCTGCGCGTCAAACCCGGTGCGCACATTCCGGTTGACGGGTTGCTGGTCGATGGACATTCGCATGTGGATGAGTCGATGATTACCGGCGAACCGATTCCGGTTGGCAAACAGGCCGGAGATAAACTCAGCGCCGGTACCATCAATCAGCAAGGCAGCTTCAGCCTGCGGGCCGAAAAAATCGGCAGAGATACCCTGATCGCCAAGATCATCGATATGGTGAATCAGGCAGGTCGTTCCCGCGCACCAATACAAAAGCTCGCCGATAAAGTCGCGGGCTGGTTTGTGCCTGCCGTGATCGCGGCGGCAATACTGGCATTTATATTGTGGGCGCTATTTGGGCCGGCACCGGCACTCGCAAATGGCCTGATGGCCGCCGTGTCCGTGCTGATCATTGCCTGCCCTTGCGCTCTGGGTCTGGCAACGCCGATTTCAGTGACTGTCGGTATCGGACGTGGTGCGGTGGAAGGCATACTGATCAAAGATGCCGAAGCACTTGAGCGCCTGGAAAAAATCGACACGCTGGTCATCGATAAAACCGGCACCCTCACCGAAGGCAAGCCAACGCTGCAGGAATTCATCGTCGCAGATGGCGCGAATGAAAAGGAATTATTAGCAATCGCACTGGCGACAGAACAGCAAAGTGAACATCCTCTGGCGCAGGCAGTGGCGGATTTTATCCGCAAAAAATATATCACCGCAGCCAGCATCAGCGACTTTAAAGCCATCAGCGGCAAAGGTGTGCAGGCAACGTGCAACGGACAGCAGATCTTGCTCGGCAAACCTGCGCTGCTGGAAGAAAACCATATTGGCCTGCAGGAGTTCAGCTCTCGCATCAATGAATTACAGCAGCGAGGTCATACGGTCATGGTGATGGCGGTCAACGCGAAGGCCGCAGCGCTGATCAGCGTTGCCGACAGCATCAAAGCCAGCAGCCTGCAAGCCGTGCAACAGTTACAGCAACAAGGAATCCGCGTGATTGTACTGACTGGTGACAATGCTCAGACAGCGCAGGCGGTTGCAACACAGCTGGGATTAAACGAGGTGCATGCAGACGTGCTGCCGGAAGATAAATTCCGTTTCATTCAGCAATTGCAGCAACAGGGATGCATAGTCGCGATGGCAGGTGACGGCATCAACGATGCACCGGCACTGGCACTGGCGAATGTCGGTATTGCCATGGGTACCGGTACCGACGTTGCTATGCACAGTGCGCATGTGGTGCTGGTCAAAGGTGATCTGCGCGGCATTGCCAAGGCCCGCACACTGAGCCGGAATGTCATGCGCAATATTCGTCAGAATCTGTTTTTTGCGTTTGCCTATAATTTCATCGGCGTGCCGGTTGCTGCCGGTGTGCTGTTCCCGTGGTTTGGCATCCTGTTAAGCCCGATGATCGCCAGCGCAGCGATGAGCCTCAGTTCAGTCTCGGTGATCAGCAATGCGCTGCGGCTGCGTTATACCCGCCTGTAAGCCCGCGATCATCTGCAACTTTCAGCATTGATGAATTAAAAACAGGAAGTGCGCAACGCACTTCCTGTTTTGCATTGCACGGCAGGTTCAGCAACGCTGATGACACTACACAGACTTGTCACATCGGGGTCATCTGTCGCTGCTAGCATCGCACTCCGGCACTGCCCCCTCCCCATATCTCTTTCGCGACGGACATCGATTCTGAACATGGGAGGAGAATCTGGCAAAAAAATTGTTCAGCCAGCCGGGAGGACGCCACGATGTCTGTTCCTCATTCAACTTTTGCTGACCCATGATGAAAAAATTTCCCCTGTCAGCGCTTATACTCAGCGCTTTGTACGCCCACAACAGCTATGCCCAAACCACCACGCCGATTGAGCACGTGATTGTATTGGTCGGTGAAAACCGCACGTTTGACAATCTGTACGGCGTATATCAGCCAAAAAAGAAGCAGACGATCTCGAATCTCTGGTCAAAAGGTATAGTCAAAGCCGATGGCACACCGGGACCTAACTATCACCTGGCAGCACAAAAAACAGCAGAAAATTTTACCGCCTACACACCGACGCCAGAGGTCAAAAATTCTTACGCCACTCTGCCCCAGCCTTATGCTGCGGGCGCCTTTGGTCAGCGTCATGATGTACCGGATGCACGTTTTCCGGCAGACATGCCGAACGGGCCATATCAGATTACCAAACATGTCAGCTACGGGGCGCATACCGGTGATCCGGTACACCGCTTTTTCCAGATGTGGCAACAGATTAACGGCGGGAATAATGACCTGTTTGTCTGGGTTGCGGAAATGACGGGTGTCGGTCCAAGTAACGTACCGGCGCCGTTCGCCCCCGGCCGCACCTATCAGGGTGGCATTGCGATGGGTTTTTACAACATGTCTGCCGGCGATGCACCAATATTCAAAAAGCTGGCCGACAACTATGCGATTGCCGACAATTATCATCAACCTGTCATGGGTGGTACCACCGCCAACTATCTGGCCCTTGCGACCGGCGATGTGACCTTCTATACCGATCAGGGCAAGCCGGCAGTGCCTCCTGTCAAGATGATAGAAAATCCTGATCCACAACCTGGCACCAATAACTGGTACACCGAAGACGGCTACCGTGGCGGCACTTATATTCAGTGTGCCGATCTGTCTCAACCCGGTGCGGCAGGCATACATGCATTCCTGAAAAAGCTCCCGTATCCTGCCTTCAATCAGGGTAACTGCGCACCTGACACTTACTACATGGTGAATAACATGGATCCGGCTTATTCGCCGTTGGGTGAGCCATTGGTATTAGGTGCAGATAAGTTCCTGCTGCCGCCACAAACTATTCCCCATATTGGTGATGCGCTGACAGCTGCCGGCATTTCATGGAAGTGGTACAGCGGTGGCCGCAATGACGGTAAAAAAGTCGATAAAGAATATTGCGCCATGTGCGACACGCCGTCATTCTTTACATCCACAATGACCGGACCTGATAAGCACAAATTGCAGGATCTGCATCAGTTTTATATTGATGTGAAAAAAGATGAAAAATCTTTCCCTGCTGTTTCTTATATCGCGCCGTACGACAGTATTTCAGGCCATCCGGGTTATGCGGTCGAATCCAGTTTTGATGAACTCGCGGCAGATGTGATCGCCCGCGTCAAAGCGAATCCCGAACTCTGGAAAAAAACGGCTATCCTGATTACTTTCGATGAAGGCGGTGGCTATTATGATTCCGGCTATGTACAGTTTATCGATTTCTTCGGCGACGGCACGCGCATCCCTATGCTTGCCGTATCACCTTATGCGAAAAAAGGGCATGTCGATCATACTTATTACGATCACGCATCGATCCTGAAATTCATACAGCGTAACTGGAAGCTGGCTCCACTGTCGAAGCGCAGTCGCGACAATCTGCCTAACCCTGTTATTGATAAGAAAAATCCGTATGTACCTCTGAATCGCCCGGCATTGGGCGACCTGATGGGCTTATTTGATTTCAAACAAAAGCCTTAAGCACACATACCATCCGCATCAGTATCTGATGACAAAAGCAGGCAGACGGCAATTGCTGTATGCCTGCTTTTTTTTACGAAAGCGCAGATCATTGACGCTCGTCACCATGCGCGGATATGTCGTGTTCACCTTGTAAAAACTCGCCGCAAATATGTCGCCATGATGACCACATTCATCATTCTGTTGCAGAAATGTAGCGAGTATTTCATCCAGTCTTAATTCACTTTCCTGTCATGTTGTCTGACTACACTTTGCCGCGTTGACGTCTGGAATCTTCTGCTTTTCATCGCATTAAAAGCACTTTGCTTCCGCGCTTCTGCAGGTACGCCATCAGATCAATTCATACCCGTACTGCAGAGTCGCCTGAAGGCACACAACAATTTCTCACTCTTATTTATCATCGACTCAGGAACCCTAACATGGCACCCAAACTTCGTCGTTCCCCGCTGTATCTGATTTTGCTCCAGGCTTTTGCCACTCCCGCATTTGCGGACGAGGCACCGGCCGACATTGTCAATGTCGTCATCTTCGGCCAGGGCAATACACGTCAGGTACAGGACGTGTCCAAAAAAGATCTGGCACTCGCATTACCAGGCACAAGCCCGCTGAAAGTTCTCGACAAACTGCCTGGCGTCAGCTTCCAATCTGCAGATCCGTTCGGTGCCTATGAGTGGTCAACCCGCTTCAGCGCACGTGGTTTCAATCAGAGTCAAATGGGCTTCACGCTGGACAATGTACCGCTCGGCGACATGAGCTACGGCAACAACAACGGTCTGCATATCAGCCGTGCAATTTCATCTGAAAACATTGGTCGCGTGACTCTGTCTCAGGGTGCTGGCGCGGTCGGTACGGCATCGACCAGCAATCTGGGCGGTACAGTGCAATTCTTCTCATCTGCACCGACCGATGAATTCGGCCTCACTGGCGCACAAACAATTGGCAGCGATAAAACTTATCGTACCTTCGCGCGCGTTGATACCGGCTTGCTTTCTTCCGGTACCAAGGCTTATCTGAGTGTGACACGTCAGCGTGCAGAAAAATGGAAAGGCGCTGGCGCTCAGGATCAGGACATATTCAACTCCAAGCTGGTGCAAAAACTGGGTAACAGCAAGCTGACTGCTTTCTTTAATTACTCCGACCGTAAAGAAGTCGATTATCAGGATTTGTCGATAGAAATGGCAAACCGTCTGGGTTACGACTGGGATAACTATGCTCCAGACTGGCAGCGTGCCATCAATGCAGCCAAAGGTGTCTACAGCGGTAAAGTTAACAGCCTCGATGACGCCTACTATCAGGGCAGTGGTCTGCGTAAAGACAGTCTGCTCGGCGCGACACTGGACAACCGTTTTGGTGATGACGTTTATCTGAAAACAACCGCTTACCATCACAGTAATGAAGGTCAGGGTCACTGGTACACACCTTACACACCTTCAACAAATGGCTTGCCGATTTCCATCCGTACCACAGAATATTCGATCAGTCGTAATGGTGTGATTGCCGACCTGACAGCCGAACTTGGCCAGCATACATTCAACGCGGGTTTCTGGGCAGAAAGCAGTCTGCATACGCTGACCCGTAATTTCTACAACGTCACCGGCGGACAGGATACCAACGAGTTCCTGAGCAATCCGACCTCGACGGGCTTCAAACAAAATTTCACGACCACCACCACTCAGTTCTACGCTCAGGATACGATTTCCCTGATGGCGGATAAATTGAAACTGAATGTCGGCTTCAAAACTCCGAACGTCAAAATCAATGCCGTCAACGTGGTCGGTACCCGTGCTGCCGGTGATCTGACCGCCTCTAAAAATTTCCTGCCGCAATTGGGTCTGAATTACGCGCTGACGAAATCCGATGAACTGTTCCTGAGTTATTCGGAAAACATGCGCGCGTACCAGCCAGGTGTCAGCGGTCCGTTTTCACAGACACAGACAGCATTTAATCTGAGCGCTGGTTCGATCAAGCCAGAAACATCGAAAACGATTGATGCCGGCTATCGCTTCAAAACTGATAGTCTGGTCGGTTCCGTCGCCGCCTATTTCACACGTTTCGATGACCGTCTGATGGCAGTCGCTACCTGCGCCGGTATCGTGGGTTGCCCAAGTACATTCGTCAACGTTGGTAAAGTCGAAACCAAAGGTATCGAAGCTGCAGCGATGTGGACACTGGCCAAAGACTGGTCTCTGTTTAACTCGCTGACATATAACGATGCGCAATATAAATCCAACTATATGGATGGCAAAACGCTGGTCGATATCGCTGGAAAACAGGTTGTCGATTCACCGAAGCTGATGTTCAAAACTGAACTTTCTTATGAAACGCCACAATGGTTTGGCCGCGTCGGTGGAAAATATACGGACAAGCGTTTTTACACCTACAGCAACGATGCCAGCGTTCCTGCTTACTGGGTCATGAATCTGTCAACCGGCTATAAGCAGAAAAATCTGGGCGGCATTAAGGATTTCTCCATCCAGTTGAACGTTGAAAATCTGCTCAACAAACAATACTTCAGCACCATCGGTTCCAACGGTTTCCAGACCTTTGATCCGACTGGCACCGCACAGACTTTACTGACCGGCGCACCACGTCAGCTGTTCGTGACTGTCAGTGGCAAGATCTGATTGAGGTGGTAACTCTGGCTGTCAGCGAATAACTGACTGTCTTATTCAACGCCCCGTACCCGGCATTCCGGCGACGGGGCGTTTTGTATCCGTCAAGCGTCAGGCACATGCTTGGAAAAAGCATCACAGTCCACACTGCTGGGCAGGTAAAATACGCACCTTTGTTACTTCCTTTTGTTGTCCGGAAATACTTATGCGTTTACGCTTCTCTCTGTTGTTACCTGTTCTGATTTCATCTGCTCTTGCTCTGGCTGCTCACCCGGAAGCGGTGACAAAAAAAGGAAATCAGAAAAAATCTGTCAGTCCCACGATCACCGTGTACGCCGCTGGCGATATTGCCGATTGCCGGAAAAAGCCTGCTGCTGAATCTGTCGCGGCACGCACCTCAGACATGATCGCCAACGCATTAGAAAAGGACAGTAATGCCATCGTGATCACGCTCGGCGACAATACCTATCCCGTCGGTAAGCCTGAAGAATTCAGCGATTGCTATGATCCGACCTGGGGACGCTTTAAAGAGCGCACACTCCCTTCGCCCGGTAATCATGATTACGGCATGCCGAAAGCACTGGGCTATTACAATTATTTCGGCGAGATCGCTGGTCCCGACCGGCGCGGCTACTATACGAAGCAAATAGGTGCATGGCGCATACTTTCGCTCAACAGTAATATCGATCCGGCACAGATGGAAAAGCAAGTCATCTGGCTGAAAGAAGAACTCAGTCACAGCAAAAGCATGTGCACACTGGCATTCTGGCATCACCCGGCCTATAGCTCTGGCGGACACGGCAACAACCCGCACATGCACAGCATCTGGAAAATTCTGGCAGCGGCCAAAGCCGACATCGTACTGACGTCTCACGATCACGATTACGAACGATTTGCTCCCCTCGACGGTAATGGCGACAGGGACGATAAAAATGGTATCCGCAGTTTCGTCGTTGGTACTGGTGGAGCTAAACTAACACCGATGTTTCTGCCAAAAGCGGCAACCGAAATCCGCGACAACAATACGCATGGCGTGTTGAAACTGACGCTGCAGGAAAAATCCTATGAGTGGGAATTTCTGCCAGTTCAGGGGAGCAACTTCAGCGATAAAGGCAAGGGAAGCTGCCACTAAGATTTCACACTTAGTCTCAACAATAATGCGGCTTAGCGAGGTATTCTACCTGCTAAGCCGCATTTTTATTGAGTCTTGCAAACGAATTGAATGATTACTGCTCTGCCGTGATCCCGCGTATACGTCAGCGGTGATATTCCTCATTTCAAAATCAATTCCAAACCGGCATTTTTTTAGGACTATACTTAACTACGGCTCAACGACTTGGTGCGTTTTATCTGATTCATCGCCCGGGTTGTCCATTCCCGCGTCCGCCAGACGCATTACGGAGTCGTCATGCATATTGAAGAAACACTGAGACTTGATTTTAAAGACGTGTTGATCCGTCCCAAGCGCTCTACCCTTACATCCCGCGCCCAGGTTGATTTAAACCGGGAATTCGTCTTTCACCATTCCGGCAAAACCTACAACGGTATTCCGATTATCGCTGCCAACATGGATTCCACCGGTACGATAGAAATGGCGCGGGCACTGGAAGGCCATCAGTTATCAGTCGCCCTGCACAAGCACTACGACGAGGACACACTGGTCAGCTATTTCTCGACGCTGGAAAAAAAATCGACCGCGTTTTATTCGATGGGCATTACACAAGCTGACTTTGAAAAATTTTCAGCTGTCATGGCACGCGCAAAAAATGCGATTGAATACGTCTGCATCGATGTGGCGAATGGCTATACCGAAGGTTTCATCAACTTCGTCAAAAAGGTCCGCTCTACCTATCCTCATCTGACTATCATGGCGGGCAATGTCGTCACCGGAGACATCACCGAAGAATTGATCCTTGCCGGCGCTGATATTGTCAAAGTGGGCATAGGCCCGGGCTCGGTCTGCACCACCCGCAAAATGACAGGTGTTGGTTATCCGCAACTATCGGCGATTATCGAATGCGCCGATGCCGCCCATGGCCTTGGCGGGCAAATTTGCGCCGACGGCGGCTGCGTTGTTCCCGGCGATCTGGCAAAAGCATTCGGCGGCGGTGCCGATTTCATCATGCTGGGCGGCATGCTGGCGGGTCACGATGAATGCAGCGGCGATCTGGTCGAGCGGGACGGTCAGCAGTTTAAACGTTTCTACGGTATGAGCAGTCGTGCTGCGATGGATAAGTATGCAGGTGGCGTGGCCAAATACCGCGCCTCAGAAGGCAAAGAAGTGCTGATCCCTTACCGTGGGCCAGTGGAAGCCAGTCTGCAGGATATTCTCGGCGGCGTGCGCTCTGCCTGCACCTATGTCGGCGCGCATAAACTCAAAGAGCTGACCAAACGCACCACCTTTATCCGCGTCACTCAGCAACTTAATGAAGTGTTCGGTAAATCCTGATACCCGCCTCACCATTCCTCTCTTGTGCCGCCACAGCCAAGCGCAAGAGAGGTATTACGTTCATCGACAGCACATCATCGCAACAATACAGCACTGAAGCGGTGCATCGTGTCTGCACACTCTCGCTGCCTCCAGCCGTCAATACCCTGTTCCTGTCTGAAAACAGCCCGATTTATTTAACTGCGGGCACTGGCACAATTCCTGCTGTTATTTTTTTCAAAACAGAATCCGCATTGAAAATAGTCATCACAAAAAACATTGCCAGTAAAATTTTTCCGTGTCAGGATAGCAATATATCTTTTATACAATTTATTTCCTTCTGACCAGAATGCGGTTTTGTGAAAACTAAAAAAAACGGGAAATACCGGCACACAAGATTAAAAGATATTGATGCAGCAACCGATTTGTATAGGGAGAAATATGAATAAGGTAGTTCAACAGCGAGCACATAAACGTCACACGTCTGCATATGCCATTCTTTGTACAGGAATACTGATCACCGCGTGCTCGAAAACGCCACCACCGGAAGAACCGGCAAAGGAATCCAGCACATCTGCGTCTTCTGGTGAGATGCCTACGGGGCTGGTCAAAAATCCCGTTAATCATGGTCATGTCGCAGATGTGACCAAATGGATGGATCAGGCATCGACTAAAACAGCTGCGCAAATCGCTCAGGAAGAAAAACTGCTGAAAGAAGCCAGAGAAAAAGAAAAACAGGCACTGGAAGCAAAACGCGCTCCGGAGAGTAAAACGCCAGCCAAACCAGCGCCCGTTGCGCGGGAAGTTCTGGCGGCAGCCTCAGCACCTGCTCCTGCTCCCGCCCCCGCTCCCGCACCTGTCGTGACGAAACCGGCGGAAGCCGCCCCGGTAGTCGCAGCAGCGCCGGCACCGGCAGCACAGAAGGCAGCAGAACCTGAACGTATTGCTTTAAGACTGCTCAATAGTATTCAGCCCAAATATCCTGCAACTGCTGCGCGGGCCGGCGTGACGGAAGGTGTGGTCAGCGCCAAAATTCATATCGAACCGGATGGCAAAGTATCACAGGTCGAAATTTTGAAAGCACGTCCGCCAAGGTATTTTGATAAAGAAGTGATTGCTACGGTGATGCAGTGGAAATATGCTCCGATCACCAGAGCACAAACAACGGTCACCGAGTTTAATTTCAAGATAGACTGAGCTTACGTATTGCAATTCTGCCTTCAGGCTCACGTACGGACAGCATGTAAAAAAAAGCCCTGCCTGCTACACGCAGATCAGGGCTTTTTTTCAGGTAAAGACGGATTGACTAGTGCGTAATCAGACCCAGCTCAGGACCAGACATCAGTTTTTCAATATCCAGCAAAATAATCATACGGTCATCAATGTCACCCAGGCCAACCAGATAATCTGAGGAAAAGGTCATTCCCATATCTGGCGGAGGTTTAATCGCAACAGCAGGCAGTGTCACAACATCAGACACGCTGTCAACGATCATACCTATGACATGCCCGTCGATGTTAAGAACGATCACCACTGTCGAGGCATCAAACGTCGCCTCTCCGGTCGCGAAACGCAGACGCATATCAATCACAGGGACAATCACGCCACGTAAATTCATCACGCCTTTCAGATACTCCGGCGCATTCGCAATCCGCGTCAGCGGCTCGAAGTTACGAATTTCCTGGGTCAGCAAAATGGGAATGCCATATTCTTCTGAGCCCAGACGAAAAGCAAGAAATTCCTGATCTTTCTGCTGTGCCAGACTATCCTCCGTATCTGCTTTTGTTCCGGCAAGTTCAGCAACGCTCATTGTTCTGCTCCTTTGAAAAATTTAAGCGAAAAACGCAGAAACATTACTCTGCCTGCGTTCTGGTGAGATCAAATTCGGAGAAGCTTCAAACGCAATAGTGTATGCACTGCACAAAACCATTGCGCCAAAATATTTCCATAAGGAACTAATTTTACTTGATTTACGCCGAAGCACGCGGCTTTTAACCTAATTTAATGGCTTCGCCAATTGACGCAGAACATGTGCAGCCGCCATCAGGCCGAACGATGCAGTCACCACCACGGAAGATCCGAAGCCGGCACAGTTCAGACCACTGATTCCATTATTCCCGTTATTTCCAGTATCGACAGCATCCACCTCACATGCCTCGGCGGTTTCAGGCATCGTCAGTGCTTCCATAGAAAACACGGCATCGATACCAAATTTACTTTTCGTTCCACGCGGGAAACCGTGATTCTGCCGCAAGCGTTTGCGTACCAGCGCCAGCAAAGGTTCTTGTTCGGTACGCGATAAATCGCGGATTTCTATCTTGCCCGGATCCGTCTGCCCGCCTGCAGCACCTATCGTGATCAGGGGAATAGTGTGCTGACGACAATAAGCGATCAGCGCCGTTTTTGCCTTCACATTATCAATTGCATCAATCACGTAATCGAAACCTTGCTGTCCCAGCATCGCGTCGAGATTGTCCGGTGTCACGAAGTCTTCAACCTCGGTCACCTTGCAAAATGGATTGATCAAGGCTATCCGCTCCGCCAGTGCCGTGACCTTGGCTTTTCCCAGGGTTTCACTGGTCGCCTGAATCTGACGATTGATATTCGATTCGGCAACATTATCAAGATCAATCAGCGTAATGCGGCCGATCGCGCTGCGCGCCAGCGCCTCGACAACCCAGGAACCGACACCACCGACGCCAATCACGCAGACGTGCGAGTCCGTAAAACGTGTCAATGCAGCACTGCCATACAACCGTGCAATACCACCAAAACGACGATCAAAATCAATATCAGAATCTTGTTGCATAATGAGAGAAATTGTAAATTCAGGTGCCATTTTACAAGACCGTGATTGATGTGTCGCAAGCAGGTCTACAATGGGTACTGCATAATGATGATCAACATCTCCAGAAGGAGTCTGCATGAACAGCTTATTTGACAGTGCGCCTGGCTTTGATCAGCCACTCGCGGTTCTCAAACACTGCCACGACCGTATCCGCAAACAACTCGCGACCATGGATAAACTGGTCAGCCATCTCAACGATGTCGGCATTGATGAGAATGCACAGCAAGCAGCAAAAGCGGTCTTACGTTATTTCAATAAAGCCGCGCCCCTGCATCATGAGGATGAGGAAATTGATTTACTGCCTGAATTAAAAGCAACGGTCACAGGCACAGACGCCGAATTGTTTGCGCAATTACACGCAGAAATACTGCAACAGCATCAGCAGATGGCGCAACAATGGCAAGTACTGGGAAAACAATTACAGGCGATTGAAGACGGCACAGGTACGGATTTATCCGCCGCAGATGTGGAAGATTTCGCAGCGCTCTATACCAGCCATATGCAAATTGAAGAAGGCCAGATCGCGCCAATGGCGCAACGCCTGTTCAGTGCCGCTCAGATGCAGAAATTAGGTGCGGCGATGCAGGCACGCCGCGGCATCAGCTCTTAGTACCGCCACAATTACAGATAATCATTTTGTTTTTAAAGGAAATCTATGTCGATCGCCCATCTCCGTAAGGATTATCAACAAGCCAGTCTGTCTGAATCGGATGTAGCCGCTGATCCTGTTGTCCAGTTTGGCACCTGGTTTGAACAGGCATTGAAAGCGGATGTCGCTGAAGCAAACGCGATGAGCTTAGCTACTGTTAATGATGACGGACGACCAACGTCACGCATCGTACTGATCAAGGAATTTGATCAGCGCGGTTTTTGCTGGTTCACCAATTACGACAGTGCAAAAGGTAAGGATCTGGAAGCTCATCCGTATGCTGCCTTACTATTTTTCTGGACTGCACTGGAACGTCAGGTAAGGATTGAAGGCCGCGTAGAAAAAGTGTCTTCGGAAGAAAACGACGCGTATTTCTATAGCCGTCCGTTAGGCAGCCGCCAGAGTGCAAATGCGTCAGCCCAGAGCCAGACAATTGCCAACCGCGATATGCTGGAACAACAGCTGGCCAGTGTTGTCGCTACCTTTGGCGATCAGCCTCCACGCCCTGAACATTGGGGTGGCTACCGTCTGGTGCCGGAAAAAATCGAATTCTGGCAAGGTCGCAGTTCACGCCTGCATGACCGTATCATCTACACCCGTAATGCAGATGGCAGCTGGAGTATTGGCCGCTTGCAGCCTTAAACAGCAGCCGCTTTATCCGCTGCGCCATCGTGTATGGTGCGCACAATATCCCCCGTCACTCTCTTCAGTCGGGGGATTTTTTATCTCCCGCCGACGTCAGAACATGTGTGATCTGCCACCGCAGATCACGTCATCAAGTCATCACACTGCACTGTTATGCTGGACGATCGTTTCTGATCAGTTCACCATTCATGCGAAAAAAAATCTTGTTGCTCAGCGTTTCAGCGGGAAGCGGACACAGACGTGCAGCCGAAGCGCTGCTCGCCTGCACGCCAGCCGACGAGCAGGTGGAAATACGCCATCTGGATGTGATGGATTTCGTCACGGCAGGGTTTCGCAAAATTTACACCGATTTCTACATCAGGCTGGTGAGCCGGGCCCCGCTGTTATGGGGCTATCTGTATCATGCAACTAATAGTGCGCAAGCTAACAGCATCCTAGAAAAACTGCGGCGCGGTGTGGAAAGACTGAATGCCAGGCCACTGAAAAAAATGCTGACCAGCTTTCAACCCGATGCCATTATCTGCACCCATTTCCTGCCGGCGGAAATGCTGTCGCATCTGCTGCAAAAATCAGAACTGAATTGCCCGGTGTGGGTGCAAGTCACCGATTTCGACTTACACCGTATGTGGGTACATGACAATATGGCCGGTTATTTTGCGGCGAATGTAGAAGTTGCTGAACGCATGCGCCAGAATGGCATTCCTGCGCAAAAAATACATGTCACCGGCATTCCTGTAATGCCTGGCTTCATGCAACGGCATGATCGCCGCAGCTGTGCCACAGAGTACGGACTGGATCCGCACAAACCAACAGTTTTGCTGATGGGCGGAGGTGCCGGTGTCGGCGATCTCGACAAACTGACTGCGCACTTATTACGCTTAGAGACGCCGTTTCAACTGATCACACTGGCAGGAAATAACACACAGATGCTGCATAAAATGCAGGCACTCGCACAAAAACATCCGGGCAAATTGCTGCCGCTGGGATACAGTAATCAGGTTGAGAGACTGATGGCGTGCGCAGACCTGGTCATAACCAAACCTGGCGGTCTCACGACCTCCGAGTGCCTTGCCTCTGGTGTGGCGATGATCGTGACCTCGCCGATTCCCGGTCAGGAAGAACGGAATGCAGACTTCTTACTCGAACAAGGCGTGGCACTCAAAGCGTACGACCAGATCAGTCTTGCCTATCGCCTGAATTTACTGCTCAGCCAACCCGAAAAATTATATGAGATGCGTCGCAAAGCGCTCACCTTAGGCAAGCCACATGCGGCGGCCGATGTCCTGACACGCGTTCTGAAAGAGGACGCGATACTGACAGAGGACAAACCTTAAGCCAGTAAAGAACAAAGACTGATCCAGCCTCGCACAACACCTCCACACTCACATCATTCGTATGAATTCATCGTTTAAAAATTTATTCCTGACGCTGTTATGGGTCGTTGTACTGGCGATTTTTTTTGCGCAGGTGGAAATCCAGATAGAAGGCGCTAACGGCTGGGGCGGCAGCCTGCCGACCTGGCGCATCAATAAACACTGGCTGCTCGATTTATTCTGGGGCGGTCGGGCAATGACGGGTTACCACGCATGGGTGTTTCCGTTCATCGCCATTTTCTTTCACTTCCCCCTGATCTGGATGCAGCAATGGAACGGCAAAATTCAGGCACGTATCATCGCCTGCATCATCATTTTCTGGATAGTGGAAGATGGCATGTGGTTCGTCATGAATCCCGCCTATGGCATCAGTAGTTTTAATCCTGTACTGGTGCCATGGCATCGCCACTGGCTCTGGGGTACGCCGGCCGATTACTGGATAGGCGGTGCGGTTGCGATCCTGTTACTTTACTATTCCTGCCGGAAAGATCCATCTGCCGGACAGTAAAGTACCGCAGCAACAACAGCACCGCCCGGCTTCAGGCAATCGGGCTGTAGGCTTTTTTAGGATCCTCACCGACATCTTCCGTCGATACTGTCGGTTCCGGTGACGCCGGATTAGGCGCGACACTCTGCGTTTTTTCAGGAATTTTAAAACCTGCATAAGTGCCGGCGCTCATCCCCATTAAAGTCAGAATATTGCCGTCAAATTCAGGCATGCTGACATGCTGTACAACATACAAAATAAACAGAATGCCAAACAACAGATTGAACACCAGCATCTGAAAACGGTACAAAGCCAGCCCCTGCGCATCACTCAGAATATCGTTCCAGAAACCCTGACTCTCACTGTTGACAGGTGGCTTGGTCGCATCCACGCCAGCGGCGGCAAAATACGTCACGCTGCCTATGCCAAGCAAGCCCAGCGCCTGACTGGATAAGGTCGGAATTCCTTCACCGACCAGCCACAACCACATGTAAGAAGCAAACACGATAAAAAACCACCATGCCATCTGCACCCGTGACAGACTGAAGCTACGGCAACGAACCGCGAGATCGGTGACATCGCGCAGCAAACCCGAATCACGTCCGAGGCGCAATAATGCAAAGCCGACACCGAGTATGAAGCCGAATCCCAGCAGCAGATACGAAGGACGCAATATCTGCAGACGCAATATGCCGTTTGCCAGCGCCACACTACCAGTAACCGTATTTATGCTCAGGCTGTAAGGCAGGTCGCGGCGAAAGCCGTGTTTCGCATCTTTCCACGGCGAGCCGACCAGTAACTCGCGCATGACACCAAGTTCACTGCCATCAAGCTGCGGCATAAAAAATTGCAGACCATATCCAATCGCATCCGGGTTGCAATCAATCGGTTTCAGTGGCGTCAGTTGTCCCTGTATGCGCAATTCCACTCCGGCGTACTGATCGCTGCTGACACGGTCACAAATACCGGGGCTGGCAATCACAAAGCGATGATTGATTTCAACCGCCACAATATCGGCGGAGCGGGCAGCATCGGCAGCATCAGCAGTAATCGAAGACAAACCACAAAGAAGAAAAACAGCGACAAAACATCGTTGCAGCACAGCACACAGAAATGAAGGCGCTCTCATTGTTTTCTCCTCAAGCGGATTGTGCAACTGGTATGATAGGTGTAAAGGATGCGGGTGCTCCGGCTGGCGTCACTACCGGGGTCAGAAATAAATCCCGTTCGGCGGCGCGGCGTTTGACCAGTCCCGGTAAGGGTTTGCCATCCGCCATGACCCAGCGTCCGAACTGATCTGCCGCACCGGCACGGTTATTGGCATTGAGCATCTTCAGTAGTGTTGAACTGCGCAAATTACCGATCCCCAGATTGAAGGTAAAACTGGTCAGCGCACCGAATTCATTGTCATTCAGGGACACCAGCACGACCGACGACACATCGCGCCCTGCGTTCATCAGATCCGTATGTAACAAGGCTTCGGCCTGAGCGAGTGTAATGCCCCCTGGATACAGGCTTTGCACCTGCGCCTTATCCGCAACTCCTTTCAGGAATCGCCCCTGATAAGTGATCGCATGTCCCCACCCTATAGTCCAGATACCGACGGGATCAAGATAAGGATCGATATTGTCTGTTGCAGGATTACCGTCCGGTATCCCTTCGTATTGTTTGATCAGGTCTACTGTCGCCTGATTCACATCGCGCAGTGCCATTGCAACCTCCGGAAGAGCGTTTATCGATGCAGAGACCCCGACATCGTCATCCGCGGATCCGGATTTGATACATCAGGGATGAATGTTGAAGCTTTGCAGCGCAGGTTCCGGAGGAATAGTGTCAAATAAATATGTCAATAAATTAATTTATTGGCAAAAATTTTTCGTGCCTTCGCCACTTTAGGCGCCACCACGAACGCGCAATAGCCTTGTTCAGGATGCTGGCGATAATAATTCTGATGGTAGTCTTCGGCGATATAAAACATCGGTGCCATAGTGATTTCCGTCACGATAGGCGCATCCCATACCGCAGCCATCGCCGCAACCACTTCCTGTGCTGTTTTTTTCTGTTGTTCATCATGATAAAAAATAGCGGAACGATATTGCGTTCCGACATCGTTACCCTGACGATTCAGCGTCGTCGGATCGTGTATCGTAAAAAACACTTCCAGTAATTCACGGTAAGACACCTGAGCCGGGTCAAACGTCAGCCGCACCACTTCTGCGTGTCCAGTCTGACCGGTGCAGATCTGCTCATAGCTGGGCTGATGCACGCTGCCGCCGGTATAACCGGACTCGACTTTCTGCACACCGCGAATTTGTTGGAACACCGCTTCAGTGCACCAAAAACAACCGCCACCCAGGGTGGCAATTTCTGTGCCGGGATTCGTCATAGTATTGTTCTGATTACGTTAAAACAAAGGTGCAGAAATGGTCTTTTGCTGACAGCGACTCAATTTCAGACCACCGCTGCACCTGTACATAACAACGAGTATATACAAGCGCGAGAACACGGGTTGGTGATAGCTATGGATGACGTCTTCACCGCGCAGGCAGCATCATTCTGTATCCGCTTTATGTAATTAAAATTACAATTTTTTACAGGTTATCCCTCGTTCCTGCACTTAAAATTTATGATCACCATTTTCCGGCAGGAGTTGTCATCATGCTTTATCAGGCCATCCGTAAACTCAGAGATCAGTTACGCACGGTATTCCATATACGCCGCCGGCGTTTATTGCCGCCACCCGGAGCGAAACCGGCGTTTGGCAGCACGATCACGCTTGACAGGCTGAAGATGCAACTGTTCTTGCCTATCAATTACGAACAATGGGAATGGCTGACTTTACGTGGCTGGCGCACGCTTGATTCGCGCCAGAACCGCCGTCGCTACTACCGGGTGCCACGCGCAGCCGTGACTCGCTTATTGCAAGCGACGCCGGATGAGCGGGAATTCGTACATCAGCGTATCGTCGAACATAAATACGATAAAAAAAGGCTGGAGTAAAAGGCCGGATCAAGCAACAACCTGCAACATGACTCCTGCGCGGTCGGTAGCATCCAATACAAGCGTCTGCCGGGTTAACTGTCCGACAGACCCGCTTTCATCCTGAATTTCGTTTGCTAACCTATCAATTCTGGGGAGTATGTGCCAAAAACATTCAGAGCTCCTTACAAATAAAGGGCTTTTAAATATACTCCCCCCAGTATTATTTGAGCCCGAGGAACGCCGTCACGTCCGTTTCAGCCTGAACCCGGAATTGAACTGCGCCGCTCGGTAGCAAAAACACCCCTGCATCAGCACCTCGCTACCCTGTCTGAAAATAGCTTTCAGACAATACTCAAGCCCCTTGCAAGCGGGTAAAATGCCGTATGCAAAATTTTAGTGACGACGCTCACGTCCTGACCGGGGAAGACCTCGCTCTGCAGACGTATTTCAAAACCGGTATTTCTCCTGACGACGTTTCCGCCGTTTTCCCCTTAAAGCGCGCCCAGCCTGTATTGCAGGCATTCACGGCGCTGTTTCATGGCGGCTTCAACGGCGTCTTGTTACGTCTCCTGGTCTTGCGCGAGCTGACGGCAGATGTCGAAACGCCATCGCTGAGCCGCGCCGATATCAACGCCAAACTCGGTTATCTGGAGCCGGATGCGCTCGAAACCGTGTTGTCGCGCCTGCGCTCAACCGGCCTGCTGGTGTGGGATGCCAGCCAGTCGGTGTATCGCATCACGCCGACCGCGCGCAATGTGCTGGCCGCCATAGAATCGCTGCTGCACACGGAAGAAAATAACGATCAGGCTGAGATGAGTTACATGCTGACGCAGGTCGCCGGTGCGCAAGCAGTTGGCGGTGTCTCGGTCGAGCAATTGCATCATCTGTTAGGCCGTCTGATCGAGCTGACCGAAGAATTTTCAGATGCGATTGCATCCGGCTCTGAATTCCAGTTACGCGCAGCGCAGCAGAAATGGCATACCGCCTGCGACTGGGTGGAAAAAGGTTCGCAAATCATCCACGCGATCACCCACGATGAAC
Organism: Undibacterium sp. WLX3042; assembly: GCF_049544825.1. NCBI lineage: Bacteria > Pseudomonadati > Pseudomonadota > Betaproteobacteria > Burkholderiales > Oxalobacteraceae > Undibacterium > Undibacterium sp. WLX3042. The sequence continues at coordinate 818,791 of NZ_CP186698.1, forward strand.
GGGCCGATGCGGCCACCCACCGCGCCGCGCAGGCCATCGGCCGCGCGCAGAGTGCGCTGCTGAATATGCAAGGCATGTTTTCACGTGCGTTGAATCAGATCGAACGGCAACGCGTGCATCTCGGACAGTCGGGTTTATCGACGACCGATATCAAAACCTGGCTGCTGCAAAAAGAAGACCTCGCTGCGCTGGCTGACGATGCGCTGGCAAGTCCGGTCACACCGCTGTTTATCACGCCCTCAGAAATGATAGACGTGGCCGAAAGCGAATTGCTGAGCCATCGTGTATCAGCGGTCGCCGGCGCCCTGCCTGCTGGTGAAAATGCTGTCTCGATTGCCAATGATGATGACGATGCGCTGCATGAACTCGATCACTGGCTGGATCTACTGAGTAAATCAGACCCGCGCGAGAAACCGATCGCGCTGCAGGACATTTTGCTGCCTGCGAGTTTTTCGATTGCCTCGTACCGCGCATCGATGCTGCCGTTGCTGGGCGATGTCAATGAATCAGCGCTGCAAGGGGCAACGGCCAATCTGGCGCGCTTGCCGCTGGTCTTTCAGTCCAAAGACAAAATGCAAAAGGTACATGATGCCCATGTCGCCGCGATTTCGGTCGCCAGCATCAGCGCTGCACCTGCTGCCATTCACACGATATTCAGTGCCGACGATACTGGCAGCAATGCCGGATTCAGCACTGGTACCAACAGAGAAACACCATGACCGAAGATGCACAAATTCTGATTGCGCGCCTGCTCGCGCATCAAACCCTGCGCCGTGAAGACAAGCTCGTCAAACGCGCTTTGTCTGATGAAAATTTCCGTACCGAACTCGATGCGAGGCTCAAAGCCTGCGGCATGAAATTCGTTGATAACGTGTATGCCGATTACGTCACACTGGCATTAACACGCGACAGCGAATCGAAAGTTTTCGGCACCAAAGAAACCTGGCAAAACAATAATTTCGGTCTCGCCCGCGATGGCGTTGCGCTGCTGGTGGTGTTGTGGTCGCTGATTATTCTGCCGAAACGCGAACGCCAGGAAGCACATCAGCTCGCAGAAGAAGATCAGAACGATATGTTTGGTAAAGAAAAACCTTTGCCACGCGCCGAAGATACCTCGATCGGTATTTCATACCGCGCATTGCTGGCCGATTTCGGCGATAAGCTCGGTAAAAAAACGCGCATGGATATGAACCTCGGCCAGCTGGCGCGCGTCGGTTTTATCGAACGCAAAGGCGATCTGATTCTGGAAGGCCCGCTGCTCGATCTGCTGATGGATACCGACACGCTGAAAGACCGCATCATCAATGGCGCACTATCGGATATTTTCCAGATTCCCGCTGTGCGTACGCCTGCGATTCTGACTCCAGCCAACGAAGAAACTGATGCCGAGGAAACGCTGGCAAGTGACGACAACCTCGATGCGGATACAGATACAGATACAGATACAGATACAGATACCGATGCAGACGCGCCCCTCAACACCGGAAAAGAATAAAACTTATGTTTCATATTAAATCGCTGGAACTGGTGCACTGGGATTACTGGCAGCGCATCAAAAATATTCCTCTCGACGCCAAGATCATTACGATTGCCGGACAAAACGGTTCCGGCAAAACCACCTTGCTCGATGCCTTGCGCACCTTGTTCGGGCTCGAATGTTCTATGGGACGCTCCTACAAACACTATGCGCGCCATTCCGGCCAGCAAACTGCCTGGATACGCGCAGTAGTCGATAACAGCGCGGTGGGTCCGCAGATTTCAAATCGCCCTTTCCGCATGTCCGGTTTGTACGAAGATGAAGTCACACTGTTCTGCAAAATAGAAAAAAACGGTGGCGACTGGAAGCGTCAGTATCTGATGCGCGGCGGTAAAGTCGAGATCGAGGAAGTGATCGAAGCGCACGACTGGCTGGGCGTGGAAAGCTACCGAAAGCGCTTATCCCATGCAGGTTTGTCGAATGCGATGGGCAAGGTATTGGCACTCGAACAGGGCGAAACTGACAAGCTGTGCGAATACGCCCCGCGTCAGTTACTCGATCTGGTGTTTCAGGTTTTTGGTGACAAAGAAGTGCTGGATGCTTACGACGATGCGAAGCGTCATCAGCATGATACTGAAGTTGAATTGCAGCGGTTTGAAACTGAACTCGAAGCTGCAAAGGCGAATCTGGAAGGTTTACGTCTGAAGGTCGCCAATTACCATCAGTACGAAAGTTTACTGAAAGAAAAGCGTGATCTGCAGGAAGAAATTCTGCCGACACTGCAATATCATGAAGCACTGGAAAAAGCCGCTGCCACCAGCCAGTCGCTGCGCGCCGGTAAACGTCTGCTGAAGACACAGGACGAAGCCCTGTCAGGCCGTCGGCAACATCTGGCGCAACAAGCGCATGAAGTGTCGGAAGCCAAACAAGTAGAAGCGGCGCTGGAAGCCGAAGAATCGGCGTTGCGTGAAAAACTGCAGCAAATCAATGCCAAACTGAAACCGCAGGAAAGTCTGCTCGAGCAAAAAAGCCGGTTACAAAAACTGGCCGCCGAAGCTGATGCCGATGTCGCCAACGTCGCCGACGACTTAGAGAAAAAAGAAGCCGAACTCTCGCGTCAGAAAGCGGAACGCGACGCGCTCAGCCAGCGCATCGCCAGCGAGATGGATACCATCGCTGCGCTGCAAGGAAAATCAGCACTGCCCGACCCGGAAAACGTACGCCAGATGCGCCGTGCTCTGAACGACGCGGGCATCGCACATTGCATGTTGCCTGATATTGTCGAAGTCACCGACCCGCAATGGCAAGGCGCGGTAGAGGGAATGTTGCGCGGCTATACCTCAGTGATACTGCTCGATAAAGCCAGCGATGCCACAGCGGCCTACCGCATTGGTGAGAAACAAAAATACAGCCACTTCATCGTGCCTGAGCGTGTCAGCGCTCCCGTCGTCAAAGATCAGAGCCTGCTGTCCGTCGTGAATTTCACCGCGCAGGCACCTGCCTGGCTGATAGAACAATTACAGCGTGTCACCACCGTCGCATCTATCGAAGCAGGCATGAAATTGCCGCGTTCGCAAGAATGGATCACGCCCGATGCCTATCATTTTGAACGACGTGGCGGACGCTCGCTGTTTGTTGACGTATCGCGCTATCGTTTCGGTAACGCCGGTCGTACTCAGCGTCTGGAAGCATTGCTGAAATCGCTGCCGCGCCTGCAATCGCAGGAAGACGTGCTGACCATGAACATCAGCAAACTAGCCGGTGAAATCAGCGCGTATAAAGCGCGTCTGGCAGGTGTCGATGCAGCGAAAGAACTCAGTGCGCGTCACGCCGAATTTGAAGAAGCACAGCGCAATACGCAACCGTTGAAACAACAGCGTATCGAAGTCGGCAGCCGCTTAGGTGAAATCGCACCGCTGCTGAAAGCAGCAACCGAGCAACGCTCTGTCGCGCATCTGAAATGGGAACAAGCCAAGGCCGCCATCGCTGATGCCGAAGCACAATTGCGTGTATCAGAAAAGCGTCACGCCGAAGAGCGCGCCGCGCAATACGAAACCCTGCGCAGCATGCGCGATACCTGGCATACGCTGCCGCCCAACTGGAAGCGCGCTTCACACCGGCGTGAACTGGTGGCGGAACACGAAAACGTCCATCAGATCGAATTACGACTGCGCAGCCTCAGCAATAATCTGGCGCGCGATGACTGGGAAACCGACTCCACTGTGGTGGATCAGTACACCCGTCTGAACACCTTGCTGCAAGGCCGCCAGGCAGAAACCGATGAGCGCCGATATCAGAATAACCGGGCGATCGAGGCCACCATCAATGCCCGCGCCGCCTACATGGACAGACTGCGTTACACCATTAAGGCGTACAGCAAAAATATCCGCCAGCTCGGCGAGCTGGCCGGTATTGAAGTGCATACCGATCCGGTGAAGCTGGAGAACGATGATATTCAGCTGGCACAGGCCGGTTTGCATGTGCGTTTCAAATTCGATGGCAAAGGCCCTATCGGTATGAATGACGGTGAAGCCTCCGGCGGCCAGCAAGTCATGAAATCACTGATTCTACTGATCGGTCTGCTGAAATCGGAAGACGGTTCCGGCGGCTTCGTTTTCATTGATGAACCGTTTGCCCATCTGGATATCCGTAATATTCAGCTGGTTGGCGAGTTCCTGAAAAATACCGATGCACAATATCTGATGACGACACCATTGACGCATAACACCGATGTCTATGACCCATCAGAACTGACGCTGATCACCAGCAAAAAGAAAAAAGACAGCGAATGGGCGCAGCCGATTTTTGTGCTGCAAAGGAAAGTCGAAAAGCTGAAAGATGCAAGATAAGAAAGCATGTGCAGGCTGGCGGACACTGGCTTGCATCGCTATTTCGGTCTGACTCTGACGTAATACGCATCTATAAAAAACCGGTCAGTAGCAAGCATGCTGCTGACCGGTTTTTTTAAGAGAGTCAGAAAATTACATACTGGAATGCGGATGCAGATGCAGACGCTGATCGTTGGCTTCAAGCTTCCCCTGACAATCGATACACCGCTCTGCGGTCGGTTCAGCTTCTAAACGTGCAAACGGAATAGTTGCACCGCATTCGCTGCAGATATCAGCAACATTTTCATTGAGTCGCGCCCGCGCCCGCTGTAATGCCTGCCACTCTGTGTGGTGATGCAGGAATTGCGCCATTTCATCGGCATTGAGTGCATCGTTCGTCAGGCGATCGCCCTCGCCCGATTGTATCTGCAGACTTTCCGGATTATGTTGCCGCAGCTCCTCTTGTATATTTTGCTGCAAGCTATCCAGTTTTTCTTTTAAGCTGTTTTGTTGTGCGCTGTTGAGACTCATATTTTCTCCCTTAATTCAATCACCTGCCAGATATACAGATTAACCTGGCCAAGACCACACCGTCTTGATCAAAAGCAACTCGGGTACTGCCAGCTTCTACCCTGAGCGGATATAACACCGTGACGACTGCGTTACGGCCCTGATCGCATTGTGCATCCTGTCTGTATCACTCCTTACCTGAATCATTTTGCGGTAGTCCGCAGCTTAAAACAAGATGATCAAGTTCAGCATAAAAGACGGATATTCCGGCTTAAGTTACCATACCTCAGCAGATAACGGCAACGCATGGTCTCAGGCGGCAGGATTCATACTCAGCGGAGCGTAAATAACACCCCGTCAGCAGCTCGGCATGAAATAATGATGCGATATGCTTTTATTCCTTAGTCAGACTACCGGACGTATCCCGGTAGTCTGTTTTCGTTAACCTCAACAACATCACAACATGAAACTAATGAAGCCCGCCTTGCTTACTATGCGCCCCATGCGCAGACTGTTTTTACTTACTTGTCTCGTTGCAACCAGCAGCCTGGCAACATTGCCTGCAATCGCCGCAGAAAAGTCTGCGCAACCAAAACTGGTGGTGGTGCTGGTGGTTGACGGTTTACCGCAAGAGCAAGTCACGCGTTATCGTGATCAGTTCGGACAAGGCGGATTCCGCCGTCTGCTGGATCAGGGAGCATGGTTCAGCAATGCCCATCAGGCGCATGGCGTGACGGTCACCGCGGTTGGTCACGCTGCCGTACTGACGGGTGCATACCCGTATCAGCACGGCATCATCTCGAATGACTGGACAGATACGAAAACACTGGAATCGATGTACTGCACGCAAGACAATGCGCACAGCTATATCGGCGATGAAACCAAACCCGGCGCGGGTACCTCACCTGCTAATTTACGCGCCAGTACTGTCGGCGACGAATTGCGCTATGCGACCGGTAACCGGGCGAAAGTGATCACGGTATCCGGCAAGGATCGCGGTGCGATTCTGCTCGCCGGCAAAGCGGGTACGGCGTATATGTATATGGGCAAATCGGGTAATTTCGCCAGCAGCACTTACTATATGCAAAGCCACCCGCAGTGGGTGCAGCAATACCATGCCAGTAAGCCTCAGGACAGATTCTATGGCAAAGAATGGCGTCCCTTACTTGCCGATGCATCTTATGCAGGTGATGCCAGCGATGATCTGATTGCTGACGAAAAAAATCGTTTTCCGTTTAAATATGAAAGCAAATCCGGCAAACCGGATGCGGAATATTACGGCAAGCTGTACACCGGTCCTTATCTCGATGAAATGACACTGGACTTTGCCCGTGCTGCGGTGGAAGGCGAAAATCTGGGCCGCAATCCTGCCGGAGTGCCAGATGTGCTGGGCGTCAGCTTATCCAGCCATGATTACGTGAACCATAGCTTCGGCCCTGAAAGCCGGATGTCGCACGATCATTTGCAGCGACTCGATCGTCTGCTGGCGAATTTTTTCAGCTATCTGGATAAACGTGTTGGTCTTGATAACACCATGGTCGTGCTGACTGCTGATCATGGTTTCCCGAATGTGCCGGAATTCTCTCAATCCATCAAACGAGATGCACAGCGTCTCGATGGTAAGCAAATGTCTGCCGCATTGAGTAAGCATCTGGCAGAAAAATTCGGGCAGGAAAACCTGGTCAGAAAATGGTCGCCGCCAAATGTGATTCTGGATTACGCTCTGATGGAGCAAAAGAATCTGAAACGGGAAGAAGTAGAAAACACCGCCGCACGTTTCTTGTTGAATTACCCTGGCGTCGCCAATGCATTTACCCGCACGCAACTGGAAAACGGCAATCTGCCCGCTACCCGTATCGGTACCCTGATGCAACGCGCGTGGAACCGTCAGGTATCCGGTGACATTATGGTGGTCATCAAACCTTTCTGGTATTTCAGCAGCGGTAAGCAAGGTACTTCGCATGGTTCCCCTTACTCGTATGACACGAATGTGCCGCTGATGATCATGGGCAAACCATGGATTAAAGCCGGTGCTTACGGTCAGTATGCCGAGGTCATGGATATTGCACCGACACTCGCGCACCTGCTGCGTGTGCGTCCGCCATCAGCTGCCGAAGGCCGTGTGCTGACAGAAGCACTGCAGTGATCTGATTAATGCAATTAGAAAAAAGCCGCATGAAAATCATGCGGCTTTTTTATTTCAGTAGCCTGACTTGTTGCTTCAGGCTTTGCGGTAGTTGTTCAGCATTTTGTAGTTCTTCGCATACAGCGCAAACAGTAAGGCCGCGAGTAAGGCAAAACCGGCGAAGAAGAACATCTGAAATGCCGTCACACTAATGCCTGTCGTTTTGATCTGCTCAGTCACTGCTGTGCTTTTCACACTGGAATTAGCCAGCAAGACCCATAAGTTACCTATCGTCACGGACAGATTCCAGAAACTCATGATCACGCCTTTCATTGCCAGCGGTGCCTGACTATAAGCAAATTCCAGACCGGTCGCAGATACCAGCACTTCACCAAAAGTCAGCAAAGCATACGGCAAGATTTGCCATGTGATATCGATCGAATTGCCGCCATCAATCGCCAGTTGCATAAAGCCGACGACAATCCATGCCAGCCCGGAAAATGCGATACCCAGTCCCATACGGCGCAGGGCAGTCAGCTCAACGCCCACACGCTTGAGCATAGGGTACAGAATCAGGTTATTGAATGGAATCAGCAGCATCACCAGCATAGGGTTTAATGCCTGCATCTGTGAGGACTGGAACCATGATGGTTTCGTCATCAGATCGGCCTGCAATACCCAGGTTGAGGCTTTCTGATCAAACAAAGACCAGAACGGTGTCACCAGTGCAAACACCACCAGAATACGCAACACAGAACGCACACCATCGACTGCCTCATCAGGATGCGCTCCTCGCGCGCGATCCAGTTGCATCCATGCGCCTATACCGCCGAATCCCAGCATTAACACGAGCACCAGACACAATGCGGCAACGATGCCGATAGCTGGAATCAGGAACAGCGAGCCAACTGCCAGCAACGCTCCCAGCCATGCTATCAGCGTGCCGCTATTCGATTGGCCTGCAACTTTGGTCGTCAGCGCAGTACGCACGACATTCAGGAAAGAATGCGGGTCTTTTGAGACCGGTGGCACATGCACATATTTTTTGCGGCCAGACCAAAAAATCATGGTCGCGATGAACATCAGCGCACCGGGAATACCGAAGGCGACGCTGGCACCCAGTTGCTTGAGGAACAGCGGCATCAGCAGCGAAGCGAAGAAGGAACCGAAATTGATGATCCAGTAAAAACCATCGAATACTTTTTGCGCCAGCTTGCGATTGGTCTGGTCAAACTGATCGCCGACAAACGAGGTCACCAGTGGTTTAATCCCGCCGGAACCGAGCGCGATCAAAAACAGGCCGGTATAAAAACCATTGCGGTTATCCTCGAATATCGCCAGGCAGGCGTGTCCTGCGCAATACACGAGACTGAGCCAGAACACGGTATTGTATTTACCGAAGTAACGGTCAGCGAGCCAGCCACCCAGCAAAGGGAAAAAATAAACGCCGATCACGAAGGTATGAAAGACTTCTTTTGCCATGCCTGCACGCATGTTTTCCGGCATCGATAATAACAGGCTGGTAATCAGAAACGAGGTCAGGATGTTGCGCATGCCATAAAAGCTGAAACGTTCGCAGCCTTCATTCGCGATAATGTAGGGAATTTGTGGCGGCATTTTCGCTTGTTCAGCGTGCCCGGTATTTTGCGTCATCGACCTCTCCAGTTTCATTGTTGTTGTGTTGAACAATAAGAAAACGGCCCTTGGTAAAGGCCGTCTGTAAAAAACATTTTATCCTGCTGTATTGTTGTCCTAAATAGCGGACGAAGTATCCGGATTTGCCGGTATCACGTCAAGCTGAAGAGACGTCAGCAAGAAGGTAAAGCCCTGACTTGCCGAGGACAGCAGAATAATTTTTCGTATTATTTTTTGCCTTTTATTTTGCGCCAGATACGGAATGGCAGGCGGAAAATAAAGCGGACAAACGTCACGGTGAAAATTGCCTCCAGCAAGGTCAGCACAAATGCCACTGCCGTATTCCAGCGTTCATCGCGACGGTGGAATTTCGCCACCATGCGGTCGCTGTTGATTTCTATACTGTCATAGAAAGTCGGCACCACCAGCAAGGTCAGCAACGTCGAGGTGATCGTACCGCCGATAATCGCGATCGCTAACGGACGGTAAAACTCGCCGCCTTCCCCCAGACCGATAGCGACTGGCAACATGCCAGCAATCAAAGCAAATGTCGTCATCAGAATCGGCCGCAGACGTTTTCGCCCGGCATACATCAGCGCTTCTTCGCGATCGAAACCTTCACGCTCACGTTCACGCGCGCAGTCCAGCAGCAGAATCGCATTCTTCGCCACCAACCCCATCAGCATGATGATGCCGATAAAACTCATCAGATTGAGTGTGCCTTTGGTCAGCAACAGCGCCACCACCACACCGATCAGACTCAGAGGTAAAGACAGCATCACCGCAATCGGTGCCGTGAATGAGCCGAACTGCATGACGAGAATCAGGTACATGAGACCGATGCCCATCACCAATGCAATCCCCATCTCGCTGAACAATTCTTTCTGCGAGCGGGCTGCGCCGCCGAGTTCGAGGGCATAGCCGGAAGGGAAACTCATCGCTTTGGCGATTTTCAGCGCATCGGCAGTCACTTCACCAGCGGAACGCCCCTGCACGTTGGCCGACACCGCAATCATGCGTTTGCCGTCGTAATGCTGAATCTGCGATGGCCCTTTGCCCATCGTGATTTTCGCAATCTGCTCCAGCGGCACCATCTTGTCGCTGCCGGTGACAGAGATCGGCAGTCGTTCGATGTTTTCCAGATTGACGCGATCACCCGGTTGCAAACGCACAGACACATCGCGCGTTTCGCCGGTAGGATCAACCCAGTCGCCAACTTCCACACCGGCAAACGCGACCCGCAATGCCTGCGCCGCATCGTTCACAGAAATACCCAGGGTATTCGCCAGTCCGCGATCCATTTCTATCTGTAATTCATCTTTCGGTTCTTGCTCAGATAAACCGACGTCAACTGCACCTTCCACTTTTCTGAGCTTGTCCATGAATTCATTGGCGATCGCCAACAGCTTGCGCGCATCCGGGCCTGAGAACTGTATCTGCACCGGTTTACCGCCGCCGTTGTTCAGATCATCCTGCACCACGTATTCGGCACCGATGATGTTACCGACGAGTTTGCGTAATTCAACAGCAATCTCTGCCGCAGAACGTTTGCGTTCCGTGCTTTTGCCAATATCGACATAGACGCGGCCACCACTCAGATTGACTGTACTGTTGGTTGCCTTGGTTTCTTTGATCGTGCGTGCGAGCTCTGCTGATTTTTCAACTTTCAGACGCGAGTATTCCAGACTGGAACTCGAAGGCGTGCGCACGTTCACAATCAGCATACCGTTGTCCGCTGCCGGTAAAAAGCTGGAACCGCCCAGCGTGGCATGCAAGATAATCGCAACAACGAAAGAGACACCCGCAATCACCGCCATCCAGACGCGATGATGCAAGGCCCACGCAATCACGTTACCGTAACGGTCTGACTGATGATCGAACCATTGATTGAACTTTGCCAGAACCAGACTGATCCCTTTTTTGGGCTTTTCATGATGTCCCGGTGGATCGCCCCAGTACGCCGACAACATAGGATCGAGCGTAAAGGAAATAAACAGACTGACCAGCACGGAAGATGCGACAGTCAGCGCAAACGGCCGGAACCACTCTCCGGAAACGCCGGGCATAAACGCGACAGGAATAAAAACAGCGATGATAGAAAACGTCGTCGCTGCAACGGCCAGACCAATTTCTTTCGTCCCGTTACTTGCAGCAGTACGTCTGTCCACCCCCATTTCCATATGCCGGACGATGTTTTCACGCACGACAATCGCATCATCAATCAGCACACCGATCGCCAGCGATAATCCCAGCAAAGTCATGAAGTTTAGAGTGAAGCCGGATAACCAGATCGCAATAAATGCTGCCACAACCGAGGTCGGCAGACTCAGCGCGGTAATCAGCGTTGATCGCCAGGAATTAAGGAACACATACACTACGAAAATCGTCAGCACCGCACCGAAAATCAATGATTCGATGACGTTATTCAGACTGCTTTCAGCATCCTTACCGCCGTCCTGCGTGATTTCCATTTTGGTACCGGCTGGCAGCGTCTTATTGATTTCATCCACCATGCTGCGAATACGTTTAGCTACCGATACCGTACTCGCATCGCGTGAACGGGTCACCGAAATACCGACGTTAGGATTGCCATTACGGACACTGAAACCGCTGATTTCAGCAAAGCCATCGGCGATATCAGCGACCTGTGCCAGACGGATGATTTCACTGCCACGACGTTTTATCACGATCGCCTTAAAATCTTCCGGCGACTCTATCCTGCCGATCAGACGTATGCTTTGTTCGTTGAGTTCACCTTTAACTTTACCTACCGGCGCGGTCGTATTCTGACTCTTTAGGGCGTTCACGACTTCTGCTACCGACACATTGTATTCACGCAGTTTCTGCGAATGCAGCAAGACACTCAGCTCGCGCTTGAGCGAACCATTGACAGTGACTGTTGCAACACCGTCTATGCCACGGAATTTTTCAGAAAATTCATCTTCGGCCTTGCGTGAAATCTCGGCATGCGTCAGCGTGCTGGAAGACAAAGCAATCTGCATGATGGGTTGTGCCGACGGATCTACTCTTTGCAACACCGGCTCGCGCATTTCCACCGGCAGTTTGTAGCGGACGCCGGCAATCGCGTTTCTCACCTCATCCGAGGCTTCCACCATGTTCTTGTTGAAGTTAAAGAAGATAACGATACTTGCGCTGCCTTCATAAGCAGTTGAGGTCAGTTTATCGACACCGGTGATACTCTGCAAAGATTTTTCTATGCGGTTAATCACTTCCCTTTCCACGGTTTCCGGAGACGCACCCGGATACGGCACGCTGACCACCAGCAAGGGCTGATCGACATCCGGAATCTGATTCACCTTGAGTTTTTTCAGGGCGAGTAAGCCCAGCGCCATCAATGCAATGATGATGACGATCATCGCTATCGGGCGTTTGATACTGAAATCGGATAAAAACATGGTTTATTTCCCCGCAGCTGCGGACGCTGCAGCAGGAGTGACTGCAACCGGAGTATTTTTAGGAACAGAAGCCACCATCTGCACTTTTTGTCCGTCTTTCAAGGTCGATAGCGGATTGCTGACCACCTTATCGCCATTCTGCAGGCCGCTGCGTACCACAAAATCGCCCCGACGCGGATCACGTTCACCGATACTGACACTGACTTTATTCAGAACACCGTCCTTAACGCGCCATGCGTAAGCCTTATCACCATCACGTACCAGCGCAGACCCCGGAATCATCAGCGTTTCTGTCGATGCGGCCTCTATCATGCCTTCCGCAAACAAACCCGATACGCGTGGCTGTTCGCCCTCGCCTAGGGTCACCAGCACCTCGACCTGGCGTGTCGTTGCGTTCGCCGCTAAATCGACGCGCTTCACTTTTCCTCTGAATTCCTGATTGCCATAGCCATTGACGCGGAAAGAGACTGCCTGCCCGATCTTGACGCTGGTGACTTTATCCGCCGACACCAATCCTTCAAAACGCATGCTGGTCGGATCGATGACTTTCACCAGTTCCTTACCGATTTGCGCGGTATCACCAGCCGACACTTTACGTTCGCTGACTACGCCATCAAACGGTGCGCGGACTTCGGTGCGTTGTAATTGCTGACGTGCCTGCACTGTGCGCGCCTTTGCGGCAACCAGATCGCTCTGCGTATTATTGCGGCGGATTTCGGCATCTTCGAGTTGTTGTGCCGACGCCATGCCAGATGCCCTGAGAGTTTTCAGGCGCTGCAACTGACGCTCGGCCTGATCAAACGTCTGCACCGCAGCGCGCTCGGCTTCCTGCGCAGAATGGAGGCTGTCTTTGATCGACGTGTCGTCCAGCCGCACCAGCGTATCACCACGCTTGACGGTTTCGCCATTCTCTTTCAGCACCTGCAAAACAACCGAAGAAATTTCCGAACGCAGATCGGCTTTACGTTCCGGCTGAATCGAGCCGGTAATCACGGGGCCGGAAGACAGTGCGTTACTCTGTACCGTCGATAAATCCTCATTCGTCACCATCAGAGGTTTCTCGGCAGCCGCAGAGGCACTGGCCTTGGTCTGGTCGTCGCTCTTTTTGAACTTGCTGCAGCCAGTGAGGGCAAGCGCAATACTTAATACAATCAGACTGGGTCGCAACATAAGAAATCTCCGGAATACTCTCATTTTAAGAAGGCAGCTTAGACTGAAACTAAAGAAAAAAGGTTCAACGATTAAACCTGTCATGCAGAACATCGCAACACATGGGGCAGATCTGACTGAATCCGGAAAATCCGAGGCGACGCCTGGATCGGAGACAAAGACCAGATACAAGCAACAGGGGTCAGCATCAACGCCACGGCCCGGGAAAAATCCAGGCAATCACAATATTGTCAGTCAGTTTTTTAACATCCCGCGAATCACACTTGCATTCAATAAATGCGTAGTGAGGGATAGAAGCTGGCAGTATCCATGAGTCGTAAAGCTCTTGTCAATCAGACATTGCGTGTATGAAATAAGCGAAGCACAAGCCTTTGTACGGCTTGCTTTTCCCCTGCAAGTCCGGTAGGCTCCGGCCTCCTTTGCTTTTCCGTATTTGTTGTGCCAGCCTTTGTCAAATCTGCTCAAACTGCATCCCCGGCATCTCCTGCCGCCACCGTCACTGCTGCATCAGTCACCCCCGCTGCGACCGTTCTGATTGCCACCGATGTCTTTGGTATCACCCCTGCGGTACAGAGTCTGGTACGTCAGCTCTCAGTCAACGCCCTCATCATCAGCCCGTTTCAGGATACGGAACGCCAGTTCCGTTCCGAGCAAGACGCATACCAGGCATTCATTGCAGAAGGCGGCGTCGCCCGCTATACAGAAAAACTTAATGCGATCCTGCAACAACGGAGCGGTCTGAAACACGCGATTGGTTTCAGTGCCGGCGCCAGTGCCTTGTGGATCAGCAGCCAGCACGAATTCGTGCGTTCATTACAGAACATGGTGCTGTTTTATGGTTCACGGATACGCGACCACCGTGAAATACGCCCCGTCTGTCCGGTACGCCTGATTTTTGCGGAGCAGGAAGCCGCTTTTGATCCGGCAGGACTGGTCAGCGATCTGCGCCAGCGCGGTCATACGGCAGAACTCGCCAAAGCAACCCGGCATGGTTTCATGAATGCGTATTCCAGAGGTTGCTGCGTCAAATCGCAAACCCGATACTCCGCTGAATTATTCGCGCTGCTGCATCCGGCATCGGGTCAAGCCGCCGCCTGATTTCGCCTTATTTCATCTTCTCTTACTGCGCCGGACCTGTCTGACACCAGCGCAGTTGCTGCCTCAAACGCAGCATCGGCCGCATCTCAGTCACCGCGCCGTTGCTGTGGTTTGAGTAAATGCCGTCCGTCCCTTATACTTCCCGCCGCGTGACACAATCACCGTACCGCGCTTTTGATTGCATCAACCAGCAATCAGCAGCTTTTTTATTCAGTAACTGTTGTACCCGTTTTTATCCCTTTTTCATTCACTTTTTGCAGCCAGACACTGTTGCCTTATCAGGTTCACAGTCGCCCGCTGCGCGGAGCCATAAGCATGACCGCTTTTGTATTTAACGAAATCAACTTCGACAACCACGAACAGGTTGTCTTTGCCTCAGAAGAAAAATCAGGCCTGAAAGCCATTATCGCTGTACACAATACGCATCTCGGCCCGGCAATGGGTGGCTGTCGTATGTGGAATTACGCCACAGAAGCAGAAGCAGTACGCGATGTATTGCGCCTCTCACGCGGCATGACTTATAAAAACGCCGTTGCCGGCCTGCCTATCGGCGGCGGTAAAAGCGTCATCATCGGCAACCCGAAAACAGATAAAACACCGGCTTTGTTTGAAGCCCTCGGCGAAGCACTGGAGCGCCTCGGCGGCCGCTATGTCACGGCAGAAGACGTCGGCACCAGCCCGGCAGATATGGCCAATGTCGCCAGCAAAACAAAATACGTTGCTGGTCTCGGCGACCGTGGCGATCCGTCACCATTTACCGCACTCGGCTGCTTCGTCGGCGCACAGGCGGCCATCAGACATCAGCTCAAACGCGACAGCTTTGACGGTCTGACCGTCGCACTGCAAGGTTTGGGTCATGTCGGTTACGACTACGCCCGTCGTCTGCATGCAGCAGGTGCAAAATTAGTCGTGGCCGATATCGATCAGGCGGCATTGCAACGCGCGCAAGACGAGCTGGGTGCAGAAGTCGTTGGCATTAATGCGATCTACGATGTGCAGGCCGACATTTATGCGCCTTGCGCTCTGGGTGCAACACTGAATCCGGATACATTGTCCCGCCTGAAAGCAAAGATCGTTGCGGGTGCTGCCAACAATCAGTTAGCCACCGCTGATATCGGTGAAGCCTGTCGCCAGAAGGGTATTTTGTATGCGCCGGATTTCGTCATCAATGCCGGCGGCATTATCAAAGTCTGCTACGAATACCTGAATACACCGGAAGATGGCATGGAAGCGCATGTACGTCGTATCGGCGACACGCTGACGGAAGTATTCACCCGCGCCGATGCAGAAGGCCTGCCAACCAGCGTGGTAGCTGATCGCATTGCAGAAGCGAAGTTTAAAAAATAAACTGACTGGCGACCGCCTGATTTGCGGATGCTATCTTGAGCGAGCTACCTGAATCATCAGGTGGCTTTTTTATGTGCGCTTCACAACTGCATTATCAGTGGGCAGGCCTCAAAAAAAGCACCTGTCATGGTACGCAGATACAAGCTCATTTTTCCGCTACCTTAGGCAGCAAACCTTCCAGTTGCGCAGGTAAAGATCCGGCGGAATCATAGTTCGACAGCACGATCATTGTGTATCCGCTGTCGAGGTACATTGCAACATCACCGGACACGCCACGCAGGCTGCCCGAATGTCCCGCTACTTTTCCGGCTGGGCTATTCCATATCTGAAAGCCTAAACCGTAGGGTCTGCCGCCCACGTTTTGGCCCTGGCTGTATTCCGTCAGATGTAATTGCAGCGTATCTTTTTTAATTAACTTCCCGCTCTGCAATGCGGTCGTAAAGCGCCATAAATCGTGAACAGTCGAGTAACCTGCACCGAATGGCAGCCCCCGCAAAGGAATATAAAAATTATTCTCTTTTGAAAAATCCGGCGCTTCCGGCGTAGAAAAATAACCAGTCGCCATGTTATCGACAGGCTCATCCCGGAAATAGCTGTCAGAATTCAGCATCCCCGCAGGTCGGTAGATATGCTCACGGATATAGCTGAAAAAATTTTCTCCTGACGCCTTCTGGATCACCAGACCTAATAAAAAATACCCTGTATTGCTATAGGAAAACCGGCTGCCCGGTTCGGCTTTCAGCGTGTCGCCTTGCAGTAAAGGTTTGTAATCGGCGAGTTCCCGCAAAAACAGCAATCTGATGTAAGGCGACTGAATGATCTGCTGCGACAGCATGTCTCCAAAGCCAGCGCGGTGTGACAACAACTGCCTTATCGTGACCTGATCCAGTACATTTTTGGGATACCAACCCACATCCACGTATTGACTCAACTTATCGTCGTAACTGAGTTTTCCTGCGTCCGCCAATTGCGCAATCGCGACGGCAGTCAGCATCTTTCCTATCGACGCGATATTAAATTTTGTGTCTATCGTATTCGCATAGTGGTAGCGCTTATTTGCCTGCCCGCAGGCGCCATCGGCGATGAGGCGCTCTCCATTCGCAATTAAGATCGCACCGGAAAACTGATTCTGCTGACATTTATCCTGAAGAAGTGCGCGGACATGATTCGCTAATTGTTTTTCCACCGGACTTAATAAGGCTGTTTGGTCCTGCGTCGCTGCAACTGCCGGTGTTGTTGATACCGCCTGAGCGACCACCTGCGCAGAAGAAAATGAAGATTCACTGAAAAATAAAACGGCTCCACTAACAACAAACAGCAGTTTTTTTATCCGCATGTGATCACCTTATTTTTCATGGAAAGAACAAGCAGCATTCATTCAACTACGAACTTAAAAAATAAGCAATATCGGCGCACTGGCATTTCACTACCTCTGTCGGGAGCTGAAAATGATAAAGCCGCCTGAAACGGGATTCAGGCGGCTTACCAGGTCTGCTCATTGACAGGACGGTGATTACGCTCGTTGTTCGGCCTCGCCTGTCGTCAATTCTGCGTCGCTGTTAAACACGTTCATATCAGTTTCACCCAATACTCGACTGGTGATCGTCCCCGCTGTCATTGCACCGCTGACATTCAATGCCGTGCGCCCCATATCAATTAAGGGTTCCACGGAAATCAACAGTCCCGCTAATGCGACTGGCAGATTCATCGTGGAAAGAACGATCAGCGCAGCGAAGGTCGCGCCACCACCAACACCGGCCACGCCGATCGAGCCTATCGTGACGATCGCGATGAGCTGCGCGATAAAGCTGAAGGTAAATGGATCGATGCCCACCGTTGGCGCGATCATAATTGCCAGCATCGCAGGATAGATTCCGGCACAGCCGTTCTGACCTATCGTTGCGCCGAACGAGGCAGCGAAATTCGCGATGCCTTCCGGCGTCCCCAGGCGCTGGGTCTGGGTTTGTACATTCATAGGAATGGTACCCATGCTGGTGCGCGAAGTGAATGCGAACGCCAGTACCGGAAATATCTTTTTAGCGAACTTCAGAGGATTCAGCCCGGCACCGGCAATCAGACATAAATGCACACAAAACATCAGTAACAGCGCGCTGTACGATGCGACGACAAAGTTAATCAACTTCAGAATATCGGCATAACTCGATTCCGCCACAACCATCGCTATTAAAGCAAAAATGCCATACGGTGTCAGACGCAGCACCATGGAAACCAGGCGCATGACGATAGCGTGGGCAACGTCGACAAACTGGGTGAATGAGGCAAACAGCAAAGGTTTGCTTGCAGCGATACCGGTCGCAGAAAGACCGATGAAAATCGAAAAAATCACGACCGCTATCGTCGATGTTTTACGTGCGCCGGTGATATCCAGAAACGGATTCGTCGGTATAAAACTCAGGAGCAAACTTGGCAGGCTGATCGCTTTTGCGTTTGCCAGCGTGCCTTGCAGATATTCGCCGCGCGCGACTTCGGCCGCGGTTGAACTCAGGCCAACGGCAGTCAGGCCAAAGAATTTGGCCATCATAATACCAATGCCCGCTGCAACCGCTGTCGTTGCCAGCAAGGTGCCTATGGTCAAGGCACTGATTTTACCCAGCTCACTGGCACCATTCAGTTTCAGAATCGCACCGACGATCGACACCATAATCAGCGGCATCACGATCATCTGTAACAGCTTGACGTAACCAGTGCCAACGATATCGAGATAAGCATTGGTCGTGGTAATAATCGCTGCGGTACTGGCATCACCGCTATACAACAGATGCATCGCGGCACCCAGCAATACACCCAGTACCAGGCCAGTCAGCACGCGTACTGTGAACGTTGCCTCCCTACGCTGCTGCCGGTACATCAATCCGCCTATCGCCACAGCGATGGTCAGATTAATCAAAACAAAGATGGTGGAATAAGTAGCGATCGGACCGATCATGAACTTGCCTCTGTCTAAATGAAATGAAGTGAAAAGCAGTGACGAATAGGCCACTTAGCATGTGAAGATTTTTCGATAAAAAATCAATGACTCCTGCGATTATACTTGGCAACGATAAAGTCACTGCATGGTGGCGATGTCGCCACGAGAGCGCAGGTATCAAAGCACATTGCGAAAGCGTTCCGCTACAAATACACTGTCCGTCTTGCTGCAAAGCAGCCCTACAGATTAACTCTGACGCCTGAGAAGGATGCTGCCAATGACGATCTTGCTTACCCCGCGCCTGCAATTGATTCCTATGGACGACAATCATTTCGACGGTTTGTTCGCAATGAACAGCGATATCGAAGTGATGCGCTACATTACCGGAAAGCCGGATACACCCGCCGACACGCAAGCGATGATCGATCGCGTCAAAGCGCGCTGGAAAGAATATGGCTTTTCCTGGTGGTCGTTTTTTGACAGAGACAGCGGTCAGTTAGTCGGTGCTGGTTGCATCCAGCATCTGGGGCGCGATCCGGCAAATCCACTGGAAGCAGGCTGGCGATTAAGACGTGACCGCTGGGGCAACGGCTATGCGTCGGAAGCCGCCAGAGCAATGGCTGGTTTTGCTTTTGACACACTGAACGCGCCCTTATTATGTGCGGTCTGCCATCCGGATAATCATGCGTCTGCTCATGTCATGAAAAAACTCGGCATGCAGTTTAAAGCGACTGAATCCTGGTATGACATGCAAGTCGCCGTCTACGACATGCCGCGTGAATCCTGGTACGCCGACAGCGCGGCTGGTGATCGCGCAAACTGACTCCGCATAAAGGCGACATCAGTGAGGTTGTCGCCTGCTCTTGAACCCCGGCCCATCAACATCCGGGGTGCATCATTTTTCTCACACACCTGCACGTCAACTTTCTTCCGTCTTCTGCATGCTGCGGATGAAAAACAGCGCCGGCAAGGTTACGCTGTTTATGCTGTCGCTTCGTGCCCCTGTTCGCCACACATTGTCCGCGGAGTGTTGCGCTGGTTCTGTTTTATTTAAACTTTTTCATTTCATTAAAACAACTTCTCTCTTAAAATTGCTTTTATGATCAGGCGGGCGAATGTCGGAGTCAGACACTAAGGTATCTTGCATGACGCATCGTTTTCTGATCGACAGGTATTCGTGGCGCATCACCGGCGTCGTCACTGCGCCGGCTTACAAATCAAGGAGAAAAAATGAGTATGGTGTTTTGCCGCGGCTGCGGTAAGGAAATTCATGAAACCGCGCTGACCTGCCCCCACTGCGGTGCGCCACAGGGAACGCCGCAAGAGACGAGCAAATCGGACAAACGGGTACTGCCTGCAGCATTGCTGTGCTTTTTCTTAGGCGTCTTTGGCATACACCGGTTTTATGTCGGAAAAATCGGCACCGGTATTTTGCAGCTGCTGACGTTTGGCGGTCTTGGTATCTGGGCGCTGATCGATTTCATTATGATCGTCGTCGGCAGCTTTACGGATAAAGACGGTAATACCATCAATCTCTGGACCTGATATCAAGGGCGAGTCTCAACCACAATAAAACCGCACGGATGCTCTGGCTGTATGCCAGCTGAAAAAGATGTGCGGAACACTCCATCTGAAAAGGAAGAATATGAGCATGGTATTTTGCCGCGGCTGCGGTAAAGAAATTCACGAAACTGCTGCAACCTGTCCGCATTGCGGCGCACAGCAAATTTTATCCACACCTGCAGCGGCGAACGTTGCCGGTGATGAAGTTCAGGCGTTCGACTGGTATGTCGCTGTACTCAGAAATTATGCCGGTTTCAGTGGCCGTGCACGTCGCAAAGAATACTGGTTCTTTTTCCTGTTTAACATCCTGATCAGTATGGGTTTAGGTCTGGTCGATGGCATCACGGGTAGTTCAAATATTTCATCAGGTATGGGATTTCTCGGTGGTCTTTATGCATTAGGTACATTCATCCCTGCTATTGCAGTTACCATGCGCCGTCTGCATGATACCAACCGCAGTGGCTGGTGGATGCTGATCGCACTCGTTCCTGTCGCCGGCATCATCGTGCTGCTGGTGTTCCTCGCGAGCGAAGGTCAAAAAACAGAAAACCGTTACGGTGCTCCGGTCAAATAAGCCGACCGGCGTCTTCAAAAAAGATCATCAGGTGC
Source organism: Undibacterium sp. WLX3042 (assembly GCF_049544825.1). NCBI lineage: Bacteria > Pseudomonadati > Pseudomonadota > Betaproteobacteria > Burkholderiales > Oxalobacteraceae > Undibacterium > Undibacterium sp. WLX3042. The sequence continues at coordinate 839,498 of NZ_CP186698.1, forward strand.
TGACCTGATCGTCGATGCGAATAAAAAAGCGACATCACTAACGATGTCGCTTTTTGTTTTTTCCGGTGTTTTTGATCGTCAGTAAATTTTACGAACCAGATGCTGGCGGACGTTGTTTCAATTCAAATCCCTCACAAGGTTTGCCTGATGCTTCGATAATTTCCATTAGAGGCTGACGCTGACTTTTGATGCCGAACATGCGGCATCCGTACATGAAATTCACATCATGCGTAATGTAGTAATGCACGCATAAGCGGCAGGTTTGCTGTATCGGTTTATTCGTTTCAGACATCATGCTCGGGATAATAACAACAGTACACCGTCTGCGACATCCTGTGCACAGCTGCCTGCAGCGGCTCTGCAGGCTGAAATAATACTCCCCCCAGTATATTAAATCGTCCTTTGTTTATGCTGACGATAGACGCATTTTTACAAAATCAGGGGGGAGTATGCTGATTTCCTGAAAAATCATCACCTGCATCAGATCCCACCGGGAATCATGGTGACGGCACTGCAGCTGCTGCCACTGTCGTGTTTCGCGCTGACGCCTGCAATGCCAGCCAGCGCTGATATACCAGCAAGGCGACATGCGCATCATTCGCCGCATAGCTGATTTGCTTGTCCGTCAATGGCTGCTGCGCCCAGTTCGAGGTCGAGGTCTTCTTTGATTTTGATAACTGCATGCCGAAAAATTTTGCCACCGCCGCTTTGGCCCCCATATCCTGATGACGATTCACACGCAAGGCTTTGGCCAGATCGAGCACATTCGTCGTCGTGATATTCAGTTTGCTTTTCAAATGACGCAGATCGTCGCTCAAGCCGAAACCGACTTTCAGTATATGCGGCGCTTCGAGAGCTGCTTTGACGACATCGATATTCACCGTCTGCACAACCGGAAAAAGAAAGGCCTCGGTTTCGGTCGCGAGCTGGATCAGATGCGGCCCCTGATGACGCTGGCCTTTTTGAAAGACAGGTTTGGTTTCAGTATCAAAGCCGAGCACGCTGGCCTGTGACAGATGCCGGTGCGCAAATGCGGCGCTGACAGTATCGGTGACGATATGAATGTTGGCTGGGTCGATACCCGGATAGAGCGGCAGGCTGGATTCCTGTTCTGACATCATGAAATAAGCGGAAGTGAATGACGGAATGGCTGCCAGTCTACCCCAGTAACGACCTCATGTCGCATCAGGGATGTGCTGCGTTTCATTATGCACATCCTGCCGCCGGCGCGCGGGATGAATTGCATGTGTGGCGAGCGAGATCATTAAAGACTGGCCATCCGGCAGCGTGACGGCCATTTTTTCACAGCCGTTATGCTGAAAATGATAAATCGTCAGATCACCGACGGCGCGCGAATTCTGTATATCGGCATCGACCAGAATTTCAGCCAGAGTATTGGCGGCACCGACATGCCACAACAGCTGATTAGTCAGCACTTTACTCATGACTCACTCCTCCGGACGCCGAGCCTGATTTTTCAGCACAAAAGCGGCAAATGCGGAAGCATCCACCGGTTTGGAAAAATAATATCCCTGCACCTGCGTGCAGCGCATTTCTCTGAGCAGAGCTGCCTGCTCCTCTTTTTCAACACCTTCCGCCACCACGTTCAGGCCCAGACTCAGCCCCATGGCAATGATCGCGCCGGCAATCGCAGCATCATCCGGATTCACATGAATATCATTGATAAATGATTTATCGATCTTCAGCTCATCAATCGGAAAACGGCGCAGATAAGACAAACTGGAATATCCTGTGCCGAAATCATCGAGTGAAATCGACAAGCCCAGATTTTTCAAAGAACGCAAGGTCATCAGGGTGCTGCTGACATCCTGCATCACCATGCTCTCGGTCAGTTCCAGTGTGACGGCGTGAGGATCAACGCCGCTGCGCTGAATAATATTGGCCACGCGTTCAGCAAGATCATCTTGCCGGAACTGGCGTGACGACATGTTCACCGCAACCTTGAGCGCGCCCAGACCATTATTCAGCCAGATAACCTGCTGACGACAGGCTTCATTCAGCACCCATTCACCGAGCGGCAAAATGAGGCCGGTTTCTTCAGCCAGCGGGATGAATTCTATCGGATGGATCAGCCCTATCTGCGGGTGATACCAGCGCACCAGCGCTTCCGCGCCGATGACTAATCCGGTTTTAAGATCAATTTTCGGCTGGTAATGCAGGGCAAATTCGGCGCGTTCCAGACCGCGCCGCATCGCGCTTTCCATGTTCAGGCGACTGATCGCAGTGACGCCCATTTCTGGAATAAACTGACGCACGCTGTTACGCCCGTGCTCTTTGACGCGGTACATCGCAATATCGGCATAACGCAGCAGAATTTCGCCATGATCACCATCACGCGGATACACCGATACGCCGATACTGGCAGTGACAAAAACTTCTCTGCCATTGATGTGCATGGGGCGGGACAGGGCATGCATGATTTTTTCTGAAATCGCTTCCACGTCATCGCTCTCAGGCAAATCCGTCAACACGATCACGAATTCATCACCACCGAGACGCGCAACCGTATCAGTGTCACGCACACACAGATTCAGCCGTTGCGCGACTTGTTTCAGCATTTCATCACCGGCGCCATGACCGGAAGCATCATTGATCAGTTTGAAATGATCAAGATCCAGCAGCAGCAAACCCACATGCAGATTCTGACGTTTGGCCCAGGCAATCGCCTGAGAAATGCGGTCATTCAGCAGATTGCGGTTCGCCAGCCCGGTCAGGCTGTCATGCGTCGCCTGATATTCGAGTTCTTTCTGATAATTAACGCGCTCGCTGACATCATTGATCACGCTGACGAAATGGGTCGTCACCGCACCCGCAGCATCCTTGACCGGGGAAATCCGCAACTCATTCCAGAACTGCGAGCCGTCTTTGCGATAATTTCTCAGCAAAGCGCGCCCCTCGCGCCGCTCACGCAGCGCAGAACGGATTTCTTCCAGATCCGGCTGCGCCAGATCGTCACGCACCAGAAAGCGCCCTTCACGCCCGATCACTTCGTCGGCGTGATAACCGGTGATCCGTTCAAACGCAGGATTCACATAAACAATGGAATGGTCGGTCTCGTCACTACGGGTGATCATGATGCCATTGCTGCTCGACACCAGCGCCTGCTCCCGCAATAACAATGCCTGCTCGACCTCCTGCAATTGAAACTGTTTATCGGAGATATCCTGACGCACGGCAACCAGATGCGTGACCTGTCCCAGTTCATTGCATAAAGGGCTGACGAGCTGGCGCTCCCAGTACAGATGTCCATCAAAATGCCGGCTCTGCACATCGCCATGCCAGTGCTCTCCGTGCCTGAGCGCCAGAAATGCCTGCATGTGCTGCTGGTCGCTGGCGGCACCGTTATTCCACAGTACGTGGGTTTTCCTGATTTCGTTGAGGCTGAAGCCAGAGATGCGGGTGTAACTGGCATTGCAGTATTCCAACTCGCCGGCAGCATTCGTAATCAGTATCGCATACGGGCTCTGATGCACCGACAGCGCCAGTAACTCAAGATTATTTTGCAGGTCATGGTGATCCTGGGTAGTCAGCAGTGCACGTACGGCTGTGACCAGCTCGTCTGCAAAGCGCGTCAATATTTTCCGGTGTTCCGCTGCTTCATGCAGTTCAAATGGTGCCCTGACGGACAGTTTCAGATGCATCTGCGGCGCGATATTGAAATTCAGCACCAGCGCATGGATGCCGTCACGCTCATCATCGGGAGGAGTAAATGATAAATCCGCTGTCCGTGTTGACGTCGCTTCAAAACGCGATGTCTGACCGTTATTGTCAAAAAAAATTTCAGTATGCGAATAGCCTGCCCGCAATACCAGTATCTTGCAAAATCCTTCCAGCAATCCGGGTAAATCTTCCGGATACCAGAGACAATCCGTCAGCTCTCCCAGCAGCAGATACCAGTTTTCCAACCTTTGCGACTCTTCGTCCAAAGAATTTGCGCGGCCTGTTATGTCCATCAGCTACATCGCTCCCCTCAATCATCGTGAAATCTGCGAGAAGATTTTTATACCTTGTTAAAAACATTAACGCAATATAAACATTGATCTGAGGAACGAAAAGTCCGCGGGACGAGGTTTCACGTTGCAGCAATGTGTCGCCTAGTCTGAGCGGATGACATTCCTGCCCCCATTTCTAGGTTAAAATCTAGGGTTTAGCAAACACTACACCTCGCGCCGCCCCGGCTGCGATAAAGGCAGACAGCACGATGCTCACATTTCAACAAATCATCCTGACATTACAAGATTACTGGGACAAACAAGGCTGCGCCTTGTTGCAACCTTACGATATGGAAGTCGGTGCAGGGACATCGCACACCGGTACTTTTTTACGTGCTATCGGCCCGGAACCCTGGCGCGCTGCGTACGTACAGCCTTCACGCCGCCCGAAAGATGGCCGCTATGGCGAAAATCCGAATCGTCTGCAGCACTACTATCAGTATCAGGTGGTATTGAAACCGGCACCGGAAAACATTCTTGATCTGTATCTTGGCTCGCTTAAAGCACTGGGACTGGATTTACAGCAAAACGATATCCGCTTTGTTGAAGATGACTGGGAAAACCCGACGCTGGGCGCCTGGGGTCTGGGCTGGGAAGTTTGGCTCAACGGTATGGAAGTCACACAATTCACCTACTTCCAGCAGGTCGGTGGTCTGGATTGCAAGCCGATTCTGGGCGAAATCACTTACGGTATTGAACGTCTGGCGATGTATCTGCAAGGCGTGGAAAATGTCTATGACCTGGTCTGGACCGAGCGCGAAGAAAACGGTAAAACCGTGCGTCTGTCTTATGGTGATGTGTTCCATCAGAATGAAGTTGAGCAATCGACCTTCAACTTTGAATATTCGAATACTGATTTTCTGTTTTCTCTGTTCACCAACTACGAAGCAGAAGCCAAGCGCCTGCTGGAAGTGACAGAAAAATCACTGGCTCTGCCTGCTTACGAAATGATTCTGAAAGCCGCACACACATTCAATCTGCTCGATGCACGCGGGGCGATTTCGGTGACAGAACGTGCCGCGTATATTGGCCGCATCCGTAATCTGTCGCGTGCAGTTGCAGCCGCCTATTACGCGTCGCGCGAAGCGCTCGGTTTCCCTATGTGCGCCGCTGATGATAAGCATAAACCTGTCGCCTGAAACCTGAACGCGCAGACGCCTTCCATAATTTCGGATGCCGGTTGCTGACCGGTATGCAGGAAAGAAAAACATGAACCAAACACTGTTAGTTGAATTATTTACAGAAGAACTGCCACCAAAAGCGCTGGCAAAACTCGGCGAAGCGTTTGCCGCTGGCATCGTGAACGGCCTGAAATCGCGCGATTTTCTGGAAGCGGATTCCGTCGCCACCAGCTACGCTTCACCGCGTCGTCTGGCCGTCAGCATCACGCGTGTACGCGCGACGTCGCCGGATAAACAAATCCGCGAAAAAGTGCTGCCGGTTTCTGTCGCCATGGATGCCGCCGGTCAGCCGACTGCGCCACTGGCAAAGAAACTCGCAGCAATGGGTTTCGCTGATTTACAGATCAGTGATTTGGAGCGCGCGGCCGACGGTAAAGCAGAGAGTTTTTTCATAAACTATACGCGTGTCGGCGAAAAGCTTAAGTGGGAGCTGAATGAGTCAATCATAGAATCAATTGAACGGTTGCCTATTCCTAAAACTATGAGTTATCAACGTCCCGATGGTGGTACCGTGCATTTCGTTCGCCCCGCACATAGTTTGATAGCATTGCACGGTAGCGAAATCGTCCCAATCAACATTCTAGGATTAGATGCTGGACGCCTAACTCTAGGCCATCGTTTCCTGTCCGCTGGCGAAGTCAGTATCAGCCACGCCGACGATTACGCCGCTGCGCTGAAAACAGAAGGTAAAGTGATTGCCAGCGTCAGCGAACGTAAAGAACAAATCCGCGCCGCGCTGTTGGCAAAGGCAGGTGCCGATCTGGTGCTGATGCCGGAATCGCTGCTGGATGAAGTCACGGCACTGGTCGAATGGCCGGTCGTTTATGAATGTCATTTCGAAGAGGAATTTCTGGCAGTTCCGCAGGAATGTCTGATCCTGACGATGCAAACCAATCAGAAATATTTTGCGCTGACCGATGCCGACGGCAAACTGCGCTCACGCTTTCTAATCGTCTCGAATCTGGAAACAGCAACACCGGAACACATCATCCAGGGCAATGAGCGCGTGGTGCGTCCACGCTTGTCGGATGCGAAATTTTTCTTTGAGCAAGACAAGAAAAAAACGCTGGCATCGCGTCTGCCTCTGCTGGCGAACGTGGTGTATCACAACAAGCTGGGTTCGCAAGCCGAACGCACAGAACGGGTCAAAACACTGGCCGGAAAAATCGCTGCAGCGTTGCATAGCGATGTTGCACTGGCAGAACGTGCGGCCTTGCTGGCAAAAACCGATCTGCTGACCGACATGGTCGGTGAGTTCCCTGAATTGCAAGGCATCATGGGCACCTATTACGCCCTGCACGATGGCGAACATGCTGACGTCGCGGCGGCTGCTTCCGAGCATTATCAACCGCGCTTCTCTGGTGATGCATTGCCGGTGACAGCAACCGGCACCGCCGTTGCTCTGGCCGATAAACTGGAAACCCTGGTCGGCATCTGGGGCATCGGTCTGCAACCAACAGGTGACCGTGACCCGTTTGCGCTGCGTCGCCATGCGCTCGGCATTTTGCGCATGCTGGTCGAAAAACGCCTGCCCTTGTCTTTATCTGCCTTGCTGGCAGATGCAGTTGCCTTGTTTACAGGTAACAGCCAGTTCAAAGATCCGGGCGCAGAGGTATTGAATTTCCTGTTTGACCGTCTGCGTGGTCAGTTGCGTGAACGTGGTTTTGCACAAAACGAAGTTGAAGCAGTCGTCGCGCAAAATCCGGATACGCTGGACAACATCGTTGAACGTTTACAAGCGGTACAGGCATTTGCGGCTTTGCCGGAATCGGTCTCGCTGGCGGCGGCAAATAAACGTATCACCAATATCCTGAAAAAAGCCGAAGGCACTCCGGGCGCAGTGAACGCAGCCTTATTACAGGAAACAGCTGAACAAGCGCTGGCGAAAGCAATGGCCGATGTGAAACCACAAGTTGACGCAGCCTTTGCCAAAGGCGACTTTACTGCTGCGCTGAAAACACTGGCCGCCTTGCGTGCTGAAGTCGACAGTTTCTTTAACGATGTGATGGTGAATGCGGAAGACCCAGCATTGCGGAATAATCGTTTAGCGCTGTTGTCCAGTCTGCATGGCATGCTGAATCAGGTTGCTGACATTTCCAAACTCGCTGCTTAAGAATGACGTCTAAGGATTTGCCGATGAAACTCATTATTCTCGACCGTGATGGCGTCATCAATCATGATTCCGATGCTTTCATCAAGTCGCCGGATGAATGGGTGCCTATCCCCGGTTCACTGCAAGCGATCGCCCGCCTGAATCAGGCGGGTTATCGCGTGGTCGTGGCGACCAATCAGTCTGGTATCGGACGCAAGCTGTTTGACATGACCACGCTCAATGCGATTCACCAGAAGATGCATACGGCAGCACAGCAAGTCGGCGCGACAATTGACGCTGTCTTTTTCTGCCCGCATATGGCTGACGATAATTGTGACTGCCGCAAACCTAAGCCCGGTATGTTGCAGGAAATTGCCCGTCGCTATGAAGTGAATCTGAAAGGCGTGCATACGATTGGCGATTCCTTACGCGACCTGCAATCCGGCTTTGTGGTCGGCTGCATTCCTCATCTGGTGCTGACCGGTAAAGGCCGCAAGACGCAGGAAAAAGGCGGGCTGCCGCCGGGTACACACATTCATCCCGACCTCGCAACTGTGGTCGATCATTTGCTTGCCGCAAATCAGGCTGAGATCAAAACTGACATTAATATGGCGATCTGACTTTGCTGTCGGCCGCAACGAATGGAAATCTTATGTATCGCGCACTCCTTTTTATCCGCTCTTTTATTTTCATGTTGCTGATGATTGCCATCACGGTGATCTGGTCCCCCATCAGCATGCTGTTTGCGTTCCTGCCATATAACCAGCGTTATTACATTACTGCGCGCTGGAACGTTTTTGTGGTGTGGGCTGCTAAAGTTGTTTGCGGTATCCGTTATGAATTCAAAGGATATGAAAATTTTCCGGATGCACCGGCGATTATTTTGTCCAAACATCAGTCAGCATGGGAAACGATTTTCCTGCTGATGGCGACACCGAGACCATTGGTTTTTGTATTCAAAAAAGAAATTACGTATATCCCGTTTTTTGGCTGGGCGATTTCGTTGTTGCGCATGATCCCTATTGACAGAAACAAAGGTAAGGATGCGTTTGCCCAGGTTGTCAGCATCGGTAAGAAGCGTCTGGCAGATGGTCAGTGGATCATCATGTTCCCGGAAGGCACCCGCATCGCGGTCGGTAAAAAAGGCTCTTACAAAGGTGGTGGCGCCCGTCTGGCGGTCGAAACCAATACACCGGTGGTGCCGATTGCGCTGAACTCAGGCGAATGCTGGCCAAAAAATTCGTTTATCAAAAAACCAGGGCTGATCACAGTCTCGGTTGGTAAACCGATTTCTCCGGAAGGCTGCACTGCAGCAGAGCTGATGCAAAAAGTCGAAACCTGGATAGAGGCGGAAATGCGGGTGATTTCCCCTGAGGTTTACAAAGACGAGAAGAAATAATCCCCTGCCCCGCCTGCTTGCTGAACACGTCCGCAAGCCTTGATGCGCGGTGATGAATTCCCGGCAAATACCTGCCGCTGTATCACCGCTCTATCAACGTGACGGCAACGCTTGATTGCCGCTTTGTCTTTGCTTCAATGCAGTTTCGCGCGACTCCAGCGGATTTTTTCAACTTGGTATACATTGCGCTCTGGTTCTTCTTTTTTGTCGTTGCGGATAAAAATGTGCAATACAAGTTCAGTGTCATCAATGTATCTCAGTTGAAATGAAATCCCCGCTTCCATCTTTAGGTAATGCCATACAACGCGCCTTACAACTGGATTTGTTCGGCGATTTTTTGTTGTCGGAACGCCTGCGCTCACCTACTCCGGCGGCGACGCCAGTACTAACTCCACAACCAGGCAAACCAGCGGTACAAGCACCTGTACCTTCGCCAACATTACCAGTCACAGACACCGTTACAGCGCCCAGAGCAGGCGATCTGCGCCGCTTACTGCTGCAGGGAACATGGCTGACGTATCAGTTGCAAAGATCAAAGCGACGCAGCATCGGTTTCCTGATCAACGAAGACGGCCTGCGCGTCACCGCGCCACGCTGGGTCACGCTCGCTGATATTGAAAAAGCCATCCATGAAAAGCAGGCGTGGATCTTACGCAAACTGGCGGAACGGCGCGAACTGACCGCACGTCGTCTGCGACCGGCAATGGAATGGCGCGACGGTGCCCGGCTGCCCTATCTGGGAAACGAGATTACCTTGCGCATCGCACCAGGCGCTGCCAATGCAGCTCATTTCTGCCACGAAGCGAATGAACTGTTGATCAGCCTGCCGCACGAAGCCAGCGAACAACAATTGAAAGACCGGGTGCAGGCATGGCTGCAGCAGGAAGCCAGACGCGAATTTAATCAGCGCTTGCCGGTCTTCGCCGAGAAATTGAATGTCCGTTATCACAGCATGACTTTATCAGCAGCGACAACCCGCTGGGGATCATGCACCTCGCAAGGTAAGATAAGACTGAACTGGCGGCTGATCCATTTCTCGCCACAAATTATTGATTATGTCGTCGCGCATGAACTCGCGCATTTGCGGGAAATGAATCATAGTCCGCGTTTCTGGGCGACGGTACAATCGGTCTTTCCTGACTTCGAGACGGCCCGCCATCAGTTGCGTCAGCATGTCAGCGCAGATCTACCCGAATTCTGAAAAAAAAGGGGGAGTATCCTGAATAGTCCCTCTTTAATCAGCATCAACACTAAGGCTTTTTTAATAAATTTGAATTACTCCCCCCAGTACATAAAGGAAAACACATGCGCATTCTGCACACTATGTTACGCGTCGGTAACTTGCAACGATCCATAGCTTTTTATACCGAAGTGCTTGGTATGAAATTACTGCGCCAGTCGGATAACCCTGAATACAAGTACACGCTGGCGTTTCTGGGCTACGGCAGCAACCCTGAGCATGCCGAACTGGAACTGACTTACAACTACGGCGTTGAGCAGTACGATATGGGCACAGCCTACGGACACATCGCAATCGCAGTACCGGATGCGTATGCCGCCTGTGAAGCGGTCAAAGCACGCGGCGGCAATGTGACACGCGAAGCCGGTCCGGTGAAAGGTGGCAGTACGGTTATCGCGTTTGTACAGGACCCAGACGGCTACAAAATTGAATTCATTCAGCGTATGTCTGAAGTCAGCCTGTAATCGTTGCGGTAATACGCAGCTTCAATAAAAAAAGCGCAGAGTCTCTGCGCTTTTTTTTAGACATCCGAAAGAATGGATTGCGTCCGGCTACTTTTGTTCTGCTTCTTTTTCCTTCTCGCCCGGATAACTGACCATCTGATTGATTGCCCTTGCGAGGAAACGCACGCTGAGAATAAACAGCAAGAATAAACCGGTAAAAATCGCTGTCCACATCAACGCAATCCAGACAAAATAAATTTTTTATTTACAGCAACAACGAATATGCAAGGTTAACAAGGTTTGCCCGAATCAATGCTTCATTGATGACGCATGTTTGGTTATTGCATTGTTCAGCAGCCGTTTACAGACTTTCCGCGGGCAGACGAACAATTGGCTTCAAGATATTGAACACTGAAAACATACGCTCATCTTTGATGCTTATACATGTCCGTATCTGCGAAAATACGCAATCAAGCCGCTGGTCGAGGTGTCGAGCTGGGCATCATTCGACTGATCCCCCATAATCGCCGGCAATAAGCGGTTCGCCAGTTGCTTACCTAATTCAACACCCCATTGGTCGAATGAGTTAATGCTCCAGATCACACCTTGCACAAAAACTTTGTGCTCGTACAGCGCCAGCAGCATCCCCAGCTGGAAAGGGTCCAGACCCGGCATCAGTATCGTGGTGGAAGGCTGATTGCCTGCAAATACCTTATGCGGCAGCAATTTCGCGATCTGCGCCTCACTCAGTCCCGCCTGCGTCAGTTCTTCCCTTGCCTGCGCCTCCGTTTTGCCAAACGCAAGCGCTGCGCTTTGGGCGAGGCAGTTCGCCAGCAATGGCGCCTGATGTCCGGGCAAAGGAAAATCACTGGATGCCGCCACCACGAAATCACAGGGAATCAACCATCCTCCCTGATGCAGTAGCTGGAAAAAAGCATGTTGCCCGTTAACGCCGATTTCTCCCCAGACAATGGGATTCGTGCGGCACGTCAGCGCCTGACCATCGCGATCAACAGCCTTACCATTCGACTCCATTTCCAATTGCTGTAAAAACGCCGGCAAATGGCGCATAGACTCGTTGTACGGCAATATAGCTGTGGTTTCAGCGCCGAGGAAATTGGTATTCCAGATCGAAATCAGCGCCATCAGCACGGGCAGATTCTGTTCCAGCGGCGTGGTCCGGAAATGGCTGTCCATCGCTTCTGCTCCCATCAGCAGTCGCTCAAAACTATTCATGCCTATCGCCAGGGCAACAGATAGCCCCACCGCCGACCACAAAGAATAACGCCCACCGACCCAGTCCCAGATTTCAAGAATATTGCTGTCGGGAATACCGAATTCATGCGCCTTCGCCGGGCTGGACGTGACGGCAATAAAGTGTTTGGCGATTGCCCATTCCTCCATCGCGGCTGCCATCAGCCATGTGCGGGCTGTATGCGCATTAATGCTGGTTTCCTGTGTCGTGAACGTTTTGGATGCCACCACAAATAAGGTAGTGCGCGGATCAAGCTCCTCCAGCAGAGGCGCCAGATGTGCGCTATCCAGATTCGACACATAATAAAATTTCAGATGCGGATACTGTAACGCTGACAGCGCACGGGTGGCCAGTTTAGGACCCAGATCAGAACCACCGATACCGATATTCACGATGTTTTGTATCGCGTCGCCCTTAAAGCCACGCCACAAGCCGCTGCGGACACGCTCAACAATGTCGCGCATCCGTTTGCGGACCGCCCGCACCTGCGGCATCACATCATTGTCTGCCGCCGGAAACGGCTTGTAATCCATGTGGCGCAGGGCGGTGTGCAAAACAGCACGGTCTTCGCTGATGTTAATTTTCTCACCGGAAAACATACGGTCACGCCAGCCTTCGACATCGGACAGACGTGCCAGTGCCAGCAGGCTGTCCAGTGCAGGCTGATCCAGCCGCTGCTTGGAATAATCGACCAGCAAGCCTTCGAGTTCTGAGGAAAAACGCTGAAATCGCTGACTATCCTGTGCAAACAAATCCCGCAGATGCATCTTTTCGAGACGCTTCTGATGTTGTAACAGAGAGTGCCATTCCGGTGTCAGCGTAATATTCATGTCGTCAAAACCAATGTGAACTGAAAGTGAAGAAATAATCCGCAGTGAATCAATCGTTAAGCAGTAACTACGCAGCAGACAGCAGGCGGGCCAGATTCACATATTGCTCCAGCGCGATTGTCTCAGGCCGCGCCTGTGGATCGATACCGGCATCCAATAACTGCTGTTCGGTAAACATACCGGCAACGCAATTCCGCACCACTTTCCGCCTTTGCGAGAACGCTTTGGTCACAACAGCTTCGAGATTCGCCTGTTCGCAAGCCAGCATGTCCGATTTCGGGATCATACGTACAATCGCCGAATCCACTTTCGGCGGTGGATCAAAAGCTTCGGGCGGCACGATAAACAACAGATCCATGTGATAACGCCATTGCAGCATGACTGACAAACGCCCGTAGGCTTTACTACCCGGCTCGGCCACCATACGTTCAACCACTTCCTTCTGCAACATGAAATGCTGGTCCTGTACCAGCGGTGCAATCCCGGCCAGATGAAATAATAAGGGACTGGAAATGTTGTACGGCAAATTGCCGACGACCCGTAATTTCTTTCCTTCCGGTACGGGAATGGAAGAAAAATCGAATTTCAACGCATCGCCTTCATGCACGATCAGTTTTTCTTCGGGAAAACTTTTTTTCAGACGAGCAACCAGATCGCGATCCAGTTCGACGACATGCATCTGCGGCACACCTTCCAGCAACAGTTGCGTCATCGCGGCGAGACCGGGACCGATCTCAACCATGGTATCGCCCGGCTGCGGATTGATAGCGCGGATAATCTGGCTCAATACCAGCTGATCGGTCAGAAAATTCTGACCGAAACGTTTACGAGGAATGTGTTTCATGATGATGTTTTGTTTTTTGCTATGGCGGCGGCGCTGCGTATTGCCACCTGCATGCTGCCGATATCGGCGTGTCCCACGCCTTTTGCAGCGAGATCGAGCGCAGTGCCATGATCGACGGATGTACGGATCAGCGGCAGACCCAGAGTAATATTAACGCCCAGTCCGAAACTCGCGTGTTTAAGTACAGCCAGCCCTTGGTCGTGGTACATGGCCAGCACACAATCTGCGTCCGCCAGGTATTTTTGCTGGAATAAGGTATCGGCCGGATAAGGACCGCTGACATTGATACCCATGCTTTGTGCCTGCTGAATCACGGGTGTAATGACGTTGATTTCCTCCATACCGAGATAACCGTTTTCACCCGCATGAGGGTTTAAACCTGCGACCAGAATACGTGGCTGCGACAGGCCGAACTTACCCCGCAAATCGGTATCAATGATCTGTATCGTGCGCAATAAATGCTCAGGCTGTATCGCCTGCGGAACGTCTTTTAATGGCAAATGCGTGGTCGCGAGCGCAACGCGTAAGGGTTGAGGCAAGTGGTCGCTGGCTTCGCAAGCAAGCATCATCACAACCTGTGGCGTATGGGTTTTTTCCGCGAAATATTCTGTATGACCACTGAATTTGACGCCTGCGTCGTTGATCGTGCTTTTCTGCAGGGGCGCTGTCACGACAGCATCACACCAGCCCCGTTCCACCGTTTCGATAGCGACGTCCAGTGTATGCAATACTGCGCGGCCATTACGCGGATCCAACTGACCCGCAACCACGTGCGCACTTAGCGGGCAGTCAATGACGCTCATCCGGTCGGCCGGTATTGCCGACAGGCCATAATTCCTTACCGCCTCGATAGAGACTGCCATCAGGCGAATGGCCGGGTCAACGTCATTTGCCAGCATCGCCAGATAAGCAGCATCACCTATCAGTACCGGCCTCACCTCGTGACGTAAAGACCAGGCCGCACGCAGAGAGATTTCCGGTCCGATTCCTGCCGGCTCCCCTACCGTCAGGGCAATGACCGGCAATCTTGGTTCTGGCATTATTGATCTTCCCGGTATTCAACATAAGTACGGTCACGCAATTCGCGCAACCAGTCCTGCAGTGCTTCATCCGCTTTGCGTTCGCGCAAAGCCTGACGTGCGATCATGCGCTGGCGGTCTTTCGACTGATCTTCCACTTTACGTTCCAGCACCTGAATCAGATGGAATCCGAATGGTGATTGCACGGGGTCGCTGACTTCATTGATCGCGAGTTTATTCATCGCATCTTCAAATTCTTTCACGGTATCACCCGGATAAATCCAGCCAAGATCACCGCCTTTTGATGCACTGCCATCAGCAGAATTGGTTTTAGCCAGTTCTTCAAAGGTCGCTGTTTTATTCTCTATCTGCTTTTTCAGATCCAGTAATTTCTGCCGGGCCTCAGCTTCTGTCACGATCTGATTTGCTTTGATCAGGATATGACGAACGCGGGTTTGCTGAACCGCTGCAACAGCAGGCTGTCCCTCACTGGCAGCGCGCTTACCAACCAGTTTCAAAATATGAAAACCGTTCGGACTACGTATGATTTCAGAAAACTCGCCGACCTTGATTTTGTTAATCGCATCAATAAACAATTGCGGAATACGGTCTTGTTCACGCCAGCCGATATCGCCGCCTTTCAGGGCTTCGGCGCTGTCTGAGTAAGTCACTGCCAGCTTGGCGAAATCACCGCCCGAACGCAATTTCTGCACAACTTCTTCAGCACGGTTACGGCGCAGAGCGATTTGCTCAGCAGTGGCATTTTCAGGAATACGGACCAGAATATGCTGCAAGTTGATTTCCTGCTTACCTACTTTGGCACTGGCTTCTGCGGCGAGAAAATTATCAATCTCTGATTCGGTAATCAAAATTTTGCTATCGACTTCACGCTCACGGATACGTTGCATCATGATGTCGTCACGGATCTCTTCGCGGAAACGCGCAAACGAAGTACCTTCACGTTCGATCTGATTGCGAAATTCCTGCAGATTCATCTTATTCTGCTCCGCCATACGCTGCAAGGTACGGTCCAGCATCACATCATCGACCCGCATGCCGTTTTCTTTGGCCAGTTGCAGCTGAGCACGGTCAACAATCAGGCGCTCAATTATTTGTTTCTTCAATTCTGCCCGGTCCGGCAAAGCAGTTCCTTGCGCTCTGAGCCGGCGCTCAACAGAAACGATACGCTCATTGACCTCTTGCTGCGTGATCACTTCATCATTCACAACCACGGCAATGCTGTTGATGGCTTGTGGTTTAGCAGGGGCTGATACCTGTTGTGCCAGACTGAACTGACTTGTCAGCAAACTTGCGGAAACGGCCAAAACAGAAATAAAAGTGCGTTGTTTCATGTGCAATAAATGTCGCATAATGTTCTAAAAAGCTGGTTAAGCAAGGCGTCAGAGCAGCGTGTTCTGAGAGCGCAAAAGTTGCAATATACACGTTAGCTCTCATTTCACAAACAACCACATCCTGACATTGCCGCAGAGAAAATCATCAATGACTTTTTTCTCGTCTAAACGAACGTCAATTAACGCTCACTAATCGGTTGATAACCGGAGATATTCCTTTTTAACGCCTCGATCGGGTTGTTACCGATACCCAATCGCGCTAAACCGTTCAGTTCAAGCTGTATCGAAAAACCTGAATTATTGTTAGTGCTGTTGACCGCAAAACGCTGCGCGAGGAAGCGCAAGGACCAGCAATCGGCTTTGTATTCAAAACCAACCAGACCATCAACCACGCGCTTATCCATCAGGGAATAATTGCTGCGACCGACGGCATACCAGCGATTCGCGATCGGCCATTGTCCCGAAATATCCAGCTGTTTCAAAGTGTCTCTTTGCAAGCGGTATGACAGATTCAGGATCTTTTTCACTTCCGGCTGCCAGCGTATACCGTAACTCGCCTGAACCGACTGATGCGTACTCTGATTCAACTGCAACGCGGCATCTGCCGTCAATGTCGGCGACACTTTCCCTGACGCTGCCAGCAATATGTCTGAACGGCTGGGACTGGTCACATTATCCAGCGTCACACGCTGCGTGTTGAAATAAAAACGCTGTCCCAATGCAAGTTTCAGTCTTTCTTCACCATCCAGCTCGATATAGCGTGACACCAATGCGGCTGTAATCTGATTGGCGTCACCGATACGATCCTGTCCGGTAAAGCGGTTTTCGCTGAAAATCTGGGCAAAATTAAAATCGGCGACACCGCTGTCAAAATTAGGGAAAGCAGACTGTTCGCGATAGGGAGTACGCACATAGAACAGGCGTGGCTCCAGCGTTTGCGTCACTTCTCTACCAAGCAGGCTGGACTGCCGCTCAAACACCAGACCGCTATCAACCGAGAAAGTCGGTACTACACGGTGAAAATTCGGATCCTGTCCCGGCGCGATATTCGACAACTGGTAATTGGTAGCATGCAGTGAAACTTTAGGCACCACAAAATAGGCTGGTTCAACCAAGGGGAACGAAACCTGTGGATTGATGACCAACCTGTCACCTCGCACTTGCGTCGGATGCCAGAAGCGCGTCAGCATTGCATCCGCGGACCAGTCAAAGCCTTTCACATCATGTTGCTCAGCATGAAATTGCAGTTGCGGCAAACGATCATATGGCCGGGCAATGGGTGCTGCATAATCCTGCAGCACTTGATAATTACTGGCGCGTAAATTCAGATTCCAGAACGATCCGGCATACGTAAAATTAATATCGCGCATTAATAAACGCTGTGAAGTTTTGGTGATCGAATTGGAAAAATCAGAGGGATAGTTATCATCTGACGCGTAGTTCAGATTCCAGTTCATTCCCAGCTCTGGCAGCAGTTGTTGCTGATGAACGGATGTCAGCGCATAGCGATTGGTATTTGTGACACGGTCATTATTGAGCCCCTCAATACTGGTCTCACCGCGATAGGTTTCACCCAGATAGCGTCCTTCCGCACCGAGTTGCAAACCGCGGCGTGAAATAAGCTTAGGGTAAAGAGTCAGATCGCGATTCGGCGCAATATTGAAATAATACGGTAACGCAAATTCTGCGCCGCCCTTCGATGACGCACCGAAAACCGGTGGCAGAAAACCTGAATGACGCGCGCCGGACAATGGGAATGTCAGCGAAGGCGTTGCCAGAATCGGTGTTCCAAGAAAATACAGCACAGATTTGCCGGCCACTCCTTTGTCGAGCCCGGTATCGAGATCCAGCGTTTCAGCACGTAAATACCAATCGGGGTCCAGACCTTCACAGGTGCTGTAGGTTCCCTGATGAACCACAGAACGTTCGTCATCAATGAAATCGATCTTTGCTGCCTTACCCTGTGCATTATTACGCAACAGTTTATAAACAGGATTCATCACATTGCCCGAACTGGAATCCAGCTGGACACGGGCACTGTCACCGCTGTAGCAATCACCGTTGCGTTGCAGCCTTACCTTTCCTTCCGCGTCAACTTCATCTTCGAGAAAACGGTAAGACGCTTTATCCGCATTCAGCGTCGTCGCGCCTTTCACTACTTCGACATCATTTTCAAAGTGGATAAATCGTTCAGGCCGTCCCCACATCCGTTCAGACTGTACCGTCGTTGGTGCATCTTTATCGTCGGTTTTAGCTTGATTTTTTTTCTGACGCAGCACCATATCTTCCTCGAAATTCTGAGGACTTGTTGTTTGTGCCTGGGCCTGCGCGAAGAAGGCCGGTACGAGTACCGATACGACAATCGCTGGGATAGTAGGAAACATCAGCGGTGAATGAGATAATACGGGTTTCCTGCGCATGTATTCAGAGGTCAGTAAGCGTTTTGCAAGCATGCTGGTCGGTATCAATCAGACAATCCGCCAGAAATCAGTCGCCTATTATAGGTGAAATGCTGACAAAACCATCTGAACAGTGCAGACAAACTAACTCTCTTACCATTTTGCCCATGTCATCGAACGTTACACCGACGCAAACACCGACACACAATCCCTCTTTACCGGATAAAAAAGAAGAACGCAGGCTCGCTCTGCGTGAGTGGTTGACTCATTTCCCGGAATACGAATTGCTGACAGAGACGATGCGTCCGGCCTCAGCCGATGCCAGTTTTCGCCAGTTCTACCGGCTTGACACCAAAAGCGGCGGCAGCCTGATCGCGGTTGATGCACCGCCAGCCACAGAAAACTCAGCGGCTTATATCAAGGTGGCCGATCTGTTACGTCAAATGAATTTGTCGGTGCCACAGGTATTCGCGCACGATCTGGCGCAGGGCTTTCTGCTGGTCAGCGATCTGGGTCAGCACACCTATGCGCATGTACTCAACAATGACACTGCCCATAAACTGTATCTGGATGCGATAGACAGCCTGATCCTGCTACAAACCCAGAGTCAGCCGGATGTATTGCCAGAATACGATCGTGCATTTCTGTTGCGTGAACTGAATATTTTCACCGAATGGTATATCGGTAAACATCTGGGTATTACTCTGACAGAAGCGCAAACCAAAACGCTGGACAAAGTTTTTGAACATCTGCTCACCAGTGCAATGGCGCAGCCACAGGTGTTTGTTCACCGTGATTTTCACTCACGCAATCTGATGTGGATGGATAAAGGCAATCCCGGCATCATCGATTTTCAGGATGCGGTATACGGCCCTATCACCTACGATCTGGTATCCTTGCTGCGCGACGCCTATGTACAATGGGATGAGGAAATGGTGCTCGACTGGGCCATACGCTATTGGGAAAAAGCGAAACGTGCAGGCTTGCCCGTCCCCACTGACATCGACAATTTCTACCGCGATTTTGAATGGATGGGACTACAACGTCATCTGAAAATTCTCGGTATTTTCAGCCGTCTTTCGCATCGCGATGGTAAAGACACCTATCTCGCCGATATACCGACGGTGATGGAATATATACGTAAGACCTCTCACCGTTATAAAGAACTGGTGCCGCTGTTGCGCCTGCTCGACGAGTTGGAAAATACAGCGCCACAAGTTGGCTATACTTTCTGAGGCGAACATCATGAAAGCCATGTTACTCGCAGCAGGACGCGGTGAACGCATGCGTCCTCTGACTGATGATTGTCCGAAACCCTTGCTGAAGGTGCGTGGCAGACCAATGATCGTCTGGCACTTACTGAATCTGGCGAAAGCAGGCATCACCGAGATCGTTATCAACCATGCTCACCTTGGTCACATGATAGAAGATGCGCTGGGTGATGGTTCAAAATTCGGTGTGCAGATTCAATATTCAGCTGAAGCCAGTGCGCTTGAAACCGCAGGTGGTATCGCTAAGGCGCTGCCTCTGATCGGCGAAGATCCGTTTGTGGTTGTGTCGGCCGATATTTATATTCCGCACTTCGATTTTAAAGAATGTCTGAACACGCTGGAAGACCATGATCCATGGGGCAATCCGCACCCTGTCGATCAGCGTGATATCGCCTGGCTGTATATGGTAAAAAATCCATCCTTTCATCCGGGGGGCGACTTTGCAATGACGCTCATGGGGCTGTCGAACGAAGGCACACCAAGACATACCTTTGCCAATGTCGGCGTGTACCGGCCAGAAATGTTTGCCAGCATACGCCCGGGCGATCACGCAAAACTCGGCCCACTGCTGCGTGAATACATCGATGCGGGTCGCGTCGGCGGAGAATTGTATCGCGGTGAGTGGCATAACCTCGGCACACCGGATCAGTTAAACGCACTCAACGCACCGTTGACGTTCAAGCGGTGAAAACAATGGAAAAACACAGCCATGCCCATTACCAGATCCGGCGCCAGCGACTGATGGCGCTGATGCAGGCACATGGCGGCGGTGTCGCCATTATTCCGACTGCCCGCGAACATATCCGTAACAACGATAATCCGTTTCCATTCCGGCACGACAGTTATTTTTATTATCTGTCCGGCTTTGATGAGCCTGAAGCAGTATTGGTGTTAGTTGCCAATGCAAATGAAGAAAAATCGATATTGTTTTGCCGTGAGAAAAATCTCGAACGGGAAATCTGGGATGGTTTCCGCTTCGGACCAGCTGCAGCTAAAACTGCATTCGGCTTTGATCTCACTGATGCCGTCGACAATATCGACACTGCAATGCCGGATTTTCTGGCAGATGCGCACACCTTGTTTTACAGCACTGCCGCCGAACCGAACCTGGACACGCAGGTACATCAATGGCTACAGGCAGTACGCGCCAAAAGCCGCACAGGGATTCAGGCTCCGTCCCATACCATAGATGTGCGGGTACTTCTGGATGAGATGCGACTCATCAAAGATGAGACAGAAATCGCCCTGATGCAACGCGCCGCGGACATCTCTGCAGCGGCACATGTGCGAGCCATGCGCAGCGCCCGCCCTGGTCAGTTTGAATATGAACTTGAGGCTGAATTGCTGCATGAGTTTCTTCGCCTGGGCGCACAGTCCCCTGCGTATGGCTCCATCGTTGCCAGCGGCGCCAATGCCTGTATTCTTCATTATCAAAGCAACCGGGCACAAATAAAAGACGGTGATTTGATCCTGATCGATGCCGGCTGCGAATTCAACAGCTATGCTTCCGATATCACGCGTACTTTTCCGGCGAATGGTCGCTTCAGTCCGACACAGAAAATCTTATACAACATTGTGCTGGCAGCGCAGCAGGCGGCACTGGACTGCGCGCGCCCTGGCAGCAGATATATGGATGGACATCATGCGGCGTTACGTGTGCTGACGCAGGGAATGCTGGATACCGGTTTATTAAACAGAAACAAGGTCGGCAATCTTGATGATGCATTGGCAAGTCAGGCTTACCGGCGCTTTTACATGCATGGCACAGGGCACTGGCTGGGGCTGGATGTACACGACGTAGGCAATTACAGGGAAAGCGAATACAGCGGCGATGAAAGACCCTATCGCCAGCTACAGGAGGGGATGGTGATTACGGTAGAGCCAGGTATCTACGTACAGCCTGCTCCCGACGTGCCGGAAGAATTCTGGAATATCGGCATCCGCATCGAAGACGATATCCTGATTACCGCTGACGGACATCACAACCTGAGCCGGGATACACCAAAAACGGTGACAGAAATTGAAGCAGAAATGCATTCCACATAGATGATGAAATCAACGACTCCAGCCATTATCAATGATGTCGACATCGCTATCTGCGGTGCTGGCCCAGCCGGACAAGCGCTCGCTTTGTTGTTGCATAAACAGGGAATAGCAGCAGACCGGATCGCCTTATTTGACGGAAAAACCAGTGCCGAGGCTGAGCAGGATGCACGTACAATCGCTCTGTCCGCCGGCAGTCAGCAAATTTTAGAGATGGCAGGCAGCTGGCCAGTCAAAGCAACCCCGATCAACGAAATTCATGTCTCGCGGCGCGGCCATTTCGGACGCAGCCTGATCAACGCTGATGATTATGCAGTGCCAGCCTTAGGTTATGTCGCACGTTACGGCGACATCATCGCACCAATGCAAAAGGAAATCCTGCGGGTCGGTATCCGGATTCACCGTCCCCTGCTGGTCAGCGGTCTGGATGAAGTCAATGACCATGTGCGTATCAATCTGCATAATCCGGTAACTGGCGATCACAGCAGCATGAGCGCTAATGTGGTTGTGCAGGCAGAAGGAGGCACATTTTCCGATCAGTCTGCGCGCACGCGTCGCCATGATTATCAGCAGACCGCCATCATTGCCCATGTCACCAGTGATCAGCCTTTACCACACCGGGCATTTGAACGTTTTACCGAACAAGGGCCGCTCGCCTTGTTACCACAGGAAAACGGATATGCACTGGTCTGGTGTGTGCGTCCAGATGTCGCCGATACGTTATGCGCTGCCGATGATGTGAGCTTCAAACAAGCGTTACAAAAGGCATTTGGTAATCGCATCGGGCAACTGCAGCAAATATCAGCAAGGGTATCTTACCCGCTCGGCCTGAATGCGCAGACACACGCAACAGCCCGTACCGTCAGCATAGGTAATGCAGCGCAAACTTTGCATCCGGTGGCGGGACAAGGACTGAATCTGGGATTACGAGACACATTTGTTCTGGCCCGTTGCCTGAGCCGCCATGCGCATCAGCTTGATCATCCGGCAGCCATACTGGAAGATTTTATCCGGCAGCGGCAAGCGGATCGCGGCATCACCATACGCCTGACCGATACGCTGGCGCGTGTTTTTGCCAGTACGCCGGATGGCTCATTAACGCAGTCGCTGCTGGGTCTGGGTCTCAGCGTGGTGGACATATGCAACCCTGCACGCGACGTTCTGGCAGGGCATATGATGTATGGCTGGCGTTAAGCAGGCTGATGTCAGCATGCATCCGTCATCGCGTTTTCACCGGAGCTTTTTCTTAAACAAGCTATAATCCGCCCCCTGCATTACTCATCACTAAGGACTCGGTCATGAAATTACGTACCAAAAGACGCGCACTGAATTACACACGTTTGTACAATTACCAGCTCGCCACCGTACTCGAAGCAGCATTCGAAGAATTCCGTATCAGCTTTGCCAAAGAAGGCGAATCTCTTTCTGAGTCCCTCGATTCCCTGCAAAAACTTGGCGCCAGCTATCGTCACTTCAAAAAATTTGCTTTACGTTTTGGCTTTACCCGCTGATACGATTCGATATCCCGTCAGGAAGGGCATTCTGCCCTTCCTGTACACTTCTTAGCTGCTTAAACGGGGCGTACTTTGCCTGCATAGCCGCAGCTGGCATCACAAACTGACTCAGGTGGGTTCTGATAAAACTCGCTGAAAAACAAAAGCATCTGAGCTGTTATTCTATCGGCAGGCCACTGACCGGTTTAATTTCTTCCATACAAATCATCGAACGCAGAGATGCAACGCCGGATACCTGCATCAAGGTATCCGTCAGAAACTGCGACAAACTCTTGAGATCTTTCGCAACGACTTTCAGGATGTAATCAAAGTCGCCTGAAATCGTATGGCACTCAATGATGTCAGGGAATGCCATCAGTTGACGTTCAACCTCACGCACATTTCGAAACTGCTCGCGATCGAGTGACAGGTTCACAAATGCCATGACGCCGAGACCAACGGACTCAGGTGCAACTTGCGCGACATAGCCGCGTATCACTTTTTTTTCTTCCAGCGTTCTGACCCGACGCAAGGTTTGCGGAGCAGATAAATGTATCTGCTCCGCCAGATGCAAATTACTCATACGGCCATCGTCTTGCAGGCAACGCAAAATACTGCGGTCATAATTATCCACACTAGACTCCAATCAAAATATTTTATTAAAAATCTTATTTTAGAAAAAATAACATACAAATTTTTATTTTATGAAATTTAATTTCTATTTTTAACAATAAAACATTGAATTTAGCAATCTAATTATTGACCTGACTGGCTACAATCTTCAGCAGAACACGTCATGTAATAAGGCACAAAGATGCGTGAGGCTTTTACGAAATTCTGAAAATTTCACAAAAGCATCCGGGCTGACAGCAGGCAGATCAATTCAGTCCAGTGACGATGTTTTTACTTACTATCAATACGGAGAACATCATGGTCGCTTTCATTGGCACACAAGACATGCAAAAGCATTTGCGCGAAGTTGGCGTCGACACAGCTATCACCCGCATGGCAGCAATGATCAGGGAGGACTATCTGCGCTGGGAATGCTTCGACAAATCTGCCAGAGTTGCACATCATTCGGATATTGGCGTCATTGAGCTGATGCCAATTTCTGATGGTAAGAGTTACTCGTTCAAGTACGTCAATGGTCACCCAAAAAATACAGAAACAGGTTTGCTGACAGTCACCGCATTCGGGGTGCTGGCCGATGTCGCAACCGGTTACCCACGTTTACTTTCAGAACTGACACTGACAACAGCGATACGTACCGCTGCGACTTCTGCACTGGCTGCATCCTGTATGGCACGTAAAAATTGTCGCAGTATGGCATTGATAGGCAATGGTGCACAGAGTGAATTTCAGGCCATTGCGTTTCATACGATGCTGGGAATCAAAGAGTTGAGAATTTATGATGTCGATCAGCAAGCCAGCGATAAACTGATACGTAACTTAAGCAGCTTTCCGGAAATACGTATTATCCGTGCGATCTCGATCGCTGAAGCAGTCAAAGGTGTAGATGTGATCACCACGGTCACTGCGGATAAAACCAATGCAACGATCCTGACGCCGGAGATGATAGAGCCGGGTATGCATATCAATGCGGTGGGTGGCGACTGCCCGGGAAAAACGGAACTGCATTCCGCCGTGCTGCAGAACGCTCAGGTTGTCGTCGAATATGAGCCACAATCACGTATCGAGGGAGAGCTACAGCAAATGCCGGCAGATTTCCAGGTTACAGAATTGTGGAAAATTTTGAGCTCAGACAGTGTTTATCGTCAAAACGACGACAGCATCACTATTTTTGATTCTGTCGGCTTCGCGCTGGAAGATTTCTCTGCGATGCGTTATCTGGAAAAATATGTGATGCCACATTCCTCCACGGTTCTGGATCTGCTGCCAGTCATGCAAAATCCTAAGGATTTGTTCGGTATGAGCATGAGCGGCAAACACAATAACGATACGTACATGTCAGTCACTGAAAGGGAACAATATAGTCTTCCTGAAATATCCTCTCCCGCTTAAACTTGCACCTATCTCACTCACATAATTTAAAAAAGAATGAAGACAATTTCTTTAATTGGTGCGCCAACGGATGTAGGCGCGAGTGTCAAAGGTGCTGGCATGGGGCCGGATGCACTGAGAGTGGCAGGACTCAATGATGCACTCGTGGCACGCCAGTTTCATGTCGTTGATCATGGCAATCTGCATGGTCCAGCCAATCCCTGGCAACAGCCGGTCAATGGTTTACGTCATCTGAAAGAAGCGATCGACTGGAATCAGGCTGTGTACGACGCGGTCAACCAGGCACTAATGCAGGGACATATTCCGATGATGTTAGGCGGCGATCATTGCCTCGCCATCGGCTCGATCAGCGCGGTCGCGACGCATTGTCGCCGCGCAGGAAAAAAGCTGCGTGTGTTATGGTTCGATGCGCATGCGGACAGTAATTTATCCACCATCAGCCCGACCGGTAATATTCATGGAATGCCTGTTGCTTGTCTGATGGGACATGGTCCGCAGGAGCTGATCAGTTATGCCGGGCACACTCCTGCAATGCAAGCTGCCGATATCCGCCTGATAGGGATTCGCAGTGTCGATGCCGGAGAAAAAAAGTTTATCCACGATCTGGGAATGCAGGTATTCGATATGCGCTACATTGATGAGTATGGCATGCGCAATGTAATGAGCTCTGCGCTGGCAGGTATCGATGCAGACACGCACCTGCACGTCAGCTTTGATATGGATTGTCTCGACCCAGGCATCGCTCCTGGCGTCGGTACTGCAGTGCTGGGAGGCCCGACTTACCGTGAAGCACAACTGTGTATGGAAATGATTGCCGATACCGGTTTGTTGGCTTCACTTGATCTGGTGGAATTAAATCCAGCACTGGATATCCGTAACCAGACAGCCATTCTGGCAGTCGATCTGATCGAGAGTTTGTTTGGTAAGTCTACATTGGTGAGAATGTAGACCCGAATTGGCTCCCTAAACGGATGTTGTAATCAAGATAGTGTGCACAACATCCGTTTATTTTACCGAGGCTTAGACCCAATTTTATCAATCAGTTTTTCTCTTGTTATTCCCGAGTTACCATCCTGATCTTTTTCTCGAATTTCCTTCTCCCGCAATACCTTTTCATTATTTGAAATAACGTAACTTTCCGTCAGCTTCTTCCACGACGCCTGTTTTTCTAAAATAGTATCTGTTACTTTTTTTGCTTCGGTAGAAATATGAGCGTAGGTTTTATCCATCAAATGAACGGCTTTTGTCATTTCCTCGTCCGTCATGATTTCCTCAATATCTTTGGGAATCGCTTTACCCGCAGGTAAAACCAGATTGACGTTGTCAACGAAACGGTTATAACACTCCAGCCATGACTTAACCTCGTTCGTAACTCTCTTAATATCATCGTTTGTTTTAGATACATCCGGTATCGAAGGCTGAACGCAGTTAAAGCGTTCAAACTTAACGTCACCGCCGTCAAACTGGTCTGTGAAATACTGAATTTGTGATTTTTTCAGGTTCCGTTTAGCAATCAGATTTACAAAACCCCGTGCTTTCTGATTACCTTGTGCTGCCGACTTTTTAAACCACTGCTCCGCTTTATTGGTATCGATTGCCATACCATCGCCGTACCAGTAAAGCTCCCCCATCATTTCCTGTGCTTCAGCATTACCATTATCAGCCAGTTTGGAAAACAAGGCGGCCGATGCTTTGTACTCTTTATTTTTATAGAGCTTATACGCATCAGAAAGCTCATCTGCGTAGCTGTTGGCGACAAATGACAGAGCAAAAGCAACAAAAACTAATTTAATCATTTGAGATCCTTTCATCCATGTTCATTGATTTTTTTAATCAGAAAACTATTTTTCTGCTCAGTGGAACTCTCTGGATTTTTTTCAAAAAAAGAGATGGTTTCTGAATAACATTATTAATATTGCATGTCTACAAATTCTTCACTATTTCTGAAAATAAAAAGTAAAAAGATAAAAAAAACCTCTCGTTGTCTCACGAGAGGTTTTAGAAAAAATTAAGAATGACGCTTAATCAACCGCTTTCACCATATCTTCTATAACTTTCTTCGCATCACCAAACACCATCATGGTTTTATCCATGTAGAACAATTCATTATCGAGACCAGCGTAACCGGAAGCCATAGAACGCTTGTTCACGATGATGGTTTTGGCTTTGTAAGCCTCCAGAATTGGCATCCCTGCGATCGGTGATTTAGGATCTTTTGCTGCAGGATTGACGACGTCGTTAGCACCGAGTACCAGCACAACGTCTGCCTGACCAAATTCGCTATTGATATCTTCCATCTCAAACACCTGGTCGTACGGTACTTCCGCTTCTGCCAGCAGCACATTCATGTGTCCAGGCATACGCCCCGCCACAGGATGAATCGCATATTTGACGGTAATGCCTTTGTGTGTCAGTTTTTCCGTCAGCTCTTTCAGCGCATGCTGCGCGCGAGCCACAGCCAGACCATAGCCGGGAACGATAATGACTGTTTCCGCATTACCGAGCAAAAATGCAACGTCATCTGCCGAACCGGACTTCACATTTCGCTGTGCCTGTCCACCGGCGGCTGCTTCAGCGGGCGCGCCACCAAAACCACCAAGAATCACATTGAAGAACGAGCGATTCATTGCCTTACACATAATGTAAGAAAGAATCGCGCCGGACGAGCCAACTAATGAGCCTGCAATAATCAGCATCGAGTTATTGAGTGAAAAACCAATTCCTGCGGCTGCCCAACCTGAGTAACTATTGAGCATGGAAACCACGACCGGCATGTCGGCACCACCGATAGGAATGATGATCAGCACGCCCAATACAAATGCGATCAGTGCCATCAGGACAAACGGTATCCATGCTGGTTCTGTACCAGGCGCAAAGCAGAAGATCAGTCCGAGCCCGACCATCGTGATCGCCAGAATCAGATTCAGAAAGTGTTGCCCTGCAAAACTGACCGGTGCGCCCTGAAACAAGCGGAACTTGTATTTACCTGATAATTTTCCAAATGCAATCACGGAACCTGAGAACGTAATCGCACCAACAAACGTACCGATAAATAACTCAAGTCGATTACCGAAAGGAATCGCAACATTACGTGTCGTGATGTTGAAAATCCATGGTTCTGCAACGACGGCCACAGCAATACATACTGCCGCTAAACCAATCAGTGAGTGCATCGCAGCAACCAGTTCCGGCATCTTGGTCATTTCAACCCGTTTTGCCAATGTTGCACCAATACCACCACCGACAATCACACCCAGCGCGACCAGGCCATAACCAAGTCCACCGCCAGCCGCTTCAGTCTTGAGTTTAAAGATCAGGGCGATGGTCGTCGCAACAGCTACGACCATCCCTATCATGCCGAAAGCGTTACCACGGCGCGCCGTCGATGGATGCGACAAGCCTTTTAACGCCTGAATAAAACAAACAGATGCAATCAGATAGAGCATCGTGACCAGATTCATGCTCATTATTTGCTCTCCTTGCTCGCGTTGGTCGGCGTTGCCTTAGGTTCTTTTTTCTTAAACATTTCCAGCATTCTCTGTGTCACCAGAAATCCGCCGAACACATTCACTGCCGCCAGCGCCACCGCCACAGTTCCCATCACCTGGGCCAGCAAACCTTCAGTCAGTCCTGCCGCCAGCATGGCACCAACGATGATGATGGCAGAAATCGCATTAGTCACGGCCATTAATGGTGTGTGCAATGCGGGAGTAACCGTCCACACCACGTGATAACCGACATAAATTGCCAGTACAAAAATGATGAGGTTGGTTAGGGTATGACTTACTTCCATGATGTCCTCTCTTTAGTATGGATTAAGACATGCAAAAGCAGACGATACTGTCGCGAGGAACAACCAGTCTGAAAATTTTTAAAGATTCAGTCCAGATGCTGCCTCGCCAATATTGCCTCAATACTCTTTCAAACTGGTGATCTGATTTTTTGTATTCACAAACACCACATTCGGTTTGTGATTTCGCGCTTCCTCGTCTGTCATCGGCGCGTATGTACAGATAATCATCAGATCACCCAGTTGCACCTTGCGGGCTGCAGCGCCATTCAGGGAGATTTCGCCACTTCCACGTTTGCCTTTGATGGCATACGTCGAAAAACGCTCACCGTTATTGACGTTATACAGCTCAATCTGTTCGTTCTCGATGATATTCGCAGCGTCGAGCAGATCTTCATCTATCCCACATGAACCTTCGTAGTGGAGATCGCACTGGGTCACAGTTGCGCGATGAATTTTGGCGCGGAGCATATTTCTTTGCATGGTATTTCTACTTTCTATTGCTTGTTACAAAAAACTTAAAATCTGTTTTATTTTCTGAGTACCTCACCGCCAGCACAAACCAGAGTTGCAGCTACGATTTCGTCTTCACGATTAATCGCCAGTCCGGCCTCTTTATCAATAATTAATTTCAGAAAATCGAGTACGTTACGTGCATATAAAGCGGACGCATCGGCTGCAACCAGGGTCGCCAGATTCGGTTCGCCGATAATGTGTACACCATATTTAGTAACTGTTTTGTTCAATTCAGACAAAGGACAATTACCACCTTGCTCCACCGCCATATCCACAATGACCGAACCAGGCTTCATCGCTTTGACTGTTTCCTCCGAAATTAAAACCGGGGCTTTCCGTCCCGGGATCAGCGCTGTCGTGATGATGATGTCAGCTTGTTTCGCTCTTTCGTGAACTAGCGCAGCCTGACGTGCCATCCAGGCAGCAGGCATAGGTCGCGCGTAGCCACCAACGCCCTGAGCGATTTCACGCTCTTCGTCTGTCTCGTAAGGTACATCAATGAATTTTGCACCGAGCGATTCAACCTGCTCTTTCACTGGCGGTCTGACGTCGGATGCCTCAATGACAGCACCAAGGCGTTTGGCCGTCGCAATTGCCTGTAAACCGGCCACACCGACGCCCATGATTAAAACGCGAGCCGCTTTCACCGTTCCGGCCGCGGTCATCAGCATAGGCATAAAACGCGGATAAGTATTTGCAGCCAGCATCACTGCTTTATAACCAGCAATGTTTGCCTGAGAAGACAGCACGTCGAGTGACTGCGCACGGGTAATGCGCGGCGCAGCTTCCAGAGCGAATGCATTCAGACCGTGTGCGGCCATTACTGCAATATTTTCAGTATCGAAAGGATTCAGCATGCCCACTAACGTTGTACCGGACTTGATCAAAGCCCGTTCGTCAGCGTCCGGGGCACGCACTTTCAGCACCAGTTCGGTACCAAATGCGTCTGCAGCAGAACCTATTTGAGCTCCTGCTGCTTGATAAGCTTCATCAGTGATACTCGAGGCCACACCAGCACCAGACTGCACAATCACCTGATGTTTTGCAGCTACGTACTTCTTAATGGTTTCCGGAGTTGCCGCAACACGCGTTTCTCCGGGCCGAGTCTCGGCGGGGATGCCGATTTTCATAGATTTGCTCCCTGACTAAGTAAATGAAATCTTTTTTATGCACATCGCAGAAAAACAAGTGCAAACCTGCTCTCCTGATCTGGCATCGGTCAGTTCAGGAAATCAATAAGGAACTGATCCGGCCAGCTGAATCCGGTAACGGCAGACACCGGGGTCAATCTGAAAAAAGCCATGACTATCTGATGTAAAAAATAACAATGCTTACCAGATACTTACATTTAACAATAGGAAACGATATTACACGTAAAATGTTTTTTAGAACAACCGTTCGTTTTTGTGGTTTTCTACTATTTTCTGTTTGATACAAAGTATGTTATGCACAATGATGCCGTCAATTCCAGACTATTTCAGCTCTCAGCACTGCAGCTTTTAGAAAAAAACCATTGTTCTCCGCCGGACTTCAGTGCACTCCCCACCTGCATGTGCTTAACTCAGTAGCCATAGAACATTTACAACATCCGTACTTCGAGCCTGTAACAGAATGCTGACTGACGACACAAAAGCCCGTGGCAAAGTAAAATGTCGGACTTACTGAGAAAAGCTATGTCAACTATCTGGAAACCATCTGTCACAGTCGCAGCCATCGTCGAGCGTAACAAACGCTTTCTAATGGTGGAAGAAGAAACAAACGAAGGCATTCGCATTAACCAGCCTGCCGGCCACCTGGACCCGCGGGAATCGCTTGAACAGGCGGTAATACGTGAAACGCTGGAAGAAACAGCTCACGACTTCACGCCGACGGCGCTGATCGGAACTTATCTGTCACGCTACGCATCTCCCAAAACCGGGGACGATGTAACTTATCTGCGTTTTGCATTTACCGGTGAAGTCGGGCTGCAACATGATCGCCCACTGGATACCGGCATTCTGCGAACGATGTGGATGAGTTACAACGAAATACTGAATGCAGAACATATTCACCGCAGCCCGCTGGTGTTGCAATGTATTGATGATTATTTGCGAGGGAAGCGTGCGCCGCTGTCCCTCATGTTCACACACCCGAGCGTATTATGAGTAAAAAACGAGTAGTGATAGGTATGTCTGGCGGCGTTGATTCATCTGTATCTGCATGGCTATTAAAAGAACAAGGTTATGAAGTCATCGGCCTTTTTATGAAAAACTGGGAAGATGACGATGACTCAGAATATTGCTCCACCCGTGAAGACTGGATAGATGCGGTCAGCGTTGCTGATGTCGTTGGCGTCGATATTGAGGCAGTCAATTTCGCCAGCGAGTATAAAGATCGCGTGTTTGCTGAATTTTTACGGGAATATCAGGCTGGACGTACACCTAACCCGGATGTGCTGTGTAACGCAGAAATCAAATTCAAAGCATTTCTGGACCATGCCATGAAACTGGGTGCCGACTACATCGCAACGGGTCACTACGCACGTGTGCGGGAGGTCAATGGTGAATTTCAGTTATTAAAAGCGATGGACGCCAGCAAAGATCAAAGTTATTTTTTGCACAGGCTAAATCAAAAGCAACTCGCCAATACTTTATTTCCTTTAGGTGAAATTCATAAAACCGAAGTACGGAAAATTGCCGAGCAATTACAATTACCAAACGCAAAAAAGAAAGACTCGACCGGGATTTGCTTTATCGGCGAACGTCCTTTCCGCGAGTTTCTGAACCGCTATCTATCCTATAAACCGGGTCCAATTAAAACCCCTGAGGAAGAAATAATAGGGCAGCACGTTGGTCTGAGTTTTTATACCTTAGGACAACGTAAAGGCATAGGCATAGGGGGCATCAAATCTCACCAGAATGCTGACGGCAGCAGCGATGCCTGGTATGTCGCAAGAAAAGATGTGGCACAAAATACCTTGTACGCAGTTCAAGGGCACGACCATCCCTGGCTCTTGTCTTCTGACCTCGAAGCAACACAAGTCAGCTGGGTCTCGGGACGCGCTCCTGAGACCGCGGCCTTATCCGCAAAGACGCGCTATCGTCAGCCCGACGTCCGTTGCCGTTTTGACGGGGATCTTGAGCAATTTCATCTACATTTCAATCAGGCACAATGGGCCGTGACACCGGGGCAATCTGCCGTTTTATATGATGGTGATATCTGTCTCGGCGGAGGGATTATTCATTCCGCCAGCGCTGAAAAATGAATTTTTGAGCACAACGGATCAGTGTGAAAAATATGGAAAAGCTGGTTACGACGGAATTAATCTAAATTTTATTTAAAATATTCTTTCCTGAATTAAATAATCGCAATTTTTTGATACGTTTTGTCGCTTTACAATTCAGTTTAATGAAATTACATTTACATTTTTCTTACACTGGAAACGCCAGCAAATCATGAATCATCCTGATACGCAAGTCCTGGGCGGTACCGTCAATGCGCGGATAGGCAAGGTGTATATGAACTTGTCCAAAGCACATAAAAAAGCCGCGGATTATGTACTGTCGAATGTGTTCCGGTCAGCGACGATGTCAATCGACGAGCTTGCGAATGCGGTTGGCATTTCCGTTGCTACTGCCAACCGGTTTGCGCGTGCGCTGGGGTTTGACGGATATCCCCAATTTCGTGCTGAACTTGTATGTGGTTTTGAGGCCATGCTCGCACCGATCGACAATCTGCGTAGCGAAGTTCAACGCCCTGCAACCAGCACGGAAATTATTGCTGGCTCTCTTAACGAAGATCTGGCGAATCTGGAAGCCACACGTCGCGGCCTTGATCCTGCATTGTGTAATCAGGCAGTCAAAATGATTCTCAACGCCGAACGCATTTACATTATTGGTTACGGTGCGAGTGCCTTTCTCGCAGGACTGATGGCGCACAGTCTTGACCCATTTTGCAATACCGTACAATCGACTATCGGTACAGGCGGCCCTTCCACAGTAGCCCGGCAATTGTTCAAATACACTTCGCGTGACCTGGTGATTGGTATTTCTTTTCCACGCTATGCAGAAGATGCTGTGACCATTTTGCGGCAACTGAATGAGAAAAAAGTGCCGGTACTGGCACTCACTGATGCACCCAGCTCACCATTAGCAGCGCTGGCAAATATCACTTTGTATGCACAGACACGGCGTCATTTCTCACCTAACTCTGAAGGCGCAGCACTCTGCCTGATCGAAGCTATCTGCAGCGCCGTAGCCCATCAGGCAAAAGCGCCGGTACATGCCGCATCGGAAATGACAAAGTTTGTGATGCCATGGCTGTATCAGGAATCAAATACAGGTGGTCGCAAATCATCACCGGAACTGAGAGTGATCGACGCTGACCGGCCTGCGTAAAACAGGTTTCAGCAATTCCAGCTTACGCATAAAAAAACCTCAAGGCGATTGTTGCCTTGAGGTTTTTTTATGTTACGTCAAATTAAAACTGAAGTCAGGAACGGATAATGTAATCAAACGCTGCCAGTGAAGCCTTAGCACCTTCACCGACCGCGATCACAATTTGTTTATATGGAACAGTGGTCACGTCACCAGCAGCAAACACGCCGGGCAAGGAAGTTTGTCCACGCGAGTCGATTTCAATTTCGCCATGACGTGATAATGACAAACTGTCTTTCAGCCATTCTGTATTCGGTACCAGTCCTATCTGAACGAAAATACCTTCGAGTTCAACATTTTTTAGCTCACCACTGGTAAGATCTTTGTAGCTCAGCGCATTTACTTTCTGACCATCGCCATGCACTTCTGTCGTTTGTGCCTGGGTAATCACCGTCACGTTTGGCAGGCTACGCAGTTTGCGCTGTAACACTTCATCGGCACGTAAGGTGACACCAAATTCCAGCAATGTAACGTGGCTGACGATACCTGCCAGATCAATAGCAGCCTCAACACCGGAATTACCGCCACCAATCACTGCGACCCGTTTACCTTTAAATAATGGCCCATCGCAGTGAGGGCAATAAGCGACGCCGTGGTTACGGTATTCGCGCTCACCGGGAACATTGATTTCGCGCCAGCGCGCGCCCGTCGCCAGAATCACCGCTTTGGCTTTCAGCGTTGCGCCACTGGCTAACTGAATTTGATTGATGCCATCTTTTTGCGTCAACTTTTCAGCCCGCTGCAAATTCATAATATCGACATCGTAAGTCTTCACGTGCTGTTCCAGTGCTGCCGCAAACTTTGGCCCTTCTGTCTCGGTAACGGAGATGAAATTCTCAATCGACATCGTATCAAGAACCTGTCCGCCAAAGCGTTCAGCCACCACACCAGTACGAATTCCTTTACGGGCCGCATAAATCGCCGCAGCCGCGCCGGCAGGACCACCACCGACGATCAGCACGTCATAAGGTGCTTTGGCGTCCAATTTTTCAGCAGCACGTTGCACAGACCCGGTATCGAGTTTCGCCAGAATCTCTTCAATCGACATACGTCCCTGACCGAATACCTGACCATTCAGATATACGGTGGGCACAGCCATAATCTGACGTTGTTCAACTTCAGCCTGAAACAAAGCGCCATCGATCGTGACCGATTTCACGCGCGGATTTAATACCGCCATCAGATTCAGGGACTGCACAACTTCGGGACAATTCTGGCAAGTCAGAGAAATATAGGTTTCGAAGTGAAAATCGCCATCGAGATTTTTGATCTGCTCAATCACATCGGCATCAACTTTCGGTGGATGTCCACCAGCCTGCAATAAAGCGAGCACAAGAGAAGTAAACTCGTGCCCCATCGGAATACCAGCGAAACGCAGGTTAATGTCGTGCCCTGGTGAAGTAATCGCGAACGATGGTTTGCGCTCAAGATCATCGGTATTTTCAGACAGACTGATTTTGTCAGACAACTCTGCAATTTCACGCAACAAGGTCTGCATTTCCTTCGCCTTCTCGCTGTCATCGAGCGAGGCCTCCAAACGAATCGGGCGCGTCAGTTTTTCAAGATATGCTTTTAATTGCGTTTTGAGAGTCGTGTCTAACATGATGCCTTCTTTCTGATACTGTTGAATTCATCTTCCCGGTAAAAATCACCGGGAAGATGCGAAATACTACTTAGATCTTGCCAACCAGATCCAGGGATGGAGTCAGAGTTTCTGCGCCTGGTGTCCATTTCGCTGGGCAAACTTCACCTGGGTGATTTGCAACGTATTGTGCGGCCTGAACTTTACGCAGCAATTCTTTCGCGTCGCGGCCAATACCGTTGTCGTGTACTTCCATAACTTTGATTTCGCCCGCTGGGTTCACAACGAATGTACCGCGCAGTGCCAGACCTTCTTCTTCGATCAGCACTTCAAAATTGCGGGAAATCGCCAGTGTTGGATCACCCAGCATTGGGTAAGTGATTTTGCCGATAGTGTCAGAAGTGTCGTGCCACGCTTTGTGGGTGAAATGTGTATCTGTAGAAACGCTGTAGATTTCAACGCCCAGTTTTTTGAATTCTTCGTAGTGATCAGCCAGATCGCCTAACTCAGTTGGGCAAACAAAAGTAAAGTCTGCTGGATAAAATACAAAAACAGACCATTTGCCAGCCAGATCTTCGCTGGAAACCGGAACAAATTTGCCATTGTGGTAAGCGGTAGTTTTAAATGGCTTTACAGTAGTATTAATCAGTGACATGGTAATTTCCTTTGTTGTTGAAACAGGTGTTAAGTGATGAGTTCAAATGATAAAACGTTTTTCCATATTTAAATAGCTAATTAATTTTATTGAACTCATTAAGTTTAGCTATTGATTCTAGTATACCGCAATATTCTTAAACAAGTATGTCATGTACCGACATGAGAAAGTCCAAAAATCAAGGCGGCTGATTTTTATCATATACCCGTCCGGGCGAAGAAGGACGTCTCACCCGGGTTGTTGCAATCATCGTGCTTCGCAATCCCGATGGATGTCAGATAAATAACTTCCTGACAAAAGAATAATTGCGATACGAAATCGATAAAGCATTCGATTTCTTATTGTGCAACGTTATAATTCCCGACCACCTCATCACAAGGAATCTCTATCGTGTCAGACCGACTTGCTGTTCTTCCTCAATACCTTTTACCTAAACGGGCTCTGACTGTATTTGCCGGAAAAATTGCGAATGCCAAAGCAGGTAAGCTGACCACCCACCTGATCGAATGGTTTGTGGAGAAATATCAGGTCGATATGAGTGAGGCCGCCAATCCGGATACCGCCAGTTACAACAGCTTTAACGAATTCTTTACGCGCCCATTAAAGAACGGCATCAGACCTTTGGCTGACAGCGATTTGGTTTGTCCTGTCGACGGTGCAATCAGCCAGTTCGGCCCGATAGCCAAAGGACAGATTTTTCAGGCGAAAGGGCACGATTATTCAGCGACTGCCTTGCTTGGCGGCGATAGCAAGGCTGCCGCTCAGTTTCACGATGGCAGTTTCGCGACCATCTATCTGAGCCCACGCGATTATCATCGTATCCACATGCCTTGCGATGGAAAGCTGACCCGCATGATTTATGTGCCGGGTGATTTATTTTCCGTTAATCCAACAACTGCCCGCGGCGTTCCGGGATTGTTTGCGCGAAATGAACGCGTTGTCTGCTTTTTTGAATCTGCTGCAGGTCCATTTGTATTAACCCTCGTCGGGGCGACGATCGTTGGCAGCATGGCCACCGTCTGGCACGGCACTGTGAATCCGCCGCGTAATAAAAATATCGTTGAATGGGACTATAGCAAAGACAACATTGTTCTCAAAAAAGGGGAAGAAATGGGGCGCTTTATGCTGGGGTCAACAGTTGTACTACTTTTCCCTCATAACACGCTGGCATTTAATTCTTCGTGGACTGCAGCAAAGCCTGTACGCATGGGAGAAGCCATGGGAAGTCGTTCGTAAGGCTGATGCTCCTCCACTCACCAGACAAAGCCTGCAATTCGATATTGCAGGCTTTTTTTATTGCGCGAACGCAAGCAATTACATTCAGAGACATCTGCATACTAAAAAAATCTTGCCAATCTCATTTATTTGCATAATAATCTAAATAAGAATTGTTCTCACTTAGATTTATAGGAAAGCAAAATGGCTGAATTTAATACGCAACAGATGTTCGTCTCAGGTACGTCGGCAAAGGCGCAACTTCAGCCTGTCGCTCGCAAAGCAGTCCCTCGCTTAAGCAGCAGGGAGCTGATGCAGTCTTCCCGAGAACTCGAAATTGATCACGAAGGGCGTATTTATCGCCTGCGGATCACACAGTTAAATAAATTGATTCTGACAGCCTAAGCCGTCACTGATTTCACAGGTAGCCAGCCAGTCAGGGTTCAGCCAATCCGATCCGGTTCTCACTGAGGAAAATACCATGTCGATTCACTATGAAATGCATTCTGAGTTATCAACGCCACCAGCAAAAGCATCGACGCCGGAAATATTGGTTTCCGCAGTTCTGCATCTAATGTCGCATTACACCGTGAACTCAGCCAATGCCGAAGGTGAAGCTGCCTGCGTCAAGTTGGCATCCGTGATTGAAAAGCATCTGCAAGCCTTGGCTGAATTACCTGAATTAGCACCGGTGTTGCGAGCAACCTGTCAGCAATTATCGGAACAATGGGCAACATTAGTTGATCGCAATTTATGTCAGCCAAGGAAGTCAAAACGCTTTTCCTGGCTGATGTGAAATGCGTGTAGTTATTAAAGTAAAGAAAAAAGCGAGGGAGCTATGATTGTTTGTGTTTGCAACAATATTTCTGAAAAAAAGATTCATCACGCGGTCGATGCCGGGATGAGCACTATGTCCGATTTGCGTACTCATCTGAATGTAGGTACTTGCTGCGGTAAATGTGCTGGCTGTGCACGACAAGTGCTGCGTGAGTACATCGTCAAAAAAGAATCAAGAGAACATGAAGTACAGTTATTTTTACATAAACTGGGCTTTCAGAATAACGAGATACCAGCATGAATAGACACTTCAACCCGACGTATGGCAACGAAGAAAAAACACTGAGCCGCTCACGCATTTTGTCATTTTCGGCCATCGTCCTTGCGCATCTGGGTCTGGCCTACGCGCTACAACATGGCCTGATTTCTAAAGTAACTCAATTGCTGCCACGTGAAGTGGTCATGGCCCTGATACAGCCGGAAACGCCAGTACCGGAACAAACCAAACCGCAAATTATTCAGAGCAAAAAAACGCTCACTCCGGTCACAACAGAAGTAATTCCGCCTAAAACGCCTATCGTCACTCCGAATAACGTCCCGAGTGAACAGGCGATCGTTGCAGCGGCAACAGAAACCCCGGTTGCCAGTGCAAAAACAGAAGCAGCAAAGCAGGCACCGACCGGGACGCCTTCCCCGACAGCAATCAAGACTGTCAGCGCTGTTGAATATATACGCGCCCCAAAAGCCGAGTATCCGCGCGTATCCAGACGCATGGGTGAAGAAGGCAAAGTAACCTTACGCGTATTGGTCAATGAAAAAGGATATGCTGAAAAGGTCGACATTCAGAAATCATCCGGTTTCCAGCGTCTGGACGAAGCGGCGCGTCATGCATTGA
This sequence comes from Undibacterium sp. WLX3042, assembly GCF_049544825.1. NCBI lineage: Bacteria > Pseudomonadati > Pseudomonadota > Betaproteobacteria > Burkholderiales > Oxalobacteraceae > Undibacterium > Undibacterium sp. WLX3042. Next base: position 878,239 of record NZ_CP186698.1, read on the forward strand.
TGCAAGCCATCTTCAAGCCCTATCTCGAAGATGGAAAAGCTCTGGCGATGATTGCAACTGCGACTATTAATTTTTCTCTGGACGTATAACCAGATTGCACATTCGTTTTTTATTTCGATAGCGCAGTAACTTGCTATGATAGGAGCACTTCACTCTTCACCACTGTCGAAAGGGTTCATGATGAAAGGCGATGCGAAAGTCATTAAGCTGCTCAATGCGCAACTGACCAATGAATTAAGCGCGATCAACCAGTATTTTTTACATGCACGCATGTACAAACACTGGGGGCTAGAAAAAATTGCGAAAAAAGAGTATGAAGAGTCTATCGGCGAAATGAAACATGCTGACAAGCTGATCGACCGCATACTGATGCTTGGCGGCTTGCCGAATCTTCAGGCGCTGCATAAGCTGATGATAGGTGAAGACACACCTGAGATGCTGGCGTGCGACCTGAAGCTGGAGCAGGCTGCGCAAAAGACCGTGAAAGAAGGCATTGCAATGTCAGAAAGTTGCGCTGACTATGTTTCCCGTGACTTATTTCAAATGATCCTGGAAGACACTGAAGAACATATAGACTGGCTCGAAACGCAGATAGAATTGATCGAAAAAATTGGCGTTCAAAATTATTTGCAGTCGCAACTCTGCAGCGAAGAATAAAAAAAAGGATGATGCTAACTACATCATCCTTTTTTGACTATCGGCTTTAACTTATTGCGGAACTGTATCTTTAAAAGACTGGCGCTCGGATAATTTATCAAACAATTTTGCGAGGTTAGGATATTCATCGCGCCAGGTGATTTCAGGAAAGCGGAAACTGAGCCAGCCCAGTGTGCAGGCAACGCTGATATCAGCCAAAGTTAAGCGATTGCCAGAACAAAAAGGCATCTCTCCCAAGCCGGAAGAAATAGCTTGTAATCCGGCATTCACCTTCCCCATCTGACGATTAATCCAGTCTTCACTTTGCTGTTCTTTAGGGCGCAATGTTTTTTCCAGTCGCACCAGAATCGCAGCATCCAGAATACCGTCTGCGAGGGCTTCCCAGCATTTCACTTCAGCGCGCTCGCGTCCCAGCGAAGGAATCAAGCGCCCAACCGGCGTCAATGTATCCAGATATTCGACGATAACGCGTGAATCAAACATCGCCCCACCATCTTCCATTAACAGGCACGGGACCTTGCCTAAAGGATTAGACTCCTGAATCGTCGTATCTTCAGCCCACACATTTTCTAATAAAAAGGCGTAATCCAATTTTTTTTCCGCCATCACAACGCGGACTTTTCTGACATAAGGACTGGTAGTGGAGCCAATAAGTTTCATAGTTTTTGCATGGTTAATTAAGTCGGGATTATAACGGTTAAGCACATTATTTCCATCCGCCCCGACAAGCGATCTGACTTTACTCAAAGAAGCAATACACGGTTACAAGCAGCTTCACAATGGTAAAATCTCGTAATCAGTGCAAAAATCTTCGATAGTCTGCAATTTATCCCGGGTTTCATTACTCGCCGGCAAATTTCACATAATTTGTAAAATCGTTGTTTTTTGCGTAAGCATTTTCTCTTGACTTCCAAATATACCCTCACCATGTCCCTCTCTTCTCTCTCAGCCCTCTCTCCTCTTGATGGCCGCTATGCAGCCAAAGTCGATGCTCTTCGCGCAACCCTGTCAGAAGCAGGTTTCATGCACCACCGTGTCAAAGTTGAAGTGTCATGGCTGCAGGCTTTATCCGAAGCAGGCTTCGATGAAATTAAACCTTTCTCCGGCGAGGCCAATGCATTGTTGAACAAGCTGGTCGCTGAATTTTCAGAAACCGATGCACAACGCATCAAAGAGATTGAAGCAGTAACGAATCACGACGTCAAAGCAGTTGAATACTGGTTGAAAGAAAAAGTAGCGGGTTCGGCAGAACTGGTAGCTGCAAGCGAATTCATACACTTTGCCTGTACTTCGGAAGACATCAACAATACCTCCCACGGCATGATGCTGAAAACCGCCCGTGACAGCGTGATGGTGCCTGCACTGCAAAAAGTGATTGCCCGCCTGACAGAACTGGCGCACACGAATGCGGACGTGCCTATGTTGTCACGCACACATGGTCAACCTGCCAGCCCGACCACACTCGGCAAAGAAATGGCGAATGTCGTGGCGCGTTTGCAGCGTGCGATCAAACGTATTGAACAAGTTGAAATTCTCGGAAAAATGAATGGCGCAGTCGGTAACTACAATGCACATTTATCTGCGTACCCAGCATACAACTGGGAAAGTTTTTCTAAAAACGTGATCGAACAACGTCTGGGTCTGACTTATAACCCATACACGATACAAATTGAGCCGCATGATTACATGGCTGAAATGTTTGATGCTTTCGCACGTACAAACACCATTTTGCTGGACCTGAACCGTGATATCTGGGGTTACATTTCCGTCGGTTATTTCAAACAAAAAACCAAAGCGGGTGAAATTGGTTCTTCTACGATGCCGCACAAAGTGAACCCTATCGATTTTGAAAATTCCGAAGGCAATCTGGGTCTGGCAAATGCACTGCTGCGTCATCTGTCTGAAAAATTGCCGGTGTCCCGCTGGCAGCGTGATCTGACTGACTCCACTGTATTGCGCAATATCGGTGTCGCTTTCGGTTACACCCTGCTGGCTTACGACAGTTGCCTGCGCGGTCTGAATAAGCTCGAAACCAATCCGGAACGCCTGGCTGCCGATCTGGACGCGACATGGGAAGTGCTGGCAGAACCTGTGCAAACCGTGATGCGCCGTTACGGCATTGAAAACCCATACGAACAGCTCAAAGAACTGACACGCGGCAAAGGAATTTCCAAAGAAGCGTTGCGTGAATTCGTGTTGACACTGGCGATTCCTCAGGACGCCAAAGACTTATTGCTGGCGATGACACCGGCGAACTATATTGGTATCGCGGCTAAATTAGCAAAAGCAATCTAAGCAGCTATCTCCTGCATTAAAAACGGCGCATCAGCTTTCTGATGCGCCGTTTTTTTTCACCGGTACCACCTGCCGGAATTTGGATGATCAGGATTTAGTAGATAGCTTCCTAGATGCCAAACCAACCCCGAAAAGATTCACGTCCGAGTAAGATAAACATCCTGTGACTGCGACAGCCTTATTTTTAAGGTGACTCTGCACACTTTCATTTTTTTTGCTATATTAGTCCTAATGCGAACTAATTTTCAATTTTAAAAGGAATATTCCGATGGCAAACACTGAGCGCTACTCGACAGTTTCAGTGGCACTGCACTGGCTGATCGCTTTGCTGATTATTGCTGCCTTTTCATTGGGCTGGGTAATGACGGATATGAAAATCAGTCCGACAAAACTGCAATACTACTCTTACCATAAATGGATAGGTGTGACGGTACTGGCCTTGGTCGCGTTGCGCCTCCTGAACCGCTTGCTGAGTAAAGCACCCGCCTATCCGGCCCACATGAGCGTCTGGCAACAGAAAGCCGCCAGCTTTACGCATCTGCTGTTGTATGTATTGATGTTTGCAGTGCCGTTGTCGGGTTATTTTTACACTTGTGCTGCTGGTTACCCTGTCGTGTATCTGGGCTTGTTTGAATTACCGAGTGTTATCGCACCGAATCCGGAAATCAAACACAGCCTGAAAGAGTTGCATGAAATACTCACCTACGGCATGGCGGGTCTGGTGTTCATGCACATCGCTGCTGCATTAAAGCACCAATTCATTGATAAAGACGGTCTGCTGCGTCGCATGATGCCAGGCAAATAATTTCTTACAGAAAGTATTTTATGAAACTCTCAACCTTATCCAATAAATTCACCGCTTCCGCACTTGCACTGGCAGTTGCCATTCCTGCGCTGGCTGCCGTAGCGAAGCTCGACAACACCAAAAGTACCGTGGCTATCGTTTTCAAACAAATGAATGTGCCAGTCGATGCAAAATTTAAAAAATTCAGCGCGAACATCGATTACAACGCTGCTAAACCGGAAACGTCGAAAGCGAGTGTCGAAATTGAACTCACCAGCTTTGATCTTGGTGATCCCGAATACAACAAAGAAGTCTTGAAAAAAGAATGGTTTAACGCAGCACAATTTCCGAAAGCCAGCTTCGTTGCCACCACGATGAAAGCCAGTGGCCCCGGCAAGCTCGACGTCAACGGTACGCTCACCATCAAAGGAAAAAGCAGCAACGTCAGTTTTCCACTCAACGTCAAGCAGGATGGAAAGAATCAGATTTTTGACGGCAGCCTGCCGATCAAACGTCTGACATTTAACATCGGCGAAGGGGAGTGGAAAGATACAGGCATGATCGCTGACGAAGTTGTCATCAAGTTTCATGTAGTCACCACGCAGTAAAACAGCAACGCAATTTGTAGTTTGTCAGATAAGACAATCAGCAGTCACACACGTAGTCTATTTTTAATCAGGAGTTATTATGAAATTCAGCAAATTCATCATCGCCGCTTTGGCTGTCAGTGCAGCACCAGCATTCGCGCAAACCTACAACATCGAGCCAAATCACACTTACCCGAGTTTCGAAGCCGATCACATGGGCATCTCAGTATGGCGCGGTAAATTCAACAAAACCAGCGGTAAAGTGGTTCTTGACCGTGCGGCAAAAACAGGAACTGTCGATATCACTATCGATACTTCCTCTGTCGATTTCGGTCACGAAAAAATGAACGAACACGCAAAATCAAAAGACATTTTCAACGTTGCTCAATTCCCGACTGCCACCTACAAAGGCACATCGATCAAATTTGAAGGCGACACACCAGTGGCAGTTGAAGGTAACTTTACATTGCTTGGCGTAACAAAACCGCTGACATTAAAAATCAATAAATTCAAATGTATCCAGCATCCGATGTTCAAGAAAGAAGCATGCGGTGCCGACGCTTCTGCTGAATTCAAACGTACCGACTTTGGTCTGAATTACGGTATGGCCTACGGCTTCGCACCAGAAGTCAAACTGGCAATTCAGGTTGAAGCCATCAAAGCTGACTAAAAAAACCGCACACTGTTTTTTTAAACATTGTGCTGAGCAGCTGAAGAACCAGGCCGATCCTATGATCGGCCTTCTATTTTGAGTGTTGATTTGTGAGTGTTAAATATGGGTAAGCGATTCCTACGCAGCATACGTTTGCTGGCCGAATGTATGCAATTATTTGAGCAGATCTCCACTGCCAAAGTCCGGCAATTCGGTTTGACGCACTCCCAGTTTGACATCATCGCCACGCTGGGAAACACGCAGGGTATGACATGTAAAGAACTCGGCGAAAAAACCCTGATTACCAAAGGCACGCTGACCGGAGTGCTCGACAGGCTGGAGCAGAAAAAACTGATTTCCCGCGAACGGGGCAGCAACGACCGCCGGCAGTTTTTTGTGAAGTTGACCCCGCTTGGGGAAACCGCCTTTGCAGAGGTTTTCCCACATGTCGTCGCGGAAGGCGACAAACATTTTGCCGACTATTCAGAAGCCGATTATCAGGCGTTGGAAGAAGCTCTCGGCAAACTCAAGCATCATTTCAGCGCACAGGGATAAATATATACTCCCCCCAGTATATAAAAAGGCCTAATGTTTCTGGAGACATCAGGCCTTTTTTGTAAAAATGAAGGGGGAGTATCTGTATTTTCTGGTTTTACAGATGATCTCCGACGATAGGGCCCTTACCACTGAAGCGATCCAGCGCCAGATAAATCACAGGCGTAATGAACAGCGTAATCGCCTGTGAAAAAATCAAACCCCCGACCACTGCGAGCCCCAAAGGCTGACGCAGTTCGGCACCAGCCCCCAAGCCCAGCGCGATTGGTAAAGCACCGACCAGCGCTGCCAGCGTCGTCATCATAATCGGACGGAAACGCTGAATACAGGCTTCGCGTATTGCCTCTGCCGGCGTCATGTTCTGATGCCTTTGTGCATCCAGCGCGAAATCGATCATCATGATCGCATTCTTTTTCACGATACCGATCAGTAGCAAAATACCGATAGTCGCAATCAGGGTCAGGTCTTCGCCGAACCATTTCAGTGTCAGCAAAGCGCCCACCGCAGCCGATGGCAAGCCAGCGAGAATCGTAATCGGATGAATGAAGCTTTCATACAGTACGCCGAGCAAAACATAAATCACCAGCAGCGCTGCAACGATCAACACAACTTGTCCGGATTGCGAATTTTTAAACACCGCGGCATCACCGCCATAACTCGTGATGATGGAGGTCGGCAATTTAATCTCTTCCCGGTATTTTTCAATACGGTTGGTTGCCTCACCCAATGCGGTATCGGGTGCCAGATTAAACGAGACCGTCACCGCCTGTAACTGCCCCACGTGATTGATCGAGGTCGGGCCGACCGTACGTTTGACGGTTGCCACACTCGACAACGGTACCAACGCGCCGGTATTACTGCGGACATAAATGCCGTTGATCGCGCTTTCATCTTTTTTGGCATCCGGAGCAACCTCCATAATGACCTGATAGCTATCCACATTCGTGTACATCGTCGATACCTGGCGCTCACCAAAAGCACTGTACAAAGCAGACCGTATGCTATCCATACCGACGCCCAGCGTGTTTGCGCGGTCACGGTCAATTTCCAGTGCTGCCTGCAGACCTTTCAGCTGGGAATCCGTGGTCACATCTTTAAAGCCTGGGTCGTTCCGCAGTTTTTCCTGCAACTTGTTAGCCCAACCATTGAGTTCACCGGCTTCCACACTTTGCAAAATATACTGATACTGACTTTTACTCGGGCGTCCACCGAGCTGCAAGTTTTGTGTTGGCCGCAGGAAGACATTAATACCAGGAACCGCTGCCAGCTTTTTACGCAAACCATCAACCACTTCTTTCATTGGCTTCCGTTGATCGCGTGGTTTAAGATTGATGAACATACGACCGGTATTCTGCGAACCGCTGCCGCCGTTAAACGAGGTTGCCGTCAGCACGTTCGGATCATCACGGATAATCTTCGCGACTTTGTCCTGCAAGGCCACCATCGCCGGGAAGGAAGTGTCTTCCGCAGCTTCGGTGGAAACGTTGATCTGGCCGATATCCTCCTGCGGGAAAAAGCCTTTGGGAATCACATTAAACAGATACGCCGTTGCTGCGAAAGTAGCGAAGGCAATCAGCAGCACGGCCACGCGATGCCGCAAAGCGAGATCAAGGCCGCTGGTATAAGCCCGCAGCGAAGCATTAAAACCACGCTCAAAAGTATTCAGCATTGCGGCGACCAGCGGCGAAGGTGCTTTCAGTTCATGTTCACTTTTCAGGAAACGACTGGCCAGCATCGGCACCAGTGTCAGAGAAACAAAGGCAGAGGCCAGAATCGCCAGGCTGACAATCACCGCGAATTCATGGAACAACTGACCGATGACGCCCGGCATGAAGAAGATAGGAATGAAGACCGCCACCAGCGAAGTCGAGATAGAAATAATCGTAAAGCCGACTTCGCGCGAACCTTTTAATGCAGCCTTGAAAGGCTCCTCGCCGTTTTCAACGTGGCGCATGATGTTTTCCAGCATCACGATCGCGTCATCCACCACCAGACCCACCGCCAGTGTCAGTCCCAGCAAAGACACGTTATCCAGCGTATAGCCAAAACCCCATAACAGGCTGATCGCACCGACTAAAGAAACCGGCAACGACAAAGTAGGAATAATGGTAGCGACCAAGCGGCGCAAGAAGAGGAAAATGACAACGACCACTAAGAAGATCGTCAGCAGCAAAGTCAGGTTCACATCGTGCAAAGCATCGCGGATAGAAATGGAGCGGTCATTCACCAGATTCATTTTGACTGAAGCAGGTAATTGCGCCTGAAAACCGGGCAAGGCAGCTTTGATCGAATCAACCACTTTCACTGTGTTCGCATCCGACTGACGCTGGATCGCTAAAGTGATGGAGCTTTCACCATTGAAATTCGCGGAAGTTTTCACCTGTTCATAGCTGTCTTCAACGACCGCGACATCACGCAGACGAACCACCTGCCCGCCTTTATTGCTGACCACCAGATTGGCAAATTCTGCCGCGCTCTGCAATTGTTTATTAGCCAGCAAAGTCAGAGTTTGCTTATCACCGTCCAGCGTACCGACTGGCGTATTGGCATTCGAAGTTCTGATACTGCTTGCCAGCTCGTCCAGCGTGAGGTTACGTGCGGACAAGGCATCCGGCATCACCCGTATGCGCACGGCATAACGTTTGATACCAAAAATATTCACTTGCGCGACGCCTTCCAGCGTGGACAAACTAGGTGAAATCAGATGCTCAGCGTAACTGGTCAGCTCGGCCAGACTCAGCGAAGGCGAAGTCAGGGCAATAAACAATACCGGCGCATCGGCAGGATTGACCTTGCGATACGACGGAGGTGACGTCATATCAACGGGTAAGGAACGCTGTGCACGTAATAAAGCGGCCTGCACATCGACTGCGGCCGCATCAATATTACGATTCTGATCGAACTCCAGCGTCAGCGATGTATTTCCTATCGTATTGCTGGAACTGATAATCGACAAACCCGGGATGGTGGCGAACTGCTTTTCAAGTGGCAGCGCAACCGAAGTCGCCATCGTTTCCGGGCTGGCGCCGGGAAGATTCGCGTTGACGCTGATCACCGGCGTGTCGTAACTCGGTAAAGCGGCAATCGGAATATAGCGGTAGGCCAGAATACCGGCGATAACGATAGACAGATTCAGCAACACCGTCATCACAGGACGGCGTATAAACAACTCGGATAAATTCATGATGCACTCGCTGCAGAAGCCGATGAGGATGCTGCCGGTTGCTCAGAAGCTTTCGCAGCTGCCGCTGGTTTTTCGCGCTTACCGGATTTGTCGCCTTCTTTCGCATCGTCAGCGCGCTCTTTGACGACCGCTCCGGGACGTAAATTCTGCTTACCTTCCAGCACCACTTTAGCGCCGGCCTCAATACCGGTCACCACCGCATCCGTACCGAAACTTTGTGTCACGACAACAGGTTTCAACTCGGCTTTCGATTCCGCATTCACGACATACACAGACTTGCCACGCGCACCGACAACGACTGCATCCTGCGGCACAACCACCGCATCTTTCAGCGTCTGCACACTCATTTCCAGATTCACATACGCGCCCGGCCACAGTTTCATTTCCTTGTTATCAAACACGGCTTTCACTTTGACGGTACCGGAAGCAGCATCCACGACGTTATCGACGAACTGCAACTTGCCTTTAAATTTGCTGACGCCATCCGGCAAACTCGCCGTGACGTAACTGTCCTGACCTTGCATACTTTGTAGCGCATCAGTCAAATTACGTTGCGGCAGCGGGAAGGTCACTGCAATCGGATTCATCTGCGTAATCGTCACCATTGCTGTCGCTGTTGCGCTGGGCTGAACCAATGACCCCGGGAAAACGCTGATGATACCGGTGCGTCCTGCCGATGGAGCAACAATACGGTTATAGCTCAGCGCGACGCGGGCAGCAGCAACAGCAGCCTTATCAGAAGCAACGACGGCCTGTTGCGCATCAACCAGGGTCTGACTCGAATCGAGCGCACTCTGTGCCACGAATTTTTTCGCCAGTAATTCTTTACTACGAGCCAGTTGCCGCTGATAGTCAGCCAGCGTTGCCAGATCTTTGTCCAGCTGCGCCTGCGCCTTCGCCAAATTGACTTCGTCGGTACGGCTGTCGAGTGTGAAAAGCAGATCACCGGCACGCACAAACTGACCTTCTTTGATATGGACTTTCGTCACGGTACTGGTGATCTGAGGCCGGATATCCACTGTGTTCAAAGCGGAAACGACGCCATTCGCAGCGATACGCACAGGGTAATCGCGCTTTTGTGCGACGATGGTTGAAACGCTGACCGGACGACTCTGCGCATCACTTTTAGGTCCACCGGTTTTCACAACAGCTAAGGGATCAGTTTTAGGGTCAACTTTATTTTTTTGTGACGGAGCGACGAAATAATAGGTTCCGCCCGCGACCGCGGCAACCACCGCAACGATAGTCAAGATTTTCAATTTGCTCATGTTATTTTTATCCTTTTGCAGACGCAGTAAGACTGGCATCTGATCAGAAAGTTCTACGGAATTATTCAAACAGGTTGAGCTGGCTTGGGATTATTTAGCCTGGCAGCAAATAAAAAGATGCCGCATCCACACCCTGTGCTGCTGTTTTGCAGCAACGGCAATACAGAAAAGTTTTTTTCAAAAAAAAATCTGTCTGAGGCAAATCGTAACAAAAAAAAAGCCAGCTAGAGTGCTGGCTTTGATTTTAGATACCTATCGTTACATCATAACGACGAATATCAGCGTTTTTTAAACTACGGCGCCGTCGGTATCGTCTTTTTCCTTGACTGGTTTCACCAGATCTTCGCGTTTGACACCCAACCACATCGCAATGGCAGCAGCAACGAAGACAGAAGAATAAATACCGAAGCAGATACCGATCGTCAGCGCCACGGCAAAATAATGCAAAGTCGGGCCACCAATGAGTAACATGGACAACACCATCATTTGCGTGCATCCATGAGTGATGATGGTACGCGAGATGGTGCTGGTGATCGCATGATTGATCACCTCTGTCACTGACATTTTTCGCTGAGTACGGAAATTTTCACGGATACGATCAAAAATAATCACGGATTCATTCACCGAGTAACCCAGCACTGCCAATACCGCCGCCAGCACGGAGAGGTTAAATTCCCACTGAAAGAACGCAAAGAAGCCGAGAATAATCACCACGTCATGCAAGTTAGCGAGAATCGCTGCGACCGCGAATTTCCATTCAAAGCGTATCGCCAGATAAGCAACCACCCCCAGCACCACGAATAACAACGCCATCAGACCATCATGCGCCAGTTCGTCACCAACCTGCGCACCGACCTGTTCTACGCGTTGTTGTTTCACTTCAGGGTCTTTTGCCTGCAGTGCTTTCATGACCTTATCAGCCTGATCTGCTGCTGTCACGCCTTTTGCCAACGGCAAACGGATCACGACATCCTGCGCCTTACCAAAGGTCTGCACCGGCGCATCAACATAACCGAGGCTTTCAACGGTACGGCGTATGCTGTCAACGTCAGCCGCTTTTGGATAGGTGACTTCCATCACCGTACCGCCGGTAAATTCGACAGAGAAATGCAAGCCTTTGTGCAGCAGGAAAAATACGGCGGCGACAAAAGTCAGTGCAGAGATGACATTGAAAATCAGCGCATGGCGCATGAAAGGAATGTCTTTTTTAATGCGGAATAATTCCATAATGAATTCCTGAATTCTTATCTGGGCAATCGGTTATTTGGCTGCATCATCGGTTGGCTTCCAGATCTGACCGATAGAAAGCGAAGTCAGTTTTTTCTGACGACCGTACCAGAGATTCACCACGCCACGCGACACAAAGACTGACGAGAAAATCGAGGTCAGAATACCGAGGCAGTGAACCACAGCAAACCCGCGGATCGCACCTGAACCGAAAATCAACAAGGCCAGACCCACAATCAGCGTCGTCACGTTGGAATCCAGAATTGTTGCCCAGGCGTGGCCGAAGCCTTCTTCAATCGCCTTTTGCGGTGATCTGCCAGCACGCAACTCTTCGCGGATACGTTCGTTAATCAGCACGTTCGAGTCAATCGCCATACCCAGTGCCAGCGCAATCGCGGCGATACCAGGCAAAGTCAGTGTCGCTTGCAGCAAGGACAACAGCGCGACCAGTAACAACAGATTGACGGACAATGCCAGCACGCTGAAGAAACCGAACAACATGTAGTAGATGACCATAAAGATCGAGATCGCAGCAAAACCGTATAAGGTTGAATTGCGGCCCTGCTTAATGTTTTCCACACCCAGTTGCGGGCCTATCGTACGCTCTTCGATAATTTCCATCGGTGCAGCGAGCGAACCGGCACGCAGCAACAAAGCCAGATCGGCAGAGGCCGCAGCTGTACCCATACCGGTAATCTGGAAGCGTGAACCCAGTTCATCGTTAATGGTCGGAGCAATCAGGACTTCGCCTTTGCCTTTTTCAAACAAGACAATCGCCATACGCTTACCTATACGGCTGCGGGTTGCCTCGCGCATCTTACGGCCACCATCGCCGTTCAGATCGACTCCGACAGCTGGCTGCTGGTTGTGATCAAAACTGGCAGTCGCACCAGTAATGTAATCACCAGTCACCACTGGGTCTTTGGTCAGGATCAGCAACTCGCCACCACGATTGCCTTTGAACATTTCCGAGCCATACGGCACTGGCGTATTCGCATCGACCGGGCCAATCACACTGTCATCTAGCAAGCGCACTTCCAGCGTTGCGGTACGTCCGATAATTTCTTTTGCACGCGCCACATCCTGCACGCCTGGCAACTGTACAACGATGCGATCAGGGCCTTGTTGTTGAATAATCGGCTCTGCGACACCGAGCTCATTCACACGCTTAGACAAAGCGGTAATGTTTTGCTTCACACCTTCGGTCACTACGGCTTGTAAAGCTTCTGGCTTAAGGCTGACAGTGAGATTGAATTCGGTATTATCGGCAATGACAACATCTGTCAGATTCACATCCGTCATTTGCGATGCTAATACGGTCTTCGCTGCAGAGCGGGTTTCAGCATCACGGAACTTCACCGAAATATTATCGCCATCGCGGCTGATGCCAGCATGACGGATATCTTTTTCACGCAATGCGGAACGTACGCTCGATTGCAGCCCCTGCACCCGCTTGGCCAGAACCGCCTTGGTATCGACCTGCATCAGGAAATGCACACCACCGCGCAAATCCAGACCAAGGTACATCGGCAATGCATTCAGACTTTGCAGCCACTTCGGCGTATTCGGTAACAGATTGAAAGCCACTGTATAAGTTGGATCCGTTGCGTCAGGATTCAGTGTTTTTTCGAGTATGTCTTTCGCTTTAAATTGCGTATCGGTATCAGCGAAGCGTGCACGCACAGAGCCCTGCATACCGTTAAAGTCATAGAACACGCCACTGTCTTTCAGACCCGATTGCTGCAAGGCTTGTTCGACACGCGCCTTCATGCTTTCGTCAATTTTGACAGTCGATTTCGCACTGCTGATCTGGACCGCCGGCGACTCACCAAAAAAATTGGGCGCGGTGTACAACACACCGAATACCAGCGCAATCACAATCAACAGATACTTCCAGAGTGGGTAGCGATTCATAATTAAAAAAGAAATGGAAGCTGAAAAGCACAACGCAGCCCGGATATCGATCGGACTGCGTTGCAGGTATTTACTGATTAAATCGCTTTAATGGTGCCTTTAGGCAACAACATCGTGACGGCAACTTTTTGCACAACGATCTCTGTGCCTTCTGCGACTTCTATCGTCACATAGCTTTCACTGACCTTGGTCACTTTGCCGAGTATGCCACCGGAAGTCACTACTTCATCATTCTTTGCCAGCGCATCCATCATTGCTTTTTGTTCTTTCTGGCGCTTCATTTGTGGTCGTATCATCAGGAAATACAAGACGACAAACATTAATACCAGAGGCAGGAAACTCATCAGGCCACCATCAGCACCAGCACCCGCAGATTGCGCATAAGCGTTAGAAATAAACACGTTCAGACTCCGTTAATTGTATAAATATTATCCAGCCAGTGTTGGGCAAGATAATGATAAATAGTGACGATCAACTACTTTTCAAGCAGTAAAGCGCCACATTCTAGCACTGCTCTACATCAAAACTGGCGAAAAAAGCCAGAGACGGACTCAGATACAGACTAAGGCGCAGACTAGATGCCGCGCGCGCGGTCAGCATGAAACTGCTGTACGAACTCAGGAAAACGTTCCTCATCCAGCGCCTGACGGATGTTTTTCATCAGATCGAGATAGTAATGCAGGTTATGTATCGTATTCAGACGTGCGCCCAGAATCTCGCCAGTGCGATGCAGGTGATGCAAATACGCACGAGAGAAGTTTTTGCAGGTATAACATTCACACGTTGCGTCCAGAGGTTCTTTGTCTTCCTTGTAACGCGCGTTTTTGATTTTCACATCGCCGAAGCGGGTGAATATCCAGCCATTGCGCGCATTCCGTGTGGGCATCACGCAGTCAAACATGTCGATACCGTTCGCCACGCCTGCCACCAGATCTTCCGGCGTACCGACGCCCATCAGATAATGCGGCTTGTTTTCCGGCAGTTTGGGGCCGGTGTGCGCAAGGATGCGCATCATGTCTTCTTTTGGTTCACCGACCGACAAGCCACCTATCGCAATACCATCAAAACCCAGCTCATTCAGCCCCGCCAGTGATTCGTCGCGCAAGTGTTCAAACATTCCGCCCTGAACGATGCCAAACAGCGCGTTCGGATTTTCACCCTGTCTGAATTCGTCAATAGAGCGCTTGGCCCAACGCAACGACATGCGCATCGATTTACCGGCTTCTTCAGTCGTCGCCGGTCTGCCGTCAATTTCGTAAGGTGTACATTCGTCAAACTGCATCACGATATCGGAATTCAGCGAGCGCTGAATCTGCATGGAAATTTCCGGCGACAGGAACAAGCGTTCCCCACTGATCGGCGACGAAAATTTCACCCCCTCTTCCGTGATCTTGCGCATCGCTCCGAGCGAAAACACCTGAAAACCGCCGGAATCGGTCAGGATAGGTTTAGTCCATCCCATGAAGTCATGCAAACCACCGAATTTATCCAGCACACTCAAGCCAGGGCGCAGCCACAGATGAAAAGTGTTACCCAGAATAATCTGCGCGTCGATTTCTTTGAGTTCCAGCGGTGACATCGCTTTCACAGAACCGTAAGTACCGACTGGCATGAAAATCGGCGTTTCGATTTCGCCGTGATTCACCTTCACACGTCCACGGCGGGCAGCGGTCGTTTTGTCTTTTTTTATCAGAGTAAATTCAAGCATGATTCTTCCTTGTGCGCTCCGCAAAGCGCACGGTAATGAGTCGTCCTACGTCTTTCTTATCCAGCCTGTTTCCGCTTGGTTTCAGCAATTTTCAGGCCTTCCCGGAGGCATTAGTCAGCAACATCGCGTCGCCGTAACTAAAGAAACGATAACGCTGCGCAATCGCATGGGCGTAAGCGGATTTGATTCTATCGTAACCGGCAAACGCCGATACCAGCATCATCAGCGTCGATTTTGGCAAATGGAAATTCGTGATCAGGCGATCAACCGTTTTAAATACATAACCCGGCGTTATGAATAATTGCGTATCGTCACTGCCAGCTTCGAGCTGACCACTTTGCGATGCAGATTCCAGCGCGCGCATACTGGTAGTGCCGACGGCGATGACTTTGCCCCCCGCCGCTTTCGTCTTGCGTACCGCATCGACAGTCTCTTGCGGTACGGTGTACCACTCGCTGTGCATTACATGTTCATTCAGATTCTCAACCCGCACCGGCTGAAATGTGCCCGCACCGACGTGCAGAGTCACGTACGCCAGCCCTATGCCTTTTTGCTGGCAGCGCTCTAATAAAGCCTGATCAAAATGCAAGCCCGCCGTTGGAGCAGCGACAGCACCGGGCACACGGTTATACACAGTCTGATAGCGCTGCTCATCAAAATCATCAGCATCATGTTCGATATACGGTGGTAAAGGCAGGCGACCGTAAGTTTCGAGCAAAGTAAATATGTCGTCAGGAAAAAACAAAGTGAAAAACTCACCCTGACGTTCACCCACGACGACATCGAATGCATCTGCGAGCCTGATTTTACTGCCCGGTAGCGGCGATTTCGATGCGCGCATCTGCACCAGCACGCTGCGGTTGTCATCCGTATTCGATAACACGCGCTCAACCAGCAATTGCACTTTGCCACCAGTTTCCTTGACGCCAAAAAAACGCGCTTTGAGCACGCGGGTATCATTGAACACCAGTAAATCGCCTGCAGACAGCTGATCGATCACGTCAGAGAAATGGCGATCCACCAGTTGTTCACCATCGACATGCAATAAGCGCGAAGCGGTTCTGTCCGGCAGCGGCATTTGCGCGATTAAAGCATCGGGCAGATCAAAATCAAAATCACTCAAAGAATATTTCATGCGCGGGAAACGAATAGAGATGGAACAAAATGCTGCATACTGTATAAAAACTCAGTAAAATAAGCTAAAGAAGGACATTCCTGCACAACTAAGCCAACAGCAAAACCCACCATTTTACACCCATGGCAGCTGAAGACCCAAACGCAAGTACAGAGACACACGCGCCACCGATCAAAGCAGCCCGTCAATCCGGTAAAAAGCCGTCCTCTAAAGCGGCGGGCAGCACCAGCAAAGCCAGTGAAAAACTCGCCCGGCTGGGCTTGCGCAGAGACATGGACTTCGTCCTGCATCTGCCTATGCGCTATGAGGATGAGACCGCCATTATCCCCATGCATGATGCGGCTTTACGCGGTGGCAACACCGTACAGGTGGAAGGCGTCGTGACCGCATCGGATGTGCAATATCGCCCGCGCCGCCAACTGGTTGTCACCATCAGCGACGATAGCGGGCAAATCGTTTTACGCTTTCTGAATTTTTACGGCAGCCAGCTCAAACAATTAGCAATGGGTGTGCGCGTCAGGGCACGCGGCGAATTGCGGCATGGTTTTTTTGGCGCGGAAATGGTGCACCCCGGCTACAAAATCGTCAATGAAGGCGCGCCCTTACCAACCTCCCTGACCCCGGTTTACCATTCCGGAGAAGGCGTACCGCAGGTACTGTTACGCAAAGCGATTGCGAACGCCATGACCAGAGTCAACTGGCGCGACACCTTATCGCCAGCACGTTTAGCGGCCTTAGGTTTACAGGGATTCGAGGCAAGCGTACGCACATTGCACAATCCGCCGCCGGATATCGATCAGTACAGTTTGATGGAACGGGAACATCCGGCATGGGAACGTATGAAATTCGATGAGCTGCTGGCACAGCAACTCTCGTTAAAACGGGCGCAGATCACACGCCGCAGCAAAGGCGCGAACGCGCTGCCTGTCACAGGCGAACTGAGTAATGCATTTTTACTGAATCTGCCTTTTTCGCTGACCAATGCGCAAGAAAAAGTGCTGGCGGAAATCCGCGCCGATTTACGCGAAACCTTTCCCATGCAGCGTCTGTTACAAGGCGACGTCGGCAGCGGCAAAACCATCGTCGCTGCGTTGGCTGCAACACAAGCGATCGACAATGGCTTTCAGGCGGCCTTAATGGCGCCAACAGAAATTCTGGCAGAACAGCATTTCAGAAAAATCGCTGCATGGCTGGAGCCGCTGGGCGTGAAAACGGCCTGGCTGACCGGCAGCCTCAGGAAAAAAGAAAAAGAAGCGGCCAATGTGCTGATTGCCTCCGGCGAGGCGCAACTGGTGATAGGAACTCACGCACTGATACAAGATAACGTGCAGTTCAAAAAGCTGGGATTAGTGATCGTTGATGAACAGCATCGTTTCGGCGTCAGTCAACGTCTGAATCTGGCGAATAAGGCTGAAGCAGGAAAAATTCCGCATCAGCTGATGATGTCAGCAACACCGATCCCGCGCACACTGGCGATGACCTATTTCGCCGATCTGGAAGTGTCCGTGATTGACGAATTACCACCGGGACGCACGCCCATCGTTACCCGCGTGATAGACCAGAATCGCCGCGATGAAGTGATCGCGCGGGTGCACGCGGCAGCGCTGGAAGGCAAACAGGTGTACTGGGTCTGTCCACTGATCGAAGAATCCGAAACCCTGCAACTGCAAACCGCGACTGACACTCACCTGATGCTCGCGGCTGCGTTGCCGGGAGTGCAGGTCGGACTGGTACATGGCCGACTCAAGCCTGCGGAAAAACAGGCTGTGATGGATGATTTCATCCACAACCGTACGCAGGTGCTGGTGGCGACTACCGTGATTGAAGTCGGGGTCGATGTACCGAATGCGAGCCTGATGGTGATTGAACACGCTGAGCGCTTCGGACTCTCACAACTGCACCAGCTGCGCGGCCGCGTTGGTCGTGGCGCGGCCGCCAGCGTCTGCCTGTTGCTGTATCAGGGGCCGTTGGGTGGCACCGCGAAACAAAGGCTGGCGACCATGCGGGAAAGCAATGATGGTTTTGAAATCGCCCGTAAAGATTTAGAGTTACGCGGTCCCGGCGAATTTCTCGGTGCAAGGCAATCCGGCGAAGCCATGCTACGCTTTGCGAACCTGGAGACAGATCAATGGCTGGTTGAAAAAGCCAGAAATCTGGCTGCTGATTTATTAAAAAATGACCCCGTCACCGTCGCTGCGCACTTAGAGCGCTGGCTGGGGAATAAAGAAGAATTCCTGCGCGTGTAATGAACTCGCAGGTCCCGTCAAACCTTACTCCGCTAATCCCTTTTATGCTTACAATCATCAATGCAGATCTGCACAACGAACAACACGCTCATGATGTGCTGGCCATGCTTAACAGTTACGCGCAAGACCCCATGGGCGGCGGTGAGGCCCTGTCTGACTATTGCCAGAAAAATCTGATCAATGAATTGAAAAACCGCAACGCCGTGCGGGTGGTACTGGCGTATGCCGGTGATCAGGCTGCCGGACTGGCGATTTGCATCGAAGGCTTTTCAACCTTTGCCTGCAAGCCGCTGCTGAACATTCACGATTTTGCTGTCCATCCGGATTTTCGCAGTCAGCATATCGGCGTCAGGATGATGGAACACATCACGCGGCTTGCTGTTGAGCTTGGTTATTGCAAAATCACGCTGGAAGTTCTGGAAGGTAACCTCCCTGCGCGTCAGTTATACCTGAAGCAGGGATTTGCCACTTACGAGCTGGACCCGGCGATGGGTGGCGCCATCATGATGCAGAAAAAACTGAACTGATATCTGCAGCACAGGTACTGATTGCATACAAAAAGACGATGGAAAAGTACCAACCGCAGATCAATCGGATTACTCTGAGGGAATCAGGCAAGTTAAAATCACTACCGGGCAATTTGTCTGTCAGCAACTACGACTATCTGATTAACTAATAAATTAATGGGACAACAAATATGAGTATCGATTTTAAAGGTCGCGTGGCAATCGTCACCGGCGCGGGCGGCGGACTCGGGCGCGAACACGCGCTGGCATTGGCTGCGCGTGGTGCCAAAGTGGTCGTCAACGATCTGGGCAGCGCACGTGATGGCTCCGGAGGTTCATCTGCCGCAGCGTTAGCGGTCGTCGAGGAAATCCGAGCAGCAGGTGGCGAAGCGATTGCAAACGGTGCTTCCGTTACTGATTTTGCCGCGGTACAGGCAATGGTCGATGACACGATGAAACAATGGGGCCGCATTGATATTCTGATTAACAATGCCGGTATTTTGCGTGATAAAAGCTTCGCCAAGATGGAACTCGATGATTTCCGGCTCGTGATGGACGTGCATCTGATGGGTGCCGTTCATTGCTGCAAAGCGGTGTGGCCTATCATGACAGAACAAAAATATGGTCGTATCGTCATGACGACGTCCTCCTCAGGGCTGTATGGCAATTTCGGTCAATCCAATTACGGCGCCGCCAAAATGGCCTTGGTCGGCCTGATGCAGACGCTGGCACTGGAAGGTGCAAAACACAATATCCATGTCAACAGCCTGGCACCGACCGCCGCCACACGCATGACAGAAAGCCTGTTCCCAGCGGAATTCTTAGCGGCACTCAAACCTT
The DNA here is from genome assembly GCF_049544825.1 of Undibacterium sp. WLX3042. Lineage (NCBI taxonomy): Bacteria > Pseudomonadati > Pseudomonadota > Betaproteobacteria > Burkholderiales > Oxalobacteraceae > Undibacterium > Undibacterium sp. WLX3042. Next base: position 897,797 of record NZ_CP186698.1, read on the forward strand.
CCGATGTCGTTCCTGCAATGCTGGTACTCGCGGCTGAGAGCGCGCCAACCAGAACCATACTGTGTGCCGGCGCTGGCAGCTTTGAAGCGGCGAATATCACGATGACACAAGGTATCTGGGTCGGTCGTGAAGGCGATGCTCCGGAGCAACTGGCTGCCCGTCTGAACGAGGTGCGTCAACGAGACGGTGAAATCGTTCCTGACAGTGGTGCAGCGCAGGGTCATCTGGAACTGACCAAAGCGATGAGTCACGCGCAGAAAAAATAAACACCTGACCGTAAAATCACATAACTGTCTTCATCCCGAGACTCGTATTATCACTGGATGAAGATGATACTCTGGGGGAGTATAAGTAATTTTCGCGCCAGCCTCCAATAGATACAAGGGCATTAAAATATACTCCCCCTCATATATTTATTTTTAGGTTTTCTTCAGAAAATAAATAAACCGGATTGCTGACGCCAACCGGACTCTGTGCCAAACTTAGCTCATGACACTCACAGAATTAAAATACATCGTCGCGGTCGCACGCGAAAAACATTTCGGCCATGCAGCAGAAGCTTGTTTTGTTGCGCAACCGACGCTATCGGTTGCGATCAAAAAACTGGAAGACGAGCTGGGAGTCACCATATTTGAACGGGGCGGAACAGAAGTATCGACGACACCGCTGGGCGCACAGATCGTGGCGCAGGCAGAACGTGTGCTCGAACAGACCGCCGCCATCAAAGAAATCGCCAAACAAAACAAAGACCCGCTTGCTGGTCCTTTCCGTCTCGGCGTGATTTACACCATCGGCCCTTACCTGCTGCCCACCCTGGTGAAAACCATGATCAGACAAGTGCCGCAAATGCCGCTGGTATTGCAGGAAAACTTCACAGTCAAACTCATGGAACTGCTGCGTCAGGGCGAACTGGATGCAGCCATTATGGCCTTGCCGCTGCCGGATCAGGGTCTGATGACACAAGCTCTGTATGATGAACCTTTCGTCGTCGCGATGCCGCGCGAGCACGCGTGGGCTGAGCGCAAGACAATCTCCGCCGAAGAATTAAAATCGGAAACCATGCTGCTGTTGGGGAATGGTCATTGTTTCCGAGATCAGGTCTTGGAAGTGTGTCCTGAAATGGCAAGATTCTCGACGACTGGTGACGGCATTGCCCGCACCTTTGAAGGCTCCTCTCTCGAAACGATACGTCACATGGTCGCCTCCGGCATAGGCCTGACTGTACTGCCCGTTGCGTCAGTGCCGGACATGAACGCCAAAGATGGCATGCTGCGCTACGTGCCTTTTGCAGCCCCGGTACCAGATCGCCGTGTAGTGATCGCCTGGCGTAAAAGTTTTACTCGCCTGGCAGCCATTGAAGCGATCCACAAGGCCGTGCTTGCTTGTGATTTACCCGGTGTGACGATGCTCGATTTACCGCCTGCGGCACAATAGCGAAATCAGCGCACCTGCGCAAGCAACGCTTGTCGGTCTGAGCCGGTCACCCGGCTTATTTCTTGGTTGCGATATGATGTGTAATGCCCGTCATAACAGGTCTGGCCTCTGGACGGCGTAAAGCGGTGAAAGCAGAAAACTCCCATGAACGAAAACCGACCAGCAAAGTAAAACCATCGATTTCTTCTGGCCGCAGCTTCCTGTCTTCCTGATGCAGACGCGCCAGTTCTGCCACCAATTGCTGAATTTTTTGTACGACTTCCTGCGCACTCCGACTGGAAACCCGCGCTGGCACACAGAGCAGAGTTTCGCCCACATGATCAAAGCGGCCATTGAAATAATCGCTGACGACGTAGTCCCGGAAAAACTGCTGAACCGGGCCATCCGGCAGCCAGTGAAATGCCGGCGAGACATTCAGCCGGTAGCGATTATTTGGCCGCAATTCGATCAGTTCCAGCTTATCCAGCGCAATCAGATGTAAGATGACTTCTGCCTGACTGATCTCATAGGTATCGACGATCTGCTCCAGGCTCCAGTGACCGAGACAACAAATCGCAACCAGCAATAATTTAGGCTCGGCAATCAGGGATTTCTCCTGCGCCAGCGTCAGATTATCCGAGTGCGGCGCGACATCTGCGGCCTGGCGCAAAACATCTTCCATCGCGATACCCGATGCCTTACATATCTGCGCCAGACGAGACAGGCTCATGTCTTTTTGTCCGAACATACGCTTGACGCTGGACTCGCTCATGCCTATCCGTTCGGCGAGAATTTTATAAGTCACGCCCGCCGCACGCAGCTCTGTACGCAAGACATTTAACAACAACTCCGGTGAACTCATTTATTCCCCCATCGAATACGCGGCTCGCGAATGGTAGCGTTTTTTAATACCAATCATCCTGAAAATTTATTCTTTGAACATTTTATTAGTACGAAGTTCACAGTATTGAGAAACTCTTTTTACTTATCGTCGGCCCTGAACCCGACTCCGATTATCCAATTCCATCAGGACCACTTTTCATCTGACATTGAAAGTAAGAAATGAAATCAATCCTCCGATATCTTGCTTGTATCTGCGTCACCCTGGCCGTGTTCACGTCCGGCTACGTGATAGGAAAAACCAGCAATATGCCGGCCAGACCCGCTTGTTCCGGGGCTTCCGAAGCTGAATGTCCGGTGAATTACCGCTCAGACTCCGATCAGCGTGTGACCAGACCTCAGGCATCATTGCTCACCTGAAAAGCGCTCAATGCGGCAAGCTGCCGAGACAGCATTCTGGCAACAGGATAAATCGCACTTATAATGGCGGGGCTGACATCACTCCGTTTTTATGACATGAATGCTTTACTCTCGCGAATGCAATGGTATTTAAAACTGTTACGGCTCGATAAGCCTATCGGCATCGTATTGCTGCTGTGGCCGACTCTGATTGCGCTGTGGCTGGCAACCGATGGAGCGCCCGATGGCAAACTGGTAGCAATCTTTTGTCTTGGTACGGCACTGATGCGGTCAGCAGGCTGTGCGGTGAATGACTATGCTGACAGAGAGTTCGACCGCCACGTCAAACGTACCGCAGATCGGCCGCTGACCAGCGGTAAAGTATCCGGGAAAGAGGCCTTGCTGATTGCGCTGATGTTGTCGCTGATTGCCTTTGCCCTGATCCTGCCGCTCAATACACTGACAAAACAATTATCCGTTCTGGCGGTGATCATTGCTGCGACCTATCCGTATTTCAAGCGCTTCTTCGGCATTCCACAAGCCTATCTCGGGATTGCTTACGGTTTCGGTATTCCTATGGCGTTTGCGGCGGTACAAAACACGGTTCCATGGACGGCGTGGATGCTGCTGATCGCCAATGTGTTCTGGACAGTCGCCTATGACACTGAATATGCGATGGTGGACAGAGATGATGATCTCAAAATAGGAATCAAAACTTCCGCGATTACCTTTGGCCAATTTGATGTCAAGGCGATCATGCTCTGCTACCTCATCAGCCTCGTCATGATCACGTTCATCGGTTGGTATTACGGCTTGCACAGCTGGTTTTTCGCTGGCATCACTGTCGCTGCAGGCTGCGCGATTTATCATTACACCCTGATTAAAGATCGTGACCGTATGCGCTGCTTCGCTGCTTTCCGGCACAATAACTGGCTGGGCGCCGCAATCTTTGCTGGCGTTGCTATTGACTATGTATTACATTAAATGCGACGATTAAAACGATCAGCGTCAGCGCAATCCGCCTGCGTCGCAATGAAGTTCGACTCTGTTTGATCTGTCGCAAATACTGTTAAGTTGTACTACCTAGACTGTCAACAGATACTCTTTATCAACACTTTTAAAGGAAATACGATGAGCTCAATAGAACAGCACAAAGATCAATTGATGCACGATCTGAATCAGGTCATACGCGATGCCGAAGAAATGTTGAAGAATACAGAACAACAGACAGGTGAAGGCTTCAAATCGGCAAAAGCACGTTTTGAACAGACACTGAAAAATGCGAAAGCAGAAGTACAGCGCGTTGAAGATCTGGTCATCACCAGAACCAAAGATGCGGCAAAAGCGACCGACGTCTACGTCAAAGAAAATCCATGGCAATCTGCCGGTATCGCTGCCGGTGTTGGCTTGCTGCTCGGTTTGCTGATCGGACGCAGTAAGTAACTCATGGCTATTCTCGACTCTGTGGGGAAACTCATCGCGACCTTTTCAGGCATAGTACACACACGTCTGGAACTGGCGGCGGTCGAAGTTGAGGAAGAGCTCAGCCGCTTTTCCTCTATTCTTCTGTGGTCATTGACCGCACTGTTTTGCGCTTGCTGCGCCGTTGTCCTGATTGTGGTTCTGTTGATTGCCGTATTTTGGGATACCCACAGAATTGAGCTGATTTCCATCCTGATTGCCTTGTTCGCAATTGCAGCGGGGGGTATTACCTGGCGGATACGCCAACAACTGGAAGCAAAACCAAGACTGTTATCGCTGACACTGTCAGAGTTGGAAAAAGACGGGCAGGCGCTGCGTGATAATTTCCCTCACTCCTCTTCGAACTGAGACACACAATGTCGTCTGCCTACAAAGATAAACTCGCTCTCCGCCGTGAAGCATTGCTGCTGAAAGTGCATGCGCAACGACAATTATTCTCTCTGCAGACACAAGAACTTCAGCAGTCCATAGAATTCGCTGAATTCAGTCTGAATTTCGCGGCAAAAGTCTTCGTCACTATCAAAAATAAACCGATACTGGGAGCCGTGCTGGCAGCAGCAGTTTATGTGGTGAAGCCTGCCCGCGCCTTGTCTCTCATCGTAACCTCGTTACGGGCTCTGCAAACATGGCGCAAACTTGCGCCATTGCTTAAACAAACTCAAAATCAATAAGCGGACTTATTCCTGCTGACCAAATTCGTCACCCAGCTCTGCACCTCGGGCGGCAGCTGCCTGAATAGCGCGGATGATCGCTTGTTTGACTTCGCTATTTTCCATGCTGGTCAAAGCGGCATAAGTGGTCCCGCCCTTAGAAGTCACCCGCTCCCGTAATACCGCAACAGGTTCATTCGAGTGCATCGCCAGTTGTGCTGCACCTTCGAAAGTCTCAATGGCAAATTGCGTTCCTTGTTCGGCACTCAGCCCCAGCGTCATGGCGGCTTCCTGCATCGCTTCAATAAAATAAAAGACATAAGCCGGGCCGCTGCCGGAAACAGCGGTCACTGCGTCAATCAGGTCTTCTTTGTCTAACCAGGAGGTCAGCCCGACCGAGCGCAGAATGTCATCGGCGACTTTTTTCTGTTGTTCGCTGACGCCCGGCATCGCATACAGACCGGTAATCCCTTTACCAATCAGTGCAGGCGTGTTCGGCATTGCACGGACAATAGTCGAATATGAGTTGAGCCAGCGGGAAATATCCGTGGTACGGATACCTGCTGCGATCGTCAACAATAACTGCTGTTGAATGAATGGCGCGAGTGCGCCGATGACATCGCGCAATTGCTGCGGCTTTACGGCCAGTACGATCACATCAGCGGCTTGTATGCGTTCATCAATACACAGTGCAGTAGTCACACCAAATTCCGTCTCCAGCCGGTTTAAAGACGCTTGATTCACATCGACGATATGAATATGGTCGGGCGCAGTGAAATCCGGCAGCAAACCACCGATCAATGCAGATGCCATATTACCGCCACCGATAAAAGCAATCTTTAATTTATTTTGCATAATTTCTACTCCCAAAAATTGCGGTTCCTATTCTGACCATCGTGCTTCCTTCGGCAATAGCAGCATGCAAGTCGCTGCTCATACCCATCGATAAGGTATCCAAAAGAACCCCGTGCGCCGATATTTTTTCGCTTAACTCTTTTAAATGATGAAATGCCTTACGCTGCTGCGTGACATCCGGTGTCGGTTCGGGCACCGTCATCAATCCCCGTAACCGAATACGTGGTAAGGCAGCAATTTTCAGCGCCAACGCCACAACCTCTTCCGGAGCAACGCCACTTTTACTCTCTTCACCGCTGATATTGACCTGCAGGCAAATATTTAAATCCCGCATAGCCGCTGGTCGCTGCTCAGACAAACGGACGGCAATTTTTTCTCTGTCCACCGAATGCACCCAGTCAAAATGCTCGGCAATCGGTTTTGTTTTATTACTCTGTATCGGGCCAATGAAATGCCATTCGAGCTGCAGCTCAGGTGCGGTGTTGTGTATCAGCGAAATTTTTTCTAATGCCTCCTGAAGATAGTTTTCTCCGAAAGCAGTCTGTCCATGTCGCGCAGCATCCAGAATAACGTCAGCACCGAATGTTTTGGAGACGGCTAACAACCGGACTGACTGTGGAGGGCGATTAAACCTGAGTTCTGTTGCCCGGATGTCATCAAGTACGGCTTGCAAGTTGTCAGAAATTAAGGACATAATCAGATAATGTTGTAGGGAACTTCATCAATTTTTTGTCTGCTCTTTTTTATCAGGGCAAAATACACTACGCTTGGTCGCCGCTTGGTCGCGATTTTCATCCAGGACACCTACCAATTACCGGAATTATAAATGGACATTTCTGAACTGCTTGCGTTCTCCGTCAAGAATAACGCCTCCGATCTTCACCTGTCATCAGGTCTGCCACCAATGATACGGGTTCATGGCGACGTACGCCGCATTAATTTGCCGCCACTCGAGCATAAAGATGTACATGAGTTGATCTATGACATCATGAACGACTCCCAGCGCAAAATTTACGAAGAAACTCTGGAGTGTGATTTCTCTTTTGCGATTCCGGGACTGGCACGTTTCCGTGTGAATGCATTTAATCAGGAACGCGGCCCGGCGGCTGTTATGCGTACGATTCCGTCAAAAATTCTGACGCTGGAACAATTGAACGCACCACGTATTTTTGCTGACCTCGCACTAAAACCGCGCGGTCTGGTTCTGGTCACAGGGCCAACCGGCTCAGGCAAATCAACCACGCTGGCAGGAATGGTGAACCATCTGAATGAAAATGAATATGGACATATCCTGACCGTAGAAGATCCTATCGAGTTTGTGCATGAGTCGAAAAAATGTCTGATCAACCAACGTGAAGTCGGTCCGCACACCATGTCATTTAATAACGCTTTACGTTCTGCTTTGCGTGAAGATCCGGATGCGATTCTGGTTGGTGAGTTGCGTGATCTTGAAACTATTCGCCTGGCATTGACGGCAGCTGAAACAGGTCACTTGGTCTTCGGTACCTTGCATACATCCTCCGCTGCAAAAACGATAGACCGTATTGTTGACGTATTCCCGGCAGAAGAAAAAGAAATGGTACGGTCGATGCTGTCGGAGTCCCTACAGGCTGTCATTTCGCAGACGCTGCTGAAAGTCAAAGATGGCTCGGGACGTGTAGCGGCACATGAAATCATGATCGGTACCCCGGCGATTCGTAATCTGATCCGTGAAGCGAAAGTTGCGCAGATGTATTCCGCGATACAAACTGGTAACAACATGGGTATGCAGACACTGGATCAGAATCTGACCGATCTGGTGAAGCGTAACGTGATTTCAGTGGGTACCGCGCGTGCAGCAGCGAAAATTCCAGAGAATTTTCCTGGTTAATTGATCTGATAGAAAGAGACGAACATGGAACGCGATCAGGCAACCAAATTCATGCATGACCTGCTCAGACTGATGCTGAGTAAAAACGGGTCGGACTTATTCATCACTGCTGACTTCCCACCTGCTTTCAAAATCGATGGCAGAGTCACGCCAGTGTCAAACCAGCCGCTGACACCTGCTCATACAGTTGATCTGGCACGTGCCATCATGAATGATAAGCAGGCAGCTGAATTCGAATCGACCAAAGAATGTAACTTCGCGATCAATCCGGCAGGCATGGGCCGCTTCCGTGTCTCTGCCTTCATGCAGCAAGGTCGTGTCGGGCTCGTGTTGCGGACGATCACGACCGCGATTCCGAAATTAGAAGACCTGGGCTTACCGGAAAATCTTAAAGATATTGTGATGGCCAAGCGTGGTCTGGTGATCATGGTCGGGGCAACAGGGTCGGGTAAATCAACAACGCTCGCTGCGATGGTAGGGCACCGCAATCAATCAAGTTACGGGCATATTATCACCATTGAAGACCCGATCGAATATGTGCATCCGCATGCGAACTGTATCGTCACGCAACGGGAAGTCGGCATTGATACGGAAGACTGGGGTGCCGCACTGAAAAATTCATTGCGTCAGGCGCCTGACGTGATCCAGATCGGTGAGATCCGCGATCGTGAAACCATGGACTTTGCTATCGCATTTGCAGAAACCGGTCACCTGTGTCTCGCAACGCTGCATGCAAATAGTTCCAATCAGGCGCTGGACCGTATCATCAACTTTTTCCCTGAAGAGCGCCGGGCACAATTATTAATGGACTTATCACTGAATCTGAAAGCCGTTGTATCACAGCGTCTGATACCGTTAAAAGGCCGTAAGGGACGGGTTGCAGCAGTCGAGATCATGCTGAACTCGCCGCTGATTTCAGATCTGATCTTCAAAGGTCAGGTACATGAAATCAAAGAAGTCATGAAAAAATCACGTGAACTCGGCATGCGTACATTTGACCAGGATTTATTTGATTTGCACGAAGCCGGCAAAATCACCTACGAAGATGCGCTGCGTAACGCGGATTCTGTCAATGAATTACGCCTCGCGATCATGTTACAGGGCAAAGAGGCGAAAGAGCGTGATCTCACCGCCGGTACCCACCATTTAGGCATCGTCTGACAATGAGTGCTCTCGACTACTCCGTCACAAATTTGCAGGGACAGACAGTTGACCTGAAACAGTATCAGGGCAAAGTGGTTCTGATCGTCAACACCGCGAGCAAATGTGGTTTTACGCCTCAGTATAAGGGGCTGGAAGCGCTTTATCAGCAATTCAGAGACAAGGGTGTGGTGGTGCTTGGATTTCCGTGTAATCAATTCGGCCACCAGGAACCCGGCACCGCCGATGACATCGGCAGTTTCTGCGAAAAAAACTACGGCGTTACTTTTCCGCTGTTTGAGAAAATTGATGTCAATGGCAAAAACGCACATCCGCTGTTTCAGTACCTGAAATCTGCGGCTCCCGGCCTGCTTGGCATAGAGGCGATTAAATGGAATTTCACAAAATTTCTGATTAAACCGGATGGCTCCGTGTACAAGCGCTATGCGCCGCAGACAACACCAGCCGAGATTATTCAGGACGTGGAGAAACTGCTTGCAGCCAGCTAAGCCGCCTTTTTAAGTTGTACGCTTATGGTTGGGAGAATCAGATCACTCCCAGCCAATGTAATACCAGCGGCAAGCATATTGCAGTCAGCAACCCCGACAATCCCATTGCCAGGCCCGCAAACGCCCCCATTTCCTCGCTTAACTGAAAAGCTCTGGCTGTACCAATGCCATGCGCACTGACACCTAAGGCAAAACCGCGCACGCTGTCTTCTTTAATATGCAGAAAATTCAGGATACTTGTTGCCATCATCGCCCCCAAGATGCCGGTCAGCATCACCAGTGCCGCAGTCAGGGAGGGTAAGCCACCGACTTTTTCGGTAATCCCCATCGCAATGGCCATCGTGACCGATTTTGACGCCAGAGACAAAACAGTCACATGTGACGCACCGAACCATTGCGCAAGCAACATCGCTGTGCCAATCGCAGACGCACTGCCTAACACTGCGGCAAGCAGAAATGCCCGCCACTGCGAGCGCAGTTTATTCATCTGCTGATACAGCGGCACAGCCAACGCTACCGTTGCCGGCCCTAGCAGAAAATGGACAAACTGCGCGCCTGAAAAATAAGTCTGATATGACGTTCCGGTTCCGCTTAGAACCAGCACAAGCATTGCGACGGCAATTGCGACTGGATTTGCAAGCGGGCTGAACTTACAACGGGCGTAGATCACATAGGCAAGCTGATAGGCCAGCAGCGTTGCAGTCAGTCCCAGCAGGGGCGATGCCGCCAGATAAACCCAGACGTCCGCTAATCTTGCGTTCATCGTGACATCCATTTCACGCACAATGCCGTCACGACAATCGATACTGCTGTACTCAGCACCAGTGCAATGGCCAGCGGCATCCATTCATCCAGGACAGTTTTGCCATGTACCATGATGCCGACCCCCGCCGGAATAAACAGTAGCGATAAATGTCTGAGCAACTCCTGTACGCCGGCGACCAGTCCGGAAGCTGCTTCTTTTTTCAGCAACAGAAAAACAAACAGCAACAACATCCCTATGACCGGCCCCGGAACGGGGAGTTTCGACAGAAAGACAATACCCTCTCCCAGACACTGAAAAATCAGTAGTATTGAAAAGGTTCGGATCATGATGCCAGCTCAGGACGATGCCAACGCGTGATCGATTAATTCGACCCAGTGTTTTACCGGTGTCTCAGTTCCTGATTGTAAATGGGTCAGGCAGCCAATGTTCGCCGATAAAATCATGTCTGGCTTCATTGCCAGCAGATTGTGCAATTTTTTATCCCGCAACTGATATGACAACTCCGGCTGCAAAACAGAGTAGGTTCCTGCCGAGCCACAACATAAATGGCTGTCTGCACACATCTGCACATCAATCCCGATGGCTTTCAGTAAGCCTTCGACTTTGCCGCGGATTTGCTGACCATGTTGCAAGGTGCACGGTGGATGCCAGACGATGCGCTGACTGAGTTTGCCCTGTAATCTGCCGACCAGTTCAGTTTCAAACGCCGGCAACACTTCACTAAGGTCGCGTGTCAGCGCTGAAATGCGCTGCGCCTTTTCTGCATACACCATATCGTGTGCAAGCAGATGCCCATATTCTTTCACTGTCACGCCACAGCCGGATGCAGTCATGATGATGGCTTCTGCACCAGACTCCACATATGGCCACCAAGCATCAATGTTATTGCGCATATCATTCAGTGCCGCTTCCTGCTCATTCAGGTGATGGCGGATAGCGCCGCAACATCCGGCTTTCGGAGCACGGATCAGCTCGATACCCAAGGTATCCAGCACCCTGGCTGTCGCGAAATTAATGTTCGGTGACATCGATGGCTGCACACAACCATCCAGCAACAACATTTTTCGGGAATGCGGTTGCTGTGGCCATAATCCGCCAGATTGTCGAGCAGGAACCTTATTCTTTAAGGCTTTGGGCAATAATGGGCGAACGGATTGGCCGAGACTCATTGCCGGTTTGAATATCCAGGGCGTAGGCAACATCGTTTTCAGTGTGCTCCGGATGAGCCTTTGTTTCAGCGAACGCGGCACTTGCTCTTCCACAACCTTACGGCCAATGTCGAGCAGACGCCCGTACTGAACACCGGAAGGACAGGTCGATTCGCAATTGCGGCAAGTCAGGCAGCGGTCAAGATGCTGCTGCGTTTTTTCGGTAGCAACTTTTCCTTCCAGCACCTGTTTGATCAGGTAAATGCGGCCACGCGGGCCGTCGAGTTCGTCCCCCAGCAACTGATAGGTAGGGCAAGTCGCTGTACAAAAACCGCAATGCACACATTTACGCAAAATGTCATCGGCCTCTTTGCCCTCACGGGTATTCTTTATAAAGTCTGCGAGATTAGTTTGCATAGCGAATTAAAAATCCTTGTACAGGCGGCCAGGGTTAAAAATACCTGATGGATCGAAAGCGACTTTCAGACGCTGATGTATCTTCGCCAGCGGCGTCGATAAAGGCGTGAAAACACCAATGTTTTTTTCACCGCCACGGAACAAGGTCGCATGACCGCCAGCTGCTTGTGCCGCGGTACGAATAGCGTCCGGACTCTCGTCGCTGAATAACCAGCGCTGCGCACCACCCCACTCTATCAGCGACTTACCGGTCAGTTTTAAAGGTGCTGTCGTGGATGGAACAGATAAACGCCACAAACCATGGGCATCATCCTGAGAAAAGAAATCATGCGTCTGTTCGCGTAATTCATTCCATGCAGAAGCAGCGTCCTGCATCTCTTCCCCCCCCAGTTTCTGCTTGGCTGCACGCACAGCAGCTTCGGCGCCGGAGAGTCGCAACATCAGCCGCCCTACATGCCAACAGCTACCGGACAACGGTAATGCCTGTCCGGCCCACTCATTCATCTTTTGAATCGCATCAGCTTCGGATAAAGCAAATACCAATGTCGTTTCCGCAAATGGTCGCGGTAATACTTTGACCGATATATTCAATACCAGACCAAGGGTTCCCATCGCGCCGGCGAGCAAACGTGAAACATCATAGCCGGCGACATTTTTCATAACCTGGCCACCAAATTCCAGCACTTGTCCGCGACCGTCCATCAATGTCGCACCAAGAATAAAATCACGGGCAGCACCGACATACGGACGGCGCGGACCTGAGAGGCCCGTAGCAAGCATACCCCCTATAGTTGCTGTTGCCCCGAATCTCGGCGGCTCGAATGCCAGCATCTGGTTGTTTTCTGCGAGTATCGCTTCAATCTCTGCCAGTGGCGTGCCACAGCGTGCTGTCAATACCAGTTCGGTCGGCTCATACGCCAGAATGCCTGAATACGCCCGGGTATCAAGCACATCACCGTGCGGAGCCTGTCCATACCAACGCTTACTGCCACCGCCTTCGATTTGCAGTGGAAGGTGGTTCTGTGAGGCATTCAATATCCGTTCCCGGAAGCCTTCTATCAAATTGTTCATCACTGTGTCCATCTGTATGGTTTTTTATTTTTTTAGAAACGAGGTAAATCCGGAAACTTCAGATTTCCCCGTTTCACATGCATACGTCCATATTCAGCGCAGCGATGCAAAGTTGGTATCGCCTTATCCGGATTCAGCAAAAAATGCGGGTCAAATGCGCGCTTCACCGCAAAAAATGCATCCAGTTCCTCACGCGAAAATTGCACGCACATGGAGTTAATTTTTTCTATACCAACACCGTGTTCACCGGTAATCGTGCCGCCGACCGTCACACATAATTCCAGTATCTCGGCACCGAATGCTTCAGCACGTAAAAACTCCCCTTCCTGATTCGCATCAAACAAAATCAGCGGGTGTAAGTTACCGTCGCCGGCATGAAACACGTTGGCGCAGCGCAAGCCGTATTTTTCTTCCATGTGAGTGATGCCTATCAATACTTCTGATAAGCGCTTACGAGGAATCGTTCCGTCCATGCAGTAGTAATCCGGCGAGATACGTCCCGCAGCGGGAAACGCATTTTTCCGACCGGACCAGAAGCGCAAACGTTCTGCTTCACTCTGGGAAACAGCGATTGCCGTCGCACCGGCCTGCTCCAGCACGGCGGACATACGTGCAATTTCTTCCTCAACCTCTTCCGTTGTGCCATCAGATTCGCACAGCAGGATTGCTTCCGCATTAATGTCGTATCCAGCTTTAACAAAAGGCTCCACCATACGCGATGAGGTTTTATCCATCATCTCCAGACCTGCCGGAATAATGCCTGCAGCAATCACGTTTGCGACTGCATTTCCGCCTTTCACGACATCATCAAATGAGGCCATAATCACGCGCGCAACCTGCGGTTTAGGTACCAGCTTGACCGTTACTTCGGTGACGATACCGAGCATACCTTCTGAGCCGATAAAGACCGCAAGCAAATCCAGACCCGGGGCATCCAGCGCTTCACCGCCAAGCTCAATCACTTCCCCATCAATCGTGACGACACGTGCACGCAATACATTGTGCACAGTCAGGCCATATTTCAGACAGTGAACACCACCAGAGTTTTCGGCGACATTACCCCCTATCGTGCAGGCGATCTGCGATGAGGGATCGGGTGCGTAATACAAACCTAAAGGGGAGACTGCTTCCGAGATTGCCAGATTGCGTACACCTGGCTGAACCACGGCTGTTCGCGAGTAAGCATCTACTTTCAGAATTTTGTTGAATTTGGCAGTGGACAACACGACACCATCAGCGATCGGCATTGCGCCGCCAGACAATCCTGTCCCGGCACCACGTGGCACAACTGGAACGCTCAGGCGCCGGCAGACTTCCATCACAGCGATGATCTGTGATTCACTCTCCGGCAGACACACAATCATTGGCAACTGACGATAGGCCGCCAGACCATCGCACTCATACGGACGGACATCTTCCTCATGATGCAGGATACAATGTCCGGGCAATACCTGACGCAGAGCCTTGACGACCTCCTGCTGCCGGTCGCGATACGAATCAATTGAACTGTTCTGCTCCATCGTCTTACCCTATCTGTTTTTTTGTCAGTGTAATCAGCTTTGATACATCTGGGATGAATACTTTAAGCAAGACTGACTGAATTTTTTTTCAGGACATAAAAAAAGGACGCCGTAGCGTCCTATTTTAAGTGATTACCTGCTTAAACTGAGAAAGACGAACCACATCCGCAAGTTGTCGTCGCGTTCGGATTTTTAATCACAAACTGAGCACCTTCCAGATCATCTTTATAATCGATCTCAGCGCCTACCAAGTACTGATAGCTCATGGAGTCGATTAACAGCTGCACACCATTTTTAGTCATGGTTGTGTCGTCTTCATTGGTAATTTCATCAAAAGTAAAACCATATTGGAAACCTGAGCATCCGCCGCCTTGTACAAAAACGCGTAATTTCAGATCCGGATTACCCTCTTCTTCAATCAGCTGAGCAACTTTTGCAGCTGCGCTTTCTGTGAAATTGATTGGTGTTGGCATCTCGGCTACAGCATTCATTTTTTGCTCCTTCAATCTAAGATATGCTCATTATAGTCCCGACTCCGGAACTATGCATTGGACGCTGCCAGTTTCAGCGTGGCTGGCTCTTGCGCAAGATCATGGGTCAGCTTGCCTGACACCAGGGCACCACTCAGCATTTCCAGTGTCTTGTAATGGACGTCGCCAGAAATTTTCGCTTTAGGCTGCAGCTCCAGCAGTTCTGTTGAAAATACCGGCCCGTTAATCACGCCGTTCACTACCAGATGTGCCGCTCTGACTTCGCCATCGATGACTGCCTGTTCGGAAATGACCAGCATACTCAGCGACTCCGTATCTGCAATAACATTCCCGCGAATATGACCATCGATGCGCAAACCACCCTTAAAATGCAGATCACCTTCGATTCTTGTCGTTGATCCGATAAGGCTGTCGATAGTACTTTTGGTTTTACGACTGAACATGAAAGAATTCCTTTTCAGGACATGGATCAAAAATATTAACGAGCGCAACCCCACTCATTAATAATTGATGCTGGTTTATAAATTAACCGTTTGTTGAGCGCGGATTTGTCCCCGGTCTAAGACTTTCACCTGGACATTTTTGGCAACCGCGCCGTCTGGAAGAGTAATGACGCCCTCCAGTCGCTGGTAATGTCTGAACGATAATTTCAATTTACCAGCCTCACCCGACTTAGGATCAGGGAAGGACATCGTAGCAGGTTTACCTGCCTGAACCAAGCCTAATAAAAGTTGCAATTCACCGTTAAAATCCCTGCCATTTTTGACACCCTGCATCACCAGAGCTCGATAACGTAACTGACCAGGAGCAAGCATTTCTATCTTCAGATTTTGAACAGTAATACCATCATTACCCGTCGCCGACGGCATCACGCCCTCAAAAAAAGCCAGGTCATCTTTGAGTTTCTGATTTTCTGCGGTCAGCGTTTTGATCTGATCCGTCAGTTCTTTCTGCATGGAACGATCAATATTCTGCTTACTTTCTATCGTGTTTGCCTCCAGCAAGAGCTTGTCGCGCTCAGCTGTCAACTCTCTAACCTGTGTTTCAAGTGCCTGCACCTGATTCAGATTCACCTTTGTTCCGAAGGCAAAACTCTTTCCAAGATCGTAGGTCCACCAGGCAACAGCGGACGTCAATGCGATAACCATCACCATCATAGCCAGCCTGAGCGGCCATGGCTGCTGATGCGTAATCGTCATTTTCGACGCCAGATGGCGTCGTTGCCAGAGTCGCTTTTTTACCATGAGTGAATTAAGGCAAAACCGGCATATGTTGCAATCCGGTGACCTCATCCAGGCCAAACATCAGATTCATACATTGGACCGCCTGCCCTGATGCACCTTTTACAAGGTTATCCTGCACCACGAGAACGATCACTGTCTTGCCATTGTTCGGCCGGTGCACAGCGATACGCAGCATATTGGATGCCCGGGTAGAACGTGTTTCCGGATGGGAGCCAAATGGCATCACATCAACAAAAGGCTCATCCTTGTACGCATTTTCAAACAATGCCTGCAATTCATCGTTGCTGATTTCTGCGGTCAGACGTGCATACAAGGTCGAGTGCATGCCACGTATCATCGGAACAAGATGAGGAGTGAATAATAAACCGACCTTTTGCGTGCTCATACGCTGCAACTGTTCTATGGTCTCAGGGGTATGGCGATGACCGGAGACTCCGTAGGCCTTGAATGTATCGCTGGACTCGGAAAACAGGATGCCGATCTCAGCCTTACGTCCTGCACCTGATACGCCTGATTTGCAATCAGCTATCAGATCAGTCGCATCGACGATTCCCGCTTTCAGTAACGGATAGAAACCCAGTTGCATCGTCGTTGGATAGCAGCCAGGATTACCAATGACACGGGCTGCTTTAATCGCGTCACGATTCAGCTCGGGCAAACCATACACCGCTTCCTTCAGAACGTCCGGACATGCGTGTGGAACACCGTACCATTTTTCAAACTGAGCAACATCCTTCATCCTGAAATCTGCCGCCAGATCAATGACTTTCACGCCCGCTGCCAGCAGCTCAGGCGTTTGAGCCATAGCAACACCGTGAGGTGTCGCAAAAAAGACGACATCACACTCTGTCAGCTTCGCTTTATCAGGTGAGGAAAATGCCAGGTTGACACGTCCGCGCAACGAAGGATACATGTCAGCCACTGGCAAACCGTCCTCTTTCCGCGACGTAATTGCTGTTAATTCCACCGCAGGATGCATTGCCAGCAAACGCAACAACTCAACCCCGGTGTAGCCGGTTCCACCTACTATTCCTACTTTAATCATCGACGTTCCTTGCAAGAAATTTTCCGCTATTTTAACAGTAGTCGCTCATATCAAGACGACTTCACGGAACTCAGTCATGACATAGTCTCATGAGTACATAAAAACAAAAAAGCCGCCCAG
Source organism: Undibacterium sp. WLX3042 (assembly GCF_049544825.1). Taxonomy (NCBI): domain Bacteria; kingdom Pseudomonadati; phylum Pseudomonadota; class Betaproteobacteria; order Burkholderiales; family Oxalobacteraceae; genus Undibacterium; species Undibacterium sp. WLX3042. The sequence goes on from NZ_CP186698.1 coordinate 914,777, forward strand.
CTGAGGCGGCTTTTTCGGCAATTCGTGCCAGCGATAAGAAATTAACGCTTGGAGAACTGTTTTGCGCGACGTGCTTTGCGCAGACCAACTTTTTTACGTTCAACTTCGCGAGCATCACGAGTAACGAAGCCTGCTTTGGACAATTCAGATTTCAAAGCTGCATCGTAGTCGATCAGAGCGCGAGTGATACCGTGACGAACAGCACCGGATTGACCAGATTCGCCGCCGCCGTGAACGTTGACCATAATATCGAATGTTTCGAGATTATTAGTCAGTTCCAGAGGTTGACGGATCACCATCAGGCCAGTTTCGCGAGAGAAATACTCGTTAGCTGGTTTGCCGTTGACAACGATCTTGCCGCTGCCGGATTTCAGGAATACGCGAGCAACTGCGCTCTTGCGACGGCCAGTTCCGTAGTTGTAATTACCGATCATGGCTAATCCTTAGATGTCGAGTACTTGTGGTTGCTGAGCTGCGTGCGGATGCGTTGCATCTGCATATACTTTCAGCTTCTTGATCATTGCATAGCCGAGTGGGCCTTTAGGCAACATGCCTTTCACTGCTTTCTCGAGTGCACGACCTGGAAAACGCTGTTGCATTTTCGTGAAATTTGTTTCATAGATACCGCCTGGATAACCAGTGTGACGGTAGTATGTTTTGTTCAGAGCTTTAGTGCCAGTCACGCGCAGTTTGCCTGCATTAACAACAACGATAAAATCGCCTGTGTCTACGTGTGGAGTAAATTCTGGTTTATGTTTGCCGCGTAAACGGAGTGCCACTTCGCTGGCAACACGTCCGAGTACTTTATCTGTCGCGTCAATCACGAACCAGTCGCGCTGAACCTCATGGCCCTTAGCGGAAAAGGTTTTCATGTTGAATCCTAAAAAGTTAAATACGCCCTTTTTTGGTGGTTCTGCCTATGATCTGACAGACTCTCCCTTGTTAAACTCTCAGTCGGGCAAATTGAGAATCGGAAATTATAGGGTTTTCAAAGACTTAGTGCAAGAACTGTTTAAATTTTAAGCAAAATAGTTAGAAATTTCCCGCATAACACTGAAAGTGTATTTTCAAACGAATAAAGATGTGATGCAGCCCGACCAATGCGCAATGGTCAGATGCAGTAAAATCAGGAGCGATACACATCACATCTAACGAGGAATAAATGGAAGCGACCGTACGCTGGACAGGCTTATCTGGCATGTCATTTTTGGCAGAAACAGGCTCAGGCCACGCAGTTTTAATGGATGGAGCACCGGAAGGTGGTGGTCATAATCTGGCACCACGTCCTATGGAAATGGTGTTATTGGGGACAGGGGGATGCACAGCCTACGACGTCGTATTGATTTTACGGAAAAGCAAACAGGACGTACGTGGCTGCGACGTAAAGCTGAGCGCGGAAAGGGCAGAGACAGAACCGAAAGTTTTCACCAAAATTAATTTTCACTTCACGATCCGCGGACGTCAGCTGAAACCTAATCTGGTGGAACGCGCAATCAAGCTATCTCATGAGAAATACTGTTCTGCATCTATCATGCTCGAAAAAACGGCTCAGATGACCCACAGCTACGAAATTATTGAGGACATGGATATCCCCTCTGAGCACGATACTCAGGATTGAAGCGTCTCTTCACGCTGCTCAAAAATATCCTGATACGTCGGATAAAATGTGCAGTATCTGACCGTTGTCAGTAAAGCCAGAACAGGCATCATCAGTAACACGACGAAAACGGTGTTGCCTGTCGCCAGCGCTAAAATCTCCACAAAAATAGCTGGCAATAATCCTGAAATCAGGAACCACGACAGGGCATAAATCAAAAATGCCTTCGCTGCCCGTTTTACCGAAAAAAAACTGTAAAACAAAGCTTTTGGAACAGACATCCCGCGCCACATAATCAATGGTCCTGCAAACCAGAAAGCCATCAACGCAGGTAAAAACGCAAGTACTGCTACGATCATCCCTAAGAATAAGCGCCCTTGAGGCAAGTCCTTGGGATCGACTGGTTTTTCACTCGAAATAAACACGAATAAGGCACCATCATCAAAAAGTTGCGATATCAATGCTGCGCCGGAAATGGCCAGCAGGTACAGGCAACCCAAAGCGAATAAACGTAAAAAGAACTCAGAACGAAAACCCACCAATAACACAGTCGGTTTCACCCGCGCACCATCCTCAATCAGACGGCAAGCCTGCATAAAACTCATGGCAAAGACGGGAATTAAGACTAAAGGCAAAAAGCGACCGATCAATGGCACCAGACTGATGCCCATGTTAAAAAACATATATGCAAAAAAGAGCGTCAGCATTTCTGCAGGTTGCTGACGGAACAGGGCAAAACCACGTTTAACCCATACCCACCCCGTTGAAGCTGGTACTGAATTCATAAATCACTTGTTAAAGGGGGGACAGGCAAAGACTCGCGCAAACGTAAAATCCGTTCAAAGTGTGCGGGATCATGCGGCGTCAGCATTTCTGCATCTCGTGGTTGGTAGTAGTCATACAAGCGGGACAACCAAAAACGCAGAGCGGCTGCCCGCAACATCGGCTTCCAGGCAACCGACTCTTCAGGAGTAAACGGCCGCACCAGATGATAAGCATTCAACAAAGCCCTTACCCGCACAACATCCAACTCGCCAGTTGCAGTATCAATACACCAGTCATTGACGGTTACGGCAACATCAAAAATCCAGGCGTCACAGCCAGCAAAATAAAAATCAAAAAAACCTGTCAGTTTCTCGCCATCAAACATCACATTATTACGGAATAAATCCGCATGGACCAGACCTCTCGGTAAAGCGCGATATACCGGCGTGCTGTCGAAAGCGTCCTGATAGTGAACTTCTGCACACAACATGTGGCGCAACTCTTCAGAGAGGAAAGGAAGAACTTTCGGCGTGGTCTCATGCCACCAGTTCAAAGATCGTAAATTTTCCTGATATAAGGGAAAATCTTTTCCCGCGAGATGCATGAGAGCAAGCATCGCACCGACTTCGGCACAATGTACCGGTCCGGGAGACATCTGCGACTCGCCCTCAAGCTTACTGACAATGGCGGCAGGTTTTCCGTGCAAAGCGGTCACCAGATCACCAGCATTATTGGCAACGGGGGCTGGTACCAGCACCCCGCGATCCGCGAGATGGCGCATTAACTTCAGATAAAACGGTAATTGTTCGAAAGTCAGATTTTCGAAAATCGTCAGAACATACTCACCGGTCTCTGTCGTGATAAAAAAATTGCTGTTCTCAATTCCAGAGGCTATTCCTTTAATTGCCAGCGCTTTTCCCAGCGGAAATTGATTAATCCACGAACTGAGGTCATTGAGTGTGACTGAAGTAAAAACTGCCATTGTAATATCGCAAAAATAGAATAAGAAACTTACTTACCGGTAGAACTGGCCGGTGCGGACTGAACCGGAGCTGGCGGCAATACAGGTGGCTGCTCGACTTCTTTGCTCTCTTTTTTTCCGCCAAACTCAAGAATAGTCCACTGTGGTGCCCGGTTTGCATTTCCCTGAACGGTCCCTTTGGGGGCATTACCAATCTCAGGATCTGCTTTTAACGTGTAATTGCTTTTACCTGATTTCACCTGTACTTCAGTGACTTTGCCAGCGTTATTACGCTTCTCTGTAATCTTATTTTTCGGCTCTGGTTTACCGACGGATAATGAAGGATCTGTCGCTCCCTCTTCCAGTTTATCCAGCTTAGGTGGTGCCTGATCAGGCTTTTTAGTCTGCGCAAATGCAGCGCCAGTAAAACCCAAAAAGAAGATACCAGACAGGACTACTGACAGGATTTTCGACATTTTTTTCATGGTTAATATCCAATTGGCTTAATCTGGCAGACATTGTAACAAAGCAGTGCTCTCACTGACAGGGATAAACAAGGCCTTACACCAGAAAACAAAAAAGGGAGGCGTCCTGATGACGACTCCCTTCTGATGTTCTGACTTAACCGGGAATAACCCCGAATTCAATTAGAACTTGTGACGGATACCAACGTTGATCAGCTTATCTGTCTGACCACCAGCAGCCATAGTGTATTTAGTAGGGCCAGCGTTGTTATCGACAGTTGTGCGGGAGAACGATGTATAAATGTCTGTACGTTTGGACAAATCGTATGTGTAACCGATAGCGAATTGCTTGGCATCTGCGTTATCAACTGCTTTGTTTTTAGATTGTGTGTAGTCAGCTACAAATGCACCTGGACCAAACGGTACTGTTGCACCGATCATCCAAACGCGATCGTCGTTAGTGCCGCCTTTGATTGTTTCGTATGCAGCGTGAGCTTTTACAACTGTGAAGTCATAAGTGCCACCAACGAATGTTTTCTTACCAGCATTCGCATCATTACCAGCTGCATCGTTCAGTTTTTCGTAAGCGATTGCTGCGTACACTGGGCCTTCAGAGTAAACACCGGAAACGCCAACTTTACGGTTGCCAGAATTATTACCAGCAACTTCACCGAAACCGTATTGCAGAGAACCTACAAAGCCACCCAGACTATTTGTAGAGTATGTGATTGCATTGTCAGTACGTGTCGATGTTTTGAACAAACGGTTAATATCACCTGCCAGACCGATATGGAATGGATCAACGTTATCGCCGATATCGTAAGTTACAGATTTTTGTTTACCCAGATTTACAGAACCGAAATCACCGGACAAACCAACATAAGCTTGACGACCGAAAGCCAGACCGTTTTGATCAGACGCGCCAGTATCAGTTTTCAAACCCATTTCCAAAACGAAGTTTGCTTTCAGACCGCTACCCAGATCTTCAACGCCTTTGAAACCCAGACGTGAACCGTTTTGGATACCGCTATCCAAAGATGTTTTTGCGCCAGCGCCGTTGTCGTCACGAACGAGACCCATGTCAACGATACCGTAGATCGTTACGGAAGATTGCGCGAAAGCTGCACCGGAGAATGCACCCATCAGAGCGAGTGCGAGGAATGATTTTTTCATTGTCTAGTATCCAAAAATGAATGTTAAATTTTTGCTGCACCACAAACAAAACGCGGCAAAAAACTGAATTGCAGGTCAATTTACAGCCTTGAACCAAGAATTGATTCAATGACAAATGTCACGATACCTGCGAAAAATGACATTTTGATGAAATCAGACTACTTAATAAACAAGGACTTACAGAGCGTTGCAATTTAAAGACATTGCTAATTTTGAAAAATTTAATCAGGTATTTAACAAAGCCAGCGATGTCCAGGCTCGCATTATAGGCATTTTTTACCTTTGCTGCACAGCACCAGTAAGATGAGGGATATCACTTATTTTTCAAGAGATATAAAAAAAACATATTATCCTACGGTTTCCCATGCATTTTGCTTCTGTGCCGTTTTCGACCGCCAGTAGGCACGGCCGCTGTACCAGAGCACTGCCGCTATCAGTGCACAAATCAGCTGGCCGAGAGCTAGCGCGAGCACAGAATGATCCAAAGCAGGTGCTGCAACGCCGGCAATTACCGCCCCCAGCAAAGTCAGCAACGCAGACTGACAGGACGCAACGATTCCTCTGATTGTAGGAAATAAGTCCAGAACCAGCAAGGTCGCTCCCGGTGCAACCAGCGACATCCCGAACGTGTAAAAAAACAACGGCATGACCGACCACAGCAATACAGGGGCTGATAGAACATGAAATGCCACGTTAAATACCGAGGCACCGATCAGGAACAGAAAACCGATACTGACCTGCTTCCATACCGAGAGTTTGCCAGCCAGTCTGTTTGCTGCAAGAGCACCTAAAAAAATACCGGCGACAGACGGAACGAATTGCCAGCCAAACTGATCGGCCGATAGTTTCAGATGCTGAGTAATAAAGACGGGAGCAGCGGAAACATATAAAAACATACCGGCAAAATTAAATGCAACGGTGCCCGCTTTTAGATGGAATATAGGAGACTTAAATACTTTTAGATAACTAAGCCAGAGAAATTCCATGCTGAATTCCTGCCGTTTATCTTTCGGCAACGATTCGGGCAAGAGCTTAAAGCAAGCAAACCAAAGCAAAATCGTGTACAAAAAAAGCAATAAAAAAATTGCCCGCCAGCTCATAAAACCAATGATCCAGCCGCCAAGTATGGGCGCGATGGCAGGTGCAATGGAAAAAATCATCGTCACCATCGACAACAAACGTTCCGCCGGTGCCCCCGCATATAAATCGCGTATCATCGCTCGTCCGACCACCATCCCCGCACCTGCAGACACGCCTTGCAGGATACGGAATCCCCACAGGTAATGAATGCTGTGCACCGACGCACAACCAAAACTGGCGACGGCAAAAATCGCTAAGGCGACCAGAATGACATTGCGTCGCCCGAACGCGTCCGACAGCGCACCATGCCACAAAGTCATAAACGCAAACGACAACATATAAGCAGTCAGTGTCTGCTGGACTTCCAGCGAGGTGGCGGACAGGCTGCTCTGTATATGAGGGAAAGCAGGTAAATAAGTATCAATGGAAAATGGTCCCAGCATCGCCAGCGCAGCTAATAAAGTGGCAAGTCCGGCATTACTGAGCTGTCGGCGGGAGTGCATTTGTTGATCAATCATTCAAAAAAACAGATAAAAGCTGTTACAAAAAAAAGCAGAAAGGCGAAAATATTTCGCCTTTCTGTTGCTCATGCGATACAGTAAAGAGTTAAATTCCACCCATGCACAGGTATTTCATCTCCAGATATTCATCCATCCCGTATTTGGAACCTTCGCGTCCCAGCCCGGATTGTTTGACACCGCCGAACGGTGCAACCTCATTGGAAATTAAGCCAGTATTAATCCCCACCATGCCATATTCCAGTTTTTCGGCAACGCGCCAGACGCGGCCGATATCACGCGAATAGAAATACGATGCCAGTCCGAAGTCGGTGTTATTTGCAGCGGCAATGACTTCTTCTTCCGATGTGAATTTCACAACGGCGGCAACCGGTCCGAAGGTTTCCTCGTTCATCACCAGCATGGATGCTGTGACATCAGCCAGAACGGTCGGTTCATAGAATAATTCTCCTGCACTGTGCGGTTTGCCGCCGGTCAGCAAACGGGCGCCCTGCGCAACCGCGTCAGCAACATGTTCTTCTACTTTCGCCACCGCTTGCGCGTCGATCATGGGTCCCTGATTCACTCCGGTCTCAAAACCGTCGCCCACTCTGATTTTTTTTGCTCCAGCCGCTAATTTACTGACGAATTCATCATAGACCGATGCATGTGCATAAAAACGGTTGGTACAAACGCAGGTCTGACCTGAATTGCGGAACTTGGATAACAAGGCGCCTTCGACAGCAGCATCAATGTCAGCATCATCGAAAACAATAAATGGCGCGTGACCGCCCAGCTCCAGCGCCAGCTTCTTGACCGTTGGCGCTGATTGCCGCATCAGAATACGGCCTACCGGCGTCGAACCGGTAAACGATAAATGACGAACAACCGGGCTATCGCATAAAACTTTACCGACAGTAATAGATTGCTCCGCATCGGCAGTAATAATATTAATGATCCCTGCAGGAATTCCCGCGCGGTGTGCCAGTTCGGCAATTGCCAGTGCCGATAACGGCGTCTGCTCTGCAGGTTTAATTACGATCGAACAGCCCGCAGCCACAGCCGGAGCGACCTTACGGGTAATCATCGCAATCGGGAAATTCCAGGGCGTGATTGCGGCACACACACCTATCGGTTGCCGCAACACGACCATACGCTTATCGCTCCAGGTTGAGGCCATCACATCACCGGCAACACGTTTTGCTTCTTCGGCAAACCATTCGACAAAACTGGCTCCGTAGGCGACTTCGCCCTTTGCCTCGGCAAGCGGCTTCCCCTGCTCCGCGGTCATGATCGCCGCCAGATCGTCGGCATGACTAATGATCAGATCAAACCAGCGACGCATAATATTGGCACGCTCTTTACCCGTTCTCGCCGCCCACAGCGGGAAAGCAGCTTGCGCGGCAGCAATAGCGGCAAGCGCATCAGATTCGGCTAAATTAGGTACAGTCGCCAGCACAGTATTGTTTGATGGATTAAACACATCAAACCTGTTCTGTGCCTGCACCCAGGTGCCATTGATATACGCCGCGTCACGCAACAACGACGCGTCTTTTAATCCTAATGCTTTTGCAGTTTGTTCTGATGACATCACTCCGTCTCCATTCTGTTTTTGACTGATTAATGAACCGCACATACCGGACTTACGCCATACCACACACAACAAGATGATCGCTTGTTGACAGGCAGATCTGTCAGTTCTGACAAACACGCCTCGCGTTGAATTGCCGCAAGTGCGCAAATAAAAAGAAAGCCTAAAGCAAAACAGCCAGGTCTGCTTGACCCGGCTGTTTTATTCAGATGAATTATTTTGATTTCATCTCTGCTCTTTTGGTTTGGCTTCCTCGCGTCGGTTGAAACCGGCAACCATATCAAAGCGGAATAAGCGACATTCCAGCGCACCGTTAAAGAAAGGCGTTTTACGTGATTCTTTTAAACGCAGCATCTTGGGTACAGTCAGATCGGCGGTAAACAAAAAGACGCTCCAGCCGGCAAAACGTTGTTTCAAAGTGGTGCTGAAGGCGCTGAAAAACTCTTTTGCCAGCTCATCGCTTTCCAGCGAGCTGTCACCGCGCACGCCGATACGTTCACCATACGGCGGATTGGTCAGCAATATGCCTGGCTGCGTCGTCGGTGCTTTGATTTCCTGCGCTTCAATCTGTTTCAGCGGCACTTCAAAACGGATACCTGCCTTATTCAGATTATTGCGCGTCATGACGACCATATCGCCGGAAATATCGCTGCCGAAAATTGTCGGTTCAGCAGGCAAAGGATTTGGTTTCGCGGCGGCTTTAATAGCAGCCCACGCATCCGCATCAAACTGATGAAATTTTTCAAAACCGAATTCGCGTTTTAATCCCGGCGGAATCCCTGCCAGAATTTGTGCTGCCTCAATCAATATCGTGCCGGAACCGCACATAGGGTCAAACAAAGGCACCCCCGGTTTCCAGCCCGCAGTACGCAACAAACCTGCGGCCAGATTTTCGCGCAAAGGTGCGTCACCGGTTTCCATACGCCAGCCGCGCTTGAACAAAGGTTCGCCGGAAGTATCGAGATAAATCGTGAAATTATGCGCATCGAGAAAACCGACGATACGCATATCCGGTGTTTTCGTATCAACCGAAGGACGTTGCGTGAACTGATCACGGAAACGATCGCAAATCGCATCTTTGATTTTCAGCGTGACAAATTCCAGACTTTTGACTGGTGACTTCACTGCCGTGACATCGACGCGTATCGTGTGGTGATAACCGAACCAGTCTTCCCACGCCTGCGCTAACACCAGATCGTAAATATCGTTTTCATTCGAGTAACTCGCATGCGCCATACGCATCAGCACGCGTGAGGCGATACGGGAATGCAAATTGATGCGCCAGCCGTCTTGCAGACTGCCGGAACAATGGACGCCGCCCGGCACTTGATTGTGGACTGCCATGGTTTTATCCATCGCAGCAATTTCGTTCAACTCTTCAGCGAGAGCGATTTCCATGCCGCGCGGGCATGGACAAAAATAAGAATGACGTGTCATGGGGAACCTTTTATCCGTTGTAATTCAAAAAATACAGGGTGAGCATGGCTCACCCCTCACTGCACTTACACGCAGCCGCTGTACATCAGCAACGTGCACTGTTTTCGGTCACCAATCAGAAAGGCTTGACGACAACTAATATCACGACGATCAGCAACAAAATCACCGGTACTTCGTTAAACCAGCGGAACCAGACGTGGCTGCGCTTATTCTGGCCTTTTTCAAATTTTTTCAGCAAACTGCCGCAGGTATGGTGATAACCGATCAGCAAAATCACACACAATAATTTCGCATGCATCCAGCCATTGCCGGGGCCTTTACCGATGCCGTAACCCAGCCACAAATACAAGCCCAGCAATATCGCTGGCACCATCAGCATCGTGGAAAAGCGATACAGCTTACGTGCCATCAGCAACAAACGTCCGGTACTGGTGGCATCGGTTTCCATCGCCAGATTCACCAGTATGCGCGGAAGATAAAACAAACCGGCAAACCAGGAGGTGACAAACAGAATGTGCAGCGCTTTAATCCAGAGCATAATTGACTTTCAAAATTTCAAAGTGGCATACAAAAATTTACTGGCGAACTTCGCCGTGACCAAACACGACGTATTTTAACGACGTTAAACCTTCCAGGCCGACCGGGCCACGCGCATGCAATTTGTCATTCGAAATACCGATTTCCGCACCCAGCCCGTATTCAAAACCATCCGCAAAACGGGTGGATGCATTCACCATCACCGAAGCCGAATCCACTTCACGTAAGAAGCGTAGCGCTCGGCTGTAATCTTCGGTGATGATCGCTTCGGTATGCTTCGAAGAATAATCATTGATGTGCGTCATCGCCGCATCGATATCCGCCACCACTTTGACTGCCAGCACTGGTGCCAGATATTCTGTGCTCCAGTCTTCTTCGGTGGCTTGCGCAAGATAAGGATAGTCAGCCAGAATCACCGCTGCTGCTGGGTCGCAACGCAATTCGACTTGTTTGGCCTCATACAGTTTTGCCAGTGGCGGCAAGACCTGCGCGGCAATTCCTTCAGCGACCAGTAAAGTTTCCATGGTGTTGCAAGTGCCGTAACGATGGCATTTGGCGTTGAATGCAACGTCCAGCGCTTTTTGCAGATCGGCTTTATCGTCGATGTACACATGGCAGATACCGTCGAGATGCTTGATCATCGGCACGGTTGCTTCCTGCATCAGTCGCGCGATCAGACCTTTGCCACCGCGCGGCACGATTACATCAACATACTGCGGCATGGTGATCAGTTCACCGACCGCAGCACGGTCGGTGGTTTCCACGATCTGCACCGCGTCGGCCGGCAAGCCAGCGCCAGCCAGACCTTCTTTGACCAGTTTTGCCAATGCCTGATTGCAGTGAATCGCTTCCGAGCCGCCGCGCAGTATCGTCGCATTGCCGCTCTTGATGCACAGACCTGCCGCATCAACGGTCACATTCGGGCGCGCTTCGTAAATGATGCCGATCACACCGAGCGGCACACGCATCTGCCCGACCTGAATGCCGGTCGGACGATACTTCATATTCGAAATTTCACCGATAGGGTCGGCCAGACTGACGATCTGCTCCAGACCTTCGGCCATCGTTGCAATCGCTTTATCTGACAACGTCAGGCGATCTAGCATCGCGGCTTCCATGCCTGATGCTTTGGCGGCGGCGAGATCGAGTTCATTCGCGGCGCGTAATGCTGCTGCGTCGCGCCGGATCGCGGCAGCAATCAGACTCAAGGCGCGGTTTTTCGCCGCCGTATCGGCCTTCGCCATCGCCCGCGATGCCGCACGGGCGCGGGCGCCAAGGTCGTTCATGTAGTGTTTAATGTCCGTCATGTCATTTTGGGAGCTTTATATACTCCCCCTAGTATTTTTTTAAAGCCCTTTATTTACAAGGACATTAGGCGTTTTTTTAAGGATACTCCCCTAATTTCGGGGATTTTTGGCATTTCCGGCAGTGCTGCGGCGGCAGTTCAGGCGGCGCTTGCGACTTTTAATCCCAACTGCAGCAGCGCATCCCAGGCGTCACCGGCGAATGCTTTGGCACGTAAACCTTTGACCATCTTATCGACTTGCGAGGCTTCTTGCAGCGCTGTTTGCAAGGTCTGCAAACTGACTCTGCGTAATGCCGGGTCCATGAGTTTTTCTCTGGGTCCCCAAATTCTGTACTCTTTCAGCAGGGCGGATAATGGCCGCCCTTGTTGCATGCCGGATTTCAGTTTCAGCAAAGTGCGGATTTCTTCCGCCATCGCCCACAACACCAGTGGCAATGCTTCGCCCTCGCCTTTGAGTCCGTTCAGCATCCGCGATAAGCGGGCGACGTCACCCGCCAACATCGCTTCATTGAGTTTGAACACATCATAACGGGCGACATTCAGCACCGCGTCGTGGATTTGTTCAAAGCTCAGCTTGCCGGCCGGATGCAGCAAAGCGAGTTTCTGTATTTCCTGATGCGCAGCAAGCAGATTGCCTTCGACGCGATCGGCGATGAAATCCAGACTTTGCCGGTCCGCGCTTTGTTGCTGCAAAGCGAGACGCTGACTGATCCAGTTCGGCAACTGATTTCGCTCCACCAGTGGAATATCGATATACACCGCCGCTTGTTGCAGACTGCTGACCCAGGCCGCTTTTTGCGTTGCCCAATCGAGCTTAGGCAAGGTAATCAGCGTCAGATTATCCGGCGATAAATGCGCGACATAATCCTGCAGCGCCTGTCCGCCGTCCTTGCCGGGCTTACCGGTCGGAATCCGCAGATCGATCAGTTTTTTATCGCCAAACAGCGACTGCGACTGATTCGCGGCCAGCAGCGCGCCCCATTTAAAACTGCGCTCGACCGTTAAAATTTCACGCTCATAAAAGCCCTGCGCTTTGGCCGCACGACGGACTTTGTCCGCAGCTTCGAGCGCGAGTAAATGCTCGTCGCTGGTAATCACATACAGTGGTGCCAGCGTTTTTGCCAGATGGCCATCAAGGGCATCAAAGCGCAATTGCATTTATTGATCCATCTTCACGACCGACAGGCGGCGCATAATCTGCTGCACCAGATCGCTTTGCATATCGCGATAGAGCAAAGCTTCTTCGGATTCTTTCGCCAACACCTGCGCTTCATTAAACGTGATCGTGCGCTTCAGTTGCACCGTCACTGGTTCCAGATATTCTTTACCAACCGCATTACGCAAACGGAAACGGAAGTTATACAGCAGATTGTATTCACGTACCCTGCCCTGACTGTTCAAGGACAGAATCTGCTTTTCGCGGGTTTCGCTCAGCACATCGAGTATCACTTCCGCGTCTTTCGCGTCAGCGGTGATTTGCGTCTGTCCGTTCGCGCGTATCTGACGTTTTAACTCGCCCCCCAGCGACGATGCTTCCGGCAATCCTATGTAAATGCTTTTGAAAGGAAAGCTGACCGGTCCGCGCAAGGCAAAACCGCATGCAGACAAGCTCATCAGCATGACGACTGCGAGCAGCCATGTCAGTTGACGTGAAAAAACAGAACGCATGCGGATCACTCCTGTAACAAAAATTAAGCGACGATGTTGACCAGTTTACCCGGTACAACAATGATTTTCTTTGGCGCACCTTCGATGAAACGCTGCACGCTTTCACTGGCCAGCGCGGTCGCTTCTATCGTGGCTTTATCTGCATCTTTACTGACCTTGATGCTGCCGCGCAGTTTGCCGTTCACCTGCACCATCAGTTCGATTTCATCCTGCACCAGTGCTGCTTCATCGACTTGCGGCCATGGTGCATCGATCAGCTCGCCGAGTTCGGCTGCGAAACCGAGTTCCTGCCACAACGCATGCGTGATGTGTGGGCAGACCGGATACAGGCCACGCAGCAGTACGCTGAACGCTTCTCGCAATGCGGCTGCCGAGCCTTCGGCATCCGATTTGAAAGACTCTATCGTATTGAGCAATTTCATCGCACCGGATACCACGGTGTTGTATTGCAGACGATCGTAATCGGCATCGATCTGTTTCAGGGTCAGATGTACTTCACGGCGCAATACTTTGACATCCGCGGCATAGCTGGCTGGTGCAACAGCGCCGGCAGCAATCGTTTCTGACAATTTCAGTGCCGATGCCCACAGGCGACGCAGGTAACGCGAGGCACCCTCAACACCGCTACTGCTCCATGCCGCACTTTGATCCGGTGGGCCAGCAAACATCGTGAACAGACGCGCCGTATCTGCGCCAAACTGGGTGATGATGTCTTTCGGTTCGACCACGTTGTTTTTGGATTTCGACATTTTTTCTATGCCGCCCATTTGCACTGGCTGACCGTCAGATTTCAGGCTCGCCGATACCGGACGGCCTTTGTCATCGTGCTGAACTTCGATTTCATTCGGATAGAACCAGGTTTTCTTGCCGCTCTCGTCTTCGCGGTAGAACGATTCATTCAGCAACATGCCTTGCGTGAACAGATTTTTGAATGGCTCATCGATTTTCACCAAACCAAGGTCGCGCATGGCTTTGGTCCAGAAACGGGCGTACAGCAAATGCAAGACCGCATGCTCGACGCCGCCGATATACTGATCCATCGCCATCCAGTAGTCGTTGCGTTCATCGACCATCGTCTTCGCATCCGGGCAGGTATAGCGCATGAAATACCAGCTGGAATCAACGAAGGTATCCATCGTGTCAGTTTCGCGCTGCGCTGGCTTACCGCATTTCGGACAAGGCACATTCAAAAATTCTGCATGCGTTTTCAGCGGATTACCGGAACCGTCAGGAATACATTCGGTTGGCAATACCACAGGCAAATCTTCGTAAGGTACAGGCACATCACCACAGCATTCGCAGTGAATGATAGGAATCGGCGTGCCCCAGTAGCGTTGACGCGAAATACCCCAGTCACGCAGACGCCAGGTGGTTTTTTTCTCGCCGACGCCTTTGGCAGCGAGATCAGCGGCGACAGCGTCCACCGCTGCCTTATAGTTCAGACCATCGTATTTGCCGGAATTAACGGTCACACATTTCTGTTTGTCACCATACCAGTCAGCCCATGCTTCAGTGGTAAAGCTTTCACCTTCAACAGTCACCACTTGTTTGATCGCAATACCGTATTTTTTGGCAAAAGCAAAATCACGTTCGTCATGCGCAGGTACGCCCATCACAGCGCCGTCACCGTAAGTCATCAGCACATAATTACCGACCCAGACTTCGACCTGTTCACCGGTCAGCGGATGCGTGACGAATAAGCCTGTTGGCAGACCTTCTTTTTCCTTGGTCGCCATTTCAGCTTCGGAAGTACCGCCGGCTTTACATTCTTCGATAAACGCTGCCAGTTTCGCATTATTTTTTGCAGCGACAGTCGCCAGCGGATGTTCCGCCGCCACGGCGCAGAACGTCACGCCCATGATGGTGTCAGGACGAGTCGTGAAGACATACATTTTGCCGTCTTGTACCAATGCGCCGGTGTCGTCTTTGATCTCGTGACTGAATGCAAAGCGCACGCCTTCGCTCTTGCCTATCCAGTTGCGCTGCATAGTGCGCACTTGTTCCGGCCAGCCATCAAGCGTATCAATACTGCTCAGCAATTCCTCGGCGTATTGGGTGATACCAAAGTAGTAACCGGGAATTTCACGCTTTTCCACCAAAGCGCCAGAGCGCCAGCCGCGACCATCAATCACCTGCTCATTCGCCAGCACGGTCTGATCAATCGGGTCCCAATTCACGACCTGCGTTTTTTTATAAGCAATGCCTTTTTCCAGCATCTTCAGAAACAGCCACTGGTTCCAGCGGTAGTAATCCGGATCGCAGGTCGCCACTTCACGCGACCAGTCGAACGCCAGACCCAGCGGTTCCATCTGCGACTTCATGTCTTCGATATTCGCGTAAGTCCATTCTGCAGGTGATTTTTTATACGCAATCGCCGCATTTTCAGCTGGCAGACCAAATGCATCCCAGCCCATAGGCATCAACACGTTGTACCCCTTCATACGCAGCTGGCGGGCCAGCATATCGTTGATGGTGTAATTACGCACATGGCCCATGTGCAGCTTACCGGAAGGGTAAGGCAGCATAGAGCAGGCGTAATATTTACCTTTAGGGAAACGTGGATTATTTTCTACGGCTTTATAGGCGTCGATTTTTTTCCAATGGGATTGCGCCGATTGCTCGACGTCGGAGGGCGTGTATTTTTCTTGCATGACGTGACCAGAAGTAGATGCGGGAATGACTCAGAACCTTAGATTATAACTGGTTCAGGGATGATATTGAGCAATGCTTGCGAGCATCAGGGTTTGGCGGCGTCAGCTTCCGTCACGGGTTGCATCACAAACGCAATTTTGTTCAACCCCTGCGCCTGCGCCGCCGCCATCAGTTGCGCAATCACATCGTAACGGGTGGATTTGTCGGCGCGTAATTGCAAATCAGGTTGCGGCTGTTGCAAAGCTGCCTGCCGGAAGCGGGGCTCCAGCGCTGCCAGATCTGTGGCAGCACCCTGCAAATAAATGATGCCTGCAGCATCAATGGCAATTTGCAGCGATTCCGGCTGTTGCTGACTGACCTTCGCCGCAGCCTGTGGCAAATCCAGTTTGATCGCTGGTGTCATCAATGGTGCGGCAATGATGAAAATCACCAGCAACACCAGCATCACATCCACCATAGGAGTGACATTGATATCGGCCATGTTGTGCATCTGCGATCGTCCGGCTTTGTCATTAAACGAACCAAACGCCATGCTTACACCTGCTTGTCAGAATGTTGCGGATCGCTGCTGCGGCTGCAATGCGCATGCAGATCATGTGCAAAGCCATCCAGCTCTGCAAAGGTCATGCGATTGAAACGGTTGAAAACATTGTAAGCAAGCACTGCAGGAATGGCGACGATCAAACCAAAAGCGGTCATGATGAGCGCTTCACCGACGGGTCCCGCAAGCTGATCTATCTGTATCGTGCCTGCGGACGATATCGTCGTCAGCGCATGATAAATCCCCCATACTGTCCCCAACAAACCAACAAACGGAGCAGTGGACCCAACGGATGCCAGCACCGTCAGGCCATTTTCGAGACGACTTGTGGTTGCCTGCAACTGCTGACGCAAAGCGCGTGTCAGCGCATCATTCAGACTGCTGTCAGCAGTCAATGTTGATGCACGCTGAGCGGCATCCATTGCCGACATCGCCGCTACCGCCAGCGACAGATACACATGCTCTTTATCGCGTTGTTGTAACAATCTCTGCGCATCGGCCATGGTCGGCGCGAGCCAGAATGTCGGCAAGACCGGCGCTGCCTGACGCACCCGCCAGAAAGACCAGGCTTTAGCAAAAATCAGCGCCCAGCTCAACAATGACATCAGCAGTAAAAGATAGGCAATAGCATGCCCGAACTGATCTGCCTGCTCCCAGTAATGCGCGATTGCAGCGTTCATTGCGATGGATGAGTTAGTGATTATTCAGCCCGAGCACGTCGTACATATCGAACAGACCGGTTGCCTTGTCGTTCAGGAAACGAGCCGCCCGCAAACTGCCGTGCGCATAGGTGACGCGACTGGAAGATTTGTGTGAAATCTCAACACGTTCCCCGATACCGGCGAACAGCACAGTGTGATCACCGACAATATCACCGCCACGTATCGTCGCAAAACCAATCGAAGACGGATCGCGTTCACCGGTCACACCTTCGCGTGCAAAAACACCAACCTCTTTCAGATCGCGACCGAGCGCGTCAGCAATCACCTCGCCCATTTTGAGCGCGGTACCGGAAGGTGCATCGACTTTATGCCGGTGATGCGCTTCAATGATTTCGATGTCGTAGCCTTCGGCGAAACTCCTGGCTGCCATTTCCAGCAGCTTCAGCGTCACATTGACACCAACACTCATATTCGGCGCAAAGACAATCGCGGTTCGTTTGCCCGCTGCTGCAATGGCTGCTTTACCCGCATCGTCAAAACCGGTCGTGCCGATAATCATTTTGATGCCGTGCGCGGCACAATACTCAAGGTGTTTCAGTGTCCCTTCGGGGCGGGTGAAATCAATCAGAAAGTCCGCGTCCGCCAAAGCCTTGGCCAGATCGGATTCAATCAGCACGCCGGCCGGTTTCCCCAGGAAGGATCCGGCATCAGTCCCTATTGCCGGCGAACCAGCCACATCCAGTGCGCCAGCCAGCACCATATCATCTGAGTTGCTGATCGCTTCAATCAGCATCTTTCCCATGCGGCCGGAAGCACCCGCCACTGCTACTTTTAATGCGGTCATACTAGCTTTCTTTATTTTTTATCTTTTTTCTTCGGCGTGCCGTCGAGATCATTCAGCGACTCAACTTTGTCTAAGCCCAACGCCGACTCGGTGATCCTTGCCAGATATTCTTTTTCCGTTGGCAAACTACCGCCCTCAAATTTAGAGACAGTATTGTTTTTAAAATAAATCGTCACCTGGCTGACAACCTGCTCACCATTCGGCTTGGTCAGGCGGAAAGGATAGTCCCAGCGGTCTTCGTGAAACATATCGGTCAGTAAAGCGGTACCGAGCACAAAACGGACTTGCTCACGTGTCATACCTTCTTTGATCTGCGCCATCATTTCCTGAGAAACGAAGTTACCTTGCTGGACAGTAATACGATACGGAGAAATATAGCCCAGGAATTTGTTCACCCCGGTCGGAGCGTATACTTGCGTACCAGCTGTCGCTGGCACTGTTTTATCCGCCACCGGTGCTTTCGATGCACAGGCAGACAAACCCAGCACCAACGTCATACCTGCAAGCCGTATGGCTTTATCCTGAACAGATTTTGAAAACAACAATCGCATAGGTACCCTCAGTAATTGAGCAACATGCCCTGAAACCCGATATCATAAAGCAGATAGCCCTCTTTTGACCGAAAACATGACAAACAGCACCCCAAATCTGAAAGCCAGCGGACTGAAAGCAACCTTGCCTCGCCTGAAAATCCTTGAAATTTTCCAAAACAGTAAGGTCCGCCATCTGACTGCAGAAGATGTCTACAAGATACTGTTGAACGACAATATGGATGTCGGCCTGGCTACCGTCTACCGGGTATTGACGCAATTTGAACAGGCTGGCCTGTTGCACCGGAATCATTTTGAAACCGGCAAAGCGATCTTTGAATTAAACGAAGGCTCGCACCATGATCATCTGGTCTGCCTCGATTGTGGACGCGTGGAGGAGTTTTTTGACGCTGAAATCGAAGAGCGTCAACACACCATTGCTCTGGAGCGCGGCTTTAAAATTGCCGAACACTCACTCGCGATCTATGGCAGTTGCACGAAAGAGAATTGCGAACACAAACACAATTAAGCCTCCATGACCTCATGTGATCATGTGAATAAGTCGGCGGTAACGGATTACTTTTTTATTTTTGCAGCGACACCGGCGACGGTATCAATGATTTTCTGCGCATTAAATGGCTTCAGGATAATGCCGTGTATGCCTGATTTCACGGCTTCCGACAGAACATCTTTATCGTGACTCGCTGTCACCAGCAATATCCTGGAATCCGGCAGCATGTCCTTGATTTTCGGCAACACATCGAGCCCGCTGACTTTGGGCATCACAACATCCAGCATAATCACATCCGGTCTCAGTTTGAGCGCCAGATCAAGTCCGGAGCCGCCATCCGTCGCCTCCCCTGCAACCGTGTATCCCTCGTTGCGCAACACGACACGTAACACCTCGCGGGTAATGTCGTTGTCATCAATAAGCAAAATTGAAATATTTTTATTTAACATCAGATGTCTCTTTTACTGACTCAAGGCGTTAGAAAGTAATTTCGCCGTGATATCGACTATCGGAATCACTCGCTCATATGCCATCCGCGTCGGACCGATCACCCCCAGAGTACCGACAATCTTGCCATTGACCTCATACGGTGCCGTAACAACGCTCATTTCATCCATGGGCAGTAATTGCGATTCGCCACCGATAAAAATCTGTACTCCGGTTGCCTTGCATGACACGTCCAGCAATTGCATCAGGCTGCTCTTTTGCTCAAACATATCAAACAGCTTACGCAGCGATGTCATGTTGGACGACAGATCCTGCACATTCAGCAAATTAGTCTTTCCTGAGATAACCATGTCATCGCTCTGTTCGGACAAGGCATCACTGCCCGCTTCCACGGCGGCCTGCATCAGCCTGGTCATATCTGTTTGCAACTGGCGCAATTCACTGTTAATGCCCAGTCGTGCATCTTCAAAAGCATGTCCGCTGAAGTTCTGATTCAGGTAACTCGCCGCCTGCGATAACTGCGCCGGAGTGTAATCCGTGTCCGTCAGAAGCAGGCGGTTATGCACTTCTCCGGTGGGAGCAACAACGACCAGCAAAATACGTTTTTCCGACAAACGCAGAAACTCGACCTGTTGAAAAATCGATTCAGTTTTCGGCGTCATGACGACACCGGCAAACTGCGACAACGACGACAATATCTGCGCGGCATTCGCAATGATTTTTTGCGGGGGTTGAGATAACAAACCCGATTGCAGACGCGACTCCAGCCCCAGTTCGCTGATTTCCTGCACCGTCAGTAATTTATCAACAAATACCCGGTAACCTTTAGGCGTAGGGACACGGCCTGCAGAGGTGTGCGGGCTGGCAACCAAGCCCATTTCTTCCAGATCTGCCATCACATTCCGGATCGTCGCCGGTGAAAGATCAAGGCCGGAAATTTTTGAAAGAGCACGCGAACCGACCGGCTGACCGTCAGCAATGTAGCGTTCTACGAGGGCTTTTAAAAGAGTTTGAGCGCGAGTATCTAGTAGCATCTGTTCATTTTATGCGTTTGAAGCAAACCTGAACATAGAAAACTTCATAACCATTTTGTCAAATCATGTAAATTTTTAAATTCTGCGTCGGGCTCAATATGCTGATGGCGCTCATCCGTCTTCTCCTGACCATGCCGGTTCATCCATGCACCGCGCAATCCGGCTTGTTGCGCACCCTGCACGTCCAGCAACAGGTCGTCGCCGACATACAAGGTTTCATGAGGCGCCGCACCCAGCGCGTCACAGGCAGCGAGAAAGATACGCGGGTCAGGTTTGGCGCAGCCAAACTCACGTGCCGCAATCGATGTACGGAAATGTGAAGCAAGACCAATTTCACGCAGATCAGCAAAGCCATTTGAGACCGAACCCAACAGAACCCGCTGCGACAATACCTTTAGCGCTGGAACAACATCATCATACAAACTGACCTGATTGCGGGCATCGGCAAATACCGCCATGGCCTGATCGGCCTTCGTGACAGGCACATCATGTTCTGCGAATATCTGACTCAGTAAGGTGTGTCGCAAAGCCCACAAGTCATATTGAAAACGGGGATCAGTCGGCACCAGTTTATTGCGCCGTTGCCGCATCGATTCGACGGAATAATTCCCTGCCACCGCAGGCACATGCTGCTGCATCCACTCATATAAACGCGTTTCCGCATGTTGAATCACCGGCGCAACCGGCCACAAGGTATCGTCCAGATCCAGTAATACAGCTTTAATTGTCATAAATAGCAGTCAGTTGATTCATTTCTACGCTAATTATGGTCTAATCTGACGAATCACGTCACCACTCTTTTTTTATGACTGTCATACCAAAAACGATTGCACTTGTTGGTAAATACAATGCGCCCGGCATCGCAGAATCCATGAGTGAACTCGCCAGCTTTCTTGACCGCGCCGGACATACGGTCGTGGTGGAAGCGGAAACAGCGCAATACATAGAATTGCCCGGTTTTCATGCGATGTCAGTTGCAGAGATAGGCAAACACGCGACTGCCGCCATCGTCGTCGGCGGTGACGGCACGATGCTGGGTATTGCACGCCAGCTTGCTGAATATAACGTTCCCTTAATAGGGATCAATCAGGGCAGGCTGGGTTTCATTACCGATATTCCGCTGGACCGCATGATTCCTGTGATTGCCGAAATGCTGAAAGGAAAATACGTCACCGAGCGCCGCAGCCTGTTGCAGGCCATAGTCGTGCGGGAAGATCATCAGATCTTCAGTGGACTTGCATTCAACGATATCGTGGTATCCCGCGGTACGGGTTCCGGCATGGTGGAACTCAGCGTCGAAGTCGATTCTCACTTTATGTATAACCAGCGCTCAGACGGGCTGATCGTGTCCACTCCGACCGGCTCAACCGCCTACTCGCTCTCCGCAGGCGGACCGCTGCTGCATCCCAGCCTGAGCGGTATCGTCATGGTGCCAATCGCACCGCATGCTTTATCGAACCGCCCTATCGTGCTGCCGGAAAGCAGCGAAATCGTGATCGAAATCGTTGCCGGTCGTGATATCAGCGTCAACTTTGACATGCAAACCTTTGCCAGCCTGTTGCGCCAGGATCGCATCATCGTCAAACGCTCCAACCACACGGTCACTTTCCTGCATCCGCACGACTGGAATTATTACCATACGCTGCGGGAAAAACTGCACTGGAATGAATACCCTACCGTCGAAGGTGCTCTGAATTAACGACAGACGCGGCCTGCCGGCAGTAGCACGTTTTTACCGTAGTTATTGCTAAAATATCTCAGTCTGCTCTTTCCATTTTATTTACTACTTCTGCTCTTATGCTGCGTACGCTTGCCATTCGCGATTTTGTCATTGTTGATACTCTTGAGCTGGAATTTTCCTCTGGCTTCAGTGTCCTGACGGGTGAAACCGGCGCTGGAAAATCGATATTAATCGATGCTCTGACACTGGCACTGGGTGGCCGTGGTGACGCCAGTATGGTGCGCGAATCCGCCGCCAGGGCAGATATCAGCGCCGAATTTTCTATCACGGAACACATCCAGCAATGGCTGCTGGAAAACGAATTCAGCGATCCTGAGCAACAGTTGATTCTGCGCCGCACGATCGACAACGCAGGGCGCTCGAAAGCCTGGATCAACGGCATCACCGCCACCGCAACGCAATTACGTGAACTGGGGGATCTGCTGGTCGATATTCATGGTCAACACGCGCATCAGTCTTTACTCAAAGCGGAAGCACAACGCTCACTACTGGACATGCAGGGCGGCTTACAAGAGCGCGCCGCAGAAGTCGCCGCTCGTTATAAAGCTTGGCGTAATCTGAGCCGGCAACGCGAAGAATTTGAAACCAATGCCAAGAATGTTTTACAAGAACGTGAGCGCCTCGAATGGCAGGTCGGTGAACTCGACAAATTGCAAATCAAGGCGGGCGAATGGGAAAACATCAGTCAGGAACACAGCCGCCTCGCACATGCGGCAAGCCTGCTCGATGGTGCGCAGGAAGCCGCTGCCCTGATTTCGGATTCTGAGCATCCAGTGCTGTCGCAACTGACTGCAGTACAACAGAAATTACTCAAGCTGCTGGATTACGATGCAGCGCTGAAACCGGTTACCGAAGCGCTGGAATCTGCCTGCATCAATTTGCAGGAAACCACTTATGCGCTGAACGATTATCTGAATCGCACCGAGCTCGATCCGGCACGCTTACGTGAAGTCGAACAACGCGTCGAAAGCATACATACAACGGCGCGCCGCTTTCATGTCGCTCCTGAATATTTACATCAGGAATTTGCAACTTTATCTGAGCAATTAAAACAGTTGTCCGATGCCAGTGATATGGATGCGCTTCGCTTGCAGGAAGAAAAAGCGTATCAGCATTATCTGCAAGCGGCGCAACGACTGAGCAAAGCGCGCGAAAAAACCGCAAAAACACTGAGTGTTGCGGTAACGGCGGCAATGCAGGAATTGAGCATGGCCGGTGGCAGTTTTGCCGTCAGTCTGAATGCTTGTGAGCCTGCTGCATACGGTATCGAACAGGTTGAATTTTTAGTCGCCGGTCATGCCGGGGTGCAAGCCCGTCCGCTGGCAAAAGTAGCGTCCGGAGGAGAACTGGCGCGGATCTCCTTGGCTATTTCTGTCATTACTTCAGGCGCGACAGCTACGCCAACTTTGATTTTCGATGAAGTTGACAGCGGTATTGGTGGCGGCGTTGCAGAAGTAGTCGGACGCTTACTGAAACGACTGGGGCAAGACCGTCAGGTATTGTGCGTCACCCATTTGCCGCAGGTCGCAAGTCAGGCGAATCAGCATTTTCAGGTCAGCAAAACAAATCACAACGGCAAAACCATTTCTCATATCGACGTACTCGATAACAAACAACGCGTCGAAGAAATCGCCCGTATGCTGGGTGGCATAGAAATCACCGCAACCACTCGTAAACACGCCAGAGAATTACTGGCCTCTTAAAAAAAATAAATACCATGCGCTTTCTGAAAGAACCTGATTACTCCCACGGAAAAATCGGAAAAACGGCGGTCGTACTGATTAATCTCGGTACGCCGGATGCACCGACCAGACCGGCAGTACGCCGCTATCTGAAACAGTTTTTATGGGACAGACGTATCGTCGAAGTACCCCGCGCAATCTGGTGGCTGATCCTGCATGGGATTATCCTGCCCTTCCGCTCCGGTCAGTCAGCAAAGAAATATGCATCCATCTGGACCAATGACGGTTCGCCGTTAAAAGTACATACGGAAAAACAGGCGGTGCTGTTGAAGGGCTATCTTGGTGAACGTGGCCATGAGGTACACGTCACTTATGCGATGCGCTATGGCACGCCATCCATCCCCGACGTGCTACAAAAGCTGAAAGCAGATGGTTATGATCGCTTATTGATTTTGTCGGCTTATCCGCAATATTCGGCAACAACGACCGGATCGAATTTCGATGCGGTGTTCAGCCATTATCAACAGGTCAGAAATATTCCAGAACTGCGTCTGGTCAAAAATTATCATGACCATGAGGCTTACATAGAAGCGTTGCGACAATCTGTGATAACAAGCTGGCAAAGCAACGGCAGGCCGGAGAAACTGGTGATGAGCTTTCACGGTTTACCAAAAGCATTTCTGTTACGCGGTGACGTCTATCATTGTGAATGCTACAAAACGGCGCGCCTGCTTGCTGAAAAGCTCGGCCTGTCGAAAGATCAGTACGTCGTCACATTTCAGTCGCGTTTAGGAAGAGCCGAATGGCTGCAACCTTACACGGCGCCAACGGTAACCCAGCTTGCAAAAGACGGGGTTCGGCGGATTGATGTGATTTGCCCCGGCTTCATCGCTGATTGTCTGGAAACGCTGGAAGAAATTGCGATGGAAGTACGGGCCGATTTTCTGCAGGCCGGCGGTAAGGAATTTAATTACATTCCTTGTCTGAATGAATCACCTTCGTGGTTACGCGCTCTGGCCGAAATTGCTGAACAACATCTGATTGGCTGGCCAACCATGCTGACTGTCAGCATGCGCGAAGAACAGAAGCAACAGGCATTGCTCAGCCGCGCCGAAGCCAAACGTATGGGTGCAAATCAATAAGCGCCATAGACATGACGACAGCCACATATTTTATCGGCGACATTCAAGGTTGCGACGATCAACTGGGTGAACTGCTGCATCGCATAGAACAGCGCTCACCTTCCGCCCGCTATCTGTTTGCCGGTGACCTGGTGAATCGCGGGCCTAAATCCTTGCAGACTCTGCGTCGCGTACGTGCTTTGCAGCAGGCCGGGCAAGCAGAGAGTGTGCTTGGGAATCACGATCTGCATCTGCTGGCGGTGGCTCATGGCATCCGTCCCGCACATCGCAGCGATACGCTTACAGAAATATTAGATGCGCCGGATTGCGCTGAATTGCTGGAATGGTTGCGCCGGCGGCCGCTTGCAATCACAGAGCAGCAGCACTTACTGATTCATGCCGGACTTTTTCCGGCGTGGTCGGCCGAAAAAGCAATGGCACTCGCGGGTGAAGTGGAAAGCATGTTACGCAGTCCGGACTGGCTGGACTTTTTACGGCAAATGTATGGTAATACTCCGGCTTACTGGGATGACGGTTTACAGGGTGCAGATCGCTTGCGCTGCATCGTCAATGCCCTGACACGGATGCGTTTTTGCAGCATTGAAGGACAAATGGATTTTGCCAGCAAGGATGGCGTCGGTACTGCTCCGCAAGGATATGCGCCTTGGTTCGATCTGCCACGCGCCTCAGACAACAGCACGGTGGTGTTTGGTCACTGGTCCACCTTAGGACTGGTATTGCGTCCCAATCTGATCAGCCTTGATACCGGTTGCGTCTGGGGCGGTAAGCTGACCGCAGTTGCTCTTCACGACAGAACGCTGGTACAGATAGACTGCCCGCAACAGCAAAAACCAGGCTGATATAAGCAACATTTTTCCCATTAAAAACAATCTGGCGGCAAGTGTGCTCTTCGCTCACTTGCCGTTGTTGTCTGCGCGATGAAGATAGGACAAAACAGTTGTGAACAATGTTTAAAACATTATATTTAAATAACAATTTAGCAATCTTCTGATTTATACTCAAAAATGACAATGCCGTTACATTTATTACGTTTTTAAACTTTTTGACATATAGCGGTCTGCTGTATCTGAGGAAAACATGGATCCGAATGAATTTCTGCCCGCAACACGAAAGGAGTTTCACCGGACTTTTCTGATTGCGATAGAGGCAGCGTTACCGCACACGCTGGACGCCTTATTTAAACGAGCCGAAGCAGCACACAGCTCTCAGGAACAAAGAGATTATTTGCATGCCAGCATGCGCTTAAGGCAGGACAGAAAAATGTCCGATGCCATGAGTGAGGCGATGGATGAGCTGCTGAACCGGAGCTTTCAGACCACCTACAGTACATTTCGTCCGGCATCCGTATTGAAATTGCAAAGTGAAAGCCTGTCGCTGGTCGATTCCGACATACTCGAAAACGAGCTGCTGCTCAAGGACATGACGGCGAGCTTCCGGGCCGAAGCAGAAGAGCAGATACGTGACCTGAATATCCGCATCGCGCTGATATTCAGTCAGGAAAAAATCAGCGAACGGGAAAATCCGTTCCGGCCTTATATCATCGCCCGCTGCATTACCAACGGGGTAGAAAAATTTGAACTGGGTAGCAAAATTTCTACGGTTGTCAGCGCACAGCTTGCAGAAGATCTGATACCTCATATAGCCAAAATTTATGATGCAGTGAATAGCTACTTTGCCGCTCAGGGTATCGCAGCAGAGCTGCAGTTAAAAATCAAAAAAACACCGCCTGCCACTGCAACTGCGAATCCGGCAGCCCATACCGCAGACGCTGCTCAGCATGTCGACGACAACGCAGTTGCCGTCGATACGCATGACGAAGCACTGAGAGCTGCAGCCATGCATCAATCCGCATTCTCAGCGACCGAGGAATTTGCAACGCCTGCGTACGCCACACAACCACAGACAGCTCCGCAGACGCCGATAGCCGCAGTCAGCAAAGTCGAACAATTATTTAACAGCGTGCGCGATATCGCAGCCGGTTTCAGTGTCAGTAAATTCGGTTCAGCGACGCAGCAGTTTTCCCGGCAACTGTTGCAACAGACAGCCTCTGCTTTCTCATCTCAACCAAGGGCAGTCGCTCCGCATCCGGGTTTTGATGAATACACCGCGCCGATGACCTCTGCTGGACGAATGCACTCGCAAGGATTTCAATGGTTAGAAAAAAATCAGTCCGTTGGAACAACCTTGCGGCAACTGTTCGGTGGTGGCAGCGGCATGACCGGTGCCACCGGCAGCGCAGCAAATCATGCCACCGGCAATGCACGCAATGATTTTGTTGGCAGTGATAGCTCAGGCAATCATGCGACAGACATCCCTGTTTCCGCACCCGGCGGAAGCCATAGCGATCAGCGCATGCACCAGGTACAAAGCAAGATACCGCCGGACAATGCATCAGTGGCACCATCCACTCAACACGGTGTCCAGAGCGAAAATACAAGTCAGAGATACCATTCAGATCCTGGTTACAGCTCTGCGGAAAGCTCATCGGCCGGTGCCGGTAGTGGCATCGTACAGTCAGTGCATGAACTACAAAAAAATAACATCATCTCCGGCGAACAGATGTTCAATCATCTGGGTGGCATCCGTAATCTGATTCTGGAGCAAAGAACCACGCTCAACGACATGACGGAGAATGTCGATGAGCAGATGACGATAGACGTCGTCGCAATGCTGTTTGAATTTATCTTAAGCGATCCGCAGGTACCAGCTGAAATACGCGCACAACTGGGACGTCTGCAATTTCTGGTGTTGAAAATTGCTCTGCGTGATCAGACTTTGCTCACGCAAAAAGGGCATCCGGCACGCATGCTGATCAACCGTGTCGGTTCCATTTCACTGGGACTGAAACAGATAGATCCAACGGGTGCGCACATCACACAGGAAATTTGCCGTATCGTCGAAACGCTGCTGGAAGACGACAGCGAAAATTCGCAATTATTCGTCCGTATGCTCGACGAATTTGATGCGTTCATTGCACGTGAACTGCGCTCCAGTGAACAGATGGTTGCTCATACCATCGAAGCCATCGAAGCTGCGCAGAACCGTACTTTGCGGCTGGTGCATATCTCTGCGCAGTTACGCGAGGTGTTACAGAAACTGCAGATCGACCCCTATCTGCGCGATTTTTTAGAAAACACCTGGGTGCTTGCAATCGAATATGCAGAACGTGAAGATGCCAAACGCGGTATCCGCTATCGTCTGCTGATTCCCGATCTGCTGTGGAGCATCGTCCCCAAACTGAATGAGGACGACCGTACACAACTGTTCGCGCTGCTTCCCATCATTCTGAACACATTGCG
Source organism: Undibacterium sp. WLX3042 (assembly GCF_049544825.1). Lineage (NCBI taxonomy): Bacteria > Pseudomonadati > Pseudomonadota > Betaproteobacteria > Burkholderiales > Oxalobacteraceae > Undibacterium > Undibacterium sp. WLX3042. Next base: position 942,938 of record NZ_CP186698.1, read on the forward strand.
CGAAGCACTGACTGCCATTCAGTGGAGTAACACTGAACAAAAACGTTTGCTCGACTGGCTGGTCGACGCTCATACGAACGCCTTACGCACCGTGCAGCAGGCGCTTCACCCGCAATCACATTCGCTGACTCTGCCGGCAATTCATGAACATTTTGCAGACTTCGTTTATCACAACGAAGCCTCACAGGAAGTCTTGCAAGAACAGTTACGGGCACCGGAAACGCAGCAAAGACTCGATAAAGCAATACGTGAACTCGATATTCAGGTACAGATGCTCGATGAGTTTTTCGACAGCGAGCTGCCAGCAGAACGTACTGTCAGCGAGCAGCCCGCAGATACCGTCGAATTTACTCAGGAAGTGATACAGGAACGCCTGCGCAGCGGTATCAGCCTCGAAGTCAAACTCGGCATTAAACCCAGTATCGCCAGACTGAACTGGGTCGATCCTTCGCACAACAATCTGGTGCTGACGCTGGCAGGCAATGAAAAGCCGTCACTTGTCAGCGTACGCATGTTCCGCCGCATGATCGCTCACGGTCGCGTGCGTTTTCTCGAAAATGAGCCGCTGTTTGAACGTGCGGTACAGGCATTGCTGACGTCCGCAGACGCTGTCGATCGGCCGGCGCTGGCTTGAATATCCGGAACTGGCAAGGACGTCTGAACTTGTAACGATGCAGAGAGTCTGAGACGATACCGTCATCAACAAAGCGTCTGTCATGAATGTGATTTCTGATCACCGCGCATGGAATGCGCCTCATACCGCAGCGCGGCTATGTTCCGCGCTGCTGGCTGCAGCAGTCACGCTGTTGCTGATCCTCTTGCTATCACAACCGCTTCATCTCAAAACACATGATGCCGTACGTTATCCGGTACCAGCCATGCTGCTGCAATTTCCGCTGAATATCCGTGACGTCGTTGATGCGGCAAAAGACGCACCGGTAATGACGGCACCTGCAGCAGAGACGGTGCGTCAGGTACGCAAGAAATCAGACACAAGAGCAGACACCAGCTCGGACACCAGCACCACAACGCTCAGCTCCGCCGCCGTTCCCGCCGGCGAGACCAGTGTCGCCATTGACAGCATCACGGTAACACCGGGTCCGGCAACGCTGGATATCAGCCGGCAAAGTATCGCCAGAGCCTATCAGGCAAGTAAGAGTGAATTGCAGCAAAGGGCAGAAGCCAGCGGCAGAACGCTGAACAATACCGGTCCGGATAAATATGAACGTCTGCAGAAAGATTTGCAACAAGCGACGATTCCGGGATGCACGGATGAGGATGCCTTAAAACATCGTCCGGCAAAAATCGGTGGTGTCGCCTTTATTGGATTACTCGCAGCGCCATTCTGGGCACAGGCAGCGATGTCGGGTAAATGTCGCTGATGCGCTTCGACAGGAGACGATCTGAGCCATACTATGGCTGCTGTAAGCCTGAAAATACTCCCGGGAGTATATTTAAAGTTCGTTGATTGACGCTGAGAATAGGTGTTTTTTGGCACATACTCCCCAAAAATTCATTTTTTTAATATCGTTACAGGCCTGCAGCACGAAAAGCAGACGTTGAGATGAACGAAGAAACTGCGACAGCATGAGCGTGGTCAATACAGCTTCTGACCTCTATGTTTATCCGGCAGTTTTCGAGGATGCGTCAGGCAGATCCTGCGCCAAGCCTAATTCACGCAGTACCAGTTCGCGTGCCTGCAAAGCGATGTCGCGACGATGTGCGCCTTCGGTTGCAATTGCTGGCAGACGGATCACTTCAGCAATCATGCGCGGCGCTTTGAGGATAGTGCTCATACTTTCGGCAAACGTCATATCGCCAATGAAATCTGCCGCCGGATGAAATTTGCCTTGCGTATCGACATAACGCAGTACAAATGGCTGCACCGGCACTTTGGCTTCTATCGCTGCTTCAAATAAATTGGCGTGAAATGGCAGCACCGTGCCCTGCGCTGCGGTCGTGCCCTCAGGGAAAAAGGCAATGCGTTTACCATCATGAATCTGATGCACCAGACCTTCGTAAATCCGCCGCACTTCACGTTGCTTACCACGTGCCAAGAAAATGGTTCCGGCTTTTTCACATAACCAGCCCAGCACGGGCCAGGAACGGATATCAGCTTTCGCAACGAAATGACATGGATGCACCGTATTAATAACAAAAATATCGAGCCAGGAAACGTGGTTAGAAACAATCAGTGCCCGTTCCGCAAAGCGCCCCTGACTGGCATCTTTAAACACTACATCCACGGTACAAATCGCCATCAGCTGGCGCGACCAGCGTTGCACCAGCGCCTCTCTTCTGGCAGCCCCCACGATGGGAAAGAGCAAAGCACTGGTCAGCAAGCCTGCAAGCAGATGGAGGAAAACGCGGAAAAAATGCCAGAAAATCATACGGACTCGCCAGATACTCCAATGGAGCATTCATTAAAATTTTTGTTCTTCGGTACAAAGCCAAACGAGGCGTCGCAGATGGCATTCATACGCCCTGTTTGCTTTATATATAGCGGTTATTGCCAGCAGTCACCGCATCGCCCAGCGATAGCGGGCGATGCGGGTAACGGTATTGAATGCAGATTACAGATTGTCAAAGGCAATATGGCCATCGACCATCGTCAGCTTAACGACACCCGGCAATTCGTAGCCAAGAAACGGCGTATGCTTGCCCTGACTCGCTAAGGCCGCCGCTTCCACTTTCCAATGTGCGGCAGGATCAAACACGCACAGATCAGCGGCGCTGCCGGCCGTCAGCTTACCCGCAGCAATTCCGGCTACCTGCGCCGCACTGCTGCTGATTTTCGACAGCGCTTGCGACAAGGTCACGGCGCCACGGCTGTCTTCCGCCCATTTCAGCGCGAGCGACAATAACAATTCCAGACCAGTTGCCCCCGGTGACGCTTCGGCAAATGGCAGCAGTTTTTCATCATCATCAACCGGTGTGTGATCCGAGCAGATCGCATCGATGGTGCCATCGCTCAGTGCTGTCTTGATCGCATCACGGTCGCGCTGACTACGCAATGGCGGCGTCATGCGCGCATTCGAATCGAAGTAAGCAATATCGTTGTCGGTCAGATGGACATGATGGGCACCGACATCACACGTCAGCGGCAAGCCTTCCGCTTTCGCCTGACGTACCAGTTCCAGACCGGCAGCAGAGGAAATACGGCACAGATGCACTTTAGCACCCGTGGCCCGCATCAGCTCAAACAAGGTATGCAGCGCAATCGTTTCTGCCATGACAGGCACACCGGATAAGCCCAGACGCGATGCCAGCGGGCCACTATGCGCGACGCCACCTTTACCGATATAGGCGTCTTGCGGACGTAACCAGACCGTGTATCCGAACGTGCTCGCATATTGCAACGCGCGTTGTAAAGTATTGGTATCAGAGATCGTCACCTCAGCCTGCGAAAAACCGATACAGCCAGCCTCAGTCAGCGCCGACATTTCGGTCAGAGACTCACCTTTGAGCCCTACCGTCAGCGCACCCAATGGATATACATGGGCTTTATTTTGTGTGCGCGCACGTTGTCGCAGCATTTCGACCAGACCCGATTCATCCAGCACCGGATCGGTATCCGGCGGACACACCAGACTGGTGACGCCACCGCGCATCGCGGCCTGCAATTCCGATTCCAGTGTGGCTTTATATTCAAAGCCCGGTTCACGCAAACGCGCACTTAAATCCACCAGCCCCGGCGCCACAACCAGCCCGCTGGCATCCACAACTTTATTGGCGACAAAATCAGCCGGTGCCGCACCGACAGCAAGAATTTTTCCGGCAGCGATAAACACATCCTGTACCGCATCAACGCCGCTCGCCGGATCAATTACGCGGCCATTTTTAATTTGAATTTTCATGTTGCTTCCCTGTACGTCTCACGTAACGGATAACGCACGATCAGTTATCGCCGGGCCTGCGCCTGGCCGAATCTCACAGATATCAAGCGTCACTGCCGCTGTTGCCGGCGACAATACTCATCACAGCCATGCGCACGGCAATACCGAAAGTCACCTGCGACAAAATCACTGCCTGCGGGCCGTCCGCCACAGCAGAATCAATTTCCACGCCACGGTTCATCGGTCCCGGATGCATGACAATCGCATCAGGATGCGCCAGCGCCAGCCGCTCCGGCGTCAGTCCGTAGCTCTTGAAATATTCCTGTGCAGATGGCAGCAAGGCACCGCTCATACGCTCATTTTGCAGGCGCAACATGATGATGACGTCCACACCTTTCAGACCTTCGTTCATGTCGGTGAACACACGTACCCCCATCTGCTCCAAGCCCCCCGGCAGCAGCGTATGAGGGCCAATCACGCGGACTTCAGGAACACCCAGTGTGGTCAGTGCATGAATGTCTGAGCGTGCAACGCGGCTGTGCAGGACGTCACCGACTATCGCGACGGTCAGATTCGTAAAATCTTTTTTGTAGTGGCGAATGGTGTACATGTCGAGCAAACCCTGGGTCGGATGTGCGTGACGACCATCACCTGCATTCACCACATGCACATGATGCTGCTTCGTGTCATTCAGATGTTTGGCGATCAGAAAAGGGGCGCCGGAAGTCGCATGACGTACCACGAACATATCGGCGTGCATCGCGGCCAGATTATCGATGGTGTCAAGCAGGGATTCGCCCTTGCTGGTACTGGATGCCGCGATATTGAGATTGATCACATCGGCTGACAGACGTTTCGAGGCAATCTCAAATGTGGTGCGGGTGCGGGTAGAGTTTTCAAAAAACAGATTGAACACACTTTTACCGCGCATCAGCGGTACTTTTTTAACTTCGCGGTCGCTGACACTGACAAATGACGAGGCGGTATCGAGGATATGATTGACGATGGATTTAGGCAGACCGTCTATCGTCAGCAGATGCTGAAGTTCGCCGTGTTTATTGAGCTGAGGATTATGCATGATCGATAGAAAAACTAAGTGTGCCATCGTCTGCGCGTTGCAGATTCACAGAGACAGCGGGTTCAAATGAGGCGACATGCGCCACAAAATCGGCAGCGATCGGCAATTCACGCCCACCGCGATCCAGCAGTGCTGCCAGCATGACACGGGCAGGTCTGCCGTAGTCGAACAACTCATTGATCGCTGCACGCGTCGTTCGCCCTGTATACAAAACATCGTCAACCAGTATGATGTGCGCACCATCCACTTCGAACGGGATATGCGTCGGTTTGACATCGGCATGCAAACCCTTAGCCGCATAATCATCGCGATAAAACGACACATCAATCAGACCGGGTTTATTTTTCAGACCAAGATCATTCACCAGACGTTCAGCAATCCAGGCGCCACCTGAATAAATACCGATGATCGCCAGATTATCATTCGCCACCGCTTGTGGTTTGATCTGCTTCAGAAGCTGCTGATACAGCGCTTCCGCATTCAGTGTGGGGGAAACATTGCTCATGGGTTCTCGTCAAAATATTGTTGCAGAATCAGGGCTGCGGCATCGTCATCAATATGTGCACCGCGCTTGCCGTTCAGAACGGCGGAGGAATAACGCTCATCGACCAGTATCGTCGGAAGCCTGAAGCGGCCTTGCAACTGGTTCGCAAAGCGGCGGCAACGTTGCGTCATTTCGTGAGATTCACCATCCGGATGCAGCGGCAAACCAACTATGCATAACACAGGCTGCCAGTTACTGATCAGCGCAGCGATTTCGGCAAATTTGCCATCGTTGGTCGGTGCATGAATGATGTTGAGTGGTTCGGCCTGACGCAGGAAGGTATTGCCGACCGCCACACCAATACGTTTCAGCCCGAAGTCAAAGGCGAGTACAGTGCCATCAGCTCTGACTTCCTGCGTCGCCATCAGGCATGCCCCGCTTCAGACGACAACATGGCAGGATCAATACCGAGTAATTTGATGGCCGCATTGAACCGCTCTTCGACCGGCAGCGAAAAAATAATCTGCGGATCGGCAGCGACAGTCAGCCAGCCGTTCGCGAGGATTTCTTTTTCAAGTTGTCCTGCGCCCCAACCGGCATAACCGACACTGATCACGATACGCTCTGGCCCCTCACCAGCCGCAATCGCTTCGAGCACGTCGCGCGAGGTTGTGAAAGCAATATCATCAGTCACTTTGAGCGAAGATGTATAGTCTCCCACCGGTGAGTGCAGCACGAAACCACGGTCATCCTGCACCGGGCCACCAAACATCACCGGGCGTTTGCCCATAGGATGTGAATCGGGAATGACTTCCAGGCGCAGGTCGATACGGTCAAACAATTCAGCCACAGTCATATCGGTCGGACGATTAATCACCATACCCATCGCACCGCGGGGATTGTGTTCACACAGATACACCACGCTGCCGCCAAATACGGGATCGTGCATAGAAGGCATTGCAATCAGGAAATGATTTGTTAAATTTAAATCAAATTCCGGAACGTTATCGCCGCTCGCTGTTGCAACAATGTCAGAAATCTTGCCAGTCGGTGCAGGGACACCGTCGGACAGTTCAGAGTGTGGGGATTTTGTTTGCTTCGCCATGCCGCCATTTTAGCATTTTTAACGTGTATTTTCGATGTGTGCTAAGGTTCCGCACCATGATTCCGACTTTCCTCTTCTGATACTTATGCAAGAAAAATCTGTTTCTTTTCAGCGCGCTCTGGTCTGGTTCCGGCGCGATTTACGCTGCTTTGATCATGCCGCGTTATATCAGGCTTTACGACATAGCAAAGAAGTCATCTGTGTTTTTATTTTTGATCAGACCATATTGAAACATCTGCCGGCGAATGACAGGCGCGTGCGTTTCATTCACGACAGCATCGTCGAGCTGCAACAGGAAATCGGCAAGCTTGGCGGTAGTCTGCTGGTGATGTACGGCGATCCGGTCGAGGAAATTCCGCGTATCGCAGAGCAGTTCCAAGTCAACGCAGTTTTCGTCAACCATGATTACGAACCCGCTGCAATACAAAGAGATACAGCGGTGAAAGCAGCGCTCAGCCAACGGCAACGTACATTTTTAAGTTTTAAAGATCAGGTGATCTTTGAGAAAGACGAAGTTTTATCGCTGGCCGGTACGCCATTTTCCATCTTCACTCCATACAAAAATGCGTGGCTGAAAAAATTCTATGCGGAAGCTACTGACTTTTACGCAAAATCGTATCCGGTAGAAAAGTATGCTGTGCATTTTTGTCGTATCGACGTGCCCGGCATACCCGCATTATCAGAGATGGGGTTCAGCGACGTACAGACTCAGGTACTTCCGATACGGGCAGGCATGTCTGGCGGAACACAGCTGATCCAGGATTTTCTGACCAGAATGAAGCACTATGATGTTGCCCGCGATTTCCCAGCACTCAAAGGACCGTCGTATTTGTCAGTGCATCTGCGCTTCGGCACGGTATCTGTGCGGCATCTGGTACGCGAGGCAATGCAGCAAATCAGAACTGGCAGCAATCACGGCGCAGAAATCTGGCTGGCTGAACTGATCTGGCGCGATTTCTATTTCATGATTCTGCATCATCATCCGCATGTGACTGAGCGTGCGTTCAAACCCGATTACGACGCGATTCAATGGGAAACTGGAGAACAAGCGGATGCGCATTTCGCGGCGTGGTGTGAAGGTAATACCGGCTATCCGCTGGTTGATGCAGCGATGCGCCAACTGAATCAGACCGGTTATATGCATAACCGCCTGCGCATGGTGACCGCCTGCTTTCTGATTAAGGATCTGGGCATAGACTGGCGCCGCGGTGAAGCTTATTTTGCCGAAAAACTGAATGACTTTGATTTATCGGCAAACAACGGCGGGTGGCAATGGGCGTCGTCGTCTGGCTGCGACGCGCAACCATATTTCAGAATTTTTAATCCGATAACACAATCCGAAAAATTTGATGCCGAAGGTAAATTCATTGCGCGCTATTTACCGCAATTAGCAAAACTGGATAAGCGCACAATTCACGCCCCATGGAAAGCGGCACCACTTCTGTTACAGCAAGCTGGCATCAGTCTGGGAAAAGATTATCCTTATCCCATCGTCGAACATGAGGTCGCGCGAAAGAAAACCCTGGAGCGTTATGCCGTAGTCAAAAAGCCAGGGATGCTATCTGCGGAGTAAAGTGCCTCAGGCAGGGACAAATAATCGATGAAAGCGGTGCAGAACATAAACAGCGCGAAATTAACATAAAAAAAGCAGAGACGAATCTCTGCTTTTTTTATTTGCCCAATCAGGAATTACTTACACTACAACCGCCTGCTCTTTACCAACAAAGCCGACAATCGCTTCAAGTAAATCGTCTTCTCGGTAAGGCTTACCGAAATACTCATTCACGCCAAGTTCACGTGCGTAATTGCGATGTTTATCGGCGGTACGCGAGGTAATCATGATAATAGGAATATGTGCCGTACGCGCATCGCTGCGTACGTTACGCGTCAAATCGAAACCATCCATGCGCGGCATTTCAATATCGACCAACATCACGTCAGGCGTCACTGATTGCAATTGTTCAAGCGCATCAATACCGTCTTTCGCCAACACGACCTGATAGCCTTCACGCGTCAACAAACGCTGGGTGACACGACGCACTGTCAGCGAATCATCGACAACCATGACGATATGCTGTGTCCGCAATCCCTGCACAGGCTCGGCATTTACCTGAGCAGCGCTGCTTTCCTGATGCAAATCAGCAACGGCCCCTAAATCAGAAACGGCTTCTGCTCCAGACTGCATACCGGACTGCGGCAGACGGACATGCTCATGCTCTACACGCTGCGCCAAAGGCACAGGGTTCAGAATCAGAACGACATCACCGGAACCAAGTACTGTTGCGCCGGCAATACCCACCATACGCGCCAGTTGCGGGCCGATGTTTTTAACAACCACCTCACGATTCCCGACGATATCGTCGACGTGTATCGCCACACGATCAGTACCGCTTTTCATGATCAACAAGGGCGTGTATTGCTGCGTCACGGGAACGGCGTCACGCTGACCTAACAGCGCCGACAGATAATGCATCGCAACACGTTGTCCCTGCCACATCAAAGCGCCGTCATTATATGCATTGGCCAATGCATTCGACTTCAGATGCTGCACCTGTTCCACCAACACCGACGGCACCGCGTAAGTACGTCCGCCAGCGCTCAGCAATACGACCTGTGTCACGGCAAGCGTGAGCGGCAGGCGAATAGTGAATTCAGCACCCTTACCTTCTACCGTAGAAACTTCAACACGACCACCCAGCGACGCTGCCTCAGAACGAACGACGTCCATACCGACACCGCGTCCGGCCAGCTCAGTTACTTCATTCGCAGTTGAGAATCCGGGTTCAAAAATCAGGCTGGCAGTTTCAGCATCACCCGGCGTTTCATCTGTACCGATCAGACCAACGCTGAGTGCTTTCTGACGGATATTCTGCAAATCCAGTCCGCGGCCATCATCATTGAAGCGGATAACAACTTCATTACCTTCCTGACGAACCTCGATCAGCAACTCACCGGTTTCTTGCTTACCGTTCAGACGCCGAACGTCGCGTGATTCAATACCATGCACAATCGCATTACGCAGCAGATGCTCAAAAGGCCCGACCATTTTTTCCAGAACGCCGCGATCCATTTCGACGCCTGAACCACGGATATCCAGATTGACGCGCTTATCAACTTCTTTCGAAGTCTGACGCGTCACGCGATACAGACGTTCGGAAACACTCGCAAACGGAATCATACGTACACGCATCAGATCCTGTTGCAATTCACGGGTCAGACGCGCCTGCACATGCAAATTACTCGAAGCGCCATCTATCGTCCGCGTCAGATTTGTCTGTACGGTTGCCACGTCGCTGACGCTTTCCGCCATCATACGCGTGAGTTCCTGCAAACGAGTGAACCGGTCAAACTCCAGTGGATCAAATTCGCGATCACCAGATAGAGCCATACGCGATGTAATCTGCGTTTCAGCCTGAATTTCCACTTCACGTAACTGATCGCGCAGACGGCTGACGTTGGCGGTCAATTCACCTAATGAGGAACGCAACGTGCTGACTTCATTCTCTAAGCGCGAACGTGAAATAGACACTTCACCGGCCTGGTTGACCAGACGATCAAGCACGTCAGCACGCACACGCACCAGAGGTACAGGCGCTCCCGCTATTGCCGGTGCGCTGGCCGGAGTGTGTGGCGCCGGTACCGCTCTGATGGCAGACTGACTGTCAGACACTGGCATCAACGGTGTCAGGTTGACCATTTCACGCAGAGCCTCCGCCGCTTCCGGCGCTGCGAGACCGGCAGCCTCGTTCGCGACCAATGCTTCCTGGAACTGATCAAGTTCCTGCGCCGCGGTTAATGGTTCCGGTGCCAACGGCTCAATGTTCGCTTCAGGATTTTGCAGGCGATCAAACAGCTGCATGCTGTAATCATGGCGAGCAAGTAAATCATCCATCAACGGCGCACGCACTGCGCCACTGGTGTGCATCAGACTTTCAATACGCGTTTCCATGTCATGGATGTGCTGACCCAAGCCCATCGCACCAGCCATACGTGCACTGCCTTTAATCGTGTGCATCAGACGTGCAATGGACTGGGGTATTGCCGTGTCATCCGGCTGTGCCTGCCAGCTGCGTAACAACTGACCGACCATTGGTAACAAGTCATTTCCTTCTTCAAGGAAAACCGGCAACAAATCCAGATCGAGATCATCTTTGAGCGGACTTGTCTGATGCGAACTACTTTCAGGCAATGCGACACTGACCTGCTGCACTACAGCATCATCTGCCAGATTCAGTGTCGCAGACTCGTCAGCAGAAGTTTCCGTAGTTCCGCCGGACAAGGCTTCAGCAAGCACAGATCCGGACAAATCTTCCGGATTCAGTTTTTCATTCGTCGAGGTAATGAACTCCTCATCCGCCCCCGAACTTGAACGCTCTATCACCTCTTGCAATAACTGATCTAACTGTCTGACATCATCCGGCGCAAATTCCGCCATTTCAGACAGCGCAAATTTCTGCAGCATCCGTTTTGCAGATTCCAGCGCATGATCCAGAATGTCGAAGTCTGCTGGAGTCAAGGTCACAGGGTGACGCTCCAGACGCTGTAAAACCGACTCCAGACTATGCGCCAGTTCTTTCAAAGGAATAAGACCGACGGTCGCTGAACTGCCAGCAAGAGAATGCGTGGCATGAATCGCCTGGGTGGAGACATGACGCTCAGATTCGTGCCGCCATTCAGACAAATCCTGTGTCAGGAAACGGACAATTTCATCTGTCTCTGCCATATAGATCGAATACAGCGGCACGCTGATTTCCAGATCGCCAATACGCTTGATATTGTCATCCAGCGTCACGGCCGGTTTATTCAGATCCGGAAACTCAATGATTTTCGCGCCGCCAGATTCCGACACCGGCACTTCGGCGAAGGCCTGTTCCTCAACGATTGCTGGAATGGATGCATTACTGTCTGCAACCACAGGAACGTCCTCAACGGCATCTTCTGCAGTCAGTAACGTTGCCTCGATCTGTTCTTCCACAGGGCTCAGCAAGTCAATCTCGTTTTCAGACAAGGTTTCCGGAACATGCGCTTCCTCACTGACTAGGTCCGGAGTGATAACACTGATTGTCTCTGTCTCGCCTTCGGCAACTGCCTCTGCTGAAATAACGATATCGTCAAGATCGGGGAAAGGCGACGCTGTCGTTACGTCATCAAGCGTCGCAGCTGTTTCTGCCAGTACATTGGCGGCACTTGGCAGATCATCGAATGCACTGAGTTCGAATTCAGGAACCAGCTGTTCTGGAGTGGCGTTGACAGCAGCATCTTCGACTGTATCTTCAGCAACATCTGGCAGCGGCAAGGCTTCGATTGTTTCAGAAGCATCATCCATAGTGGCAAGTGCTTCAATATCAACAGGAACAGTCGCCTCAATTTCAGGTTCGACAGCTACGTCAATAACAGGCGCCGGCACCTCAGAAACATCGAGCGTTTCAAGCACCGGCTCCGTTTGCGGTTGCAGTGCTGACGTCAGAGACTCTTCCGGAGTTTCCGGATGTACGACAGGTAATTCTTCGGGCTCCTGATAATCGAGGCCGGCTTTAACTCTCTCCGCAGCTGCAATAATTGCAGCACCCGTTCTTGCTGAATGTCCGGATTGTTTGAGTTCGTCAACCCATGCATACATTTCACCCGCAGTACGTTCGAGCAGGGCATACAGATTGTCATCGCCACGACGCGATTCCGACAACCATAAATTCATTACCTGTTCAATACTCCATGCAGTCTCACCGAATACATTCAGGCCGACCATACGGCTGCTACCCTTCAAGGTGTGGAAGGAACGACGCAGGCTGGTCAGATATTCCTGGTTATCCACATCGGCGCGTGAACGCGGCAAGGTATCCTGAACAAATTGTAAAACCTCATCTGCCTCGGTCAGGAAAATTTCCAGCAATTCGGCATCAATTGCTTCCTCACTTTGCGGCAGGACAGCAGCAGCCGTAACAGCCTTCACTTGATCAGCAGCTACCGGCGCAGTGACGGCAACGATATCCTGCAAACTCTCTGTTGAATGAGATGCATCTCCAGATCCAAGTAACTCAATTGCTGCTTTTGCGCGACCGCTGGCGGCGGAATCATCCAATAAGGTTGCGACAGACCTTTCGGACTCCAGTGAGTCTTTCAGTTGCGCCTTCAGCGCTTTGTCATCAGGATTTTCTGCTAAAGATGCCGCGAGACGAGCCGACTCCTGCTGTTGGTTAAGCAGTTCTTTTTCAGTAGTTAATACAGAAGCCGGCTCTTCCGCAGCAGCTTGTGACGAATCCGTCGGGAAAATGATGTCTTCACTGACAGGCAATAATTCCTTCTGTGCCGGAGCATCAAGCAGGTTAGAACGGAAAATACCCGCATCAGCATCAAACACGAATTTCTTTTTCGCCGTTTCTGGCTGAGTCTGCAAAGTTTCAATGAAAAAACTAAGCGCACCGATATTCTGCGCCAGTTTCTGATGCTCAGCATCCCGCTCAGATTCGCCTAAATCTTTGGCATCGGCCAAAGTAGCGACCGTCTTTCTGGTAGCTTCCAGCGCCTGCATCGCCGCATCCTGATCCAGGATCGCCATTGCGCCGCTGACCTGATGCAACATGTTATCAATCGAGTGCAGGGATGCACTTTGCGCCGGATCGCGGAAATATTCATCCAGCGTTTTTTCAACCTGACGTAAGCTCGTCTGAATTTCAGAAACCAGCACTGACATCGTCTGACGCTGTTGAGCTTCGCGTGAAATTTCCCCCATCCAGGCCGCCTGGGACTGCGGCTCATCACCGGATACAACAGATAGCAAGCGCGCAGTAATTTCATCTGCACGTTCTGAAAAATGCGCCGGTAACCGGGTAATCTGGTCGAGCGCATTTTCAACGAATAACAAACTGGTCGCTAATTCCAGTGCCAGCTTACTGCCATCTGCCGAGTGCGAGACATGTCTGGCAATACCGCTTAATTCACGCAACAGCTTAGACAACGATGGGACATTTAAGCCTGCACCGGTATCTGCCAGCTCCTTCATCTTTTGCGAAAATTTATCGCCCAGATTTCCATCACCGTTCGCAATCCGGCCCCATAAATTTTTAACTGCAGTAAGCTGCTCCTTGGCTGTGCTTAATACACCGGCGGCGATCTGACCGTAATTTTTCTCGTTATAGTCAGTCGGCACTTTATTATCAAGCTGATATGCGCGACGAATGCTTGAAACAAAAGCCGATGGATTTTCTACCTGTGCCAAAAAGAACAGGGCATCTCTGAGCAGACGTTCAGGGATGGTATTGACACCTTCGACCAACCGGCGGATCTGTAAATTAATACGGCCGAAAATTTGTTTCACATATTGCTGATCGTCGATTCCACCATCGGCAACAGCCTCGACAAATGCACGCATAACAACCCAAAAAGCTTTGGCCTGAGAATTGGTCTGCATCTGATCGATTTCATGAATCAATCCGTGCATACTCTCAGCGGCTTCGCGTCGCTTCTGCTGATCTTTACTGGTCAGAACCGTCAGCAATAACTTTTCAAAACGCTGACGTAAACCACTGTAATTCGCTGGTTTGCCGTTTGCTGTAACTGCGAGTTCAGGAACTTTTTCTGTCGCAGATAAAGAAGGAAAAAATAAATCTGCTGGATGTATCCGTTCCGCTCCCTTTAGCTCCAGTAACGCGCGATAGTATGGAAATAGTCTGACCGGCTGATGCGGCGCTCCTGAAAGCAGATCCTCAAGGTACCGCAAGACTGCATGAAACGCATCAAGAATGACATCAACGTTTGTCTGCGTCATTTCTAAATGACCGCTTTGCAGACGTTCTATCAACTCTTCTATGGTTTCGGTGACGATAGAAACACCGTCGATATCGACAATTTGTAAAGCACCGTGCGCCTGATGCAAATAACTTTTTGCATGCAGTAAAGTAGTGGATCGTGCTTCAACGTCTTGCGTCAGTGCCTCACTGAGCACTTTGCCAGCGTTGGTCATCGCTTCCCGCACCTCGGGCATAACCCAGGAGAGAGGTCCAGTATCAAACTGTTCCTGAGGCAGATGTGACGAATTTGAAAAATCGGATGTCATGCGCGCTCCGCAAACTCAAGCGACGATGAACCCTGGTTCATCGTCTGCAAATATGATAGGGCCATTTATACAGCCCATAGACTGGAAAATCAGGCAGTTACACGGAAACGGGATACGGAGTTCTTCAGTTCCTCGGCCAAAAGAGACAATTGCTTAATCGACTCTGCAGTTTGCTGTGTGCCGCTCTGGGTCTGTTCAGTAATAGTCAGAATGTGCTGAATATTTTGCGCAACGCCGTTAGCTGATGTCGCCTGCTGCTCGGTCGCCAGAGAAATCCCCTGAATCAGTTCCGCCAGACGGTTCGAAACGCTACGGATTTCAGACAACGCTGTACCCGCCGCATCGGACAGTTTCGCTCCCTCAACCACACCCTGCGTGGATTTTTCCATCGCCGCAACGGCGTCGTGGGTATCCGTCTGAATCGTACGCACCAGCGCACCAATCTGCTTGGTAGCCTCTGCTGAACGTTCCGCCAGACGCTGCACCTCTTCCGCAACCACCGAGAAGCCGCGCCCCGCTTCACCCGCAGACGCTGCCTGAATCGCAGCATTCAGCGCCAGCACGTTCGTCTGTTCGGTAATGTCAGAAATCAGCTCGGTGATCTCACCAATTTCCTGAGAAGATTCACCCAGACGTTTAATACGTTTAGAGGTTTCCTGAATTTGTTCGCGAATCTCGTTCATACCTTTGATCGCGTCTTCCACCGCGTGCGCGCCTTGTTCCGCCGCCGCAACCGACTGACGTGCAACCTCTGCAGATTCATTCGCAGAACGCGAGACGTCGGTAATATCCTGCGCCATCGTCAGAACGACCTGACCAGCATCAGAAATTTCGCGCGATTGTTGTTCTGACGCTTCCAGCAGGTTAGTCGAAATGTCCTGCGCCTGATTCGATGCAGAAGTAACCTGTTCAGCTGTTGTGGTAACCCGGCCGACCAGTCCACGCAACTCTTCCACCGTATAGTTAACCGAGTCAGCGATCGCACCGGTAATGTCTTCAGAAACCGTCGCCTGAATAGTCAAGTCACCGTCCGCAACCTCCTGCAACTCATTCATCAGTCGCAAAATCGCGGCCTGGTTCTGATCATTTGCAGCTTTCGCTTCTTCCTCTTGTTTTTTCGCCAGCAACATTTGCTCCGCAGCTTCCTGACGGCGTTCATTCGCTTCTTTAGCGCGATTACGGCTATCCTGCAACAGAACCAAGGCAATACCAACCGCAGACGCTAACGCAACGGCTGCAGAGATCAACATCAGCCAGAAAGAAAAACTGGTGGAATCCTGCTGATCCGTATAAGTCTTTTGTAACTTGGTCAGTTTGGCTTTCAGATCCTCATTTTCATTAAACAATAACTGTTCGGATTGTTTAGCAGCAATGAAGTTTTGCAGGTTACCCAGAATAGTGGATACCGAAGCCTGATATTCAGCAAAAGCTTTTTTCAATTCTTCGAGTTTTTCGCGTGTATCAGCATCTTTCGTCGGCGTCAGACGAAGAACCTCACTACCATTGAGAAAGCCGTCAACCAGGTCCCGGAAAGTATTCGTATCTTTACCCAACAGGAAAGCGGTCTCAGGATTAACACCCTCGGACGTCAAAAATTCATTCGCACTACGACCCAGACGCTGAGTCAGCATGACCAGCTGACCTGATGCAGAAATCTCCCGCGCAGATCCGCCACCTTGTACCTTCAGTGTGGAAATCTGTTCGGTCAGTTCCAACAGGACCGGGGACAAGGAGTTCAGCTTTTGCAGAGTCTGACCAAAACCGGTCAGCTCCTGGCGACGAGCCAGAATTGTTTCCGCTGCTTTATTGGAATTTTGCCAGGCTTTGATCGTCTCTTTTAACACTGGCTCCAGAGTGGAGTCTGCAGACTTAACGTCGCGCCCCTGATAAGTACCACCATCCAACAGGATTTTCAGATCATTATTAATTTCTTTGCGACTGTCTTCCAGCTGTTTAAAAGCCTGGACATTACCCTGAATCGAGTTTGGTGCTGCTTTACCAATACGTTGAGAATGCATCAGTACGTCACCGGAAATCTGCACCTGTGTGGAGATCAGAGCTGAGTGGTTCGCATTGAGCCAAACAAAAAACGCACCCGCCACCAACGCACCAACCATGGTTGTGGACAAAATGCGCATTTGCCTTTGCAGAGACATTTTGCCGATAATCGGCAAATGAATATCGCCACCTTTTTCGAGGGCGTCACCGATAAATGTCGCATCGGCGCGATTATGAGTCGTATCGAAGTCAGTTGTCGTTTGTTTCTGCTCGCCTTCCTGAGCTGATTCTGGCGTTAACATTTTCACGTTACTGGCCTCCTCAACTTCAACCGAACCAGCATTACCGAATGACCTTGCCGCAACTTCTGCTCCGTCAATTTCCGGATTTTCTTTTCCTTTGGACAAGAACGGTAGTTTCAATGCCATTACTGAATCTCCTAAACGATTGAATATCTGTCAGCGGTACTTCAAATGAAGTTCTGACTATAAACCTATATGCAGAAAATCCTGATTCTGCACTAACGCAGCCAGGCTAAGTTCATGCCACACATTACCATCACGGTCACGAAACCGTCTTTGCAACCATTCCCGGCCATTGCCATCAGTCTCACTCGATGAAATCTCTTCCATCTCAGCAAGGTTACGCAAACCCAGAACCTGCGATACCAGCAAACCACTATTAAATCCCAGGGCAGGAGCGAAAGCCACAATACGGCAGGAATTATCAAGCTTCGTCAGTTCGAGCCCCTGAAAACGCGATAAATCAACGACACTGGTCAGGTTACCGCGAATATTTGACAAACCGACATACCAATCCTTGGTCAAAGGAACATCGGTCAGTGACGTGGCACTGACGATTTCGCCGGCCTCCCGCAAATCAAGCAAATAACGCTGCTGCCCAATAACAATCCCCAGTTGACTAAGCTTGGAAAAACCACCGCGCTGCGCGGCCTGCATACGCTCAACCAACTGCGCCTGAAACTCACGCAAGCGCGTGCGTCGCACGCCGCCGTCTGACTTGGTAATGTCCAGCTTGGCAGCGGCGGGGTCACTCAAAGTAGTAGTCATGAGGCAATCCGGGTATTTCTTAAAAATAGAGACAAGCAGCGTATATGCAGATCATTAACCAAGAGCGGCAATTTTAGCCAGCAACTCTTGCGGATCAATCGGCTTTACCAGGTAATCTTTAGCGCCCTGACGCAATCCCCAGATACGGTCTGTTTCCTGATTTTTGCTGGTGCAGATGATAATCGGCACATCCTGTGTTTCAGGATCTTTGGCAATGGCGCGCGTAATCTGGAAACCATTTTGCCCAGGCATTACCACGTCCATCAGAATCAACTGAGGCTTATCTGCTTTAATTTTTGTCAGGGCTTCCTCGCCGTTTTCAGCGGTAGATACAGAGAAACCATTTCTGACCAGAACCTCTGTTAAAAAATAACGCTCTGTTGGAGAGTCATCTACTATTAGTATTTTTTGAATAGCCATTCGCTAATTCCTCACATGAAACTGAATCATTTTTCCTGCGCACCAGAGGTGTAATTCCGCACAGTTCTCAAAAGACTATCTTTTGTAAAGGGCTTGGTCAGATACTCATCCGAACCAACCATGGCACCACGCGCTCTGTCAAACAAACCATCCTTGGATGACAACATGATGACCGGTGTATCCCTGAATTTGACGCTCTTCTTTATCAAAGCACAAGTTTGATAACCATCCAGCCTTGGCATCAGAATGTCGCAAAAAATCAGGTCAGGATGAGAGTCGTTGATTTTTGCTAGTGCGTCAAAGCCATCCTCAGCCAGGACAATGGTATAACCCGCTTGTCCAAGGAATATCTCTGCCGACCGACGTATCGTGCTGCTATCGTCAATAACCATGATTTTCAAGTTTTCATTGCTTGCCAACGCTGACATAAAATCATCTTCCCGACAGAAAAATAGCAAGCTTGCACTTTAACAAAAAAATTTTCGATCTGGCGTTTATTTCCTTGGAATAAACATTCTTTATAGCCAAAAAGACACACTTTAATAGCCAAAAAGTCACATTTTCGATTAAATCGCCGTCATTTCAAAATCTTCTTTACGCGCACCACACTCAGGACAAGTCCAGTTCATGGGCACATCATCCCATAAAGTGCCGGCAGGAATACCATCTTCGGGGGAACCTTGTTCTTCATCATAAACCCAGCCACAAATCAGACACATCCATGTTTTATACTGTGGCTTTCCACCTGCACTATCACTCACGACTAAAATCCTTCTATCAAGTAAAATATTGTGTACCCTGCATGAAATTGCAAAAAAAGCTGCGTCCCTGTGTAATTTCAATTGATGAATCATCCCTGATTCTGCAAGGCCGCCTATATTAATCTACCAAACGTGCAAAACCAAATTTCTCCCATTATTCTTAGTTTCGGTGCCTCTGACCCGGTCGGAGCAACCGGACTTTCTGCAGATCTGGCCTCCTTTGCCGCGATGGGCTGCCACGGACTGCCGGTTGTAACTGCCGTACTCACTGGTGATACTTCGCAGGTCGACAGCATCCTTCCTCTGGATGCAGATCTAATTGATGAACAGGCCAGAACCGTTCTGGAAGATATGCCGGTGCTCACAATCAAAGTCGGCCAGGTCGGCAGTGTGGATAACGTCACGACCATTGCGGAAATTGTTTCTGATTATCCGGAAATGCCGTTAATTCTGGATCCATTTAATACTGCCATCACGGATCACATCAGCGATGCAGAAGATCTGACTTTATCCATACGGGAATTATTAATCCCGCAAGCAACCCTTTTACTGATTTCTGCAGTGGAACTGTCGCGTCTGGCAGAGACTTGGAAGGAAAATGCAGAACCTGAAGACTTAACGGCCGACGTGATGACCTTGATAGACTCAGGCTGTGAATATGTTTTTGTAACGGGAACGCCTTGTGGCAGCGGAGAGGTCGCTAATACGCTGTACAGCGAATCCGGGATTGTCAGAAGAGATGTCTGGCAACGCGTGCCGGGCTCACATGCCGGAGCAGGAACAACGCTTTCAGCAGCAATTACCGCGTTGCTGGCAACCGGTCTTGACATTCCTGAGGCAGTAATGGAAGCGCAGGAATTTACCATGGCCGCTGTAAGCCATGCGCAGCAATTGGGGATGGGAAAACTGATTCCTGACCGCTACTTCTGGGCGAGAGAGCCACAACATTGAATCCACCCTTTATGAATGAATGTTTCATTCAACGCTAACTCCACCCGAATTAATCACCCTTTCTATCATGACGAATAAAAACGAAACCCTATTTGCCCGTGCGCAAAAAACCACCCCAGGTGGCGTCAATTCTCCGGTCAGAGCTTTTCGCTCCGTCGGAGGCACGCCACGCTTTATCACTCGTGCTGAAGGACCCTACTTCTGGGACGCAGAAGATCAGCGTTACATCGACTATATCGGTTCCTGGGGACCTGCCATTGTCGGCCATGCGCACCCTGATGTGGTAAAGGCAGTGCAGGAAGCCGCTGCCCGTGGACTGAGTTTTGGCGCGCCGACCGAAGGCGAAGTGCTGATGGCAGAAGAAATCTGCAACATCGTTCCAGGGGTAGAACAAATCCGCCTGGTATCGAGTGGAACAGAAGCGACGATGAGCGCTTTGCGCCTCGCCCGCGGCGCGACTAAACGCGACAAAATTATTAAATTCGAGGGTTGCTACCACGGCCACGCCGATTCGTTGTTAGTGAAGGCTGGCAGCGGCTTACTGACTTTCGGCAACCCGACATCCGCTGGCGTTCCGGAAGATTTCAGCAAACATACGCTGGTGCTCGACTATAACAACAGCCAGCAATTGGAAGACGTATTCCAATCAATCGGTGATCAGATCGCCTGCATTATCGTTGAGCCAGTTGCGGGCAATATGAATCTGATCCGTGCCACCCCAGAATTCCTGCAAACCATGCGCCGCCTTTGTACTGCGTATGGCAGTGTGCTGATTTTTGACGAGGTGATGTGCGGCTTCCGCGTCGGATTACAGGGTGCGCAAGCCTTGTTCGGAATACAGGCCGATCTGGTCTGTATGGGCAAGGTCATCGGTGGCGGCTTACCGGTCGCGGCATTTGGCGGGCGCGCCGATCTCATGGCGCACATGGCACCACTCGGCGGCGTCTATCAGGCGGGGACTTTGTCAGGCAACCCGGTCGCCGTCGCGGCGGGCATGACAACATTGAAGATCATCCAACAACCTGGCTTTTACGAGCAATTAACCGCACAAACACGCAAACTCGCGGATGGTCTGACTGCGGCAGGGAAGCAAGCAGGATTTGACTTCTGTGCCGATGCGGTCGGCGGCATGTTTGGCCTTTATTTCGCCGCGCAGATTCCCGACTCCTATGCAGCCATGATGGCGACGGACAAAGATAAATTTAACCGCTTCTTCCATCTGATGCTGGATGCTGGCGTGTATCTCGCACCATCGGCTTTTGAAGCCGGCTTCGTTTCGATCGCGCATGACGACGCGATTATTGAGACGACGATAGCAGCAGCAAAACAGGCATTTTCAAAACTGTAACTCCTAATATTTACGCGGCTGACAGAGCAAAAATAGCCTGGCAGCCGCGTGAATATTCAGAGTCCAGTTTTTCCCTTCCTTTTTTACGCGCCTTTTCCATCCCCTTGCCTTCTGAAACTCACCCGCGTTTCTTTGCCGGATAAATGCAGCAGCGCTTCCTGTTTTGGTGTTTCACTGATGATCTGGCCGCGTTTAATCACGTAGCGTCGCACCGGGCGCAAACGTAACGCCTCGATACTGCTGGCAGCATCAAGAATAACGAAATCAGCAAAGCAACCCGGCTGCAAACCATAGCCTTCCAGTCCCATGATTTTGGCGGGCGTTTTAGTCACAGCATCAAAACACTGCCGCATCGCCTGCTGGCCGGTCATCTGTGCAACATGCAAGCCCATGCTCGCCACTTCCAGCATGTCACCAGACCCCAGGCTATACCAGGGATCCATCACGCAATCATGTCCGAAAGCCACATCGATTCCCGCCGCCAGCATTTCCGGCACCCGCGTCATGCCGCGACGTTTCGGGTAAGTATCGTGACGGCCTTGCAAAGTAATATTAATCAAGGGATTGGCAATGGCAGCGACACCTGCTTCGCGCATCAGAGGCAACAACTTACTGACATAGTAGTTATCCATCGAATGCATTGATGTCAGATGCGATCCCGTCACCCGATGATGCAAACCGAGGCGCTGCGTATGAAATGCCAGGGTTTCTATATGACGAGACAAGGGATCATCGGATTCGTCGCAATGCATATCGACACGCAGACCTTTTTCTGCGGCGAACTCACATAACAGGCGTACCGATTCAGCACCTTCTGCCATCGTCCGCTCAAAATGTGGAATGCCTCCGACCACATCCACACCCATCGCAATCGCGCGTTTCAGATTGTCGAATGCAGTCGGGCTACGTAACAAGCCATCCTGCGGAAATGCCACCAACTGCAAATCGATATACGGTGCCACCTGCCGCTTTACCTCTAGTAAAGCCTCAGCCGCCAGCAAGCGATCATCGCAGATATCAACATGGGAACGTATCGCCAGCAAACCTTTGGCGATAGCCCAGTCGCAATACTCCATTGCTCTGGCAATCAAGGTATCCTGCGTCAGCGCCGGCTTAAGTTCGCCCCACAAGGCGATCCCTTCTAACAGGGTGCCAGACTGGCTCACTCGTGGCAAACCATACGACAGTACAGCATCCATATGGAAATGCGCATCAACAAACGGTGGGCTGAGTAAATCTCCTTCTGCATCAATTTCAGGAACAGCAGTCACCGGTAAGTGCTGCTCCATTGCTTCTATCCTGCCCTGCCGTACCAGAATATCGATACCACAGCGCCCATCGGGCAAATTCGCGTTCCGGATCATAAGATCATGCATAGGAATCCCTTTCTGGAAGTTTGCAAAAATTTTAAACGCTGCCGCTATCCTGCGTCATAATCTCATCATCGAAAAGCAGGAATTTTTATGGCAACAATGAAGCAGGTCGCGGAAAAAGCGCGCGTATCAACGACTACCGTTTCGCATGTAATCAATAATACCCGTGTTGTCAGCGATGACGCCCGAGAACGCGTCCTCTCTGTCATCAAAGAATTGCGCTACATTCCCAGCGCGGTCGCGCGCAGTTTAAAAAATGACCGGACGCATACCCTCGGTATGATGATTCCGAATAATTCCAATCCGTATTTTGCCGAAGTGATTCAGGGTATAGAAGATGCGTCGTTCAAACTCGGCTACAACATTATTCTGTGTAATTCCGATGATGACCCGAAAAAGCAGGCCGCTTATATCCGCGTACTGATGGAGAAGCGTATTGACGGTCTGATTCTGGTGCCATCAGGTTCAGACGAAGAATTAACAAAATTACTGGCCGATGAAGGCATACCGAAAGTACTGGTTGACCGCGAAGTAGCAGGCGTTGCGGCCGATTTAATTGAAGCCGATCACGCACAGGGTGGCTATGATGCGACCCGCTACCTGATCGGATTAGGACATCGCCGGATTGCCTGCGTTGCCGGACCGGACACGCTGCTGCCGAGCGGTGGGCGGGTCACAGGTTATTTACGCGCATTAGCCGAAGCAAAGTTGGAATTTCGCACTGAATATCTGATCCATAGCGACTTTACCAGCCAGGGAGGATTTCATGCATTTAAACAGTTATTGGCTTTACCAGAAAGACCGACTGCGATTTTTGTTAGCAATGATCTGATGGCTATCGGCGGTATCTGTGCAGCGAATGAAGCTGGTGTAAAAATACCGCAACAACTCTCTGTCATCGGCTACGACGATATTGCGTTGGCCTCGTTCAGCACCCCGCCATTGACAACCATCGCTCAGCCCAAACACGATATAGGGCAACTCACTGCGCAGGTTCTGGTCGCCAGAATTACCAATCCTGCCCTGCCACTGCGACGCGAAATGCTGAGATCACAACTGGTCATCCGCCAATCGACCGCCTGCCCGGAAAAGTAAGTCAATAGCGTTACAGCATCAACAGGCGCGGCATCACTTCATTAAGTACCCTGCTCAGTATCTGCAATAAAATCAACACCAGCAAAGGAGAGAAATCCAGGCTACCCGACGAAGGCAATACCTTACGGAAAGGGGATAACAAAGGTTCATTCAACGCTCGGACGAAGGGGGCCAGCGGTGCATGAGGATTCACCCAGCTGAAAATTGCTTCAAGTACCAGTAAGGCCATCAGACCGTACAGTATCCACTGCAACACGCGAAACACCATGAGTAACACAATCGTGGTGATTGAAACCTCAGATAACAACCAGAAGTCCAGCACCATTGATAACAGCGCAGTCAGAAAAACACCAACCATCGTTGCCCAGTCATAGCCACGATATCCCGGTATGACACGACGTATTGGATGCACCAGCCAGTCTGTCATCTGAAAAATAGCCTGCGCCAGACCTGCAGGCGGGCGGACCCGCTGCACTTGCATCCAGAAACGCAACAGCAAAAATCCGGCAAATAAGCCAGTCACGATATCGATGACGAGAGTAAAAATTCCATGCAACACGAGTTATCCTCAAAAAAAAACCCACCAAGTGAATCATCACATAGTGGGTATTGTGCCTGAATAAAATCAGGCGACCAAGCAGTACCGGATTACGCCGGACGATTGCCAGTTGGGAAAGGCCACGCAGCATTAGGGCTGACGACTGTTTTTGCATCAGGAGTCGCTGGCTTAGCTGGAGCTGCCTTTTTCACTGCAACTTTTTTCGCGGCTGGTTTCGCCGCTGCTTTCGCCGCTGGCTTCGCTGCTACTTTTTTCGCTGCTGGTTTTGCTGCTACTTTAGCGACAGCTTTCTTCGCTGCTGGTTTCGCCGCTGCTTTTGCTGCTGGCTTTGCCGCTACTTTTTTCGCTGCTGGTTTTGCTGCTACTTTAGCGACGGCTTTCTTCGCTGCTGGTTTCGCTGCTACTTTTTTCGCTGCTGGTTTTGCTGCTACTTTAGCGACAGCTTTCTTCGCTGCTGGTTTCGCCGCTGCTTTTGCCGCTGGCTTCGCTGCTACTTTTTTCGCTGCTGGTTTTGCTGCTACTTTAGCAACAGCTTTCTTCGCTGCTGGTTTCGCCGCTGCTTTTGCCGCTGGCTTCGCTGCTACTTTTTTCGCTGCTGGTTTTGCTGCTACTTTAGCGACAGCTTTCTTCGCTGCTGGTTTCGCCGCTGCTTTTGCTGCTGGCTTCGCCGCTACTTTTTTCGCTGCTGGTTTTGCTGCAACTTTAGCGACAGCTTTCTTCGCTGCTGGTTTAGCTGCTGGTTTCGCCGCTGCTTTTGCTGCTGGCTTCGCTGCTACTTTTTTAACAACAGCTTTTTTTGCTGTTGTCTTTTTCGCAGAGGCGGAATCGGCCGCTGCCGCTTTTGGTGCTGTTGCCATTTTGTTTCTCCTTCGATAGAGATGGAAAAAATCGGATAAAAATTAAATCCGCTCTATCCTTTCAAGCGGATTATTCATGGGCACAAACATAAACGATGTTTGCGCTAATGAATTCGGCACCGGCTGAACTGCTGCATGCCCTCAATGTGATGCAGCACTTCAGCCATAATTTTTTACTCTGCGATCACCGTCTGATGCGGTCAATCTGAAACACCCGCACATTGCGTATGTCAATAATATTCAAGAACTCAAGATACAAAGCCAAAAACCGCAATACCCGACATGGCCAGGTATTGCGGCACTAACAGTACAAGTAATTTAATCTGTGACTGTCCATTCAGTTTGGTGAGGCCTCTCGAGTTTTACATCTCGTGCAAACCGTGAGTATTCCTTTTTCAGGAAGCCGGGGCGCTATATTCAGCAGCTACTCCCAATTGAGGGCTCCCCCGGTTTGATACTCAATCACGCGCGTCTCAAAAAAATTGCGCTCTTTTTTCAGGTCTATCATTTCGCTCATCCATGGGAAAGGATTTTCTTCCTGAGGGAACAAAACATCAAGACCAATTTGCTGTGCTCTGCGATTTGCAATGAAGCGCAAATATCCTTTGAACATCGGCGCATTTAATCCAAGCACTCCACGCGGCATTGTATCCTCTGCGTAGCGATATTCCAACTCCACCGCGCGCAAAAACAACGATTTAATTTCGTCTCTGAATTCTGCGGTCCACAAATGCGGGTTTTCCATTTTAATTGTGTTGATCAGATCGATACCGAAGTTGCAGTGCATCGATTCATCACGCAAAATGTATTGATACTGTTCTGCCGCGCCCATCATTTTATTCTGACGCCCTAACGCCAGAATCTGTGTGAAACCGACGTAGAAGAACAAGCCTTCCATCAGACAAGCAAATACAATCAGTGAACGCAGCAAAGTCTGATCCGCTTCAGTGGTGCCTGTTTTAAATTCAGGATTCGTCAACACATCGATGAATGGAATCAGAAACTGATCTTTGTCACGGATCGATTCGATTTCGTTATAAGCATTAAAAATTTCGCCTTCATCCAAGCCCAGTGATTCAACGATGTACTGGTACGCATGTGTGTGAATCGCTTCTTCAAATGCCTGACGCAACAGGTACTGACGGCATTCCGGCGCGGTGATGTGACGATAAGTACCCAGCACAATATTGTTTGCAGCCAGAGAATCTGCAGTCACGAAAAACCCGAGATTACGTGTCACCAGGCGACGTTCGTCATCCGTCAGTCCGTTCGGATTTTTCCACAATTCAATATCGCGTTGCATATTGATTTCCTGCGGCATCCAGTGATTCGCGCAGCCAGCCAGATATTTATCCCACGCCCACTTATACTTGAACGGCACCAGCTGGTTCACGTCAGTCTGGCCATTGATAATCCGTTTGTCTGCAGCATTGACGCGACGCGCCATATCTTCTGCACTCGCAGCTCCGGCTTTTTTTACCAGTGCCGGGTTCAGCGCAACTTCCTGCAATTGCAAACCTGCCTGTGCATCATTGCCTGCCGGGCGCACGGCTGATGGCGTTGCTGCAGCTGGCGAGGGTTCATCATCCCAAGATAACATTTTTATTCCTTACAAAGTAACACTGCTTTTTATGCCTCGACACACATGTGCAGCATAGGGCGAACGATGGACGTCTCACACCGTTCGCTTGCAGCTCAGTTGGTTAATACTTCCGCTCCCATCGGAACGCCGACATCATTACTGACAAGCTTCGCACTCTTCAAAACCGGGGTCACCTGGACGAAGGTAGCAAGCTGCACCGTCTGCTTCAGGAGCGACTGCCGGCACTGCCGCAACCGGTGCTGCGCTGAACGCACCCGCACCACCATCCACCGCAACCGCATTCAACGCACCGGTTTTCGATGTCGATTTTTCTGTATGCGTCGCACCTATCGTACGCAGGTAATAAGTCGTTTTCAGACCACGCAACCAGGCCAGCTTGTAGGTCTCGTCGAGTTTTTTACCGGATGCGCCTGCCATGTAGATATTCAGGGATTGCGCCTGATCTATCCATTTCTGACGACGCGCAGCAGCCTCAACCAACCATGATGGGCTGATCTCAAATGCAGTCGCATACAATTCACGCAAATCCTGAGGAATGCGATCAATGCGAGCCAGACTACCATCGAAATATTTGAGGTCGGCGATCATCACCTCATCCCACAAGCCGCGCAATTTCAGGTCGCGCACCAGATGCTCATTAATCTCTGTGAACTCACCGGACAAATTCGACTTCACATACAGATTCTGATAGGTCGGCTCAATACACGCTGAGACACCGATGATGTTAGAAATTGTTGCCGTCGGCGCGATCGCGACGCAGTTGGAATTGCGCATACCGAATTGCTTAATGCGGTTGCGAACGATGGTCCAATCCATGGTTTCGCTAAAATCTGCTTCCAGATAACCGCCACGCTCTTCTGCCAGCAGCTTCAATGAGTCCTGAGGCAGAATGCCACGATCCCACAGCGAGCCTTTGTATGAACTATAGGCACCGCGCTCCTCCGCCAGTTCTGTCGACGCCAGGTAAGCGTAATAGCAAACGGCTTCCATAGAGGTATCGGCAAACTGCACCGCTTCATTCGATGCATAAGGAACACGCATCATGTGCAGGCAATCCTGGAAGCCCATAATACCCATGCCGACCGGACGGTGACGCAGATTAGAGTCGCGCGCTTTCTGTACAGCGTAGTAGTTAATATCAATCACGTTATCCAGCATACGCATCGCAGTACGGATAGTCTTTTGCAGTTTGACGTGATCCAGTTTGCCGTTCTTCATGTGTGCTGGCAGATTGACGGAACCCAGATTACATACGGCGATCTCACTCTCATTGGTATTAAGTGTGATCTCAGTACACAGATTCGATGAGTGCACTACACCTACATGTTGCTGCGGGCTACGGATATTGCAAGGATCTTTGAATGTGATCCACGGGTGACCTGTTTCAAACAGCATGGACAGCATCTTGCGCCATAAGTCGAGCGCAGGCACTTTTTTAGATAATTCAATCTCTCCGGAAGCCGCTTTCGCTTCGTAAGCAAGATAAGCGCTTTCAAATGCTTTACCAAATTTATCGTGCAGATCCGGTACGTCCGATGGTGAGAACAGGGTCCATTCGCCTTTTTCCATCACGCGCTTCATGAACAGATCCGGAATCCAGTTGGCTGTATTCATGTCATGCGTGCGACGACGATCATCACCAGTGTTCTTACGCAGATCGAGGAACTCCTCAATATCCATATGCCAGGTTTCGAGGTAAGCACAGACAGCACCTTTACGCTTACCACCCTGATTGACCGCAACCGCAGTATCGTTAACCACTTTCAGGAACGGCACCACGCCCTGAGATTTGCCATTCGTGCCTTTGATATGCGCGCCGAGCGAACGTACCGGAGTCCAGTCATTCCCAAGACCACCTGCATATTTCGCCAGCAAGGCGTTTTCTTTGAGTGCATCATAAATACCGGCCAGATCATCAGAAACAGTCGTCAGATAGCACGACGATAACTGCGAACGCTGTGTACCTGAATTAAACAGCGTCGGTGTCGAACTCATGAAATCAAAACTCGACAACAGATGGTAGAACTCGATCGCACGGGCGTTACGGTCTTTTTCTTGCAGCGCCAGCCCCATTGCCACACGCATGTAGAAAGCCTGCGGCATTTCGATACGGGTGCCCCGGACGTGCAGGAAATAGCGGTCATACAAAGTTTGCAAACCGATATAACTGAATTGCAAATCACGTTCAGCAACCAAGGCTTTAGCCAGGCGCTCCAGATCAAATTCCCCTAATTTGGTATCCAGCAATTCCGCCGCGATACCTTTCTGGATAAATTGCGGAAAATAAGTAATATATTCAGCTGCCGCATCCTGCTGAGCGACCTCCTTACCGAATACTTCTTTACGTACTGTATGCAACAACAAACGGGAAGTTACCTGACTGTAAGCAGGTTCTTTTTCCATCAACGCCCGCGCTGCCAGAATTGCTGATTTATGTAATTCCTCGACAGGCACACCGTCGTACAGGTTCTTCAGTGTTTCGGTCAGAATTGCTTCAGCATCCACCAGTTTGTCCAGACCGACACAGGCAGCAGTAATCAGGGTGCGGACTTTTTCAATATCAAGGATCACTTTTTCGCCATCAATGACCACATGAATTTTCGGCAGTTTTGCCTGAGAAGCTTGCTGTGCTTCACGCTGCAGGCGGCGCTCTTCCTGATGCTTCGCGCGATACAGCACATAGGCACGGGCAACATCATGCTCACCGGAGCGCATCAGTGCCAGCTCAACCTGATCCTGAATATCTTCAATGTGAAACGTGCCACCGGTTGGCTGTCTGCGCAGTAATGCCGCAACAACAGTCGCCGTCAGTTGTTCAACGAGTTCGCGGATACGGGCAGATGCGGCCCCCTGACCACCGTTGACGGCAAGAAAAGCCTTTGTCATCGCAATCGCAATTTTTTGCGGCTCAAAACCAACTACTGCACCATTCCGGCGAATGACCCTGTGCTCGCTGTATCCGGTGCTGGCTCCTGTCTGAACGGCGTTAGCGCCTACAGAGCTTAGGTCGGAATGAGATGGCGTTGATGTTTCCATTGAAGAGTGCATTGAACCTCCAGAGTCGGTGATATCGTGAGTCGCTTCATGATCTCAGTCAGATCATGACCACGCTCGGGTTAACTGAATGTTGCGCCTTATTACAAACTAGCTTTTACACGGAAAAAGGCCGTGTTATTTCTTCATTTTCAAATCAATTGCTGCTAAATCGGGGAAGGTGAAGCAAGAAAGGCAAAACAAGAAAAACTACTATATATAGTGCACAAATAATTTATAGCCCTAATTCTAGTGCCCGATGCTAAGGTGCGCAACCGCTTTATCTGTTCATTTTTCAGTAAATTTTTTTGTGCAGGCGATTGACTTTCGCAGATGATCAGAAAACTGCAGCAAACTGGGTGAGTGAGTACTAACGGAAAATAGCCACACTGAGAACAGGATATTTATTTGTCTGTTTTTCATCGGCAGGATCAGACAAAAGAAGCAGGATCCGATTAAAAGGCAGAAGCAAAATCCGGGGGAAACGCATGCGCGACTTCCCCCCACGAAACAACAATCCAGCGCAGAATCAGTATGCGGAAAATTAATCCTGGATTTTCAGTTTCTGTATCTGGTAACGTAGCTGCCTGAAGCTGACGCCGAGCAACTCGGCAGCCTGCGTCCGGTTGTGCCTGGTCAGCTCCAGCGCCCTTATTATCATTTCACGTTCAATTCTTTCCAGATATTCTGGCAAAGAACAAGGAAGTAACGGCGGTGAAAAAACATTGTCGTCTTGCGCCGAAACGATGTCGCTAATCACGCGTTCAGAATGGCCGGTCTCACCAGTAACCGGTTCAGTTACTGATTTTTTATGATGACGTAAAGCGAGGTCGGCCACCTGAATACAGCCATCATTGGCAAAAGCAAGAGCACGCTCCAGAATGTTTTCCAGTTCGCGGACATTGCCGGGGAAGTCATACGTACACAAGGCTTGCAATGCGGCCGGCGATAACGTGACCTGACCACCAGCGAGCTTACCCAATATCGCCAGAGATAAATCAGCAATGTCTTCAAGCCGCTCACGCAACGGCGGCAAGTGCAGCTCAATGACGTTTAAGCGGTAATACAAATCCTGCCGGAATCGTCCTTCATTAACGCAGTTACTCAGATTCTGATGAGTTGCGCTGATAATTCTGACGTCCACGGACTCCTCCAGCGTCGCGCCGACTTTACGGATACGGCGCTCCTGTATTGCCCTCAACAACTTCACCTGCATCGCCAGCGGTAAATCGGCGACTTCGTCAAGCATCAGCGTGCCGCCATTCGCCGCCTGAAAAAATCCTTCACGATCATCGGCCGCGCCGGTAAAAGCCCCCTTGCGGTAGCCAAAAAATTCCGCTTCCATCAGCGTTTCGGGAATCGCACCGCAATTGACTGCGATGAATGGCTTACCGGCTCGTGAACTCGATGTGTGGATCTCACGCGCTGCCAGCTCTTTACCGCTGCCGGATTCTCCGGTAATGATAACCGGTGCCATGCTACGTGCCAGACGGGCAATTTGCGCACGCACCTCCTGCATACCGGATGAAGAGCCAATCAGAAAAGAGACCGGCCCCTGCTCTGATACATGCGACATCACCTCTGGTTCCGCATTGCTCAGATTCACCTCCAGTGCCGAGCGCACCAGCTTGCGTAAATGATCCAGCGCCACAGGCTTGGAGACATAATCAAATGCTCCCGCCTTCAAGGCTATCACCGCATTATCGGTACTGCCGAAAGCAGTGATGACGGCAATCGGGGTGTTTTTATAATGAAGATTGACTTCTTCAACCAGTTCCATACCCGAACCGTCAGGTAAACGCATATCCGTCAGCACCAGCGAGTAACTGTTTTTTTGCAGCAGACTTCTGGCGATATGCAGATTTTCAGCGCTATCAACATCCAGCCCCATTTTAATCAGGGTAATCTCTAACAATTCCCGCAAATGCGCTTCATCATCAACAACCAGAATGCGTGGACAAGTGGTGCCGGTAATGTTGCTCATGTGTTTAATCCAGAGAAATTAATCACGAAACGGCCGCTGGGCTCGCTGTCTTCAGTAGCACTGTGATCGACACGATATTCATAATCGAGCAAGGCTTTGTTATTCAGGCAGAGCTCACGCGCCATATACAATCCCAGCCCGGTTCCCATACGGGAAGTCGTGTAAAACGGTTCAAATAAATGTGCGCGAACTTCAAAACTGATTGCCGGGCCATCATCCTGAATATGTAATTCCTGACGACCACCAGGATTCATCATCGCGTAAAGACGAATACTGCCGGGAATGCCACTGGCGTACCGGACCGCATTCGATAATAAGTTAGAAATAATTTCTGTCAGATGACCAGGATCAAAACTGACTTTAAAATCAACAGCCTGATCTACGGTAATCAGATCTGGAGCTACTTTTTTTATTTCAATGAAATCCTGCACGCAGCGACTCACCAGCGGCATCAGAAAGTACGGTTCGACATCATTGCGTGCCTTACGTGAGAGCTTCAGAATATCCTCGATCAACTGATTTAAGCGACCAACGTTATCATCCACAATTTTCAGCAGCCGTTTAGCCTGCTCTTTATTATCTTCTATGTGAGCAATATCCTCATTCAGCAAAGAAGCCGCATACGAAATCGATGACAAGGGATTTCTGACTTCATGCGCAATGCTGGCGGTCAGACGTCCCATCGACGCCAGTTTCAATTGTTGTGCGTGATTTTCAATATCCGATACATCCTGCATAAAAATCACGGTGTAATCATTCGCTGACGCTTGTAACCCCGTTTCATTTGCTTCTTTGACGATAATCATCCGCAATTTCAGATGCGTGACAAAATGAGGCCGTTCCGATCTGACGCCAAAACTACTGTGCTCAAAACCTGCGCGCGGCACTGCTGTGCCAGACGTACCCACTTTGCTTTCATCGAGGTGACACGGAATAGAAACAAACGAAATTTCATCTTCCAGCTCTCTGTGTGTCTTACCGGCGTTTCTGCTCTGAATATCCGCGAGTGTTTCCACCAAAGGGCGCAAAGCGATAACGTCGGCCAGTCGGACTCCTGTCATGTCCTTGCGCAGATTTCCTCCGAGCATACGTTCAGCGGCCGGATTCATTTCAAACATACGCCCGGAATGATCCAGTACCAGAATACCGTCATCCATATCGGCGATTACCAGGCGATTAATCGCCTGCTGCATGATCAACTCATTGCCTCTCAATGCGGCCAGTTGTTCCTGGCGGATAAGATTACTCGCCAGGCGATTCACCACATACACAACAGCAAAATAAGAGGCCCCGAACAAACCCGCCTGAGAAACCTGGCTGCCGTCACTGAACTCGAGTGAACGGTAGACCCCCTCCGTCAACAGTAACAAGCTGACGATTGAGCAAAAAAAGAATGCCCACAATAAAGGCGCCAGAATTGAAACGCCTGCAAGAGGAAACAAAAACAAGATATTGAAACCACCGCGACCACCACCGGAACCGAGATAAAGCAAAGAAATGATGATGATGTCCAGCGTAATCTGCGACAGCAGTTGCAGGATGAAATGCCGCGTATGCACAACCTTGAGTATCGTAAAACCTATGCTGGAAAGCAGATAGGCGATACATATATCAACGGCAAACACATGGGAAAATACCCAGATATCTTTAGTGCTGCGTAAATTGAGCAACAACAAAAGACTAATGGCAATAATCACCCTGGAAATATTCAGGGTTTGCAGAGACCGCCAGAAGGAAGGGGTCGGTTCAGGAAAAACAGAAAAAGTCGCTGTCATGAATTCAGCTGATTTTCTGATTTAATGTAAATCAGCGTGCGCTGATGAACAATAAATTTGCTGTCCTCGGATCACGGCTTCAGAGGCAGGTAAATAAATCTGGCAATGCGCACAGCAAACCATGGTTTCTGTTGCCTGCGCTGATGTTGCCGACCGGTCGAATGCAGCGCCGGATGTCGTCTCCGCATCCCGGCTGCGTATGCTGTCCTGCATCAAAGGTCTGGCTTTTTTACGGATTGCCAGAATCACCAACACTGCCAACACCAGCCACATCAGCAATTTCATACCAGACTCCTGTGCAACACCACTTCCAGCACGAAACGACTGCCGACATATGCCAGCAGCAAAGTCAGGAAACCGGACAAAGTGAAATTCAACACCGTTTTTCCACGCCAGCCGCGCCACCGGCGCCCCACCAGCAAGATGGCAAACAGCAACCATGACAACAGAGAAAGGATGGTTTTATGATCCCATTTGAATGCCACACCAAGCACTTGCTCAGAAAATACAATGCCGGACAATACGGTCAGACTCAGCAATACAAATCCCACGGAAATCAACCGGAACAACACCTTTTCCATCGTCAGCAAGGCCGGCAGCTTATCAATTGCCGCACTCAGCCATGGCCGCAAAGCCTGCGAACGCAATTTATGTAAATGCTGATCCTGCAGGCTCATGATCGCGGCATGAAACGCCGCAATCGTCATTGTGCTGTAGGCCAGTAAGGCAATGCTGACATGCCACGGGAACATGGCCGTTTTGCCTGCCAATGCAATCATCGCCCCGGGGAAGAAGGCGGGTAAGACAGAAAATCCTGCAGCAGGCGGAAATAATAAAAATTTCAAGCCATCGAGTGAAAAATTACGATTTTCTATCAGGTACACAGAAACAGTCACCCAGAGCGCCGCTGATAACATCGTCGCAAAACCGATACGCAAAGCATCATCCGCGAACACGGCCAGCCATAATGAGACGGCATGCAGCAACCAGGCAAGGACGCTGATCCCCGCACCCAGAATGCGTTGCCGGAAGGGAATGAACGCAGCGGCCAGATAGAGAGCGACCACCAGAAAAGATAAATAAATATGCATCGGCTAAGTTTACACCATGTCGCCCTAAAAATTGACGTTCGCTGCCACCACGGTTGCAATTGAGATCCAAGGAAACTGACAGGGCTGAAAAATCCCGCAACTCTTGAGTACATCAGAATTAATGACAAAAATGCGCTTTTTTTGAACTTTTCAGATTTTTTTGCAACTAAACTCTCTGCGTCCAGTATTTCTATACTGAGCCAAGGGATAGACTCACTTCGTTTTCTCACCTTTCGATAATAAAACCATGAAAAAGACACTCATTACGCTGGCTGTTCTGAGCACCGCCTCAGTCGCCTATGCTGACGAAGGCATGTGGATGCCACAGCAGTTGCCACAAGTAGCCAAAGAGCTGAAAGCCGCCGGTTTAAAACTGGATCCGGCAAGCTTAACCAAACTGACAGAATTCCCTATGGGCGCCATCGTCAGCCTTGGTGGTTGTTCAGCTTCTTTCGTTTCGCCGCAAGGTCTGGTGGCGACCAACCATCATTGCGTCTACGGCAGCGTGGCTTACAACTCCAAACCTGAACGGAATCTTCTCGCAAACGGCTTCCTTGCCAATACGCTGGAAGAAGAATTGCCGGCAGCACCAGGTTCACGTATTTTTGTCACCAAAGAAGTGACCAACGTTTCTGACAAAATCATCAGCAAAGATGTTGCGAAACTGGAAGGCAAAAAGCGCGTTGACGCGATAGAAAAAAACTCCAAAGCGCTGGTAGCCGAATGTGAGAAAGATGCCGGTCATCGTTGCAACGTCTATCCTTACTATGGCGGTCTTGAGTTTTACATGATCAAACAGATGGAAATCCGCGACGTCCGTCTGGTACACGCACCTGCCGAAGGCGTGGGCAAATTCGGTGGCGACACCGATAACTGGATGTGGCCACGTCACACCGGCGACTACGGCTTCTACCGCGCATATGTCAGCAAGGATGGTAAAGCCGCTGACTACAGCAAGGATAACGTTCCTTACGTTCCTAAACATTATCTGAAACTGGCAAAAGACGGCTTGTCTGAAGGCGATTTCGTCATGGTACTGGGCTACCCTGGCCGCACCAACCGTCACCGTCTGCCATCTGAAGTCGCGTATACATTCGACTGGAGCTACCCTGCATTCGTCAAAGCATCCGGTGAGTCCCTCGCGATCATCGCTAAAGAAACTGCCGATGATCCTGACGCAAAGCTGAAATATGCGAGCCAGGTTGCCGGTATCAACAACTACTACAAAAACCGTCAGGGCATGCTCGACAGTTATGCTGGCAGCGATTTCCTTGCCCGCAAAACCAAAGAACATGAAGAGCTGAAGGCATGGGTCAACAGCAATCCCGCCCGCGCAAAAGAATTTGCCAGCGATATTGCGAATGTTGAAAAACTGATCGCTCAGCGCGACGCGCAAGGCAAACGTGAGTTTTTCCTCGAGCGTTCGTATCCGCGTCTGCTGAGCACTGCCCGCAGTCTGTATCGCCTGGCAAATGAAACGACGAAACCGGATGCTGAGCGTAAAGCCGGCTATCAGGTCCGCGACCTGCCACGCTTTAAAGCAGGTGTGGAAGCAGTTGAGCGCAACTATGTCGAGAAGGTCGATAAAGCGCTGGTACTGAACAGTCTGAGCCAATATGCTGCACTGCCAAAAGATCAGCGCAGCGCCAACTTCGATGCGGCGATTGGCATCAAAGACGGCATGAGCGAAGCTGACCTGAAAGCCTTGCTGGATAACTTGTATGCCGGCAGCAAACTGGGCGATAAAGCGACACGTGCAGCATGGCTGAGCGCCAAGCCTGAAGACTTCAAAGCCAGCAACGACAGCTTCATCAAAGCAGCGGTAGCAATGTATGAAGGCGGTCTGAAACGCGAAGCGGAAGACGAAGAACTGGCAGGTAAAATCCAGCAAGCCTATGCCAACTACATGAAAGCAAAAATTGCCTTTATGAAGAGCAAAGGACAAGCGGTTTATCCTGATGCGAACAGCACATTGCGTGTCACGTTCGGTAAAGTGGCTGGACGCGATCACGGCACAGCCGATGGTCTGGCATGGTCTGCATTCACGACCGTCAACGGCATCCCGCCAAAAGCCACAGGCAAAGGCGAGTTCAATGCCCCTGCGGCACAACTGGCGGCAATCAAAGCCAAAGACTTTGGAAAATATGTTGATCCTAAGCTGAAAGCAGTACCGCTCGCGTATCTGGCAACGCTCGATATCACTGGCGGTAACTCCGGTTCTGCTGCGCTGAATGCGAAAGGTGAATTCATCGGTCTGGCCTTTGACGGCACACTCGACTCCATCATCTCTGACTGGGATTACAACAAAGCCAATACCCGTTCTATCCAGGTCGATCTGCGCTACATGCTGTGGCAAATGAAGCATGTCGATAAAGCCGACAAACTGATTAAGGAAATGGGCGCAGAATAATTCGCCTTGCTTCTTATCAAAAGCCACGCTGATCGCGTGGCTTTTTTTATTGTTATGCAGGATTACCGGCGATGACCCGCGAAGACCGGTCCTTCATGCAGCATCGCCTGTCGTTTCCTTGACTTTCTCTGCTTATTTCATACATTGATATCAATTCTGTGCAACAAGCTCCCCTTAGCAAACGCCCGCTGCACGAGTTAACTGATTGGTGAGCAGCCAGACTGACACCGACATCCATCAAAGCAAAATAAAGATAAGGACGAGACATTATGAATCTGCTGAATCTGGGAAAAATGCCATTTTCATTTCATGGCGGCTGGGATACGGTGAAGAAAATTCACCCTTCTGTTGTCAGCAGTTTTTTGTTGCTGGTACTGCCGTGTTCACTGATCCCTCCGCTGGCACTGCTGTACGCAGGCAGTCATCATGCTGCCCTGTACTGGGTCAATGCACCTTATCTGCGCTGGCTGGATGTAGCTGTCGTGTTCTTTGCCATGGAATTACTGACCGTACCGCTGATGGGCTGGCTGATCCGTAAGCTGGCGGAAGATCATCAGGTGACGATCGACTTTCAGGATGGATTTCTGCTGGCCAGCATTACCGCCGTGCCGATGTGGTTGTCCAGCCTTGGTTTATTATCCGGTGATCTGTGGCTGGTGATCGCCTGCGTGGTCATGGGGCTTCTATTGGCTGCCAGCGTGCTGTATCACGGCCTGTATGCGATTTTGAAATTAGAAGATACCGTTGATGCACAGGTCATGGGCTACAAAATTTTCTCTTTTGGTGGCATCGTCTGGATCATGCTCTGCAGTTTCGTTGCGTTACCACTGATGTGGTAAAACCTGCCGCTAGGCGAGCTAACATACGTTAGCTCGTCGCCGCCGTCCCCTGATGCCGGACATGCTGCATCTCAGGCTACATGTCCGGCGTCGCATTACCAGATACTCCCCCCTCTTTTTTCGCAAAAAGCCTTATTGTCGGCATCAATAAAAGGCCTTTTCAGATACTCCCCGGAGTATCTTGATAAGCCGGAAGCCGCCACGTATCCTGCATTTGCCTTGCCGCGCCTAGTTCCAATGACGAATAGACGCCTGTTCGCACAACTCTTAGCATGCTCAGGATCATTCCAGAGAGCAAATCATGAAACGCAGAACCTTTATCTTCACCAGCCTGGTCCTCAGCAGCGGGCTGATACTGCCGGCGTCAGCACAAGTGAGCAATCTCAGTGACGCGATCAATAAAGCCGGGCGACAGCGCATGCTGGCACAGCGGCTGGCGAAAGCCTATCTGCAGTTAGGCATGGATATCGATACCGAACACGCCAGAAAAATTCTGGATCAGTCCTTATCCGTATTTGATCGCCAGCTGGTGGAATTACGGACCTTCGCGCCGAATCCCGACATCAAATCGCGCCTGAGCGAAGCCGAAAAAATATGGCTCGATTACAAACAGCTGCTTGTCGGGAAAGCCCCCAACAAAGCCGATGGAAAAAGTATTCTGGTTTCGAGTGACAAACTGATGCAGCTCACAGATGACAGCACCCTGCAACTGGAAAAAATCGCCGGTAACAGTAGTGGAAAATGGGTGAATCTGGCTGGCCGGCAGAGGATGTTGTCGCAAAAGATGGCGAAGCTGTATCTGGGCCGGCAATGGAATATTGCACCGGCGGATACAGGCAGTCTGCTCAACAACGCACGCAAAGAATTCATTGCTGCCCAGAGTGCCCTGAAAACCGCACCTGTCAACACCGCAAAAATCAGGGATGAGCTGGAACTGGCGCAGCAACAATGGTTATTTTTCGATCATGCGCTGCAACAAGCGGATGATACTAAAACACAGCATCAGTCAGCCACCAACGTGGCTACCAGCAGTGACAGAATTCTGGAGCAGATGGATAAAATCACCAGCCTGTATCAGCAACTTAGTTAACGACGCCGGGCACACGTTTTTTTGCGGATGACAACGTCAGTGCAGACTGATCGTCATGAATTCAGCTGACATTTTTTCAGTTTGTCTTGCAGCGTATTCTCAGAAAGGCGAGACTGCACCCCGTCAGCGCGACGATCGTCTGCCGCACACACAGCAACAGCACGGACATCAAGGCTTCGTTCGCTTCCTTTTTTCCGGCATGCAGCCTGTATCCGGCAAGGAAGGCGGATTTTATGCAACGTCTGCATTTGAGCCACAGGTATTTCTGTGAATTCGCAGAGAGGATGCAGTGATCGGGTAAAATGGCGGATTGTTTTGCTCCGGGCGACTGACGGTCACCGGGCAATCGCTTTCAAATTGCTTTTTACCCAAGAAATTCTACTCGTTCGCTATGCTTGATAACCTTACCCAGCGCCTCGCCAAAGTCGTGAAGACTATGCGCGGCGAAGCCAGACTGACCGAATCCAACACAGCCGATATGCTGCGCGAAGTACGCATGGCGTTGTTAGAAGCGGACGTTGCCTTGCCTGCAGTCCGCGAACTGATCGCCCGCGTCAAAGAAAAAGCGATGGGCGAAGAAGTGATCTCTTCACTGACTCCCGGCCAGGCATTGGTCGGCATCGTTCAGAAAGAACTCGCTGTATTAATGGGCGCCGATCTCGGCGAAGAAGCCTCGCAACTCAGCTTCGCCTGCCAGCCACCGGCAATTATTCTGATGGCAGGTTTGCAGGGTGCAGGTAAAACAACGACCGTCGGTAAGCTCGCCAAATATCTGCGGGAACAGAAAAAGAAAAAAGTGCTGACGGTTTCTGCCGACGTTTATCGTCCGGCCGCGATCGGCCAGTTGCAAACCGTGACAGGGCAAGTCGGTGCGGATTTTTTTCCATCCACACCAGACCAGAAACCAGTCGATATCGCCTTAGCTGCGCTGGATTACGCAAAAAAACATTACCACGATGTGCTGATCGTCGATACAGCCGGTCGTCTTGGTATTGATGAAGCGATGATGCAGGAAATCGCTGCCGTACACGCTGCCGTCAAACCTATCGAAACTTTGTTCGTCGTTGATGCCATGCTGGGGCAGGATGCCGTCAACACCGCCAAAGCATTTAATGATGCATTGCCATTGACGGGTGTTGTACTGACCAAGCTCGATGGCGATTCGCGTGGTGGCGCTGCGTTGTCGGTACGTTATGTGACTGGCAAACCGATTAAATTCGTCGGCGTCGCTGAAAAACTGGATGGCCTCGAAGCCTTTGATGCAACCCGCATGGCCAGCCGTGTGCTCGGGATGGGCGATATTCTTGCGCTGGTGGAATCAGCGCAAAAAGGAATTGACGTCGCTGCAGCCCAAAATCTTGCACACAAAATCAAAGACGGCGGCAAGTTCGACATGAACGACTTCAAAATGCAGATCTCGCAGATGAAGAACATGGGCGGCCTGTCAGGTTTGATGGATAAACTGCCGGCGCAAATGCAACAGGCAGCCGCAGGGGCGAATATGGATCAGGCAGAGAAGTCCGTGCGCCGCATGGAAGGCATTATCAATTCTATGACGCCACTGGAACGCGCGAAACCGGAACTGATTAAAGCTTCACGCAAACGCCGTATCGCCGCCGGTGCCGGTGTGCAGATACAAGAAGTCAATCGTATGCTCGCGCAATTCGAACAAATGCAGTCTATGATGAAAAAATTACGCGGTGGCGGCATGATGAAAATGCTGCGCGGGATGAAGAGTATGATGCCCGGAAAACGCTGATCTTCAGCCGTCACCCAGAGGTTATAAAAAATGGCCGTATCAGAGGTAAAACCCTGCCGATACGGCTTTTTTTTGGCTGGAAATCCAACGAAGCAGCATTTCCTGCATTTTTTCTTAGAAAACGCACAAAAAACACTTGCATCACCGTGGAAACCGCACCACTATGGGCGATGCGTGAAGTGACGCAATGCAGGAGCTTTTCAAAACGATCAAAGCTCCGTCCACAAAATTGTGAAGGAGGCTATTTATGGCAACAGCAGCAAAAAAACCAGCAGCGAAAACAGCTGCAGCACCAAAAAAGGCAGCAGCAAAACCTGCAGCAGAACGTAAGCCAAACGCAGCGTTCATGAAGCCAATGACAATTTCCCCAACACTCGCAGCAGTGATCGGTGCCGCACCGATTCCACGTACTGAAGTGACGAAAAAAGTATGGGAATATATCAAAAAGCATAACCTGCAAGACGCTGCTAACAAACGCAACATCAATGCAGATGACAAGCTGAAAGCCGTGTTCGGTGGTAAAGCACAAGTCTCCATGTTTGAAATGACAAAACTCATTTCCGGTCACCTGTCCTGATTCATCAGGAACAGCAACCGCAGTTGCGTTGGGAAACTTTATGGGAAGATAATGTCCCATCCCAAACAAAAATGCCCGCATCGCGCGGGCATTTTTGTTTTCTGCTGCTCTTTCCTGAGTGCAGAGCTCAGAAACGCTCTGAACTATTTTTTATATTCCCAGTTCTTCCAG
This sequence comes from Undibacterium sp. WLX3042, assembly GCF_049544825.1. Lineage (NCBI taxonomy): Bacteria > Pseudomonadati > Pseudomonadota > Betaproteobacteria > Burkholderiales > Oxalobacteraceae > Undibacterium > Undibacterium sp. WLX3042. The sequence continues at coordinate 984,258 of NZ_CP186698.1, forward strand.
TTTGCCAGTACGGCATTCGGGTATTCCGGCTTACCACGGCTACCGTTATAACGCCCCAGCGCCATGTACAAATCGCCCTTTTCCATATCCATATACAAGCGCAGGATAGAGCAGCCATAGCGCAGATTGGTCTGCATGTGAAATAACTTGGTCGCGTCACCATCACCGATGCTGCGCGCCCAGAACGGCATCACCTGCATATAACCGCGTGCGCCGACCACCGAGGTCGCATATTTACGGAATGCCGATTCTACCTGCATCAGGCCCATGACCAGCGCCGGGTCCAGCCCGGCACGTTTGGATTCATACCATATCGTTTCCAGCAATTCGATGCGCGTCTGATAATCAGGTATCCGCTTTTTGAGACGTGACGACATTTCGCCCAGCCAGTGCAGATAGCTGATGCGCTCTTCTATTGTATTAAAGCTCGGTTTGGGCGGGCGGGGATCAGAAATCGCTTTCGACAAAGCCAGCCGGACCGAATCCGCCAGAGCTTCTTCTTTCTGATTACCGGCTTGCGCAGGCATGGTGTACAACAATGCTGTCCATACACTGAGCAGCAGAATGATCCATCGGGATAACAGCAAAATCGCTTTCAACTTCTTAAAAATGAAGAATTAGGGGGAGTATCTGTCATTTCATGCCTATCGTCTGAATAAAAAAAAGGGAGTTTTAAGATACTCCCCCCAGTATATTTAGACGCTTTAAGCCGCAATCAGCTTGCTCTGCACAAAAGCCAGCATCTCAGCAACCGGAACGTTAGTCGCTTCAGTATCGCGGCGACCGACGTATTCGAGTTTGCCTTCTTTCAGACCACGGTCACCAATCACCACACGATGCGGTACCCCGATCAACTCCCAGTCGGCAAACATCGCACCCGGGCGTTCACCGCGATCATCCAGAATCACGTCAATGCCAGCGTCCAGCATCGCCGTGTACAATTTTTCGGTTTCCGCTTTGACCGCCTCGCTGCGATCCATACCCATAGGGCAGATCACCACTTCAAACGGAGCCAGCGCTGTTGGCCAGATGATGCCTTTTTCGTCGAAATTCTGTTCTATCGCCGCGCCGAGAATACGGGTTACGCCAATACCGTAGCAACCCATCTGCAGTAATTGTGGTTTGCCGTTTTCGTCGAGGAAGGTCGCTTTCATATCTTGCGAATAGCGGGTACCAAGCTGGAATACATGGCCGACCTCAATCCCACGTTGGATCGCCAGCACGCCTTTACCGTCGGGGGAAGGATCACCATCGACCACGTTACGGATATCCATCACCAGCGGTTCTGGCAAATCACGTCCCCAGTTCGCACCGGTGAAATGGAAATCGGCCTCATTCGCGCCGCAAACAAAATCGGCCATATTGGCCACCGTGCGATCGGCGACGACGTGGACAGGCTTTTTAGTATTGATAGGACCGAGGTAACCTGGCATTGTGCCGAACCATTCGACGATTTCCGCTTCGGTAGCAAAACGGTAATTCGCCAGACCGGGTATTTTGTTGGCCTTCACTTCATTCAATTCGTGATCACCGCGCAGCAGCAGCAGCCAGATTTGTTTGCCAGCTTCACCTTTTTCTTCATCATCCACCGCGAGCACGATCGATTTAACGGTGCTTTGCAAAGGAATGTTCAGGAATGCGGCAACGTCCTCGCACTTGGCTTTGCCGGGTGTCGCTGTTTTCGTCAGCGTTGCACCCGCGGCAGGACGGGTTGCTGACAATGCCACCGCCTCGGCCGCTTCCATATTGGCCGCGTAATCCGATGTCGGGCAATACACCAGCGCGTCTTCACCGGTTTCTGCAATCACGTGGAACTCATGCGAGCCAGAGCCACCAATCGCGCCGTTATCTGCGGCGACCGCGCGGAATTGCAGGCCAAAGCGCTGGAAAATCCGGGTGTAAGCATCAAACATGATCTGATACGATTTCTTCAGACCTTCAACGTCGCGATCAAAGGAGTACGCATCTTTCATCGTAAATTCACGACCACGCATCAGACCGAAACGCGGACGGCGCTCATCGCGGAATTTGGTCTGAATGTGATAAAAATTCACAGGCAACTGACGGTACGAACGGATATCAGAACGCACAACATCGGTAATCGCCTCTTCCGACGTAGGCTGAATGATGTAATCGCGGCCGTGACGGTCTTTGACGCGCATCAGTTCCGGGCCCATTTTGTCCCAGCGACCGGTTTCCTGCCAGAGTTCCGCAGGCTGCACGACCGGCATCAGCATTTCAATCGCACCGGCGCGATTCATCTCTTCGCGGACGATATTTTCGACTTTACGAATCACACGCAAGCCCATAGGCATGTAGTTGTAAATGCCGGATCCCAGACGTTTAATCATGCCGGCACGCATCATCAGTTTATGGCTGACGATCTCAGCATCGGCAGGGGCTTCTTTAAGTGTGGAAATAAAAAATCGGGTAGCTCGCATGACAGTGATTCTTTTTAAATGGAAGGTTATAATCAACTCAATTTTAAAGGATTAGCTGGCTAATGCGCCCACTCTTTGCATATTTGATGAAGGAAACCGCGTTTTGTTCGCCAGACTGGCTGCTGCCCGGAATGAAATGGGCTCGCTTTTTGACGTAACCGACGCTTTCAATTGCAGGGACAAGCCGTGTAGCCACAGAAAGTTTTGAGGTTAGACATGCTCGATCGTGAAGGCTTCCGCCCTAACGTTGGCATAATTTTGCTTAACGCCAACAATCAAGTCTGGTGGGGAAAACGTGTGCGCGAACACTCGTGGCAATTCCCGCAAGGTGGCATTAAATATGGTGAATCTCCTGAACAGGCAATGTTTCGCGAGCTGGAAGAAGAAACAGGCCTGTTGCGAGAGCACGTCAAAATTATCGGCCGCACCCGCGACTGGCTCCGTTATGAGGTGCCAGATCATTTTATCAAACGTGAAATTCGCGGGCATTACCGTGGGCAAAAGCAAATCTGGTTTTTGCTGCGCATGGTCGGCCGCGATTGCGATATCAACCTGCGTGCCAGCAACCACCCTGAATTCGATGCCTGGCGCTGGCATGAATACTGGGTGCCGCTGGACGTGGTGATTGAATTTAAACGCGGCGTTTATCAACTGGCATTACAGGAATTATCCCGTTATCTGCACAGAAATGATCATCCCGGAGCCCAGCGCCAGCGTTCGCAGCGACAGCTGCAGAGGGCGAAGGAAAAATTGATTGAGCCCGGTAAACCTGAACAGGAAGAATCAAAATAATTTATGGCAAATGACTATCCATACCGTTCTGCCAAAAGCTGGTCTGGTCTGCTGCTGATTGCAGCCAGTCTGCATCTGCCGCTGACATACGCAACAGAGCTGGAAGACGATGACGCGAATAAGGAAAAACAGGAAGTTGCCCTGCAATTACCCGCCGCACCAAAATCAGAAAATCTGCTGCCTTTTTATAACAGCGGCACACAGACTTTCGCTATCGATAAGCAATCAGTTTCTGTCGAAAAAGATGGCTCCGTACGTTATACCCTGGTGGCAACGAGCAACAGCGGTGCCAAAAATGTCAGTTATGAAGCGATTCGTTGCGAAAGTTACGAAAGGAAACTGTACGCATTTGGCCGCAGCGATGGCAGTTGGTCAGCATCCCGCCGTAAAGAATGGGACAGAATTTCAAACGCCGGCGCGAATAAGCAGCATCATGTTTTATATACGGAGTATTTTTGTGATGGCAACACCATCGGCGGAAAAGCAGCAACGCTGGTCGATCGCTTAAACGGAAAACGCTCACCTTTTAATCGCTAGACAATCCCGTATGCCATACAAAAAAAGGTGCTCAGGCACCTTTTTTTACAGCACAACCAGATTATCCCGATGTATCAGCTCCTGCTCTTCAACAAAACCAAGAATGGCAGCAATTTCAGATGAAGGATGGCGCTTGATCCTTCTTGCGTCTGCACTCGCATAGTTTGACAAGCCTCTCGCAATCACCTGCCCTGCTTCATCTACGCAAGTAACGACTTCGCCGCGGCCAAATTCACCAATGACGTCCAGTACGCCTATCGGTAACAAAGATTTACCATCCTGCGTTAACTTCTGCACGGCACCAGCATCAAGGACAAGGGTGCCTGCAGTTTGCAAGTGATCCGCCAGCCATTGTTTGCGTGCGGCGATCGGTGCCATGTCGGAAACCAGTTGCGTACCGATGGCTTCGCCGTTCGCCAGCCGGACCAGCACATTCTCTTCACGCCCCCAGGCAATCACGGTATGCGCTCCGGAGCTCGCTGCACGCTTGGCAGCCAGAATTTTTGTCAACATGCCACCGCTACCAACGCTGGAACCGGCACCTCCAGCCATCGCTTCCAGTGTTAAATCCCCAGCTTTCGCCTCATGGACAAATGTTGCGTCGGGATTTTTTCGTGGGTCTGCAGTATACAAACCTTTCTGATCAGTCAGAATAATCAACGCATCGGCTTCGATCAGATTGGCAACCAGTGCTCCCAGAGTATCGTTATCGCCAAACTTGATCTCGTCGGTGACCACCGTGTCATTTTCATTGATGATAGGAACGACACCAAAATGCAACAAGGTAAATAAGGTAGAGCGGGCATTCAGATAACGTTCACGATCAGCCAGATCCGCGTGCGTCAGTAAAATCTGCGCCGTACCGATGTTGTGCGCGCGAAAGCTGCTTTCATATATCTGTGCCAGCCCCATCTGACCAACAGCGGCGCAGGCCTGCAACTCATGTATTCCGGTCGGCCGCTTTTCAAAACCCAGCCGCTGCCGCCCCTCTGCAATTGCGCCAGAGCTGACCAGAACCACTTCCTTTCCCATTTGCCGCAATGCGGCGATCTGCACAGCCCACCGTTCTATCGCGACCTTGTCGATACCTTTGCCGTCATTTGTTACTAGCGAAGAGCCTACTTTGATTATCAGCCGTTTGGCTTGCCGGATCACAGAATGCATAAAGAATAAAACCACCATCAATGGGAGGGAAAGTCTTAAATTATACTTTATGTGGAGTTAGCAGGATTAAACTAAATTAAATTCAGACTTCGCTTTTCTTTTCATACCAATATCCTGCAAAGATATTATTTCAATATGAATCAGGAATCCATTTCCCTATGCCTGACAAAGTAGCAGGCGAAAAAAAAGCCTGAAATTCAGGCTTTTTTGATTACTCGTCCCAGACTTTAAAGCGAGGATCATCAGGATCAATAGATAAAATCCCCTGCGCCTCTTCCTTCATCTTCGTCTCTTGCGAACGCTGTTCCTGTGTACGCTTCTCTTCGATGTCTTTGTAAATCGCCATCACCAGATCTTCGCAACCTTCGCGGTTCAGTGCAGAAATTTCAAAGACAGGCCCTTTCCAGCCGAAACGTTTGACAAAGTCTTTGACTTTTTTCTTGCGCTCTTCTTCGCTGAGAACATCGAGCTTATTCAATACCAGCCAGCGTGGCTTGTTATACAAACTCTCATCATATTTACGCAACTCTTTGATCAGAGCTTTCGCATCCTTCACAGGATCAACGTTATCATCAAACGGTGCCAGATCAACAATATGCAGCAAAAGACCGGTACGCTGCAGATGCTTCAGAAATTGCACTCCCAGTCCGACGCCGTCCGCAGCACCTTCGATCAGACCCGGAATATCGGCAATCACAAAACTCTTTTCATGACTGACACGCACCATACCCAGATTCGGATGCAGAGTCGTGAACGGATAATCTGCAATCTTAGGACGTGCATTGGATACGGCGGTAATGAATGTGGATTTACCCGCATTCGGCAATCCAAGCAAACCAACGTCAGCCAGCACTTTCAATTCAAGACGTAACTCACGCCGCTCGCCCTCTTTACCTTCGGTGCGCTGACGCGGAGCGCGATTGGTTGAGGTTTTGAAATGGATATTGCCCCATCCGCCTTCGCCACCTTTGACCAATTCTACCTGCTGACCATGCTCGGTTAAATCAGCGATCACTTCGTCTGTATTGCGGTCTGAAATGACGGTTCCCACCGGCATACGCAGGAAAATATCATCAGCCCCCTTACCGTAGCAATCCGCACCCCGGCCATTTTCACCATCTTTTGCCTTGTGCAGTTTTGAATAGCGATAATCAACCAGAGTGTTGATATTACGATCAGCAACCGCCCAGATACTACCGCCACGACCGCCGTCACCACCATCGGGACCACCGAATGGACGGAATTTTTCACGGCAGAAAGAGGCAACTCCATTGCCACCATCGCCGGCGATCACTTCAATTCTGGCTTCGTCAATAAATTTCATTTTTACCACCTAAAAAAGCTTGTATAAATCTTTGCTACCCAGATGGAACAACCGATTTATACAGGATTTCTTGAAACTAAAAAGGCTCTACCAATGGCAGAGCCTTTTTATCATACTGGCTTGCGCCTTAGCCTGAATTACTTCAAAACTTAAGCTGCAACAACAATTGCGTACTGATGCTTGGAAGCACCTTTAACAGCGAACTGTACTTTACCGTTAACCAGCGCGAACAAAGTGTGATCTTTGCCCATACCGACGTTTTCACCTGGGTGAACACGTGTGCCGCGTTGACGAACAATAATACCGCCAGCATTGATAGTCTGGCCGCCGTAAACTTTAACGCCTAAGCGTTTCGACTCTGAGTCACGGCCATTGCGCGTGGTGCCGCCGCCTTTTTTGTGTGCCATTTAATAGCTCCTTGATACAGGTAATTAACAGATAACCGAGGATTAGCCGTTGATAGATACGATTTGCAATTCAGTGTAGTTCTGGCGGTGGCCTTGACGCTTCTGGTAATGCTTACGACGACGCATTTTGAAAATACGTACTTTGTCGTGACGACCGTGATCTACTACCTTAGCCAGCACCGTAGCACCTGCGACCAATGGAGTACCAAATTTAATTGTTTCTCCAGCACCCAATGCGAGCACTTGATCAATGGTGATTTCGGAGCCAATGTCTGCAGGTATCTGTTCTACTTTAAGTTTTTCACCAGCGACAACTTTATATTGTTTGCCGCCGGTTTTTATGACCGCGTACATGTGAAACCTCATCAAATAAATAAAAGGGATTTTCGCCCGCACCTCAAAAACCAGCTTGGGAATTCGGGAAAACCTCAAATTATACATAGACTTAGACCTAGCGTCAAAAACAATTTGCATATTTTTTCAGCAGAGAAAGTCACGCTGTCAAAAGCGGCTTGAGAAATTTAAAGAAGAATTAAGAAAACAGGAGCAATCTGGCGAATTGCATACTCTGTTACAGCGCAAATTTGATCTTGTCGTCGTATAATCTCGCGGTCTTGAATTAATTAGCAGGATTCCCCCTTGTCAGCCACTGCAAACCCAACCCCTTTCACCGAAGTGATCGCCGCGGACATGTCCGCGGTCAACGGAGTTATTCGTCAGCAACTCTATTCTGATGTGCCACTGGTCAATCAGGTTGCCGAATATATTATCAGCGCCGGCGGTAAACGCCTGCGTCCAGTGCTGGTGTTATTGATTGCAAATGCGTATGGCTACCAGGGTAAATATCATCATGATCTGGCTGCAACAATAGAATTTATCCACACCGCCACTTTATTGCATGACGATGTTGTAGATGAATCATCGCTGCGCCGGGGCCGTCAGACTGCCAATGCCTTGTTTGGTAATGCTGCGTCCGTTCTGGTCGGTGACTTCTTGCACTCACGTGCCTTCCAGATGATGGTGTCAGTTGGCAGCGTTCCGATTATGCAAGTGGTCGCTGATGCCACTAATGTGATCGCTGAAGGCGAAGTGCTGCAACTGCTCAATATGCACGATCCGGACGTCACCGAAGAACGTTACCTGCAGGTGATACGCTCAAAGACAGCCAAATTATTTGAAGCGTCGGCCAAGGTCGGTGCGCTTATCGCCGGAGCGAATGAAGATCAGGTGGAAGCAGCGGCAGAATATGGCCGCAGCATCGGTACCGCATTTCAACTGATAGATGATGTACTCGATTACACGGGAAATGCTGAAGAAATTGGAAAAAACGTCGGCGATGATTTGCGTGAAGGCAAACCGACCTTGCCTCTGATTTACCTTATGAAACATGGCACAGCAGAAGAAAAGGAACTGGTGCGCACGTGTATAGAACAAGGTGATGAATCCAAGTTCGATAAAATTTTACATGCCATTACGCAGTCGGGCGCCCTGAATTATACGAAAGAAAAAGCAGTGGAAGCAGCGCTTAAGGCATCAGCAGCAGTCACTCACTTACCTGATTCTCCTTACAAAGAAGCACTTCTCATCCTGAGTCAGTTCGCGGTTCAGCGCAATCACTGAGCGTTAAAAACTCATTCAAATAGTATGCGATGCGAGGCAAACACAGAAATGTGCTTGCCTCGTTTTATTTGTGCACCACCTGATTCCAGAAGTATTTTTGCTGCATACTTACACACAAAGACAACAGTTCAGTTAACTGACCGCAGCTCAGATGTAAAAAAAAGTAGCATATCTTTACAAAAAAGAGCTTCAGTTGCATCATCGCAAAGCAACTCATTCATTTTGCAAACTTAACCCATAAGTCACTATGTCCGCTGCTCCACCAAACACTGCGCCGCAAGCAACTACACCGGGACTGGCCCGGGCTTTAATGCAAGGTAATTTGCTGACTGCGGCACAAGCCGACACCATAGTAAAAAAAACACAGACGGAAAAAACGGGATTTATCGACGGGCTGTTGCAAAGCAATCTGATCAGCTCTCGGGACCTTGCTACGTTTTGTTCAGAAACATTTGGCTACCCGCTGCTCGACTTATCGGCAATTGATGAGGGCCTGATACCAGACAAACTGGTCGACTCAAAACTGATGCAAACGCAGCGCCTCGTTCCTATTGCCAAAAAAGGAAACAAGCTGGCGCTGGCCGTATCAGATCCAACCAATAATTCTGCATTCGATCAGGTTAAATTTCAGACCAGCCTGGGCATAGAACTCATCATGGTGCAGCATGATGCGTTATTGAAATTGCTGGATAAAATCAGCAAGACGTCAGAGCAAAGTCTTAGTGACCTGTCTGCGGATGAATTCGATCTTGATTTTAAAGAAGAAGATTTAGGTCAGTCAGCAGCAGCGGCCGCAGCTGATGCGCAGGCGAATGAGGTCGATGACGCCCCTATCGTGAAGTTTTTACAAAAAATGCTGGTCGATGCTATCAATATGGGAGCATCTGATCTGCATTTTGAACCGTTCGAAAAATTTTACCGTATCCGCTTCAGGGTCGATGGAGAATTAAGGGAAATCGCCCAGCCCCCGCTGGCTATCAAGGATAAGCTGTCATCACGTATCAAAGTTATTTCCAAGCTCGATATTTCTGAGAAAAGAATACCTCAGGATGGCCGGATGAAACTGGTTCTGAACGCCAACAAATCCATCGATTTTCGTGTCAGCACGCTACCAACATTGTTCGGCGAAAAAATCGTTATGCGTATTCTCGACGGATCGCAGGCACAAATGGGGATTGATGCGCTGGGTTACGATCCGGATCAGAAAGAAATTCTGCTGAATGCGATTCAGCGTCCGTATGGCATGGTGCTGGTAACCGGGCCGACAGGTTCAGGTAAAACTGTATCTTTGTATACTTGTCTGAATGTGATTAACAAACCTGGCATCAACATCTCCACTGCGGAAGATCCTGCTGAAATTAACCTGCCAGGTGTGAATCAGGTTAACGTCAATGATAAAGCCGGCCTTACCTTTGCTGCAGCGTTAAAGTCATTCCTTCGCCAGGATCCTGATGTGATTATGGTGGGTGAGATCCGTGATCTGGAAACCGCAGATATCGCGATCAAAGCCGCACAAACCGGTCACATGGTGTTTTCAACACTGCATACGAATGATGCGCCATCTACCCTGACTCGTCTGATGAACATGGGCGTAGCACCCTTTAATATTGCTTCGTCCGTCATTCTCATTACTGCGCAGCGTCTGGCTCGCCGCCTTTGTACTTGCAAACGTCCGGCGGAAATACTTGATGAAGTGCTGCTGGCAGCGGGATTCAAAGAAGAAGATCTGGACGGAACCTGGAAACCTTATGAGCCCGTCGGATGCGATCGCTGCAATGGAAATGGCTATAAAGGACGTGTCGGCATTTATCAGCTGATGCCAATTTCAGAAGCGATTGAGCGCATTATTCTGAACAATGGCAGCGCTATGGAAATTGAAGAACAGGCGCAACTGGAAGGCGTTCGTAATTTGCGTCAGTCTGGATTGATGAAAGTGCGCCAGGGCTTAACCAGTCTGGAAGAAGTACTCGGATGTACTAACGAATAATCGGAGAGCAGTTACATGGCAACTAATTCCGCCAAACCTATAAAAAAAACGAAAGACGTTCTCTATGCCTGGGAAGGTAAAGATAAATTCGGTAAGACAGTGCAGGGAGAATTACGTGCGGGCGGAGAAGCGATTGTTAATGCAACGCTGAGGCGTCAGGGGATTCTGGTTACCAAGCTGAAGAAAAAAACTTACAGTTCAGGTAAAAAAATTACCGATGCGGACATTACCCTATTCACACGTCAGCTTGCGACCATGATGAAGGCAGGGGTTCCATTGTTGCAGTCGTTTGATATTGTTGCCAAAGGAAATGCCAACCCCTCAGTATCCAAACTGCTGCAGGACATTCGCGGCGATGTAGAAACAGGGACCAGTCTGAATCAGGCATTCAGAAAGTTTCCTTTATATTTTGATCCGCTGTTCTGTAATCTGGTGGGTGCTGGTGAGCAAGCCGGTATTCTGGAAGACTTGCTGACCAGGCTGGCGATTTACAAAGAAAAAACCCAGTCGATCAAGAAAAAAATTAAATCTGCATTAACCTACCCGATTGCGATTCTGTCTGTCGCGTTTGTTGTGACAGCCGTGATCATGATCTGGGTGGTGCCTGCATTCAAAGAAGTCTTCACCAGTTTCGGAGCGGATCTGCCTGCGCCGACCTTGTTTGTTATGGCGATATCCGATTTCTTTGTCAAATACTGGTACATGATTTTCGGTGGTCTTTTTGCGGTCATCTATTTTTTCTTTCAGACCTGGAGACGCTCCTTACAAATGCAACGCACCATGGACAGGCTGCTGTTGCAGGCACCTATTTTCGGCGCCGTGATCAGAAAAGCGACAATTGCTCGCTGGACGCGTACTCTGGCAACCATGTTTGCGGCCGGCGTTCCTTTGGTTGAGTCACTGGACTCTGTTGGCGGTGCTGCGGGCAATGCAGTGTATCTTGACGCTACGATAAAAATTCAAACGGAGGTCAGTACCGGTACCAGCCTGACAGTCGCCATGCAAAATGCAAATGTTTTCCCTACGATGGTGACACAGATGGTTGCGATCGGCGAAGAATCAGGTGCACTCGATAATATGCTGGGAAAAGTTGCTGACTTCTACGAGGAAGAGGTCGATGAGGCCGTTGCGTCTTTATCGAGCTTAATGGAACCACTGATTATGGTGATTCTGGGTGTCATTATCGGTGGTCTGGTCGTCGCGATGTATTTACCAATTTTCAAACTGGGTTCTGTCGTCTGATGTTAGAAGAAATTTTTTTTGCACAACCCGGAAATGTCATCAGCACGCTCGTATTAGGCCTTTTCGGGTTGTTGGTCGGCAGTTTTCTGAACGTCGTGATTTATCGTCTGCCCAAGATGATGCAGCAAGAATCGGATAACTATATTGCGCATGAAACCGGCAAGGAATTACCTCATCAGGAACCTTATAACCTGACGGTACCGCGTTCTGCCTGTCCTCATTGCGGGCACAAAATCACGGCGCTGGAAAATATCCCCATCATCAGTTATCTGCTCATCGGCGGCAAATGCACGAGTTGTAAATCGCCTATTTCGATTCGCTATCCGCTGGTTGAGCTGGTCACTTGCTTGCTGAGCGCAGGTATGATCTGGCACTTTGGCAGCGGTATTGCGGGATTATCTGCCATGTTTTTTGCCTATTTCTTAATTGCGATGACACTGATCGATGCAGATACGCAATTATTACCGGATGATCTGACGCTCCCGTTGCTCTGGCTGGGCTTGCTGGTCAATCTGAATGGAACTTTCACTTCTTTGTCGTCGGCAGTGATAGGCGCGGTGGCTGGCTATCTATCATTGTGGTCAATTTACTGGCTGTTTAAACTGGCAACCGGAAAAGAAGGCATGGGCTATGGCGACTTCAAACTGCTGGCAGCTCTCGGAGCGTGGATGGGCTGGAGTATGCTCCCTGTCATCATCCTACTGTCATCCGTTGTCGGCGCTGTCGTTGGCATTGCTCTGATCGTCATGTCAAAAATGGGGAAAAATACCCCGCTTCCGTTCGGACCTTACCTTGCCGGCGCTGGCTTAATTGCTTTATTCTGGGGAAAACAGTTGTCCGCCATGTACCTGGGAAGCTTCTGATGACCGGGCGATTTTCGGTCGGCCTCACAGGAGGGATAGGCAGCGGTAAAACAACCATTGCGAATATGTTTGCCAAGTTTGGTGCGAGCATTATTGACACCGATGTCATAGCGCATCAACTGACTCAGCCTGGCGGCTTGGCCATGCCTTCGATACGTGAACAGTTCGGAGATAAATATCTGACTGACGATGGCGCGATGGACAGAACCAGAATGCGTGAGCTGGTCTTTGCTGACAACCAGCAAAAACAAAAGCTGGAAAATATCCTTCATCCTCTGATACGCCAAGAAACCGAAAAAGCGGCGTCTCTGGCCACCGGCGCTTATCTCATTTTTGTCGTTCCTTTACTGGTCGAATCAGCAAGCTGGCGCAACAAGGTAAGTCGTATCCTGGTGATTGATTGTGAAGAGCAAACGCAGATTCGCCGAGTGATGACGCGAAATAATTTAAGTGAGGAACAGGTACGTTCCATCATGCGGGCACAGACGAGCCGCCAGCAAAGGCAGGAGGCCGCCGATGATCTGATCTTTAATGACGGCGATCTGAGTTTAATCAGCGACCAGGTCAGAGTGCTACATGAAAAATATCAATCTCTGGCAAAATCATTAATAAACAATCATCATAAAAAAGTGTGATGAAATAATTCCCGGCGAGAACAAAAAAAATTCACGTGGCATTTGTATTTTCTGACAGTATGGTTCAGAATCACGTGAAGCTAGAGTTGGCATAAATTTAAACAGGGATACTATTTTGATTGTTTACGAATACCCTTTCAACGAGCGTATTCGAACGCTATTGCGTTTGGAAGACCTGTACGAAAAATTTACTTTTTTCCTGCATCAGCCAGACCCTCTGCAACATCACATCGCGCTTGCAACCATTTTTGAAATGTTGGAAGTGGCAGGTCGTGCCGATCTGAAATCCGATTTACTGCAAGAGCTTGAGCGACAAAAACACACCCTAATCGGCTTCAAATCCAATCCCAATGTGCAGGCAGAAATGCTGGATAAAGTGCTTGACGATGTCGATCGCGTCAGCAGTGCACTCATTGCCTGTACCGGAAAGACCGGACAAAATATTCGTGACAATGAATGGCTGATGAGCATACGTGGCCGTACTATTATTCCCGGTGGCGCATGTGAATTCGATTTGCCCAGCTATCACGCCTGGCAAAAAAACACGACTGAAAAGCGATTTGCCGACATTACCGCCTGGTTTGCACCGATCGCCCCGTTGTTTGATGCCATCAATGTGGTGTTACGTCTTTTGCGGGAGTCAGGTACTACCAGCAAAGTCATTGCGCAAGCCGGTAGTTATCAGCAGATGTTACAGGGAAAAGTGTACCAACTCCTGCGCGTCAATGTCGCTCGTGAGACTAGCGCTATTCCTGAAATTTCAGCCAACAAATATATGCTCTGGATACGCTTCATGTCACAAGACGGCGATATGAAACCCAAAGCATTTGAGAGCGACATTGCCTTCGATCTCACCCTCTGCAATTTTTAATTTCTGATCATGGCGACATTTGTCAATTGCCCCACCTGCGGTAACAAGGTGGAATGGAAAGAAAGCAGCCTGTGGCGTCCCTTCTGCTCGGAACGCTGCAAGCAAATCGACCTTGGCGCGTGGGCTGAAGAAAAATACACCATTCCCGCTGTCAACTTGCCGGAAGACCCCGAAGAAAACGCTTTGAATTAACGCTTTTGCGGTATGCCGTATTTGCGTAATTTTGTCGCAATCATGGAATGAGAAGTCGCCAGTCGGGCGGCCAGTTTGCGGCTCGAAGGATATTGTGGATAAAGGCGTTCAAGCAGCGCCCGTTCAAACGCAGATACCGACAAATCCCAGTTCTCTGCCGCATCCAGATTGACCTCATCAGCACTGATGCTGCCCTCCGCCCAATCCACATCAGCAGCGCCAAGTACCCGCTGATCCGACATCGTAATTGCCCGGAATACGACGTTTTGCAACTGCCGGACGTTGCCCGGCCAGCGATTCGATACCAGTGCAGCACAGGCAGACGAATTCAGGCGACAAACCGGTTTTTGTGACTGTGTGCAGGCGCGCTCAATAAAATGTCCGGCCAACAGCAAAATATCATCAGGCCGGTCACGTAACGCTGGCATCTCCAGATGAAGAACATTCAGGCGGTAAAACAAATCCTCACGAAACAAGCCTTCTTGTACCATCTTAGGCAAATTCCTGTGTGTCGCACTGATGATACGCACGTTCACCCTGACTTCTTTATCGCCACCGATACGACGAAACTTACCGTCATTCAAAAAACGTAATAATTTCGCCTGCAGATACAATGACATCTCACCGATTTCGTCCAGAAAAACGGTGCCGCCATCGGCCATTTCAAATAAGCCGGGTTTGCCACCACGCTGCGCGCCGGTGAAGGCGCCGGACATGTAGCCGAACAACTCGCTTTCAGCAAGACTCTCAGGTAATGCCGCGCAATTCAGCTCAAGAAAAGGCGCGTTACTTCTGGTGCTGACACCATGGCAGGCTTGCGCAAGTAACTCTTTACCCGTGCCGGTTTCACCTGTTATCAGCAAAGGCGCATCCACTACCGCCATACGGGCTGCACGTTTTTTCAGAACACGCATCTGCTCGGACTCGCCGATCAGCAAGTCAAAGCCACTGCCGGCGGAATTCTGCAAGGCATGAATTCTGCCGCCGATACGGGTCGGGGCATGAAACGTCAGCACGGCACCAACGGAGCGCGATAAAGGAGCCAGCTCGGGAAGCAAGGGTTCCGATACCGGTGTCACATCCATAAAGAAAGGTTCGCCATACAAAGTCACTTCGCGGCTGGGAATACGAAAACCGTTCGCAATCAGCTCCTCTTGCAGCGCCGCGTCATCCAGCACCTGACTCAGGGTCAGTCTGCACAGCGCTGCTTCATCCATCCCCGCAACGGCCGCCGCAGCGGCATTAGCAATGACAAGATTACCGCTGCCATCAACCGCCAACACAGGGTCTTCCATAACAGCCATCATGGTGTCCAGATGCAAACGGCGACGAATACCCGGCAGCACATCTATCACCTCAATCTGACCAACACCATCCACTTTCTGACAATCTTCCTGCAAGGCAGGAAGCATATAGTCCAGCAGCTCCGGGCTGTCGATATAGATATGGGGCGGGTCAACCTCCACTGCAATGACATTCAGACCGCGCCTGGCCAGCACCGCCAGAATTTCATGTGCGATGCCAACCCGGTCACGAAACTGAATATTAATGCGCATGAATTGATGAATGAATGTGGTGGAAAATTAATGCGGCTCAGGAGTATAGTCACGCGGACGTGCGTAGTGACTGCGAAAACTATTTGTTGCCGCCAGGCCGCGCAAGCGCCCGAGATCAAATTGCTCGAGTTGCTCCAGCACGGCGCGGTTCACTGTCATCCTGACCTGTATCAGTAACAGATCCACGCTCTGCTGGCTAGGGTTACGGCATGAGCGCAAGCCGTCTCCGGCAAGGCGTACCTCACTCTCGGCAGCTTTACACATAGCGCGCTCTTCGGCTTCCACAAAGCAACGATAAACGTCTGCCAGTGTAAAGAGCTTGCTGCAGTCGCGGCAATGCCAGGCATCTTTCTCTTTACTGTCGCGCCCGACCAGACCATTCTGACTCAGAGTCGAGAGGATAGAACGTATCAGCCGCGGCGACTTTCCTGTCGTTTCCACCAGACTGCTGATACTCGTCGCTCTCGGCATCTCCATCATGATCTGCGCCAGCAGCTCAATTGCCGTGTAAAAACGCGTATTCAGATTCGCATCTGCAAATATCTGCGTTGATGACAGCAATTGTTCAAACTGACTCATACCAGTCCCTGAGGCATCACAACAGGACGATTGACACTGCCGTAACGATCCATGAACAAACCTTCGGTAGAAATTGCCGGACGCTTACCTGACACGATATCAGCAATGAACTGGCCGGAACCGCATGACATCGTCCAGCCCAGCGTGCCATGACCGGTATTCAGGAATAAATTACGGTAAGGTGTAGGGCCAACGATAGGTGTGCCGTCCGGTGTCATCGGGCGCAAACCGGTCCAGAATTCAGCCTGACTGACATCGCCGCCACCGGGGAATAAATCATTGACCGAGAACTCAAGCGCTTCGCGACGCTCTTTGCGCAGATCGAGGTTATAGCCGGCAATTTCAGCCGTTCCGCCAACCCGGATGCGATCACCGAGGCGGGTAATCGCAATCTTGTAAGTTTCATCCATGACCGTGGATTCAGGGGCACGTGTCGCATCGGTGATTGGCACCGTAATCGAATAACCTTTAATCGGATACACCGGAATTTTGATACCCAGATCGCGCAACAGGAAAGGTGAATAGCTGCCCAGCGCCAGCACATAACGATCCGCCTTGAATTCGCCTTCCGACGTGATCACAGAAGTAATCTCATCGCCTTCGTGTACCAGTTTCTGTATCGTCACGCCGTATTTAAACTGCACACCCAGCCCTTCTGCCAGTTTTGCCAGATTCTGCGTGAACTTAAAGCAATCGCCGGTTTCATCGCCAGGCAAACGCAAGGCACCGACAAATTTTTCCTGCACATTCGCTAATGCTGGTTCCACTTTCAGGCAACCCGCTTTATCCAGCGTTTCGTAAGGCACATCATAGCGTTTCAGAATGGCGATATCGGCAGCGGCACCATCAAGCTGTTCCTGATTCCGGAATAACTGCAAGGTGCCCTGGGTGCGCTCATCATAAGAAATGCCTGTATCCGCGCGCAATTGCTGCAGCACATCACGGCTGTATTCCGCCATGCGCAACATACGGCCTTTATTCACCTCGTAGCGCGCGGTTGTACAATTCATCAGCATCTGCATGACCCAGCGCCAGGTATTGAGATCCAGCGTCGGCTGTATCGCCAGCGGCCCATGTTTCATCATCAGCCATTTGATCGCTTTCAGCGGTACGCCTGGTCCGGCCCATGGTGACGAATAACCTGGCGATACTTCACCAGCATTGCCATAACTGGTTTCCAGCGCTGCAGCTGGCTGACGGTCGATCACCGTGACGTCATGCCCGGCTTTTGCCAGAAAATAGGCGGAGGTGGTACCGATGACGCCGGAGCCGAGGATCACTACTTTCATATTATTTCTCCTGGATACTGAATACTGAATTAAGCGCGGATGCGTTGTTCGTCTGTTGTTCGTCTATTGTTTGCCGTCTGGTTTACCGTCTGTATACTCGCGCTGATACCGCGCACCGAGACTGGTCAGAATTTCGTAAGCGATGGTGGACGCTTTACCGGCAACGGCATCGACTGTATTGGTTGCGGAAATCAGATCCACCAGCGCCCCCGGCTGTAAGTGTTCGCTGGCGATCTGTGTCACATCCAGCGTAATCGTATCCATCGATACCTTACCCACCATAGGCACATCACACCCGGCGATTTGTGCAATACCACGGTTACTCAGACTACGCAGCCAGCCATCGGCATAGCCGACCGCCACCGTCGCAATGCGGGTCGTTTCGCTGGCCTGCCATGTCGCGCCATAGCCGACAGTGGTACCGGCAGAAATTTCACGGGTCTGAATGATGCGCCCCTGCAAGTACGCCACCGGGAGTAAAGGATTTTCCAGCCCCGCAACCGGGGCGATACCGTATAAAGCCGCACCGGGGCGCGCCAGATCAAAGTGGAAATCAGGCCCCAGAAAAATGCCCGAAGAATTTGCCAGACTACCACCGGCAGAAGGAGCCAATTGACGAATCTGCTGAAAACGTTGAAGTTGCTGACGATTCATAGGATTACTCTGGTCTTCAGCGCAGGCCAGATGGCTCATCACATATCGCACATCAATACCCTGAATAAAATCAGGATCGGCGCGCCATGCCGCCACTTCAGCCGCAGACAAGCCCATGCGCGCCATGCCAGTATCAAACTGGACAATCGCAGGTAACGCGGTTTGTTTTTGCGCAGCCAGATTGCGCCACGCCTGAATCTGTTCGCGGCTGTTCAGCACCGGCACGCAACGATGCGCCAGAAATTCAGCTTCATATCCCACTGGCGAGCCGTGCATCACAATGATCTCAGCCGCCTCCGGCAAATGCGGACGCAAGCTGATGGCCTCTTCAAGATGCGCGACAAAAAAATGCCGGCAACCTTCATCGTACAACACCTGCGCGACCGGGATTGCCCCCAACCCATAAGCATCGGCTTTGACCGCAGCGCCGCAATGGGCAGTGCCGAGTTTGCTGCGCAGCAGCCTGTAATTGCCCCGCACCGCCTGCAAATCAATACGCAGTACCGCGCCACTCTTTCCAGCTACTTGTTGCATGTTCTTCGCACTCCATCGCTACCGGGAAAATGATGAGTATTCATAGCAATGCCCGTGCCACGTGAATTAGTCTCATCAATTCAAAGACTTAGCTTATAGCCCGGGAAACCACTCAGAAACAGGTGTATTGATTTCAATACACCTGTTGCGGCATTCACCCGGAATCACATGCAGAGCCAGACTGAATCGTATCAAAACCGGCACATCGTATATAAATCAATACAGTGTACGCATTTTAATACAACACCAAATTAAAAACGAGCAACGACCATTTTCACCCAAAAAATATCAGGCAATCGGATACTAAAAGGAAATAGTGATGAATCAGAAAAAGCATCAGGCTTGATGCACTTACCCGGAACGACACTGCATCAACGACGCGCTGGCGATTGACTGCGGGCGAAACGGTACGCGGCGCAGCAACACGAAACACATCGGTCAATCAGGTATTTTCAGGGGAGTATGTTTCAAAAACGCCTTTATCTCCTTATAAATAAAGGGCTTTTAAATATACCCCCGGGGGTATATTTTTAACACCAGAAGGCATTTCTGCGCGTTGCGGGCATAAAAAAGGCAGAACCTGTTGCGGTTCCGCCTGAGAGAATACGATGTTAGCAGGCATCTCAACGGCAAGCGTAGCGTGCCTGCTCCGTCGGGTGCTGTATGGGTACAGCTTTTCTCAAACAGCAAACGAACATCAATATCGCCTAATTGGTGCGTGTGACGCACCCTACGCTTGCTATACCCCCTATTTTTTACCACAATGTGGGAAATTTTCAGATTTAATACCACAATGTGGAATATTGCTGTGCTAGTAAAACCAAGATCAGGTTGGGCCGCCACTCATGACCATCATTCCCATACGTATGGAAATGCAAACCAGATACAGCTCTCATCGGGATCTTTCGACGCAACCTTCCATTCCTCCACAATTGCGCCAGCAGCAGCCTCAGCACTTGGTCCATAGTGAGAGACAGGCTGCCAACCGGATGAGCGTGATCGGTCGCCTACAATGGGATTCGCTCCGCCTTTCAACATCGCCAATACATAGTCGAATACAAAAGCTTCAAGATCACCACCGTCTAGGCCGAAGCCCTGTCTCCCTGTCTTGACTATTTCCCAAAATCCTACGGGATCAGATCTGGCCTCGTCGATGGAGAGTTGAAACCACTCAGAGTCCAGCGTCCCAAATTTAATGTGACGGCGCATGATTACCTTTGATGAATTTTTGTGACGTCTGGGACGCCTGGAATATTGAGGTCCAGACTGCGGCCGTTGTCTTTGCTATCTCGAATACCGAAGCCGCCTTGCCCATTCGGCAAGTTATACCAGTCACCGGGATAACGGCTATTGGGATCGAGTTTCGCACCGCCCCCTTTCAACTGATCAATTATGTCCGTCAGTTGCTCAGGAGGTACCGTTTGAACTCCAGGTTTGGCACCGCGAACATTCTCACCAACAGGCTTTCCATCGGGAGTAAGAATGTCGGCGGGATTTGTAGACTTGCCGCCCTCTCCGCTGTTTGTACCACTAAGCGCTGCCTCAGCCGAAGTATCGCCTCCTTCATTCTTTTTAACAATGTCATAGATACCTTTTCCAAGCTCATACACACCACCAATAATCAGCGCGCCCTCAACAAAAGGGGCTGCAGGGCCACTGAATGCCCCCGCTGTCATTCGCCATCCCGTCCGTACCGCGACACGAGCTCCCAATTTAATTATCGGCTCTTTAATAACTCTAAAATCTTTACCGTAAGCTGCCTCAATGGTCTTCGCCAACAGCCATTGCTCAGCTCTGGCCTGCGCCAGACTGCCTGTCACGGTGACGGTTTGTGACGATTTTCCTTGTCCGCCTGAATTATCCGCGCCACCAGTCGTTGGTTTTTCGTTCGCTGGCTCACTCTTTGACTCTGTGAAGCCTAATCCCGATTTTAGGAAAGTCAGCGTATCAGAAAGCAAGTCACCCGTATCTGCGGCCCGAAACCCCGTCGGATCTGTCAAATTCGTCGGGTTGTTCCACACGTAAGTATACCGGTTGTAGCTCTGGCTATGTGCCGGATCCTGAATCAACGGATCGGCACTCAGAAACCGTGCCATCAGGGGGTCGTAGATCCTGCCGTTCATGTGCACCAGATCGAGCTGATCGAGCATTTCATGGCCGGTGTAGCCTTTGTTGTCGACTTGCCCATCCAGATTATCCGGTGTTGCGCTGCCATCGGTGGTTCGGCGTTTGCCCCAGCTGTCGTAGGCCAGTTTTTCTTTGAGATTGCCGCTCGCATCGGTAATGCTGATGATGCTGCCCAGTCTGTCGTGGTGGCTCCAGTTGAGTTCGCTGGTGTTGCTGCCGGGTTGGTCGATCTCAACACCGAGCCCATACGGCCAGTAGGTTTTGACGGTGGCCTGACCATTGTTGAGTTCAGCTTCTTGTGCTCCGGCATAGTAGGTGGTGGTGACTGCCGGGTTGCCATTGGGCTGGCTGGTTTTGGTGTGTTTGCTGCGCTGGTGTTCGGGGCCGTAGGTGAACTGGCTGCTGTCGGCCTCGCCTTTGCTGATGCGTTTTGGCATGTCGAAGCTGGTCCAGTCGATGTTGACCCAGCGACTGCTGCGGATGGTGGTCAGCAGGTTGCCGTTGTCGTCGTATTCATGCGCGCCGATTCCGGGGATTTGCTTGACGGCATGGGGACGCACGCTATTGCTGCCGGCGGCGGGGTAGATGTAGTCGCCCATGCCAACACCGGTTTTGTAATTTTGTTGTCACCTGACATAGGCGTCCGAACGATGTTAACTAGAAACGAAAAAGCCGCACAATCCGATACTCTGAATTATGTGGCTTTTTGTGTTTTCTAAGCTTACGCCATCACGTTCCAGGTAGAACAAACTGGGTCGCAACGATTTGGATTACGTCTCCCGATTGCATTTCAATTTTTAGCTGCTGGAGTCCAGATGTAAGCACTTCAATTTCGAAGACCTCATACCAGACGAAGCAGTAAAGTCCCCAGTCATCGATTTAATCGAACATCGACAACAGATCTACTATCAGTTTCTCTCGCCAATCATCAATCACACCGGAATCAATAGTCGTCGAAAGCACATCAAACCCTTGCTCCGCCTGTCTCGGATCAACCGTTTCAATGTCAGCCAGTATGTCGAATGCCTCGTGTGCAACCTCCCAGTTACCGTGACAAACAAGATTTACTAACCACAAGAACTTGGTTGAGCAATCGAATCTTCCGAGGCAATTAACCAAAGTCGCACGTTGTTCCGACAGTTCCGGGCGATCAATGAGCTCAACGAGAACAGCTTGGACACTTGGGTCGCCGGTTTCAGCTACCGCAATGGCAAGCGCATTCCTCTCAATGCTGTCCGTTGTGCTTTTCAATCGTTTAAGCTGTTCACTTAGACTCAACATCTTTACTCCAATCGCAAAATCGTTAGGAATTACTTAGGAATTGGCTTGCCGATGTCCTTCCAATACTGCATGGCATCCTTCGCATTCTGAGAGTTTTGGATGTCCCGGCCGCCATTAAAGTCTGCTTTCCCTTCGCGGTGCCACCATTTTTGGAAATCCTTGTCATTCTGCCCGTACCGCGATACGAGTTCCCAATTTGACTATTGGCTCTTTAATAGCTCTAAAATCTTTACTGAAAGCCGCCTCAATTGTCTTCGCCAACAGCCATTGCTCAAATCTTTCCTGTGCCAGACTGCCTGTCACGGTGACGGTTTGTGACGATTTTCCTTGTCCGCCTGAATTATCCGCACTACCAGTAGTCTTTGTTTTTTCGTTCGCTGGCTCACTCTTTGATTCTGTGAAGCCTAATCCCGACTTTATGAAAGTCAGCGTATCAGAAAGCAAGTCTCCCGTATCTTCGGCCCGAAACCCCGTCGGATCCGTCAGGTTCGTCGGGTTGTTCCTTACGGGTTACGCCTTACGGTCTTGAGATGGTTGTCCAATTTGTTTGGTCATGTGTCAAATTTTTCTAAAAAATTTTTAATCGACAGACTATTGTCTGCTATCTCCTTAAAATAGCCATATTCTCCAGACCAACCACTACTTTTCAAGTGAGATTTCACAAGATCAACAACTTCGGGCAAACTCAATTCCCCCGTAATTTCAAATTCTAAAGATACAATTACCTCCTGCTTCTTAAGTAATCGAAATCCCCAAAATGGTGGAGCAAAACCTTTAAGTGAAACTTTACGTACTTTTAGTTTGCGCCCAGAAGAATCAACATAAATCGCTTTCTCATACACCTTATTCTTAATTGCACTTATCGAACAATGGGTAACTTTTTCAACTTGCCTACATACAGATAAAAAACGACTCCCTAGCATTAATACTGGGAATTCTAAATTTTCAGCAGAAATATTCACATTGATTTACCTCGATATTCAATCATTATTACCAGCACCGTTTGCTGTTTTTCCAATAGCATTTACCTCTAATGTCTTTGCCCAATTTGGCGTTCCATACCACCATTGTCCAAGAAAATTATATGCTTCTTGCCCTTGCCCATGAATCGCTGTATGTCTCGCTTGACTTGTCATCTGCTCCGTCGCATACAAAGAGTTCAAATTCCATGGTTGATTTTTTATACTATTCGGAACCATTTTTCCTAATGGACTATTTTGCTCAATTAACCAATGATGGACTTGTGTATTGGGCGGTAATTCACGAGTTGCCCCGTACCACCTCCTAGAAGCACTCCATGAATTTGAACCTAATTTCCATGCGCCACGCGCTGAACCAATAGCTGCGGCTTTCACCAAAAACACATCTGATATTGCTAGTACCGTATTCACGGTACCCCAAACGTTTCTAACATCTTTAAAATCCCTATACGCTTGTTTACCAGACCCCAAAACTGGAATCAGAGATTCGCCAAGTCCCATTTCTTGACTTTCTTTTTTCTCCATTACAGGCTTAACGGTAAAGCGCTGAACCCCATCAGCTCCGACACCACCAGTCATCGTAGTTGCGCAGTTAACGGCATTGCCAACACAATCTGGCTTGCCTGCATTAGCAACTACTTTGCCACCAGAATTATCTCTCGTATTAGACCCAGCATTTTCATAGCCAGTTGGCCCATTGTGTGTACAGTTACCCACCATTGCGGCACAACGGTTATACATGTTGCGTAGTTCTCTACAAGACATATCGCATTTTTCAGGATCACTAGACTGCTGACTAGCATTTTCATCCGCTCCCACAAACCCCGTCGGATCCGTCAGGTTCGTCGTGTTGTTCCACACGTAAGTACATCGGTTGTAGCTCTGGCTATGTAGCGGATCCTGAATCAACGGATCAGCACTCAGAAACCGTGCCATCAGGGGGTCGTAGATCCTGCCGTTCATGTGCACCAGATCGAGCTGATCGAGCATTTCATGGCCGGTGTAGCCTTTGTTGTCGACTTGCCCGTCCAGATTATCCGGTGTCGCGCTGCCATCGGTGGTTCGGCGTTTGCCCCAGCTGTCGTAGGCCAGTTTTTCTTTCAGATTGCCACTGCTGTCGCTGATGCTGATGATGCTGCCCAGTCTGTCGTGGTGGCTCCAGTTGAGTTCGCTGGTGGCGGCTCCGGGTTTGTCGATCTCAACACCGAGCCCATACGGCCAGTAGGTTTTGACTGTCGCCTGACCATTGTTGATGTCAGCCTCTTGCGCTCCGGCATAGTAGGTGGTGGTGACTGTCGGGTTGCCGTTTGGCTGGCTGATTTTAGTTTGTTTGCTGCGCTGGTGAATGACTGCGAGCAAAACGATATGCCGTGCAGCAACAAGGAAAACATCGGTCAATCAGACATTTTTATGGGAGTATGTGTCACAAATGCCTTCATCTCCTTATAAATAAAGGGCTTTTAAATATACTCCCGGGGGTATATTTTTAATGCCAGAAGCCATTTCTGAGCGTCGCAGGCATAAAAAAGGCGGAACCTGTTGCGGTTCCACCTGAGAGAATATGATGTCGGCAAATATCAAACCTGCCTGCGAAACACACCTGCTCCGTGTGCAGCAGGTGCATCGCGTCATTGAAGCAATCGCGCCGACGCAGGGTCAACAAATGATGAAGCGGATGGTATTTAAGAAAGAGACGACGCCTGCGTGGACATCTGGTCGTTTTGCAATAAGCCCAGCCACTCAAGCAGAGGAATCGTCGCTGGTAACAGGGGAGTCACTCCGACGCTGCCTTGCCAGGCGAATGCCTGCCCCTCCAGACTTTGCGGCTCTCCCTGCCATTCGCGGCAGATGTAAAAATGCAGGCGGACGTGGGCATGCGGATACACATGCTCGACACCACACCACGGCTCCGCACTCAGTATCTGAATGCCCAGCTCTTCGACAAATTCCCGTTTCAGCGCATGCAGAATGGTTTCGCCTTCCTCCACTTTGCCGCCGGGGAATTCCCAATACCCTTCGTAGGGTTTTCCTGCGGGGCGCTGGCCAAGCAAGACATCGCCGTTCGGCTTCATTAAGATGCCAACTGCGACGTCAACTGGCTTCACAGCCACTGGCGCGACTTCAGACATGAGGCACCTTCGTCACTTTACCGGCGTAGTCTCGTGCAAACTGCCACGCGACGCGACCAGAGCGCGAGCCGCGCTGCAAAGCCCAGCGCAGTGCTTCGGCGCGGGCTTCTTCAATCTGCCCGGCATCACAACCAAAATGACGGAGCCAGTGAGCAACGATGTCCAGATAATCGTCTTGCTTGAATGGATAAAACGATACCCACAAACCGAAGCGTTCCGACAAAGAGATTTTTTCCTCGACGGTTTCACCGGGATGCAGATCACCATCGTCGCCATGCGTATAACTGCTGTTGTCCGACATTTTTTCCGGCAACAGATGACGTCGGTTCGAGGTCGCATAAATCAGGACATTATCGGATTGCGTCGCAATGCTGCCGTCCAGAGCAACTTTCAGGGCTTTGTAACCGGCCTCGCCTTCCTCAAACGATAAATCATCGCAGAAGATGATGAAGCGCTCAGGTCGCTCCGCAATCAGATCAACGATATCGCCCAGATCAGCCAGATCGCTTTTATCAACTTCAATCAGACGCAAGCCCTGATCAGCAAACTGATGCAGGCAAGCTTTGATCAGCGAAGATTTGCCTGTACCTCTGGCTCCGGTCAGCAAAACGTTATTCGCTGGCAGCCCTTGTACAAACTGCCGCGTATTTTGCTCAATCTGCGCTTTTTGCGATGCGATGTTGTGCAGATCGTCCAGATGAATCGCTGAAGCGTGACGGACGACTTGCAAGTAACCTTGTCCACCGCGTTTGCGCCAGCGAAACGCATGACCGAGCTGCCAGTCCGGCGCCGGGGTTGTCATCGGCAACAAACTTTCCAGCCGGTTCAATACATGTTCGGCGCGAAGTAAAAACTGATCAAGCTGCGTCATAGTTCAGCGTATCAGGAACGGTAATCAGCATTGATCGATACGTAGTCGTGCGACAAATCGCAGGTCCAGACCGTGGCACTGGCATTGCCGCGTGCAAGCTTAACGCGGACGGTGATCTCGCTTTGCTTCATCACGCGCTGCCCGTCTTCTTCACGGTAATCAGGATTGCGGCCACCATTTTTTGCGACCCAGACATCGTCCAGATACAGATTCAGTTTGCTGACATCCAGATCGGTCACGCCTGCATAACCAATCGCCGCAAGGATACGGCCCAAATTTGGATCAGATGCAAAGAAAGCGGTTTTCACCAGCGGAGAATGGGCTATCGAATACGCAATTTTGCGGCATTCTTCAATGTCACGCCCTTCTTCGACGGCAATCGTGATGAACTTGGTCGCACCTTCACCGTCGCGGATAATCATGTGCGCGAGTTTTTGCGACAGATCGATGACCGCTTTCGCCAGTTGCGCGTATTCCGGCGAACCGATTTCGTTCACTTCTACTTCACCCGCGCCGGTCGCGATCAGCATGAAAGAATCGTTGGTAGAAGTATCGCCATCAATCGTGATGCAGTTAAACGATTTATCTGCGGCCTGCTTGACCAGATGATCGAGTACGGGTTGCGCGACTTTGGCATCCAGCGCCAGATAGCCGAGCATGGTCGCCATATTCGGCTTGATCATGCCAGCGCCTTTACTGATGCCGGTCATGGTCACTGTTTTTCCACCGATCTGCACCGTCGCGGATGCCGCTTTCGGCTGCGTATCGGTCGTCATAATCGCTTCGGCAGCGAAGAACCAGTTGTCTTCTTTCAGATTGGCAATCGCTTGCGGCAAACCGGCCACCAGACGATCAACAGGCAAAGGTTCCAGGATCACGCCGGTAGAAAAGGGCAGAATCTGCGCCGCTTCGCAACCCAGCAAATCCGCCAGCGCAGCACAAGTCGCATTCGCCGCCGCTAAACCGGCATCACCGGTTCCCGCGTTCGCATTGCCGGTATTCACCACCAGCGCGCGGATAGGGCCGGATGCCATGTGCAAGCCTTCCAGATGGGCTTTCGATACCTGTACCGGCGCAGCGCAAAAACGGTTGGTCGTAAACACGCCGGAAACCGTTGCCGTCGGCGCCAGTTCCATGACCAGCACATCTTTGCGGTTCGCTTTACGGATACCTGCTTCGGCATGCCCCAGACGAATACCGGCAACCGGTTTCAGGTCAGCAGCGACAGGGACGGGAGAATTAACGGCCATGATAGTTTCCTTGCGATGAAATCAAGCCGCCATTGTAGGACATTTTTAGGCCAGCGAACGGCAAAAATCAGCACCGGAAATGATTGACCAAAACAGACGCCGTAAGCGGATGCCCGCAGCATCCGCCTCATCCGGCGCGGGACATTACAGTCCCATCATCATCTGGGCAATGATATTTTTTTGTATCTCGTTAGAACCGCCGTAAATCGATAACTTACGCAGGTTGAAATAATTGGATCCCAGCGAACGTGCATCTCCATCGTTCGCCGCGTCGCCGTCATAGCCGTACATCGCAGTTTCCGGCTGGAATGGCTGCGCCTGCGGCCCCAGTACCTGCATCAATAATTCGCTGATAGCTTGCTGAATTTCAGTGCCCTTGATTTTCAGTATGGATGCTTCCGGCCCCGGCGCACGCTGACCGGCTTCTGCTGACAGCACCCGCAGATTGGTAATTTCTAACGCCATCAGATCAATTTCCACCTGCGCCACGCGCTGCGCAAACTGCGGGTCTGTAAGCAAAGGCTGACCATTTTTGCATGCACGCAGCGCCAGCTTTTTCAGGCGTCCCAGTTCACGTTTGGCGATGCCGATTCCGGCGATATTGGTGCGTTCATGACCCAGCAAAAACTTGGCATAAGTCCAGCCCTGATTTTCCTGACCAACCAGATTTTCTGCGAGCACCCGAACCTGATCAAACCAGACTTCGTTAATTTCGTGCGCGCCATCCATCGTAATAATCGGGCGCACCGTGATGCCCGGCGATTTCATATCGATCAGCAGGAAAGAAATGCCGCGCTGCGGCTTGACCTCTTTATCGGTGCGCACCAGACAGAAAATCCAGTCGGCGTACTGCGCCAGCGTGGTCCAGGTTTTCTGCCCGTTGACCAGATAATATTCGCCGTCAGCGTCGCGCATTCTGACTGCGCTGGTTTTCACTGCCGCCAGATCAGAGCCCGCACCCGGCTCGGAATAGCCCTGACACCACCACTCATCCGCCGACAGAATTTTGGGCAGATAGCGTTGTTGCTGTTCCGGCGAGCCGAACGCCATCAGCACCGGTGCCACCATCTTGATGCCGAATGGCGGCAGGCGTGGTGCACCAGCGGCGGCACAGGCTTCTTCAAACAGATATTTTTGCACCGCAGTCCAGCCGGTGCCACCAAACTGCTGCGGCCAGGAACTGCCGCCCCAGCCTTGCGCGAATAAAATCTTTTGCCAGCGAACATAGTCGTCACGCTCCAGCTTCCAGCCATTCAAGACTTTATCGCGGATATCTGCGGGTAAAGCGCGCGCTAAAAACGCCTGTACTTCGTCACGAAACATGCTATCGGCAACACTCAGATTCAGATTCATCGCAAGACCCGGAGTAGTGAAAAAAAATGAGAAAGCAGAACCCGCAGTATGCAGTAAACCGGCGCTGGCTGGCACTGTCTTCTGATGTTGCACGGCGACAATCCGTCATGACCAGATCAGGTGATCATCTGTATGCCAGTGTCCGATTTTGCATCAAAGAAACGGTTAAAACACATACTCCCCCCTGTTTTTATAAAAATCGGCTTAACGTCAGCGTAAACATTGGCTTTCTTAAGATACTGGGGGGAGTATTTTTAAGGCATACGGAAGCAAAAAATTGTCCCTGCAGACGAGGTTACTGCCGGCACAGGTGTTGTCAGGCAGGTCGCCCGATGGCAAATACAAGCGCAAGTATCGCGGGTAGCTGACGCCAAGATGTTAATCCGGCAAAAACAGCAATAAAAAAGGGATGAATTTCTTCATCCCTTTTTCAATGCCTGACACTAAAATTCAGACTTGCATCACGCCAGCTTGCCGTGGCATTGCTTGTATTTTTTACCGCTGCCGCAAGGGCAAGGATCATTACGGCCAACCTTCAGCGCGTAAGTAATTTCCTGCTGGCCACCGTTATTCGTCGCTGCAGATGGAGCCAGCATTTCTTCCGGTGAGGCGTTTTCATCAAAGTCAGCATGCTGGTAATGCACGTTGCCGACTTGTGATTGCGCCATTTGCTCTTCCGCCGCTTCGATTTCTTCACGCGACTGGATACGGACAGTCACCACGGTGCGAACCACATCGTTTTTGATCAGATCCAGCATTTGTGAGAATAATTCAAACGCTTCGCGCTTGTATTCCTGCTTAGGATTTTTCTGTGCGTAGCCGCGCAGATGGATACCCTGACGCAGATGATCGAGTGCGGCCAGATGCTCACGCCAGTGGCTGTCTATGCTTTGCAACATAACGCTGCGCTCGAAACCGGCAAAAGCGTCTTTGCCGACGATCTCGATTTTTTCCGCGTAGCTCGCGTCCGCCGCCTGCTGCACACGTTCAAGAATATCTTCACCGGTCAGGTTCGGCTCTTTATCCACCATGCTGGTCAGCGGCAGATCCAGCGCCCATTCCGAAGACAATACAGCCTCCAGACCGGGAATATCCCATTGTTCTTCAACCGAACCTGGCGGCACGTAAGCGTGTACCACATCGGCAAACATCCCGTGACGCAGGGACGTCATCAGTTCCGTGATGTCCTGTGCTTCCAGCAATTCATTACGCTGCTGGTAAATCACTTTACGCTGATCATTGGCAACGTCATCGTATTCCAGCAATTGCTTACGCACGTCAAAATTGCGTGCTTCCACTTTACGCTGAGCCGATTCGATCGAACGCGAAACAATGCCCGCTTCAATCGGTTCGCCTTCCGGCATTTTGAGACGTTCCATGATCGCACGTACGCGGTCACCGGCGAAAATGCGCAGCAACTGATCGTCGAGCGACAGATAGAAACGGCTGGAACCAGGATCACCCTGACGACCGGAACGACCACGCAGCTGATTGTCAACACGACGTGATTCGTGACGCTCAGTACCGATGATATGCAAGCCACCGGCATTGACAACCTGCTCGTTGAGCGATTTCCATTCATCGCGTAATTTTTGCGACTGCGCCTGTTTCTCAGCATCAGACAATGCCGGATTCTCATCGATCAGTTGCACCTGTTTGGCGACGTTACCACCGAGCACAATATCGGTACCGCGACCCGCCATATTCGTGGCGATGGTGATCGCTTTCGGGCGACCTGCCTGTGCCACGATTTCCGCTTCACGTGCATGCTGTTTCGCATTCAGCACGTTGTGCGGCAATTTGGCCTTGGTCAGAATACCGGATAACAATTCGGAATTTTCAATCGACGTCGTACCAACCAGCACCGGCTGACCGCGTTCGTAACAATCCTGTATGTCTTTGAGCATCGCACCGTATTTTTCTTCGGCGGATTTATAAACCTGATCCTGACGGTCTTTACGCTGCGAAGGACGATTCGGCGGAATCACGACGGTTTCCAGACCGTAGATTTCCTGGAATTCATACGCTTCGGTATCGGCCGTCCCTGTCATGCCTGACAGCTTGGTGTACATACGGAAATAATTCTGGAAAGTGATCGAGGCCAGTGTCTGATTCTCATTCTGAATCTTGACGCCCTCTTTCGCTTCGACTGCCTGATGCAAACCGTCAGACCAGCGACGACCCGTCATCATACGGCCGGTAAATTCATCAACGATGACGATTTCATCATCCAGCACCACATAGTGCTGGTCTTTGAAATACAAGGCATGCGCACGCAAAGCGGCGTACAGATGGTGAATCAGGCTGATATGCGCCGCGTCATACAGCGATGCGCCTTCCGGCAATAAGCCCATCTGCGTCAGAATTTTTTCAGCTTTGTCGTGACCCGCTTCGGTCAGCAGGACCTGATGCGCTTTTTCATCTTTGGTGTAGTCGCCCGGAACCTCAATGTGGCCTTTACCGTCCGGCGTTTCTTCGCCGATCTGCAAGGTCAGCAGTTTCGGCACTTCATTAATCTTGTAATACAGTTCGGTGTGATTTTCGGCCTGACCGGAAATAATCAGTGGTGTACGCGCTTCATCGATCAGAATCGAATCGACCTCATCGACGACGGCGAAATTCAGACCACGTTGTACGCGGTCTTTCGCTTCAAACACCATGTTGTCGCGCAGGTAGTCAAAGCCGAATTCGTTGTTCGTGCCGTAAGTGATATCGGAGGCATAAGCAGACTGCTTGGCGTCGTGATCGAGTTGCGACAGATTGATACCGGTCGTCAGCCCCAGCCAGCCATAGAGTTGTCCCATCCATTCCGCATCGCGCTGCGCGAGGTAATCATTCACCGTCACCACATGCACGCCCTTACCGGACAAAGCATTCAGATAAATCGGCAGGGTTCCCATCAGGGTTTTACCTTCGCCGGTACCCATCTCTGCAATTTTGCCATAGTGCAGAACCATACCGCCTATCATCTGCACATCAAAGTGGCGCATTTTCAGGACGCGCTTACTGGCTTCGCGGCACACCGCAAATGCTTCTACCAGCAAACTGTCTAAAGTTTCACCTTTCGCTACGCGGGCTTTAAATTCAGCAGTCTTGGCTTGTAAAGCCTCGTCCGACAGAGTTTCCAGCTGAGGTTCCAATGCGTTGATCTCACGCACCGTCTTTTGGTATTGCTTCAAAAGCCGCTGATTACGGCTGCCGAATATCTTGGTCAGGAATGACATGCTATGAACGAAAAGTTAAATTCTGAAAAAAGCCGCAGCAAAAACTTGCTTGCACAGCAACAATATGGGATAACTCACGATTTTACCACGCGGGAACGGCTTGACCAGCAAATCACTGCTGAAACCTTGACGCATTGGTACGAGTTGGTGGCTATTTGGACAAACTCAAGCCTATTTTTGGTTCAAAGCAGAGAGACTGGCCTGATTGGCTCCGGCCGACAGGAATTTATGCGGATTTTGCGGCACATCCTTGACCCGCACCTCAAAATGCAGATGGGCGCCGGTTGAGCGACCGGTCGAGCCAATATCGGCAATATGCTGTCCGCGTTTGACGATATCGCCGAGTTTCACATAAATTCTGGAGGTATGCGCATAACGGGTAATCAGCTCACCGCCGTGATCAATTTCCAGCATATTGCCGAACTGCGGATGATATTCAGCGGCAATCACCACGCCACCAGCGGCAGCCTGAATCGGTGTTCCGGTCGGTGCTGAAAAATCGATACCCTCGTGAAACGCACTACGCCCGGTGAACGGATCAAGACGCCAGCCAAATCCGGAGGCGTTATATGCCACATTCACAGGCTGTATCGTCGGCAACATTTTTGACTGTATCTTGAAACCCATCAGCTTCGTCTCGATGACGTTCATGTAGTCGGAACGATGTTCAACGTCCTTCTCCAGGGCGTCCAGCGCTGCCTGAAACTCTTCCATGTTCAGCTCGTGTGACGGTACACTGGAAATTTCAGGACCACCGCGCGCTGGCAACTCCTTGAAATTGAATTCTTCAGGCTTGACACCGGCCAGACCTTGCACACGCTCACCCAGGGCGTCGAGCCGTATCAGCTGCGCCTGCATTTCGCCCAGCTTAACCGCCATTGCCGCCAGATTTTCTTTGACATAGCGGTCTTTCGCACTCGGATCATTGGGCAGTGCGACGCTGGCCGGCAGGATATGTCGTAACAGTGGTAAATCAGCGCTCGCCAGACGGAATGTGAGTGCCGCCATCAGCGCACTACACATGATCGTGATGAGCAGAAAACCCAGTACCGCCAGCACGATATGATGTGACGACAAAGTCACCGATTTCGCCTGGGTAAAGCGGGAGTGCATTAATATAATTTGCATCAATACTACCCCTTAAAAACTCTGTGGAATGCGGCTGTAACGCCGCCCGGTTTGTGGTAATGTGCTGCCCATGTCAACACCATTCACACCATCGCGACCTCCGTACCGGATCAATATCAAGCGCGGACGCCCGCTAACGGGTGCTACCGGCGCTGGTGATTTTTTACGTAGCAACGATAAAATTGCACCACTGTTACCGACAATACAACGTCACTTGTCGCTGCAAAAAGATTGTGCGGCGATTTTGCCACCGATATTTGATACCTGTGAAGTCATGCAACTGGCAGATGGTCTGCTAACGCTGTCTGCACCAAATGCAGCACTGGCAACCAAACTGAAACAACAATGCCCGAAATTGCTGGCCAGCCTGCAAGAGCGGGGCTGGCAGATTAACGCAGTCCGCATCAAAGTACAAGTCAGGCGAGTCGTAGAAAAAGCGCCTCCTGTAAAACAACTTGTACTCCCGGGAAAAGCCCTGCAGGCATTCAGCACACTGGAACGGAATCTGGAAAACTCCTCCCGGAACACGGATTTGCTGACAGCATTATCGCGTCTGTTAGAACGCCATCAACAGACGAAAAAATAACGCTGCCCCGCTGTAACTGCAATCAGCGCTCGCGTTCTTTTTCCCACAGAACATCGCTGCCGCCATCAACCCGGTTCAAAACCCGCGATAAAACAAACAGCAGATCAGACAGACGATTCATGTACTGGCGCGGGTGATCATTGATGGGTTCGCTTTTACCCACACTGACAATCGCCCGCTCAGCCCGGCGACAGACAGTGCGACACACATGCGCCAGCGCCGCAGGCCGGTTTCCTCCGGGCAG
This sequence comes from Undibacterium sp. WLX3042, assembly GCF_049544825.1. Lineage (NCBI taxonomy): Bacteria > Pseudomonadati > Pseudomonadota > Betaproteobacteria > Burkholderiales > Oxalobacteraceae > Undibacterium > Undibacterium sp. WLX3042. The sequence goes on from NZ_CP186698.1 coordinate 1,018,118, forward strand.
AATGAAATCCCGTAACGGTGGTAAATCAGCGTTATATTTTTCCAGCAATGCATCCAGACGCGCGACCTGAGCCTCAGTAATCAGGCTGTAGCCCGGAATACACAACTCACCGCCCATATCAAATAGATCATGCTGGATAGAGATCAGCTCATGCCGTAACTGCGGCGATAAGTTTTCACACAACAAGACGCCGATATGTGAATTCAGTTCATCCACATCGCCCATCGCGTGCACGCGCAAGGCATCTTTATCGACACGGCTGCCATCGCCCAGACCGGTGGTGCCGGTATCGCCGGTACGTGTCGCAATTTTTGAAAGTCGGTTACCCATAGCTCATAGAATTCGGACGGAAGTCGCAGAGCATAAGCCAAAAACGCCGGGAACGCATCATAATAGACGCCGGTAAAAATGCTGCTGATCAGCATAAAATAAAAAAAACAGTGTTATCGCAGACCAGATCCGGGTGTACTAAATAACGACAATACTGAGAGGCTTATAAGGCAGTTGTCAGAAATGCGCGTCATAATGACGAATTGGCGATCATTCGTGTCGCCTTCGCTACGCCAATAACGAGACACACTACATCCGCCCGCGACAATGAGCGCATGGAATGAAGAATCATCAGGATACAGAATGGCTACAAGATTACCTCCGGTTCACGCACTTTCCGCTTTTGAAGCGGCTGCCCGCTTTGGATCATTTGCCGTTGCAGCAGAAGAGCTGTGCATTACTCCTTCTGCGCTTTCACACCGTATACGTTTACTCGAAGAACATTTATGTGAGCGTGTTTTTGTCAGGGAAGGCCGTAGTGTCACACTGACCGAATTCGGTCGTCGCTATCTCGATGTCGTGCGGAATGTGCTGCGCACTTTGTCTGATTTCCCATTGCCAAACAAGGCAACACAGAATCAGATGCGCGTCAAAGTCACGGTGCCGCCGACATTTGCCCGCTATATGTTCATGCCGCGTCTGGCGGAATTCACGAATAAACATCCGGATATCGAAATTGAAGTGTATCTGTTCGTTCCCTTATACGATCTCAGTTTGTCTGAAAGTGATGTCGAGGTCCGCTTCGGCGCGGGTGAATATCCCGATCTGGTCACTAAAAAGCTGTTTATCGAACCCAGCTTTGCTGTTGCCAGCCCAGCCTATCTGAAGACGATTCCTAAGATCAGCACCCCGGCCGATTTGCGCCATGCCCGTTTGCTCCGCTCGGCGCTGGAACCCTGGCAACCATGGTTTGAAGTAGCCGGTTTAGACTGGGCTGAACCAACGCATGGATTACGCGTAGATGATCTGGGCTTATTACTCGAGGCGATTAAACATGGTCATGGTGTAGGTTTAACACGCCAGCACTTTGCGCAGGAAATGATCGATAACGGAGAAGTCATACGTTTATTTGACACGCAACTGGCAACACCGCCGCACGCTTATCATCTGGTACACGAACCGCTGCCCAGCCTGAGGCCCGAAGTAGCACTGTTCATAGACTGGATGCAGTCGGTCTTTAAGGACTAACCGTGGCTGCATCAGTCTGGCGCTGCAATGCGATCCACTCTTCTAAAGGCATGGGATGAGAAAATAAAAAACCCTGCATAGAGCCGCAACCGTTTTCGATCAGAAAATCTGCCTGCTGTGTCGTCTCCACGCCCTCGGCAACAACTTTTAAACCAAGATGCGCGGCAATCGACAAAATAGAACGAACGATTGCGGTTCCATGCAAATCGTCCGGTATGTCCTGAACAAAGCTTTTGTCAATTTTTAGTTCATACAAAGGCAGTTTTTTGAGGTAAGAAAAACTTGAATATCCAGTACCGAAATCATCAATAGAAAACCGGATACCCAGTGTATTGAGTTCCAGAATCCGCTCTATCGTTTCTTGTAAGTTGTCAATCAGCAGCCCTTCCGTTACTTCGAAAATCAGCCTTGCCGGATCAGCAGCCGTTTCCTGCAGAATCTCTTTCACTTTCCTGACAAAGTCCGGTTGTCTGAATTGCTTCGGACTGACATTGACAGATAATGCAATCGGCATTCCAGCGTCTTTCAACCGGTTCAACGACAGACAAGCTTCACGCAATAACCAGTCACCTAAACGCAAAATTAATCCGGCATCTTCGGCAACCGGAATAAACACTGCTGGTGAAATAGGGCCATGTACCGGGTGAGTCCAGCGCATTAATAATTCACCGCCGACAGGCGTTCCAAGTCGGTCAACCTGCGCCTGCATATACAGAGATAATTGCTGACTATCCAACGCCTCGCCTAACTCCCGCTCCATCGTGAGTCTCTGCTCAATCTCGTTTTGCATCCATTTTTCATAAAATGCAATCTGATTTCTTCCGCGCGCTTTTGCTCTGTACATCGCGGTATCAGCTTCGCGCAAAAGATCATCAGCAGTTTGATTTTCGCGTGGCAGCAGTGTCATCCCGATACTGCAACTGGAGTTATATAACAAGCCATCGATGTCGAATATCTCCATCATGGTTTGCTGAATTTTCTCAGTAACATGCAATGCTGCATGAGTGCCATTGACGATATCGTCAGAAATATCCACCAGCAACACAACGAACTCATCCCCCCCAATGCGGGATACGGTATCCACTTCACGCAAGGAGTTAAGCAATCGATGGGCTACTTGTTTCAGTAAGGCATCACCAACAGCATGCCCACGTGCATCATTGATATATTTAAACTTATCCAGATCAATAAACAGTACCGCGCTGACCAGACCTGTGCGTCTGGCATGCGCGAGCAAAACACCTATTCTGTCCATCAATAAGCGCCTGTTAGGCAACCCGGTGAGCGCATCAAAATACGCTAAGCGGTGTATATGTTCTTCAGCCTCTTTCTTTTCATTGATGTCGCGTGCTGTCATTACCCAGTGGGTAAGTTTGTCAGCGTCATCTACTAAAGGTACGCCATCGACTTCTACCCAGAATTCACTACCGTCGCGCTTATAACAAATCAATTCAACGTGGAAAGCGCGCACCTGCGACCATGCCAGGCGAATCTCTGCCAGTCGCTCTGCCTGGGTTCGTTGTCCAGTGATTGAATGAGGGATGCGTCCGATAACATCTTCCGCAGCGTAGCCAGTCATGCGTTCAAAGGCATCATTCACAAAAACTATCCGGAGTCGCTCCTCGTCTGAACTATCTGGCAATACACGGATAATCATGACGACTTCGTTTAAATGAGATACCGCAGCAAAAATCAGACGCAATTCCTCGTTCACTTTTTTCAATGACGACTGCTCCTGCACCAAGGTCTGGCTGCTCATTTGTAGTTGTCGCAACGATATCTCCAGACGACTCAGTAACACATTGCAGGAAATGGTCAGCACTGCACAGATAAACGAAAAATTCAGTGTCACAACGAGCCAGCGCAGAAACGTATCGGCATGAAAACTCAACAGCTGAACTTCAACGCCTCCCCAATAGCCAACCAGCAATAAAGTCAGAGAAGACAGGAGTAAAGAAAAGATCGCTTCACGCAGAGAGCAGAAAAATGAAGTCATGACCGGAAAGGCCATTAAATAGATCAAGCCAGTCACACCCACTTTCAACAAAAACCAGATCCCCAATACATAAACAAGTATCAGGAAACTCCAGGCTCTGCGGCGGAAACTTAACTGAGGCAAAAACAGCGTCGCACCAACCCAACAGAGCGCGAGGAAATCAATAACAGCGATGGACCAAAGACCCTCTGTTACTGCCAGCATAATACTGGGGATCGCCGTCACAACGCCCAGCAGCAGCACGCATAGCAAAATTACAGACAGAATTTGGAACCGCCACTCATCAGTATCACGGGCAGCGTGTTGTGACACACGGTACTTTTCAAGGAAAAATTGAAAAACAGCCACGGGATCTGTCCTTTTTCCAATCATGCGGGAGTTGATAAGTACAAGCTAAGGCAATCACTGGTCATCCAGGATGACAACAAACGGCTTGCTGAAGGTAATCTTATACTAAGGAGAAAAATTGTGAAAAATATATTTTTCGGTTAAGTGCCCATTGTCAACAGGTCAAGAAATGCCTGTTCAATCCTGAAAAACACTAGCACAGCGCCAGATACGGTCGATATTTTTGTCCTCAGCCGAGGGCATGACACAAGCCATTATTCACGGGGCAAGCGCCGATTGCACACGAATATATGCGTAATGTCATTCAGATTGACAGTGCAATCCTTCATCGCTGAGACAGATACAGCAGGCGATCGTAGAAAAGCAGCAACAGCATCAACGATGCAGTCAATCTTATTCGAGACCAATGAGAAACATGAGCCCGGCAAGTTAAATGAAGACGGGGAGATATGTGACCAGCAGAATAAGCGTGTCGTGCTGCATTACCCGCGTTGAATTGTCGGTAACAGCAATCGGGTACAAACGACTGACATTGTGTATTGAATGTGACGTCCCGACCACCACCAACCGAAACCTACACGGGATGATTTCAGGTGGGCCGAAGCCACCTGAACACGCGGCGCAATTAAAGCAGTCTGCCGTTTTTTTGTATTTCCTCAATAGCAGAAACTAGTGCGGCCCTCTTAGTAAAGCCGGATGCGATCATGTGCAGCGCGTTGTTGTGAACCAATAACAACGCGGGAAAACCGCGTATCCCCCAGCGCTGGCATTGCTCAAATTCCTGTCGCGTGTCCGCCATACACAGCGGCGAGACCAGCGTCTCATAAAAACTGGACGCATCAAAACTCTCTGCACCGTCTGTCTCATTCAGCGCACGCACCGCGATATCCGACAGAAGACGTAAATCAGTCACGTCTTTCCCTTCTGCATAAAACGCATGCTGAATCGCACGAAAAACCGATAATAACTGGACTGGACTAAGATGATCCGCCAGCATTTTAGTCGCAACAACTGTACGACATGCGGGTTCGGTATCGTATTTAAAACCAGCTTGGGTCATCCCTGTCGCCGCAAACGGCAGACCAGTGGCTTCCGCCACATGCTTCCAGTGACCGCGTATGGTTTGCCGTTGCTCCTCGCTCATGACCTCCTGGTTATAGGCACGCAAACCTCCGACGATGATATCCAGATTCGCATCAGGCATCATTTCCAGTAAGGCTTGCAACTCCGGGCCAAAACCGTAGCACCAAGAACACATAGGGTCAGCGACATAAATCAGTTGAATCATGCGATCTCTCTTTTCGTAGCGAGAAAAATTAAACGGGTCGGAGCGTACGCAAATTATGCGGGATAAAGAGCACCAAGAATACGCGGCCCTCGGGCGCCAGTGACTTCAGGTAAATTACCAGGACGACGCAGACAGAATTGTTGTGCCAGCCAGGCGAATGCCATCGCCTCTACTTGCTCCGGTGCGACACCGAGCGCATCTGTCGTGCATACCAGCGCAGACGATCCAGCCTCAGATAAGAATGTCTGTAACATCAGCATCAGACGGCGATTAAATGCACCGCCCCCACAAACATAGACAGCCTTTGCCTGCTGTCCGCCGTAACGACAAATCGCCTGCGCCAGACTCATCGCGGTAAAGGCGCATAATGTCGTCTGTACGTCAACCGCAGCCACCGCTTCAAATCCCTGTAATTGCTGCTGCAGCCATACTGCGTGAAAGAGATCACGCCCGGTGCTCTTGGGTGGGGCCAGCTGTAAATAAGCCTCGGCCATGAGCTTCCCGAGCAAGGCTGAATTGACGCTACCTTGCGATGCCCAGGCTCCGTCAGCATCATAATTTTTTCCCAGATGCTGATGTATCCAGTAATCCATCAGCACGTTGCCCGGACCGGTATCAAAACCGGTCGTACTGCCATCCGCAGCGAGAATACTGATATTGCTGATGCCACCGATATTAGCAACGACTCTGCATTCATTGTCGGCCGCAAATACGGCACGATGAAATGCCGGTACCAACGGTGCGCCTTGTCCGCCAGCAGCAATATCACGGCTGCGGAAATCGGCAATCACATCAATGCCGGTTAATTCTGCCAGCAACGAAGGATTATTCGTCTGACGGGTGTAGCCCAGTTCTGGCCGGTGCCGTATCGTTTGTCCGTGCACACCGATAGCCCGCACCTCCTTGAGTGTATGCTGACCGGACAAACTGTGAACACAATCCGCATAAGTCTGAGCCAGCGTATTCGCGAGCACGGCCTCATGATGTAGTTCGTCGTCACCGGAGCTCTGCAGCAGCATCGCCTGCCGTCTTACTTCTGGCGGGAACGGAAGGTAGGCACTGGCTAACAGTTCAACAGGTGTTTCCGGTGTTTCCGGCAAGCGCACGAGCACCCCATCCACACCATCAAGACTGGTACCAGACATCAGGCCGATATACAAAGAATTGTTACGCATAGTCACGCGACCAAAATGAAAAAGGCCGAACGCAGTGTTCGGCCTGAATTAAGCTGCTTGCTTTAACGGGATGCCAGTTTCATCGTTTCCGCTAAACGTTCAGGGCGCAGCAGATTAAAACGGTGATGCATTTCAGCCGCAATCGCCTTGAATCGCGGCATATCGTTTCCGGCCAGTGGCGGCGCCTCAGGCAAACTGACTGTCATAGGATCACGAGCCTCATTATTCACACGGAATTCGTAATGCAGATGGGCTCCGGTGGACCAGCCTGTCGATCCGACATAGCCAATAACTTCACCCTGACTGACACGGCTGCCTTTATGCAGGCCAGCCGCAAACCGGCTCATGTGCGCATAGGCCGTGCTGTAATTCGAGTGATGTTTCACCACAACCAGATTGCCGTAGCCACCGCTCGGACCTACAGATTCAACCACACCATCTGCAGTCGCACGAATAGGTGTGCCTGTCACTGCCGCGAAATCCACGCCTTTATGCGCTTTCCACTGTCCTGAAATCGGATGCACGCGCATCGCGAAGCCGGAAGAAATACGGGTGAACTCCAGCGGCGACTTTAGGAAAGATTTTTTGAGAGACTTACCATCAAATGTGTAATAGCCGCCCTGACCGCCAGCTTCATCAAACCACACCGATTGGTAAGTTTTTCCGGCATTAGTGAATTCACCGGCGAGCACACGGCCGGTTTTCACGAGCTGACCGTTTTGCCAGAAACTTTCATAGACCACATTGAACTGATCGCCGCGTTGCAGCTTGCGAAAATCAATATTCGTTTCAAACATACTGACAATCTGGGACGCCACATTATCAGCAATATTCGCTTCATCTGTCGCGGCGAACAGCGAGGAAACGATATTGCCGGAAGTCATTTCAACGCGACGCTCCAGCACTGCAGGGGCGTCGGTAGCGACGAAGTGTCCGGAAGCATCACGCTTGATTTCGATGTTCCTGGCTGGCTTGTCGGTACCATCCACCACCGTAGTCTGCAACCACTCGAGCTGACCGTCTTCATTGGTTTTGACGCGGACGGATTTGTCGGTGCGCAACTGCAACAAGCTGCGCGCCACATTATCCGTTTTGATAAAAGTGTTCGCGTCAGCGTCATCCACGCCCAGGCGCAACAACAAGCCGCTGAGAGTATCACCACGACGGACGATTTCTTCGCGAACATATTGCTGATCAGCATTGGTCAGCGCAGCGACCTGTTCGTCCAGACTGGGTAAAGGCAATTCTTTGGTAATTTTTTTGACCGGTAAATCTGCGGCATCCGGTGCCAGCGGCGCAACGGCAGTCGCTCCCACAGCACAGACAGCGAAGAATAAAGCGGTAACGGAAACAATACGTGAAACGCGGGTGGAACCTAACAACAGTCTGGAGCTGCCGGTAGCCACACGAAGTAATTTATCTGATGGTCGCATGCAATAAGTTAAAATTGACTGTTTTTATCGAAAATTCGGGGGTCGTTGCGGCGATAACTTTCTGAGCGAAAAACGCTCGAAGAACGTGACCGGCGACAAACCAAGGCTGGATTATAAAGCAAGAAAACTTGATTCCAGCAAAATTAAACTAACGCCCAGAATCTGGCAAAACGCTGATTATTGATTCAGAATGAGAACCCTGACCAGCGATGTTACAAAAAATCTCGTTTAAATACCTATGACTTCTGCACACAATTCCAACTCCAGTTCCAGCCTGATTACGCCAGCCAAAGCCTTACCCTTGTCCGATGCAGTGCAACATGCCCTTGCAGTGACCAAACGCGGTGTTGACGAATTGCTTATCGAAAGCGAATTTGCACAAAAACTCGCCCGCAGTGAACAGACTGGCAAACCTCTGCGCATCAAACTGGGTCTGGACCCGACTGCACCAGATTTGCATCTTGGTCATACGGTTGTTCTGAATAAATTACGTCAGCTGCAAGATCTGGGCCATCAGGTCATCTTCCTGATCGGCGACTTCACATCGATGATCGGCGACCCTTCCGGACGCAATATCACCCGTCCGCCACTGACTCGCGAGCAGATCGAGGAAAACGCCAAGACCTACTTCCGGCAAGCGAGTCTGGTACTGGACGCGGCGAAAACTGAAATCCGCTACAACTCCGAATGGTGCGACCCGCTGGGTGCGCGTGGCATGATTCAGTTGTCATCGAAATATACGGTCGCCCGCATGATGGAGCGCGATGATTTCACAAAACGCTTCAAAGCCGGCACCCCGATTTCTATCCATGAGTTTCTGTACCCGCTGATGCAAGGCTATGACTCCGTCGCATTACATGCCGATCTGGAACTCGGTGGCACGGATCAGAAATTCAATTTACTGGTCGGACGCGAACTGCAAAAAGACTACGGTCAGGAGCCGCAATGCATACTGACCATGCCGCTGCTGGAAGGTCTGGACGGCGTTGAAAAGATGTCGAAATCGAAAAACAACTATATCGCCATCACTGAGCCGGCAAATAACATGTTCGCCAAGATTATGAGTATTTCCGACGAAATGATGTGGAAGTACTACGATCTGCTTTCATTCTGCTCTATTGAGCAAATTGCGGCCTACAAAAAAGCCGTCGCCGATGGTCAGAATCCGCGCGATATCAAGGTTGCGCTGGCACAGGAAATCGTCGCCCGCTTCCACAATAAACAAGCTGGTGAAGATGCGCTGACCGATTTCGTGAACCGTTCCAAAGGCGGTATACCGGACGACATACCGGAAGTCAGTCTGAGCGGTGCACCGGTCGGTATTGCACAGCTGTTGAAACAGGCGAATCTGTGTACCTCGACTTCTGAAGCGATGCGCATGATAGAGCAAGGCGGTGTACGTATTGACGGAGCCGTTCTCAGTGACAAAGGTCTGAAAGTGGACGCAGGTACTTTCGTACTGCAAGTTGGAAAACGGAAATTTGCCCGCGTGACCTTATCAGCATGATCGCACTATTGCAACGCGTCAGCCATGCCAGTGTCGTCGTCGATGGTGAAACCACCGGCGCGATCAGCGCAGGCTTAATGGTATTGGTCTGCGCAGAACGTGGCGATACTGAAAGCGAGGCAGATGCCTTACTCAGTAAGCTGCTGAGCTATCGCGTGTTCAGTGATGACGCAGGAAAAATGAACCTCAGCATCACAGATACGCAAGGTGGCTTATTGCTTGTACCGCAATTCACGCTGGCGGCCAATACCAATTCCGGTACCCGCCCTTCGTTCACGCCAGCAGCGCCGCCGGAAGTCGCGCGTCATTTATTCGACTATTTTGTGCGTCAGGCAAAACATAAACACAGTCGCGTCGAGACCGGACGTTTTGGTGCCGATATGAAAGTTTCATTGACGAATGATGGCCCGGTGACATTCTGGCTGGAAACAAAAAAAACAAGCTGATGAACACACTGCCCCTACTGCGGCACGCATGCCATTATCCATCAATCAGATGACTGAAATCCTCCTTATCCGCCACGGTGAAACAGCCTGGAACGCCATTAAACGCTTACAGGGTCACCTTGATATTCCATTGAATGCACAAGGAACGCAGCAGGCAAAAGCGCTGGCGTGGTCGCTGCAGAACGAAAAGCTTGATGCCATCATTGCCAGTGATTTGCAACGTGCAGTGCAGACTGCTGGTGAAATCGCACGTCTGCAAGGTATCAGCACCCGCATCGATGCCGGCTTACGCGAACGTTGTTATGGTGGCTTTGAAGGACTGCTCTACAGCGAGATTCCGCATGTTTTTCCGGAAGCCTATGCGGCCTGGAAGTCACATGATCCTGATGCGGAATTTCCACCGGGTGAAAATCAAGGTGAGACGACACGCCAATTTCACCAACGCATCATCGACCATATTGAGTACTACGCCAAACAATTCGAAGAGAAAAAAATCGCCCTCGTCGCCCACGGTGGTGTACTCGAATGCGCGTATCGTGCCGCTAAAGGATTGTCGCTGAATGCGCCACGCGAAGTCACCATTTTCAATGCCAGCATCAACCGCTTTGAGTTCAGAGACAATACCTTGCACCTGATCCAATGGGGAGATGTTGCTCATCTCGATACCGATGCCATGGATGATATTAACCAAAGCGATAAAGCATCTTGAACTTATCGATACCACAGGTCGCATTGACGTAAGCACCGGATCAATGCGGCGCCAGGCACGCGGCATAGGGTGCGATTTTCAGCGCAACAAAATACGACTACGAGTCAGCATTAACTGACTTTCAAAATTTAGAAAAACAAGTCTAAAGCTATCAAGGTCACGGTCTGATTGAAATAAATATTCCTTCAGATTGCAGCGGTTTTGCTAATTATTTAGGCAGGTTTCAGGTAGAATAACGCTTCTTCAAATTCCCTCCCACCTCATCGTGCAAATTGGTTCCTACATCTTGCGTAACAATATTTTTGTGGCTCCCATGGCTGGTGTCACCGACAGACCTTTCCGTCAGTTATGCAAAGAACTTGGTGCAGGTTATGCCGTTTCGGAAATGGCGGCATCGAATCCGAAATTATGGGAAACCGAAAAATCGACCCGGCGCACTAACCATGTCGGAGAGATGGAACCCAAGGCGGTACAGATAGCCGGTGCTGATCCGCAAATGCTTGCGGATTGCGCAAAATACAATGTGGATAAAGGCGCTCAGATTATCGACATCAATATGGGTTGTCCGGTCAAGAAAGTATGTAATGCCTGGTGTGGCTCAGCTCTGCTGCAACACGAAGCTCTTGTCGGCGAAATTCTCGATGCTGTGGTCGGGGCGGTTGATGTACCTGTCACACTGAAATTCCGCACGGGCTGGGACAGAGCAAATAAAAATGCGCTGACCATCGCCCGCATGGCGGAATCTGCTGGCATACAAATGCTGACCTTGCATGGTCGCACAAGGGCTGACGGCTACAAAGGGGATGCCGAATACGACACCATTGCTGCCGTTAAAGCGGCGGTGAAGATTCCAGTAGTTGCGAATGGCGACATCACAACACCGGAGAAAGCTAAATACGTATTAGAGGTCACAGGTGCGGATGCGATCATGATAGGGCGTGCAGCACAAGGGCGGCCCTGGATCTTTCGTGAAATCGAACATTACCTTGCAACTGGCGAACACTTACCACCGCCGTTGATCAGCGAAGTACGGTACCTGATGGATAACCACCTGAAGGCACATTATGAGTTTTACGGTGAGTATCTTGGCGTCAGGACTGCGCGCAAGCACATAGGCTGGTATGTTCAGGACCTCGTCAACGGTGAAGAATTCCGGCAACAAATGAATTTACTCACTTCATGCGAAGAACAACTTGATGCAGTCAGTCAATTTTTTGATCGCATGGCGGGGGAACGGTTACAATACCGCCCCTTTGAAGAAAAACTAGCGGCGTAAAACAAACGATATTTGTAACGCGACCGCATAACATCAGCGCCTAGAGCATTTAAATATAAGCGCCGACCGGCATAACCGAACAGTGACAAAAACAGCATGAGCAAAGATAGCATTCAGGACGCCGTCCATAAAAATCTGGAAAAATATTTCCGCGATCTGGGCGAACAACCCGCCTCCAATATTTATGACATGGTTGTATTGGCAGTAGAAAAACCTATGCTGGAAATGGTGATGACACGCGCCTCCAGCAACCAATCACAGGCAGCAGACATGCTCGGCATTAACCGCAATACCTTGCGCAAGAAATTGCAGCAGCACGGTTTGCTGTAATTATTTGCCGCCAGCGCCTGACACCGATTTCCTTACTCATTTATCATCATCATGATCAAACAAGCTCTTATCTCCGTCTCCGACAAGACTGGTGTGCTCGAATTTGCACGTGAATTGTCTGCACTCGGTGTCAAGTTGCTCTCCACTGGCGGTACCGCTAAATTATTGGCCGATAATGGCCTCGCTGTAACCGAAGTGGCGGACTATACAGGCTTTCCGGAAATGCTCGACGGACGTGTGAAAACACTGCACCCTAAGGTACACGGCGGCATTCTGGCACGCCGCGATTTTCCTGAACATGTAGCAGCACTTGAGCAGCACAGCATTCCGACGATAGACATGGTCGTCGTGAATCTGTATCCGTTCCAGCAAACGGTTGTCAAAGCAGAATGTTCGCTCGAAGATGCGATTGAGAACATCGATATCGGCGGTCCGACCATGTTGCGCTCATCGGCAAAAAATCATAAAGACGTGACCGTGATTGTTGACCCCAGCGATTACGCCGTGGTTCTCGCTGAAATGAAGGCGAATAACAATGTCGTCAGCTATGACACCAAGTTCACGCTGGCAAAAAAAGTCTTTGCGCATACCGCACAATATGACGGTGCTATCACTAACTATCTGACCAGCCTCGGTGAAGATAAAGCACACACAACCCGCAGTGCATATCCGCAAACACTGAATCTGCATTTCGACAAAGTGCAGGAAATGCGTTACGGCGAAAACCCACATCAGTCCGCGGCTTTCTATCGTGATTTGAAAACAGTGGATGGCGCACTCGCCAACTACAAACAATTGCAAGGCAAAGAACTGTCTTACAACAATATCGCTGACTCAGATGCTGCATGGGAATGCGTTAAGTCGTTCCAAGAATCCGCTTGCGTCATCGTTAAGCATGCGAATCCTTGCGGCGTAGCGGTAGCCCCGACACCATTTGAGGCATACAGCAAAGCATTGCAAACGGATCCGACATCCGCCTTCGGTGGCATCATTGCATTCAACCGTGAACTCGATGGCAAAGCAGCAGAAATCGTCGCTAAACAATTCGTTGAAGTGTTGATCGCACCATCTTTCACCGCAGAAGCTAAAGCCATTTTTGCAGCAAAACAAAACGTACGTTTGTTGGAAATTTCCTTGGGCAACGAAGTCAATCAATACGACGTCAAACGTGTTGGTGGTGGCTTGCTGGTACAAGCGCCTGATGCGAAAAACGTTTTGCAGGAAGAATTACGCGTTGTCTCAAAACTGCAGCCAACACCACAACAAATGGCAGACATGATGTTTGCATGGCGTGTCGCGAAATACGTGAAATCGAATGCGATCGTCTTCTGTGGCAACGGCATGACACTGGGTGTCGGTGCAGGTCAGATGAGCCGTATTGATTCTGCGCGTATCGCCTCGATCAAAGCACAAAACGCAGGGCTGTCTCTGGCTGGTTCCGCGGTTGCATCCGACGCATTTTTCCCGTTCCGTGACGGTCTGGATGTAGTGGTTGATGCCGGAGCGACTTGCGTGATTCATCCAGGTGGCTCCATGCGCGATCAGGAAGTTATTGATGCGGCAGATGAACGCGGGGTGGTGATGGTCTATACTGGCACACGTCACTTCCGTCATTAATCATTCGCCTTGCTCTTTTGCGGGGCAAGGCATACATGAAGATTTTAGGTATCGACCCCGGATTACGGACTACTGGATTCGGGGTTATTCATAAGCAGGGACAGAAGCTCACTTACGTGGCGTCTGGCACCATCAAAACGGTCGAAGGTTCATTACCTGAGCGGCTGAAAACCATCCTTTCCGGTGTTGCCGAAATTGTCCGCACTTATCAACCGGATTGTGCGGCGATAGAGAAAGTCTTCGTCAACGTCAATCCCCAATCCACCTTATTGCTAGGACAGGCACGTGGTGCCGCCATCTGCGCTTTGGTCGCCGCCGATCTGACGGTCGCTGAATACACCGCGCTGCAAGTCAAGCAAGGCATTGTCGGCCAGGGACGCGCCAGTAAAGAGCAAGTGCAGGATATGGTGCAACGTTTGTTAATGTTATCCGGCACACCCAGCCCGGATGCAGCGGATGCGCTAGGCGTAGCGATTTGCCATGCCCACAGCGGTGAAGCACTGGCAACACTAAGTGCAATCGCTCCAGAACTGGCAAAAAAAGGTTTGCGCGTGAAAGCGGGCAGGTTGATAGGCTGAACAGGTATCAGAAATACACCGCCGAACACGACTTAACATTGATGCGCCTTTGCAAAGCCTCTCCCCCCGAAACCCATATAAAATCTGCGGCATCTGTTTCTGTGCCTGTTGCGCCTTCATGCAGACAAACAGGAAAGCAACAGCAATCCTGAGCAGCAGAATTTCGCTGACATCCTCTCGTCAAGCCGGAGAGAATCGTTTACTATCACTGCTTATTCATACAGTATGAAAGCAGTCTCATGATAGGTCGCATCGCAGGCACTCTGCTAGAGAAAAATCCCCCACAGTTACTGATCGATTGTCAGGGTGTCGGCTACGAAGTCGATGTTCCTATGAGCACGTTTTATAACCTGCCTCCTTTAGGTGAAAAAGTGGTTTTGCTGACCCATCTGGCTATACGCGAAGATGCGCATGTACTGTTTGGTTTTGGCTCGGCAGAAGAACGTGCAACCTTTCGCCAACTGGTAAAAATCAGCGGCGTCGGCGCACGTACAGCACTGTCTATCCTCTCAGGTATGTCTGTGGCAGATCTGTCGCAAGCGATTACGATGCAGGAAGTCGGCCGCTTGACCCGCATTCCGGGCATAGGCAAAAAAACGGCAGAAAGACTACTGCTGGAACTCAAAGGAAAACTCGGCGCCGATTTATTTACGTCCAGTACGGCGGCTGCGGCAGGTGATCATAGTGCCGACATTCTGAATGCCTTGTTAGCACTGGGTTATTCCGATAAAGAAGCCATGCTGGCGATGAAATCTGTGCCAAAAGAGTCAGGTGTATCGGAGGGTATCAAGCTGGCCCTGAAATCCCTGTCTAAAGGCTGAAAAATTACATCATGAGCATACAGACAGATAATCTCTCTATCAATTTCAGTGAGCAACGCATCATTGCGGCGACGCCGGTGTCCGCCAGTGAAGAGGCGATTGAACGCGCATTAAGGCCGAAACAACTCGATGAATATGTAGGCCAGGAAAAAATCCGCGACCAGCTGGAAATTTTTATTACTGCTGCGCGCCAGCGCGGTGAAGCACTGGATCACACCCTGCTGTTCGGGCCTCCCGGCTTGGGTAAAACTACACTGGCACACATTATCGCCAGAGAGATGGGAGTGAATCTGCGTCAGACTTCGGGGCCGGTTCTGGAGCGTGCAGGCGATCTGGCAGCGCTACTGACGAACCTGGAGGCAAACGATGTGCTGTTTATCGATGAAATTCACCGTTTATCTCCCGTCGTTGAAGAGATTTTATATCCTGCACTGGAAGACTATCAGATCGACATCATGATAGGCGAAGGCCCGGCAGCCCGCTCAGTGAAACTCGATCTGCAACCATTCACGCTGGTCGGAGCAACCACAAGGGCTGGCATGCTGACCAATCCTTTGCGTGATCGCTTCGGTATTGTCGCCCGCCTCGAATTTTATACCCCAGAACAACTGGCGCGCATCGTCACGCGTTCGGCATCCCTTCTGAATGCACCGATACACGAAGCTGGAGCGAGAGAAATCGCTAATCGTGCACGTGGCACGCCACGTATTGCAAATCGATTACTGCGGCGAGTGCGCGACTATGCCGAGGTAAAAGGCAATGGCGAGATCACCAAAGATATTGCCGATGCCGCACTGAAAATGCTGGATGTGGATACGGTAGGTTTCGATCTGATGGACAGAAAACTCCTGGAAGCCATCCTGTTTAAATTCGGCGGTGGCCCGGTCGGGCTCGACAATGTAGCAGCAGCCATCGGTGAGGAGCGCGACACCATTGAAGATGTACTGGAACCCTATCTGATACAGCAAGGTTATCTGCAACGCACTCCGCGCGGAAGAATCGCTACCTCACTGGCTTATGAACATTTTAATCTGATGCCTCCAGATGGAGAATAAGACGCAGGCTATACCTGATCAGCCTGCTCCCGTTAAGTAAAACCATTTGTAAGAAGCCCCGCGCTAGAAATAACGCACGTCGTCGAATGAAACAATGCCTGACTCAGGCAGGTATTCGGTCGCTGCGGATAAACCACGCCTCCATTATCCGGCGTCACGCGCTTGCATGATTCAGTGCGTTTGATACAGAAAATAAAAAAGCACCCGAAGGTGCTTTTTTATTTTCCACAACAGCAAGTTCACACTTGCCGAAGATTAGAATGCGTGACGGATACCCAGGTTAACCATACGCTCTGTACGACCCAAACCATCTGCCAGACCGCCAGCATTTACTTTTGCATCATTAGCAACGCGAGAGAATGATGTGTAAATATTAGTACGCTTAGACAAAGAGTGTGTATAACCCAGAGCCAGTTGTGTACTGTTGCGATCTGAGCTGACAACATCGCTGGTAACACGTGTAACGCCAGCAATAACAGAACCAGCTGCACTTACTGGAATTGTTGCACCCAGGTTCCACAGTTTGTAGGCAACAGAATCATCATCCGATTTTACTTTACCGTAAGCAAGCGCTGCTTTAACAACAGAGAAATCATAAGTCGCGCCAGCAAAAATGTGTTTTACAGCGTTCGTTGGTTTAGTAGATGCTGCCACATCTTCAGTGTGGTAAGCAACTGTTGCCAGCAACGGGCCTGCTGCATAAGAACCGGAAACACCGATACCACGGCCCTTACCGATGTCACCAGCTTGTTCGCCGAATGTGTATGCCAGAGAACCAGTGAAACCACTCAGATTATTCGTGGTGTAGTTCGCTGTGTTGTTAGAACGTGGATTTGTTGCGAAGAACAGATTACCCAGACCAGTTGCACTTGTGCTGTCTGTTGCGCTGCCACCGATGATACCTGTACCGAATGGATCGATAGAATCTACCGCATCAAACATTGGTTTGTTTTGACGACCCAGCTGGATCGCACCGAAATCACCAGACAAGCCAACCCATGCTGCACGGCCGAATGCCAGACCACCTTGAGCAGATGCGCCTGTATCAGCTTGAATACCCATTTCCAGTTTGAAGTTTGCTTTCAAACCGTTGCCCAGATCTTCACTACCTTTGAAGCCCAGACGGGAACCGGATTGAACACCGCTGTCCAAGGATGTAATGGAACCTTTGCCTTTAGAAAAAGCACCATTGCTTTCATTTTGAAGAGCCATATCCAGTACACCGTAGACGGTAACGGAAGATTGTGCCTGAGCAGAACCTGCAACTGCAGCCAGTACTGCCAATGCGATAAGTGATTTTTTCATTTTTATTTCTCCAAAGGATTTAAAACAATTACGTTGAGTTTCGATCATTCATTTCAACTTGCGAACAAGTGACACTAAAAATGAAACGTCAAAATTATGTGAACTGCTAATATCAACAGTCGTATTTGACCAAATATGAAGGAGAACAGCCAAGTTAAATCGACGTTCGATGGTAAATAAGCGAAATTGATGTCTCAATTCCACAACAGACCATGACAGACCAGCAACGCCGTTCCGGATAAAAAAAATCAGCGCAGTCCGATTAAACGGAAACAGGCAACGGCATGAATACAGTTTCAGGAGTGATTTTGTTTGTGTCATAAAAAAAGCCAGCTGTTCGCTGGCTTTTTAATCATACTAGCTGAGTTACCGCAAATCAGAATGCGTGCATGACACCAAATGCTGCACGAGTTGCGCTGCTTTGAACGCCGTCAGTACCGATGATGCCCAGCGCCAGCGTTGTATCTTTCAAAGCTGAAGAACCTGCTTTAGCATAAGTCAGAGATGCGTAAGCCGTTGTACGTTTGCTGAATGCATACTTAGCCATACCGATGTACTGATCAGCCTTGCCATCGAAATCGCCGCTGCGCTTGGTGTTGTAGTAAGCGCCAGTCAGGGTCAACTGATCTGAAACAGCGTAGTCAGCACCCAAACCGATAACGGTGATTTTACGATTATTGTTTGGACTTAATACGCTTAACGGAGCACCCAGGTTACCTTCAATCGTATTGTGGCCATAAGTAAAGCGCAACATAGTCGATGGCACAACTTTGTATTTGATACCGCCAGCCCAACCATTCAGAGAAACATTTCCAGTAGGATCTTTCAGTTTTGCGAAAGACAATGCGGCACCATTCGTGCCATCTGTGAAGATACCTGCCAGACCAGCATAAGAACTGGAAGACATTTCGCCTGCTTTTTCACCAAAGCCGTACATCGCTGCACCGGCAAAACCGGAAATGAAAGGAGAAACGTATTTCACAGAGTTATTCTGACGCAGACCAGGACCGCCCTGATTCGTACCGAAACCACCGAAGAATGCACCGGAGTACAGACCAACCAGCATAACGTTAGGGTTTGTACCTGCATGTGCGAGGCTCATAGGATCGGCCAGACCAACGGAATCCACACCCAGAATGTTGTTACGACCCAGAGTCACAGCACCGAAAGAGCCTGACAGACCAACCCAGGAAAGGCGGTCAAACAAGGAAGAGTTGTTACCGGCCTGGCTGAAATTCTGTGTCAGGTTGCTGCCGCCAAAACCGGCACCTGCTGCGCCTGTATCATTCGCCAGGGTGCCTTCCAGATTAAAGTTAGCTTTCAGACCGCCGCCCAGATCTTCGCTGCCTTTAATACCCCAGCGGGATATTGCCAGCTGACCAGCTTCCATCACGGCTTTATTGGTGCCACCCGCTTGATTATTGGTGTACATAACAGCAGCATCGACGATACCGTAGACGGTCACATTGGATTGTGCGGATGCTGCAGATGCGAACGCGCCCAGTACAGCAAAAGCGATGAGTGATTTTTTCATTGAAATTGTCTCCAGATTTTATGATTAATTTGACGTGATGTCTGCAGCTCTTAATTAGGCTGCTTTTTTGGGTATTGCTGGTTCTTCCGAACTGATTGATAAACAATCTAGGTTCCATTGAACCAAACTAAGCGAATTTGGGCAAAGAGAATTTGCGAACGATCGTGTTTAAGCAAATTAAATGTGGCGCGGCGACAACAGTTGTAATTCTGATGAGAATTGTCAGGTTTTGATGCATACGCAATCTGCATTTGCCTTGCGCCAGCTTAAAACCAGTCCTCCGGTCTGATGTTTTACAATAGAGACCTACTTCTTAAAGCATCGTAACCATGTCTCTGCCAAATATAGATCGTATCGTCCTGAGCTTTGATCGCGCGCTGCGCACCGTTTCTGCCCAGGCAAGAAGCTCTCGTCCTTATCCCGCTGCTGCCATCACCAATGAAGACAAGTTGAGCGAGCAGGAAAGAAAGCACAGTGCCGGTCTGATGCGGGTCAATCACGTCGGCGAAATCTGTGCTCAGGCGCTGTATGACGCTCAAAGTGCGTTTTCACATAAAGAAGAAGTGACCCGTCAGCTTCAGCATTCCTGCATAGAAGAAGAAGATCATCTTGCCTGGACTGCCACTCGCTTGAAAGAACTGAACTCGCATACCAGTTTCATGAACCCGCTCTGGTATGCCGGTGCTTACACATGCGGAATCATCGCGGCAAAATGCGGCGATGCAGCAAGCCTTGGATTTGTCGTCGAAACCGAGCGGCAGGTTGAAGCCCATCTGGCGGGGCATCTGAATTCCTTGCCTGCACATGACGCAAGGTCACGTGCGATCGTCGAGCAAATGCGCGTTGACGAAGTCGCGCACGGTGCCGCTGCACAGGAACTGGGTGCCAGTGAAACACCACAGCCCGTCAGAATAGCGATGAAACTGATGGCCAAAGTCATGACATCAACGGCTTACTATATCTGACCAAGCGCTACCAATCTGCGGCGCGACAGCCCCTCCCACGAAGGTAGCTTCGGGCGCTGTCAGAGCAAGGTATTTTTGCTACCCTGATGACAATACGACGGGCTTACAGAAAATGTAAAAACAGCGTGGCGATCACCGTCGGCAGCGCGGCGGCGGCGATCAGACCCAGCGGGCTGATCGCTTTTTCATTAAACGTATCTTTTAATATCGCAAACCCGGCAGGATTCGGCGCATTGGCAATCACCGTCAAACCACCACCCGTGACAGCACCGGACACCAGCGCATATTTCGCCGCATCAGGCAAACCAACGACCAGCGACCCCAGATAAGTCAGCGCGGCATTATCGGTCACCGCCGTTAATGCAACCGCACCGAAAAACAGGACGGCATTATCCATACCGGCCAGCAAAGGTTGCAGCCACCATTCCTGCTTACCGCCCAGAACCACTAGGCCCGCCAGAAAAAATGCGACCAGCAAGCCTTCTCTCAACATCAGCCTGTCCTGATACTGTTTGTACGCCTCAGTAAATCCAAGGAAAAATAAAAACAGCCCCAGAAATACGACAGGATAATGTGCAAACCAGACCGTGGCCGCGAGAAAAGTAAAATGAATTGCCACGACATAAAAAGGCACAGGCGCATCCGCTGTCGTCGGCTCCGGCGCTTTCAGTGACGTCAGTTCTTTACGGAAGAACAGGCTCAGCAACAAGGCATTTAATACGACGGCACCTGCGGCCTTCCAACCAAACATCTGCATCATGAACGCACTGTTCCAGCCCCATTTCTCCGCAACCATCAGCACCGGCGGTGCCGCAAACGAAGTGAGTACGCCACCGATAGAAATGTTGACGAATAAAACGCCCAGCGTCATGTATTTCATGCGCTCGGAAATCGCTTGCGAATAAAAACGATCCCGCAACATCAGCGCTGCCAGTGTCATGGCCGCAGGCTCAGTGATAAATGAACCAAACAATGGTACCAATGACAGACACAGAAAATACGAAGCCAGCTGCGTATTGAACGGCAGCAGACGCGCAATACGGGAGACAAAAGCCTGCACTGCCCACAATACTGGGCGGGTGCCAGCCACCACCAGAATGACAAAGACGAATAAAGGCTCAGTAAAATTCTGCGCTTCAAGATAATGAATCGCCTCTTTCTGATTCATCAGTAAAGCCATCACGGCAACCAGCACAAAAGCCCAGAAGCCGAAGACGACCTCGACTTCCCCCAGCAAATGCCAGAGACCAGCATGATGCTGACTTTTGTGTGCCAGCGAAATAAAAAATTTGGTGGAAAAAGTATGCAGCACAGCGATGCCGAAGATCGCCGCCGCTACATACTGAATCAACATATCCGTTGTCATTCTGTGTCCTTTTCCCTTCAATAGATCAACTCACCAGCATCGCGGACATCGTGAATGCTGTTACCGGCGTATATCCAACAATACTGAAACAGCACTGAGCGGCATCGCCGGTACAGTGTGGCAGATCTGATTAAAAAATCAGATTTTTTCCAGTTTGGCGATACTCAGGTCCAGCAGCTTCATTCCGAACTTACCGAAATTGATATGCGCACGCGCATTCGTGCCGCTGCCTTCGATATTTACGATCACCCCTTCACCAAACTTAGGATGCGCGACGCCCTGCCCGATACGCCATGCATTCGCATCCGCGACCTGATTGAAATTCTGTGCAATGCGATTCGCGCCTGCAGCAGGAGCATCATCCCATGCCGATTTTTTATTGCCAAACCATTGCGGCTGAATTTTTGGCGACAGCCATTTCAAGGATTCTTCCGGCAACTCTTCCAGAAAGCGCGAGCGCATGTTGTAGCGTGTCTGCCCATGCAGCATGCGGGTTTGCGAAAAGCTCAGATACAAACGTTGCCGCGCACGGGTAATCGCTACATACATCAGACGCCGTTCTTCTTCGACGCCGCTATCTTCCTGCGCACTGTTCTCATGCGGAAACAAGCCCTCTTCCAGACCGGTGATAAATACCGCATCGAACTCCAGCCCTTTAGCCGAATGCACCGTCATCAACTGCATCGCATCCTGCCCGGCCTGTGCCTGATTGTCACCCGCTTCCAGCGAGGCGTGCGACAGAAAAGCCGACAATGGCGACATTACCGTAGGTAAGGCAGCATCGGCATCGATGATGACATTACCGTCGCTGTTCTCCAGCAAAACAGTGTTGGCCGATGCCGGGCCGGTCAGTGCAGGAGCATCTTTGCCAAAGCCTTCTTCCGAGACAAATAAACTCGCCGCATTCACCAGCTGATCCAAGTTTTCTATGCGGTCTGCGCCTTCTTTTTCTGTCTGATAATGCGTCTTCAAAGTACTGAGTTCGATAACGATCTGCACCATTTCAGGCAAAGGCAGATACTGCGTTTCAAAGCGCGCACCTTCGATCAGTTTGATGAACGCTGCCAGCGATGAGCCCGCTTTGCCGCCGACATACGGCACCGCCGCATAGAGCGAGCAACCGTGCTGTTTAGCGGCATCCTGCAGCTGTTCCAGAGAGCGTGCACCGATGCCCCGGGCTGGGAAATTGACCACCCGCAAAAAGGCGGAATCATTATGCAGGTTATCCATCAACTGCAGATACGCAATCGCATGTTTGATTTCAGCGCGTTCAAAAAAGCGCTGACCACCATACACACGATACGGAATATTCGCGCTGAACAAGGCATGTTCGATCACGCGCGACTGCGCATTCGAGCGATACAGAATAGCGATTTCGCTGCGCGGCAAACCTTCGCGGATCAGATTTTTGGCCTCTTCAATAATCCAGTTCGCCTCTTGTATATCGCTGCTGGCTTCCATCACGCGTACAGGTTCACCATGCCCGGCATCGGTACGCAGATTTTTGCCGAGACGCTTGCTGTTATTCGCAATCAGAATATTGGCGCTGTCCAGAATGTGGCCATGCGAGCGGTAATTCTGTTCCAGCTTGATCAGATTCTGCACTTCAAACTCACGTTCAAATGCCGACATATTGCCAACATTCGCACCGCGGAAAGCGTAAATACTCTGATCATCATCGCCGACCGCAAACACTGCAGCACCACGGCTGCTGCCAGCGCCAGCCATAAGCTTCAGCCATTTGTACTGCAGATCATTGGTATCCTGAAACTCATCGACCAGTATATGTTTGAAGCGAGCCTGATAATGTTCGCGCAAAGGCTGGTTGCGACTGAGTAATTCATACGTGCGCAACAACAGTTCTGCAAAATCGACCACACCTTCACGCTGGCACTGGGCGTCATACAAATCGTACAGCCCCACCAGTTTGCGATTGAAATCATCGTAAGCATCGACCTGCGCAGCGCGCAAACCCTGATCTTTGGCGCTGTTAATGAAATACATCAGCGTCTTCGGCGGGAATTTTTCGTCGTCGATATTATTGGCTTTCAACAAGCGCTTGATGAACGACAACTGATCGCCGGAATCAAGAATCTGAAATGTTTGCGGCAAACCGGCATCGCGGTGATGCGCTCGCAACAGGCGATTACACAGGCCGTGAAACGTGCCTATCCACATGCCACGGGTATTGATCGGTAACATCGCCGACAAGCGTGTCAGCAATTCTTTCGCCGCCTTGTTGGTAAAGGTCACCGCCAGCACACCCTGCGGGGACACCTGGCCGGTTTGGATCAGCCACGCAATACGGGTCGTCAGCACGCGGGTTTTGCCGGAACCGGCACCCGCTAAAATCAGCGCCGACTGCGCCGGCAACGTCACAGCGGCTAGCTGTTCAGGATTGAGATTGTGAAGTAAATTTTGCATACCCCGATTATACGGGACAGACCCTGCGCTGCCGCGCCGATCTGCAGAATATCCGGCAGACCGATCACCGTGATCTGATGCAGAAATGCCGCTGATCCGGTTGCCCGTGAAACCCGGGCCACAGTTCAGCATGCCGCCCAACTATATGCAGAAACATCAGAAATTCTGCATACTCCCCCTCAAAAATAAGAAAACCTGCTTTATCTCCTTATAAACAAAGGGCTTCAAAATATACTCCCGGGAGTATATTTATGCTCAAAATGTGCTCAAAACAAGCCACAGAAATCAGCAGCGGCCTGACGCGGATTTTCTGCCATATACACGCTGCTGATGGCAGCGACCATTTCCGCCCCGTTGGCAATCAGCGGCTGGCAGTTTTGCAGCGTCATACCACCAATCACGACCCGCGGCAGATCGAATTCTTTACCCGCTGTGGTCACGATATCGGCTGACGTGGTGACCGCATATTTTTTGATTCGCGACGGATAAAACCCACCGAATGCAATGTAGCTGGCACCACTCGCAACCGCGCTGCGGGCGAGTTGCATATCACCGTAACACGAGGCACCCAGAATTTTACCGGCGCCGATCTGCGCCCGCGCTTCGGCTACGGAAATATCGGTGCCGCCGACATGCAAACCATCGGCATCAATTTCCATGCACAAATCCAGATGGTCGTTGATGATCAGTGGCTTGTGATAGCGTCGGCATAACTCCAGCAAAGCCGTCGCCTGTTGCCGCCGCAATGACATGTCTGCCGTTTTGTGGCGATACTGAACCAGCGCCGCGCCGCCCAGCAAAGCCTGTTCCGTAACAGCAAGTAAGCGTGCGGTATCGTCCCAGTCTGGCGTCACGATATATAAACCACGTAATGCATGTGTCTTAGTCATTTGAATGATCTGCCCGGAATAAATTGCCCGTCTGCGATCGCGTAAGCACGCTGCAGACATTGTTGTGTGTAGATTTGCGCCTGATCTAAGGCATGTCGCATGGAATGCCCCAGCGCCAGCTGAGCCGCAATCGCAGACGCCAGCGTGCAACCGCTGCCGTGAAATTCACCGGATAAGCGCGGCCATTGCCAACGCTGTTCGCCACCGGCATGTGAATACCAAAAATTATCCACCAGCGCCGCCGCTGCATGCCCGCCTTTCAGCAACACATCGGCTGGTGTCATCTGCATCAACATTTCCACCTGCGCCTGCTGTTCTGCGGCGTGCGGCACCAGTCTTTGCAACTCAGGCAGATTCGGCGTGAGCAGCGTCGCGACTTTCAGCAAAGGCTGTATCGCAACGACGGCGTCGTCCAACGATAAACGATCACCGTGACCGCTGCCCAGCACGGTATCCACGACTACAGGCAGACGCGGATTTTGTGTCCGCAACTGCTGTATCAGTGCAGCGATGGCGCGCGCATTTTCTGTATTGCCAGCGATACCGACTTTCATCGCAGCCACCGGTATTTTGTCCAGTAAGCACTGTGCCTGTTGAATTATCAGCGTGTGCGGCACCGCCTTCAGCGCATAGACATGATCATTGTCTTGCACAGTTAATGCCGTAATGACCGGCAAGGCATGCGCGCCCTGCGCGGCGATCGCTTCGATATCTGCCTGTATGCCCGCGCCGCCACTCGGGTCATGGCCGGCAAACACCAGCACGCTCGGGCGCTGCGGGATGGTCGTTACCATCAGACGATGCGCCCTGCCATCGGCGAGGATGGCGATGCTGCAAACTTGCGCGGCATACGTCCCGCTAAAAATGCTTCACGCCCCGCCGCTACCGCCAGCCCCATCGCCCGCGCCATACGCACCGGGTCTTTAGCACCGGCAATCGCGGTATTCATCAGCACGCCATCACAACCGAGCTCCATCGCAATCGCAGCGTCAGATGCAGTACCAACACCTGCATCCACCAGCACTGGCACCCTGGTCTGTTCGATAATCAGCGATAGATTCCATGGATTCAGTATCCCCATGCCGGAACCGATGAGTGACGCCAGCGGCATCACTGCAACGCAGCCGATGTCTTCCAGCATACGCGCCTGTATCGGATCGTCGCTGCAATACACCATCACATCAAAGCCGTCCTGCACCAGTGTTTTCGCGGCTTTCAGGGTTTCCGGCATATTCGGGAACAAGGTCTTTTCATCGCCCAGCACTTCGAGTTTGCACAGTTTGTGACCGCCTAATAATTCACGCCCTAACTGCAAGGTGTAAACCGCATCTTCGGCGTTATAGCATCCGGCTGAATTCGGCAGTATCGTGTATTTGGATGGTGGCACCGCATCCAGCAAGCTAGGTGCACTCGGGTCCTGACCGATGTTCACGCGACGAATCGCGACCGTGATGATTTCCGCGTCTGCGGCTTCGGTTGCCAGTCTGGTCTGTTCCAGATCTTTGTATTTTCCGCTGCCAACCAGCAAGCGTGAACGGTAGGTTTTACCGGCGATTGTCAGGCCGCTGTCAGCGTCGATTTCCTTATTTATTTCTGTTTGCATATTCCAATCCTTTTCTGTATTTTCTGTAAGTGCGGTAAGCTTTGTCTGAGTTAATTTTCAGCGATCAGCCACCGCCGATAGCACGCACCACATCGACTTTGTCTCCAGCTTGCAATGCGTGATCTGCCCAGCATGAACGCGGAATAATCTGGCGGTTCACCGCCACTGCAATCGCTTTATCCATCAGGCTCAGATCGGCAATCAACTCAGCCAGCAGTTGTGCAGACCTGATCTGATGCGGCGCGCCATTTAACTGAATTTCCATCATCCTCACCGCTTACTGTTTTTTATAAATTTCAGCGCCGGATTGGATGAATTCAACCGCCTTGACTGCCATACCTTTTTTCAGCGCATCGATTTCGCTGATACCCTGATTCGCCGCGTAATCACGGACTTCCTGCGTGATTTTCATCGAACAGAAATGCGGCCCGCACATCGAGCAAAAATGCGCGACTTTGGCAGAATCTTTCGGTAGAGTTTCATCATGAAATTCGCGCGCTTTGTCAGGGTCAAGACCGATGTTGAACTGATCTTCCCAGCGGAATTCAAAACGTGCTTTCGACAAGGCGTTATCGCGGATTTGTGCACCAGGATGGCCTTTCGCCAGATCGGCTGCATGGGCGGCAATTTTGTAGGTGATGATGCCGTCTTTGACATCGGTTTTATTCGGCAGTCCCAGATGTTCTTTCGGTGTCACGTAGCACAGCATCGCAGTGCCATACCAGCCGATTTGCGCCGCCCCTATGCCGGAAGTGATGTGGTCGTAACCGGGGGCGATATCGGTCGTCAATGGTCCCAGTGTGTAGAACGGCGCTTCGTAGCATTGCTCTAATTGCAGATCCATATTTTCTTTGATCAGATGCATAGGCACATGACCCGGCCCTTCTATCATGACCTGTACATCATGTTTCCAGGCGATTTGCGTCAGTTCACCCAGCGTTTTCAATTCACCGAGCTGCGCTTCATCGTTGGCGTCGTAAATCGAACCCGGACGCAAACCGTCACCTAAAGAGAAGGAAACGTCGTAGGCTTTCATGATCTCGCAGATTTCCTCAAAATGCTCGTACAGAAAGCTTTCTTTATGATGCGCCAGACACCATTTCGCCATAATCGACCCACCGCGCGATACGATGCCTGTCATACGCTTGGCTGTCAGCGGCACATATTGCAAACGCACGCCGGCATGGATCGTAAAGTAATCGACGCCCTGCTCTGCTTGCTCAATCAGCGTGTCACGGAAAATCTCCCAGGTCAGGTCTTCCGCTTTGCCATTCACTTTTTCCAACGCCTGATAAATAGGCACGGTACCAATAGGGACCGGCGAATTACGGATAATCCATTCGCGGGTTTCGTGTATGTGTTTGCCTGTTGACAGATCCATCACGTTGTCGCCGCCCCAGCGTATCGCCCAGGTCATTTTTTCGACTTCTTCACCTATTGATGAAGTCACTGCAGAGTTACCGATATTCGCGTTAATTTTCACCAGAAAATTACGACCGATGATCATCGGTTCAACTTCCGGATGATTGATATTCGCAGGAATAATCGCACGACCGCGTGCGACTTCTGAACGCACGAATTCCGGCGTGATCTCGTCCGGAATCGATGCGCCGAAAGACTGCCCCGGATGCTGGCGTCCCATCAACTCTGCGAGTTTATTTCCCATCGGGCCGGATACTTTTAATTGCTCGAGATATGCTTTGCGTTGCAGGTTTTCGCGAATCGCGATGTATTCCATTTCCGGCGTGATGATGCCTTGCCGTGCATAGTGCATCTGCGTCACGTTTTTGCCAGCGAGTGCGCGACGTGGTTTGCGTTTCAGATTGAAACGCAGTTCCGCCAGTTTGGGATCATTCAGCCGCGCGATGCCATATTCAGACGTCGGGCCTGCCAGTTCTTCCGTATCGTTTCGCTCTGCAATCCAGCGACCGCGCACCAATGGCAGACCGGAACGGATATCGATGTTGACGTCAGGATCGGTGTACGGGCCCGATGTATCGTAGACATAAATCGGCGGATTTTTTTCAGAACCGAACATCGCTGGCGTATCAGACTGGCTGATTTCGCGCATGGGCACGCGGATATCGGGGCGACTGCCCTGTACATAGATTTTGCGGGAATTCGGCAGCGGCTGTATCGCGGCCTCATCGACTGTCGCGGTGGCGGACAGAAATTGTGGGTTGGCATTCATTTTGGCTCCTTTGCGTGTTGGCAGGAGCCAGCAAAGGAGTTTGTAAAGAGGTGGCAGTCGTCGCGAAACGACGTTGGCGTTCTTTAGCAGCTTCCCTTCGCTGGCATTATCCAGATCAGGTTCGAGGGTATTTCTCACCCGTCATCGCACAAGTGCGGACAGGACCCCTAGCATTTTTTCCGGGCAAAAACGGTGCTGCTGTTTTTTTACGGAAGACCGCCATTATAGCGGCTTCATTAAGGTTGGTAACGGTTTAATAGTGGATAAATAGAGGCTGAGCAGCAGTGTTCTTTTTTGGGCTGACTCACGATGATCAGATACACCCGTATCACTGCATGCCTGTATACGACTCCGCTGCTTTACTGACGGATAAATCGAGTTTGGGCGGACCAAAAACTTCGATCAGCTCCACCATACCGTTCGCAACTGCAGTCGAGAGATCGGTTTCCAGAACAGGTAACGCGCGTTCAGACGGCACCAGCAAGTGCGAAATGCCGTAAGCACGGTTACGGCCATTTGCCTTTCCAAGATACAGCGCCATATCGGCAATCTGCAGCACTTTTTCCCAGCCGAAAACCGACTCCGGCACATTAGAAAATGGCAGAGAAATAAAGCCCGCAGTCACCGTCACTTGTATTTCCTTGTCACCTGCCATGACGGGTTCTGTTCCCACGGCTTGCAGCAAGCGCTCGACCAGCCCCGCACTCTGGGACGGCGACGATTTCGGTGAGAACACCAGAAATTCTTCTCCGCCCCAGCGCAGCACCATATCACTATCACGTACCGCTTTGCGCAGGCGATGTGCAACTTCCATCAGTACGGCATCACCGATGGCATGACCCAGTCCATCGTTAATCTGCTTGAAATGGTCGATATCCAGCAGGATCAGGCAATCAGGATTGTTTTCCTGCGCGTCACGCCGCTCTGCTTCGGCCTGAGCAATCCTGGTCTTCATCATGTCGAGGAAAGAGCGCCGGTTGTACAGACCGGTGAGAGGATCGCGCACCGCATGAAATTCCAGCTGCGAATTTGCTTCGCGCAGTTGCAGATTAATCCGCTTGACGCGGCGATACAGCAGGAAAAGAAACGCCCCCACCAGCACCGTGAGAATCGCTGCCAGTATCGTAATGATCTGCTGCTGACGATGATTACGGATATCCGCGTCCTTCAGGTCATTTTCTTTTGCCAGCAATTCAATCTGTTTTTGTCTTTGTTGTGCGTGGAACTGTTCCTGCAAAGCGGCGACAGCCTTGGCTCTGTCTGAGCGGAATAATTCATTGCTGAGTTTTTGCTGATAGCGTACGGTCTGCAGGGCTTCTTTAAACATACCGGCACGCTCGTACATTGCTGCCTGCTCGCCAAGCACGGCTTCAGCATCCGGCTTCTGGTCAGCGTCAAGAAAGTACTGCACCACTTCATTAATCAGTTCAACACCCTGAGAAATCTTACCCTGCCCCGCCAGCGCAAACCCTATATTCACGCGGGCAACAGCAATCGATTGTTTATCCTTCAGCACTTCCGCCTGTTTCAATGCCTGCCTTGCGTAATTTTCCGCCTGCTTGTACTGATTCATGATCAGATAATGGTCACTGATGTTGATCAGGCTAGTCACCGCCATAGAGGCTAATCCGGCTTCGGTCGCAAGTTTCAGAGCGCGCTTATACGCCTCGCCAGCTTCCTCGTTTCTGTGCAGCGCCGATAAGGCAATGCCCTGACTGATATTCAGCGATGCCGCTGTCTTCGGGGAGTGCGACAAAGGCGACAAAGAAAAAGCTTCATCGATCGTTGCCAGCGCCTTTTCAGGATCTTTCATATTGGTGTACAGCTTGGCGATGGCGTCCAACTTGTACATGCGGTTTTCGACTTTGCGCGTTGTCAGCTCATCGGTCAGTCGCAGTGCTTCGAGATAATGCTGTAATGAAGCGGCAAAATTACCTGTGATGTAATACGCAGAACCAAATGCGCTCTGCAAACGCATGCGGACTTCCGCGCTGGCAGAAGTATGTAAACCAGCACTGATCTGCGACAAATTTTTCAGCGCGTCATCAGGTTTACCGTCATCAATCAGAGCATAGCTTTCCATGATGCGGGCAATCGCTGCACCGTCCTGATCGTGTTCAGATTCCGCCAGAGTTTTTAATTCAGCAATACTATTGAGCGCAGACTGTATGCGCCCTGCATCGTAATACAGGCTGACCATCACCTTGAGCGCCTCCAGACGCACCTTAGGCGTCGACTTGGAAAGCTGTTTCTGCTTCAGGTATTCCAGCTGCTTTAAAGCTTCTGTATTGTCGGTATCGGATAATTTCCGGATCCTGCTGATATGTTCAAGATCGGCTTTTTCGTCCGCTCTCGCAGGAGATCCCGATAGCGAAAGAGCTAACGCACCACAGACACACAGAGATATAAAAGTCCACGTTCTGAGGTTCGCCATCGGTATTTATAAGCAAGGAAAAGTAGAGACAAGAAGATCTATCCTAACACTATATATCGCCCGGAAATACCATTTTCGGTACAAATGTGGTGCGTCCGGAAAAACCGGTAGCAAAACTTCTACAACAATTGACAGGACTATACGGTAAAAAGCCGGACAGAATTAAGTATTAGCACGATGACAGGCACCACTGTCATTTATAATCAAAGGTTTAGCACACTCAACTTTCAGACAATCATGGAATTAGCGAAGTCTTTCGAACCGGCAGAAATCGAACAACAATGGCGCTCCGAGTGGGAGAAACGCGGTTATTTCGCGGCCAGCATGGACGATGGCAAACCCTCATTTTCTATCCAGCTGCCACCGCCGAACGTGACCGGCACGCTGCACATGGGCCACGCATTTAACCAGACCATCATGGATGGTCTGACGCGTTACTATCGTATGCGTGGTTACAACACGGCATGGATCCCCGGCACCGATCACGCCGGTATCGCGACACAAATCGTAGTGGAGCGTCAGCTCGACGCGCAAAAAATTTCACGCCATGATCTTGGCCGTGAAAAATTCCTTGAAAAAGTCTGGGAATGGAAAGAAAAATCCGGCTCCACGATCACCGGCCAGATGCGCCGCATGGGCGCGTCCGCTGATTGGGATCGTGAATATTTCACGATGGATGCCGAGCGCTCGAAATCCGTCACCGAAGTCTTTGTGCGCCTGGTCGAGCAAGGTCTGATCTATCGCGGCAAACGCCTGGTGAACTGGGACCCGGTGCTGGGCACGGCAGTCTCCGATCTGGAAGTGGTATCGGAAGAAGAAGACGGCTCGATGTGGCATATCCGTTATCCGTTTGCGGATGGTTCCGGTCATCTGACAGTGGCGACGACACGTCCGGAAACCTTGTTAGGTGACGTAGCCGTGGCCGTGGATCCAACTGACGAACGTTATATCCATCTGGTCGGCAAGATGTTGAAACTGCCGCTGACCGACCGTGAAATTCCGGTGATTGCCGACAGCTATGTTGATAAAGAATTCGGTACCGGTTGTGTGAAAATCACGCCAGCGCATGACTTCAACGATTACGCCGTTGGTCAGCGCCACAACCTCGACAAAATCAGCATCCTGACACTGGATGCAAAGATCAATGAAAACGCACCGGCGGCTTATCAGGGCATGGATCGTTTCGTCGCTCGTAAGCAAATCGTCGCCGACCTCGATGCACAAGGCTTACTCGAATCCGTTAAACCGCACAAACTGATGGTGCCACGCGGTGACCGTACGAATGTGGTGATTGAACCTATGCTGACCGATCAGTGGTTCATGGCGATGAGCAAACCTGCACCGGAAGGCACGCACTTCCCGGGCAAATCGATCGCTGAAGTCGCGATTGAAAAAGTCGCTTCCGGCGAAATCAAATTCGTGCCGGAAAACTGGACCAATACCTACAACCAATGGCTGAATAACATTCAGGACTGGTGTATTTCACGCCAGTTGTGGTGGGGTCATCAGATTCCGGCATGGTATGGCGACAACGGCGAAATTTTCGTGGCACGTAATGAGACCGATGCTAAAGCCAAAGCTGCTGCTGCAGGTTACAGCGGTACACTGAAACGCGATGATGACGTGCTCGATACCTGGTTCTCTTCTGCACTGGTCCCGTTCTCAACCATGGGCTGGCCGGAAGAAACACCGGATATCAAACACTTCCTGCCGTCATCCGTACTGGTCACCGGTTTCGACATCATTTTCTTCTGGGTGGCACGCATGGTCATGATGACCACGCATTTCACCGGCAAAGTACCGTTTAACACCGTGTATGTGCATGGTCTGGTGCGCGATTCCAGCGGTCAGAAAATGTCCAAATCAAAAGGCAACACCCTTGATCCGATTGATCTGATCGATGGCATCAAAGTCGATGATCTGGTCGCCAAACGCACGGCTGGCCTGATGAATCCGAAACAGGCAACGGCGATTGAAAAAGCCACCCGCAAAGAATTCGCCGATGGCATTCCGGCCTACGGTACAGATGCATTGCGCTTCACAATGGCGAGCTATGCTTCGCTCGGTCGCAATATCAACTTCGATCTGGGACGCTGCGAAGGTTACCGCAATTTCTGCAACAAGCTGTGGAATGCAACCCGCTTCGTGCTGATGAATACGGAAGGTAAAGATTGCGGTTTCGGCGCAGACGTGACCGATGCGGATCTCGATTATTCACAAGCTGATAAATGGATCATTTCGACGCTGCAACGCGCAGAAGCAGAAATCGAAAAAGGTTTTGCCGACTACCGTTTCGATAATATCGCTTCCGCAATTTATAAATTCGTCTGGGATGAATACTGTGACTGGTATCTGGAAGTTTCCAAAGTCCAGGTGCAACAAGGTACAGAAGCACAACAGCGCGCCACCCGCCATACACTGCTGCGCGTACTCGAAGTCACGCTGCGTCTGGCGCACCCTGTTATTCCTTTCGTGACCGAAGCGCTGTGGCAAACCGTGGCACCGCTGGCTGGTAAGACTTTAAATCCAGCAGGCGACTCCATCATGGTGCAGCCATATCCGCTTGCCGTGGCAGCGAATATCGATGAGACAGCCGAAGCCTGGATGCATGCGCTGAAAGCCATGACCGACGCTTGCCGCAATCTGCGCGGTGAAATGCAATTATCACCAGCATTGCGTGTACCTCTGCTGTTACAAGCAGCCAATGCAGAAGACAAGGCGCGTCTGCAATCCTTTGCACCGTATCTGCAGGCATTAGCCAAACTGTCTGAAGTGCAGGTGCTGGATGCTTTGCCGGAATCACCGGCACCGGTTTCCATCGTTGGAGAATCAAAACTGATGCTGAAAGTGGAGATCGATGTTGCGGCTGAACGCGAACGTCTGAGCAAAGAAATCACGCGTCTGGAAACAGAAATCGGCAAGGCAGAAGCCAAGCTCGGCAATGAAAGTTTTGTCGCGCGTGCGCCGGCTGCTGTGGTCGCCCAGGAGAAAGAAAGAATGGCGAATTTTTCTGCCACACTGGCCAAACTGCGCGAGCAATTCGGGAAATTACCTGCAGCCTGAGACGACGTATTTTGCGACTGAGCTGGTCTGCTGAATTAAAGTAGTTGCTCTAAAAATATTGTACGTGGCACAAGTATCGCCACGTACAATCAACGCTTAGGAAAGCGATCGTTAAACGTATGACGGCGTATGACAGCTGATCACAGCGGATAACATTCGCAATAATAATAAATTTATTTGGTGAGACTATGAAAAAAACAGCACTCCTGGCGACATTTCTTTCCCTCTTATTTTCCTCTTTTGCGCATGCAGAAGAAGCTGCTGTCGGCCTCTGGAAGAATATCGATGATAAAACCGGAAAACCGAAAGCACTGATCCGTATCACTGAAACCGGCGGCGAGTTACAAGGGAAAATCGAAAAATTATTTCTCGAAGCCGATGCAGATAAAAACCCTAAGTGTGACAAGTGCGAAGGCACCAATAAAGATCAGCCGATTATCGGTATGACGATTCTGTTTGGTCTGAAGAAAGACGGTAACGAATATAGCGGTGGCAAAATTCTTGATCCTGCCAACGGTAAGTTATACAGCAGCAAGCTGACTCTGGCGGATGATAAGAAAAAACTGAATGTCCGTGGTTATATCGGCACACCATTCCTTGGTCGCACACAGGTCTGGGTAAGGGAACAATAAGTCTCGCGCTGATCGCTATCGATTAAAAAAAGGAAGCCTTGTGCTTCCTTTTTTATTTTTCCCGAACAAGACCGCTGCGGTCAGGCAGATTTCAGTACAGCAGAAAACAGCCTGCTGGCTCAATCCTGCGGAGCACATCATAACTAATAAGCCGGACTGGTAAAAATAAGAACCTTCCTTGCGCAAAGAATCTCTGCCTTCAACAGCGGTATTTTTGAGAAAATAATTCCACAGGTAAATTTTTGCACTAAGATGAAACACCCTGCCCGGTACGGTCAGCAGCATCCGTAACGGATATTCTGGCAGATACTATTTATAGAAAAGAAACTGACCATGAACTACCTGACCGAACTCAAGATTCGTACTCGTCTGATGCTGGGCTTTGGCATTGTGTTGCTGTTTGCAACGGTCTTGCTGATACTCGGCTTATATAAAATGAGCCAGTTACAGGGTTCCACCGATTATATTTTCCAGACCAAAGTGGCGAGTCTGAATGCCGCTACCGAAATGCGCGAGCAAGGCCGTGCCTTAGCGCTGGTACTCAGAAAAATGAGTTCGCCGCGCGACCTGGCAGAGGCCGCGGCAGAATCGAAGCGGCTCGCCAACACACTTGAAATCTACGACAAATCTGAGACGCTGGCGAAAAAACTCATTGACGATGCGGCAGGTCAGAAAACACTGAAGCAAGCGCTGGATCAGAAAACAGCCATTCTGGCGATCTCAAAAAAAATCAATGATTTTGTCGTTGAGGGAAATTACTTCGATGCTTCTGCCCTGCTGCAAACGGAGTTCGTTGTACCCCATGAAAAATGGATGAACGAATTATCTGAACTGGCCAAGCAGCAGCATGAAGCGATGCAGATGACTTACGATGCTTCCAGCAGCAATTACAAAAAATCGCTGACCAGTATGCTGATCATCGGTTTGCTGACGCTGGCACTGGGCGGCGTCGCGGCATGGCTGATAGCCCGCAGCATTATCGGCCCAATCCGGAATGCAGCAGCATTTGCCGACCGTATCGCCAACAGCGATCTTAGTTCCAGTATGGAAGCCGAAGGACAGGATGAACTCGGCGATCTGCTGCGCTCGCTGCTGCAGATGCAAAACAACCTGCTGACAACGGTGACCCAGATCAAACAGGGAACCGAAACCATTACTGTCGCCTCGCAGGAAATTGCCCGCGGTAATGCGGATCTGTCAGGCCGTACAGAATCACAGGCAGGCTCGCTGGAAGAAACCGCCAGTTCCATGGAAGAACTGACCAGCACCGTCAAGCAAAATGCAGATAATGCGCGCCAGGCGAATCAGCTGGTCGTATCTGCTACGCAGGTCGCGGTGCGGGGTGGAAATGTGGTGAAAGAAGTGGTGACGACGATGGGGTCAATCAAAGACAGCTCTAAAAAGATTGTTGATATCATCAGCGTCATTGATGGCATTGCTTTCCAGACCAATATTCTGGCACTGAATGCTGCTGTGGAAGCCGCGCGCGCCGGGGAACAAGGCCGCGGCTTTGCCGTGGTTGCATCTGAAGTACGCAATCTGGCGCAACGCAGCGCCACCGCCGCCAAAGAAATCAAACAACTGATTGATGATTCTGTCAGCAAGGTCGATCAGGGCGGCGTGCTGGTCGACAATGCCGGCAAAACCATGGATGAAATCGTCAAGAGTGTGCAGCACGTGGCAGATATTATGAGTGAAATCACAGCGGCCAGTTCGGAACAGAGTTCCGGTATCGAGCAGGTGAACCTGGCGATTACCCAGATGGATGAAATGACGCAGCAAAATGCGGCACTGGTGGAACAAGCTGCCGCCGCTGCGGAAAGCATGGAGGAACAGGCAATGGCGCTGACGCAGGCAGTCAGTATTTTCAAGCTGCCAGGCACACACCGAGCCGGAACAATGCTCGCTGCCGGTCAGCCTGCATTGCATCTGAACTGAGTAACGCCTGAGCGCATTTGCACGCCCCGCATACTGTGAGAGAATTGATCTATATCACGATGTAAAAAGAGGAACCTGATACCATAAAGCTTGTCTGGCATTTTATTATTTTAACTGGAGCACTTATGCAAGTAGAACATCATCCTTTAGCAATGGAATTTCCTGAATTTAAAGACAAAATTCACAGCTTGAAATTGCAGAACGCGCACTTTGCAAAATTATTCGGTGAATATGATGAAACAGACAAAGCGATCAATCGTGCCGAAAATGACGTTGATCACGTGACAGATGAAGCTCTAGAAAATCTGAAAAAAATCCGTATCAGCCTGAAAGATCAGTTATTCCATTTGCTGCAGACAGCGTCCTGATCAGGATGCCTGTGCCTCCGGATAGTTGCTACTAGCCGGAGCTGGCATTCAACAGTACGTGGGATAAGACTACTTATCCGTCATAAGCGGTCCTTACACACGTTACCTGTTGAATGCTGTTCATATCTGCGACGGCCGGATATGACAATTCACGTTACACAAGTACAAACAGTATTGTTTAACGTTACCCGTTGCCGTAGCTTTTTGCGGGATATTTTTTCTTCGCCCGGACAACACTCTGATTTTTAATTCTCTCCATTTGTTTTCACAATGGCTGTATCTGCACGTCTATTACTATGAATCTCAATCACTTAAAAATCAGCACACGGCTTGGTCTTTGCTTTTTCATGATTCTGTTGCTCGCATTTATTGCGACCGGGTTTGCGCAATGGCGACTGGCACTGACCGCCTCAGAAACTAAGCTAATGATGGAACAGCCCCTGGCAAAAGAACGCATGATTTCAGACTGGTATCGCTATATTCAGGTTGGCGTCCGCCGTACTGCGGCGATCGCAAAAAGCAGTGACCCCTCGCTTGCCGGTTTCTTCTCTGAAGATGCGTCTGTCACCATGAAGGGCGCGACTGAAATGCGGGACAAAATCGAGCCCCTTTTGGTCACAGATGAAGAGAAGCGTTTGTTCACCGGAATTACAGAACAAAGGAAAATTTATACCGCTGCACGGGAAGATATTTTGCGTGCAAAAAATAGCGGTCAGGCAGATGAGGCAAACCGGATTATCGAACAGGTGTTTATGCCAGCAGCCAAGAAATATCAGGAGCTGGTGCAGCAATTGCTGGAAGCACAACGCGGACATCTGAATCAACTTGCCAACGCGGTTCAGAATAATTATCAGAGCGCAAAAAACGCGATTCTGGCGCTGTCGCTGGCAGCATTGATCTGCGGTGTGATCTGCGCCTGGCTACTGTCCCGCAGTATCACGCGTGAGCTGGGCGGTGAGCCTTCTTATGCGGCAGATATCGCACGCCACATCGCTGCCGGTAATCTGGCCACCGATATCAAGATTGAATCCAGCGATCACAGCAGCTTGCTGTATGCGATGAAAAATATGCGCGACAGTCTGGCGGAGATTGTCAGTCAGGTCAGAGCCGGTACCGAAACCATCGCCTCGGCATCAAACCAGATCGCCGCCGGTAACATGGATTTATCTGCACGCACCGAAGCAGAAGCCAGCGCACTGGAAGAGACTGCCGCCTCTATGGAAGAATTAAACGCCACGGTACGTCAGAATGCAGACAATGCGCGGCAGGCAAATCAGTTCGCAGCTTCCGCATCAGAAGTCGCGGCAAAAGGTGGCGCTGTCGTCAGCGAAGTGGTCAGCACTATGCATGGTATTAACAGTTCAGCGTCAAAGATTACCGAAATTATCGGCGTGATTGACGGCATCGCATTTCAGACCAATATCCTTGCATTGAATGCGGCAGTCGAGGCCGCACGCGCCGGTGAACAGGGGCGTGGCTTTGCCGTGGTGGCGACCGAAGTGCGCAATCTGGCGCAGCGCAGCGCGGCAGCCGCAAAGGAAATCAAAGTTCTGATCGGTGACTCGCTGGATCAGGTGCAGACGGGCAGCAAGCTGGTCGAACAGGCCGGTGCAACCATGCGCGATATTGTCAACAGCGTCGGGCAAGTGGCTGCGATTATGCAAGACATCACTAATGCCAGCCAGGAACAAAGCCTCGGTATCGCGCAGGTGAATCAGGCGATCTCGCAAATGGACGATACGACGCAGCAGAATTCTGCGCTGGTGGAAGAAGCTGCCACCGCCTCAGTATCGTTGCAGGATCAGGCGCAGAATCTGGCGCAAATGGTCAGTGTGTTTAAGCTCGCTGATCAGAGTACTCAGACGCACGTACGGCCTGTGTCAGTGAGATCGCAGAAAATCGCAGTATCTGGCGAGATGAGCACTGTGCTGCAAAAACAGAAGCAACAGCGCATCAGTGCAGCCTACTGAAACGGTGATGTCATCTCCGGCCTTTAGCGCTCTGTCGCGTTGAACGTGCCGGGCAAAACAATGCAGCTTATGTGCTTATGTAGCGGATACAGCGGACAAAATTTATGCAGCCTGTTCCGCTTTGTTTTGCCGCGCCGGACGAAATACCTGAGTGTCCTGATAAAACGCCAGATCCTGTGCATGCCACCATCCGGGAATCCCCAGCACCGGCAACGGTGTATAACCCGCTGTCGTTAGAGGCTGCGCTTGCAGTTGTGCCGTGACCAACTGATCTATCACGGCATAACGCTCCGGCGTACTCAGAGAAAAATAATCCGCATCCACGCGCACCAGCCAGCTGTGCGCCGTAATCGCCTTATACGGTTGCACCAGCTTTTCCATCAGGGCGTGACCAAAACTCAGCACTTCGGCTTGCACACCAAACTGTGCCCGGCAGTCGATAAATGCCGTGCTCCATTGATGCTGACGCAAAGCCGCCACCAGCGCATCGCCATCAGCGGAATTTTCCACCACCAGCAAGGCGGCATTTTCATCAAAAATCGTTGCAGCATCACGCGCAGGGCCACGTGATTTTCCTATCCCTAGTTCAGCAATCTGTGCCGCCTGTAAGGCATTGAGCTGACGTTTAATCCGGGGAAACGTCAGCCAGACCAGCGCATTAAAAAAATCATGCAGGTTTTCGCGGGTCGGCACATTTCCTGTCGCGCTGATATGCGCTTCGTACGCCACGCCTTCCGGCAAATCTTCCTGCGGAATGAATTGCGTCGGCAGCGAACGGTGATTCTGCAGGTGCATTTCCTGCGCCATGCGATTCAGTGCAGGACGCCACTCCGGCGCGGCAACTAACTGCATTGCCGCCGGACGTACCGTTGCAAACCAGGCTTGCGACCAGTCGATCTGATCAAAAAAACGCGATGGCATGCGACTTAATCCGCCTGCATTTTCCAATGGATGGTTTCACCGCTGTTCAGGGGCACGATGGTGGTGCCGGCAAATGGTAATTCTGCGGGTAAAGTCCAGTCTTCGCGCTGGAGTGTGATCGTGCCGCTGTTACGTGGCAGACGATAAAAATCCGGACCATTGAAACTCGCAAAAGCTTCCAGCTTATCTAAAGCGCCAGCCTGATCAAACGCCTCAGTGTACAACTCCATCGCATGCAGCGCGGTGTAGCAACCGGCGCAGCCACACGCGTGTTCTTTCAGCCCTTTAGGATGCGGCGCCGAATCGGTACCGAGGAAGAAACGGGGGCTGCCGGATGTCGCCGCTTTCAGCAGCGCCTGGCGATGCGTTTCACGTTTCAATACAGGCAGACAATAGTAATGCGGACGAATACCGCCTTTGAAAATCTCATTCCGGTTATACAGCAGATGATGCGCGGTAATCGTCGCGGCAACTGGGCCGGCAGCCTCGGCCACATACGCTGCGGCTTCGCTGGTGGTGATATGTTCAAACACTACGCGCAGTTCCGGCATGTCTTTGCGCAGCGGCTGCATGACGCGCTCGATAAAGACGGCTTCGCGGTCAAACAGATCAATCGCGGCATCCGTCACTTCACCATGCACCAGAAACGGCAGCCCGACTTCCTGCATGACTTCCAGCGTCTTGTAGCATTTTTTCAGGTCAGTTACGCCGGCATCGGAATTCGTGGTGGCACCGGCAGGATACAGTTTGACTGCATGTACAAAGCCGCTGTCTTTGGCACGGCGAATTTCGTCGGGCGGCGTATTGTCTGTCAGGTACAAGGTCATCAGCGGCTCAAACTGCATTCCGGCTGGTAAGGCGGCGAGGATGCGCTGACGATAAGCGGCCGCCTGCTCCGTTGTCGTGACCGGTGGTTTCAGATTCGGCATCACAATCGCGCGCGCGAATTGTGCTGCGGTATGCGGCAATACGCTGGCTAAGGCATCGCCATCGCGCAGATGCAAGTGCCAGTCATCGGGACGGGTAATCGTCAGTGTCTGAAGTGGGGAAGTCGTCATGGTGGCTTTCAGTAGCAAAATTCCGGATAGCCGCCATTCTACCTTTCCGGACCGTACGCAGAAAGCATAAAAATATACTCCCCCCAGTATTTATAAACACCCTTTGTTTTTGCTGACATCAGGGCGTTTTTTATAAAAACAGGGGGGTGTATATGAAAAACGCATTCCTTTGAGGGAATGCGTTTTTTGTTCAGACCGCGATCAATACACGACAGCGCAGCGCTGCGCCGACGATGTGATCAGTGCGTGATGATCTTCGCAAGGAAATCGCGGGCACGGTCAGAGCGCGCATTAGTGAAGAATTCGTCTTTCTTACAATCCTCCACAATCACACCTTTATCCATGAAGACGATACGATTCGCGACTTTTTTCGCAAAACCCATTTCATGCGTCACGACCATCATCGTCATGCCTTCTTGCGCCAGACCAACCATGACATCGAGCACTTCGTTAATCATTTCAGGATCGAGCGCCGATGTCGGTTCATCGAATAACATCGCAATCGGGTCCATCGACAAAGCGCGTGCAATCGCTACGCGCTGCTGCTGACCACCGGACAACTGACCGGGGAATTTATCTTTCTGTGCCAGCAGGCCGACACGGTCGAGATATTTCAGGCCACGTTCAGTTGCTTCCTCTTCCGAGCGCCCCAGCACTTTCATCTGACCGAGTGTCAGATTCTGGCGTATCGACAGATGCGGAAACAGCTCAAAGTTCTGAAATACCATACCGATACGGGCGCGCAATTTGGATAAATCTGTTTTCGGATCGCCGACAGAAATACCTTCCACCGTGATCTCACCTTTCTGGAATGGTTCGAGACCATTGACGGTTTTTATCAGTGTCGATTTGCCTGAGCCGGACGGGCCGCAAACCACCACCACTTCGCCTTTGGCAACCTCGGTTGTGCAATCGGTCAGGACCTGAAACTGTCCATACCACTTACTGACGTTATTTAATTTGATCATTTTTATCTCCAATATCTCAACAAGAGAAGTAACGGAAAATGTACTGGCGACAGAACCTGGCAGCGCGTTATTTTTCCGGCGTTTCTCAGGGAATAATCCTCAGCGAATAATCGCTACTTTCTGCTGCAGTTTTTTCACCAGGCTGGACAAGCCAAAGCACATAATGAAATACACGACAGCGACAAATGAATACATTTCCACCAGACGGCCATCGCGTTGTGCGACTTTGGATGCCGCACCGACAAAGTCAGTGATCGACAATACATACACCAGCGAAACGTCCTGGAACAGCACGATGGTTTGCGTCAGCAATACCGGGATCATGTTACGGAAAGCCTGTGGCAACACGATGTGTCCCATGGTCTGCCAGTAATTCATGCCCAGTGCATAACCGGCCCAGATCTGGCCGCGCGGAATCGACTGAATGCCGGAGCGCATGATTTCGCAATAATACGCGGCCTCAAACATCACAAACGTGATCAGACTCGACGAAAACGCCCCCACCTGTATCGGCTCGGTTGCACCGGTCAGCCAGGCACCGATGTACGGTACCAGAAAGTAAAACCAGAAAATCACCATCACCAGCGGAATCGACCGCATGATGTTGACATAGGTTGTTGCCACCAGTGAAATCAGTTTATTGCTGGACAGGCGCATCATTGCCAGTATGGTACCGAGTACCGTACCGCCTATCATCGCCATGAAGGTCAGCTTGAGCGTGAATGTCATGCCGGTCGTGAAAAGATAAACCCACGAACGCTGGATGACATCAAAATCGAAATTAGAAAACATGATTAATGCCCTCCTGTCTTGGCAGAACCCGAAGTGATGAAGCCGGGCACTGCGAGCAGTTTTTCCAGCACGTTGGCCAGTACCAACGCAATCACGGATACGATCAGATAAATCAGAGTAGCGGCAGTAAATGCCTCAAATACCTGGAATGAAAATTCCTGCATGGAGCGGGCACTGGCTGTCAGTTCCATCAAGCCAATCGTCAGCGCAACCGAGCTGTTTTTGATAATCGCCGCCAGTTCATTCGTCAGTGAAGGAATGATGATGCGGAACGCCATCGGCAACAGCACGTAACGGTAAGTTTGCGGCAAGGTCAGCCCTAAAGCCGTGCCCGCCATACGCTGACCGCGTGGTAACGCGTTAATACCGGCAGACACCTGTACCGCAACACGTGCCGAAGTAAAGAAACCTAAGCTCAGCACGGCAGTGATAAACGGCGCATTCGGCATGGATTTGAGCCAGTTGCCCATCTCTGTCGGTACCAGTTCCGGCATCACGAAATACCAGAGAAACATTTGCACCAGCAACGGTATGTTACGGAACAATTCTACGTAGCCATTCGCCAGCTTTGCTGCCCATTTATTCGGTGCGGTGCGTATCGTACCTATGATCGCCCCCAGAATCAGGGCGATAATCCACGCCAGTCCTGCTGTGGCTAAGGTCCACAACACGCCGGAAAGCAAAGAATCAAGATAGGTGCCGCTGCCGTCAGGCGCAGCCTCCCAAAAAATATTCCAGTTCCAGTTGTAATTCATCTTACTCCCCTAAAACAAACACCCATCATCTTATTGTCCGGACACAGTATTCCTCTGTCGTGACATCTTTTGTATCCAGGTGCAGAACACCGGATAGCTGCAACGCTGGAAATGCACGGCCAGCTCGCCGGCCATCCAAAAATAAAAC
Organism: Undibacterium sp. WLX3042; assembly: GCF_049544825.1. Lineage (NCBI taxonomy): Bacteria > Pseudomonadati > Pseudomonadota > Betaproteobacteria > Burkholderiales > Oxalobacteraceae > Undibacterium > Undibacterium sp. WLX3042. The sequence goes on from NZ_CP186698.1 coordinate 1,061,540, forward strand.
GGGAGGCAAGTAACACCCCCCGTCAAGATGACTTCGATCTCAACTACTAAAAATTATTTTTTCTTCTTCAATACTGCTTTTTGTGCTTCCGGTACTGCAGCGTAAGCAGAAGGCTCACCGGAATCAGTTGGTTTTGCCATCACTGCTTTAAGTTGCTCAGAAACAGGCCAGTTCAGAGAAATACCTTTTGGCGGAATCGGTTGCATGAACCATTTGTGGTAGATGCGGTTGATATCACCCGAAGTCAGAACATTGCCGATCGCTGTATCAACCACTTTCTTGAAGGCAGGATCATCTTTACGCAACATGATGCCGTATGGTTCTACCGACAGCGCTTCTTTGCTGATCTCATATTCGCCAGGATTCTTGGAATTAGCCGCCAGCGATGCCATCAGAATATCGTCCATGACGAAAGCAACGGCACGTCCGGTTTCCACCATCAGGAACGCTTCAGCGTGATCTTTGGCCGGCAAAATATTCATGCCCAGATTCTGATCAGCATTGAGTGTGGTCAGCTGTTTCAGATTGGCTGTACCGGATGTCGATACCACTGCTTTACCTTTCAGGTCAGCCAGCGTTTTGATATTGGAGGATTTTTTTGCCAGGATACGGTTTGCTGTAACGAATGTCGTCGGTGCAAATGCCACCTGTTTTTGACGCTCAACGTTATTCGTTGTCGAGCCGCACTCAAGATCGATCGTGCCATTCGCCATCAGCGGAATACGGGTTGCGGATGTGACAGGATTGAGTTTGACATTGAGACTGCTCAAACCGAGTTGCTTTTGCACTGCGCTGACGATCTTCATGCACAAATCAATCGAATAACCCTGATATGATTGCTTATCGTCCAGATACGAAAACGGGATAGAAGAATCACGCACACCCAAAGTGATGGTGCCGGTATCTTTAATTTTTTTCAGTGTACCGGTTTCCTGTGCTTGTGCTGCACCAGCAATCGCACCTGCGCTGAGCATCAGCGCCAGAATTTTAATCAATTTCATACTATCTCCCAAAGTTAAACCAAAAGATCATCCAGCTAACGCAAAGTTTATCAAAACCACTTCACCGCAGATTCTTATTTTCGGCGATTTTAATAAGTAAAAACACGTATCTCATCGAAAAAAGTGACTAATCCTGTCACAAAAGGACGAAGTTCTGTCCTTTTTGATAATTAATAATCACCCACTTTATCGTTAGGAAAACGGATTGTGTCCCGCAACAAAACGCCCATAGGCATATTCAGGTTAGCACCTTTAGGCGGGATTGGCTTCTTAAACCATTTTTCATACAGCTTAGTCAACTCGCCATCGTTCATCATCCTTGCCATCTCACGGTCCAGCAATTCTTTGAACGCATTATCGTCTTTACGCAACATGATCGCATAAGGCTCTGTCGATAAGGAGTCGCCGACGACAGCAAATTTTTCCGGATTCTTGCTGTTGGCGCGGAATCCATACAGCAATACGTCATCCATAGGAAACGCATCGGCCTGGAATGTTTCAACCATGCTGAACGACTCCGCGTGATCAGTGCCCTCCAGTAAACGCAGATTCAGGCTACGCGCCTTATCCCTGTCATGTAACAATTTCACAGTGGTCGTGCCTTTGGTCGTGACGACTTTTTTATCTTTCAGATCTACCCAGTTTTTAATGCCGGCGTCAGCACGCACCAGCATACGGGTGGCGGCAAAAAAATGCGGAATCGTGAAGCTGACTTGCTTGCGACGCTCTGCATTGTTCGTTGTGGAGCCACATTCCATATCTGCTTTACCTTCAACAATGGCAGGAATACGGGTACTGGGAGTCACCAGCAAATAGTGCACCTTCAGATTCGGCGCTTTCAGTTCTTTCTTGATGGCCTCGACAAATTTGTGGCAGATGTCAACGGCATAGCCGGTCGGTACCTTGGCATCCGTCATGTAAGAGAACGGCAAAGATGCCTCGCGATGCGCAATTGTGACTGTCTGGGTTTCTTTGATATGGCTGAGCGTATCTGCCATCACTGAGGGGGAAAAGCTAAGAGCGAGAATACATAGTGACCAGAATTTCATCCGGCAGGTAACGGCTTTCATACAAACTCCTTTTAATCATGCTCAGGATAGTAATGAAAAATCTTTCCTTGTTTCAACCAAATATCTCTCTGTTTACAAAATTTAATTCGGTTCCGGCTGCTATTTTGCAGAAAATTTCAAAAATAATTACAAAAAAGCACAATACCCACGGTTTTGTATTCCGGCAGAGAATACAGAACCGTGGGTATTACGCTCTCAAAAAACACCGCCTGACGGCGATTGCAGACGATGCAGCGTCTGCCGCATCGTCTTATCAACGCAAAGATTACGGATACAGACCGCGTACTTCACGTGCCTGCAATACACGGGAACAACCAATAATGAAGGCTGCCGTACGCAAAGACACTTTTTTATCTTCGGTCACCTGCCATACTGAATTGAATGCATCACGCATGATGCGGGTCAGACGCTGATTAATTTCGTCTTCGGTCCAGAAATAGCTGGAGAAATCCTGTACCCATTCAAAGTACGACACAGTCACACCACCTGCATTGGCGATCACGTCAGGCACTACCAGCACGCCTTTGTCGCGCAAAATATCATCGGCTTCAGGTGTCGTCGGGCCGTTCGCGCCTTCCAGGATGATGGAAGCACGGATCTGGTTCGCATTTTTTGCTGTGATCTGCTGTTCCAGCGCGGCCGGAATCATGATGTCGCAATTGACTGCCCAGAATTCTTCATTCGGCAGCACTGCTTCAATTTCTTTGAAACCGGCGACACTGCCTTTTTCAGCAACGTGTGCCAGAAGTTTGTTCACGTCCAGACCGTTAGAATGGAAAATCGTGCCGCCATGATCCTGCACTGCGACGATTTTTGCACCGGCTTCCGCAAACAGACGTGCAGCAATACCGCCTACATTACCGAAACCCTGTACTGCAATTTTTGCGCCGACGACATTCAGGCCACGTTTCGCTGCGGCTTCACTACCGACCACAAACACGCCACGTCCGGTCGCCTCGCGGCGACCCAGACTGCCGCCGAGAGAAATCGGCTTACCTGTCACAACGCCAGTCGCAGTGCGGCCTTCGTTCATCGAATAGGTATCCATCATCCACGCCATCGTCTGTTCGTTGGTGTTGACGTCGGGCGCCGGAATATCTTTGTCCGGGCCAATGATGATACCGATTTCAGAGGTATAACGACGTGTCATCCGCATCAGTTCGCCGCGGGATAAAGTTTTAGGATCAACGCGGATACCGCCTTTTGCGCCACCGTAAGGCACGTTCACCGCGGAGTTTTTAATTGTCATCCAGGCCGACAAGGCCATCACTTCAGACAAGGTCACATCCTGGTGGAAACGCACGCCACCCTTTCCCGGGCCGCGCGAGGTGTTGTGCTGTACACGATAGCCTTCAAAATGAGAAATGCTGCCATCATCACGTTCAATAGGTACATCAACAATCAGGATACGTTTCGGACGTTTCAGCGTTTCCACCCAACGCGACAGATGGCCGAGGTAAGGGGTAACACGATCGATTTGCTCAAGGTAAACGGACCAAGGACCTGTCTCTGTCGGGGTAAGATAGGACGGGATCTGGTGTTGGCTGGACATGGTATGACCTCCTGATATGTTGAGATAGTTTTATCTGTCTTTTCCGGAATACTGTTTGCAGTTTCATCCGGAAGATGATGCATGGTAGTCTTCCCGCGTGAAATTCAGCCAATGCTTTGTTTGCATCAATCTATGCAAGAAACGCATAACTTTAATATAGGCGATTTCAGCATCAATCCGGCGCGCTGCCAGCAACCGTAATCAGGAGGATTTCTTCTGTTTCGTAGCGGTTTTTTTCTGCAACTCTTCGAGATATTCCCATAAGCGCGACACGATCATTTTTCCCGGACGCTGCGCCGAAGGTCGTTCACGATACAAACGAATTTCCATGTTAACTTCCCACGCACCGCTGCCGCCATCTGCGCGTGCCAGCAACTTTTGCTTCACTTCACGCGTCACCGCAGACTCCGGCAAAAAGGCGATGCCGCGCCCTTCCAGCGCCATCATTTTCAAGCCCTCGGCCATATCTGTTTCATAGCGTTTCTCCAGATGCAAAGGCATACGGCCATCATTCAGAATCAGATCCACCATACGTCCCAGATAAGCATTGTTTGCATAAGCTAAAAATGGCAAAGGTGCTTTATCCGTACCGGGAAATTCAAACGCAGGCACGCCTTGCTTATTGCAGCGAGTGTAGGCACGCAAAGCCTCGGTGCCCATGCTGATCATGTCGTACTGGCTTGCGTCCAGCAGCAAAGGTTGACGCGGGTGGTGATAACACAGCAGCAGGTCACAACCGCCTTCGACTAGCGTCATGACGGCGTCATGCACATTCAGCGCCAGCAGACGGCTGTTGATTTCCCCAAATGCAGATTCAAGGCCGGTCAACCAGCGCGGCACGTAGGTCAGTGACAAGGTGTGTGGTACTGCAAAATCGACGGTGGTTTGTGTACTCGGGCGTTTTCCGCGCAACAAAGCACGGGCGTTATTGATCTGCCCCAGCATCGCCAGCGCCTGCTCATAAAACACTTCACCGGCGTGTGTTAAGCGTGTCGGATAAGAAGTGCGGTCGATCAGATCGCTGCCCAGCCATGCTTCCAGCGATTGTATGCGCCGCGAAAAAGCCGGTTGCGTGACATGTCTTAATTCTGCCGAACGGCTGAAACTATTGGTCTCTGCAAGCGAGACAAAATCTTCTAACCACTTGGTTTCCATTTACGCCCCCGCTGCCGACAAAGACTGCGCTGATAGTGTGCTGCCGTCTTCGTCACTGACCTCATTACCGCTGCTTTGCTGGCGCTCCCACATCTGTGCGTACGCTCCTTGCAGTGCCAGCAAATCCTGATGTGTACCGCGCTCGATAATCCGGCCTGTATCCATGACCAGAATCTGTCCGGCATCAACGATGGTCGATAAGCGGTGCGCGATCACAAGACTGGTGCGGCTGCGCGCGATTTCTTTCAATTGCGCCTGTATCATCTGCTCGGAACGGGAATCCAGCGCCGACGTGGCTTCATCGAAAATCAGTATCGACGGATTTTTTAATAAGGTGCGGGCGATCGCCACACGCTGTTTTTCACCACCGGATAATTTCAGCCCGCGCTCGCCCACCATGGTGTTGTAACCATCGGGTAATGTCTCGATAAATTCATGAATATAAGCAGCTCTGGCAACGGCAATGATTTCATCTTTGGTCGCACCCGGTTTGCCGTACGCGATGTTGTATTCAATCGTATCGTTAAACAGCACAGTATCTTGCGGCACGATGCCTATCGCGGCACGCACAGAAGCCTGAGTCATATCGCGCAGATCCTGACCGGCAATGCTGATGCTGCCACTCTGAATATCGTAAAAACGAAACAGCAAACGTGACAAGGTTGATTTACCGGAACCGCTGTGACCAACCACCGCCGTGGTCGTTCCGGCGGGGATAGTGAAATCGACATCAAACAGAATCTGACGATTGCTTTCGTAGCTGAAATTAACATGTGCAAAGCGTATCTCTGCACCATTCTGCGCGGTGATCAGCAGCGGCTTTGCCTCAGCAGAATCAGCAATATCCTGGTTCTGATCGAGCAGTGAAAACAGTTTCTCAATATCGGCCAGGCTTTGCTTAATCTCACGGTAAAGCACACCCAGAAAATTGAGCGGCATATACAGCTGCAGCATGAAAGAATTGACCAGCACCAGATCGCCGAGACTCATCGTGCCATCGATCACACCCTGCGTCGCACGCCATAAAATCAGTGTGATGGCGCTTGCAATAATCAGTGATTGTCCGGTGTTCAACAGCGATAAACTGCTTTGCGATTTGACCGCGGCCGTCTCAAAATTTTTCAGTCCCTGATCGTAACGCTGCGCTTCGTATTCTTCATTGCCGAAGTACTTGACCGTTTCATAATTCAGTAAAGAATCAATCGCCTTGGTGTGTGCTTTCGAGTCCAGCTCATTCATCGTGCGGCGGAAATGGGTGCGCCATTCGGTCACGGTGATCGTGAAAATAATATACATCACCAGTGCGCCGAAAGTAATCACGCTGAACCAGATGTCGTAATGCGTACTCAGATAAACCAGTACCAGCGAAATCTCCAGCAAAGTCGGCACGATACTGAATAGTGCATACGACACCAGCGATGAAACGGCACGGGTACCGCGTTCGATATCGCGGGTGACACCGCCGGTCTGGCGATTCAGATGAAAACGCAAAGACAAGGCGTGCAAATGCCGGAACACCCGCAATGCTATCGTGCGTACCGCTCTCTGCGTTACTTTGGCAAAAATGAATTCACGCAGTTCGGTGAACAAAGTCGTCGATAAGCGCAACGCACCATAGCCGATCAGCAGACTCACCGGCAATACCATCAATGCCGCCGGATGGCTTGCCGTTACGGTCAGGCTATCGACCAGTTTTTTCAGTACCACAGGAACGCCGACATTCGCCAGCTTGGCGCCGACCAGAAATGTCAACGCCAGTAATACCCGCCATTTGTAAGCCCATAGATAGGGCAACAAAGTTTTAATGGTCGAGAAATCGCCGCGTGGCTGGTCAGTCGGTGGTAGGTGGGAAGCACTGTTACCTGTATTTTCTCTGCGACGCATCGTAAGAGTCTTTTCCTGAAGTGGTTTATCATGTCGGCAATGCCTGCAATTTGCGCAAAGAATTCTGAGCAACACCATCCGGTCTGATCGTTTACCCTTCTCAGAGCATGATTCCCGATGACTTTTTCTCTGCCAGTGTGCAGGCACATACAACGCCGTATCTCATTTTTTATCATTTTGACGTCTTTGGTCTGAGCAAGATTAAAAAGAACAGCCAGGCAGACGTTGAATAAATATCTGAGAGATGGATTTACTCTGATTGTAACGTTTTAAGGAAACTCCCGATGACTGATCATCACCAAACCACTCTTCCGGCAGGTATGCCAACCCTGCGCGTCATGCCTATGCCATCGGATGCGAATGTACATGGCGACGTTTTTGGCGGCTGGATCATGTCGCAAGTCGATATTGCCGGCGCTATTCCGGCTGCCCGCCGCGCCAACGGCCGGGTGGCAACGATTGCCGTGAATTCTTTCCTGTTTAAACAACCGGTGTTTGTCGGCGATTTATTGTCGTTTTACGCGCAGATCGTCAAGGTAGGCAATACCTCTATCACGATAGAAGTCGAAGTTTACGCAGAACGTAATCGCCTGCAAGCCAGCACTGTCAAGGTGACCGAGGCGACCTTAACTTATGTTGCAACGGGTGAAGACAGAAAACCACGTCAGATTCCGCCACTGGAATCCGTTTCGTCCGGCGTCTGAGGATAAATCAAGTGCCGTCACGTCGCCTGTTTTTACAGCGCAGCCTGCAACTGGCTGCGCTTGCTGCCTTGTCGCAGGCCTACCCTGGTTATGCAGCGGAACGCAGTAAAGTTTATCCGTTCACGCTGGGTGTTGCATCGGGATCGCCACGCCACGACAGCGTTGTCATCTGGACGCGCTTACTGCCGGATCCATTGAATGCACAGGCGCTAGCGCCTGCGGTGTACAAAGTCCTGTGGGAAGTCGCTGAAGACGAGGGATTTAAGCGTATCGTCAGCAAAGGTGAAGTGTTCGCGCTGCCGGATCTGGCTCATAGTGTCCATGTCGATGTGACGGGTTTGTCACCCGGGCGCTGGTATTGGTATCGCTTTATTCATGGCGAAACGATCAGCCCGGTCGCCCGCACACGAACCGCACCAGCGATGGACGCTCCGCTCAGTACCTTGAAATTAGCCGTGGCATCCTGCCAGCATTGGGAATTCGGTGAATATGCGGCACATCGCCACATCGCGCAGGCCAATCCCGATCTGGTCGCCTTCCTCGGCGATTACATTTACGAATGGGGCCCATACGACCTCAAGCATCCAGCCAAACCGCGCCGGCGCGATATTGAAAGCAGCAACCTGGATCAGTACCGCGCCCGTTATGCGCAATACAAATCTGATCCGCAACTGCAGGCAGCGCACCATGCGGCTCCCTGGCTGGTGACCTGGGACGACCACGAAGTCTGCAATGATTACGGCAATGAGCGCGACGAACGTCTGGATGCCAATTTCATTCTGCGCCGCGCTGCGGCCTATCAGGCGTTTTACGAACACATGCCGGTGCGCCTGCACAAAGTAACAGTGCTGCCATCACAGTTTGCCCACATGCGTATTTACGATCGATTTGACTGGGGCAGACTGGCACGTTTCCATGTACTTGATGACCGACAGTATCGTTCGCCGCAAGTTTGTGCAAAACCGGGGCGCGGCGGTTCGAATGTCGTTACTCAGGCCGAATGTGCCAATCGCAACGACAGCGCTTTAACGCTGCTCGGTGCGGAACAGGAAAAATGGCTGGCACAAGGTCTGGCAAGTTCGCAGGCGAAGTGGAATATTCTGACGCAGCAAACCTTCATGGCACAGACCAATCTGAGTAATGTGAATGTCGATGGCGAAGGAAAATTCTGGACCGACGGCTGGGACGGTTATCCGGCCGCGCGCCAGCGTCTGTTTGACGATATAGAAAAACACCGGCCTGCGAATCCGGTTGTTATTTCCGGCGACGTTCACACGTTTTACGCCGCCAACCTGAAACGCGATTTCTGGAAAAAATCTTCGCCGGACAACCCGGTACTGGCGACAGAATTTTGCGGCACCTCGATCACCTCCAATTCGCGCCCACAAGAACGTACCGATCATATCGTTGCACAGAATCCGCATATCAAATATGGTCGCAGCGATAAACGCGGATTCATGTTGCTCGACATTTCCGGCAGCAACATGCTGACGCAGTTCGTGGCACTGGATGATGTCAGCAAAGCAGATTCGGGCATCAGTACGCTCAAAAGTTTTATGGTCGAAGACGGTAAAGCCGGGCTCGTCAGTCTCTGAAACTGCGTATCTGAACCTGATGCGGCAATAAAAAAAGGAAGGCGATGCCTTCCTTTTTGCGTTGTAAAGCTGCTTTTATGCCGCTAGCATACTCCCACCAGTATCTAAAACACCCCCTTATTTTATGCTGACGATCAGCGGTTTTTATATAAAAAGAGGGGGAGTATCCTCAAAAGTGGCAATGAGATGCGTTTAAAACTATGGTCAGACGAACTCAGCACCGCCTGACGCAAGTCTGAACGACTGTTGTGCTATCAGGCCGGTTTCTTTTCGTCACGTAATTCGCGACGCAGGATTTTACCGACATTCGTCTTCGGCAATTCCAAGCGGAATTCTATGTACTTCGGCTTTTTGTAACCAGTGAATTGCTCTTTGCAGTAATCCATTAACTGATCAACCGTCAATGAAGGATCTTTGCGCACCACAAACAATTTCACGGCTTCACCGGAATTCGCATCAGGCACACCGACGCAGGCACATTCCAGCACGCCCGGGTGTAATGCGACCACGCCTTCGATTTCATTCGGATAGACATTGAAGCCGGATACCAGGATCATGTCTTTTTTACGATCGACAATCGTGGTGTAACCGCGGAAATCCATGATGCCGACGTCACCGCTTTTAAAGAAGCCGTCAGGCGTCATTACTTTTGCCGTTTCTTCCGGCATATTCCAGTAACCTGCCATCACTTGCGGGCCACGGATCGCGATTTCACCGGCGTGTCCCAGTGGCAGACGATTACCATCGTCATCCAGAATCACGATTTCTGTGGATGGAATCGGCAGACCGATCGTGCCGGAAAATTCTTTGGTATCCGGTAAGTTAGCGGTCGCGACTGGTGATGTTTCGGACAAACCGTAACCTTCTGCAATCGCACAGCCGGTAATTTTCAACCATTTATCAGCCACGGCTTTCTGCACCGCCATACCGCCACCACTGCAGATTTCGTAACCGGAAAAATCGAGTTTGGCGAATTCAGGATTATTCAGCAAACCGTTATACAAGGTATTCACGGCTGGGAAAATATTGACCTTGTAGTTTTTGAGTTCTTTGATGAAACCCGGGATATCACGTGGATTCGGAATCAGCAGATTCATCGCACCGATACGGGTTCCCAGCAGACTGCAGACTGTCAGCGCGAAGATATGGTATAGAGGCAGAGCGCAAACGATGATACGCGCGTCTTCTTTATGCCCGGACATACTCGGAGTCAGCCATGCATCGTTCTGCAAGACATTCGCCACCACATTTCTGTGCAGCAGCGTCGCGCCTTTGGACACACCCGTGGTTCCACCGGTGTATTGCAGGAAGGCGACGTCGTCACGCTGAATATCGACCGATTTCAGACTCAGTGAATCGGCCTCGGACAAGACTTGATTAAATCGTTTTGCGTTAGGCAAAGAAAAAGCCGGCACCATTTTCTTGACGTTGCGGACAACAAAATTCACCAGCACGCCTTTCAGCCCGAGCATGTCGCCCATGCTGGCGACGACAACGTGCTTCACCTGCGTTTTCTGGATTACATGTTCCAGTGTGGTCGCAAAGTTTTCGAGAATAAAGATGGCTTCTGCACCCGAGTCTTTTAACTGATGCTCAAGTTCACGCGGGGTGTACAGTGGATTAACATTGACGACAACATAACCGGCACGCAGGATCGCCGCCATGACGACCGGATACTGCAAGACATTCGGCATCATGATCGCGACGCGGGCGCCTTTTTTCAGACCGCGCTGCTGCAACCATGCACCAATTTTTTGCGACATCAGATCCAGCTTGCCATAAGTCAGATATTTACCCATGCAGGCGTAGGCATTACGATCAGAAAATTTCTTGAATGCCTCTTCTAATAACTGCACCAGTGACTGATATTGCGTCACATCTATTTCTGCGGGCATACCTTCCGGATAGGATTTGAGCCAGAATTTTTCCGTCGTTTGCATCTGTATTTCCTTGTCTCTGATTGTTGTTCTGTTAATCATCTGTCACTACACAGAATATTAAAGCATGGTCGTTCTTTTTAATAGTCACAATACTCCGAGAGCCGATGCTATCGGCTAAGTGAAAGTAAGGCAAGCATTTTGCGTTAATCTGAAAGCATCCTCTAGTAACTTGCTGCAACGCACAATAACTTACACTCAAATCCGGTAATTTTACTGATCAAGAACAAAGCGGCGCAGGCAAAACCCGGCTGCTTGCCTATATTCAGGCTTTCTCTACCTGCACCAGAACATCGTAAAAAGTCGGGCCGCCGCCCATATCGGTCAGTTGCTGACTGGTGACTTCATTCGCATTTTTATGATCGCTGGCGAGTTTCTTCCACCAGATAGACAAACCCACAACCAGCCCCCGTCGCGCTTTGTCCGTGACACGCGCTGTCGCCACAAAACTGCCGCGGTCATTAAAAATTCTGACCTGATCTCCGTCATGAATCTGGCGGAAAGCAGCATCGTCAGGATGCATATCCAGATGAGGCACGCCTTCTGTATCGCGCAGGCTTTGTACATTCACAAACGTCGAATTCAGGAAATTCCGCGCTGGCGGTGAAATCATGGCCAGCGGAAAACGTGCGCCCAATCGCGGATTCGCCGCGACGGATTCGTAAGGCGGAATATAAGTCGGCAAAGGATCCAATCCGTCTATACGCATGCTTTCGCTGTAAAACTCACACTTGCCGGATGGTGTGGCAAAGCCGCCTTCGGCAAAGGGCGCTGGCTTGACATTGACTTTCTGCCAACCGGCTTTCTTCAGCGATGCCCAGTCAAAATGGATCGCGCGCTCATCATTTTTATCAAATGCATGACTCGCCATCTCATCGTCAGACTCGTCAAAACACGCATCATCGAAGCCCATTTTCTTCGCCAGCAATCTGAAAATTTCGCTGTTTGGTTTTGCTTCGCCCAAAGGAGCGATTGCGGGATTATTTGCCATCATGTAGAGATGACCGTAAGTCGTGTGGATATCGGTGTGTTCCAGCTGCGTCGTTGCAGGCAACAAGATATCGGCGTAATCCGCGGTATCCGTTTGGAAATGCTCGATCACAACAGTAAACAAATCTTCGCGGGCGAATCCCTGTGCCACTTTTGAAGACTGCGGTGCGACCGCGACCGGGTTCGAGTTATAAACAATGACCGCATCAATTTTCGCGCCGAACTCTACGCTGCTCTGCTTTAACAAATCATCACCGATGGTACTCATATTGATGGTACGTCGTGGCTGTCCTCGCGGAAACAGATCCGGCCGCTGCAAATAAGATACGTTTTTGGGAAATGCATCGGATAAAGATAATTGAACGCCACCAGCCGCATGTCGCCACGCACCAACTAAGGCGGGTAAGCTGGCAATATTCCGCACAGCCATACCGCCACCGTGTACGCGCTGCACGCCGTAATTCATACGTATCAGGCTCGCCTCACCGCGTTGCGCACAATGTCCGTAATCGCGTGCAAGCTGAATTACTTCCTCTGCTGTAATACCACAAGTGGCGGCGACACGCTGCGGGGTCCATTCGGCGACACGCTGCCGGAGCTGCTCGAAACCCAGAGTGTGTTGCGCGATGTAGTCGTGGTCAAGCAGATCTTCTGCAATCAGAACATGCATTAAACCCAGAGCCAGTGCGGCATCAGTTCCAGGCAGTAGAGCGATATGCTGATGGCATTTTTCTGCTGTCAGCGAACGATAGGGATCAATCGCAATTAATTTGGCGCCATTGCGTTTGGCTTCCTGAACCCGCATCCAGAAATGCAGATTCGATGCAATCGGATTACCACCCCAGATCAGAATCAGTCTGGCATTTTGCGTCTGCTCAGTGTCAGTACCGATACGGGAACCAAGAGTATATTTATAGCCGACACCGCCCGCCGTGGCGCATATTGTACGATCCAGAAACGATGCGCCTATCTTATGAAAAAATCGCTGCGCCATGCCATCACCCTGCAGCAAACCCATGGTTCCGGCATAGCTGTATGGCAAAATCGCCAGCGGATCTCTGCTGGCCACTGTCTTCAGCTTGTCACTGATGATATTCAGCGCTTCTTCCCAACTGATGCGTTCAAACTTACCTTCTCCTTTTTTACCTGTCCGCTTCTGTGGATATAACAGGCGATCGGCATGATAAGTCCGCTCGGTATAACGGGAAACCTTAGTACACAAAACACCGGCAGTCGTTGGATGCTCAGGATCTCCTTTTACTGCAATGGCTTTACCATCCTCTACATGTACCAATAGCGCACAGGTATCCGGGCAATCATGCGGACAAACCGCACGTACTATTTCACTACTCATTCTGACTCCTGAAAAGATGGCTCACGAAGAAAAATAGTGAGTGAGCATCCATAAATTTTTTCCATTTGATCGGCACGCTCGTTGACGCACACCTCTGACGTTCGCTCTGGCAAACAAAATCAAGGCAACTGATCCTGTGCCGTACCGAGGCGAATTCCTGCATTCAGTCTTTCTAATTCGAGCAGAGCCGCTGAATGGTCTGCGGTTGGGTAACGAGTAGATAGGTTTCGATAAATATCCGTGACCAGGCTGGTCAATGGCAAGTCCAAACCCGCATCTGACGCCGCCCTCTGAATATTTTCCATATCTTTGGTCTGCGTTTTGACTTGTCCTCCGGGCATAAAACTACGATCCAGCATGCGCTGCCCATGTACTTCCAGAATCCGGCTCTCAGCGAATCCGCCCCGCAAAGCCTGGCGTACAGCGACGGGATCAGCGCCGCCGGCCTGTGCCAGCAACAATGCCTCCGCAACGATATTGATTGTGCCGCCCACAATGAGCTGATTACACAATTTCGCCAGTTGCCCACAACCCGGAGCGCCAACGTATGTCGGATGCCCCAGAACTTTTAATATTTCCTCTATCCGTACATACGTGTCAGGTGTCGCACCAACCATGATGGCCAGCGTTCCGGCCTGAGCGCCAATCACACCGCCAGAAACCGGAGCATCAGCAAAAGCAATGCCTTTGCTCAACAATGCCTCGTTTAGTCCTTTCGCCTCTGATTGGCGGGTTGAACTCATATCGATAACAATGCTGCCAGCTTTCAGGTAGGGCATGACTTGTCGCATGACATCTTCAACTACCGGCCCCGAGTCCAGCATAGTAATAAGCACGTCGGCAAACCAGTCACCCGCATTGACCGCATCCTCTGGTCTGTCCGCGGTGAGCGCGCCGTATTGTCGCAAGGCGTCGGCCTTTGAACTGGTACGGTTCCAGACCGTAAGCGCATAACCTGCCTCGAGCAAACGAATTGCCATTGGGCGTCCCATCAAACCAATCCCTAAAAATCCTATACGTATTTTCTTTGTCATTATATTTTCCGATAGTTGAACGGATTAAATATTATCGCCTTTTCGCGTCCGGTGAAGCTGAATGAAAATTCCAGCCATGTTATTCTTCAACTTTTACTCCACCTTCTTAAGCAGCGTATGACAACCTTTAATAAAAAAATCCTCTTGGCCGGAGTTGGACTTCTGCTAGCCCATGCCAGTTCATTTGCCGTAGATTCAGTTTCCGCAGAATTTGCCAGTGGCAATAAGTCACAGTTTGTGCGTGGCGGAGCTCAATGGGACTGGGACAACGCCTGGTTCAAATCGAATGGTACACAAGTAGGCGGGTACTGGGATGCTACGCTGACTCAATGGCGTAATAATGCCTATCAAGGAGTATCGGGAGCGACTCAAAATATTACTGATGTCGGCATCACCCCAGTCTTTCGCTTTCAGAATGAAAATAAAAAAGGGCTTTATGCCGAAGCAGGGATAGGTCTGCATTTATTCTCCCACGTCTATAACAATAACGGCCGCGCCTTTTCGACAGCATTCCAGTTCGGAGACCATATCGGAGTCGGCTACGTATTCAACAACGGCTGGGAAGCCGGTCTCAAGATTCAGCATTTCTCCAATGGCGCGATTAAAAAGCCGAACCCTGGAGTGAATGTGGCGACGCTCAAAGTGGGCTATCACTTCTGAGCAGAAGCAAAGAGTGAAGTTGAGAAGAAGAATAAAAAAGGGGCGAAAGCCCCGTTTTTATTGTTACGTTCAGGAATCAGTGTCCGGCATCAGACAAACCGGCTGAGAGTGAGCCTGTACGAACCGATCAACGGCCATCACAGCACCGCCAATGCGTAAGGACATCGGCGATCAGATGAACGCATTCAAAGCAAAGCCTAAAAGCTGTCGCTCACTCAAAATACTGACAGTTCAGATTCCATTTCTGAAATCCGTCTTGCTTTATTTCTTGTGAAGCATTTGATATTTTTTAAGCATGCCAATCAGTTCAACTGATCGGTGCGCTTTCATCAAGTGCTCACATTTATTGACTGTTAATTGTTAAAGAACCGCGAATACTTACATTCTTTTTCACTCAACTCTTCCGAGTTTTGCTTCGCATCGTTGTGTGCGTCAGCAGCAGAGAAACGAGATTATGAAGCACTTCACTCTCACTGTCAACTCCCTTCACGCTTCAGATCCGCTTTTTCTTCTCGGCGCATTCACTTCGTTGTGCGCGCACCAATCAAATCGCTTGGCATGGCTTCGGTCTGTTGACTGTCTGGCTGCTTTTTTACTTGCAGCGCTTCACTTTCTTCCCCGCCTTTCAGCGCGGGACCGGACGATAGCAAAGCCTCCACCTCCGGGCAATCTGTGAGGGAGATTATTTTGATTAATAGTGTTATTGGTTCTGGCGTATCAGCCTGAATCCGTCAGCTCACTTGCATATCAAGTATCTCTGCCGATTTGATTACGGCCTGCACAGCTCTGTCGATCAGAGGAGCGCTTTCGACAAATGTCAGCGCACCATTGCCGGAATAGTGGACGAAACTGTCATAGCTGATAATGACCGGCTCAGCTTGTTGATTCAGACTCAATACGAGATTACTCATATTAGGGTTGACCCAGACTATGCATCCCCGTTTGATTGACTGATCAATAGCGATTTCTATCGGTACACCACTACATAAGCGTGATTGGACTTCCGAAGATTTACTTTGTTCCAACGCAGTCATTGCAGGCAAGCTATCTTCGTCCTCCAGATCAGCTCTCGTGTCATTATCCTCAATGAAGATGACTTTTAAATGCAATTCCGCGAGCACTTCGCGCAAATGTTTTTCGACTTGATGGTACCTGTTTCTCTCGATAACATCGGATAGGATAACTGGTGGCTGCCGTATAAAGTTCGCGAACAACTCCCGCATCTGCGCCAAGGTCTCAGACGTTGAAAATTCTTGCGTGGCAAGTAATACGCGGCGATGGTTCTCATGCAGCCAGTTTAATAGAGCGTTCTGTTTAAACTGTGTCCAATCCAGCATCGCAATACCAAGCTTGAGGTCTGCCAGCATTCCGGGCAACATTGCAGTGAGCTGACTCTGTTCGTCCTGAGAATTTTTGGCTTGTATGCTCCACAGTATGTCAGGTACCAGTGTTCGCATACGATCGACCAGTGATGGATCTGTTCTTTCAGCGATATTTATTGCCCGCACCCATTCCGTGGCGAGAAAATTGGCGAAATGCTGAGGAACATTCAGCTTCGTCATTCCTTCCATCAGCAATGACGATGTTTGCTCAGAACGCAGGTAGCGGATTTGAGCCTCTTCGATCGACTTGACGGTACGTCTGAAAGACTTATCCTGCGTTCTTAATTCTGTAGAGATAAACGTGTCAAACCGGTTATAAATACGCTGGAATAGTTCAGGTACGTGACAATCATGTCTGGACAAAGTTTTAAATACCCGGGAAATTTCTTCCTCAATTTTGTGCTGACTCGCAGGTAAATGCTGCGTACCAAGTAACACAGAAGCCATCCGGTTCAGCAACAACCGGGCCGATTGCAGTGGATTACTCAGGAAAGTACGATCACTCAGAGCCAGTTGCAACAACAGAAATTGAAGGCGTCCCAGCTGTTCCCGCAGTGCTTTTGATAGCAGGTCATCAAATAAGATAGTCTCGAATAACATCGCCAGCACATCAATGATCATCAGCTCGTCGGCAGAACGGGCTAAAGCTGAAAGTGCCTCGCGTTGTTCTCGTATCAGGTTTCGTACCTCTCCGCGTTCATTCACGATATTCAGATCCGGCTTCATCGACAGATGTAAATAGCCAAGCGTACGAATCAGATCCCGCTCGCTGAGCAGCTCATCTAATTCAGCAGGCGCGGTATTCATTTGTTCGGGCGCAGGCAAATGACTGAAACGCTCTAATAAATCCCGGATAGCAAACTGGGCGATATCTGAACCTGGTAAAGGGAACTCTGTATTTACCTGCTGGCTGGCGAGATCAAAATCTCTTCCGCGCTGAGCCTCGCCAGACTGACCGAAGGTTGTTCGTAAAAGCGCAGGTAAATCGGATGTATTCGCAAGCCAGACAGGTGGCGGCAAATCATCTTTCACTGCAACAGCTGGCTGATACGCTGAAAACGTCGTTCTTTCCACGCCGCGTAAAGCCTGAAATAACTGTTCTATATTAATGGGTGAATTAACCGGTTGCGCCGGCACCGCCGACCTGAAAACAGCATCTGCAACAAAATCGGCCTGATTCAATGCAGGAAAAGCGTTACCACCATCTGGATTAACGACAAAATTCTGCTGCCGCCCGGCACCACTCGCCCCCCGGGGATGCAAGGTCTCTGCCGATTTGTTTATTTTTAAAGAAAGGTGCGCATGAACGCCCAGCCTTTCTAACTCGGCGTTGGTCTGATGGTAGATATCCGGAATATCTGCGGTCAGTGTTTCTCCCATTTGCGTCGACAATACAGAAAACATTTCCTGCGGCAAATGCAGACTTTCTACAGCCAGAAAAATGCAACGTGTTATCAGGTAAGGCCGGAAAGGGTTTTCGCGCTCGCGTATATCGTCCTGTGCAAACAAAACCGCGATACGGATATTCAGATCAACCAACTCCTGCTCTGCGGCATTCCTGAACAGTTGTGTGACGTCATTAAAGCGCAGCGAGCTTTCAAATGCAGAAGAATCGAGCAAGCTCAGATTATCGGCAGAAATGGCGAGGGCGGATAAATTGGGACGGAAGTTCTGATAGGTCGTTTCCATACTCCTATCAAGCAACTGTTGCATCTGTTTCGTCAGTTGCAGCTCAATTTCATGGCGATGTTCCTGCAACAGAAGCTGAGCACGGACAATGTCGGCCTGTTCTATCGGGCTGTTTTCTGAGTTGACCTTGGAAAATAAGGTCTCAACTGTACGCGGAACCAGAGTTGCAGCAGCATTTTGAAATGCGTTAAAAAATTCTCTGCGTGCGCTCGACAGTGTGTCAACCAATCCCATATATACCTTATTGCAGGAAAATCATTTCAGACAATATACCGAAGGAAGAGTATATCCTGCAACTTAAAGCGAAACGGTAGGAGCTGGAGGAATCGGCTCAGGCAATATCAGGCAGTTTTTTTCTTTCTGGTGGTCGCTTTTTTGACTGGTTTGTCAGCTTCATCCGCCGCCACTTCCGCCTTGACTTTACCCGCGGCGGGTGCCTTTGCTTTGCGCTCCTCAAATTCAAAGCTCACCTTGCCATCTTTTGCCCTGACCAGAAAGGCTTTGAACGGCCGACGTGTACGCTGAGAGATAAAACCCGGCAATAAATCTGTTTTACCGTCGATCAGTAATTTACTCATCTGCTCGGGTAAGATCTCTTGCTGCAAAATGATGCGGCCACTGCGGAAATCGCATGCCTTCGGTTTAGCGACGGTTTTCTCACAGACATAGGCAAGACCCATTTCGAATACGCCGCTGCCACATTTCGGGCAAGGGCCCAAAGACGTCTGACCAGTAAAATCTACGCCTTCGCCGTCCTCGCCCTCGTCCTGACTCTGGCCAAAGTCAAATTCCAGTTTTAAATTATTGTGTTCTGTATCCGGCACAATTTTCAAAATAGCCGCAAATGGTCTGCCCATTTTCGAGCGGAACCCTTGCAGAGGACCGATTTCACGCTTACTCAGCAACTCTTCAACCTCGGCCACCTCGAACTGACGGCTGCCAGGCGTTTTGCTCATAGAGAATTCACACTTCGTACAGGCAAATCGACGATAGTTTTCTTTGACAACACCGCCGCAATGCGGACAAGGTGTGTGTAGCGTCGCATAATCGCCGGGAATCGTGTCGTTGTCATACTCTTTAGCGCGTTTGACGATGATTTGTGTCATCTGGGCAATTTCGCGCATGAATTCTTCACGGCTGATTTTGCCCTTCTCCATTTGCGATAACTTGTATTCCCATTCGCCGGTTAATTCCGGTGAAGTCAACTCATCCACGCCCAAACCACGCAACAAGGTCATTAATTGAAAGGCTTTGGCCGTCGGCATCAACTCACGGCCTTCACGCAGCAAGTATTTCTCGGTCAGCAAGCCTTCAATAATTGCCGCCCGTGTTGCAGGAGTACCAAGACCCTTGCCCGCCATCGCTTCACGCAATTCTCCGTCATCCACCAATTTGCCGGCACCTTCCATTGCTGACAATAAGGTCGCCTCGCTGTAGCGAGCGGGTGGTTTCGTGACTAAACCATGCGCTTCAATTTTATCGGCGAGCACTTTTTCGCCTTTGGCAACAGGAACCAGCGTGCCTTTGCCTTCCGTATCTTTTTCTTCCAGTGCTTCTTTACCGTAAATAGCCAGCCAACCAGCGTTGGTCATGACTTTACCTTCGGTTTTGAAGTGGTGCCCTGTCACTTCCGTGATGCGCGTTGTCACCTGAAATTCTGCTGCCGGGAAAAACACCGCCATAAAACGACGGGTTACCAGATCGTAGAGCTTTTGCTCGGGCTCAGACAGATTTTTAGGTATCTGCCCGGTAGGAATGATCGCGAAGTGATCACTGATTTTCGTGTTATCGAAAATGCGTTTGTTCGGCTTGATCCAGTTATTTTTCAGAATCTGGGTAGCAAACTGATGATAATTATTACTTTCCGAAACCGTTTCTAAGGTCTGTTTAACGGTATCCAGATAATCTTCCGGCAAATGGCGGGAATCGGTACGCGGATACGTCAGCACTTTGTGTTTTTCATACAAAGCCTGCGCCAGACCCAAAGTATTTTTCGCGGAGAAACCGAATTTGGCATTAGCCTCACGCTGCAGGCTGGTCAGATCAAACAGTGCCGGTGCCATCTGGGTAGCAGGCTTAGATTCCTCGGTGACATTGCCCTGACGTCCACGGCATGCCGCAACGATGGACTCGGCGGCCAGCTTACTCCACAGCCGCTCCGCCTTCTTCTCTGGATCATGTTCATCTTTTTTGAACTGCTGATCCATCCAGCGTCCTTCGTAAATGCCGGCAGCACAAACGAATTCAGCACGCACTTCCCAAAAATCGCGGGCAACGAATTTCTTTATTTTTTCTTCACGCTCAACCACGATCGATAAGGTTGGCGTCTGTACCCGCCCGACGGTCGTCAGATAAAATCCGCCTTCTTTGGAGTTGAACGCCGTCATAGCGCGGGTACCGTTAATACCGATCAGCCAGTCCGATTCCGAACGGCAGCGCGCAGCGTCTGCCAGAGGCTTCATTTCCGCGTCACTGCGTAATTTTTTAAAGCCCTCGCGGATGGCTGCCGGCGTCATCGATTGCAGCCACAAACGTTGTACCGGTTGTTTTGCTTTCGCGTGCTGTGCAATCAGACGGAAAATAAGTTCACCTTCACGCCCCGCGTCGCATGCATTAATCAGTGCCGAAACATCTTTACGCTTGATCAGCTTATTCAGAACTTTCAGGCGAGTTTCGGTTTTGGCAATAGGATTGAGCGCAAAATGCGGCGGAATCATAGGTAAATGTGCAAAACTCCATTTACCGCGCTTGACGTCGTATTCCTCTGGAACAGTAATTTCGAGTAAATGACCGACGGCCGACGACAACACATATTCATCGGACTCGAAATAGTCATCATGCTTAGTGAAACCTCCAAGCGCTTTGGCAATGTCAGCAGCGACAGAAGGTTTTTCGGCAATGATGAGCGTTTTTGTCATTTCGGAATTCTCGAATGTTTTTGCACAAAAAATGATTAACAAGCAACATTTTTTGCTAAATAAGCGTAAGACTAACCTGAGTTAGTGCGGAATGATAAACGTGCAAACGCAAAACCCGCAACCACGCTGCGATTTTTGCCAGAAATTTTCTGTTTATGAAACGATTAATGCAAAAGACGTGGTGTATTGTCGTCATCTGACAACAATAGCTCATCAAACATCAACATATCAGGCTCAGCGCCCTGGCTCCACAGCATCATCAGGACAATGATGCGCAGTTTATTAAGAGGCAGCGGTGATTCGTTGACAGCGAGCGCGCGTTCGATAACGATTTCACGTTGCAAAGAGGACAATAATCCTGCTGACTCAAGAAACTGAATAAAACCTATCGCTTCAGTACCGAGAGCGGCAAGCTCGGCTGCCGCATAGACCCGGAACCCGCTTGAACTTAAGGGTGATGGCAACGACTGACCGGTCGTCTTTGCCAGACCAGTCAGCCAATCCAGAGCCTCAGAAATTTCGTCTTCAGGAAAACCGACAGCAGACAACTTTTTGACCAGAGCGGCCGTGTCCGGACATGCGTCAGGACGATAATAAGTTTCGTAGAGGTAAACAAGAATATCAAACATGTCGGTACTCTATCTGCTGAAACAGTTTCAAACAAGTCCCGCTCAGAAATATCACCGCAGTTTTTTTAATTTTTAACCATTCCGGGGCAGTATCCGCGTTTTTGGCAAAGAACTCCGCGCTAACACTGGGCTTTAAAATATACTCCCCCGGGTATATTCAACGCCAACGGCGCTGTTTATCACGGCTTGTCAGCCAAGGCGGCGAAACATCCCGCCCGGCAATGATTCAATCTGCCCGCTCAGCTCCAGTTCTAATAAATGCCCGGTTAAACTCGCAACATCCTGGCCGGTACGCAATGCCAGCACATCGACGGGAACCGGATCATAACCCATCAGTGCCAGCAAGCCAGTAGTCGCGACAACGCCCGGTGCAGGCGGGATCAGACCCGGCGCAACAACTGATTGAGGCAGATTCAGTTGCAACTCTTCTAAAATATCCTGAGCAGACTCGACGAGTTTTGCACCTTGCCGAATCAACTGATGGCAGCCTTTTGCTAATGGCGAATGGATAGAACCAGGAATTGCAAACACTTCCCGCCCCTGATCGGCCGCCATCCTCGCCGTAATTAAAGAGCCAGACTGCGCGGCGGCCTCCACCACCAGCACACCTCTGGTCAGGCCGGAAATAATCCGGTTGCGACGAGGGAAGTTAGAGGCAATCGCCGGAGTTCCAAGTGAGTATTCACTGACAATACAAGCCTCCGTGGCAATCTGATGTGCCAGCGAGCGATTTCTGGCAGGATAAACAATGTCCGCACCGGTACCGATCACTGCGATTGTCGAACCCATGCCACGAAGTGCGCCCTGATGCGCCGCAGTATCAATGCCTGCAGCCAGACCGGAACTGATCGTTAATCCGGCATGACTTAAGGCTTCGGAAAACTGTTCCGCATTCCGTATTCCCTGCGCAGTCGCATTGCGGCTACCCACGACACCTATTCCGGGATGCCGCAGTAAGTCGGGGCGTCCTTTCACATACAGCATCAGCGGCGGGTCGGGAATTTCCAGTAAGGTCGGAGGATATGCCGCATCGGCAAGCGTGACAACGTAGTTGCCTTGCTGCATTGTCCAGGATGCAGTGATCTCGGATAATCTGAGAAAATCATCACCCGGTGGAATTAACAGGGCGCGGGCAACTTTTGGTGTGACAACAGCACACAGTGCCTCATAACTTGCCGAAAAGATATGTTCTGGCAAACCAAAGCTGGTAAGCAGCTTGCGGGCCGTACCGGGACCGACGCCCGGCGTTTGTTCCAGCCTTAACCAGAAATAGAAGTCCGGTAACAATTCCAGACCTCCACGATCATTATTGAGGTGATTTGGCTACGTCGCCAACTTTGACAAAATCCGTCACCTGCATCACCAGACCATAAGAAATATGATCAAACAGACGGAATATAAATACGTGCCCGTATTGTTCATTTGGTAATTTTATTTTACGGTTACCGTCTGTACGGTCGGCAATCACACCACCGTAGCGTTGCAGGGACAGTACGGTACCAAGATCTAAGCCATCCTCTTTTCCGCGATTAATCGTGATGATCTGGTTTTGTCCGGCAACCGAAACACCACCATAGACACTGACGACACGTCCGCGGACTTCCTCTTCCGGTGGGTGCGGTACATAGCTGAGAATAGGAGTAGGCGTTACAGGCAGCAAGCGGTCGCCGACAGACATTTCCTCTTTTGAATTAACGACATTAAAGGTATACACGTCGTTGTTTGCATCCGGCTCACGTGCCAGCTTTAAGGTACCGACAAACGCTGCCTCATAGCCAATAATTTCGCCGTTATCAGGATCTTTCAAAGGGACGCCGGGACGGAATACCTGAAATGAGGTGCCGCCATCAAGATCACCGCGGACATAGGCCTTTTCGCCTTGCCCCATGTTTACTTTACTTTCCGGTGCGGCGACGATACGCGGTGTATTTTCGAGCGTATTAGCCTCAACAATCATCGGATGTGACAGGAACGGCTCAATCGCCGACGCGGGAATCGCTGGGATCGCATTTGCTCCCAGCCCCTCAACGCGCGATTTTGGGGATAACTTGACAGTAGGCACGCCGCCGACAACGCCATTTGCCGACACAT
The DNA here is from genome assembly GCF_049544825.1 of Undibacterium sp. WLX3042. Classification (NCBI taxonomy): domain Bacteria; kingdom Pseudomonadati; phylum Pseudomonadota; class Betaproteobacteria; order Burkholderiales; family Oxalobacteraceae; genus Undibacterium; species Undibacterium sp. WLX3042. The sequence goes on from NZ_CP186698.1 coordinate 1,085,185, forward strand.
TTCCCAGACGCAGACGCTGATTCGTACGGTCAAAATAGACAATCTGTCCCGGATAAATCCAGTGCGGATTACGGATTTCTTCTTTGTTCATGCCCCACACTTGTGGCCAGCACCATGGATTTTGCAGGAACTTGGAAGAAATTCCCCACAAGGTATCACCACTGACGACAACATGTTTATCCGGTGCATCCGGCAGGAAATCACATTTGCTGCTGCGGGCTAACGCCTGAGCTTGCGCAATCGTCGCTTCTGCCGGCGCCGCAACTGCAGAACTATAAGCGAATGGCAGACTGCCAACGAGGATGGCAGCGATTGTGCTAAACTTTTTCATAAACATATCCGATACGAGATGCTGTCTTACAGCAAACAGGCGAGCAAGCATGGAAACTGCTTGTAATAATTGCCAAATTGAATCAAATTCTGCCCACAAATCCTTGAACTAGCAAGAAAAACAGCGCAAAAGCCAAATCAGCTTGTTGCGAAATGTAATATGCCTCTACTAAATATACTGCGTTATCCCGACCCGCGCCTCCATAAAGTGGCAAAACCGGTGACTACTTTTGATGCACGTCTCAAGCAACTGATCGCGGACATGGCTGAAACGATGTACGACGCACCCGGCGTCGGTCTGGCAGCATCACAGGTTGACGTACATGAACAACTGGTGGTCATCGATATTTCTGAAACTAATGATCAGTTACAGGTATTCATTAATCCGGAAATTATCTGGGCCAGCGAAGAGAAAAAAGTTTACGACGAAGGTTGTCTGTCCGTACCGGGGATTTACGACGGCGTGGAGCGACCAGCCGAAGTCAAAGTCAAAGCGCTGGACGCCGACGGCAAAGAGTTCGAAATTCATGCCAAAGATTTGCTTGCTGTCTGCATACAGCACGAGATCGATCACCTTAAGGGAAAAGTGTTCGTCGAATATCTGTCTCCGCTGAAGCGAAACCGCATCAAGACGAAACTGGTTAAAGAAGAACGTGAGATGCAACGCCGTCCCGGGAATCGCAAATGAAAGTGATCTTCGCCGGTACGCCGGAATTCGCCGCCACAGCCTTGGCTTCATTACATGAGGCAGGTTTTGAAATTCCGCTGGTGCTCACGCAACCAGACCGGCCGGCCGGCCGGGGTATGCATCTGCATGCATCGGCAGTCAAACAATACGCACTGGAACACAATATTCCCGTTGCCCAACCCGTTTCGTTGAAATTAAACGGAAAATATCCGGATGTTGCAGCTGAGGCACACGACTTGCTGCGTAAAACCGCGCACGATGTCATGGTGGTCGCCGCTTACGGTCTGATATTGCCGGTCTCTGTGCTGGACATTCCACGTCTGGGCTGTCTGAATATCCATGGCTCACTCTTGCCTCGCTGGCGCGGGGCGGCGCCTATCCACCGAGCGATTGAAGCCGGTGACCAGGAAACCGGTATCACAATCATGCAAATGGAAGAGGGTCTGGATACCGGCCCTATGCTTTTAAAACAAAGTATCGCCATCAACAGCACCGATACGACCGGCAGTCTGCACGATAAACTGGCTGCGATGGGCGGCAACATGATCGTACAGGCTTTACAGCAATTAGAACGCGGCTCCCTGACTGCGGCCGTGCAGCCGGAACAAGGTGTTACTTACGCCGCCAAAATCAGCAAAGAAGAAGCGGCTCTCGACTTCCATCTGCCCGCCTGTGTACTAGAGAGAAAAATCCGTGCCTTTAATCCATTTCCGGGTACGCATGCTCAGTATGGCAACAGCACCATCAAGATCTGGGCAGCACAGATGATCACCGGTGCGAAAACCTCTGCAATACCCGGACAAGTTCTGACAGCGTCCGCGCAAGATGGCATTCTGATTGCCTGCGGAGAGGGTGTACTCAAACTGACGGAACTGCAAAAACCCGGTGGGAAACGCCTGCTTGCAGCAGAATTTCTGCAGGGCTTTCCACTGACCCCGGACACACAATTCAACCGGCTCTGAAGCTTGTTGCCTGTGAAGCAAAAAAACGACACTTTTAATCAAAGATCATGTCGTTAAACAAAGTTTGTCTCTATCTCTAATTAATTTAATGGCAAATTCTTTGTTGCTTTGCGGGACTTGCTGTATTCTCGCAAGCGGAATTCGGTTCGCCCACTTGTCGTGGACGACTCATTACAAGCATCCAGTAAAGGTAAACAAATGAAGAAATTTCTTCCGGTTGTCCTCGCAACGATGGCGCTCACGGCTTGTTCCACTCAATATAGTGAGACGCCACTTGCAGGAAATTTTGCAACCAGCACACAAAACAAATTACAAGCATCTGCGCACTGGTTATCGATTGCGAAAAATGTTGCTGAACAAATCAAACTGGGTACAGACAAAGTGGGAGCACCGGTTTATGTGACTCCACCTTCACAAAACAGTAAGTTTTCACACGTATTTTATGAGCAGATTGTGACGTCCTTAGTGAACCAAGGTGTCACTGTCAGACGAGTGCATGATCAAACGGTTCAAGTTGTTGATATTGATACACAATTAGTACGATTCTCCGCCGATCGCTCGCAAAATAAACGCTTTACAAGCGCAACAGCGATTGCCGGCGGCATCGCTGCTTTATATGGTGTGAACTGGGCGCCAGGAACGAAAGCGGCAGTTGGTGGCTTAGCCGCAACCGCCTCGTATGACTGGCTTAGCTGGGTTGACCAAGAATATGCAAAGGGAAGCACTCCTTCCTACGAGCTGATAGTAACAACGTCTCTCACTAAAAATGCCCAGTACTTAGCACGCCGCACAGATGCTTACTATATCAGCGACAGCGACGCGTCCTTGTATACAAAAGAATCTGATTTCAGTTTTAAGGTTGTCGGAGGACAATAAGATGAAAAAAATCCTAGTATGTACTTCTGTTGTCATGGCGCTGTCAGCCTGCTCAAGTCTCAACATGGGTAATAATTCAGGTCTGGCAAGTGCATCTCAGCCAACCTGGAGAGACGCTGAGAACAATGAATTCATTCCATCAAATCAAAAAGCTGCCAACGCTTTGATTTCTGCTGCAAACGCGGCGACTTCTGGAATACCTCTGGATAAGTCGCGCCCACTGATCGTTGCCACACTGGCAAACATCAACGCACTCGAAGAATCTTCACCATTTGGCCGTATTGTTGCGGAACAGGTTTCTGGTCAGTTCACGCGCAGCGGCTACAAAATGGTGGAAATGAAGTTCCGCGATAAAGTATTTATCAAACAAAACGTCGGCGAACTGCTGCTGACCCGCGAAATCAAAGAAGTTGCTCAAAACCACCAGGCACAAGCGGTCATTGTTGGTACCTATGCAGAGAGCGATAAGCTGGTATTCGTCAATTTAAAACTTATTCGTCCTGGTGATAACATCGTTCTGGCAACGTACGATTACGCCGTGCCACTGGATAAAACAGTCAAATCGCTGCTGGGCCGTCGCTGATACGTCGTTCTTACTCTGCCATACTGGCGATGCAACCCGAAAAAAAGCACCTGAATTGCAGGTGCTTTTTTTAATCTCTTTTCAGCAGCCAACCCCGTATCCGTTTTCAACACTGGGTCGATTCCGGCATCACTTTAGTCTGGTGAAAATGATTGAACCCAGTTTTGCTGTGCGGCCTGACTGATAGCTAACACAGCAGGGTGAGTCAGTTTACGCTGAACCGATATCGCGTAAAACTGTTCCTGAATTGCCTGCGTCTGGCCGATCAGCTCAACGTCATACTGGCGTATCACGCGATCAACGATGACGGTCGGCGCGGCAAACACGCCGGCACCAGCCTGACCGAATGCACTCATCAACGCACTATCGTCAAACTCGCCGGTAATCTTTGGATGCAATTGTTGCTGATCCAGCCATTGCAACAAACGCCCGCGCAGCGCAGCATCTTCGCCTGGCAATAAAAGTGGCGCACCATCCAAAAGTTCAGGAAAAGGTCCGGACAAACGGGCACGCAAATCACGGGTGGCAAAAAAACTGATGCCGGATTCGGCCAGCAAATGACTGTAACCGCGAACATTGGCTGTCACCGGCATGGGGCTATCGGATAGCACAACGTCCAGTTTATGCATCGCCAGCTCTGCTAACAGCAATTCGAGTTTGCCCTCACGACAATTAATTCTTAAGGTCTGCGGCAGAGTCATCGCGGGCTCCAGCAATTGATACGCGACCGTTTTCGGCACCGCGTCCGACACCCCGACACGCAATTGCACTGTGCGCGCGGTCGGCCGGTGATGCAGCACTTCTTCCAGCTCCCGCCCCAGTGCGAATATATCTTCTGCATAACTGAGCACCAAGCGGCCAGCCTCTGTCAGTTCCAGATTTCGCCCCTGCTTACGGAATAAAGTCTCACCCTGCATTTCCTCAAACAACGCAAGCTGTCCGCTGATGGTTTGCGGCGTCAGATGCAATTGTTCACTGGCGCGCGCAATACTGCCTGACTTGGCGACCATCCAGAAATAATGCAGGTGTTTGTAATTCAGTGTGGGCATAGCAGAACGATCAGCAATAAATCATCGGTTTTTACGAAGTATTTATCAATTATATTCGACTTTTCTTTCAATTTTCTAGCAACTAGACTGTCACCACCTTCTGTTGAGAAGGGGAAGTCCTGTGTCTTTTCATCAGACTTCAACATTTCAGGAGAAAAGCATGAAAATCTTGAGTCGCTCTACTGCACATGATGTGCAAACCGTTGACTATATCGACACCACAGCCAGTGACAGTCAGAAAGTCTTGCGCAACACATATATGTTGCTGTCAATGACTTTATTGTTTTCTGCACTGACGGCCGGCGCGACCATCGCTTTCGCAATTCCGGGTCCCGGCATCTTTCTTACCCTGATCGGCTATTTTGGTCTGCTGTTTGCGACCAACAAACTGCGTAACAGTGCATGGGGTATTGCCAGTGTGTTTGCCCTGACAGGTTTCATGGGTTACACCCTGGGTCCGATTCTTTCCCACTATCTGAAAATGCCGGGCGGCACTTCCATTGTGATGACCGCAATGGGGATGACAGGTCTGATTTTCATGGGTCTGTCTGCCTACGTACTGATCAGCAAACGTAATTTCAGCTTCATGAGCGGCTTCCTGATGGTCGGCATGATCGTCGCACTGGTGGCGAGTCTGGGCGCGATTTTCTTCCAGATTCCAGCCTTGTCGTTGACGATTTCTGCGGTCATGGTGTTGCTGATGTCCGGCATGATCTTGTTTGAAACCAGCAATATCATCCACGGTGGCGAAACCAATTACATCATGGCGACCGTCAATCTGTACGTCACAATTTTTAATCTGTTCACCAGCCTGCTGCAATTGCTGGGCTTTATCGAAAAAGAGTAAATCATGTTGCACTCCGTCGCTCAACCCTGGATGTGGGTCGCATTTATCGCTTTTGTCTTAGCGATGTTAGCCATAGACGTTGTGGCGCTGGGTGGTTCGCGCGCTCACAAAGTCAGCGTCAGGGAAGCGGCGGCCTGGTCCGTTGTCTGGGTCAGTTTGGCGCTGGCGTTTGATCTTGGTCTGTGGATGTATCTGACGGAAACCGTCGGGCGTGAAATCGCCAACGCGAAAGCGATGGAATTCCTGACCGGTTACGTCATCGAGAAATCGCTGTCGGTCGATAATATCTTTATCTTCCTGCTGATTTTCGGACATTTCTCAGTACCGCCGCAATATCAGCGCAAAGTCCTGCTCTACGGTGTTCTGGGTGCGATCGTCATGCGAGTCATCATGATTCTCGCCGGCAGCTGGGTCGTCACGCAGTTCGCATGGGTGCTGTATCTGTTCGGTGTGTTCCTGCTGATCACCGGTTTCCGCATGTTGGTCTCAACAGAAGCCGAACCGGATCTGGATGCTAATCCGGTATTGAAACTGGCGAAGAAATTACTGCCATTCACCAAAGAGTTTCACAAAGAAAAATTCAGTATCAAGGTCAATGGTAAGCGCGTCTTTACGCCTTTGCTGCTGGTCCTGATCCTGATTGAAGTATCCGATGTGATCTTTGCAGTGGATTCGATTCCGGCAATTTTTGCGGTGACGACTGATCCGTTCATCGTGTTCACCTCTAACATTTTCGCGATTATGGGTTTGCGGGCCTTGTATTTCCTGCTGGCCGATATGGCAGACCGTTTCCATTTACTGAAATTCGGTCTTGCATTTGTGCTGATGTTTGTCGGAATCAAGATGCTGATCGTGAAATGGATGCATGTGCCGACCGAGGTTTCGCTGATGGTGATTGGCCTGATACTTGGCGGTTCTATTATTGCCAGCCTGATCGCAACCCGTCATAAAAAGCATTAATCACACTTTCTCACGCTGTTAATTTCATCGTCATAAGCATTCCCTTTGGGCATATCTCTCATCTGAGGATATGCCCTTTTTTGTTAATACTTAAACAAAATAGTGTCACCCTCAGACGGTCAGCATATATCGATCTAACCACAATGTATAAGCAAAACCCGGTAAAAACCAGTAACCACGGCGTCAAGTCCTTGATCTGACGTATAATTTGACTTCCCAGCGCCGATTTGAGATTCAGATTGCGGGCGCGTAATAAGTGCTGCTAAAAGGACGTCGCCCGATCCGCCTGCATGCATGAGCCGATCGGGTTTTTGTTTTTCTGGACTGATGCAACATCGCCCTGGCGGCGTAATGGCTTCTGGTCGTACTAACTAATGTACTGCCCGCGTCGCCATGCCTTGCCGGAACAATGTTGCATCAGTCCTATTGATACGACGATGCGAGTAAAGATCATGACCAGAACCCTGCCTGTCTCCGCTACCGAAACCCGTTTGCGCGAATTACTGCAACAACGCATCCTGATCCTGGATGGCGCGATGGGCACCATGATCCAGCGTTACAAGCTGACGGAAGAAGATTATCGTGGTGGGCGTTTCAAGGATTTTTCGGTTCCGGGTAAGGAATTATTCGTCAAAGGCAACAATGAATTACTGACCCTGACGCAGCCACACATCATTCAGGAAATTCACGAACAATATCTGGCCGCCGGTGCCGATCTGATTGAAACCAATACCTTCGGTGCGACGACCGTCGCACAAGACGATTACCACATGGCGCATCTGGCTTATGAGATGAACGTGCAGGCGGCAAAAATCGCCCGTGCTGCCTGTGACAAATACAGCAGTGCCGACAAACCGCGTTTCGTCGCCGGCGCATTAGGGCCAACGCCAAAGACCGCCTCGATTTCACCGGATGTGAATGATCCTGCGGCGCGCAATGTCACGTTCGATCAATTGGTGGCTGCCTACCATGAGCAAACCCGTGGTCTGGTCGAAGGCGGCGCCGATGTGCTGCTGGTCGAAACGATTTTCGACACCCTGAACTGCAAAGCAGCGTTGTTCGCGATTGATCAGTATTTTGAAGAAACCGGCCAGACTTTACCAATCATGATTTCCGGCACCGTGACCGATGCTTCGGGTCGCATACTGTCTGGTCAGACCGTGCCGGCATTCTGGAATTCCGTGCGTCACGCCAAGCCGCTGACCATCGGTCTGAACTGCGCACTCGGTGCGGCGCTGATGCGTCCGTATGCAGAAGAGCTGTCGAAAATTGCCGATACCTTCGTCTGCATTTATCCGAATGCAGGTTTGCCCAATCCTATGAGCGATACCGGTTTCGATGAGCTGCCTGCCGACACATCCGCCTTGCTGAAAGAATTTGCCGAAGCCGGGTTTATCAATATCGCCGGTGGTTGCTGCGGCACTACGCCACCGCACATCAAGGCGATTGCCGATATCCTGCAAACCCAGGCGCCACGTATTGTTCCTGCCATTCCGCCGGCCTGTCGCTTATCCGGTTTAGAGCCATTCACCATCGATGAACACTCTCTGTTTGTGAATGTCGGTGAACGCACGAATGTCACGGGTTCCAAAGCTTTTGCACGTCTGATTCTGAATGAGCAATACGACGAAGCCTTAGCTGTCGCCCGCCAGCAAGTGGAAAACGGTGCCCAGATCATCGACATTAATATGGATGAAGCGATGCTCGATTCTCAGGCGGCCATGACGCGCTTCCTGAATCTGATCGCGTCTGAACCGGACATCGCCCGCGTGCCGCTGATGATCGATTCGTCGAAATGGAGTGTGATTGAAGCCGGTCTGAAATGCGTGCAAGGCAAAGCCATCGTCAATTCGATTTCGATGAAAGAAGGCGAAGCAGAATTTTTACGTCAGGCCAACTTGTGCAAGCGTTATGGCGCAGCGGTCATCGTGATGGCATTTGATGAAAAAGGCCAGGCGGACACCTATCAACGCAAAATCGAAATCTGCGAACGCGCTTATCGACTGCTGGTTGATCAACTCGATTTCGATCCGCAAGACATTATTTTCGATCCGAATATTTTCGCGGTCGCCACCGGTATTGAAGAACACAATAACTACGCGGTCGATTTCATTGAAGCGACACGCTGGATACATCAGAACTTACCCGGCGCCAAAATCAGCGGCGGTGTCTCGAATGTGAGTTTCTCTTTCCGTGGCAATGACCCGGCACGTGAAGCGATCCACACCGTTTTCCTGTATCACGCGATTCAGGCCGGGATGACGATGGGCATCGTGAATGCCGGTATGGTCGGCGTATACAGCGAGCTCGATCCCGAATTACGCGAACGTGTCGAAGACGTGGTGTTAAATCGCCGTGAAGATGCCACCGAACGCATGATCGAATTTGCAGCGACACTGAAAGCGGGTGGCAAGAAAGAAGAAGCCACGCTGGAATGGCGCAGCGAGCCGGTTGAAAAACGCTTGGCTCACGCGATGGTGCATGGCATCACGCAGTGGATCGTTGAAGATACTGAAGAAGCGCGCGTCGCTATCATGAACAATGGCGGCCGCCCGATACAGGTGATCGAAGGCCCGCTGATGGACGGCATGAATATCGTCGGTGATTTATTCGGTCAGGGCAAAATGTTCCTGCCACAGGTAGTGAAATCAGCACGCGTCATGAAGCAGGCGGTCGCGCATCTGGTACCTTTCATCGAAGAAGAAAAAAAACGCAGCGGCGACAATAAACCGAAAGGCAAGATCGTCATCGCCACCGTCAAAGGCGACGTACATGACATCGGTAAAAACATCGTCACCGTGGTACTGCAATGTAATAACTTTGAAGTCGTGAACATGGGTGTGATGGTGCCATGCTCCGAAATTCTGGCCAAAGCCAAAGCCGAAAATGCCGACATCATCGGTCTCTCCGGCCTGATCACACCATCACTCGAAGAGATGGCTTATGTCGCTAAAGAGATGCAGCGCGACCCGCATTTCCGCATGATGAAAATCCCGCTGCTGATCGGCGGCGCCACCACCAGCCGCGCCCATACCGCTGTCAAAATCGCGCCGAATTATGAAGGCCCGGTCGTATATGTGCCGGATGCTTCGCGCTCGGTATCGGTCGCGCAATCACTGCTGACGCCGGAAAGCCGCGAGCAGTATATCGATGAGCTGGTAACGGATTACGAACGTATCCGCGTGCAGCATGCGAACAAAAAAACCACGCCATTGCTGACGCTGGCGCAAGCGCGTGCGAATAAAATGAAGCTCAGCTTTGACGGTGCGAACGCGCCTGTGAAGCCAAAATTCATCGGTCGCCGCGTGTTTAAAAACGTTGATCTGGCAACAATTGCACAGTACATCGACTGGGGTCCGTTCTTCCAGACCTGGGATCTGGCCGGGCCATTTCCTGCGATACTGACCGACAGCGTGGTCGGTGAAGCCGCCAGCAAAGTGTTTGCCGAAGGTCAGGCGATGCTCAAGAAAATCATCGATGGCCGCTGGCTGACAGCCAACGGCGTCGTCTCTTTGCTGCCTGCAAATAGCGTGCATGACGACGACATCGAAATTTACACCGACGACAGCCGCAGCCAGGTCGCATTCACCTATTACGGCACGCGCCAGCAAACCGAGAAGCCGGTGGTTGATGGCGTACAGCGGCCGAATCAATGCCTCGCTGATTTCATCGCGCCGAAAGACAGCGGCATAGCAGACTACATCGGTATGTTCGCCGTCACTGCCGGTCTGGGAATCGAAAAATACGAAAAACGTTTTGAAGACGCACATGACGATTACAGCAGCATCATGCTGAAATCGCTGGCAGACCGTCTGGCCGAAGCCTTTGCCGAATATCTGCATGAACGTGTCCGCACCGATCTGTGGGGCTATGCCGCCGATGAAAAACTCAGCAATGAAGAACTGATCAAAGAATCCTATCAGGGCATACGTCCGGCACCCGGCTATCCGGCCTGCCCGGAACACACGGTCAAGACCGCGATGTTTAAGCAGATGCAATGCGAAGAAATCGACATGCACATCACCGAATCATGGGCGATGATTCCGGGCGCTGCGGTCTCTGGTTTCTACTTTGCACATCCGCAATCCAAATACTTCAGCGTCGGTAAAATCGGTGATGATCAGGTGGCGGACATGGCGGCACGGCGCGGTGTGGCAAAAGAAGAAGTCGAACGCTGGCTGGCACCGAATCTGTAGTCCTTTTCTCAAAAAATGGGGGGTATATGGCGTTTTACGCCGATTCTCAGCGGATTGACTTGGCTTTAAAATATACTCCCCCCCAGTATATTTATCCGCCGGGAAGCGCTCTGAGCGCCTTTTTGAGATGTCTGATGACAGCGTGAGCGACATAAGTGGGGGCGTCGGGGATTGTGACTCCCGCATGAAATCTGACCATGACAGACATTAAAAATGTCGTACCGGTAGGGGTGCTGTCTTACAATAGCGGCTCTATCGTTGTGCAGGAAAGCAGATGGTGCTGGATAACTTATCGTATGGCTCAGATCAGTCTGGTTTAATTTGTGGCTATCTGTTTGCGCATGGCCGGGCCGGCAAAACGCTGCATACCGATGAAGCGCTGGCATGGCTGCAGGCACCGCGTGCCGCCAGTGACAACAGCTTTATCTGGCTGCATTTCAATCTGACCAACGTGGCAGCCGAAAAATGGCTGCATGAACACGTGCAGCTACCGGAAGAATTCTACGAAGCACTGCACGAAGGTTCGCGTTCAACCCGGATTGAACATGCAGACCACAATCTGATTGCGGTGATTAACGATGTGCTGCACGACTTTGCATTTGAAGCGTCGGATATTGCGACCTTGTGGCTGAGTGTGACCAATAACATCATGATCAGCGCGCGCCGAAAACCTTTACAGTCGGTTGACCGCTTGCGCAATGCCGTCAATCACGGTGAAATTTTCCATTCTCCCAGCGAATTGCTGACGCATCTGTTACGCGATCAGGCCGATGTGCTGATCGGCATCGTGCGCAATGTCATCAAAAAAATTGACGACATCGAAGACCATTTGCTGGCGGACAGGCTGAACAAAAAACGCGCCAATCTGGGCGAAATCCGGCGTGTACTGGTGCGCCTGCAACGCTTGCTGGCACCGGAGCCTGCAGCCTTGTTCCGCCTGCTGCAAAAACCGCCGGTATGGCTGGCGGAAACCGATGTGCAGGAACTGCGTCAGTCCACAGAGGAGTTTGCGGTGGTGCTGAGTGACATGGCGTCCCTGCAGGAGCGCATCAAGTTATTGCAGGAAGAAATCGCCGCCAGCGAAAATGAACAGAATAACCGCTCGCTGTTTGTGCTGACTGTCGTCACGGTGCTGGCCTTGCCTATCAATATGATTGCCGGCTTACTCGGCATGAATGTCGGTGGCATTCCACTCGCGCAACACGAATACGGCTTCTGGATTGTGGTGGCGATCGTGCTGACATTCACGGTCATTGCCGGCTGGCTGGCGTTCCGTAAACGGGATCGCGATTAAAAAGCCGACCCTCTTCTGCTACCATAGGGCATGCAGGCGCTGGCTCGTGTATTCGATAACAACACCCTCACAGAATTACACCCGTACAAATCATTTTTCGGGAAGATTTCAGTTAGTATTGGAAAAAATGACGTGGTATTTTTTACAAAAAGCTGTTTTCCGTTAAAAATTTTGCTTTTTAAATGATTAAAATTGAAAATACCGCGGGGATCACCCCTACTATGTTGCAAGTTTTGGGTCAGCAAACGTGATGACTGACACTCATACCCAATTTATAGAACTATCCGAACTGCGGATAGGGATGTACGTCTATCTTGACGTCGGCTGGATGGATCATCCATTTCCGATCAGCAACTTCAAAATCAGCTCTCAGGAACAGATCGACACCATACGTTCGCTGGGCATAGAACGTATCCGTTATGCCCCCGATAAAAGCTCAGTCACCGACACCACTGACACTATCACGCCAGCAGAAACTGTCAGCGCAGTAACGGAAACGTCGACAGAATATGCGTTACGCCGCCGCCGGGCATTGCTTGCTGGTCAGGCTGCCAGTCTGCAGGTGTGCGAGCGGCAATTCAATCACGCCGCGCAGACATATAAACAAGTCACCGAGCAGGTCCATGCGCAACCGGGACTGGCAAAGCAACTGGTCGAACAACTGATACAGGGTTTCCTCGGACAAATCCTCAGCGAAGATGAGGCTGCGATCCGCCTGTTGTCAGAAAAAGCCGGCGAAAAGACTTCCCTGCATTCGATTAACGTTACCGTCATTTCGCTGTTGCTGGGTAAAGCAATGGGGCTGAATAAAACCGAGATGCTCAATCTGGGGGTCGGTGCGCTCATGCACGACATCGGTAAAATCGAATTGCCTGACCGGGTACGCTGGATCGATGAACATTTCAGCGCCCCCGAAAAACTGGCATATCAGGAACATGTGGTACACAGCGTGAATCTGGCACGTAAAATGGATCTGGCGCCGAACGCCATGCTGCTGATGGCACAACATCACGAACATTACGACAGCAGCGGCTATCCCAGCCGCATTCCGGGTGAAAAGATGTCGCCGTTAAGCCGTATCGTGGCGCTCGTGAATCAGTACGATAACCTGTGTAATCCGCCGAATCCGGCACTGGCGCTAACACCGCACGAAGCCTTGTCGCAGATCTTCACCAAGTTCAAAACCCGCTTTCACGCGCCAACACTGACAACCTTCATCCGTATGATGGGGATATATCCACCAGGCTCGGTTGTGCAGTTGAGTGACGACAGATACGCGCTGGTGGTCTCGGTAAATTCCGCTCGTCCGATCAAGCCCAAAGTGATCATTCATGACTCCTCAATTGACCGCGATGAAGCGCTGGTGATTAACCTCGAACACGAGCAGCAGCTGTGCATACATCGCAGTCTCAAACCCTTGCAATTACCTAAGTCCGCGTACGATTATCTGTCGCCACGCAAGCGTTTGTGCTATTTCTTCGAACGCGGACTGGAAGCGCAATCAGATACATCCAGCGAGAGTCCGCCATGAAGGCGCATCAACTGCAGGCACTGATAGAGGGAATGCTGGAAGCCGTGATTCTGGTCGATCCTATCTCTTTGCGCATACTTGCGGCAAACCGGGCAATACACACGCTGCTCAAAGTGCAGGAAGGCAGCCTGCGCGACAAGGGTATTGTCGAGCTGGCGGCAGCGCCCGAAGATGTATTTTTCTGGGAAGACGTCGCCGCAGGCCTGTCAGAAAATATTTACTCTGAAACCTTGCTCGAATGCGCGGATAAAACCGTGGTGCAGGTGGAACGCCGGGTCAGTCTGGTCAGAGTTGGTATGGACAACTCGATTTTTGTTGTCGCAGTACGCGACTACACCAGCCAGAAACAAACGGAAAATGAACTCGAGAAACTGATCGCAGAATTGCGTGCAACGCTGGAATCGACTGCTGACGGCATACTCGTTACCGATCTGGATGGCGCTATCCGCAGTTATAACCATTTGTTTGCCAGTCTCTGGGGGCTGCCTGACGAGCTGATGACGCAGCGTGACGATGCAGCAATTTATGCCTGGATGGATAAGTGCATGATAGACGCCGATCATTATACCGAGCGTCTCGGTACGATCAGCCGCTCACCACTGATGGAAGCCAGTGACGTGCTGGTCCTTCGTTCCGGCAAAATTCTCGAGCGCGTGACACTGCCGCAATATGCACGTGGCCGCCCGATCGGCAGAGTGTATTCGTATCGCGATATCACGCAAAAACTCGCTGATGAAGCACGCCTGCAGCTGGCGGCAAAAGTATTTGAATCCAGTACAGATGCGATTTTCATCACCGACAAAGATCAGCGCATCATCACCACCAATCCGAGTTTTGAGCGGCTGAGCGGTTACACCGAAAGCGAAATGCAAAAAAAGACGCCGCGCGATTTTTTTGCCGCAGAAAGTAATCCGGATCTGATCGATCAGTTACTGGCAAAGCTGGAAAAAGACGGCTGCTGGGAAGGTGAACTCTGGAATCGCCGTAAAAACGGACATGCGTATCTGTGCATGATCACTCTGGTCAAAGTGCAGGATGAAAAAAATAATACTCTGCACTACATCGGTTTTTTCAAAGACAGAACCGAAACCCACGTTGCCAAGCAAAAAATCGAGGAACTGGCTTTTTCAGATGCGCTGACTGGCTTGCCGAATCGCCTGCTGCTGTCAGAACGGATCAAGCAATCGATTACGATTTCCAGCCGCGATCACAGTAATTTTGCTGTTCTGTTTCTCGATCTTGATCACTTCAAACAAATCAACGATTCTCTTGGTCATCAGTTTGGTGACCGGGTGCTGCTGGAAGTCACTGAGCGCCTGAAAAAATGTATCCGACAGGTCGATACCGCCGCCCGTCTCGGCGGCGACGAATTTGTGTTACTGCTGCATGAGGCCGATGCCGCCGGTGCTGAAGTGTGCGCACAGCGCGTGCTAGAAGAATTATCTGTACCGATCAATCTGGAAGGAATGAGCTTTACCGTGACGTCCAGTATCGGCATTGCTTTGTTCCCCGATGACGGAACAAATATGGATGATCTGATCAAAAATGCCGACAGCGCCATGTATCACGTCAAGGAACGCGGCCGTTCGGATTTCCGTTTCTATCAGCGCCAGATGAACATCGGTTTGTTATCACGCATGAAGCTTGATCACGCCATGCGTCAGGCACTGGAACATCAGCGTTTCCGCCTGCATTACCAGCCACAGATCAACCTGAGTACCGGCGAAATCTTTGGCGTTGAAGCCTTGTTGCGCTGGAATGACAAGGATCTCGGCGAAATCGGCCCGGCACAGTTTATTCCGATTGCCGAAGAAACCGGCGTCATTGTTCCTATCGGTAACTGGGTCATGCAGACGGCAATCAGCCAGGCCGCGCAATGGAACCGCGCGGGGCATACATTACGGATGGGTTTCAATGTCTCGGCACTGCAATTTCAGCAAGCCAATTTTGTGGAGTCGATAGCCGCTGCGCTGGAAGAACATCAACTGAGCCCGGATAAAATTGAACTGGAACTGACTGAATCCGTACTGATACGGGATGTCGAGGAAAATTTAAAGAAACTGGAATCGCTGGCAAAACTGGGGGTGAAGTTATCGATTGATGATTTCGGTACTGGCTACTCCAGCCTCAGTTATCTGAAGCGTTTTCCTATCCATAAGCTGAAAATTGACCGTTCTTTCATCGATGAATTACCAACTGACGAAAGCGATGTTGCTATCGTCACGGCAATCATCCATCTGGCACATGCCTTGAAACTGCAAGTCATTGCTGAGGGCGTAGAAACTGAGGAACAGAAAAATTTCCTGCTCAATCTGCACTGCGACGAATTTCAGGGTTATCTGTTCTCACCGGCGATATCCGCCGGTGAATTTGAGGAAAAATTTCTGTAAATCATTCAGGATTTGAATTGCCAGTGGCGGCTCTCTTGCTGAATCGCTGCAACCTGTTCAGCAGTCAGCCCGGTATTGACCAGATCCCGGCTGTCTATCGCTTTGCTGCCGACATTGATGCTGGCTCTGAGTAAATACTGATAAGCCAGGAAAATATCCTTTGGCACACCAGCGCCATATAAATATTGACGGCCAAGTTCAAATTCAGCGGATGATAATTCCTGAGCAGCAGCAAGATTGAGCCAGTACACCGCCTGCTTTTCGTCTTTAGGCACACCCCATCCATTAAGGTACAACATCGCCAGATGGTACTGTGCGCTTGCGTTCCCCTGTTCGGCCGCATCCTGATACCAGACAGCTGCCTCACTATAGCTGTGCGGCACCAGCGTCCCCGCTTCATGCAGGGAACCAAGCACTAACTGGGCAGCGGCAAATTCCTGTTCAGCCGCCTGATACAAAAGCTCAAGTGCCTTCTGTTTTTCTTCCGGACTGGTATAACTGGATAAATACAGCAGACCGAGATTCGTCTGGGCACCGGGATGACCCTGATCTGCGGCACGCTTGAGCCAGAAACGTGCCTCATCCACGTTCTTATAACCAAAATCACCGTTCAGATACGACAACGCCAGGGCATTTTGTGCCTGCATGTCGCCGAGTACAGCCCAACGCTGAATCTGCAGTTCGTCATCGTCAAAATCATCATCGCCTGATGCCGTCGCACACGAAGACATGATCGCGAGCGCGCAAAACAAATGTCGCCACTTTTTCATGATTCTCTTCCACTATTGTCGGTACTCACGATGTTACGTCTTAACCTGAGAGAAACATATTTCCATACTGTCGATTAAGGTAACAAATTGTAGTCGTCACTGATGACGAGTTCCTGAGCAGGGGTTACACTGACGGTCTGCCCCTCTGAAAAGGATGAACCGTGAGTTTTACCATCGCTAAAAAATTGCGTATTGGCCTGATTGCAAACCGTTCTCATCAGGATGCACAGGATTCCGCCTTAGTTCAGTTAATTCGGGGTTCGCGTCAGGCTATCACATTCTTGCAACCGGAGTTTGTGGTCGTCGGCAGAACGCTGGACGCGATGGTCACACATGGATTACTCGATATTTGCCAGCATGTTGAGCGTTTTCCCTATGGTCGCGACGGCGGTCTGATGAAGCTGGTCTCACGCGTGGTTGACAGCGACCCGGCCAAGGCCGTGGATGCGGTGATTTATCTGATCGATCCGGTCGATCCCTCATCTGTTTTCCCGGAAGCAGTCGCATTAAAACGGCAATGTGTGATTCATAAAAAGCCGTTTCTGGCCAGTCTGGCCGGCGCACGCGAATGGCTGGAACTGGAAGCGACCGTCAATGGTGCACCTGCCGACCCTGTGCTCAATGCCAGTTTCAGTCTGGACAATGAAGGTATCGCTCTGATCGCGCACGATGCAATGAAAGATAAAATGCTGGCACTGGCAGAAAAACATTTCAGCGTACTGGATAAATTTGCGCACCGGTATGCGACCGGCACCACCGGTGGTCTGCTGAATCAGCTGGCAAAAAAAATCAAAGGCGAAACAGGACGTGACTGGGTGCAGCCCTTTCTGTCCGGCCCGCTGGGCGGCGATGCCCAATTAGCGGAACTGGTGCTCGACAGAAAAATACGGCGCATCCTGTTTCTGGAAGACCCGCATGTCGCCCGTCAGCATGAAGCCGATATCCAGTTACTCGAACGTGCCGCCCGCACCGTGACCGATTTCGCGCAGGTCTTTAGCGAAGTGGAAGGTGCCGATCGCTGGCTGACCTTCCTCAGTGAGCGTTCCTCCCTGTGAGCGATGAAAGTGGCCGCCACCGATATTCCCTGCGGTGGGCAACGCCTTGATTGCAACTGATTGATAAGCAGATATTGAATCAGTACAATCGCGTACCACTGCGCTGCTGCATGCGGCCTGGTCATGATCAATCTCCCGGCAATCAAGGACGCACGATGACACGTAAATATTCAGATATGAACCAGCACGACGCATTGTATAAAGTGGCGCGTGCTTATCCGGGCGGGCTGGAAGCGCTGGCACTGCGCATGGATATGTCTGTCAACGTGCTCAGGAACAAACTGGCTCCGGGCATAGACTCACACTATCCTTCGTTTGAGGAACTGTCAGTCATCATCGAACACTGTCATAACGCGGGAGTGAAAGAAGCGCATCTGCCATTGCACGCCTTGCTCGGACGCCACGGCATGGCCGCATTCGTCGTGCCGGAACCGGATGAAGTGCTGAAAGATGATCTCTCACAAACCGTGTGCCGGGTCATGAGTCAGGTGGGGGATGTCGCTGAAGCGGTCTCCACAGCGCTGCTTGATGGCGTCATCACCGATGCTGAAGCCGATCTGATCGAGCGTGAATTTCAGGGTGCGCTGACCGCGCTTGGCGAATGGCGCGCGCGTATCCGCGCTCATCGCAAGTCTCAGGAGTGAGTCTCTGCGTCAGCTGCAGCTCTGTTTTACAATAGCGCTCCTGCTGACCTTTCCATCACCATGTCTACCGAGCCTGAATCCGCACGACCGCGCCCGACGTCTTTAGCAGACATCTTCTTCTCATTTACTGTGCTGGCACTGCAAGGTTTTGGCGGTGTCGTCGCCATCGTGCAAAGAGAAATGGTAGAACGCAAACGCTGGCTGACCAACGAGGAATTCGTGGAGGACTGGGCCGTTGCGCAAATCATGCCCGGCCCGAATGTCATCAATCTTTGTCTGATGATAGGCAACCGCTACTTTGGTCTGCGGGGCGCACTGACGGCGCTGGCCGGTTTATTGCTGATTCCGCTGATCATCGTTTTGCTGATGGCAGCGGTATACGTTCAGTTTGCGCAACATCCCGGCGTAGCCGGAGCTTTGCGCGGCATGAGCGCCGTGACGTCCGGGCTGATTGCTGCCACCGGTCTGAAGCTGATTCCTGCACTCAATCATCATCCATTAGGCAAACGTCTGGCACTGTTATTCAGCGCTGTCTGTTTTGTCTGTGTCGCCATCTTCAAACTGCCATTGGTCTATGTATTACTGGGGCTGGGTGCCATCAGCTGGGCGCTGGTGTTCAGGAAACTGAAATAATGAGCGAAGCTATCCATCCGGTTTTACACATCAGCATGAATTGGGGCGACTGGCTTCATCTGTGGCTGCATTATCTGATGCTTTCCTTGCTGTCGATAGGCGGCGCCGTATCGACCTTACCGGACATGCACCGTTATCTGGTTGATCAGCAGCACTGGCTCACGGATGCGCAATTCAACGCCTCAATCGCGATTGCACAGGCCGCACCTGGGCCGAATGTGCTGTTTATCGCTCTGATGGGCTGGAATATCGGCCTCAACAGCGGCAGCATGTGGGCGGGCTTGCTCGGTGTGCTGATCACGATGTCAGGCATCCTGCTGCCAAGCACCACGCTCACGTATATGGCGGCCCGCTGGGGTCATGAAAACCGCGATCTGCTTGGCGTACGCAGTTTTAAACTCGCGATGACGCCTATCGTGATTGGCCTGCTGCTCGCGACAGGCTGGATCATGGCGAGTTCACACAATGTTGTGGCGCGCGACTGGTCACTGTGGCTGCTCTCGGCAGCATGTGCCTTCATGGTCTGGCGCACCAGCCTGCATTTGTTGTGGCTGCTGGCGGCGGGTGCGCTGCTGGGCTGGTTCGGGCTGGTCTAAACAAAACCCAGAGTACGGTTGCTGACATTATAGTTCGCCAGATTCGGTAACAGCATCAGTAAATCGCTGTCCGACACGCCCAGCCATTTACCGAGCGTTGCGGCATACTGATCTACCGACGTGGTCGGCAGTAAGCGCCCCTGACCAACATCATCCGGACCATTCGACGCAACAACGGGCGGTGTGCCGAAATAGCGCTGACCATTCACCGCACCGCCCATCACAAAATGCATACTACCCCAGCCGTGGTCTGACCCATCGTTATTACCACTGAGCGTACGGCCAAAATCGGATGCGGTGAACGTGGTTACCCGGTCCGCCACGCCTAACTCCAGTGTTGCGTTATAAAACGCAGCCATAGCGTCTGCCAGCGTTTTCATCAGACCGGGATGATTTGCCACCAGACCGTCATGCGTATCAAAACCACCCATAGACACAAAAAATACCTGGCGTTTTGCGCCCAGTGTGGTCGCACTGCAAATCATACGGGCCACTAATTTCAGCTGATCGCCCAGGCTGTTTTTCGTCGGGAAAGGCGTATTCAGTACAGGTGCGCTGGCCAAAGCCGAAGACAAAATGACGTTCGCATCAATCGCCCGTTTAGTCACGCGGTTGTATTCATTTTCAAATACATGCGTGCGGCTTTGTGTGATTAAGGCTTGTAAAGCCGCAGAGCATTCTTTCGAGCCGAACATAGGTGTCTGCAACGCAGATAACGGTACTGATCCGCTGGTCGATACCTGATACTGGACTGCCGTGTTGCCCGATAAATAGACAGCGTTGCCGGACACATTAATACAAGTGAACGTGGAGTTGGTATTCGCGGCCTGAAACAAATCTCCCATACGACCGCCCCAGCCGGTGCGTGCACCTTCAGCAGCACTCGACTGCCATACGGATTGCTGGTCGTTATGCGAAAACAGTTTCGGCGGTAAAGGTACGCTCTTGTTTGTGTACTGTAATTTGGTAGTCGGTTGTACCAGCGTGCCGGCATTCAGGATCACGCCTAATTTTCCGGCATTAAAAATAGGCATCAGCGGTGCCAGATTCGGTGCCAGCGCATATTGATGGCTGACACCTGCGCTGTCTTTCGGGTCGTTGAGCGAGGTCAGCGCTGTTGCCGTCAGCGCATCCCGTGCATATGCCAGAGTCGGGCGCAAGCTTGAATACGCATTGTAGGAGCTGGTATCGTAAGGCACCAAGGTGTTGCCGTAATCATTACCGCCGTATAAAAATACACAGACAATGGCTTTGTAATCCGTTGCGGTCGCTGCAGCTGCCTCTGACATCGCTGCCAGATTTAAAGCCCACGGTGTCGCAATACCTGCCACCGATAACGCTGAGGCGCGCTGTAAAAATGCGCGGCGTGATGCATTCATCCTGGTTTGATCGGTCATGATAAATTCCTTATTTAATGACGAGAAATTCTGGCGCTGCCAGAACCAGGGTCAGTGCGGCGTAAATGCGGTTATTCCGGCGTGCATCGGTACCGCTAGGCATGGTGTTGACGGCTGTAGCAATGGTGTTGAGGGTTTCATCACTGAGCTGCCCTGCTGCCAGCACGATATTGATTTCTTTCAACAGCGCCGGTACGTTGTCAGTTAAAGGCAGCAAACTGCTGTAATCGGGAATTAAATCCGTATTACCAAGGCTGACCAGCCGCTGCATATAATTGACATAACCGACGACCGTCGATTCATTCGTGATCTGAAATTCCGGGGCGACCAGGGATACTGCAGCAATCGCGCTATTTGGCGGTACGTAACCCGGTCGGAAAAAATTGAAAACCGACGAAGAACGCAAGGGACTTTGCCCGAGACGGGTAGCCGGGTCACTGGTATTACCTATGCTCCAGTTACCACTGACGGAAGAAAGCTTATACGCACGTGCCCATGCCAGCAAGCGCAACACCGGTTCACGCAATTTACCTGCGAGCGGATTGCTGAGAATTTCTGCGTTGCGCGCTTCATCATCCAGCAGCAAGGCTTTGATCACCGCACCCAGATTGCCTTTCACTCCTTTGCCATCGTTCAGGAATACACTCGCAACACGCTGTACATAGGCCGGCGTCGGGTTACTGGTCACCAATCGCTGTATCAGCTGACGGCAGATAAAAGGGGCCACATTCGGATGTGCAAAAATAATATCCAGAGCCGCTTTTAAACTTTGCGCTCCGTTTAAACCGGCGGGCACCGTCGCTCCCAGAAATGTCGAAGCGCCTGTTTCATGGCGACTATCAACCTGCGTCATCGGACGCCGTAAAAAATCCGGCGTGTCGGTTTTGCTGGTGGATAAATCGAAATCCCAGCCAGTGAAAATTCTGGCAAGACCGGTGATGTCATCAAGAGTGTAGGTTTCCTGCTGGACGCCATTCACGGTCTGTGGCGTCCCGTCAGGATTAAGCTTTAACAGGCCGATAGAAAATAACTGCATCAGTTCGCGCGCATAATTCTCGTCGGGGAGCGCACCGGTTTTGGCATTGTATTTGGTGTTGCCGCGATAGGTCAGGTATTGCCCCATGGCGGCACTGGTGGACACGTTTTCCAGCAAAGTACGGAAATTGCCAAAACATTGTGCTTCCAGTAAATCGAGAAACTGTGCAGCAGAAAACGCCTGCCAGCCCGCGCCGACCAAACCATCAATACCGATCACGATAATTTCCGACAAAGCCAGCGTCACGCGTTGACGTAAGGTATCCGGCGCGTTAATCAGCCTGTACCAGACCACAGAATCAAAACCGTTCTGGGTAAAAATATTCGCCGCCGCATTAAAGCCTTTGGCGACCAGCCAGTCCCAGCGGCTCTGGGACAACGGCATCGCCATCTGTTCATCTATCCACGCTGCGTAGCCTATCGCACTGACACGCGCAATCTGTTCGCGTGTCGCACCGGTTGACGCCTGAGCCAGAAAGCGGGACGCCTGAATATCGGTAACCGGTGGCCCACTGGTGACAGGGGGAGTGCCGCCGATACTGCCGGTCGTTCCGCCACCACAGGCACTCAGCAGCGTCGCCGACGCCACTACTGCTGCTGATAAATCCGCACCGGCATTGGTATACGGGCGGGACGGGGCAGCCACGGCCACCATCTCATCTTCTGTCTGAACCTGCATGTCTTTCCCCTTCTGTATGTACATGGCGCCGGACGCTGCTGACAACTCCGGCAACAGCATAAACGAGAGACTGCCGGTCCGCACACCGAATTTGTATGTGCTCTTCACAAAATAAATACATAAGCTGCTCAAAAAATAGCATGTTTCATAGGAGAACATCGCCGTTGGGACAAACCAACAGCATGAATTCTTGTTACATATTCGCTACTTAAAGCAACTCCCTTTAGCGGATACCCGCTACCGCATCATCAATCTTTGTTACAGTCCGCACCACAGATTAAGGTATCCTTGTCAATTCGCCACCCTGAAATTCCTGACCGCTATCCATGAAGTTGAGTATCGAAGCACCAGAAAATGACCCTGCCAAGTCTGGCGAAATTCATCTGCATATACGGTTTCGACCCGCCAATTTCGTAGGTATCCTGATTGTTCTGATCATTCACGCCTTGCTGCTGTATTTTTTACTGAACATGCATCCGGTCAAGAAAAAAAAACAGGGGGATGATGCTGCCGCACAAAATCCCATCGTTCTGATGCTGGATAAGGCCACTGTCGCCAAGATGGCTGTCCCTGAACCGAAAAAACCGGTTACCAAACCTGTGGTTATTCAACGGCCGAAAAAGTCTGTAGCCTCACCTGCAACACCAGCGGTCGCACCGGTTCAGATGGCGCAAACAACTGTCACACCGCCGACACCCATCGTTCAGGCACCACCTGAACAGGATATGATGAGTATGCTCAATGCTGCACGCGAACGCCGCCGTGCACAGGAACAGTCCAGCCAGGAGGCCGCCGTGAATCAGCCGGCGCGTGGCATGACTCCGCAAGAAGTCGCGGAAGCCAATGTCCGCCGTAGTATGCAACAAGCGAATGGTCGCGAAGGTACAGGCGGGGTGTTCCAGATCACCAGCAAAAGCTTGCGCGTAGCAACCTTTACTTTCCGCGGCTGGAAGCCCGACCGGCAAAACAGCTTCAAAAAGACTATTGAAGTGGATGCAGGTCTTGGCGGCGACATTGATATCGCCATCATCCGCCGCATGATCATGTTAATCCGCGAAGAATATCAGGGCGACTTCAGCTGGGAGTCACATCGCCTTGGCCGAGTCGTCACCTTATCAGCCAGACCACAGGACACGGCAGAGCTGGAAAATTTCATGATGAAAGAATTTTTCGGTAACGGTCGCTAACAACTGCGGAATCTGAATTCCACAAGATGTGCTGATGCTCTGCCATAGGGTGAGAAGGTGTCACTGCGAACCTGAACACGAAGACATTGGGTGTCTGCTGATATTGATTACACATCCCCGCAAAACTGTCCGGCACGCATATTAAACCCATACTCAGAGCCGGTTTACCGCATACAGCAGCGTGCTTGGCAGATTGGCAATCGTGTGGAAACCCACAATTGTCTGGCTTTCGCTATTTTTTGATAATGCTCCGATAGAAGTCATTGTGATTGTCATGGCGCATTCATTCACGCCATCAATTTCCCGCAACAATTCTCGGAGACGGCAAATGAATAAGCCACCAATTTACAAATCCCTGTATTTCCAGGTGATCAGCGCCATTATCATCGGCGTTTTGTTAGGTCACTATTATCCTGAAACCGGTGCGGCAATGAAACCGCTGGGCGATGGGTTCATCAAGCTGATCAAGATGATGATTGCACCGATTATTTTCTGTACCGTAGTCGTCGGTATTGCCGGTATGGAAGATATGAAAAAAGTCGGTAAAACCGGTGGTATGGCACTGCTGTACTTTGAGATTGTCAGTACGCTGGCGCTGATAGTTGGTCTCCTCATGATCAATTTCGTGCAACCCGGCGCCGGCATGCATATCGATGTGAATGCGCTCGATACCAAAGGAATCGCGGCCTACACAGCTCCGGGAAAAATGCAGACCACGACTGAATTTCTGATGGCGATTATTCCGACGACGATCGTCGACGCATTTGCCAAAGGGGAGATTCTGCAAGTCTTGCTGATTTCGGTCTTTTTTGGTTTTGCATTACATCGTTTCGGTGGTCGTGGCACGCTGATTTTTGACTTTATCGAAAAATTTTCCCACGTCTTATTCGTCATCGTTGGCTACATCATGAAAGCAGCGCCGATCGGTGCATTCGGCGCGATGGCATTTACAATCGGAAAATTCGGTGTTTCCTCACTGCTGTCACTCGGTTATCTGATGGCGACTTTTTACGGAACCTGCCTGATTTTCATTTTCGTTGTCCTCGGCACTATTGCTAAGTTCCACGGTTTCAGCATCTGGAAATTCGTCAAATACATCAAAGAAGAATTACTGATCGTGCTCGGCACGTCGTCGTCAGAATCGGCATTGCCAGGCATTATTGCGAAACTGGAAAAACTGGGTGTAAAAAAATCCGTCGTTGGTCTGGTTGTTCCGACCGGTTATTCATTCAACCTTGACGGTACCTCAATTTATCTGACGATGGCCGCCGTGTTCATCGCTCAGGCCACCGATACACCGATGAGCCTGATGCAGCAAATCACTTTACTGGCCGTACTGTTGCTGACATCCAAAGGCGCGGCGGGTATTACCGGCAGCGGCTTTATCGTGCTGGCCGCCACCTTATCTGCGGTAGGCCACGTGCCAGTTGCGGGTCTCGCCCTGATACTCGGTATTGACCGCTTTATGTCAGAAGCCCGCGCTTTGACGAATCTGATCGGGAACGGCGTTGCAACCATCGTCGTGGCAAAGTGGGGAAATGACGTCAACATGCAGCAACTGGAAGATGGTCTGAATTCAGTCAGTCCGGTCGGCAGCAATGATTACGAAGCGATGATGGATGTACCAAAGCATCGCTGATCAACTGAAGATAAAAAAAGCGGACTGATGTCCGCTTTTTTTATGAGAGTAAATTATCGTACGCAAATGATAATGCGCTATTTTTTCAGATGGCGTATCGCCAGCAAAAGCGCAAAGAATTGTACTGTTGCCGCCATAAAAAACGGTGCGCCCAGCATCCAGCTACCTCGCGGAAAATGACTCACCTGTGCCAGCAATGCTGTACCAGCGAGTGTCGCAGCAACACTCATGATACTCGCCAGTGCACTCAGTGAACCCATGGCTAAGCCTTGCGAACGCACATTCACAGCACGCGAAAAAAAAGCCTGTAAAGCGGGCCCGGAAGCAAATGCCAACATATTGCACAGGATCAGGACATACATCATCCAACCCTGCGTAGCCACGCCGTACAAACTCAGCGCAATACACGAAGACGTAAGGCCATACAAAACAGCATTCGCATCACCGACGCGCTGAATATAACGCGTAAGAAAAACACCTTGCATCAGCACACTGGAAATACCGACCATAAACAGGGAAAAACCATTTTGCATCGGTGTCCAGCCGAAACGTAATTCCGTTGATAAGACCCAGGTTGTTTGCAAAATAAACTGAGCAAACATCGACAAGGCGTACACCCATACCAATGGTCCCACGCTCTGTAAATGCGCGAGCCCATTCAATCCGGCAAATGGGTTGGCCGACAACAGTGAAAAGGCTTTACGGTGTTCCGGCGATAAGGATTCAGGCAAAGAGAAATAGCCGTAGACCACGTTTGCCAGCGACACAAGAGCCGCCAGATAAAACGGATAATGAATATTGGCTTCACCGACCAGCCCGCCGATCACAGGTCCGCAGATAAAGCCAAGACCAAACATCGCACCAATTTTTCCCAGCGCCTTGCTGCGATTTTCCGGAGCGCTGACGTCCGCAATATAGGCCGTTGCAACTGACAGATTACCCGCTGTCACACCGCCTAAAGCACGGATAAACAGGAGCCAGTATATGGATGTTGCCTGAGTCAGTAAAACAAAATTCAGCCCCAGTCCGAAGACACAGGTCAGCAACACCGGACGGCGACCAAAGCGGTCACTCAGTGCGCCGATCACCGGTGCAAAGAAAAACTGCATCACGCCATATATGGCGACAATCGCACCATACCAGTACGCCTGCATATCGCTCTGCAGAGTGAACGATGCCACCAGCCGGGGCAGAACAGGAATGATCAGACCGATGCCGAGAATATCCAGAAAGACAGTAATCAGCACAAAACGCACATTCGTCGACAAAGACGTTTGCTCAGAAGAATCCGGTGGAGGCATCTGCACTCTCTTTCGATACAATAAATTTTGGGAATTAATGCGAGATGACGCTGTCTTACGTGCAATCTCAGGCCAGCGTTTGCATAGTATATGATTAACCCTGACAACATGCTTCACGGGAGTTAACATGGCCTTATTTGATCATTTTCTGGTGATTGCTTTACTGGTTGCGATCAGTGCATTTTTCTCGATGGCAGAGATTTCTCTTGCCGCAGCAAGGAAAATGAAATTACAGGTACTGGAATCAGAAGGGGAGTTGCGCGCCACGAAAGTACTGGAGCTGCAACAGGCGCCCGGTCATTTTTTTACTGTCGTGCAGATCGGTCTGAACGCGGTCGCGATACTTGGCGGTATTCTGGGTGAACAAGCGCTGACGCCGTATTTTTCTGCGGTATTCCAAGCATTGTTCGGTAATACCAGCTGGGGCGATACCGCGGGCTTTCTGATCTCGTTTGTTTTTGTTACTTCGGTTTTTATTCTGTTCGCAGATCTGATCCCGAAAAAGCTGGCGATGATCGCGCCGGAATCGGTGGCGATGGTAGTCATTACCCCGATGCGCTTATGTGCGGGCATATTCAAGCCACTAGTCTGGATATTCAATGGTTTATCCAATCTGATGTTCAAGTTACTGAATCTGCCGACAGTCCGCGATGAACAGATCACCTCGGATGAAATTTATGCGATGGTGGATGCCGGAGCTGAGGCAGGGGTGTTGCAGGAACGCGAGCACCACATGATAGGCAATGTCTTTGAACTGGAAAGCCGCACCGTCCCGAGTGCGATGTCACAGCGCGACAGCATCGTCTTTTTTACCTTGCAAGACACGGATGCCGTCATACGTCAGAAAATTGCAGATAATCCGCACAGTAAGTTTCTGGTCTGTGACGGGCATATCGATAATGTCGTCGGTTACGTCGAATCCAAGGATATTCTGAAGCGCGTGCTGACCAATCAGGCTTTTTCCAAAGTGCAGGAACTGTCGATCAGAACCGCGCTGGCGGTACCGGATTCACTGACTTTGTCGGAGATGCTTGAGCAATTTAAAGGGACGCGCGAGGATTTCGCCGTGATCCTCAATGAATACGCGCTGGTAGTCGGTGTCATCACGCTCAATGATGTCCTGAGTACGCTGATGGGAAATCTGGTGCATCCGTTTCTGGAAGACCAGATCGTCCAGCGTGACACAAACTCATGGCTGATAGACGGTGCGACAACGATAGAAGACGTATGTCGTGCGCTGAACATAGACTCCTTGCCCGGGCAGGGCAGCTATGAGACTATTGCGGGCTTCATGATGACGATGCTCAAAAAGATACCGAAGCGTACCGATTTCGTGATGGTCGACAGGTATAAATTTGAAGTGGTTGATATCGACCATTACCGGATAGATCAGTTGCTGGTCGTTCTTCAGGAAGAACCACCGCTATCGCCGGAATGATGGTTCAGTTGACAGCTCATTCATTATCAGCGCCGCCAGCTTATGCTTGACGGCGTTTTCGTTTTTTTATCAGGAAGTTTCATGTCGCAAGCTTGTGGAGT
The DNA here is from genome assembly GCF_049544825.1 of Undibacterium sp. WLX3042. Lineage (NCBI taxonomy): Bacteria > Pseudomonadati > Pseudomonadota > Betaproteobacteria > Burkholderiales > Oxalobacteraceae > Undibacterium > Undibacterium sp. WLX3042. Next base: position 1,113,366 of record NZ_CP186698.1, read on the forward strand.
AGATTTTGGTACCTCAAACTCAACCGTGGGTTGGCATCGTGGCGCGCAATCCGTTCTGCTGGCACTGGAGCAGGAAAAGCTGACTTTGCCATCGGTTATTTTCTTCAATGCCGAAGAACATGAGGTCAGCTACGGACGCGCCGCACTGGCGAATTATCTGGCGGGTTATGAAGGGCGCCTGATGCGCTCGATGAAAAGCTTGCTGGGTACCAGTCTGATTGATGGTCAGACTGAAGTGATGGGCAAACCACTCGCATTTCGCGATTTGTTATCGCAATTTATCGGTGAGCTGAAAAAGCGTGCTGAACACTCTGCAGGACAAGCGTTTGAACATGCCGTATTCGGTCGTCCCGTCCATTTCATCGACGATAACCGCCAGGCGGATCAGATCGCCCAGAACACGCTGGAAGATATTGCGCATGCGGTTGGTTTCAAAGAGGTGCATTTTCAGTTTGAGCCTATCGCGGCCGCCTTCGATTATGAGTCGCGCATAGGAAAAGAAGAGTTGGTACTGATTGCAGATATCGGCGGTGGTACTTCCGATTTTTCTCTGGTGCGTCTGGCACCGGAACGCGCGCATTTGCTGGATCGCCGTGATGATATTCTGGGCAATGGCGGCATCCATATCGGTGGTACGGATTTCGATAAATACCTGAGTCTGACGCATATCATGCCCATGCTGGGCTTAGGCGGCAGACTGGGAAATCAGACCGATGTGCCATCGAGTTATTATTTTAATCTGGCGACGTGGCATACAATTAATCTGGCCTACACGCAAAAAGTCTGGCGAGAATTACAGGATGTATATCGCGATATACAAAGCAGCGATGTGCGTCAGCGTTTTGAACGCTTGCTGAATTTAGTCGAAGACCGTGATGGACACTGGCTGGCAATCAAATCGGAAGAAGCGAAAATCTTATTGTCAGATCAGGATGCCATTAATCTGCCACTGGAACGTCTGCGCAGCAAACCGGTATCTGTGCCCTGTTCACTGATACTGGAGCAAGAAGGTTTGCAATCCGCCATCGGCCATCTGAGCCGCGATATTGCACAGGCGGTCTCCAAAGTATTGCAGCAGGCCGGTATTCGCCCGGATCAGGTGGACACCGTGTTCTTTACAGGTGGATCAAGCGGTGTACGTGGCTTACGCCAGCAAATCGCAGCGATTGTCCCGAATGCACGCAAGGTGGAAGGGGATCTATTCGGCAGCATCGGTGCCGGTCTGGGATTAGATGCGGCAAGAAGATTTGCCTGATGAGAAAAGATCGTACTGCGTAAAAAAACAAACGGGCATCCTGGTACAGATGCCCGTTTGCTTTTTCTTTTGTGTCGTTTTATGGCTTATTCATCATGCCGGGAGCATCACCGCGTTTATGCATTTGCCGCGCAATGTGGCTTTGCATTTTGTGCTGCAGACGGCGATGGCTTTCATCAAAAATCTTTTGCTGTTCCGGCGTCAGCGTTGCATAGAAAGTCTTGGTGGCCGCCAGACGATCCTGCATCTGTGTCTGATGCTCTTTCATTCTTTCCAGCATTTTTTCCATGCGCTGCGGTGTGGTCAGCTTATCCAGCTCTTTAAAATCTTCGCGCGGTGGCATAGCTTTCGGCGTGACCGATTGTATGAATGCTTTCCATGCGGGCTCCTGCGCCGCTGTGATCTTCAGGGTATCGTGCAGCTCTGCCTGATGCTTGGCAAAACGTTCTTTCATCTGCTCAGGATTTTTACCAGGCTCGCCCATAGGATGTTGCGGACGCGGAGGGACATCCGGTGCGGTTTGTGCCAACGCTATCGCGCTGACGCCACAACAGGAAGTAAGGACAACTGCCAGCAAAGTTTGTTTGAAATTTTTCATCATGTATCTTTCCGAATGCTCGAAAAAAGCTCAGACTTTGCAGATACTTATTCTGTAAATAAAACTACTGCAGTTGAGCAACGTTGACCGGTACACCTTTTTCCGTGGCCACAGTCATGGGTCTCATTGTGCTTGAGTCTTGTAACCAGTAAATATCAATTCCGCTCAGGTTTGTATCTCTGTGTAACAACCGCAGAATACGTGCCAGTCTGATGTTTCGTACTATGTCAGTGAAGCGTTATCATAACAAGACGATACAAAATCAGAATGCCTTTCGCAGAGACACGGTTCATAATGAAAACCATGGATACCCCAAATAAAATACTCATTGTTGATGATGACCGCGACATCCGCAGTTTGCTGGCGGAATACCTAGATCAGAATGGCTATTCAGCCGTCATGGCCGCTGATGGCACAGCGATGTGGGCGGCATTACAGGAACATCAGTTCGAGCTGATCGTTCTCGACCTGAATTTGCCCGGAGATGATGGGCTGACCTTGTGCCGCAATCTCCGTAGCAAATCGTCGGTCCCCGTCATTATGCTGACAGCACGTGGAGAACCCCTGGACCGTATACTCGGACTGGAAATGGGTGCGGATGACTATCTGCCCAAGCCATTTGAACCACGCGAATTGCTGGCCCGCATACGCAGCGTGTTAAGACGCACGCAGAATAATTCGCTGAGCTCGAATAATGAAGGCCTGCAAAAACTGAAGTTTGCCGGGTGGGTGCTGGATATGACAGCGCGTCACCTGATCAGCCCGGATGGTATGGTTGTATCCTTATCCGGTGCAGAATACAGAATGCTGACGATTTTTCTCGAGCATCCGAACCGCGTCCTGAATCGTGATCAGTTGCTGAATATGACGCATGGCCGCGATGCAGATCCGTTTGATCGTTCTATCGATATCCAGATCAGCCGTCTGCGCCAGAAACTAAGGGAAGATGCACGGTCTCCGCAGATCATTAAAACTGTCCGTAACGGCGGCTACGTACTGGCGGTCACGGTGACGACAGAGAAACACTGATGGCGATGTTGTCGTCCATGTGGGGGCGAGTGTTCAGCGCGCTTCTGATCGGTGTTTTATTATCCGCGACCCTGACCGTCTGGCTCGCCTTTGGTGAGCGCGAGAAGACGCTGATGCAGTATCGCGAGTCACATTCGATAGACCGGATAGAACAGTTAATCAGCGCACTCGATACCTTACCCACCGCTAACCGTGAGAGTTTTCTGGCGACAGCGCCGCGACTCGGCTTACAGATCACGACGTTGCCTGACAACATGGCTGACACAACCCCACATTCGGATTACGCGAAAGCGGTCAGTGAACGACTCGGTAAAAATTTTCGCGTGCAGTCTCTGCCGGCAGATCCGGCCACATGCCCGCGTCCACCTAAAAACGCAGTGCTGATGCGGGTTCCATGTGAAGCGCTCAGCATTACTCTGCACGACGGAACCGTGTTGCGACTAACGGTTATGCCACCGAAAACACCGGCACCACCGCTGCGCGATGATTTCGTTCAGTATCTCTTTTTATTCCTGATCTTCATCGCGGTACTGGCTCTGGTAATTGCACGTATGACGATGCGTCCCCTGCGCCAGATGGCAGAAGCTGCCACCGCGCTGGGGCAGGATATTAACCGCCCGCCCTTACCGGAAAAAGGCGCCAGTGAAATCGTCACCGCAACACGCGCATTCAATGCGATGCAGGCACGCATACGCCACCATATTTCACAGCGCACACACATGCTGGCGGCGATTACACACGATTTACAGACTCCCTTAACCCGTCTGCGTCTGCGCCTTGAAAAAGTCAGTGATGCTGAATTGCGCGATAAACTGATCGGTGACCTATCTGCGATGCAGATGATGATCAGGGAAGGTCTGGATCTTGCCCGCAGTATAGAAAGCAGCGAAGCGCGCCAGCCGCTGGATATTGATTCATTGCTGGACAGTGTCTGCAGCGATGCGACTGAGGCAAGACAGGATGTCAGCTTTTCAGGACTGCCGGGAATAACGGTACTGGCCAAACCTCAGGCTCTGCGACGCTGTCTGACGAATCTGATTGATAATGCAGTGAAATACGGACACTACGCTAAAGTCAGTATGTCAAAAGAAAAAGACGGCGGCAAAGATATCGTGCAGATTTTCGTAAGGGATGGCGGCCCCGGCATTCCGGCAGAACAGCAGGAAAAAGTGTTTGAGCCGTTTTACCGCATCGAGACCTCACGCTCGCGCGAATCCGGTGGTTCCGGTCTGGGCCTGACCATCGCGCAAAATATCGCTCAACAACATGACGGACAATTGCAGTTGCGCAATTTACCCGAGGGGGGACTGGAAGTGCGCCTGACCCTGCCGATTCATCATCCGTAGCAAACCACAGAGCGGAAAACCCGGAAGTCACGGGCTTTACCGCATCTGCATCAAGAGATGAGGACGCTCATCATGCTGATGGAACCGAGATCCATACCATCGACCACGATCTCGGTTTTGTCATGCGGATTTTTACTTCCTATCACATACAGCAAAGGCAGAAAGTGTTCAGAGGTGGGGACGGAAAGTGCCGCATCCTGACCGAATTGCTGGTAGTTCACCAATTTTTCAGTGTCATCTTCAAGTATCGCCTTGCGCATAACATCATTGAAGCGGTGCGCCCAGTCAAAGCCGGGCGACTGCAGCGCAATCCGGCGCAGATTGTGTACCACGTTGCCGCTGGCCATCAGCATGACACCGTCATCCCGCAAAGCCGCCAGCCGTTGTCCTAATTCGAAATGCCAGCTCGCTGGCTGAGTCAGATCCAGACTCAGTTGTATCACCGGAATTTGTGCCTGCGGATACATTTTCACCAGCACCGACCAGGTGCCGTGATCCAGCCCCCATTCCTGATCGAGTACCACCGGTAAAGGTGCAAGATGTTCAGCAATACTCTGAGCGAGCTCCGGATTTCCCGGAGCCGGATACCGGATATCAAACAAAGCTTGTGGAAATCCGCCGAAGTCGTGAATCGTCCGCGGCTGTTGCATTGCTGTTACTGCTACGCCACGCGTCATCCAGTGTGCCGATATCATCAGTATCGCCCTGGGTTCAGGAAAGCGTCGCCCCAGCGCCTCCCAGGCCTGCGTATAGACGTTATCTTCGATGGCATTCATAGGACTGCCATGTCCTATGAAAATGGCGGGCATACGCTGTGGCTGAGTCATAAATCGATCCTGACGCTTATCTGGAGTTAAACCGGTGAATAATCAATGTAAGCTGAGACGGCTTATCGCACGCACAAACCGGGTTCAGACCGGCACACAAGCTACAGATCATTCTCACTAACAGCCTCTAGGATAGAATATTTTTGAAAAGCAGGTATGCAAGAGGCTCAATACGATTCCGCCACAAGGTAGAATCACGCGAAATTAGAAAGGAATTTTCATGATCAGTCTTCAACTTGGCGATGTCAGCCATATTATCCAACTCGCGATTGCACCCGTTTTTTTACTTACCGGGGTGGGAACCAAACTGTCCGTACTGACCAGCCGTCTGGCACGGATTATCGACAGAGCGCGGGTAGTGGAAAATTTACTGCAGACCAAGGCAACGGTGGGTCTTGAAGAAGAACTGGTTGAGTTATTTCAACGTTCACACCTGATTAATCGCGCGATCACGCTGAGCACAACCTGCGGCTTACTGATCTGCCTGGTGATTGCATCACTCTTCGTCGGCGATGCAATGGGTCTGAATCTGGATAAGCTGATTGCGGGTCTTTTCGTTGGTGGTATTTTGTCGCTGATCGGCAGCTTCATTTATTTTATGAGTGAGATCATCGTCGCCACCCGAACCCTCGATCGCCAGCATCAACGCGACAGAATCAGACATTTGCAACGCTGATTCTGTCGCCGGAAATTCTGTTCCGGGAACTCTGTTTCAATTCTTCGGCTGCACCTGTACCAGCAGATCGACACTGGCACTTCCGGGATTGGCCACCGTGATCGGAAAATAATCTGCCGACACCCGGAAACTCAGGGTTGTAGCGACAGATACAGTCGGTGCGATAAAACCCGCAATCTGCGAATTTGTGCCGACCAGTGTGACCAGCGGTGTATTGGTCTGGGTCCAGCTGAAATACAGTGGCGCAGCCCCGTTATAATTCGGTGTTTCTGCTTTCAGCTGCACACTGGCTCCACTCTGCACTACCTGCACCAGATTATATGAAGTCAGCGTAATCGGCGGCAGCGCACTGACAAAGAACACCACGTCTTTTTGCTTAACGGTATCTGTCGAAGTACCATCCGCCGCAATCGGCGCAGTCGAAGCATTCAGCGTGAATACGTAAGTGGATGTGGTCGTGACGATGCTGGGAAAGACAACACTGGCAATGCTGCTGGTCGGATTATAGATTGTCAGCGGAACGGCACCCGCCGGACCTGATTTGAATTGCCACAGATAATAAATCGTACCGCTGACTTCTTTGCCAAAGACGTCATACATAGTGGTTTTGCTGCCATCCAGCGCCACCGCAGCGCCAGGTTGCACAGTGCCGCCACTGTAAGAAATCGGGACAATTGTCGGCTTGAGAACAGGCGTGATCGTGATTTTCTGCGTCGCAGTACCAGTCTTCTGTTTATCGTCTGTCACCCGGCATTGCAACTTCACTGTCGTCGCATCTTTCACCACGGGTGCGACAAAACTGCTGCTGGCACCGGTCGTGTTCGCGAGAGAAATTGCCAGACCGGCTGCATCTTCAACCACCCATTGATAGGCATAAGCTGCACCACTGGTGGCGGGAGTTCCACCGCTGCCGGTGCAATTCAGGCTGACTTTATCACCGGCAGTAACAGTCGCATCAGCACCGGTCTGAGCCACAGGATTATTGGTCACCGAAGCGGATTGCAATACCTTTAATGTCGTTGACGTACTGGACGTATTTCCCTTCGCATCGGTTGCCAGCAAGGTCAGCTTGTAGGTGTAATCGGCGCTCAGTTTTGCAGGTGGCGTCACTTGCAAAGTGCAACTCGCTGAATTGCCGGAAATCTGCATCGTCTTGCAATCCGCATTCGTGATCGCTGTCAGCGGATTCGCACCCAGCGTCAACGCTTCAGTCTGCCAGGACATTTGCGTTATCTGTCCGGCAGAGCTGCTGGCCTGGCCGACAAAGCTGAGCGGATCGCCGACAGATACCGTGGAAGCAGAGGGTACGCTGACAGCAACCGCAGCATTATTCACACTACCGCTGGTGCCGCCACTACCACCGCCGCAAGCGGATAACAGAAGACTGATTGCACTGAAAGTAATTAATCTGCTGAGAAACACACTGACTCCGATAAAAAATGGGACTGGCGGTCATTGTAACGTCAGGGGAAAACAGAATATGTTTAAAAATACAAAACGCAGTGATTAGTTAACAATTTTTTCGAACGATCATGCAATTTTCGTTGAAATATGGCAATCTCAATATAAACGATACCATGGAGACGTTGAATGAATACTGCTCACTACGCCCACTGGCCTCAAGGCCTGCCGCATCATCTGATCGTTCCCGCTACCAGCGTGTATGAAAATCTGCAGATTTCCGCACAACGCTATCCGGATAAAGCCGCAATTATTTTTTACGACTCGGTACTGACCTACCGCCAGCTCCATCAGGAAGTGCTGGCTCTGGCAGGATATTTGCAGCAGGTCTGCGGTATCCGGCGTGGCGACCGGGTGCTGTTGGATATGCAGAACAGTCCGCAGTTCGTCATCGCCTATTATGCAATCCTGCGGGCAGATGCGATGGTCGTGCCGGTCAACCCCATGCTGATGACGGAAGAGCTTGACTATTACATCAAAGATAGTGGTGCCAGAGCTGCACTGGTGTCACAGGATGTGTTTCCGCGATTAGCGCCACTCGTCGGCAGCACAGTGCTCAGTCACGCCGTGGTGGCGACCTATTCCGATCATCTGACCTGCGACACCACGCTGACCGTGCCTGATTTCGTTAAAGCCGCTGCAGATGTAGCGGCATCACCTCAGATCACACCGTGGAAGACAGCGATTGCTGCCGGCTTGTCACCGTCCGCTCATCTGGCGACACCGGATGATCTGGCCTGCATGCCATATACATCGGGCACAACTGGGCATCCGAAAGGTTGCATACATATCCATCGCTCGGTCATGTTCAATATTGTCGCCAGTCCGACCTGGTCCGGTCCTATCGTTCCGAATAATGTCGCGCTTGCCGTACTGCCGTTTTTTCATGTGACCGGTATGCAGTCGGTGATGAATGCCATGCTTTACAGTGGTGGCACGCTGGTGATTTTGCCACGCTGGGACAGAGACGTTGCCGGACAACTGATTACCCGCTACCACGTGACAAGCTGGACACTTGTGCCATCGATGATGATCGATTTTTTATCGAATCCGCGTCTTCCTGAATACGATATTTCCAAACTGACCCGCGTTTCCGGAGGCGGTGCAGCGATGCCGGCGGCGATCGCACAAAAATTACTGGATCTGTCTGGTCAGGTTTACATGGAGGGTTATGGCTTATCAGAAACGATGGCGCCCTCACATCTGAATCCGCCGCAAAGAATGAAACAGCAATGTCTGGGCATCCCCTTTTTCAACGTCGATTCCCGCGTTGTTGACCCGGTCACGATGCAGGAAGTCAGACAAGGTGAGACCGGTGAGATCTGGATACACGGCCCACAATTATTTCAGGGTTATTGGAATGATCCGGAAAAAACTGCGAATGCGTTTGCCGAACTCGACGGTAAAAAATTTTTCCGCTCGGGCGATCTTGGCTATATCGATGAAGAAGGATTTTTCTTTTTTACGGACCGCCTGAAACGTATGATCAATGCCAGTGGATTTAAAGTCTGGCCTGCCGAAGTCGAGTCCATGATGTATCAGCATCCTGCGGTACAGGAGTGCTGCATTATTTCGGCAAAAGATGCGTATCGTGGTGAAACAGTTAAGGCGCTGATAGTCAGAAAACCCGGCGCAGAGATTCATCCCGAAGAAATCATCGCCTGGGCACATGAAAAAATGGCGGCTTATAAAGTCCCGCGTCTGATTGAGTTTGTCGAATCTTTACCGAGATCCGGTTCAGGCAAAATCATGTGGCGCCTGCTGCAGGAAAAAGAAGCCGCGAATAACCGGGTATAACTGACTGAAAGACTGACGCTGAGATGGTGCATAAAATGATGCACCATCAGCACAGCCAGTCTCATTTTGGATAAAGTATCATCTGCGTGCATCGGAATAAGGCGATCGTCTTTCCTTCGTAAGTCACTTCAGCATCCCATAACTGAGTTGTGCGTCCGAGGTGCGAAGCTTTCGCCACCACTTCGATTTTGCCGCTGCGGGCCGTTCCCAGATGATTCGATTTTAATTCTATGGTTGTAAAACTGTGCGCGCCTTCCGGCAAACTTGCCATGCACGCATATCCGCAAGCGGTGTCAGCCAGCGTCACCACACTGCCGGCATGTAAAAATCCGTTCGGTGCCAGCAAATGAGGCAGTACGTCCAGTTCGCCATGCGAACGACCTTTTTCTACAGACAACATCCGTATGCCAAGGTGACCGGGTAAAAAACTGCTACCCAGCTGATTCAGTTTTTCAGCCTCTGCTGTCTGATTTGATAATACTTTTTCCATCTTCATCTTTCTGTTGTTTCATTCACTGGCAAACTATTATTAGTCGCCGCCACATCCACCACCGCATGACGAGCTGTCGCTGCCGCTGTCAGCGACATCACCAAAAGAACTGGTATCGCCGAAATCGACGCTGTCTCCTGCTCCTCCGGAAAAATCACCGCCGCAGTAAACCGTGCCATCACCATTTCTGCGTAAGGCACTGCAATCCGGTTCATAACGAAAACCATCTGCAATATTCCATTTCGCATCGAGCGCAAACAGCAGAGGTAAGCGAGTGGCACGACGCGGATTGATGTTTTCTTCGAGACAGGCAAACCACCAGGTACGGCGCAGCCCGATATTACTACGCTGGTTCTCACCTAATACGGCAGCCGGCGTGTGATGCATGTAACGACCGAAAGCTTTTTGACAAAACACGTCGTAGTTTTTTGTGTACAAAATGAATTCGTGCCACAAATCATCCACCACTTGCGACGGCATAGAGATATGCTTGTATCCAGACTTCAGATACACCAAAAAAAATTGTCGCAAAGCTCTGGCCACCAGTTGCCGGTCTTTCAGGGATAAGTCAGGGCGACGTTGATGTAAGCGTTCCAGCAAACCGGGAGGAAACATATAACTGCGGATGTAGTCAGCTCTCGTCAATAGTCGGGACCGCTGCCAGACATACCACAACGCAGCGGCAAGAGCGGTCATCAATACAAAAGTAAGGGCCAGAATCATACTGATCAATTTCTTTCTTATCTTATGTGTAATGAAGCGGATATGGGATACAGACGCTTATCACCTGATTAGGAAAAACGATAGCTCTGGCATCGTGCTTGCTTAAAAGATGAACGACACTGAGTAATAAGTAAAACCCGGTAATCGACGAGATGGATGTGCGTTGATTATTTCACGGACATTATTTTCTGTGCAATCGTATTTCGTTATATTTTGTAAAGGACGCCCAAATGAATCTGCGCCAACTTCGTATCGGAACCCGTCTCGCAACCGGCTTCGGCGTTATCCTGGTTTCTTTGCTTGCGATGCTGATGATCGGCAGCGCGCTCAGTGCACGCAACCGTCAACAGATGCTGACGGGCATAGAACTGTCCCATAGCAAAACAGCACTGGCAGCAAAGATGAGAAGCAGTTTGCTCGAAGGTGGTCTGGCGATCCGGAATATAGGATTGCAGACAGATCTGGCCGAAATCGACAAACAGAAAGTGATCGTCAAAAATCAGCAGAATGCGTTTAACGAGGCACATCAGAAATTGATTGCACTCGGTCTCAATGATGCAGAGAAAAAAATTCTCGACGCCGTGCTCAGCTTCAATCAGCAAGTCGATGCTCCGACCAAAGAAGCCTTCAAAATGTTACTCTCGTTTAATGGCGAAGAAGCGGTCAAAGTCATCTCCACGCAGATCGATCCTTTACAGCAGAAAGCCCTGCTGGAAATTAACAAACTGGTTGCCTTGCAGGATGCGGCCTCGGCAGAACTGGCATCGCGATCCGAAAGTACGGCAAACAAAACCGTGGGAACGCTGGTAATCATGGCGCTGCTGGTTTTATGCGCAGGTATTGCCATTTCCGTTTTCCTCACACGCAGTATCACTGCTCCGCTACGTGAGGCCGTCGCGATAGCAAAACGGGTTGCTGCCGGTGAGTTGTCTTTTCATGAAGAGCCTGAAGGTCACGATGAAATCAGCGAGTTACTGCTGGCACTCAAGGAAATGAACGACAACCTGTATCACATCGTCAGCGAAGTCAGACAAGGTACTGACGCGATTGCGATTGCATCCGTCGAAATCTCGACCGGGAATGCCGATCTGTCATCACGCACAGAATCGCAGGCAGGCGCACTGGAGGAAACGGCAAGCTCCATGGAAGAAATCACCGCAACCGTACGGCATAATGCCGATAACGCTCGGCAGGCAAACGCGCTGGTGACTTCCGCATCCAGTTTTGCGATCAAGGGTGGTGAAGAAGTCGGCAAAGTTGTTGACACCATGAATTCGATTAAAGAAAGTTCGCGTAAAATAGTCGATATCATCAGTGTGATTGATGGAATTGCCTTTCAGACCAATATTCTTGCACTCAATGCTGCAGTTGAAGCAGCCCGCGCTGGCGAACAAGGGCGTGGATTTGCCGTGGTGGCAAGCGAGGTCAGGAATCTGGCACAGCGCAGCGCCAACGCCGCCAAAGAAATCAAAACGCTGATTGGCGACTCAGTAGAAAAAGTCGGGGCCGGCGACAAATTAGTTGAAGCAGCAGGTAAAACCATGGAAGAAATTGTCCGTTCCGTCAGACATGTCGCGGACATCATGGAAGAAATCACTGCTGCGGGTCAGGAACAAAGTTCCGGCATTGAAGAAGTCAATCGTGCAATCACACAGATGGACGAAATGACCCAGCAGAATGCGGCATTGGTAGAACAGGCAGCAGCAGCGGCAGAAAGTATGGAAGAACAGGCTGGCAATCTTGCGCGGGCTGTTTCTGCATTTAAACTTGATACGGACGGACGTTATCATCGCCCCGCACAGCGGGTGCAGACCGGTATCACCGATGCGACTGCACCGGTATCTTTGCTATCTGCAACGGCAGGAAGAATTGTAAAAACTCTGGGGATGAAAACATGATTCCCGCCACCATACGTTTGGTAAAACAGACGGTTATCAGTATTTATGAAGAAGTCAGAAGTAATAAAGTCGCAAGCATTACGTAACATCGTTGCACAAATCAGCTCGGGCGAACTGGTGTTTCCTGCCAACGTCCGGGCAACACTCAAAATTCAGAAGGCACTGGACACTCCGCAATACGGAATCGACAACATCGCCAGACTGATTATTCAGGAGCCATTAGTCGCCGCACGTATCATCGCTGTCGCCAATTCGGTTGCCTACAGCCGCTTTGGTGGTGGTATTACCAATGTGCGCATGGCCATTTCGATTCTGGGATTCAGCACTTTACGATCCGTCGTTGCCGCTGTCATCATGCGTCAGATATGCCTGGCAATTTCGGATCATGCCATCCGGGAAAAAATGGAATATCTGTGGGTGCATTCTGCAACCGTCGCGGCAATCGCCCATCTTTTAGCACGCAAAGTCAGCAAGATTGATCCTGAAACGGCACTATTTGCCGGCGTCGTGCATGAAGTTGGCGGTTTCTATTTGCTATCGCGTGCAGAAGAATTTCCTGCGTTATTAGAAGCCGGAACAGAAGTGGATTCTCCATCCGCTGACGAATCCCATGAGCTGGAAATCGCCCGCGCAGTGCTGCAGAAATTAATGATCCCCAAGCGGGTACTGACCGGCATAGAAAGTTTCTGGCAAGGTGACCCCGCCATCCCTCCCGTCAGTCTGGGCGATACCTTATTGTTGGCGAATCATCTTACCGATACGGTCTCTCCGCTGAGACAACGCCATCAGACCAGGATAACAGCGAACACCGATACCATCGACTTCATGGTCGGAGACAAGTCTTTACAAGAAATTCTGACTGAGTCGCAAGAAGATATCGGTTCGCTGACCGACGCGCTGATCAACTAATTCTTCACGCAGCCGGCCAGGTCAATGATGGCTGCGCCGCAAAAAAAATAGACCGGTCGTCTGCAAACTTTGCATTTATTCGGCATAATCAGCTTTCCATGTTTGTCCGATCAATAACTTTGAAGGAAAAAAAATGAAAGTATCGCATCTGTTGTCTGCCGGAATATTTGCTACTGCCAGCGTATTGGCACTCTCCGTCAACACTGCTTATGCTGCAGCGCCCTTGGTAAAAACTGCTGCACCTGGCTTTTACAGAACGATGTTGGGTGACTTTGAAGTCACAGCAATATCAGACGGTACGGTGCAACTTCCTGTGGATAAGTTACTGACCAATACCACACCGGCGAAAGTCAATCAGGCACTCGCTAAATTGCATCAACACAGCCCGCTGGATACCTCCGTCAACGCTTATCTGATCAATACCGGCAGCAAACTGGTCCTGATTGATGCTGGTGCCGGCGCTTTGTTCGGCCCTACTCTGGGAAAAATGCAGGCTAACCTGAAAGCCGCCGGTTATCAGCCAGAGCAGGTCGATGAAATTTACATCACACACATGCATCCTGACCATGTCGGTGGTCTGATGGATGGCGAAAAAATGGTGTTCCCGAATGCCGTCGTACGTGCCGATCAGCACGATGTTGATTTCTGGCTGAATCAGGCCAATCTGGACAAAGCACCGCAGGACAGCAAAGGTTTCTTCCAGGGTGCGATGGCTTCACTGAATCCTTATGTCAAAGCCGGAAAATTCAAAGCGTTTGACGGAGCGACAGAACTGGTGCCTGGTATCAAGGCCTTGCCAGCACACGGTCACACAGCCGGCCACAGCATTTATAAAATCGAAAGCAAAGGTCAGACACTGGTACTGTGGGGGGATCTGATGCACGTCGCTGCGGTACAGTTTGCGAATCCATCCGTCACTATTCAATTTGACACCGACTCTAAAGCGGCAGCTGTTGAACGTAAAAAAGGCTATGCCGATGCAGCGCAGCAGTCTTATCTGGTGGGTGCATCACACCTGGCATTCCCAGGCTTGGGCTACGTGCGCAAAGAAGGCAAAGGCTATGCCTGGGCACCTTTGAATTACGCGCCACAACCATAACCAGCTTCATTCCTGCGTCGTCACGCAGGCCATAACAAAAAAGGACGAAACGCCTTGCAGCTTTCGTCCTTTTTTCATCTGCCGTATTTTCAGTAACCGGTAATGCTGAGTGAAAATTTAATAATGCGGTGGTCTTTCGTCGATGACTGTATTTTTCTGGCTCGCCATTACCGCCAGTTCACGGATACGGCCTGCCATCGCAGCACACAAGGCTTCCAGCTCATCAATTTTTTTCTGTTGACGATACACCTGCGTATTCAGGGTATCGACCAGATCATCCTGTCGTGACAAACGGATTTCCAGATCAATCAGACGTTCTTCGGTATTCATCATGCGACCACTTTGTTTGAAAGAGGTCGCAGTATGCCACATACTGCGGGCGACAAAAAATTCTCGTTCCGGCATGTTTTCAAAGCAAAACAATCCACAATCTTTCAGGTGCATCGCTTTGTTTTAAAAACGCACCTGCTCTAATTGGTCGCAGCTCCTGACAGCCCATCGCCTTTTTGAACCACTGATTTCAATAATTTATACCTCATCAATGTTTCCCCTCAGATCGCAGTGCGGCGACTGTTTTTCTCTGCGACAGATTGCTGTTTGAACTGGTCCTTTTGGTCTTGCTGATCCATTGCCAGTTTTTGCTCCGTCGTCAGGCGTTTAGCGGAAATCACGACAGTTTGTATCCCGTTTTGTTCAGCGTCATACGCCAGTTTTTGCGCTTCCGTCATTGCCTTTGCAGTGATGGTGACAGTCTGGATTTTATTCTGTGTACCATGATTGACAGTGTTGAAAGCACTGCCGGTAACGAAAACTGCAGCACACACAGCGACTGCAAAAATGGTGGTGTTTTTCAGTGATGATGTCATTTTATTTCTCCTTCAGTGGTTGTTTGATGTGTGTACTGTAGAAGAACGTTTGTCGAGCAGCGAGCGGTATGCGACGAACTGCAGAAACGCAGGAGTGAAATTACAAATAGCCGGAATAAAGAAGACATCGCGAGCCTTCTTACACTGCTCTGCATTGCAATGACAACGCCGGATATGCTGCTACCAGACAAGTTCCGGCATACCCCAAGACCACCAATCAGCATTGTCCGCGCACAGCGTACAATAGCGACTTTCTGCCTGCTCTCTGCTCCATGACTATCCTGCTGACTACCCTGAATGCCCGCTATACCCATGCCTCACTGGGTCTGCGTTATCTGCTCGCAAATATGGGAGAGTTACAGGAACAGACAAAAATTCGTGAGTTCGTGATCGGGGCGCGCAGCACTGACGTGGTGGAAAAAATTCTTGCCTTTCGTCAACCAGGGCAAAAATTCATCGTCGGCTTCGGTGTATATATCTGGAACGTGGTTGAAACGACCCAGATCGTTGCGATTCTGAAACGGGTGGCGCCGGATGTGGTCGTGATTCTTGGCGGGCCAGAGGTATCGCACGAAACAGGTGATCAGGAAATTATCCGTCTTGCAGACTATGTGATTACCGGCTGGGGCGATATCAGCTTTGCCCATTTGTGCCAGCAAATTTTGCGTGGCCCGCAACCTTTAATGAAAATCCATGCGGGGCTGCAGCCACCGATGAACGATATCCGTCTGCCGTATCAGCTCTACAGCGATCAGGATATCCGCCACCGCACTTTGTACGTCGAAGCCTCACGCGGTTGTCCGTTCAAATGCGAATTCTGTTTATCGTCACTCGATAAAACCGCCTGGCCGTTTGATATCGATGTCTTTCTGGCGGAGATGGAAAGCCTGTATCAGCGCGGTGCACGCTTATTCAAATTTGTTGACCGTACATTCAATCTGAATATCAAGACCAGCCTGAAAATCATGCAGTTTTTTCTGGATAAGCTGGCTGCCGCACCGGATGATCCGGTGTTTGCCCATTTTGAAGTGGTTCCCGATCATTTGCCCGACGCACTGAAAGAAGGGATACAAAAATTCCCCGAAGGCACGCTGCAATTTGAAATCGGTATTCAGAGTTTTAATCCTGAAGTGCAAAGCCTGATCAGCCGTAAGCAAAACAACGACAAAGCAGCCGAAAATATACGCTGGTTGTGCGAACACTCACACGCCCATTTGCATGTCGATCTGATTGCTGGTCTCCCCGGGGAAACGATGCAAAGTTTTGCGGCGGGCTTTAACAAACTGGTCGCGCTCGGTCCGCATGAAATTCAGTTCGGTATTTTGAAACGCTTACGCGGCACGCCGGTGATACGTCACACCGAAGCGTTCCAGCTGACATTCGATCCGCAACCACCGTACACGATACTGGCGAATAAAGATGTGCCCTTCGCCGACATGCAAAAGCTGGTGCGCTTTGCGCGTTACTGGGACATGGTGGCGAACTCGGGACGCTTTGCAAATACTTTACCCGTGGTTCTGGGCGACGCGCCGTTTGAAAATTTCCTGGCTTTCTCTGACTGGATGTATACGAATACAGATGCCACCCACAAAATTGCCCTTGATCGTCTGGCAGGTCTGGTCAGCAGATGGTTACAGGAAGAACGCGGCATGGAAAGAGAAGCTGCGCTGGCGCTGGTATCCAGCGACTATGCGGGCGATGCCAGGCATAAACAAACCAGCAGTAAACCCGCAGCAGAAAAAACGACAGCCAAAGCCACTCCGCAACGCCAGAGCAGACATATCGCGGCCTGAATCCCCCCCGCAAACGCTGATGCTGCCGGCAAGCAGCGTCGGCGGCATTACGGCATCAGGCGAATTTTTCTAACAGTGCAGCGAGGCGCTTGCTGCCCTCAATCGCCTCTGCAGTGGTCTTCGCTTTTTCAGCCTGAGTGACGACAGAATCCGTCAGCAAAGTCACAAAAGAACGATCCAGTGCCTTGCGTGCTGCCGACATCTGTTGCGCGATACCTTCACAATCTTCTGCCGTATCTGCCTTGGCAATCAGTTTTTGCACACCGCGCAACTGGCCTTCGATACGCGCCAGCCTGTGCATCAGATCTTTTTTCTGTGCATCGCTTAACGCATTCCCTGAAACTATCTTTAACGGGGGAGTATCTGCCATCTTCGTTCTCCTGAGTAGTGTTTATATGAGTTATACGGGCATGATTCCCTATACTCTACCGAGTATGCTAACAGCATTCAAGCCAGACAAGGAAACTGTGTCGCCTCATGCGACACACGCAAAAATGCCGGACAGCATTCTGCACAAAAGAACCGATCAGACTCAGACAGAACCCGCAGCATCATTTTATTAGAATGATTCATTCCGCTAAGAAAGAGATACATCAAAAGAGAGACATCAGTTCTTTATGTCTGCACAAAAAATTCCGGCAATGTCCCAACTCAATTCATTGCCGTTATAACGCATAATAGCCAGGCTTAGTCATCATTCAATTTTCATGTTAAAGACGCAGAACCCCAGCTTGTTTGCCCGCTTCAGATCAAAGCAGTCGCTTCCCCGGATACTGTCAGTGATACTGATCTATTTTCTCGCTTGCAGCCTGGCAATCTCCATTACTTATCGCGATTCAAATCTCAGCCTGCTCTGGTTGCCTGCCGGTGTCTCGATTGCCGTTATTTTTCGCTATGGCAAAGTGATGATTCCAGCAATTTTCATTGCGATTCTGCTCACGGAGTTATGGTGGAAATTATCCATTTATCAAGCAATCTTACTTGCCATCGGTTCCACGACCGGGCCTGCGGCAACCTGCTGGATGCTTCATAAAAAAAATTTCGACCTGCACTTTGCGGCGCGCCGCGATGTACTGTGGTTTACGATGTCTTCGCTCGCCGGCGCGATGATTTCTGCGACATTTGGCACACTGGCTTTAAGCATTCTGTCTGGTAAACCCTTCACCGTTAGCACCTGGTACATCTGGGTTGCCGGTGACACCGTGGGTGCTTTACTGGCCAGCCCGGTGTTACTTGCAATATCGCGACACTCTTTACGTGCACTTGAGCATAAAAAAGAAATTTTGATGTTTCTGATTCTGCTCGTAGCTGCGAACTGGTTCGTTTTTTTGTCGCCGTATAACTATCTGCGTCTCAGTTTCGTGATTGTCGCCATGATGATCTGGGCCGCGATGCGATTCAGCCTGTTGACGGTCAGCAGCATCACCCTGGCCTTGGCCATATTCTCGACCTGGGCCGCATCGAATAATCTCGGCAGGTTTTCCAGTTTCGAGGCGTCCGGTCTGGTTGTAGTCTGGGCATATGTGACCACGATTGCCTTGATTGCTCTGATGATCAACGCCATGCGATCAGAAAACGCAATCGCCAGTAAAAAAATAAACGAAACCTATCAGCAGCTCAATAAAGTGACGTCCCGCCTGCCCGGCCTGGCAATACAATACCGGGTACGTTCTGACAAAACCACGAGCATCCCTTACGCCAGTATCGGCATCTTGCAGATGTTAGAAGTCAGTCATCAAGACGTCAAAGATAACGCGCAGCAGCTCATAGACCGAATCGATCCTCGTGATGTAGAGACAGCCAGACAACAACTCGCACAGGCAACCCGAGAACTGTCGCCATGGCAAACGGAATTTCGCTTTTATCGCCTTGACGGCAGTGTGCGCTGGTTGTTTGTCGATGGACTGCCTGAGCGCGAAGCCGATGGCGCTATGCTCTGGCATTGTTTTCTCAGCGATATTACAGACCGCAAACAAGCGGAAAGAGATTTGCATATCGCTGCCTGCACCTTCGAATCACAAGAAGGTATTTTCATCACCGATGCCAATTGGAAAATTCTGAAAGTTAATCAGGCATTCACCCGGATCACAGGATTCACCGCAGAAGATATGCTGGGAAAACGCCCCCCTGTTTACAGAAGCGATGAGCAGGACAGCGCTTTTTTTCAAAGAATTTTTGACTCATTGAAAGAGAAACATTTCTGGAACGGAGAACTGTGGAGCCTCCGCCGCAATGGCGAAGCGTTCCCGCAAATGCTGACACTGACAGCCATCATGGAAGGCCAGGAAATCAGCAACTATGTTGCCTCATTCACCGACATCAGTCTTTCCAAAAGTTATGAAGCAGATATCCGCAAACTCGCATTTTACGATTCGCTGACGCAGTTACCGAATCGCCGCTTGCTGATGGATCGCCTGGAACATCTGATTTCTGTTCGTCAGCGCAACAGCAGTCACAGCGCCATCTTTTTCATCGATCTGGATAACTTCAAAAATCTGAACGACACCCGTGGGCACGACGCGGGTGATTTGTTATTGATAGAAACAGCAAAGCGTTTAAGCAGTTGCATACGCGAAAGCGACACCGTTGGCCGACTAGGTGGCGATGAGTTTGTTGTCATACTTGAAGAACTCAGTGCAGACAGAAAAGAAGCGATTATTCAGGCAGATAAAATTTCAGAAAAAGTCCGCCAGATTCTGAGTGAACCATACCAGATTGCCGATTTTTAACATCATGGTTCCAGCAGCATAGGCGTATGCTTATTTCAGGGTGACGAAATCACGGTCAAAGACTTGTTCAAGCGGGCTGATACCGCCATGTATGAAGCCAAGACTGCCGGGCGAAATACCGTTCGCTTTTTCGATCCGGCAATGCAGGCGATATTACTGGTGCGCATGCTGCTGGAATCGAATCTGCGACTGGCATTATCACAGAACCAGTTCCAGCTTTACTATCAGGTGCAAGTGAATGCTGACGGTAAATTTCTGGGCGCTGAAGCACTGATACGCTGGTGGTATCCGGATCGCGGCTTCATCTCGCCGGCTGAATTTATTCCGCTGGCAGAAGAAACCGGGTTGATCATTCCTATCGGTCAGTGGGTTTTAGAAACCGCTTGTGCGCAATTGAAGCAATGGGAAAAATCAGCCGCCACTTCAAACCTGAGCCTGGCAGTGAATGTCAGTGCCAAACAATTTCAACTCACGTCGTTTGTCGAAACACTGAGTGAGATCGTCGCACGGCATCAGATTAATCCAGCGCTGCTTAAAATTGAGCTGACCGAAAGTGCCATTCTCGACAACATCGATGCCACCACAGAAAAAATGCGCGAGTTGAAAAAACTCGGTATCGCTTTTTCTATGGATGATTTCGGTACCGGGTATTCTTCATTAGCCTATCTGCAGCGACTGCCGCTGAATCAGCTGAAAATCGATCAGTCATTTGTACGAGATCTGAGCCACGATGAAAATGATGCGACCATCGTTCGCGCCATCATCGCACTGGGTATCAATCTCGGTCTGAACGTTATTGCGGAAGGTGTGGAAACCAGCGCCCAGCGTGCATTTCTGATTAAACACAGCTGCACGGCATTTCAGGGCTATCTGTTTTCCAAACCTTTGCCGATGGAAGAATTTATGTGCTTGTTAGAACAGGAACATTCAGGCCACACCAAGCAAGCGCAGATCGGCTTTACCGGATAACAGCGGCGGGCACCAGAAATAACTGCCGGTTTGCGGCTGCGTGAATTGAAACAACGCATCGGTTATACCATCTTCAGCACCCGACATGCGACGCAACTGTGCTTCAAACGCCGCATAAGAAGTCGCAAATGCGACGAAATACAAACCGCCGCGCGCGCCATCTGCCCACGGCATAGAACGGCGCATCACGAAGGCTTCCGGCTCGAAATTTTCCTGCGCGGTGCGTTTCACATGGGCCGATTCCGGCGCCTCGTCCAATTCTTCATTGTCGTCTTTACGCCGCCCTATCATATTGTCCTGTTCCGCTTGCGGCATTGCCTGCAAACGTTCAAAACGGTGTTCCCATTGCTGTATCGCGACGTAGCTGCCGCCATCAGCTGCAATCGCAACCGCCAGCACCTCATCGCCTTGCGGATTTTCTGTTCCGTCTTCGTAACCGCTGAGATCGCGGCCACCGGCATATTTGAACGCCTCGGTTTTTTGCTGCAAAACAAACGCGCCAGCCAGTGCCTGTTGCAAGCGGATTTGCTGATGCAACAACTCGCCACGTTCATCTTCACGCAACCAACACCACAACGCCGCCGGTGTGACAGGCAAGCGGACTTTGCTGCCTGCTATGCCGGTGAATTCGCGTAAGCCAGGCACGCTGACCTGTAAAAATCCGGCCAGCGACGCACCGATGCCGATCACCACACGCTGCCCGTCAGCCAGCGCCTGTAATTGTTGTAAAGCCTGACGTACCGCAGTTTGACTGGCGTTTTCCTGTAAATCAAAACTCAGATATACCGCGTGCAATGGTAAATCCTGCACGATTGCTGCCTGATGCTGCGACATAATTTTCTCCGTATTTCTGTGAACGCTGATGAATGACGACAGCATAGCGTAAGCATCTTTTTTTAGCAGTACAAAAGTCTTGTGAACATCGTCATTTGGTGAGTACAATGAAAAAGGAAGTTCGCGCTTCCACGTCGCTCGGACGGTTCCGGGCGCTACGTTAACCACACACAAACTGATCATGACAAACACACTTACTCCGCCGGGCCGGGGTTCAACGGGTGAAAATACACCTGCATCCACGCCTGCTTCCTCGCCAAAATTTTCGTTCTCCCGCATCAATCGTCTGCCGCCTTACGTGTTTAATATCACGGCCGAACTCAAGATGGCCGCCCGTCGCCGTGGCGAAGACATCATCGATATGTCCATGGGCAATCCGGATGGCGCGACACCAAAACACATCGTCGATAAACTCGTCGAAGTCGCGCAACGGCCTGATACGCATGGGTATTCAGCTTCCAAAGGCATACCGCGCCTGCGTCGTGCGATTGCGCGCTGGTATAAAGACCGTTACGCGGTTGATCTGAATCCCGATTCCGAAGCCATCGTCACCATAGGTTCAAAAGAAGGTCTGGCGCATCTGATGCTGGCGACGCTGGACAAAGGCGACACCGTACTGGTACCGAATCCGAGTTACCCGATACACATTTACGGCGCGGTGATTGCGGGTGCCGATATCCGCTCGATACGCATGAGTCCGGACGTGGATTTTTTCAGCGAACTGGAACGCGCGATACGCGAAACTTATCCGAAACCGAAGATGATGATTTTCGGTTTCCCATCAAATCCGACCGCGCAATGTGTCGAGCTGGAATTTTTCGAACGTGTGGTGAAACTCGCCAGAGAACACAATATTCTGATCGTGCATGATCTGGCGTATGCCGATATCGTGTATGACGGCTGGAAAGCGCCATCCATTATGCAGGTGCCGGGCGCGCGTGACGTGGCGGTGGAATTTTTCACGCTGTCGAAAAGTTATAACATGGCAGGCTGGCGCATCGGTTTCATGGTCGGCAACAAAGAATTAGTCGCCGCACTGGCGCGCATCAAGAGCTATCACGATTACGGCAGTTTCACGCCGGTGCAGGTGGCGGCAATTGCCGCGCTGGAAGGCGATCAGACCTGTGTGCACGAGATTCGCGATCAGTATCAGAATCGCCGCGATGTGCTGGTCAAAGGTTTACACGACATCGGCTGGATGGTCGATAAGCCGAAAGCGTCGATGTATATCTGGGCGCATATTCCAGAACATTACCGCCATCTCGGCTCACTCGAATTTGCCAAGCAAGTGCTGGAAAAAGCCAAACTCTGCGTCTCGCCCGGCATCGGTTTCGGTGAATACGGTGACGACTACGTGCGCTTTGCGCTGATCGAAAACGAGTCGCGCATCCGTCAGGCTTTGCGTGGTCTCAAGCACATGTTCAAAGAAGATGGTCTGATCGGCTAAACTATGTCTGATAAAAAGTAAGGGCCGATTGCCCTTACTTTTTTGCGGCAAGACCAACGTCATCACAAACACCAGCGATATTTTTATCTTCACCCGATCAGCGCCAGACAACGGTTGTGCGCGGTCCCACTTGTAAAAACATCATGAGCCAATACTGGAGCAAGCTTGTACACACCCTGACACCGTATGTGCCGGGCGAACAACCCAAGCTGCAAAATCTGATCAAACTCAACACCAACGAAAACCCGTATCCACCGTCGCCGAAAGTGCTGGCAGCGATCACGCAAGCCACCTCTGGTGATCTGCGCCTGTATCCTGATCCGGGCTCAGACCGTCTGCGCGAAGTGATTGCTGATTATTACGGGGTCACACCGCAACACGTGTTTGTTGGCAACAGTTCAGATGAAGTGCTGGCGCATACGTTTCAGGCATTGCTGAAACACGATAGCGCCTTGCTGTTTCCGGATATTACTTACAGTTTTTATCCGGTCTATTGCGGCCTGTACGACATCGCGTACAAAACCATTCCGCTGAATGCGCAATTTCAGATTGATATCGAGGATTATGCACAGGCAGATGGCGGCGCGATTATTTTCCCCAATCCGAATGCACCAACCGGCTGTGCGCTTGGTCTGGCAAAAATCACTGAGTTGCTGAAGAATAATCCGCGCTCCGTCGTGGTGGTAGATGAAGCCTATATTGATTTCGGCGGTACTTCGGCGATCAGCCTGGTAGCGCAGTTTCCGAATCTGCTGGTGGTGCAGACCTTGTCAAAATCACGTTCGCTGGCAGGCTTACGGGTCGGGCTGGCGGTTGGCCATCCTGATCTGATCGAAGCGCTGAACCGCGTTAAAAACAGTTTCAATTCTTACCCGCTGGATAGACTTGCGGTTGCCGGTGCGATTGCCGCGTTTCAAGATCAGGACTATTTCAAACTGACCTGTGATGCCGTCATCAACACGCGGCAAAAGCTCACGGCACGTTTGCAGGAACTCGGATTTGAAGTCCTGCCTTCATCCGCCAATTTTGTGTTTGCGCGCCATCCTCAGCAAGATGCGGCAACGCTGGCACAGCGCCTGCGGGAGCGACATATCATCGTGCGCCATTTCCGGTTGCCACGCATAGAACAGTTCCTGCGGATTTCCATTGGCACCGATGCCGAATCGCAATTGCTGACCGAAGCGCTGGAAGCATTGCTGGCCTAATCATTCGCTACTGCAGCGAACCGTCAACAGACTACTATCCATACAAAAACGGCGTGATTTCCTTACTCAGAAATCACGCCGTTTTTTTAATGCGATGAAAAATACGATGTTCGCTGCTGCAATTTTTAATCCGGCCAGAGCGACATCACCAGTTCTTCAATGTTATTCGGATTGCTGATTTTTTTTCTTGCTGCCGGCCAGTCGGCAGGCTCAGGAACGGCTTTTCTGGTGAAGACCGGGGTATCGATCGCCATCTTCATCGCAAACACAAAGATGCCGGTTTTCACTTCCGGTGGCGGCAGTTTCTGTACGATATCGTAAATCTGATTATCAAAATATTCGTGCACCGTCGGCGTCATATCCAGCCATGAATAGGTCGCACCATCCGAGCGGATCGCGATCACGACATAACCTGTACTGGGTGCGACTTTCGTCTTTTTAAATGCCTTGTAAATCTGCGATTGCAACGCCCGCGTGTACCGGCCGAGGCTATCGACATTGATGCCTTTTTGTTGCATCACACTTTCAGACTGAAAGAAATAAAACGAGTCAAAACGCACATCCGCCGCCGATGCCAGCGCGGAGATCGTCAGCAGTGCGACTGCCAGCAGCCATCTCATGATGTCATCCTCATTTATTCACAAATACGCCCGCCGTGCGGTTTTTCTGCACGTCGTTCCACGGAAAGACTTTGCCGTTCATCGCCACATACACGCCCGGCGACAGTAATTGCGCAGCGGCACAGGCAAAACCCAGATTAAACAAAGCATCGGAATTGGCAATTTCATACGGAATCATCGCGCCGGTAAACACGATGGTTTTCCCAAGATTTGCCGCGCCCAGCACCTCAGCTGTTTCACGCATGGTGTCGGTGCCGTGAATAATCACAATCGCTTTTTCGGCCGACGCCTGACAAGCCGCTAATATCGTCTGGCGGTGGCTGTCATCCATATCCAGCGAATCCATCAGCATGCAGATGTCCAGCTCGACTGGCACCGTCAGCCGCGCACGGCGTATCACTTCCGGCAAATGGCTGTCGGCAAAACTCAGCTTGCCCGCGATTTCATCATAATGTTTATCAAAAGTGCCGCCGGTGGCGAGGATACGCAAGCTCATAGTGTGCCGGAAAAATGAAGTCTCAGAGGCTGTCATTGTAACGCGCCAGGCGGTGTGCTGAAAGCTGCTACACTTGCGCCTCATCATCGCTGAGCTGTTTTTTCTGTCCCACGCACCATCATGAAAACGATCGCCCCTGGCACTGTTATTTTTCACCGTCACCGCGGCTACGGCGTGCTGACCGCGGTGAATCTGCTGACCGGCTGGGTCGCCGCCCGTTTTGGCGATGAAAAGCGCACCCTTGATCTGAACTTATCCACCGACGACGTCCAGCATGCCGACGGCAGCCCGATCCTGTTTCGGCGCGACCCGCCGGAACGCATGCCGCAGGCGCGCCTGATGGCGATGGTGCGCGAGTTGCACGCCGCCGGTTATCAAAAACTGTATCTGTATATCTGGCCGAAAGCCTCCGGCCTGCATTGGCGCTGGCAGTTATTCACAGGCACGCGCAACTGGATGCAACGCCCCTGCCGCGAAGGCTGGTATGGTTCCGGCGCTGACTATATTTTTAATCCGGTGATGGGCTGGGGCGACGCGCCCGGTGCCAGCAGCGCCGAACTGTGTCAGGCACTGGCGCAGTTCGACCCCGCCGGGTTGGCGCAGGCATTGGGCCGCGACGAAGATCACAGCGCCTGGTTTGCCGACGTCTGCGATGCGCTGCTGCCCGATTACGCCTACAGCCTCGGTGCCGACACTGCCGACAACCCGCTGCCGCTGTATCTGCCCGTCATTGGCGTGCGCCAGCGCCAGCCCGCGCTCGACCGGCAATTACCGTATCCGCCCGGTTGGGAACGCACCTGGAGCCCCGACAGCCTCGCCCGCCGCCACCAGCAACGCGCCGTCGTGCGCCACGATGTGATTCCGTCCGGCTGGAGCCTGCCCATCGATTTTTAAACAGTGTCGGCAGATATACTCCCCCCTGTTTTTAAGAAAACACCCCAAATCTCAGCATAAACATTGGGCTGTAAAATATACTGGGGGGAGTATTTTTAGTGCCTGTAGCAGCCTGATGGCCGCACAATGACTGGCACTATCGGCACCACCGAGTACACAACAATGAGCACAACAATGCAGGCCACGACGCAAATGCGGCAAAACCGCAGCCACCACCACTGCCGATAACGCCGAATTCAGCAGCATCCCCGCCAGAGG
This sequence comes from Undibacterium sp. WLX3042, assembly GCF_049544825.1. NCBI lineage: Bacteria > Pseudomonadati > Pseudomonadota > Betaproteobacteria > Burkholderiales > Oxalobacteraceae > Undibacterium > Undibacterium sp. WLX3042. Next base: position 1,139,585 of record NZ_CP186698.1, read on the forward strand.
ACGACCTCTGCGGTTCCGATTTTTTGCAGGGACGACCCTGCCACCGCACAAGGAACACAATATGAACTGGCTCATCCTCATCGCCGCAGGCTTGTTTGAAATCGTCTGGGCGATCGGCCTCAAATATACCGAAGGTTTTTCCCGCTTCTGGCCCAGTGCCTTGACACTGGCCGCGATGGCAGTGAGCGTGGGCTTACTCGGTATCGCCATGAAAGCCCTGCCGGTCGGCACGGCCTACGCGATCTGGGTCGGCGTCGGCGCCGTCGGCACCGCGATTTTTGGCATCCTTCTGTTCGGCGAACCCGCCAACCCGGCCCGCCTGCTCAGCCTCGTCCTGATCGTCTGCGGCATCATCGGCCTGAAACTCGCCACGCCTGCCTGAGTTCACCGCCGGAAACTCATCTGTGCATAAAGGCGGATTTATGCACAGGCGCATCGGTCAAGCGTGTTAGTCATCCTGTGAAAGGTTACCGAACCGCCCGAATTTTGCATACTCCCCCCATTTTTTAAGAAAACACCCCAAACCCCTGCATCAACATTGGGCTTGTATCGATACCTAGGGGAGTATATTTTTGGCGTTTTTTGGGGCGGTGGATTGGATCGCCGAGGGCAGATGGGCAATGCCAGACTCAGGCTGATGCGATGATTGTTGAAGGAAGCTTGAGGATTTAGGGAACAACGCCGAGCTAACCGGCGCATAAGGCGGAAGGACCTCCCTCTCGATTGCAGGTTCAGGCCCGTACCTCATTAATTTGAACCATCAACCGAAATCCATTGCTCAAGAGCACAGTTTTTGTTGTAGCGGATCCGAGTGTTCTCCTGCAACACAAAGGCACGATAGCTCTTGTCTCGCGCCATCGCAGCGACAATCATTTGATAGCCCGTGCCAGTAACGCCTTGGATATTGATTTGTAGGACAACAGATTTTTGCGCCCCAAATTTCTTTTCTTCTGGCCACGGCGAACCAAGAACATCAACCCCTCGAAACCTCGCCGACTTGTGATAACACTTCACAGCCTGCATCGCAAAATCGGCGACGCTTTGTTGTAACTGAGCCGCCTCAACTCTACCAGGCGCATTGTAATTTTCAATCGCCGAGGTTGTGGCCTGAGGATTTTTCATGGCCAACGCAAAAATCATTGAAACTGGATCAAAAACTCCTTCTAGTGATAACAATGTCGCATAACGTTTGAGTCCAGCGGAGTCCGCTGGAACGAATTGTTATGCCTGCTTGTCGATTAGAAAGATGAATTCTCGGTTTGGTTCTTCAGCATCTCGCAACCATTCGTTCGTCCATTTCATATCTGCCATCACATTCTTTTTGTGATCTATTTCTATGGTCTTTATCAGCTTCCCGTGGCGATTCAATATATCGTTGAGTTCTTCCGCGGTAGCCTTTCCGCCAGAACTATAAGAGAGTGCCACATATTTTGCATTGACGTTTTGAATCAATCTTTCAATTGCCTTTACGGCAATAAACTGGCCGTCGTTATCTTTTCTAAACTCTTCAAAAACCGTGGCGGCCAATCGATCTGAGGTGTCTTCTCTACGGAGAGCTGCGCCGAAAACAGGCGGCTTGTCGTTTTTGCAAATGGTTGCCCAAACATGGTAGTAGGAGGCGTAGCGCACCCTCGATGGAGGCATTTTTTCATTATTGGAACCGTAGGGCGGATCAAAATACGCGAAGTCGACCGCAATGTTTTTCATCGAGTCAAATATATCGCCTTTCAGAACTATATTTTCTTCAGTATTTTCGAAAACTTTCGGCACCTTCAGCCGCATTTCTTTATACGAGCGTGAAGACCAATCTTTTAAATAAGAGGTGAAATGACCAAGCGTGCTGTCAACCTCATCCATCGCAAGGATTAGACTAGTTAATGCAACTGCCTTTTCTATTTCTGGCAAACACAGCGCATCAATTTCATCTCGTATTCCATCAAGCCTCCTTGTGTTGTGCACTTGCCAAGGCTTTTTGGTTCCGTCTGGTTGTACTGCACTACCCGAAAAATCATGGCCACCATAGTTTTTAGTGAACCAGCCGTCGTAGCCTTTCACTGAGTTCAAATGTTCTATTAATTCTTTGTATTCGGAAACCTTCTTTTTGTTTTTTAAAAAGCACAAGCCGAATACATGCGACCACTCAGAAATATCGTTGCTTGTGACTTTGAAGCCGGATTTTGCAAAAGCCTGCGATACTCTCGTAGTTCCTGAGAATCCATCGAATACTGTTTTTACTTCCAGATCATCAAATAATGACAAAATGTGTGGAATGAGTTTCAGCTTTGATCCTGCGTACTTAACCCCTTGGGTCTCTGGGGTGTTAAGCATGGTGCCACCAAATAAAGACAGCGTTGAATTACGCATTTATTCCATTCGCCTGTTTTAATCTAGCAATGTCACTTTTAATTTCTTCAAGCGCGGTTTCATGTCCTTTTGCGCTGGATACCAGCGCATGTGAAAACAGCTTTACTAAAACCAAGTTGTGAGAGTAGTCAACCCATCCATTTGTGACACTGTAAAAAAATGGGGTTGCATTTTTTGTGTTTGTCCAAAGTCCTCGCTGCAAGGCGTTAGCCGCTGCATTTCCATATCTGACTTCGCAGATGTAGCAGTCATTTTTATCGAAAAATCTATATGCCGGATGTTTGCGGCCAGCACCTTCGGTTTCTTTCTTTATATAAGCAGTCTCGTCCCTAGCGCGTTCCGCATCGAAAACCAAAATGTTACAGCGCTGTTTTTTTTCGTTGTAAATTAGGGGAAGGACGTTAATGTCACTGAAGCATGAAAACGCCGGATTTGAAAAAATATTGCTTATCTGGTCTTTGGCGGTAATTTGTTCGCCGATGCTTTCAAGCAAAGGGTACATCTGAAAATTCTTATCAGTAGATAGCTGGAGCGGGCCATCGCCATAGGCTTTAAGGCTTATGGGAAACTTTTCGTTTGTTATCTCATTCTCAACGGTTATGTCTTCTTCTTTTGACTTGGCTCTGTAAAGATCTTTTCCAACATGGACTGATTTGAAATCATACATGTATTGATTTATAAACTCAGAAATTGCAATTTCCGCAAGATCTCCATGCGTTTTGTTGCCAATAAGACGCATGGTGAAAATATTACTTAGCGTCATGGTTATAAGGGCTGGGTGCTTCTTAATCAGTAGCCCGAAGCGCCTTGTAAAATCTTTGTATGCGTCTTTACTCACAATTTCCTCATTATTTATTTTGTTCTTTTCAAGAACGGTTTCGTAAGTTTACACGACGCCATGCAGTTGCAGGCCTAACTTGTTTTAAAGTGCAAAATGGCAAAATATCAGTTCGATGAAAAATAAGCAACAATTTTTAATGTGTCGCAAGTCCTTATCTGGTCAAGTTTTTTTCGTTATACTGATTAAAAATACAGTATAACAACAGGAGCCTGCCTGCGCTCGTCGCAGGCTCAAATATTTCGGGTTATCACATCAGTTTGGCGCACAGACGCATGCGCCCAAATCCGTGAGGAAAACGCTCTCATTCTGCATACTCCCCCCTGTTTTTAATAAAAACCCCGAAATCCCTGCATAAACATTGGGCTTGTATACATACCCCGGGAAGTATATTTTTGGCGTTTTGAAGGCTTCAGACGCAGCAGATTGGATCACCGGGGGCGGATAGACCAAGCCGGGCTCGTCTTGCCGTGCCGTGCTACGACCGTGGCTGTGCCTGTGTCAGGCTGGCGGCAGTGCTTGCAGCATGGCAACGCGGTTGCCTTCGGTGTCGAGGAAGGAGACGTAGGTGCCGATGCCCGGGATGTTCATGGGCTCGCCGAGAACGGTTCCTCCCGCGCTGGTCACTTTGGCGATGGCGGCCTGCATGTTGTCGACCGCGATGACCACCGATGGCTGCTGCGCCGGGCTGTCCGGTGTTTTCTCGAAAAAGCCGCCGTTGATGGTGCCTGGCTGCGTGGGTCGTCCATCGGCGGTTTCGCAGGTGTTGGCAACGACGTAATTGTTCATCGCGGGGCCGAGCGCCTGTGTCTGCCAGCCAAAGGCGGCGCTGTAAAAATCCGCCACGCGGGCAGCGTCCTGATATGGCATTTCAAAGTGGATGACGGGATTCATCTTTCGCTCCTTCGCTCAAAAGGCGTTTGTGATCGTGACGTTTTTACCGCGTCGTATTTGGCATGAAGCCTGAGCAGTAAATTCAGCGGATGGCAAAATGCCGCTATCTGATGATCCGCTGAAATGATCGCTCAGGTTTGTTTCAGAACGGGTTGCGGCTGTTAATCAGGCAGCCGGACAACCAGTTCCATTTCCACCTGCAGATCCGGTGCCGCCAGCGCCGCCACGCCGATGCCGGTCACACAGGGTTGTGCGCCTTCAAAGGTGGCCAGAAACGGTGGCATCAGTTGTTCCATGCGTTCAGGCGTCAGGTTGACCAGATAAACACGCGCCAGCACAACATCGTGCGGCGTGGCACCGACGGCGTCCAGTGCGGCTTTGGCATTCAGCGCGACGAGCTGCATTTGCTCGGCCAGCCCGGCCGGCACCGGCTGACCATCTGCCCGCCACGCGACCTGGCCGGAGATATACGCCATGCGTCCCGGCGTAACGATGGATATTTGTGAATAGCCCATATCGCCAGCGTTTGGCAAGGTCGGTGGGTTCAGGCGGACGATGGATTGCGTCATGGTTGCTCCGGTGGGTAAATTGCAGAGGGTGTCGGGCGCATCGCTGCGCCCCGGTGTGTGGCGCACGCGCAGTGGGTAACCGGGCGCGCGCATGGTGCTGCCATTACTTCATTTGCGCCAATGCGCCGTGCAGATCAGCGTTGCCCCAGTGCTCGGCATACTGGCCATTCTTGATGCGGACGATGTCGGTCACGTTAATGCGGATGCGGCGCCCGGTCGCCGGAACGCCGAGAAACATGCCCTGGTGTGTGCCGGAAATCGTCTTGCGGGTGACGACTTTGTCGCCTTCGGCGATCTGATCGTGTAACTCGACCGTCAGATCGGGCAGGGCTGGCCGCAGGACGTTAGTAAAAAACGCAGCGAAACCATCACGCCCATTGGGTGTGCCGGGTGGCGCAGTATGATTGACGAAGTCGGCAGCCACCAGCTCATTGAAGGTCTGCATATTGCCTTGTTCTATGACTTCACGATTAAAGCGTGCAACGATGTGTTTGTTGTCAGACAGTGTATTCATAGCAGTGAGAAAATGAGGTGAGCCCGGATGTTCAACTGCAACGGGCGGGAAGGAAAACGCGGCCCGCAATCATGGAGCCACGGATAACGAACACGGTGAATAATTTCATGCGGACTCCTTTTCTCTGACCTGCAAGCACAACAAGAAAAAATCACCCTGTTCGTCATGCAGCGCAACGTGCTACTGATCCGTTGCGCAGACATGGTTTCGCCTGGCGACACAGCGTCGCCGGCCGCGGTCTATCGCAGGAAATCGCCGGCGCGCTCGGGCTGATAGACCACTTTCAGAATACGTACCTTGAGCAAGCCGCCACCGGGCTTAGGCCAGGACATTTCGTCGCCTTCGCGCAATCCTAAAAGAGCGCTGCCGACAGGCGCGAGTACGGAAATTTTTCCGGTGCCATCGTCAATATCATTGGGATACACCAGCGTCAGCGAGAACTCTTTGCTGGACGATTCCATCTGAAAGGTCACGGTTGAATTCATCGTCACCACGTCATGCGGCATTTCTTCAGGCTCGACAATGTGGGCACGATCCAGCTCGGCTTGCAGATCGTCCTTGTTCGGAATCTGTCTGCCGCCCACCGAAGCAAGCATTTTTTCAAGTCGCGCCGCGTCGAGTGTGGAGATGGTGATCGGTAATTTCTGTTCCATTGCAAATAAGCCTTATGTGATGGTTGTCTGACTCGCCCCTGATGTCATTGCATTTGACAAAGTAAAAGCCTCACGATGAATGTCAGAAAAGAGTCACTGTTCGCTCTGCCCTGAACACCATATAGAAGCTAATTGCTAACGATTATACTGCATTTATATACAGCATTGCCGGATGAACAAAAATTACGGTCTGTGTACAGAAAGAACCTGTAAATTCTGCATACTCCCCCTGATTTTTAAGAAAACACCCTTAATCTCTGCATGAACGTTGGGCTTTTTTAAATACCCCTGGGAGTATATTTTTGGCGTTTTAAGGGTGTGAGGCGGGCAGAAGCGATGATCGTTGAAGGAAACATACTTGGTAATCAGGGTTCAACATCAGAGCTTTGTGGCAGGCGACAGAGCGACGCCGCCGGGCAAGAATGAAAAGATGCCCGGCAGTGGAACGCCGGGGACTGTCCGATTGAACAATGGCTTAGCCGCGTTTGTCATTGGCGTACTGTTTCCGAAAGCTGGCAGCTTTCATTGCGCCATTGGAAAAACACCCTCGTTTAAAGCTAACTTGCCGAATGGCGGAGAGGTTTAATGCACAGCGCCATGCAGCATTGCAAAGAAAATCGCCAGCAGGATCAGAAATGCGGCTGAGTCCAGAAAGTCAATTTCTTTCAGCCCAAAGACCGGCGGCAAAACACGATTCCAACAAATCTTGAAAGTCCAGACGAACAAAGCAAGCATGAATGGCCCGATGACCAAAATTGGAATCGTGGTAATAGCAAATTGCACAACAGAATCAGACATTAAACTTCCTTTTTTTGATAATAGAAACTCAGGCCACTCGTTCATTTAATGTACAACGGGTGAACTGCTGCACAGATACATGCCTAGCGTTGGACGTAACCGGATGGCAAAAAGCGCAGCTTTTTGGCGTCCAGTGAGCGAAGCGAGCAGCCTTGAGCGACTTGTTAGGCGATTCATTTTTTTAGTGCCTCAACTACCGGCCACAGCCGATTAAGATAAGAAGAAACAGACTTGGCTTTTTGACTCTCACTTAGATCTACGGAATGAGCAACCTGAGCCATCTTTGAGCTGTCATCTGTAAGAATCTTTGTTTGGCGAGTTGAAAGAATCTTTTTTGTATTTATTTCTTTCGCAAGGGAAGCATATTGACTAATTAGTTCAAACTTCTCGGAGTAGACCTTATATCCATGCATCTCCATCTCTCTGAAGATAATTTCAAGCTTAATTCCGTACTCCCTCCGCTCCTTTTGACGAGGATAGTGATAAGAAAGAAGCCACGCGATAACCAATCCTGCGATTGTAAGAGGAACACCTAGAACGGTGGCAATATCTACGATCTCTTTTTGCATGGTAAATATCGCCTAACGTTTTAGTTGTATGGCGGCGAAGCCGTCCGAAACGAACGACCAGTTATGTTTTAGTTTGATTAACACACCACCTCCACGCTAATAAACAAGCAGCGACTGGAAGTAAAATGCTAATGCTACCTATGAGGACTATATTATCTAAATAAGGCAAAGAAGAAGTCGACAACGTCGCGACGATTACTGAAATAACATATATGGAAAACACTATCGCTCGATATCTTAAAGCGAGTTTTGAGACAAATGTAAAAATTAGAATCGCGATAAACAATCCAAGTTCCATCCACATTAAGATCAAAATATCGCCACCGCTAGCATAAGCAACAGATGGAATCACTAGCTGTAAAACAGCCGCGCTAATCTTCATGGTTTGGAAACATAACGTGATTTATTTTTCATTTTGCAACATTAATCATTAATGATCAAAATGTCAACGTAATCAAAATCCCTTGAAAACCGCATGAACATTGACTTCATGTATTTATACCGAGTCAGTTGAGCGAACGTTTGCCTGATCAGCATGACAGCTTTTCGACAGAAAAAGTGTACGTGTACTGGATATACGTTTCTTCCTTCGCTGGTGAAAACGCACACGTTCTGCCGCCACATCGCGTACCGCCGCTAATTGTGGATATATTCAATTTTATCCACACCCCACCTTCACCCCTGCAATAAATTAGTCGGTGTTCCGGCGGCGAAATTCAGGATGTTTTGAAATGCGGCGGCGAAATAGAGTTCGTAGCTGTCTTGTTCGACGTAGCCGATGTGCGGTGTGACGAGGACGTTTTCACGGCGTAGCAGCGGGTGATTTTGCGGTACGGGTTCGGTTTCAAAGACGTCGATGGCGGCGAAGCCGGGGCGGCCGGCATCAAGCGCGTGGACGAGGGCGTCCGGTGCCAGCAGTTCGGCACGGCTGGTGTTGACGAACAGGGCATCCGGTTTCATGCGGGCCAGATCGTCTGGCTGCACGATGCCACGTGTGGCGTCATTCAAGCGCAGGTGCAGGGTGACAATATCGCTGTCGGTAAAAAATGCCTCGCGCGAAGCGGCGGCCTGATAGCCATCCTGCAGCGCTTGTGCGCGGCTGGTTTCACTGCCCCAGACCGTGACGTGCATACCAAACGCGGCAGCGTAACTGGCGATGCGTTTGCCGATTTTGCCGTAACCCCAGATGCCGAGGCGGCGTTGTTTTAACACGCGCCCCAGTCGGTTGCGCTCCGGCTGAACGGAAGATGCTTGCCAGGTTCCCTGTTGCAGTAAAGACGAGTAATTAGTCAGGCGGCGCGAGGCGGCCATGATCAGCGCCCAGGTCAGCTCGGCGGGGGCGGTGGCGTCGCCGACGCCTTCGGCAATGGCGATGCCTTTTTCTCTGGCGGCGGCGAGGTCGATGTGTCCGGCGACTTTGCCGGTTTGCGAGATGAGTTTTAAATTCGGCAGGCGTTGCAGCAGGGCGCGGTTAAAGCGGGTGCGTTCACGGATCAGGACGAGGGCGTCAAACGGGGCAAGGCGTATTGCCAGCTGGCCGACGCCAACCGCGCTGCTGTTGAACACTTTGACGTCATGGTCTTTGAGCATGGCAAAACAGGCGCAATGCCGGACAACATCCTGGTAATCATCGAGGATGGCAATCTTCATGATTTTTTTTCCTTATGCAGCGAAACCGTTGAAACAGTTTCACTTTCAAAAACAGTATTACTGTGATAATAAATCTGATGTGAACTGCACCCAAATGGGCGCGTCCGTGTAGAATATCCGGTTACGTAGCTTTTTGATTCTTCCGTCCGCCTACCGCGCCGACGCAAGCTGGAGTCGGGATCATCCTCCTGATTGCCTATTATCCGACAGAACCGCCGCCATCGTGTTCGCCTTGCTGGAGCTGGGATCGTTTTCCAACCGTGCTCGCATCGCCTGACTTTCTAACGACGACACTGCCGCGCTGCTACCCCGGTTTTTTTATTGCAATCTTATTGGAGTCAGTATGAGTCAAACAACCGCCAACGACATCGCGGCAACCGGCGCAAAAATTAATGCGCCCGCTTATGTCAAACATCCTAAGCTGATCAGCTGGATCGCTGATATCGCTGCGCTGACGAAGCCAGACAATATCGTCTGGTGCGACGGCACACAGGAAGAATATGATCGTCTGTGCGCACAAATGGTCGCTTCCGGCACCATGAAAAAACTGAACGAAGCCAAACGCCCGAACAGTTATCTGGCGTGTTCTGATCCTACCGATGTGGCGCGCGTGGAAGACCGCACGTATATCTGTTCTGAGAAAAAAGAAGATGCGGGCCCGACCAATAACTGGATGGCGCCGGCAGAAATGCGCGCGACGCTGAACCCGCTGTTCGACGGTTGCATGAAAGGCCGCACGATGTATGTGGTGCCTTTCTCTATGGGCCCGCTGGGTTCACCGATTGCGCATATCGGCGTTGAATTGTCTGATTCACCTTACGTGGTGGTGAACATGCGCATCATGACGCGCATGGGCAAAGCGGTGTATGACGTGCTGGGTACGGATGGTGATTTCGTTCCTTGCGTGCATACCGTTGGTAAGCCGCTAGCTGCGGGTGAAAAAGATGTAGCATGGCCATGCAATGCAACGAAATACATCGTGCATTACCCTGAAACCCGCGAAATCTGGTCGTTTGGTTCCGGTTACGGCGGCAATGCGCTGCTGGGTAAAAAATGCTTCGCGCTGCGCATCGCTTCGACCATGGGTCGCGATCAGGGCTGGCTGGCAGAACACATGCTGATTCTGGGTGTGGAATCACCGGAAGGTAAAAAACATTATGTGGCAGCGGCGTTCCCGTCGGCTTGCGGTAAAACGAATTTTGCAATGCTGATTCCGGCAATCAAGGGCTGGAAAGTGACGACGATCGGCGACGATATTGCGTGGATCAAACCAGGTAAAGACGGGCGCTTGTATGCGATCAACCCGGAAGCCGGTTATTTCGGCGTGGCACCGGGCACGAACACAGCCACCAATTCAAATTGCATGGCATCGCTGACAGCCAACACGATTTTCACGAACGTCGCGCTGACCGATGATGGCGATGTCTGGTGGGAAGGCATGACGAAAGAAGCGCCAGCGCATCTGATTGACTGGCAAGGTAAAGACTGGACTCCGGAAATCGCTAAGGAAACCGGCCGTAAAGCAGCACATCCAAATGCGCGCTTCACTGTCGCCGCAACACAAAACCCTGTGATTGACGCTGCATGGGATGACCCAGCCGGTGTGCCGATTTCTGCATTTATCTTTGGTGGCCGTCGCTCAACGACAGTACCGCTGGTAACGGAAGCACGTAACTGGATCGAAGGCGTTTATATGGCTGCGACCATGGGCTCTGAAACCACTGCGGCAGCGGCTGGTCAGCAAGGTGTGGTGCGTCGTGATCCGTTCGCGATGCTGCCATTCATGGGTTACAACATGAGTGACTATTTCCAGCACTGGCTGAATATGGGTAAGAAGATCAACGAGATCGGCGCGACCCTGCCATCGATTTACTGCGTAAACTGGTTCCGTACTGATGCGAACGGTAAATTTGTCTGGCCTGGCTTTGGCGACAATATGCGCGTACTGAAATGGATGCTGGAACGTATCGAAGGCAAAGCCAATGGCGTGGAACACGTCTTTGGTGTGACACCGGCCTTTGATGATCTGAGCTGGGACGGTCTGGAATTCACCGAAGAACAATTCCAGACGATTACATCAATCGATGTGGAAGCCTGGGAAGAAGAACTGGTATTGCATACCGAGTTGTTTGAAAAACTGGCTTACCGTCTGCCGGCAGAGCTGGAAGCAACCCGCGTTGCTTTGAAAAACCGCCTGAGTATGTAAATTTCAGCGCAACAAGTTCTGTTGTTTAAAAAGCGCGACGTGGTCGCGCTTTTTTTATGCCACCATTTTTTGCGCTGTTGAGACACTGCCGGCGTGTGATCAGGGCTTACCGTCAGGCGCAGCAACAATGCTGGCGCTGCTGTTCATGCCGATGAATGCAAAAAAAAAAAGCCGCTGATGCACAGCGGCTTTTTTGTTCAGATCAGCTTTAATCAGCAATCTTTGCATTAATGGGTGATTTTCGGCACCCGGGGAGGTCTGAGAGTCAGTCCATTCTGCGCAGTCACTTCATCAGACACCTGCTGTACTGCTGCAATACCGATGCCCTGTGTACGATGTTGAAGCACGACAGGTTTGCTCAGGCTGCGTGAAATTTTTTGCACCACAGGCAAGGCCATGTACGCCAGCGGAAACGCGATAGGCCAGGTCGTCAGCCATGCTTCCATCCACGATGCGAAGAAGTCACTCGTCATTCCGACCCACAATAAACGCAAAATGGCAGTGACGAACAAGGTCAGCAAACCTGTCATCAGCAGACTAGGCAGCATTGATGCCAGACTTCTGGAACCAACGACTTCACGTGGTGTTGTGCGCTGGTAAGCTGTGGTATAGGCAGACATGGTTAACTCGCTGTACACTGGGCTATGTTGCATTGCAAAATTCTGAGCTTACCGCTTAAGCGCGGGAAGCAAGAGCGCGCAGTTCAGCGGCCATATTCGGCGATGTGCTGTCGAGCTCGTTAGCGATACGGCGCACCGCCAGCATGCTGCGCAAATTGCGTAAAGCAGATTTTTCTTCACGTGTTTTGTTTGGGAATATCGTCAGTTTCAATGCACGTAACATGCCTGTAATCAATGGCTTAAAGACCAATAACATTGTGGTCAGGATACTCAGGCCGATCAAAGGACGGGCGGCAGCAACTAAAGCGCTGATGGCAACTTCAGCGACAGGCAGTGCGCTGGTGGCAGGGAAAGCAATATTGAGGAAATTCATGATCATCTCTACTTTTATTTACATTTGGGAATAATCAGATAATATTGCATTGCAACATATAATTCTAATTTCGATTTCCTATAATCAATATATTGTTTGTGAATAATTGCAGATAACAATACCAACGGAGACAAACAACATGAACTTTTTGACACTGGATCTGAATTTATTGCGGGTGTTTGATGCGGTGATGATTGAGCAAAACCTGACCCGCGCAGCAGACAAACTGGCAATGACACAGCCAGCCGTGTCAAATGCGTTAAAACGCCTGCGCCATTCGCTGAACGATGAATTATTAATACGTACCGCTTATGGTGTGAAGCCGACCCCGCGTGCCGAGGCCTTGTGGCCGACCATACGTCAGGCCCTGTCCAGCCTCGAAGCAGCAATTGCGCCGGGCGTTTTTGATGTGTCGCAGGCGCAGCTGACCTTTCGCATGGCAATGGCGGATGCGACTGCTGCACTGTGGATGCCAACCCTGGTGCGATCCATTCAGAATGAGGCTCCCGGCATTAATGTCAGGATGATGCCACTGACAACGCGCGAACCGCGTCCTATGTTGTTGCACGGCGATATTGATATTGCAGTCGGTTTTTTCCCGGGTGTGGTTGCCCAGCTGGCAGGCGGACAAGCCGCTGGCACCAGCGCGATTCGCCATGAGCGGCTGTACTCGGGTCACTATATTTGTGTGATGCGGCAAAACCATCCTCTGGCGAACAAAACGCTGACGCTGGATGACTACTGCGCCGCAAATCACTTGCTGGTCAGTTTTTCAGGGCGGGCGCACGGTCTGATTGATGAAACTTTAAGCAAAATGGGACGTGAACGACGCATACTGCTGACCATTAACCAGTTTTTCACCGCCGGCCGCGTCGTTGCCAATTCTGACTTACTGACAGTCTTGCCGAGGCACCTGATTTCCGCCACCGGTATGACGGATGCGCTGATCTGGAAAGAATTGCCGTTTGAGACACCGGCAGTACATATCGACATGCTGTGGCATGAACGCGATGCGCGCAATCCTGCACATCAATGGCTGAGAAATAATCTGATCACAATGACGCATTCCAATCTGATCCCGGAATTACAGCAGGACAAAGAGGCAGAGTAAGGGAGAAAATTTTATTCTTGTTTCTGATTGCTAAGCTGATAGAAACTTGTTAGGCTGCTTCATCTGTTTAACAGTTTTTTACATTTTGTGTTGATTTTTCGCTTTTCTCCCTCGTAGCGACTTAACCGCCCAGAAAGATGCACACAGCCAGCTATCGCCGATTAATTATTTTCGCCCTGTTGCTGTTATCTTTATTTTTCAAAGGATACGCAGCGCAGGCAGCGGTAACTTCTCTGGAAAAGGGCGAACAGAAAATTCCTCTGAATGCCCATTTTCAGATGCTGGAAGATAAAACCGGTAAGCTCGATATTCAGGATATTCTGACGCCCTCAATCAATCAGCAATTCAGACCGCTGCACGGAAGTCTGAGTCAGGGTTATACCTCGTCAGCCTTCTGGTTACGTCTGGATATACAAAGAAGCAGTGCCGAAGCCAGCAATACCTGGTTGCTGGAAATGATGCCTATCATGCTCGATGATATCCGCATGTATCGTCTGGCAAACAATGGCAGCATCAGCGTGCAGCGCGCCGGTGACCATATCCCGTTCTCACAACAGGAAATGCGGCATCACTACCCGGTTTTTAAGATCAATCTTCCCGATACAGCTGTCACGACGATATATCTGCGGGTGCAAAGTACCAGTTCAGTTTTCTTCCGCGCGATATTGTGGACACCGGATAAATTCACTGAAACCTCGGATTTTTTGGCCAGTCTGATGGGGATTTATTACGGTGTCATGCTGGCAATGATTATCTACAATGCCTTACTGATGATCAGCTACCGCGATGTGTCGATGTTGTATTACCTGCTGCTGTCGTTCGGTACCTTAACGATAGGAATGTGCGTGAACGGCCACATCGGTATGTTTATCGCGCCCGATTCACCCTGGGTGGTGGACATCATTCCGGCACTGATGCCGCAAGTGATTATTCTTGTTTCGGCTTTGTTTATCAGCAGCTTTCTGCGGCTCAAAGAGACTATGCCTTTCTTCGCCCGTGTTTTCAGAGCAGTGCAAATCATGGTGCTGGTTTTCATCGCTCTGATTCTCGCCGGATACAACACGCAGATCGCTGAATTTGTGCAGGTGATCAATCTGCTGCAGGTCATTTTCTTTTTGCCTATCTGTTTGTTAGCCGGTCTGCGTGGTTATCCGCCTGGTTATATCGTCTGTATCGCGTCACTCTCATGGATCGTCAGCGTATTGCTGATCCCTTTGCGCAATCTCGGCATACTTGAATCAAGCTGGATCACGGATTACGGCTTCCAGATAGGCTCGGCAATGGAAGCCATCTTGCTGGCTTTAGCACAGGCCTACAGAATCAGCCTGATCAAAAAAGAGAGTGCCGATATACAGAGACAGTTGCTGAAAATATCGCAGCAGGCTGAATATGAACTGGAAGCCAAAGTACAGTTGCGGACCGCGGAACTCGACAACGCGATTCAGCGTATGAAACTGCTGGATAAAGAAAAAGACGATATTCTCGGAATTGCGGCGCATGATCTCAAAAATCCTTTAACCAGCATCATCGGTATGAGTGATCTGCTGCGTAAAACGCGTCACCAGATTTCTGAAGAACAGCAGCATCAGTATCTTGAACGCATCAGTAACAGCGGCCAGCGGATGATGCATATCGTCACCAATCTGCTGGATGTGAATGCACTGGAATCCGGACATTTTCACCTGTCGGCAGAAACCGTCAGTGTCAGTCAGTTATCACGCGATATCCTCCAACAATATGAATCGGCACTCAAGGCAAAAAATCTGCATACGGTTGTTGATATTGATGGCAGTGTTTTTGTCACCGCCGATCTGAATGCCTGCATCCGTATTGTTGATAATCTGTTGTCAAACGCGATCAAATTCTCACCGGCAGGAAAAACCATATGGCTGACCATCAGTCAGCACCACGGCATGGGCCGACTCGAAGTACGTGACGAAGGACCGGGTCTGTCCGGCGAGGATCAACAACACCTGTTCACCAAGTTTTCCAAACTGTCACCGACCCCGACAGCAGGAGAACATTCGAGCGGGCTGGGTCTGTCCATCGTCAAAAAACTCAGTGAAGCGCAGGGCGGCAGTGTGCGTTGTATCAGTGCTCTGGGTGCCGGCACCAGTTTCATCTTTGAATTGCCGCTGGCGGAGGTCTCGCTGGCACACATACCAGCGATGACCGGAACCTGAGCAAACAGATACCGCACTAATCGTGTGATTGCATCTGCACAGGCAATTCACCTTACAATCATGGCTGCTCGCTATCTTCCAAATTACTTTCGATTGTTATCATCATGTTTACAGGCATAGTACAAGGCATCGCCCGCATCGCAAAAGTCAGCGACAAACCGGGCTTGCGCACATTTCAGATTGAATTTCCCGAAGGCTTTGCAAAACAGCTGGAAATCGGCGCCAGCGTTGCCGTGGACGGCGTTTGTCTGACCGTGACTCAATTGCATGGCGAACGGGCAGCCGATTTCGATGTGATGCAGCAAAGTCTGGCGATCACTACGCTCGGTAGTTATTCTGAAAACAGCCGTGTCAACGTTGAACGTGCTGCCAGAGACGGTGCGGAAATCGGCGGACATCCTTTATCCGGACACGTTGATTTCACAGCACACGTCGCTCAGATTCGCGAACTGGAAAATAACTACGTGATCCGTATCGCGGTTCCACCGGAATGGTTACGCTATATCTTTGCGAAAGGCTATATCGCCATTAACGGTGCCAGCCTGACGATCGCAGAAGTCAACCGCGAAGAATCCTGGTTTGAAGTATGGCTGATTCCGGAAACCCTGCGCATGACAGTGTTTGCAGAAAAAAAAGCAGGTGCGGCACTGAATATAGAAATTGAACGCAGCACACAAGTCATCGTCGATACTGTGCGCAATATATTGAGTGAAACACTGGGTCCGCTGTTACCTGCACTTGAATCTGTCCTGCAACAACAAGGCGTCAGCAGCGCGCATCTGTTGAACAGCATCAAAGCTGAGAAGTGATCACAGGAACTCATTTCATCTTTCACAGCGAAATGGGTTCTGTCGTGTGAGACCGGACAGACAGCGATTGATACTATGTCTTGGCCGTTGCCGGCTTACT
This sequence comes from Undibacterium sp. WLX3042, assembly GCF_049544825.1. Lineage (NCBI taxonomy): Bacteria > Pseudomonadati > Pseudomonadota > Betaproteobacteria > Burkholderiales > Oxalobacteraceae > Undibacterium > Undibacterium sp. WLX3042. The sequence continues at coordinate 1,155,836 of NZ_CP186698.1, forward strand.
CAGCCATTGCACCGCAAGTATGCTGAACAGCACCATCAACAATCCGGCAAACGATAACCCGCGTATCGTTTGCCCGAGTAACACCCAGCCCAGTAGAACTGCAGTCAGCGGACTAAACAAACCTAATGACGATATCGCAACTGCCGGTAATCGTGCCACACCTCTGAACCACAGAACATACGCCAATAAGGCTCCTATCAAGCTCAAATATGCGTATCCACCAATATTCACAGGAGTCAGCAGTGGCAATGGCGGATCAAACAAACAGGCAAGTGGCAGTAATATCAATCCCCCCAGAAGCAATTGCCATCCGGTGAATGCCAGTACTGGTAAAACAATATTCCAACGCCGCGCCAAGTACGTACCTACCGCCATACATGCCGTACCGGTCAGCGCAGCGGTAATACCGAGCGGATCCCAGACAGAACCAGGTCCCAGTAAAAGAGCAGCCATACCTGCGACACCGGTAATCGCAGCGGCAATCACCGATATCCCCGGCTTGTGGTGATCAAATAGCCAGACCAGCACCATCATCAGTAAAGGTTGTAAAGCACCGACCACCGCAGCTAAACCTCCGGGCAACCGGTAGGCTGCAACAAATAACAAGGCCTGAAAAAATCCTATATTCAATGCTGCAAGTATCAGTAATCGTGGCCAGGCTGCGAACTGCGGAAGGCGGCGGGTCATCAGCAATAACAACATTCCGGCGGGTAGAACCCGTATCAGCGCTGCGGTAAATGGCCGATCCGGTGGTAATAACTGCGTTGTGACGATATACGTACTGCCCCAGATAACAGGGGCAAGTGCTGTGAGTAAGATATCTTTCAATGCGACCGTACCAACAGAACTATTTTTCATTATTTATCTTCAATTCAAGATAAATAATCTTAACACAGAATAAAAATAAATTAGCGATATAATCTTGATATCAAGATAAATGGAGAAATCAGAATGACACAGATTCAGCCCGATGCGGTCGATGTCGTACTGGAACAATGGCGCAATGAAAGGCCCGATCTGGATGTCAGCCCTATGGCTATTATCGGGCGGCTTGGACGTTGTACAGCATTGCTACGACCGCAGTTGGACGCTACATTTGCCGAGTTTAATCTCAGCGCCTGGGAGTTTGATGTGCTGGCGACACTGCGGCGTTCAGGTAAGCCATTTCGCCTGACGCCAACGGCTTTATTTTCCAGCATGATGATTACCTCCGGGACGATGACGCACCGTCTGCAAAGTCTGGAAAACCGCGCACTGATCAAGCGTCTGCCGAACCCGGCCGATGCCCGCAGTATGCTGGTGCAATTATCTGCCAGTGGCCTGAAGCTGATTGATCGTGCTGTCGCCGCTCATGTGGAAAATGAAAGACGGATACTGGCACCGCTGAAAGCAAGCAGTCAGGCAGCGCTGAAAGCGCGTCTGACGGAATTGCTTGCAGTGCTTGAGGAACTTAACCAGCAATAACAACACAGCATGAAAATTGGCCACCTGCATCAGGTGGCCAATTTTTTTACAGCGTTTATATTTAGCGGGTCATCTACTCTCGTTGTGACCTCATCACCGGCGTGATACCGGCAACTGTAAGTCACTTATTTGATTGGCAGACAGCTGGTATTTTTAACTTCTTCCATCACTGCATAGGTATGCGTTTCACGTACACCATTTAATTGCAGCAATGATTTACCGAGGAAGTCGCGGTAGGCGTTCATGTCTTTCACACGCGCTTTGACCAGGTAATCAAAACCACCGGCAACCATATGGCATTCCAGTACTTCGGGAATCGCCTGCACGCCACGGCGGAACGCGTCAAAAACATCGGGTGTGGTTCTGTCGAGCACAACTTCGATGAACACCAGCAAAGCCACATCCAGAAGATGCGGGTTGAGTTGTGCTGTGTAACCAAGAATGTAGCCGGACTCCTGCAATTTACGCACGCGTTCGAGGCAGGCAGCCGGGGATAGGTTAACCCGCGTCGCCAGTTCTACATTACTGATACGGCCATCGTTTTGTAATTCGGCCAGAATTCTTTTACTGATTTTGTCTAGCATAAGAAGTCAAAAATTGATCAGAGTGATGATTAATAATATTCGGGATAATTTTCTCATAAAAAAGAAAATTTCGATATGAGTTCTATTTTCCAGAATTAATCATTGAGCAGCGTCGATACAATGAAATCATATTTGTTTTAATTATTTCTATATGACTGCGACCTCTGTGACTACTTCTACATCCCCGTTTGCGGCACTGCGTGCCGAGCTGTTAGTGAATATCAGCCCACTCAGAAACGCCATTACCAGCGCTTACCGTCGCAATGAAACCGAGGCTGTGCAGTATCTGCTGTCACAAGTTAATTCTTACCCCTCGTTACAAAATAATGTTGCAGAACTTGCGAAAAAATTAGTCAGCAACGTCCGTCAGCAACGCACACGTGCTTCCGGCGTCGATGCGCTGATGCATGAATTTTCTTTGTCTTCCGAAGAAGGTGTCGCTCTGATGTGTCTGGCCGAAGCGTTGTTGCGCATTCCTGACCATCAGACCGCAGATCGCCTGATTGCGGACAAAATCAGTAAAGGCGACTGGGCAAAACATCTGGGCGAGTCACCATCAATGTTCGTCAATGCTGCGACCTGGGGTTTGCTGGTGACAGGAAAACTGGTCGCAACCAATAGCGAACAAGGCCTGGGTGCGGCATTGACGCGGCTGATTGCCAAAGGCGGCGAACCCTTGATCCGTAAAGGTGTGGATCTCGCTATGCGTATGCTCGGCAATCAGTTTGTCACCGGACAGACGATAGAAGAAGCGCTGAAAAACAGTCAGGAAAATGAAAAACGCGGTTACCGCTATTCGTATGACATGCTGGGTGAAGCAGCACTGACCGCCAAAGACGCGGCCTATTATTATCAGTCTTACGAAACCGCAATCCACGCGATCGGTAAAGCCTCAAATGGTCGCGGCATCAAAGATGGCCCGGGTATTTCGGTGAAATTGTCGGCCTTGCATCCGCGTTACTCACGTGCACAACGTGAGCGCACGATGACAGAATTATTGCCGCTGCTGAAAAATTTATTGCTGCTGGCAAAGCACTACAACATCGGCCTGAACATCGATGCGGAAGAAACTGACAGGCTAGAATTATCGCTCGATCTGATGGAAGCACTGGCATTCGATCCCGACCTGAAAGGCTTTGAAGGCATAGGCTACGTGGTGCAGGGTTATCAGAAACGCTGCCCGTATGCGATTGATTATCTGATTGATCTGGCGCGGCGCAGTGGCAGCAAATTTATGGTGCGTCTGGTGAAAGGCGCTTACTGGGATGCCGAAATCAAACGTGCGCAAGTCGATGGCATGAGTGATTTTCCGGTCTATACCCGTAAAGTGTATACCGACTTATCGTATCTGACCTGTGCGCAACGCTTGCTGGCGGCGACCGACGTGATTTATCCACAGTTCGCCACGCACAACGCACTGACGCTGGCGACAATTTATACCTGGGCAAAAGAAGCAGGTGTGACGGATTATGAGTTCCAGTGTCTGCACGGTATGGGCGAAACTTTATACGATCAGGTTGTCGGAAAAGATAAGCTGAATAAGCCTTGCCGTATCTATGCACCAGTTGGTTCGCATCAGACTTTACTCGCCTACCTGGTGCGTCGCTTGCTGGAAAACGGCGCCAACTCGTCGTTTGTGAATCAGATCGTCGATGAAAGCGTGTCGATTGAGTCACTGATCGCGGATCCGATTGCGATTGCGCGCGAACTCGGTGGCAAGCCACATGCAGGCATCGCCTTACCGCGCGAATTGTTTGGTCATGAACGTCAGAATTCTGCCGGTCTGGATTTTTCGAATGAAATCACGCTGCAGGAAATATCAGCACAGTTCACTACAGCAGCCAGTGAGTTCATCGTTGCGACACCATTATTAGCGAATGACAACAGCGCCAGCGAAAGGCGTGATGTACGCAACCCGGCCTGTCTGTCGGATACCGTGGGCGCAGTGATTGAAGCTAACACGCAAGACGTGCAACATGCCTTGCATGCAGCCGAACACTACGCACTGGAATGGCAAACGACTGCCCCATCGAACCGTGCGGCCAGCCTGAAAAAAGCGGCTGATTTACTGGAAGCAAATACTTCTGAATTCATGGCACTGGCCATACGCGAAGCAGGAAAATCACTGCCGAATGCGATTGCAGAAGTGCGTGAGGCGGTCGATTTTTTACGTTATTACGCAGCGCAGGTGGAGTCGCATAGCAATACCAAAGCCCTCGGTCCGGTAGTTTGTATCAGCCCGTGGAATTTCCCGCTGGCGATTTTTATCGGCGAAGTCAGCGCAGCGCTGGCGGCAGGTAACGTGGTGTTGGCGAAGCCAGCTGAGCAAACGCCTTTGATCGCGTATCGCGCAATACAGCTGTTGCACGAAGCAGGCATCCCGCGTGCTGCGTTACAGTTTTTGCCAGGAACCGGCGAAGTCGTCGGTGCGCAGCTGGTCGCAGATCATCGTGTTAAAGGTGTCATTTTTACCGGCTCAACCGAAGTCGCACAGATTATCAACCGCACCCTCAGCAAACGTGCGGTTGCAGAGGGTATCGATATACCGCTGATCGCTGAAACCGGCGGGCAAAATGCGATGATCGTTGATAGCAGCGCCTTACCTGAACAAGTCGTCAACGATGTCCTGACCTCTGCCTTTGACAGCGCAGGTCAGCGTTGTTCCGCACTGCGTATTTTGTGTCTGCAGGAAGATATCGCTGACAAAACGATAGAAATGCTACACGGTGCGATGCAGGAATTGCGTATCGGTCAGACCGATAGGCTGGCAACGGATATCGGCCCGGTCATCGATGCTGAAGCGCAAAACAATTTACAACGGCACATCAACGCAATGCGTGATCTGGGTAAATCGGTATTCAGTCTGACACTGCCGGAAAGCTGCCAGCAAGGCACCTTTATTGCGCCGACTGTCATTGAAATCAGCAATCTGGCTGAACTGAAAAATGAGGTATTCGGCCCGGTACTGCATATTTTGCGCTTCCGCCGCGATCAATTGCCTGAACTGATTGATCAGATCAATGGCACTGGCTTTGGCCTGACGCTGGGCATCCATTCCCGTATCGATGAAACGATCAATTTCATCACCAGCCGTGCACACGTCGGCAATATTTATGTGAACCGTAACATCGTCGGTGCGGTCGTCGGCGTGCAGCCTTTCGGTGGTGAAGGAAAATCCGGCACAGGCCCGAAAGCCGGCGGACCGCTGTATCTGAAACGTCTGCAAAGAACACCGAATACCAGCCTCGGTGGTCACACCGTTTATGAACGGCAAGAGCCTGCGGCACTCAGTACCTTGCTGGTCTGGATCAAGACGCAGCAGATGCAGGAACTGGCGACTACAGGCGAACAATACAGCCATCAGACGCCATATAAGATCACGCAAGTGCTACCCGGCCCGACAGGTGAGCGTAATACCTTATCGTTTGTGCCGCGTGGCCGTATCTATTGCGTCGCCAGCGGGCTGCCTTGCCTGCTGAATCAACTGGCAGCGACACTGGCAACCGGTAACACACCTGTCTTGCCAAAACAGGCACTGACGCTGTTGCCGGACAGTTTTCCGACAGAACTGCGACAGCAGATCATCAGCGCTGAAGTGCAGGATTGCGGTGCGCAGATTGTACTGGTGGAAAGCGGCTTGCTGAATATCTATAAGCCTGTTTTTGCGGCTCTCGAGGGGGCCATCGCCTCTGTGATTGAAACCTCAGACAACACAGAGATTCCGCTGTGGCGCCTGGTGGCAGAACGCGCTCTGTGCATCAACACAACTGCTGCCGGCGGTAATGCCAGCCTGATGGCAATGGCAAGTTAATCACCGCTTTCGCAGCTATCAACATCCAGCAAAAAGCCCGCAAATGCGGGCTTTTTTTTCTATATTGATCAGATCTCGCACTTCGCAGTCGCTGAGGTCATTTACAACCGTCGCTGCCTGAGCCGTTTTTACGACATTAGCAGCATCATTGTAAACGACAGCATCCGCGTACCAGAAATTGCTTAAAACCCTGGCTGTGCCAGAAAGCGGATGCCTGCACGTCTTCACTGAGCCAGTTAACCTCAATACTGCCGAGTTTCTGTTCTATTGCATACGATCTCGCGGCAGCAACCAGTTGTGCACCCAGACCGCGCCGCCGCTGTTGCGGGTGTACGTCGAGGTCCTGCAGATACAGACACGGCGTTTGCGCGAATTCCGGTTCAGGCAGATAAATTTTTGCCGTCAGATAAGCAAACAGATTTGTTGTTGCAGTGTCAAAAATTCCCCAGCCTAAACAAGTCTGCGCAGCCAGCTCATCAGCAATGATCTGGGCGTATGCTTGCTGCGACACTTGCGGCAGATAAGCAGCTTCGGTTTTTGCGCTTTCTGCTGCGCCTGTCAGCCAGAGTCCGGCTATCTGTGGCGCATCGGCAGTTTCAAGAGGTCGTAAATACATGATTGATCAGAAAAATCTGCAACTGAAGGCGCTCAGAACTGGCCTGGTGAGAAATAAATACTGGGGGGAGTATATTTTAAAACCCAGCGTTTACGAGGACATAAAGGCTAAAACTACGGATACTCCCCTAAAAAATCTTAAAACCCTGAAAATTTGCTTATATATTTTTCCGACAAAAAATATGTTTCGATGTCAAAAAAATCAGAAATAAAAAAATAAATTAACTACTTTTAATGGTATTTATTTTATTTTTAACGATAGTTAAGAGAAGATAAATTATTTTAATGATTTTTTCTTTTTATCAATACTGGCAAATTCTTCATTCAATTCTTTTTGTGCCTGTTTTATTTTTTCCGCCATTGGCTTTAATTTTGCCTGCATTTGGTTCATGGTTTGCTGCATGATCGCAGGGATTTTCTGTACATAAGCTTTGCCGGCGGGAGATTTATAAAACGCCGTAATGCCGTCAACGTCTTCCTGTGTCAGCGAGCTGGCGTAGATGTTGATCAGCATCGGTTCCATTTTTTCCCACGACAATTCTTCTTTTTGTATTGCAATAATCTTGTCGCGGAATTTATCGAGCGCTTTTTGCTTTTCTTCGTCAACTTTGGTGCCGTACGCTGCATCACGCATGATGGTGGCCGTCATGTTGTCCGTCTGTGACTGTACCGATTGCAGCAATTCTTTGCTCTGCGTTGCCAGTAACAACTCTCTGATGGACGCATCCGTCGGTTTTGCCGTCTGAGCGTGAGCAACGCTCAGTAAAAGACTGAACAACAGACTGAATGTCACGGTATGCCGGAGTTTCATAAATATCCTCAGAAAAAAAGGAGCACCTATTACAAGCGGTGCTGGATTTCTAAGTAACGGATTCTAAAGGAAATTTTTGCTTGCGGGGGTTTCCGTTTTTTTGCCTGTGGATACCTTTAAAGATAATAACTTTATATATACGTAGTAGTAGTTGTTAACATCTTGCCTGTTCTGTGGATAAGTCAGTAAACATCCACAGAATCAATTATTTAAGCAATTGATAAGGCGGTGCAAAAAGTCTGTATATGCACAGGACAAAATCGGGATAGAAAAATGTCAGAACAGCATTTACTTGTTTACGCACAATATATGCAGTGGATATCAGTGAGCTTATCCACAAAAATATTTTTCAATTTCGTGGTTTTTCTGCCTTTTTATGGCTGTTTTTATAAAAAAGTGTCTGCAAAAACGGGGATTTTCTGTCCTCGCTGTCAGCAGCGTTAAAAAAATCTGACTTTTCAACACGTGTTTTTTTGTTTTTTCATTGCTGATTGAAAAAACAGGCAGGCTTTTTTTAAAAAATACATATTCTTGAAATCCGATTGCCGGAATCCGGATCATTTTTTTTAAGTCCTTGCTAATACCGGATCTGGTTCGAGCAATTTTTCAATCTGACTCTGTTTTTTGTTTCACCAACGGCAGAAATGCTGAAAAGCGTCTGTAACAGGTTTACTTATATGACTTACTTTATATATACATAGTAGTGATAGTTAACGTCGCAATATTTTGTGGGTAAGTCTATATTTATTCACATAAACAAAGACTTATCGACTGTATATCTGTTCTGATAAACCTTGTATCGTTTGATGACAGTTTTGGGATAAATAAATGCCTGGGGAAAACTATGCTGGTTTTCCCCAAAGCATACCGTGGATATACAAGGCTTTATCCACAGGGTTTTTGCGTGATTTTGAGCCGGGTTTGCTGAGTACAGATGAACACAGCACTGGCCAGGCAACTGTTATCTTTTATACGGACCTGGTCAAAAAATGAGGATGCAGGCTGCTTGATTCATCAGGAATAACGCTTATTCTGATCGCCGCTTGATGGTTGCGGCTGATGACCGGAAAACACATTGCTGAAAAACTGCAGAGAACCAGTGGAGAGCGGTTTTCTGAGAAGATGGCAGATGTTGATCGTAAATCGCGGTATATTCAACAGCAACGCTGCTGTTACCGGGATCTGTTTTCAGTTCAGCTCCCCAGTGCACGTTGAGTTGTTTTTGCTTCGCTTCATCGATGAACAGTTGTTGCAGAATGCGATAGGCGTCTACTGCTGCGGGCAGCTTGTGATCCCATGCCATTAATGGCGCACTAAGCCAGCTGCAGCCTGGCTGTGTATAGGTTCCGAGCACACCGGCCCAGCGCCCTCGCCAGCGCAGACCGGTCAGCCCGGCAAAACCGGTTTCCAGACATAATTCAAAAAATGCCAGACTGAAATCAGCCTGCAGATGATTTTTATGCTGCGCCTGGTGCTGCTTGTACAGCGCATACAATTCGTGCAGGTCATGATCAGTGAGCTGATCATGAGGAACAATACTGACGTCAGCCTCAGCTAATAAATCGCTCTGATGACTTTGCTGCGGGTCCGCCAGCATAACCCGGCGTGTCGCTATCATTTTCCAGCCCAGATTACGCAGATGCTGCATCAGTTGCGGGCAGACTTCTGTGCTGAGATGCTGCATCATCAATGGACGTTGCGGATGGGCTGTCTGCAATTTTTCTGTCATCAGTCTGATATCGTCAGCATTCCAGGCTGGATAAAACGTAACAGGCAGCAGGTAATTGCCAACCAGCGCTGCCTGATCCAGCTTGCCAGTGTGCATGAGTGCCGATAGCGGCCCGTAGATCAGGCAGGACAGCGTATCAACCATACGGGCAACGGCGGATACCGGTGACGACCGGCAGTAACGGTTGACACGCAGTAAGGCCGTACGCGGGCTGGACGCGGCGCATTCCTGCCATTGGCTGTGTTCAAGCAGGCTGACGGGATGGCTGTGGCCACCAAATTCTATGGTCTGGATCTGGCAATGGGCATTACTGACCCAATGATTGCCGCCGCGCGAACGTGCGGTCAGCAACCAGAGGGCATCAGCCACCAGACGTGGTGGGATGGAAGTATTCAAATCAGGAAAAGACTCAGTTTTTTTGATAAAGATGCATGCCGCCATAGATGGCCGAACGGTCGGTCGCGTGTAAAGCACGGTTATGTTCCGTATCGGTATGCCATGTGGATAACAATGCTGTTGGTAATGCCGCTTCCAGTGGAGATGACTGACCCGCCGTACGGAACACGACTCTTGCGCCGGGAGCCGCAGTGCGGTTGACTTCTTCCCACAGACTGACGAGTTGCTGTTTGTCCATCCAGTCCTGGACATCGTGGAACACATAAGCATCCATCGAGGCACGCGGCTGAGTACGCAGGAAATCCGTCAGTGTCAGATGATGCGCATGCAGGCGGTCGATATTACGGCGCAGGCTGAAAAAATGGGCCTGTTGCAAATACATGGGCAAAGCTGCCTGTCGCCGTATGTCATAACACCGGCCAAACGCCTGTTGCGCGAAACAATTCTGATCGAGTGGAAAATCGCAGGATAAATGGCGCATTCTTTCTTTGAACAAGACATGCAAACCTTCTCCTGCATCTTTTTTTAACGCTGCGAATTGCGAGAGTGGTACACCCAGGCTATACAGCGCCAGCGGCTGTTGCGCCAGCAGTTTGAACAAGCCTGTATCAAATACCGGGGCAATGTCATGGTCGAATATATCGCGTTGTTCCTGCACGCTGCGGGCTTCGAGCATTTTGCTCATGTCGCCGCCCATCAATCTGACAAAACTGTGCGCAACGCTGATGAAGCGGCCCAGCAAACCATATTGATAAGCCTGATTGGTAAAGTAGTAATAACGAGGCTTGCCTGTAATCGTGCGGCTTTCCCAGAAGTTACTCGCATCTTCGGATAAGTGCTGGCGGATATGACGTTTATACCGTTTCAGATTATCGGCATGATTCGCGTCACCGAGATAGGCCAGCACAGCATCATAATCGGGCAGATGTTTGATTGCGGTCTGTTTGATGTTGAGCATCGCCAGATGGGCGGCGTTCAGATCAACCGCGTGTACGGCTGCCGGTTCAGCAGATAAATACGCCAGCGCGTTGCAACCGCCGGAAGAAATTGTGACGATGTTGGCACCGGGACGTAATTGCAGCGCATGCAGATCGGCTTGCGGGTCTTCCCAGACCTGCGCATGGACGAGGCGGCTGAACCAGTGCGCGAACAGTTTGTCAGCGATGCCTTTACGACCCTGGGTCGTCGAGTTAAACACCGCGCTGGCGATCAGTGCTTTGCTGGACATATTGTTCTCCGATTATCGTTATGGATAACAGAGACTGTAGGCCGGGCAGGTGACATGCTGGTGACAAACAGATGAAGTTTTGGTGAAAAACGATTTGCGTTCGCCGCGTCGGCGAACGTTACGCTCAGTTATCCTGAATATGCCGCACAGCTAAGCGACGGCGACGGGCAACGATGAACAGATACAACTGATACGCGAAATAAAGCGAGGCTAACACCGGCATCGATGCGACCAGAAAAAACAAACCACCCGATAACGGCACTGGGCCAGACCAGACTTGTGCGGCGGTGATAGGAGGAGATTCTTTTTTCTTTTCCGGTTCCGGCATTTTTGGCGTATCGATCACGACGCCGGCAGGTTGTTTTGGCAAATCTTCCGGCGCGACGACGAACACGGATTGGGAAACTGATACCGATGGTGAAGCTGGCGTTGACGGCGCGTCAGCAGCAAAGACTGAGACACTGAATAATTGCATGGCCAGAACCAGAGCGCACTTGAGTTTCATGAGTGGAGAGCAGTAAAAAGTACAGAAAATATAAAATGCTGAGCATCAAATGCTGCGTCAATCGCAGGTGAAGCTACGCTGTGTTCCGCAAAACGAAAGCAGATCCGCTTTGTTCATCGTCATTGCCGATGACGAACCAGCCTCCATTTTATCCATAAACCGTGTTCACGGTGACCTTATCGCTGGCTGACTGCCTTGTGCGTTAATGTTCAGCGTACCCGGTTTACCGCCGTTTCCCATTCAGTCATCAGCGATTGCGCCTGCGTACGGCTCATGGTCGGTATAAATTGTCTGTCCATTTTCCAGGTCGCTGCGCATTCATCCTGATTCGCAAAAATACCGGCACCCAGCCCCGCGAGAAAAGCCGCCCCCAGCGCCGTAGTTTCAGTGACTTTCGGTCGTATGACGGGAATGCCGAGTAAATTTGCCTGAAATTGCAGCAACAGATTATTGGCTGCCGCACCACCATCAACGCGCAATTCTGTGATCGGGGAGACCGCATCTTTCACCATGGCCAGCAACACCGCTGTACTCTGAAATGCAATCGATTCCAGCGCTGCGCGGGCAATATGGGCAACGGTGCTGCCACGGCTGAGGCCGACTATCGCCGCTTTGGCATCGGCCACCCAGTACGGTGCGCCAAGGCCGGTGAACGAAGGCACAAAGACCACACCGCCCGAATCCGGCACGCTGCTGGCGAGTTGTTCGACGTCGGTGGAATGTTGTATCGCCTGCAGCCCATCGCGTAGCCATTGCACAACGGCTCCCCCAATAAAGACGCTGCCTTCAAGCGCATATTGGCTGGTGAGGCCCGTCTGACAAGCACTTGTGCTGATTAAACCATTGTGCGATGTGGCGACTTGCGCGCCGGTGTGCATCAGCATGAAACAGCCGGTGCCATAGGTATTCTTTGCCATGCCGGGTGTAAAACACGCCTGCCCGAACAGCGCTGCTTGCTGATCACCAGCGATACCGGCGATGGGGATGGCGCTGCCAAGTAAAGCGCAGTGACCAAATAGATGGCTTGACGGCGACACGTCGGGTAACACCGCAGCCGGAATATCAAACAGATCAAGTAATTCCTGATCCCATTGTCCCTGATGAATATTCAGCAGCATGGTGCGTGAGGCATTCGTGATATCGGTCACATGCAGCTTACCTTCGCTGAGTTGCCACGCCAGCCAGGTATCGATTGTGCCGAATGCCAGTTCACCGCGTGCCGCCCGCTGGCGTGCGCCGGGAATATGATCGAGCAGCCATTTGAGTTTGCTTGCCGAAAAATACGGATCGAGTATCAGCCCGGTTTTTGCCTGGATTTTTTCAGCATAGCCCTGTGTGCGCAGCTCTTCGCAATACGCGGCGGTGCGGCGGTCTTGCCAGACGATCGCATTGTACAAAGGCTGGCCGGTTTTTCTGTCCCATAACACCGTGGTTTCGCGCTGATTCGTGATGCCGATGGCGCTGATGTCATTTGCCTGTAAAGCGGCGTTGCGCATCGCTTGCTGACAAGTCGCAAACTGACTTTGCCAGATCTCGATGGCATCATGTTCAACCCAGCCCGGTTGCGGAAACAGCTGACGGAATTCTTGCTGTGCCGAAGCGATAATCTGACCTTGCTCATCAAAAATTATGCTGCGTGAACTGGAGGTTCCCTGATCAAGTGCGAGCAAATAAGCCATTGGTGATCCTGCTGTGTGGATATTTTAAAACGACGTAAAACTCAAGCCGGGACAATACCATTATGTTATTTTTCTAAGATTACAAAAAATAAAAGGTCTTATTGTGATGGGATTTGTCAGCTTTTTATTATCTCTGTTGGTCATGCTGTTGTTTGCGGCAGCGACCATGCGTCGGTCTGGTCTGTTAATGAATATCTCTTTCGCCGTAATGATATTGTCCGGCCTCATTAACTGGTATCAGTTTGTTTTTCCGCTGGGTCTGGAACCGCTGTTTTTTATTGGAACAGCGGTGACCGTGCTGGCGGTCTCCTGTTTTTTCTATGCGGTGTATACATTCTATCCACCGCAGCCAGAAGCCCCGCAAGCTACTGACACCAAGTAAGCACATCCGGTTCAGGATGTGCATCAGCAGAATTTTTTTACCGTATTCCGACTAATTCCACATCAAAAATCAGGGTGGCATTCGGTGGTATGACGCCACCAGCACCACGCGTACCGTATGCCAGCTCCGGCGGAATAATCAGGGTACGTTTGCCGCCGACTTTCATGCCGATAATGCCCTGCTCCCAGCCCTTAATCACTCTGCCTGCACCGACAGTAAAACTGAATGGTGGCCGGCCGGATGAACTGTCAAACTGAGTACCGTGTTCTTTCGCAGCAAGAGGATCATGCAGCCAGCCGGTGTAATGAACCAGGGCATTATTTCCGGTCGCAATTTCTTGTCCTGTGCCGATTTTGATGTCGATTTTTTGCAGTGTGCTGGCCACAACGCTGGTATCACTTTGCATCTGTGCAGTGGCAACGCCGCTTGTGAAAAAAACAGATAAGCCAAAAGCTGCAACAAGCAGATGGGATTTCATAAATAAAACATCCTTTTTGAGTAAATCATGACTGGGATAATAAATAACAGACTCATGATGAGCACGTCATGTGTGTGGATTATTTTTTTGCGTTTTGTAATTTTTGTTCAAATGCCTGATCGAGCTTACTGACTTTTTTAGGCGCCTGTTTTTCGAGAGAATTGACGAAAGCGACAAAGGCATCGATTTCCATCGGCTCGCTTAATCTCTCCGGTGTAGCGGTACCGTCAGAACGGGTCAGAAAAAAGCGGCCATCGGCCATGCTGACCATAGAATAGGCTGCACCCTTACTCCGTTCTTTCAGTCTTTGTACGGCATTGCTTGCTTTTGTTGTGCGTGCCATCAGCGGATTCCATATTTACGCATCAGTTTTTCCATCGTGCCGTCGTTCTCTAAGTCGCGGTTGATTTTGTTAAAGAGATCAATGCGTTGTTTATCCATGCGGATATTACACAGCATATTGAGTTCGATATTTTTGTAACGGGCGGCGCGTACGATGTCATTGGCATAGCCCATTTGCTGTGCCAATGACATACCGTGTAATTCAGAAACCACCCAGTAATCGATACGTTTGTTGACGAGTAAACGCGGGTTGTCATCGTCTTCACTGGCGAAAATGATGTGATAACCCTGTTCGCTCAGTTGTATACCTGTTGCCGCATTTTTGTAGGAACCGATAGCGTAGGGTTTTGCATCTTCAAATTTTTTTAATACGCGGCTATCGTTTTTCCGGCCGTACAGTACCCAGTTATCATTGGTCAGCGGGCCGACCCATTTGAATAGATTTTCACGTTCGGGAGTGCGGCGAAAAGCGAACAGGCAAGTGTTATCGTCGTTCAGTGTGGCGTTCAATCCGCGTGCGAGTGAGGTGCTGCTGATCTCCGTTGTTTCGCCTGCCCGCCGCATGATTTCCATAATTTTGTCTGTGACGAAGCCGCGGATTTCACCCGTCTTCGGGTCAGTATATGAAAACGGTGCGTATTCCTGTATCAGCAAACGCAGATCTGCCGCTTGCGCGGTCAGCGGCAGAGTGGCGACACAGGCTGAGAGAAGAATAAGAGTCTGGGTTTTCAAAGCATTTACTTTCTGTACGTCCCTGAAGATCAGCACCAGTGCTGAGATTTATTTTTGTCAGTGGCGGTCTGGAGTGGATTGTATACCTTGTATCAGTTTTTTCTGAAAAACAGATGTCCTTAATGGTAATAAAAATGGCAGATAATAAAAACTGCAAATACTATGTGAATCTGATGTAACGAAATTCGGCTGAATGTTATTTTTTGATCGTGTTTTTGCGCGCTCATCATCCACCCGTACAACAGCTAAATCAGTAATTGCCAGCATTGTTTGATCAGCTCAAAACTGGCGGCGATCATCGCTTCGTTCTTGCGTTTTTCCTGACAAATAATACATAGTTGGGTTTCAACGCTGACGGCATCGGCGATGACCAGACCATGTGCATGTGCTTCCCGTATCGCAATCGAATCGCGGATCAGACTCAGACCAACACCCGATTTCACCAGATCCAGCATCGACGGTTCCTGATCGACCAGAGCGACTTTATTCGGCGTCAGATTGAGTCCGGCAAAGATTTTTGTCAGCAGACGATTGTGTGCCGATTCGGGCGGTGTCCATATCCATGGTAGCTGTGCAAGGCTTTGCCAGCTCTGACCGAGCACGCGCTTATTCCAGCCGCTGGGTGCGACCACGCGATAAGTAAAATTAGTCAGCACCACACTGTAGATAGGTGTTTTAACGTCGTCGGGGGCTTCACCTATGTAAAAGCCGACATCAAGACTACCCGCGCGGATTTGTTGTAACACCGAGCCGGACATCCCTTGTTGCAGTCGTGTGGATAACTGTGGATAAGTTTCCACCAGCCGTTTCAGAAACGCACCGAGGCGGGTGAACTCAGGGTCAAGTATCGTTCCTATCGCCAGTTCTCCACTCAGCGTGGAGTGTAAAGAATTCGATGCCTGACGAAATTCAACGATACAACTCAAGACGCGTTCTGCATACGGCAGTAATTTGGCGCCGTCATTGGTCAGTGTCATGCCGCTGGCACTGCGGCTGAACAGTTGCAAATTCAGGCTTTCCTGCAATGCTTTGATTTGCAGGCTGACGGCGGGTTGTGTGACATGCAGACGCTCGGCGGCGCGGGTCAGATTACCTTCTCTGGCGACAGTCACAAAGGCACGTAATTGAGTGAAATCCATGTTGTCTCCATCAGCGTGGGATATAAACTGGTGTTGATAACACTGGCACGCAGAATTTTTTGAATATTATAAGCATGTCTTATGTTGCTATTGAAAATAATTAATTGGATTTGCTATGGGTAGTCTATTAATCTGCGATTGAACTTCCATTTCTGACTAAGGGTTTCTTATGACATCGTTGATACAGCATTTTATGAATGGCCAGGTAGTAAGCTCGGCCAGTGGCCGTCAGCAGGACGTGTATAATCCGGCAACGGGCGCGGTGGTAGCGCAAGTGGTGCTGGCGAATCTGGACGAAGTGAATGCGGTGGTAGCTGCGGCCAAAGCGGCAGCACCGGCGTGGGCGGATACCGCACCACTCAAACGTGCGCGCATTATGTTCAAATTCAAAGAACTGCTGGATCAGCATCATAAGGAGATCGCCGCGCTGATCACGCGTGAACATGGCAAGGTCCTGTCGGATGCGATGGGCGAAGTCACCCGTGGTATAGAAATCGTTGAATTTGCCTGCGGTATGCCGCAACTGTTGAAAACCCAGTTTTCCGACAACATCGGCGGCGGTATTGATAACTACAATCTGCGTCAGCCGCTGGGTGTGACTGCGGGTATTACGCCATTTAATTTCCCTTTCATGGTGCCGATGTGGATGGCACCGCTGGCGATTGCGACTGGCAATACGTTTATTCTGAAACCGTCCGAGCGCGATCCTTCCTGCGCATTGCTGATTGCTGATCTGTTGAAAAAAGCCGGTTTGCCGGACGGTGTGTTCGGCGTTT
The DNA here is from genome assembly GCF_049544825.1 of Undibacterium sp. WLX3042. NCBI lineage: Bacteria > Pseudomonadati > Pseudomonadota > Betaproteobacteria > Burkholderiales > Oxalobacteraceae > Undibacterium > Undibacterium sp. WLX3042. Next base: position 1,172,507 of record NZ_CP186698.1, read on the forward strand.
TGCAAGGCGATAAAGTCGCGGTGGATGGCTTGCTGCAGCATCCGGATGTGTCCGCAATTTCATTCGTTGGTTCAACGCCGATTGCCGAATATATTTACAGCGAAGGCACACGCCTGGGCAAGCGCGTACAGGCGCTCGGTGGTGCGAAAAATCATCTGGTTGTGATGCCGGATGCAAATCTGGATCAGGCTGTCGATGCCTTGATGGGCGCGGCCTATGGTTCCGCCGGTGAACGTTGCATGGCGATTTCTGTCGCGGTGGCGGTCGGTGATGTGGCCGATAAACTGGTGGCTGCGCTGGTACCACGGGTGAAATCCCTGAAAATCAAAAACGGTATGGAGGCCGATGCCGAAATGGGCCCGGTCGTGACCGCCGTGCACAAGGCAAAAATCGAAGGCTATATTGCTGACGGTGTTGCTGAAGGTGCGCAATTGCTGGTCGATGGACGCGGTTTTTCTGTACCTGGTCATGAAGGCGGCTTCTTCCTCGGCGGCACACTGTTTGACCACGTCAAAGAAGGCATGAAAATTCATCGCGAAGAAATTTTCGGGCCGGTATTGTGCATTGTCCGCGTACCGGATTTTGCCTCGGCCGTGGAGCTGATCAACCGCCATGAATTCGGTAATGGCGTGTCCTTGTTCACTTCTGACGGCAACACCGCACGCGAATTTTCACGCCGCATTCAGGTCGGGATGGTCGGTATTAACGTGCCTATTCCTGTACCGATGGCATGGCATTCATTTGGTGGCTGGAAACGTTCTTTATTTGGTGATCAGCATGCGTATGGCGAAGAAGGCATACGCTTCTACACCCGCTACAAATCCGTGATGCAGCGTTGGCCAGACAGCATAGGCAAAGGTGCTGAATTCACGATGCCGGTAGCGAAGTAATTTCCTCTGCTCTCGGTGCGTTGATGTTGTAAAGACGTGCCGGGAGCAGCCCGAATAACCCTCCGCACCCAGATTACCTCTGCGGGATAGGGGAGTATCTTTCGGTTTGCATCTGATGTCCTTATAAATAAAAGGGATAACGGGTGCAGTAACTCATACTCCTCCCCAGTATGTGAAAGAACCACGATGTTCACGATCAACACCTTATGCCAGTACCCGATTATCCAGGCACCGATGGCAGGCGGCGCGACGACGCCGGAACTGGTGGCGGCAGTATCGGAAGCCGGTGCGCTCGGCTCTCTCGCTGCGCCTTTGCTGACGCCGCTGGCGATCATTGAGCAGGCCGAACATATCCGCCGCCTGATGGATAAACCCTTTGCCATCAATCTGTTTGTACAGACGCGCCCGCAAGTCGATTTTGCCCAGATAGAGGCGGCCAAATTATTGCTGCAACCGGTGTGCGCTGAATTAGGCTGGAGCACCTTGCCGACACCGACCCGCTGGTGCGAGGATTTTGAAGCGCAATTAGATGCCTTGATCACCGCACGACCAGCCGTCGCCAGTTTTACTTTCGATGTTTTGCATGGCAGCCAGGTACAGCGTCTGCACGAGGCCGGAATACTGGTGATCGGTACCGCGACGAATCTGGCGGAAGCCGTCGTCTGGCAAGCGATCGGTGCCGATGCGATTTGCCTGCAGGGCACGGAGGCTGGTGGACATCGCGGCACTTTCATCGGGGCGCAGCAGGATGCAACGCTGAGGACCGCAGAATTGCTGGCCGTTTGCCGCCCGCAGATACAGATTCCGCTGATCGTTGCGGGCGGCATCATGGACGGTGGGGATATCGCTGCTGCCCTTGCTGCCGGTGCGCAATGGGTGCAGATGGGCACGGCATTTCTGACCACGAAAGAATCCGGCATTCATCCGGCTTACAAGCATCGCTTACTTGATGCCCGCACTGATGGCGGAGATACCACGCGTCAGACGCGCGCGTTTTCCGGCCGTTTTGCGCGTGGTCTGGATAACCGTTTCATGCAACTGATGGAATCCGTGGCAGATCAGGTGCCGGCCTATCCTGTGCAAAACGCGCTGACCGGAGCAATACGCTCGGCAGCGGCAAAAGAAAATAAAACTGAATTCATGTCGCTGTGGTGTGGGCAGGGCGTTGCCCGCGCGCGTGATGTGCATGCTGCGGATCTGGTCGCCACGCTGGTGCAGGAAATGCAGGCAGCGACTCGTAAAAGCTAAGGAAAAAATACATGGAATCAGCAGGACAGTTTGATTACATCGTGATCGGTGCCGGTACTGCCGGCTGTGTATTGGCGAATCGTTTGTCGAAGAACCCGGACAAGCGCGTGCTGCTGCTCGAAGCCGGTGGTAAAGACGATTATGTGTGGATACATATTCCGGTCGGCTATCTGTATTGCATTAATAATCCACGCACAGACTGGATGCTGCGTACCGAAGCCGAACCTGGTCTGAACGGGCGCAGCCTGATCTATCCGCGTGGCAAAGTGCTGGGTGGTTGTTCATCGATCAACGGCATGATTTATATGCGTGGTCAGCAGCGTGATTACGATGAATGGGCGGCGCTGACCGGGGACGATAGCTGGCGCTGGGATCAGGTGTTGCCGCTGTTTAAAAAGAGCGAAGATCATTACAGTGGCAATGCGGAATTTCATGGTCAGGGTGGTGAATGGCGCGTAGAAAAGCAGCGCTTGTCGTGGGAAATTCTGGATGCATTTCGCGATGCGGCGGCAGAAGTCGGCATCCCGAATACCGACGACTTCAATCGCGGCAATAACGAAGGCTGCGGCTATTTTGATGTGAACCAGAAACGCGGCATACGCTGGAATGCGTCGAAAGCTTTTCTGAAACCGGCAGCGACACGCAGTAACCTGACGATCATGACCGGCTGCCAGGTCCGGCGTCTGCGTATTGTTGATGGCGAACATGGCAAACGTTGTACCGGCGTCGAATTTATTGGCGGTGGCCGCGAGTGGTTTGCTGATGCCGTTCAGGAAACGGTGCTGGCCGCAGGCGCGATAGGATCACCCGCGATTTTGCAGTATTCCGGAATTGGCAACGGCAGCCAGTTGCAGCAAGCCGGTGTATCGGTGGTGCATGAGCTGGCGGGTGTCGGCGCGAATTTACAGGATCATTTGCAGATACGTTCTGCCTTCAAAATTTCGGGTGCAAAAACACTGAACAAGATGGCCAACAGTTTGCTTGGCAAGGCGCGTATCGGTCTCGAATATGCATTATTCCAGAGTGGCCCGATGTCGATGGCGCCGTCGCAGCTGGGCGCTTTTACCCGCTCAGATGCATCGCAGGCGACACCGAATCTGCAATACCACGTGCAACCTTTGTCGCTGGAAAAATTCGGCGACCCTTTGCATGATTTTCCGGCGTTCACCGCAAGTGTCTGCAACCTGCGCCCAACGTCGCGCGGCTATGTCAGAATTACCGGAGCCGATCCTTTGGCGGCACCAAAAATTGTGCCGAATTATCTGAGTACGAATGAAGACCGTAAGATTGCGGCGGACTCGCTGACGCTGACACGCAAGATCGTTGCAGCACCTGCGTTGAAAAAATATCAGCCGGAAGAAATGAAACCGGGTGCGCAATTCCGCACGGAAGAAGAATTAGCCAAAGCAGCCGGTGATATCGGCACGACGATTTTTCATCCGGTCGGTACCTGCAAGATGGGCAGGCGAGATGATACCAATGCGGTTGTTGACAGCGCTTTACGCATCATAGGCATTGCGGGACTGCGGGTAGCAGATGCTTCTGTGATGCCGACAATCACATCGGGTAATACCAATTCGCCGACCGTCATGATTGCGGAAAAAGCGGCACAGGCGATTTTGTTAGAAGAAAGGTAAACGCACTTTATTTTCAGGTCGGCTTGCGTGAAACTACGTACAGTAGTTATACCGTATTGTTGAAAAAACCGTTTGATAGGTACTATCAAAAACTCAGAGAAACGCCGGTGACCTATTTGTTGAAAGGCGCGTCGCATATAGCTTAAATGCATTGACGTGTGGCAACATCAATATCGGTGACCGGAGCTTTCTGAATAAAATAATAAATGCTTGCTGCACGATCAGTAAGTTTGTCATGTTAAAAATACTGGATCCCCGAAGAGGGCCTGAAGCAAGACAATAAGGAGACGCGATGACCAATGTCATCCTCGAGACTAAGCGCTTGACCAAAGAGTTCAAGGGCTTCACCGCTGTGAGCGAAGTGAATTTGCAGGTGCAGCGTGGGCATATCCACGCGCTGATCGGACCGAACGGTGCCGGCAAAACCACCTGTTTTAATTTACTCACCAAATTCCTGGTACCGACTTCCGGTCAGATTCTGTTTAACGGGCGTGATATCACGTCGGCTAAACCGGCACAGATTTCACGCCAGGGCATCATTCGTTCATTCCAGATTTCCGCTGTTTTTCCGCACATGACCGTGCTGGAAAATGTACGTATAGGTTTGCAACGCAGCCTTGGTACCTCGTTTCATTTCTGGAAAAGTGCGAACAGCCTCAACAACCTGAATGAGCGCGCGATGCAGTTGCTGGCAGAAGTCGATCTGACAGAGTTTGCCGATACCAAGACCGTGGATTTGCCTTATGGCCGCAAACGCGCTCTGGAAATTGCCACGACGCTGGCGATGGAGCCGGAGATGATGTTGCTGGATGAACCGACGCAGGGGATGGGGCATGAAGATGTGCATCGTGTGACCGAGCTCATCAAAAAGGTATCAGCAGGACGCACTATTCTGATGGTCGAACACAATATGAGCGTGGTGTCCGGTATCTGCGACAAAATTTCTGTGTTGCAGCGTGGTGCCATGCTGGCCGAAGGCACTTACGCTGAAGTATCGAAAAATCCTAAAGTCATGGAAGCCTATATGGGAAGCACCAGCGGCGAACTGGAAGGAGCGCACGCATGAGTGTTGCAACGAATCAATCCGGAAAAGTACCTGCGCTGGAGATCACGCATCTGCAAGCCTGGTACGGTGAATCGCATATTTTGCATGATGTGAACCTGGTGGTGAATCAGGGTGAAGTCGTGACTTTGCTTGGTCGGAATGGCGCAGGCCGCACGACAACGATGCGCGCGATCATGGGGCTAACAGGCGCCCGCAAAGGCTCGATCAAAATTAACGGTGTCGAAGCCATTCATTTGCCGACGCATAAAGTTGCGCATCTCGGCGTTGGCTATTGCCCCGAAGAACGAGGGATATTTTCATCCTTATCCACAGAAGAAAATCTGATGTTGCCGCCGCTGGTGTCACGCGATGTGCAGGGCATGTCCATCGAAGAAATTTACGACATGTTTCCGAATCTGGCCGAGCGTAAAAACAGTCAGGGTACGCGATTGTCCGGTGGTGAACAGCAAATGCTGGCAGTCGCGCGCATTCTGCGTACAGGCGCGCGTTTGTTATTACTCGATGAAATTTCCGAAGGTCTGGCACCGGTGATCGTACAGGCTTTAGCGCGCATGATTACCACCCTGAAAGCGAAGGGTTACACCATCGTCATGGTGGAACAGAATTTCCGTTTCGCTGCACCATTGGCGGACCGGTTTTATGTGATGGAACATGGGCAGATAGTCGAGACTTTTGCAGCCTCGCAATTGCAGGAAAAAATGCCTGTGTTGAATGAGTTGTTGGGAGTGTGAATTGGTGGTGGTTCCTGCAGCCATAGCAATGGCGCGGGCGTTTATAAAAACGATAGGAGAAGACAAATGAATACAAAATTTAAAATTGCCAGTCTGGCAGTGGGTGCAGCATTTGCGGCTTTCACAGGCTCAGCAAGTGCGCAGGTATCGGGCGATGTTGTGAAAATTGGTTTTATCACGGATATTTCCGGCTTGTATTCTGATATCGACGGCAACGGTGGTGCAGAAGCGATCAGAATGGCAATTGCTGATTTCGGCGGTACCGTGCTTGGTAAAAAGATTGTGCTGGTGACGGCTGATCATCAGAACAAAGCGGATATCGCTGCAAGCCGCGCCCGTGAATGGTTTGACCGCGATGGCGTGGATATGCTGATCGGCGGCACCAATTCCGGTACTTCTTTGTCGATGTCTAAAGTTGCGGCAGAAAAGAAAAAAGTATTCATTTCTATCGGTGCCGGTACAGCGCGTCTGACTAACGAAGAATGCACGCCGAATACCATTCACTATGCTTACGATACTGTTGCTCTGGCGAAGGGCACAGGTTCTGCTGTCGTGAAACAAGGTGGCAAAAGCTGGTATTTCCTGACAGCTGACTATGCGTTTGGTGCATCGCTGGAAAGTGACACTGCGAGTGTGGTTAAAGCTGCCGGCGGTAGCGTCGCCGGATCGGTAAAACATCCTTTGTCTGCCTCTGATTTCTCTTCATTCCTGTTACAGGCGCAGGCATCGAAAGCTCAGATTCTGGGCCTGGCCAATGCCGGTGGCGATACGATCAATGCGATTAAAGCAGCGAATGAATTCGGTGTGACCAAGACCATGAAACTGGCTGGTCTGCTGATGTTTATTAATGATATTCACTCTCTGGGATTGAATCTGACGAGTGGTATGTACCTGACCGACAGCTGGTACTGGAATCAGAATGAAGAAGCGCGTAAATGGTCGCGTCGTTATTTTGAAAAAATGAAAAAAATGCCATCCAGTCTGCAGGCCGCTGACTATTCTGCAACCCTGCAATATCTGAACGCGGTCAAAGCAGCCGGCAGCGATGATACCGAAAAAGTGATGGCAAAAATGAAGTCCGCCAAAATCAACGATATCTACGCTAAAAATGGCTATATCCGTGCCGACGGCAGCATGATTCACGACATGTATCTGATGCAGGTGAAGTCACCAGCAGAATCGAAAGAACCTTGGGATTACTACAAAGTGGCGCAGACTATTCCTGGTGAACAGGCTTTCACTACGAAAGCCGAATCCAAGTGCGCTTTGTGGAAATAAAGAAAAGATTTCCCTGCGCCTGTAACAGGTGCAGGGAAGTTTAAGCTGCTTGTATTGATACATAAACCGGATGTGCGTGGCTACGTAATTATCGTGAATTGCAACGCAGAAGCACATCCCTTTCCTGACATCTGCCCGCTGATTCTGTGGGTTATTTTCTAAAGAGTGCCATGGAAATATTTGGTATTCCGCTTCAGGCGATGCTGAGCCAGCTGTTGCTGGGCTTGGTCAATGGCTCGTTTTACGCGATGCTGTCTCTCGGACTGGCAGTCATTTTTGGCTTGCTGAATGTGATTAATTTTGCGCATGGTGCGTTGTATATGATGGGCGCATTTTTGGCCTGGATGGGCTTGAATTATTTTGGCGTCAACTACTGGGTGATGCTGATTCTGGCTCCGGTACTGGTCGGTATATTCGGCGTCATCATAGAAAAGACCATGTTGCGCTGGTTGTATAAGCTCGATCATTTATACGGATTGCTGCTGACCTTTGGTATCACCCTGATGCTTGAAGGTATTTTCCGTTCTGTCTATGGTGTGTCCGGGCAACCGTATTCTGTGCCGGATGCCTTAATGGGCGCAACGAATCTCGGTTTTATGATTCTGCCTAACTATCGCGCATGGGTGGTGATTGCCTCGCTCGCAGTCTGTTTTGCGACCTGGTTTGTGATTGAAAAAACTAAACTAGGTGCTTATCTGCGTGCCGGTACAGAAAACCCGAAACTGGTGGAAGCCTTCGGTGTGAATGTGCCGTTGATGGTGACGCTGACGTATGGTTTCGGTGTGGCGCTGGCGGCGTTCGCCGGTGTTCTGGCGGCGCCGGTGATACAGGTGTCGCCGCTGATGGGTTCTAACCTGATCATTACCGTGTTTGCGGTTGTTGTGATCGGTGGTATGGGTTCGATACTCGGTTCCATACTGACGGGGCTGGCACTTGGTGTTATCGAAGGTTTGACGCGTGTGTTTTACCCTGAGTTATCAGCGACAGTGGTCTTCATTGTGATGGCGATCGTACTGATGATTCGCCCAGCTGGCCTGTTCGGTAAAGAAAAATAATCGGAGCTTCTATGAATAAAAAAATTGGCTACGGGATTGCCCTTGCCGTATTGCTGGCGGCACCGTTTTTTGTTTATCCCGTCTTTTTAATGAAGCTGCTGTGCTTTGCTTTGTTTGCCTGTGCTTTTAATTTGCTGATCGGTTTTACCGGCTTGCTGTCATTTGGTCATGCAGCATTTTTTGGTGGTGCAGGTTACATTGCCGGCTGGGCTATCCGTGATGCGGGTTTGCCGACGGAACTGGGTATTGTGCTTGGCGTTCTCGCTGCGGCCCTGATCGGTCTTGTTATGGGGGCATTGGCAATACGGCGACAGGGTATTTATTTCACCATGATTACTCTGGCATTGGCGCAGATGTTGTACTTCGTGTTTTTGCAAGCGAAGTTCACCGGCGGTGAAGATGGCTTGCAAGGCGTCCCACGAGGCAAATTGCTGGGAAGCCTGGATCTGACATCGGATCTGACTTTGTATTACGTGGTGCTGGCAATTGCGATTGCAGGTTTCGCAGTGGTCGTGCGGGCGATTCATTCGCCTTTCGGCCATGTCTTGAAGGCGGTCAAGGAGAATGAGCCGCGTGCCGTATCGCTTGGTTACGATGTTGATAAGTACAAACTGGTTGCTTTCGTCTTGTCTGCCGCACTCGCCGGATTAGCTGGTGCGACTAAAACGCTGGTACTCGGTTTTGAGACGCTGACCGATGTGCACTGGACTATGTCAGGCCTCGTGGTGTTAATGACCCTGGTGGGCGGTTTAGGTACCTTGGTGGGCCCGATTGTCGGCGCCATCATTATCATCGCGTTGGAGAATAAACTTGGTGACCTCGGCAATCTGCTCGCCGACTGGACGACGGTGGACTGGTTCCGCAACCTAGGTGATTCTGTGACCATCGTGACCGGCTTAATTTTTATTGTTTGCGTACTCGCATTCCGTAAAGGGATAGTCGGAGAGCTGAGTGAGTGGCTTCAGCGGGCACGCAAAGCGAAGCTGAGTTAAGACAGCTCAGATTTTGTCCTTCCGTAAAAATACCCCGCTTTTGCGGGGTATTTCATTTATGACATTAATTTCAATATGATGCAAAAATAGCAATTAATGTTCATCTTAAGCCGAGCCTGCTTTTACTGATTTCACGTGAAACCCGGAGGTTTTCCACTGCCGGATAACCACAGCTCTTTGTAAAAAGACGTATGGCTAATATCCATCATCCCCGCAGCAGGATTATGTCGGTAAGCCCGCGCAGCTATTCAGTCTTGTCTTTACCGTTTTTTCAATTAGCTGCAGTTCACAGTGCTGCTGCATAAATTGCTCTTGCGTCGGCGAGGCTGACTTCTCTGGGGTTATTACCCAGTAAACGCGTTTGCAGCATTGCGTCCGCCGCCAGACGGTCGAGATCGCTCTCAGTAACGCCAACCTGAGTAAGACGGGTTTCGATACCGGTACGCTCAGCGAGGTCTTCCATGGCGCTAATAAGGGCATTGCTGCGCGATTCTGCGCTACCCATGGCCTCTGGAGCGATAATCTCAGCGAGTTCTGCATACAGTTCTGCCGCCGCGGGTGCGTTGAACCGTAATACGTGCGGTAAAACCAGTGAGTTTGATAAACCGTGTGGAACATGGAAGATACCGCCAATAGGATAGGCCAGCGCATGAATAGCCGCACACGGTGCATTGGCGAACGACTGACCGGCCATCATCGCGCCTACCAGCATGGCCTGGCGCGCCGGTAGATTACTGCCATTGCTGCAGGCCTGATCAATGTTATTCCATAATAATTTCAGTGCCTGACGCGCCAGCATGTCAGAAATCGGATTTTTTTTATGGCGCGTTGTATAGGCCTCAATCGCATGCACCATCGCATCAATTCCGGTTGCTGCGGTTACTTTTGTCGGTAGCCCTGTCGTCAGTGTTGCATCGAGGATAGCGATGTCAGCGTAGAGTTGCGGTGCCACGACCCCCATTTTGGTGGTGTTGCCGGTAGTAACAATAGAGATTGGGGTCACTTCTGAACCCGTGCCTGCCGTTGTCGGAATCTGTATTAAGGGTAAGCGTTCGCCTTTTACATTACCTATTCCATACATGGTCGATAATGGCTGTTCGCTTCCGGCCAGAACGGCGATCAGTTTGGCCACATCCATTGAACTGCCACCTCCGAGGCCGACCACGAGATCGATACCAAGTTTGCGCGCGTTGGCAACCGCCTGCAGGACGACAGCTTCCGGTGGATCGGCAATCACATCCGAAAAAACACTGACCTGGATTTGCTGGCTTTTTATGTTATCGAGAGCCGGTTGCACTAATCCCGTTTTTAGAAATCCGGTATCGGTGACGACCAGCACATGGCGGGCTTCCGGATAGTATTTACGTATGATGTCGCCGCAACGACTGGCCGCACCGGATTCACTGATGAGGTGAGGGACGGTCTGGAATTCGAAATTATTCATGGCACAAGCCTTTCTTGACGGGCAAAAGATAATTGTGTCGGTGTTACCTAAGACTGCGAAGAATTGTTATTCTCCCTAGCTTGCCAGATGTTGTCTGTATTTTGATTAAGGTTAATAAATTTCATGATAGATATGCTTTTGTTGGGACTAGCTGCATTTTTCGCAGGTTTTGTCGATTCGATTGTGGGCGGCGGTGGATTAGTGCAAGTTCCGGCATTGTTTTCTTTTTTTCCAGGCACGACACCAGCAACTTTATTAGGGACAAATAAATTTGCGGGGGTCTGGGGAACGACAGTAGCAGCAAGAAATTATTTGAAGAAGGTGAGGGTGCGCTGGGCAATGTTGGTACCAGCAGCTTTGATGGCTTTTCTTTTTTCTTTTTTTGGGGCGTATCTCGTCACACATATTCCTCCTACCCATTTGCGTAAAACCTTGCCTTTTGTGTTAATCGCTGTTGCTATCTACACGTTTAAAAAAAAGGATTTCGGTTCGGCGGATAAGCCGCTGTTTTCCGGAAATAAGGAAATCCGGTTGGCAATGCTGGTTGCCGCGGCTATTGGGTTTTATGATGGATTTTTCGGCCCGGGAACTGGTAGTTTTTTTATGTTTCTGTTCGTCAGATTTTTTGGCTACGATTTTTTAAGAGCATCGGCTGTCGCGAAGGTATTGAACGTCGCATGTAATGCTGCGGCTTTGTCGTGGTTTGGCTTCAGCGGACATGTCTTGTGGATGCTCGGGGGCTTAATGGCGGTTTGTGGCATAGGCGGGTCTTTACTTGGAACGCATCTCGCTATTAAACATGGTACTGGGTTTGTCAGAAAAATGTTTTTGTTCGTCGTTATCTGCCTGATTTGCAAAACAAGTTACGATGGATTTTTGAGATGATTGTTTCACGTGAAACACAATCTTTGAGATAAAACGAATGTTTATTTATTTAGCCCTATTGTTTCACGTGAAACAATAGGGCTAAATTTTTTGGCTGTTTTGCTTTGTTAAAAGTGAGTGGGGCGTAAAACAAACTATAATCGAGCCTCGTGCAATCCTTGTTTGTCAGAAGCTAGCTATGTTTTATCCTAAAGAATTCGATGTAATTGTTGTTGGCGGTGGTCACGCCGGTACCGAAGCCGCGCTTGCCTCGGCACGTATGGGGCAGTCCACACTATTATTAAGCCACAATATTGAGACGCTTGGCCAGATGTCCTGCAATCCATCTATTGGTGGTATTGGTAAGGGACATCTTGTCAAAGAGGTTGATGCAATGGGTGGCGCCATGGCGATTGCGACAGACGAGGCGGGCATCCAATTTCGTATTTTGAATTCATCGAAGGGGCCGGCGGTACGGGCGACACGGGCGCAGGCCGACAGAATTTTATACAAACAAGCGATACGCAGTCGCCTGGAAAATCAGCCTAATCTGTGGTTGTTTCAGCAGGCAGTAGATGATTTGCTAGTGGAGGGTAATCGTGTCGTCGGTGCAGTAACGCAAGTAGGCATACAATTCCGCGCCCGCGCAGTGGTGCTAACCGCAGGTACTTTCTTAGATGGCAAAATTCACGTTGGCCTGAATAATTATTCGGCAGGCAGAGCGGGCGACCCTCCAGCAATTTCTTTATCTGCCAGACTGAAAGAGCTGGCGTTGCCACAAGGCCGTTTGAAAACAGGTACGCCGCCTCGTATTGACGGGCGGAGTATCGATTTTTCCGTGATGCAAGAACAGCCCGGCGATCTTGATCCGGTGCCGGTGTTTTCCTATATGGGTAAGGCCAGTATGCATCCTAAGCAGATGCCGTGCTGGATCACGCATACCAATGAAAAGACACACGATATCATCCGTGCTGGCTTAGACCGCAGCCCGATGTACACAGGGGTGATTGAGGGTGTGGGTCCGCGTTATTGTCCATCTATTGAAGATAAAATCCATCGCTTCGCCAGCAAAGAGTCTCATCAGATTTTCCTGGAACCAGAAGGTTTGACGACAAACGAGTTCTATCCGAATGGGATCTCCACCAGCTTGCCATTTGATGTGCAGTTGGATCTGGTGCGATCTATGTGCGGTATGGAAAATGCCTACATTCTGCGTCCAGGGTATGCGATTGAATATGATTATTTCGATCCTCGTGGTTTGAAGTCCTCGCTGGAAACGCGGCAAATTCAGGGCTTGTTCTTTGCTGGTCAGATTAATGGCACCACAGGATACGAAGAGGCTGCAGCTCAAGGGATGCTGGCGGGCCTGAATGCAGCATTGCAAACGCAGGGCAAGGAGGCGTGGGTACCTCGCCGTGATGAGGCTTACCTCGGGGTATTGGTGGATGATCTGATTACTAAAGGTGTACAGGAACCTTACCGGATGTTCACCAGCCGGGCGGAATTCAGATTAAGTCTGCGCGAAGATAACGCTGATATGCGACTGACGGAAATCGGTCGCCAGCTTGGTTGCGTCAGTGATGCGCAATGGCAGATGTTCGAGCAAAAACGTGAAAGTGTTTCACGTGAATTAGAACGCCTGCGCTCGACCTGGGTAAACCCACGTATTTTGGCAGACGCTGAAGCTGAACGTGTCGTCGGTAAGGCTTTAGAGCGCGAATATTCATTGGCAGATTTGCTGCGCCGGCCACAAGTGACCTATGAAAGTCTGATGAGTCTGCAGGGTGTAGAAGGGCAGGCGCTGGCTGGTCCGGGCGTTGACGAAGAGGCCGTCCGAGAGCAGGTTGAGATTCAGATTAAATATGCGGGCTATATTGATCGGCAGGCAAAAGAAGTGGAGCGCCATGCTCATTTTGAAAATCTGAAAATGCCAGTTGGTTTTGATTACATGGAAGTCAGTGGTTTATCGATTGAGGTTCGTCAGAAGCTCAATAAACATCAGCCCGAAACCTTGGGGCAATGTGGGCGTATCTCAGGTGTGACGCCTGCTGCCATTTCTCTGCTGCTCGTGCATTTGAAAAAAAGGGGATTTAAAGAATTTGCGGCAACCCGGGAGCTGGTCGCTGAGGATGCAGGAGACGACGTAGAATGAGTGGTGATTTTTCAGCATTGCGTATGATGCTTGCCAGTGGTATCCAGGAATTAAGTCTCGATTTGAGTGATGCTCAAATCGATAAAATGATTGCCTATTTGATACTATTGTCGAAATGGAATACGGTTTATAACCTGACCGCTATCCGTGATCCTAAAGAAATGGTGAAACAGCATTTGCTGGACTCCCTGTCTGCGGCACCTGCATTTAAAGACGCAAAAAACATTTTGGATGTCGGCGCTGGCGGAGGCTTACCAGGAATGATGCTGGCAATTGCTTATCCTGATATCCGCATTTCCATGATCGATACCGTCAGCAAAAAAACTGCTTTCCTGACGCAAGCAAAAACTGAGCTTGGCCTAAGTAATGTGACGGTCTACACGGGAAGGGTCGAGTCTTTGCAAGTAAAGGAAAAGTTCGACGTCATTACTTCACGTGCATTTTCCGAGCTGTGTAACTTCATTAACTGGTCTGGGCATTTATTAGCTGATGGCGGCCAGTTTATTGCGATGAAAGGCGTCGCTCCTGCACAGGAGATTGAGCGTTTGCCAGAGGGGTGGCTTGTGACGGGTGTACAAGCGCTGACCGTACCTGGTTTGCAGGCAGAACGTCACCTGGTCTTTGTCAAGAAAATTGCAGTCTGAAATTTACACGGAACCTTTATGGCGAAAATATTTTGTGTTGCAAATCAAAAAGGTGGTGTCGGAAAAACGACCACCACCGTTAATCTTGCCGCCGGGCTGGCGAAACTGGAACAGCGTGTGTTGCTGGTCGATCTCGATCCGCAAGGCAATGCCACTATGGGAGCCGGCATCAACAAGGCAAAGCTGACAGCGTCTGTTTATGAAGTGTTACTTGGCATGTCCGATGTCGAAACTGCCCGTCAGCGTTCTGAATCGGGCAGGTTTGACGTGCTGCCGGCGAACCGTGAACTGGCTGGTGCCGAAGTTGAGATGGTTGAGCTAGACAACCGTGATAAACGTCTGCGTGATGCGCTTTCTGTCGTTGCCGATGAATATGATTTCGTTCTGATCGACTGTCCTCCTGCTTTGTCTATGCTGACCCTGAATGGTTTATGCGCAGCGCATGGTGTAATTATTCCTATGCAGTGTGAATACTATGCACTCGAAGGTTTGTCAGACCTGGCAAATACCATTAAGAAGGTCTCTGCCAACCTGAACCCTGATCTGAAAATCGTTGGTTTACTGCGTGTCATGTTTGATCCGCGCATGACCTTGTCGCAGCAGGTATCAGATCAATTAGAGCAACATTTTGGCGACAAGGTTTTCAAAACACTGATTCCGCGTAACGTGCGCCTGGCGGAAGCCCCTTCGTATGGTATTCCTGGTGTGGTATTTGACCCTTCATCGAAAGGGGCGCAGGCGTATATCGCGTTCGGTGCAGAAATGGTTGAAAGAATTAAACAATTGGACAAATAAGCATGGTCACAAAAAAACAAAAAGGCTTAGGCCGTGGCTTGGACGCATTATTAGGTGGTGCAGGGGATTTTGCAGAAGCAGTACCCACGGTCAGTGGCGCACCGACGAGCTTGCCGGTAACGCAAATGCAAGCGGGTAAATATCAGCCGCGCACACGCATGGACGAAGGCGCACTGACTGAGCTTGCAGCCTCAATCAAGGCGCAAGGGCTGATGCAACCGATACTGGTGCGTCCGGTAGGGCAAAGTAATGGAGTGATTCGCTACGAAATTATTGCCGGTGAACGCCGTTTCCGCGCCTCACAAATGGCCGGGTTGGATGAAGTACCGGTACTGGTCAAGGATGTTGATGATCAGGCCGCCGCTGCGATGGCATTGATTGAAAACATCCAGCGTGAAGATCTGAATCCTCTCGAGGAAGCGCAAGGCATTCACCGTTTGATTACTGATTTTTCGTTTACGCATGAACAGGCGGCAACGGCAGTCGGACGATCACGCAGTGCCGTGTCGAATTTATTGCGTTTGTTGAACCTGGCAAAGCCCGTACAAACCATGCTGATGGCGGGTGATATTGATATGGGGCATGCACGTTCATTGTTGGCGACGGATGCAGCAACACAGATACAGCTGGCAAATCAGATTGTCGCCAAGCGCATGTCCGTTCGGGAAGCTGAAAAATTAGTTGCAAAAACGACACTTGAGATGAGTTCCGGCGCGAAGCCGCGTGATAAGGCAGAAAAATCGCGCGATATCACCCGCCTTGAGGAAGAATTATCGGATCTCTTAGCGACTCAGGTAAGCCTGAAAATGGGGAGCAAGGGGCGAGGACAGATGTTGATTGATTTCGCCGATCTGGATTCTCTGGATGGCATTATTTTAAAAATTCGTGGTCAATAAATTCAAGATGAAAATTTTTCTTCTGCCGGGTTTGTACAATTCCGGGCCCGGACATTGGCAGAGTTTATGGGAAACATCTTTGCCGGACGCTGAACGTGTCCAGCAAGCGAATTGGGAGCAGCCTGAGCGGGACTTATGGGTGCAGACGTTGTCTACAGCGATTAATGCTTGTGACGACGATGTTGTGTTGGTAGCTCACAGTCTGGGATGCGCGCTGACAGCATGGTGGGTTGCTCATCATTGTAATAGAGATAATTATGAGGGGAAGGTGAAGGGCGCCTTATTGGTCGCGCCACCGGGAGTGAACCGGGAAAATTTTCCTGCACCGAGTTTCGCACCTATGCCTACGGTAAGTTTTCCATTTCCTACGGTCGTCGTTGCCTCTGACGACGATCCCTGGTGTGAAATCGAAGTTGCTGCGAACTGGGCAGGGATCTGGGGGGCTGAATTTCACAATATTGGTGCTTACGGCCACATCAACGGCAGTTCAGGATTAGGCGTCTGGAAGCAAGGTCAGGACTATCTTTCCGGCTTATTGAACAGAATAAAGAAGGGGCAGAAAAATTAAAAATGTCTCATTCTGATGCATTACATCAAACGTTTGACGATGTTACGCACTACCACGTATAATTCCGTGGTTTTGATTGGCGAGGGTTCGCGCTGCCTGATAATATTTTGTGGCTAGCGCTTGAATATCAACAGTCATTTGTAAATAAGCGAGGAAAGCATGGCCCGTATCGTACTGTTGCAGATGGCAACAGCGTTGGTTGTGGCTCTGTTGGCCGGAGTTTTTGGTAACGCTTCACTGGCTTTATCCGCTTTTATTGGTGGAATGTGTTGCTCGCTGCCGAATGCGTTTTTTGCGTTGCGCCTCTATATAGGGACCAAAAAACCTGGTGGAGCAAATCCGATGACATTTTTCATCGGTGAATTTATCAAGATTGCACTGACAATTGCGCTGATGGCTGCGGTTGTCTACTGGTATCACGATGTCAACTGGCCGGCTTTTTTGATCGCCTTCATCGTAGTACTGAAAAGTTATTTTATTTTACTATTTAGACAACGACCATGAGCGCAACTGAGCACGCACCAACCGCGTCAGAATATATTGTCCATCACTTAGGACATTTCTCGACCCATCACCAAGACAAAATCGTTGATTTTTCTATCTTCAATATGGATACCATTTTCTGGTCCATATTTTCCGGCATTGTTGGCAGTCTGCTTTTGTGGCTTGCAGCCCGTAAGGCGACTTCGGGTGTGCCTGGACGCTTCCAGGCTGCTGTTGAGATTCTGGTTGAGATGGTGGAAGAACAATCTAAGAGTATTGTCCACGGTGACCGTAGTTTCATCGCCCCGCTTGCTCTGACTGTGTTTGTATGGGTTGCTCTGATGAACTCACTGGATTTCCTGCCTGTTGATATGTTTTCCGGTTTGTTTGCCCTCTTGGGTGTAGAACATATTTTTACTCACCACCGTGTTGTTCCTACTGCTGACTTGAATGGTACCTTAGGTATTTCTCTCGGCGTACTTGCTCTGATGCTGTACTACAGTGTCAAGATCAAAGGTCTCGGTGGTTTCCTGCATGAATTGGTATCCGCTCCATTCGGTATCAAAATGGCGCCATTTAATCTGATTTTGCAAATGATCGAATTTGCTGCAAAAACCGTTTCTCTCGGTATGCGACTGTTCGGTAACATGTTTGCTGGTGAATTGTTGTTCTTGTTGATCGCTTTGTTGGGTTCGATGGCAACAGTATTTGGTGTGTTTGGTCATCTGGTGGCTGGTTCTATCTGGGCGATCTTCCATATTCTGATTGTGTTCTTACAAGCGTTTATTTTCATGATGCTGACTCTGGTCTACATCGGTCAAGCGCATGAACATCATTAATTGAGTTTTGCAGTAACTGTTTCGATTTGGTTTTTTAGTTTTAGTCTTTTATTATTTTTAACTTTTAAGGAAATGTCATGACTGATTTATCTTTTGTTGCTTTGGCTTGCGGTTTGATCATCGGCTTGGGCGCGATCGGTGCTTGTATCGGTATCGCTCTGATGGGTGGTAAGTACCTCGAAGCATCTGCTCGTCAACCAGAATTGATGAACACATTGCAAACTAAGATGTTCCTGTTGGCTGGTCTGATCGACGCGGCGTTCCTGATTGGTGTTGGTATCGCGATGTTGTTCGCATTTGCTAACCCATTCAAATAATCAGTTTTTCCTTCTACTGCCGGAAGCAATGTGCTTTCGGCTTGATCCATTTAGATAAGGAATTACCGTGAACTTAAACGCAACATTGTTCGTTCAGTTTGGGGTTTTCTTCATCTTGGCAATGTTCACAATGAAGTTTGTGTGGCCGCCACTGATGAACGCTCTCGACGAGCGTGCGAAGAAAATCGCAGACGGACTGGCTGCAGCCGACAAAGCGCGTCAGACTTTGCAAGATGGCGCAAAAGAAGCGCAAGCTGCATTGAACAGCGCCCGTGAAGAAGGCCAGAAGCAGATCATCAACGCTGAAAAACGCGCAGCTCTGATCGTGGATGAAGCCAAAAATACTGCCGCTGCTGAAGCTGCCCGCATTATTGCTGCTGCAAAAGCTGATGCTGAAAACCAGATGACTAAAGCGCGCGAAGAATTGCGTGACCAGGTTGCTACCTTGGCAGTCAAAGGCGCAGAGCAAATTCTGAAACGTGAAGTCAATGCATCCGCTCACGCAGATCTGTTGAATCAACTGAAAACCGAGCTGTAATCATGGCCGAACTCGCAACGATCGCTCGTCCTTACGCAGAAGCGCTGTTTCGTGTTGCCCTGACCGGTAACCTGTCCGCCTGGTCGGATCTGGTTGCCGAAATGGCACAGGCTGGTGCGCATCCCGATGTACAAGCTCTTGCACACAACCCTAAAGTCTCGGCTTCTCAAAAAGCTGAGATTTTCCTGTCTGCGCTCAAATCTCCAGTGACTGCTGAAGCGAAAAACTTCATCAGTACACTCGCTGACTATGATCGCCTGACTTTGCTGCCCGAAATCGCTTTCCAGTTCCATGCATTGAAAAACGCCCACGAAGGTGCGGCAGATGCAGAGGTAACCAGCGCATTTGAATTGTCGGCAGCTCAGTTGAGCGACCTAGCGATTACATTGGAAAAGAAATTTGGCCGCAAGTTGCATCCTACCGTCAAAGTAGATCCTGCTTTGATCGGTGGTGTGCGCATCGTGGTTGGTGATCAGGTGCTTGACACGTCGGTTCGCGCTAAGCTGCAAAAAATGCACTCAGCCCTGACCGCGTAAGAACGTATAAATATTAGGAGTTAGTATGCAACTCAACCCATCTGAAATCAGCGAGCTGATCAAGAGCCGGATTCAAGGCCTTGGTGAAACTGCTGAGATTCGTAATCAAGGTACGGTTATTTCCGTTACCGACGGTATCTGCCGCATCCACGGTCTGTCTGACGCGATGCAAGGTGAGATGCTGGAATTCCCAGGCAATACATTTGGTCTGGCATTGAATCTGGAACGTGATTCTGTTGGTGCCGTTATTCTCGGTGACTACGAGCATATTTCCGAAGGCGATACAGTCAAATGTACTGGTCGTATTCTGGAAGTACCTATCGGTCCTGAACTGCGTGGTCGTGTTGTTAACGCGTTGGGTCAGCCTATCGACGGTAAAGGTCCTGTCAATGCGAAATTGTCTGCACCTATCGAAAAGATCGCTCCAGGCGTTATTGCGCGTCAGTCTGTTTCTGAACCTATGCAAACAGGTATCAAGTCAATTGACGCGATGGTTCCTGTTGGTCGCGGTCAGCGCGAATTGATCATTGGCGATCGTCAGACTGGTAAAACAGCTGTTGCGATTGATGCTGTGATCAATCAAAAAGGTCAGAACGTTACCTGTATCTATGTCGCGATCGGTCAAAAAGCTTCTTCCGTTAAAAACGTTGTGCGTGCTCTCGAAGCGCACGGTGCGATGGAGTACACCATTGTCGTTGCGGCGACTGCGGCGGAATCTGCAGCGATGCAATACGTCTCCGCTTACTCCGGTTGCGCCATGGGCGAATACTTCCGTGACCGCGGTGAAGATGCATTGATCATCTATGATGACTTGTCTAAACAAGCCGTTGCTTACCGTCAGGTTTCCCTGTTGCTGCGCCGCCCACCAGGCCGTGAAGCTTATCCAGGTGACGTGTTCTATCTGCATTCTCGTTTGCTGGAACGTGCAGCACGTGTTAACCCAGACTACGTTGAAGCATTCACTAAAGGTGAAGTCAAAGGCAAAACAGGTTCATTGACAGCATTGCCTATCATTGAAACTCAGGCTGGTGACGTTTCTGCTTTCGTCCCGACTAACGTCATTTCGATTACTGACGGTCAGATCTTCCTGGAAACATCCCTGTTCAACTCTGGTATTCGTCCAGCGATTAACGCGGGTATTTCTGTGTCTCGTGTTGGTGGTGCTGCTCAGACTAAAGTTATTAAAAACCTGTCCGGTGGTATTCGTACCGATTTGGCGCAGTATCGTGAATTGGCAGCATTTGCTCAGTTCGCATCTGACCTCGATGAGTCCACACGTAAGCAGTTGGATCGCGGTGCGCGTGTTACAGAATTGCTCAAGCAAGCACAGTATGCTCCATTGCCGATTTCTCTGATGGCGGCTTCCCTGTTCGCAGTAAACAAGGGCTACCTGGATGATGTCGAAGTGAAGAAAGTATTGTCTTTCGAAGCTGGTCTGCATAACTATCTGAAGACTAGCCACGCAGCATTGCTCGCTAAGATTGAAGAAACCAAGCAACTCGATAAAGATGGTGAAGCCACTTTGTCAGCAGCTGTTGCTGATTTCAAAAAATCTGGCGCGTACTGATCTTAACTGGAGCTAAACATGGCCTCAGGCAAAGAGATACGTGGCAAGATCAAAAGTGTAGAAAACACGAAAAAGATCACCAAGGCGATGGAAATGGTCGCCGCATCCAAAATGCGTAAAGCGCAGGACCGGATGCGTGCAGCCCGCCCTTACAGTGAAAAAATTCGTAATATCACTGCGAACTTGTCACAAGCGAATCCTGAGTACACGCATCCTTTCATGGTTCAGCAAGATCAGTCCAAGAAGGTTGGACTGATCGTTGTGACAACTGACAAGGGTTTATGCGGTGGCCTGAATACGAACGTATTGCGTTTGGTCACCAACAAACTGCGTGAACTAGAAGCTAAGGGTTCAAAGATAGAAGCGGTCGCAATTGGTAATAAAGGTCTTGGTTTCCTGAATCGTATTGGGGCACCAGTCGTATCGCATGCGGTACAACTGGGTGATACTCCTCATCTCGACAAACTGATCGGTCCGGTAAAAGTATTACTGGATGCTTATCAGGAAGGCAAACTGGACGCGGTTTATCTGAGTTATACCAAGTTCATTAACACCATGAAGCAAGAGCCGGTCATTGAGCAATTATTGCCGCTGACATCGGACAAACTGGCGACAGATAAAAATGCTCATTCCTGGGATTATCTGTACGAGCCAGATGCGGCGACGGTCATTGATGAATTGCTGATACGCTATGTTGAAGCGCTGATTTTCCAGGCAGTCGCAGAAAACATGGCATCTGAACAGTCGGCCCGTATGGTGGCGATGAAGTCGGCAAGTGATAACGCAGGTAACGTAATTGGCGAACTGAAACTGGTTTACAACAAAACCCGTCAAGCCGCTATTACCAAAGAGCTCTCCGAGATCGTCGCCGGCGCGGCAGCGGTCTAAACTGAATACTAATTATTGAAGGAACGAACATGGCTAATGGCAAAATCGTTCAGTGTATCGGCGCTGTGGTGGACGTTGAGTTTCCACGCGACGCGATGCCTAAAGTTTACGATGCCTTGAAAATGGAAGGCTCCGACCTGACTCTGGAAGTTCAGCAGCAATTGGGTGACGGCATAGTCCGTACGATTGCGCTGGGTACTTCTGACGGTCTGCGTCGCGGCATGATGATTTCCAACACCGGCAACCCTATCATGGTCCCAACTGGCAAAGCAACGCTGGGTCGTATCATGGACGTACTGGGTAACCCTATCGATGAATGCGGTCCTGTCAGCCACGCGCAGACAGCATCGATTCACCGTAAAGCACCTGCTTACGACGAACTGTCTCCATCGCAAGAATTGCTGGAAACCGGTATTAAAGTTATTGATCTGGTTTGCCCATTCGCTAAAGGTGGTAAGGTCGGTCTGTTTGGTGGTGCGGGTGTGGGTAAAACCGTGAACATGATGGAACTGATCAACAACATCGCTAAAGCACACAGCGGTTTGTCCGTGTTTGCCGGTGTTGGTGAACGTACTCGTGAAGGTAATGACTTCTATCACGAAATGGCTGACGCAAAAGTGGTTGATCTGGAAAACCCAGAAAACTCCAAAGTTGCGATGGTATACGGTCAGATGAATGAACCACCAGGTAACCGTCTGCGCGTTGCTCTGACAGGCCTGACGATTGCTGAAGGTTTCCGTGACGAAGGCAAAGACGTTTTGTTCTTCGTGGATAACATCTATCGTTATACACTGGCCGGTACCGAAGTTTCCGCGCTGTTGGGTCGTATGCCTTCTGCTGTGGGTTATCAACCGACACTGGCTGAAGAAATGGGCCGTCTGCAAGAGCGTATTACATCGACTAAAACTGGTTCGATCACATCGATCCAAGCTGTTTATGTTCCAGCCGATGACTTGACCGATCCATCTCCTGCGACAACGTTTGCTCACTTGGATTCCACCGTTGTTCTGTCCCGTGACATCGCTTCTCTGGGTATTTACCCTGCGGTTGATCCACTGGATTCCACATCCCGTCAGCTGGACCCACAAGTGGTTGGTGCAGAACACTATGAAACAGCACGCGCTGTTCAGGGTACGCTGCAACGCTACAAAGAATTGCGTGACATTATCGCGATTCTGGGTATGGATGAATTGGCACCTGAAGACAAACTGATCGTTGCCCGTGCACGTAAAATGCAACGTTTCCTGTCTCAGCCTTTCCACGTTGCTGAAGTATTTACCGGTGCTCCAGGTAAATATGTTTCACTGAAAGATACGATCAAGGGCTTCAAAATGATCGCTTCCGGTGAACTCGATCACCTGCCAGAACAAGCGTTCTATATGGTTGGTACTATCGACGAAGCAATCGAAAAAGCGAAAAAACTGGCTGCTGCTTAATTGTCAGCATCGTGGTGCGACAGAGTTGAATCAACTGAGTCGCACCCCAGCTTTTAGCGAATAAAAAGGGTCGAACATGGCACACACTATTCACGTTGACGTTGTTTCTGCGGAAGAGTTGATCTTTTCCGGTGAAGCCGAATTCGTCGCGTTGCCGGGTGAGGCTGGTGAATTGGGTATTTACCCAAAACATACGCCACTGATTACCCGTATCAAACCGGGCGCAGTGCGCATCAAGGTTCCGGGCAAGACTGAAGACGAATTTGTATTCGTTGCCGGTGGCCTGCTTGAAGTGCAACCAGATACAGTGACTGTTCTGGCAGATACTGCGATTCGCGGTCATGATCTGGACGAAGCCAAAGCCGTTGAAGCCAAAAAACTGGCGGAAGAAGCATTGGTTAATCGTGATTCCAAAATTGACTATGCGCAAGCACAGGCAGAGTTGGCATCAGCGATCGCACAGTTGGCAGCGATACAGAAATTGCGTCAAAAGCGTTAACTCGTTTGCGTTCTTAACTATCGCGACGAAGGCAATACAACAAAAAGGCAGCTTTGGCTGCCTTTTTGTTTTACTGGAGTATGAATGAATTTAGTTACGATCAACGACCCGGACGCTATTTCCGCATTACTTAACTCAAGCAAAAATATTGCTGTTGTCGGCCTCTCCCCCAAGCAACACCGGGCGAGTTATATGGTCGCTGCTTATATGCAAGCGCATGGCTACCGGATTATTCCGGTTAACCCCGTCTATGCTGGCGACATGATACTCGGTGAGCTTTGCTACCCGGACCTGATCGAGGCGGCGGTTGTTAATTCTATCGATATTGTTGACTGCTTCAGAAATGCTGACGATATTCCACCGATTGCCGAACAAGCGAAGACTATATCTGCGCCATGTCTGTGGATGCAATCGGGTATAGTCAATGCCAATATCGCTGCTGAGTTACAGGCAGCAGGTATGTTTGTGGTGATGGACCGATGTTTGAAAATTGAACATCAGATCCGTCACAGCCACCATGCAGATAAATTAAATGGGTAAATTATGATGATTGCGGATCAGTTCAGGGTGAAATCAGGCTTAGTCCTAAAAGAAACAGATGCGAACCGTAAGCTTCTTGGCGCGGCAGCTACCGCTCAAATTGATGCAAAATCGATAGACAAACTTCAGACATTTAATCTTGCCGAGAAGATTGCAGATTTGCAAAATGTTTTCGTGGCTTCAAAAAATCCCAAATTACTGATCATCTTGCAAGGCATGGATACGTCCGGGAAAGACGGTACAGTCAAGGGCGTGTTCGGACAGATTAATCCGCTGGGTGCGAGGACTGTAGCATTTAAGGCACCGAGTCAGGCAGAGAAAGACCGCGACTATTTATGGCGCATACACCGTGAGGTGCCTGCGAAAGGCGAAATTGTCATTTTTAATCGCAGCCATTACGAGGACGTTCTGATCAGCAAAGTGCACGGCTGGATTGATGAAGCGGAATGTATCAGGCGTTATGCCCACATCCGTGAATTCGAGCGTATGTTGACCGAAACAGGAACCACCATTCTGAAGTTTTTCTTACACATATCTAAAGCGGAGCAAAAAAGGCGACTGGAAGAACGTTTAGCTGATCCGGAAAAACACTGGAAGTTTGATTTACAGGATCTCGCCGAGCGCCAATACTGGGACGCGTATCAACACGCTTATGAGGCAGCCCTCAGCGCTACGGACACCGATGCGGCGCCATGGTATGTCATTCCATCTGATTCCAAGACGCAGCGTAATCTGGCTATCGCCAGTATTGTTCTGGAAAAACTGGAAAGTATGAAGTTGAAATATCCTCCGCCGAATCCCGATTATGCAAAAATCAGGGTCGAGTAAGTCAGGCGGTACAGCAAGGTCATCGTCTGTAATTGAGAAAGGCGCTGTAAAAAGGCGTAAAGCATCCCTGTGAGGATAGGTAAGTTTTTTAAAATCTCATTGACAATTCGACTTATGCACAAGCTATTACAAATATGTTTTTGAGGAAATTTTTCTTTATCGCAAGTGATATAAAATAAATCGATTAAAATCAATAAGTTACGATCATATTTTGTTAACTATATTTAACAGTCAAAGCTAAATGCGAAAATAGATAAAGCTATCCACAAAGTTATCCACAATTTATCTCACTGGTATTGCGTAACTATTGCGCCACTTGCGTAAGATCAGATGATGTTCGATGCAGCTTAGGCGATAATGTCAGCTATTCCGAGGTTTCGCAGTGTTTTCGGTAACTTCACAAAATTAAAACAGTGTTCTGAAAGTCAACATGTCCCACAATTTTTCTCCTCTCAAAAACGATACCTTCATCAGAGCTCTGCTGCGCCAGGAGACTGAATATACGCCATTGTGGCTGATGCGCCAGGCTGGACGCTATCTGCCCGAATACCGCGCTACTCGCAAAGGCGCAGGTTCGTTTATGAATCTTGCAAAGAATCCACAATTTGCGACGGAAGTTACTTTGCAGCCGATAGACCGCTTTGCGTTGGATGCGGCTATCCTGTTTTCAGATATTTTGACCGTCCCGGACGCGATGGGGCTGGGTCTTTATTTTGAAGAAGGTGAGGGGCCAAAATTTGAACGGCCGTTAAAAGACGAAAAAGACGTTCTGGCATTAAAAGTTCCTGAAGAAGGCAGCCTGCAATATGTGTTTGATGCCGTAACGCAGATCCGGACTGCGCTTGATGGCAGAGTACCGCTGATCGGTTTCTCTGGCAGTCCGTGGACCCTCGCTTGTTATATGGTAGAAGGACATGGGTCACGTGAATTCCATACGGTCAAGACCATGTTGTATAAACGTCCTGATCTGATGCACCACATTTTACGGGTCAATGCAGAAGCGGTCGCCAGCTATTTGAATGCGCAAATCGACGCGGGAGCGCAGGCAGTCATGATTTTCGATAGCTGGGGTGGTGCGTTGGCTGACGCAGCCTATCAGGAGTTCTCACTGAACTACATGCAGGACATCGTCAATAAATTGCAAAAAGAAAAAGACGGAAAACGTATTCCATCGATTGTTTTTACAAAAGGCGGTGGTTTGTGGCTGGAAAAAATTGCGGCTAGCGGTGCCGATGCTGTTGGCTTGGATTGGACCGTCAATCTCGGACAAGCGCGGGCCAAGGTCGGTGATAAAGTAGCGCTGCAGGGCAATCTTGACCCCGCGATTTTATTTGCAGAACCAGAGCAAATTCGTCAGCAGGTTATACAAACACTGGATAGTTACGGTACTCCTGCAGCGGGTCATGGGCATGTATTCAATCTTGGCCATGGAATTTCACAATTTACCTCACCGGATTCCGTGAGCGTCCTGGTCGAGACTGTGCACGACTACAGTCGTAGCCAGCGCCAAAAAGTAGCATAAGTAATGGTATCCAAGTGCTCAATGATTGAAGATGCACTTTGGGGATGCATGACAAAATAAATAGAAAAGCCGGCATTTAAAATTTCGTTTCTTGGATATCCCGGCTGTTGCTGATCAGGTCAGCATGTTGCTTTGCAAAACCTTGTATTCATGCCCTTTTCAAGCCTAAAATCAGTGGAAAACCAAGGCATACAAAGAGATTTATGGCATGAAACCTGGCTTGATTTATCTTACTTATGCACAAATTCAGGGCAATTGGAAAAAACTTTAAAAAATATTTTTAAGTAAGCTAATGATTTTCGTAACTCATTGATTTTAAATGATAAATTAATTTGCCTTCAGAATGAGCATTTTGTTGAAACCCGCGTAAACCTTAGCAAAAAGCGATGTCAATAGACCTTTACCCACAAAGTTATCCACAAAAATTGTGGATAACTGACAAAGTACTCATAAAATCAATGCTTAACGTCATTTTTTACGAAAAAAACTAGACACGTGACAGCTCTTTTCCTGCGTGTCGCGTTAGATACACCGCTTGACACTTTCTTTGATTACCGCTGGGATTCCCCGTCGGAAGAGACGAATGTATCCAGTACTCCACGCGTAGGGCAATTGGTACTGGTACCGTTTGGTCGCCAGGAAATGACAGGTATCATCGTTGATATCGTAAAAACAACAATGGTGCCAGCAGATAAGTTACGTGATGTGATCGCGGTGCGTAGTGCACTTCCAGCATTGAATGCGGAATGGCTGGCGTTGATAAAGTTTGCGGCGGAGTATTATCAGCGACCCTTGGGGGAAGTGGCTTTACCTGCCTTACCTAAGAATTTAAAAGCATCGAAAACCGTCTCTCTGGACCGCGCACTGAAGAAATTAGCCAAGTTAACGGTTTCTGAAAATACTGTCGCACAAGCGGAACCGGTGCTCAATACAGAGCAACAGGCGGCAGTCGATACGATAACGCACACCCGCGAATTTAGTCCCTATCTGTTGTTCGGCGTGACAGGTAGTGGAAAAACAGAAGTGTACTTGCAGTCAGCAGCCAGAATTCTGGCTGAGTCAGCGTCCGGACAAATATTAATTCTGGTGCCGGAAATTAATCTGACACCACAATTTGAGGCCAGGATACGTGACCGCTTTCCCTGCATACTGTTGGCGACTTTACACAGCGGCATGGCTGAGGGCGAACGCTTGCTGCACTGGCTGGCGGCACATCAGGGCAGGGCGCGGATTGTATTAGGCACGCGTCTGGCAATGCTGGCATCGATGCCGGATTTAAGACTGATCATCGTTGATGAAGAGCACGACCCATCGTATAAGCAGCAGGAAGGTTTGCGCTATTCCGCGCGTGATCTGGCAATATGGCGCGCGCATCAGTTGCGAATTCCTGTTGTGCTGGGATCGGCAACGCCATCGCTTGAAAGTTGGCACGGAGCGCAAAGTGGGCGTTATCGCTTGCTGGAATTACATGAGCGTGCGGTCAAAGACGCTGTGTTGCCAGTTGTCAAAATCATCAATCTGGAACGAGAAAAACCGAGTGAAGGTTTAACGCCAAGATTGATCACCTCTATTCGTCAGCGTTTGGAGAAGGGTGAGCAGTCACTACTTTTTCTCAACCGGCGTGGCTACGCACCTGTGCTGGCCTGTGATGCTTGTGGCTGGATCAGTAACTGCACGCGGTGTACCGCTCATCTTGTGTTACATAAAGGCGATCATCGTCTGCGTTGCCACCACTGCGGGCTGGAGCAACGTATCCCCCGTTCTTGTCCGACATGCGGCAATATCGATTTACAGCCGCTGGGTCGCGGCACACAAAGGCTGGAAGAGACACTGGCAAACATTTTCCCGGAGGCGCGGTTATTTCGCATCGATGCTGATTCGACCCGCCTGAAAGGCAGCGCGGCAGCCGCCTTTGAGCGGGTACATGACGGCGAGGTCGATATTTTGATCGGCACCCAGATGGTTGCCAAAGGACATGACTTCAAACGCCTGACCCTGGTTGCGGCGTTGAACCCGGATGCCGCTTTGTTTTCTCAGGATTATCGCGCCAGCGAGCGCTTGTTTGCCCAACTGATGCAGGTATCGGGGCGTGCCGGCAGAACGGCGCAGAAAGAGGGAGGCAGCATCTCTGAGGTGCTGATCCAGACGCGTTATCCTGATCATCCTTTGTATCACGCGTTGATGGCACATAACTATCAGAGCTTCGCGACCGATTTATTGCAGGAACGCCAACAGGCACAATTGCCGCCGTTTATGTATCAGGCTTTATTGCGTGCGGAGGCGCGCGAGTTAGCGACGGCGATAGAATTTTTGCAGCAGGCTGCAAGCTGCACTCAACATATCGGCATCACGATCAATGATCCGATTCCCATGACCATGACCAGAGTAGCCAATGTCGACCGGGCGCAATTATTGGTTGAATCGGTTTCGCGCCCGGCATTGCAGGCGTTTGTCAAAGAATGGATAGTGACTTTGCGGGTAATGAAAAGCCGGGTGAAGTGGTCGGTAGAAATTGACCCTGTGGATATCTGAAGCGCACTTTCCACGATGATGATGCGTTGAAAATCTATCGCCAGTTTTTTATCAGATAGCTGCTGAGCAGGCGTTCATGTTCAGCCGCCATAAAGAAAAAGCCCCCGTTATTGCTAACGGGGGTTTTTATTTGAAATACGCATTAACTCAATGCATCAGAAGCCAAAGCGTAAATCCAGTCGGAAGCTGTTATTACGATAAGCATTCGCACCCATCGAACCCAGCCACGCGAAGTTTGCCTGGAAACCCCGGCGGTTTTTGAAATTCAGTCCTAAACCTAAAGACTGAACATCTTCCGGAATACCTGTCACGATCGCGTTATACGTTGGACCGTTCACGCCCATGTCAGTGTAGTACACGGCTTGATTTACATCGCCGCTGGTACGGTGTGACAACTGCAGCTTAAGCGAAGGTGTTACCTGACCGCCGGCAAAGAAGTAGTCTTTAAAGATATCCAGACCACCAGTGACGGTAGAGTTGGTAAAGCTGCTATCTTTAAACGTTAACGCCATCGGACTGCCTTGTTCTGAGTAGCTGTCGAGTTTGACATTGATCACATCAACACGGCCAAACGGATGAACACGGAACTGTTGCAGAATCATTTCACGTGTCAGGCTCAGCGAACCGTAAATGATCTTACCTTTGCGGTCACCAGACAACAGGACATTATTGCTGCTGTCCCAGCGGCGGTTGTCATAGGTCACATGACCGCCACCAAGTACACCATCAATAAACCAACGTTTTTCTGGTTTGTAAGTTGCATACAGCGAGCCAGACCATTGCTTTGCTTTACTTTCGCTACCGAGATTATCAAAAGTAGCGTTGTCTTTAGCGTAGCCGATGGAGCCGCCGGCAATCAACTTGGAATTGACCATCACGTCCATACCCAGCGTCAGACCTGCACTGGAGAATTTAGTACGAGAGCCATCCTGCGCATCCAGAGAGCCGACGTCGATATTGCCCGCAGTCCAGAAACCTGCCGGCATGCCGGCAATCCGTGGAACATCATCGCTGATGACCGGTTCCTGATCTGCTTCCTCGTCTTTCGCTATGCGTTTTTCTTTCTGATGGCTTGTACCGTCCTGAGCAAACGGCGCTCTTGCACGGCGTTGATTTTCAGCAGTTTTCACTGTTCCGAATTCTCCTGCAAGAACATCTTTCTCCTGGGTACCACTGAAATTATCCAGAATTTTTCCACCAACCAGACGCAACGTATCCAGATACGGCACATTCAGACCTGCCCCGAAACGGTTACGGATATTAAAGTCACTATGCAGAATCTGCACATGGTTGTAGATGTTGGTCATCTGCGCCACGGTAAAGCGTTGAGTTGTCGTTGCTTGCGAAACGATATTTTGTTTCACCACCGGATTGCTTACCGGATCTGGTCGGGCATTGACGTTCACAACAATGGCACCGCTGGTGGAACTGGCCAGATTGGCATCACCAGAATACACCACGGTCAGATTGTGGCTGCCGACAGCAAGTGTACTGGTTGACAGATTCGCGATACCGCCGCTGAGACTTACTTTGGCAATCAGCGTTGATCCATCCATAAAGCTGGCAGTTCCTGTTGCCGTACCTGGATTAACCGTCGCGGTCAGATTAACGCTTTGTCCTAACATCGGATTCAGCGAAGAACTAGCCAGAGTGACAGTAGATGTCGCCATACTCAGGATCTGGATACTGACTGTTGCCGTTGCTGCGTTGTAGTTAGCATCCGCCGCCTTCGTCGCAGTAATGACACAGGTTTCTGCAACCGCACCGGCAGTCACCACGTTACCAGCAACAGAACAACTACCCGTAGTGACAGCAGTAGTGACGGCGCCGGTACCAGAGCCCCCGGTTGTAGTCAGTGTTGCTGTACCTGTAACTTTAAAGATACTTGATTTATCGCTGACGACACTAAGTGTTGCCTGTGCATTTTTTCCAACCGTCAGTACATAAGTTTGTGTTGCCTGAGCATTCACACCGGCCACAGCAGCCTGTGTTGCCGTGATCGTACTTGTCCCGGCACTGACAGGAGTGATTGTGCCGTTGGCGCTCACTGTTGCCACAGCCGTATTTGAACTACTGTAGCTGATCGTCCCGTAACTACCGCCTGTCAGGGTCGATGTTGCAGGATTGGTCAGCGTACCGCCCATCACGACTGTTGCTGCATTCGGCGTACTGAAACTCAGGATACCAACTGGCAGAGGAGCAACCGTCAGCGTATAGGTTTGTGTTGCCTGGTCATTTACACCAGGCACAGCAGCTTGCGTTGCCGTAATCGTGCTTGTGCCGGGGCTGACAGGAGTGACGACACCGGTTGCACTCACCGTTGCCACTGCGGTGTTGGAACTGCTGTAACTGATAGCACCGAAGCCGCCACCACTCAGGTTTGAAGTTGCCACGTTTGTGAAACTTGAACCCATTGTCACCAGAGCTGAGCCGGGTTTGGCAAACGTCAGCACGCCAACCGGCAGAGGATTAATGGTAAATGATTGAACAACCGTTGTCGCCGCTGCGAAGTTTGTATTACCCGCCTGATTAGCATTGATGGTACAAACACCCGCAGAGATAGAGGAAACGACACCGCCCGGGGTAACAGAGCAAACACCGGGAGTTGACGAAGTGAATGTCACCGCTAAGCCGGAAGAAGCGGTAGCTGTCAGTGTCAATGCGTTACCGAGAGTCTGTGTTCCCGGATTACCAAACGTGATCGTCTGCGGTGCTTTTGGTGTGACCGCGGTCGATGCTGTCGATGCCGCGCCGGTACCTGCCAGATTGGTTGCCGTCACTGTGAAAGTGTATGGCGTTCCGTTAGTCAGGCCAGTCACGATCAGTGGGCTGGCTACACCGCTGGCAGTCGCCCCACCGGGACTCGCAGTCACTGTGTAACCTGTGATCGCGCTACCTCCGGTGAAGACTGGTGCAGTAAAGGCGACAGACGCCTGAGCCGCACCGGCTGTGCCCACGACACTGGTAGGCGCACCAGGCACAACAGGATTTACGGTAAATGTTCTGCTGACCGTCGTTGCTGCGCCATAAGTGCCGTCTCCTGCCTGATCAGCATTAATCGTACAAGTGCCAGTTGTCACAAACGTCAACGCACCACCGGAAGTGATCGTACAAACACCGGTTGTGGAGGAGGTGAATGTCGGAATCAGACCGGAAGAAGCAGTCGCAGACAAGGTTGGTGTCGTACCGAAGTTTTGCGCACCGGGATTGGCAAAGGTAATGGTCTGAGTTCCCTTCGGTGTCACTGCCGCAGAAGCGGAGGAGGCAGGGCCAGTACCAGCCAGATTGGTTGCCGTCACAGTGAAAGTGTATGGCGTTCCGTTAGTTAGGCCAGTCACGGTCACTGGGCTGGCCACACCGCTGGCAGTCGCCCCGCCGGGATTCGCAGTCACTGTGTAACCTGTGATCGCGCTACCTCCGGTGAAGACCGGCGCGGTAAAGGCGACTGAAACTTGTCCACCTCCGGCTGTACCAACGGCACCGGTTGGAGCACCAGGAACAACGGCATTCACAGTGAATGTTCTGCCGACGGTAGTTGCTGCCAGATAAGTGCCGTTACCTGCCTGATCGGCATTAATCGTACAAGTGCCTGCCGTGACAAACGTCAATGCGCCACCGGAAGTGATCGTACAGACACCGGTTGTAATTGAGCTGAACGTGGGTGTCAGTCCGGAACTGGCGGTTGCTGTCAGGGTTGGGCTAGTACCGAAGTTCTGTGCACCGGGATTGGCAAAGGTAATGGTTTGATTTGCCTTCGGTGTGACTGCAGCGGATGCGGTGGAGGCAGCACCAGAGCCAGCCGAGTTTCTCGCAGTGACGGTAAATGTATAAGCCTGCCCGTTTGTCAGACCAGTGACGGTCAGTGGGCTGGCCGCGCCGGTCGCAGTAAAGCCGCCTGGGCTGGATGTGACCGTATAGTCAATGATGGCACTGCCGCCAGTGGAAGCTGGCGCGGTAAAGGATACAGAGGCTTGCCCGGCGCCAGCGGTAGCAGTCGCACCCGTTGGTGCACCAGGTGCGACGGCGTTGACAGCAAATGTCTGGCTGACCGTCGTTGCCGCCGTATAGGTGCCGTTACCTGCCTGATCGGCATTAATCGTACAAGAGCCGGCCGTTACAAACGTGAGCGCGCCACCGGAAGTGATCGTACAGACACCGGTTGTGGAAGAGGTGAATGTCGGAGTCAGACCGGAAGAAGCAGTCGCAGACAAGGTTGGTGTCGTACCGAAGTTTTGCGCACCGGGATTGGTAAAGGTAATGGTCTGGGTTGCCTTCGGTGTGACTGCAGCGGATGCGGTAGATGCCGAACCAGAGCCAGCCGAGTTTCTCGCAGTGACGGTAAATGTATAAGCCTGCCCATTGATCAGACCAGTGACGGTCAGTGGGCTGGCCGCGCCGGTCGCAGTAAAGCCGCCGGGGCTGGATGTGACCGTATAGTCAATGATAGCACTGCCGCCAGTGGAAGCTGGCGCGGTAAAGGATACAGAGGCTTGCCCGGCGCCAGCGGCAGCAGTCGCACCCGTTGGTGCACCAGGTGCGACGGCGTTGACAGCAAAGGTCTGAGCAACTGTTGTAGCGGCTGAATAGCTCGTGCTACCTGCCTGATCGGCGTTAATCGTACAAGAGCCTGCTGTGACAAAGGTGAGTGCACCTCCGGTTGTTACTGTACAAACACCCGTAGTTGCCGACGTGAACGCTACCGTTAAACCGGAAGACGCCGTTGCCGTCAAGGTTGGTGTGGTACCGAAGTTTTGCGCACCGGGATTGGTAAACGTGATCGTTTGCGGCGCCTTAGGCGTGACCGCAGCAGAAGCACTGGAGGCGGGGCTTGAGCCATTGGCATTTCTTGCTGTGACCGTAAAAGTATAAGCGGTGCCGTTTGTCAGACCAGTGACGATCAGCGGGCTGGCTGCGCCGGTCGCAGTCTTGCTGCCGGGGTTGGATGTGACGGTATAGTCAAGAATGGCACTACCTCCATCGGACGCGGGGGCAGTAAAGGCAACCGACGCCTGCGTATTTCCTGCCGTTGCCGTACCAATTGTTGGTGCGCCGGGAGTTGCTGCCGGAATGGTGACCGTTACAGTTTGCAGGGTGCCACTGCCATCATAAAACTGGAACGTATCGGTGGTATTCGATAAGCCTGCTGGAATGGAATAATAAAAAGCGTTGAAATCGTATGCTCCACCACCGTTTGTCGAATGCACAAGAACATTCGACGAACCACCACTTTTGGTACTGGGTGCCATCAGGGCACCGGCACCCGTCGTTACACCGGTATTATTAAAATTGGCCTGAGTAAGCGCATCGTATATGCCATATAGATCGGCACTACCGCAATTAGTGTTATCGCTGGCAGAAAATAAGTACTTGTACCTTGCTGGCTGTCCGGCGTATTGACTGTTTGCAGCTTCAAAAGTGACCTGTCCCCCAGCCGCTGCAGTAAAAGTAATATTACAGGCAGCAAATACCTGGCCGTACATCATCAGTAAAAAAAGCACCATGCAGAGTTTGCCAAAGGTACTTCTCCAATGCTGTTGTATGGCGATAAAAATCAGGTTTAACCAGGTATGACAAGATCTCCTGTCTTCCTGGCTAACATGATAATGGCTGGGCGATATCATCATTTTTTCCTCGGGATGTTCCGTGTTAATTGAATGGTAATAGGTGATAATGATTAGGACTGAATTGCTCTGAAGCAGAGATTCGGAAAGCCCAAAAATTGCTAAAAGTCAAATTTTTTTCTTGACAAAAAGTGAATTATTAGGCTGATAGTCGGAAACCATAGTATTTTAACTATATTGCATAAAAAAAAGGCAAATTAAAACTGAATTGCCTGTAAGTGTCTTCTTTTCGCCTCCTTAGTCTGAATAGATGATTGACGAAAAGTCTTTATCATTGAATCATTTAAAATTGCAAAATTGCAAAATTGCAAAATTGCAAAATTGCAAAATTGCAAAAGTGAAAATTTGTAAACACTATTCAGCGTCAGCACACTCTTTAAGGAGAACACTGTGGACCCGTTTTTAGGTGAAATTAAGATTTGCGCGTTTCCGTTTGCGCCGAAAGGCTGGGCATTCTGCAATGGTGCCTTAATGAGCATACAACAAAACAATGCCCTGTTTGCTTTGTTGGGAGTGCAGTACGGTGGCGATGGAAAGACGACATTTGCTTTGCCGGATTTACGCGGGCGCGTCGCGATGCACAGGGATGGCAGCACCTATGTACAAGGTCGTACCGGTGGTCAGGAAACGGTTGCCCTGCAGGCCGCACATTTACCTTTGCATAACCATGGCGTTGTGGTCGCCAGTTCGCCGGCAACTTCTCCGCGTGTCGGCGGCACAGCGCAGAACATACTTGCCGCAACGGCGACCAACATCTATGGCGCCGCCACCAATCTGGTCCCAATGGAAGCTGGCATGACCTCGACAATAGGTGCTGGCGCTGCGCATGAAAACATGCAGCCATCACTGGTCATTAATTACATCATTGCCACTACTGGCATTTTCCCATCCAGAAATTAAGGAGAACAGAATGGCTGATCCTTTTGTTGGCGAAATTCGCTTGTTTGCTGGTTCCTATGCGCCACAGGGCTGGTTAGCCTGTGATGGAAGTCAGGTGTTGATTTCAGAAAACGAGATCCTGTTTACATTATTGGGCACCACCTACGGCGGCGATGGTGTCCGCACATTTGCTCTGCCTGATCTGCGTAACCGTTTACCGGTCGGACAGGGAAGTGGACCCGGTCTGACGCCACGCGTTATGGGGCAGACATTCGGGGTGGCAAATGTGTCACTGACACAAGCGCAACTCCCTGCGCATAGCCATACGATACAAGGCAGTGCGGATGTTGCCAGTACCGGTACTCCCGGCGCGGCATCTGTGCTGGCAACGCTGGCCAGCGGTACTTTATATGATTCCGGCGTGCCAAATCCCACGCTGGAACGCAAGCTCAGTCCGCAATCAATCCCTGTTGTTGGCGGCCAGGCAGCGCACAGTAATCTGATGCCCACCACGGCACTGAATTACATCATCGCAACAATCGGCGTTTACCCGCAGCAAGCTTAAGGAGAACATGATGGCAGATCCATTTATCGGAGAAATCCGCGCGTTTGGTTTCAATTATGCCCCTTATCAATGGGCATTTTGTGATGGCGCGCTGGTACCTATCCAGCAAAATACCCCCCTGTTCTCGATTCTCGGTGTCAATTATGGCGGGAATGGCACAACAACTTTTGGCTTGCCGAATCTGATGGGGCAGGCCGTGATTGGCGCGCAAAATAATCAGGTCGGTGTGCAACAAGGCGACAGCGCGGTGAGTCTGACTATGGGGGAAATGCCTGCGCATACGCATGATCTGGTTGTCAATGCAAGTCAATCCGTATCGGCGGGGCCCGGTGGTCACCTGGTGTCTAAACTGACAAGCGGCAATCTGTATGCCGCCACGACTGATGCACCTGCACCGACGCTGACAACGCTGTCACCACAGGGGATCAGTGTTGTCGGTCAGGGCGCTGCGCACGAAAATCGTCAGCCTTTCAGTGTGTTGAATTTCTGTATTTCTTTGTACGGCGTGTTTCCGTCGCGTCCTTAAATTCCGGCCAGAGCTTGCTCTGGCATTTTTGTTTGTACGTTTGACTATATATGACTTTTACCGCTGCACAATTTTTACCGCATGTCGGTTCCAAATTCACTATTCCATTCGGTGACGGCCTGAGCCTGACGCTGACACTCGATGAGGTCAAAGAAAGCGCGACCACATCTTCCCCATACCACTTTTTTTCGCTGAATTTTTCCAGTGATGCCAGCACGGCTCTGCCGCAGGGAATCTACGCCTTGCAGCATGCCAGCTTGCCGACGCAGGAAATTTTTCTGGTGCCGTTTTCGAAAACAGAGCGTGGCGTTTCTTATTCCGCGACGTTCAGTATCGAAAAATAAGCAATGCTGTCTGCGATGAATTTTCAGCATCCCCAACTTGCCTTGCGCGCTGTCAGCGACGCCGATTTGCCGTTTTTGCAGGCATTGTATGCGTCGGTTCGTGACGAAGAACTGCGTCCGACAGGGTGGCCTGAGGCTCAGAAGTCCGCGTTTCTGACGATGCAGTTTCAGGCGCAACAACGTGCGTACGCTGCTTATACCGAGACGGACTATTTTATTGTGCAGCGTGGTCAGCAAGACATCGGTCGTCTTTATCTGCAACATCAGCCTGAGGCGATTTCTATCGTCGATATTTCGCTGATGGCCGACACGCGGGGGCAGGGCATAGGCACCGATCTGTTGCAGGCGGTATTTGCACAGGCGCGGGCTGCGCATAAAGCAGTGCAGATTCATGTGGAAAAATTTAATCCGGCGTTACGTCTGTATCAACGGCTAGGCTTTGTGGAGGTCGAAGATAAAGGCGTGTATCTGCTGATGCGGCGTCCAGCTGAAACGGACTGAGCACGACGATCTGCGCCTTGCATACGCGCAGCGTTTCGCTGTTGGCAGCGCGCAGAAAGCGTCACCACAGGTGTTTTTCAGGCATTTGGGGCTGTAAATATACTCCCGGGAGTATATTTACAGCCCCTTTGTTTATGCAGACATCTTAGCGAAAATGCCGGATACTCCCCCAAAAAAAGTAAATTACAGCAATTTTCCGGGCTGCATCGCGACAGTCTTGCAGCCTCATGATGATGTGACGATGACGGGGATCACATCACGCTTAAGCACACATAATTAGACGCTGTCGATCAGGCGCATTTTGAACTGGCGGCCTTTGATATTTGTACGGCTGAGTCTGTCGACTGTTCTGACGGCGACGTGGCGGTCGAGTGCAACGTAGGTCACAAACTCGGAGACATTGATTTTGCCGACCTGTTCTTTTTTCAGGCCGATATCAGCGGTCAGCGCACCGAGTAAATCACCGGGGCGCAGTTTGTCTTTTTTGCCGCCCATAATGCACACCGTCATCATCGGTGCCGCCAGAGTTTGTTCCGGCGCTGCGTCGAGTTCGTTGATATCGGCCCAGGTGACGGCTTCACCCTGATATTCCTCAATCAGCCTGACCCATTTTTTTTCATTCGGTGTTGCCAGGCTCAGTGCCAGCCCTTTTTCACCAGCGCGGCCAGTCCGACCGATACGATGGATATGCACTTCGGTATCTTTTGAGACATCAACGTTAATCACCGCGCCCAGCGTCTGAATATCAAGCCCGCGCGCCGCCACATCGGTTGCCACCAGCACCGAACAGCTTTGATTCGCAAAGCGGATCAGCACTTCATCGCGGTCGCGTTGTTCCAGATCGCCATGCAAGGCCAGCGCGCTGATGCCCTGCGCCTGCAATTCTTCGGTCAGCTCGCGGCAGTGAATTTTGGTATTACAAAACGCAATCGTTGATACCGGCTGATAGTGGTGCAGCAAACGCGCGACGGCTTCATTACGTTCTTCCGGTGATACCAGATAAAACTTTTGCTCGATGTGATTGGCCGCATGTTGTGATTCGACCTTGATTTCCACCGGATCGCGCAGCAATTGTTCGCTGGCTTTGCGGATATTGTCCGGGTAAGTCGCTGAGAATAACAAGGTCTGGCGACGCGGTGAACAGGCCGCAACGATGGTGTAGATATCATCGTAAAAGCCCATGTCCACCATGCGATCTGCCTCATCCAGCACCAGCGTCTGCACCGTATGCAGATTGATGGTGCCGCGGCTGACGTGATCAATTAAGCGCCCCGGCGTGCCGACGACGATATGCGCGCCGTGTTCGAGCGAGGCGATTTGCGGGCGCATCGCGGTGCCGCCGCATAAGGTCAGAATTTTCACATTCTCGATTGCGCGCGCCAGACGGCGTAATTCATTCGCCACCTGATCCGCCAGTTCACGCGTCGGGCATAACACCAAGCCTTGTACTGCGAAATATGTGGGATTCAGTTTTGCCAGTATGCCCAGCCCGAAAGCCGCAGTTTTGCCGCTGCCGGTTTTTGCCTGCGCGATCAGATCACGTTGCTGCAACACCACCGGCAGACTTTCTGCCTGAATTGCCGTCATGGTGGTGTAACCGAGGCTCTCCAGATTCGCGAGCATGGTGGCAGATAAAGGTAAGGAATTGAAAGCAGTAGCGTCAGACATGGATGACTTTTCTTGGAGCAGGTGAAAACAAGGATAAAAAATACGACGGGAAAAACGGGCAGGATGCCAGCGGCTGGCACAGGGGTCATGGCCTGGCTGCTGCGCTCCTTGTTTTGTTCACTTCCTGACGCATATTGCGACAAGCGAAGAGCACTTATAACAAGGGTTGTGTGAACCAACAGGCGCTATTGTAGGCGATCGGGCTGATCACCGCCGAATTGCTTTCGTCGCAAATGCCGCTGCACCGGATGCAGCATAAAAAATGGCACACATCATTACAGAGGTGTGCCGCTGTTGATTATTGCTTACGCTGTTTATTTTGCCGGGTAGCGTATCGTCATTTCTTTCAGCAGGTTATCTGCATGATCGACTTCTTTCATCACCCACAGCATGTAACGGATATCGACATGAATCGCGCGTGTGATGGCGCTGTCAAAGTACCAGTCTTTGGTGATCGATTCATAAGTCGAATCAAAATTCAGCCCGACCAGTTCACTGTTTTTATTCATTACTGCTGAACCCGAATTACCACCGGTGGTATCTGCACTCGACAAGAAATTCACCGGTACTGTGCCGAGCACATTGTCTTTGAATACGCCGTAACGTTTTTCTTTAACAGCGGTCAGCAAACTTTCCGGCGCATCGAATGGCGCTTTACCGGTATGTTTTTCAACGATACCTTCAACCGTCGTGAACGGGCCTTTGCTGATGCCATCACGCGGGCTGTAAGGGGCAACAGTGCCATAAGTCACGCGCAGTGTGGAGTTCGCATCCGGATACACAGGTTTGCCCTGCGATTTTTTCCAGGCAATCACCGCTTGCATATATTGCGGAATCACCCGTTCCAGATTGCCATCGACTTCTTTACGGCGCTCTTCCAGTGACAGGCCGATGTCATGCAGCTTCACTGCCAGACGGATAAACGCATCGTCTGATTGCTGGAATGCCGCCGCATCTTTTTTCAGCCATGCCAGACGCGTCGCTGTATTGCCGAGTTCTGACTGCTGGTACATCGCCGCGACAGATTCCGGTGTCGGCAACAACACATCCAGACCTTGCGGGCGAAGTTTGGCTTCCAGACGGTTATAGCGCTGCAGCGATGCCGTGTAACGTGCCTGATCCACATTGCTGAGATACGACTGTTCCAGACGAGCGAGTCGCGCTGAAATAAACGAGATATCACGTTGCTGATAACCCGCTTTACGCTCTGCATCCGGTTTGGTGCTTTCCAGCGCGAGGCGGTATAAAGTACGTGCCGCTTTCAGCAGATCACTATTGGTGGCGACGCTCCACGCAAATTCTTCTTCATTCAGGGTCATGTCACTGGCGATCACTGCATCCAGCTCTTTCAGCAGACTTTGATCGGCACTGTGCTGACTGAACCAACTGCGGAATTCCGCATCCTGTCCGTCTTTAATGGCTGCAATATCTTTACGCGCAAACCCCGCCAGCAAACCTTCGGTTTTTTTCAGACGGTTGTTGATGCTCTTGACCACGCTTGCATAACGTACTTCAGCATTCGCATTCCCTTGCGTTGCTGCCGCAATCACCGAAAGATCGGATTTTGCCTCGGCCACCCGCGCCGGATAGCTGACATCCCGCGCAAAGCGGATTTCTTCCGGCAATTTGTAACGGCTGGTCGTGCCCGGATAACCCGCCAGCAAAATCGGGTCGCCATTTTTCAGACCCTGTGCCGACACCACCAGAAAATCTTTGGAGTGATACGGTACGTTATCCGCCGAAGGATCCGCCGGGCGGCCATCTTTACCGACATAC
This sequence comes from Undibacterium sp. WLX3042, assembly GCF_049544825.1. Lineage (NCBI taxonomy): Bacteria > Pseudomonadati > Pseudomonadota > Betaproteobacteria > Burkholderiales > Oxalobacteraceae > Undibacterium > Undibacterium sp. WLX3042. Next base: position 1,213,172 of record NZ_CP186698.1, read on the forward strand.
GCGCGCAGGAAAGAAAAATCGCCGGTATGACGCGGCCATTCAAAGTTATCCACTTCGCCGCCATAATTACCGATCTTGTCCGATGGCGCATACACCAGGCGCACATCGCGGATCATCATCTGGCGTATCCGGTAATACTCCATCCCGCGATGGAAACTCGGCACCGAGCAACGATACGCTTTATCCTGTTCACATTCCGCAATCAGCGCTTTGATGCGGTTCTGCACATGCTCATGGCGCTGCTTGCCCGACATTGTCGCTGTCATGCCCTGCATCACACGGTCAGTCACGTTCTCCACTTTATCGGTGATATACATGCGCGAATCCGGGCCGGCAGGTAATTCCTCAGCGCGGGTTTTCGCCAGAAAGCCATTGCTGATGTAATTTTTTTCGGCTGTCGAATTCCGTTGCACCGCGCCGTAAGCACAGTGATGATTCGTCACCACCAGCCCGCTGTCAGACACAAACGAGGCCGAACAGCCGCCCAGCGACACCATCGCACTCATAGGATGCTTAGACAAATCCGCCAGCTTTTCTGCCGGAATCGTGATGCCTATGCGTTTCAGCTCCGCTTTTAATTGCGGCAACTGATGCGGCTGCCATTGGCCTTCATCGGCATAGCTCAGCGGGCTGCTGGCCAGACTCAGCCCGGCCAGCGCCAGACTCCATGCATACGATTGTTTCAACTTACTCTCCGTCTATGGTCAAAAGCGCTGGCACAGTGTGCAGCCAGCGCGTTGCAGGTGGGGGCGGGTGACCAGCGCCAAAAAAGTGTCAAGTGCGATGCGAAAACAGTGTCCGGAAAACACCCAGATGCACACACGCAGCAACCCACATCACATCAGAACAGCGCTGTACTCCGCTCATTATTATCGAATTGCGACTCCAGAACCAGACCCGCCGCCGCAGGAAAAGTTCCGGTAAAGAATGAAATTTGACAGATATCTTTACGACCGTAAAGAAAAAAAGGAAAAATTATTTACATTTATGCGGCGTGGCGTTGGTCAGGCAGATGGATTGAGAGGATGGTGGTGGCGATGGTGGGCGAAAGCGAAGGTATCTGCTACGCATACCGTTCTTCCGTGACTAAGTAAAAATTCCGATAAAGCAATCTTCCTGCGTCTGATCGGGTAAACGGTGTTTTAACGATGTCGGTGATGTTTTTTTGTAGTTTATTTATACTGTATATATAAACAGCATTGCAAAATGTAGCTAATATCCATGCGGTTTTCAAGAGGATTACAACATGTTGACAGTTTTATCATTGATGGTTAATGTTGCAAAATGAAAATTAAATCACGTTAGGCCCCTGAAATGCCAACCTGCCACCTTTGCAGAAGGGATAAACGACTGTGCGAGTCACACATCGTCCCGAAATTCATGTATGCCGAACTGAAGAACCAAAATCGACAGATCATGGGCATCACAGGACAAGGCAAAAAGGGATGGGCACCAGTCCAAGACGGCGCCAAGGAACTACTGCTCTGCGAAGACTGCGAACAGCATATCAATGAGCACTATGAAAAGCCGTTCAAAGCGTTCTGGCTTGACAATTCACCCCTACCGGACCCATGGCAAGATGAAGACCCACGGTGGATAACAACGGACTACAAGTCATTCAAACTATTCCACTTAAGTGTCCTGTTTCGTGCCAGCATTAGCAGCCTACCGATGTATAGTGCGGTAGATCTGGGACCGCACACTGATCGACTACGCATAATGCTACTCAATGAGGATCCCGGCAGAGAATACGAATATCCAATTGGTGGATACGGCGTCATTCATCACGAGAACAGGCAACTAATCAAGATGATCACCAAACCCCAAAGCTTCAGGCTTGGTGGGAAACCATGCTACGCGATCATGTATGGCGGAGTCGAATGGTGGTTCAGTGTCTCATCCGAACGCAACCCGAAATTTGACCAGTTTTCACTCAAGGAAGACGGAAGAATATGTCTAGCCGCGCATCCTTGGACCGAAGTCGCTGCTGTACAAAAGGCAAGTATGGCACTGCGGAGCGCAGGGGCCTAACCATTCGCTCAACCGGACCCATTGCGGCATGTGGCTAAAGGCCCGCCATTTCATTCTGGGCCTTTAGCCACATACCGCAACAGTCCGGTTAGCTCAAACGTTAAACATCAGAATAAATGCAAACGACAGTAACCTTTTCAAATCTGGTTGAACACTCAAATCCTGATGTGCAGAGTGATGTTACGCATCGTATAAAGATTGCAGTTGATTCTGCGGGAAATCACATACTATTTGAGTGCGCATCTAGAGAGGCCTTGTTTGAGTTTGGTCGCTCACTGATGGAGGAGGCGCTATTTGGAACTGGTGAGGTTGAATACTTTCCATTAGTATCAGATAAACAGATACTTGTAGTAAATGGTGTACGACTCACGGAAGATAGTTCTCGAATTTTTGTGCATTACCCACGCGAAGGAAAACATGATGTTTAACATAGCGCTCTGCACGGAAACTGCGCATATTGGCGCGTCGACGCGCAGCATCTTTTCAATTATTTACTCTCCGATTTCTGCGTGTTTTGCGTAGTTCCGGGCAGCTCGACGTTAGACCTCACAACCTATGCCCCGCACCCAAACCCTCCTTGTCGCTCTCTTCGTCCTGCTCGGTCTGTTGGCCTGGTCTGGCTGGCATCCTTATGACCGCGCCACGTGGCTGATGGAGGTGCTGCCGATATTTATTGTCGTGCCTGTGCTGATCGTAAGCTACACGCGTTTTCCGCTGACGCACTTGCTTTACATTTGTATTTTCGTGCATGCCGTCATTCTGCTGGTCGGTGGCGCGTATACCTATGCCAGAGTACCTTTTGGTTTCCAGATCGCCGAGGCGCTTGGTCTGCATCGGAATCCATACGACAAGATCGGTCACTTTGCCCAGGGCTTTGTTCCGGCGCTGGCGGCGCGGGAAATTTTGCTGCGCGGTGGATATGTCCGTGCGGGAAAAATGCTGAGCTTTCTGGTGACCTGTGTTGTGCTCGCCATCAGCGCATCGTATGAACTCATCGAGTGGGCCGCTGCCGTCGCGCTCGGGCAGGGCGCTGACGAATTTCTTGGTACTCAGGGCGATCCTTGGGATACACAATCCGACATGCTGTTCGCGCTCATCGGGGCAGTTGTCGCACAGGCAGCGCTGGCACGAACGCAAGACCGTCAGATAGTGCGCATGTACCCCACTCAATCGAGTTGAATATGACTCCCTATATTTGCATCACAAGATACCCTTACGAAGAGCCGTATCACTTGAATCTGGTGATGTCGGTGTCGAATGGATCGACCTCTAGTGCGCTTGAGTTTTACCTTGGTGCAGATACGCTGACCGAATGGGCGGATGCATACGAGAAGTTTCCCCAGCATGCGCAAAGTGTTTATCTGTGGGAGCTTGGTTCTGAGCGCGCCGAAGACAGGTTTGCCTATTACCTGCGTATGCAATTGTTCACGACCGATGCCTGGGGGCACAGCGCACTGCAAATCCGACTCAATAATAATCAGGATTTGCCGTATCGCGAAATCGTCGATATGTGTATCCGGGCAGAACCGGCGCAGATCAATCAACTTGGCGCTTTGTTCAGGTGGTTTTCAAGACTGGAGCATCAGGTTCTTTTTTGGTCGCCTTCAGAAGGCCAACTGTTTGAAACGATAGAACAGGCGGAACAATGTCTTCCGGTTGACGTTTTGCGACCCAGCTAGCGGTTTATTTCCGTCACAGGAGAGGCATAAGTTCGGGGCTCGCACCGTCATCGGGATTTCTGCATGATGGACTTGCTGCCATTGGTGTACCCTGATTCTGATTTCATCGCCGCAAGGCGATGACCGATCGTTTTTATACTCATTCATGAGGTGAACAATGGCTAAAAACAGTGCATCTGAAAAAATTGTATGGCTGCCTGATGTTGAGGAGCATGACTATCCGGCGGCTGATTCTTATCTGAGAATTATCTACAACGATAAGAAGGTCGCTGACATGGTCGCTCGCCTCAGAAAGGCGGCGATCGTTGAGTTTAAATCCAAGGATATTTTCAGGGCGTCACAATTGTCTTTGCTCGGCATCAGTAATTCGCACGTAGAGAAAGACAGAAAGAAAATCGCGAACGGCGTTGCGTTGTCGCCGCTGTTACTGGTCAGAGATGAAAGCAACGGCAAAGTGATTATTGCCGATGGCTACCACAGGCTGTGTGCGATTTATGGATTTGATGAAGATGCGGTTATCCGTTGCAAGATCATCTGACGTGGGCCGGTTCACGACCTTGCTCGAGCTGGCAGTGTTGATTCAGTTATTTGTTTTCCGCCGTTGATGTCCGTGGTCTGCGTGCCACTTCAGAAAAAGGAGTAACAAAATGGGCAACGAAAATCTTTTCCTTCAATTTAATAACGGTACGGCTGCGAGTTATGAACTCGCCAGTCAGGGGGATCTGAAAAATTTCCAGAATGATTTTCTGGCTTATCTGTCCGCTGGAAAGTTACCGCCGTCTGCGCTCAAACGCTATGAAGTAAAGCAAAACGGCGTGAAGCTTTTTCTGGCGATTGATTTGTCGAAGATCACGTCTGTGGCGATTACGGATGACGGTGGTCGCCCTGCATAAAACAAAGCGGCGATGACATGAAAAAGCGGGCGCCTCAGATGCGCCCGCTTTTCAGAACTCTTCCTATGGATGAGATGCGTTCCGGTTTTACTCCGCCAGCATTTCGCGTTTCACGCGGCGGGCGATTTCCCAGTCGAGTTCTTTATCGCGCTTTTTTTCCAGTGCGTCGATGTGGCGTAGTTTTTTGCCTTCGACAAATTCACCCGACAAAATCAGGCGTGGTTTGCTGTCGGCAGAGATCATGCCTTGCTTGGCCCACGCCGAACGCGGCAGGGTGGAGCCAGCGAAGATGCCGTAGTCTTTACCGCAGTGGATGCCTTTTTCACCGATCACCGATTCACCTGCCTTGATATATTTCGCCGCGTATAAAGTGGCAGCGGTGGCGATCCAGCGCCCGGCGTGGATTTCACCAAACAGGCTGCTGAGTTCGCCTTTGGCGCGGATACTGCCCCACGCGCTGATGTCGCCCTGACAGCCAATCGCACCGGCGGCGACATTGCCCTGACAGACGATTTCACCGGCAAACAGGCTGCCTTCGACTTCGATATTGGTTTCGCTGAACACTTCGCCCTGGCAATTGCAATCACCGGCAACGTGGATCGCGCTGGCAGCCAGATGGCCGCCGACGAATTGCACTTCGCTGGCTTCGAGGTCATCATCGAGTTGCAGGTTGCCCTGGCAATCGAGATCGGCGCAGGACAAATAACCCAGGCCCTGAATATCGCCAAAGCCGCCGAACACATCGTTGTGTTGCTGGCGGTCGAGTATCGCCGGATGCACCAGCAGATCGATAAAATTTTCACCTTCTTTGAGTTTGCGCTGATCGAGTTCCAGCACGCGCGCCATCCATTCGGCATTGCAGCCGGTTTTGACGAGGAATTCGACATCGATATTGCCGCCCGCATCGAGCGTCTGGCCGATGTACAGCGATTGCACTTGAATATCGCCGGTGACGGTGAGTTTGCCGAGGCAAAACACTTCTTCGGCAATCAGATCGCCATCCACCAGCAGATCACCGCCGACGATGAGTTGCGTGGTGATGGTCACATCGCCCTGAATATGCACGTCGCCGGTGCTGGCGAATTGTTTACGTTTGAGCGTTTTGGCCTGAAATGGTTCGGGTGCTGCCGGAATCTCAGCAACAGGTTGGGCGGCAGATTTGGCGGCACGTTTCATCATGATGAACCTTAGAAGGTGAAGGTGGAAACAGGAATTCGCGCCATTATCCCAGAATCCGGCGGGCAGACGAAGAAATCCCGCCTGACACACGCAGGCGGGGCAACAAAGGGGATGCGAATTTGGTCGCACGCTGCGTGCCTGATGGGTCATTGCGGCGTTGATGCGGAGTCGCTGCCTTACGCGGTTTTAGCGTTGGTTTATCGCAGCCCGGTACTGCTGATGATGATGCTGGCGACGTTGTTGATAGCGGCCTGTTCTGCCTGTACATACCCAGCAAAAATGAAAAAAGGAGGAGTATCTGCCATTTTGCCCCTTATGTCCTTATAAACATTGGGCTTTAAAATATACTCCCCCCCAGTATTATTTGACCTTACAGCCGCGTTTTTGGGTTTGCTGCGGGTCAGCGCAAGCCAGTTCAGGCCAATACAGATCGGCGAGATTGCGGGCGGCGCTTAACTTGGCAAGGCGTCGAGGCGACCTGCTTCGGCAAATTCGCGTATCTGCCGTATCGTGTCGATGTCGGCGGCCTGATAGGCGGAACGGCGATAGTCGTTATACATTTCGTTCTCTTTGTCCTGCTCTTCGGTCGCACCATCGTCGTATTGAAAGCGCACAAACAGCGAGTCTGGCTGCGGCTCTTCTATCGTCATACGCAACGATGACTGGCGTATCTCGCCCTGCGCGGGGACATCGTAATGCACGTGCTCCAGATGCACAAAACGCACGGTGTCGGTGACGCTCAGCTCACCGTATTTCAGGGTGCGGGTCATGCTGGCTTCGGTGCGGTCTTCGATCAGCGCATCGTCAAGGTAAGACACAAACAGTTTTGGCGACTCTGCACGCAGCACCAGCCCGCGCCACAATTGTTCGCGGGTGATGACTTCGGCTAAGGGATTCAGGATGTCGTTAATTTCGATTAAATGTTCGAATTTCATGGCAATGCCTCAATAGTGAATGCACATTAGTTTACTCTTCTTCTCTGATTGGGAAGTCTTATTGATTTGCCGCTTCTTCAAACCCTAGATATAAAAATCTGCTTAAGAGGAAATTGTCTCCCGTATAATGCCATCAGGTTTTTGCATGCCAAAACGAGTTGAAAGTTTAGGACTGATGATGAAAAAATTTTTACCAAAAGACTGGATCAATTCCGCTACATGGATTGATCAGGAAAATGCCAATATTGATGAATACGTTAAACGTCATGGCGATAGCGTTGATTTTGACTTACATGAAAAATTAACGTCCTGGCGGGAGAAAGGATATGTCGCATTTGAACAAGTCGTTCCGCATGACTTAATTGATGCTCTGGTCGGCGATATAGAGTATCTGCGCAAACATTATCGTGATTTCGAACTTTACGCTGAACTCAGAGGCGTGATCAAACCGATTGGCGAGTTTTCCGAAGAGGAATTGAGTCTGGATGGGGTGAAGTTCAACAGCATACAGACGGTTTCTTTGGCTGCTGCGCGGCTCAGTCTGGTAAAAGAAGTATCTTCTTTTTTAGGACATGTATTTCAATCACCTGCCTGTGCTTTGCAGTCACTGACTTTCTACAAGGGAAGTCAGCAGTCGATCCATGTCGACTATCCGTATGTGCGATGCCAGACGCAATTGGCAAAATTGGCGGCGAGCTGGATTCCTCTTGAAGATATTCATCCGGAATCAGGTCCGTTGGTCTATTATCCAGGTTCACACAAAACAGAGATCAGCGATTTTTTTGATTGGGGTGAAGGTAGCATCTTATTCGAGCAAGACAGTCAGCGTCAGCCCCACGAATTATCGGTTTATTTGGCTGAGCGGATGAAGAATGCCGGTATCGAACCAGAAGTATTCTGTCCTAAGAAGGGCGACGTATTTATCTGGCACGGCAATTTATCTCACGAAGGAAGCAAGATTCTGAATGAGGAATTAACTCGCAGATCCTACGTGACACACTTTACCTCGCTTGACGCATATCCACCGGAACACAAGCATCCATCTGCGAAAAACGGTAGCGGTGCAGTAGTGGAAAACGGTGGCTATTGCTTTGATTATCCATGGCTGAAACAAACCAATAAATTGCCGAGCTGGACTATCTGACGATCCCGCTGAAGCACTGATGTCGTTTGCTTGTCGAAAATATGATGATTTGTATCTGAGTCTGAGCGTACACAATAATATCTCCATGAAAATTCATGGAGATAATCCGGATATAACCCCATTTTTTCGATGACCACGATGTCCCACGGCCTGAATACTCCCCAGCGCAATGCAGTGAACTACATGGACGGCCCTTGTCTGGTGCTGGCCGGGGCGGGTTCGGGCAAAACGCGGGTGATCACGCAGAAAATCGTCAATCTGATCGAGCTGCATGGCTACGAACCCAAACACATCGCAGCGCTGACCTTCACCAATAAAGCCGCGCATGAAATGCAGGAGCGTATCGCCAAACTGCTGGCGGAGCCGCGTCAGGCCAAGCAACTGACGGTCTCGACGTTTCACTCGCTGGGCGTCAAAATTTTACGGCAGGAAGCGCAGGCGCTGGGGCTGAAAGACCGGTTTTCGATTATGGACAGCGACGATTGTTTTTCGTTGGTGCAGGATCTGGCGATCACCACCGATAAGCAATTAATCCGCCGCATACAGACCGCAATGTCGCTGTGGAAAAATGCACTGATCACGCCTGAGCTGGCGCTGAAGCAGGCAAAAGATGATGACGAAGCGACGGCGGCGCGCATCTACGCAAGCTATGTCGCCACGCTGTCGGCGTATCAGGCGGTGGATTTCGATGATCTGATCCGGCTGCCGGTCGAGCTGTTCCGCAGCAACGAGCAGGTGCGCGACAAATGGCAGCGCCGTCTGCGTTATCTGCTGGTCGATGAATATCAGGACACCAATACCTGCCAGTATGAGCTGGTGAAATTACTGGTCACCGGCGTTGGTAAAAAGCCGATGTTTACCGCTGTGGGCGACGATGATCAGGCGATTTACGCGTGGCGCGGTGCGACCATAGAAAATCTGAAAACGCTGCAAGTCGATTTTCCGGACCTGGAAATTATCAAGCTCGAACAAAATTACCGTTCCAGCACCCGCATTTTGCAAGCGGCGAATGCCGTGATTGGCAATAATCCCAAGCTGTTTGAAAAATCGCTGTGGTCAGAACATGGCCTCGGTGATCCGGTTAAAGTGCTGGGCATGCAGGATGATGAGCAGGAGGCCGAGCAAGTCGCGATCATGATCTCGGCGCACCGTTTTGAGCGGCGCGCCAAGTATTCTGATTACGCGATCCTGTATCGCGGCAACCATCAGGCGCGCGTGATCGAACAGGCGCTGCGGCGCGAACGGATTCCGTACACCATTTCCGGCGGCCAGAGTTTTTTTGACCGCGCCGAAATCAAAGACATCATTGCGTATCTGCGCCTGATTGCGAATGAAGACGATGACCCGGCGTTCATCCGCGCGATCACCACACCGAAACGCGGCGTCGGTCAGGCGACGCTGGAAGTGCTGGGCGCATTCGCCGGGCAGTGGCAATGTTCGCTGTTTGCCGCCGTATTCAAGGGCGGTATCGAAGCGAAACTGACAGACCGCCAATTGCGCCCGCTGCGCGAATTCTGCACCTTCATCAATCAGGTTGAAGCGCATGCTCATCGCGAAGGTCATGCCAGCGAATTGCTGGATGATCTGATGAAGGAAATCAATTACGAAGGCTATCTGTACGACAGTTTCGATGACCGCGCCGCGCAGAATAAATGGCAAAACGTGCTCGATTTCACGCAATGGCTGAAAACCAAAGGCAGTGGCGGTAAAGACGGCACTGACGATCACCGCAGCCTGCTCGATCTGACGCAGATGGTGGCGTTGATGTCGATGATGGAAGGCAAGGACGAAGAGCCAGATGCTGTGCGCATGTCCACCTTGCACGCGTCGAAAGGGCTGGAATATCCGCACGTGTTTCTGGTCGGCGTCGAAGAAGGCATTTTGCCGCATAAAGGCGACCCCGATACGCCGATAGAAATTCTGGCGGCACGCATAGAAGAAGAACGCCGCCTGATGTATGTCGGCATCACGCGCGCGCAGCGCAGCCTGCACATCACCTGGTGCAAAAAACGCAAGCGCGCAGGTGTGCCCGTACATTGCGATCCGTCACGCTTTATTAAAGAAATGAAACTCGACGAAGGCGACGCCGTTCCCACAGAAGCCGAAGCCCTGACACCAAAAGAGCGGCTGGCCAATCTGAAAGCTTTGCTGAGCCAGCCTAAATCAGAATAAGAGAAAATCTATCATGCCCCTTTTTCATCTTCCGCGCCCCATACTCAAACGCGCCATTGGCGTACTGGCAGGTGCCGCCATCGCATTTCATGGTCTTGCGCAGGCAGCGGATGAGACGCCTGCGAATGGCATTATGTGGGAAGTGAAATCGGTGACGAATACAGCGTATTTATTTGGCTCATTTCATCTTGCCAAAGCCAGTTTTTATCCTCTGCCGGCCGCAGTGCAAAACGCGTATCAACAAGCCGATACGCTGGCTGTGGAGGTGGATGCCAGCGATCCGCAATTCAGCCGCAAGATGATGCCTTTGCTGACGTATGCTGCGCCGGACAAGCTGGAAAATCATGTGCAGAAAGCGACCTGGGAAAGCATGCAGAAATTGTTAGGGGCTTCTGCCGCGCAGTTTCAGAGCCTGAAACCGGCGATGGTGGCGACGGGTCTGATGATAGGTATCGTGGCGCAGCAGGGCTATGATCCGGCGCAGGGTGTGGATCTGCATTTCATCAAAAGAGCAAAGAAAGACGGCAAGCAACTGGTGGAATTAGAAAGTCTGGAATTTCAGGCGCGCATGCTGGGTGGTCTCAGTGATGAAGATGGCGATGCGATGCTGTCTATGACTTTACAAAGTCTGAGCAATGGCGATGCCGTGCGGGATACGGCGCAGATGGTGCAGGCATGGAAAGCCGGTGACGCCGAGGCATTGGCAACGATGCTGGAAGAAACGGCAAATAAGGATGCCGGTTCGCGTAAGCTCATGAAGCTTTTGCTCGATGACCGTAACCCGGCAATGGCAGATCAGATCGTGGCCTTGATGAACGCGGGCAAAAAAGTGATGATCGTGGTTGGTGCCGGACATATCACCGGCAAAAACAGCATTACCGATTTACTCAGACAACGTGGCTTGCAGGTACGTCAGATGAAGCCGGAAGCCGGCGCATCGACGGTTTCATCCGCAACGACAGCACCAAAAAAGTAAGGCATGACATTGAACGCTATTTCTACAGAAAAAAATTATCCTGATCTGCCTTGGGTTTCGCTGGAATCGGTCAACGATGTCGAGGCCTGGCTGGATTTGTATGATCGCGAATTGCAGCAGCTGGCAGGCAAAAATCCGCAGGCCGGTTATGGCGTGTGTTTTACCTTACTGCACGGTGGCGAAGTCTATCTGCACACCAATAGCGACGGCGATATTTTGCTGGATGTGACGCCGGATGCAGCATGGGTCACGCCGGTACTGACCGCTCTAACACAAGTGTCGCCGCCGCGCGGGCAGATCTGGCTGGTGCCGGGGCAGGTGCTGATGCAACTGATACTGGGGTTAAATAGTCTGATTGCTACCAGCCGTCTGGTGGTGCAGCATGAATACCGGATTGTGAAGCGTTGAACTTGTCATGTGGCGTAAAAAAAGCCTGATCTGATGCGATCAGGCTTTTTCATTTCTGCGTCAGTATCTTCGTTATAACAATCAGCTGACAACGCCGTTGCGATCCACTTTCACCACCCGTGAGCCGCCCGCTTTTTTGACATTCACCTGTGCTTCACAATTGCCGGTGACTTTAACGCTGGCGGTGTCGAGTATTAATTCCTGTGCGTGCAAATCACCGGTACCGCTGAGTCTGGCCACCAGCCGTTTCGCCGTGCCGTCAAGAGTGACATCGCCGCTGCGCGACATAATCAGTTCCGCGAACATCGCATTGTCCAGCGTGGTATGCAGATTGCCTGAGCCAGACAGGTCTGCTTTCAGACTTTCGCGTATGCTGTTAAAACGCAGGTCGCCGCTGCCATGACTTTCGATGCGCACATTATCGGCGCTGAGCTGGCTGGCCTTGACTTCGCCGGAACCGCGCAGATTAAGATTGAGCACGGCGATATGACCACGCAAGATCAGATCACCGGAACCATTGAGCTGGACGTTGGCCAGTGCTAACTGCGGGCTGTCGATATCGAGATCACCGGAGCCCGACGCATCGACCTGCAATTGTTGCAGGTCTCCGTGCAGACTGATGTCGCCGGAACTGTTGCGATGAATGTTAGCAGAGGCATTTTGCAGTGCATCGACTTTCAGGCTGCCACTGCCACGAACTTCGGCAACCAGGGCATCGGTCAGCTGATGCATCCTGACTTCGCCGGAACTGTGCATATTGACGTTGGCGCTGCCTAACTGCACTTGCCGCAGATCGATATCGCCACTGCCGCCGACGCTGAGTTCGAGTTGTTTGATGTGTCCGCTGACTTTGATATCGCCGGAAGAACTTTGTGTCAGTTCAAATTTTTCGGCCTGGACATCGTTCAGTTCGATATCCCCGCTGCCGGATTGCAACAATTGTTGCAGCTGATTGGCGCTGATGCGGATATTCCCTTGCGGACTGTTACCTAGGGTGACCGTCACATTTTTTTTACGGATGATCAGGCGCTGGTTTTCGACCACGGTTTCGATCTCCGGCAGCAGTTTTTCATCGGCAGTGATCTCGAGTGCCGGTTGTCCGGGCGTAATTACGAGATCAAGAAAACTGCGGTTTTCTATGCTGGTAAAAGCGGTCAGCGTTCGTTTTTCGGTCACGGTTTTACCGCTGCTGATGTGTTTGCCATCAATCTGTATGTCGCATCCGGCGAGCATGAGGATGAACAGGCTGGTCCAGGTGATAGATTTAAGCATGATATGAATGTGATCAATAGTAGAAGTTACATCGGGCTGACATCTGTTCGAGGTCAGATCTCGCAGGATCAAATTTGCAATAGTGCTCAGTGTAATGTGAAAACGGCAATGGCCGGGAGCTGTTTGCGACAGAATGCAGAATCAGGATTATCAACGGTCAATTTTGCAGACAGATTCACATCTGCCAGCCAGAGAAGTACACTATATAGAACTCATCCCTATTGATGAAATGAGTTCTAAGAACTTCACCAACGGATTTATCAGGCTCATGACAACCCGCCGCCACATACTCAAAAGCAGTTTAGTTCTGACCACACTTGGTTTATTTCGCGAAACCGCCTTCGCAAACGGCAATGACAGCAATGCCGGGAAATCGACGCAATTAGCACCACCGCCGGATTTATTCGATTCACAGGCACTCGATCTGGATTTCTGGGTCAAACCGCGTACTCTCGACCTGATACGGCCGCAATCCGGCGAACGCAGTAAATTACTGTACTGGAAAGACGGCGAGATGATTGACTCTGCTTATCAGGAATTGTGTCACTTATTGCGCGATGTGAATGGCAAAAAGTCGGCACCGATGGACCCGAAATTACTCGAAACCCTGTGGGCGACACAGGCCTATATCGCGCGCTTCGGCATGACCAAGCCACTCGAAATTTTGTCCGGCTACCGCACGCCGGAATCGAATAAACGCCTGATAGAACAGGGTGTGCCGGCTGCGCGTAAATCCTTGCACATGGATGGCAAGGCTGCCGATATCCGCATTTCTCAGTTGCATGAAGAAGTGCTGGGCGGCCTGATCAGCAGCTTCCGTCAGGGTGGCGTCGGCTTTTATTATCGCGCAACGGCAAACGGCGGCTGGATACACACCGACACCGGTTTGCAGCGCAGCTGGAAAGGCTGATTAAAAAAATCCCGGTGCATTGACCGGGATTTTTTAATATGCTGTTCGTCTTGCCGTTACCTCGCTATTACTTTGCCGCTGCTTTCGCTTTGGCTTCATCCAGCGCAATAAACACGCTGATTTTTGAAGGATCAATATAACGGCGGAATGCGGCATTGACCTGGTCCAGCGTCAGCGCCTGAAGTTTTTCGTCCAGCGCCTGCGCTTCAGACCAGTTCTGCTGGCGATACAGATAGTGAATCCAGTCGCCGGCAATACCGCTGTCGCTGGTACGGCTTTGCTGACGCTTTTGCAGTATGCCGGATTTTGCTTTAGCGAGTTCTTCCGCAGTGAAACCGTCTTTCAGTGCTTTGCTGAGTTCTTCCTGTATCGCCTTTTCCAGTTTTTCCATATTCTGCGGCGCTGCGGTGGCTCTGATGCCGAAACTGCCGACCGGGTCGATATTACCCGCACTCAGGCTGGAACCACCACCATACGATAAACCATCTTTCTGACGGATGCGCTCCATCAGACGGGAATTCAGACCTGCACCGCCGAAGATATAGTTGGCAACACTCAGCGCTGGATAATCTGCATCGTCTTCGCGCAACGCCAGCGTCATTTTGCTGCTGTAAACGGCATTTTCCTTGTCCGGTGTGTTGAATACCTTTCGTATCGCCGGTGGATCAATTCGTTTGCTGACCATGCGGGTGTAAGGTGCTTTGCTGACCCAGCCATCAAACATCTGTGCGATCACGGCTTTGGTACTATCGGTATCGAAATCACCGACCACGGACAACTCGCCTTTGGAGGCACCGTAGAATTCTTTGTAAAAGGCTTTTACATCATCGAGTTTCACTGCCTTGAAATCAGCAATGAGTTCGTCTAGTGTTTTGGCTTCCCGGTAATCGCCTTTCGGATAAGGATTGAAATACTGCGACATCTCACGCGAGAGTATGCTGCCGGGTTCTTTGCGCGAAGCTTCCAGATTCACAAGGGCGCGTTCTTTCATCTGTGCAAATTCATTGTCCGGGAAACTGGCTTCGCGCAGCACATGCGCTACCAGCGCCAGTGCCCCAGGCAGATTGGCTTTGGTGGTCTGGAATGAAAAGATGCTGCCGCTCATTTTGAGTTTGGACATTTCATCCGAGAGCTGGGCGCGGCTGTATTTGCTGGTGCCTGTGCTTAACATGCTATTGGCGATACCGCTGACAATAGATTTGCCGCGCAGGCTGGTTTCATCGCCCCAATGCAGGTTCAGCGCGACATTCACGGTTTCGCCGCGGGTTTTTTTCGGTAACAGGGCGATTTGCAGATTGCCCGCTTTGCCTACTTGTGTGCGCTGATTAATATTTGCCGGAGAAGAATCAAACGCCTCGCCGCTCAGCGTTGATGGTTTGGCTTTGAAGTCTTTCATGAATTCTGCTACGTCCGGTGCCGCCGGAATCTCGGCGCGTTGTGGCTTGTCTTCCGGAATGAACATGCCTATGGTGCGGTTGTCGCGTACCAGATAACGTTTTGCGGCTGCAGCGACACGCTCGGCACTCACTGCATCGATTGAATCACGTTCTTTGAACATATAGCGCCAGTCGCCCAGAGCGATCGCTTCGGACATACCGATACCGATGGCTTCGTGGTTGTTCAGGAATTTTTCATACGCATTGATCGAATTGCGTTTGATCCTGTCGATCTCTTCCCTGGTCGGCGGATTATTTTTAAATTCCTCGATGCCGGCCAGCAAAGCCTCTTTGGCAGCGTCGACGGATTCGCCTTTTTTGACGATCGCGCCTATGGTCAGCAAGCCGGGTGCCGCCATCCCTATACTGTCGGAAAATACCTGTACTACTTTGCCGGTTTCCACCAGTTGTTTATGCAAACGGCCATGCGGGGAGCTGGTCAGAATACTGCCCGCAAAACTGATATCGGTGCGGTCGCTGTGCAGACGGGCGGGGACTTTATAGCCGAGCATGACGATCTGAATATCACCGCTGCGGCGCACGACGAAACTGCGTTCACCATCCTGCGTCGGTTCGGTCGTCCAGAATTGCGGCAGTGTGCGGGTTGGCCTGGCGATTTTGCCGAACGCAGCACTGATCCATTGCAACACTTTATCGGTATCGAATTGACCGGCGACCAGCAGCACCGCATTATCCGGCTGGTAGTACATGCGATAAAACGCCTGCAGGTTTTCTATCTTGACGTTTTCGATATCGCTGCGATTGCCTATCGTCGAATTGCCATAATTGTGCCAGTCGAAAGCCACGCTTTGCATGCGTTTTTGCAAGACATTGAACGGTGAATTTTCGCCGCGTTCATATTCATTGCGCACCACGCTCATTTCGGTATCGAGATCATTTTTCGCGATAAAGGAATTGACCATGCGGTCGGCTTCCATCGTCAGCGCCCATTTCAGATTGTCATCGTCGGCCTTGAACAATTCAAAATAATTGGTGCGGTCGAGCGAGGTCGTGCCGTTCGAGCGCATGCCGCGCTTGTTGAACTCGTCATCGATTTTCGGATTTGTCGGCGTGCCTTTGAAAAGCAGATGTTCGAGCAAATGCGCCATCCCGGTTTCGCCATAGTTTTCATGACGCGAGCCAACCAGATAAGTCATGTTAACGGTGACGGTGGGTTTGGTCGCATCCGGCATCAGCAATACCCGCAAGCCATTCGGCAGGCGATATTCGGTCAGACCTTCGACACTGGTGATCTGGCTCACACCTTTCGGCAGCGCATCGGCCAGCACGGCGGGCGTGGTGAACAGAACGGCACCGCCCAGAACCAGCGCGCGCAACACCGGCGTGAGTGAAAACGGAAATATAGCAGAACGAGATGACATAGTGATCCTGATAGCAGAAACAACAAAATAAGCGTGAAATATACGGGTTAAATACTGGGGGGGAGTATGTTTCACACGTCCTTTAAATATGAGGACAACAGAGCAATTTTTTTAGAAACAAGGGGGAGTATCTTTAAAAATGGCAATAATAGCCACTAATGGTCATAGTGGCAACGGTGCCGATAATAATGGCAAATCACGCGATGCATTTCAGCATGCATATTTTTTAGCCGATTTTTACGCCGACTGCACGCTGGCTATCAATGTCTGACTTCCGCTCCAGCTCGCGCCTGGCGCCAGATGTAACGGTTGCAGAACGGTGGCGGCTTCCACGCATAACATGCGCTGTTCGCCACCGCTTTCCAGGTCACTGAGTCCAGCTGTAGCGTTGCCGGGATTCCATACCACCACGTCGGCGAAACCCTGTTTGCGTATCTGTACATGCTGATGTGGCTGCTGCAAACGGAGAAGGGCAGGGGCATTGGCATAAATGCGGTCGGTTTCGCCGTCGATGTGCAGATATCCGGCATGTTCGACGCAGTCATCGGTATTGGTGAGGCTGTCGCGGTAACGGCATCCTTGCAAACCATGCAGGGATGCAGCGTGAATGTCAGTGACTGCCAGATAAGTGTGGAGTGCGCTGGTAAAGCTGAACGGCTGCCCGCCGGTATTGTGGATGGTCAGCGCGATTTCCATGATATTACCAAGTACGCTGACGCTTAACTCTGCACGGAAAGGATGCGGCCACAGCGCCAGCGTGGCTGTGTTGTCCTGCAAACCGAATACGGCAACTGCTGCTCCGTTATCGTGCTGAGACTGGCTTAATAATTGCCATTCAGCAGTACGCGCGAAACCGTGTTTGGGTAAAGGACCGGTACTGGCGAATTGCGGAAAAATCACCGGAACGCCGCCACGGATTGCCACGCCCGGCGCGTAGCCGGAGGTTTTGCTCAGAAACAGTTGCTCGGTACCATGCGCCGGTATCCATGAGCATACATGCGCGCCCTGTGTGCAAATCCGGCTGCTGGCGCCATCGCTGGCTGTCAGTGTATAAAACTCCATATCGCCCCATTCCGTCAGAAGAAAAGAATGGCTATTCTATGCGAAGCCAGCACTGCTGTTGGCAACCGGACCGAGCAATTTACGCGCGCAGTGCGGCCTTGATCATGTCCGCCGCTTTCTCGCCTATCATCATGGTAGGTGCATTGGTATTACCGCCCAGCAGGGTAGGCATGACCGACGCATCGACGATGCGCAGACCATCGACGCCGATCACCTTCAGCGCAGGATCGACCACCGCCATGCTGTCTGTACCCATTTTGCAGGTACCGACCGGGTGATACACGGTGTCAGCGGTCTGGCGGATGACGGCGCGGATCTCATCGTCGGTATGCACATTGGCGGTCTGGTAATCGCTGCTGCGGGCATTCGCCAGTGCCGGTGCATCCATCAGTTTGCGGGTCAGCTTAAAGCCTTTCAGCATGACTTCCATATCGTCCGGATGTTCGAGGAAGCGCGGGTTGATCAGTGGCGCGGCCATAGGATCGGGTTTCGCCAGCGTCACTTCGCCTATGCTTTTCGGGCGCAGCAGACAGACGTGGCAGGAGTAACCATGACCGAGATGTAATTTGCGTGCATGGTCATCGAGCATCGCCATGACGAAATGCAACTGGATATCCGGCGCTGACAAAGACGGATCGGTTTTCAGAAAACCACCGCCTTCGGCGCCGTTCGAGGTCAGCATACCGCGCCGTTGCGAACGGTAACGCCCCAGTTCACGTAGCAGACGCAGACTGCCAGCGGCGGAAACGCCAAGCAGATCAAGGCTTTTCGCGCGATATTTGAACACGAAATCCGGATGATCCTGCAAATTCTGACCAACCCCGGGCAGGTCGTGCACCACAGGAATTCCCATGCTTTGCAGCGCATTCGCATTGCCGACGCCGGACAGCATCAGTAATTGCGGCGTTTGCAGCGCACCGCCTGCTAGCAAGACTTCATGCCGTGCGCGCAGGGTTTTTTTCTGACCGTTTTGCAGCATTTCGACGCCGACGGCGCGCTTGCCTTCAAACAGAATTCTGGTGACATAGCAGCCGGTTTCCACGCGCAGATTTGGTCGCTTGCCCATGTGCGGCCGCAGATACGCGCGCGACGCACTCCAGCGTTCGCCATTGTGCTGGGTCAGCTGATACAGGCCTATGCCTTCCTGCTCTGCACCATTGAAATCGGTATTGATACGAAAGCCCGCCTGCTTGCCGGCTTCGATCAGCAATTGCTGATACGGGTTATCGGTGCGCAGTTCGCTGACATGCAGCGGCCCGGCGTTACCGTGGTAGTCGTCATGATGGGTTTCATTGTTTTCTGAACGCTTAAAATACGGCAAAACCTCGTCATATGACCAGCCGGTGTTGCCCAGCGCAGCCCAGTGATCGTAATCCTGCCGGTGGCCACGGACATAGATCATGGCGTTGATGCCTGATGAGCCACCCAGCATTTTGCCGCGCGGCTGATAGCCACGGCGACCATTCAGGCCCGGTTGCGGCACGGTTTCAAATGCCCAGTTATTCAGTTTGCCCGGCAGCATCGCAACGACGCCGGCCGGTGTATTCACCACCAGGCTGTCGCCACCGCCACCGGCTTCCAGTACGGTTACGCTGAGATCCGGGTCTTCCGTCAGGCGTCCGGCCACGGCACAGCCGCCGGAACCACCGCCGACAACAATATAGTCGCTGATATGATTCATCTGTCTCTCTCTTTGGATGAGGCTGCACGCAGGGGCATCGCCGGCGTCAGGCCTGTCGTTTTATTTTCAGGGTGAGTCTGTTTCATAATGCATGACATTTCACATGCTCACCTTGCTGATTTTGTTTTTCCGATGTACGGTATGGCGATATTAGTATGCGCTTTCGCGTAAAGTAAGGACATTTACTGCCACGTTGTCTTGCCATCACAAATGAATCCGTCTGTGTCATCCATATCTGCGCTCTTGTCGGTACAAGACGCGGTCTTTCCCGCTCATCCGTTCAGCGGAGTGCTGGCGATCGCGCGTGAGCAGGACTGGCGCTGGCAGGAGATGTTTCCGGCCTTTGCCGATCATCACAATAACCGTATCAGTTATGCCCAGGCACGCGAAGGCTTGCTGCAGGCGCGATACCGTGGCGGCGCTGATCTCGGGTTGCAATCCGGCGCGCGGAAAGCGTTGCCGCAACTGGGGCAGATGGCTGCCGGTATGCGCGCTCAGCCGACGCTCGCAGAGGCGTTGCAATTCGGTCTCGACTATCAGCTGATCGCCGGTTCCATGGTGCATCTGCAACTGCAAGCCGGGCCGCAGCAATCGGCATTGCTTGCCTCGCCCTTATTCGACGATGCGGAATTGCAGGATTTTCTGGAAGTCGATCATCTGGTCACAGCCATCAATGCGGCGCGCCAGTTGTGCGGCGGCAGTTATCCTCTGGTTCGCGTCGAACTGCGTTCACCGCCCGGCGCAGGCCTGACGGCATATCAGCAGTTTTTTGCCTGTCCTGTAATTACCGGTGCCGATGTCAGCCGTATCGTTATCGACAATCAGGTATTGCAGATGGCTTTACCGGAACCGGATGCCGCACTGGTCGATGCATCACGCGATGCCTGTCAGGCTGAGTTATCTGCGCTGGGCGTGCTCGGGAGGCAAAGCCTGCTGTGCGCTTTGACTGCACTTCAGTGTGAATTACTCAGCGTCGCAGAAACGGCCTCTGCACTGGGAACCAGTGAACGTTCTCTGCACCGTTTGCTGGCACGGGAAGGAACTTCGTATTTTCAGATCACTGAACATATCCGTACCGGAAGGGCCAGGCAATTATTGCAAACCGGTCTGAGTCTGGAACGCATCGCGGAAGAACTCGGCTATTCCGACAGTCGCAGTTTCAGGCGCGCATTCCGGCGCTGGACGACACAGACACCGGCCGAATTCCGACGGAGTCTCGCCACAACCGGCCTGCGCTGAATCCCGCTCTTCAGCTTGCGGAAGGAGTTGGCGGCAGGTACGCCGGCAAGCTGAACCAGAACGTCGAACCTTCGCCGGGGCAACTCAGGAAAAAGATTTCACCCTGCATTTTTTCCACCAGAGCCTTGGTGATAGCCAGCCCCAGGCCTGTTCCGCCTTGCCGGCGCGTATTGGTGCCATCGGCTTGTGTGAACGGCGCAAACAGCTGGCTCTGGAAATTCAGCGGAATTCCCGGGCCGCGGTCACTGACGGCGATGTGATAGCGTTCCTGTTCCTGGTAAATTCGGACGGTGATGCTTTCACCTTCAGGTGAGAATTTGGCCGCGTTAGAGATCAGATTCGCCATCACCTGCATCAGCCTGTCGTGATCGCCAAGACTCCATGCCTGCATCACCTGCTGTTCCATAATCAGGCCGACACGCAGGGAGCTGGCGTAGGCTTCGTTCGCTTCCATCGCGTTGTGGAGCATCTCGATCAGATCGACAGGCTCAGAACGGATATTCATTTTGCCATTACTCAGTTTGTCGATGTCGAGAATATCGTTGACCAGATTGACCAGACGCTTGCTGTTATTGTGCGCAATCCGTATCAGTTGCCGGGCTGATTCGGGCAGACTGCCGGCGACGCCGGATTCCAGCAAACCGAGTGAGCCGCGTATCGAAGTCAGCGGCGTACGCAGTTCGTGACTGACCACCGAGACAAATTCGGTCTTGAGCTGATTGATCCGCTGCCGTTCACTGATGTCCATGACAAAAACGACCCACTCACGCGGCGAATTTTCCAGATAACCCAGACCCACCAGCACGGGTATGGCGGAACCATCGGCACGCCGCAGCATGACTTCAAACGGCGAGGTGGTACCGGTGCTGAGCATTTCGGTGTATGCCTGATGCACCAGATACTGATCCGGTTCTGATAACACGACCCGCCACAGAAACTGCTCTGCCAGCAGATGTTCACGTGTGTATCCGGACATCTGACAAAACATGCGGTTGACATCCGTCAGCCTGGGACCGTCACTGCCATACAAAATACCGATCAGGCTGGAATTCATGATGCGCTGCAAGCGGCTTTCGCTTTCGCGCAGCGCATCAAGGGTCTGGCGCTGTCCGGTAATGTCTTCGACCATCCAGACCGCACCCTGTTCATAGGATTCGGCCGGCAGTGCCCGTCCGGCAACCCGGGCCATGAAGGATTCGCCATTGGCGCGGCGCAGATACCATTCCAGCTCTACCAGTTCATCCGCAATCAGGCTGGGTATGACCGCTTCACTGAATGAACGGTAGTCGTCATCGTCATGGTACAGAAACGTGGTTCTGATTCCTATCATCGATTGCGCATCTGGGAAGCGGCATAATTCTGCGAGCGCATCATTGGCGCGGATGATGACGCCTTTGCTGACGAACATAATGCCCACCGGTGCATTGGCGATCAGGATTTCCAGTTCGCGCGCCAGTTCCTTATAGCGGGCATTATTCGATCGCAACAATTCCTGATTCAGACGTAATTGCTCTTCCGTGCGTTTGCGTTCCGTAATGTCGATATGGGTGCCGACAATACGAACAGCACGTTGATTTTCATCCCATTCAACGGCGGCCCCCAGCGACATAATCCAGCGCCATTCACCGGCACGGTTTTTCTGCCGGAACTCGGCGTGGTAATCGGTTTTTCCTTTGGACGCAAAATGAGTCCGATAGGCATTTCTGACAGCATCTACATCATCCGGATGGATACTGTGTTTCCAGAAGTAATCCCAGAATGCAAACGGATCGGCAAACTCGTCGATCGAGTGTTCGATCATGTTGCTGTATTCGGGGCTGAAGGTGGCGGCGCCGGTGTTCAGATTGATGTCGTACAAACCCTGATTTGACGCCTGCATCACGAGGCGTCGCTGTTGTTCGGCGGTGATTAAATTCTGTTCAGTTTTTTTACTCCGGGTCTGATCCATGAAACAGCCGTGCCACAGCAGACTGCCATCTTCCTGGCGTTCCGGGCTGGCCTCGCCCGCCATCCAGCGTTCCTCTCCATTCCTGAGAACGATGCGGAATTCATGCGTCCACAGACGCAGGTCTTTCGCAGCGGTACGCACGCTGAGCATGAATGCAGGCAGATCTGCCGGATGGACTTTGCTGAACAGAATATTGATGTCTGCGCACAGTTCCGCCGCACTAAATTCAAACAAGCGTTCGACCGCATCGCTCGCGTAATTGAAACAAAAGCGTTCGTCTGAAAAACGCTGATACTGGAAAAAGACTGCCGGCAGAAAGCGCGAAAAATTATTCAGCAAGGTCTGACTGGCCTGCAGCGCTCTCAGCTCTGCTGCCCTGATCTCTGCAGCAAGCGGATTCGGTGGCGGTGGTGTGACAGACATCTGCTTGCTTAAAAATAGACAGAAAAAACGGACAGAAAAAAGGGGCGATCAACGTAAAACCGCTATTCTGCCCCTGACCGGCAACGCCGGCGATGCATGTCTCAGATGACAGCCGCAGTTGTGATTAAGGGTGCTGCGTCACGATCTGATTGAAGAAATCATACACGCCTTGTTCACTCATTTTGCGCGCATTTGATAATTCGCCACCTTTAGAGGCAAATAAGACACTGTTATCTGCTTTTAATACGACAGCAGCAGGAATACCTTTTTTAATCGGATTGCCGTAACTGTTTGCCAGCGTCAGGTTTTTATCAAACTGACCGACGTCCACTTTCACCACGATGAATTTACTGGCGATCAGCGCAGCGCTTTGTCCTTGCATAGAGCGGTCGAGCTCCAGACAATCCTTGCACCAGTTCGCACCGAAAATCACCAGCACTTTTTTGTTGCTGGCCTGTGCCTGTGTCAGTGCCCTGGCGACTGCGGCGGGCGCGTCGGCGGTTTCATCATATGGCCTGGCAACGTCAGCATGTGCAAGGTTGAACGCAAGACCAATAGCGCACGCGGAAATGAGTCTGGAGAGAAAGGAGAAAGTTTTTTTCATGCTGAAGCAGGAGGAAAGGAAAATTCTCAGATAGTGACGTAATTTTTGCGCTTTGTCATCGCTGATCTGGCGCAAAAAAGGTGTAATTAACTGTATGTTTATACAGTTTTGTGACAAAAAACGGATAAAATAGACATATTCAGAACAATGATACGCAGGCTCAAAATTTCATTCATTGAGATTTCAATCAATGTATCCCGTACAGGAAAATCAGATGTCCGGGTTACTGACGTCTTGTCCATCGCAGATGCAACCTTCTTCCTATTGTCATTATGACGCCGACTTCAACGCTGAATCCTGAGTTGATTCATACGCGCCGCATTGCGCATTTAGATATGGATGCATTTTATGCATCCGTAGAGCTGTTGCGTTATCCGGAACTGAAAGGGCATTCGGTTGTGATCGGCGGGCGTCAGGAGTATGCGCCTATCGTTGATGCAGATGGCAGTCGCCGGTTTTTTTACCTGAAAAATTATGCGGGCCGTGGTGTTGCGACCACCTCTACATATGAAGCGCGCGCACTTGGTGTTTTTTCTGCGATGGGTCTGATGAAAGCGGCGCAATTAGCCCCGGATGCGTTTTTATTGCCAGCGAATTTTGATGCTTATCGCCATTATTCGAGGTTGTTTAAAAATGCCGTTGCCAGTATCGCGCCTGAGATTGAAGACCGGGGTATCGATGAAATCTATATTGATTTGAGCAGCATTCCTGAAGAATCGGCGACGCTCGCTGCAAGAATTAAACAAGCGGTCGTCGCGGCAACGGGCTTGTCCTGCTCAATTTGTGTCGCACCGAACAAGTTACTGGCCAAGATCGGTTCCGAGTTAGACAAACCCAATGGTTTGACGATTTTACATGAGGCCGATATCCCGCAACGGATATGGCCTTTACCTGTAAAGAAAATAAATGGCATCGGCCCAAAAGCGGCGGAACAGTTGCTGCGCCTGAATATCGTCACCATCGGGCAATTGGCTGATGCAGATCCAGAGTTGCTGCAGAATACCTTCGGGCGAAATTATGCGCTATGGTTGTATAACAGTGCGCGCGGTATCGACGAGCGGGAAATCACGACAAGTTCGGCCCCTAAAGTGATTAGTCGTGAGACGACTTTTGAGCGTGACTTGCATGCACATCGTGATCGCGAAACGCTGTCGGTCATCTTTACCGATCTCTGTAAACGTGTGAGCAATGATCTCAGAAATAAAGGCTATGTCTGTCGCACGATAGGCATCAAGGTCCGGTATGCGGATTTCCGCATTGCGACCCGGGACATCCGATTGCCAGCGACAACGGCAAGCGCAGAAGTGATCCGCCGGTATGCCGGTGAGTGTGTACGCCGCTTACCTTTGGATCAAAAACTGCGATTGCTCGGCGTGAAGGCCAGCAATTTATCTAAAGCTGGAGCAGATGAAGACAAAACAAAGCAATTGCAAATTGATTTGTTCAACTGATCATCGTCACCTATTCGGATGTATGCGCATCAGACGGCCTGACGAAAGCGCTGTATTGCGGCATTGACCACTCCCTCTGTACTGCCACTTTCATCATATTGATGACGAAGATAATGGGCGTCGTTGCCTTCATGCGTAATTTGTTCCAAATGCGAGAGTGCTTCCTGGCTGCCGAGCGTTGCAGCATAAGGTTCCATGCGTCGCAGACTGGTTAAAATGTCTTCGCGTAATGAACAACCGACATAAGTCTTAGGATGCACCACGGTTCCGTCGAGGCCGAAGCGGCATGCCTGGAAGCGGTTATAGTTGTAGACAAGGTAGTCGTCTTCTTCGGGCGCTGCTTCGCGTTTTTCTAACAAATAGGCGCATAGCATTTGCAGATAGGCGGCCAATGCTGCTGCCCGTTCCACTGTCAGCGGTGTATCGCAGACGCGGAGTTCTATCGTTCCGTATTCAGGTTTTGGCCGGATATCCCAATAAAAATCTTTCATGCTTTTGACGACACCGGTCTTTTCCATTTTCGCGAAATACTGATGTTCAAAATCGTCCCACTTCAATAGAAATGGTGCGCGGCCCGATAAGGGAAACGCAAACACCGAGTTCAGCCTGGCGGAGTTGAACAGGGTATCGCCGCCCTGAACGTAGGGCGATGACGCCGATAACGCGATGAAATGCGGAACATAGCGGCTCAGTGCATGCAACAGGAACAAAGCATTGTCGCCAGAAGTGCAACCGATATGAACGTGCTGCCCGAAAATAGTGAATTGTTTGGCCAGATAGCCATACAGTTGCGAAACCTCTTTAAAGCGTGGCTTGGAATAAATTTTCCGGTCGGTCCATTTTTGAAACGGATGCGTACCGCCACCGCAGATACCGATATTGAGCCGGTCTGCTGCCGTGACGAGTGTGTCGCGTATCTCTTGTAGTTGTTTTTCTATGCCGTGGTGATTGCGTTGAACATCGGTACAAATCTCTATCATGCTTTCCGTAATTTCGGGCGTGACGTTTCCCGGAAACGGCGCACGTTTCAGGAGATGCAATAAATCAGGGCTGGCGGGCGTTAAATCAAAACTCGATAAGCTGATTAATTGCAACTCGAGTTCCACACCGACCGACAAGGCTTCTGAATCGTTGAATATTTCTAATGGCATGTTATTTCTCCGAATGTTCAGGGGTTTCTTGCGCCCAGATCAGTGCGCGTTGTGTTAACAGCGGGCCGATAATTTCCAGCAGTAAGGTCATCGCGGCCAAAGCTGTCAATTCATCGACCAAAGCGATACCCAGATAGCGTGTTTGTTCCAGCATCAGAATGACAAAAACCGAAATGGGTGACAGCGCCAGACCCGTCAGTAGCCCTTTGCGACAGGTGATTCCGCTGACGCGGGCAAACGCCGTACTAATGACGGCTTTTGTCAGCAGACGGGCGCAAACCAGCAGAATACCCAGACCAGCACCAGCCCAGACGCGTGACCATTCCAGTGTTGATGCTGCATAAAAAAACAGCATGACTGTCAGCATATCTCCCAGTGCGCCGAAATTGCGCTGCGCCTGATTCAACGTCACGCGCCGGTGACGCGCCATTAAGCCAAAACTCAGCGTGGCCAGGATAGGTGAGAGTTTTGCGACATGGGTCAGTGCCACCAATGCGATGACGGCAAAGGCAAATGCGATCGTTGCGTCGCGTGCCAGACTGCCAAGCTCACGCAACACCAGCGGCAGTAAAATGCCAAACGCTGCGCCCAACAAAGCGGATAAAACTAATACCTGAAGGCTGCCGGTGATCGCTTGCAAGATACTGCCGGAACTCTGGAATATCCAGAAGGCCACAACTACCTTGAAAGTAAATACGGCGAGCACACAATTAATGGCGGTCAAATGCAATATCCTCTCTGTCACCTGACCCGCGCTGCGCTGTTCGTTGATGACGCGCAGAATCCCGGCGGGAGAGGTGGACATCGCCAGGGCAGCAAGCAATAGTGCGGTGAAGTTAGTGCTCCCGTACCATTGTGCGATGGCAAACACGACGATAAAGCTCAAGCCTGATTCGAGTAGGCCGGTGATGCCTATCCACGGATTGGTACGCATCCAGCGTAAATTAATCCGGTAGCCAAATTCAAACAGAATCAAGCCGAAGGCAACATTGGCCATCAGCAGCAGGGAGCTGTTATCCGGCAGCGTTAAGATGCCCCATTCGACGTTCGCCAGAGTGAAACCGCACACACCGTAACTACTGATGCGGGGTAAGCCAGTCCAGCGATACAGAAATTCCCCGGCCAGCCACGTCAGGGCAATTGCTAAAGGCCACATGAGTTCGGGGGTCATAAAATTGATGTCGGGCATGCTTCCGCCTTTCTTAGGTTTTATGTTGATCGCATCACATCGTTGAACAAATGTTCGGGTATGGATGCAGAGAAAGTTGCCGTGTTTCCAGCAACAAGATGTAGGCGGATCAGCTTGTTGCTGAAGCCGCAGATGTTCCGTGTCTGTTGACCCGAACCGAACCTGGTACGGTACAGATTTGTATCGGATTTCCAGCCAGTGTTGCAGCTGCAGTTGCTGTGGTTTAGCCCGTTAAACAGAGATGCTCAGACGGGTACTACTGAATTTAACCTTAATAGATAGCAACAGATTGCAATATGGTCTGATGCGCGTTGCACTGACTACCTCGTCGCCAGGGTGACAGCGACGTCGGAACAGACGTCATCTGTCTTTTCAAACGCCTGTGCGACATGATGGATTCGATACGCTCACTGCCAGACACATGTTGTGTGAGAACGAAAAAATACACAAATACACACAAACGCAGACGAACAGACACAAAATCCTGAAATACATTCGCGCAAATTATATTTGCGTAAATGTATATATGATACACTTTAAATCGTTGGAGGTTCTTGATGACAAAAAAAGCCATGTCAAAAAAGGCAACAGTTTTAGTGGCAGAGGAGAGCGATAGCGATGCGCAGGCGCGTCTTGAAATATTAAAAAAAATGCGCATCGTGATTCGTGCTGCTCAACAGCATTCCTTATGGATAGAAAAGCAATGTGGTGTGAATGGCGCGCAGTTATGGCTGATGCAGGAGCTGCATGAAGAACCTGATTCGCGCGTAGGAGATCTGGCAAAAAAGCTGGCGATTCATCAAACCACGGCGAGCAATTTGCTCGACGGTCTGGAGAAGCGTGGCTATGTGAGCAAGATGCGCGATCCGAAAGATCAGCGGGTAGTCAGAGTCAGTCTGACGGAAGAAGGAATGAATGTATTTATACGTTCGCCCAGACCGGCACGCGGCTTATTGCCGGAAGCATTGCGGCAGCTGGATGCCGAAAAAATCCGGGAACTGAACAGCGGGCTGCAGGGTTTGCTCGACAGCATTGATGCCCTGGATGAAGGATTTGCATTATTGCCGCTGCCTTTTACGATGTAGCGGCGCAAAAAAGAACGCTGGAAAGCCGAATTTTGCTTTCTGTGATCGCCTCCCCCGCAGGGAGGATTTTTTTAGCTTTTTGAAAAATTTGTTAAGCATGGCGCCGGAAAATCAGGGGATGCCGGAGAACATGCTCATTACCCAAAAGCCCCGAATTTACTTCCGAAGGAGATTCAAATGCGCGTTCTTACCCTGGCAAGCAGTTTTACCATCGCGACTGCATTACTTGCCGGTTGCAGCACATCACCGAAAGTGGCAGAAAAACCGGCGGAAGCGCCGGCAACACCTGTGGTGCAAGACAATCGTGCGGTCGCGACAGTCACGGCACCTGTGATTGATCCCTTAGATGATCCAAAAAATATCTTGTCCAAGCGCAGCGTTTATTTTGATTTTGATGCGTATGTGGTGAAACCTGAGTATGCGAATATTGTCTCTGCGCATTCAACTTATATCCGCGACAGCAAAAGCCGCAAAGTCCTGATTCAAGGCAATACCGACGAGCGCGGTGGCAGCGAATACAATCTCGCACTGGGTCAGAAACGTGCGGAAGCCTTGCGTAAGGCGATGGTGATTTTGGGTACACCGGACAGCCAGATTGAAGCGGTGTCATACGGTAAAGAAAAACCTAAGGCCACTGGCCACGACGAAGCATCCTGGGCAGAAAATCGCCGTGATGACATCGTGTACACCAGCCGCTAATTCATCATCGTCCGTGTTTCTAACGGGTCCTCACTGCACTTGCGGCAGTGGGGACTTTGATCTTTAAGAAGGTGCGTTCATCGTGTGCGGTAAGAGTGAGCTGGATGTCGCACACAGCAGCAAATATAAAATGATGCGACTACGATATTTGGTGTGGATTTTCTTTTTTTGTGCAAGCAGCGCTCACGCGAAGTCATTTGATTCAGAACATATTCTGGTGGTCGATGATGCCAGTGGAAAAGTGATACTGGAAAAAAATGCGAATAACATCACACCCATCGCGTCACTTACAAAGTTGCTGACGGCGATGCTGGTGATTGACAGCCATGCAACTATGGATGAAAAAATCACAGTGGAAGAAGCCGATGTTGATAAGCTCAAGCACAGCTCCTCACGCTTGCCTGTTGGCGCCACGTTAACCCGTGGTGAAATGCTGCAAATTGCATTGATGTCGTCAGAAAACCGGGCGGCTTCTGCGCTGGCTCGTCATTATCCGGGTGGCTACGCGGCGTTTATGGCCGCCGCTGCGGCCAAGGTGAAAGCACTTGGTATGACGCAGACGGTGATCGTCGAGCCGACCGGTTTGTCGCCGCAAAACGTGTCCACCGCCGCAGATCTAATGAAACTGGCGAAAGCGGCATCTCAATACAAACTGATCCGCGAAGCGACCTCGGATGAGGCTGAGCAACTGCATGTCAGGCGCAGGGATATCGAATTTCATAATACCAACAGCCTGGTCGGCAAAAATGGCTGGAAGATTTTGCTGTCCAAAACCGGATTTACGAATGAGGCGGGCAATTGCCTGATCATGCAGATGCTCATCGCTAAAAAGAAGGCAACGATGGTCATACTGAAGGCCAGAGCCAGATCGACCAGGTTGAGAGATATCGTCAATATTCGTCGCCTGCTGGAAGCCCGCTTTGATGACTGAGCACCGTCAGAATGCAATCCTTGCCTGATTCTGGGCTGAGGGGGCAGGAGCAGCCAGCCCGTTACGATGACATCGCCGGGTCGATTTACCGGTGATTTGGCCTGAAATATACTGGGGGGAGTATATGTGGAAGCCCTTTAAATATCAGGACATTCGGGATGCTTTAAGAAAAAATGGGGGGAGTATATAAAAATACGACCTGATACAACGCGCCCTCAGGTCGCTTATGTCGTCAGTCTGCTGCTTGGGCAGCGGTGATGTCAGCGCAGGTATTTGTGCCGCAGTTTTTCAAATAAACCTGACTGCTGTACTTTTTCAAAGGCTTTGCGGATTTTTTTGACCAGATCAGGATCGCTGTTTTTGCTCATCGCCAGATAATACTGATTATTGCCATCAATCAGCATCACTGGTTCAAGTTCGTCCATCGCACGATTCTGCGATTTCATTAAAAACGCGGCGCTCCAGTTCTGGAAGATCGCCAGATCAACCCGGCCCAGCAGGAATTTCTTCATATTGGATTCATCTGTCGGCGCGTAATCGACCACGTGCTCAGAAAGCTGACTTTTACGCAGGAACTCTTTTGTGGACGCCATTTCCCGCACCAGCCCGGTTTTATAGGCACCGGCATCACTCAGCGTCTTGATCCGTATGTCTGTGCGCGACTTGAGTTTGTACAGATAAATCTGACGGTTGCTGAGCGCTCCTATTCATTCAAACTGCGCATCACGTTCGGGCGTGCGGGTGATGGAAAAAATCAGGGTATTCGGTTGTTGCAGAGCACGCTGGTAAGCGCGTGCCCACGGTATCAACTCTATCGGTGCCGACAGTCCGGCCTCCTGTAACACTGCCTGCACAATTTCCGTGGAATAACCGGTGACGTTGCCACGCTCTTCATAATTCAGCGGTGGTAAATTTTCAGTGACGACTGACAGCTGACTCGCGCTGACGACTGCAGGTAGCAGACTGCATCCGCACAGCAGAAACAA
Source organism: Undibacterium sp. WLX3042 (assembly GCF_049544825.1). Lineage (NCBI taxonomy): Bacteria > Pseudomonadati > Pseudomonadota > Betaproteobacteria > Burkholderiales > Oxalobacteraceae > Undibacterium > Undibacterium sp. WLX3042. The sequence goes on from NZ_CP186698.1 coordinate 1,244,038, forward strand.
ACAAGCGTGTAAAAAAGAAAAAGTTAAACGAGGCATGTCCTGATTCTAACACCGGCTTATCGCCGAGATTTCGTATCACTGGCTTATTGACAATGTTTAACCTGCAGTACCGGGTCAGCGTCTGGCTGCTCTGATGTACAACGGCGGGCAGCGCGCCCGGACGCAGACCGGGTACAGTCGGGAATCATTGGTGCGTCATCGCATTTTGCCGGGGGGAAATACGATGACGCGTTCTTTATGCGGCGGTGATTTGCTGCATCGCCTTGAGCAAAGCGTCGATATGCGATTCGGGCGTCTGAATTCCGGGCGTGACTCTGAGGCAGCTGCCGGATGCAAGACCATCGCGCGGAACGACAAAAATGCCATGTTGTAAAGCCAGCGTCTTCGCCAGCGCCGCATTCTCTTTCGTGCTGCGTTTTCCTTTCAGACGGAATGAAGTGATGGCGCTGCTGAGTCGCGCATCGGACGATGCCAGCACATCAAGCCCACTGATCTGGCGTGCGCCCTCGACCCAGCGATTGCGCAAATACTGCAGCCGTGCCTGTTTGTTAGCCACGCCAATCGCCGCGTGCACATCGAGCGCTTTCGGCAGACTCAGATAAGCTGCGAAATTCAGTGTACCGGTGTGCACCCGTGTGCTGATGTCATCACCGTCGGGTTCACCCAGATAAGGGGCGATATCGCGCACACGGCCGCGCTTGATATACACCGCGCCGACTCCGACCGGCGCTCCTATCCATTTGTGCAGATTAATGCCGACAAAATCTGCCTGCAAATCAGGGATGCGCATGTCGAGCTGCCCGAAGCCGTGAGCGGTATCGACGATGACATCGATGCCGCGTTCACGCGCCAGCCTTGCGATATGGGCGACCGGTAAGACCATACCGTTGCGGTGATTGACGTGTGTGAGCAGCATCAGTTTAAGACGCGGATTCTGGTCCATCGCCGCCACATAGGCTGCGATCACGGCGTCGTAACTGAATGGTTCGGGCATATTGATCGCCACAACATTGACGCCACGGCGTTGCTTTAGCCAGCGCATGGTGGTGATCATATTGTCGTAATCGATATCAGCGTACAGCACGCTGTCACCCGCATTCAGGCACTGATAACCTGCGATCAATACCTGTAAGGCTTCTGTTGCGCCGCGCGTCAATACGATTTCATCGTGATGGACACCGAGCGCATCTGCAGTTCGTTTGCGCGCGCTCTCGAACTCCGCCGGAAATCGCACCCGGCCGTACCAGGCGTTGCCACGGTTAACCATCGCCAGTTGCTGCTGATAATCCGCCAGCACAGACTTCGACATCGAACCCCAGTAGGCGTTGTCGAGCAATACGACTTCATCCGTGATGTCGTATTGTGCTGCAATCGCGTTCCAGTAGGCGTTGTCGCGCGCCAGCGCCGCCGGTGTTATGCCGGCAGGGACGAGCGGCATGGCTGGCAACGCCGCTGACGTCTGGTTTGCGCCACTGACATTCGCGGAAGCCAGCGGCAAGGCGCTGAGCAGCGCCCCCGTGCGTAACAAGTGGCGGCGCCTGGCGTCTATGTTGTTGATGCGTTCACGGCTCAAAATTTCACCTTGTATTCAACGTAAAGGCTGCGGCCATCGGTGTCATAAGGTGCGTTGCGTGAGTAGATCAGGCCACGGCTGGCCTGGAAGGTAGCTTCGTCGGGGTATTTGTTGAGCAGATTATCGATACCGGCGCGTATCGATTGCTTTTGACTGAGCTTGTAACTGAGGGCGACATCGAGAAACTGAATGCTACCAAAACGCTGGAAAATATCGCCGGTTGCATTGCCGGAATTATCGGTCCATGCGCCGTAATAACGGACGCGTGCCAGTGCATCCCAGTTGCCGCTCTCATAGTTACCGCTGATCGTCGCTTTATGGCGTGGCAGACGTTCTTCGAATACCTTACGTTGTGCTGCATTAGTCGCAACGCTGGATTTCCCGCTGTCAACGGTGGTTGTATTGTAGTTATACGCCAGTGTCAGATTGAGTTTGCCGTTGCCCAGCTTGCTTAGATGACTACCGACAATATCAATACCGCGTGTCGTGGTGTCGAAGTCATTCGTGAAATAACTGACTGAAGTGTAACGCAGCGGATTCGCGATACCCGCTGGTACGGCAAACGAAGCTGAGGTACTGAAGCGGTCCGTGACCTTAATGTTGTACACATCCACAGAGCCGGAAAAGCCCAGCGCATTTTTCCATGTCAGGCCGAGCGACAGGTTTTGTGATTTTTCGGGTTTCAATGGCTGCGCGCCGAGCAGAATCGCGAGCGGATCATTATTCGCCAGACGTCCGCTGGTGAACAGCAAGAGCGTCTTGGTATCCAGACCCTGGCTGGTACTGTTGGTATTCGATTGCCCCGGCGTCGGTGCGCGGAAACCGGTGGAATACGAACCACGCAAGGCCATATCCGGATTCAATGCATAGCGCGCCGACAACTTGCCGTTGACGGTATTGCCGAATTCTGAAAAATGCTCGTAACGCACTGCCGCACCCAGATTCAGCGCCTTGCTGACGGGCGCTTCGACGTCAAGGTAGGCGGCATAACTGTCCTGACCCCAGCTGCCTGCCTGCCTGTCGCTGAAACCCGGTGCGCCGTTAGAATTTGCATCCAGTCCTACCGCAGCGCCGGGGCCGACGGTATAAGAAGCGACCTCACCTGCTTTGACGCCGTAGGTTTCATTTCTGAGTTCCGCGCCAAACGCGATATTGACTGGTTGCGCCATGGATGCGACTGGTAACTCATAGTTGACGTTCGCATTCAGAATTTTTTCTTCCTGCGACAGACGTCCGAGGTAAAACGCCGTCGGGCTGGCCGGTCCCATCGACGCATTGATGGAATTCGCCAGCTTATAGTCGATGCGGTTGCGACCATAAGAGGCGCTGACATCCCAATTCATGCGTTCACTTGCCTGCCCGCGTATGCCAGCGACGAACTGCATATCATCCTGTTCATTGGAATAGCTGGGGCTGAAGCCAACCGGATACAAACGACGTAAATCCCAGCCGGGGAACACGCTGCTGGTTTTGTATGCACCAGTGCTGGTGTCCGGATTGCGCCAGTTAAAATCAGAAGTGCCGTCACCGCTGCTGTATAAGCCGTAGCTGTACAGCGCTATCGTGTCGCTGAGGTTCATGCTGGCATTAAAGCCGACACGTTTGTTGTCGAGTTCCGGCTGTCCCCAGCGTTGTACCGGATTCGGTACATTCAGTTCCGGATGCGCTGCCTGAAACGCAATCGCATCTGCCCGCTGGCGGGTGCGTGAAGTCGGATCAGACTTCGCCAGTGCGCCGAAGATGGTCGCTTTTCCGGCGTCGCCAAAGGTAAAGCCCGTTTTCAGATTTACTTCATTACTTTTCCCATCGCCTTCGGAATATTGCGAATGGCGAACCGAGATTTCCGTACCCGGCGTATCGTCAAGAATGATGTTGATCACACCGGCAATTGCGTCCGAGCCATATTGTGCAGAAGCACCATCGCGCAGAACTTCTATGCGTTTGATCGCGCTGACGGGAATCTGTGCCAGATCTGCGGCCTGCGCCCCGCGTGAACCGAGCAGTGCACTGCGATGGAAGCGTTTGCCGTTGATCAGTACCAGCGTCTGATCCGGCGACAAGCCTCGCAAAGTGGCTGGACGCACGAACACCTGCCCATCCGCCATCGGCAGACGCTGTACCACATACGACGGCACCAGTTGTGCCAGCACGTTATTCAGATCAGATGAATCGACGGAGCGGATATCTTCCCGGTTAAACACATCGACTGGTGCCATCGTATCAAACTGGGTGCGGTTGCTGCCGCGCGTGCCGGTGACGATCACTGCCTGCGCGGCTGCATCTTCATTACCGGCGGTGGATGGTGTGATCAGATTATTTTGCGCTTGTGTCTGCGGGATCAACAATGCGTTCAGGCTACACAGTAATGCCACGGCTTGCGCGATGCGGGTACGGGATAAAATCATTGGGTGCGTTCTCTGAGTTGAATAAGTCTGTCAGGCAACTCCGCGTGCTTCACAAAAGTCATGAGTCAGTTGCAGCATGTACCGCGAAGTTAATTTTACTCATATTAAAAGCATGTAACTCATGCGAATGATCTGAGGCAGTCAGATACTAAGAAGAGAATGTTTCTCTGGCGTGACACGAGTGACTTGTGTTTTCTGTGGATATGACCGATAGACAACCCAGCCACAGGATGTCCGGGCTTGAACATAAGAAGTAGCTAAGCTTGTTGCACATTACCTGTATGGCAGCAGTCCCGCAGAAAGACGGGTACAGACAGTGAGGTGCAGTGACATGAGATGGTTTCCCAAATCTTTCCGGAACCACGGTATTTGCTGATCAGCGCAGGAAATTAGAAAGAAAGGAAGTGTGGTGCGCCAGACACGAATCGAACGTGCGACCCCAGCCTTCGGAGGGCTGTACTCTATCCAACTGAGCTACTGGCGCGGTGAGAATGTTGCAAGGCCCGCATTTTAACCTAATTTCCACCGTTTCTTGTAAATCACTTCGCGCTTTTTGTCGCAGATGATCTGCAGATTCGCTGATACTGATCATAGAAACATCGCTTTTCGTTCCAAACCCTTATCTTTCGCTCTATAATCAAAAACTTTGATACCAGCCACTTCCAGTCGCTGGCGGGCAACCGGAACCACCATTTCATTTGCAACGAGGAAACCATGAGTGACGCGCACGACGAACACGAATCAGCGATTAAGACACCAAAGCAACTTATCGTTGCAATTCTCGCTGGATTTCTGGTCCCTATTATCGCTATTGTTTTATTGGTTCAGTATGTCGCCAATGATAAAAAAGTAGGCGCAGGCTCATCAGCGCAGACCCCCGAAGCGATTGCTGCCCGGATTCAGCCGGTGGCTGATCAGGGTTTTACCTTCAAAGATAACAGCGGCCCTAAGCAATTGCAGTCAGGCGAAGCTGTCTACAAAATGGTCTGCTCAGCATGTCATGACTCTGGTGCAGCCGGCGCGCCAAAATTTGGTGATGCCGCCGCCTGGGCACCACGCATTGCTCAGGGTTACGATACTGTGTTGACTCACGCGCTGGGCGGTTTGCGCGCAATGCCAGCGAAAGGCGGCAATCCGGATCTGGATGACGTTGAAGTTGCCCGCGCCGTCGTGCATCTGGCAAACGCTGGCGGTGCTAAATTTAAAGAGCCCGAAGTCAAAGCTGCAGCAGAGGCAGAGGCGTCTGCTAAATAAACTGATGCTTTATTCTTTCACAGCGGGGTGACGTTGCCCGATGTAAAAAAGCCCTCGTTTTTACGAGGGCTTTTTTATTGCGCCTTCTATGGGCCGGAGATCAGAAAAAGATTGCTATTCCTATATGTCAGTACAGTTATGGTGTTCAGATATGAACTTCAACTTTGCTCTCGGCTGATTAAATAAATTTATCGCAACAGTCTGAAAATATTACTGTCCCGCTTGAAGTATCAATTTTCCTCAAAATGTGGCAAAAAAATTTTTTGCCACATTTTGGTGCAATTGGGTTGGAAAAATAAAGTTCCGAGGTTTTCTTTCATTTCAAAACAAACTTTTCCCAAAGTGAGTACAAATCAGACTATTTGCTAATTTTCATAACTAGACATGCATTATTCAGTCATCTGCGATTATTTGATAAATAAAATGCAGATTCAACAAAAAACGACAATCGATCAAATCATTTATATTGCTTTGCACAAAAAAGAAGCGTGCCTGTGACAGAGGTTTCTTTACTGAAAAATCGATGTTGTTTTTTTGCGAAGGCAAAGAAAGCATGATTGACACTAAGTATCACCAGATGTTTCTATGGCAGATAATATTTTTTTGACAGAATTATTTACATAAATTAGTTCAATCCAATGGACTAATTTACAAAGAAAAAAAGCACTGCAATGTGTAAAAAAATCTGCAAAAAATATTTATCGGGGTGTTGGTTATTGTGTATCAGAACAAGATAAAGCCATGTTTTATTCAGCATTGATGTGGCTGTTAATTGGAATTGATATACAAAAATGACAAGCGTCAGAAAATGGTTTTTTCAACGTTTGCTGATGCTTATTGTTGAATTGGATACTTAGGAACTCACATGTCTAAAAAAAATCTTGTATTTAAAAAGACACTGGTCGCACGCGCATTGACGCTGGCGTTCGGTGTAGGTGTTGCCTCCTTTGGCTTTACACCAGAAGTAATGGCGCAGTCTAATGCTGCCGGTACTGTCTACGGTACCGTTGCAACTGGCACTGCTACGAGTGTGGTATTGAAAAATACAGATACCAACTTAACCCGTACTGTGACTATTGATGCGAATGGTAAGTACCAGGCTACGGCTTTGCCAGCGGGTCATTACAAAGCAACTTTAATGAAAGACTCCACAGTTCTGTCTACTGCTGAGTTTGATGTGCTGGCAGGTCAGGGTGTGGAGCCAGCGTTTACTTCTGCATCAACTGCAGCAGCAGGTGTTCAATCTGTTGAAGTTTCTGCACGCCGCAGCCGTATCGACGTATCCAGTGCAACAAATGGCGCAACATTTACTGCGAAAGAATTGGCTAAATTGCCTGTCGCGCAAAGCGTTGACGGCATTATTCAATTGGCACCAAATACGACTCGCGCAGATAGCCGTTATGCTGGTGGCGCAAGTTTCGGTGGTGGTGGTGCATCTGAAAATGCTTACTACATCAACGGTTTCCCGGTAACAAACCCATTGACGCAGTTGGGTGCCTCTGAATTGCCATTCGGCGCGATTGGTCAGGCACAAATTCTGACCGGTGGCTTCGGTGCTGAGTTCGGCCGCTCTGTTGGCGGTGTAGTGAATATCACGACAAAAAGTGGTACGAATAACTGGGAAGCTGGTGCAAGTGTGAGCGTTACTCCAAATGCTTTACGTTCCAAACCTCTTGATATTTATTACCCAAATACCGGGTTGTATCCAGTAAAAATAGACCCAGTAACAAATAAGATAGCTAGCGGAACAGACGGCTCCGTATATCGTAGTAGGCAAGAAAACACTGTTGACTCAAGACGCTACGGTGCATATATCGGTGGGCCAATCGTTCAAGATAAACTGTTTATGTTTTTGTCTGCAGAAACGACAACAACAAATTACAACACTGTAGCAGCACTAAGAACGGCTCCTGTTAATAAAGAAGGATATGTACCGGATGGGTTCTTGGCTCAACATGATGAGACAACTCGTTATCTTGGGAAGTTCGACTGGAATATTTCCGATGATCATCGTCTGGAACTGACCTTGATTGGCGATAAACCGACTAGTGATCAGCAGTTGTCTGGATACCAGTATATAACCGATGGAGCAAATGTAATCGGTGGTAAGCGACTTGGTACTGTTGTCAGTTCGGCACATTACACGAACGTTCCTACTTATGCGCCTTCGACAGGTGCTGATACGCAAATCCTGAAATACACCGGTAATCTGACAGAAAATCTGACTCTGACAGCACTGTATGGTGAGAGTTTGACGAAGAACATCAATACCTATGACGGTTACGATATTAATCAGAAGAAGTATCAGGTAGTTGCTCAAGAAATTGCAAAAGTTAAGGGTGTTGATTATCCGAATCCACAGCCGCTGACAGGTAACATTTTACCACCAGGTGCGCAAGATAAAGTTAAGTCGACACGTCTGGATCTGGAATACAAATTAGGTAGCCACACAATTCGTGCTGGTCTTGACGATAACAAATTGTCTTCTATCAATGCGGGTGATTTCCGTGCCGGTGGCGGTATTTATCAGTATTTGTTCACAAAGACTCCCAACACGGCTATCAGTATGTCTGGTGTAAGAAGAAAAACTGCTGATTATGGCGGTTACGGCGTCAATGGTTACTATGGTCGTGAGCGTATTTTTACTGACGTAACGAATGCGTATTCCGACCAATCTGCACAATACATCGAAGATCGTTACCAAGTGACTAAAGACGTGTTGGTCACATTCGGTGTACGTAACGAGCAGTTTAAAAACAAAAACGGTGATCAGCAAACTTTCCTGGAAATGAAGAACCAGTTCGCTCCACGTCTGGCTGCAGCATGGGACGTAAATGGTGATTCATCGATGAAAGTATTCGGTAGTGCCGGTCGCTACATGTTGCAGATTCCAACACACTTAGCTGTGCGTGGCGCTAGCCGTTCAACATTTACTGATCAGTACTTCACTTACACCGGTGTTGATCCACAAGGTGTACCGATCGGACGCGTCAATATGACAACTCCAGTATCGACTAATAATGAATACGGTCAGGCTAAGGACGTCAACACGGTATCCGCTTTGGATATGAAACCAACGTATCAAGATGAAATTACGCTCGGTTTCGAAAAAGCGTATTCTCCATCGATGAACTTCGGTGCTAAGTTCACGTATCGTCAGTTGAAATCTACAATTGATGACTTCTGTGATCAACGTCCGTTTGATAAATGGTTAGCGAAACACCCAGAAGTTAACGCTGATAACTGGGGTGGCTTCGGTTGTGCTTCGTTTAATCCAGGTATTGGTAATACTTTCTTAGTTGATTTTGCTGGTACTCAGAAAAACTACACCAAGGTATTTTTGAGTAAAGAAGATCTGGGCTTTGATTCTGCTGAACGTAAGTACACAGCAATTGACCTGTTTATCGAGCATCCATATCGCAATGGCTGGTACGGTAAAGTGAACTACACCTGGTCTCGCAGCAAAGGTAATACTGAAGGTCAAACTAAGTCTGATAATGCTCAAACAGACGTGGCAGCAACGTCTACATGGGATACAGCTGAGTTGATGCAGTATTCAAACGGCTTGTTACCAAATGATCGTACTCACCAAATCAAGGCTTATGGTTTCTATGATCTGACACCAGAATGGACTGTCGGTGGTAATTTCCTGGCAGCTTCCGGACGTCCGAAGAACTGCTTTGGTAATCATCCGAATCTGGGTGATTCCCCAGACTATGGTTCAGTCTATTTCTACTGTGATGGTAAACCAGCACCACGCGGTACAAACGGTAACTTACCATGGGATGTTCGTTTAGATATGAATCTTGCTTATAAACCGCAAGCTGTTAAAGGGCTTACTTTGAAGGTCGACGTCTTTAACTTGTTTAATAAACAGACAATTCAGACTATCGATGAAACGTACAATTCGGGTTCTGCTGTGTCAGAAACATATGGTCGTGTCATCAGCTACACAGCACCTCGTAGCGTAAGACTGACAGCTGAGTACAATCACAAATTCTGATTTTGATGATTGCAGTGATGGACTTTATGTATTTACAAAGAAGTCTTAGCTGAGAAATGAAATTGCCCCGGTCTATGCCGGGGCTTTTTTTTTGAAGGAACAGAAATGATTGTCGCGAATAATTCAGATCAGAACGATGGAAAAAAATTTTTGGTGAACGCAGAGAGAGGACGAGAAAGTATGCGGAAAGCTCAATCAATGCCGATTTATGCACATGAATTACAGTTGAATAAGGCTGCTTTCGGTCGTAACAAAAAATACGTGCCAGACTGCAGAAGCTTGGTTAAAGAGTAACGTTTATTGTGCTGGGCTGACGATTTTCCCATTTGCATAAGTCGCTGCAATACTGCGGTCGTCTCCCAATAACGCCAGTGCAAACAGCAATTCTTCCAAAGAATTGCAATTGCTGGTACGGCGTTTCAGGAGTGGTGTGGCTTGCGGGTCGAGTACGTTAAAGTCTGCTTCGGCACCGGCCACGAAATTGCCGATACAAGTTTCGAGTTGCATGCTGCGTGCGCCGCCTAAGGTGGCGAGATAAAACATCCTTGTCGCTGACAGATAGGTACCACCCATACGCGCCACTTTGTAGGCGGCATTCATCGTTTGCAGCATGGAAAATGAGGTACCGCCGCCGACGTCGGTCGCCAGCGACAGCGTAACGTTTTGGGCTTCTGCGTGTTGGAAATCAAATAAACCGCTGCCCAGAAACAGATTAGATATCGGGCATAAGGCAACTGCGGATCGGGTGGCCGCCATACGCGCGCGGTCTTCATCGTTGAGCCAGATACAGTGGGCAAACATCGCACGTTCCCGCATCAGCCCGTAGCGATCATAAATATCGAGATAACTGCGTGCTTCTGGAAACAGTGAGCGCGCCCATGCACATTCATCCTGATTTTCTGCCACGTGTGTCTGAATAAAGGTATCTGGGTAGGCACGTGCTAACTCACCCGCAAGCTGCATTTGTGCCGGGCTGGAAGTTGGCGCAAAACGTGGTGTGATCGCATATAGCTGGCGGCCATGCTTATGCCATTTTTTGATCAGGGTTTCGCTGTCGCGGATACCGCCTTCTGCGGTGTCGCGTAAAAACTCGGGGCAGTTTCTGTCCATCAACACTTTCCCCGCAACCATGCGCAAATTGCGTTTGGCGCTCGCTTCAAAAAAAGCATCGACTGATTCCGGATGTACGGTGCAATACACCATCGCGGTGGTAGTGCCGCAACGCACTAATTCATCCAGAAAAAAGTTGGCTACTTCTCTAGCGTGCAGAGGGTTTTCAAACTGCCTTTCCGCTGGAAACGTATATTGCTCCAGCCAGGGCAACAGCCCTGGTGCCGGTGATGCAATGATGTCGGTTTGCGGATAATGAATATGCGTATCGATGAACCCGGGAGTAATGATTTTGCCGGGAAAGTGTTCAATAACGACATCGGCAGGCAGCGTCGGTTTTAGTTGCTGATAGTCTCCCGCAGCCTGTACCCGGCCATCATTGACGATCAGCAGGCCATCTTGATGCCAATGTGTTCCGTCCGGATTATGCAGAGGGTCATCGGTAAAGTGCAGCAAGCTCGCACGGTAGGCTTGTATTTTATGAATAGTCATCTGTTTCTGTCGGACAGAGATTTGATGCGGCTCGCAGGGTTAATTTGCCCGAAATGCCGCATCAATATTGGGTGATTGTTTGAAAAAATGTACTCTAGATGCGCGTATCTTAATCGCGAATCACATTCACTGCGCGCAGAATTGCCTCACTGGTTGCAGGCGCAGTTAAGGGGGGATGACGCTGATGGTCCGCAACGCTGGCAATCGCATCGCGTATCGCAAAGAATACGGAAAACGGCAATAACAGCGGCGGTTCACCAACGGCTTTTGATCTGTGTATGCTGTCAGCGACGTTCTTATTCTTAAACAGGCTGATGCGGAAATCTTCCGGGCAATCTGATATTGCCGGTATCTTATACGTCGATGGTGCATGCGTGGTTAATTTGCCGCTGGCATTCCAAACCAGCTCTTCCGTTGTCAGCCAGCCCATGCCTTGTATGAATGCGCCTTCTACCTGACCTTTGTCGATCGCCGGATTGAGTGAATTACCCGCATCGTATAACACATCGGCACGTAGTAATTTCCATTCGCCCGTCAGGGTATCGACGACCACTTCAGACACCGCCGCACCGTAGGAGTAATATGAAAACGGATTACCCTTCATCGATTTGCCGTCCCAATGTAAATCCGGCGTCGCGTAAAAGCCGTCAGACCATAATTGCACCCGCGCCAGATAGGCTTTTTGTACCAGTTCAGAAAACAAAACCGTGTTGCCGCCTGAACTGATGTTGCCATCTGAGAAGCTCACTTCGCTGGCAACGCCGCCCAAGGTGGTTACCGCAAATGTGGCGAGCCGATCGCGTATCTGGCGTGCAGCAGCCTGCGCCGCCTTGCCGTTCAGATCGGTGCCGGTTGATGCTGCTGTGGCAGATGTATTGGCGACCTTCGTGGTGTCGGTTGCTGTGACTTTGACGGCGCTCAGCGGCACACCCATTTCGTGCGCCACCACCTGTGCGACTTTGGTATTGAGTCCCTGGCCCATTTCTGTGCCGCCATGATTGACCAGCACAGAACCATCCAGATACACATGTACTAGGGCACCAGCCTGATTCAGATGCGTCACGTTGAAGGCGATACCGAATTTGTGTGGCGTCAGTGCCAACCCTTTTTTCAGTACCGGGCTGGTCGCGTTGAATTTGGCGAGCTCAGCCCGGCGCGCCCGATAGCTGCTGCTTTGCTCTAATTCAGCAACCAGCTCGTGTATCACGTTATCGACGACTTTCTGACCATAGTGAGTAACGTTCCTGCCCTCGCCGTCGTTGCGTCCGTAAAAATTCAGTCGCCGTACATCCAGCGCATCTTTACCAAGACGGAGGGCGATATCGTCGATGATATGTTCTATCAGTATCGCCCCTTGCGGGCCGCCAAAGCCACGAAATGCGGTGTTTGATTGCGTATTTGTTTTGCAGCACATGGCGCGGATATCGACATCGGACAGAAAGTAAGCGTTATCCAGATGACAGACCGCACGGGTAGCGACAGGCCCGGACAGATCGGCGGAAAAGCCGGCGCGTGACAGCATTTGTACCTTGACGCCGAGAATCAGCCCTTCGTCGTTGTACCCGGCTTCATAGTCGTAATGAAATTCGTGGCGTTTTCCTGTGACCAGCATATCGTCGTCGCGATCCGCACGGAGCTTGACCGGTCGTTGCAGTCTGAACGCGCACAGAGCAGCAACACCAGCCCATAACGCTGATTGCGATTCTTTACCGCCGAAGCCACCGCCCATACGTCTGCATTCGACTTGCACACTGTGCGACGGAATGGCTAGCGCATGTGCGACGACGTGCTGCATTTCACTCGGATGCTGAGTCGAGCAGGCAACGTACATGCCATTCGCTTCTAAAGGAATCGCATAGGCGATCTGACCCTCAAGATAAAACTGTTCCTGGCCGCCGACTTGCCATTCGCCGCTAATGCGATTTGGCGCATTAGCGATGGCATGCTGTGCATCGCCACGCGTCAGAGACATCGGTGGCAGCACATATGATTGTTGATCGTGCGCGGCGCGTGGATGCAAGATAGCAGGTAGTGTTTCGTAATCGATTTTTGCTAGCCTAGCAGCGCGGCGCGCCAGTTCATGGCTGCGGGCGACCACGGCGAACAGCGGTTGGCCGACATACTCGACGACACCATCCGCCAGTATCGGGTCATCTTTGATGATGGGGCCGCATTGGTTACTGCCGGGGAAATCACGCGCCGTGAACACAGCTATTACGCCCTGCGCCTGACGCACGGCATCCAGATCCATATGGCGTACCAGTGCATGCGCTTGCGTTGATAAGCCGAGTGCTGCATGCAGTGTGCCTTGCGTTTCCGGAATGTCGTCGGTGTAATTTGCCCTGCCACTGACGTGCAATAATGCGGATTCATGCGGATGTGATTTGCCTACTTCTGCCCACTGTGTTTCGTTTTGCCTGATCATATGGACTCCTCTGCTGAGCTTGTGCCTTCTGCGGCAAACGGATTGAGCGAGGCTGCTGGCAGCGGGCTGTCTGCCCGGGTTTCCAGCCAGAAGCGGCGCAACAGATTTTGTGCGGTCTGCAGGCGATACTCTGACGATGCCCGCATGTCACTGAGCGGTGCGTAATCATCGGATAACGCTAGCATCGCCGCTTGCAATGTCGCTTCATTCCAGACTTGTTGTTCCAGCGCGGCTTCGGCATGCGTTGCCCGTTTCGGCGTTGCCGCCATTCCGCCGAAGGCGATTCTGACTTCTGACAAAATCCCGTTTTGCAACTGTGCTGAAAAGGCGGCACAAACGGCTGAAATATCCTGATCAAAACGTTTCGCCAGTTTATAAGTACGAAAAATTTTTCCGCTGCGTGGTAAAGGAATCCGTATCGCAGCGACAATCTCGTGTGGACCTAAATCTTTATGCTGATAACCGAGATAGAAATCTTCGAGAGCCAGCTCACGTTCGCCATCAGCGCTTTTCAGGACGATGCGACTACCAAGCGCAATCAGCCACGGCATAGAGTCGCCGATCGGTGAACCATTGGCGACATTGCCACCCAGTGTTCCCGCGTGGCGTATCGGTAACGACGCGAAACGCTGCCACAACTCGCTTAATTCCTGCGGATAATATTCACACAATGCGCGATAGGCCTCGTCCAGCGTGACTGCGGCACCGATCTCCAGAACATCATTTTTCTCAGTTACCGAGCGCAACTCTTCAACGTGTCCTAGATAAATAATATCGCCCAGTTCACGGAATTGTTTGGTGATCCACAAGCCAATATCTGTGCCGCCTGCGAGCAGACATGCTTGCGGATGGGCGGCCCGCAAGCGGACTAATTCCGATATTGTTCGCGGCGCAAAAAAGTGTTGACCCTGATAAATATATTCCAGTGTTTCACTGCGAACCAAGCTCGCCAGTATGGCTGCCAACCCGGCCTGATCGAAATCCTGACGCGGGAGTTCTTCCATGCGATGCGCGGCGTCAATGATGGGGCGGTAACCGGTACAACGGCACAGATTACCGGAAAGGGCGATATCGATCTGTTTGCGTTGCAGTGGAGCGGACTCCGGGCTTCTTTGCAAATACAGGTCCCACAGGGACATCACAAAGCCCGGCGTGCAAAAGCCGCATTGTGATGCGTGGCATTCGACCATCGCCTGTTGCACCGGATGTAAAGATTCTCCATCACCCAGGTCTTCCACCGTGAAAATAGCCTTGCCATCGAGCGTAGGCATGAGCTGCAGACAGGCATTCACGGATTTCATTTCGACTTTGCCATCCCGCAACTCGCCGGTGACAACGGTGCAGGCACCGCAATCACCTTCGGCACAGCCTTCTTTGGTGCCGGTGCAATGCAGGTCTTCGCGCAGATGCTGGAGCAGGGTACGGGTAGGTGGCACATGATCTGCCTCGCGAATTTGCCCCTGAAAAAAATAACGTATCAGCCCAGACATGAGAATCCTGTGTAGAAGTGTTGTGAAATTGCACGCAGCAGTCGAGAGTGCTGTGTACCGTGAAGGTTAGCATTCAGATAAATTAAATTTATATCGAAATGATGATGCTGACTATCAACAGCAGAATTTATGCCAGCGAATCGGGGAAAAACAGGGGAATAGCAAAGAAAGTTCAGGCCAGGGGGGATCTCACAAAAGCATAATTAGTTTGCACAAAAACAGGGCAGTCAGGATTAGTTGCCAAGTGATAAATGTCAATGATTTATTTCGCACTCGTTACCAGAAGTCAGTCTAAAAAAAGTGTAAAAAAATGTTTCCATCTGGAAAAATTGCAGTATATTTCCTACCTGATTGTTACAAAGTGCAAGTTGATTCTGAACAAAACCAGGACTTGCAATCAGGGGACAGGCACATAAGTTGCTGAAATTTTCGGCGCTTTTGAATGTTTTAATTCTTTTTCAAAGTAGTGGCGTAAATGAATCTATCAAAAATGACTGTTGGTAAACGCCTGGGGCTGGGATTTGCTCTGGTTTTAATATTTTTGATCGCACTGACGATCGTTGGTGTTTTCCGGATGTCGCAAATTCAGGGGCGTCTTGAAAAAATCGTCAACGTCAGTAACGTCGAAACCCGTCTGGCGCTCGATATGCGGGCAATTGTCTATGATCGTATGGTCGCCTTGCGTAACCTGACCTTGCTCAATGACGAAGCGGATATGGAAAAGGATCTGAAAAATATCGCTGAACAATCCAAAAAATATGCGGAGGCGAGTGACAAACTGATCAAGTTGGCACAATCGGCCGATACGGTTTCGGGCGAAAAGAAAGCCTTGTTCGACAAACTGAAAGAACGCGAAACAGCTGCTGCTTCCTTACCAGAAAAAGCCAAGGCGCTTGGTCTTGCGAATGATCAGGAAATGGCAACCATCACGCTGATTAAAAAACTGCGTCCGGTACAGCAAGCCTGGCTTGATACCCTCGATGAACTGGTTGTATTGGAAGATAAACTGAATTCTGAAGTCGCCAGTGAAGCGAATTCTGCTTTTAAATCAGCGACCAGCCTGATGTTGATTCTGGGTCTGATGGCGTTAGCGGGTGGCGTTGCCGCGGCATTTTTTATCAGCCGTAGTCTGACCAGACAACTCGGTGGCGAACCGGATTATGCGGCGCAGATTGCAGGTCAGATTGCTGCGGGTGAACTGAGTGCACCGATAGAGGTAAGAAAAGGTGATCAGTCCAGTCTGATATTTGAAATGAAAAACATGCGTGACAGTCTGGTCAATATCGTGGCGCAAGTGCGCTCCGGCACCGACACGATCGCCACGGCCTCCAGTGAGATCGCTACTGGTAACCTGGATCTGTCTTCCCGCACTGAGCAACAGGCGAGTTCACTGGAAAAAACGACGTCATCCATGCGTGAACTGACGACTACCGTGAAGCAGAACGCTGATAACGCCCGCGAAGCGAATCAGCTGGCAGCTTCTGCTTCGGAAGTGGCGCGTCAGGGTGGCGAGGTGGTCGCCCAAGTGGTCGAGACTATGGGGGATATTAACGCTTCCTCGAACAAGATTGTGGACATCATCAGCGTGATCGATGGCATTGCATTCCAGACGAATATTCTGGCGCTGAATGCTGCAGTCGAGGCTGCACGTGCTGGTGAGCAAGGACGTGGTTTTGCGGTTGTGGCCGCTGAAGTCCGCAATCTGGCGCAACGCAGTGCCGCTGCTGCAAAAGAAATCAAAACGCTGATTGATAATTCCGTTGAAAAAGTTGAAATCGGCGCGCGCTTGGTGGGGCAGGCCGGCGTGACAATCGATCAGGTTGTCACCAGCGTTAAACATGTGACAGAAATCATGACGGAAATTACCGCGGCAAGTCAGGAACAGAGTGCCGGTATTGAGCGTGTGAATCATGCGATTATCGAAATGGACAGCGTGACACAGCAAAATGCAGCCTTAGTCGAACAGGCAGCCGCTGCTGCACAAAGTCTGCAGGATCAGGCGGCAGAACTGGCGAATGTGGTGAGTGTATTCAAACTCGACAAAAATGAAGGCTTATTATCATTTCAGTCTGCACCACAGAAACCCGCAGCACCTGTTGTCAAGCGCATAGAACCGGCAATGAGAGCGGCGAAATCCAAAGCGAAAGTCAGCCCGGTGAAGTCATTACCGACGGCAAAACCTGCGCCGAAGAAGTCTGCAACCGCCGCGTCTGCTGCCAGCGATGATGGCTGGGAAGAATTCTGATAAGTCAGCAAACTCAGCCGCAGAATCAGCAGTAATAAGACATAAGCACCCCATTTTTATATTGATCAGAAATGAAAAGAAATACCATGATGAAATCCTCACGTTCTTTCCTTATTTCAGCCATGTTGTGTGTGGCTGCGTCTTCGGCAATGGCTGCTGAAACAGCGCCTGTTATGGATAACAAGTCCTGCGATCCGCCAAAGTATCCGAAAGCTGCTTTGATGAATGAAGAGAGCGGCACGGTCACCATGGGGTTTCTGGTGTCTGTGGACGGCAAAGTTGTGGATTCGAAAGTTGAAAAATCCAGCGGCTCCCGCAGTCTGGATAAAGCCGCATTGGGTGCGTTAAGCCAGTGTAAATTCAAACCCGGCACTAAAGACGGTAAGCCTGAACAGGCATGGGTGAAAACAGATTTTGTCTGGAAGCTGGAATAAGTTCAGCGAGAAACTGAAAAAAGGGGAAGACATAAGTCTTCCTCTTTTTTATTGTCAGGCAAGACCCGCAGATCCCGCCACCGATCTCACTTATTTCAAGCCGCGACGTAACAGCAGCGGATCAATTTTAGGATCGCGTCCACGGAAGTTGCGGAACGACTCCATAGGATCGATACTCCCCCCGCGTGACAGCAATTGCTGACGGAACCAGTCGCCATTTTTCCGCGTCAGGCCGCCATTTTCCTTAAACCATTCAACGGTATCTGCATCTAGTACTTCACTCCACAGATAGGCGTAGTAGCCCGCCGAGTAACCGCCGCCGAATATGTGGGAAAAATATGTGGAACGATAACGTGGTGGTACCGGTGCAAAATCAACGCCGGCTTCTTGCAAAGCTGCTTTTTCAAATGCAATCGCGTCGCTTGGTATTTGTGCCGGTGTCAGCTGATGCCAGCGCTGATCAAGTAAAGATGCCGCCAGATATTCGGTGGTCGCAAAGCCTTGATTGAACTTGTTGCTGGCGCTGATTTTATCAACCAGTGCCTGTGGAATCACTTCTCCGGTTTTGTAATGCTTGGCGTAGTTTTTCAGGACTTCAGGCCAGGTTGCCCACATCTCATTGACTTGTGAAGGATACTCAACAAAATCACGTGGCACATTGGTGCCGGAGAAGCGTGGGTAGTGTACTTGTGAAAACAGTCCGTGCAGTGCATGTCCAAACTCATGGAACGCCGTTTTCACCTCATCCGCAGTCAGTAAGGTGGGTTCGCCTTGTGGTGGTTGCGGGATATTCAGGTGATTCGCAATCACAGGTTTTTTGTTGAACAGCCTTGACTGATCAACATATGAATTCATCCATGCACCGCCACGTTTGCTGTCGCGGGCGTACATATCGGCAATAAACAAAGCCATCGATTTACCGTCGGCATCAAATACTTCGAAAACCCGTACGCTGGGGTGATAGACAGGCAAATCTTTACGTTCTTTAAAACTGATGCCGTACAACTGATGCGCGGCAAAGAACACGCCGTTTTGCAATACGCTGTCGAGTTCAAAATACGGGCGTAACTGGGTATCGTCAAACGCATATTTTGCGGTACGCAATTGCTCTGTGTAGTAAGCCCAGTCCCATGCCGCCAGCTTAAAGTTGCCGTGATTTGCATCGATGATTTTTTGCAATTCAGCTGCTTCATTTTTCGCATTGGCGACTGCTGCCGGTGCCAGCTCGCTCAGCATTTTATTAACGGCTGTGGTGGTCTTTGCGGTTTCATCTTCGAGGCCGTAGGCAGCGTAATTCGGATAGCCCAGCAATTGCGCTCGCTCTGCACGCAGACGGGCTAATTGCAGCGCTGTATCGCGGTTATCGAAATCACCACCGTGGCTGCCACGATTGACCGAGGCTTCATGTAAACGCTGACGCACAGCACGGTCTTCGAGGCTGGCCAGATAAGGTTGCCCGGAGGTATTCATCAACGGAATCAGATATTTTCCATCCAGGCCTTTGGCTTTTGCTGCTGACGCTGCGGTGTTGATTTCACCTTCAGACAAGCCTTTTAACTGCTCTTTATGTTCAACGATGACGGCCGATGCATTGGTTTCTTTCAATACATTCTGGCTGAATTTTGTGCCTAACGATGCCAGTTGGGCATTGATCGCTTTGAGTTTGGCTTTATCGCTGTCGGATAACTTAGCGCCGGCCCGCACGAAATCGGTGTAGTAGCGATCCAGCAGGCGATTGGATTCGGCGTCTAGTTTCAGTTTGTCGCGCTGACTGATGATGGCGTTGATGCGTTTAAACAGTTTCGCATTCATCAGAATCACGTCCTGATGAGCGGACAATTTCGGTGCCAGATCGGTGGACAGTGCTTCCAGTGTCGGGTTGGTGTTGGTGGCGATCTGATTGAAAAAGATCGTGCTGACGCGGTTCAGCGTCTGCCCGGCGCGTTCCAGTGCGACCACCGTATTCTCAAAAGTCGGTTTGGTAGCATTGTTGGCAATCGCATTGATTTCGGCCAGGTGCAAACGCATGCCTTCTGCAAATGCTGGCGCATAGTGTTCGTTTCTGATCTGATCGAAGGCAGGATATTCATAAGCCAGAGTGCTGGCTTTCAGCAGAGGATTGGCTGCAAGCGCTTTATTCATAAGGGGTTTGCTGGTCGGTGCTGAAGTGACGGAATTATCTGCGGCAACGCTGGATTGTATTGCCAGCGCAGAACACAGCAGCATGAGCATGGATTTGTTCATGGGAATCAGATCTGAAAAATAGGAGTTGAAAAGAATAGCATCAGACTCCGTACACAGAAAATAATTCCTTAACATTATCTAAACCGATCAGCAGAAGCGATCAGCAGTGCCGATCAGCTCAAGCAAATAGTCAAGGAGTCAGCAAAGCACAAAACGATTGGCGAGATCAAGCACAAACCCAGGCTGCAGATAAGCCAGAAACGCCACTGCCAACACGAGTAGCAGCAACAGGAGCAGAGACAGTTTCAACAATGTCTGGCGCAGTTTCATTATCGTTATGCCGTTGCCGTCTGACGTTCAACCGGGCTTTCATTTACCGGCAGGTTGATGAGTGCGGCAAATATACCGAGCCCCAGCGTAATGCCCCAGACGAGGTTGTAATTACCCATCATCGTATAGATGTAGCCACCGAGCCAGACTCCCATAAAACTGCCGACCTGATGCGAGAAAAAGACAAAGCCGGACAACATAGAAAGATATTTCAATCCGAAGATGCTGGCGATCACGCCATTGGTCAGCGGTACTGTCGATAACCATAGCAAGCCCATGCCGGCGGCGAATATGTATACCGAGTAGGACGACAGTGGCGCCAGCAGAAACAGGCTGATCACGATTGTGCGCGACAGATAGATCGATGACAGCAGGTAGCGTTTCTGGAACATGCCACCGAGCTTGCCGGCGTAATAGGAACCGAAAATATTGAACAAGCCTATGAGGGCAAGCGCCGACACAGCCACGTTAGGGTCGAGTATGCCTTTGTCCTTCAGATAGGCTGGCATATGCACGCCTATGAAAACCACCTGAAAACCGCAGACAAAATAACCTGCGACTAAAAACAAGAATGGCTTATGAGAGAACGCTTCGTGGATGGCCTCTTTGATACTTTGCTGCGGGCCATGACTGTGATCAATCGCTGGTTCGCGCAGTTTCCACGCCATCGGCAGCATGACGGCGATCAGTAAGCCAGCCAGCAGATAAAACGCAGTCTGCCAGCCGCTGTGAGTAATGAGTTGCTGCTCAACCGGCATCATCACAAACTGACCAAACGAACTCGCTGCGGATGAAATGCCGAATGCCCATGAACGCTTATGCGCGGGTGCCGTGCGCCCGATTATGCTGCTGACAGCACCAAAAGCGGTACAGGCGAGCGCCCCTCCTAATAAAACACCGGAACCGATGACAAACAGCAACGGATGACTCACCGTTGCCATCCACAACAAACCCGCCGCATACATCAGTGCGCCGAAGATCACGACGCGGGCTGTGCCAAATTTGTCGACTGCCATACCGGCGAATGGCCCGAATAAACCCCACAACAGATTCTGGATTGCCATCGCCATCGAATAGGTTTCGCGGGTCCAGCCGTGCGCTTGTGAAATGGGCTGTAACCAGAAACCAAAGCCATGACGCACGCCCATGGCTAGCGTCAGTACAAAGCCGCTGGCGATGAGGACGGTTTTCAGATCGGGAGATTGCTTGACAGTCATGGCTTATGCTTTCTGCACATATATTTATAAGGTGAACGCGCTAGTGTAGTGGAAACGCCGAAAGTATGTGGACTGCCGGTTTTACCATGACGCCTGCGCTGAGCATGGCGCGGGGTCAGCCGGTACTGTGATTATCCGGCTTCCCGGTCAATAATACACATGTCCGGAAATGGCCAGATCCGGTACTGATCAACGCGTATAAAGGGCACATGCGTACCGATAACGACATCACGATGAATACAACAGAGATCCCGCACGGCAGGCTGACGCACGAGGCACATCAGTACTATCGTGCGCTCGCCGCAAAAGACAGCCGCTTTGACGGCGTCTTTTTTACCGGCGTAAAAACAACAGGAATATATTGCCGCCCGGTTTGCGCGGTCAGAACACCGCGTGAAAGTTCCTGCGAGTTTTTTTCGACCGCGGCAGCAGCAGAAGCGGCGGGCTATCGACCGTGTCTGCGTTGTCGTCCCGAGCTGGCTCCGTATGCGATACAACAGAATCTCGCGCATGCGATCTGGAAAAAAATTGCTGACGGCGCTTTGAATGCAATGAGTGTCGAAGTTTTCTCGCAACAGATAGGTTTGTCGTCCCGCCAGCTCAGGCGCGTGTTATTGCAGGAATTCGGTGCCAGCCCGGTCGAACTCGCGCAAACCCAGCGGTTGTTATTTGCCAAAAAATTGCTGCAGGAAACCAGCCTGTCTATGACAGAAATCGCGTTTGCCGCTGGTTTTGGCAGCGTCCGTCGTTTCAATGCGCTGTTTTTGCAGCGTTATCAGATGGCACCCGGCTCGGTGCGACGTACGGCAGATGGGCGTGGCGAAACTATTTCTTTGCGCCTCGCGTATCGTCCGCCGTATGCGTGGGATGCAGTCATCAGCTATTTACGTGGACGTGCGATGCCAGGGCTGGAAGCCGTGATTCAGGAAGGTCAGGACGGTGATCAGGCCGCCTATGTGCGCAGCGTGCGCATACAGGGTATCTCAGGCTGGTTGAAAGTCAGTCATTTACCGCAGAAAAACCAGTTATTGCTGCAACTCGCGCCGCAACTGACGCCGGTATTGATGACGGTGCTGGCACGTGTACGGCAGCAATTCGATCTGGAAGCGAATCCCGCATTTATTCAAAGCCACTTGCAGCAAGATGCTTTGCTGGCTGCGCAGATTCAGGCAACACCGGGTTTGCGTGTGCCGGGTGCTTTTGACAGCTTTGAACTGGCGATCCGTGCGGTGCTGGGGCAACAGGTCAGCGTCGCTGGCGCAACCACCGTTGCTGGCCGTCTGGTGCAGCGCTTTGGTGATCCGGTGGAAACGCCGTTGGCGACGATTACGCGTCATTTTCCGACACCTGAAACGATTATCGGGCTGCCCGTCAATGAATTGGCAGGCATAGGAATTCCAGCAACGCGTGCCCAAACCTTGCAGAATGTCGCCCGCTTTGCACTGGATGGCGGTTTTGAACGCTTGCCGGATAGCACTCAGGCGACGATGCTGGACAACATGAAAAGCGTACGCGGTATCGGTGAATGGACGGCACAATATATCGCAATGCGTGCGCTGCGTTTTCCCGATGCTTTTCCTGCCGGTGATCTCGGTTTGCAAAAGGCAGCGGCACAATTATCAGGACAGGTAGTGTCGGCCCCACAGACGCGCTGGACAGAGAAACAGTTGCTGTTGCAGGCACAAGCGTGGTCACCCTGGCGCGCCTATGCTGCGATGCTGCTGTGGCAGTCGCTTAACACGGCGGACAGCCTTAGTGAGCGCAATGCAGCAAGCAAAGCGACAGAAAAATAAGGTGTAGCGATGAAATATACAGAATTCAACAGCCCGCTCGGCGTGCTTTGTCTGGCCGCGAGTGACACGGGATTGAGCGGCGTTTACTTTGAACAGCACCGCCATTTCAAAGGCATACAGGGATGGCAAGCCGCACCGGAGCATCCGGTGTTACAACTGGCGACACAACAACTGCACGAATACTTTGCCGGTCAGCGTCAGCATTTCGACCTTCCGCTCGACATATCGTCGGGCACGCCGTTTCAGCAAAGCGTATGGCGGGCATTGCAGCAGATACCTTTCGGGCAGACCTGCAGTTATGGTGACCTTGCCGCCAGTATCGGCAAGTCTTCGGCGGTCAGGGCGGTTGGCGCAGCCAACGGACGCAATCCCTTGTCAATCATTGTTCCTTGTCACCGGGTGATCGCAACGAACGGTGCGCTGACTGGCTATGCCGGTGGCTTAAAAAATAAGCAGGCCTTGCTGCAATTTGAGGCAGGTCTGCCGCTGTATTCAAGTCCGCTATCTATATGAGCTTTAGCCGGAAAAAGTCTGGAAAGCCGCATGGATACTGGATATTCCATTTTTAGGATGATATGATTTACATCATTTTGTTGCATTGCACAAAAAAAGCTTGACGTAGGAATTCTGGGGTGTACAATCGAACTTGTTGCGGTGCACCATTTAAAGAATTTGTGGAAGGCGCTGCCGATTATTAATCCCCTTTGACGGAGAATGCCATGTCTACATCACCAGAACAATTTATTGCTGCAACTAAAGCCAATCTCGAAGCACAATTTGCTTCTCTGACTGCACTGAACAAAAAAGCGTTTGAAGGTCTGGAGCAATTGTTTGCCCTGAACGTCAATGCTGCAAAAGCCAGTATCGAAGAAGGTACTGCGACTGCCAAGCAATTGCTGAGTGCCAAAGATCCACAGGAATTTTTCACGCTGACTAGCGCACAGGCACAGCCAACCGCAGAAAAAGCACTGGCTTATGGTCGTCACCTGGCCAGCATTACTTCTGCGACTCAGCAAGAGTTCACGAAAGCAGTCGAAGCACATATTGCTGAAACAAACACTAAAGTCATTTCCCTGATCGACGAAGTAACTAAAAACGCACCAGCTGGTTCCGAACAAGCGGTGACTGCATTGAAATCGATGGTTGGTAACATCAACGCAGGTTACGAGCAATTGTCTAAAACAACAAAGCAGGCAGTAGAAACGCTGGAAGAAAATCTGGCAAAAGCGACACAACAGTTCACCCAAGCTGCCGAAAAAGTAACGCCAAAGAAAAAATAAGTAACACGAGGATAAGTTCGGAATAAACTTCGCCTGAATCAAAAAGCTCCCTTTCAACGGGAGCTTTTTTTTGCACAAAATTTACGCAGAAAGCAGATCGCAAGATGAGCTGATGTGAGCCAGATGCTGCCGGATCAGCCGGAATAGGCATTTTTATCTGATATACCATTTTTAAAAACAGGAGATATAACATGCAAGACGTCGTCATTGTTGCTGCTGGCCGTACAGCAGTTGGTAAATTCGGTGGTTCCCTGGCTAAAATCCCGGCCGCCGAATTGGGTGCGATTGTGATTAAAGGCCTGCTCGCCAAAACGGGTCTGAGCGGCGACCAGATCAGCGAAGTTCTGCTAGGTCAGGTGCTGACTGCCGGTGTAGGGCAGAATGCAGCACGTCAGGCCGTCATCAAAGCGGGTTTGCCTGTGATGGTGCCAGCGATGACGATCAATAAAGTTTGCGGCAGCGGTTTGAAAGCAACGCATCTGGCGGCGCAGGCGATTAAAGTTGGTGATGCTGACATTATTATCGCTGGCGGTCAGGAAAATATGAGTGCTTCGCCACACGTGCTGAATGGCTCGCGCGATGGTTTCCGTATGGGCGACACGAAACTGGTTGACACCATGATCGTGGACGGTTTGTGGGATGTCTATAACCAATACCACATGGGTATCACCGCTGAAAACGTCGCGAAGAAATACACTATCAGTCGTGAAGAGCAGGACGTATTCGCGCTTGCCTCACAAAACAAAGCGGAAGCGGCACAAAAAGCCGGCAAGTTCAAAGATGAAATCATACCGGTCGAAATCGTGTCGAAAAAAGGCACGGTCGTCTTTGATACCGACGAATTCATCAAACATGGCGCAACCCTGGAATCCTTGTCAGCATTGCGCCCGGCCTTCGACAAAAACGGTACCGTCACCGCAGGTAATGCATCCGGCCTGAACGATGGTGCTGCCGCAGTGATCATGATGTCGGCAAAGAAAGCAGAAGAGCTGGGATTACCGGTGCTGGCGCGAATCAAAGCATATTCGTCGGCAGGTGTTGACCCGACTATCATGGGTATGGGCCCCGTGCCTGCAGCGCAACTGTGCCTGAAAAAAGCCGGCTGGACACATGCCGATCTTGATTTAATGGAGATCAACGAAGCATTTGCTGCGCAGGCCATAGGCGTGAATAAAGAAATGGGCTGGGACACCAGCAAGATCAACGTCAATGGCGGTGCGATTGCGATTGGCCATCCTATCGGAGCCTCTGGTTGCCGTATTCTGGTCAGCCTGATTCATGAAATGATACGCCGCGATGCTAAAAAAGGTCTGGCGAGTTTGTGTATCGGTGGCGGTATGGGCGTGGCTCTGGCGATCGAACGTTCTTAATAAATCTGAGGGAGAATCCCGCTAGGATTTGTCGGAAATAGTTAAAAAAATCCCCGCTTTTGGCGGGGATTTTTGTTGGGTCGGATATTCCTGATTAGTGGATACCGTGCATTTTCTTTGCCATCCATTTATTCATCAGCATCAGAACAACGCCGGCAGAAATCGGGATGATGGTGAAGATCAGGAAGAAAGTCGACATCGAATACGTGTTCGAAATTTCGTCAATATAACTACCCGTCAGACCAGCCAGTTTATTCGCAATGGCGGTATTCAGGAACCACAAACCGAACATCAGACCAAGCAAACGCGGCGGTGCGAGCTTACTGATGTAAGACAAGCCGACCGGAGACAGGCAAAGCTCACCCATGGTATGGAAGAAGTACGCCAGAATCAGATAAACCATGCTGATCGAGGCAGTCTTCGCACCGGCCGGAATAGTGGACGAGCCATAGGCCAGCGCCGCAAATCCGATACCAAGCAGAACCAGACCCGTACCGAATTTAACCGGGCCGCTAGGATCCCAGTATTTGTCCCACATTTTGGAAAACATCGGTGCCAGAATCACCAGGAAAAACGAGTTCAGCACACCAAACCAGGTAGCAGGAACGCTGGACTGATCCAGCGCAAATTCACGTTGCAGCATCCACAGGACTAATGCCCAGATCGTTCCCAGACAGACGACTAACAACAGATTAGATACCAGATAGTTCTTAGCGGTACCGGCGAACAGCTTCACCAGCAACCAGCTGAGAATCATGGTCGGAATCACCGTCATCAGGCTGTTGATAATTTTAAAGGTAGTACCTGCGGTTCCCACCAAATTACGGTCGGTGTAATCGGCCGCGAAGATCGTCATTGAACCACCGGCCTGTTCAAATGCGAACCAGAAGAAAATTGTGAAGAAAGAGAAAACGGCAATTGCTTTAATGCGGTCAGCGACGATGTTGGCCGCTGGTTCTTCGACGACGACTTCAACAGTATTGGTCGCCGCTCTTTGGTCTTTCGATAAACCGATGTTGCCGAAAATGCCTTGTCCCAGATAAAACTGGATCGCGCCTAACAGCATGAAAATACCGGCGAGTCCAAAACCATAAGACCAGGAGATTTTTTCACCAATATAACCGCACAGCAAAATACCGAAAAACGCGCCGGAATTGACACCCATATAAAACAAGGTATAGCCGGAATCGCGCAAGTGTTCGTTATCTTTGGTGTACAACTGGCCGACAATCGCAGAAATATTCGGCTTGAACATCCCGGTACCGGCAACGATCAGTGACAGACCAACGTAGAACATAGCTGGCGTATCAAACAGTAATGACGCATGACCGGCGGCGATGATGAATCCGCCGAGTACGACAGCACGACGGCTGCCGAGGAATTTATCGGCAATATAGCCACCGATGATTGGTGTCAGATAGACGAGACCGGTGTACCAGCCATACAGATTGGCGGCGTCTGCGCGGGTCCAGCCCCAGCCGCCTTTGGCCGTTTCTGTGACCAGAAACAAGACCAGCAATGCGCGCATGCCATAATAAGAAAATCGTTCCCACATTTCTGTGAAAAACAAAACAAATAAGCTATCGGGGTGTCCCAAGATAGTGTTCGCCCCGGGATTTTGAATTTTGTCCAAATTGCTCTCCGTTGTTGGTTTTAATTGGATGCTGATTCACCAGCAAATATATTTTCAAAGCTTATGCCAGAATGATTTGAATTGAATCAATTCGGCGCGTAGCTTACCACGATGAAAAACTCATATAGAAAGACATATTGTGCGTCGCAGCAAATGTTGTGCCATCGCATGTAAATGAGGATGGACAAGGCTTTCGTCGCATCATGCAGGGACGTTCCGGGATCGCTTGTTTTCCGTATCACAGGTTTGCCTGGTAACGATTTTGTGCGATCCTGATGCGAACTTGGGTAAAACTGCTCGTTTTGGTGCAGTGTTTAATTGAATAATGAATATCATCATGCTTCTGTCTTCTCAACGCTTTATCCCTTCGCTGCTGGTCGCTGTCGCAGCACTGTTGTTCGCTCCCCATGTCAGCGCGGTCACAACGACGACCAACGGGCATGGTACCGAGGGGAGTTACCGTTTACCTCCGCCGGAATTACAGGCCATTGTTGACGCACCGCGCGGGCCGGTTTTTAAACTCGGACCACAGCGTAAAACTGCATTGCTGGTCAGTTTGCCAGGCTTACCTAGCATTGCCGAAGTCGCGCAGCCGGAACTCAGGCTGGCAGGCTTGCGTATTAATCCGCGCACCCGTGCTGCGAGTCATTTTGATTTCGGTAACAGCCTGAGTCTGCTCGATGTTGCGAGCGGCAAAATCCGTGAAGTCAGCGGCTTACCGGCAAAGCCACGGATCGCTGACACTCTCTGGTCACCGGATGAAAAATGGTTGGCGTTCAGTCGCTGGACCGATGACGGCGTGGAACTATGGCTGCTGGATGTGAAGAAAGCACATGCACAAAGACTGATTGATGAGAAGCTGAACGCCGTCGCCAGTGCCGGATTTGCGTGGAGTAATGGCTCTGAACAATTGCTGGTACGTTTGCTGCCACTTCGTCAGAAGCCGGCACCAAACCTCATGCAAAAACCATTGGGACCGAATACACTGGAGAGCAAAGGCGGTAAGCTGACGCAGAACCGTACTTATCCTGACATGCTGAAAACACCGGCAGACGCCGATATGCTGGACTGGCAACTGCAAACACAACTGGCATTTGTCAGTGTCAGTGGCGACGTGCGCCGCATAGGCCCGGTCATGACGCTGACCAAAGCGCAGGCGTCGCCCGACGGTAATCTGATTCTGACCACACAATTACGTCGCCCTTATTCAACGATGCTGCCAGTAGATCGTTTTCCGCAGCTGATCGAATTGTGGGATGAGAATGGCAGGAAAGTAAAAACCATCGCAGAACGTCCTATGCGGGAGCGCCTGCCGACCGGGAATGATGCGGTACAGGCCGGGCCGCGTGATTTTGCCTGGCGCAACGACAAACCCGCGACCTTATACTGGCTGGAAGCACAGGCTGGCGGTGATCCAGATGCGCCAGTTAAAGTGCATGATGTTCTGATGCAGCAGGCGGCACCGTTTGACGCGCCGCCACAAAAACTGATGGATCTGGCGTGGCGCTTTAATAATATTCAATGGGGTAATGACGGGCTGGCGCTGGTGACAGAAAGCTGGTGGAAAACCCGTGATACCCGCATGTGGCGCATACGTCCCGGCGTCGCCGACAGCAAACCGGAACTCTTGTTTGCGCGTAAATCAGAAGACCAGTACGCCCATCCGGGGCAGCCAGTGATGACGCAAAATCAGTACGGCCGCGCGGTGCTGAGGCTGGCACCGGACGGCAAGTCGATTTTCCTGATTGGCAATGGTGCCAGTTCTGAAGGTGACCGTCCGTTTCTGGACCGGTTTGATCTCAACAGCAAGCAAGCGGTGCGCATGTTCCGTTCGCATGCACCGTATTACGAAGAAGTGCTTGGCTTGTTGAATGACAAAGGCACCAGCATCGTCACCAGCCGCGAATCGAACGAGGAAAGGCCAAATTATTTCGTGCGTGATCTGGCACATAATGACGCAGCGCGGGCGCTGACGCAGTTCCCGCATCCATTGCCGCAACTCAAAGGCGTTAAAAAACAGCAGCTCCGTTATGAACGTGAAGATGGTGTCGATCTGACCGCGACCCTGTATCTGCCGCCGGGCTACGACCCGAAACGCGATGGTCCGCGCCCCATGATTATGTGGGCCTATCCGCGTGAATTTAAAACGGCGGAGGCCGCAGGTCAGGTGAACGGTTCGCCGTATAAATTCAACCGGATTTCCTATAACGGTCCGCAAGTGATGCTGGCACGTGGTTATACCGTGCTGGATGGCCCGACGATGCCGATTATCGGCGAAGGCAAGAAAGAGCCGAATGATACTTATCTTGAACAACTCAAAATGAGTGCCGAAGCAGCAGTTGACGAAGTTGTGCGGCTTGGTGTCGCCGACCGCAATCGTATCGCGATCGGTGGCCACAGTTACGGCGCGTTCATGACCGCCAATCTGCTGACGCACACGCGCTTGTTCCGCGCCGGCATTGCACGTTCTGGCGCTTACAACCGTACACTGACGCCGTTTGGTTTTCAGTCAGAAGAGCGCAATTTCTGGCAGGCGCGCAAGACGTATCAGGAAATGTCACCGTTTAATTTTGCTAACCAGATCAAAGACCCGATACTCTTTATTCACGGTGAACAAGACAACAACCCCGGCACTTTCCCTATCCAAAGTGAGCGCATGTATCAGGCGTTGCAAGGTCTGGGCGCGGTCACGCGTCTGGTAATGCTGCCGAATGAAAGTCATAGTTATCGTGCGCGGGAATCCGTGCTGCACATGTTGTGGGAACAGGATCGCTGGCTGGAAACCTATGTTAAAAATGCGAAAGGCGAAGCCGGAGAGAAGGACTGAATATCTGCGAAAGAGGGTGCCTGATGATGCGTGGATTGCACGGCACCCGCATCGCCGGATGTGGCTTTTTCCGCCTTTTTCCTCTTACTTAATGTTTTACATTAAAGTTTTGCATTAAGATGCAAATTGCTTTTATCTTGTCAGGTTTTCTATGCTTAAAGCCGTTATTCTGGACGCGAATGCGATCGCCCGCAATTTACTGACTTCCGTGCTGAGTAACGGCGGTCATGAAGTGGTCGCGGATGCCAATCTCGCGCCAGCCAGCCTGGCGCGCGTGATCCGGCTCAGGCCGCAGATTGTCTGCATTGATATCGGCGAGGCCAATGAAGCCGGCTGGGCCATCATCACTCAGTTACGCACCGAGTTGCCGAAGTCGTTGTTGTTTATGGTGTCGTCCGGAATTAATGCTGGGATGATTCAGGATGCGCAGCAGCGCGGTGTGCATGGTTTTATTGTGAAACCTTTCAACTCTGTCGCCGTTCTGACTTCTATTCGTAACACCATCCTGCGCATCGCCAAGCAACAGCGCGCGAATGCCGAAGCCGCCAGCAGCGGTGACACTGAATCTGCCTGAATCGTTTCATCCGGCACGACGCCTGTTTTATCCGCCCTGATCCGCATTCGTCGCATACCCGCGCAATCTCATGAGCTCCGCGTAGACTGTATCTGTCGTTGAAAGGGAAGATCATGTCAGTCACACCTGCAAGCCTTATGTCGCCATCGGCGAATGAAGAAATCCTGCCACCGGAAGTGTCCGCCAGAAGCGAATCCTGGCTGACCCGAGCGCGCAATTACCCGGTGTTTTCACGCACCTGGTATCGCTATCGCGCACGCGCCTGGATGGGTACGCTGATTCCCGCGCTGCTGCTGATTTTTCTGATCGATGCGGCGCGCGGCGCTGACTGGCGTACCTTCTTTGTTGTCTGGATACCGCTGGCGCTGGCGGGTACCGGTATGCATCTTGGTGGCGCCGCACTCGCCGTCTGGGTGCGACAACGCGGCTATGCGGAAAAAAAAGAATGGCGTTGTCTGATCACGGTCTTATGTGCCGGATTATTGTGCAGTCTGTTGCTATTTTTTGCGGCGAGGCAGGCGACACAGCAATTATTGCATTACGAGGCACCGATGCTGACCGCGCTGAAATTGCATTATTCTGGTTCGCCGGATCCTGCAAAAACAACCGCGGCTACGCCTGCGGGAAACTGGTTATCGGAATTCAAAGCCGGATTTGAGCAGGGTTTGCAGGATGGCAGCCAGAACCGCGCGCCACGTCCACCGGATACTGCAGGCTCGGATTTCTGGAAAGGTTTTTATATTGGTTTGGTATTGTCTTCCGTCTGTATTTACCTCAGCGGCGGCTATGATCTCTGGCTGTTTTCTCGCCAGCGCAATATGTTGAAAGTCGCACAGAGCAAGCGCGCCTCAGAACAGGCGCAGGCGATGCAAAGAGAAACCGAATTACGCTTGTCGGTATTGGCCGCGCAGGTGGAACCGCACTTTCTGTTCAACACACTGGCCGGTGTACGTTCGGCGATCAGCACTGAGCCAGCGCGGGCGGTCGCGATTGTCGATCATCTGGTCGATTATCTGCGCGCAACCATACCGCAGATGCGCGATGACGGCGGCTCGGTGCAGTCGCGTTTGAGCAAGCAACTTGATGCGGTGCATGCGTATCTGAGTCTGATGCAGGCCCGTATTCCGCGTCTGAGTTTCAGTGTCGAATCACAGATTGCGGACGCCGCGGTGCCGCCGTTGATGCTGATTTCTTTAGTCGAGAATGCGATCAAACACGGCATAGAACCCAAGGTCGGCGCGGCGCACATTGCCGTGAAGGTCAGCGTTATCGCCATCCAGGAACAGCCCATGCTGGAAATGCGCGTCGAAGATGATGGCGTCGGCTTTGGCGGTCACAACAGTGGCTCTGGCATTGGTCTGGCGAATATCCATCAGCGGCTGGCGGCGATGTACGGTGACCGCGCCAGCCTGTTGCTGAAAGCCCGCCCCGAGGGCGGGGTTGCTGCCATCATCACAATTCCTTTAGAAAAACAGACGGAGGCTGCATGATCACCGCCATCATCGCTGAAGATGAAGATTTACCACGTAAAGAATTACGCCGCATGCTCAATGATCTATGGCCGGAATTGCAGATCGTTGCTGAATGCGAGCATGGCGCTGATGCGCTCGATGCAATTTATACCCATCAGCCCGACATCGCATTTCTGGATATCCGCATGCCCGGCATGTCGGGACTGGATGTGGCAAATGCCGTCAAAGGGCGTTGCCATGCGGTGTTCACCACCGCTTACGATAATCATGCACTCGATGCGTTTGCCGCCGGTGCGATCGACTATCTGTTGAAGCCAGTGGCACAGGCGCGTTTGGCGGAAGCAATCGCGCGTTTAAAAGCGCGCCTGGCCAGCAAACAAGCCGCACCCGATCTGAGCCAGCTGATGTCGGAACTCGACAAGCGCATCCGTGGTAATGCCGCCGAGCGCATACGCTGGATCAGTGCCAGCGTCGGCGATACGATCAAGATGTTCCCGATAGAAAAAATTCTGTTTTTCAGTTCCGATGAAAAATATACCCGTGTCGTATGCGGGCATGATGAAGCGCATGTGCGCAAGCCGCTGAAAGAATTAATGGAAGGACTCGACCCCGACATTTTCTGGCAGATCCATCGCGGCACCGTGGTGCGTGCCGATGCGATCGCGCGCGCACAGCGTGACGACATGGGGCGCTATCTGGTTGAACTGCATGGCAGTCCGGAAAAACTCAAAGTCAGTCAGGCCTATGCGTGGCGCTTCAAGCCCATGTAAATAGTCTTCGCACCTGATGACCGGAAATAGCCAGCGGCGCGCACGCTAATTTGTTAAGCTGAGCGTTTTTCATCGATACGGAAAACCGCATGCGCAGTGTTGATCTTCTTCGCCTTTTATCGCTGGCTGCGATCTGGGGTGCTTCGTTTCTGTTCATGCGGGTGCTGGCACCTGTTCTGGGCGCATTATGGACTGCAGAAATCCGCGTAGGATTGGCGGGGCTTGCCTTAACTTTATTGATGCTGGCAACGCAAAAGCCTGTCGATATCCGGCGCCACTGGCGGCAATATCTGGTGCTGGGTCTGGTGAATTCGGCACTGCCTTTTGCCTTGTATTCGTTTGCCGCGATGCGCATGCCCGCTGGTTATTCCGCGATTGTGAATGCCACGAGCCCCTTATGGGGCGCGGTGATGGGCGCGATTTTTCTGAGTGAACGTTTCACCGGCCGCAAAATGCTGGGCATGTTGTGCGGTGTGGTCGGCGTCGGCTTTCTGGTGCGTCTGGGGCCGGTCGCATTCACCGGTGATTTGCTGCTCGGTGTACTGGCTTGCGTCGGTGCGACGATCTGTTATGCGCTGGCAGGCATTTATTCCAAAAAAGTATCCGGCGCGATGAATTCCATGCAGATGGCGACGGGCTCGCAAGTCGGTGCTGCGTTTGTGTTGCTGCCGTTTCTGCCGCTGGTACCAGTGCAGGGCGAAATCACCAGCCAGATTTTGCTGCTCGGCGCGGCGCTGGCGCTGTTATGCAGCGCTGTTGCCTATCTGATTTACTTCCGCCTGATGACGGATGTGGGGCCGACCAAAGCGCTGACGGTGACGTTTCTGATTCCCTTGTTTGCCTTGTTGTGGGGACATTTATTTTTGCATGAAGCGATCACCATGAGCACGCTGATCGGCTGCGCGGGCGTGGTGCTGGCGACCTGGCTGGTGGTGTTTGCACCTAAAAGTTCTTGAAAACGCCGCAAAAGCACGAAAATATACTGGGGGGAGTATGTTTTAAAGTCCTTTTTTTATAAGGACAATAAGCATTTTTTGTCACATACTCCCCCGAAAGTGTAAAAAAGCCCGGAAATTCCGGGCTTTTTTTATTGCTACGTGTATTGCTGAAGATTTCGCTCAGTGTCGCTGCCGGTATCATTCGCCGAGTGCAGGCAACACCTTCACTTTTAACGCACTCGCCTGATTGCTGCTGTGATACACGCGATGCGTGGCCTTAACAAAATCGCTGTCTTTGGCCGCGTAAATATTCGGCACAAAGGTTTGCGGATTGCGGTCGATAAACGGGAACCAGCTCGACTGCACCTGCACCATGATGCGGTGACCGCGCTGAAAGGTATGGAACACATCGTTGATATTGAAGGCGACCCTGGTCACTTCACCCGGTGTCATCGCTTTCGGCGTTTCAAAGCCATCGCGGAAGCGCGCGCGGAAAGGTTCGCCGCGTACCAGGGTTTGCTGATTACCGCGATTGATTGGCCCGTCTTTCGCATCTGCTGGCGACACATCGATCAGCTTGACCACGAAATCGGCATCGGTGCCGGTGACGCTGACAAATAAATCCGCATTCAGCGGTCCCGCCAGTGTCACATCTTTATCCAGCACCTCGGTTTGCCAGGTCAGCACATCCGGGCGGCGGCTGGCAAAACGCTGATCGGCAGCGACATATTGTTTGCTCCAGCCGTTCAGAATCTCGGTTGTGTACGGTACTGGTTTGGCCGGATCGCTGATGTATTCATCAAAGCCGTTCTCGTTTGCCGCCGGCGCTGTGAAACTCAGTTTGCCGTTCGCATGGAAATACAAAGTCTGCTCTTTACTTTCTTTCGGCGGCCAGGCATCGAAGCTACGCCAGCGATTCGCGCCGGTTTCAAACATCCACGCTTCCGGCAACGTCGGTTTCTCGCCGCCTTTCAGATGATGTTTGAAGAACGCGAATTCGACCGGCTGATAATTGCGCACCGTCTTGAAACCGAAATTCGCATCGCCGACTTTATCGCCATCACTGCGCGTCCAGCCGCCGTGCGTCCACGGGCCGATCACCAGCGTATTTTGTATGCCCGGATTCTGCTTTTCTATCGCGCGATAGGTTTGCAGCGGGCCGTATAAATCTTCGGTGTCATACCAGCCACCAACCGTCAGCACGGCTGCTTTAATATTTTTCAGATGCGGCAGCAGATTGCGGCTTTGCCAGAACTGATCGTAATCCGGATGGGCGACGATCTCATTCCAGAACGGAATCCCGTTTTTAAAGTATTTGTCGTTTGCATTCGCAACCGAACCGAGTTCGAGAAAAAACTGATAGCCGTCAGGCGTGCCGTAATTAAATTCTTTCCAGCCGCGTTTGTCTGTCGGTTGCGGGCGCGGCTGACCAAAGCTGTTAAAGAAGCCGAATGCCATCTGCAGATTAAACGCGCCGTTTCTGTGCATATCGTCGCCACGGAACCAGTCCGCAATCGGTGCCTGCGGCGAAACCGCCTTCAGTGCCGGATGCGAATCAATTGCGCCAGCCGAAGTGTAAAAGCCCGGATACGAAATACCCCACTGACCGACCTTGCCGTTATTGTGCGGCAGGTGTTTGATCAGCCAGTCTATGCTGTCATAGGTGTCGCTGCTTTCATCAATATCCGCCGGTGTTTTTTTCACATCCAGATGCGGCCGCATATTGACGAATTCGCCTTCCGACATATTCGTGCCGCGCACATCCTGAAACACAAAAATGAAACCCTCTTTGTCATACTCGGCGGTTGGCCCCAGAGCAGTTTTGTAATTGTCTGCACCATACGGCGCGACCGAATACGGCGTGCGCACCAGCAGTATCGGATAGGTTTTTTTCGCACTCGCATCGTTCGGCACATACACCGACGTGAACAAGGTCTTACCGTCGCGCATAGGAATCCGGTATTCGAATTTGCTGTAATGCTCGCGGATATAGTCGGCATGCTGCTTCATCGCATCGGCGCGGTTGTCCAGACTGACGGCAGCTTGCTGCGCAGCAGACACCGGCAACGCCGCACCGTTCAATACAAAAGCGGCCAGCAGACTGACCAGCAGGGGGGAGAGTTTCATGGAGAATCCTGAATTAACTGAGGCATGAATAAGATAAGTGCTAAGCCTGAATGAGGTAAGCAGTGCAAGTTTAGTGCCTGATATTCATCATAAGTTCCGTAAGACGTGCAGCAAAATCCCCGCATCTTGTGAATGACAAGTCGCTGGCTTATTGATTGCTTTATCCGTCTTTTTACTCATCGTCTTCCGGATTGTATTCCGGTAGCGGTAATTCGGCTTCCGCGATGCTGTCGCTGCCTTTGGCTTTGGCTGTGTGTAAGGCCGAGGTGGCGCGCGCCAGCATGATGTCTGCGGTGTCTTTGATGGCGTTGGTTGTCAGACCGGTTGAAAACGTCACCTGCAAGCCGGGGGCGACGGCATTCCAGTCGCAGCCCGCGACGCGTTTTTTGAGGCGGGCGATGGCTTTCAGGCTTTGATCCAGCCAGGTGGTTGGCATCACGATCGCAAATTCATTGGCGGCAACGCGACCGAAAGAATCCAGCGTGCGCAGCATGTCCAGCGCTTCTTTGGCGACCATTTGCAATACCTGACGGGCAACGGCCTGTCCGTGTTGCTCCAGAATTTTTTCGAGATGATCGACGCTGATGACAGCAAATGAAAATGTGTGGCCGGTACGGTAAGAGCGCGCCAGTTCAATGTCGAGGTTGCTCAGCAAGGCGCGGCGGTTCAGTGCGCCGGTCAGCTGGTCATGTTTGCTCAGACTTTCTAACTGGGTCAGCACGGTTTGCAGCGTCGGCAGCAGATTGTCCTGTTTGCCGTTTTCTTTAATTTGCTTGATAAGCTGCGTCAGCTGTTGTCTGGCACTCGCCAGGGGCTGATCGTGATCTGCAGGCATGTACTCTCCAACTTCATTGAATGTTCAGTGCGGCCAGTCCGGCTGGTATGGCCAGTGTGGCGAATGAGCGCCGTGACACCAGTCAGCCCGGATGCTGACACTGGGCGATACAATCCCAGCGAAGTTGAACGCTGCGATTGCCGTTTGCTTTACTATGTCATCGTCTTTGTCGTCACGCCTTGCCAGAGCAATTTTGCGTCAGCCCTGACAATATAATACTTTACCATCCGGCAATAAAAATAATATTGTGTTTTCCGCTCCTTTTTCACCCTGTCAACGCATACACAGCAGCTTGTTTCCGCAAATGAATCTGTGGATCAAGCGCGACGATCTTTTGCATCCGCAGGTTTCGGGTAATAAATTCCGTAAGCTGAAATATCCTTTGCAGGCACTGGCGGGTCAGCCTGCGCATCTGGTCAGCATGGGCGGCTTATGGTCGAATCATCTGCATGCACTGGCGCATGCAGCGGCGATCGCCGGGTTTCCGGCGACAGCGCTGGTGCGTGGTTCTGAGGGCATGAACAGCGCGATGCTGGACGATTGCCGCGCGCTGGGAATGCACATTCGCTTTGTTTCGCGCGAGGCGTATCGCGCTTTGCGGGACGATACTGAGGCGTGGCGTCAGCATCTGTCTTATAGCAGCGCGCAGCATGTCTGGCTGCCCGAAGGCGGCAGTGCGGCGACGGCATTACATGGTGTTGCCGAGCTGGTCGGGGAGCTGGAATTTACTCCTGATCTGATGGTGCTTGCCTGCGGCACCGGGGCGACGATGGCGGGCGTACTGGCTGGATTGCGCGGACAGGGCAACGTGATCGGCGTTGCTGCATTTAAAAATGCGGAGTATCTGCATGCCGAAGTCGCACGCTTATTGACTGCAGCGGGTTACCCTGCACATCAGAATTATCAATTGTTAACTACCTTCCACCATGGCGGATACGCTAAAGTAAGCGCTGAGCTCAGCGCGTTTTGCCAGAATTTTTTTGAAGATACCGGAATATTGCTGGAGCCGGTATATACCGGAAAAATGTTGTTTGCCCTTCGCCAGTTGTGGCTGAGCGGGCAGATCGCGCGGGAAGCGAAAGTGGTGGCGGTGCATACCGGTGGCTTGCAAGGCTTGCGTGGCTATACGCAAGTACCGTGAAGTAAATGGACAGTAACATTCAGAGAGCAGAAGTAGTGATGAAATCAGTGATGCACGCAACACAGCACGTCTTGAAGCCAGTCTTATATTCAGTTTTGACGCCACTGTTAACCCGGGTTCAGCAGCATACTGTAATCGCAGATGTCCGCTCTTTCTGCCTGCCGATGACACTGGGCGCTATTTTTTGTCTGCCTGTGCAAGCGCAGGCGCAGGACCTGCTCCGGGTTGCCGGCTTTGAGACGCTGAGTGATCCGCTGATTGTTTTTGATAAACGGCATCATGTGGTAGGCGGTCTGCTGAAAGACTATACCGATGCGATTGCCAGAGGGCTTGATGCCAAGCCGGTCTATATTCCGTATTCGCGCCGCCGGATTGAGCCTGCGATTAAAAGCGGTGAAGCTGATCTGGTCTGTTATCACAGCCCCAAATGGGTCGATCATCCCGCTGATTTCGCATGGACTATTCCGAATCTGCCGCAGACAGAGCGTGTGGTGGTGCGCAAGGACACACCGGTACCGCATGAGCTTCCTGAAGATTTGTCGGGTAAAAAAATCGCGACCCAGATCGGCTATCACTATGCACTGATTGAGCCGGATCTGGCTGCCGGCCGGACGACCCGGATCGATATGACCGATGTGCCCAGTATGTTTCGTCTGCTCGCGCTTGGAGGCGCTGATGCACTGATCACGTCAGAATCTGAAATTGCCGGTTATTTCAAAAAATTCCCTGATAAGCATGCTTCGTTCAGCGTGTCGAAAACCGCTTTTTCAGTGGTATATACGCAGTGCGCTTTATCGCTGAAATCACCGTGGAAGATAGAACAGATCAATCGTATCGTGTTGCGTCTGCAAGAGAACGGCACGCAGGACAAGCTGATGCGCAAATACGGTTTGTCTGAGAAATAAGTCAGCCCACAGACTGCTGACTGCATTTATAAACAGCGATCTAATCAGGCACCAGACCGGCCACCGGATGGTCTGGGGTTGCCGAAAAGAACAGAGTCATTGCACGCTTGTCGCCGGTACTTAGTCTTTTATTCCGTACTTGCCTAAAAAATGAGCAAAATCGTAGCCAGGTTTCTCCCTGAGTCCATGACAACAGGGTACACTACGCCCCAAATCTCGTCGCATCCTGCGATATGAATGAAATAAGCGAGCATCGCATGTCTGAATCTACTTCCCCCCTCACTTTTTCCGATCTGCAACTGAGTGCGCCTTTGCTGCGCGCCTTGCAAGATGTCGGTTACGAAACCCCGTCGCCAATCCAGGCGGCGACTATTCCATATCTGATGGATAACCGCGATGTGCTTGGTCAGGCACAAACCGGTACTGGTAAAACCGCCTCATTTGCGCTGCCGGTATTGTCGCGTATCGATATTCGTCAAACTTCGCCGCAAGCCTTGGTGCTGGCACCGACCCGCGAACTGGCGATACAGGTTGCCGAAGCATTCCAGACCTATGCGCGTCACATTCCCGGTTTTCATGTGCTGCCGATTTACGGTGGACAAAGCTATGGCCCGCAATTATCGGCATTGCGCCGTGGTGTGCATGTGGTGGTCGGTACGCCGGGTCGCGTGATTGATCACCTCGACAAAGGTTCACTCGATTTATCTGCCTTGAAAACACTGGTGCTGGATGAGGCCGATGAAATGCTGCGCATGGGTTTTATCGATGATGTTGAGCGCATCCTGCAGGAAACGCCGGAAACGCGGCAGACGGCTTTGTTTTCGGCAACGATGCCATCGGCCATCAAACGTATTGCTCAGACTTATCTGAACAAGCCTGCCGAAGTCACGATTGCGGCTAAAACCGGAACCGCAGACAATATTCGTCAGCGTTACTGGCTGGTGTCGGGTATGCATAAACTCGATGCGCTGACCCGTATTCTGGAAGCAGAAACTTTTGACGGCATGATTATCTTTGCACGTACCAAACTGGGTACCGAAGAACTTGCCGCTAAACTCGATGCGCGCGGGTTCTCGGTTGCCGCGATCAATGGTGACATCAACCAGCAGCAACGTGAACGCACAATACAACAGCTGAAAGATGGCAAGATTGATATTCTCGTGGCGACCGATGTGGCAGCGCGTGGTCTGGACGTCGAACGTATCAGTCACGTCATTAACTACGATGTGCCGTATGATCCGGAAAGCTATACGCACCGTATAGGCCGTACTGGTCGTGCGGGGCGCAGCGGTGAAGCGATTCTGTTCATCACACCGCGCGAAAAAAATCTGCTGAAAGCGATAGAACGTGCTACCCGCCAGCCGGTGTCGCCATTGGAATTACCGACGATACAAACCGTCAATAATGTCCGTATTGCCCGTTTTAAAGACCAGATTTCAACTGCATTGGCCGAAGGTGGTCTGGATGAATACACTGCGCTGATTGAGGCCTACGAGCAGGAACACAATATTCCTGCCATCGAAATCGCGGCGGCATTGGCGAAAATGGCGCGCGGTGATGAACCCTTGCTGCTCGATAAAAATCGTCGTGAAGTCAAAAACGATGACAGCTGGCGTGATGAACGGCCTTCACGCAGTGATCGCGGTGAGCGTCCTTCACGTGATCGTGGTGAGCGCGAAGAACGCGGCGCTCGTCGCGAACACAGCCCGCGCGTTGCTGAACCAGGCATGCAAACCTACCGTATCGCCGTTGGCCATGAGCATGGCGTGAAACCCGGCAATATCGTCGGCGCGATAGCAAACGAAGCGAATATCGAATCGAAATTTATCGGCCGCATCGATATTTACGACGATTACACGATTCTCGATCTGCCTGATGATTTGCCGGTGGAAACACTTGATCATCTGAAATCGGTACGGGTCGCCGGTCAGTCTTTGCGTATCAGTGCCGAAAAAGCCGGTGTCGCCGCTGCACCAGCTGCGCGCGCTGCCCGTAGTGAAACTCGTGCTGAGCGCGCACCGCGTATCGCTGACAGCGCACCCGGCAGCCGCCTGAATCAGGTGGTGGAGCGGGCTGTTTCGACCCGCGACGACGAACAGCAACGTCCGGCGAAAGCAAAAAAAGACAAGGAAAAAGTCAGCATTCCTATGCAGACGTATCGTATCGAAGTCGGCAAAGCGGATGCCGTCACGCCAGCGAATATCGTTGGTGCGATAGCCAACGAAGCGGGACTGGAAGCAAAGTACATCGGACGCATTGCCATTTTTGATGATCACAGCACGCTGGATCTGCCGGATGGGATGCCCAAGGAATTGTTGCAGCATCTGAAGGATGTCTGGGTTGCCGGTAAGCAGATCCGTATCAGCGCGGTCGGTCCATCCAGCGGCGGTATTGCGGCAGACTTTCCGTCAGGCCCTAAACGCAGTGGGGGGGATCGCCGTGTTGCGGAAAAAGCAGGTGGTAAACCGGGCTTCAAATCGGGCAAACCCGGCGAACGCCGTCCGTCTAAGTTTGATAAAGACAGCGGCACGACGCGCCGTAAGTCAGGAAAATAAGTCTGTCGTTATTGCGATATGAAGGAATAAAAAACCGCCGGTTAAGGCGGTTTTTTTATCGCTGAACAGAAGCGTGTTGCAATTATTTCTTTGCTGCTTCTGCTGGCGCTGCAACCGGTGCAGGTGTTGCAGCCGGGCTTGCTGCAGCAGCGGAAGCTGGCGCGGCTGGCACTACCGCAGTGATTTCAATTTTTGCTTTGGCTTTCAGATCATCAAAAGTCTTTTTCAGATTTTGCTGTTGCAATTGCTGAGTCAGCGGTCCTTTGACATCGTCCAGCGCAGGCACGGCCAATGGGCGGCTGTCATCGAGAATGATGACGTGGTAACCAAATTGCGATTTGACTGGTGTTTCAGTGAATTTGCCTTTTTCCAGTTTCGCGACGGCTTCGCCGAATTCCGGCACCATGCTACGCGGATTAAACCAGCCGAGATCGCCGCCTTTGCCTTTGGAACCAGGGTCTTGTGATTTTGCTTTTGCCAGACCGTCGAATGCTTTCACATCTTTTTTGATTTTAGCGATGATGTCTTTGGCCTCATCTTCGCTGGCGACCAGAATATGGCGCGCTTTAAATTCTGTGCCGCCGGCCGTCGTTTTGAATTTGTCGTATTCCGCTTTCAGCGCTTCATCGCTGACGGTCGCGTTTTTCATGTAGTCTTTAACGTAGGAATTGGCGAGGATAGACAAACGCGCCATGTCCAGTTGTTCTTTGACTTCAGGTACTTTATCCAGACCTTTGTTCGTTGCTTCCTGTGCGACCAGAATCTGCATCGCCAGTTGGTCGATCACCATTTTGCGTGTTTCAGGATTATCCGGCATGCCTTGGGCTGCCTGCTGCTGCATGATCTGATCCAATTGCTTTTTGCTGATCGGCGTGCCATTCACAGTCGCGGCGACTGCTTCTTTGCTCTCAGCGACAGCAGATGCAGAGGCCGATGCTGAAGCCGCTTTATCCTTATCATTACAAGCGCTGAGCGCGAACAGAGCGATAGCGCTACCCAAAACGACACGGGATTTGATCGACATGAAAATTTCCTTAAATGTGAGCTGTGGTTGAAATTCGTTGCGGCTGCAATACAGCGTTGCCACGATTCTGCAGCAGACGACGATGTCCGCCGCTTCCAGAATAAAATTGCCGCTGAATTTTACCCGCAATGTGTGGTGAGTTGTTGGTTATTCATTTTTCATGACTTTCTCGGGATTTTCTTCTTTGAGCAATGTTCTGCCAACGGTACAGAAATCCAGATAAATCCCTCTATCCTGCAGTGTATTACTTTCCGGGTGTGCGCCTGGCGGCATACAATGTCAGCTGATTTTATATAGTGAGTTTGTACTATGAGCGATATCAGTAAAGAGACGATTCCTGATAATCTTGCTGACATGCTGCCGGTCGGCATGATTAATGGCGGTGGTACTGCAGCGGCGGCGATGGCGCAAGTCGCCCAGCGCAAGCGTGGTGTACCGGGTTGGGAGGCATTTCATTACGAGCGGATATCACCGACAGAATTTGAAGTAACCGGCGGTGTTGCGGTCAACATAGGTGGGGTGAAAAAATTCCAGAGTATGGACGACGCACTCACTGTGACCGAAGCGGAAGTGCTGGCGGCGATGCGCGCGGCGCAGGAAGCCTTGCCGCCCGCGCCGCAGGCTTTACTGGAACAGGATTTACTGGCGGCTGATATAGGTAAAACTGTCCGTAGCGGTGAACAACAGTTTTTGCGCGTGGTTTTCGCTTTGCCTGCCGATGCCGCAGGCCGGCAGAGAATTTTGCAGGCATTTCAGTTACAGGCGGATTTCTTTGGTGCGAAAGTGCAAGCCTGTTCTTTGCATGAAACGCATCCTCTGAACTGAGTTTCAGACTGATGGTCGCGGACAGAAGATCTGTACGAATGTCCGAATAAAATAAGGCTTACAGCCGTAAATAAGGCTGTAAGCCTTATTTATCAAGGGGATTGATTTTGCACAGACTGCTTACTCACTCTCCCTGACACGCAGGAAGCTGGCAAATTTCGGTATGCCATTCGCGTTCAGATCGCGATAGCGATAAGTAACCGTGCTGCCGATGGCGGGTGGTGATTGCCGTTGCGCGTCGCTCAGACCACTACCGAGCCGGAAGCGCTGACCTTCCGGTGTTTGAACCAGTAAGGCACCGAGTAAGCCCTGATATTTTCCACGCCCCGGTTCGTGACCGATCACCACCGCCTCTGCATCCTCATGCAGTTTTAGCTTCAGCAAGACATCTGAACGCCCGGTCTGCCACCGCGCATCCGCCTGATGCAGCATCAGGCCTTCGGCTCCCTCGCTGACGATTTTTTTCAACAGCGCCTGCAGTTCGGCATCATCGCTGACGCGCTGCTGCGGCAATACCTGCAACCAGGGTGCCTGACTAGCCGCAATGCTCTGCCTAAGCGAGACCAAACGTTCGCTGAAAGTGCCGCTGCCTTCGGGGAGTTCATAAATCTGATAACTGATTTGTCGCCATTCGGCATCGTCAGGAATCTGCCGCCGGACTGCCGCAGACAAGGCTTCAAAGCGGCGTCGCCCCATCCATAATTCACCATCCAGCCGATGTGCCGGCAGGGCGGCAATGAACCATGCGGGTGCCTGTATCAGGCGGCCACTACGAAAACGCAATTGCTTACCATCCCAGATTGCCCGCACGCCATCAAGCTTTTCACTGACCAGATACGCCGCCGGATTGATTTTCGCATGATAGTTACGCGCCAGCAGTATCGCCGGTGTCTCAATGTCGGTCGCCGCGACGGTGGTGTCTGGCAGCAACGCCAGTGGCGTGACTACACCGGCAATACACAGGCTCAGGACGAGCACGCGTAACCGGGGCAGAGGCAAACGTGAAGGCAGATGAGTGCAATACATATTGAGCTTTCTGTCGGATGAATCATCAGTATGAAGTAAAAAAACTGAGAACTGATACAGGTGCCTGACAAGACCGCAACAAGACCGTCAGGCTGTACGGTCTTTTTTCATATTTGCTTTTCCCAGTAGCCGACATCGATCCAGCGACCAAATTTAAAGCCGACTTCCTTGAAGTGAGCGACTTGCGTCATGCCGAATTTTTCGTGTAACGCGACGCTGGCCGGATTCGGCAGGGAAATAGCCGCGATCACCGAATGCATACCGCGTCGTTGCAGATCGTCGATCAAATGATCATACAGTTGTGAGCCTATGCCGCTTTGCTTATGGTCGGGGCTGACATAGGCAGATATTTCAA
The DNA here is from genome assembly GCF_049544825.1 of Undibacterium sp. WLX3042. Taxonomy (NCBI): domain Bacteria; kingdom Pseudomonadati; phylum Pseudomonadota; class Betaproteobacteria; order Burkholderiales; family Oxalobacteraceae; genus Undibacterium; species Undibacterium sp. WLX3042. The sequence goes on from NZ_CP186698.1 coordinate 1,288,650, forward strand.
CAGAAAAGCGGTAAGCATGACGCGTGCGCCACGGACTGGCGTAGGCATAACCCAGAATTTTGTCATCTTGCTCATAGACATACCACGGCAAACCCGCCGCAAACACAGTGCTGATGCGCTCTGCCATCGCTGGCACCCGTACCGTCGTATCTTCAAAGCTGATAGTGGTATTGAGGACGTAGCGGTTATAAATCGCGCAGATGGCAGAGGCGTCGTCGGTACTGGCTAAACGAATCACAATTCATCCTTTGACAAAATCAATATATTGCAAAATTAATATTGAAAAAGTGGATGCGATATTTACTTATCAGGACGGATGTCTAATCGTTCCGGTCGCGCCATGGCTCCTCGTCGTGCAATACATAGTGTCGTTATTGCCACGTCTTGCCGGACACGTTGCGTCAGTCCTGTTATTTGTAAAACGCATCAAAAGTCGGTTTGATTATGATATTTATTTATTATTTTGTCTTGTAGCTTTTGCATCTTATTTGTTCTTTGTCATATCTGTTCCGGCCGTTCGCAGCAGGCTTATGTGACTTGGCTGATAATAGGCGTCCAACGCATTGCTTGTCTGAGTCCGGGAATCGCCCGCTGCAAGCTTTGCATGACAGGCAAACGATATGGCTCTTCTTTCTATTCTTGATCTTTCCCCGATTGCACAAGGGACGGAACCTGCGCAATCCTTTAAAAATTCGCTCGATCTGGCGCAGCATGCCGAACGCTGGGCTTATCACCGTTTCTGGCTGGCAGAGCATCACGGCATGCCTGGCATTGCCAGTGCCGCCACAGCTGTCCTCATTGCCCACGTAGCTGGCGGTACGCGGACTATCCGCGTCGGTGCTGGCGGCATCATGCTGCCGAATCACTCGCCGTTGGTGATCGCCGAACAGTTCGGTACGCTGGAATCGCTGTTTCCGGGTCGGATTGATCTTGGTCTGGGCCGGGCACCCGGTTCCGATCAGCGCACTGCCAGGGCATTGCGGCGGAACCTGAGTTCAGATGCCGATGAATTTCCGCAGGATGTCGCGGAATTACTCGATTATTTTTCTGATGAGCCGCATTCTGCCGTGAAAGCGGTACCGGGTGCGGGCCTGCATGTGCCGGTATGGATACTCGGCTCCAGCCTGTACGGCGCGCAACTGGCAGCGGCGATGGGCTTGCCGTATGCGTTTGCGTCGCATTTTGCTCCACAGCAGATGATGCAGGCAGTGGGCATTTATCGTGCCACGTTCCGGCCATCGGCGTATCTGGCGAAGCCGTATGTGATGCTGGGATTCAATGTGTTTGCCGCCGATACCGATGACCAGGCGCATCTGCTGGCGAGCTCGGCGCAGCAGGCTTTCGTCAATTTACGCAGCGGCAGACCGGCGAAAATTCCACCGCCGGTAGAAAATTTCATGCAACAACTGGGTGAAGGCGAGCGCGCATTGCTGAACCAGATTCTGGCCTGTTCAGCCATCGGTTCGCCAGCGACAGTAACCCAGCAGATGCGTGATTTCATTCGTCACACCGGTGCCGATGAACTGATGATCGCCTCGAATATTTTTGATCATCAGGCACGTCTGCATTCGTATGAAATCGTCGCAAAAATAAGTTCTGCTTTATCGTAAAAAAAGCCTGCCAACTTTCGGTTGGCAGGCTGTAAAAAATGCTGGAGGATACTTAGGAGAAAACCCCAGCATCGGGATAGACGTGACAGGCAGTCGTTATTTCATCTGATCTGCACCTGACAGGCTGGCAGTGGCGATGCCGGCACTACCTTTGCGTCCGCTGATGAGCCGCCACAATTTCAACAGGCTGCGATAGATCAGGCGGACAAAGGTCAGTGTGAAAAAAGCTTCCAGCATGGTGACGATAAATGCCAGCGACGGATGATAACGGGTGCCACGTGCATGCATTTTGTCCATCATGCGGTCTTTCGCAATTTCTATGCTGTCGTAGAAGGTAGGTACTACCAGCAAAGTCAGCAAGGTCGAGGTGATGGTGCCGCCGATAATGGCGATTGCCAGTGGACGGTAAAATTCACCACCTTCACCCAGCCCCAGAGCGACCGGCATCATGCCGGCGATCAGCGCAAATGTCGTCATCAGAATCGGGCGCAGACGCACACGGCCAGCCTGCATCAGGGCTTCTTCGCGGTTCATGCCTTCGGCTTCATTTTTACGTGCCGCATCGAGCAACAGAATCGCGTTTTTCGCCACCAGACCCATCAACATGATGACGCCGATCAGACTCATCAGATTGATGGTGCTGCCGGTAACCAGCAACGCGATGACGACGCCGATCAGCGATAAAGGCAGCGACAGCATCACGCCCAGCGGCGCGGTGAACGAGCCGAATTGTATGACCAGAATCAGATACATCAGGCCAATACCGGACAACAATGCAATCATCATTGCGCCGAACACTTCTTCCTGATCCTGACCCGAGCCGGTAATGTTCAGACCGTAGCCCGGTGGATAGTTAAACGACTCCGCCAGCTTCTTCGCATCGGCAATCACTTCACCGTTAGAGCGACCCTGTGCATTGGCAGAAACGGTGATCGTCCGTTTGCCGTTGCTGTGCTCAATGCCGGAAGGGCCTTTCCCCATGCTGATCGTGGCGATCTGATCCAGTGGCACCATCTGATTCGTTCCGGAGATAGCGATTGGCAAACGTTCGATATTTTCTTTGCTGACGCGGTCATCCGGATGCAAGCGGACAGCGACATCGCGGGTTTCACCGGTAGGATCAACCCAGTCGCCAACCTCGATACCGGCAAACGCGATGCGCAATGCCTGTGCTGCATCATTCGATGAGATACCCATAGAATTTGCCAGGCCGCGGTTCAGTTCTATCTTCAGCTCTTTTTTCGGATCTTGCTGCGACAGGCCGATATCGACCGCTCCGGGCACACTTTGCAGTTTCTCCATATAGGCGCTGGTAATTTCCAGCAGCTTACGGGAATCCGGACCGGTGAATTCGATTTGTACCGGCTTGCGGGCACCGTTATTCAGATCGTCCAGAACCGTGTATTCAGCACCGACCAGAGGTTTAATTTTGTTGCGCAATTCAACCGCTATTTCCTTCGCACTGCGTTTGCGTTCCGTACGTTTGCCGATATCGACATAGATACGGCCACCGGCTGGCGTGATATTACTGTTGGTTTCTTTGGTTTCAGAGATCGTGCGCGCAATGGCTGCTGCTCTTTCCATTTTCAGTCGCGCATATTCCAGAGATGACGACGCCGGTGTCCGGACTTCTATCATCAGATTGCCGGAGTCTGCGGCCGGTAAGAAACTGGTGCCCCCCCATTTTGCCTGCAGACCCAGAGCGGTAATCAGACTCACCAGTGCAATGGTTCCCATCCAGCGGCGATGATGCAAAGCCCAGGCGATGACATGGCCGTAGCGATCAGACTGATGGTCAAACCAGTCATTGAAGCGAGCCAGTATTTTTCCCAGACCTTTTTTGGGTGCGGTGTGATGATCTGGCGGATCGCCCCAGTATGCTGACAACATCGGATCCAGCGTGAATGAAATACCCAGACTGACTAATACCGAGCAGGTCACAGTCAGCGCAAACGGACGGAACCATTCACCAGGCATCCCCGGCATAAAAGCGACCGGAATAAAGACAGCAATAATCGAAAACGTGGTTGCTGCCACTGCCAGACCGATTTCCGCTGTACCTTCCAGCGCGGCAGTGCGGCGGTCTGACCCCATTTGCATGTGCCGCACAATGTTTTCACGGACCACGATCGCATCATCAATCAGCACACCAATTGCCAGTGACAAACCAAGCAGGGTCATGAAATTCAGGGTGAAGCCACACAACCATACCGCGATAAAAGCTGCGACCACCGAGGTTGGTAAGCTGAGTGCGGTAATCAGTGTGGAGCGCCAGGAATTGAGGAACGCATACACCACGAAAATCGTCAGACCGGCACCGAGTACCAGCGATTCAATCACGTTATTCAGGCTGTTCTGAGCATCTTTACCGCCATCGCGTGTGATTTCAAGCTTGGTGCCGGGCTGATCTTTTTCAAAACCGGCATTGATTTCCTTCACCATTTCACGTACAGACGTGGCAACGCTGACAGTGCTTGCCTCACGCGATTTCGTGATTTGCATACCCACATTCGGTTTGCCGCTGCGTATGCTTAAACCATTGATGTCGGCAAAGCTGTCTTCAATAGTAGCGACCTGCGCAAGACGTACGATCTGATCGCCATTCCGTTTCACGACAATGCCCTGAAATTCTTCCGGTGACTCGATACGTCCAACCAGACGTATACTTTCTTCATCCAGCTTGCCGCGAATTTTTCCTACCGGTGCATTGGTATTCTGATTCCGCAGAGCATTCACGACTTCGCCGACGGACACGTTAAATTCGCGCAGTTTTTCAGCACGGAGTAAGACCGATAACTCGCGTTTCAGTGAGCCATTCACAACTACTGTGGCAACACCGGGAACCGCGCGGAATTTATCCGCCAGCAGATCCTCCGCGAGTCTTGAAATTTCGGCGTGGGTAAGTTTGCTCGATGACAGCGCCAGGTTGATGATAGGTTGTGCCGACGGATCCCAGCGTTTGATGACAGGCTCCCGCATTTCTGTCGGCATTTTGTAGCGAACCGAAGAAATCACGTTACGAACGTCGTCGCTGGCCTCGATCATGTTCTTCTTAAATACGAATTCAATGTCGAACTCAGCAAATCCTTCATTTGCCGACGAATACAGAGCTTTTACGCCCTGTACGCTTTGCAGCGATTTTTCAAGACGGTTGATAATCTCCCGTTCCGCCGTATCCGGTGAAGCACCGGGATAGGTAATGATCACTGATAAGCCGGGAACTTCGACATCCGGATTCTGATTGACCCGTAATTTGCTGAGTGCCAGCAAACCCAGTGCCATCAGGGCGATGATCATCACGATAGTGGCAATCGGTCGCTTGATACTGAAATCAGATAAAAACATAATCAGTTGCCTCCGCTGGCGGTGGTGGTTGAGGCCGGCAGCTTCGTACTGGCAATAATGTCGGCTCTGGGTGCTGCTGCCATTTCGATTGCCTGTCCGTCTTTGAAACTGGAATTCGGATTGCGCATGACAACATCACCTTCTGCCAGACCGCTGCGTATTTCGTAATTGCCAGTGCGCTGATCGCGTTTTCCTACGTTCAGATCAACCCGTTTCAGGGATTTGCCCGCGACACGCCAGGCATAGGATTTATCGCCAGCTTTGACCAATGCACCTTCTGGCAGCGTTAAGGCATTAACTGTGGTGGATTCAATATTGCCTTCCGCATATAAGCCGGAAACACGCGGCTGATTACTGTCGGCAAATGCCACCAGCACTTCCACCTGACGTGTGACGTCGTTGGCCGCAGGATCAACCCGGGTTACTTTGCCGCGGAACTCCTGTCCGCCGTAGCCGTTGATGCGGAAGCTGACGGGCTGACCGATTCTGACCTGGGCAATTTTGTCGGCCGAGACACGTCCGGCAAAACGCATACTGGTTGGATCGATGACTTTGACCAGTTCCTTACCGATGGCGGCGGTATCACCTGCAGAGACTTTGCGTTCGCTGACGACACCGTCAAACGGAGCCCGTACAACTGTGCGTTGCAATTGCTGACGGGCGGTACTTGCACGGGCGCGCGAAGCAGAGAGTTCACTGCGTGCCGCATTCACCTTGACCTCGGCTTCATCGAGTGCCTGCAATGAAGTCATTCCTGAGGCACGCAGGGTTTTCAGGCGCTGCAAGGCACGTTCAGACTGATCCAGAGCCAGTGCCGCACTGCGGGCGTTATCCTCAGCAGAATTCAGATTGTCGCGAATCGCAGTTTCATCCAGTCGTACGAGAATATCGCCGCGTTTGACGACATCGCCGTTTTCTTTCAGCACCTGCAGCACGATCGTTGATACTTCCGCGCGCAGATCTGCTTTGCGTTCCGGTTGGATGGAACCCGTCACCACCGGGCCAGATGCGAGCGCATTGCTTTGCACGGTCATCATGTCTTCGGGAGCAATAATCAGCTTTGTTACCGCCGATTTATCCTGTTTTTCTGCGCTGCTGGCGGCGACACTGGCAGATGCCGCATTTTTGGGTTTATCTGCTTCTTTATTACCGCAAGCGGTCAGTGCCGAGGCAATACTGAGGACAATAAGTGTTTTTCGTAACATGAGAGGTCTCTTGCACAAGTGAGAGGGACGGGATGATACTGTGCGGGCAGTATTCCGAAATCGCCCTGCTTGGACAAGTAGCAAGGATTTAAGTTGCCATTTTTGATGGATGAAATGCTAATTTCCGGGGATGAGCTGCAAACAGGCGTGAAATGACACTGGGTGCCAGCCGGGTTTTATGCCTGGTCAGGACTGGTCGAAGGGGGCAGCGAATCGCCGGTAAGAGCGTGCCGGATGCCTGTCTGTAGTGAGCGGTGGATGCAAAAACGACTTTTACGGTTTATTTCTGTAACCGCGCGACCAGCCCTTCGGATGCGTCTTCGATGTAATCCAGCACCAGATCAAAGCCGCTTGCACCGCCATAATAAGGGTCGGGTACTTCTTCTGCCTGCGTATGTTGTGCGTAGTGCATCAGCAGATCGAGTTTGTGCTGATATGCTTCGGGACATGCTGCCTGAAGCAAAGCAAGATTGCTTTTATCCATCGCCAGCAGCAGATCGAAGTTAACGAAGTCTTCGGCTTTGATCTGGCGTGCCCGTTGTTGTGACAAATCAAAACCCCGTTTGACAGCAAAGCCGTGTGAGCGCGCATCAGGTGGTTCGCCGATGTGATAGGCGTGCGTGCCTGCCGAGTCGATAATCAGTTGTTCTGCTATCCCGGCTGCTTTCGCTTTAGCGCGAAATACGCCTTCCGCCGTTGGAGAGCGGCAGATATTCCCCATGCAAATGAAGAGAATCGAGGTGACTTTGGGAGAGTTCATCTTAGCGCAACGGCCAGTAGCTGCAATTTGTATCGAGCGGGGGACTGATGTTAACACGCTGGGAAAGGTAAAAAGCCGTTTGCCGGGCGAGTAAATGTCAACGATTTATAAATTTACCTGTTCCCGCGTTGGGGCGTCGTGATGTTCCGCGAGAGAAACTCCGAAGCATTGTCAGAATACACAGAAAAAATGCCGCAATCACTACGGCATATCGCAGCAAGTCAGTTCTGTACTGCCTATTCGTTACGGTAGATGTACAGGGCCGCGCACAGTATTGTCCCGGTGGCATAGAGTAAACGCGTATTGCTGCCGGTCAGGTAAGGGTAGAGCATCAGTGCGATTCCCAGCCATTTACACTTCGTTTGTTCCATCTTTTTGCCGTAGCGATATGCTGCGAAACCGATGACCCCAAAAAGAACAGCGCCGAAAATATAAGCCGGTGTCGGCAACATGCTGAATAAAGTTATCTGTAATTCCCGCTCATCCATTATCGGGTCCTGCGATTGAAAGTTGAATCAGGACATCAATAAGATAGCGACATTGACTGCGACACCGGCGGTCCAGACCAGGCTGCGCAGATTGCTCATATTTGCCAGATAGGTCGCAATGTAGATCAGCCGCAGACCAATAAATGTCATCGCCAGCATATCAATCCGACCCTGATCTGCATGCGCTTGCTGTGCGAGGACGACGGCCGCGATAAACAAAGGTAATGCTTCCCATCCATTTTGTTGCGCGGCATTTGCACGTTGTCGCCAGCCTTCTAATTGCTGCGCCCACAAACGTGGTTCCCGGTTGTTATAACCGCCTTCTTCCGGTTTCAGTTTTGCCGAACCGGCCTTCGCCAATCCTACAGTGATGACAGGTAAAAGACATGCTGCCAGTACACACCAGTTTGCCAGAGTCATTAACTTTCCTTTTTCTGAATTTTCAAATTCGTCACGTACCGTATGTGGCAGATAGTAGCCAAGTTTACCTAAAGCTGCAGGGCGCGCTACAAAGATACGATCAGTAAATGCAACATCGACATAGAAAATAAATTCTCCTTATTTTAACGACGTAACAATTGGCTACAATTCTGTGGCAAATATCGTGTCAACAGAAATCAAGCGGACAGCGTTCTTGGCTTACGTAGATTGACTACGCAAACCAAACTCAACGAAAGAACAGGACCTATCATGAAACAAGTTATCGCCGCTATCATCGCAACTACTTTCGCAATGGGTACAGCGTTCGCCCAGACACCAGCAGCGCCAGCTGCTCCTGCCAAAGCAAGTGCGCCAGCCGCCGCTGTAAAATCCGAAGCGAAAGCCGAAACAAAAGTAGCGCCACCAGCTGTGGTTGCAGAAGCAAAAGCAGCGAGCGCAGCAGCAGAAACAAAAGCATCCGTACCATCAGCAGAAAAAAAATCTAAGCATGTAAAACACATGAAAAAAGAAGCAAACACAGAAGTCAAAGCAGACGCAAAAACAGAAGTAAAAGCGGATACAACAAAAGCGACACCTGCAAAATAATACTTCGTTTTTGTGACCTCTGAACTGAGGTCAACAGCCGGCGTAACATCATAGATGTACGCCGGTTTTTTTATGTGAAAAAACAGAAAAACGAAATGCGGAAAACAAACATTGAGCAGATTTTCTTGATAAAAATAACTGCGACAGAAGATCGGAAAAATAAAAAATAAAAGACTCAATTTTTTTCAAAAACATGTCAACACAATGCAGCAAGGTGGCGTTATTAGCTTACGTAGACTGACTACGAAAACCAAATTCAACGAAAGAACAGGACCTATCATGAAACAAGTTATCGCCGCTATCATCGCAACTACTTTCGCAATGGGTACAGCGTTCGCCCAGACACCAGCAGCACCAGTAGTGGAAGCGAAAGCAGCCAGTGCAACAGCAGAGAAAAAAGTAAAGCATGTAAAACATGCGAAAAAAGAAGCGAAGGCAGAGGCTAAAGCTGATGCAAAAGCAGAAGTCAAAACTGAAGGAAAAGCAGAAGCAGCGAAGACAGCTCCAGCTAAATAATTCAGATCAAAAAAAACGGCGCATATCAGGTGGTATGCGCCGTTTTTTTTTGAGCAAAGCATCTGTGAAACGTAATCATCATCGTAATGAAAATACATAATTCAAAGCAGAGATTTTCTGATCTGTATTTTTAAAAATTTTTTCTTTAACAGATTAATGCCTGTGAACGATGAGAAAAAATTTCATCTGTTTTGATTCCAACTCATTCTCAAAGTAATCCGATTATTTTCAGTGAATTTTTCAGTTCTTTTATATTTCCCTGTTCCGGCCAGCCGGTAACCTTGCTGCTGAGCTTTCCATTTTTAAAAAAATAAAAAGTCGGCGTTCCCCAATGGTCAATGTCTTTCCATTCCTGCCTTTGATAAACCATGGTCATTTGAAAGTTGGGAAAAGAACGATTCCACTTTTGGATGTCGTGAAAGTAACTGTGGCGCATTTGCGGAACCAGCCATTTTCCATGTGCTCTGAATACAGAGCATTAGTGTGGCGTCTTGCGGAATATCAGGTAACGCATGTTGGGAAAAAAGGGCATCTGGGACTGAATACCACAATAACTTTTACATCTTTACTGATATCCGCATTGCATCGTAACAAAGATAAATTACCTGATTTAATTAGCTATTCAGTGGCTTTTTTATCACTTGGGCTGTTTCAAAAAATCGTCATTCTTAAATCAAAATCAAATAAATACGCATAAACGCAGATATCGTGATGTCCTGTGGACGGGTATGGTGCAACGATGTGGTTAAATATGTTTTCAGCATTCATTGCCACAGATAAACTTCAGGTATGAAGAAACAAGCGTTTTTCTTTTTTGGATGGTTTTTTGCCTCCCAGGTATTTGCGACGGATTTACGTGTCGCGATATGGGAAAGTGCGGCACCGTACAATGTGAAAACTGAAAGCGGCTGGAAGGGACCATGCATTGATGTTTATCATGCGATAGAGGCGATTGATCCTCAGCTCCATTTTGTGATCGACGATGAGCCTATGCCGATTCGCCGTATCGAATATGAGCTCAGTGCAGGGCGGCGTGACATTATCTGTGGCGCCAGAAAGAATGCATCGCGTGAAGCTGCCGGCATGCAGTTTCTGAAACAGGGTTTGCACACAACGGGCTATCGGCTGGCAGTCAGAGCCGGTGATGATGTTGTTGTGAATAACTGGAACGACGTGAAAAAAATGGGCAAGGCCGGCAAAGTGCTGATCATGCAGGGGCATGCAGAGATAGAACGTTTACAGCAGTTGGGTGTGATCCTCGATAGCGGCACACCGACAGCTGAACAAAATCTGATCAAACTGGAAGCAGGGCGCGGCAGATTTTTTTATCACCGCGATTCTTTTTTTAAGAGCGGAGCCTACTCACCGAAAAATCATCCGAATATCCGGTTACTGCCGGTCGTACTAGACCCCAGCCCGGCGTATATTGCGGGTGGAAAAATGGTTCCCAGAGAAGTGATGGCGCAGATTGATAATGCCTTCAGCAAGCTTGTGCGTAACGGTGAATTAAACCGCATCATTAAAGCAAACACTCTCGATTAAATTTCATTCGCAAACTTGCTGAACGCGTTATCCTGCGCTGATTTTTTCAATGCTCTCCCATATAAATCACACGTGGGCAGGGCGATTGTGGTGATTTCTGCGGGCACCAGAATGACACCGTGATCGACCAGCGCCGACAAGAAATTTCAACCAGATCCGCTGTGCCGCCCATGCCCATATTGCAGGTCGATTGCAATGCAGCATCAAGCGATTTCGCCTGAAAATATCCGTAGGTGCTGATTGTTTGTATTGCTTCCGTTGCGCGTTGCGGTGGCACTGTTCCTGGTCGCACAATCAGCTTACGCGCCTTCAGTTGCACGGTTGTTTCCACCTCTGCCGCACCACAACTCCATTGTTTCCCATCTCGCCCGCATTGGGCAACGTAATATAAAGGCTGGGTCTTGAGTTGCGCATGCGGACGGCATTTCACATCGGCGTAATTTGCCTTGTCTGCCTGAGCGCTGAAAGCGCGCGCATCAATCTCGGCAACGCCGACACCGAATGGTTCGCCGCAGACCATTTTTTCTAACAACAGATGTTCGTTGCGACTGAGCCTGACCGGAAAGGTTTGCTCATCTGCGTTTGCATAGGCGTTTGCGGTCAGCATTGTGGCCGATGCCAGTAAAAACAAAGGCATCATCCGACGCCGCCAGCCCGCTGTGTTCATGCGCGTAGTGGCGCAAAAAAGGCCAGACAAGCGCATGAATACAGGGACTTTTTCTTTGAGAGGCATGTAATGACAGAGGCAGACGCCATCGTCAGATTCGCGTTGGCGCAGCCGGTATCAGCGATAAAACGGCTCGACCTGACCTTTAACTTTGATCATCAGCGGATTACCTTTACGGTCACGCGCCTTGCCTGCCGGCACGCTGATCCAGCCTTCGCTGATGCAATATTCTTCGACGTCCAGACGTTCTTTGCCGTTGAGCCGGATACCTACTTCGTGTTCAAACACGGCGGCGACGTAGTAAGGACTGCGCGGATCAACCGACAGGCGATCCGGTAATGGGGGGAGTTGTGTAGTATCGTTCATAGCCCGAATTATCCATCAGATGCGCTCTCTGTTCAATGCTGCTGTCGATTTTGCTGACAGCGGCGGATATCTCACGCCAGCTTTATCATGCCATCAGACCTGTGGCGTTGATGCTGACGCCGCCGCCAATGCGCGTAAGCGCTGATGGAATTCGTCTTCCCAGTCCACCTTCAATTGCTGTTTAGCGCGCAGATAATGTTCGCTGAAGACATCCAGATACGCTTCCAGCGTTTGCGCCGCAAACACATCGCCCGCCAGTTGCAGGCATAAACCTGCGACCTCCGATGTGCACAAATGTTCGTCGCGGCGCGAGCGGCGCAGGCGATAGCGCGATAATTGTTCCGGCAGCAGACTTAACACCGGAAACTGTTCCAGATACGGGCTTTTTTTGAATATCTTGCGCGCTTCCGGCCAGGTTGCATCGAGCAGAATAAACAGTGGCCGTTTTTTTGTGCTTGCGGCTGTGGGTTCGTTGGCATCTGCGCCGTCTTGTTCTGGCAGCAGTTGCGTAATCACCCGCTCTGGCGCAACAAATTCACCGGGAAACACCACATACGGTTGCCATTGCGGGTCGGCCAGCACAGCCAGCAAGGCGGGGTCCACTTCGGTACGCGCCCAGCCAAATGCCATCGTATCCGGCACTACATCCGCGATTAGCCAGCCTGTGTTGCTGGGTTTGAGCGCTTCATGTTCTGCCATGATCAGACACACACCGGCACGCGTCGGCACCACAGGACGCAAGGCACAGATGCAATGGCTGAGTATCAGGCGGCAGCCGCCGCAACGTTCACCATGCGGCCCGCCGCGCGCCAGAAAAGGACGCGTGCTGCGAGCCAGACGGGCCGTACGTAAGCGGGAGACAGCATGCGGCGGGTAAGTGGTATTCATTCAGGAAACTCAGACGTGACAGATGATTGTCGCACTATGCATCATTCAGACAGGGCGCGTATCTTGGCATGCCCCACGCGACATTGCAAACCCCGCGTCAAATGGACTTCTGCGGGGTGATGCCGCCAGCAGCGAGTATTCATGAGGAGATGCAGGGGGGGGTATCCTGAAACCCGCATCAATACTGGAAGCATTTTTGAGCAAATCTGCCGAAAAGACGTTTTTCCGATAAAAAAAAGCCACGCGGGCTTTGCAGCCGCATGGCACTTTTTTGTTGTACATAGCGCTGATTACATGCCTAAGGAACGCAACAGTTCATCGCTATCATCATTACCTGCCGGCGCAACTGCTAAAGGTTCTGTTTTTGTCTGATCTGCCTGCTGCATATCCAGCAAGGCATCCGGATCGATGATTTCAGTCGTATCGAAATCATGCAATTTGATGAATTCGGTGCGATCGATCGCGAGTTCGAGATAAAAAATATTATTGTTCTCAGTGAAAAACGACACGCGGCGGATTTCAGGGCGATCCAGCGGTGTATCGACACTCAGCATCACTTGCTTATTGAGTACCAGCATTTTTGGCTGGTTCTGGGTGATGTTGGTTTGCAGCTCGCGGCGTATCTTACCGGTGAAATCACCGACGATCTGATTCATCAGTTCGCCCAGTATATTTGCCACTTCATCCGAGCTGAACGACGAGGCCAGTTCAGATTTTGGCATGCCCATGCTGAGCATATATTTTTCATAAATTTCCAGTGCAGCGTTGCCCGCGAAATTCAGCACCACCAGTCCGGAAAATCCACCGTCAAATAAAACAAAACAACCAATATCCGGCTTCAGACCGATTTTGGTAATTCTTTGTACCATCGCAGAGTAATGAATCTTGCTTTGCGTCGCGACGTTCAGCACGCGTGTGACCGAATTACACAAACTGGTCAGCAGATCTTCGGTTCCGTAGACGACGGTTTTTTCTTCTTCACTCATGAACAACTCCTGAAATATATTTCTTGAACATTCTTTTTATCTTATTCGCCGGGTGTGACATGCCTGATTGTCTGTACTTCAATTTTCCCGGATCACAGTGATTGGTTGGCTGCCATCGTTCGCGGGAGTGCACCTCGTGAGCGGACGAGGATGTGGCAGACAGCGCATAGCCTCTCGCAATATCAGGCATCGTTTCCGCGCATCGCTGTGTGGTGATGAGATGAATCCGGCCATGATTTTCCCCTTTGCATGGCAGTATTGCCTTCCACCAGAGCGGTGCCTGCCTGTATGCTCAGGCAACTTGTCTCATGGAAATACCTAAGAATATTCAATGGTACACGCTGCGTCCAGATGTTTCACGTTTTCTGTGCAATTTGCTACGTTCTGATGTCAGCTTTCATGCAGTTACCAGCAGCAGATCATCGTGCCAGCACAGGTTTTTTGGCTAATACTGTCAGTTGCGAGCCGATAACACGCGCTGTGGAGACAGAATGGCGATGATGATAAGGTTTCCCGTCAACCAACTCTTTTGTCTATACGTTAAGATGCGTAGTGGTTACCATCCACCACTTCACACCGCGGCCGAACAGCAGAACACGCGGATCTGGCTGCTAAACCTCCGGCTTTATAACAAATGAGAGTGAGACGATGAAAAAAATCCTGTATATCCTGAGCCTTGGCATGATCACCACCAGTTTAAGCGCCTGTATTTCTGTCAGCGAAAGCACCGTTGAAGCTGGTAAACAGATCAGCGTGATGTCGCAACAGGCAGTTGCCACCTGTGGTCAGGGCAATGTCGATAAAGTCACTACCACCAGTTTCACTTGCAAACAAAACAGCCGCTGAATAAAGCTCAGCGCGATTAAAAAAGCCGGTATTGCTACCGGCTTTTTTATTATATGGATATGAAATCAGATATGGCATTGTATGGCTGAATCTCTGTGCGCCTGCTGGCAGCAATTTAGCCGGCAGGCCTCATCAGCACTCAGTCCTACATTTTTCGCGGTCTGATTTTTGCTATGTTTTCGTCAGTTGCCGTATTAGCTGGCAAACTTTGCGTAATACGCCTGCACCGCAGGCAAGGCCGCGATGCGCTGATTATGCGCATTCAGCGCCGGTGCCACTTGCGCCACCAGATCGGTCGGCACATGATCCAGACGACCGGCATTCAAACTGCGGATATCCACAAACACCTTCAGATCGGCGATCGTCAGGCGACCATCCGCAAAATATTCACCGCCTTGCGCCAGCAAACGCTGCTCCAGCCAGCGCAGATACACCGGCATAGAACCATTCACCAAAGCCAGACGCGCTGCCTTTTGCTCTTCCCCCGTCATGCGGAAAGTCGGCCCCATTTTGATGCCCGCTTCTTCCACTACAAAGCTCACCTCATCGCAGTACAAAGCCCGCAAAGGATCTTGCGGATACAGCCCCGCCAGCTTGCCCGCATAACGCAGGATCGCATCACACTGAGTCAGCTGCACACCGTCCACCTCCAGCACCGGCACCTGCCCGAACGGCGTCGCTTTGCGCACGTCGGCAAATTCAGGATAACTGAAACGATGATCTTCAAACGCCACCCCACCGAGCGCTAACGCCAGACGAACCGGTTCACCACGGCCACCGTGAAAATCGAAATAAGTCAGTTTAAGTTGCGGCATGTTGTCTCCTGAAAAAGTGAAACTAAAAATTGGATTTTTTTTGGGGGGGATGAACCCAAAACCCGCGCCATCATAGCAGGGTCTGTAAGGGTTGGCAGAATGCCGGATTGTATGTGCATCTGGCGCGTTTGAAACAGGACTCGGATATTGATGCTGTCAGACTGACTAATTCAGTCAGAATGAAATGAGACTCATCGTCCGTAGACCTATAAGTCACATCTCTCCATGATTGCTTACCTGATAACGCGAGGTCAAGCGATGGAGAATCAAGACTTAATTCAATTTGGACTACGTCTCAAAAATTTAAGGATGGAGAGGGGATTAAGCCAAGAGCAACTTGGATTAATTGCGGAACTTGATCGAACCTATATCAGCGGAATAGAGCGTGGAATACGAAATGTTGGCTTAATCAATATATTTCGAATCGCAAGAGCACTGAATATATTGCCTGCTCAGTTATTCTCAATAGAAGAGAAATAGTCATGTCAAATCGAGCGTTTTATGCGGAGAGTTTGACAGCGTTCATAGCAGAGTCGCCGGATGCGATTGTCGGCAAAATCACACAAAACCATACCCAAGAATTGGTATATCAACAAACTGGCGCGTGGATTACTCAGATCGAAATTTTACAAACGGCCCTGTGTGGTTTTGGTGAAGGATATTTATTTTTTGAATTTCAAATACCACGTATGGGTAAACGTGCCGATGTCCTTTTGATATACAAAAACCTTATTTTCATTTTGGAATTTAAAGTTGGTGCGCAAGACTACGCAGCGCAAGATATGCGCCAAGCCCATGGCTATGCGATCGATCTGCATCATTTTCATGAAGGTAGTCATGAAAAAATTCTCATACCAATTTTGGTTGCCACCGCGGCGCCACCTAAGAATAATACTTTGACAGACTGCACTGACGGTGTGTATGAACCACTGCGTGCCAATAGCAATAATCTGGCGAGCGTAATTCAGTATTGTGTTGATGAAATCAATCAACCTTCAGTTATCGAATTTCAAGCTTGGCTAAATTCTTCCTACAAACCAACGCCAACCATTATTGAAGCAGCGCAAGCGCTATACGCCGATCACGATGTGAATGATATTGCTCGCAATGATGCGGGTGCACAGAATCTGCATGTGACATCGCAAGCATTGCAAGAAATCATTCACCAAGCACGGTTGCAACGACGTAAAACTATCTGCTTTGTCACGGGAGTTCCCGGAGCGGGTAAGACCTTAGTCGGGTTAAATATTGCCACCAATGTTGGTGCAGATAAAGAAGAGCAAGCTGTTTTTTTATCGGGTAACGGCCCGTTGGTAGAAGTATTAACCGAAGCGTTAGCGCGTGACTCAGTACAACGACATGCACACAAGAACAAAGCCACCGCACTTCGCGCTGCATCTGCATCGATTCAAAATATTCATAAGTTCCGTGATGAATACATTAAAGACTTGTCGGCGCCAAACGAGCATGTCGTTATATTTGATGAAGCACAACGAGCATGGGATCAAGAAAATACGTCAAAGTTTATGACGACCAAACGTGGTCAAAAAAACTTTGCGCAATCTGAGCCCGAGTTTCTCATTAGTGTTATGGATAGGCACGAGGATTGGTGTGTGATCATTGCCCTCATTGGTGGCGGGCAAGAGATCAATACTGGCGAGGCCGGCTTACAAGGATGGGCTGATGCACTGGAGTTGCACTTTCCAAACTGGGATGTGTACTACTCGGATAAACTCATACAAGTTGAATATGCCGGGCGCGATGTGAGTTTTGATCAGGTCTCTAATGCGCAAGCTGTATCTAGTTTGCATTTGGCGATATCGATGCGTTCCTTCCGTGCGGAGAAACTGTCGCACATGGTCCATCACGTCATTCACAATAATCCGCAAGCAGCCATTGAAATTTATCACACGTTTAAAGACAAATTTCCTATCGTCGCCACTCGCGATTTACAAGCAGCTAAGGCTTGGATCAAACAACGTGGTCGTGCGAACGAAACCAAAGGAGTCATCGCATCTTCAGGTGCAGTACGTCTCAAACCCGAAGGTATCTTCGTTAAAAATCGACTATCCGCGGCAGATTGGTTTTTGAATGAGCAAGACGATATACGTTCATGCCATTTTTTAGAAGATGTGGCGACAGAATTTGATATTCAGGGGCTAGAGCTTGATTGGTGTTTAGTCGGCTGGGACGCAGATTATCGTTATAACAATGGACAATTTGAACATTGGAAATTCACAGGCACAACATGGAAACGCCGGCAGCAAGAAGACCAACAACGTTATCTTGAAAATGCTTACCGTGTTTTGCTCACCCGAGCAAGACAAGGCATGGTAATTTTTGTGCCGCGCGGTGACATACATGATGAAACTCGGCAGCCTGGATATTTTGATAAAACTTTTGAGTATTTACTTCATTGTGGAGTTGAGATTTTAGAGTAAGAGCTTTCAAAGTCAGTAGATAATCAGATATAAAAATTAATCGGAGGTGATACCAAAGATGAACCACGCAATTTTTTACTTGAGCTTGACTCTATGACTTTGAACAATTTCACGAAACGCTGGACTTAGCGTCGCCCAATCCACCACATCCACCTTGAACGGCAAATTTGATTCGGAGAAATCGTGTTCGATTGTGGCGAGCAGACTGAGTGTCAACGGGGTATCGCCGATGATGGCGAGATCTAGATCGGAGTACGGTTTTTCTGTGTGGGTTGCTCTTGAACCAAAAGCCCAAACTTCGTTCTCTGGTACGTGTTTTTGTAATATGGCGGAGACGATCAGCCATTGCTCTGGCGTGATGGCGATGTTTGGCTGTGTGTTTGCTGGATTTGTCATCACGTGTTTCATGTCGGAGGCGTACCGCGTTTTTTCAGTTCTGCCAGTAATGCTTGCCCCTCAAGCAGAAAATCCGGCACGATTTGCATGACTTCAATGGCTTTGGATTCGTCATGGGTGTAGCTGGCGATACTCCGTGCTTTACGGTAATCTTTCCAACGATCCCAGCCGTTGCGCAGTAAGCCTTGTTCGCTGCCGGTTCTGATTAAGTCTGCGAATGGTAGTTCATCGATTTCAACCGGATTAGCCGCAGCAAGTTCGAGATAACGCTTGAGCATTTTGTGCGAAAGCTCGTAGCAGAATTCAAAGCGTTGAATACAAGCGTCGCGATAAAGTGAATTGTGTGCATCAGCAGCGTAGGCTTGTAATGCTTCGCTCAGACGTTGCAAGGCATTTTCTAATGAACTTAGATCGAGTTGAATAGCCATGATTTCTCCGCTGGAATTCTGATAAAGAAAAATCTTAATTCAGAGTAGCCTTGTCGCGTAATGTCTATGCGCCTTGCGGGGGCGAATGACTGGAAGTGCGCGTGGATGATATGTGTCCGTGGCCTTAATGTTTCATATTTTCTCATTCAATAAAAAAGCCCAACCAAATGGCAGGGCCTTTTTATTATTCAACGTTATATCAAACGTCAATATTCCCCGCCCTTAACGCATTGCTTTCAATGAAAGCGCGGCGGGGTTCCACATCGTCGCCCATCAATGTCGTAAAGATCTGGTCGGCGGCGATCGCGTCTTCGATTTGCACTTTCAGCAGGCGGCGCACGGTTGGGTCCATGGTGGTTTCCCACAGTTGTTCCGGATTCATTTCACCCAGACCTTTGTAGCGCTGTTTAGAGACGCCGCGTTCGGCTTCTTCGCGCAGCCACAGCATGGCGTGGTGGAAGTCTTGTACGGCAATTTCTTTGACGCGTTCGCCTTCGCCACGGCGGATGAAGGCGCCTTCGCTCAATAAGCCTTTGAATGTGGCCGCTGCGTTTGCCAACACTTTGTAATCGGCGCTGACAACGAAATCAGATTCGATATTGCTGACTTTGATGTTGCCATGATGCAGGCGTTCCACGCGCAGGCTGCGCGCACCGCTGGCATCGTCGATGACGGCGACGACTTTAACAGCTGGATCGTTGATGGCGGCTGTCATGAGTCGGGCAGTTTCTTCGGTGCTTTCTACGCTTTCAAAATTCAGGGTGACACCGGTCATGATTGCTGTCAGCGCGGCACGATCAATCAGGCGTGTCAGGCGCGTCATGATGGCGTTGGCCAGATTGTATTGGCGTACCAATTCGGCCAGCGCGTCACCGGTAATCGGCGCGGCGCCTGTGCCTGGTATCAGCGATGCGTTGGTCAGTGCCACGGTCATCATGTATTGCGCTTCTTCGACATCGTCTTTGAGGTAGCGTTCATCGCGGCCTGCCTTGACTTTGTAGAGTGGTGGTTGCGCAATATAGATGTGGCCGCGTTCGACCAGTTGCGGCATCTGGCGATAGAACAGGGTCAGCAGCAGGGTGCGGATGTGGGCACCGTCCACGTCCGCATCAGTCATGATGATGATGCGGTGATAGCGTAATTTATCGGCATTGAATTCATCGGGGCCGATGGATGTGCCGAGTGTCGCGATCAGGGTGGTGATCTGTTCACTCGACAGCATTTTTTCAAAGCGGGCTTTTTCTACGTTCAGCACTTTACCGCGCAGTGGCAGAATCGCCTGGAATTTACGATCGCGGCCTTGTTTGGCCGAGCCGCCCGCAGAGTCACCTTCGACGATATACAGTTCGCTCAGTGCAGGGTCTTTTTCCTGGCAGTCAGCGAGTTTAGAAGACAAGCCTAAACCATCCATCACACCTTTACGACGGGTCAGTTCGCGGGCTTTGCGAGCCGCTTCGCGCGCGCGTGAGGCTTCCACGATTTTGCTGCAAATGATTTTGGCATCGTTTGGTTTTTCAGCCAGATAATCCGTCAACGTTTTTGTGACGATTTCTTCGACAGGACCGCGCACTTCTGAGGAGACTAATTTGTCTTTGGTCTGCGAGCTGAACTTTGGTTCCGGCACTTTGACGGACAAGACGCAGGTGAGGCCTTCGCGCATGTCATCACCGGTGACTTCGACTTTGGCTTTCTTCGCGTATTCGTGTTCGTCGATATATTTATTGATGACGCGGGTCATCGCTGCGCGCAAACCGGTCAGATGCGTACCGCCATCGCGCTGTGGAATATTGTTGGTGAAGCACAGCACTTGTTCGTTGTAGGCATCGTTCCATTGCATGGAAACGTCCACGGTGATGTTGGTACCCTGATCTGACATTTTTTCGCCAGTTGCCTGGAAAATAGTCGGATGCAAAACGGATTTATTTTTGTTGATGTATTCAACGAAACCGCGCGTGCCACCTTCGAACGCAAATAATTCTTCTTTGCCGGTGCGGTGGTCATTCAGTTTGATGCGCACACCATTGTTCAGGAAAGACAGTTCGCGGATACGTTTTGCCAGAATTTCGTAATGGAATTCTACGTGCGTGAAGATTTCTTCATCGGCCCAGAAATGCACTTCGGTGCCGCGTTTGTCTGTTTCGCCGATCACTTTAATCGGTGATGTCAGCACGCCATCCACGGTTTCGAGTTCGCGGTTCTGTACTACACCTTTGGCAAATTCCATGGTGTGCACTTTGCCATCGCGACGTATCGTGAGTTTCAGTAATTTTGACAGGCCATTTACGCAGGAAACGCCCACACCGTGCAGACCGCCGGATACTTTGTAGGAGTTCTGATCGAATTTACCGCCCGCATGCAATTCTGTCATGACGATTTCAGCGGCGCTGCGTTTTGGTTCGTGTTTATCGTCCCATTTGATGCCGGTAGGAATACCGCGTCCGTTATCGGTAATCGAGATGGAATTGTCGGTATGGATCGTGACGTTGATTTCGGTACAGTGACCCGCCAGCGATTCGTCAATCGAGTTATCTAAAACTTCGAATACCAGATGATGTAAGCCGGTGCCGTCCGATGTATCGCCAATGTACATGCCGGGGCGCTTACGCACGGCTTCCAGGCCTTCCAGAATCTGGATGGAGGATGCGCCGTATTGCGCTGAACTGGCGGCTTGGGCTGGAGTATTGTCTTGGTTGTTATCGGACATGGCTACCTTCTATTGTGTTTACTGCGTGTTCAAGGGTGTTAACGCCCTCTTGCGTAACTGTAAGAGGGGGAGTGAAGGGCGTGTTCTTTTCAGATCGTAGTCGCAACCGGGGCAGAGAATGCCTGATTGGTGGCGGAATGACGCTGGCTTCACTCCATCCCGTTTTCTGCAAACAGAAAACGGGGTAAAGCATATTAGATCCGCATTGGCATGACGACGTATTTAAAGTCAGCGTTATCAGGAATCGTAATCAGCGCAGATGAATTGGAATCACCTAAAGCAATGTTCACTTGCTCGCACTTCAGGTTATTCAACACATCCAGCAGATAACTGACATTGAAACCGATATCGACGTTATCGCCACCGTAGTCGATTTCAATTTCTTCCATCGCTTCTTCCTGATCGGCATTCGTTGACAGGATTTGCATGCTGCCAGGCGCGATGACACAACGCACACCTTTAAACTTGTCGCTGGTCATGATGGCCGCACGTTGCAGCGAACGCAGTAACTGTTCGCGACCAAGCGTGAAATTGTTTTTGTAACCTTTAGGAATCACGCGGTTGAAGTCGGGGAATTTGCCTTCGACCAGTTTGGAAATCAATTCGATATCAGCAAAGGTCAGTTTGACCTGGTTATTCGCGATGTCGATCTGCACAGGATCATCTTTGTCTTCCAGCAAGCGCTGCAATTCAATGATAGTTTTACGCGGGATGATGACTTCGTGGCGTGGAAATTCCTGTTCGACCTCGACCTGGCAATACGCCAGACGGTGACCATCAGTGGCAACCGCGATGACGTTCTTGCCATCGACCACCAGCAACAGGCCATTCAGATAATAACGAATATCTTGTTGCGCCATGGAGAAATGCACCATGTTGAACAAGTGTTTCAGGGTCTTT
The DNA here is from genome assembly GCF_049544825.1 of Undibacterium sp. WLX3042. Taxonomy (NCBI): domain Bacteria; kingdom Pseudomonadati; phylum Pseudomonadota; class Betaproteobacteria; order Burkholderiales; family Oxalobacteraceae; genus Undibacterium; species Undibacterium sp. WLX3042. Next base: position 1,310,579 of record NZ_CP186698.1, read on the forward strand.
TGTGGCAGATTCACGCTGGCATTGAAGTGCTCAGCCTGAGCGACGGTGGGAAATTCTTCCGCCGCCAGTGTCTGCAATGAGAAACGGGATTTGCCCGATTGCACACTCATGCGCTTGTTATCCAGTTTCAAGACAACATCATTGTCATCCGGCAGGGCGCGCAGAATGTCGAGCAATTTACGTGCAGCGACGGTAGTAGCGACGTTGTCACCGCCAGAGCCGATTTCTGCTTTGGTCGTGATCTGCACCTCAATGTCCGTTGAGAGGAACGACACTTGTTCGCCATCTTTGCGAATGAGGATATTGGCCAAAATCGGCAATGTGTGCCGACGCTCGACAATACCACTCACAATTTGCAAAGGCCGGAGCAGGGTATCCCGGTGGGTTTTAACCAATTGCATTTGAATATCCTCACTTATGTTGTTGATAAGGAACCTGATTTGTGGGCGCCTCAGTTAAGCTCACAGGCAGTTGCATCTCACTTGCTGCTGCCTGTGACTTTATCTGTTTCGTCTCTTATTACTTTTTATGTACTGCCTGACTACTTAAAAACTCAAGCCTGACCGGAAAAACGGGCGAGGCCTTTATACTTTGATTGCTGCTGTCACTTCTGCATCCTGATGGTTCGGTTATTTTAGCCCGACCAGACTTTCAAGCTTCAGCGATCAGCCCTTGAGCGTTTGTTCCAACACATGCAGCTCATGGTTGCACTCAGGGTTTTTCGCGCGATCAGCCGTGATCTTGCGTACCGCATGCAAGACCGTGGTGTGATCGCGTCCGCCAAATAATTCACCAATCTCAGGCAAACTCTTTTGCGTCAGTTCTTTTGCCAGATACATCGCAATCTGGCGCGGTCTGGCGATATTAGCCGGACGTTTTTTCGAATACATATCGGCGACTTTGATATTGAAAAAGTCAGCCACGGTTTTCTGGATGTTCTCTACCGAAATCTGGCGGTTTTGTACTGACAATAAATCTTTCAGCGCTTCTTTCACGACATCAATCGTGATGTCTTTGCCGTGGAAGCGGGAGTAAGCAAGAATCTTGCGCAGTGCGCCTTCCAACTCACGCACATTTGAGCGCAGATGCTTGGCGACGAAAAACGCGACGTCGTCTGAAAAATGCACACCTTCGGAATGCGCTTTTTTGAGCAGAATCGCGACCCGCATTTCCAGCTCCGGTGGTTCAATGGCGACGGTTAAACCAGAGTCAAAACGGGAAATCAGGCGGTCATCCATGCCCGTGATTTCTTTTGGATAAGTATCACTGGTGATGATGATCTGTTTTTTCGCGGCGATCAGCGCTTCAAACGCATAGAAAAATTCTTCCTGTGTACGGCTTTTACCACCAAAGAATTGAATATCATCGATCAGCAACAGATCGAGCGAATGGTAATAGCGTTTGAATTCATCAAAACCCTTGCGCTGATATGCCGTGACAACGTCGCGTACATATTGCTCAGCGTGGATGTAGCGGATTTTCGCGTTCGGGTTGTCCACCAGAATCTGGTTACCGATGGCATGAATCAAGTGCGTTTTACCGAGTCCGACGCCGCCATACAAAAACAGCGGGTTGTAAGACACACCCGGATTATTCGCCACCTGTATCGCCGCAGCACGTGCCAGTTGGTTGGCCTTACCCGTTACAAAGCTGTCAAAAGTCAGTTCGACATTGATGCGGCTCAGGTCGCGCCGTGGCGATGCCTCAGGTGCAGCCACCGTTTCCTGGACAATTTCGACATTGGCCGTGGAATGATCACCATCACTGCCGTTGCTGCGAGGGGTTGGTACAGCAGGCTTTTTGCCACCACGCGGATCGAGTACAAACTGCACTTCGACTTCATCATCCCAATATTGATTAGCTAATTCTGAAATGCGGTTAGCGAACTGGGCTTTGACCCAGTCGAGTTTAAAACGGTTAGGCGCAGCAATGCGCAGCTTGCCTTCTTCGAAGTCGAGCGGTACGAGAGGTTTGATCCAGGCGCTGTATTGTTGCGGTGGAAGCTCTTGCTCAAGTTGGGACGAACAGGCTTGCCAGAAATTTTCCATGTATGACTTTAATCTATTAAATGCAAATGCGCGGTGCCGAATCTATGAAGCGATTGCGAAATCGGTTCGCCATCCGGAAGCCGGAACGGCGCGTGTAGTTGAGTGAACACAGACGAATTTCGCAACAGTTTCTATTATCCTTTTTGAACTCATTGTATCTGAGTCAGATCAAAAAAGTTGCCTTAAAGGCATAAACCGGTGCCGCGCTAATCCTCTATTTTAACCTCGACTGCAAGAGTTATCCACAGCCTTGCGATTAAATTTATTCTTCCCGGTGCTACGATGAGCGTAAACGGACCTTGATTAAATTTTGTGCTAAGTGATTGACACGTAAGCTAAAAATGGTGTCTAATTCAGGGTTCCCTACCCTCTTTTATTGGATGGTGCATCGTTTTCACGACGTGCAGCAAGCCATGAGCAGCGGTTTTGGGGCAGTAAAGGTGAAAAGCCTGACGTCAATTGAACGCAAGCCTTTACCCGTAATTCCGATTTTTTTTATTGCTCAAATAGCGAGACCAACATGAAACGTACTTACCAACCTTCCGTCGTTCGCCGCAAGCGCACCCACGGTTTCCGCGCACGTATGGCAACCCGCGGTGGCCGCGCTGTTCTGAACGCACGCCGTGCCAAAGGCCGTAAACGCCTGGCAGCTTGATTGTAAATCGTTGGTCTGCGGCAGCTCTGGCTGACATCGCATGATCAATCATTTAACTGACCAAGTTCAGGCAGATGCGGGCGGCGCAGATTTTGCCCGCGTTCGTCGCATCGTTAAAACGGATGAGTTTTCATCCGTTTTTCGTTTGCGCCCCGTGCAAAAAACGCCGCATTTTGTGCTGTATGCCCGAAGTAATGATTTGCCGCATGCTCGTCTGGGCGTTGTCGCAGCCAAGCGCTTTGCGCCCCGTGCAGTGACACGCAACACGATTAAGCGCGTCACGCGCGAGATTTTCAGGCGTTCAGCGTTGCAAAACGTGGATTGTATTGTGCGCTTATCCAGACCAGTGAACAGCAAAGACGGTCCTGCGACAACTGCCCGGCTCAAACGTGAGCTGCGGGTGGAAATCGTGCGTCTGTTCGCTGCGCCTGCTTGTAAGGCTGGCTGACATGAAAACACTGCTGCTCCTGTTGCTACGCTTTTATAAGTATGCAATCAGTCCTATGCTGGGGCAGAATTGTCGTTTTTACCCCAGTTGTTCCGAGTATGCAGCAGAGGCGATTCAGCTGCATGGCGCCGTTAAGGGAAGTTATTTAGCTGGCAAACGCCTGTGCAAATGTCATCCCTGGCATCCTGGTGGCGTGGATAATGTTCCACCTGCCGGTGAAAAAAATAAGACCGTCCCCACATCCGACAAGTGTTGCCACGATCATACTGGCGACACTGGTCATTCCTCACACCTTTCCTGACATACACAAATGGATATCAAACGTACCGTCCTGTGGGTTATTTTCTCTATGTCGCTGTTGCTCCTGTGGGATAACTGGATGCGCCACAACGGCAAATCATCCATGTTTTTTCCTTCCGCGACCACGCAGCAAAGTAAAAATGCCAGTGCCTCGGCTTCTGCCTCCGCTGTGGCCGCACCAACACCGGCAGTCAGTGCAAATGGCGCTCCGGTTTCTGCGAATAACCCTGCCGTTGCTCCTGTCAAGAGCGAGATCATCACGATCACGACTGACGTGATGAAAGCCGATATCGACACGCTGGGTGGTGAGGTTCGACGTCTTGAATTGTTGAAATACAAAGAAGACGCCAAACACGAGCATTTCTACACACCGTTTCTGGAAGCCGTTGGCCTGAAACAAAAAACAGAAAATCATAAAAACGTGGTTCTGTTTGATGCAGGTGAAAAGCGGATCTATCTGGCGCAGACAGGCCTGATCAATGGTGCGTTCCCGAACCATAAATCCTTATTCGTTGCGAAGCCCGGTAAACGTACGCTGGATGCAGATAGCAGCGTTCAATTGGTGCTTGAGTCAGAACAGAATGGCGTGAAACTGACTAAAACCTTTACCTTCAAAAAAGGTGATTACGCAGTTGGTGTTCAACATACGGTCAGCAACAACAGCACTGCGGCGATTACACCATCGCTGTACTTGCAGTTAATTCACGACGGCACGAAACCAGAGGGTGGCTCTATGTTCACCGGCCCAAGTGAATTTTATGCACCTGCAATCTATACCGATGCTGAAAAATTCCAGAAACTGGATTTTGAAAAAATTCATAAAGCCGAAAAAGAACTGGCTGGCAGCAGCAACAACAGCCATGCGAAATCAGCCGATAACGGCTGGGTTGCAGTGATACAGCATTTCTTTGTTTCCGCATTTGTACCGCAAGACAAGGGCGCGCGTGAGTTCCGCACGGAACAAGTGAAAGAAAATGTCTTCTCAGTCAGCACCGTATTGCCGCTGGGTAGTATCGCTCCGGGTGCAAGCAAATCCAGTGATGCCGTTTTATATTCTGGTCCGCAATCGACTGCCACATTGGAAAAAATTGCCCCAGGTTTAGAGCTGGTGAAAGACTACGGCATCCTGGCAATTATCGCTAAACCATTGTTTGGTCTGATGGAGTTGATACACGGCCTGATTGGTAACTGGGGCTGGACTATCGTTGCCTTCACTATTGCCATCAAACTGGCTTTGTTCCCGTTGTCGGCTGCCGGTTATCGTAGCATGGCTAAAATGAAAGTCGTCACACCGAAGATGCAGGCAGTGCGCGAGCGTTATAAAAACGATCCGCAAAAAATGAATCAGGCGATGATGGAGTTGTACAAAACTGAGAAGATCAATCCGCTTGGTGGCTGCTTCCCTATCCTGATCCAGATGCCGATTTTCCTGGCCTTGTACTGGGTATTGCAAGCCAGCGTGGAAATGCGCGGCGCGCCGTGGATGGGCTGGATCACAGATCTGACCGCACCTGATCCGTTGTTCATTTTGCCCGTGATTTACGCGATCTCGATGTACATCACAACCAAGCTCAATCCGGCACCGGCAGATCCTATGCAAGCGAAGATGATGATGTTCATGCCGTTAGCGTTTTCCGTCATGTTCTTCTTCTTCCCATCTGGTCTGGTATTGTACTGGGTCGTGAATAATATTCTGTCGATAGGTCAGCAATGGGTGATCAACAATAAATTGATTCCACCAGAGCACAAGGCTTAACGTCACACCAGAAAAAAGCCCGCGTTGCGCGGGCTTTTTTTTTATCGCTGAAACGATGTTCAGGCAGCAAGGTGTACTCTCAGCCTGTCGCATTTCAGTCACAGCTATTCAGACAATTCTGCACTTGATCAGTGCAAGCACAGATAAAATTTCAACATGACTTACGATCCTATTCCCATCGCCGCCATTGCCACTGCCCCCGGACGCGGAGGCATCGGCGTGGTGCGGATTTCTGGCAGAAATCTGGCTGCCGTGATGACAGCGCTGTTTGGCAGCACCCAGTTAAAGCCTCGTCACGCAACCTATCTGCCTTTCACACAAGCCGATGGCACGGTCATCGATCAGGGCATCGCCTTATATTTCAAAGCGCCGCATTCATATACCGGCGAAGACGTGATTGAGTTACAAGGACATGGTGGTCCGGTCGTCATGCAAATGTTGCTGAGTCGCTGTCTGGAAGCCGGTAAAGAATCTGGTCTGCGCCTGGCAGAGCCGGGTGAATTCACACAACGCGCGTTTTTGAATGACAAACTCGATCTGGCACAGGCAGAGGCGGTTTCCGATCTGATCGAAGCATCGACCGAAGCTGCCGCAAAATCGGCTTCGCAATCTTTGTCCGGCGCGTTTTCTAAAGTGATCCATGCATTGGTGGAGAAAGTTGTCCATCTGCGTATGCTGGTCGAAGCAACACTGGATTTTCCTGAGGAAGAAATCGATTTTCTCGAAAAGTCGAATGCGCGGGGCCAGCTATCGCAGATCCAGACTGCTTTGCAAAACGTGTTCGAGCAGGCAGCGCAGGGCGCTTTACTGCGTCAGGGCCTGAATGTCGTGCTGGCTGGTCAGCCCAATGTCGGTAAATCTTCTTTACTGAATGCCCTGGCGGGTGATGATGTGGCCATCGTCACACCGATCGCCGGTACGACACGCGATAAAGTGACGGAAACCATCCACATCGAAGGCATACCACTGAACATCATTGATACCGCAGGCATACGTCATGAACATGACGATACTGAGCCGGGTGGCATCGTGAATGCGATTGATACCGTTGAGCGTATTGGCATTGAGCGCACCTGGGCTGAGGTTGAAAAGGCGGATGTGATTTTGCATCTGCTGGACGCCAGCCGTGGCCCGACCCGTGCCGACGAAACTATCGTTGCGCGTTTTCCTGATGGTGTTCCGGTGATTCGCGTCTGGAACAAAATCGATCTCTCCGGTCATCATGCCAGCGTTGATCCCATGGAAGATGCAACGCATATTTATCTGTCCGCCTCTGAGCATATCGGCATTGATTTGTTGCGCAAGGAGTTATTGCGTATCGCGGGCTGGCAGCAAACAGGTGAGTCCTTATATCTGGCTCGTGAACGGCATCTGATTGCGTTGAAGCAAGCACATGAACATCTGCAAAATGCCGCTGAATACGCCGCGCAAAATGATCAGTCGCTGGATTTATTCGCCGAAGAACTGCGCCTGACTCAGGATCGTCTCAACAGCATCACAGGTGAATTCACATCGGACGATTTGCTGGGCGTGATTTTCTCGCGTTTTTGTATAGGCAAATAAGCTGTCTCCTAGCTACTGCAAAGGTTGCCCATTAATTTTCAATTTTCACTAAGAAAAACAAGTAGTTAGTACAAAGTTTGCCCATAGTTAGCAATTGACAGCAACAAGTTTTTAGTACACAGTTTAGTACACAAAGTTAACAACATTATGAATTGTGTACTAACGATGCCTAAAGCCGCCACTCCCCTATCTGACACTAAGATCAAATCCCTGCAACCGAAGGGGAGCCGCTACACCGTTTCTGATGGGGCGGGGTTGTCGCTTGAGGTCATGACTTCAGGGTCAAAGATATGGCGGTATCGTTATTCACTTCACGGTAAGCAGCAGCCACTCTTATCACTGGGCGAGTATCCAGCGGTAGGATTGAAGGACGCAAGAAAGCTGGCTGCAAAATATGCCGAGATCGTTGCGAAAGGCGTTTCCCCAGTAGCGGATATTCAAAAAGATCGGGGAAGCGCCAAAGCGTTGAATACGCTACGCACGTTTGGCGATTACTGGTTTCTTTCCGAGATTCAAGATAAATCACTTGCATACAGAACCCAGACGCGCAGGGCGTTGGACAAAGACATTTATCCTGCGATTGGTAACAAGGCATTGACTGAAGTTAATGCAGGTGACGTGCTGACCATTTGCGACAAGATCAAAAGCAGAGGCTCACCACAATCCGCACTGTTCGCCAGAAACACATTAAAGCGCATGTTCTCGTTTGCTATTTCACGTCAAGCCACATTAACAAACCCCGCGCAGCAACTCATCGCCCGATATATTGCGACACCACAAAGCAGAACCCGTGTTCTTTCCCCAGATGAGCTTGGCACTATGCTGAGAAAAATTTATGCGTCAGACATGGCGAGACCTTCCAAGCTGGCGCTGCATCTTTTGGTTATTACGATGGTGCGCAAATCTGAAATGATCGAGGCGGAATGGTCAGAGATTGATTTTGATGCTGGCATTTGGCGGATTCCAGCAGAGCGCATGAAAAAAGATAAAGAGCACTGGGTTTATCTGCCAAGACAAGCAATCAGCATGTTTGCAGAGTTAAAAGAGTTATCTCACAGCCAGCGGTTTGTTTTTCCGATGCGCAGAGGGAACGAAGATAAGCCTATTCACAAATCAACTCTGAATGTCGCCGTTCGCGCAATGGACGCAGGGATACAGCATTTTGTGATTCATGATTTCCGGCGCACAGCATCTACTCATTTGCATGAAATGGGGCAATCATCAGACGCAATAGAAAAGGCGCTGGCGCATAGTATCAAGGGCATCAAGGGCGTATATAACCGCGCAGAATATGCTGATGAGCGCAAGAAGATCATGCAGCTATGGGCGGATTTTGTGGATGCTCAGATAGAGGAAGGCCGCAAAGTAGTGATCGGTAATTTTGGTAAAACAGCAGCATAAACAGAGTTTCACCGAGCCTGACGGCATCAGGCAAAGCGGCGGACTAGGTGCTGTAACACTCAGGCCGCCTGACCACAAAGCAAACTAACAAGGAGTTTGAATCATGGCTGAAGCAGATTTTACACACACCGCAGACTTTTCCGACCGCCGTGTAATTCTTACCACCTATGACGACGACAGACTAGCGCAAGTTTCTGACAATTCAATTCGCTACGAACAGACGTGCGATGAGCCGACATACCTTGTCATACGAAAGAATGCTACGGACGAATCTTTAACTAAGGCAGCGGCAAGGTTTGGCGTAGCAATACGCGACCTGCTCGAGTTTAGAGAGCACCAAGCAAGATAACCAGTTTAACCATGCCTACCGCGACGGCGGGAAAACAAGCATTGCCCCTTTGCTTGCTGGCATGGTTTCCGATTTAAATCAGAATAATTGCGCGCGTTTAAATTACTTTTATAACTTATAGGTCTTAGAAATAAAAAATTCATAACCATTTAATATAAATAATTGCCAATAAATATATTTTCATAGCGTAGAATTGGCAACGCTGGTGCTGTATAGGCAATCAGTGAATTTTGTATTTAAGAGAAGCCATTCCTTCTCAAATCCAACGTAACACCGCAACAACCTTAAGAGACGTACCGCAATAACTTGGAGAAACAAAATGAGCAAGCCAAAAAAAGCTCCCGTTTTCGTCCGGTGCGGATCAGCTAAAGTACATATTTAAAATTACCCATACAAAGGGCACACCGGACTTAATCGCGTCCGCTTGCCCATAAATAATGCAGGTGGACGCTTAATTAAGGCTCCCCATGCAGCATAAAATCAAACCTGAAACAGCCGAGTACAGCTTATCAAAAGTAACTCGTGCAGAGTCACAATCCCTTCCAGCCGATGGCATGAGCCGTTGGAATCAAATAGCCCCGTTCTCCCCCTTCTGCCGCGAAAAATTCCGCCAGTTAGTCAAGGCAGGTAAAGCACCGCAGCCCGTCAGATTTTCCGAACGATGCACCGCCTACCCTAACCGAGAGCTTCACCGATTCTTTGCAGACCCTCTGAATTACCGTGCAGAGGTAAGCAAATGAGCGGCCGCATATTGTCCACCTGCATACTGCTGGAGATCATCCCAGACCTTGCGCCCTTGGCTGTCCTTGCCTTGTGTTTTGCGATAAGGGGATGCGTATGAGCCTAGCTATAACAGACAGCGCCAGCGGCTTTATTGAGGCGATGGCGGCCTATCTATTAGAGCCGTCAGAGATTATCAGTGACGGTAAGGTTCACCGCTTCGCTACTTCTGAAGATAAAGGACAGTCAAAAACTGGATGGTATGTTTTCTATGATGACGGAAACTTTGCCGCTGGCGCTTATGGCGACTGGCGCACAGGATTATCAGAAAAATGGTGTAGCAAGCGTAAAGAGCAGGTAAGCCCGAGTGATTGGCAAAAGCATATAGAACTGATGCAACAAGCCAAAGAGAAAGCCGAGGCCGAGCGAATCAGGGCGCAGGAGAAGGCCGCGAGCTTATGCACTGATCTATGGGATAACGCCTCACCAGCGCCAGCAGATAACCCCTATTGCCAGCGCAAAGGGATTGCCGCTCATGGAGTTAGAGAGCTTGCCGATAAGCGTACCTTATTAATTCCCATGCGTGATGAAACAGGGAATCTGACCAGCTTGCAATTTATTGAGCCGGACGGGACAAAGAGATTTAAAGCTGATGGCAAGATTAAAGGCAGCTATCACAGCTTTGGCGGAAAGCCTGTTCACACCTTGCTGATATGTGAGGGCTACGCTACTGGCGCGAGCTTACATCAGGCGACAGGCTACCCCGTGGCAGTGGCTTTCCATGCTGGAAACATGGAGACCGTGGCACTTGCCTTGCGTGCCAAGCTGGGGGCGGCTATCAAGATCATTATCTGCGCGGACAATGATAAAAAGACGGAAAGCAAGACGGGCATCAATACCGGCGTAGCAGCAGCGACCAAAGCAGCACAGGCAGTATCTGGCCTGATCGCTATTCCGCACTTCCAAAGTGGAGACACTGCACTGACGGACTTTAACGACCTGCACCAGTCAGAGGGATTACAGGCCGTTAAAGCCATCATAGATAAAGCCAATAGCACAGCGCCAGCACCACAAAAGACTAACAGCCAAGACCGTGCCGTCAATATTCGCAGTGGAGCCGATATTACCCCAGTGCCGATTACGTGGCTATGGAGTGGATGGCTACCCGCTGGAAAACTCACCATCTTGGCAGGTACAGCAGGAACAGGTAAGACGACCCTTGCCTTAGGATTGGCGGCAACGCTTTCCACCGCTGGGAAATGGCCTGATGGCAGTCATTGCCTTAAACGCGGAAACGTTCTTATCTGGTCTAGTGAGGACGTGGCAGAGGATACCTTGTTACCCCGTCTAATTGCCTCTGGCGCTGATGTGAAGCGATGCCATTTTATCGAGGGCATTACACATCATGGCGAAAATGTACCGTTTGACCCTTCGCAGGATATGCCAGACCTGCACCGTGCAGTAGAGAGCATTGGCGGAATCTCATTGCTTATCATTGACCCGATAGTGTCAGCGGTATCAGGCGACATGCACAAAGCCAACGATGTACGACGAAGCCTACAGGCCATTGTTGATTTTGCAGAGGCTCATCAGTGCGCAGTGATCGGTATCACTCACTTTGCCAAAGGCGGCGCAGGAAAAGCCCCGCAAGACCGTGTAATTGGTTCTCAGGCATTTGGGGCGCTGGCGCGTATGGTATTAGTGGCAGCCAAAGACGAAGAAGGCGAGCGGCGCGTATTAGCCAGAGCAAAATCTAACATTGCCCCAGATGATGGCGGCGTGGCCTATAACCTGAATGTCACCACGATAGAGGGCAACATAGAAACGACTTATGCCACATGGGATGGGGCTATCGAAGGAACCGCCCGCGAGATATTGGGCGATGTTGAACAGGACGGAAGTGATGATGGCAGCGAAAGAAAAGACGCGGAACAGTTTTTAAAGGACTTGCTTGCAGATGGCGATAAGCCCACCAAAGTTATTAAGGCAGAATCAAGTGATGCCGGGCATGCTTGGCGAACTATTGAGCGTGCAAAGCGTTCTTTAAGCGTAGAGGCTTACCGTGAGGGAGGACAAGGCAAGGGTAAGGGTAACTGGTTCTGGAGTATGCCAAAAGTGATTAACACCGCCAAAAATCATTTAGACCGCCAAGACCGCCAAGAAAAAAACGTGGCGGTCTTAACAGATTTTGGCGGTCTTAATGAATTTAACCCTGATTCTGATGCTAACCAGCAAGATCACATGGAGATTGAATTATGAGCGTTTGCGACCTTTTAAGAGAATGTGAGCAAAGCGGCGTATCAGTCTATTTGGTGAATGGAAGCGTGAAGGCCAGCGGAAAAAGGGAGGCCGTCAGTAAATATGCGCCATTGCTCAAAACCCATAAAGCAGAGATCGAGCGGCACTTATCAAACCCGAAAGAGCTAAATTCACTTTTTCGCTTTGACTTGGTAAAGCAAGAAATAGCAGCAGGACACTCCGAGGCCGAAATGCGGCGCATTCATAACATGGCGTATGGCTTTATGCGTGACGACCATTTACCGCTTGGAGAGGCTTTGCAGATAGCTGCACAGATCGTTATTCACTGCCCCGTAGCAGAGTGTGAGGCGGCCTATATGGATGTGATGAACTTATGGAGTAAAGGCAATGACTAAGAAAACACAAAAAGAACTTGCTGGCGCTGGCAACATTCACCCATTGAAAGCAAAGCCGGAGAATCCAAGTTTGGATGCTGTCACCGTTAAAGAGCTGGCGCGACCGCTGATACAGGCTCGCCACAGCATCAGGAAGGCGGTGCAATCGTTGAATGCAAGCCGTGATGAGGCATATCAACATGGAAGGAGAGCGAGGCAGCTAAAAGCCTATGGCAGCCCGTTCTATGCTGGCAGAATCGCAGAGTTAGAGCAGGCAGCCAGCGCCATACACAAAGGGACGGAAAGCCTCAGGGGGAAATTAAAGGCATGGGGTTATTTGCTCACAGACATAGCCCATGTACTGGATAGCTGCACTACGCTGGCGCAGAGGTGCGACCTGTTGAACGTGAACATTGCTGACCGTGGCGACCTGACAGAATCTGACGGACTGATTCAGATCATCTTTGCGCATGGCTTGGAAGATTCAGCAGAACACCGAGGAAAAGACTTTAAGGAAGGTGCGATGTTTGAAGCCTTGCAAATGGTGTTCATGGACTTCCTGACCAATACCGACGAAGGGAAAGCATTAGGTGAATCGCTATTTGAAGAAGGTGGGCTATTTGAGTCCATAGCGACCTACACAAAAGACAATGACGGCAATTTGAAGCCCACGCCACCAAAGCTAAGTTTGGTGAAGCCTACCTACCACTAACACCAGCGCCAGCCATGTACTAACCCCGTGCCAGCCCCGTGCTGGCTTTTTCATTGGTTCGCATTGGCAAGGTGCGCAAACGAAGGTACGCAGAAGGTACGCAGCCATAAGTGGATAAACCCGAACCAGAAGCAGCCAGCCACATAGAGAAAACCAGCACAGACGGAAAAATATAATTCCGCCATGCTGTCAAATAAGTGCGCAATGAGGTACGCAGCCTGTCACCTATTCAGACTTTTCCGAGGTCATAAAAAAGGACGCGCACGCATCTGCAAAATAACCCCATGAAAGCGAATGTCAACTTACCGATGTGGCGGAGGCTCCTGAAGGTCTGATTTAGTTCGAGGGGGCGCAGAGGCTCGGACACAGACACTTTTTGCGATGGAAATACTTGATAGCCTATCGGATAGAACGAAATGATATTTAAATATTATGATGTGCTGATCTGATTAATTATTAAGCAAACCGATTGCGAGGTGTGACGGATGGCGATTACGCTTAGTAAGCATGGGGTACATTTTGTTTTTAGTACACAAGTTAGTACACAAAACGTATCGTAATTTTGAAAACCCTTACTGGGATTAGCTTTTAAGACCCTCTCTAGCTTCTGTATAGATAAGCAGGGCGCTTTATCTTAGCCGTTATCGCGAGAAACGTCGCGAGACTGTATTGCTGAAACCACTGATATGTTACCTGTTGACACCAGGCTGACTATCTCAGACTGAATATACATCGCTGGGGAGCATAAACAAGTTCGCCTATGTTAAGGTGTGCGGATACCGAATTTTTCTGTTTGCATCATGTGTCAATTACTAGGAATGAACTGCAATACCCCGACCGACATCGTGTTCAGTTTCACGGGTTTTGCGACGCGCGGCGGACGTACCGACGAGCATAAGGATGGCTGGGGCATCGCTTTTTTTGAGGGTAATGGCGTACGTCATTTTGTCGATCATCAACCCGCAGTCAGCTCACCGGTGGCTGATCTGATCAAGCGCTTACCGATACAGTCAAAAAATGTGATTGCACATATCCGTAAGGCGACACAAGGTGAAGTCATGCTGGAAAACTGCCATCCGTTTGTACGTGAATGCTGGGGACGTTACTGGGTATTTGCCCATAATGGCGACCTGAAAGAATTTGCGCCCGAATTCGACGGCAGTTTTTTACCGGTAGGAACGACGGATAGCGAACGCGCTTTTTGCTACATTCTGCAGCAAATGCGTCAGCGGTTCGGGCGAACCTTACCGGCATTGCCCGAGCTGACTGCTTTTCTGCGCGGCATTGTCAGCGACATCGCCGCTTACGGCACATTCAATATGATGCTGTCGAATGGTGAGGCCTTATTCACCCACTGTTCGACCAAATTACATTACATCATCCGGCAGTATCCGTTCACGACCGCGAATTTATCTGATGAACAGGTGACGGTCGATTTTGCCGAGGTCACCACACCGGATGACAGAGTGGCGGTGATCGTTACAGAACCGCTGACCAGCGACGAAATATGGACGCAGTTTGCCCCTGGAGAAATGAAAGTGTTTGTCGACGGCAAGGTGCTGACGGAGTTACCGGCATGAGTGCGCGTCCGGTCGATCAGCTTGATGCGAATCTGCTGCGGGTGCTGCATACTTTGCTGAGTGAACGCAGCGTCACGCGTACTGCAATGAAGCTGGGGCAATCTCAACCTGCCATCAGCAATATGCTGAAACGCTTACGCGATATCACTGGCGACGCGATTCTGGTCCGCGGTAAAAACGGCATGACACCGACTGAACGCGGGCAGGAGTTACTGGTGCTGGCGGGGCGGGGACTGAGTTTACTGGAAAGTATCGCCAGTCCGCCGCCAGCATTTGTCGCCGCAACCAGCGAACGGGTATTTCATCTTGGTGCGCCCGATTACCTCAGTGTTTTACTGATTCCTCTGGTCATGGAAAAAGTGCGGGAACTCGCGCCCAACGCAGTTCTGGTTGTGCATGCACTGAATGCCGGTTTTGATTATGCCGCCGCGCTGGAAAGCGGCGAGCTCGATTGCGTGATCGGTAACTGGCCGGATTTGCCACCGCATTTGCATATCGCACAGTTGTTTGAAGACGATGTCGTTTGCATGGTGAATCGCAAGCATCCTGTTGTCAGCAAAGGATTGTCACTGAAATACTATCTTGAAATGGCACATCTGGCACCAACGCCTTACATGATGGGACATCGCAGCATTATCGATACCGCCCTGGCAGAACAGGGGCTGAAACGTAAGATACAGATGACGATACCGTATTTCGGCATGGTGCCGTATATCTTGTCGAAAACAGATTTAATTTTTACTACCAGCCGCAGTTTTGCTGTTCAGTGTGCGAAAGACTGGCCGATAGAAATATTAGCGATGCCGATTGCGATGCCGAAGATGCAGTTCTTCATGTTATGGCACGAGCGGGTACATGCGGCAACCGAGGTGCAATGGCTGCGTCGCATCGTGGCGGAGGCCGCTGGCGAAGTCTATGCCTGAGTTCGGGCAAAGATAAAAAAACGTCGCCTGGTGTGCTACCGGGCGACGTTTTTTTTAACTATGTGAGCGGAAGCAGATCAGCCTGGTACTTTGCCATCCACGCCTTCAACATAGAATTTGATTTCGTGCAGGAATTTGTCGTCAGCAACGACATCTTTACCCAGCACTTCTTTACCTGTGTTGTCTTTGATCGGACCTTTCCAGATTGGTGCTGTGCCATCAATTACACCCTGGCGTTTTTCTGCGATGAGTTTTTTAATATCATCAGATAAATTCGCGTTGAATGCTTTCAGGTCTATCATGTTTTCTTTCAGACCCCACCAGGTGGTTTCTGATTTCCATTTGCCTTCCATTGCTTCGCCAACGCGTTTGATGTAGTAGCCGCTCCAGTCGATTACCGACGCTGCCGCATGCGCTTTCGGGCCAAATTTGGTCATGTCGCTATCCCAACCGAATGCGACCACGCCTTTTTCTTCTGCTGTCTGTACAACTGCTGCGGAATCCGTGTTTTGCATCAAGACGTCAACACCCTGACCAACCAGTGTTGTTGCTGCTTCGCGTTCTTTACCCGGATCAAACCATTTGTTGACCCATACAACTTTGGTTGTTGCTTTAGGATTCACGCTGCGCGCGCCGAGGGTAAAGGCATTGATGTTACGCAGCACTTCCGGAATTGGTACGGAAGCGACCACGCCCAGTTTGCCGGATTTAGTCAATTTACCGGCAGCGATACCCGCCAGATAAGCGCCTTCATACGTGCGGACGTCGTATTGCGCCAGATTGTCTGCCGTTTTGTAGCCTGTTGCGTGTTCAAATTTCACATCAGGAAAGTCTTTCGCCACTTTCAGCATCGCTTCCATGTAACCGAAGGTGGTGCCGAAAATCACTTTGTTACCTTGTGTCGCCAGATCGCGAATTACGCGTTCCGCATCAGCGGCACTTTCCGGTACGTTTTCGACAAATGTCGTTTTCACTTTGTCGCCGAATTTGGCTTCAACCTGTTTGCGCGCTGCATCGTGTGCGTAAGTCCAGCCTGCGTCGCCAACCGGGCCAACATAGATGAAGCCGACTTTCAAAGGCTCAGCTGCCGCTGTTGCGGCAACCGCGCTCGCAGCTGCGGCTTCTGGCTTTGCTTCTTCTTTTTTACCGCAAGCAGCAAGGCCAAAGACGGCCAGTGACATTGCTGCCACCAGTGTTTTTCTACGGGAAATTTTCATAATGAGCTTCCTTCGGTGAATAAAAAATCAGGTTTTCAGAAAACGGTACAGCGTGAACCATCTGCCCGGTTCATGGGCGGAAAGGTTTTCCCAGAGATGCAGGCATATTCAGGCGTATCCAGTCCGGATTGCGCGAAATGAGTACCAACACAAGTATTGTGGCTGCATACGGCAGCATCGATAAAATTTGTGAAGGAACCGCAATACCGATGGCCTGAAAATGAAACTGCAAGATAGTCACGCTGCCAAACAGCAAGGAACCCAGCAAGACGCGTGCCGGACGCCAGGTAGCGAATGTCGTCAGTGCGAGGGCAATCCAGCCGCGTCCAGCGACCAGACCTTCCACCCACATCGGTGTATAGACGACTGACAGATAGGCGCCTGCAATACCGCAACAGGCACCACTAAACAGTAATGCAGCGTAGCGGATTTTTCTGACGGGATAACCGAGAGCATGCGCAGATTCCGGCGATTCACCAACGGCGCGCAACACCAGGCCGGCGCGGGTGCGATATAAGAACCAGATAATGCCGACACATAACAACAGGCTGAAATACACAGCCCAGTGCTGGTCAAAGAACGCCTTACCGAGAAACGGCAATTCCGATAAAAATGGAATACCATGCGCGCCCGCTGGTAAGGATTGACCGACGAAAGATTGCCCGATAAACGCCGATAGTCCGGCACCAAAAATCGATAATGCCAGACCCGTCGCTACCTGATTGGTGGTCAGTACCAGTGTCAGCCATGCAAACAGGCTGGACATCAGCATGCCTGCGAGCGCACCTGCGACAAAACCAAGAGCAGGAACATGGGTCTGATGAGCCACCGCAAAGCCGACAATAGCAGCGACCAGCATCATGCCTTCGGCACCAAGATTGAGCACGCCTGCACGTTCATTGATCAGTAAACCCAGGGCAGCGATCAGCAGAGGCGTACCAGAATTGATTGACGCAGCAATCAGAGCAGCAAAATTTTCCATGCTTATTTCTTCCAGCGCAGGCGGTAATTGATTAAGGTGTCACAGGCCAGCAACATGAATAACAGCATGCCCTGAAACAAGCCGGTAATCGCCGAAGGCAGACCGAGACGCGACTGTGCCATTTCTCCACCAAGGTAAAACAGAGACAGCACCAGTCCGCCGAAAATGGTGCCGATAGGATTTAAGCGACCGATAAAGGCAACGATAATGGCAGCAAAGCCATATCCGGGCGAAATCGACGGCAACACCTGACCGATAGGTCCTGCGACTTCAAATGCGCCAGCCATGCCCGCGAAGCCGCCGGAAATCAACAGCGAAGTCCATAAAGCCTTGCGACTGGAAAAACCCGCATAACGGGCGGCCAGTGGTGCTAGCCCACCGACGGTCAGACGAAAGCCAGCAAAGCTGCGATAGATAAAAAGCGCCATGCCACTGCTGGCGGCCAGCATCACGAGAAAGCCGATGTGCAGGCGGCTGCCGTGGAAGATATGGGGCAACAGAAATTCGCTGGAAAAAACTTTTGATTGCGGAAAGTTCATCCCATTCGGATCTTTCAGCGGACCATTGACGGCATACATCAGCAATAACTGCGCGATATACGTCAGCATCAGCGATACCAGAATTTCATTCGCATTAAAACGATCACGTAATAACGCCGTGACAGATGCCCATGCGGCGCCACCGGCGATACCCGCCAGCGTTGCCAGTAATAACACCAGACCGCCCGGAATATTCGACATGCCAGGTGTGCCCTGGTCGAAAAAAAGTATGGTCGTTCCGGCAGCGAGGCCGCCTGCAATCAACTGACCTTCAGCACCGATGTTCCAGATATTTGCTCGGTAGCAGACCGACAGTCCCAGCGCGCACAGCACCAGTGGCGTGGTTTTCAGCAATAAATCAGCGATGGTCGAAGCGTTACGTAAAGGTTCCAGCAAAAATACCTGTAACGCAGTCAGTGGATTTTTACCAAGTGCGAGAAACAGCAGACCACCAAAAAAAACCGTCAACAACAGAGCGAATACTGGCGAAAAATAAGCCATCACCCGTGATGATGCCGGACGTAATTCCAGTTTAAACATGAGCGGCCTCTTGCATTGATGTCACCTGATCTTCCCATAAACCACTCATCCATAATCCTATCTGTTCTCTACTGGCGTCAGCCGTAGCCACTGAGGGAGACAAGCGTCCTTTGGCAATGACATACATGCGATCGCACAACTCAAATAATTCATCTAATTCTTCGGAAATCACCAGCACTGCGCAGCCTGCCTGTTTCAACTGACGGATTTCACCGTGAATCTGAGCGGCAGCGCCGACATCCACACCCCACGTAGGTTGTGCCACGATGAACACATCGGGATGTCGCATGATTTCGCGACCCACAATAAATTTCTGCAAATTCCCACCGGATAAGCTGCGTGCGGCTGCCGCAGGCCCTGAGGCTTTCACGCGAAAACGGCCGATGATGTCGCTGGCGGCTTGTATCGTATGTTTAAAATTGATCATGCCGTGGCGTATAAATGGTGCTTTTTGCTGCGACAACAGCATGTTGTCGGTCAGGCTGAGCTCAGGTACTGCGCCACGTCCCAGGCGTTCCTCCGGCACCAGACTTTGTCCCAGTTCGCGCCGTGCTTCCGGGCCGTAGCGGCCGACAGCTATGCCTTTGAGCTGTATCATCTGTGCCGCCGGACGACGGTCTTCACCGGACAGGGCTGCCAGCAATTCCTGCTGACCATTACCGGAGACGCCGGCAATGCCAACAATCTCACCACCAAATAAACTCAGATCAATCTGCTCTAATGCCGTCGCAAATGTATGCGCTTTCGGCAGGCTGAGTCGCTCTATCTGCAGTCGCAATGGTCCTTTTTGTATGCTTGCATCATGCGGGTGGTGCTGAACGGCGTCACCGATCATCATGCGCGACAGGCTGGCTGCGGTTTCCTCGCGTGGATCGCAATGGCCGGTGACTTTGCCCATGCGCATCACAGTCGCCGAATGGCACAGTTCACGGATTTCATCGAGCTTATGGCTGATATATAAAATGCTGCAACCTTCTGCAGCAATTTTGCGCAGGGTGACAAATAATTTTTGTACCGCTTGCGGCGTCAGGACTGAGGTTGGTTCATCCAGAATTAATAACTGCGGATGTGTCAGTAGGGCACGCACAATTTCCACACGCTGACGTTCACCGACAGATAAAGTGTGAACATGCCGTTGTGGTTCCAGCTCTAGTCCGTAATTTTCACCAGTCTGACGGATTTGCTCTGCCAGTTGCGCCATATCCGTCGCAGCATCAAGGCCGAGCGCGATATTTTCTGTCACTGTCAAAGTATCAAACAGGGAGAAATGCTGAAACACCATCGAAATGCCGAGTTTGCGCGCATCTTGCGGCGTTGCTATTTTTACTTCCTGACCATTCCACAGCACCTTGCCAGAGTCTGGTTTGACAGCGCCGAAAATAATTTTCATCAGCGTCGATTTTCCGGCACCGTTTTCGCCCAGTACTGCATGAATTTCGCCGGGAGCAACGCTGAGATTAATATGATCGTTGGCGATGACCGAAGGATAGCTTTTACAGATATCGGACAGTGCTAACCTCGGCGATAGCGGTGCTGCGATAGAAGTCACAATGACCTTTCTATGGAAAAAACGGTTGGGGCGCTGGTGAACATGGACGTCGTTTTTATAAATCCTGCACGAATGATGGATGACGAGACCAGCCGGTGTCATATTGTCATCGATAGCACGACGTTATTGATTCACCATCCTCTGCGCCATTCGCTACATCAGGAATGCTTCATGAATACTCTTTTTAAGCAAGAACAATGCCCTCAGATTAAGAGGCTTGTTGTGCAGGAATTATCATGAAAACCGCATGTTGAGTATTCGGCCGACATTATAAATGCGACTGACACATTCACAAAACCAAAATTACCCGGAAATCATTGACATTTGTGCGAGTCGGCCCGCTGACGATCAAATCTCCCAGCGCCGAAAAATAGCCATAGCCATCATTATTTTCCAGCATGTGTTTTGGCGATAAATTGAGTGCCATGGCTCTTTGTGCAGATGCAGGTTCGTAGTAGGCGCCGGCGTTGTCTTCCGAGCCATCAATGCCATCAGTGTCGCAGGCCAGTGCGTAAATGCCGGGGTGACCGTTGAGCGTTGCGGCCAGGCTCAGTAAAAATTCTGCATTACGGCCACCGCGACCATTGCCGCGGACCGTTACCGTGGTCTCGCCGCCGGACAAAATGACGCAAGGCTTGGGGAATGGCTGGCTTTTACGGACGACCTGTAATGCCAGCGCTGCATGCATGAGGCCGATATCGCGCGCTTCGCCTTCAATGCCATCCGATAATATGTGGGCCGCAACACCCATGGTTCTGGCCTGATACGCTGCCGCGTCGAGCGCATGCTGCGCGGTGGCGATGATGTGATGTTCGTGGCGGGCAAAGCGCGGGTCGCTGGACTTCGGCGTTTCCCCACGTCCTGACTGCAGATGGGCGGCGATATTGTCAGGTATCGCAATCGCATATTTTTGCAAAATAGCGAGTGCATCATCACAAGTTGTGTCATCCGGCAGTGTCGGGCCGCTGGCGATAATACTGGCGTCATCGCCGGGCACATCTGAAATCATCAGGGTGATCACTCTTGCCGGGGCGCAGGCTAATCCTAATCTGCCGCCTTTGATTGCGGACAGATGCTTGCGTACGCAATTCATTTCGCTGATGGCTGCGCCGCTTTTCAAGAGCGCTTTGTTGATGGCTTGTTTTTGTTCCAGTGAGATGCCCTCTGCTGGCAGAGCCAGTAAAGCAGAACCGCCGCCGGAAATCAGACACAGCACCAGATCGTCTTTTGTCAGTCCCTGTACCATATCCAAAATCCTCGCAGCCACTTGCTGTCCGGCGCTATCAGGGACAGGATGGGCAGCTTCGATAACCTCAATTTTCTCGCACGCGACACCGTGACCATAACGCGTCACGACCAGCCCTGATAATTCACCCTTCCAGTGTTGCTCAACCGTGTGCGCCATCGCTGCCGCGCCTTTGCCTGCGCCGATCACGATGGTGCGACCGTGCCGTGGTGGTTCCGGCAAAAAAGCAGGCAGACATTTTTCTGCGCTGACGGCATTGACCGCTGCCTGATACAGTGAATTCAGAAATTCGCGTGGAGATGAGATGGACATAGTGTTGAGTAGTAAGATGGCGGTTCGACAAAAACAGCACTTCGGATTACAACTCGCAAGTGCCACTGAACAACATACATAAATCAGAAAAATCATCATAAACGATATGGCTTACGATTTCGGTGAAGTAAATTCAACAATGCAGCAATACGTGGACCGTCAGATACTGGCGGGGGTATCGACAGCAGTGCTGGTGGGGCGTGATCTGGTGCATGAACACCACGCCGGTTGGGCTGACATTGAGAACCAGATTCCTCTGCGTGGTGATCATTTGTTCCGGGTTTTTTCGAATACTAAGCTGATCACCTCGATGGCGATCATGCTGTTAATCGAGGATGGAAAAATCGCACTCGATGATCCGCTGGGAAATTATTTGCCGCAATTGGGAAAGCGTCGTGTGTTGAAGGCTGGTGCGAACAGCCTTGATGATACTGAACCGGCACGTTCATCGATCACTATCCGTCATTTGCTGAACCATACGTCTGGTTTGAGTTACGGACTGCTGGATCACGGCAGCCTGATGTACAAGGCTTATAACGAACGTAAAGTGTTGAATGCCTTCCAGACGCTGGCGGAAATGATTGATATTCTGGAAGAATTGCCGCTGAGTTTTCATCCCGGTGAAGCCTGGCAATATTCAATTGCTACTGACGTGTTGTCGCGTGTGGTCGAGGTGGTCAGTGGCAGAAATTTTGATCAGTTTCTGCGTTTGCGGATACTCAATCCGCTGGGGATGGATGACACCAGTTTCTATGTTCCGGAAAATAAACTGAATCGTCTGACAGCTTATTACGGCGGTGCTGATCCTGCAAATGTGTTGCAGCGTGGTTTGCGCAGGCTGGATAAATCGCCTTACCCCGGCGCGTTCACGATGCCGGTGCCGCGCTTGTCCGGTGGCGGTGGTCTGGTATCGAGTATGCACGATATGCTGGCGCTGATGCGCAGCTTTATGCCCGATGGCGATCATTTGCTGAAGCCCGAAACGCTGCATCTGATGATGCAGAATCAGTTACCGGCCGGCACCGGCATCAGTTTTCCTGGCGTTGGTGATGTGCCCGGCAAGGGTTTTGGATTCGGTGGCGCAGTGACTTTACGGCCGTCGTCGATAGATCCGGCCGGGTCCGAAGGTGAGTTTGAATGGGGCGGCATCGCAGGTACTCACTGGTGGATCAACCCGCGCCACAATATTGCTGGGATACTGATGACGCAAAGATTAATGAGCTTTTGGCATCCGTTTTCATTTGATTTCAAGCGCCTCGCGTATGCGGCAATCGGCGTGAAATAAATAGTTGTCGCGCCCAGAAAAAGCAATTCATATTGCCGACACATCCTTCGCTTAGCATAGTCATCATTAACAAATACTGTGAGGAAAAATGTATATTTGTTCAATTCGTTCTTTATTGTCGTCTGTGTCGGTATTGCCAGTCGCAACTGTTCTGACTTTATCCGCTTGTAGTACGTCACCCCAACTGTCTGCACAACAAGATGGCCTGCAACAAGCATGGACTGTGCTTGGTGAACAGGGGCAAGCAGTGGCACGTGTCGTGACCACGGATACAGTTTGTCCGGTGTTGACGCAAGATGGTAAAGCGCAAATGATGACCGCGCGTGCCGACGCCGCGACCATCCCGCAACGCAAGACCGCAAGTAGTGCGAACGATTCTAAACCGTCCGCATTTCCGGTGCTGACTTGCGAGGCGGCATTATCACCAACAACTATGTCTGCCAGCGTTGGCGGGCGCGAGTTGCCGTTGCCGCAGCCTGTCGCAAAAAAAATTGTCGTGATTGGCGATACCGGTTGCCGTCTGAAACTGGCGGATAACTATTTTCAGTCATGTAGCGACAGCGAGAAATGGGCCTTCAGATCGATGGTCGAAGCCGCTGCGAAAACAAAGCCGGACCTGGTGATTCATGTCGGTGATTATCATTACCGCGAGAATGCCTGCCCGGAGGGGAATAAAGATTGTGCCGGCAGTCCCTGGGGTTATGGCTGGGATACGTGGAAAGCGGATTTTTTTGACCCGGCACAGGCATTATTGCAAGCCGCACCGTGGGTGATGGTACGTGGCAATCATGAATCCTGTCTGCGTGCCGGACAAGGTTGGTGGCGTTTCCTTGATCCACGGCCGTTACAGGGCGGGCGTGATTGTAATGCAGAACGTGATGATGCCATTGGAGATTACAGCCCGCCTTACGCTGTACCCTTGGGACGTGTCGGGAAGGAGTCAGCGCAACTGATCGTATTTGACTCGTCTAAAGTACCGAACAAGGCATTAGGTAAAAATGATGTGCCGTATCAGGTTTACATGGAACAATTCAAGACCGTGAATCAATTGTCTGATTCTGCCGACTTTAATATTTTCATCAATCATCATCCTATCCTCGGTCTGGGGGCGGGCAGGAATAAACAGGGTGGATTAACGATCTGGCCCGGAAATGCTGCCTTGCAGGGCGTGATGAATGATATTAATCCGACGCGTCTGTTTCCGTCCAAAGTGCAGGCGACACTGGCCGGACACGTGCATTTATTCGAGGCACTGACGTTTGCCAGCGATCATCCGGTGCAGTTTGTTTCGGGTAATGGTGGCTCGTCACTTGACTCACCGCTGCCAGCCGCTTTACCGGCGGGAACCACGCCGTATGCCGCAGCAGAAATTGCACATTTCAGCAATTCCAACGACGTTGGTTTCATGGTGATGGAACGCGAACCGCAGTCCTGGAAAATTCAGGCCTGGAATAAAAATGGCAAGCTGATGACCGAATGCCGTACTCAGGGTAAACAGACTCAGTGCCAATCCATGCAATAGTGCAGATGTTCGCATGGTGCTTTGAAATGAGCACCATGCGAGCAGCATACTGAACATTCAGCGTTTTAAGTAAAGACAGTACCGGGATACTGAGTCAGATACAGAAGCAGATACCTTCATACTGTTGTTATGTCATCAAACTGTCAGGTAAATTCATTCTGACGTCACACCGCCTTCCTAGACTTGTGAGTTTTCTACCCACCAAGTTCAATGGAAGGCAAGATGATGTCCCGGCACAAGCAACAATACAAGAAACAATTTACACGCAAGCTGATGTCAGTTCAGGTCGTGCTTGCGGTCACGCTGATGGTCGCGCAGCACGCTCAGGCGCAGTCAATGACAAAGACTGACAGCAGTGTTGAATCTGATTCTGCGCTCGATGCGGAAGCGATCAAATCACGTGTAGTGATCAGTGGTTCCAGCGTTGGCAATCGTGCGCCGGTACAGAGTTCTCTGAAAGCGACACAACCACAATCGATTATCACTGCGACATTTATTGAGCAGTCAGTGACTGATCTGGCTGATTTCAATGCCGTTGCGCGGATTGCGCCAAGTGTGGGTTCCGGCGTGTCTGCCAATGGTCCCGGCCTGGCCGAATCCAAAGTCACGTTACGTGGTTTTCAGGATGGCGAATACAACATGACGTATGACGGCATCCCTTTTGGTGATACGAATAATCCTACGCATCATTCCACGTCTTATTTCCCTGCACGCATCATCGGCGGAATGGTGATCGAGCGCGGCCCGGGCAATGCCAGCAATCTGGGGCAAGCCACGTTTGGCGGTTCTATCAATTTGTTCTCAAAAGAATTATCGTCGGATTTTAATTTCACACCGTATTCGACTTTTGGTTCATGGAATACCCGCATGTATGGTGCGCAAATCGACAGCGGTATGTTGTCGAACTTTGGCAATGCACAGATGATGTTCAATGCTTCACGTCTGACATCCGACGGTTATCTGACATACAGCAGCGTCACTGAAGATAATTACCAGTTCAAATTCCAGCGTAATCTTGGTCGGGATACCGTGCTGACTGTGTTTTCCACCTATAACAAGATCAACAGCTATGTTCCGGATAAAGGTGGTGTGACCTTGAGTCAGGTTGCCCAGTTTGGTAAAAACTATGCCCTGAACAATGATCCGGCGAGCCAGAATTATTACGGTTATAACTTCAACTACAAAACGACGGATTTTGATTATATCCGCCTGCAATCGAAGTTAGCTGGCTGGAATATCGACAACACTCTGTACACCTATTCGTATAACAACGATACCTATTCCGGTCAGGATGCCAGCGGTGCAACCGCCAACGGTACCAAAGCCGGTGCTGCCGGGAACAAGAATGTTCCTGGCTACAACAAACTCAATGCATATCGTGTTAACGGCGATATTTTCAAAGCCACCAATCAGTTTGAAGCAGGCTTACTGCGTGCCGGTGTCTGGCTGGAAAGTTCAAATACCAACCGTCATACCTATGATCTCGACTGGACCTTAGGGGTGCCGAATCCTAAAGAATCAAGTGCACCGAAAAGCGTATCTTACGAACAGCGTTCTTCATGGAAGCAGTATCAACCGTTTGTAGAGTTTGAATGGAATGCTGCGCCCGATTTAACGATTACGCCGGGTATCAAGTATCTGCACTTCAAACGCGAAATCGATGCGCCTGTGAATCAGGGTACACGGATTGCAACGACTGCAGAGCAAACCTACACATCGACTTTGCCATTCCTGACAGCGAATTACAGTGTGAATAAAGAATGGTCTGCGTATGCACAGATTGCCAAAGGCTTTCTGGTGCCGGATCTGTCCATGTTTTATGTGAACAACCCGAATCTGAGCACACCGAAACCACAGACATCGACGAATTATCAGCTGGGTACGGTGCATCAGTCGCGCAATCTGACACTGGATGCCGATATTTATTACATCGACTTTGATAATAAGATCGCGTCCACCGGCAGTGGTAATGATCTGGTGTATTACAACCAGGGTGGTGTTGTCTATAAAGGTATTGAGGCGGCTGCCACTTATTACATCGGTAGTGGTTTCTCTGTTCACGCGAATGCGTCTGTCAACAGTGCTAAAGCCAAAGACACCGGCCTGCAGGTAGCAAAAGCGCCGGAGAGCACCAGTGCGCTTGGACTCTTGTATAAAGCAAACGGTTTGTATGGTTCGCTGATTGCAAAAAATGTCGGCACGCAATATGCGAAAGACGGTGAGCCAGCTGCTTACAAAATACCTTCTTACATGACGACCGATCTGACGATAGGTTATCGCTGGAAAGCGGTTGGTTCACTGGTCAAGAATGTCAAGACGCAGTTAGGAATCAACAATCTGTTTGATAAGCAGGATGTAACTTCTGTCTCAGCCAGCAGCAAAGGCGTCGCTTTCGATCAGTACACTTTCCAGCCTGCCCGTAGCTGGAGCTTGTCTGTCAGCGCTGACTTCTGATTCTCATTCGGGGTCGTATTTATTTTCCAAATCCGTCGCTTATTTCTTGTTTTTCATGTATGGAATAAGCAACGGATTTGTTAGAAATCGTCAAATGGATGCTCCACTCTAAGCCATTTTTCTGATTCTGCAGCGGCCTGTTGAAAGAATCCGAACTACTCTGCATCATATGAGAGAAATCTATATTTTTGATTTTTCTTCGTCAGAATTGCACGAAATTGGTGCAACATTTGCCCTGATTTCATCCGTTTTGCTTCTTTGTGGAAATAATTCTGAAGGCTAGAATTATTTCATTGCGAGGAGGAAACATGAAATTAAATAAAAACTTTAACTGCCTTAGTGGCAATGTCAGTCGCAGCATCCGCTGCATGGGCTGACGACAGTTCTAATGTAACGATCAGCGGCTTTGGTACTGCGGCTCTGACACGCACGAATACATCCGATGCGGAGTTCGCGCGTCCGAATCAGGCCGCAGGTGTGACGACGGATGCGAAAACCGGCGTTGATTCCAATTTCGGTATCCAGGTCACGGCAAAAGCAACTGACTGGTTGTCTTTCACCGGTCAGGGTCTGGTACGTAAAAATGTCACAGATAATTTTGGCGCGGAACTGACATGGGCGTTTGCCAAAGCGAAAGTGAATGATCAATTGAGTGTGCGCGTTGGTCGTATGGGCTTACCTGTGTACATGATTTCTGATTACCGCAATGTTGGTTATGCAAACACGATGTTGCGTCCGCCAGTCGAGATGTACACACAGGTTATTCTCGAAAGTATCGACGGTATTGATGGTACTTATCAGACATCGGTTGGCGAAACGAATGTGACTGCGCAACTGGCATATGGCGTGACAGAGAGCGAAAGTCCTGGCTACAAAGCGAAATTTAAAAAGCTTTCCAGCTTCAACATAGCACTGGAAAACGGCCCGTTCACGGTGCGTTTGGGTCGTGTTGATACCAACGTGTCTGTTGATAATTCTGTCAACCTGAACACACTAGTCAGCGGCCTGAATAAATATGGTTACACCAGTGCCGCGAATGCGATTGCGGTGCAGGACACTAAAGCGTCGTTTACTTCTCTGGGCTTAGGCGTGGATTGGAAAAACGTTGTTGTGCAGGCGGAATACGGTAAGCGTAAATCCGGCAGTTTATCTGTTGCTGACACCACATCGTGGTACACCATGTTTGGTTATCGCGTCGGCAGCTTCCTGCCTTATGTTGTTCATGCTTCTGCCAAACAGGACAGCGCAAGAACAGTTGCCGGAACACCGACCGCTGGTCCTTTGCTGGCGTACACCGCAGGTGCTAATGCACTGGCTTCAGCTTCCCCGATTCAGACCAGCAACAGCATAGGCGTACGCTGGGACTTCCATAAATCGGCTGCATTAAAAGTGCAATTTGATCGTATGTCTCCAGACAATGGCAATGGCGTATTTATCAATGCCAAACCTGGTTTTAAAGGCCCGGTAAACGTGTTGGCTGCTGCGGTTGATTTTGTATTCTGAGGAGATGGCGATGACAACATTTTTGAAAAAAGTCATGCTTGCCGCAGCGTTTTCCTCTGTTGCAGCGAGTGCAAGTGCCTCTGATATCGTCGTGATCGTGAATCCGGCGAATCCGGCGACTGCGATGACGGCAGCTCAGGCATCGCAATTTTTCCTGGGTAAATCACCGATGTTTACACCGGTAGATCTGGCAGAAAATTCACCGGTACGCGCTGAGTTTTACAAAAGAGTCGCCGGTAAGGATTTGTCGGAAGTGAAAGCGATCTGGTCCAAACTGGTGTTTACGGGGAAGGCTACTGCACCAAAAGAGTACCAGTCTGCCGCAGAGGTGAAAAAAGCGATTGCGGCCAATCCTACCGGAATCGGCTACATAGAAAAATCCGCCGTGGATTCATCTGTCAAAGTGATTACGACACTGCAATAATCGTCGCATGATCTGTAAAAAGGGGAAAAGCAGAAATTGCTTTTCCCCTTTTGCTTTTTTGTTCACGAACAGTTAGTCTCTTTTCTGAGTGCTGAAAAACCAGCGCAGTCAATCGCGCTTGCCATACCCCGTCGCAATTTCACATCGATTTCACACAAAGTGTTCGGTATTTGTCGCAATATTGATGTCTGACCCTGTTCAGGAGCCTCACATGAGTTTGTCTTGCAATACCTGCGTTTCTGTCGTGCCTGACCGGCATTTCCTGTCGTACTGATTCACCGCTGCAAATACTTTGTCCGTCACATTGTTCGTTTGCTGTTCGCCATATCAACATTACTTCCGGAGTGCGCTATGTCGTTTTTTTATGATCTGAAAATATCGGTAAAGCTGTTAATCAGCTTTCTTTGCCTGCTATTGATTACGATTTTCATCGGCATGTTTTCTGTCATTGAATTAGCGCAGGTCAATCATGCTGCCAGGGATCTGGGAGAAAACTGGATGCCCAGTGTGAAGGCAGCGATGGGTATCAAAGAACGTGTCTCGCGCATACGTTCGCAAGAGGCACAAATGGTTTTTGCGGAAAATCCTGAGGAAGTCGAAAAATATGTCGGTCGCACCAGAGAAGCTATTGATGGCTTGCGTCAGATTGAAGCGGATTACAGCCGCATGATCATCAATCCGACTGAAAAATCGAACTACGATGAGTATGTAAAACTGATGGCAGATTATTTGCAGATCACCGATAAGATGATTGCTGCTGCCAAAGCCGGCAATCAGACGGAAGCGGTCAATCTGCTGCGTACCAGTTCTTCCAAAGCAAATACCCGACTGCGCGATCACGTCGATAAGATGGTGAAAATTCAGTCTGACGGTGGCATCGCTGCCTATGAACATAGCACGCAGGTTTATGAAACGGCACGTTCGCTGATTTTAGTCGCGCTGGCGATCTGCGTTGTGCTGGGACTGGCATTGTCTTTCTGGATCGCCCGTCTGGTATCACGGCCACTGATGAATGCTGTGAAGGTTGCGCAGACGGTTGCTTCTGGTGATCTGACCAGCCGCATTGAAGCCAGCAGTAAAGACGAAACCGGCATGCTGTTGCAAGCCTTGAAAGAGATGAACGACAACTTGCTGAAGGTGGTCAGCGAAGTGCGGCAGGGAACGGATCACATCACCATTGCGGCGACAGAAATCGCGCAAGGCAATCTTGATCTCTCGGGACGCACTGAAAGTCAGGCAAGTTCACTCGAAGAAACCGCGTCCTCGATGGAAGAAATCACTTCGACGATTCATCACAATGCAGACAATGCGCGCCAGGCGAATCAGTTATCGGATTCTGCCTCGGCCGTGGCGCAAAGAGGCGGCGACGTGGTTTCGCAAGTGGTGCAGACCATGGGCTCGATCAACGAGTCCTCACGTAAGATTGTCGACATCATCGGTGTGATTGATGGCATTGCTTTTCAGACGAATATTCTGGCGCTGAACGCAGCGGTGGAGGCGGCGCGCGCCGGTGAGCAGGGACGCGGCTTTGCGGTGGTCGCGTCGGAAGTGCGTAATCTGGCGCAACGGTCTGCCAGTGCGGCGAAAGAAATCAAAGAGCTGATCAACGATTCTGTCGATAAAGTCGCACAAGGCACGCGGCTGGTCGATCAGGCGGGCGACACGATGAGCGAAGTGGTGGCCAGCGTGCGGCGCGTCAGCGACATGATTAACGAGATTACGGCCGCCGGTCAGGAGCAAAGCGCTGGTATTGCGCAGATCAATGATGCGATTACTAATATGGATACGCTGACGCAGCAAAATGCAGCTCTGGTCGAAGAAGCCGCTGCTGCTGCTGCCGGATTGCAGGAGCAGGCAGAAAAACTCAGCAGCGTCGTCAGCGTGTTCAAATTAGATCAGAGCCAGACGGCGGCGCCGAACGCATCTGCAATGCTGGTGAATCACAATACTGCTGACGCGACAAAAAAGACGATGGCAAAGCCGGGTAAAAAGGAAACGAACAGCACGGCAATCAAACCTGCGCCAGCCAGTGTCCGGCAAAGTCCGCAGCGGACAGCGAAAGCAGTTGAAAAAGCAGGCGACACCGCAGACTGGGAAGAGTTTTGATGTTGCTTAGTCTTGTACTGGCAGTCACAGCCGTGGCGTAAAAAAAGCAGGGCGGAGCATATACTCCCCCTGCTTTTTTAGTATTCACCGCTCATGTCCTTATATTTAAAGGGCTTCAAAATATACTGGGAGGAGTATATTTATCCCCTGGTAAGCCCTGAAATGCAGGAATCAGGATGAATGGTAATTAAGCGATGTCGCTTTGTTTGACGATGGTGCGTGAAATCAGACCGTATTCCAGTGCTTCTTCTGCGCTCATCCAGTAATCGCGGTCGATATCATTCGTCACGCGTTCCAGCGTCTGACCGGATTCGCGCGCGATCAGTGCCGAGATACGTTCACGCACTTTGACGATTTCGCGTGCCTGAATCGCAATGTCTGTTGCCTGCCCGCCGCAGCCGCCGCTGGGTTGATGAATCAGGAAACGTGTGTTCGGCAAACAGACACGGCGTTCTTTTGGCACCGACAGGAAGACACTGACAGCAGCGCTGCCTACCCAACCAGTACCGACCATATTCACCGGTACATCGATGAATTTAATCATGTCATGAATCACGTCGCCGGATTCAACATGACCGCCTGGTGACGAAACCAGCATAGTGATCGGATCTTTTGACTCGGCCGCCAGCGCGATCAGGCGTTTGCTGACATCCGCTGCGAGTTTATCGTTGATGGTGCCGAAAACCAGCACGGTGCGGGATTTAAATGCTTTCTCTTCGAGGAAAGGGCTGCGTTGTACGTCGTTATTGTCTTTTTCGTCTGCCATGTGAAATCGTGTCCGGTTATGAAGGTTGAAATTGTAGCTTGTCTGCTGTCTCAGGTGGCTGCGTCGGTGGCTTTTTTCAAGTAGGCTTCTGCCAGCCTGACCCAGTATGTCGCGCCGATAGGCAGCAAATCATCATTGAAGTCATAACTGGGATTATGCAGATTGCAGGGGCCCAGACCATGACCGGCATCGCGATGACCACCTTCGCCATTGCCGATGAAGACGTAGCAGCCCGGTTTCGCTTGCAGCATGAACGCGAAATCTTCCGCGCCCATGGTTGGTTCGGTCTGTGCATTTACGCGCTCTGCACCAACCACGGAACGCAGCACCTCGGTGGCAAATGCGGTCTCAACAGGATGATTGATCAGTGGCGGGTAATTGCGGCGGAATTCAAATTCAATCTCGGCATCGAACGCCGCCGCTGTGTGTGTCGCAATGGCGCGCATGCGTTGTTCGACCAGATCGATCATGTCATTGCTGAAGGCCCGCACCGTGCCGACCAGTTGTGCATCGTCGGGAATCACATTGGTGGCGCTGCCTGCGTGAATCTGCGTGACTGACAACACTACCGATTCCAGCGGGCTGGCATTACGACTGACGATAGTTTGCCAGCTTTGCGCAATCTGTATCGCGATCATGATCGGATCGATACCTTTGTGCGGCTGCGCTGCGTGAGCGCCTTTGCCTTTGATGGTGACAAAAAATTCATTTGAAGAGGCCATCATTGGTCCCGGCGTCAGACCAAACGAGCCGGTAGGAATCCCCGGCCAGTTATGCATACCGAACACCGCTTCCATAGGGTATTTCTCAAACAGGCCATCGTTGATCATCGCTGAAGCACCGCCGCCACCTTCTTCTGCTGGTTGGAAAATCAGATATACCGTGCCGTCGAAATTGCGGTGTTGCGCCAGATAATGCGCGGCACCCAGCAGCATCGCGGTATGCCCGTCATGCCCGCAGGCATGCATTTTTCCTTCGTGCTGCGAGCGGTGCGGGAAGCTGTTGATTTCCTGCATCGGTAAAGCATCCATGTCGGCGCGCAAACCAATCGCCCGCGTACTGTTACCATTTTTAATGATGCCCAGGACGCCAGTGCCGCCTAAACCCGAAACAACAGGAATGCCCCACTGTTGCAACTGGCGCGTAATAACGTCTGCGGTGCGGTGTTCTTCGTAACAAAGCTCAGGGTGAGCGTGAATATCACGGCGGATTTGTTGAATTTCTGCCTGGAATTGAACAATAGGATCTATTAGTTTCATACGAGTCTCCGGATTGCGTTGCAGATGTGCTGGCTGGTATCGGGATGGATAGTGAGCCGCAGCAGGACGCAATTTAATTTTTCGACGTGAAGTTGCTGCATCGTCTGCAGCAAGCACATCAGAGAGAACGATACCAGATTCCACAGAGGCGGGCATCAGCACTGACGCGGAATTTGAATAAAAACAAGGAAAGTGTTCCTGAGTCGTTCAGACGCCAAGGCCACTGCCTGATCTTGAGCCGCGGAAGGTTGTGTTGCGCTGATTTTTTCATTCACCCGCATGCGTAGTCGGTATAAGAAAACATCTTCAACAGACATTCGCAGAGCATGGTGCGCAGATATTCTTTGCGGTGATGATTGATATATCGAAAATAAAGCAGACATGTTTGCTGCACTGCAGTAAAGTTACACCTGTCTCCTCCAACACCTCCTAAGGTTTGGATTTAACCCGCAACCGCAAGGTCGCGGGTTTTTTTTGTCTTTTTTCCGGTACGCACTAAAAAATTCAATAGAAACGATAAAAATTTGAAATAAGATTTCTTCTAGGTAATTTGTTATCGTTTTCAGATATCTGATTTGTGAATGTTTGATATGCAAAAATAGTCGTTTGCGTATTTGTTGCGGTGCGATATAGTTACACCTGTCTCCTCCAACACCTCCTAAGGTTTGGATTTAAGCCCGCTCTTAGCGGGCTATTTTTTTGCCTGCGTTTTTGTTTGTACCTTCCATCTGATACGCGAAAAGAATAGCGCAGGGGCTTGCGAATGTTGATTTAATGCGCAGTGTGTGAAATGTTCAGGCGAGTACCCAACTGCCATCCAGCGTGATTTCATCGCAGTTGTGACCGTGGCCGATGCGATCCATGACGATGAAGTCGCTGATTTTATGCAGGGCGATCAGCGGATGATGCCAGACGCCTTTAGCGTAATTCACGCCTTGCAAGCCTTTGCACAAAAAAGCCTGCATCTTGTTTTCATCAAATTCCCCCGCCGGTGCGACAACGACCAGATATTCGTCTTCCTCATTTTGTGTCAGCGGGACAAATGCCTGACTGCCTAGCGGATGCCTTTCCATAATGGTAATTGGCAGCGGCAGTTGGCGTGGCTGCGCGCGAAACAGGCTGAGTATGGTTTGTCCATTTTCACTGTGCGTGTCAGCGCAGGCGAGGGCATGAAAACGCTCGGTAGTACCCTGATTAATCGGGTAATGGCGCGCGCCATCGGTCATGATCACTTCGCCAAACGGCGCAAACGTCGCCCGTGTCAGAGGAGAGATAGTGAGTGTTTTCATGTCGCGGACATTGTGATTTGGTGAAGGTTGTCAGGCGATTTTACTCAACAGACGCAAGCGTGATACCCCGCCGTCCGGGAAAATATTCAGACGAATATGCGTGATAGTCCCCAGTGATTGCAGCTCTTCTGCAAAATAATGCTGATGATCCATTTGCAGCTTTTGTTGCGGTAACAGCGTAGGCCAGAACATCGATTGCGTGATCAGCGAAGTGTCAGTGCCTCCCGCCATCGACGCTGCCTGTATCGAACAGCTGTCTGGATAGTTGCCTTTGAAATGGCAAGTATCGACTTCGATTTTTTGCACGATCCCGGCATGGGCCAGCGCAATGATGCACCAGTCATTGCCGGGCTCGCGGCGGCGTCGCGTTTCCCAGCCATCGCCCATATTCACACCGCGCCCTGGCATCAGCAGATTGGATGCCAGCCCAAAATGCTGGTTGTTCGTTGCCACAATATAGCCGCCGTTTTCCATCGCAATCAGATCGTGCAGCGCATGCGGATCAGCGTTGGCCCAATCGTTTGCCGGTTGTGCATACACGCGCAAACGGGCGACGCCGCCGTCCGGATAAATGTTAAGGCGCAAGTGGCTGAATATTTGTGTGCTCTGAATGGCGTGGTAATGATGGCTGTTGCCTTGCAGGTTCACCGACGGCAGCACTTCTTGCCAAACGGTCTGGTCATCCGGTTCGCCACTGGCGAGAAATGCGCCTTCAAGTGCGGCGGCTGGCGGGTAATTGCCGGTGAAATGGCTGGTATCGATATCGACACCTTTAAGCATCCCGGCGCGACCAAGTTTCAACACGCACCAGTCATGACCATTGACCCGTTTGCGACGGGATTCCCAGCCATCCATCCATTTGCCATTGGTATCGTACTTGCCGGGAATGAAGACAGCGGGTTCAGGATTCAACATGCGCGCCATCTCGGCAAAAAAATCATCGCTGCAGGCCAGTGTTCTGGCCCCCAGGCGTGGGTCAGCGAGATTCGGATAGCGGCGGGTAAATTCAGGAGCATTCGGGTCGAGCGTGATGATGGCCATAGTATGTCTTTCTCGATTACTTTCTTGATTATTTCTTGCCAGCCATATTGGCCGTATCGTTTTCTACCCAGCGCGCGATGACAGCGCGTTCTTCGTCGGTGATGTGCGTCAGATTCCCCAGCGGCATCAGCTTTTGTTGCACCACTTGCTGATAAATCAGTTGCGATGCCGCCCTGATCTGCTCAGGTTTATCCAGCATCAGTCCTTTGGCGGGAAATTCCGTTAGCGTCGGATGTTCTGCGTGACATTGTATGCAGCGTGCCTGTATCACTTGCTGAACCTGGGCAAACTGCGCTGCCGGTGATTCCTTTGTGCTGCTCACAGGCGCGGACTTTGGAGCCATCCACGCCGCCAGCGCGGCGAGGATGACGATCGCCAGCACCGGATAGATGGGACTGGTTTTGCCTTTATGGCGCAGGATGAAAAATTGTCGCACCAGTACGCCGACAATCATGATCAAGACCAGCACCAGCCAGTTTTGCGCGTGGTTATACGTCATGCTGTAATGATTCGACAGCATCGCAAACAAGACCGGCAGCGTGAAGTAGGTGTTATGTACACTGCGTTGTTTGCCGCGCTGACCATGCACCGGATCAACCGGATCTCCCGCTTTCATGGCCGCCACGACTTTGCGCTGTCCCGGAATAATCCAGAAAAATACGTTGGCGCTCATGATGGTGGCGATCATTGCGCCAGTAATCAGAAACGCGGCACGTCCGGAAAATAAATGGCAGGCAGCCCAGGCGGCGGCGATGACATACGCGATAATCAATGCCGACAATACCTTTTCATTCTTGCCGAATAAGCGGCACAACAAGTCATACACCAGCCAGCCGAGTGCCAGAAAACCTAAGGCTGCTGCAATTGCGAGGGCAGGCGTGAGATTGGCAACAGACGGGTCGATCAGATAAGTGCGGGCATTAAAAATATACACCAGCAAAAACAGGCTGAACCCCGACAGCCAGGTGCTGTAAGACTCCCAGTAAAACCAGTGCAGATGCTCCGGCAATTTCGGTGGGGCGCCCAGATATTTTTGCGGATTGTAAAAGCCGCCGCCATGCACCGCCCATAATTCACCGCCGACACCTTGTGCCTTGAGTTGCGGATCACTTGGCGCAGTCAGATGGTTATCCAGCCAGACGAAATAAAAAGATGAACCTATCCAGGCAATCGCAACGATGACATGCAGCCAGCGCAGCAACAGATTTGCCCAGTCAAATAAATATGCTTCCATTTTTTCCCCATAGGACTGACGCAAAATCGCCCCAGCGGCGTTATGGCTCCTAGCCGTACTATTCGTACTGTCTTCGTCGCCATGCCTTGCTGGGACAACTTTGCGTCAGTCCTGTCCCAGATTATTTTTCCGAGATGAAGAGGCAACGGCGTTGCCAAGATGTTGTTACATCTGCCACCTCATCTACTATCTCATTTACGAAATTAACTGCCGCGATAGGTTGAATAACTCCACGGCGTCGCGACCAGCGGCACGTGATAATGCGCACTGGCATCGGCGATAGAAAACCGCAAAGTCACGATACTCAGAAACGCTGGTTGCGGCAGATCAGGTACCAAACCAGCGAAATAAGTGCCGATGTCGAAATCAAGTTCATAGGTGCCGGTTTGCATGGCGCTATCTTCCAACAAAGGCTGATCGCAGCGTCCATCGGCATTGGTGACGCGCTCACACAGCAAACTGCGTTGCTGTGGGCTGACACGATATAGCGCAATGCTGATGCCTCGCCCGGGCTTGCCGTGGGCGGTGTCGAGTATATGTGTGGTCAAACGTCCCATGTGTTCCTTATTTCATAGGACTGACGCAAAGTAGCCCCGGCTTTGTTGCTATGCCTTGCCGGGACAAATTGCGTCAGTCTTGTTTGATTGATTTGAAAATATTGTCGACAATCTTAATTGCCATAATTTAAGCCTGTCAAATGAAAATAAATAAAATCGAATAAAAACAGCTATTTATGTAAATGATTTCGTAAAGAACACTGCGGTATATTTAATATTGTCGACAATCGTGATTAAATATGCCTCACTATTTTTATTCTTCACTCAGCATGAATTCATCTGAAACACGCCGTACATCGACACTGGCAGAGAAGGAAGAGCACATGTATCGTGATATTTATGATGCGATCATGGATCATCGTTTGCCGGCGCGGACTAAATTGACTGAGCAATCTCTGAGCCAGATTTATCAGATGGCCAGACACGGAGTACGTAAAGTATTAAGCCAGCTGGCTGCTGACGGACTGGTCGAGCTGGAGCCCAACCGTGGTGCGTTTATTGCCAGCCCGGGCGAAAAAGAGGCGCACGACATGTTTGAATTGCGCCAGACGCTGGAACAGCTGGCGCTGGAAAAAGTTTTGCAGCACGCTGATGCCAGCGCGGTTGCTGAACTGCGGCGCATGGTCGAGCGTGAACGGGATGCCTATGAAAGTGGCGACCGGCCACAATGGATACGTCTTTCGGCCGATTTTCATATCGCCCTCGCGCGTCTGAGTGGCAATGATTTACTGGTCGATATGCTGCGTCGCCTCGTTTCTCGCACGACGCTGATGATTTCGAATAAGGAAGTGGTAACGACGCGTCCCTGTTCATTTGATGAGCATTTTCAGGTGTTGGCGGCATTGGAGCGTCAGGATAAAAAAGCGGCCTTGCACGCAATGGCACAACATTTGCATCAATGTGCCTGTCGCACGCCGAAAAATGCTGGCAAG
Organism: Undibacterium sp. WLX3042; assembly: GCF_049544825.1. Lineage (NCBI taxonomy): Bacteria > Pseudomonadati > Pseudomonadota > Betaproteobacteria > Burkholderiales > Oxalobacteraceae > Undibacterium > Undibacterium sp. WLX3042. Next base: position 1,348,424 of record NZ_CP186698.1, read on the forward strand.
GGTTTTGACTTAAAAGCCGTTCTCGGGCATTCACGGAGTAACTAATTTATGAGTATGACAGCAGCTTATCCACGCGACCTGATTGGCTACGGAGCGCAGGTACCGCATGCGCAATGGCCGGGTCAGGCAAGAATTGCGGTGCAGTTTGTTCTGAATTACGAAGAAGGCGGTGAAAACTGCGTGCTGCATGGCGACAAGGCATCCGAACAGTTTTTATCAGAAATCGTCGGTGCGGCGGCATATGAAGCGCGGCACATGTCGATGGAGTCAATTTACGAATACGGTTCGCGCGCTGGTGTCTGGCGGATTTTGCGCGAATTTGAAAAACGTGGCTTACCGCTGACGGTGTTTGGTGTGGCGATGGCGTTGCAGCGGCATCCCGAGCTGACCCAGGCATTTGGTGCGCTCGGGCATGAAATCGCCTGTCATGGTTTGCGCTGGATACATTACCAGAATCTGGATGAAGCGATAGAACGCGAACATATGCAACAGGCAGTGCAGATCATGCGTGAACTGACAGGCACCGCGCCGTTGGGATGGTACACCGGGCGCGATTCGCCGAATACGCGGCGTTTGCTGGTTGAGCATGGCGGCTTTACTTATGATGCCGATTACTATGGCGATGATTTGCCATTCTGGGCCGAAGTCAGCACCAGCGCGGGCGAGCAACAGCCGCATCTGGTGGTGCCGTATACGCTGGACAGTAATGACATGCGATTTGCCACGCCGCAGGGATTTAATACGGCCGAGCATTTTTATACGTATTTAAAAGATAGTTTTGACGTGTTGTATGCAGAAGGTGATCCGGATGGCGATAACGCGCCGAAAATGCTGTCGGTCGGCATGCACTGCCGCTTGCTGGGTCGGCCCGGGCGGTTCCGCGCTTTGCAGCGTTTTCTGGATTATATACAGTCACACGACAAGGTCTGGATCTGCCGCCGCATCGATATTGCGCATCACTGGATGAAGACGCATCCTTACCAGCCGCAAACAACAGGAGCGGCAGCATGAGCAAGACTTACAGTTTTGATGAATTGAACCTTTGTTCTGCGCAGGCGTTTGTCGATGTTCTGGGCGGTATTTTTGAACATTCGCCGTGGGTGGCCGAGGCAGTTGTCGCGCAGCGACCATTTGCCAGTACGGCGGCCTTACACCAGGCGATGGCGGATGCCGTCAGAACTGCGGCGGAAAGTGCGCAACTGAAGCTGATCCGCGCCCATCCTGAATTAGCGGGAAAAGCAGCGATACGTGGCGAGCTGACGGCAGAGTCCAGTCGTGAACAAAGTGGCGCAGGTCTGACACAGTGCAGCGCGGAAGAATTTGCGCAGTTACAACGTTTAAATGCCGAATATAAGGAAAAATTCGGTTTTCCGTTCATCATCGCTGTACGCAATCATGACCGGCAAAGTATTATCCGCAACTTCACGCAACGTCTGGCTGCCAGTCGCGCCGACGAAATGCGGGAATGCATAGAACAGATTATCCGTATCGGGGAATTCCGGCTGGCTGATCTCATCAGCACCTGAATACACAGCAGACACACTGTACAAGACGCGACGCTGATTGCCGGTAACCGCATACGAAACAATTTTTTTATCACATCAATCAAGGAAAACCGATGAAATTTCAATTGAAAAGTATGGTGTTGGCAGTGTCTTGTCTGCTTGCTGGCGGTGCATCTGCACAATCACAGGTGTCCGTCGAAGGTTTGCTCGACGTGACTCTGGGTTCCGTTAAATACAGTGGCGACAGCGGTCGTCAGGCTGTCGTTAACAGTGGCGGTATGACGACATCGTGGGTCGGTTTCAAAGGTGTTGAAGATCTGGGCGGCGGTTTGAAAGCTGATTTTGCATTAACCAGTTTCTTGCAGGCAGATACCGGCGCCTCTGGCCGTTTCAGCGGCGACACCATGTTTTCGCGCGATGCGAACGTTGGTTTGTCCGGCTCTTTCGGTAAAGTGTCGCTGGGTCGCGGTCTGGCACCAAGTTTTTTGCCAACCGTGATTTTCAATCCGTTCGGTGATTCTTTCAGCTTCTCGCCATTGGTATTACACACCTGGGTTTCCAGCGGTAATTATGCTGCCCGCACCTGGGCCAATTCCGCCGCAGGTGACTCTGGCTGGAGTAACGAGATCGTTTACACGACACCGAATTTTGATGGTCTGAGTGCGAATCTGCATTACCAGTTCGGTGAAAAAGCAGGCAGTACCGGTACTAAAAACGTCGGTATCAATGCCTTGTATTTCAATGGTCCACTCGCTCTGGGCGCTTACTATCATCAGGTGCAGGTCAGCAATCCGCTCAGTGGTGGCGCGATTGTGGATGCAACAGCAGCGCCTGTGAATTATGCGTCGATCAATAATCAGAAAACTTACTTTGTTGCCGGTAGCTATGACCTGACAGTAGCAAAACTGTTTGCGACATATTCTTCGAGCAAAGATGACACGACCAGCCCGAAATCACTGGATGACAAAACTTACAGTCTGGGTGTGAAAGCACCGGCTGGCGGTGGCGACATTTTGCTGGCATTTGCGAATACTAAACGCACAGGCAGCCTGGTTGGTGCGGATCTGAAGCGTGATACCTTCTCCGCAGGCTACGACTACAATCTGTCGAAACGTACTGACGTCTACGCGTTAGTGATGAGCGACAAACTCAACACGGCTGACCGTGCAACCAGCGTTGCTGCCGGTATCCGTCACCGTTTCTGATCATCAGTCACTCAGCAATAAAACAAAAAACCGCATGAATCATGCGGTTTTTTTTTATGGTGATGCGATTGTGCAGCGAGCCTGCTGCGCGCTTTGTTTAACCCGGGCTTTGATAAATCACTTTATCGAGTTCCGGCAAACCGTACACATCTTCATTGCTTAAAAAATCATCAAACGGGCCGACCTTGCTGACCTGGTTGCCGTGTTTGAAAACGATCTGCAAACCGTCTTCCTGATTCCAGTCGCAATCACATTCGAATAACACATACACCGCGCGGTCACCATTGCTGCGGCGGCAAACCAGCGCTTCATTGCCGAACTGAATGTGCTGCCAGATACCAGCTGGTTCGCTGATTTCCACACAGGGCAGACCTTCCGCTTTCGCCAGACGTGCCCAGTCGAGATAGTAGTTAAAGACCGGCGTTTCTGCGGCCTTCAGCGTAGCGCTGCTGAGCGTGATGAAATTGCTGATCGCATCGGAAAAATCCTGCGGACGCGGATCGGTTTCATAGCCTTCGATCAGAAATTCACATGGCGTATTGTTAAAAGCGGCGATGTTAAACGCGTCGCTGATCAGCCAGTCGTTTTCTTCGTCTTTGATCAGTGTGCCGAGTGGAGGGATTTGCATAGAGATTCCATAAAAACAGGCGTGAGGTGCAGCGTCCACAGATGCCGTGGCGCTGATCAGTCCGGGCGACGCATTTTATCAATATATCCACCCGGACGGTGAGCTAATTCGCGTGGTGTTGATGCAGGCCAGCCTTGTCGGACTGAAAGGAGAACCCCGTTTTTGCCAGCTTAAATTATTTGTCCGGACACGCCATGTGAGTCAGAAATGATGGTTTCGGGACGTTCAGGGCTCTAAATATACTCCCACCAGTATATTTTAAAGCCCTTTGTTTATAAGGAGGTAAAGGCATTTTTTACACATACTCCCCTTTTTTACTGTTTTTTTTTGCGTTTTCAGGAGATTTTTAAGCGTTTTTCAGATAGGCATCGAGCGCGTCGTACCAGACCTGTTTCTGCGCATCTGAGACGAAGGACGCTTCAAAACTATTCCGCGCCAGTTGCACCAGTTCTTCGCGACTCAACGCCAGCGCATCGGCGGTGGCGATGAAATTGGCGTTCATATAGCCACCGAAATAAGCCGGGTCATCTGAATTGATCGTCACACATAAGCCATCACGCAGCATGCGCGCCAGATTGTGTTCGCGCAAATCCTTCACCACGCATAATTTGAGATTCGACAGCGGGCAAACCGTCAGCGGAATGCGGCTGGTTTTTAAACGCTGCATCAGCGCCGGATCTTCTTCCGCCCGTACACCGTGGTCGATACGTTCGACTTCCAGCACATCCAGCGCACTATGGATATACGCTGGTGGGCCTTCTTCACCGGCATGGGCGACCAGCCGGAAACCCATGGCCTGGGCGATCGTAAACACATGGGCGAATTTTTCCGGCGGATTGCCGACTTCGGCCGAATCCAGACCGACACCGGTCCAGACATCAGCATAGGCCTCACGCAACGGCAATGCGGCTTCCAGCGTTGCCAGCGCACTTTCTTCACTCAGATGCCGGAGGAAACACAAAATCATGCTGCCGGAAAAACCGTATGCTGCTTTCGCTTCACGCAAGGCGCGGGCAATACCGGAAAACACCGTTTCTATGGCGATGCCGCGTTCGGTGTGGGTTTGCGGATCGAAGAATAATTCGACGTGGCAGACATGATCGGCGCGGGCGCGCTGTATGTAAGCATGGGTCAGATCGAAGAAATCCTGTTCGGTCTGCAAGACGGCGGCACCGGCGTAATACAGATTCAGAAACGATTGTAGATCTTCAAAGTCGTAGGCGGCACGGACTTCTTCGACACTGGCATACGGCAGGCTGACGCCGTTTTTCCGGGCAAGCTCGAACATCATTTCCGGCTCCAGCGAGCCTTCGATGTGTAAGTGAAGTTCGGCTTTCGGCAAGCCGCGGATAAATTCGTGTAAAGAATTACTCATGCTGTTTATTCCGCTGTGTGAGTGATGGAGGCGAAGTCCGGCAGTGTAGGTGTCTTCGCCCAGAGTTGCAATAACTGTGCCGCGACGGCAATGGCGATGACACCGGGTTCTTTGCCGCTGATACCGTCGATACCGATAGGGCAGACCATCGTCGCCAGCCGCGCGGCACTTATCTGACGCTCCTGCAAACGGTGTTCAAAGCGGGCGCGTTTCGTTTGTGAGCCGATCAGACCGAACCAGGCGGCATCGTTCTTACGCAGAATATGCTCACTCAGCAGCAGATCCAGACCGTGGTGATGGGTCATAACTAGAAAGTAAGCGCCTGCTTCGGCTTGAGCAATCACAGCTTCGGGGCTGTCAGTGGCTTCAGTTTGTACCGATAGTGGTAAATGCGGCGGGAACAAATGGTCGCGCTCATCGACCCAGGTAATGCGGCAAGGGGTTTGCTGTAATACGTTGACCAGCGCACTACCGACATGACCGGCACCGAACAGGTACAGATGCGGTAATTGCGCTTGCTGTCGCTGAAATTCGGCATAGCGCGCCAGCTTTTGTTCGGTCGTCCAGCTATCGGTGCGTTCGAGCATGATGCTGACTGCGCCGCCACAACATTGACCGAGGCTGGGGCCAAGCGCCAGATCGAGATGGCGGGTGGCGGCATTATGCTCAGCGCTTTCCGCCAGCCACAGACGGGCATGCGCAATCGCTTTCCATTCGAGATGACCACCGCCTATCGTGTCGTACTGGTGCTGCGCCGTGACCAGCATGCGCGTGCCAGTGCCGCGCGGCGTCGAGCCTTTAGCTGCCGTGACCGTGATCAGGATCGCAGGCGCATTGTCGGGCAGAGTCAGCAGGCTTTCCAGCCAGCTTTTGTGGGAGTGGATATGCATGACCAGATGGTTGAGCGGTGCAGAGTAGCAAAAACAGCAAAGTAGCAAGATAGCAGTTTGCCGGAGCGAAGATATACACGGCAGCTGATGCCGTGTATAGGCGGACGGATATCAGTAAGGATCAGTGCAGCAGAACACTTTGCCGCATACATCCATCATACTGACCGAGAAAATCGTCGATCTCTTCTATGCTGGGTTCGCTTGCGATCAGCTCGGTGACGCCATGCCGGAAACTCAGTGCCTGCGGACCACCGATAAACCATTCACGACGTACTGCTTTGTCGGTAATTTCGTAGCCGCCAAAACGCAGAGCCTCGTGCTCGGCATCTTCGCTGTATTCAACGACGCTGTAGTTTTCGCTGTTATAAATAAGATTCATTTTGCATCCTTTCTGGCTGGAGAAATGACTTCCTCATATAGACCGGACATGGTGCTGTTAGCAGCAAATTTCAAGTTAGGACTTGCGCAAAGTCACCCCAGCGGTGTTATGGCTCCTAGCCGTACTATTCGTACTGCCTTCGTCGCCACGCCGTGCCGGGACAAATTGCGTCAGTCCTGCAAGTAAGCAAAAAACGTGCTGCCTGACAGAGGTTACGGTGCCGCGATGAATAGCTTTAGTTTATTCTGAAAATTTACAGAGAAACAGATTCTTCTGTTGTCAGTAACTGGTCGTAAGGTGCTTGTTGTAAAGTCAGCCTGAGATTGTCGAGATGTTCACTACTGGCAACGCCGAGATAAACGCGTTGTGGCCGTTGCCGGAGCGCGCGGTTGAGGCTGACCCGCATGGTCAGATTGCCGATACAGCAAAAACAGCCGGGGGCAATTCTTTGCAAATGGAGTTGAACGCTGTTGTCCAGTAGCAGATCGCCCTCTGGCAAGCCTTCCAGCAGAACGGCGATGAAGGCAGAGCCGGTATTACTTGCCTGATCACGGGCAATGCGGGCGGCGATGTGGGCTTCCCGCTGGCGATAGCTGCCACCGCTGACGAGCGTCAGCGGCACGGCAGTTTGCAGATTATTCGCCGCGTTTGGCGTATTTGACAGACTCGACACCGAGTTGTTTGAGTTTGCGGTAAAGGTGGGTGCGTTCAAGGCCGGTTTTTTCGGCAACGCGCGTCATGCTGCCGCCTTCACGGTTTAAATGATATTCAAAATAAATCCGTTCAAACGCGTCCCGGGCTTCGCGCAAAGGTAAATCAAACGACAGACTGGCGAATTGATTTGCAGGCGCACTCGCTGCTGCCGGAGTGGCATTGAACTGGCGAGACTCAAAGGCGCCGCCACTAGCTTGTACGCCGCCCTGAGTCAGGCTGGGATGGTTGTGATCGCTGCTGATGACGCGCAATGCTGGCGCTGCCGGACGTACAGGCTCAGGTGTACGGGTCAGCCCTTGTTGCACGGCTTTGAGCAGTTTTTGCAGAGCAATGGGTTTTTCCAGAAAGTTCAGCGCACCAATACGGGTTGCTTCGACCGCGGTGTCGATAGTTGCATGACCCGACATCATGATGACCGGCATGGTCAGCAAACCATCGCGCTGCCACTCTTTGAGTAAGGTGACGCCGTCGGTATCGGGCATCCAGATATCCAACAACACCAGATCGGGTTTTGCTTCCTGTCGGGCCAGTCGTGCCTGCTGCGCGTTTTCCGCGAGTTGCACCACATGTCCCTCATCTCCCAGAATTTCCGAGAGTAATTCCCGGATACCCATTTCATCATCTACGACCAGAATATTTGCCATAAATCTACCCTATTACTGCCCTTGTGGTTTTGTCTTTCTTATTTCCGCATTAATCTTCGTTAATGTCGAATGGAAATCAGCCTGTTCATGCTGTTTTTGAGTCCGGTGCTAACTTTAACAGCAAAATCGCTACTTTTGCACCGTTTGTATCACTGCGATTCTGAATATCGATACGACCACCGTGTTCATCGATGATTTTTTTCACCATGGCAAGTCCTAACCCGGTTCCACGTGGTTTCGACGTCGCATAAGGCTCAAAAGCGCGCGCCAGAATTTTGCTGGAAAATCCGGGTCCGTTATCGATAATCGACAGTTTCACTGCGCTGCAGACGTCCTGCGCTTTGCTATTGTAATGAACGACTTCGGTGATCACATCAATGCGAGCCGGCTCTTCGGATTGAGGGCGGTCAGCAACGGCATCCTGCGCATTTTGCAGCAGGTTATGGATGACCTGACGCAGTTGCGTTGCATCGCCCATAATTTTTGGCAAATCCGGTGCCAGATGCAGGCGGATGATATCGCGGTCATCGCCCGCCAGATACAGATGCAGCACTTCATCGATCAGTTCACCGAGATCAAGTTGCGACAAGACTGCCGGCGGAGTTTTTGCATAATCGCGGAAGTCGTCAACCATGCGCTTCATCGACGACACCTGATTCACGATTGTCGTTGTACTCTTATTCAGAATGGCAGCGTCGGTTTCATTCAGCTTATCCTGCAATTTCATCTGCAGACGTTCTGCGGAGAGTTGTATCGGCGTCAGGGGATTTTTAATTTCGTGCGCCAGTCGTCGAGCGACCTCGCCCCAGGCGATGGAGCGCTGCGCCGAGATGATATTGCTGATGTCATCGAACACGATGACGTAACCATTGCCGGCGCCGACCGGTAAATGCGAACCGCGGGCGAGCAGGGTAATGCTCTGTTTGTCGTCATTCGGCATCGCATCGGACGCTGGCTCTGTGGTTTTGACAGCATCAGGACGCGGCACTTCGATTTGTTGTTGCCAGTGTTCCTGCTGCTCTTTGCCACCGGCGGCCGATTGTGCATGCTGTTCTGAAAAGGCTTTGTCGATGGCATCGGCAAATTCATGCATGCCATTGATATCCGTCAGCGGCCGGCCGATCTCAGCTTCCAGCGGTCGTTGCAGTATGCGTTCGACGGATTCATTACAGGTAACCAGATGGCCGGCCTGGTCCAGCACCATCACACCGGCTGACATATTGGCCAGCACCGATTCCAGATAGGCCTTGGCATTTTCCAGTTCACTGCGGTTTTTTTCGACGGCGGCACGCGCATCGAATAACTGGCGTGTCATAGTGTTAAACGATTTCGTCAGGCTGCCGAGTTCATCCGTGCTGGTGACGATAGGGCGTGGTGAAAAATCACCTTCGGTGACTGCTTTCGTTCCTTCTGCGAGTAACAGCAAGGGGCGTGCGAGTTCGCCGGAAATCAGAAAGGCACTGGTAATGGCGGCAAAAATAGCCAGTAACAGGGTCAGCGTCAGCGTGAAAATATACATCGTTTTCAGACTGCCACGGCCGAGCGAACGCAACTGATATTCGGTCGATGCGTTGCGCAGGGCTTCGGCATGTGCTGCCAGATTTGCGGGAACCGGTTGTATCAGTTGCAGGAAATAGGTCTCCCGCTGCAAGGACAGCGCCATATCGCTGGCCTGCAATTGTACAACCACGCGTGAACGCAGGGTTTTATTGCTTTCCTGAGGAAGAATCGGCCGCTTTGTATCGTTCAGTCCGGTGTTTTTACTTATTTCGGCGGCCTCCGGTGCATTAATTTTTTCATCGATGGCGGCAAAGATGCGCGAATTACGTGCCTGCCGCAGCATGTCTGCTGTCGGTAATTCCGGTACCAGGTGTCCGAAATTCTGGCTGGCGGTGGCTACCAGTCTGCCGCGGCTGTTAACGATTGTGGCTTCCTGCACCAGTGCCCGTTCACGCAGACGCGATAACTTGATAGATAAAGGAGTATCTGATGGTGTTGATAACTCACTCGCCATTTCACGTGCTTTCGCCTGCAGATCAGCCAGCAGAAAATCAAGCGCCGCCAGACCGAGGTTTTTACCAGAATCCAGCGCCGATTCGACTTTAACGTCAAACCAGGATTCTATTGAGCGCGATACGAAGGTGACGGACACCGCGTAGATGACCGAGCCCGGCAGTATGCCCACCAGTGCAAACAGCAGCACCAGTCTGGTCATCAGTTTGGAACCGAATTCACGACTGCGGAAACGGCTGAATAAACGCCAGACCAGCGCTGAAATCAACAGCAGTAAAGCGGAAGCGACGACCGCATTGGCGCCGAGCAGCCAGCCATAGTAAGGCTCAAAATTGGCGGAATTCTCAGAGGCGGTAGTCAGTAAAAACAGCAGGATACTCATCAGAGCACCGCCGATAATCAAGGCATACCGCAAAAATCTGGTCACTTGTCTTCAACCTTGAAGGTAAAGCGTTTCCAGTCTGAAGAGAAGCGCCAGTCGCTGTTGTTGAGCGAGGTAATCAGGAAAGTCTTGGGCAAATAACTCAGATCGAGTTTCAGTTTTACCGCGACGTTATAGACTGCACCGGCCGTCAGCGTCCCTTTATCGGCGACGACCCAGCGCCGAGGTCGCAATACCAGCGCGAGCGCTTCTTCTAGGGTTGCAAAATTCTGTTGCAAGCCCTGATTGATCGTGGCGGTGTATTGACGCGTCCAGGGGTTATAGCCTATCCGAACCGTCTGTATTGCACGTATCGTTTTTTCATCGAACCAGTACCAGCGGGGGCGGGTCAGCTCGACTTCGGTGGTGAATGAGATGGGAATTTCTTTAGCGATCGCATCGGTCAGCGCATGGCTGAGCTCGAACGAAAAGCTGGCTGCCAGGCGGTAGCCTTCATCGCTCGCTTCGATTCTGGCTGAGGTGACTTCAGCTTCCGCCGCATGCACAGCCGGAACGATGAGCAACGCCAATAGCGCTAACACAAGTGTCAGCGCTAAGCGGCGTATGTGATTGTTCAGACGAAGGAGCATGCAATCAGGAAATAAAAAACTGAGCCCCAATGATAACGTGAAGCTCGTGTTTTCCGTTAGCTTTGCCCGGGTTTTTGAAACAAGGCATAGAACAAACCGTCATGTTCGTTGTTTGCATCGGACGGATTGGCCATGGTTGGCAATAATTGACCTGGTGCATCAAGACGTATGGCACCATGCCGGGCAGCAAAGGCGGCTGCCTGCGCTTCTGATTCGGCAGGCCAGATCGAGCAGGTGACCATCAGCATTTTGCCGCCGGGAGCCAGCATGCGCCACAAATTATCGAGGATGCGCGACGATAAAGCAGCGAGCTGCGCAGTATCGGTTTTGCGGCGTAACCAGCGGCTATCCGGATGACGGCGTACGACGCCCGAGGCTGTGCAAGGGACATCGGCAAGTATCCGGTCAAACGGCTTGTTATCCCACCAGCCGGAACGACTGGCATCACCTTCTTTGATGGTGGCAGATAATTTCAATCTGGTCAGATTTTCCTGTATGCGTTTGACGCGCAAAGGGTCGATATCCAGCGCCAGCAGGTTGATATCGGCAAGTTCCAGTAAGTGGCAGGTTTTTCCGCCCGGCGCCGCACAGGCATCGAGTACTCGCATCCCGTCCTGTACGTCTAACAGCGGTGCTGCGAGTTGTGCCGCCGCATCCTGCACCGACACCATGCCTGCGTCAAAGCCAGGAATACTGCTGACCGGCATTGGCCTGGACAGACGTACCGCAAACGGCCCGATTTGTGAGGCCTCAATCTGCTGTTCTGCTAATAGCTGCAAATAGGCGGCCGTAGTGATGAGACGGCGATTCACGCGCAAGGTCAGCGGCGGTGCATGATTGCCGGCCGTTAAGATCGCTTGCCAGGCATCCGGATAGGCTGCTTTCGTCTGATCCACCCACCACTGCGGATAATTCCAGACCGCTGCTGGTTGTTTCATGACAAGCTTGAGTAATTCTTCTTTTTCACGAAGATAACGGCGTAACACTGCATTTACCATGCCTTTGGCAAATACCATGTGAGCATTGGCGCTGGCAGCAGTCACCGCCTGATCAACCACCACAAATTCTTCATACGGCGCGTCTTCTCCCTCATTTCTTACCAGCAAAGTCAGTGCGCAGCAGAGCAAACCGTACAACAGCGCCGGTTCCGGTGTCTTGTTCGTCATGGCTTTGAGCAAAGCATCCACACGTCCGACCTGACGCATCGTCCGGTAAGAAATATCCTGAATTGCACCACGCGCCTGCGGCAATGCATTGTTTTGCTGAAAAACCTTGGCCAGTGCCTGTGGCAATGCCGTTCCTTCGAGCACATAGGCGACTGCCTGCGCTGCACCGGAAAGGCTGAAAGCCAGTGAATCCGGCTTCAGCTCCAGCAGTGGCGCTGGTGGCTGAGATTCAGTTGCAGCAGCGACTGTACGAGCCGGTTTGATGGCAGGTTTGCCGAGGATTTTTCTTGGTTGTTCGTGCATATTATTGTTTGGTGAGTAGCAATTTGATTCCCAGACCGACAAATGCTGTTCCGACAAAGCGCTCCAGCCAGAGTTTGTAGCGGGGATTCTGACTTGCGCGGCGCGCTAGTGTACCAGCCAGAAAGGCCGTGCCGCTATTCCACAGCGTGCTCATTAGTACAAAGGTTGCACCCAGCAGCAGAAATGCAGAGGTTTTGTGATTTGCATCAGTTGAGACAAATTGCGGGAAAAACGACAGAAAAAACAGCACTACTTTCGGGTTGAGGATATTGGTGAGTACCGCTTGCCAAAAAATTTTCTGCAGCGGGCGCCGTTCAGGTTCGGTTGAGCGCGCAATCAAGACGGCCGGTTTGCTGAATAACATTCTGACACCAAGATAAATCAGATAGGCACCGCCGGCCAGTTTAATGAGGGTGAAGGCGAGCGCCGAGGTGGCAATGATTGCGGTCAGCCCGAATGCAGATGCGAATGCGTGAAACAGACAGCCAACCGAGATACCGAGCGCAGAAATGAGGCCGGCAGTGCGACCCTGAGCGATGCTGCGACCGACGATATAGGCGGTATCAGGCCCGGGTGTTGCATTGAGCAACATCACAGCCAGACAAAACAAGCCGAAATGAATGATGCCGAATTGTTCCATACTGATTCCTTGGTGATGCTGAGACTCAGGTTCCGCTGTGATAGCTTATTGCAGTGGGTGGTGCGAGATGTTGTTCCTCCAGCCATGTGCGCAGATCGTCAAAGACAGGGGTCGCATCAAGTTCATTAAAAATTTCGTGATAAAAACCCGCGTAATAATGCGCGGTCATCAGTGCCGGTGCGACACCTTTTTCAAAGCGGCGGCTGCCGTCCGGATCGACCAGATGATCATCTTCAGCGACCAGCAGCAGCACCGGTACGGCAATATCTCTGACGTGCTGATGGGTGAACGCCATGGCTGCCTGCATACTGCGCAGCAGACGGGCACTGATTTTAGGGTGTACCAGCGCGTCATTCTGATAGGCCTGAATGACTTCGGCATCATGCGACAGATAGCGGGTTTTCAGACCATTCGGTAACCCGGTTCCAGGAAACAGCGCTAACGCCACTTTGGCAAGTTGCCGTTCAAAGCCGGACATGCGGATTGCTAATGCGGGGGACGACAGTATCAGCGCTTTGAGCGGCGCCAGGTTGGCGGCGGCAAAACGGGCTGCGAACAAGCCTCCCATGCTGTGCCCCAGCAGAATAGGCGGTCCTGCCAGTTGCCGGCTGAAATCCTGAATGATGGTCTGTGCGTCTCTGAGTATTGCCTCGTCGTCAGGCACGTCTCCGGCACCGCCGGAAGACTTGCCGTGACCACGGTGGTCGTAGGTACGGACGGCAAAACCGAGGGCGTTAAAAAAGCGGGCCAGATGCGCATAGCGGCCACAGTGTTCACCCAGACCGTGCATCAGCAGCACACCTGGCGGCGGCTGGTCGCCGTTGGTAGCGAGTGGCCAGTCGCGTACAAACAGACGGGCGCCGTCTTGCATCAGTAAATCAAATTCCTTCGTGTTTTCGATGTGAGCAGTCATGAATCAGACACCCCACACGACGTCTTTTTGCATTTTCTGGGCAGCCTGCAGCATCTCAAGTACCGGAAATGCCCGTGTGGCGAATGACACCGTCACCGACTTTTCATGTTCATTGTCATCTTCGGTCGCATTGTGGTGCATATCGACGTCATGGACGACTTCCGTGGACGCAGGGTGAATTTTGCTCTCGGCAATCGCGGCTTGTATGCTGGCGATCGCTGCGGGTAATTCTGCAGTTGTGATGATGCCTTGCTCGACGTCTTTGTGCAGCAGATCCAGAATGCGCTTTGCATGTTCTTTGTACATGACGATTTCTGCCGCTGCTTTTGATTTGAATGTGATCAGCATAGTGGTCTCCTTATTGGAGTATCAGAGAATAGTTGTCAGATAATTGAGTACAGGTATGCGCTGATATTACCGTGTAAAACGACGCCATGACTACGATGGCAGAGCATAGAGAATCTGATGGAGGCTATCATAATCGGAATTATCTGTGATTGGTGCTTTACTCGGTGCTGAAAGAACTCATGTAAGTGTCGATGATGTCCTGTTTCAATTGTCGTGCCGGCCCGATCGCAATCACCTGATAGACACGCGGTCCTTTTATGATGAAACGCGCCGCCATCGTAACGGCTTCACCGCCAGGTAATTTCCCCTGCACTTCCACCACACCGTCAGGGCTGTCTGCCGTTTTCGTAATCTGTCCCTGTACATTTTTCAGCATTCCGTCTTTCATTGCTTCCGCAACAATGCCAGCTTTGCCTGGCTCATCCAGTCTGACGCTGCCGACAGCAAAATTGACGCCTGCCGCGTCCGCGGCGGTCATCTGCATGTTCAGCTTCAGTCCGGCGAGTTGCACCTCTCGGCTGAAGCTGGCCGCTTTTGCCGGCATCAGTACACGGAAAGGCACATCGCTGCCGCGGACTTCGCGCCAGTCGAACTGCGGACTGCATGCCAGCAGCATCAGTATTGCGGCAGTGCTCAGAATTTTTTTCGTTAACATAGTTTCACTGGCAGACAGTAGAAATAGGGGGAGTATCACTCCTGCTTAATCTGAAACCCGCGTAAAGCAAAGGCGACACCAAGACAAAGTAATAATACTCCCATGAGTATCTGCGGTGCCGGGAGTGTCTGGCGCAAAATGAACGCGTACAACAGAGCCGCCAGAGTTTCAAATACAATCAACTGACCGCTGAGGCTGGTGGCTAATTTCTGACTTGCCCGATTCCACAGCAGCGTACCCAGCCATGATGCCAGTAATCCCAGTGTCAGCATACCCGCAATAAATTTCCCCGGGCTGCTGCCGAACGGGAAAACATAGACCAGTGCCGGCTGCATCATCTGTACTAATCCATACAACAGAAAGCCGCACAGGGCGAGTGGCAGGGTTGCCAAGCCTTGTGCAGTGGCCCAGGTGCCGGAGGTAATTTCCGGGTGATTTTTCAGATAACGGCTGTTCATGATCGGATACCAGGTCCATGCAGCGACGGCAATCAGGGCCAGACCTGTCCCTGTTACATAATCGCTGATGGAACGCTTGCCATCAAGATGGCGTAGCTCTTCACTGTTGACCAGCATGATGCCGCAAAAAATCAGTAACAGCGGCAGCACGAGTTTTTTCCACGCGATAGATTCGGAAGGATGATGCGGTGACCAGTTAGCAAAGACGGCAATCATGACCGGCAAAGTGCCGATGAGCATGGTCGGCAGCGGCGCATCGGCAAGCTGAATCGCACTGGCTAATGCGGCGTAATAAATGATATTGCCGACCGCAGCCAGTTTCAGTGCGCTGCGCCAGTCGGTTTTGCTGAGGGCAAGAATGCGCCGGCGGTCAAACCATGCCGGAATCAGGGCGATCAGACCAAACGCCAGATAGCGGCCAAATGAAAGCACCACGCCGGGATAATCCGGCAATAACAAGGGCGTGATAAATACCAGTCCCCACAATAAACCTGCACCCAGAGCAGCGAGAACGCCGCCTAACATCTTGCCACACTCATTAAAGATCTCTGTTATTGAATCAAGCTGACATCATAGTGGGTTTGATATTGTGAAAGGAAGTTGCGTCACAAAAACAACAACGGGTGTGCCTTTTGCTAACTGATTCAGCGCTATGGGCTTCTTATGCCAGTGGAGTATCATAGAGAACGATAAAACGGCTTCATCTGATCCGGGTGAGGCTGACGAATTTTTCCTCTTTTTTTCATTGGTGCTGCGATGTCGCTTCGTCATTCCGTCCTGCTGGTTGTGTGTCCTTTATTGTTGCTGAGCGCATGTGAACGTCTGGGTATCGCAGATCCGGCGAAGGAAGCGGCACAAAAAGAATCCGATGCGCGGGCAACCGGCAGTGCCTGCCGTCATGCCGGACGCGCGATAGAGGATTGCTACGCGCTCAATCCCGATGCCGCCCGTTCGGCCGTCTATGCCGGATGGAAAGAGATGAACGACTACATGCGCGAAAACAAGATAGAGAATGTGAAACCGGAAATTGCACCGAATGCGCCACCAGTCAAAGAGGAAGAAGCCAGTGCCTCTGAATCCGCATCGGCTTCTGAGTCTGCGTCTGCCAAGTCAAAAAAATAAGCCTGTACCGGTATGTCAGTACATATTCGTCTGATGCGTGAGCAGGATATTCCAGCTGTGTTCCGGGTTCAGACACAGGCTTACGTGAGTGCAATGGTCGAAGCTGAGAGTATCTTCCGCAAGCGGCTGGCGGCTGCACCTGCGACCTGCTGGGTTGCAGAAGATGCGTCAGCTGGCGTCTGCGCCTACCTGATGGCTTATCCGTCAACCAGCGGGAAGATTTCATCTCTGGGCAGTGATTTTCATCCTGCAACCGAGGCGGATAGTTTGTATCTGCACGATCTGGCTGTCGGTACTGCGATGCATGGACGCGGCGTAGGCGTACAACTGGTCAGACACGCGGAGGCTTACGCGACAAGTGCAGGCTGGACGACACTGCATCTGGTTTCGGTACAAAGTACGAAAGCGTTCTGGCAAAAGCAGGGATTTGTTGAAGTGACGGCCTTATCGCCAGAGCAGACATCGGCACTGATGACTTACTCTGGCCCAGCTTATTACTGTGTGAAACAGTTATAGATGAATCGAAGAGACGGTTTATTCTTCGGTTTTTTTCTTGGCTTTCTGTTTCTGGTAAATGATTTTTTTGCTGCCACCTTCACAAACCCCGACGACGCGCAGCTTGGTTTCGGTATCTTTTGGTACGACTTTGAGAGCGTAATCACTGACACCTTTGCCCTCTAACTTGGCATTGATTTTGTCCATGATCGCTTCGCATGGCGTGATGGCTGCCCAGCTCGAAGCGCTGCACAGCAGTAAGCCAGATACCAGACTCTTAGTAAAAATGGGATTCCTCATTTTGTCTTCTCCTTTTCCATGGATGATTTGCTGTTATAAGAACTCATTTCATCAATAGGGGTGAGATGCGTTTGTCTTATAACGTGGGCTGGCAAGGCGGACGAGGCAGTCAATAGCGGGTCTATTGACAACGAGTCCAACGCAGTCCGGCACGCGTTATGAGGCAAACCCTCCGGGAGCGGGCGATTCGGGCGCATTGCTACGTTGCGCCGCTTGCTAAGGCGCCAGCCTTAGCTGCACGTCACGCCTTGCACTGCATCCCGAATCACCTTGCTCGCACTCATCCCTATTGCTGAAATGAGTTCTGGTTAAAAGCTGGTGATAAAACCGTACCATTTCCAGATAGTTTTTAACAGAGATGCGTTCATTTGTTCCATGAAAACGTGGTAAATCCTCACTAGTTGCCCGGACGGGTGAAAATTTAAATATGTTCGGGCTCAGTTTTTCGAAATGCCGTGAGTCTGTTGCGCCCAGCATCAGACCCGGGGCGACGATGGTATTCGCGAAGACTTCACGTATGGTCTTGTGCAATGTCCGGTAAGCTTCAGAGTCAACCGGCGATACTCTGGATGGTTCAGAATTACCGTTGAGAGAGTTGATACGGATCGCATCATTACCGATCGTGGTTTTGATATGTTCCATCACGCTGGCCTGAGTGTCGCCTGGCAAGGTACGGAAATTCACGGTTGCCTGAATATGTCCCGGCAGGACGTTATCTTTATTCCCCGCATGAATCATCGTCAGTGCCGTGGTCGTTCTCAGCGTTGCGTTGGTACTGGCGCTTTTTTCAAGCTCATGTTGTACCAACGGCGCAAATAACCACAGATTCGATAACAAGACACGGTTCAGACCGTGCATTTCGGGCGCAATGGTTTCAAACATATCGAGCGCAACACCACGGATATTAGCTGGTAACTGATGTTGTTCAAGTTTGCTCAGCGCGCTGCTCATCATACCTATCGCTGTTTTTTGTGGCGGCATAGACGAATGACCAGGCGTGGCATCCAGACTGAGCTGCATGCTGGCATAGCCTTTTTCGGCAACACCGATCAATGCTGCAGACTGGTCGAGTCCTTTTAAAATACCTTCCGTGACCAGCATTCCTTCATCCAGTATGAAATCAAAGCGGATATTCCGGTGTTCTAACAATGCTGCAATCGCTTTCGCACCGTGCAGACCGCCGGATTCTTCGTCATGCCCAAAGGCGAGATAAATTGTCTGGCGCGGTTGAAATCCTGTGGCAAGCGCGGTTTCTATGGCTTCCATGATGGCAAATAAATTGCCCTTATCGTCCCACGCACCGCGTCCCCAGATATAGCCATCTTTGACCTCGCCTCCAAACGGCGCTTCCTGCCACAAGTGCTCTGTACCGGGAGCAACCGGTACGACATCTTGGTGTGCCATCAGCAATATCGGTTTGGCATTAGTGTCCGTGCCTTGCCAGCGATACAGCAAGCTATACTGGGCGACGATATCGCGCTGCAATTTTGCGTGAACCAAGGGAAACGACTTTTCCAGTAAGGTGTGTAATGCAGTAAATGCTGCTGCATGTACCTGCTCCTTGTCCGCCCCCGAGATTGTTTGCAGACGCAGTGCACTTGCCAGACGTTGTGCCGCCCCTTGCTCATCCAGTTGAATGATCGCTGCCGCTTGCACCGGTATTTGTCTGGAAGACTGGCGCAGCGTGTTGGCGCCAATGATCAGAACTAAACTCAGTAAAGTAATGGAGAGAAATAAAAAAATCCGCCTGATCATGGTACTTTCTCATTGAATAGGATAAATTGCCAATTTAGACAGCCTATCATTTCACAAATTTCAGATTCCAGGTGAGTTACGCATCGTATGAATAAACGTTTTTTTAACGCACCCATTGCAGTGCTGGATACACCCGGGCTGAAATTCGATTTTTGATTAAGACTGATTTTCAACATGATACAAACGGGACTCCACACCAGCCGGATTGCCAAAACATTTGCAATCAGTCTGGTCGTGGCTATTTTTTTTGCTGCCGGCATATTTGTCTGGACGCTGCGTTTGCAGGAAATACATAAATGGGAAAAGCAGACTGAAACCTTCAGTGTGGTGGTAGCAGAGAACACCAGTCAGCAAATGGACTTTGCTTATACCGCGCTCGGCAATATCGCTGAACGGATACAAGATCGCTGGAGTATCAGTGCCGAATACCTGTCGTCCAAACTGGGTACTTACGACTTTCATCAGTTTCTGAAAGAGAAAGTCGCTTTATTCCCGGCGATTGAAGTGATTTCGATACTCGACGTCAACGGGAATGTCATCAGTACGTCCAGAAACTTTCCCTCGCCCACCTATAACCTTGCTGATCGCGACTATTTTCAGGTGCAGCGCGATCATCCGGCGCAGGGCATTTATCTCAGTAATCCGGTACGTAGCAAAACGACCGGAGACTGGATATTTTTTCTGAGTCACCGCCTGACTGGCAGTGACGGTGAGTTTATCGGCGTTGCCATCATCGGCATATCACCCAGGTTTTATACCCGGTTTTATGAAAAACTGCATGTTGATGGCCATGTTTCAATCTCACTGCTGAGAGATGATTTTACTTACCTCGCCCGCTGGCCGGATAACGATGCGGCGATGGGAGGGAAACATGATGGTGCAGAACTTCGCCAGCGGATTAAAGATGCCGGAGATAAAAAGTCACTGGTAGTTACCTCAGATACTTCCGCTTTTGAATATGGTAATTCTCGTATCACGGCGATTCAGCATATCGAAAAATATCCGTTAATCGTTTACTTTTCTGTGGACGATAAGCTGTATTTATCCGACTGGCGTGCGATCAGTCTGGCGGTTGCCATCGTCACTGCCGCTGCGATTGCTGCTGTTATCGCCGCATTCCGCGTGCTGATACAGTTATTCACACAAAAAGAAAGTGATATGCAGGTGATGACGGAGCTCAAGTTTGAAGCTGATGTCATTAACCGGAATCAGACCAGACTGTTACAAAATCTGACGGAACAACAGAAAGCCTTAAAAGAATCCTCGGATCGCCTGCAGGCGATTTTCCAGAATGCCGCCGATGGTATCGTCATGACAGATGACGCCGGTATTGTCGAGGCCATTAATCCTGCTGCGGTTGCGATCTACGGTTATTCTTCAGAGGAGGTGGTGGGTAAACCAAATCATCTGTTCGCGCCGGAAGGCAAGCTCGATATGCTGGAAATCGCGATCAATAACGACGATTTTCTGGAAACGCGACGTTTGCGGATAGAAACGGAACGCTTGCGCAAAGACGGCAGTCTGTTTCCGGCGGAATTGTCGATCAGTGAATACAGCCTGGCCGGAAAACGCAAGCTGATTACCATCGTCCGCGATATCTCAGAGCGGCGCAAAATAGACCGGATGAAGAATGAATTTATTTCCACCGTCAGCCATGAATTACGCACACCGTTAACCGCAATTCGTGGCGCACTCGGATTGCTTGTCGGAGGTGCTGCGGGCGGGATACCGGAAAAACTCCAGCCTCTGATTCTGATGGCGCATAAAAACAGTGAAAGCCTGACCCGTCTGATCAACGATTTACTCGATATTCAGAAAATTGAAGCTGGAAAAATGGATTTCACATTTGAGCGCCTGAATTTACTCAGCTTGCTCGAACTTGCTGTGCAACAAAATCAAAGTATTGCAGAGGAGCTCGGAGTCCGGCTGGAAATCGATTTGGACGTCGCAAGGATACAGCCAATTGAAATTAATGTGGATCAGGGACGTTTCCAGCAGGTACTCGCCAATCTGATCTCGAATGCCTGCAAATACTCCCCGCAAGGAGGTGTCGTACGCATCATTGCATTGGTCGTCAGCGCTTGTTCAGTACGTGTGCTTGTCACTGATCAGGGTGGCGGTGTTCCGGAAAATTTCAGGGACAGGATCTTTAAGAAATTTTCTCAGGCGGACTCGTCTGATACGCGGGCAAAAGGCGGAACCGGTCTGGGATTGGCGATTTCCAAAGTCCTTATTGAGCAAATGCACGGTGAAATAGGTTTTTATAATCTCCCCCCGGAACAAGGTGGCGGTGCCCATTTTTACATCGATTTACCGATGACGGCAGCAACGCCATCCCTTATATCAAACCTAAGTCCAGTCCTTTAACACCATGAAAAACGCTGTCGAGTTGTTGCGGAGAGAGGCCATAGATGCGGCTGAACAGACCGCCAAGCACGGCACGATATTCATTCAATACCGGATAGTCGCGATTTTGAAATAATTTGCCGGGTGTCAGAGGTATCTGTTCACCGGAAATCTGGCCGCCACGAATGCCACCACCGAGCACCCAGTAGACGCTACCATGCCCATGATCGGTGCCACGTTTTCCATTTTCGCGGAATGTACGGCCGAATTCACTGATGACAACGACAGTCGTGTTACGCCACTGGTCGCCCATGGCATTTTTGTAGGCAAGCAGACCGCGTCCGAGTTCCTCGAACTTATTTGCCAGCACGCCTGTTTCTGCACCCTGATTCACATGGGTATCCCAGCCACCGACATCAATGAATCCGAGCGCGTATTTTTCCCGCATCATTCTGGCGATACGTTGCGCTTCCAGCTCAAATCCTTTAGTGCTGATCGCATTGCGGTTCGCGGCGTTCATTTCTTCCTGCATTTCTTTGACCACTTCCTGACGAACAGCGAAACCTTCATTGACTTGCTGCGCCAGCGCGGTTTTCCGATACATTTGTTCTATCAGTTGATTCTGGCGTTCGTTGACGCCGGATTTTGCTATGTTCTTTAAGGCAGTGTTTCCGACCTGCGCATTGCCTTGCAGGATCAGCGGAAGTTGGTCGGTAAATGCCATTGCAGGTGTGGACAGGGCGCTATTTTTCCCTCCATTTAATACGGCGGTCAGACGGTTCAAAAAGCCTGAATGGAAATTCCGGCTGGTATTGAGTGCTTGCCCGAGTTCTATGCTGTCCTGTGTTTCAAAATGACTACGGGACAGATCGTCAATCCCGGCAAAAGGAATAAAGGCGATTTCTTTATTCTGATACATAGGGAAGAGCGTGTCGCGCAAGGCCGGATGCAAACCCCAGTCTGCATTCAGGGAAATTGCACCGCCAGGTTCGTTGCCGGGACGTCTGATTGCAATAGTCGGACGGGATTCATAATAAAAATCACTGGCCGTCGGCACCAGAAAATTGCTGGCATCGTAAGCGCCACGTAAAAATACCAGCAACAGACGGTTTTGCGTAGCTGGTGCCGCAAGTAACTGACTACTGTAAGTAATACCCGGCAACGCAGCCATACTGGCCAGGCACTGTAATAATTGGCGACGATTCATGTTGATTTTCATCCGGTCTGCTTGTTCATCATATGCTCAGTTGTCGATCGCTGTACCCGCGCTTATTTGCTAACGGCGCATCATTTCCGGCGAAGCGAGAAATAAGGTACTCCACTCTGCGGGTGTGGCTGCCTGTTGTAATGTCTGTTGTGTATCCTTGCTGAATGTCTGTACCCAGTTTTTGACATACTGGGAGCTTGCAATGGCTGGCGTACGTGGTTTTTCTGTTGAAATCTGCTGATCTGTTTTGAAGAGTGCAGGCGTGCCATAGGAGATACTGCGGGCGACATCAAAGCGGACTGTCATTTGTCCGGGGCTCGCCCAGGCGCTTTCTGTCATGGCGTATCCGTCAGGCGTCTGTCTGCCATTCAATGGCTGCCCCATCATATTGAGCCAGTTGAGTAGTGGCGTCGCGTTGACGATGCAGCTTCCATCATACGCGAGTCGCATGGAAGACACTGCGTAATGCACAGGGTCTTTGAACTTATGCCCCAGCGAGGCAATAAATTCCTGCGAGTCAAACATCGTACGCAAGGTGACAGGAATATCGCCGTCGCTCTGCAGAAAGCTGTCAGCCATTGCTTGTATCAGGTTTTCTGACGGCGTGTCAGAGACGAAATACGTCGCCAGTTTCCGGCTGATAAAACGCGCTGTCGCTGGTTGCCGGCTCAGCAGTGTCAGCGTTTCCTCAACTTCACTGATACCGCGACCTTTGATGTTGTTACCTAATATTTGCTTGTTGCCAAAGTCGTGTCGCTGCGGATTGAATTCAAACAAACCCTTGCGCACATAAAATTTACTTAATTCAGCCTTCATTCGAGGTGTGTCCGTACCCAGATTGACGCCGACCCCAGTCAGCACCCGTGCCAGTTCCTGCACATCTTTCTGGGTATAGCCACTATTGACGCCCATCGTGTGTAATTCCATTAATTCACGGGCATAGTTTTCGTTAATGCGGCCATTGGCATTATGTTCGTTATCCAGATAGCGCAACATCGCCGGGTGATACACGGTGGCTTTGAGTAATTCGCGGAAATTACCCAGAGCATGCGGGCGTATCGCGTGTTCCTCAAAATCACCGACCATGGCCCTCAGATTATGTTTGCCCGCGTGAATGTTGAAATGATTCATCCAGAACCATGTCATTTGTTCCTGCAACTGATTCGGTGAATAGATGTCGCGTAAAAGCGAGCGCGTCGCCGCTTCTTTGGTCAGACGGTTCAACTCTTGCTGATACTCTTTCCGCAGGCTGTCATCGGTGCCTTTTTGCTGTTCGGCGACGATGCGCTTGTGTTCCAGTTCTCTGACGATATTCTCTATCGGTTGCTGTGAAATCGTCAGCGCGCTGATTTGCGCCTGCACTGTTGGCGGTACGACGCTGGTCCGTCCACGCAGCTGCTGATCGAGGAACTTGTCCATGCCAACCGCTTGCAATTGTTGATAAGCAGAGAAGTTATTACCCCAGGTCAACCGATTGAGCAGCAGCTCTGGCTGGACGTTTGCTTTAGTAAAAGTATTACCGCTCGGAGGAAGAAAGCGGGATGGGCCTGCGTCAGTCACCCGGTTTGTCGTGGGTGACGTGGTACATCCCGACATCGCAAAAACAAGAATCAGCAGCGGGCATAACACCAGCAGGCGCTGTAAAGGTGAGTCGCTCATCATGAAAGTCACTTCTCCGGATCCTATCGATGTGTATCAGCATACAACGGATTGTCCGGTGATTGGATGACTGGTAAGTGACGAAATGCAACCGAGTGTGGCGTTACATCAGGAAACGTCACAGATCATACGATGTTGTCACTCTCGTCCGGCAGACTTTCCAGCGGCGAGCTGTCAGTCTGATCCTGATCAAAATAGCCGGGGAGCAGGCCGCCGTCAGCATTGTTGAGATTGGCCGTTGAGGAGTTGTCTGCGATGGCCTGATGCGAATTACCGTTCAACAGATGGCTGATGCCCTGAAACAAAAAGGCGCCGGCAGCGACACTCGCGGCTGTTGCGGCGACGGTTCCCAGCATACTGCCACCGGTATTACCGAAAAAACTGCTTGCAGGCGCTGTTGCAACGGCAGTTGGCTGGCTGACAGGTGCGGCTGCCATCGCCGGATAGGCCGCTAACGGTGCACCAGTGACAGAAGTCGCGGTATTGGATGGGATGTTTAACGGGCGGCTGCTGGCGCTATTACCCCAGCCGCTGGCGGCAGGATCGAGAAACTGTGTAGGTGCCGCCTGATTATGTGTGGCGTTGAGCGCCTGTTGCTCGCGCAAATCTGCCTGCAGGCTGGCGATCTGGCTGTTCGCATTTGCCAGTGCCTGTTCCAGTAATAGTGCACGTTGCACTAAAAGGTAGCTTGCATCGGTTTGCTTGCTGACTGCCTCGTTGATCAGGCTGGCAGCTTGCGGGTCTTTGACCACGCCTTGTACCTGAACCAGCTGGGCGAGAAAGTTCTGCAGAATCTGCATTTCCTGAGGTGACATATTTTTCTCCTGAAAAAGCACTATGTGCACTATCTGGTTATGACATGGCTTTTTTCAATGCACGCTATGATTTAATGCTCACGCAGCGCGCGCCGGTATTGTATTGCCTCTGCGACATGGGCAGAATTGATCTGATCTGCAGCAGCCAAATCAGCAATCGTACGGGCGACTTTCAGCACACGGTGATAGGCGCGCGCCGACCAGTTAAATTTGCTCATGGCATTTTTCAGTAACTGATCTGCATTCCCATCAGGGCGGCAGTAGGTATCAATTTCTGTGGTGGAAAGTAAATTATTGACCTTGCCTTGCCGCCGTTGCTGGCGTTCAAATGCGGCTTCTACCCGCTGCGCCACGATTGCGCTGGATTCTCCGCTTGCTTGTTTCAGCAGATCCTCATGCGGTAGTGCCGCTACCTGAATCTGTAAATCGATACGATCCAGCAAAGGGCCGGAAATTTTATCCTGATAACGGGCAATACTGTCTGGCGTGCAGCGGCATTTGCCATTACTATGGCCGAAGTAGCCGCAAGGACATGGATTCATGGCAGCGATCAGCTGAAAACGTGCCGGAAAATCGGCTTGCCGGGCCGCGCGGGAAATGGTGATGTGCCCGGATTCCAGCGGTTCCCGCAACACTTCCAGAACACGTCGGTCAAACTCTGGAAGTTCATCAAGAAATAAAACGCCCTGATGCGCCAGTGATATTTCACCCGGACGCGGCGTACCGCCACCGCCAACCAGTGCCACGGCAGAAGCAGTATGGTGCGGAGCACGGTAAGGGCGCGATTTCCACTTATCGATAGAGAAACCTGACGTCAGGGATTGTACCGCCGCCGATTCCAGTGCCTCCTGGTCTGTCATTGATGGCAGTATTCCCGGAAAGCGGGCAGCCAGCATGGATTTTCCTGTCCCGGGTGGGCCGACCATCAGTACAGAATGACTACCTGCAGCGGCAACCTCAAGCGCACGTTTTGCCTGTAACTGGCCTTTGACTTCGGAAAAATCAGGATAGGCGCGACTTTGCATCGCAGCCTGCGGACGATGCCTCTGCAACTTGTTTTCTTCGGCAATCGCAGCGAAGTGTGCACAAACCTGGAGCAGGGAGTCGGCAGGATAAATTGCCGCGTCCGTTACCAAAGCAGCTTCATCGGCATTAGCTCTGGGTAAAATAAACGCGGGTTCTGTCTGTCCTGCTGTCGTGCTTTTACAAATCGCAAAGGTCATTGCCAGTGCACCGCGGATGGGGCGCAATTCACCTGACAGTGATAATTCACCTGCAAATTCGTATTGTTCCAGTGCATCTGCGGGAATTTGCCCGGATGCTGCAAGTATGCCCAGTGCAATAGGTAAATCGAAACGACCGGATTCTTTAGGTAAATCTGCCGGTGCCAGATTGACAGTGATTCTTTTTGCCGGGAATTCAAAGCGGGCATTTTGTAATGCGGCTCTGACGCGGTCCTTCGACTCTTTGACTTCTGTCTCAGGGAGCCCAACGATAGTAAAAGCAGGTAAACCATTGGCCAGATGGACCTCCACCGTGACTTGCGGAGCATCCATCCCATTGAGTGCGCGACTTTTAAGAACCGCCAGCGACATATCCCGAGCGCCCTGTTATTCCGTTATCTGTGCTTCTAATGCGGCGACACGTGCTTCCAGCGCTTCCAGCTTGCTGCGGGTCTTTGCCAGCACTTGTGCCTGTATATCGAATTCTTCCCGCGTGACCAGATCCAGTTTGGAGAAGCCCTGAGTCATGATGGCTTTGACATTTTTTTCTATGTCTTTGGCCGGCGAGTTTTCCAGAGCCTGACTGATTTTTGCCTGTACATCACTGAAGAAATTTTGCTTATCCATAATATTCCTGCCTGTATTTTTGTGTGAGATTGTTGTTGCACTCTGCTAGTGCGAAAAAAGTACAGCGATAAAACACATCGCTTGCCCTGCGTCAAAACAGTGCGGCGGGCGGTAGCCAGCATGTTATGCGGCTTGTTTGCATGCAGCGGAAATCATAACGTAAAGCCGGTGCCATGCCCACCAGAGCGTTCTTCTCATTGTATTCCTATAGCGGATTGTTATGCCCTTATTCCATTAATGCGAACGGGCTGTACACGAAAAATTACAGTTGGCACGACTTCTGCTAATAGTGAAGCGTTCGTAACTTTCCGAAGTTCATTTCCTGCAAAGCCACGAACGATCTTCTGGCTTTGCGTACCACCGGTGGTTGATGAAGTGAGTTCAGTTCAGTTTTTTTATTTAAATCGATGTTGACTATATACAAGGGGAAGCATAATGAAAAAATCAGTACTCGCCGCTGCAGTGACCGCAACTTTGTTAAGCAGTTTTGCATACGCAGATGAACCAAAACCAGACAATGAACTGAGTTTTAACATTGGCGTTGCCAGTGAATATCGTTATCGTGGTATTGCGCAGACACGTCTGGAGCCGGCATTACAAGGCGGTGCGGATTACACCCACAATCCTAGTGGCTTTTACGCCGGTACATGGTTATCGACCATTAAATGGGTGAAAGACGCAGGTGGCAGTGGCGATGTCGAATGGGATATTTACGCTGGTAAGAAAGGCGAGATCACGAAGGATGTCAGCTATGACGCCGGTGTTCTGACTTATGTCTATCTGTCAAACGGTCTCGACAAGGTTCCGGGGTTTGTTGATGCGAATACGACTGAAATTTACGGTCAGATCGGCACTGGACCTGTGTACGCAAAGTATTCTCACTCTGTGACGAATCTGTTTGGCTTCGTCAATAGTAAGAACAGTGGCTACCTGGATCTGGGTGCAAACATTGAGTTGCCGGATGCGTATACCCTGAATTTGCATGTCGGTCGCCAGATGATAAAAAACAATTCAGCGTCTTCGTATACCGACTGGAAGGTGGGCGTTACAAAAGAATTCTTTGGTGTGAATTTCAGTCTGGCCGCAGTTGGCACCAATGCTGACAAAAAACTGTATGTCACGCCAGCAGGCAAATTTACCGGCAAGACCACTTTGTTGTTGACTGCTGTAAAAACTTTCTGAAATGAGAGAACAACATGAAACTGATTACTGCCATTATTAAACCGTTTAAGCTCGACGAAGTCCGCGAAGCTTTATCAGAAATGGGTGTGCAAGGAATTACCGTGACTGAGGTCAAAGGTTTCGGTCGTCAGAAAGGACATACCGAGTTGTACCGTGGTGCTGAGTATGTCGTCGATTTTTTGCCGAAAACAAAAATTGAAGCGGCTGTCGATGATGCGATTGTGGATCGCGCGATTGAGGCGATTGAAAGCGCTGCACGTACCGGAAAAATCGGTGACGGCAAGATTTTCGTCTATGACCTGCAACAGGTTGTGCGTATTCGTACCGGCGAAACCGGCAACGACGCACTCTGATTGGCACACTAGGGAGTTCATATGAAAAAAGTACTGAAGAGTATGCTGGTTGCGGGCGCATTTCTCGCATCCATAGGAATGACAGCGATGGCGTGGGCTGACGATGCTCCGGCCAAAGCAGATGCGATTGCCGCATCTGCGGTTGCCACCAGTGCCTCGACACCCGCAGTGACGGAGGCGGCGACTGCTTCGGCGGCGGCAACTGCGCCAGCGGTGGCTCCGGCTGCAGCGACCGCATCAGCACCAGAGGCAGCGGCGACACCAGCGCCTGTTCCGAATAAAGGTGACACTGCATGGATGCTGGTTGCGACGTTGCTGGTGATTCTGATGACATTGCCGGGTCTGGCATTGTTCTATG
Source organism: Undibacterium sp. WLX3042 (assembly GCF_049544825.1). NCBI lineage: Bacteria > Pseudomonadati > Pseudomonadota > Betaproteobacteria > Burkholderiales > Oxalobacteraceae > Undibacterium > Undibacterium sp. WLX3042. The sequence continues at coordinate 1,376,713 of NZ_CP186698.1, forward strand.
GTGGTCTGGTTCGCTCTAAAAACATGTTATCGATTCTGGTGCAGGTATTCATGATCTTTGCCGTGATCGTCGTTTTATGGTGCATCTATGGTTATTCACTGACCTTTACTGAGGGCGGCAAATTTATCGGTTCGTTTGACCGTCTGTTCCTCAACGGAATCTGGGACCCAGCCAAGGCGTCATTCTCGACTGCCGCAACGTTCAGTAAAGGCGTCGTGATTCCTGAGTTTGTCTATGTCGCGTTCCAGGCTACTTTTGCCGCAATCACTTGTGCGCTGATCATCGGTGCATTTGCGGAACGTGCAAAATTCGTCGCAGTATTGTTATTCGTGGTCTTATGGTTCACCTTCAGCTATCTGCCAGTCGCGCACATGGTTTGGTTCTGGACTGGTCCAGATGCGATTAAAGATGCTGCAACGCTGGCCACAGAAACAGCCAAAGCCGGTTTCCTGTTCCAGAAGGGTGCACTCGATTTTGCCGGTGGCACAGTGGTTCACATTAATGCTGCAGTAGCAGGTCTGGTGGGTGCTTTCATGATTGGCAAACGTGTCGGTTACGGTAAGGAATCGATGGCGCCACACTCCCTGACGATGACCATGATCGGTGCTTCCTTGTTGTGGGTGGGCTGGTTTGGTTTCAATGCTGGTTCAGCGTTAGAAGCGGGTGATATTGCAGCGCTGGCATTCATCAATACTTTGCTGGCAACGGCAGCAGCGACAGTGTCATGGGTCTTCGGTGAATGGATGTCCAAAGGTAAGCCATCTATGTTGGGTGGTGCATCCGGTGCAGTTGCTGGTCTGGTTGCGATTACACCAGCATGTGGCTTCGTCGGACCTATGGGGGCATTAATCATCGGTCTGCTGGCAGGTATCGTCTGCCTGTGGGGTGTGAATGGTTTGAAACGTCTGATCGGTGCGGATGATTCTCTGGATGTCTTCGGTGTGCACGGCGTCGGCGGTATTCTCGGTGCGCTGCTGACTGGCGTATTTGCTTCGCCATCCTTGGGCGGTCAGGGTATTGTTGATTACGTTGCGAATAAGATGTCTGCTGATCCGTACTCCATCATCGATCAGGTGATCACACAGGCAACAGCGGTCGGCGTCACGATTCTGTGGTCGGCGGTGGTTTCCGTGATCGCGTACAAACTGGTTGATCTGGTTGTAGGTCTGCGTGTACCGGAAGATGAAGAACGTGAAGGTCTCGACATTACCAGCCACGGTGAGTCTGCCTACCACTCTTAATACAGGAATGAAATTGTTGTAGTAACGCTAGTATCCTCAGTGCATGAAACAGAGCGCATGCGACTGATTTACAAGCGGTTTGGCCACACAGCCAGACCGCTTTTTTTTATTTGAACTGGCGCTGACGGTGTGCCGGCAAGCATAAAAAAACACCGGCAACGATGCCGGTGCTTTGGATGCAGCCTGAAAAAAAGCTTATTGAAAACGCTTATTTTGTTTCAGCAGGGCGAACGTATGTCCAGAGGCGCGCAAGGTCGGCCGCGCCATCCGTACCCTGAATGGATTTAAACACTTCCAGTGCTTTGTCGCGATTGCCCGATTGCAGGTAAGCCATACCGAGGTGAAGTTTTGCCTCATCGACCGATTTCAGCCCGCCTTTGGCAATTCCCTGTTCCATCAGTGCAATGCCTTTTTCTGCCTGCGCATTGATCACGTAGTTATAACCAATGTTCACCAGACCGGTACCGGTTTTAGCATTTTTAGCAGAAGTCTCACCGGCATCGAGTGTTTTGATATCTTCCGCCGCTTGTTTGTAGACGCGATCACGCAATTGCTTATGTTTAGCCGCTTCTTTTCCTGTTCCCAGCAAACCGGAAGCATAGCCAGCGTCGATCGCTGTTTTAGCTTCTGCCGGCAAGCCTGCGAGCAGTGCCAGTTCTGCCATTTCTACATATTGTCCGGCATCGTCGATATTTTTTGTGACCAGCAGCAGGCGGTACAAGTCCAGACGCAGGCGGTCAGAGAAACCTGGTTTGTGTTCGGTACGATAAATCAGATCGCCCCAGTATTCTCTGGTCGGATAGTGCTGTACCACGCGCTCTAACACCGCTGCGTAACCGGCGTTGTCTTTCAGTTGCTGGTAGCTGCTGGCCAGCAGGCGCAGATTTTCCTCGGAAGGAACGCGTTTTGCACTCTCATCTTCGGCCAGCATGATGTTCAGTTGTTTGATCGCGCTGTTGAAATCGTTTTTCAGATAGTAGCCGCGGGCAACCATATTTTTGACCTGCGCGTTGCTGTTATCTTTTTCGAGATAACGTTTTGCCCACAGGATGGCCTGATCATATTTTTTCTCGTTGTAGTAAGTACCGGCGAGGCCTTCGATCAGGCGCAGTTTTTCATTATCCTTCAGAAATTCTGAACCGATCATGCCTTCAAATGCGGTGGCCAGTTGCTCGGTGTTATTGGTGCCTGAAGCAATCACTGCGTTCAGACGATGCAGTGCAAAGCTTTCGTAGGGTGTCTTTTTCTCAAGCGCATTGAGTTCATTCACTTTGTCCTGTGCTTCTTTGTACTGTTTTTTATCGAGCAATTCCTGAATTTCAGTTAAAGGACGCACCATTTCTTTGCGAACAACAGATTTTTTGGCCAGCTCCGCAGCTTTGTCGGCTGCTTCATCTGCGTGCGCTACGCCAGCGGTGACTGGGGCAATGCCTGTGCCGAGTGCTGCAAACATCATCGCAGCGAACAGAAAAGAGATTTTTTTCATGGAATATCCGGTAAAAAATGAACATGACCGCATGGACACGGTTCTTACTTAGCGTCACACTCAGCCAAGCATTCTGCCCTGGCTGGGGATGGGGCGAAGAGCGAATTATAACTGAGCCGGCGAGCGCGTTCACCAGTTGCAGCCGGTATCGACAACTGTGCTGACGGCGAGTGGAATAATGGCCAGCAAACCTGCGCCGGAGTATGCTTTCAGGCAGTCTTTGCGTTCCGCTTTTTTGGTGCCATCCGCCAGTTTTTTTTCAAACCCGTCATCACGCCGGTGACTTTGCTGGATTTTCTCTATGGTTCCGGGCTGGCGCTGTTTGTCTATCGCCAGCGCTGAGCGCTTTAATTCATCCAGATTCAGGCGTGGCTCTTCTGTCGTTATATTGGCAGGACGGGTGATGCCTGGATTGCTGTCCGCTACCGGATTGACCGTGGTGATGGCTTTGTCATTTTGTCCGCCGTGCGGTGAAATCCTGCGGCGCTGGATTGCTGGCGGCTGATGCGTCTCCGGTGGCGGCACGGAACTGACCTCAGGAACTGGCGGAGGGCGGATATCTGTCAACTGCAGATAATGGATGACGCTTGCATCAGCGCGGCTGCTGACGCCATGTTGCTGCTGCCAGGCGAGCCACAAGAGTCCGTGTACTGATAATACCAGCACTGACGCCAGCGCTCGGCGGGTATAGGGAAGTGGTTGTTGCAGCTGAAATTGCATAGCATTTCCTGTTGCATTGAGTATGGCACTCAGACCGGGAGCTTTTATTTAAAGTTCAACATATTCATATACTGGGAGGGAGTATCCGTAGTTGTATTGCTGAAAACATTTAAAAATAAGGGGGATTTTCTGAATATCAGTCATACTCCCCCATCTTCTTAAGATGCCCGGTGTTGCACCAGTATCCACGGCTTGACCACCACGGTCCAGAGTTGCAGATCATTTTCCAGCCAGGCTCTGGCTTGTTCGTCACTGACTTTATACAATCGCCCTGCACTCAGGAGAGTCTGAATTTCGGCAGCATTATCGTTTGCCATGTGTACAGCAACTTCTACCAGATCAAGATCCGGGGCAATAGCAAGCACATTGCCGGAGGCAAAATGTTTGAGCAGTTCGCTCCAGGGAAAACGTGCTGTTTCCTGATTGATTTTGGTACGCAGAAGGTCGTTAGCAGAAGACATAAAAACGGAAAATGATAAGAATGATTCGGAGGTGTGTCTCAACAGTGCGGTATCAGTTGGTGCATCATGATACCTAAACTGTGGCCGCGCCGGTTCTTTGCCAGAGCGCTTGTGTCAGGAAAGAATTTCAACCCGGCCTTTGAGTAGTTCGGAAAGCTCGTCCAGAAACGGGCTGAGCTGTTTTTCTTTCATACTGAGTTGCATTTGCGCTGATTCCGTGTAGCTGACGGCTATCACTTGTGCCTGATATTTCTCAATCAGGCGCCGGACCTGAGATTCATCGGCAAATGCGATCCGGAACATGATGTCAGCCATCGTTTCAACGGCGATCAGGCTGGCGGTTTTAAATGCATCGGAGATCGCCTGTCCATAGGCGCGCGTCAATCCGCCGGCGCCTAATTTCGTGCCGCCCCAGTAACGGACAACCACCGCAAGAACGTTGGTCACATCTTTGTGTACTAATACGTTGTACATCGGTTTGGCGGCGGTGCCTGAAGGTTCGCCATCGTCGTCGAGGCCTGAGTCGCCAGCACAAATCAGCGCCCAGCAGACATGCACGGCTCCCGGATGCTGCGCGCGTATCTCTGTCAGGCGCGCACGCGCTTCAGCGCGCGTATGCAGCGGGTACAACTGACCCAGAAAGCGGCTTTTTTTTATCTCTATTTCCGCGAATGCGGGTGCTGCCAGTTGATACATGGAATCGAGGATGAAATGGGGAACAGCAGACCCGGAAAATCTGCTGAGGAAATAGTCGGTACAGCTTGCGTGTATCCGTTTATTGGATCACAAAATTAACAAAGAAAATATCCGTGACACCGTCACGCTCTTTGACATCGAGTACACGATTGATTCTTTCTTTGATTTCATCGATCAATTCATTTTTACCTTCGGCAGTCTGAATCTGTGTCGATTCTTTGCCACTCAGCAGCATGATCAGGGAATGACGCACGACCGGCATCATTAATTTAACTTTTTCTGCCACTTCCGGTTTTGCTAATTGCAGGGTGATACCGATTTGCAGATAACGGTCAAAGCTCGACAGGTTGACGATAATCGGCTCCAACGGAGCAGTCGGAGCACCGGCAGACGCACTGGCTTCTTTACCGCCGGAATTGGCCATCACATGACCGGATAACAGCGTGAAAATACAGAAAATACTGGTGAAAATCGCTTTTATTAAAGAAAGGGAGCGCCTGTGAATAAACATAATGAAATTCCGGAAATCTTGTTTTTATTAAGAGGGCGGCAATACGATGTTGGCAGCCCTCTGGTGCGGTTACACCGTCAGCGGTTTGTAGCGGATACGCTTAGGTTTGGCTCCTTCTTCACCGAGACGTTTTTTCTTGTCCGCTTCATATTCCTGGTAGTTACCATCGAAGAAAACAACCTGGGAATCACCTTCAAACGCGAGGATGTGGGTCGCAATACGATCGAGGAACCAGCGGTCATGCGAGATCACCATCACGCTGCCTGCAAATTCCAGCAAGGCATCTTCCAGTGCACGCAGGGTTTCTACGTCCAGATCATTCGATGGTTCATCCAACAGCAAGACATTACCGCCCTGCAGTAGAGTTTTTGCCAGATGCAGACGACCACGTTCACCACCGGACAGATTACCGACGATCTTTTGCTGATCACCGCCTTTGAAGTTGAAGCGGCCAAGATAGGCGCGTGACGGCATTTCAAAACGACCGACAGTCAGAATATCGGCGCCGTTGGCGACGTCTTCAAACACGGTTTTGGTATTGCTGAGATCTTCACGCGACTGATCCACCAGCGAGATTTTGGCAGTTTGACCGAGCACTACTTCACCGCTGTCCGGCTGTTCCAGTCCCTTGATCATTTTGAACAGCGTCGATTTACCGGCGCCGTTGGGGCCAATAATGCCGACGATCGCGCCCGGTGGGATTCTGAAACTCAGGTTATCGATCAGCAGACGGTCGCCAAACGCTTTGGAGACATTCTTGAACTCGATGACTTCATTACCCAGACGCTCAGCGACCGGGATAAAGATCTCCTGAGTTTCATTGCGTTTCTGGTATTCGTGCTCGCTCATCTCATTGAAACGGGCCAGACGTGCCTTACTCTTGGCCTGACGTGCTTTCGGATTCTGACGTGACCACTCCAGCTCTTTCTGCAGTGCTTTCTGGCGCGCTGATTCGGTCGCTTCTTCCTGCTTCAGACGGGCTTGTTTCTGATCCAGCCAGGAAGAGTAATTGCCTTTCCATGGAATGCCAGCACCACGATCCAGCTCCAATATCCATTCTGCAGCGTTATCAAGGAAGTAGCGGTCATGCGTGATCGCCACCACGGTGCCGGGGAAGCGCAACAGGAATTGCTCGAGCCAGTCAACAGATTCTGCATCCAGATGGTTGGTTGGTTCATCAAGCAGCAACATGTCGGGTTTTGACAACAATAAACGACACAAGGCAACGCGGCGTTTTTCACCACCGGACAGCACACCGATTTTGGCATCCCATGGTGGCAGGCGCAGCGCGTCAGCAGCCATTTCCAGTTGTAATTCAACATTATCGCCCGCAGAAGCGGAGATGATCGCTTCCAGTCGCGCCTGTTCTTCCGCTAAGGCATCGAAATCGGCATTTTCCTCGGCGTAGGCGGCATACACTTCTTCCAGCCTTGCCTTTGCTGCAAATACCTCACCGAGTGCAGATTCGACTGCTTCGCGGACGGTTTGTTCAGGGGCCAGCTGAGGTTCCTGTGGCAGATACCCGATGTTCAGATTCGGCATAGGTACGGCTTCGCCCTGAATATCGGTATCCAGTCCCGCCATAATTTTCAGCAAAGATGATTTACCTGAACCATTCAGACCAAGCACGCCAATTTTGGCGCCGGGAAAGAAGGAAAGTGAAATATCTTTCAGGATTTGACGTTTCGGCGGAACAATTTTTCCGACACGATTCATGGTGTAAACGTAATTAGCCATTATTTCTTTGTTGTTAAATGTAGACAATGCCCGCAAGGATACCTCATGCGCGCTGGGACAAACGTATTTTGCCAAATTTCACATAAATTTGTGCCTCGCATCAAATTTGATGTAGCGCAAATTGCAAGGTGTATCGCAGAACTACACTTCATTCATCAACTTAGACAACCGAGGAAAACAAAATGAAAAAGATCGTTATCGCTCTCTCTTTAGCTGCAATGGGTTTAACAGCAACGCAAGCTATGGCTCAGCAAAGTCCATGGCAAGTACGTGCCCGTGCAGTCAACATCAGCCCAGATAACAAGTCTGATGCTATCGCAGGTCTGGCACCGGCAGATGCTATCCACGTCAGCAACAAAACTATTGCTGAAGTCGATATCACTTATTTCGTTACACCAAACTGGTCTGCAGAACTGATCCTGACTTACCCACAAAAACATGATGTGTCACTGAACGGTACTAACATCGGTACATTCAAACATCTGCCACCAACACTGACAGCGCAATACCACTTCGCTCCAGAAGCGCAAGTAAGCCCATACCTCGGTGCTGGCGTGAACTACACACGTATTTCTGACGTGAACCTGCTCGGTGGTAAAGCTGATCTGGACAACAACAGCTTTGGTTTCGCACTGCAAGCTGGTGTGGATTTCAAACTGGATAAAAACTGGTCTCTGAATCTGGATGTGAAAAAAGTACAGATTCGCAGCGATGTCACTTTGGGTGGCGCAAAAATCAGTAACGTCAAGGTTGATCCATGGCTGGTAGGCGTAGGCGTAGGCTATCGCTTCTAATCAATAACAAGTTCGTCTTGTGAAAAAAGCCGGTCATCAGACCGGCTTTTTTATTTCCCGCCGTATTGCTTTTAGTATTCGGGAAGTAGAGTAAAGGTATATCTTGCCTGTTTCCGTACGGATCTGTTGCCGGTAAGACCGCAGTTACGCTGACCGGTATCGCAAATCAATGCTGATGTTGTGGATGCCTTTTATGGCATACATACACGGAATATCTGCCGGGCCTATAATCAGCGCGCTTGATCAGCTTTGATTTTACGCGTTTTTTCAGCCATTCACGGAGAACCCCAATATGACGATTTCTATGTATACCGCATCAGTGCCCGTATTCACCCAAATGCTGGATAGTCTCAGCGATGTTCTGAAGAAAGCTGAAGAGCACGCTATTGCAAAAAATATCGCACCAGAAGTTTTCTTGCAGGCGCGTTTGTTTCCTGACATGTTTGCGCTGATACGTCAGGTACAGATTGCCGCTGATTTCGCCAAAAGCGTCGCAGGCCGTCTGGCAGAAACTGACTTACCTGTATACGAAGACAATGAGCAGACGTTTGCCGATTTACAGGCACGTATCGCAAAAACGAAAGCATTTATCACGTCTTTAGACGTAGCGAGATTTATCGGCAGCGAAGAGCGTGACATTATTTTGCGTCCTGGCACTCCTAAAGAGAAAAAGCTGAACGGCCAGACTTATTTGCTGCAATACGGTTTGCCGCAGTTCTTTTTCCACGTTACAACGACTTATGCGATATTGCGTCACAACGGTGTCGTGCTTGGTAAAAAAGACTTCATGGGTGCTTATTAATTACGCAGTAAAGTAAAACTTGAACAACACCCCGGCCTCATTGTGACGATAGATCCGGTTGGGTGTTGTTTTTTCCCCGAAAAATCATTTGTTTTGATGCGCATTGATGTTGGGGCTGGCGCAAATGTTATCCATATTTCTCCTGCAGTCTGACACGGGCATCAGCTTCATTTTCGGACAACAATATCCCGTTTCATTGGCGCTAGCCTGGCGATCAGCTTGTTTTGGGCCGAAGAGGAAATATTCAGATTTTCCATTGCTAATTGAATATCTTCCGCCAGAGCATTGAACTGGGCGCTGCTGACATTCTGCCCTTCGTGTGTGAGTTTCATATCGTCGCCGCTATAACGACAGGGGCCGCCGCTGATCTCGCAGAATTGTTCCTTCAGCAATCCGGCCAGCCGTTTGATGTTGGTATCTTTAAACGCTGCTTTTATTCGCGGGTCTTGCAAGACAAGGAGCAGGGTGTCGTCAACAATGCGGCTGATGCCAGCGTCGCCGCCCAGTTCCTCATACAAGCTTGCGGTCTGCGCCATGCTGGTGTTGCTATGGCTGCTCAGTACTATCGTCAGCATGATCGCCGCAGAGCAGAAGACAGAATGTAGTCGTCGCATGTTTAATTCCCGACCTGAACAGAGACATACCAGCCGCGCTGGCTTTTGGGGTTGAAAACCGTAATATCGCCGAGATTTGCGTAAGCAAGTGTCAGCGACGTAGTCTTATTCGGAAACCAGGCGACAAATGCATCGTAATACGCTTTCTCGTTGTCGATACTCAGATTGTTTGGCTTCCGTCGATATTCTAGGCCGGCAACCAGCTTACGATTCAGCAGATAGGCTACGGATGCTTCCGGCATGACCTGATACTGGTCTTTTTTGTCTCCGCCAAAACCCAGCAAGCCCATCTGGTTCGCCTTGGTCATCCTGAGTGTCCCATTGACGAGCAAGCTTTGCGCCAGAAATAGTTTGCTCGCGGATGCATAGTAATCAACACCGGTATCACTCTTGGCGCCGAGTTGCCTGACATTGCTGACGCCTAGCGCATCCAGCCCTTGAACCCCCTGATGATGTTTGAGCATAGCACCGATGGCAAGCTGAGGGTTCCAGTTATCCTGATCGGCAATGAGATCACCGGATATTCTGAGTTTGATCCCCGCGATGTCCTGTTGCAGCGTGAGTTTATCCAATGGCACCTTGCTGCCGGTGAATTCCTGCTTCCCCAGAGACAATTCGAGTTTGTCAAAAAGTCCGACGGCGACACCATAGCTCTTGAGGCGGTAGTCCTGAGTTGAGAGCATAGTCAGATAGGCATTGGCGCCGTAACTGTCCTCTGTGCCATAACTGGTAATTAATGCCCATGGCACCACGCCGCCGCCGCCCGCGCCTTCCACTTGTCTGACGCCTGCGGTCGCCAGAAATTTGCCACTGTCTGGTGCCGCGATCTGTGCATAGGCATTTTGCTGCGCAAACAATAGCAGTACGCTGGCGATGACGGGAAAATTGATCTTGGCTGGCATGAATATCCCTCCCCCGAGAAATGAAAAAGCAAAAATGAAAGCGATAATCTCGCTTCTGATATCTTCTGAACTGATCAGTGCAAAAAGGAAACAGTAATCTGTCGCTTTACAACAAGAATATCCTACCACCTGCCACGCAGTATGTTTTTCCGGTTCATCGTTTCTCTATCATTCCATGATGATATGTTCCTGAACAGAGCAGACAACCGCGCTCATTTTGTCTGAAAATCTCTAAAACAAACTTGTGGCAATGACTGGCCTTCTGTATTTCGTGGATCACGGCAATAAAATTTTTCGACCTGTTTACCGAGTAAGTGCTCTATCGGCACTCACATAGTTCATAGTATGCTGCACCACTTCTGTGTTTCCTAGATTGCTCCTTTGTAATACGATAGTGACATATACGAGTGCATGCGATCAGATTGCGCCGCCGCCTGTTGTTTCTCCCTATTTTTGTTGTTTAGCCTGAATCTGATATGAGTCATTCGTCGCTACGCCGCCAACTCGTCATTCCGATTACCTTACTGGTGATCGGTGTTTCGGCAGCGATCGGCTGGATATCCATGAAAGCCGGAACAGATGCGGTGCATACGCTGACGCAACGCATGCAGGTCGATATGGTCAACCGTATCAATCTCTCTACCGAGAGGCATCTTGAAGGTGCGCTGATTGCGCTTGAATCCGTAGCGCCCAGTGCTGACCGCATGCCGAAAGAGCATGATTTTTCCACTGACATGCGTATCCTCGAAGATAAATTCTGGGCTGCCAGCGGTTTATTCATGGATGTGAATAATTACGTCTATTTTGGCGGAAAAGACGGGCGTTTTGTCGGTGTTTACCGTATCTCCAAGCGGGACGTACAACTGTTCTGGCGTGAACCCGATGGCAAACGTCGTGATGTGTATCATGTGACTGGTATCGGTGACCGTTCTGAACTGATACGTAGCGATGATTTTGACCCCCGCAAGCGCCCCTGGTATCAGACGGCAATGCGTTCTGATAAACCGGTGTGGTCGAAGATTTACAACAATTTTTCGTTTAACTTCCCGACCATTACGCTGGCGAAGGCTGTATTTCAGAAAAATCACGAGTTTGCCGGCGTGTTGGCGACGGATGTGACCTTGATTGAGTTATCGAATTTTTTACGCAAACTCGACATCAGCAAAAATAGCGTGGCTTACATCGTTGATGCGGACGGCTATATCGTCGCCACATCGGGCGAGGAAATTCCGCAACGTACCGTCAACGGCGTACCTGAGCGTATACGTGCAGTCGATATGAAAACGGCTTTAATCAGCGGCACATTTTCGAATATCGGTAAGTCAAAAACGACAGAGCCGGAAGTCGTGTCGATGGAACTCAGCAGCGGCACAGTGGATGTCGCGATTTCTCCCCTCGGTGGCAGGCAAGGTTTGAACTGGCAGACGATCGTGGTGGTACCGCGTGCCGACTTCATGCGTGAGATCAATCAGGGGTTCATGCAAAGTATGGTGATCGCTATTGCATGTATTATTTTTGCCCTGACGATAGCGCTGACGATTGTTGAGAGGGTGGTCCGCGATATCCGGAAGCTTACTTCAGCAGCAGAAAAATTCGGTAACGGCGAGCCTATGCCCAAGCTGCACATCCATCGTCAGGATGAGATAGGCTTACTGACGCAAACCTTTGTTGAAATGGAGAAGAAGCTGCGTTTTGACAAACTGACGCAAGTCGCTAATCGCGAGTCCTTGTTCGCAAAAATCACTTACCTGCAAAAAAATTCGAAAGAAAATCCGGACCAGGAAAACGGCTTTACTTTACTGTTTGTTGATCTCGATCGTTTTAAACAGGTGAACGACAGCTATGGTCACGATGCCGGTGATCAGGTGCTGATGATTACTGCCGCACGTCTCTTATCCGCGATCCGTGATACTGATGATGTTGCCCGTTACGGTGGCGATGAATTTGTGCTGCTGCTGAGAGACACCAAAAATTCTATTGACATTCATAATATGGTGGAGAAGATTTCATCTCTGGTCGAACAACCCATCGCGTTGGATAATGCAGTGGTTGACATTGGTGCGTCGATAGGCTGGGCTTCCTTCCCCGAAGATGGCGACGATTATGTACAACTGATCAAGATTGCCGACAGCCGTATGTACAATTCCAAGCGCGACCGCAAGTCAGGGCAACTGATTCATATTGTCTGATAATCTTGCCGGGTCAGCAGCCATGGCTGCAATTCACTTGCTAGCATCGGTCTGCTGATGTAGTAACCTTGTCCCTGATCGCATCCCAGTTCTTTTAATAAGTTCATTACTTCCGTATTTTCTATACCTTCGGCGACAACCCTCAACCCCATGTTGTGTCCCAGATCGATAGTCGATTTGACTATTTTCGTGTCGTCAATATCCTGTTCCATTTTTAATACGAATGATTTATCAATCTTCAGTTCATTCACTGGCAGCCGTTTCAGATAAGCCAGAGATGAATAACCGGTTCCGAAATCATCGATCGATAACTCCATTCCCATTGCATGTAATTTATCCAGCGTCAGATGGGCGCGTACAGGGTCATCCATGATGGCGCTTTCCGTAATTTCCAGACAAAAATCGGCGGCCTGTACCTGATGCAGCGCCAGAATTTTTGCAAATTTCTCCGGTAGTTCCTGATCCATCAGATCCCGCGTCGAAATATTGACTGATATTTTCAGACGAATTCCGGCATTTTTCCATTCACGGCAAGCTTGGGCTGAAGCGTTCATCATCCAGTGTGTCAGCTGACGGATGAAGCCTGTCTGCTCAGCAAAGGGAATGAACTGATCCGGGTAGATAAAATTGCGCTCCGGATGTAACCATCGGACTAAAGCTTCGACCGCAACGACCTCACCAGTCATCAGCGAGACTTTGGGTTGTACGTAGAGACGGAAATCGTTGCGTTCAAGCGCGGTGCGCATTTCGCTCAGCAGCGATAAACTTTGCTGGCTGGATTTGTCGATGTCCGGCGAGTAAATCACCGCACCATTCTTCGCCTGCTTGGCTGCATACATGGCGACCTCAACCCGGCTTAACAGCGTGGCGGCATCGGCGGCATGCGCTGGGTAGCCTGCAATGCCTATGCTGGCACCGATATCGACGGTCTGATCTTCTATCGATATCGGATGTTCCAGTGCATGCAGTATCTTTTCTGCGATCTGCAGTGCGGCGTCTTCTTTAGTTTCTGGCATCAGCACAGCAAATTCATCGCCGCCGAGACGGGCAGGTTGAATATTGCCTGCACCTAGTTCCACTTTCAGACGATTGGCGACTTCTTGCAGCAAAATATCGCCGAAGCTGTGCCCCATGACGTCATTGACGTGTTTGAATCTGTCCAGATCCATCATCAGCACATAGCATGTGCTGGCACGGCTTCTAGCTTGCGTGATCGCCTCGTCCAGCATATCTCTGAATAAGGCGCGGTTCGGCAAGGCAGTCAGCGTATCCCAGTAAGCGAGACGGCTGATTTCCTGTTCACGTGAAGCGATGGCGTCACGCATATGTGAAAAGCTATTTGCCAGATCACCGATTTCATCTTTTCTTTCGACCTTGATCGGCGTCAGATAATCACCAGCGCCAAGGCGACGGGCGGTATCGGCCAGCTGTCGGACGGGTTCGATGACACGCCGTGCAGTGACTGCGCTGATGACGCTGGCAACAATACATCCGAGCACGGTCAGTATCAGCAGATTTCTCTGTAATTTTTTATAGGGAGCAACAGCTTGGTCAATCGACAATTGAAGCACTGCGACGGCTCTGTTATTGCCGTTGCTGGCCAGTGGCAATACATTTGTACGGTAACGATTGTCACCGATTTCCATATCGCGCATGAGGCCGGGGCCAGCCTCGTTTTTTGACAAAGTACTTACCAGTTGCAAGGCGTCTTGCTGCTCCAGCGTGGAGACATTCATTTTCCACGGCGAACGGTTTTGCGAGGTGAGCAAGCTGATTTGCATCGTCGATAATTCACGCATATCGCTTACCAGCGTCTGATCCAGTGGAATCGCCATGACAACCCAACTGATAGTGACAGGAGCCTGTACCGGAACCATCACCATCTGATAGGGCTTACCGTCAACGATATCAATATTACCGGCGCTGCCTTTTTCAGTGGCGGTCTTGATCATGGAGGAAACCGATTGCTGCAAACCATGCGCCAGTGTGTCGCTACTGGCTGCTGTGATTTTTCCATCCAGATCAACCAGCATGGTCAAATCTGCGCCTAAGCGCTGACCATGATTCAATAAGGTGGAGACGATGGTTTCTGTGTCATGCGTACCGATGGCTTCACGAAACGCATAATCTTTCGACAGTAGCGTCGCACCTTGTATCAGTTTTTGTGCATTCTGATCAAGTAAGCGTGAAAAAACTTTTGTGCTGATCTTCAGTTCAGATTCAATGGCGCTACGTGCATTGGTATCAATGGCGTTTCCAATCGCAAAATAGGCGACCAGTTGCAAGGTCAGAAGCAAGCTGATGAATAAGACGACAACCCGGCTTTCCAAACTGTGAAAACGCATGTTCTATTTTCCTTTTACTTCGTTTTCGACCATTTTCTTCAACTGCACAGGCAGCGGCTTTGTTGAATTCAATTCTGTTTTTCGTTTAGCTGGCTTTGACATTCAGACGTATGGTCAGTGGTGTATTTTCTGTTCCGGTCTGTAAACTTTGTTCTTTAATTTCTGTTCCGGGAGCCTGCAGATAATGCCAGACCTTGAGTGTGTATTTTCCCGTCGGAAGATTGCTTAGTCTGGCCGTACCTTTTGCATCTGTCTTGGCAAAATACGGCGTGTTCACCACATGAATATAGGCCACCATCTGATCGTGAATATTGCAGCCGACGACCACCGTACCTGGCTTATCGAACAACACAGGTGCCGATGGCTTTCCCGAATACAGCTTCAATTCAAACTGCTTTGGTGCTGAAAATGAATAGGCGTGATGTTTTACCTTGTCGTTGTTCGGAAACGCAACCGAAGTACCGGTTTGTATTACTGACACCAGCGGAATAAATTTTTTATCTTTTTGTTCGATTTCAGCGCTGCCGGGTTTGCTCGTATTGGTAAGGCCGGGCGCTTCTGCATATACAACGGCATTTTCCAAAGGATTGCCGGTACTGTCGACAACATGAATGATGTGATCGGCAGCGCTCACCTGACCGGCAAGCAATATGCTGACAAGAGCGACAGGAAAAATAGATAAGCCCATACAGACTTCCTCGCACAGTTGGTGGCGACACAAGCAGCAGTCGCCGAGGGAGACTTAGCTTAACATTTTTCGACAGGGAGTATGAAAAGCAGCATGGCAGACGGTGTTAGTTATCGTTTCAAACCGATGCCTGTTGTGGATACTGTGCTGTGAGAGCATGAGCTTATAAGGAGTGTGCACTCCTTTATTTGCTGGTCTGACGTGCCGTGGTCAGTAACACCACGCTGCCGAGTATCACTACCATGGCCAGCATTGCTTTGGCTGACAGATGTTCACCGCCAAACAAGACACCGAGAGTGACCGCAATCACAGGATTCACATAAGCGTAGCTGGCGGCAAGCCCGGCGGATACTTTCGACAGTAAATACATATACGCAGTGAATGCCAGTAAAGAACCTGCGATCACCAGATAAGCCCAGGCAGCGAGTGAGTCAACAGTGACTGGCCCTGTCATGGTTTCTCCTTTTAACAGGCTGACGATGACCAGAAACAAGCCACCGATCAGCATTTCACTCGCAAAGCCCATGCCGCCCGCCGCCATTTTCAGTTTTTTCTGCGACAGAACGGAGCCGACATCCCAGCATAAGATCGCACCAAGCAGAAACAGCACACCGACTGGCTTTGCCGCGAAATCACCGTCGGATGCGAGTAACATCGCACCGATGAAACCAGCAAGTATGCCTATCCATTCGCGTCGCTTCGGCCAGTCGCCGAACAGTCCTGACAAGCCGGATAAAATCATGGGAGAGCAGGCAATGAAAACCGCCGTCAGTCCCGAGGAAACATACTGTTGTGCGCAAGCGGTCAGCCCCGTACCGCCACCCAACATTAAGATGCCGACGATGCCGCCGTCGCGCCATTCACGGATTGTAGGATTTGCTGCTCCCCGCCATTTTTGCCAGGCAAATAAAATTCCCCCCGCAGCCAGAAAGCGCGTGCCTATCATCATAAAAGGCGGGAATGCCTGCAAAGCGACTTGTATCGCGAAATAGGTAGAGCCCCAGACAATATAAACAGTCAGCAGGGCGGCAAGAACAGAACGGGGAAGATGGCGCATACAAGGAAAAAGCGAAGACGAAACCTCAGAATGCTGAATAGTGTATGAGACTCAGTAGCGTTTTTGAATGGATAGTTAAAGGTAAATCAGATATATTTCTTTGAAATTAATTCAAAAACGATGATTTCACCATGAAGATAGAATTAGATGTGATGGACGCCCGCATCCTGGATATTTTGCAGACCGATGCGCGTGTGACGCTGGCTGAGATTGGTCGTCGCATCCATCTGAGCCAGCCAGCGGTCGCTGAGCGGATCAAACGCATGGAAGCAGCGAAGGTGATCACGGGTTACCACGCCCATGTCAATCCCGAAGCCCTCGGTTATGGCATCACCGCCTTTGTGCGGATAGCGAGCCGTACCAGCGACATGCCTGTCGTCAAAATTGCCGAGCAAGTACCGGAAGTGATCGAACGCCACGCCATTACCGGTGAGGATTGCGTCATCGTCAAAGTTGTCGCTTCTTCAGTCCGCGAGCTGGAGCGTGTGATTGCGAGCCTGGCACGCTGCGGCGTGACATCGACTTCGCTGATTTTGTCTTCGTCAATAGAGCGGCGTGCGATCAGGCCGGTGGAGTAAGTATGGAACTGCGTCAGTTACGTTATTTCATCGCGATTGTGGATCATGGTTCTTTGTCACGTGCGGCGAAAGTGCTGCATATCGTACAGCCGGCACTGACGCAACAGTTGCAACATCTTGAAGAGGAGCTGGGTGCGACTTTGCTGCACCGGTCAGCGCAGGGCATGCAGGCAACTGATGCTGGCAAGCTGTTTTATGAACATGCACAAGCCATACTGAAACAGGTCAGCGATGCCAGATCGGCCGTCAGGCAATCCACCGATAAGCCAAGCGGTACTGTGGCACTCGGTATACCGCAAAGCGTTTCCGGCGCGCTCGCTTTCCCGCTCCTCAAAGCGGTGCGCGCTGCGTTTCCGGATATCGTGTTTCAACTCACAGAAGAGCTCACCGGTAATCTGACTGAGCAGTTGAAATCAGGCCGCCTGAATCTGGCGATACTATTTGACGACGGGCAACTGCAGAATCATTTCTCATGCATACCGCTGGTTGAAGAAGAGATGATGTACATCACCCGCGCTCATTCGCAGTTTGCCTGCAAACGTAAGAGCATCAGTCTGAAAAAAGCCTTGCAGACGTCGTTGATTCTGCCAAGTGTGCAGCACGGCGTGCGGCCTGGAATAGAAAAAGTGGCACGTGAACACGGGCTGGAAATCAGCAATGTGATCGACATTACGTCGATTACGATTCTGAAATCAGCACTCTTGGCGGATATGGGGGCAACCATCTTGCCTGCCGCACCGATGCTGGCAGAAATCGAGCGCGGTGAATTGCTGACCTGGCCCATCAGCGACGTGCAATTGTCGCGAACCGTGACGCTCTGTTCCTCTAAAAATATCCCGCTGACAAATGCGGCGATGGCCATAGAAAAATTAGTGACAGAACTCAGTCAGGGACTGGTCGTAAGCGGGAAATGGCCGGGAGCAAAAGTATCAAATCGTTGAAAAATCAAAGGGCGCCATATTTTTTAATACCATCCCGATACTATCAAGTAGCTACTTGTTGAGAAAAGTTAAATTTAAATACACATTTTTAGTTTATTAATTAATAATGTTGTTTTTAAAAAAATAATACTTTTATGTTAAAACATCTCACGATTAGCTTCATTGCGGCGTTCGTCCTCATGAATTCAGCAAGAGCAGAGGAAAAACTAATTCCTGTTGACGCTTTTGTTGAACAAGAAAAATTTAATATTCCCCATTTATCACCTGATGGAAAACATATCGCAGTCAGCGTCCGCATAAAACGTGAAAAACGCAATATGCTGACGATGGTTGTCTATAGATTGCCTGAACTCAAAATTGTCGCAACGCATATCCTGCCCGGATTTGAAGTCCCTGTTAATTTTTTTTGGGTCAACAACCAAAGATTAGCAATCAAAAAAGGGTTAGAAGTTGGTTACCGTGAACCTCCTGTTTCAACCGGAGAGATTATCGCTACAAATATAGATGGTACTCAGGTTGAATATTTATACGGCTATCAGAATTTTAAACAGTCGAAGCGTGGTGAACGTTATGGGGATGATTATGCCTTTGGCGTCATCGCGGATGTTCCGTACTCCCGTAATGGCAATATCATGGTCAGCTCGCACGAGTGGCGCAGAGCCCGCACAAATCTTTACGAGATCAACACCAATACCGCAGTTCGTCGTTTAGTCGCTGACATCAGCATGTCAGACTTGGATTTTACTTTCCAGCATGACGGTAAAGCGAGATTTGCCTCGGGCTATGACGATAACAATAAAATGGTTTTATTTCGTTTCGATGATCAGGCCAAAGAATGGCAACGCACGGACAGCAGCAAACTCGGAAGTCATTTCTCACCTCTTGTCTTCCTTCCCGGCGATGATGAGTTTTACGCCTTACAAAGCAATCTCGGTGAGCCGGACAGCCTGATTATCGAGAATATGAATTCAGGTCAAAGAAAAGTTCTCTTCAAAGATCCTGTCGGTAGCGTAGAGCAGATCGAGTTTAGCGCAAAACCTGAAATACCTTTCGCTATCACGTCATCCGTTGGCATTCCAAAAGCGGTTTATATCATGCCAGATGCGCCGGATGCGAAACTGCATAAAATATTGAGTGAATCGTTTCCTGATTCTTACGTCCACTTTATCAATTTTTCGGATGATGGACAGAAACTTTTATTTAATGTCAGCAGTGATCGCGATCCGGGGTCTTTCTATATTTATGACCGTCAGACGGGGAAAGCAGATTTATTGTTTTTAAATATGTCCGGCCTTGAACCTGATCAAATGGCTTCGCGAAAGCCGATCGATTTCATCACGCGTGATGGTGAAAAAATCATGGGTTACCTGACAGTTCCGAATAATCCCCAAAAGAAAAAATTACCGCTCATTTTGCTACCGCATGGTGGACCAATTGACATTCACGATGGCTGGTATTTTGATAGAGATGCGCAGTTCCTGGCGAGCAGAGGTTATGCTGTATTACAGGTTAATTTCAGGGGCTCTTCCGGCCGTGGCCCTAAATTCAGAGATGCAGGAATGAAAGAGTTTGGCGGAAAAATGATTGATGATTTAGTTGATGGCTTAAAGTGGGCGAATACACTTCCGGAAATTGATTCGCAACGAGTTTGTGTGTACGGAGCAAGCTACGGTGCCTATGCGGCAATGATGGTACCGGTAAAGGCACCATCACTCGTACGTTGTGCTGTCGGGTATTCAGGTCGATACGACCTTGTTTCCCGTTACAGTCAGGACGTTACCAAGGAGAGCAAGAAAGTTGAAAACTGGCTACGTAAATATATGGGTGATGATATGAATAAATTAGCATCTGAATCACCTGTTAATCTGGCAGAAAAAATTAAGGTACCGGTTTTTCTTGCACATGGAACAAAGGACGAAAAAACGGAACTCGGTCAGGCGGAAAATATGCGACGCGCTCTGCAAAATGCCGGAAATGATCCCGAATGGTTATTAATAAAAAATGAGGGACACGGTTTTTACGATAGTGAACATCAAAAAGAGTTCTACATGCGTCTGGAAACATTTTTAAAAAAACACCTCGGTAGTTAAACATAGGCGCGATAACTCTGCAGCCATTCCCTTTCGGGGGAATGGCTTTTTTATTTTAATCTGAAAACTGATGGCTATCATTTTTCATGATACCTGTATTTGAATTCCGTATTTTCGCTATCTTCTGCTGAGAGCTACACTGTGAAAACAGCAGATTTCAAAGGAAGTCGGGAAAGCGCTGCAGCGATAATTTCGAAAGCTTTCTTTGAACTCTTTCCGGATCTGGACAAAAGACGGTACTGCAAATAACTGCGTCATCAATCGTGTTTCTGGTGGCGACGTCTATAGCATTGCCGTGGTGATAGCTGGTCTGGCTATCGAGTTTTGTCCCGGATTCGCATAAAATGGCTGCTATCTCAGCCAACGCAATGAACCTGTACCCGATACCTCGCTACAGGTGACGAACAAATTTGTGTCTTACCGGACGCTTTGCATGTTCTTTGCGATCAAAAATCACAAATTTTGGAGCCACTATGTCAACCGACACCACGATGGAGTCTGCTGGACTCTCGTCCGCGCCTGCCGCGCAACACAGCACAACAACATCCTCTCCCCCCGCTTTGCATGATGTCAGCCTCGATGATAAATATACGTCGAACAGCGGAACGATTTTCCTTTCCGGCATACAGGCTCTAGTCCGTCTGCCGATGATACAGCGCCAGCGCGATCTGGCTGCGGGTCTGAATACGGCCGGTTTTATTTCCGGTTATCGCGGTTCGCCGCTTGGTGGTCTCGATGAGACTTTGTGGAAAACCAAAAAATTATTAGAACAAAATCACGTACAGTTCGTACCGGGTGTGAATGAAGATCTGGCCGCAACTGCGGTCTGGGGCACCCAGACCGTCGATCTGATTGGCCCGGCTAAATACGATGGCGTGTTTTCTATGTGGTATGGCAAAGGCCCGGGCGTGGATCGCTGCGGCGATGTGTTCAAGCACATGAACCATGCCGGTACCGCCAGACATGGCGGTGTGTTGCTGGTGGCCGGTGATGACCATGGCGCCTATTCGTCAACCTTGCCGCATCAGTCCGACCATATTTTTTCTGCCTGCATGATCCCTATGCTGTATCCCTGCAATGTGCAGGAATACCTGGATCTGGGCTTGCATGCC
The DNA here is from genome assembly GCF_049544825.1 of Undibacterium sp. WLX3042. Taxonomy (NCBI): domain Bacteria; kingdom Pseudomonadati; phylum Pseudomonadota; class Betaproteobacteria; order Burkholderiales; family Oxalobacteraceae; genus Undibacterium; species Undibacterium sp. WLX3042. The sequence continues at coordinate 1,397,677 of NZ_CP186698.1, forward strand.
TGGGCGATGTCGCGTTTTTCCGGCTGCGCAGTTGGCTTCAAGGCGCTCGCAGATACGGTGGAATCCACCGCTTCGGTCGATGCTGATCCCTTCCGTTTACAGATCAAGATACCTGAGGATTTTGTGATGCCCGAAGGCGGCCTCAATACGCGTTTATCGCTCGATACACTGGGCATACAGGCGCGTAAGCAGGAAGCGCTGATGCAGGATTACAAAATCTATGCGGCGCTGGCGTATGCGCGTGCCAATAAGCTCAATCACATAACGATAGACAGCCCGCATGCCAGACTGGGTATTGTCGCGTCGGGTAAATCTTATCTGGATGTGCTGGAAGCACTGGAAGAACTGGGTATTGATGAACAGTTCGCCGCCGAGATCGGTATCCGCCTGTATAAAGTAGCGATGCCGTGGCCGCTGGAACCGGATGGCATACGTGAATTTGCACAAGGGCTGGATGAGATTCTGGTCGTCGAAGAAAAACGCCAGATGGTGGAATACCAGCTCAAAGAACAGTTGTATAACTGGCGCGACGATGTTCGTCCCCGCGTGATTGGTAAGTTCGACGAAAAAGGTGAATGGGTACATCCGCGTGGCGAATGGTTGCTGACGTCCAAGGCAGATTTTTCTGTAGCGCAGATTGCACGTGTGATTTCTTCACGGATTGCACGCTTTCACACCAGTGATCTGATCAAGGCACGTCTGGCTTTTCTGGAAGCGAAAGATGTGGTGCTGACTAAGCAGGTGAATACCCCGGCGCGTCCGGCTTACTATTGCTCGGGCTGCCCGCACAACACCTCGACTAAAGTACCGGAAGGCAGTCTGGCGCTGGCCGGTATCGGTTGCCACGTGATGGCGACCGCGATTTATCCTGAACACAACAAGCTCACGACCCACATGGGTGGCGAGGGCGCACCGTGGATAGGTCAGGCGGCGTTTTCCACATTACCGCATGTGTTTCAGAATCTCGGCGACGGCACGTATTTCCATTCCGGCTATCTGGCGATACGCGCGGCGGTGGCTGCTAAAGTGAATATCACTTATAAAATTTTGTATAACGATGCCGTCGCGATGACCGGTGGTCAGCCCGTTGATGGCACCATTACCGTGCCTATGATGGCGCAGCAAATGGCAGCCGAAGGCGTGCAACGTATTGCGCTGGTGACGGAAGATTTGTCGCGTTACAGCGACCGCTCGCAATTGCCGGCCATGGTTACGCTGCACGACCGTAAAGATATGGATGCGGTACAGCGCGAATTACGTGAAATCGCTGGCTGCAGCGTGCTGATTTACGATCAGACCTGCGCCGCTGAAAAACGGCGCCGCCGCAAAAAGGGCGAATTCCCCGACCCGAATCAGCGTCTGTTTATCAACGACGCCGTATGTGAAGGCTGTGGTGATTGCGGCGCGCAATCCAACTGTACCTCGCTGATGCCACTGGAGACAGAATTTGGCCGCAAACGCGTGATCGATCAGTCTTCCTGCAACAAGGATTATTCCTGCGTCAAAGGCTTTTGCCCCAGCTTTGTCACGGTCGAAGGCGGCAAGCTGCGCAAATCAAAAACCGGCACCGCAAAGAATGATGATTTTGGTGCTTTGCCCGAGCCACAACTGCCAGCTTGCAGCAGTGCATACAACATCTTGCTCAATGGTATCGGCGGTACCGGTGTGATTACCGTCGGCGCTTTGCTCGGCATGGCGGCACATCTGGAAGGCAAGGGTGCATCGGTGCTCGATATGACGGGCATGTCGCAGAAAAACGGCTCGGTGACTTCGCATATCCGCATCATCGAACAGGCTGGCAAACTGCGAGCGCAACGCATCGCCACCGGTGAAGCCGATCTGATTCTGGGGTGCGACATTCTGACGGCTGGTGCGCATGATGCGATTTCTAAAATGCGTGCAGGCCGTACCCGTGCCGTGGTGAATACCCATGAACAGCCAACCGGCGCATTTGCCAAAAATGCAGACTGGCAGTTCCCGCTGGAGTCAGTTGAACATCTGATCAGCGAATCAGTTGATGGCAAGGTCGATTTTATCAACGCAACCCGTCTGGCGACCGCGCTGATGGGTGACTCAATTGCGACCAATCTGTTCATGCTGGGCTTCGCCTATCAGAAAGGCGCAATTCCGGTATCAGAAGCTGCGCTGATGCGGGCGATTGAACTCAATGGCGTGGCGGTTGACGCGAATAAAAAAGCTTTCCTGTGGGGCCGTCGCGCTGCGGTCGATTTGGCGAAAGTCGAAAAAATTGCGATTCCGGCGCAGAACGTCGTTGTGAATATGCCGCAAAGTCTGGATAAGCTGATCCAGCGTCGCGTTGATTATCTGACGGCATATCAGAATGCTGCCTATGCCGCTCAATACAGCGATCTGGTCAGCCGGGTCCGCAGCGCAGAAAGTGCTCTGGGTCAGGGGAACCGTCTGAGTACCGCGGTGGCGAAATACTATTTCAAACTGATGGCGTACAAAGACGAGTACGAAGTTGCGCGTCTGTATACCAATGGTGAATTTACCGACAAACTTAAACAACAGTTTGAGGGTGATTTCAGTCTGAAATTCAACCTGGCACCACCTATTTTTTCGAAGAAGGATGGGCAAGGTCATCTTGTCAAAGCGCAATACGGCTCCTGGATCTGGCAGGCATTCAAACTGCTGGCGAAATGCAAAGGCGTGCGCGGCACGGCGTTCGATATTTTTGGCTATACCGCAGAACGTCGCTCTGAGCGCGCCTTGATCACCGACTACCGCGATCTGATCCTGAACCTGATTTCAGGTCTGAATCAGGACAATCTGGAACAGGCAGTGGCGCTGGCAAACTTACCGGAGCATATTCGTGGTTTCGGTCACGTGAAGGAAAAATCAGTGCAAACCTACTATGCTGAAAAAGCCGCATTGCTCAATCAGCAAAAAGCGACGGTCACCGAACTTTCCCGCGTCGCCTGAGGTTGACAAGCGCGCCTCTGCCGTTGTTGGCAATTGGCGCACTTGAAACCGGAAATAGTTACCGGAATGGTGAATATTTTCATACACCTAAGCTGTATCGGCATGCTGCGCCATTTTTGGTCTGCAAGCCGCGCCAGTATTGAGTATCGCGTTTTTCACCTGCTGATATATACTCATTGACGTTTACGTTAACGTCATATAACTTAGCTGCATAATTCATCAGCAAAGGAAATCCGCCGCCCAGAGCGCACACCTTTGCCAAACCTTGTTGAGGAAGACATGACTGACCTGTCCGTAGCCCAGAATCTGACCGAATATAAACCTGCTAACAAAGTCCGTTTCGTCACGGCTGCTTCGCTGTTCGACGGCCATGATGCCTCGATCAATATCATGCGCCGCATCCTGATGGCGAATGGCGCCGAAGTGATTCATCTCGGACATAACCGCTCGGTCGAAGAAATCGTCACCGCCGCCTTGCAGGAAGACGCGCAAGGTATTGCGATTTCCAGCTATCAGGGCGGCCACGTCGAGTATTTCAAATACATGATCGATCTGCTCAGACAGCGTGGCGGCGCGCACATCAAAGTGTTCGGCGGTGGCGGCGGTGTGATCGTGCCGGAAGAAATCGCTGATCTGCATGCGTATGGCGTAAGCCGTATTTTCAGCCCGGAAGACGGGCAACGCATGGGCCTCGTCGGCATGATATTGTCCATGATCCAAGCGTGTGATGTGAATTTATCGGGCTATGCGCCGACCTCACTGGATGTGCTGAAAGAAGGCGACATGACGACCCGGCATCGTCCGCTGGCGCAGCTGATTACAGCACTCGAAAACGGTAGTGTGCAAGCGGAACTACGCGCAGAATTATTGAAAGCCGCAGAGCAAACCACCGTGCCAGCGTTCGGTATTACTGGTACCGGTGGCGCGGGTAAATCCTCGCTGACTGATGAGCTGATCCGCCGTATCCGTCTTGATCAGGATGATCAGCTGAATATCGCACTGATTTCCATCGATCCATCACGCCGCAAATCCGGTGGTGCTTTGCTCGGTGACCGCATCCGTATGAATGCGATTAATCCGTGGAGCGGTCAGTCGCGCGTGTTCATGCGCTCGTTGGCGACGCGCGAAGCCGGTTCGGAAATTTCCCAGGCGTTGCCGGATGTGATTGCGGCCTGCAAAGTGGCGGGCTTCGATCTGGTGATTGTGGAAACCTCGGGTATTGGTCAGGGCGATGCGGCGATCGTGCCGCATGTTGATTTGTCGATGTACGTGATGACGCCAGAATTCGGCGCTGCATCGCAGCTCGAAAAAATCGACATGCTGGACTTTGCCGATTTCGTGGCGATCAACAAATTCGACCGCAAAGGTGCTCAGGATGCCTTGCGTGACGTGGCGAAACAATATCAGCGCAACCGCGAACTATGGAGCAAAAAACCGGAAGACATGCCGGTCTATGGTACGCAGGCATCGCGCTTTAATGATGATGGAGTGACCGCGCTGTATCAGGGCTTGCTGCCAGCGCTGACCGCCCGTGGTCTGAAAACGATCCCGGGAAAACTGGCACCGGTAACCGTGAAATTTTCCAGCGCTAAAAATGTCATCGTGCCACCGGCCCGCAGCCGTTATCTTGCAGAAATCGCCGACACCGTGCGTGGCTATCATAAGCATACTGCCAAGCAAGTGGTGCTGGCGCGCGAACGCCAGCAGTTGCACGAATCGGCGCGTATGCTGCATGAGCATCTGCAGGCGAATGGCCGCGCTCCGGTGCTTGTCCGTCCACAGGCAAAGCAGAGCGGGTCAGCAGAATTACAATCCCGCCTGCGCGAAAACGATATTTTGTTTGAACTGAATCAGCTGGCCAGCGACAAAGATGCTCAGCTTGATGCTGAATCCAAAAAACTGATCAGCATGTGGCCTGATATGCAGCAGGCGTATTCGGGTGATGAGTATGTCGTCAAAATCCGCGATAAAGAAATCCGCACCCGCCTGACTTACAAATCCTTGTCTGGCACGACAATTCGTAAAGTATCCTTGCCACGCTTTGCCGATCACGGTGAAATCTTGCGCTGGCTGATGCTGGAAAATGTGCCAGGCTCTTTCCCTTACACCGCCGGTGTGTTTGCGTTTAAGCGCGAAGGCGAAGACCCGACCCGTATGTTTGCTGGTGAAGGCGATCCTTACCGTACCAACCGCCGCTTTAAACTGGTGTCGCAAGGCATGGATGCCAAGCGTTTGTCGACCGCGTTTGATTCGGTCACGCTGTATGGCGCTGACCCCGCAATCCGTCCTGATATTTACGGCAAAATCGGTAACTCCGGTGTTTCCGTTGCGACGCTGGATGATATGAAAGTGCTGTACGACGGTTTTGATCTGTGCGATCCGGCGACTTCGGTTTCGATGACGATCAATGGCCCAGCACCGACCATTTTGGCCTTCTTCATGAACACCGCGATTGATCAGCAAATGGATAAATTCCGTGCGGATAACAAACGCGAACCAACTGCCGACGAAGCCGCGAAAATCCGTGCATGGGTGCTGATGAATGTGCGCGGCACGGTGCAAGCCGATATTCTGAAAGAAGATCAGGGTCAGAATACCTGCATCTTCTCGACTGAATTTTCGCTCAAGGTGATGGGCGATATTCAAGAGTATTTCGTGCATCATCAGGTGCGTAATTTTTACTCGGTATCGATCTCCGGTTACCACATCGCTGAAGCAGGTGCGAATCCGATTTCGCAGCTTGCATTCACGCTGTCGAACGGATTCACGTTTGTTGAAGCCTACCTCGCACGCGGCATGCACATCGACGATTTCGCCGCGAATCTGTCGTTCTTCTTCAGCAATGGCATGGACCCGGAATACACCGTGCTGGGCCGCGTCGCGCGCCGTATCTGGGCGGTGGCAATGCGCGACAAATATGGTGCGAATGATCGCAGTCAGAAACTGAAATACCATATTCAGACTTCGGGCCGCAGCCTGCATGCGCAGGAAATCGACTTCAACGACATCCGCACCACGCTGCAAGCACTGATCGCGATTTACGATAACTGCAACAGCCTGCATACCAATGCCTACGATGAAGCCATCACCACGCCGACTGACGAATCGGTCCGTCGCGCGCTGGCGATACAACTGATCATCAACCGTGAATGGGGTCTGGCGAAAAACGAAAATCCGATTCAGGGCAGCTTCATCATCGAAGAACTGACTGATCTGGTCGAAGAAGCCGTGTTGCAGGAATTCGAGCGTATCGCCGAACGCGGCGGCGTGCTTGGTGCGATGGAAACCGGCTATCAGCGCGGCAAGATACAGGAAGAGTCCATGCATTATGAACACCTGAAGCATGACGGCACGCTGCCTATCATTGGCGTCAACACCTTCCGCAATCCTAAGGCAAACGATGTGCCGCAAAAGATAGAACTGGCGCGTTCGACCGAAGAGGAAAAACAATCGCAACTCACACGCCTGGCAGATTTCCATCAACGCCATGCAAACGTGGCACCGCAAGCGCTGGCAGCGTTGCAGCAAGCCGCGATCAACAACGAAAACGTGTTTGCCAAACTGATGGACGCAGCACGGGTTTGCTCACTTGGACAGATCACAACTGCCTTGTTTGAAGTGGGCGGCCAGTATCGCCGTAATATGTGAGCCCATTGGCGGACTTTGTACACCTATGAAAATCCCGGACTGGTTCCGGGATTTTTTATGATTAACGTAAGTGTTTTCAGCAAGCACCTCATCGTCAGGGTCGTCAAAAACGCTTCCACTTCACTTGCAGCAAATAAGCTATGTCACCTAACCTCTCGTATATGGACTCACCCCAAAGTACAAGAAATAAATCAATAGTTCCGGCGCGTGGAATAAGCCTGCAGTCGACTATCCGGCATCTGGTGTGGAATCTATAGTGTTTCGTGCCGACATGGAATTTGCTTGACCATTGCGCCACTCGCTACAAGCGGCAGGCGTAAAGCTGCCGGAAGAGTTATCGTCGTTCAATGATCTGGTTGCGTTTCGTTGTGCCATGATGGGTGATTAATCTCTACGCAAAGGCTGGTGAGGAACTGGTATTTCAATTGTCAAGTCGATCAAGCTGGCATTGCATACGAAATTTTCTCTGATTTCTTGTTCATACGTTGAGTTGAAATACAGATTTGGCCAAATCCACTGCCACAGTAGTAGTATCCATATTGGACTCCTGGCGTTGAAATTTGATTCCCGTCCTCCATGTGAACCAGTGCGCTTAAGATCGCGCAAAAAAAGGAGAGGTTCGCCCCATCAGTCAAGCGGACAGTTGTCGGTATCGCCAACTGGCGCTCATGTCGAACGTTAGGCCGTAAATACAACCGGTGTTTCACTATCAAAGGAGAGCAGTGTGATTAATCAAATTTTCTTGACACTCCCAGTAGCAAACTTGCCGAAATCGGTTAGTTTTTTCAAGGCACTCGGATTCGTGCAGAACGAGCAATTTAGCGATGACACTGCCGCTTGCTTCGTCGTGAACAGCACTGTTTCTGTGATGCTCGGAACTCACGAAAAGTTTAAGTGTTTCACGCCGAAGGAAATTTGCGATACGAGTAAGGCTGTTGAAGTCCTAATCTCGCTGGCATGCGATTCGCGTGAAGGCGTAGATCAATTAGTTGCCAAGGCACTTGCGGCCGGAGCAACGACCTATGACGAGCCGGAGGATCTGGGATTTATGTACTCGCATAGCTTCGTCGATCCAGATGGTCACGGCTGGGGAGTCCTGTATCTCAGCCCGCAGTCATAAGGTTGTAGTTATGCTTCGCTGCGAAGACACCTGGATGGATCGTGGTGCTTAACAAGACGGTCGGCTGGGAATCGCCAACGGATTTCTCTGTTTATTAATTTTGAGCCTGTAAGAATTTCTGTGTGAACCGGGGTCATGAAATAATACCGAAAGGGATTTGCCATGACCGATACGATGACCACGAAAAAACCTCGCAAAAAGAAAGAACCATACTAGGCTGCAAGTGAGCAATATGAAGTGTGAGCCAATGAATGTTGGTACAAATCATAACCAGGAATAAATAATAAATTGAGATTGGTGCGAGTGAAAAACGACGCACATTCTGCTGAACTCTTCTGAATTGGATTTGTTGTGCCCCACAGAGCAAGGTGGCCACAGCAAGTCGACAAGTTATGCCTGATGACCATAGCGAGTTGGTACCACCCCTTCCCATCCCGAACAGGACCGTGAAACGACTCTGCGCCAATGATAGTGCTGCAACCAGTGTGAAAGTAGGTTATCGTCAGGCTTGTATTCTGCGAACCCCCCGTTACCCAGCGTAACGGGGGGTTTTGCTTTTAGTGAGAGTACTGGTTTTTTAAAGACGTTTTCGAAGAAATTAAGCGAAAAAACTCATTGAAAGACTAGACAAAAATCAGAAGCTAAACTATAATATTGCTTCTGTTGACGTTGCTGACACAGCGTTAGACGTTTATCTGACTAAGCAAGAATATGGGTGCTTAGCTCAGTTGGTAGAGCGGCGCCCTTACAAGGCGTAGGTCGGGAGTTCGAGCCTCTCAGCACCCACCACAGATAAACATAGCAGTACAGGTTAAGTAGTTTCGGAGTGGTAGTTCAGTTGGTTAGAATACCGGCCTGTCACGCCGGGGGTCGCGGGTTCGAGCCCCGTCCGCTCCGCCAGTAATCAAAAAAACGAGTTGCGTAAGCAGCTCGTTTTTTTATTTTTCATTACTGAATCGTGATGATCGGTTGAAGTTCTGAAAAATGATACTCGCCATCTGATCACGCATAAAAAAAGACGAGCAGTACACCCGTCTTTGCATTTATTCAGTCAACCCGCTTATGCCGCTTTAGGACTATCAAGTTCTCCGTCCAGCGCAAAAACGATGTCGTCCAGCATTTTTGATAATTCGGCCGTCATCAGCATAAAGTCGGCATCGAAGCGCTCTTCTTCGTTTGTTCCTTTGTCTTTATCTTCGTCGAGAATATCCAGCGGCTTAATTCGTTTGATCGTTAATGTATCGGTCAGCACAAAGCTGATGCGATCATCCCAGGTTAATGCCAGTTTGGTGCACTGCTTACCAGCCGCGATATGTTTCTGCACGTCGTCAGGATCAAGTGTATGACGCACATAACGCACAGTTGCCTTATCTTCAGTTGATGACTTCAACTCTGTATCCTGGTCTATGGTAAAGCCGTTAGGAGCTTCATTTCCAGCTAGCCATCCGGTCATTGCTGCCTGAGGTGAGGATTTAACCCGTAAACCCTCGAGCGGCAACTTGTCGCAGCACTTCAACAACAATTTGACGACTTCATCAGCTCGTGACGGACTCGATGCATCAATGACCACCCAACGATTGACCGGATCAATCCAGACAAACGTGTTTCGTCTGACGCCAAATGCGCGTGGCAGCAGTTCGTCTGTAACGCGTTCTTTCAAGTCTTTCATCGCTTTACGCCCGGGAGCAAAGCCTTGCTGTTCTTCTATTTCTGCGGCACGTGCTTTCGTAACCTGATTGATGACACTGGAGGGAAGCAGTTTTTTTTCTGTCGCCAGCGTTATCAGAAACTGACGATTGACACTGTGAACCAGCATATCGTTGTTGCGAGGTGAGGCCCAGCCCTGGCTTTGCATTTCATTCGAGGCACATTGCGCGAAAGAGATTCTGGATAATTGCGCATTTAATTCCTCTGCGCTGATGTCCCAGGGAGAGGCAAGACGAAAAACCTGTAAGTTCTTAAACCACATAGCAAATCCAAACGAAGAAAACTGACATTCTACACGCCGCCCCAACGCAACTCACGCCGTAAAACGCCGTCTTCACGACATCCGGCATCCATTGATCGTATGGAGTTGGAAAACGCTCTGATTGCGCGCCATACTTGAATTGCGAATATATCCATCCACCACTTATCGAGGGGCAATCATGTTGCAACAAATACTGATCAATACACCAGTCTGGGTATGGGCATTACTGGCATTTCTTGTTTATCGTGGTGTGGTGATGAGCCGGGACCGTCAGGTCACATTACGCTCACTGTTTATCTTGCCTGTGCTGATGACTGCTCTGTCCCTGCAAGGCCTGATACAGCATTTCGGCATCCGTTTTGAGTCGGTCGGATTCTGGTTTATCTCCACCGTTTGCGTCAGTCTTTTAAATGCGGCATTCTTGAATAAAACGGGTTTCCGTGTTGTGTCGGAACGCTACATTCATATGCGGGGAAGCTGGATGCCCCTCGTTCTTATGATGCTGATTTTCTCCTGTAAATATGCCGAAAACATCGCGGTAGCAGTGCAGCCGGCACTGCGCGATAGCACTGTGTTTATCGGCGTCTGCAGCATCAGTTTTGGCATCATGAATGGACTGTTTTTCGGTAAACTTTTAGCTATATTAAGTTTGCTGACAAAACATAAACAAGCAGCTTCGATAAAAACCGCGTCTATGCTTACACTTGCAGACGGACATGGCGCGGGGGAGACAGTATAATGGCCGCTGTCCTTATTCAGATTTGTTGCGCGAAACGCAATAAACCCCATGTGCCATGTTAGCTGAACAAAAACAAGAAATTCTCAATTCCTTAAAAAATGCGGTTGCCCCGATTTTGGAAGGCAGCGATCTGCAGCCGACGATATTGCTAGAACGCCCGCGAGATCCTTCGCATGGCGATATCGCTTGTAATATCGCCATGCAGATTGCCAAACCTTTGCGTAAAAATCCGCGAGAAATCGCTCAGGCAGTTGTTGCGAACCTGGAGGCCCAAAATAATCCGTTGATCAGTTCGGTAGAGATCGCGGGACCGGGTTTTATTAATATCCGGATCGCAACAGCAGCTAAACAATCGGTCGTAAAAACGGTGCTGCAACAAGGGGCGGCTTACGGTAAGAGCCAGCGCGGAAACGGACAAAAAGTTGTCGTTGAATTCGTGTCAGCAAATCCGACCGGTCCTCTGCATGTCGGCCATGGTCGTCAGGGCGCACTGGGCGACGCACTGGCAGCGTTGCTGGATGTACAGGGTTATGCTGTCACTCGCGAGTTTTACTATAACGATGCCGGCGTACAAATCGGTAATCTTGCCTTATCTGTGCAGGCGCGCGCCAAGGGGCATGTGCCGGGTGATGCAGAGTGGCCGGAATCAGCCTACAACGGTGATTACATCGCTGACATTGCCCGCGATTTTCTTGACAAGAAAACCGTGTCTGCCAGCAATGGTCAGCCAGTCACCGCGACAGGTGATGTTGACGATATAAATTCCATTCGTGAATTCAGCGTGACTTATCTGCGTCGCGAACAAGATACCGATCTGCTCGCATTCGGTGTCAAGTTTGATAATTATTACCTTGAAACTTCTTTATACACCGACGGTAAAGTCGAAGCTGCTGTCAGCGCGCTCAAAGCTGCCGGTAAAACATACGAGCAGGATGGTGCATTATGGTTGCGCACCACTGAGTATGGTGATGACAAAGACCGCGTAATGAAGAAGACCGACGGTACTTACACTTATTTTGTACCGGACGTCGCTTATCACGTGACCAAGTGGGAACGTGGTTATCGCCAGGCCATCAATGTCCAGGGCAGCGACCATCACGGTACGATAGCCCGCGTCCGTGCTGGCTTGCAGGCATTGGATATCGGTATTCCAAAAGGCTATCCCGACTATGTGCTGCACAAGATGGTGACGGTCATGAAAGACGGTGCCGAGGTGAAGATTTCCAAGCGTGCCGGTTCTTATGTCACAGTCCGTGACCTGATCGAATGGTCTGGTAACGGTGATGTGGTCAAAGGGCGCGATGCAGTGCGCTTCTTCCTGATCTCGCGTAAAGCGGATACCGAATTTGTGTTCGATGTCGATGTCGCCCTGGCGCAGTCGGATGAAAATCCAGTGTATTACGTTCAGTACGCCCATGCGCGTATCTGCTCTGTCCTCGCGCAATATGCGACGGACGAAACCGCATTTGCACCGTTGCTCGACGTTGATCTGTCGCCGCTGACAGCGCCGCGTGAAGCGAGCCTGCTGGCCAAACTGGCCGAATACCCGGAAGCGCTGGAAAAAGCGCTGGATGAACTTGGCCCGCATCAGGTTGCTTTCTATTTACGCGATCTGGCTGGTGAGTTGCATAGTTATTACAATGCGGAACGTGTGCTGGTAGATGATGAGCCGACCAAGATGGCCCGTCTGGCACTGATGCTGGCAACGCGTCAGGTGATCCGCAATGGTCTGGCCCTGATCGGTGTCTCTGCACCGAATAAAATGTAATGCGCATTGGCTGTCTGTCATTCTGCTTGTGCCTCGCGCATGTTTATCAGTAGCATGACAGATCACCTGGGCCATACCGGTAAAGTATTCAAAGAGGACAATTTTTTCGTCGGAGACGCATGAAATCACATCACTCAACGCTGCAACGTCAGCAAGGTAATACCTTCACAGGCATCATTATTGGTCTCGTCATCGGACTGGCCATCGCGGTGGCAGTCGCATTGCTGATCACGAAATCATCCACGCCTTTTACCAATAAAGGTGGAAAATCCGACAAGCCGGATCAGCCTGTAACACAACTGCAGGATCCGAACCGTCCTATGTACGGCAAGCCTGATGCGGTTAAAGAAGCGGCAAAGGAACAGGCAAAAGATGCCGCGGTGGCCAAACCGGCCGATGCTGCACCGGTGCAGGCCGCTGTCCGCCCACCGGAAGTAAAAGCGGAAACAAAGCCAGCTCAGGAAAAGCCAGCGGCTGACAAAGCCAGCGAAAAAGCAGCAGATGCGGCGGCAGATGATAAATACATCTATTTCCTGCAGGCTGGCGCGTTCAAAGAGCAGGCCGATGCGGACAGTGCCCGCGCCAAGCTGGCTCTGATCGGTTTTGAAGCAAAAGTGACTGAAAAGAATTCAGATACCGGCACCATGTACCGGGTTCGTGTCGGCCCGATCAGTAATGCCGAAACAATGAACCGAATGAAAGCCAAATTGTCTGAGAATGGCGTTGATGTGGCAATTGTCAGAACTGCGAAGTAATCAGATTCAGTAATACAGCTTAATAAAGGAAAAGATATGCGTAGATTTACTCAAGCGATGTATGCAGTAATTTTGCTGGGCTTAGGCCTGGTTTCAGCAGGTGCGGGAGCTTCTCCTGCCATGCCGCAATCCGGTGTTGAATACCGTGTACTTGGACGTCCGCAGCCAACCGAGGCTGGTAAGAAAATTGAAGTCATTGAATTTTTTGGCTATTTCTGCCCGCATTGCAATGCGCTCGAGCCTTTGATCGCAGAATGGGTCAAGAAACAGGGTGACAATATCGTGTTCAAACGTGTGCACGTGAACTTCCATAACCTGGTTCAGCAACAGAAACTGTATCTGACACTGGAAGCGATGGGAAAAGCCGACGAATATCAGATGAAAGCATTCAATGCATTGCACATCGAGCGTAACCGTTTGCAGTCTGATACTGACGTCATGAACTTTGTCGCCAAGTCTGGTCTGGATAAACAGAAGTTTACTGATGTCTACAATTCCTTTGCGATTCAAAGCAAGCTGAACCGTACTAATCAGTTGCTGGAATCGTATCAGGTTGATAGTGTTCCTATGGTTGCTGTGGATGGTCGCTTCATGACGTCGCCGGTAGAATCAGTGCGCACAATGGGTCGCGTGTCTGAAGAAACCCAGAACCGTTCATTGTTGCAGGTACTCGATTTCCTGGTCAGTAAAGCGCAAAAAGAAAAAGCGGCTGCAGCACCTGCACCTGCTGCTGACAGCGGTAAGAAAAAATAAGCCGAAGTAAGATGCAATAAGTCCGCTTTTTGGCGGACTTTTTTTTTAATTAAATAATATGAAAAATGTTTTCATTACAGGGGCATCTTCCGGCATAGGCGCTGCGCTCGCGCGTGAATATGCGGCGCAAGGCGCAACGCTGGGCTTGCTGGCTCGACGCCGCGACAAGCTTGAGCAATTGCGGCGCAGCCTGCCAAATTCTGAACGGCACCATATTTACGCGCTCGACGTGACCGATCATGCCGCACTGGCTGCCGCCGCTGCCGATTTCATACAAAACACTGGTACCGTGCATGTGGTGATTGCAAATGCCGGTATTTCTGTCGGTACCTTGACCGAATACGCTGGCGATCTGGCAATTTTTGAACGCGTTGTACAAACTAATCTGACCGCCACCGTGGCGACATTTGCGCCTTTTATCCAGACCATGAAACGCGATGCGCAACAGGATGCGTGCCGCCTGGTCGGGATTGCCAGCGTTGCCGGTATCCGTGGCTTGCCCGGTGCCGAAGCCTACAGCGCATCCAAAGCTGCTGTCATCAGCTATTGCGAATCGCTGCGGGTGGAATTGAAAAAAAGCGGCATCCGTGTCGTGACGATTGCACCGGGCTACATCGACACGCCGATGACGCAGATCAACACCTATCGCATGCCGTTCCTGATGCCGGTGCAAAAATTTGCGGCGAAAGCAGTACAGACGATAGACGCAGGTTGCTCGTATCGTGTTATTCCGTGGCAGATGGGTGTGGTCGCTAAGTGTTTAAGACTGCTGCCAAATGCGCTGTACGATGCCGCATTTTCACGCGCCCCGCACAAGGCGCGCGCAGACGATCAGCATTAGTTCACACCCGATACCTACGATGACGATAGTCAAAAAATGACGAACGATATCTCCCTTACCGATGCTATCGGGCAGCAACATCAGCCCGTGGCGGCAGCGCAAGCCAGAATCGTCAGTCTGGTACCATCGATCACGGAGCTGATCTGCGATCTCGGTCTGGCATCTTCACTGGTCGGGCGTACCGGGTTTTGTATACATCCTGCCGACGTGGTAAAAGCGATTCCCAAAATCGGCGGTACTAAGGACGTAAATATAGAAAAAATCCGCCGGCTTGCACCGACGCATCTGATTGTGAATATCGATGAAAATGAAAAACCGACGGTGGACTTGCTGGCGGAATTTATTCCGCATGTGATCGTCACCCATCCGAATACTCCGCGTGACAACCTCGCGTTATATCGCTTACTAGGCGGGATTTTTCAGGCTGATGCCGCCGCTGAACAACTCTGCATTGCGTTTGAAAATGCGTATGCGGATCTGGGATTGCCCGTCATTACACAACGTGTTTTGTACTGTATCTGGAAAGACCCGTGGATGAGCATCTCGGGCGATACGTATATCGCAAATATGCTGAGGCTGGCGGGTTGTCAGGTCTGGGAGCCGGAAAATAACAGCCTGCGTTATCCTGCCTTCAGCTGGGACGACACGATGGCGCGTCAGTTTGACAGCGTCTTATTATCGACCGAACCTTACCGTTTCACGGAAACCCATGTCGATGCGCTGGAGCGCCAGTTGGGTAAGCCCGTACAGCTGGTTGATGGCGAAATGCTGTCGTGGTATGGCAGCAGGGCAATCAAGGGTTTGATATATTTGAAGACATTGAAATTCTGAATCTGAAAATATTTTTACAAAAAAAACTAATTTCAGATAAATGTCACACTGATGACACAAACCAGTCACACTGAGATTGACAGGTTTTTCTTCAGGGGCTGATACTGAAATGCATAGAAATCTGTCTGAAAGTAAGAGCATGCCTGCACCTCGCTAGGGCATGGCCCGCAGCTCCCGCACATGTGACCGGCTGGCAGATTTCTCACCACATTGAATATCCCCCAATTAACAATGCAATTCTAAGGAATCTTGTCATGACCAAAATGCGTAAGGCCATTTTGCTCGCCCTCTATGGAGCCAGCTCTGCTGCCGCAGTTTCTCCGCTTTGCGCTTCTGCGCAGAGCAGTACAGAAAAAGCCTCGGAAGCACCGATACAAACGATGACGATCGTCGGTTCCCGCCGGGTCAATTCCTCTGCAACTGAAACCCCGTTACCGGTGGATTTTATTTCGATTTCCAAGTCGGCAGAACAAGGCGGCCAGTTTGATCTGGCCCAGACACTGGCGAATATCTCGCCCTCATTCAACTCCACGCGTCAGACCGGAGCTGACGGCGCTGATCTGGTAGACTCTGCCGCATTGCGTGGTCTGGGCTCCGATCAGACGCTGGTGCTGGTGAATGGTAAACGTCGCCATACCGTATCGCTGGTGAATCTGTTCGGTGCGCGTAACCGCGGCAATACCGGTACCGACCTGAATGCGATTCCGGTCATGGCGATCAGCAATGTCCAGGTCTTGCGTGACGGCGCAGCGGCACAGTACGGTTCCGATGCGATTGCCGGTGTGATGGATATCAGCCTGAAAAAATCACTTGGTTGCGAAGCCAGTTTCGGTTACAGCCAGTATTCTGTCGGCGATGGTAAAAACTATCTGCCCTCAGCCTATTGCGGTATCCGGATAGGTGAAAACGGCGTGCTCGGCGTGACCGCAGAATACACCGATCGCGGTCGTTCAAACCGCGCTGATCCGGGCAATCCGCGCACCATCGGTGACACCAAAGTCACGGGGCCCACCGTTTATCTGAACGGTGAAGTGCCGAATGGCGGCGGTGATAAATTCTATTTCACTCTGGGGACGCAGCAACGTAAGGCGTCTTCTGCGGCGTGGGCACGCGGTGGTGTGGGCTCCGACGATATTCCTTCACGCAATTCTGCGGCGATGTATCCGAATGGCTTTGTGCCTTACATCAACGGCGATATCAACGATATCTACGGCATCGCCGGTTATCGTTTCAGCATTGGTGAATGGCGTGCGGATTTGTCGCAGACTTATGGTTTCAACGAACTCAAGTACAACATCAGCAATACTCTGAATGCCTCCATCGCCAATAAAGATTTGCTGAGCGGCGGCAAGGGTATCAGCCCGAGCAGTTTTGATGCTGGTGGTTTCTCATTTTCACAAGCGACGACGAATCTGGATTTCAGCCGTTTCTTTGACGGTTTCATGAATGGCGTGAACGTCGCGTTTGGTGGCGAATACCGTCGTGAAAATTACAAAATTTTCGCCGGTGAACCAGGCTCTTACAATGATGTCGATGGTGTTGGCTTCGGCGGCAATGCCGGTAGTCAGGGTTTCCCGGGCTTCCAGCCAGGTGACCGCACCGACCGCAACCGCAACAGCCTCGCTGCTTATGTCGATATCGAAACCGACGTGACGAATCGCCTCAAAGTACAAACCGCAGTGCGTGGTGAACGTTACAGCGATTTCGGTTCCACGCTCACCGGTAAGCTTGCTGGTAGCTACAAAGCGACTGACGATGTGAATCTGCGCGGCTCCCTGAGCACAGGTTTCCGTGCGCCATCACTGCAGCAAGTGTATTTTTCCTCGACGTTCACCGACTTCATTTCCGGCGTACCGATGGACGTGGTACTGGCACCGAATGGCGGTACCGTTGCCAATGCCGCAGGTATCCCGAAACTGCATGAAGAAAAATCGAAAAACTACACGCTGGGTCTGACCTACAAACCGAGCAATGTGTTCTCTATGACGGCTGATTTGTACCGCATCGATATTTCTGATCGCATCGTTTTGTCGGGTCGTTTTGACGCAAATAATTATCCTGCACTGGGGGCGACGCTGTCCTCGCTCGGCGTCGGTCAGGCACAGTTTTTTGTGAACTCCATCAATACCAAAACACAAGGTATCGATCTGACTGCATCGCATAAAACCAGTCTGGGTTCCGGCAAACTGTCGACCTATCTGGGTCTGAATTACAGCAAAACCGAAGTCACGAAAGTGAATGCACCGGCATCGCTGAAAGGCTATGAAGACGTATTGCTGTCCGAGCGTGAACGCCTGTTCATCGAGCAAGGCGGCCCGCGCGTGAAAGGCACGCTGGCATTCAACTACGAGCAAGGTCCTTGGGCCAGCGAATTCAAAGTCATCCACTATGGTTCGCAAACACTGGGCACTTTCTCCGGTACCGCAGCAGGTGTGCCGAATGCGTATTACGAACCAAAAACTTCTGCCGATCTGGCAGTGACGTATGCATTCAATGACACCACCAAACTGACGGTGGGCGGCACGAATATTTTCAACGTCAAACCGACCCGTCAGGATCCGAACGAAACGGATAACGGCTTCTACTACGACAGCGTGCAGTTCGGTCTGGGCGGTGCGGCGTATTTCGTCAAACTGTGGAAAAAATTCTGATCAGGACGATGATCTGTCCACCGGTATTTCCGGTGTAAAAAAAGGAGGCGCTGGCCTCCTTTTTTATTTGATCATCAATGCAGAACATGCGCTGATATTATTGCCGGTTAGTCAGTGACACGCCCGCAATCACCAGCAAACCGCCGAAAATCATCGACAACAAAATTGGCTCGCCAAGTAATAGCGCACCGAGGCTGATACCGAATACCGGCACCAGATTATTGAAGACCGCGGTTCGCGCCGGGCCTATGGCTTTCACGCCTTCGTAATACCAGACAAAACCGATCACCGTACCGAAAGCGCCCAGATACACAATCGCCGCCAGTACCGGCCAGGTCAGATGGCTGGTATCGAATTGCGGCCATTCCGTGACCGCGCCGCAAACCAATAGCGACAAACCCCACAGCGATGCATACGTCGTCGCTGCAATCGGCGACAAGCCGCGCAGCGCATGTTTGCCGATGATGGTGTAAGCGGCCCAGCCGCAGACCGCGCACAACATGAATAATTCACCCTTACCGACTGATTGCGACAGATCATGCATCGCGCTGCCCAGATCGCCGCGCGTGATCACCACTGCGGCACCGGCAAACGCAATCGCGATGCCCAGCCAGCGCCGCGCACCGAGCCGTTCACCAAACAATGCCGCCAGTGCCAGCGCCGTGACAATCGGATTCAGTGCGACAAACAAAGCCGTACGCCCGGCGGGCATCAGTGCCAGCGCGGAAAAAAAGCAGATATTGTATAAAAAGATGCCCGTCGCACCGAGCGCAAACGTCGCCTGCATTTGTTGCCGCGTCAGTTTCGGCAAGCCGCCTTCGAGCTTCCATGCCATTAGCCACAGCAGGCCGCTGGCCACCGCAAAACGCAGCGCCGCCGCTGTCATGTGCGGAATTTCACTCGCCACAATACGACCGGCAATAAAAGTGCCGCCCCAGAACAAGGCGACCGCAACCAGTTTCAGATAAGTGGTGACAGGAACAGGAGTATGGGCAGATTTCACGATAGCGCGCTTCAACAGAAAGCGTGAAGGGTACACGAAAACGCCGGTTCGCCACACCGGTGCGACGCTGAGTGGTTCCGTGTTGCGTGTAGCCCGGTATGAAAACAGCTGAAAAGCTGCTGAAAAATGCTATAAAAAGACAGAAAAAAGGGGAGTATCAGCCATTTTTGCCATTATCTCCTTATAAACAAAGGATGTTAGAAAATACTGGGGGGGAGTATATTTTTGCCTTTGGAAGTCCGGAATCAGCGTTGTCGGCTACCTGAAAACGTATTGCCAATGGATTAGCATACGGTTATCGTGCTGTGACCAGCACACCACCAGCACACTGATATGGAGCGCATCCATGCACCCCGACAAAGTTGATAGAAACCGTCTGCGCGCGCTGACGGATTTACCGAATATCGGCAAGGCCGGTGCGGCAGATCTGCGTTTGCTGGGCATCAGCGCGCCTGCGGATTTGGTGGGGCAGTGTCCGTGGCAGATGTATGAAAAGCTGTACGAGCTGACCGGCGTGCGGCACGATCCCTGCGTGATTGATGTGTTCATGTCCATCACCGCATTCATGAATGGCGAACCGGCGAAATCGTGGTGGGAATTTACCGACGCCCGCAAGCTGGCGCAGGCTGCGAAAGTCGCTTCCTGATCAAAAATGGGGGGAGTATTTGCCTTTTTTAATGGAATCTCTGCGTCAATAAAGGGCTTTGAAAAATACTCTCCCCAGTATATTTAAGGGCAGTCATGCAGTATGGCGACCTTGTTGTGTTGTTTATCATGCTCTCCGCGATCGTATTCCCGATTTTTGATCAGCCATTTAATTGTCTTGTTACAAAGCCCTTGTATAATTTTTTGCAATAAATTCGAGCGACTGCGCAACTTATCGGCGCGTTCCGTTACCGGATGAAACGACAAAAAGGAAGAGGGATGACGACTTGTGCGAGCTGTGGTGCTGATAACCGTGATGGTGCCAAATTTTGTAAATCCTGTGGCACTGCGATGTTACCGCCAGCGCCGCCGATGCCCGAGTGTCATCAATGCCATGTGCCACTGACCCCGGGGGCGCGTTTCTGCAAAAAATGCGGTGCCAGCACTGGCGCTGATGCTGCAGTTACCACTGCTACGGTAGCGGATGTTGTGACGGCAAACGCCAGCGATGCATCGGTCAGTGTGACAGAAAGAGCAGCAGAACAAGCAGCAGATCTGCCGACAGCACAGGTGCCTGTCACCAGCGAAGCCGTGACTATTCCGCCTGAGCAAAGCGTGAGTGCTGCTGATGATGCTGCGGTCTCACCCGCAAACCCGGATGTCCCTGTCACAGCCGCGACGCCAGCCGCAAGTACCGCGAGCATCACAGAGGCCCCGGCTAGCGTGAATCCAGCGGTGCAGCCATCGCAGCCAATAGGCTCTGACGCGTTGCCTTCCTACAATGCCCTGCCGGTCAGCAAGACGGCGACGCCGGTGAAAGCGATCGTGGTGGTTGCGGTGGTCGTGGCAATTGCCGTGTGCGCTGGTGCTTATGTCTGGTATGCAAAATCCCGTTCGCAGACCGGGCCTGTTGTGACCAGTGGTGAACCTGTTGCGGCCTCATCGCCGGACAGCAGCCTGCCGGCGGATGTCACTCCGGCACCGGCTTCCGCCATTGCTGCGCCGGAAGTGGCGTCAGCACCGACGACATCGGCAGCCAAGGAAGCGCCTGCACCCGTGACCGCCAAAAAGAAACGCTGGAATGACGATGATGAATTTGACGAAGACGACGATTTTTACGATGAACCGGTCAACGTTAAACGCCCGCAGGGGGCACAGGCACAGCCAGGCGGCGACATGATGCATGGTAAGGCGACCGCTTTGCTGAGTCGTGCCGACAGTTTTATCGCCAGCGGTGACTACGATAATGCGCTGGCAACGGCGCAGACGGCGCTGGCGCTGGACCCCGGAAATACGGCCGCTCTCGCAAAAATCAGGAAAATCAAGCAACTGCGTTCACGCTATTAAACCAGTTCCGCACATGGGCATACGCATGATGTCGTCTGCCCATGTTCCGGCGTGGTACTGATTGTTCGTGCCGCACATCTTCCATCACCCAGCATTGTTAACCCCGTCCAGAGTGACGACATCCATCGGAGACACCATGAGCAGCAATCCAACGACTTCCGGCAGCCCATTTGTGTTGCTGCGTGCGGCTGAGGCCGCAACGAACTGGCGCGCACTCGCCATGACAGGCATTGCAGCGCTCGCATTTTTTCTGTCCCTGGCGATGACCGCCTGGCTGACACGCCACAGCTTTTTGTTGGGCGGCCTGTTTTCCATTGTGTCGCTGATCGTCGGTATCACCGGCTATTCTGCCGTCGGCATTCTGCTGATGCGCCAGTCCCAGGGCCGTGAGCTCAGTTTTCCTGACGCGATCATACAAGGCATCTTTACGGTCCATCGTATGCTGGGCGTGGCACTGGTGTTGCTGGTGATATTTTTGCTGATGGTGCTGGCAGCGTTTGCGGTACTGTTTTTGTGTAAATTGCCCGGACTCGGCCCCTTGCTGTATGCGGTCATGTTGCCATTTCTGACGGTCGTCATCGGTGTCACTTTCGCTGGCATATTTTATGTGGCGATGCCACTGGCGGCACCGGCAATCTGGGCCGGTAACTCGGTAATGGAAACGATTGCCCGTTTGTTTGTGATTGTCCGTCAGCGTTTGCTGATGACGATCACTTATATCGTCGTGTTGTCTTTCCTGGTGCTGTTTTTATCCGGTGTGGTGTCCTTCATTCTGTTTTCCGGCTATGTCACAACGATGGGAATTTCTCAGGCCGTCGGCGTCAATCCTGTGGGGAATATGATGGGGATGATGTCAGGCATCATGGGCAACCATATGGGAAATCCGATGGGAAATTATATGGGTTACGGCGGTGGTTTTGAGGCGCTGGAGAGCGGCATGGCTTACACCGGCGCCTTTGGTTTTGCAACCGGGCTGCTGTTCAGTGTCGGCATGGTGATTCCGTTTCTGACGATGATTAACGGTACCTGCCTGATTTATCTGCAAGTGACGGATGGTCTGAATTTCACCGAAGCGGAAGCACAATTGCAGGCGCAGATGCAGGAAGCAAAACGTCGGGCCAACGAAGCGAAAGAACGTGCTGGTGCAAAATTGCAGGAAGCGAAAGACGCTGCTGCCGCAGCCGCGGCCAAGAATAATCAGCCAGCGGCGAAAGCGGAAGCAGATATCGCCCCAACAGTGACGCCAGCAGCGCCGCCTGCGCCTGTTGCACCAGTTGCCAGAGTATGTTCTGCCTGCAAAGCACCATTGGCAGCAGACGACATTTTCTGCGGTGAATGCGGCACAAAAAATCCTCTGTAAAACTCTTATAAATCCGGTGCGATACAAACTTCAGGCCAGTCGTCAAAGCGATATTTCAGCGTTGTACGACTGGCCTGACAGATCAGCTCAAACGCCATAGGCGGGTTGTTTCGGACGACAGAAATTTATGCGGAAATGGGCTGCACTCAGTTATATTGTGAATGCTGTTCGTGTTGAAAGCAGTGGTTTTTGACTGAGTGACGATAGTCGATATTCGGGAGCATTTCATGGGCATGAGCTGTTTTTATCTGACGCTGACACAGGAAAAACTGGATGAACTGAAGCAGCATCCCGGACAAGTCCGCCAATTTATTTTTGCCAAAAACGGCAGCAACGGCGAAGCGGAATTGTTTGATCTCGAAAAAGCCTGGCACGGCATACAGTATTTGCTCAACGGCGCGACATTTGGCGGCGACGAACCTCTGGGGTGGGCGGTGTTTGGCGATCAGGAAGTCAGCGATGATCTTGGTAAAGGCCCCGCCCGTTGCTTGACCGCGCGTCAGGTCGCCGCAGTCAGTGCCGCGTTGCAGGAAATGCCCGCATCCGCGCTGGCGCAGCGCTTTGACGCAGCAAAGATGGAAAAAGCGCAGGTTTATCCTGAAGGGATGTGGATCACCGACGGGGTGCAGGCATTAAATTATTTGCTGGAACATTATTCCCATCTGCAAAATTTCTATGCAAATGCCGCCGCACATGGCAAGGCGGTCATCTGTTTTATCAGTTAGATCGTTGAGGTGTGTGTTATCCAGATTAGTTAAGGAGCGGCGTGATGCATACAGCAACAGGATTCAGAAAGCGTTCATACATCGGTATGTTGATCGGTTTGACGGCATTGACGGTCACGTCGACTCAGGTTGTCGCGGCGGAGCGTATTTCGCTGACGCGTCAGGATGGTCAGAGCGTTCCTGCTCTCGTGTATCAGAATGCGGGAGCATGTCAGGGGGTGGCGATTATTTCCCATGGTGCCGGTGGTTCGGAAAAAGGCTATGTCTATCTGGCTGAATTCATGGCGAAAGAAGGTTTTCTGAGCGTTGTGCCGGGTCATCTGGAAAGTGGCCGGCAATCTTTGCGTGAAGCCAAGCGCGGCGGCAGTTTGCAGGACGGTCTGACAGAATTAGTCACCGATGCACCCGCCTATTCGGCGCGGCTGATGGATATACAAGCCGTGCGCCAATGGGCTGCGGCACGTTGTACCGGCAAACGCGCGGTTTTGCTCGGTCATTCGATGGGGGCGGCGGTGGCCATGATGGAAGCCGGTGCCGACAATAAAATGGGCGTGACGGGTACTGCCAGTTTCGATGCGTATATTGCCTTGTCACCGCAAGGCGAGGGACTGATTTTTCCCGCCCATGCCTGGTACAAAATCAGTAAACCGGTCTTGTTGATGACGGGAACCCGCGACGATGATCTGGCGCATGCTTCCTGGCGTACCCGTACCGAACCGTTTGCCGACATGGCACCGGGTTGCAAATGGCTGGGTGTCGTGAACGGGGCAACACACATGAATTTCGGTGGCAACGGTTTATTGCATCGTACCGAAGGACTGACGACACAAACGATCCATGCGTTTTTACAGGGCGTGCAAAGCGGCAATTGTGCGGCTCCGCCACCGTTGGCGGGCATGGAACTCAGAACAAAATAACCGACTGCCACCAATTCGTGTGATCGGTGGCAGGCAGGTCAGCTTGCTTGCCCAATGACAATGGCTATGTTCTGACAACAAAACGGATGATGCCGTCAGCGCCCGTTTGTCGCTGCAAGACGCCGTCAAACCATAATTTGTGCAGATGCGCGAGCGCTTCGCCGATGGCAAATGTCAGTTGGTGGGCATCGAGCGGGCGGCGGAACATCAGTGGCACGATGTCACACGCTGATTGCGGCGTCGTACAAGCCGCAACGACTTCGGCCAGACGTTCAGCGTGATGTTCTTCTAATTGCCTGATGCGCGTATGCAGCCCTTTGAACGGCTTGCCATGCGAAGGCAGGATCAGCACATCTTCAGGTAGCGGCAGGTATTTTTTGAGGGAATCGAGATACTGCTGTACCGGATTGGCCTCCGGCTCAATCGCAAACACGGACACATTCGTGGAAATGCGCGGCAACAGCATATCGCCGGAAATCAGAATATTCAGGTCGGCACAATACAATGAGGCGTGTTCTGGTGAGTGACCAAAACCGGTGATGATTTCCCAGCGCCGCTGATGAATCGTCAGGTCGATGCCTTCCTGCAAACGGCGATACGAAGTCGGCACCGTCGGTACCATGCGGCTGTAGTGGCTCTTTCTTTCCTGTATCTGCTCCTGCATCGCCGGGTCCAGCCCGTGTTTGCGGAAATGCGGAAACATCGCTGTGCCATCCGCACCCGGCAAGCCAGCCGACATCATGCGGGCAAATGCGTACTCACCTGCAGTCATCCATAGCGGAACATTCCACAAGGTGCATAACCAGTCAGCCAGACCGATGTGATCGGGATGGCAATGAGTGGCGATCACCCGTACCACTGGCAATCCACGCAGATGATTGTGCAGATCACCGAACAACACTTCCCAGGCGTCACGCGTGGCGTCGCTGGCGATGCCGCAATCGACCACCGTCCAGCCATGCACCCGCCCCTGTACGGTCTCGACTTCATCTTCGAGCAGCCACAGATTAATGTGGTTCAGTGCAAACGGCAGACCCATCCGTATCCATAAAACGCCGGGCGCTATTTCCATCGTCTTGCCGGATTCCGGCAGGGTTTCGCCAAACGGATAATCGAGTTGTTGTTCCAGGTGATTCATTGTTGTCTCTTCTGTTTTTGGTACGGACGTTGCAGCCGGAATAGCCTACAATGCGTTTTTATTCAATTGACGTTAACGTCAATTCGATTCCAGCGATTGTAATCAGAAAAACGATTTTGTGTACTAAAACTATGGCTACCTACACCATTACTGACTTAGCCCGCGAATTTGACATCACGCCACGCGCGATTCGTTTTTATGAAGATCAGGGTTTGTTAAGTCCGACCCGCGAAGGTCCCAGCGGCCGCAACCGCGTCTATACCGCGCGCGAACGCACACAACTGAAGCTGACCCTGCGTGGTAAGCGTCTGGGCCTGAGCCTGTCGGATATCAAGAGCCTGGTCGATATGTACCGCTCACCAAAAGATACCGAAGCGCAGTTACAAAGCTTTCTGGTGGTGCTCGCACGGCACCGCGCTTCACTTGAGCAGCAGCGCGAGGATATTGAAGTCATGCTGGCGGAAATCAGCGCACATGAAGATAAAAGCCGGCGTTTGCTGGCTTTACACACGAAAGCGGCTCAGACAGAGTAAAAATACCAGTCTGCACAAAACGCAATGAATTGACGTTTACGTTAACGTCAATTAGTCGTATTATTTCCCGTGCTCAGATTTTGTATTCGTAAGGGACTTTATGCATCAGGACACCACATCTGCTGTACCCGCCGCACTCGATCCCACGCTGGCGCTGACCCTGCTGCAAAGCTTCAACGGGCAAGGTGCGTTGATGGCGTGGAATGCGAAACTGACAGGAATGACGCCCGGCACCTGTGAAATCAGCTTGCCGTACAGCGATGCCGTCAGTCAGCAACATGGCTATTTTCATGGCGGCGTGATTGGTACATTGGCGGATGCTGCCGGTGGTTATGCAGCAAATACATTGCTGATGCCAGTAAGTGAGTGCTTAACTGCAGAGTACAAAATCAATATCGTTGCACCCGGCATAGGCGATGCCCTGATCGCCCGTGGCAAGGTCTTGAAATCAGGAAAAACTCTGGTTGTTTCAAGCGCCGAGGTGTTTGTTGTGAATCAGGGGCAGGAAAAATTGTGTGCGATCATGCAACAGACGCTGTTTGTGATCGCAAAAAATAAATGACGGTCAGACATGACAGTCAAAGCAGTTGCAGTAAAAAAATAACAGAAGAGATGCAAAACCGGTTCGCAATGTTGTCGCTGCGTATCCTGTTGAACACCACTCTGATCAATAAAAACGAATCTGTTCCAATATTACAGTGAGGATGACATGCTCCATTTACCCGGTTTAACTTTCGATCATGGCGAAGATATCGCCGCTCTGCGCGAAGCTGTGCAACAGTTCGCTGCAGCTGAAATCGCGCCGCGTGCAGCGGAAATCGACCGCAACGACCAGTTCCCTATGGATCTGTGGCGTAAGATGGGGGAGCTGGGCATACTCGGTATTACTGTCAGCGAAGAATACGGTGGTGCGAATATGGGCTATCTGGCCCACATCATCGCGATGGAAGAAATCTCACGCGCCTCTGCTTCCGTTGGCCTGTCGTACGGTGCCCACTCGAATCTGTGCGTGAACCAGATCAAACGCAACGGTACAGAAGAGCAAAAACAAAAATACCTGCCGAAACTGATTTCCGGTGAACACATCGGTGCGCTCGCGATGTCCGAGCCGAATGCCGGTTCCGATGTCGTCAGCATGAAACTGCGCGCAGACTTTAAAGGCGACCGCTGGGTGCTGAACGGCACCAAGATGTGGATCACCAATGGCCCTGACGCTGACGTACTGGTGGTGTACGCCAAAAATGATCTGGAAGCTGGCCCACGTGGTATGACCGCTTTCCTGATCGAAAAGAATTTCAAAGGTTTCAGCATTGCGCAAAAACTCGACAAGCTCGGCATGCGCGGTTCCCATACCGGTGAACTGGTATTTGAAGATTGCGAAGTACCTGCAGAAAACGTGCTTGGTGGCCTCGGCAAAGGCGTGAATGTCCTGATGTCCGGCCTCGATTTTGAACGCACAGTTTTGTCCGGCGGCCCGCTGGGTATCATGCAGGCGTGTATGGATGTTGTCGTGCCTTACGTGCATGACCGCAAACAATTCGGTCAGCCGATTGGTGAATTCCAGTTAATGCAGGGCAAGCTGGCGGATATGTATTCGACCATGATGGCGAGTAAAGCTTATGTGTACGCAGTCGGCCAGGCTTGCGACCGCGCCACTAATCCGGAACAGGTTCGCGCTTTGCGCAAAGATGCTGCGGGCGCGATTTTGTACTCGGCAGAAAAAGCGACCTGGATGGCAGGTGAAGCGATCCAGACGCTGGGCGGCAATGGCTATATCAATGAGTATCCGGTCGGTCGTCTGTGGCGCGACGCCAAGTTGTACGAAATCGGCGCCGGCACCAGCGAAATCCGTCGCATGCTGATAGGCCGTGAGCTGTTTGCGGAAACGAAGTAAACTGGTTTGACGTACCGTTGCGCAGTTCCTTAAGACCGTAAGTAATTAATCCCCGGACTGAAACGACTGCGCATACGTTGCCACGATTTCCGCCATGACCCGATCAGATCTCACCACACCGGTGCCCGCACATCGCCAGTTTTTTGCCCGTCTGCATCAGTCAGTCTGGCGGAAGATGGCTGATGTGCAGCCCGCTGGCTGGTGCAGATGTTGTCTTATTGGTGTGCGTTCAGGCATCGTTATGCTGCTTGCAAGGTATCAGAATTTGTCTGTATCCATAGAATTTACGCATCCCTTGATCATCGTATGTGATGGTATTACCGTTGATATGGTAAAACTAGAGGCTTGGAAAACCCGGTTTAACCTGCCCTGAGCCATCGCCATGCCAAACACACATTTTCCGAAATTATTGTCGTCTCAGATCGCGTTTGATATTGCACGCACGATACTGGATGGCTTTGACAAGCATTACCATTTATTCCGCATCAGTAGTCAGAAGGCGAAGCGGTTTTTTGAAACCGGTGATTGGAAGGCTGCACAGATTGCGGCACGTGAGCGTATCCAGTTTTACGATACGCGTGTGCGCGAATGCGTACGCACGCTGGAAGATGACTACGACGAAAATGATCTGACCGATGAGGTCTGGCGCGAAGTCAAACTGCATTACATGGGTTTGCTGATTGATCATCTGCGTCCGGAACTGGCCGAGACTTTTTTCAATACCGTCTGCACAAAATTACTTAACAGAAATTATTTTCATAATGATTTCATTTTCGTGCGTCCGGCAACCTCAACCGAATACATAGAGCGTGATGACACACCACCGACTTATCGCGTGTATTACCCGGCAACCGATGGTCTGAATTACACGATCAAACGTATAGTCACCAATTTCCAGCTTGAAACACCATTTGAAGATCTCGATCGCGATGTAGCAGCCGTCGAGGCGCGCCTGCGTGAGCATTTCGGGCGTGAAAAACTGGAACCGAATCATCAGATTCAGGTACTGGCGAATTTGTTTTACCGGAATAAATCTGCCTACATCATCGGTAAAGGCATTAACGGCAATCGCGAATATCCGTTTGTGATTCCGCTGATGCATAAACGCAAGAACGAGCTGGTACTTGATACGATCTTGTTTGATGTGATGCAGATTACGGTACTGTTTTCATTCACCCGTGCGTATTTCATGGTCGATATGGAAGTACCATCGGCTTATGTGCAGTTCATCCGCAGCATTTTGCCGAAGAAGCCGCGCAGCGAAATCTACACCATGATAGGCCTGCAAAAGCACGGTAAAAACCTGTTTTACCGTGATTTTTTGCATCATCTGAAATATTCATCGGACTGCATAGACGCAGCACCCGGTATCCGCGGTCTGGTTATGCTGGTATTTGCGTTGCCTTCATTCCCGTATGTGTTCAAGCTGATCAAAGACAGTTTCCCACCGCCGAAAGAAACCACCCGGGCGCTGATTAAAGAAAAATATCTGCTGGTAAAAAACCATGACCGTGTAGGTCGCATGGCGGACACGCTCGAATATTCCGACGTTGCGTTTCCACGTTCACGGTTTTCTGAAGAGTTGCTTGAGGAAATTCGTCAGAACGCACCATCCATGCTCGAAGTCAATGATGAAGAAGTCGTCATCAAGCATCTTTATATAGAACGCCGCATGACACCGCTCAATATCTGGCTGACGGAAGCCGAACAGCGGGGTGATATGCAGGCGATGGAGCAGGGGGTACTGGAATATGGCAACGCGATTAAAGATCTGGTGTCGGCCAATATTTTCCCCGGCGACATGCTGTATAAAAACTTCGGTGTGACACGTCATGGCCGTGTCGTTTTTTATGACTACGATGAAATCGAATACATCACCGACTGCAACTTTCGCAAGATACCGTTGCCGCGCAATGAAGAAGATGAGATGTCAGCTGAGCCCTGGTATCCGATTGCAAAGAATGACGTCTTTCCTGAGCAATTCGGTACCTTCCTGCTTGGAAATCAGAAAGTGAAAGAATTTTTTATGAAACACCATGCTGATCTGCTGACCGCCGAATACTGGCAGGGACGCAAGCAGCGTATTGTCGAGGGTAAGGTTGATGATGTCTTCCCTTATCCGCAGGAAGTCAGATTTATCAATAAAGAATTAGCGCAGCAAAAATAATTTTTTTATCGTCTTAAAAGTATTTGCAGTCTTAATCGTGCTTGCAGATGTTTTCAGAGAAAAGCAGACAAGCAGAAATTTTGTATCACCTTACATTCAATGGAGAAAAACATGACAGACCCTATCGTAATCGTTGGCGCAGCCCGTACCCCTATGGGGGCATTTCAGAGTGATTTCGCATCCCTGACCGCCAGTCAGCTCGGTGCAGTGGCAATCAAAGCTGCAGTTGAACGTGCTGGTGTCAAGCCGGAGCTGGTGGAAGAAGTTCTGTTCGGTAACTGCCTGATGGCCGGTCAGGGGCAGGCACCTGCACGTCAGGCTTTGCTGGCGGCAGGTTTGCCTATGTCCACAGGCGCGGTCACTTTGTCCAAAATGTGCGGCTCTGCGATGAAGGCAACCATGATGGCGTTTGACTCTATCAGCGCAGGCAGCAATGAAGTGATGGTCACCGGCGGTATGGAATCGATGACTAACGCACCTTACATCATTCCAAAGGCACGCGGCGGCTATCGTATCGGCCACGGCATGATTTACGATCACATGATGCTCGACGGTCTCGAAGACGCCTATGACAAAGGCCGCTCCATGGGTACTTTTGCCGAAGATTGCTCCGCCAAATACCAGTTCAGCCGCGAAGATCAGGATGCATTTGCGATTGCTTCCGTCAAACGTGCGCAAGCAGCGACAGCAGACGGCTCGTTTGCGTGGGAAATCGCACCGGTTACCGTTTCCGGTCGTGGTGGTGACGTTGTGATCGATAAAGATGAAGGCCCGCTGAAAGCCAAACTCGACAAAATCCCAGCTCTGAAGCCAGCCTTCAAAAAAGACGGCACAATCACTGCTGCATCTTCTTCCTCCATCAACGATGGCGCTGCAGCGCTGGTGCTGATGCGTGAGTCCAAAGCCAAAGAACTCGGTCTGACACCGATCGCTAAAATCGTCGCTCACGCATCGCATGCACAGGAACCTGGTTGGTTCACCACAGCGCCGATCGGTGCGATTCAAAAGCTGTACAAAAAGACCGGCTGGACGACGGACACAGTGGATCTGTTTGAAATCAACGAAGCGTTCGCTGCCGTACCGATGGCAGCAATGAAAGACCTTGGCATCTCCCACGACAAAGTCAACGTTCACGGTGGCGCCTGTGCACTCGGCCATCCTATCGGCGCATCCGGTGCCCGTATCATCATCACGCTGATCGGTGCGTTGAAAAAACAAGGTAAGAAGCGCGGTGTGGCATCCCTGTGTATCGGAGGTGGTGAAGGGACAGCGATGGCCATTGAGTTGTTCTAAATAGTGTGCGCTGCGTTCATCCAATATCCGGGCGCATAGCGGCGTTGCAAAGCCTCGCAATACCGACGTATTGCTGCGTTTTGCGCCTTGCCCTGCATTCTGGATATTGAATGAACTTGTGCACTTGATATGCGGACGTAGCGTGCGCCGCGCGCATCGTTAATCGCGGTAAGCGTGTCGGTAATGAGATTACAGCTACATCGTCGACATGCGGTTGAAAACACGAAAAGGAAGCAAGATGCCCACAGCATTGATTATCGGCGCGTCACGCGGTATCGGTCACGAACTGGCCTTGCAATATAAAGCGGCGGGCTGGCGTGTGATTGCCACGGCGCGTAAGGCAGTTGATCTGAGCACATTACAAGCGCAGGGTTGTGAAGCTATCCCTTTGGATGTCACGAACATCAACGATTGCGGTGGTCTTGGCTGGCGGCTCGATGATGAAAAAATCGATGTCGCTATTCTGAATGCCGGTGTGTATGGCCCGCGCACCACAGGATTGCAGACGCCGCATGATACGCAGTTTGATGAAGTGATGCATACCAATGTGCTGGCCGCGATGCGGATTCTTCCTATCGTGCTGCCGCTGGTCGAGAACGCCGGTGGCCGTCTTGCTGTCATCTCGTCGATGATGGGTTCCATCAGTGAGCGTAACGGTAATCATGGATGGTTATATCGTGCCAGCAAAGCCGCGTTGAATTCTGTACTGAAGGATGTGTCTTTACAGACGCGACAGGCAATCTGCGTGGCCTTGCATCCGGGCTGGGTTAAAACAGAAATGGGCGGCGTCGGTGCTGAACTTCCGGTGACAGACAGTGCGCAAGGTATACGCAAAACGCTGGCAGGTCTGCAGCCGGACGACAACGGCAGGTTTTTTAATTACAACGGTGCCAGCCTGAACTGGTAAGCAGAAAAAAAGACAGAACAACATCAGAACGAGACCAGGTATGTTACTTACAGCAGAACACGAAATGATCCGCGATGCGATACGCGCATTTGCACAGGAAAAACTGGTGCCGAATGCGGCACGCTGGGATAAAGAACACCATTTTCCCGCCGCCGAATTAAAAGAGCTGGCACAGATGGGTGCGTACGGCGTTGCGGTACCGGAGGAGTTTGGCGGTGCCGGCATGGATTACCTGTCGCTGGCGCTGGTGCTGGAAGAAATCGCTGCCGGCGACGGCGGTACATCGACAGTCGTGTCCGTGAATAACTGCCCGGTGTGCAGTATTGCGATGATGTATGCGAATGATGCACAGAAGCAGCAGTGGCTGCGGCCACTCGCACAAGGCGAGATGCTGGGTGCGTTTTGTCTGACAGAGCCACATGCGGGCAGCGATGCATCTGATCTGAAAACGACTGCGCGTCGTGAAGGTAACGATTATGTACTGAACGGTGTCAAACAATTCATTACCAGCGGCAAACATGCAGACGTCGCGATTGTGATGGCGGTGACGGATAAAGCCGCGGGTAAAAAAGGGATCAGCGCATTCTGGGTACCGACCAAAACGCCGGGTTACATCGTTGCCGGGCTCGAAAACAAAATGGGTCAGCATTCTTCTGATACCGCGCAAATTCTGTTTGAGAACTGCCGTATCCCGGCTGAAAACCTGATTGGCGAAGAAGGCATGGGTTACAAAATCGCGCTGTCGGGATTGGAAGGTGGTCGTATCGGTATTGCATCTCAATCGGTCGGTATGGCGCGCGCCGCGTTTGAAGCGGCGCTGGCGTATGCGAAAGACCGCAACAGCTTCGGTAAATCAATTTACGAACATCAGGCAGTGCAATTCAAGCTGGCGGACATGGCAACGCAGATCGAAGCTGCACGTCAGCTGATCTGGCATGCAGCGAGCATGAAAGATGCTGGTAAGCCTTGTCTGAAAGAAGCAGCGATGGCGAAATTGTTTGCGTCTGAAATGGCAGAAAAAGTTTGCTCCGATGCGATACAAATACACGGTGGCTACGGCTACGTCAGTGATTTTCCGGTAGAACGGATTTATCGCGATGTACGCGTGTGCCAGATTTACGAAGGCACCTCAGAAATACAAAAAATCCTGATCAGCCGCGCGCTGGCCTGAGCGTATACCTTGTCAACAGCATCCTGCATTTATAAAAGGACACCGTGATGAAAGCACCTGTCGAATTCTGGTTTGATTTTGTTTCGCCGTATGCATATATCGCTGCGCAATCCATAGAACAACTGGCGGCCAGGCACGGTCGCGAAGTGAGCTGGAAACCGATGTTGCTGGGGGCTGTATTCAAAGTGACCGGATCGAGTCCGCTGACCATGCGGCCACCGCAAATGGCGGATTATTTCAAGCATGATTTTTTACGCTCCGCGCGTTATGCAGGCGTGCCGTTTGTTTTGCCTGAACCGTTTCCTATCGCAACCCAGAATACCGCAAGGGTTTGCCTGTGGCTGCAGGACACTGCGCCGAAGCGTGTCGGTGAATTCGTGCGTCAGGTCACACGTGCATATTTCTCCGGACCGGCAGCATTGAACGACACTGACTGGCTGGCGGCGCAGATAAGCGCGATGGGGCTGGCTGGTGCCGCTGCAGCGGCTGCCTGCGAAGATACTCATTACAAGCAGGCGCTGAAAGAGCAATGCGAACAGGCGATAGAAAAAGGCATCTTTGGTGCACCGTGGATCATCGTCGATAGCGAATCTTTCTGGGGCAATGATCGCCTGCCGCAAGTCGAACACTGGCTGGCGCAAGGTGGTTTTTAATCAGCATCATCCAGATAAAAAATCGGACTCATCAAAACATAACCGGTCAGCAAACGCAGAATTTTTCTGCGTCACGAGGAGAACAGCATGTTGAAAAAGGGCTATCAGCAGTTAGTGGACGAAGCATACGCACAGATCAGGACTTACAGCGTCGCAGAAGCACTGACGAAGCTGGATAAAGGTGACGTGCAATTTATCGATGTGCGCGACATTCGTGAGCTTGAGCGTGAAGGCGTGATTGCGGGAGCATTCCACGCACCGCGCGGCATGATCGAATTCTGGGTTGATCCGGACTCACCTTACTTCCGCCCTGTATTCGGTGAGAATAAAGAATTTATTTTATTTTGCGCTGCAGGCTGGCGTAGTGCCCTGACCACCAAGACGTTGATGGATATGGGCTTGGAAAATGTTGCTCATATCGAAGGTGGTTTTACTGCCTGGAAAGCCGCAGGCGCACCGACTGTTGCTAAGGAAATCAAGAAAGTGGTATGAGTCGTCAAGAGCAAAAAAATGCGAACCTGTGTCCCTGCGGTTCAGCAAAAAAGTATGAACTATGCTGTGGCGTTTATATCAGCGGTGCAGAAGTCGCACCAACAGCAGAAGCGCTGATGCGTTCGCGTTACAGCGCTTATACGCGCAATGATGAAGCCTATCTGCGCGCGACCTGGGATGAGCGCACTTGTCCGTCAGAGCGCATCACACATGATGATCCGACTAACTGGCTGGGGCTGGAAGTCAGGAAACATCAGCAGGACGGCGATCAGGCCATCGTGGAGTTTGTCGCTCGCTACAAAATTGCAGGTAAGGCGCACCGCCTGCACGAAGTCAGCCGTTTTGTGAAATATGACGGCAAATGGTTGTATGTCGACGGCAGCTTTCCTCAAAAATAAATCAATACCGGAATCCAAATAATGACAATCCTAGAATCCAAACTGAACCCACGTTCTGATGATTACAAAGCCAATGCCGCTGCAATGCAGGTGGTGGTGGATGATCTGAAAGCTAAAATAGAAAAAATAGCGTTGGGTGGCGGAGACGAAGCGCGCAGCAAACATCTGGCGCGCGGTAAATTGTTGCCGCGTGATCGTGTGCAAATGCTGCTGGATGCAGGCACGCCGTTTCTGGAATTTTCCCAGCTTGCGGCCTATGACATGTACAAGGAAAAAAATGGCAATGATGCGGCACCGTCGGCAGGCGTGATTACCGGTATCGGTCGTGTCGCCGGTCAGGAATGCGTGATCGTTTGTAACGATGCGACCGTTAAAGGCGGTACCTATTATCCGATGACCGTCAAAAAACATCTGCGCGCACAGGAGATTGCTGAGCAAAATAATCTGCCCTGCATTTATCTGGTCGATAGCGGTGGTGCGAATCTGCCGAATCAGGATGATGTGTTCCCGGATCGCGATCACTTCGGTCGCATTTTCTACAATCAGGCAACGATGTCGGCCAAAGGCATTCCGCAAATCGCGGTGGTGATGGGGTCCTGTACTGCTGGCGGCGCGTATGTACCGGCGATGAGTGATGAATCCATTATCGTTAAAAATCAGGGCACGATTTTCCTCGGCGGCCCGCCATTGGTAAAAGCCGCAACGGGTGAAGTCGTCAGCGCCGAAGACCTCGGCGGTGGCGATGTGCATACGCGTTTATCCGGCGTGGTCGATCATCTGGCGCAGAACGATACGCATGCGTTGTCGCTGGCGCGCACCATTGTCTCGAATCTGAACCGTCAGAAGCCACAGACCGTGGTGCTGAAAGCAGTCGAAGAACCGAAGTATCCGGCCAGTGAATTGTATGGCGTGATTCCGGTCGATACGCGCAAGCCTTTCGATGTGCGCGAAGTGATTGCGCGGATCGTCGATGGCAGCCATTTCGACGAATTTAAAGCGCGCTATGGCACGACCTTAGTCTGCGGCTTTGCACATATTCACGGCATGCCGGTCGGCATCATTGCAAACAATGGCATTTTGTTTTCTGAGTCTGCATTGAAAGGCACGCACTTCATCGAACTGTGCTGCCAGCGCAAAATTCCGCTGGTGTTTTTGCAGAACATTACTGGCTTTATGGTCGGGCGCAAATATGAAAACGAAGGCATTGCACGTAACGGCGCGAAGATGGTGACGGCCGTAGCGACAGCGAATGTACCGAAGTTTACTGTCATTATCGGCGGTAGTTTTGGTGCCGGTAATTACGGTATGTGCGGCCGCGCTTTCTCGCCGCGCTTCATGTGGATGTGGCCTAACGCACGTATCAGCGTCATGGGCGGCGAACAGGCCGCCAGTGTGTTGGCGACCGTGAAACGCGATGGCATCGAAAGCAAAGGCGGCAGCTGGAGTGCCGACGAAGAAGCCGCATTCAAGCAACCGATCAAAGAGCAATACGAACATCAGGGGCATCCGTATTACGCCTCCGCCCGTTTATGGGATGACGGTGTGATCGATCCTGCCGATACCCGCATGGTGTTGGGGTTGGGCTTGAGTGCCGCGCTGAATGCGCCGATTCCGGATCTGAAGTTTGGGTTATTCAGGATGTAATGATCATGAGACGCGGTGATTTTATTTGCGGATTTGCATTAATGCTGTTGTGGGTGTCTGCGTTCACCCCCGCGCATGCACAGGCACAGAATGCCGATACGTTGGCTGCTGCACCAGCTGCCGCAACGGCAAAGCTGGCAAAAGATTTAAATGAATCGGTCAGCGCAATTGATGTTACGGTGAAGGATATGTATGGCCGTTCCATTACAGGCAAAGTCGTCATCACGCAATTTAAGCCCGATGGCGACGGACCTTTTCCGATTCTGATTTTAAATCATGGGCGCAGTGCGACGAACCGTGCCGAACCGCCGCGTTTTCGCTATACCCAGCAAGTCCGTTATTTTGTCCGGCGGGGATTCGCGGTATTTGAACCGACCCGTATCGGTTATGGCGAAATGGGCACTGATCCTGATCCCGAAGACAGTGGCGCATGTAACCGGAAGAATTACGCACCGATGGCAGAAGCGGCCAGCACCGAAATTCTGGCGGTAATCGACCATGCGCGTCAGCAAAAATTTGTTGATCCCAGCCGTCTGGTGATCGTCGGTCAGTCGGTCGGTGGTTACAGCACAGTCGCAACGACGGCGAAGAATCCGCCTGGCTTAGTTGCCGCGATTAATTTTGCCGGTGGTTCCGGTGGTGATCCTGTCGGTCATCCGGGTGAGCCTTGCGAAGGACATAAACTCGAAAAAATGTATGCGACTTTCGGACAGACCAGCAAAGCACCGATGCTCTGGATTTACACCGAAAACGATCAGTATTTTTCACCGCGTTACAGCCAGGCATGGCATGCCGCATTTGTAAAAGCCGGTGGCAAGGCC
The DNA here is from genome assembly GCF_049544825.1 of Undibacterium sp. WLX3042. Classification (NCBI taxonomy): domain Bacteria; kingdom Pseudomonadati; phylum Pseudomonadota; class Betaproteobacteria; order Burkholderiales; family Oxalobacteraceae; genus Undibacterium; species Undibacterium sp. WLX3042. Next base: position 1,434,803 of record NZ_CP186698.1, read on the forward strand.
GAGTTCAGATTAATGTCGCCGTTCGCGAAAGATGGCCACAGCCTCTTTTCGTCGGGGATAAAAATCTGGGAGCCGCTGGTCAGCGAATTTTTAGATGCCAATGGCTTCCGTCAATAATCAAAAAATAATTGCAGAATATAAGAGACATGCACAATGACAGTTAATAATGATTCCCTGCAAACGCTGACCGTTCACGTAGATCAGCGAGTTGCCACCGTGACCCTGAATCGTCCCGATGTGCGCAATGCGTTCAATGAAACTACGATAGCGGAAATCACGCAGGTGTTTCAGGCACTCGATGCGGACGCGGCTGTGCGTGCGATTGTGCTGGCAGCGAATGGCCCGGCGTTTTGTGCCGGTGCTGATCTGAACTGGATGAAGAAGATGGCGGATTACACGCATGCCGAAAATCTTGCCGATGCTGCTCAGCTGGCAGCGATGCTGGCGGCGATTTACCGTTGCAGCAAGCCGGTGGTCGCGAAAGTGCAGGGCGATTGCTATGCCGGTGGCATGGGGCTGGTGGCCGCATGTGATATTGCGGTCAGTGTGGATAGCGCAAATTACTGCCTCAGTGAAGTGAAGCTCGGCCTGATTCCGGCGACGATTTCGCCGTATGTGATCAAGGCCATGGGCGAGAGCGCGGCGCGGCGTTATTTCATCACAGCCGAACGTTTCAGTGCGACAGAGGCGCATCGTACCGGCTTCGTGCATGAAGTGGTGAGCGCTGACATGCTCGATAGCAAAGTGGCAGAGATCGTCAAGGCGCTGGTATCGAACAGCCCGCATGCCGTGCGTCAGGCCAAGCGTCTGGTACAGGACGTCGCCAGCCGTGAGCTGACGCCGGAACTGATCGCGGCGACGGTGGAAGGCATTGCGCAGATACGCGCGTCTGATGAAGGGCGCGAGGGCGTGCGTTCTTTCCTGGAAAAACGCAAACCGGAGTGGTTAGTATGAAAAAGCGCACCTTATTGACGGGGGCCGTCGCAGTGACGGCGCTGGCAGCAGCAGGTCTGGCGACGTACCGCAAATCGACCGTAGAAATCACATCGGTAGAGCGTATGCTGACCCTGTTAGACAGCCTGAAGTCCCGGCAGTTGATCGCCAAAAGCGGCTGGTCGCCGTACAAGGTGTTTGTGCATCTGGCGCAGAGCATACAGTATTCGATGACTGGTTATCCTGAGCTGAAATCAGAGGTATTCCAGCATACTGCAGGTAGTGCGGCTTTTTACGCATTTTCCGTTGCAGGTGCGATGCGCCACAATCTGACTGAGCCTATTCCCGGTGCTCCGGTTATTGCTGACGAAGGCAATGTAGATGAGGCGATAGATCAGGTGATCACTGCTCTGCGGCAGTTTCAGGCATACCGTGCTCAGTTGCAACCGCACTTCGCGTATGGCTTGCTGAGTAAGACGGAATTTGCGCATGCCCATGTGATGCATATTGAAAACCATCTGCTCGAAATGCAGACTTGATAATGCGCCTTGGGCATCGCATTGCGGCAATCCTTTTAGCCGAGACTTTCTTCGTTGAATGTGTGGTTATCCGGCAGGAATAACATGGTTTTTTTAAAAACTTTCAATACAGATGCTCAGTATTTATGCGGCTTGCGAAATTAAATTAGCTGGAAATGCCCGTAAAATGTGCGGGTTTTAAAAGTAGTCTGGAGCAAGTTTGAATTTCAATACACAAAATGAATGGGTCGCACGCAGCCTGCAACATGTCTGGCATCCGTGTACCCAGATGCAGCACCATGAAACGGTGCCCCTGATTCCGGTCAGTCACGGGCGCGGTGCATGGCTGTACGATATGGATGGCAAGCGTTATCTCGATGCCATCAGCTCATGGTGGGTGAATCTGTTTGGTCACGCCAATCCACGCATTAATGCCGCACTCAAGGATCAGCTTGATCAGTTAGAACATGCAATGCTGGCCGGTTTTACGCATACGCCGGTCATAGAATTATCAGAAAAATTAGCCGCGTTAACCAGCCATCAACTTGGTCATTGCTTTTACGCTTCCGATGGTGCATCGGCGGTCGAAATTGCGCTGAAGATGAGTTTCCATTCGTGGCGTAACCGCGGTCAAACTGATAAGCAGGAGTTTATCTGCATCCAAGGCAGCTATCACGGTGAAACCGTCGGTGCGCTGGCAGTCACGGATGTCAGCCTGTTCCGCGAAGCCTATGGCCCCATGCTGCAACGGGCACACGTGGTTGCTTCGCCTGATGCGCGATTGGCGCAGGCAGGCGAAACGGCGGCCGATGTCGCTTTGCGTGCTGCAGCTGATCTGGAACGTGTGTTGCAGCAGCGCGAAGGCAAAATTGCTGCGGTGATTATCGAGCCGCTGGTGCAATGTGCGACTGGCATGGCGATGCATGATCCTGTGTATCTGCGGCGTCTGCGCGAATTGTGCGATCAGTATCAGGTGCATCTGATCGCTGATGAAATTGCGGTCGGTTGTGGCCGCACCGGCACTTTCTTTGCCTGTGAATCAGCGCAGATCTGGCCTGATTTTTTATGTCTGTCAAAAGGCATCAGCGGTGGTTATCTGCCCCTGAGTCTGGTAATGACGACCGATGCGGTTTATCAATCGTTTTACGATGCAGACGTGCGGCGTGGCTTTTTGCATTCGCATTCGTACACCGGCAATCCGCTGGCCTGTCGCGCGGCACTGGCGACGCTGGCGATTTTTGCAGAGGATGATGTGCTGGTGCAGAACCGTCGCAAAGCACAGATGTTTGCCGATGCGTTTGCGCCATTGCGCGATAATCCGCGTGTGCAGCATGTGCGCCAGCAAGGGATGATTTTTGCGTTTGATGCGATCGTCGATGACGCTGAAAAAGCGACGACATTTTCGCGCCGTTTTTTCAGCGCTGCCTTGCAGCAGGAATTATTGATGCGCCCGATCGGGCGCAGCGTCTATCTGATGCCGCCGTATATGTTGAGCGACGATGAAATCGCTTTGTTGGCACAGAAGACCATGAAAGTATTTGAAGAGGTTATGGCATGAGCGGTATGAGTAGTAATCAAAGTAATCAAGCGAATGACAAGAGCGGCAATCTGCGGATTGCTGCTGCCAGAATGCCGCTGTTGCAAACCTTGCGTGATGATCTCGATGCGCTGGAAGCACAGCATCTGATCCGTCGTCGCCGCACCGTAGAAACGCCATGCGCACCGGATGTGCGTGCCGATGGTAAAGACTACGTCGCCTTTTGCAGCAACGATTATCTGGGGCTGGCGGCGCATCCGCTGGTAACGCAGGCTTTGCAAAAAGGTGTCAGTCTGTATGGCGCAGGCAGCGGTGCATCGCATCTGATCAGCGGCCACAGTCGCGCGCATACGAATCTGGAACAGAAGCTGGCAGAATTCATGGCACCGAATATCGATCAGGCGCGTGCTTTGTATTTCTGCACCGGTTACATGGCGAATCAGGCCGTGATCACTGCGCTGGCAGGCAAAGATGCTGCCGTGTTTTCAGAAGAACTGAACCACGCTTCGCTGATTGACGGTGTGCGTTTATCGCGTGCCGCAACCCAGGTGTTCGCGCACCGCGATTACGCCGCGCTGGAAGCCATGCTGAAAAATTGTACGAGCAAAAAACGTATCGTCGTCACCGACAGCGTTTTCAGTATGGATGGCAATATCGCGGACATCCCGGCCTTGCTGGCTTTATGCGAACAATATGATGCGTGGCTGATTGTCGATGACGCGCATGGCTTCGGTGTACTGGGTGAACATGGTCGCGGTGTGCTGGAACATTTCCATCTGCGCTCACCGAATCTGGTCTATATGGGCACGCTGGGTAAAGCTGCCGGTGTCGGTGGCGCGTTTGTCGCCGCGCATGAAACCGTGATCGAATGGCTGATACAAAAAGCCCGTGCCTATATTTTCACCACTGCTGCGGCGCCTGCGCTGGCGCATGCACTGCTGACCAGCATCGATATTATTGCCGGTGAAGAAGGGCAGCAAAGACGCGCACATCTGAACAAGCTCATACACATGTTCCGCCACGGTCAGGACTTAAAAGTCTGGCACGGCATGCCGTCTGACACCGCGATTCAACCGGTGGTTATCGGCAAAAATGATGCGATGCTGGCCGTTGCCGGCAATCTGCTGGATCAGGGTTACTGGGTAGGGGCGATACGTCCACCAACGGTACCGCTCGATACAGCGCGTCTGCGCGTGACCTTGTCTGCCGCCCATACGGAAGTGCAGGTACTGCAATTAGTGCAGGCGATTAACCGTCTGGATCAGATACATTATGTGGCGCAGTGTTTTGCGGAGGTGGCCTGATGTCCGCGTTGCGTCCGCATGATTATTTTGTGACCGGTACTGACACCGAAATTGGCAAGACGCTGGTCAGCAGTGCTTTGTTGCTGGCCTTGTCACAACGAGGTGTTCGCAGTCTGGGGATGAAACCCATCGCAGCTGGTGCAGTATTACGAGATGGCGTCTGGCATAACGAGGATGTTGATAGCCTGGTGCAGGCGTCCGACGTGAAAGCACCGCAACACATCATTTGTCCGTATCTGATGCAGACACCGGCAGCGCCGCATATCGTGGCGCAACGCGAGAAGATCAGTATTTCATTGCCACAGATTGTGGATGCCTATCAACAGGCGATGCAGCTCGCTGATGCCGTGATCGTCGAAGGCGTTGGTGGTTTCTGCGTGCCGCTGGATGAGCGCCATGACACCGCAGACATGGCGCAGGTATTGAATCTGCCAGTGATTATGGTGGTTGGTATACGCCTCGGTTGTATCAATCATGCGCTGCTGACGGCGCAAGCAATTGCCGCCCGTGGTTTGCGACTGGCGGGCTGGGTTGCAAATATTGTCGATACGCAGATGTTGTATCCCGACGAAAATATCGCCGCCCTGCGTGATCGTTTATCCGCGCCGCTGCTGGGAAGTATTCCGCGTCTGAACCTTGAGGATACGCAGAAGGCACATGCTGCCGCTGCATATCTTGATCTGAATTTTTTGAAGTAAAGGAAGTTTTATGCAAGCCAATGACACTCAGCAACACGCCGTACAGTTTCAAGCGCCCGTCAAAAAAATCGAAGCCGAAACCTGGCCGGTTGATGAGGTGCTGGCGCTGTTTGATTTGCCATTCAACGATCTGATGTTCAGAGCACAGACCGCCCATCGCGCCAATTTCCCGGATGGCGATGTCGAGCTGGCGACACTGTTGTCGATCAAGACCGGCGGCTGCGAAGAAGACTGCGGCTACTGCCCGCAAGCCGCGCGTTACGACACCGGCGTCGAAGCGAAAAAAATGCTGGACGTGCGCGAAGTGCTGGATGCCGCCAAAGCCGCCCGTGAAAACGGTGCGACCCGTTTCTGCATGGGCGCAGCATGGCGCTCACCAAAAGACCGCGACATGGAAAAAGTTGAAACCATGGTGCGTGAAGTGAAAGCCATGGGTCTGGAAACTTGTGCCACGCTCGGCATGCTGAAAGAAGAACAGGCACAACGTCTGGCGGCTGCAGGTCTCGATTACTACAACCACAATCTGGATACCGCACCGGAGTTTTACAGCAATGTGATTTCGACTCGCGAATATCAGGATAGGCTCGATACGCTGGGACATGTACGCACCGCTGGTCTGAAAGTCTGCTGCGGCGGCATCGTCGGTATGGGCGAATCACGCCGCCAGCGCGCGGGCTTAATCGCACAGCTGGCAAATCTGAATCCGTATCCTGAATCAGTGCCGGTCAATCATCTGGTACAGGTTGAGGGCACGCCATTGCACGGGCTGGATCCGCTTGATCCGCTGGAATTCGTGCGCACGATCGCGGTGGCTCGCATCACCATGCCGAAAGCGCGCGTCCGTTTGTCCGCAGGTCGCCGTCAGATGGGCGAAGCGGTGCAGGCAATGTGCTTCCTGGCTGGCGCGAATTCGATTTTCTACGGCGATAAATTGCTGACGACAGAAAATCCCGAAGCTGCGGATGATCGTGTGCTGCTGGATAAATTAGGTTTGAAAACACGTGGCAAAGTCGAAGCAAAAGCGGGTAGCTGCAATTAAAAAAACGGATGATCACAACGCGATGCCAACTGATCACAAGTCATGCGGTTCACGTTCATCCTTGCATAGGACTTACGCAAAACCGCCCCAGTGGCGTTATGGCTCCTAGTCGTACTATTCGTACTGTCTTCGTCGCCATGCCTTGCCGGAGCAGCTTTGCGTAAGTCCTAAAAAGAACGCTATTTCCGATTCACTATAACTAAGAGCAAAGAGACATGTTCACCAAAATCCTGATCGCCAATCGTGGCGAAATCGCCTGCCGTGTCGCTGCTACTGCACGCCGCATGGGTATCAAAACCGTCGCCGTTTATTCGGAAGCGGACGCCAATGCCAAGCATGTGGCGGTTTGCGACGAAGCCGTGCTGATCGGTCCGGCTGCCGCCAAAGAAAGCTATCTGTGTGCTGACAAAATTATTGCAGTGGCTTTAGCGACGGGTGCACAGGCGATCCATCCGGGTTATGGTTTCTTGTCTGAAAACAGTGAATTTGCCGAAGCCTGCGCTAAAAACGGCATTGCTTTTATCGGCCCGCCAGCCTCTGCGATCGAAGCAATGGGCAGCAAATCGGCAGCAAAATCGCTAATGGAAAAAGCCAATGTGCCGCTGGTGCCCGGCTATCACGGCGACAATCAGGATGCCGATTTTTTACAGAATGAAGCAGACCGCATCGGTTATCCGGTCTTGCTGAAAGCCAGTGCCGGTGGTGGTGGCAAAGGCATGCGCGTGATTGAACACAGCAAGGATTTCAAAGAGGCGCTGGCGTCCTGCAAACGCGAAGCGATCAATTCTTTTGGCGACGATAAAGTGCTGGCAGAAAAATATCTGCAACGTCCGCGCCATATCGAGATTCAGGTGTTTGCCGATACGCATGGCAATTGCGTATATCTGTTTGAACGCGATTGCTCGGTACAGCGTCGTCATCAGAAAGTATTAGAAGAAGCACCGGCACCCGGCATGACGCCGGAACGCCGCGCCGCGATGGGTGAAGCGGCGGTTGCCGCAGCCAAAGCGGTGGGTTATGTCGGCGCGGGCACGGTCGAGTTCATTGCTAACCAAGATGGTTCTTTCTATTTCATGGAAATGAATACGCGCTTGCAGGTAGAACATCCGGTCACAGAAATGATCACCGGCACCGATCTGGTGGAGTGGCAATTGCGTGTCGCAGCAGGCGAAGCCTTGCCACTGCAACAGGAACAATTGCAAATACACGGCCATGCGATAGAAGCGCGTGTGTATGCAGAAAATCCTGAAAAAGGTTTCCTTCCATCGATAGGCACTTTGCGTCATGCGCGCACCCCGGCAGCCGTGAATTTTGAACTCGGCGGCAGCGCAGAGCCAGCAGGTTTCCGCATCGACAGCGGCGTGCGCGAAGGCGATACGATTTCACCGTTTTATGATCCTATGATCGCCAAAATGATCGTCTGGGGCAAAGACCGCACCGAAGCATTGGCACGCATGGCGCAGGCCTTGTCGCAATACCAGATCGTCGGTTTGTCATCGAATATCGCCTTCCTGTCGCGCCTGATACACAGCGACGCCTTTGCCAATGCCGATCTCGATACCGGGCTGATTGCGCGTAACGAAGCACAGTTATTTCCAGCAGCGCAACCCGCAGCGGCAGATGTGATTGCACTGGCCGTGGTGTCTCTGTTGCTGTCTGAAAAATCCGGCGGCAGTGACCCGTGGCAGAGCAGCCACGGCTGGCGCATGAACAGCCTGATGCAGCGCAGCTTGCAGTTCGCTGAAGAACATCACCAGCACAGTGTGCAGCTCACGTATCTGGCCGATGGCTGGACATTACGCACCGACAGTGGCGCGGTTGATGTCCGGCTCGCGTCTGTCAGTGGTAGCGGCAGCAGCGATCTGGTACTGAAAATCGCAGACCGCACCGTCAGCGGCACCGTCGTGCGCGATGGCGAACACTTCCACGTGTTCAGCCAGGGCGTGCATACCGATCTGCATTACAGCGATGCACTTGCCCATGCCGGTGAAACCGAAGCCGAAGGCGGCCGCCTGACCGCACCGATGCCGGGCAAGATCGTCGCCGTGTTAGTTGCGAAAGCACAGGAAGTCAAAAAAGGCGATGCGCTGCTGATTATGGAAGCCATGAAAATGGAACACACGATTTCCGCTCCGCACGATGGCGTGATCGACGACGTGTTGTACGCGATCGGCGATCAGGTCAGCGAAGGCGCACAATTGCTGGCGTTTGCGCAGTAAGAGCGAAGATAGAATGAGCAGTCAGAACCCTTCTCCCGCACGCGGGAGAAGGGCAGGGATGAGGGCGCTGGATCAGCCGTGGAATGATCAACGGCATTACCCTCACCCCCAGCCCCTCTCCCGCCAGCGGGTGAGGGGAGTAAAAAGCAGCCCTCTTTCGAAATCGGGCGAGGGAAGCACACTGCAAAACAAAGCAAACTTTACCGACAGATAGTGCCGTTGAGAGTGAACAATATGCCTGACCTCTTTCCTCGTCATCCCAGCGTTGTGCCGGAAGATTTAAAGCGCTATGCCAGGGCAATGCGAACGTCGATGCCGGATGCAGAGGCCTTGTTATGGAGTTTGTTACGTAACCGCCGTCTGGCGAATGCCAAGTTCCGGCGGCAACATGTGATTGCGCCTTACATCGTTGATTTTTATTGTGCAGAACACCGACTGGTGATCGAACTCGATGGCGGGCAGCATAGCGAACAGCAAAACTACGATCAGCGGCGCGATGCATTTTTAGAACAGAAAAATATCACGGTGCTCCGTTTCTGGAATCATCAGATGCTCAATGAAACAGAAGCCGTGCTGGAAGAAATTTACCGTATTTGTGTCAACCGCGATCACGCCTGCAATGCGCGTATCGCCTAAGGAATAAGCATGACTCTACTCTCTGTCAATATCAACAAAATCGCCTTACTCCGCAATTCGCGCGGTCGCAATTATCCTGATGTCGATGCGTTTGCTGCGCGTTTTCTCGATCTTGGTGCGGCAGGCATCACACTGCATCCGCGTCAGGATCAACGCCATGCGCGTTATTCTGATGTCGAAAGTCTGGGGCAGTTATGCCAGCAGCGCGGTGCTGAATTGAATGTTGAAGGTTATCCGGCAGCGGAATTCATGGAAGTCGTGTATCGCTATCGCCCCGCGCAATGCACGCTGGTGCCCGATGCGCCGGATCAGCTGACTTCCGATCACGGCTGGGACATGCGCAAAGATGCCGCCTTATTGCAGCCAGTGCTGGCAGGCTTGAAAGCCGCTGGCATACGCAGCAGCCTGTTTGTGGATGCCGGTATCAGCGATGCCGATCTGGCGCTGGCAAAACAAATGGGTGCTGACCGCGTTGAGTTATATACCGAGCCGTATGCCGAAACCTATGGCACACCAAAAAACGATGCGGTGCTGCAGACCTTTGCCGACACTGCTATGCGCGCGCAACGCGCCGGTCTGGGTGTGAATGCCGGGCATGATCTGAACCTGCAAAACCTGAGCAAATTTTTGCAGATCAAAGACATACTCGAAGTTTCTATCGGCCATGCCGTGATTGTTGAAAGCCTGGAACAAGGCATGGACAATGTCACGCGCCAGTATCTCGACATCATCCGTCGCGCAGCGCAGGCATAGGCGCAGGCATAAACATAAACATAAGCCAGCCGCCGCTATTCACAGACTACACAGACTATGCAGGCAAAAGGAAAACAGATGAACACATCACTACCGCAACAAGTCAAAATCGTTGAAGTCGGGCCGCGTGACGGCCTGCAAAACGAAAAAGAAAGCATCCCCGCCGACATTAAAATCGAACTCGTCAATCGCCTCACCGCTGCCGGTTTTGTGAACATCGAAGCGGCTTCTTTCGTCTCGCCAAAATGGGTGCCACAGATGGCCACGTCGGCCGAAGTCATGGCTGGCATCAGCCGCAAACCCGGCGTGATTTATTCGGTGCTAACGCCGAATATGAAAGGCTTTGAAGCCGCGCTCGCTGCCGGTGCTGATGAAGTCGTGATTTTCAGCTCCGCTTCCGAAGCCTTTGCGCAAAAAAATATCAATTGCTCGATAGCAGAATCGATAGAACGTTTCCGCGATGTCGCGCTGGCGGCCAAGCAAAATAACATCCGTTTGCGCGGCTCCATCAGTTGCGCTTTCGGTTGCCCGTATCAGGGCGAAGTCGCACCTGCCAGCGTCACCGATGTCGTCCGCCGCCTGCGCGATCTGGGCTGCGATGAAATCGACATCGCCGACACCATCGGCGTCGGCACTGCGCGCCAGGTGCAACACGTGATGCAACTCGTCGCACAAGAATTTCCGCTGCACAGTTTATCCGGCCATTTTCATGACACCTACGGCCAGGCGCTGGCGAATATTTACGCCAGTCTGGAAGTCGGCATCAGTATCTTCCATTCCAGCGTCGCTGGCCTCGGCGGCTGCCCTTACGCCAAAGGCGCCACCGGCAACGTCGCCACCGAAGACGTGCTGTTCCTGATGCAGGGATTAGGCATCCACACAGGCATTGATCTGGACGCAGTGGTCGACGCCGGACAATTCATCTCCACCCACCTCGGCCGCAAAGCCGTCAGCCGCGCAGGCAATGCGATAGCGGCGAAACGGGCGGGGTGAAACAGAAAGGGGGCTGCTGAGGAGTGAGGAAATCAGCAGTGCTCAAACTGCTGGAAAGTGGTGGCGGATAGCGTAATCGTTTGCTGCGTTTTCTCCGATGCTGGCGCTGGTTTATGCACCAACCGTCATACGCCGCTTTGCTAAGGAGTCGTCTAACACGAACACCAGCGAACGGCTTGAGTGTCTGATCCATGAGAGGCTCAACGCCCAAGGTAAGCGACGTCCGCTTGACCGCCTAGTTAGGCAGTGACGGGTTATCCGAGTGCCTCAAGGCGTTGCTGTAGACGTGTTTGCAATTGTGTAAGACCTTCGCCATTGTTGAGGTACTGGACATAACGAAGATGCCGAAGATCAAATGGAATGTCTTCCGCGCTCTGAGTGATAAGTATTACTTCACGTCCGAGCGTGTGAGCAATACCAGCCTCATAAAAAACGTTGGGATTTCGGCCCGTGCAGTCACAGATGACAATCCGAGATTTATCGATCAGAGAAACAACATCTTGAATGACGGCTGGGTTTTCCCAGATGTCGTCAGCCCTACGGCACCGCAGGCCACAAGCAGCAGCCACTCTCTGTAACGCTTCATACACCGGAGTGAAGTTGGGGTGGAATGGCATCATGGCCGATATGAGTGTGGGCTCGATGGACTCGGGGTCTTGCAATTGAAAGACGGTCGGCCGACTCCTGCGGGGCTGGAGGTTCCGAAGAAGCGAGCGGAATAGGTCGGCTGATTTCACTGACCAATGCGTCCGGCTGAACTGGAAATCCGTAATTTCCAGCTCAGCCGCAAAGGTTTGAAAATGGCGATTGGTGAGAGGTGGAATTCCTGGATCGTAGATGTATTCAAGAACGAGTTCGCGATTAACTAAGTGTCCAGCAACCAGACGCCCGACTCGCGCCACTTGATCTCCACGCCCACTGGTCTCTTCGACAAATACGGTCGGCAGTTGCATAAGTGCCGCCAAATCTAAGACGCCATTTGGTTGGAATCGAGTCTGTAGATCAGCGTCTGTGTACTCGAACACGCGGCTGCTAGGGAATCTGTCTTGGTCGTCGGCCCACGCATTGCCTTTAACTATGAGGCTGAACATTGCTACTCCTGCTTATTCGGTGTTTGTGTTTGTCGCCTGCGAGCGGATTTCTTGCGGCCTAACGCTTAAGTTAAGCCGCGCCGCGAAGCGGCATCGGCTTGAATGAATTGTTAGAACGGACCATAAGCCGCCTTGATTAGATCGACTATTGCATTGGCCTCTTGCTGAGACAGGGTGATCTTGCTGTCTCGATGAGAGAGAACCACCTTGCCTTCATACTGAAAGAAGCCTGCATTCGGGTCAGTGTTGATTGACTTGGCGTAGTCGATAGCGACTTGTCGCGGAATGCCAATAGTCCATCCGGATATCACATAGAGACCGTGCTCGTTAGCGGAAGCAAGCACGTTGTCTATGTTGCGAGGGAATTCGATTTCATGTGCCACAGGACACCTCTTGTTGTGAGTTCTAACGTGAAAGTGAGGGGCAGCCGGAGCGGGAAGCGCGGAGGGCACCAACAAGCGCAGCTTGTTGGTTGTCCCGCTCGACTGCAGAGTTAGGCATTGTTACCAGGTGCTTTGCGTACGTTTAGTAGCAAGGCATTTTTAACTTTTATCCATTTGTTCTGTTCAAACTGAACGTCCGCAAATCCAAATGATATAGGCCCTTTTGTACCTTTTTTAAACTTTTCCTCCTTCTTTTTAGTGTAGATATCTCTAACCTCTTTTGAGGTTAAAACATGATAACTTGGGGTGCTGGCGCCAATCTCTGCAATTTGCGCTCGACTAGCAGCATCGTTAGGTTTAGGCATGTAAACAAATACCCAAATTATGTGTCGCTCAACATTAAGGGCTCGTGCATCAACAACCCATCCCTTTAATACGCTAGTTTTAACTTCAACCTTAATTGAACGACCGAGCTTTCCGTCTATGACAAAAACATCGGCACTTTTGCTATTCCCGTAGGTCAATGAGGCCTGTATTTGACGACGACAAAGCTCAGACACAACGCCAAATTCCCCAGATAGTTGCGTGAATTGTTTTTCTTCGTATGATTTAGCCATTTTCAGTAATTGAAAGAGTGTTAATTGTCAAAGTGCCTAACATGATTTAATTTTCATTTTTGAAAGATAACCGACCGCCTAAACAAATGCAATTTTTTTAATCCTTTTGAAGCCCGTACGACGCTTGATTGCTTTTGCTGGTACCTGATCAATAGCAGGTACCAGCAGATCGACAAAAAGTGCAGATCAAATTGTCTCAACACGCATCTTGTCAGCACGAGGCAGGCAGCAAAAAAAGCAACCAAAGCCATCGTTTTTCATCAGACCAAAAAATCAGAATCTGACATTGCCCGGCGTAGGCGGAAACAGAGCTACAGCGCTCTTTAAATCATGCCATTTTTGGCAAAAATAGGGGGGTATCTGCCAAAAATACCTTAATGTCTGAATAAAACAAAGGGGTTTTAAATATACTCCACCCAGTATATTTTTAGCTCAGGCAGGCAAAAAAGAGGAAAAAACAGGCAATGCTGGTCTCAGTGTTCCAGCGATGTCAGTAATTTGGGGACGGCGGAAATGCCGCTGTGGGCGAGTGTGGTTTGTGGCGTGACGCCGATTGACGCGATGCGCGTATGACCGCGGCGATGGCTTGTTTTATGGCGACATTCAGTCGTGCCAGATCGTCCGCTTAATGTGAGGTGTAGCTGTGGGCGCGGTGCAAGTGGTGGCCGTGGGCATGGATGGCGGCGTGTATCTGGGCGCGCATGGCTTCGGTCAGCGCGGCGCGGCGGCGATATTCGCTGCGTTTGTTGGATGGCCGCGATTCTATGGGTTTTTCATCCTGCGTATGCGGGATTTCAAAATTCCCTCTCTGATTCTGACTGCCGCCGGCGAGCAGCCACAGCTGGTCGTATTCGGCATGAATACATTTTTTCTGGCGATAGCGCCAGGCGCGGTAGATGTGGTTTTGTTCACTGACGCATTCTATTGTCGTGCAATTGATCTGTGCGGCAAGATTGCGTAACACTTCAATCAACAGCAGGCGCGGCTGAATGCCATGCAAGGCGCTGGTGGCTGTGCGCGCCAGTTGGCGGCAATTGCCACGGTTGGATTGTATGCCGCCGACCCTGATTGCATTGCCGTGGCGATTTTTCACGAGGGTAAACGTGACATACAGCAGTGCCTGCTCATTCATGCTCAGTGCCAGTGTGATGCCGCCCTCGCGTTTGAAGGCATCATCGCGCAGCAGATGAATGGTGAAGTGCTCGTCATTTTTCCCGGTACACTGTGACAGTAAAAAGCGATGACCACTGACAATGTTCGCCGTAGTTTTTGTACCGAGCAGAGTATGCAGTAATTCAAAATGGCAGACGAGCGTGTTCACCCGCTCCATGGCGCTGGTGTTGCGGTCAAAGAAAGGGCGATGAATGACGTCGAGCAGGTTGGCATCGTTGCCGACAAGTGGCCGTAAATAGCTGCTTCTGACAAATTGATACCACGATACGCTGGGTTTTAAATTGAGCAGTGTACGTGCGACAAATTTACTTTTTCGTTCCAGGTTGACCGTGTTTGTCACCGACGTCATTTTGTACGCCCATGCCAGGCTCGTTGCGATCTCATTTGTCCACTGACAGCATCGTTTCAGATGGGCAAAAAGACCGGGCGTCAATACAGTGGGAATGTTTCGTTCAACCTGAGGCACAGCGCTACCTATTCATGCAACATAATGCACCTGATTGTAACTCAATGTATCTGCATCGTAATTGGAACCATTCTTCGGTAACGAAGAGAGCGCTGCACAAACCGGTCTGATTTCTGATGATTTAACAATATTTATCTTTTTGAGGCACTTGCGCAGTTGATCAGGGATGCGGCCAGAACACCCCGTATCTGCCCCGGGGCGACCCGCGCCGGCGTCAGCCGGACTTGTTCAGCCGATGGTATCTGCATAGGAAGACAAGCGTGCCGGCGTTTTTGCAACAACGCCGCACGCTGGTTATCTGTGTTGACAGCGGGCAGGTATCCCGCAATTTGAATGTGAAAGTGCGATTACTGGCCTGGCGGCGGTTGCCACAGTTCGACTTTATTTCCCTCGGGATCAATCACCCAGGCGAATTTTCCATAGTCGGAGTCATCTGTCTGATCAAGCACGTGACAGCCTTCTTCCTTTAATGCCCTGACTAATGCGTGCAGGTCTTCCACCCGGTAATTCACCATGAACGGGGCAGAACCCGGCGCGAAATGATCGCTGTCTTGCGGATGTATGGCCCATGCCGTAGTGCCAGCAACTGGCTTGCCATCAGCATCTGCCCAGTCAAAAGCTGCGCCGCCCCAGACCTGCACATCGATTCCCAGATGTTGCTTGTACCATGCCTGCAATGCCGGTGCATCTTTGGCTTTGAAGAAAATACCGCCTATGCCTGTGACTCGTTTCATAACAACTCCGCTGCGTGATGATAGAAAAAGAAATGGGTGATCATGGGGCAATCTGAGAACACAGAAGTCTGAACGCAGAGAGAACAGCCATCGGAGCGCCCCGCCGCTGTAAAGGATACTTGCAATGTACTAATTCTGCGATGAGACCGCGCTCAGGCAGCTGCAATCAGGGCGACGATTTTTGCGATGGCGACCAGCAAATCCTGGCGGTCGGCATCGTCGCTGATGGCGGTTTGTATGGCTTTCATTTGCGCCAGTTCGGCATCAGTGGTAATCGTGCCGGCTTTCAACAAACGTGCCTGATAGTCGCCGTAGTCTTGCAGCAGTTCTTTGAGTGGCGCGATCAGCACCGCCTGATCGTCCAGCGTCGCAGCGCGATACCGGATTTGCAGATCGGTGATGGTGTTGCCCATCACGCGCAGCATGTCAGCATCATTGTCTTTGACAGGCATGGTGTCTCTCCCTTTAACAGCACATTATTTCTGGCTGACGACGGCATCCAGCAAAGGACTGAGCGCCGGGTCATTTTTCAGGTTTGCTTCTACGCGGTTGATACTACTGATAGCGCTTTGTGCTGTGGCCGCTCGGCTGGTGATGCTGCCGTACAGGGCAGAAAATTCTCTGAGTGATTCCAGTAAATCCGCCACTGTCATTTGATCGTAATGGACGCTGGTTTTTGCTAGTTTTTCTCCGAGTACCGTCGCTTTTGCAAACTGGCTGAGGATGAGGTCACGGCTTTGCGCCTCGTTGGTTTGATTCTGCAGGATATCGTCGGCAACGCTGCCGAGCAATGCGGTACGGGCTTTTTCGTCAGCAACGGCCATGGCTCTGCTGCGGGCTTCGATAATGCGGATGCGGGCAATATTATCGCGACCGGTTGACGGTAATTCAGCAAAGATGTGGCCCAGTCTGGCAAAACGTGCTGTGACATTGACCACGAGTTTTTGCGCTTTCTTCACGTCGTCAGTTGCCAGCAAGTAGCCGCGCGGCAGATCGGTGTACATGGCGGCGAGCTGCCGGTGCGCCTCGCAGGCCTGATTCAGCGCAGTCAGCGCTGGTGCGTTTGCGCTGTCGGTGATGCTGTTGTCGGCATAGATTAAATCGAGCTCAGTAGCACCGAATTTTTTAGCCTGCGCCAGTGATGTGGCGATGTCTGAGCGGGTAAGTGCTGGCATGGCCACAGCCGCCTGCAAACTATCGGCACCCATCTTGCAGGCGCGGTCTGCTTCATTGCTGAATGTGGTCGCGGCAAGCTGCAAGGCCTGAGCTTTTTCCTGATTGCACGCAGAAAGACAACAAACGGTGAATAAGATCAGGACGCATTTGATTGCTGGCAGGGTATTCACATGTGACTCCTGTTGAGAGAGGTCAGGCGGGCAGAGAATAACTGTTAGCAATGTAGCAGCAGGACTGGGAATGTCAATAATTTAATAATACAGCGGGTATGACCGCATACCAGGCGTCGTCATAAAGCGAAATCCGGCGCAATTAAGCAAGGAAGGCATAGACGTGATGCGCGTTTGCGGCTGAAACGCTGCCAGCAGGCGCATTCTGACTGGGTACGTGTTGAACGCGGTCTATTTTTTTAACGCGGGCAGATTATATTTGGCGCGGCAGGATTGGCGCATTTCCATTTCCTGTTTCAGGGTTTCCTGCAACGGTGTCCGGCTGGCTCCGGGTTGGGATTGTATTGCTCGGGTGAGAAATTTATCGGCAAAACATTTGCAATAATCATCCAGCTTAGGATTGTCTTTGAGGTCACTTTCCCCAGTCGGCATATTGACCGATTTTTTGCACATATCAGCATAAGCATTCGATGCCTGCACGAGTTGTGCGGCGGTCTGCGCGGATGCGGTGACACTGAATAATGTGGCGGCAATGCAGGCAGAAATGATGGAAGCGATAGAAGTGAGATGACGAGCTGAAGGGTGGCTCATAAAGTTTCCTGCTGATGTGTTTTGATATGAATAGAAGTTTAATTTTAACAATGCATGCTTTTTATCTCTTATTAAAAGTGTAAGTAAATGTACGTGAGGCGACAGCTCGGCGTGCTGTGTATATCGTGTTGATGCAGAGCTGACGCAATGATTAAGTCAGCGTTTGCTGTATGACCCAGGCGGGATCGTCGAGTGGCAGATCGTGTCCGGCATCGGGATGAATGCGTAATTCGACCTGCCAGTGGTGAGCCAGAGTGGCGGAGCATTGCGGGCTGACCAGCACGTCCCTGGCGCCGGCCAGCATCAGTAGCGGCACTTGAGGTGCCTGTGCGGGTGCGCGGTAGCGCATCGCGGCAACCAGTTGACGCAGGATATTGCGGCGGCGGATAGGGTATTGCTTCGCGTAATGAACCCAGTCGTTGAGCAGTTGTTCTGCTTGAGGGGCATCGCTCTGATGGCTGGTCAGGCGCAGGATCAGTTGCTCGCGCTGACGCTGTGTTCCTGTCAGCATGGTAGCGATGATGGCGGGGTAATTGGCCGGGCGCAGGCGCTGATAAAACGGGTTGTGCGGCGCGAGGCTGGTGTTGATCAGCACCATGCGTTGCAGCTCTTGCGGATAGCGTTCTGCCCATGCCACCGCGACCATGCCACCGAGCGAGATGGCGAGCAGTTTGATCTTGTCTTCGCTTTGCTGTTGTTGAAGTTGTTGTTGAACTTGCCCACGCGCCTGCTCGACCATTGCGCCTATGCTGGTGGCGCTGGCTTGCTGATATAAAGCGCCATTGCCTGCGAAATCGAGAGTGATGATGTGTTCGTGCGGATGGGCTTGTGCAAACTGTTGCGTGAAGTTGCCCCAATGCCGTTGTTCGCGCATCAGGCCGCGCAGCAGTACCCAGGTCATGGGCGATACCAGCGTTGTACGGCGCGTTCCTGCAGGCGCAGGCGGGTCGGGCCTTGCGCCAGCCATTCCTGATGACCGCAGGTGGCGCGCATTAAAAAATCCAGCCACGAAGTATGCCGCCGTAAAACACGGTGCAGGCGATGCTCTGCTACCGGATTAAACATGCCGTGGCGCGAAAATAATTGACGCGGATTTTTTTTAACCCACAGCCACGAGCCCATTTCCAGCGTCAGAGGCAAAAAAGTTTTGCCGGGTTGTTCTTGTGATTGCAAATAAAGATAATCCCAGACGTCGCCATGCGTGCGGTATTGCAGGCTTTGCGGCTCAAACAGGTAGCGATGATTCGGATGCGTTTGTTGGAACAGTTCTTCCAGCGACAAAATATCGGCCAGATGCGGAATCGGATGCACGCTGTGCGCATGCGGAAACCAGACGCGGTCGCGCAGACCAAAACCAGAGTGGCAGTCGATGGCGATACTGAACTGACGTGACAATAATTCCTGCTGCACGGTGCGCACCAGCGCCTTGTTTTCAGCTTCCATGTCAGCGTCTGCTGGCCCCCGGTACCACGGCAAGTGTTTGCTGATGCGATGCCCGCCGAGCAGGAACGGTACTTTTTCGGTTGCTTCTACCGGTGCATTGCGCATCAGATCAACACCATTCGGATTGGCACGCGTTGCCTGCCACATGCCGCCGGGGTTCACCAGTGGCATGAATACCAGCCGCACTTCCTGTAGCATGTGTTGCAGGCTTTTATCCCACTTCAGGCGGGTCAGTAATCCGCGCAGAAAAGACAGCAGCACTTGCGAACCTATGCGTTCCAGTCCGTGTATACCGCCAAAAAAACCGATCGCAGGCAAAGACGGGTCGGGGTTGCCCAGTGCCAGTTTGTAGACTGGAAAGCGCTTGTGCTGGACATCGATTTCGCACAGTACGTCAACCTCCAGATGCGGCTGTCCGAGTTGAATGATGCGTTCGAGTTCTTTTAATTCAGGCAAGGCGGGCATGGAGATGTGCTTGAAAATGGACTGTGCCATGCTAGGGGAGTGGCGGCAAGAATGCAAGAATATCCTTGCGCAGTGCGCATGGATCAGACGCTGACAGCCGATGGCCGTTGGTGCTCAGAAAAATAGCTGCCGGGCGACGAACTGATGTGTTTTGTATTGCGGTATTTTCTGAAAAATATTACCGGGCGAAAAACTGGCATTTGCATAAGTGTTCTGGCTACAATGCCGCTCGCTGTGTTTTGCACCGGTCAACCTTTTTTCATCAGGAAAATTCATCATGGCAATGGACGTTATTGATTATCAGATTTTCGGCGACGACATGCAGTTTGTCGAAATTGAACTCGACCCGAATGAAGCGGCTGTCGGCGAAGCGGGTGCGATGTTTTACATGGAAGACGACGTCCAGATGGAGACGATCTTCGGTGACGGCTCTGCTGCACAAAGCGGCATTTTCGGTAAATTGCTCGGTGCCGGTAAGCGTCTGGTGACTGGCGAATCCTTGTTCACGACGGTATTCATGAACGGCGGCAGACAAAAACGCAAAGTCGCATTTGGCGCCGCATATCCCGGCAAAATCCTTCCTATGGATCTGGCACAACTGGGCGGCACTTTGCTGTGTCAGAAAGATGCTTTCCTGTGCGCAGCAAAAGGTGTGGCGCTCGGTATCGCATTTCAGAAACGTCTGGGTGCCGGGTTCTTTGGCGGTGAAGGTTTTGTGTTGCAAAAGCTCGAAGGCGACGGCCTCGCATTTATTCACGCCGGTGGCGCGATCATAGAAAAAACTTTGCAACCCGGCCAGACCTTGCGCGTCGATAGCGGCTGCGTGGTCGCCTTTACGCAGGACATTGATTTCGATATTCAGTTTGTCGGCGGTGTGAAGACCGCCTTGTTTGGTGGTGAGGGCATGTTCTTTGCGACTTTGCGTGGCCCGGGCAAAGTCTGGCTGCAGTCGCTGCCATTATCCCGCCTCGCTAACCGCATTGTCGGTGCGTCTAAAATCGGTGGTGGTAAAGGCGCAGAACAGGGCTCAGTACTTGGTGGCCTGGGTAATCTGTTTGAGGACGAATAAGTCGTTCTGTCTGAATAAAAAGCCGCCAGCAGTCTCATTTGCTGGCGGCTTTTTTAAGCCTCATCAAATCAGCATCGTTGCTGAATCAGCTTTCGCAGCACAACTGACTGGACGTGCGGGAACGGTAATCGGTGATGAATTCATCAAAGCTGCCGGTTTGCGACCGCTCCATTTCTTCCTGTTCGGCGACCGAGACTCTGGCCAGTTCTTCGAAGTAGCGGCGCTCTTCTGCGCTTGGCGGGCGGGCGCGGAATTGTTCTGCCAGTACCTTGCTTTGTTTCAGAGCAAACTGATAAAAGGAATTATTTTCGGCACGAATTGCGGCCAAAACCTGCGCCGATGGCGTCAGATCTGGGTTCTGCAATTTTTCGCGCTGTACCTGCAGCGAATCAGCATGGACATGATCGCCGCGTTGTGCATCCAGCAGTGCGGCTACCGGAGCAATTTTTTCCAGTAATTCCAGCCCCCAGTTTTGCAGGGAAATTTCTTGTCCGCCACGACGCAGCATCAGGCCGGGGCGGCGTCCTTCTTTGACTGTCAGTGCAAAATTACGGGTATTTTCCTCGCCTTCAGCCTGATCGGTGAGCGGGCTTTCATCCAGTGCACAGAATAATAAAAACGCATCCAGAAAACGCGAGGTTTCCAGATTAATCCCCAGCGGGTCAAATGGATTCACATCCATGCAACGCACTTCGACATATTGCACACCACGTGCGCAAAGCGCTTCAATAGGGCGCTCGCCGGTATGGATCACGCGTTTCGGGCGTATGGTCGCGTAAAACTCATTTTCAATTTGCAAAATATTGGTATTGATCTGTACCCATTCGCCATTGATTTTGGTGCCGATTTTTTCGTAAGCAGGATAAGGTTTGCGAACAGCGATGGACAAGCTGCGCATGTAATCCATCAGGCTGTTATACGGCGGAACCAGACCATCCTGCGCATTATTCTGATAACCCAGATCGCTCATACGCAGGCTGGTCGCGTAAGGCAGATACAGCGTATCTTCCGACAGGCTTTGTAACTGATGCGTACGGCCACGCAAAAACGATGTTGCCAGCGCTGGCGAGGCACCGAACAAGTACATCAGCAACCAGCTGTAACGCTTGAAGTTGCGGATCATAGCGATGTAATTTTCCGACTGCACATACATCGCATCGCCGCTGGTGTTTTCTGCTTTTTGCAAAACTTTCCAGATGTTTTCAGAAATCGAGTAGTTGTAATGAATACCGGCAATGCATTGCATGCTCTTGCCATAGCGTAGTGCCAGACCGCGCCGGTACACATGCTTGATCATGCCGATGTGCGAGTTGCCATACCAGGCGATCTGTATGTCTTTTTCGTCCGGCAAAGGGCAGGGCATGGAATGGCTCCACAGCATTTCGTCGCCCAGTTCTGCATAGGTGAATCGGTGAATCTGATCCAGTTTTTCCAATGCCAGCGAGATATCCTGTTCTGCCGGCGTAATGAACTCCATCAGTGACTCGGCATAGTCGGTCGTAATCTGTGGATGGGTCAGCGTTGCACCCAATGCGGCCGGGTGTGGCTTCGGCGACAGGTGGCCGTCTGCATCAACGCGCAGGGTTTCACGTTCGATACCACGCAAGCCCTGTCCGAGCAGAGGGCGGTACGTGTCGTTATCCAGTAGTGCCAGTCGTCGGTTTAACAAGTTGCTCACGAGAATTCCTTCTAAATTACGGTGTTTTGCATCATCTGCATCAATTTCCGAGCAAGCATAGCCGAAATTTGGATTTGGCATCGTGACCCGCATCAGTATTTGCTTTGCAGGCACTGATATACACAAAAAATAAAAGAGCAAAGAATTGTAATTTTGATTATATTGTAATAATGCTGCTCAGAAATTGTACGGTGGATTTATTGCAGCTATATTTTTCCGGACAGAATCTGTTTTTTTTCGCACTAGCTTTATCCCATATTCACGGAGAGTCAGTTGATGCACTTTGCCTACACAATTATTTATGTACCTGAGGTCGCCGCTTCGCTCAGTTTTTTTGAAAAGGCTTTTGGCTGCCGTCGCCGCTTTCTGGATGATTCCGGTATGTATGGCGAACTCGATACAGGTGCGACGACGCTGGCATTTGCAGCGCATGAGATGGGTACATTCAATTATCCCGGTGGGCATGTCGAAGCCCATACCTCTGTAAAACCGCTGGGTTTTGAAGTTGCATTTGTGACCGATGATGTGTTCAAGGCACACGCTCATGCATTGCAGAGCGGTGCCGCCGAGCTCGCAGCGCCGGCACAAAAGCCATGGGGACAGACGGTATCTTATCTGCGCTGTCCCGATGGGATCATGGTTGAGTTATGTACCGCACTGCCAGTCTGAATCAGTGTATATTTCCTGCCCGGGACTGCTTAAAAAACTTGCAGAACTTGGGCGGTAGTACAGAATACATGGTTACCTTTGCCTAACATTTTCAGTCGGAGTCTGCCATGATGACCGTACCTATTGTGATTGCGTTCGAAGCCTCGGGTTTTGGCAGAGGCAGTTATCCGGTTGAAGTCGGTTTTTCTCAACGTCACGGCGAAGGCTGGTGTAGTCTGATCCGGCCAGAACAAGACTGGAATCTGTGGGATGAGATTGCTGCGGGCTTGCACCAGATCCCGCGTGAAATTCTGGTGGCGAATGGTAATCCCGTACGGATGGTGGCTGAACAGCTTAATGCGATGCTTGATGGTTACACCGTCTACACAGATGGCTGGGTCCACGATTACATATTGATGGCCCGATTATTTGAGGCAGCAGCATGTTCGCCGAATTTCCGGCTCGCGGATCTGCGGGAAATCATTTCGCCACAGCAGGAGTCTATGTGGCAGGCAACCAAAATAAAGATCGAGGATGAACTCAATCTGGAGCGCCATCGGGCCAGCAATGAGGCGCGTATTCTGCAATTGACATGGTTACGTACTTTTGATGCCTGTCGCGTACTGCATTAATGAGCGCCATCTTGCAGTGGCGTTCATTAGTCGGTCTTGCGGCTCAGATCTCTATTTTGTGTACAGCCAGTGCTTCTCGCAGCAGATCTGTGGCACGTGAAAAGTTGAAATCGTGTATCGCAGATGCAAGCGCCGTATAGCGCTCTCCGAGTGCTGCCCTCATAAGAGCCTCGCGCTGATCGAAGGTATCGCTGCTGGCAAAATCATCGGCAGCCAGTTCCGCTGCCAGCTGTGTACCTGTCCTGCGCAACTCCTGCAGATCGATATTGGTAGCAGCCTGTACTGACTCTGCTGAAGGAAAGCGCTGATTAATTGTGCTGACGAGTTCTGCCAGAGGACCAGGAATGATTTCCAGTGCCGCTGTTATTTTCTCAGCCGGTTCGCCGTCTCTGATACGCTGCTCCAGAGACTCTGCCATCAGGCGTAAAGCTCCGGCACCGATTTGTCCGCATAAACCCTTGAAGGTATGTGCCAGCCGTTCTGCAGAGACCAGATCATTCTGCTTCATGGCTTCTTCCAGTCGTTCCGGAAAATCTTTCTGACCGTCGCTGAACTTGCGCAGAAATGAGATATACAGTGCTTCTTTTCCCAGCGCGTGATGTAAACCTGCCTTCACATCAAGACCCGCAACAGGCGCTATCGTTACAACCGCAGTTTGCTCAGGTAAAGCCTGGATCACAGCAGACGCAGTCGTTTCCCGCAGGGGTTTAATCCAGCGCCGCAGTGTTTTCCATAACTGATCAGGGTCGATAGGCTTGACGAGGTAATCATTCATACCGGCTTCGATACAGCGATCGCGGTCGCTCGCCATCACATTGGCTGTCATCGCGACCACAGGTAACGCTGACCATTTAGCCTGTTTGCGAATTTCACGTGTCGCAGTGATGCCATCCATGACCGGCATTTGCATATCCATCAGAACCATGTCGTAGTTCTGGTCCTGACGGTTCAGCATACTGAGTGCAACCTCACCATTGTCAGCAACATCAACCATAAAACCGGCCTGCTGCAGTAATTCTACGGCGACTTCCTGATTCAATTCATTGTCCTCAACCAGTAAGATCCGGGCCCCGGTCACTGCCGACAGATCCGTTCCCGGGGTAGCGTTTTCTGCAGTGTATAACTGACTGGTCGGGGTTGTACCGAGGATGCGCATCGCCGTGTCAAACAACAAAGACGAGGTTACAGGCTTGATCAGTACATCATCAATTTTGGCGTCGTCTGCTGCTTTCATCACTTCGTCGCGCCCATAGGCTGTGATCATCACCATGTGCGGCGCATTGTTTGGCATACTCTCGCTGATTTTTCTGGCGGTGGCGATGCCGTCCAGAACTGGCATCTGCCAGTCGAGAAACACAATTTCATAGGGCTCTCCAGCATCTGCCGCGCGTGCGATTTCGGCGATACCGGCTAAGCCTGACGATGCGAGCGAAACGACAAACGACATATTGCTCAACATATCACCAATGACCTCGCGCGCGTGATCATTGTCATCCACCACCAGGACACGGCGGCCACGCAGATCCGGTGCCGGTATCAGTTGTATTTGTTTTTCCTCACGATGACCGAGGGGTACCGTGAACCAGAAAGTGGAGCCAATGCCAAGCTTACTGTCGACACCGACTTCGCCCCCCATCAGGCTGACCAGCTGTCGTGAAATCGCCAGACCCAGACCGGTACCGCCGTATTTACGGGTCGTCGAGGAATCTGCTTGTTCGAAACTCTGAAACAGCCGGCTGCGTTGTTCTTCATCCAGACCAATTCCGGTGTCGCTGACAGAAAAACTGAGAACAAGCTCGCTCGGAGAGGAGCGTTCAACCGCAACCCGGATCGCAATATCTCCCTGCTCTGTGAACTTGACAGCATTATTGGCATAGTTGATCAGCACCTGACCGATACGCAAAGGATCGCCGATCAGACTGTGGGGCACGTCTTTGTCAATTTCCACGATCAGTTCAAGATCTTTGGCGGCTGCTTTTTCAGAAATCAAACCTACGACATTTTGTAATACATGATCCAGTTCAAAGTCGATAGATTCGACAGTCATTTTGCCTGCCTCTATTTTCGACAGATCCAGAATATCGTTAATGATGCCGAGCAAATGCTGACTCGACCACTGTATCTTTTTCATGTAATCACGCTGACGCGGCGTCAGTTCAGTTTTCATCGCCAGATGCGACATGCCTATGATGGCGTTCATAGGTGTACGGATCTCATGACTCATGTTGGCGAGGAAGTCTGATTTCATACGCACAGCGTTTTCAGCCAGAATTCTGGCCGCACGCATTTGCTCTGTGGCAGCGCGTTCGGTGGTGATGTCTTCGAAGACAACGACGTTGCCACGTGTCAGATCAGCAGGGTCAATGGCGCGGCTGAAGGTGCGGCACCAGAATGAGCTGCCATCTTTACGTAACATATTCATTTCACGGACAACGATTTCTCCGTCGGCAATACTCTTATAGATATCCTCACCTGCATTGTTGTAGCTGAGATCATCTGGGAACCAGATGCGGGTCGGTTGCCCGATCTGCTCGCCGAGCGCATACCCGAACATCTCATCCATACGCCGGTTGCAGCGCATGATGATTCTGTCTTTCAACAAGGCAAT
This sequence comes from Undibacterium sp. WLX3042, assembly GCF_049544825.1. NCBI lineage: Bacteria > Pseudomonadati > Pseudomonadota > Betaproteobacteria > Burkholderiales > Oxalobacteraceae > Undibacterium > Undibacterium sp. WLX3042. The sequence continues at coordinate 1,460,377 of NZ_CP186698.1, forward strand.
ACCGATACTCGCCGCGTCGAACAGCGCATCCCGTTCGTGTATCGTGGTATTTAATTCGGCAGTTCTTATCTCGACAAGCTGCTCAAGGTGTTCACGATGACGTTCAAGTTCACCGGCCATCGCTTTTTTCTCGGTGATGTCTTCCTTGATCGCCAGATAGTGAGTAATTTGACCATCGGGTTGACGGATGGGCGTGATTGTGGCGAATTCCACGTATTCGCTGTGGTCTTTACGTCGGTTAATAAGTTCGCCGCGCCAGACCTCGCCTTGTGAAAGTGTTGCCCACATATCGTCATAGATTGCTCTCTGCGTCAGGCCAGACTGCAGGATACGCGGATTGATGCCTATCACTTCTTCGCGGGTATATCCGGTGTTACGATGAAAGGCTTCGTTGACGTATTCGATACGTGCATCGATGTCAGTAATGACGATGCTTTCGGGACTTTGCTCTACCGCAAGAATCAATTTACGTAATTGATTTTCCTGTTGTTTCCTGATCGTAATATCTTCTTTGATCGCGACATAATGAGAGAAGCTGCCGTCCGGTTGTCGCAGCGGCACGATAATCGCCAGCTCAGTCTGCTCTTGCCCGGCTTTATTGCAGTTAATGAATTCGCCGCGCCAGGCTTCGCCGCTCGTCAGGGTTTGCCACATAGACTCATAGACAGCAGGCGGAGTCTTGCCAGATTTGAGTAAGCGTGGGTTTTTGCCCAGTACGTCCTCGCGTTGATAACCTGTATTCCGGGTGAAGGCATCATTGACATACTCGATGTGGCAATCCAGATCGGTGATGATGATGGAATTCGGGCTTTGTTCGATGACCAGCGATAGCTTCCGTATTTCTGTCGACGCCGCATTCTCGGCCGTAATATCGCGCCAGATTACCACCAGGTAATCGCGCTCTTTCTGACGTATCGCCTGTACGTTGACACGAACATCAAGCATCCTGCCATCCTTACAGCGATGATGATTCTCGAACTCGACGCTGCCGTGGTCTGCAATATTTTTTCTGAGAGCGGCGAACTTCTCATCAGAGTCCAGCATTATCTGCATATCGGTGACACGCATGTTGAGCATTTCTTCACGCGAATAGCCAAGTAGTCGGCAACTGGTAGCATTTGCTTCGATAAAGTGAAGTGTTTCCATGTCTACGAGTTCAATGGCGTCAGGGGCTTCGGCGATCACAGCATTAATCAGCGCTCGCCGGTCAGCTTCCGCAGCAGCGACGCGGTGTCGTTCGACCGCCGCTGCCATGTGCGTGGCAATGCCTTCGAGCAGAGTCTGTTCCTCAGCAAGGAATGGTGTACCCACATCGGCAGGCAATGCTCCGGTATAGACGATGCTCACCTGTGCATGCTGTCCGTCAATTCCGGTGAAGGAGGCACTCAGCTTTTCACCTTCGGCCAGTTGACCGTAATGTTTGTCGCCGCAATCGATAAATCCGGTGGCAATCTCAGGGAAACGCATAGCTGCCGGCAGTCGCGCTGCAACTAAATCAAACATAGCTTCAATACTGATGTCATCACGGACGGTAATGCGCAGAATGTCGAACAGGCAGGAAAGTTCTTTCATGCGCTTGCCAAGGTCATACTGTGCTTTGCTATGCGCCAGAGTAGTTTCATGAAAAGACAGCACGGCTCTCGCCAGATCGCCCAGCAAACTCCCCCTGTTCTGAGCGATTACCCGCACATCGGGCAGCGTTTCCGGACCCATCACACCTTCTGAAAGACGATCCAGAGCCAGGGTTAACATTGACAAACGATTGCTCAGACGCAGTATCACGCGCAGCCAAAGCAGGATCAAGATCAGTAACAAGACGCCACCGGTCACAAGGTTGCGAATCGCATGTTCCTGAAAATTTTTCTCGCGTGTTGCGTTGCGTTCTGCGATTTGTTTGTTGATGCCGGCAGCGATCGTACGCACTTGCTGCGAGATATGGTGTTCGCTGACGGTTGCCAGATAAGCATGACTCATAGCGGAAGATGGATCGGTCACAGCCTGACTGGTTGCGGCAAGAACGGCACTGCGATAATCCTGAAAGTGTTGTTGCAGATCCAGCAGATTCTCTTTGTCCAGCGCTTCTTCTGCCTGCATCAGCTGTTGGTCCATTTCGCTCAGCTGATTTGCCAGCTGTGAATGAATACGGTCAGCGACAGATTGATCGATCTTCTGCAAGCGTGCTTGCTCCATCAACGCTGCCAGCTGCACCTGAACTGCAGAAATTCCGTTGTTGATATTCCGGTTGAGACTCAGTTTCTTTTGATCGTGTGCTGTCTCGGCAAGCGCAGCCTGATGATCCTTGCTCAGTTCACGGAAGGACAAGAGATTAAGCGTGCCTGCAAGCATTACAAACAGCGCTACCGGCAGGAATATGCCCATCATGTAAGAGACTATCGGGCTACGCAAAAGCTTCATTTGTCATCCTGACGTTCATTGATGAGGTGTCCTGGTTATTGAAATCCCGGCAAATTTTATGCTTTTAATTTCTGGCTGCCTGATCGTATTCATCCAGACCCTGGATGGCCAGACTGTCCGCTGTCGTCAAAGTCATACAGACCAGAAATATTGTCTGACACATGTTCATGAAAATATTCCCAGCTCAGTCGTGCTCCGTTAACGGATCGGCGTAACGCGCAGCAATTTCGGCAAAGCGTTCGCGGCATGCGATAAAAGCGTCAACGACTGCTGGATCGAAGTGCTTACCCCGGCCATCCACGATAATTTTTGTCGCTTCATCGAGTGTCATCGGTGGTTTGTATACACGTCGGGTCATCAGCGCATCCAAAACATCTGCCAGTGCCATCAGCCTTGCCGACACCGGAATCGCATCTCCGGTAAGACCGGCGGGATAACCGCTGCCATCCCATTTTTCCTGATGGCTCAGTGAGATTTCACGCGCCACCTTGAGAAACGCGAAGGCACTACCTGCCACTTCGGTCATCGCATCATCGGCTCCGGCCAGAGCTTGCTCCATCGCTTTGGTAATCGCATCGGCACCGATTGTCGTATGCGTTTTCATAATCTCGAATTCTTCGGGAGTCAGCCGACCTGGTTTGAGGAGGATCGCATCCGGTATGCCAACCTTGCCTAGATCGTGCAGCGGCGCTGCTTTGACAATCATGTTTAGTCTGGAGCCGGCCAGCGCATCGCGGAAACGCTCATGTTCAGCCAGCTTGCGGGCCAGCAATTCGACGTAGATCTGGGTGCGCACGATGTGCTGTCCGGTCTCGTTATCCCGTGCTTCGGCCAGACAAGCGAGAGCCCGTATACTCAGATCCTGTATCAGCAGGTTTTCGCGCATGCGGCGCGCCACCTCGCGCTCAAGCCAGTCGTTTTCATCTGCCAGGCGGTCGCGCGCACGTTTGAGTTCGAGTTGCGTGTGAACACGCGCCAATACTATTGAGGGATTGAAGGGTTTAGTAATGTAATCAACCGCACCGAGTTCCAGACAAAATTCTTCATTTTCCGCAGTTGCCATAGCGGTGATGAAGATGACCGGGATATTTTTTGTATCATTTTCAGCGCGCAGACGGCGTAATACTTCGTAGCCATTCATTCCCGACATCATCACGTCCAGCAGAATGAGATCAGGGCGTGGATCAGAGTTGGCTGCATGCAAAGCCCGCTCACCGGAGTTGGCTGCGCGGATATGGTAGTCGTGCTTCAGCAGTTCGCCGAGCACCTTGATGTTTTGCGGAGTATCGTCAACGACCAGAATGGTGGTGGGTGGCACAGAGTCCGGAAGGGAACTTTGCGGTATGCTTTCGTGCATGACATTATTCTCTTGTTTCAACCGGCGGTTGAGGGGAGTTTAAGTTCAGTATATCTGAGATACCGTGCTCTGGAAAGCGCTGTTTCCACGGTGTTTTATGGATGTCAGATTGCTTCCGCCGTTCACTCTGACGGCTGTTATTTTCAGCGTATTTTTTCTGACCGGCGTGACTATTTTTCACAATTCCGTCTGCCGTTTCTGCATTTCATTCCCGGCTTTTGACACGCTGTCGCATGGTCATCGTGTCTTGCAGAATAAATCCGTATTCTGCCTCCATCACATCCGGAATAAGAGATCACGGGAGGTAACTGAATATGACAAAAACTGATTACATGAATGCGCTCAGGCTGGCTTTGCAGGATTTGCCGGGAGATATTCAGGAAGAACTTTTGTGGAGCTACGAGGGAAAGTTTATTGACGGCATGGTAGCCGGCAAAAGCGAGCAGGAAATTATCTCTCAGTTACCCGCACCGGCGTTGGTTGCAAGTCAGCAAAAAGCGGCCATGCATTTCCGTCAGTTTAAAAGCAAGGTCAGCGTCGGTAACCTTGCCCGCTTGATCGTCGCCTTATTAGGACTGGCGATTTTTAACCTGCTGATGCTGATTCCCGCGATTGTTTGCTTCGCTATGTTAAGCAGTGCTTTTGTTATGGCATTGTTTTTTTATATTTTCGGTATTTTGCTGACCGCCGGCGGTATTTCAGGTGTCGATGAATTACATATTTATGATGCTCCGCATCGTGTCACTGTCGGGTACTCACCGACGCCTGACAACGGTCAGACAAAGAGGCCGGCGGAGCTGGAGATTTCAGCATCAGGGATAGAGGCGAATGGTCAATCTGTTCCAGAGGGTGGACACCAGGCTGGACGGACGCGGGTCGCAGATCCACTTGATATTCACATCCGCCTTGGTAAACAACAGGGCCTTTACGATGTATTGAAAGGCATCGTCATGATCATAGGATCGATCTTGTTGCTGATGCTGAGTATGTTTCTGAGCAGACTCAGTTTCCGTGGGTTCAGACAATATCTGCGTTGGAATTTTTCCCAGCTCAGACTGATGCCGGTGGCCTGAGCTACTGCGACATCTGCTCAATATTATTGATCAATCGCGCGTCACAATTAACCTTAACGACTGAAAGGAATTCCCAATGAAACTGATACTTCGCACCGGAGCGGTCATGCTGGTGCTGGCAATCATCCTGACTGCTGTGTCCGCTATGTTCATGAAAGCGCATGCAGCTGTCATAATGACAGAGGCTGCTGCCGGTCATTTTTTTTCAGGGGACAGCAACGATAACCGCCCGGTGACAGCACAGGTGACGCAGGTAGTGTTAAGTGGCCCGGTTGATTTATTGCTTCAATCCTCAACGGTACCATCTTTATCGGTGAAAGGCGATCCTAAACTGGCTTCACGGGTGACCACCAGGGTGGACGGCAATACTCTCTACATTGCGACGCGCGGCATTTTCATCTCGTTAGGTAAGTCCGAAGCTATCAGGGTGGAACTGAATTTACCTGTGTTGGAGAAATTGCAGTTATCCGGCAGCGGTGACGCGAATGTTAAAGGCTTTAAGGGAAAGCGGCTGGAGTTCAGCATGCGCGGTTCTGGTGATCTGTTGTTTGATGGTGATTTCAGCCAGATACTGGGCGCGATGAGCGGTAGCGGCGACGCCAATTTATCACTCTCCAATGCCGAGCAGCTTACCTTAACTATGCGGGGATCGGGTGATGCAATTCTCAAAGGTCAGAGTAATGTGCTCAACGTCAGAATGTCGGGCTCAGGGGATTTGTACGCGGAAGCGTTGAAAGTCAAACGGGCACTCATCGAATCCAGCGGCTCTGCAGACAGCAAGATTTTCGCGACAGAAGAAGTGAACGCGCGTCTGACGGGTAGCGGTGATTTGTCTGTAACCGGAAATCCCTTGCGGCGGCATGCTGAACGACTGGGCTCAGGTGACATCATCTGGCAGTAAAAGTTGAAAACATCCGAAAAGTGTTGCAAATTCAACTCAAAAATTGCCTTCTTTTAGTGCAAAACAAAATTTTGATTGGTGCATTGAATTTTACGTAATTCAAAATATTGTTTAGTTGCCTATATGAAAAATTAAATTGTATTTCGTGGAACTTGGTGTTGAAACTCTATTTATCTGGAAAAAATTTCTGCAATAATCGTTTCGGAAATGTAAATATTTGTTTCAATTTAATTGATGCGACAACAAGTAATACAGGAGCCTGACATCTCACGATTGTTTCTTCGCGCAAGAGCAGTTGTTGTGTTGAGTTTTGTATGATCTTCGTTGTTGCCATCCGGAAAAGATGAAATGTCCAGCTGCGTAATAATTGCGCAGTGTCGTTTTTAACCTGACCAACCAAGAACCATGACTGCTAAGCTAAGTAAATGCCTGACCGTGTTGTTTGTTGTGTTTAGTTTCATCTCTGGCGCGACAGCCCAAGAGAACCCTGTGCAATTCATGAGCCGTGCCAATGCGAAAGTGGCCCGCGCCGCAGCATTGAAAAACCGCTGGGAAGGCCCGGCAGATGGCCCCCGGATTCACAAGAAAAAGAAAATTATTTTTATCGCTGGCGATATGAGTGATGCTGCGATTGCCGGGGTTTTTCACGGTGTCCGTGAAGCCGGTGCGGCGGGTGCCTGGGAAATTTTATCGATCGATTGCCGCGGCCGCTGTAATCAGGGCGCAGCCATTATTTCTCAGGCAATTGATATGAAAGCAGACGGCATTATTCTGGCGGGTGTCGATGCTGCGACACAGACCAAAGGAATTGCTGCTGCGGCGAAAGCAAAAGTGCCTGTCGTTGGCTGGCATGCTTCGGTCAAGAGTGGCCCTACCGATGGTTTATTCACGAATATCACGTCGAACCCGAAAGAAGCTGCGCAAGTGGCGGCCTTATTTACGGTTGTTGAGTCAAACAGCAAAGCTGGTATTGTTGTGTTCACCGATTCCGGTAATCCTTACTTGGCGGCAAAATCGGCGGCGATGATAGAAACGATCAAGCAATGTGATGGCTGCCGTATTCTGAGTGTGGAAGATGTGCCACTTAGTGACGCCTATCTGAAAATGAAAGGCGTGGTGGAAAATCTGGTCAAACGTCACGGCACCAAATGGACGCATGTGATGGCCGTGAATGACTTTTACTTTGATTTGCTGGATGCATCCAGTATCGCACCATTGGTGGCCTCCAATAAACTCAGCGGTATTTCTGCCGGAGATGGTTCTGCGACTGCTTACCGCCGTATCCGTAGTAAAGGAATACAAAGTGGCAGTGTTCCTGAGCCACTGACTATGCATGCATGGCAACTGGTGGATGAGCTTAACCGGGCATTTTCAGATCAGCCGCCGAGCGGTTTTGTCACACCGGTACATCTGGTGACATCGCAAAATATCGCCTATGACGGTGGCGAGAAAAATACTTTTGATCCTGCCAATGACTATCGCAGTCATTATCAGCATATCTGGGGGAAATAAGCCGCAGATACAGAGGCGCAGTTTCCTTTGTAAATGAAAAAAGGCAGCCGGGGCTGCCTTTTTTTATGCTGCATTTTTTTCTGATATCAGTCAATCGCCCATAACTTGTGGGCATCCAGTTCCAGGCGGGCGTGGGCAAACAAAGCATCGATTTGTGCGGCTTCGGCGGCGAGTGTTGCATCAATCGCATTGCGACGGATTTGCAGCGTATCGCTGAGGGAAACCTCGCCCAGTTTATACGCTGTCAGCGCGGTTGCCGCCTGCGCCTGACTTTGCTGCTGTACCGCGTACATGGTTTTCCAGATGTGATACAGCTTCTGACTTTCCGATACTACACGCTGCGCCTCGCGCGTTACTTTGAGTCGCGTGAACTGGTATTTTTCTTCTGCCATTTTCGATTTCAGTGCCGCGGCACTGGCATCTGCTTTGCGTGCCGTGCCTGATAATGGAATGGAGATACTGATGCCGTAGATACGTTCCTGTCCGCTGCGTTCGCGTGCTGCACGGATACCTACGGTCGGATCCGGCATCGTTTCGGCAGCAACGCGCGATGCCTGCAATTTTGACAGCGCCGCTTCTGCTTCGGCCAGTTCCAGTTCATGATTGTCGTCGAGAATCTGATGCAGCCAGTCAGTCTGACTTTGTTCCGTATTCAGTGGCACCGGCAATTGTGGCAGGTCGATGATTTGTAATCCCGAATACAAAGTTGCCAGCGCCTGCTTCTGCTGTTCTTCACGCAGCTGTGCCTGCTGTAATTGCGCCTCTATCCGTTTTGCTTCGGTATCGGCCAGCATCAGTTCTAGTCTGGCGGCATCACCTGCTTTCACCCGTTTTTCTGCCATACTGCGCAGTTGTGAGGTGATATCGGCTTGTTCCTGCAGACGCTGGCGATAGGCAACAGTGCGCAAGGTATCGAACCAGTCATTAAGCAAGCTGCGACCTGCCTCATGCCAGCTGTCGGCATACGCAAGTTGTGCCAGATCGACGGTTTTGTCGCCGATCGCGGCATCTTTACTGGCCTTACCAAACCAGCGCACGGGGCGTTCTATGGCAATTTCCTGATCGCGCAAACTGTCACCGCTTTGTTCGGTACGACGTGCCTGCGATACCCGCATGACCCATTCGTGACTACCCGCTTCCAGGCGTTGCTTGCTGGCTTGTGCCAGTTCTTTATTCAGCGCACCGGAACGCAATTGCGGTAAATTTTCCAGCGTTTTTCTTACCACTTGCTCTGGCGGCAGAATGGCAGCGATATCTGCAGGCGTTGCCGGAGGCAACACATTGGTCGCTCCTGCGATGGCTGAATAACTGGCGATACTGATCAGAGCAAGACGCATGGCGGTAGGTAAGATGTTGTTCATGACAGTCTCCCGAATTGCAAAACGGGGGTAATCCAATAGCTGATGTCCTGGCTTTTGATTTCCAGCGACAATTCTTTTAACAGCTGGCGCAGTTTCTCCTGCTCGCCGACGACCAGGAACAGCTTGCGTTTGCAGCGCCCCTGCACCTGTTCCATTGAGCTCAGCAGGTTCGCGCCTTGTCCCATGCCTTGTGCTGCGACGATAGTGAAGCCGCTCACCAACGCAGGGCGGAGTAATAAGAAGTCAGCAACCTCGTCTTCGAGTGTGACCGGGATCGCCAGATTCAGCAGGGCGTCCATGATTTTTTCAGATTGAGTCATGCCATATCCGTTCAGTTTTGCTTAGCGCGCTTGTCGGCAGGAATGCCGAAACGCTGAAACAGTATCGGTAACAGGATCAGGGTCAGCAGCGTGGCGGACACCAGACCACCGATCACCACGATCGCCAGCGGTTTCTGAATTTCAGAACCGGGGCCGGTCGCCATCAGCAGAGGAATCAGGCCAAAACCGGTGATGCTGGCGGTCATCATGACCGGGCGGAAGCGGCGTAATGCCCCTTCAGAAACCACTTCTTTGAGGGCAATACCGCGCGCCACCAGTTGATTGAAATAGCTGATCATGACCAGACCATTGAGCACCGCAATCCCCATCAGCGCAATGAAGCCGACCGATGCCGGTACCGAAAGATATTCGCCAGTGATGGCCAGCGCAATCACGCCACCCAGCAACGCAAACGGGATATTCACGAATACCAGCAAAGCCTGACGTATGCTGTGCAGGGTAGTAAACAGCAACAGGAAAATCAGTGCCAGTGCGACTGGTACCACAACCGTCAGGCGCGCAGCTGCCCGTTGCTGATTTTCAAATTGCCCGCCCCAGCTCAGGCGATAGCCAGCTGGCAACTTCACCTGTTGCGCCACCTTTGCTTTCGCTTCATCGACGAAGCTGACCAGATCGCGATCACGGACATTGGCTCGGACGACAGTCAGACGGGAAGAATTTTCGCGTTCGACTTTGACCGGCCCTTCAACCGTGCGCAGACTGGCAACTTGTGACAACGGGATAGACAAATTGTCGGTTACTGGCAGACGCAGTTGCTGGAACAGTGACGGTGAAATCTGCATCTGATCGCTGCCGCGTATCAGTAAAGGCAGGCGCTGCCCTTCCTGTATCACAACACCGCTGATCTTACCTTCCACCAGGGTACGCAAGTCATTTTGTATCTGTTCGACACTCAGACCTAAACGGCCTGCGGCTTCGCGGTTGATATCGACTTGCAGGTACTGCACGCCTTCATTTTTGACGCTGAGTACATCCTGACTGCCGCTGATACCCGAGACGACTTTCACGATCTGTTCTGCCAGCCCACCCAGAATCTGAGTATTCGGGCCATAAATTTTAATCGCCAGATCACCGCGCACACCAGACAACATTTCTGAGGTACGCATTTCAATAGGCTGGGTGAAACTGAAGTTCACACCGGAAAATTCTGCTGTGACCTTCCGTAACTGATCAATCAGTTCGTCTTTGCTTTTGACCTTCCAGCTGGCGCGCGGTTTCAGGACCAGAAAGGTATCGGTCTCGTTGAGCCCCATCGGGTCCAGTCCAAGTTCATCGGAACCGGCGCGGGCGACAATGCTGGTCACTTCCGGTACTTTTTCCAGAATACGCTGTTGTACAGCCATGTCGATGCGGGCGGACTCCTGCAGATTGATCGAAGGCAGTTTTTCTATCTGCATAATGATGTCGCCTTCGTCCAGAGTCGGCATGAATGATTTACCGATGAACGGAAACAGACAGGCGGTCAGCAGCAGGGCGGCAACAGAGGCAATGGCGACTTTGCGTCCGTTCGCCAGCGCTTTTGTGAGTATCGCGCGGTATGCCGCTTCCAGTTTCTGTACCAGTTTAGGTGAGCCGCTGTGACCGTCTTTCAGCAGGAAAGAGGACAGCACCGGAATCACCGTCAGTGACAACATTAACGAAGAGGCCAGTGCGAAAATAATCGTCAGCGCGACTGGTATAAATAATTTTCCTTCCAGCCCCTGTAACGATAACAGTGGCAGAAACACGATCATAATCACCAGCATACCGGCAGTTACCGGCACCGCGACTTCCTTCACTGCGCGATAAATCACATGCAGCCGGCCCAGTTTAGGCTGACCGTGATTGCCGCTGTGCGCTTCAATATTCTCGACTACGACAACAGCGGCATCGACCAGCATACCAATCGCGATTGCCAGTCCGCCCAGCGACATCAGATTGGCAGTCAGTCCGAAATTTTGCATCAGCAGGAAAGTACCGAGTGCCGATAAAGGCAGGATGCAGGCTACGACCAGTGCCGAGCGTACGTTACCGAGGAACAGATACAGCAACACAACGACCAGGATGGTTGCTTCAGCGAGTGCTTTGGTGACCGTCGAGACTGCGCGTTCGACCAGATTACCGCGGTCATAAAAAGGCTTGATACTGGTGCCGGCCGGCAGCGTCTGATTGATCGTGACCAGGCGTTCGCGGATATGATCAACAACCTGTTGCGCATTCGCGCCGCGCATCGCCAGTACCAGCGCTTCTACCGCTTCACCTTTACCGTCTTTCGTGACAGTACCGTAGCGCGTCAGCTGGCCTATCCTGACCTGTGCCACATCGCCGACTTTAATCGATACACCATCTCTTTGCGCGATCGCAATCGCCCTGACATCGTCGAGTGTGCGGATATTGCCATCACTGCGCACCAGTAATGATTCTTCACCCGACGACAGACGCCCGGCGCCGTCATTACGGTTATTTGTCTCCAGTGCTGTCTGTAACTGCGCCAGTGAGATACCGCGCGCAATCAGCGCGTCGGGATCCGGGACGATCTCAAAACTCTTGACCATGCCGCCGAGCGAATTCACATCTGCGACACCGGCGATATTACGCAGCTGCGGACGTATCGTCCATTCCAGCAGACTGCGCTTTTCCATCAGCGACAACGGGCCTTCGATGGTGAACATGAAAATTTCACCGAGCGGCGTGGTGATCGGTGCCAGGCCGCCGCTGACAGATGCCGGCAGATCTTTCATTACATTGCTGAGGCGCTCGCTGACTTGCTGGCGGGCCCAGAACACATCGGTGCCATCCTGAAAATCGAGCGTGATGTCGGCAATCGCATATTTGGATTGTGAGCGCAGTATGGCTTGCTTTGGAATGCCCAGCAATTCCTGTTCTATCGGCGCGACAATACGTGCTTCGATTTCTTCCGGTGTCATGCCCGGCGCTTTCATGATCAGCTTGACCTGCGTCGTGGACACGTCCGGAAACGCGTCGATAGGCAAGCCCTTAAATGCCTGATAACCGGCCGCGATCATCAGTATGCTGGCAACGATGATCAGCAGGCGCTGAGCGAGTGAAAATGCAATCAGTCGGGATAACATTATTGAGCTCCGCCTTCTTCAGCGCCAAGTCCGGCACGTGCGCCTTTGAGCTGAATAATGCCCTGAGTGGCAACCTGGCTGCCGGCTTGCAGTTTCGGATTACTGCTGACCCAGGCATGTTGCCCGACGGTGCTTAACAGCTTGACTTTGACCGCTTCAAATCCCTGCGCATTTTTGACAAACACATAGTGTTCATTTTTGCTCTGGATCAGGGCTTTGGCAGGTACACCGATGCTATTGACCGGTATCACGCCACTCTGGTGGCGCGCATCGACAAACTGATTGAGTTTCAGACATGGATTACCATCGATGACCTGTGTGCGTATCAGTGTGGTCTGGTTACCGCTCTGAATCTGAGAGGAAATCGCGGTGACTTTGGCACTGGCGCAGTTATTCACCTGCATCAGATCGCCGACACGGATGCTGGCTGCCTGTTGTGCCGATGCCTGCAATTCGACCCAGAACGCGCCGTCTTTGCTGATGCTTGCGATTGGTGTTCCGGCTTCTATCCGCTGACCCGGCTTGACATTAATTTCCGTCAGTATGCCGTTCGTGTTGGCGCTGATCCGGACTACCGGAGTCAGGTTCTGATTGCTGAGTAACTGACGAATCTGGGTCTCGCCCATACCCGCGCTGCGCAGCGCCTGATAGCGCTCTCTGGCGGCGACATCGGCCTGTACCGCTGCGGCACGACTGTCTTGCAGACGGCTTTGGGCGATAATGCCTTCATTAAATAAGCCTTCATCCCGTTCGCGTTTTTCTTTCGCCAGTCTGGACTGGGTGGCGAGTTGTACGTATTCGCGTTGCATCTCCATCAGTTGCTGACTGAAGATAGAGACAATCGGGTTACCGCTGCGTATCGGCTGCATAGACTGGTGCTGCACTTCCTGTACAACGCCGCTGACTGTACTGCTGATCATGCTGACCGCATTGGGCGGGGCCACGACCGTACCGGATAAATGCTGACCTTCGGTCGCACTTGTTTTGCTATCGCTTTTGGCGGTATCTGCTGCGATCGCCGCTTCGGTTTTAATCCCTGCCCGCAACAGCTGCTCATTGGTCAGTTTAATCTGGTTACTGGTTTCTGCGACTGCAGCGCCGCTGCTTAACAGCGCTGATAAAGTACAGAGAATCAGTTGTTTGCGGACGCCGCTGCGGTGTTGCATTTGTCGTTCTTTCTTGATCATCATGATGTACCCTTGGCTTGAATAGACGTATTCTGGAATGAATATCTTAAGAACTCCTTAACAACTCGCCGTTACAATGAATCCGACAGTTACAGGAGGCAATAGGAGGCATGCGGTGCGCATATTATTAGTGGAAGATGATCCTCAGTTAGGGCGGGCGACGCAGATCGGTCTGGATCAGTCCGGTTATGCTGTTGACTGGGTGCAGACAGCGGACAGTGCCTTATGGGCGGTAAAGACCCATGAATATGCATGTATTCTGCTCGATCTCGGCTTGCCTCAGGTTGATGGTATGGTTGTTCTCACGCGGCTGCGGGCGTCTGGATTTGCCGGAGCGATACTGATCGTCACGGCACGTGAACAGATTGCTGACCGTGTTGCAGGGCTCGATGCCGGCGCCGATGACTTTATTATAAAACCTTTCGATCTTGATGAGCTCGCGGCGCGCATCCGTTCTGCATCCCGCCGCAGTGGCGGCCGTACCCGCGAAGTGATTCATCATGGTGACATTGTGATGGATATTGCTGCCCGTTCAGTCATGCTTAAAGGTGTTCCTGTTGTCCTCACTGCCAAGGAGTTCCGGGTATTGCTGATGTTGTTTGAACATATGGGACGGGTCCTCACCCGCGAACAATTGGAAGAGACGCTGTATAGCTGGGGTGAAGAAATCGAGAGTAATGCGATACAGGTACATATTCATCATCTGCGCAAAAAACTCGGTAAGCATCTGATCCGTACGATACATGCTGTCGGTTATGTGATCGATAAGCCGGGGGCGGGCGGCACTGAGGAACAGCAATGAATATAAGAATGCCCGCGCGCTGGTCTTTACGCCGCACTTTGCTGGCGCTGGTACTGACGCTGACAGTCAGCATCTGGTGTTTCAGTGCAGTGGTTGTGTATCTGGATGCGGATACCGAAAGCCGCGAACTTTTCGATCAGTCATTATCCGAAACCGGACATCTGTTGCTGGCACTGGCCGATCATGAACTCGAAGAACATGTGGACACGGCAGCACCAACGCTGACCGAAGTACACGATGGCAAGCACAGCAAATATCTGTTGTTCCAGATCTGGGACGGAGGCCACCGGCTGATCTACCGCAGCGCCGGTGCGCCGGAAACGGCGTTCACCTCCTTATCGCCGGACAGCGATAATCAGTTTGGCTGGATAAGCATGGGCGGGCAGGAATGGCGCACCTACAGCAGCTGGAATGCACGTCAGAATATGCAGATACAAGTGGCAGAACCCAGCAGTCACCGCAAGGAGATCAGTGGCCGCTTTGCGTATAAATTAATGTTGTTCGCCTTGTTGGTAGTACCTCTGCTTATCATTGGTCTGTGGTGGAGTGTGAATCGCGTCTTCCGTAGCCTGCAAACCGTCGCGAACGAGGTTTCTCAGCGTATGCCGGGTGATTTGCATCAGTTGAACCTGCGTGGAGCACCGACAGAAATTCACCCTTTACTGCATGCGATTAACCGATTGTTTGAACGCGTCAGCCAGACGCTGGAACGAGAACAACGATTTACTGCCGATGCGGCACATGAGCTGCGCACGCCGCTGGCTGCCATCAAAACCAATCTGCAAGTCATACAGCGCGCACGTAACGACGATGAGCGAGCCGAGGCCGCAGCGGGCTTAGGCACCAGCGTTGATCGTGCGACCCGTCTGGTCGGGCAATTGATGACGCTGGCAAAGCTGGAGCCGCCCTATGACAAAAATCTGGTGTTGCAGGAAACCGATGTGGCACATTTGCTTCAGCCTCAGATGACGGAATGGCAGAAGCAGGCTGAAAAAGCACAGATCAGTTTGACTGCAGATCTGCAGTCCGGCATCGCCCTGTTACATGCGGAAAGCATACTGATTTTATTCCGCAATCTGATGGACAATGCCCTGCGCTATACGCCGGCGGGCGGGCGCGTGCAGGTTACCTGCGGACTGGCAGAACAGGGCATGAGTCTCTGTATTGCCGACAATGGTGCTGGCATACCGGCAGAGATGCGTGAACAGGTATTTCAGCGTTTCGTGCGCTTATCCGACGCAACGATTCCGGGCAGTGGTCTGGGCTTGTCTATCGTCAAAAGCATCGCCGACAGTCACCATGCGACGCTGCGTCTGGCGGAGGGGCTCGATGGCCGGGGCTTAAGTGTGACACTGCTGTTTCCCTTAGCCGCTGCAGCAGCCGGATCTGCAACAGCGGTCACATCACAAGCAGCATCGCAGCAAACATAAGCGTTCGTGCTGCCCGCACACTAATCGTGTTCGCGCAGGCATATCCGGCGTAAAATGTCGCCCCGTTCTACTTTTTATGCGTCGGGGTGTCTGTCTTTAAGACGCCGCGCCTGTTCTGCCCATTCATGTCAATCAGATCTGTTCCTCCTTCCACCAGTTCAACCAGCAGCACGCGGACACCTCATGTGATTGTGATCGGTGGTGGTCCTGCAGGTCTGATGGCGGCAGAAACGCTGTCGCAGTGCGGTGTGCAAGTGGATCTGTATGACGCCATGCCGTCGGTGGGACGCAAATTTTTGCTGGCGGGTAAGGGCGGCATGAACCTGACCCATTCAGAAGAATTTTCTGCGTTTATCCAGCGTTACGGCAGCCGTGCCGCCGATTTGCAGCCACTCTTGCAAGCGTTTGATGCGCGGGCGTTACGCACCTGGGCGCAAGGGCTGGGTGTAGAGACTTTTGTCGGTAGTTCCGGCCGGGTGTTTCCTGTGGATATGAAAGCCGCACCTTTGCTGCGCGCATGGTTGCATCGCTTACGTGAACAGGGCGTGCGGTTTCACATGCGCCATCGCTGGACAGGCTGGGGCGATGCGCCGCAGTCCTTGCGTTTTCAGACGCCTGAGGGTGATTTGAATGTCAGCGCCGATGCAGTGGTACTGGCGCTGGGCGGTGCCAGCTGGGCGCGGCTGGGGTCTGATGGCGCCTGGGTGCCATTATTGCAGCAACGTGGCGTTGAGATTGCAGCTTTGCAGCCGGCCAATTGCGGCTTTGATGTGCCGTGGACAGATTTTCTGAAAAACAAATTTGCCGGTCAGCCTTTGCTGACGGTGGCTGCCCGTGTCCATGATGCCGATGTATCCACCGCCATGCGCAAAGGGCAATTCGTGATCACGACCGGCGGTGTTGAAGGCAGCCTGATTTACGCCTTGTCTGCAGCCTTGCGCGAGCAGATCAATCGTCGCGGGCATGCGGTGCTGGAACTCGATCTGCTGCCCGATACAAGTGCTGAGCGTGTGCTGAGCGAAGTCAGCGCTGGGCGCGGTTCACGCTCATTATCGAGTCATTTGCAGAGCAAGCTCGGGCTCGATGCATTGAAAATCGCCTTACTGCATGAAGTGCTGAGCAAAGAGCAAATGCAACAGGCAGACGTTCTTGCCAGCGCCATTAAACAGCTGCCACTGCGCCTTATTTCACCGCGTCCGATTGATGAAGCCATCAGCACTGCCGGTGGCGTTCGTTTTGAGGCGCTGGATGACAGCGCCATGCTGCGTACCTGTCCCGATGTTTTCTGCGCCGGTGAAATGCTCGATTGGGAAGCACCGACCGGCGGTTATCTGCTGACCGCCTGTTTCGCCAGTGGTCGCCATGCTGCGCAGGCGGCGTTGCGATATCTCAGCACCCGCTAATACCCTTGTCATTAACAAGGGCGTCGCCAGCTTCTTTCTGATTCATTGTTACAATTCAAAATCATTTCCCAATAGTAATTTTTATATCAGCTGCATTTTTTATGAGTGAAGCCAGAAATACCCCGCGCCTTGTTGTCTCCTGGCGGGCTGCAATTCAAGTTGTTCCAGGTCGTATCGTTCCTGCCAAAGTGGTCAATTTTTCTGCTGCCGGCATACAGTTACAGACAGGCGTGATGCTGAAAGAAAAACAGACGTATCAGATGATGATGGAAGTGCCCAGTACCAAAGATGCATCCAACCGTACCCAGGTCGTCTGCAAAGCGAGTTGCGTGTACACGATACTGAGTGGCGATGCTTATCGTGCCGGTCTGAAGTGCATCGATTATCCGCCCGAACACCGCCATTTACTGGAGAGCTGGGGCGGCTGACAGATTACCCTTGCAACGCATTTCTGCGCGTATACCCGGCAACAGCATTGCCGCTGTGTTATAAACATGGCGTGTGAATGACAGAATTTTTCAGAACCGATGACTATGAGTACAGAGACTTCTCTTCCGGATAGCGCCCAGCGTGTTGCCGGCTTGTTACGCGAATTAGGCCATGATCAGCCGGTCGTGATGTTGCCCGAAAGTGGCAGAACATCCGCCGAAGCGGCAGCCGGATTAGGCTGCAGTGTTGCCGAGATTGCCAAATCTATCGTTTTTCGCCGGGTTGCTGATGATGCTGCGGTGATGGTGGTTGCCAGTGGCAGCAATCGGGTTGACGAGAAAAAAGTGGCTGCAATCGTCGGGCCGCTGGCGAAAGCCGATGCCCGCTTTGTCCGCGAAAAAATCGGTTATGCGATTGGCGGCGTGTGCCCCGTCGGTCATCTGCAAAAAAGCGTGATGCTGATCGATCAGGATTTATTGCAATACCCCAAAGTCTGGGCGGCGGCTGGTCATCCGCATGCGGTATTCAGCCTGACTCCGCAACAATTGCTCGCCATGACCGCCGCACCGGTGGCCGATATCGCTTTGCAAGCATGAGTATTCTGTACGATTACGATCCGGATGCCGCCAGGCCTGAGCAGGCAGTTCCCTCGCCATGCGTCGGTGTTTGCCGCATGGATGAAAAAAATGCCTGGTGTGCCGGTTGCTTTCGCACGTTGGACGAGCTGGCCGGCTGGAGCACCGCCAGCACTACGGTCAAACTGCAGATCTGGCGCCGGGTGAAAGAACGGATGTTTTAAGCCTGCCAGGGAGAGAGTTATATGCCAGACAAGCTGATGCAACTTCCTGTCACTATGCGTGTATTTGAGCGCGGCTGGCTGTCGTCGAACAATATCCTGTTCATGGATGATGATGCGGCCGCGCTGATTGACAGTGGCTACGTGACTCATGCACCGCAAACGCTGGCGTTGTTACAGTATGCTTTGCAAGGGCGCGCACTCGATTTACTGGTCAATACTCATTTACATTCAGATCATTGCGGCGGCAATGCCTTGCTGCAGCAGACTTACGACTGCCGCACCCTGATTCCCGTTGCCGATATGCCAGCAGTGGCAGCGTGGGATGAGGAGGCACTCACCTACGCCGCAACCGGCCAGCAGTGCGCGCCTTTTCGTTTTGACGGCAGTATCGCGGATGGTGATCAGCTGCGTCTGGGCGGGCTGGACTGGCAGGTACTGGCGGCACCCGGCCATGATCCGCATTCGATGATTCTGTATTGCCCGCAAGAAGGCATACTGATTTCTGCCGACGCATTGTGGGAAAACGGCTTTGGTGTGATTTTCCCTGAACTGGAAGGGGAATCCGGCTTTGCTGAGCAGGCGGCTATTTTGCAAACCATCAGCGAACTCGATGTGCGGCTGGTGATACCGGGTCATGGTGCGCCATTCTCCGATGTGCAGGGAGCTTTGGAACGCGCCCGTCAGCGGCTGGATTATCTGAGCGCCGACCCGCAGCGTAATGCCCGCAATGCGCTGAAAGTCCTGCTGGCGTTTATTTTGCTCGACACGCAAAAGCTGCACCTGGATCAGGCATTATTGCAATTTAACAGCAGCCGCCTGATGCGTTCTGCCGCCCGTCAGCTAGCTATGCCAGCGCAGGAATTGCTGCAACAGATCGCCGCCGAGCTGGTACGTGCCGGTGTCGCCCGCCTGGAAGACGGGCTGTTGCTCAATAATCGCTAAGATCTGAAGCTGACTTATTTCAACTGATAGTTCGCTTCTGTGAATGGATGCAGCGGTGCCAGATCACCAAATTGCGTCGCGCGTCCCTGCTGTTTTGCCATAAACGCTTCCATCAGATTTGCACTTTGCCAGATACCCGATTGCAGCCAGCCCATTTGTTGCAAGGCATCGTGGGTAGAATGATCGCGCGCATAATGTATCGCCTGCTTGCTGCCCCAGATCGCGACCGGTGGCTTTTCAGTAATTTCTTTCGCCATTTGCAAGGCTGCTTCCAGCATCGCTTCTTGCGTATCAAATACCTCATTCACCAGACCCACCGCTTGCGCACGCTGGGCTGGTAAACGGCGTCCGGTGTACGCCATTTCATGCACAATACCTTCCGGGATCAGTTTCGGTAAGCGTTGCAGTGTACCCAGATCAGCCGTCATGCCAATATTGATTTCCTGTATGCAGAAGAATGCGTCTTTGCTGGCAAGGCGGATATCGCTGGCGCAGATCAGATCGACACCTCCACCGATACAGCCGCCCTGAATGGCGGTGATGACCGGCATACGCAATTGCTCGATCAGGTTGAATGACTGATGCATATCCTGCAGCACCAGTGCAATATTGGCGCGGCCAATTGCATTGTTATCATCCAGCGTGATGCCGTTACCGGAAAACACATCCAGTGCCATGCCCGCAGTGAAATGCTTACCAGTGGATGAAATAATCAGCACTCGCGCCGACGCTTCTCGCTGTAATTGTTGCAGTATCTCGACCAGCTCGCGGAAAAAAACCGGTTGCATGGTATTGAGGCTGTCGGGGCGATTAAAGCGCAGATGGGCGATTTTCTGATCGATGCTGAAGTCAAAACACTGATAAGTCATAAGAGTTCCTTGTTTGAAGGCTGGGGAGATTGCAGAGAAATCAAAACGGCACTTACAGCAGACTGGAACAGCGCATCGGCGTGTTCCTGTTTCAGATAAAACCCTTTCAGTTCCAGGCTGATGACGCCATGCATGGCGGCCCATAACAGACGCGCCGCAGCACTGGGGCTGGATGGCGGCAGGCTACCGGTTTGCATGCAGTGTTCAAATTCGTCTATCAGCGGCGTGAACGATTCCCATGCGGCCTGGCGCGATTCCGGCGGCGGCACAAAACCGGCAATCGCATCGCCAAACATCACCATGTAATAGCTGGGATAACGGCGCGCAAACGCATGATAATTATTCGCATACAGCCATAAGCGCTGTATGCCACGGACTTTCTTTTCTACGGGGAGCGTCGCTTCGTATGCCAGAAATTCCTGCTTAAAGCGCTCAAATCCTTCCAGATACAGCGCATTGGATAAACCGTCCTTGCCACCGAAAATCGAATACAGCAAGGTCGTCGAGCAATTCACCGCTTCGGCTACTTTACGCACCGTCAGCGCGGCAGCGCCTTCGGTTTGCAGCAAATGACTGGCGGCATCCAGCATTCCTTCGCGCAGCGAATGGCGCAGGGCTTCCTGACTCTGGCGGAAATCAACAACTTTCGGTTTCATCGGTATCACTTAATAGCGAATGGGCTTGCTTCTGAGTTGGTTCACGCTGATGCTTGTGAATAACAACGTTTTTTCTGATAACATCATATCAGGCATGTAAAAAATTACCAAAAAAAGCAGCAAAAATATCTACTACGATCTGTTCACCGGAGACCATCAGCATGACCAGTACCTCGCACTTGCCGAAAGCCTTACAAAATCTGGCTTTACCTGTTATCGCCTCGCCGATGTTTATCGCCAGCGGCCCTAAGCTGGTTGCCGCACAATGTAAAGCGGGTATCGTCGGCTCGTTCCCCGCGCTCAACGCCCGTCCGGCAGAATTGCTTGATACCTGGCTGACTGATCTGCAAAACGAACTGGCTGCCTACAAAGCAGCGAATCCTGATGCGAAAGTTGGCCCGATTGCCGTGAATCAGATCGTACATCAGTCGAATGACAGGCTCGCGCATGATGTCGAAGTCTGCGTCAAGCATCAGGTTCCTATCATCATTTCGTCACTGCGCGCGCCGCCGAAAGAGATGCTCGATGCGATACACAGCTATGGCGGCATCGTTCTGCATGATGTGATTTCTATTCGTCACGCCCAGAAAGCGCTGGAAGCCGGTGTCGATGGCCTGATTCTGGTGGCGGCCGGTGCTGGTGGTCATGCCGGTGGTTTGTCACCGTTCGCGCTGGTTGGTGAAGTGCGTAAGTTCTTCAAGGGACCGGTTGCATTGTCCGGTTCGATTGCGACCGGCGACGCGATTCTGGCAGCGCAGGCGATGGGCGCAGATTTCGCATATATCGGTTCACGCTGGCTGGCAACGCAGGAATCGAATGTCGATGATGCTTATCGTCAGGCGATCATCGAGTCGAACGCGGCGGACATTATCTACACCAATCTGTTCACCGGTGTGCACGGCAACTACCTCAGAAAATCCATCGTTGCGGCCGGGCTCGACCCCGATAATCTGCCGGTATCAGATAAATCCAAAATGAATTTCGGTTCCGGCGGTAACAGCAGTGCGAAAGCCTGGCGCGACATCTGGGGCGCTGGTCAGGGGGTCGGTATGATGGACGATGCCCCCAGCGTTGCCGAAGTCGTACAACGCCTGAGCGCCGAGTATCAGGCTGCAAAAGCACGCCTGCTGGCGCTGTAAAGCGGCCATCCGGTCACAATAGGCAGATTGCCGTTTGCCTGTTGTGGCGCAGGTGTTGCAGTTGTGGAGGCTTTGGCGGCTGTGGCGGATTGTTAAATTGCCTGAGGGAATTCAAGTTTAAACAGCATGGGCCGTAAACAGACTATCCCGACCTGATACCGTCTAATTATGCGCCGCTGCTCTGCTCTCCTGATTTCCCTGATGCTTGCGATCTCCGCTCAGGCGAATGACGCATCAACACCTCCGTCCAAGCCGATCAAACAGGCATCCGCTTCTGCCAAAGAAGAAGTGTCCGCGCCGAAGGAAAAAGAAAAAGAGACGCGCAAATCTTCCAAAGAAAAAGAGTCGAAAGAGAGCAAAGACGCTGCCAAAGATACCATGGCTGCTGATGAGCTGGCGGTCAAAATTGCAGAACGTCTCGCCCTTTTGCGTAAAGAAAAAGACGATGTGGCACGTGCCTCAACCCGCGCCTCGGTTCGTTCTCCTGCGTATGTCGCGCCTGCCAGAAAAGTCACGCCAGCCAAACCAAAAGAAGGAAACGAAACCGGTTCTTCAGCGATTATCGCCGCGATGGGCGGACACGGCGCCTTGCACTGGAGTTATGACGGTGAAGGCGGGCCGGCTAACTGGGGTAAGCTCAGTCCGGCAAACGCGAAATGCGATAGTGGCGAGCGACAGTCTCCAATCGACATCCGCGACGGTATCCGGGTTGACCTTGAACCGATCGCTTTTGATTACAAACCGTCTGGTTTCAGCGTGATTGATAATGGCCATACGATACAGGTGAATGTGGCGGCGGGTAATTACATCAGCATCATGGGCCGCAATTATGAATTGCAGCAATTCCATTTCCATAAGCCATCCGAAGAGCGCGTCAATGGCCGGAGTTTTGATATGGTCGTGCATTTGATGCACAAAGATGCCGACGGCAAGCTGGCGGTGGTCGCCGTATTGTTAGAACGTGGCAAAGCGCAAAACATCGTGCAACAGATCTGGAACAATCTCCCGCTGGAAAAAAACCAGGCGCTGGCTGCACCAACCGCAATCGATATTAATCAGCTCTTGCCAGAGAAGCGCGATTACTACACTTATATGGGCTCGCTCACCACGCCACCTTGCAGCGAAGACGTATTGTGGATGGTGATGAAAGAAGCCGTGGAAATGTCGTCTGAGCAGATCGCGATTTTTGGTCGTCTGTATCCGATGAATGCCCGCCCGCTGCAAAAAACGGCAGGCCGCCTGATTAAAGAATCGCGCTGAAATCAGCATACTCCCCCCTTATTTTAGATAAAAAGCCTTTACCTCATTAAGAATAAAGGGCTTTAAAATATACTGGGGGGAGTATATTTAGTGCCGTCCCGCATGTTTCAACTGATAAGCGGGTGTCAGTGGCGCCGTTCATGTTCATATCTTTCCCGCCCGGATCCCGTCC
This sequence comes from Undibacterium sp. WLX3042, assembly GCF_049544825.1. NCBI lineage: Bacteria > Pseudomonadati > Pseudomonadota > Betaproteobacteria > Burkholderiales > Oxalobacteraceae > Undibacterium > Undibacterium sp. WLX3042. The sequence goes on from NZ_CP186698.1 coordinate 1,483,496, forward strand.
ATGATGCTCATTTTTAAACCGCGGTCCGCATGCGCAGACCACCGGCACAAGTAAAGCGTGCATGCTACGAATGCTTATTGATGGTGCTCTGCTGAACCCTGTCTTCAAGAACTGGTGTAAGCGGTCTGATTGCCTTGCATGACGGCAGCGCTGAATCGAAGTACCATACTAGCAGTACCATATGGCATCAACGCATTTATCGCCTGATTGTTGCTTTGCCCTTTCTCCAGAAATAATAGGTTAAACATGAATTTGCCTCCTCTTAAGCAGAGTAACTCGACGCCAATTGGTTGCCAGAAATGTAAAGAAGATCAGAAACTCGGCTTCGACATTGCTTTTGCTTACCAGCCCATCGTGAATCTGAGCACCCGCACGATCTTTGCCCACGAGGCGCTGGTGCGCGGGCCGAATGGCGAGTCGGCGTTTTCGGTGTTGTCTCAGGTGACCGATGAAAATCGCTATTCTTTCGATCAGGCATGCCGGGTAGAAGCGATACGGGGCGCAGCAGAACTCGGCATACAGGAATACTTGTCGATCAATTTTCTGCCGAACGCGGTCTATCAGCCCGCGGCCTGTATACGCAGCACGTTTGAAGCAGCGCGGCGCTATCAGTTTCCTATTGAACGCATCATTTTTGAAGTGACAGAAGGTGAGCGCGTGGATGACAGACCGCATCTGGTCAATATTTTCCGTGAATACAGCCGCTTTGGTTTCCGCACCGCCATCGACGATTTCGGTGCTGGTTATGCCGGCCTGAATCTGTTGTCTGAATACCAGCCGGATATTGTGAAGATTGATATGGAGCTGATTCGCGATATTGATACCAGCAAACCTAAGCAAGTGATCGTGAACGGTATCGTGGCGATCTGCGCGGGTCTGAATGTGCGGGTGTTGGCTGAAGGGATAGAAACCAGGGCAGAGCGGGATTTCCTGCGCGCTGCCGGCATCGAATTAATGCAGGGATATTTATTTTGTAAGCCGGCATTCCGGGCGATAGGCGAGATTGATCCTGCGGCCTGGGATTAACATTGTTTGCTGCTGATCCGGTTCGTGATCTGATTTGCAGCCACCTGGAAAAAAAGAAGCGGATCGATAAAAAACGGCGCATGACTCAGAGAGTCGATGCGCCGTTTCTTTTTATCTCATCAGCGTTTTACCGCGCGCGAAATATCACCACAAAGATTGGCTTATTTATAAACGCCGCAAGCGAAAACCAGGTCGCCGGCTTTTTCATAATAAGTGGATTTCTGTTCGATTGCCTTGGTAGTCGGATTTGGCCATTTGTAGTCAACCCAGCCTTTGCCCTTGCTTGCAACACCTGCCAATACTTCTTCAATAAATGCCTTGTTATCGACATCACGCAGACTACGCAAATCTTTGCCGACCAGACGCGCATTCGCGCCATGCGCAATTGCTTTGCCATTCAGCTCAGCAACCCAGATATACAAGTCACGATCAACGAAACTGCCTTTAGGATTATTGAATTCAGCCAGTGCTTTTTCCTGACCATTCGCCTTCAGATAGGCAATCGCTTTTTTAACCAGCGCTTCCGCCTCTTGCGGTGTTCCATGTTCTGCTGCCATGACTGAGTGGCTGATGAACAAAGAAAAAATAGCAAAGCTAAAAAATTTCAATAATGAACGCATAAACTTGTCTCCGGTTTTGAAAATATAAAAATTATTTTTATTTAAAACGCTGTGCTTGTCATCGCGAGCAACAGCGCATAGATGATCTTACTTCATGTCTCACCGCCACAGCTCTTTTTTCAACGGAAACGTCGCATTCCCGCAAAGCAAAAGTAGCTTTGGGCTGAATTTGATTTTCGGGTTGATGGATTAGTAAAACGATATGAGTTTATTGCATCTGATGCTAGGATGATGCGGGTTCAAATGCATGTTGCACCCTAAGCCTAAGCGTTCTTTGAAAAACGGGATAGCGCTCTGTCGTTCTGGCATCGCAAATCAACTTGCAGGCGGGAAGTTGCCAGATTTTTCAGTGAAATTAACAGGAGTACGTAAATGGATCGACGTATCAATACGATTTTTGATTGTTTAACACATCTGACCTCACTACCCGCACCATATCGATCACTTCAGAAAGATCACATAGATCAAATGAGGAATGTAGAAGACAAGTTATTTGCCGTTGCCCCATTTCTTTGGAAGTCAGGAGGCAAAGATGGCTTTACTCTGCAAGCCTATCGTCGGAAAGACGCACTCGGATTTTGTTTATTAACAAAAGAAGAAATAGAAAATGAGGGCCTACCAAAGGGCGGGCGTGCACATAAAAATTTTTTGGAAATTAAGCCGGATGAGGCGTTAGATTTTTATAGGCGAAATCACAAGAACCCAGACCACCCTAGTTTTGACTCAATTCGATTTGATGCGTTTTTAAAATTGAGTTCTACAGACTTTATTAAGCTGTTTCTCGGTGCCGCTCAAAGTCGTGCAGAAAATACAAATACATTTATTTATTGAGCGAGAAAGCAGCTATTGGAAGCCAGGCTGATTTTGTGCTTGGTTTGAGTTGTGGAATATTCGCCGAAAGTGATGTGAATAAATAGAAAAACGGCGCATCGCTGAATCAGCGATGCGCCGTTTTTTTGGGTAGAAATAAGAGCTGATACAGCGTGCTGTCAGCTCGCTTATTTCTGCGGACGGATGACTTATGCTATTTTAAATGGCAATTCGCGTAAGCGTTTTCCATTCAGGCGTGCCAGTGCATTCGCAAATGCCGGGGCGAGCGGAGGCAGTCCAGGTTCACCCATGCCTGTCGGTGCATCGGCGCTTGGCACGATATGCACGGCAACTTTTGGCATGTCGGTAATGCGTGGCACGACATAATCACCGAAATTGCTTTGTTCAACCACGCCGTCTTTGAGTGTGATTGCTGCACCCGGCAGACACATGGACAAGCCCATTAACGCACCCCCCTGTACCTGCGCTTCTATGCTCTTAGGATTGACCGCCAGATTGCAATGAACACCTGCAGTGGCGGTCAGCAGTTTTGGCACACCGTTTTTGATCGTGGCAGTAACAACATAGGCCACCACGGATTCAAAAGACTCATGCACGGCAACGCCCCAGGCCTGACCAGCGGGCAACTTCTTTTTACCATAGCCGGATTTTTCCACCGCCATCTGCAGCGCTGCCTCGTGACGCGGATGTTTGCCTGCCATGAGTTTCAGGCGATAGGCGACCGGGTCTTGTTTTGTGGTGGCAGCGATTTCGTCGATCAGCGTTTCCATCACAAAGGCGGTGTGGGTTGAACCGACACTGCGCCACCACAATACAGGCACATTCTGTTTAGGATGATGCACGGTCAGGCGCATCGGCATGGTGTACGGTTCTTTCATGCCTTCAACCGCGGTGCCATCGATACCGTCTTTGATCATCATGGATTCAAACAGGGTACCGGCAACAATCGATTGCCCGACGATCACATGATCCCAGCCGAGGATATTACCGTTGGCATCAAAGCCCAGATGCGCGGTGTGCAGATGCGCGGGACGGTAGTAGCCGCCTTTGACGTCGTCTTCGCGGCTCCATAATGTGCGTACGGGTGCTGTCAGACCTGCGCTCTGTGCGGCCTTGGCAACCTGACAGGCTTCGCTGACATAATCGCTGGTGGTGACGCCGCGACGACCGAAGCCACCACCGGCCATCAGCGTATGCACCAGTACTTTTTCAGGGGCGATACCGAGTATTTTTGCTGCCGCCAGACCATCGAAACCCGGCATTTGTGTACCTGTCCACACTTCAGCGCTATCGCCTTTAATCGCGACGGTGCAGTTCAGCGGCTCCATCGGCGTGTGTGCCAGATAAGGGAAAACGAATTCTGCTTTGATCTGATGCGGCGCGGTTGCCAGCGCAGAAATATCGTCTTTGTATTTCTGATTGCCGGCTTGTTTTGCCAGCGCTTTGTAACTCGCTAATTGCGCCACGCTGTCGACTTTTTCAACTGCGCTGGTATCCCATTCTATTTTCAGCGCATCGCGGCCCTGTTTCGCCGGCCAGTAGCCATTCGCAATGATGGCGACAGATTCGCCGCCACGGTCGGCCGGAATACGCAGTACTGCCTGCACGCCTTTGATTGCTTTGGCTGCACTGTCATCGACGGATTTTATTTTCGCGCCGAAGACGGGTGGGCGGGCGATCAGTGCCGTCAGCATACCTGGCAGATGGACGTCAATACCGTAATCCTGTGTGCCGGTGGACTTGGCTCTCGCATCCAGACGACCGACAGGTTTGCCTATCAGCCGGAATTGTTTCGGGTCTTTCAGTGTCACGGTTTCCGGTACGGCCTGTTGCATCGCTGCTTCAGCGAGTTCGCCGTAGCTGAGTTTTTTACCGCCTGGGCCGATGACGACACCGTTTTCAGTGACCAGACGAGCCGCATCGACTTTCCATTGTGCTGCAGCGGCATTGACCAGCATTGCTTTAGTACGGGCGCCGAGTTCGCGGTACTGGGTGTATGAATGTTTGATCGAAGTTGAGCCACCGGTCAGATGAATACCATAGGCCGGGTCTGCATAAGCCGGGTTATTAGTGCCGTGGACGCTGCGTACTTTCGACCAGTCGGCATCGAGTTCTTCCGCCAGAATCAACGGCAGACCGGTTTGCACGCCCTGACCAAAATCGAGACGATTAATGGTGACGGTGACGATGCCATTTTTGTCTATGCTGACAAAAGCGCCGGGTTGCTGCGTCGGTTTCAGTGTGCTGGCCGCCTGTGTTGCTGCGTCTGTCTTATTATCAGCTGCGCTTGCCAGCAATGGATAACAACCGAGCGCAAAGCCGGAAGCGCCGGCCATTTTCAGGAAAGTACGGCGCGGTAAATTGTCACTTGTCGCCTGGTTTTTTTCTGTGAGTGCCAGTAAGTGTTTCGGCAATTCCAGCTGGTGAGATTCAAAATGCATGGTCTTCTCCTGATTAAGCCAGCATGCTGGCAGCATCGTGAATCGCAGCGCGAATACGCACATACGTGCCGCAGCGGCAGATATTACCTGCCATGGCTGCATCAATATCAGCGTCCGCCGGCTTTTTATTGGCTTTGAGCAGAGCGGTAGCGCTCATGATCTGACCGCTCTGGCAGTAGCCACACTGTGCGACATCATGTTTGATCCATGCTGCCTGCACCGCTTTGCCGACCTTATCGTTGGCTATGGCTTCAATTGTCGTTATTTTTTGTCCGGCGACAGCAGATACCGGTGTTACACAAGAACGGGTCGCCTGTCCATTAACGTGGACGGTGCAAGCGCCGCACAGTGCCTGACCGCAACCGAATTTCGTGCCTGTCAGACCCAGTGCGTCACGTAATGCCCACAATACGGGCGTGGATGGATCAACGTCCACCTGATGTTGTTTGCTATTAATATCGAGCGTCGTCATGGAATGTGTCTCCGGCCAGTTGATGGTAGGGAATGTGAAAACGGGCAAAAAAGCGTTCCGTGCGGATGCGCTTTGGGGTGCACTATAGAATATTTTCAACTTTTCTGCGCGGGAGTGAAAAAAAGGGCGCCATTCAGCGCCCAGTACAGGTGAACAATCGGTGTTGTGAGTCTTAAGTCCTGCGTCATCAGCAGTTCAAAGCACCTCATTCATAGCGACGTGTATCGTCGATGACTTTGCCATCATTCGGCAGACTGCCTGCTGCGACAAACAGCACCTCGCCACGCAATTTGGTCACATCGCGCAGACTGGCGACGATACTGGCTTGCAGTGCGTCGCTGTCATCGGCTGCTTCGCAATGGAGGGTCATCACATCGTTTGCCATCTCACCGCTGACGACCAAACGCGCCTTTTGCACTTGCGGATGGCGTTTCACAACTTCCGCGACCTGCGACGGATGAACGAACATGCCTTTGACTTTGGTGGTCTGATCGGCACGTCCCATCCAGCCCTTAATACGTTGATTGGTGCGGCCACAGGGTGAAATGCCGGGCAGGATCGCTGACATATCGCCGGTGGCGAAACGTATCAGCGGGTAATCCGGGTTGAACGAAGTCACGACAATTTCACCGACTTCACCTTCAGCGACCGGATCGCCGGTGCCAGGACGTACGATTTCGAGAATGATCTCTTCATCCAGCACCATACCGGGATTGAGCACACCATCGCTCATGGTTTCATAGGCGATATTGCCGATATCGGCGCTGGCATACATCTGTAAGACATGCGGCACGCCGTGATCTTTCAGCCATTGGCGCAATGAAGGCGGTAAAGCTTCTGCACCGACCAGCGCTTTTTTGATACTGGAAATATCGGTACCGCTGTCGATGGCTTTTTCCAGAATGATTTTTAAAAAACTCGGGGTACCGATATATGCATCCGGACGTAATGCCGCCATCGCCTGCACCTGCATTTCTGTCTGGCCTATGCCCGCCGGAATCACGGTGCAGCCGAGTCTGGTAGCCGCGCTTTCGACCATGAATGCCGCAGGTGTGAAATGATAGGAAAAGCAATTCTGTATCAGATCACCGCTGCGTAAGCCTGCTGCATACATAGGTCGTGCAAAGCGCCACCAGTCCGTCGATGTTCCCTCAGGATCAAAAATCGGGCCGGGTGACATAAAAATTCGGCCGAGTGCGCGAGGCTCTGTCGTTGTCAGGCCACCGAATGGCAACTGTTGCTGCTGCAAGGTTTTGAGATCTGATTTGCGCGTCACGGGTAACTGCGCGAGCGCCTGCCGTGAGTTGATGTCATTTGCCGGCACATCTTTCAGTATCGCTGCCCATCCTGCGGCAGTCTTTGCCTGTGCAATCAATGAAGGCAGCCGCTGCATCAGCGCCTGCTCGCGGCTGTGCGGGGTGCGGGTTTCCAGCGCGTCCAGATATTCCATCATGGCGTTCTCTTTGTAATAGGAGTTGGTGAAGCCGGTTTTATGCGATGTGTTGCGACGTATTTGCCGATTGTTGCGATTACAGCTATGCCAGCCAGCGCTTGCGACGGCGATAGAATTTCATGTCGCGGAAACTCTTACGACCCGCACCTGAAACACCGAGATAAAATTCTTTCACGTCTTCATTACTGGAGAGATCACTGGCATCCCCCTCCATCACGACGCGGCCGTTTTCGAGGATGTAACCGAAGTCGGCATAGCGCAACGCGATATTGGTGTTTTGTTCGGCCAGTAAGAAGGAAACCTGTTCTTGCTGATTCAGGCTTTTGACGATCTCAAAAATTTCTTCCACCAGTTGCGGTGCGATACCCATCGATGGTTCATCCAGCAAAATCATGCTGGGCTTGGCCATCAGCGCACGGCCGATCGCGCACATCTGTTGTTCGCCACCCGAGGTGTAGCCCGCTTGCGAATGGCGGCGTTCACGCAGGCGCGGGAAGTAGTGATAGACCTTTTCCAGTTCGGCTTTCAGCTCGGTCCGGCTGAGCGCGCGCGTGTATGCGCCTGTCAGCAGATTTTCTTCCACGCTTAAATGGCCGAAACAATGGCGTCCTTCCATCACTTGCGACAGACCACGTTTCACCAGTTCGTTTGGCGTCAGATGATCGACACGTTGTCCCTGAAATGTAATGTCACCCTTGGTGATATCGCCGCGTTCGTTTTTCAGTAAAGTGGAAATAGCCTTCAGCGTGGTCGATTTTCCGGCGCCATTCGCCCCCAGCAGTGCAACGATTTTTCCTTGCGGTACTTGCAGGGAAATGCCTTTCAATACCAGAATCACGTGATCGTAGATCACTTCGATATTGTTGACGCTGAGATAGGCGGGGTTGTTGATGGCGCTCTCAGACGAAATGGAATGTATGCTCATAATATGCCTGTATTGACGGTCGGCGTAACAGAGATATCCGTTGCCGGATATCTCCTGATTCAGGAAAAATTACTTCAGACAAGCCGGAGTGATTTTTTTCTCTGCGGCATATTTGTTTGACGATTCTTCCAGCATCGCGCGGGTCAGCGCTTTATCACCGACTACCCAGTTCGGTGTGATGGCTTTCCACTTATCGCCTGTCCACTGCTGCACTTTGACTGCACCTGAGCCTTCATGGTCTTCGCAAGAAGTTTTCACTGGCGGGAACATACCAAGTGCACCGAGAGCTTTCTGACGTGCTTCATCGACATTCAGATTTTCAAAGCCCCAGCGTATCTGCTCGGAAGTCATCTGTTTGCCTTTACCGTATTTTTCCTGCGCTTTCAGAATCGCTTCTGACCACAAGATCGCGGCAGTCACACCACGCATGTGATAGACCGAGCCGATACGGGATTTGTCGCTGAGATTACCTTTACCCGCCGCGTACACCTTACTGCGCAATTCATCGAGTACAGGATAGTTGCCCGGCGTGTTAAAGGTCATTGAGGTATAACCTTTTGCTGCATCACCTGCAGGCACTGCATCTTCCTCAGAGCCTGCCCACCATACGCCCAGCATTTTTTCACGCGAATAACCATTACGCTGCGCCGTTTTAATCGCAACCGCATTCATCACGCCCCAGCCCCACAGAATCACATAATCAGGATTGGCCTGACGGATTTGCAGCCATTGTGATTGTTGTTCGTTGCCCGGATGTGCGACCGGGATTTTGATCAGCTCAAAGCCATATTGTTTGGCCTGGGCTTCGAGGACAGGAATCGGTTCTTTACCGAACGCAGAATCGTGATACAGATGAACGATCTTTTTCCCTTTAAGCTTGTCCATTCCACCGGATTTATCACCCAGATATTTCGTCATCGCTGCTGCCTGATTCCAGTAGCTGGTAATCAGCGGGAAAATATACGGAAACACTTTACCGTTAGCCGCATCGGAACGGCCGTAGCCCAACGTGGTCATCGGAATTTTATCTTCGGCAACGCGGTCCAGAATGCCGTAAGCAATGCCGGTGGACAGCGGCTCGACTAATGATGCGCCACCTTGTGCTTTTTTCAGTCGTTCATAGCATTCAACACCACGCGAGGCATTGTATTCAGTCTCGCACTCTTCCCATGTAATCTTGACGCCATTGAGTCCGCCTTTGGCATTGACCAGATTGAAGTAATCAATGACACCGCCGTAAAAGCCGGAGCCACCCGCCGCGTAAGGGCCGACGCGGTATGAGAGCAGTGGAATGTACTGGTCATCTGCCTGTGCCACATTCACCGCACCTATCATTGCCGATGCCAGTAGTATTGATTTCATCAGTTTCATGTTGTCTCCTGTTGGTTGTATGGGTAGAACGACGCCTTCATCATGGCGTTCTGTATTTATAAAAACGACGACAGTAAAAACTTAATGCGGGAAAGGCCATAATCTCAGTTTTTCTTTCGTGATCTGCCACAAACGTGCAAGGCCATGTGGTTCAACAATCAGAAAGAAAATAATCAGCGCGCCGAATACCATCAATTCAAGATTCGACGCGATGTTGGTCGGTAACGATAAAAAATGGGCGATCAGATTCAGAAATACCGGCAGCAAAACGATAAATGCCGAACCAAGAAATGAACCGAGAATAGAGCCGACGCCGCCGATGATGATCATGAACAAAATGCGGAAAGACAGATCGAGGTTATAGGCTTCCGGTTCGACCGTGCCCAGATAAGCATAGGCATATAACGCACCCGCGATGCCGCAGTAAAACGAAGACACGGCAAACGCCAGCAGCTTGGTACGCATCAGCCGGAATCCGATCACTTCTGCGGCAACGTCCATATCACGCACTGCCATCCACGAACGACCAACGTTTGAACGCACCATATTCTTTGCCAGTAAGGCCATCACACAGACGATGCCTAATGTCAGCAGATATTTTTTGACCGGTGTGTTGAAGCTCATGCCCATGATCACAATTTCCTGTGCGGTGATTACTCCGGAAGCACTGTAATTGGTGAACCATTGGATTTTAGTCAGACACCAGACCACAAAAAACTGCGTTGCCAGCGTGGCGGCAGCCAGATAAAAACCACGTATGCGCAGCGACGGTAAACCGAAAGCGATACCGACCATTGCCGCTGAAATACCGCCGAGTACAAATGCCAGCAAGATTGGAATACCAGGTATACGCAGCATGAAATTGTAGGAAGCAAACGCACCGACTGCCATGAATGCAGCCGAACCCAGCGACAATTGCCCGGCGTAACCAGTCAGGATATTTAAGCCCAGTGCCGCCAGTGAAAAAATCAGAAAAGGAATAAAGATCGCGGAAAAAGCATAATCAGAGGCGAGCAATGGTACCGCAAAAAAAGCGGCGCACAGCAACAGGGCAACGCCGATTCTGTCCTGGCGCAGTGGAAATATCTGGTTGTCTGCCTGATAGCTGGTTTTAAATTGTCCTGCTTCACGATAGAACATAGTGTTTCCTTAAGTCTTAATACAAGTCTTAGTGTAAGTCTTCGTATTCATGCGCCTTACCAGCCATTTTTGTCTGGCAAGGCAGAATATGATTGGGGGGGTGCTCAGAACAATGTGGTTTAAATCCTGCGTATGATTTTTTCGCCAAACAAACCTTCCGGCCGTACCAGCAGAAACAGCAATGCCAGTACATACGGGAACCAGCCCTCGATACCGCCACCGACCAGAGGGCCGATATACACTTCTGCCAGTTTTTCTGAGGCACCGATAATCAGACCACCAACGATTGCGCCGGGTACCGACGTGAAACCGCCCAGAATCAGCACTGGCAGCGCTTTCAGTGCAACAAACGTCAGTGCAAACTGCACCCCATTACGTGCACCCCACAGCAAACCTGCCACCAGTGCGACAAAACCGGCAACCGCCCAGACGATGCCCCAGATTTGTTGCAACGGAATACCGACTGCCAGCGCGGCCTGATGATCGTCCGCGACTGCCCGCAGCGCGCGTCCGATTTTTGTTTTGGAAAACAGCAGTGCCAGACCGATGACCAGAACAGCACAGATCAGGGCGGCAATCACGTCGAACTGCGACACCAGAATATTGAATTTTTCCATCAGAAATTCGATAGGCACGTCTTCGATCGGTAAGGTCAGCTTGTGCGGTTGTGAACCCCACAGTAATTGCGCCAGCCCTTCGATGAAAAAGGTCAGACCGATGGTGGCCATGAAGAGTGTGATCTCCGGCTGATTCACCAGTGGTCGCAAGACGATTTTTTCGATTGCCAGACCCAGGACGATCATCACTGCCATCGTCAGCGGTATGGCGACCCACATCAATAGATCAAATTTTTCACTGAGACCAACACAGGTCAGGGCGGCAAAAAACACCATCGCCCCTTGCGCGAAATTGAATACGCCGGAGGCTTTGTAGATCAGCACAAAACCTAGTGCAACCAGTGCATACATCACGCCGGACAGCAAGCCACCGATGAGCACTTCAAAGAAAAAACTGAGATTCATTTTGTTTTCCTCAAGACGGTGGTGTCAGTGTGCAACGCCAAGATAGGCATTGATCACTTCCTGATTTGCCAGCACTTCAGCCGGTGTGCCGTCGCCGATTTTTTTACCGTAATCCAAAACGACAACCCGGTCAGAAATATCCATCACGACGCCCATATCATGCTCGATCAGAACAATAGTGGTGCCGAGCTGATCATTCACATCAAGGATGAAACGGCTCATGTCCTGTTTTTCCTCGACATTCATACCAGCCATCGGTTCATCCAGCAATAAAATCTCAGGTTCAGCGGCAAGCGCGCGACCGAGTTCAACCCGCTTTTGCAAACCGTAAGATAATCGTCCGACCGGCGTTTTGCGGATGTGCTGAATTTCAAGAAAATCGATGATTTCTTCGACTTTTTCACGGTGAGCAATTTCCTCTCTGCGCGCAGGCCCCAGATACAGTGCCTGCATCAGGAAATTGGATTTCATCTTCAGATTTCGCCCCGTCATGATGTTGTCGAGCACGCTCATTCCCTTAAACAGAGCGATGTTCTGAAACGTGCGGGCGATGCCGCTTTTGGCAGCCGCGTAGGTATTCATGTCTTTGCGCTGGCGGCCACGGTAGGTGATCTGCCCTTCCTGCGGCCGGTACACACCATTGATTACATTCAGCATCGAGCTTTTACCTGCACCGTTTGGGCCGATAATCGCGCGGATTTCGTGTTCTCTGACGTTGAACGAAATATTTGTCAGCGCTTTGACGCCACCAAACGACAAGGAAATGCCTTGCAAATCAAGAATGACTTCACCGGTTTTTCTGTTATTGGTCATTGCTTTTCCTTATGCCGCATGCTGCTGGGCAGCAAATGTCTTGACATCACTGATGTGCAGGTCGGCACTGACGGTGCCCTGACGACCATCTTCAAATTTGACTTGCGTTTCTATGTATTGCGAGCGTTTGCCTGAATACAGCGCTTCTATCAGTACCGCATATTTTTCTGCAATAAATTTGCGCCGGACTTTGCGTGTACGGGTCAGCTCGTCGTCGTCCGGATCAAGCTCTTTGTGCAGGATCAGGAAGCGATGTATCTGTGTGCCTGCCATCAGGATTTCATTGGCCAGATCGGCATTCACCTTTTCTATGCACGACATGATGAGCTGATACGTTTCAGCTTTGGCAGCGAGATCGGTATAACCGGAATAGGCTATGCCGCGGCGTTCTGACCAGTTGCCAACGGCCTCCATATCAATGTTAATGAAGGCGCAGACATGGTCTCTGTTATGACCAAAGGCGACAACCTCTTTGATGAAAGGGAAAAACTTGAGTTTGTTTTCGATGTAGTTCGGTGCAAAGATATCACCATTGGTGAGCTTGCCGACATCCGCGGCGCGGTCGATGATTTTCAGATGCCCTTCTCCGTCAAAGATACCGGCATCACCAGTATGGAAATAGCCCTGTTCATCGATGACTTCGGCGGTCGCATCCGGTCGTTTGTAGTAACCGGTCAGCATGGCGCTCGATTTCACCAGCACTTCACCATTCTCTGCCAGCGTCACTTGCACACCCGGTGCAGCCTGACCGACGCTGTCAAATTTGATGTTGCCATCCGGTTGCAGGCAAACGTAGGCACAGGTTTCGGTGGAGCCATACAACTGCTTCAGATTGATGCCGATAGAGCGATAGAAACGGAACAGATCAGGGCCAATTGCAGCACCCGCGGTATACGCGACTCTGACGCGAGATAAGCCGAGTACATTTTTCAGCGGCCCGTAAATCAGAAATTCGCCGATGCGGTAATTGAGTCTGGCGAGGGCTGAAACCGGCTTGCCATCAAGAATGTCGGCACCATACTGCCGTGCGATTTCCATGTAATACTGAAACAGATGCTGTTTGACAGCACCTGCATCTTCCATGCGTATCATGACGGTGGTCAGCATGTTTTCAAACACGCGTGGCGGTGCGAAATAATAGGTAGGACCAACTTCACGCAGATCGGTCAGCACGGTTTCGCTGGATTCCGGACAGTTGACGGTAAAGCCTGTGACCAGCGCCTGTGCAAATGAAAACAAGTGATCGCCAACCCACGCCATCGGCAGATAGGAAAGTATATCTTCGTCGGCGCTCAGTTGATCAAAGCCTGCACCGCCGACAGCAGCGGTCATGAATGAGCGATGACTCTGGCATACGCCTTTGGGCTTACCGGTCGTGCCCGAGGTGTACAGCATGACCGCGGTATCTTCAGGTTGCCCGAGTCCGATCTGCTGTAAGAAAAATTCAGGATGGGTACGGTCATACATGCGCCCGGTTTCCTGCAAAGCTGCATAGGAGATCAGCTCTGGCTGATGATAATGCCGCATGCCGCGTTCATCTTCAAAACAGATGTGCTGTATGCCGGCATAGTGCTGTTTGATGTCGAGTAATTTATCGACCTGCTCCTGATCTTCGACAACGGCAAAAGCAATTTCTGCGTTTTCCAGCACATACGCCATGTCGGCTGCCGGCGCATCCTGATACAAAGGCACCGGAATACCACCGAGGCACTGTGCTGCCATCATCGCCCAGTATAGGCGCGGGCGATTGTCACCGATAATCGCGAGGTTCATGCCGCGCTGAAATCCCTGTGCTGCCAGACCACAGGCGAGCGCGCGCACTTCTTCGTTGACCTGTTGCCAGTTCCAGGTTTGCCAGATTCCCAGATCTTTTTCACGGAACGCCGGATGCTGCGGACGTGTTGTTCCGTGTTCCAGCAACAGTCGCGGGAACGTTGTGTTCTCTGTCTTTGTCATGTCTCCACCACCAGCCTTATTTGTATTGGCCTGTCTGGTCAGCTGTACGATACTCTGATCGTTCAAGCAGCCAGTATGATTGCTTCTTTTTTTATGAGTTTCTGTACTGCGTCTTACATCAGACTTACTGCGGTTGTTATCTGTGGCTACTGCAAGCTGGATGGCATTGTCGTTACCGTTGAATACGTAAATCGAAACGGTGTTTAAGTGGCTGGATTATGTGTCAGCTCGCTTACAATGTCTCCATCAGGATGACGGTCATGTATTCCGGCGGTCGGTGTATTGAGGCCGGATGATAATCTGTCGATCCTGAATAATTATTTTTGTTGATCAGATACTAGTTGCTTGTATCAGCTGCGGCTGTCGTTTGACTGACAATCTGACGGAATGAACCAACTTTCGGTGGTGCGTTGCACAAATATGGCGAATATAAAAAGTGAACTGAAACAAGGCTTGGCAAAGACAATGTGGGCGCACATGCTGGCGCCGGATCACATGCAAAAAGTCGAGGAAGAGGTGGTGGAGCGCTTTATTCCGGCCGGTGGTTATGTTTGCCGTAAAGGCGATCCTGTCGATCATTGGATGGGCGTGCTCGACGGCTTTCTGAAAATGAGCAGTATTTCGCCGGAAGGAAAAACGGTCACCTTCAGTTGTATGCTGGCGGGCGGCTGGTTCGGCGAGGGTTCCTTATTAAAAACTGAACCGCGCCGTTACGACGTCGTTGCCTTGCGTGATACCCGCGTCGCGTACATGCCGCGCAGCACCTTCACGTTTTTGCTGGATAACAGCATTCCATTCAATCGCTTTCTTTTGCATCAGTTGAACGAACGGCTGGGCTTGTTTATTTCTCTGGTGGAATATGATCGCATGCTTGATCCTGATACCCGCGTCGCGCGTTGTCTGGCGGCGATGTTTCATCCTTATCTGAATCCCGGCAGCAGTATGCAATTGCAGATATCGCAGGAGGAGATTGGCTATATTTCCAGTGTGTCGCGGCAAAGAGCGAATCAGGCTTTGCAACTGCTCGAAAAGAAGCAATTGCTGTCCGTTGATTATGGCGGCATCACGATACTGAATCTGGAAGGTTTGCGGCGTTATCCTGAACCGGTGGTCGCATGAAGACGATGGCGATAGTCGGTGCCGGCAAAGTCGGTCAGGTATTTGGGCGCTGCTTTCAGCAACAGAACGTATTTTCTGTCACACAGATATTGAACCGGACATCTGCCAGCGCCCAGGCTGCCCGGACGTTTATTGGTGCCGGTGCTGCACTTGCCAACTGGCAGGAATTAGTTGCGGCAGATGTCTGGATGCTGGCGGTCGGCGATGATCATATTTCCGATGTTTGCAATGCTTTAAGTGAACGAGGACTGATCAATGAACATACTATCGTGTTTCATTGCAGCGGCTCGAAGGCATCAAACGAGCTCGCTGCTGCAGCAGCAACCGGCGCTGCTGTGGCCAGCGTGCATCCGGTACGCAGCTTCGCAGATCCGCAAGCAGTAGCGGGTCATTTTTCCGGAACCATATGCAGTCTCGAAGGTGATCGCCGGGCGCTGGACGTATTATTGCCGGCGATGCAGGCCATCGGTGCGCAAACGGTTGAGATCAGCGCTGAATCGAAATTGTTGTATCACGCAGGTTCGGTGTTTGCCAGCAATTATCTGGTGAGTCTGATGGACGTTGCATTGCGTGCTTATCAGTCGGCTGGGATTCCACCTGAACTGGCGCGGGCAATGGCGAAGCCGCTGGCACGTCAGTCACTGGAGAATGTATTTCAGCTCGGAGCACCCGCGGCACTGACCGGGCCGATCGCGCGCGGCGATATGACAACGGTCAGCCGGCAGCAGGCGGTCGTTTCTCAGTGGGATCAGGCGGCGGGAGAGTTGTATCAGGCGTTTGTCACTCCCACCGTTGAATTAGCGACCCGCAAACATCATTCAGAAAAATAAACACTGTTCCGTCCGTTGGCTTTGGCCTGATACAAAGCCTGATCCGCGCGTTCAAATACGCTATCCTCGGTTTCGCTGGTCCGGCATTCTGCGACACCCATGCTGACTGTGACAGACAGTGGTGTGCGGGTGAGGTCGGTCGTGCGTGAAAAATCGTTATTGGCAATGGTGTTACGTAAGGTTTCAGCGATGGAAGTTGCTTTTTCCAGCGTACAGTTTTTCAGCAAAATCAGGAACTCTTCGCCACCCCAGCGGCAGATAACGTCACTTTCCCGTAAAGAACGTTTAGCGATTGCAGCGATTTCTTTGAGGACGTGATCACCGATCAGATGACCGTGTTTGTCGTTAATTTTTTTGAAGAAATCAATATCCAGCAGAATCGCACACAGAGGCTGGCGTGTGCGCTCGCTGTCGAGCAGGCTTTGCTGAAAGACGAAATCAAAAGCATGCCGATTCAGCAGATTTGTCAGGGAATCCGTCGATGCACATTTTTCCAGGCGTTTCTGGTAGCGGCGCACAGTGAGCAGCACCATCACCATGATCAGAATCGTGATGGCAGCGCTGAGACCAATATTGAGCAAGAAAACATTGTGCACGGGTTGCATGCCGGAACTGGCATCCTGTTCTACCAGTAAATGCCAGCCCAGCTCAGGAATATAGCGTGAGTTGACGAGCACCATGCCGTTACTGCCCTGATAGTCCAGGTGCATGGATTCGCTGCTGTGATTCGCCAGAATTTTCGCAGAGATGCTGCCTATGCCATTGATGGTCTGAATATTTTCGCCTTGTTTGCTGAAGTTACTGCCAGCCAGAGTGATTCTGCCTTGCCTGTCAGCAAAGTAAATCTGGCGATCAAAGCGTTTCTGGTAGCTGTCAATCAGATGCTTGAGAGTATTGAGCGTCAGTCCTATGCCGGTAGCGCCGATAAATTGTCCCTGGTAATCAAAAATCCGGTAGTTGACGAAGATCGTGACTGCATCGTGGTTGGCGAGATCCAGATCGACATTGGTTTCGTAGGAAGATTTGAGATTTTTCACACGGAAAAACCAGGCATCACGCGGTTCGCCTTCTTTGACCTGCTTTAACAAACCGTCAGCGTAATAATAGTTGCGGGATTTATCTGAAATCAGAAAACTGGAGATCGCTTTATTTTTGAGTTTGATTTCTTTCAGATATTTGGTGATCTGTTCCTGATCATCTTCGCCGTTGATGATCCAGTCGCGGACAAAAGTGTCGTGAGCCATCTGTGAAGACACGAATACCGGCCGCAGTATGTCTTTTTGAATCTCCGAATAAACATTATCCCCGGTGATAGGCAGGGTCTGTTCAGATATCCCCTGTTGTATCGTATCGCGCGAGACGATGTAGCCGGCAACGGTGGTGAAGACAAAACCGGCAATCAGTAACAGAGAAAGCCATACCAGCAGACCGTATTTTTTTAACATGTTTTTCATGGACTGGAGACGGAGCGTATGCGTAAAGTTTGGCCGTGATCATACTATAAACCCATGTGATTTCGGCCGGATATGCGCCGGAAAATACTTTCCATGTGGAAATGAAGACGAAAAAAATGCCGCATTTAGCGGCATTTTGTATTCAAGCAACGGTATTTAGCCGTTTCTGATCAATTCTTAAGGACGAGGTGTCAGCGAAACATGTAAGCGCAGACGTGAACCCGGATCATAAGGCATGACCGAGGTATAAGTGCGGCCGTTGTACTCATAAGTGACCGCATAGCCGTTGTTGCGGGTCTGCCAGTTGTCAACGGTTCTGCATTGACGAACCGGACGACTATCGTAGCCTTGCTGACCATTGTAGCCATTATTGTCCATACGGTCGCCGACGATAGCGCCGGTCAGCGCACCAGCTGCTGCTGCTGCGATCCGGCCATTACCGCCACCAACCTGACTGCCGAGCAGACCGCCGGCGATACCACCAATGATGCCGCCCGAATTACTGCGTTCTTGCGGACGCTGGATAGTCTCGTATTCAGTCCGGCATTCCTGACGCGGCATATTGACTTGCTCGACTTGTGGGGTGACGTTGATGACGCGTGCATAATCCTCAAAATCTGCAGCCTGTGCGATCGAACCGACGCTGGTGAGCGCCAGCACAGCAGCGGCAGCGGAGAGTTGTTTCTGTGTGAATGTCATATTTACCTCGATGCAAGTGACCATCAATTCAGTTTAGTCCTCATTTAACGCTTCAGGTTCCGATACGGACGACAAGAAAGATGTAAATCTATGTTTCAGCCATGTTTCTGAACTTTGCCACAGACTGCCGCTACTCGCCAGATCGCCTGTGCCGCCGCTGCAAAGGATGTCGCCGGGCTGATAATCAACGCCGATCAAATATCCCTGTTTTTACCGTCGATGTATTTGCCTGCATTATGGTTAAATGTGCGCGTATTGTGGCTGTAACAGCATCAGGTTGTTGGTTGTCTGACTCACGGGGCTGATCACTGTCTGATGTTGATGATGGCAACTGGCCATCTCTTATAAAAAGGAACTCGCGTGATGGTAACTCCCAAACTAAGTGCTTCAGTGTATGCATCGTATATCGTGGCGGCAGTCGGTTTATTTTTAGTGTTGAAAGCGGGCTTATTGCTAGCCTTATTTTCCGGCTTGCTGGTGTACTCGCTGGTACACATGCTGACACCAATGATTGCACACAGGCTCAGTCATCGACAGCCGCGCATGATTGCAGTGGCTTTATTGTCTGCCATTTTAATCATCAGTTTGCTTTTAGCAACCTGGGGTTGTCATGTGTTTTTGCGCAGTGATGCAGGGAATTTGCATAATCTGCTGCAAAGACTGGCTGATATTCTGGAATCATCGCGCAGCCAGGTACCGCAGTGGATGAGTGCCAATATTCCGGAAGATGTTGATGCGTTACAGACGATGATCACACACTGGTTGCGGGAGCACGCGGGGGAAGCAAAGTTGCTGGTGCCGGAAGCAGGCCACCTGATCGTACATTTATTGCTGGGGATGGTTATCGGCAGCATGGTAGCCTTGCGCGATGCCAGTGGCGACACTAACCACAAACCGTTTGCTGCTGCCTTACATCAGCGCGTTGCCGTCTTTGCGCAGATTTTCCATAAAATCGTCTTTGCGCAATTCAAAATCTCTCTGATCAACACCGTATTGACAGCGATTTATCTGCTCGTCATTCTTCCGTTAGCCGGTGTGCATCTGCCACTGACCAAAACCATGATTGCGATTACTTTTCTGGCAGGTCTGATTCCTGTTGCCGGCAATATCATTTCTAATTCTGTGATCGTGATTGTTGCTTTATCGCACTCGCTGAATATGGCAATTGCTTCGCTGGTTTTTATGATCGTGATTCATAAAGCTGAATATTTCCTCAATGCCCGCATCATCGGAGAGCAAGTCAATGCGCGGGCCTGGGAGCTGCTGACGGCCATACTGGTGATGGAAACCCTGTTCGGGGTGCCGGGTGTGGTCGCTGCGCCAGTGTTTTACGCCTATGTGAAGCGGGAATTGAGTGAGCGGGGGCTGGTCTGATTTACGCCCGATTGGTGCCATAATAGAACACGCAACAGATATTTCAGACATTCCATTTTAAAGAGCCAAACATGATTCTCGAACTTGCCGACATCCGTATTCATCCAGGACAACAAGAACAATTTGACGCCGCGATTCAGCGCGGGCTGGATGAAGTCATCTCTAAAGCCAAAGGTTTCCGCGGTTTTAAAGTGAATAAGGGAATAGAGTCACCGGAACGCTATGTCCTCATGATTTTTTGGGAAACACTGGAAAATCACACCGTTGACTTCCGTGAGTCGCCTGCCTTTTTGCAATGGCGCGCGATTGTCGGTCCGTTTTTTGCGGCGCCACCAACCGTCGAACATTTCAGCCTGCTGACAAAATCATCCTGAATTCCGTAGGGATATTCACAGGCTTGACTTGATTCTTTTCGTTTCATCCCAAGCTAAGAGAGTCTTAAAAAAAGCCGGCACGCTGCCCTGATATTGGCGAAAGTTGCCGGTGACTCAGGCAGCTTATCAAAAAGGTCACTATGGTTCCGCATCTTGTCACGGCTCTCAACGGGCCACTGCACGATCTCGAAAAGAAAATTCTGGAGGCTACGCCTGCCATTGAGCGCTGGTTCCGCCTCGAGTGGCAGGAACACACTCCGCCATTTTATTGTTCCGTCGATTTACGCAATGCGGGGTTTAAATTAGCGCCCGTGGATACCAATCTGTTCCCCGGTGGCTTCAATAATCTGGCGACAGAAATGTTACCCTTGTCCGTGCAGGCAGCGATGGCGGCGATAGAGAAATATTGCCCGGATGCTAAAAACCTGCTGCTGATCCCGGAAACCAATACACGTCATCCCTTTTATCTGCAAAACATTGCCCGCCTGATGCAGATTTTCCGTCAGACTGGTCTGAACGTGCGCCTCGGTTCTTTATCAGCCGACATCACCGAGCCGACGCCGATTGATCTGCCGGATGGTAGTCAGCTGATACTTGAACCGCTGGAGCGTTCGGAAAATGGCCGACGTCTGGTGCTGAAAAATTTTGATCCCTGTACGATTGTTCTCAATAACGATTTGTCGGCAGGCATACCGGCCATACTCGAAGAACTGAATGAACAGACGCTGTTGCCGCCATTGCATGCGGGCTGGTCTGTGCGCCGCAAGAGCAATCATTTTTCATCGTATGATGAAGTCGTGAAAAAATTTGCCAAGCTGGTCGATATTGACCCGTGGATGCTTAATCCGTTTTTCACCAAAGTCAACGGCATTAATTTTGACGATGGCACAGGGGAAGATGCGCTGGTGGCCGCGGTCGATACGATACTGGCGAAAATCCGTAAGAAATACAAAGAGTACGGCATTAAAGAAAAACCGTTCGTGATCGTCAAGGCGGATGCCGGAACCTATGGCATGGGCATCATGACGGTGCATCATTCCGACGAAGTGCGTGAGCTGAACCGTAAACAGCGCAACAAAATGTCCGTCAATAAAGACGGGATTGCCGTGACGGATGTGATCGTGCAGGAGGGGGTTTACACCTTTGAGCAGATCAAAGATTCCGTCGCTGAACCGGTCGTTTATATGATCGATCGCTATGTCGTCGGCGGCTTTTACCGTGTGAATGAAGAGCGCGGCACTGACGAAAACCTGAACGCCCCGGGAATGCAGTTTGTGCCGCTGGCATTTGCGCAGCAACATGCGGTGCCGGATATGAAGGCAAAACCCGGCACGGCAGCGCCGAATCGTTTTTACATGTATGGTGTGGTGGCGCGGCTGGCATTACTGGCTGCCTCACTGGAACTGGAAAAAACGGATCCTGATCCTGAAGTTTATTAACCGGCATGCCGGCTTACTCCCGGTGTACCGTCATTTTCAAAAAAATTATCATGAAAATCGCCTTTCTGACTGACCCGCTGTCGCAATTCAAGACTTATAAAGATTCCACTTTCGCGATGATGCGCGAAGCAGTCAGACGTGGTTATACGGTGTATGCGTTCGGTCCGTCAGACATGGCACTGGAAGGTGGCAAAGTCATTGCCAGCATCAGCAAAATCACGCTGACCGGTGACAGCGAAGACTGGTATCGCGCTGATGCGCCGGAAGCGTTGCCGCTGAGCGCCTTTGACGCGGTATTGCAACGCAAAGACCCGCCGTTTGATATGGAATATATCTACGCGACCTATTTGCTGGAAATGGCAGAACAGCAGCGCGCACGCGTTTTCAATAAGCCGGCGGCGATACGTAATCACAACGAAAAACTGAGCATTGCGCAATTCAGTCAGTTCACCGCACCGACGCTGGTGACGCGCGATGAGCAGCGTATCCGTGCTTTTCACCGCGAACATCAGGACATCATTCTGAAGCCGCTTGATGGCATGGGTGGTGCCGGCATTTTCCGGATTCGTGCCGACGGCATGAATCTGGGCTCCGTGATCGAAACCCTGACGCTCAACGGCAGCCGTACCATCATGATCCAGCGTTATATCCCCGAGATCGTCAATGGTGACAAACGTATTTTGCTCATCGGTGGCAAGGTCGTGCCCTATGCGCTGGCGCGGATCCCGCAAAATGGCGAAGTGCGTGGCAATCTGGCCGCGGGTGGGGTTGGCGTGGCGCAGGAATTGTCGGCACGCGATCTTGAGATTGCGCAGACTTTGGCGCCGCAGCTTTATCAAAGAGGCTTGTTGCTGGTAGGATTAGACGTGATTGGCGATTGCCTGACCGAGGTCAACGTGACCAGCCCAACCTGTTTCCAGGAAATTACGCAGCAAAAAGGCGTGGATGTGGCTGCGATGTTTATCGATGCGCTTGAAACGGCAGTTTCCGGGCATTAATATACTCCCCGGGGTATGTTGTAACCCCCTTATAAAATCATAGGGATTAAGTGTAAATTGGCACATACTCCCTCTATTTTGAGAAATTATGGTTGGAATACTGTTAATGACTCACGCGCCTTTAGGCTCGGCATTTATCCAGGCGGCAGCACATGTTTTCCGCGGTATGCCTGAACGTCTGGAGGCGATAGATGTCATTGCCGACCAGGACACGGACGATGTTCACCGTCTGGCGCTGGCAGCGGTTGAGCGTCTCAATGACGGTTCCGGCGTGCTGGTGATGACGGATATCGTTGGGGGAACGCCATCGAACTGCTGTCGCCAGCTCGGCGAGCCGGATCAGGTCGCCACCATTGCCGGTATCAGCCTGCCGATGTTGTTGCGGGCGATTACTTACCGTAATGACACACTGGATGTGGTCGTCGAAATGGCGCTGGCAGGAGGACAGAATGGCGCGCTGCGGATAGATAACCGTATCCGGCTGGCACCGAATTAATCAGAGAATCAGAGAGTTGAAAGTACAGCATGATCCAACAAGAAATTGAAATTGTGAACAAACTTGGTCTGCATGCGCGTGCATCGGCCAAATTTACGCAACTGGCAAGTAAATTCAAGAGTGAAGTCTGGGTGACCCGCAATGGTCGTCGTGTCAATGGCAAATCCATCATGGGTGTGATGATGCTGGCAGCGGGCAAGGGTAGCAAAATCATGCTGGAAACCGATGGTGCCGATGAGCAGGAATGCTTTGACGCAATCGTCGGCCTCATCAACGACAAATTTGGTGAAGGCGAGTAAAAGGGTCTTTCCGCTCAGACCATAAGCAGCGTTCCGGGTGCGATGGTCTTGCAGCGTTGTCGTCTTCATTCATTTGCCTGCCGGCGTAGTGGATGAAGGCAATCTAGAACATTAGGGACAAGGCATGGCATCATTTACATTGCAAGGTATCCCGGTTTCACGCGGAATCGCGATAGGGCGTGCGCATTTGCTGCGTCCGGCCGCGCTGGATGTGAAACACTATCTGGTTGCGCAGGAATTAATTGAAGCGGAAGTGCAGCGCCTGCAAGACGCAATTGCGCAAGTTCACGTCGAGTTACAGGAGATCTGGGCAGAATTGCCACAGGATGCACCGACTGAGCTCGGAGCATTTCTCGATGTCCATGCCCTGATTTTATCCGACCCCATGGTGTCGGAAGCACCGCTCGATATCATCCGTACTCGTCACTACAACGCCGAATGGGCACTTGTGACGCAGGTCGAGGAACTGTCGGCGCAGTTCGATGAAATTGAAGACGATTATCTGCGCGAACGCAAAGCCGATATTCAGCAGGTTGCCGAGCGGGTGTTGAAAGTGCTGACCGGCTCTTCAAGTCAGGTTCTTTCTTCCGACGGTATTGATGAACGCACCGCTAACATGGTGGTGGTCGCCAGAGACATTTCTCCGGCAGATATGATGCAGTTCCGCGATGTCGCCTTCACAGGATTCGTCACCGATGAAGGCGGGCAGAATTCGCATACCGCCATCGTTTCACGCAGTCTGGGTATTCCCGCTGTTGTCGGCATGGGGAACGCGTCGCAACTAATAGAGCAGGACGACTGGCTGATCATTGACAGCGATGCCGGCGTGGTCATCGTTGCGCCGCCGACGATGGTGCTGGAACAATACCGTGAACGCCAGGCGCAGCTGCTTAAACAACGAAAAAAACTTTCCAAGCTCAAAAAAACACCGGCGGTGACGCAGGACGGTGTTGAAATCACCCTGCTGGCAAACATCGAGTTACCAGGCGATACCGCATCGGCGCTTGAGGCGGGCGCCAGCGGTGTTGGCTTGTTCCGTTCCGAATTCCTGTTTATGGAGCGCAGTGGCGAACAGCATCAGTTGCCAAGCGAAGAAGAGCAGTTTGATGCGTATCGTAAGGCGGTACTTGGCATGAAAGGCCGTCCGGTCACCATCCGCACCTTAGACGTCGGCGCAGACAAACCGCTGGAAGCGGCTGAACACAATATTCTCAATCCTGCCTTAGGTTTGCGCGCGATACGCTATTGTCTGGCCGAGCCGCAGCTGTTTCTGACGCAATTACGGGCCATTTTGCGCGCATCTGCATTTGGCCCGGTGAAAATTCTGATTCCCATGATGGCGCATGGATTTGAAATTGAGCAGACCTTGCAACTGATCGTGCAGGCCAAGAAAGAGCTGACGGCAGAAAAGAAAGAGTTTGATGCGAGCATTCCGGTTGGAGCGATGATAGAAGTTCCTGCAGCGGCGCTGGCGTTGCCGATGTTTGTGAAAAAACTCGACTTTTTGTCTGTCGGCACGAATGATCTGATTCAGTACACGCTGGCAATTGACCGCGCGGATCATGAAGTTGCGCATTTGTATGATGATTTGCATCCGGCGATTTTGCAGCTGTTGCAGATGATCGTCAGTACCGCAGAAAAAGCCGGGATTCCCCTGTCAATTTGTGGCGGTATGGCGGGTGATCTGCGTCTGACTCGTTTATTGGTCGGCATGGGGTTCCGGGAATTATCCATGCCTGCTGCTTTGTTGCCAGAGATTAAACAGGCGATTCTGAATACCCGGTTTGAGAGTTTGCAGCCATACGTGAAAAAGATCCTGCGCAGCTATGATTCTGCTGTCATACAGGAAACTCTGAGCAATATGGAAGCGCTTGGCAAAACGCTGCACTGAATCCGGAACAGGTTTGACGATGAGACTGGAGTTCGTTATCCTTATCAACTTAATCCGAATCTCATTAAATACGATAATGTCGTTGCTGTGCCCTTGCCGTGCTGAAGCACTGTCTGCGGACACGCGCCTTGTTCTCCTATTTAATCAGAATTGGAATGAAATACAGGCGCCGATTTGAAAATCAGCTTGCGGGCGCGGTCTGGAAAACTTCCGGACAATAAATACGGCTAAAGCGAGCTTGAATGCAGCTTTCCTTCCTTCACATTCAGCCCTTCTTTTAGCCTTCCTTAGTTTTTGAACGAGAATTTTCTCGATGGAAGAGTGTATGTCAGTCTTACCTGGATCCGTTGGTGCTGTGACACCACAGGCGTTTCACTTTGAGGCACCGTTGTCTTTACAGAGTGGTGCATCAATTGCCGGTTATACCTTGATGGTAGAAACCTACGGCAGCTTAAATGCAGACAAATCGAATGCCGTCCTTATTTGTCATGCCTTGAATGCATCTCATCACGTCGCAGGTTACTACGCCGACCAGCCCAAGAATATAGGCTGGTGGGACAACATGGTCGGCCCAGGCAAACCTGTGGATACCAACCGTTTTTTTGTCATCGGCGTCAATAATCTTGGTTCCTGTTTCGGTTCCACTGGCCCCATGCATACGAACCCTGCTACGGGCAAACCCTATGGTGCCGATTTTCCTGTGGTCACCGTAGAGGACTGGGTCAACGCGCAGGCACGTCTGGCAGATGTTCTGGGGATACAGCAATTTGCTGCGGTCATGGGTGGCTCACTGGGTGGCATGCAGGCGCTGGCATGGAGTATTCTGTATCCGGATCGCTTGCGGAACTGCGTGGTCATCGCATCGACCCCCAAACTGTCGGCGCAGAACATCGCCTTTAATGATGTGGCGCGGCAGGCGATACTGACCGATCCGGATTTCCACGGTGGTGATTTCTATGCACATGGCGTCGTTCCGCGCCGTGGCTTACGGGTGGCACGGATGATAGGGCATATCACGTATTTGTCGGATGACGATATGGCCGAAAAATTCGGACGTGATCTGAGGTCGGATGACTACCAGTTTGGCTATGGTGTCGATTTTGAAATTGAATCTTATCTCCGCTATCAGGGCGATAAATTTTCAGATTACTTTGATGCCAATACCTATTTGCTGATCACCAAAGCGCTGGATTATTTTGACCCCGCCCGCCATACCGGTGGCGATCTGACCAAAGCGCTGGCGTCAACCAAAGCACAGTTTTTACTGGCATCATTCACCACCGACTGGCGTTTTGCACCTGAGCGCAGCCGTGAAATTGTGAAAGCCTTAATCAGCAATAAACGTACCGTCAGTTATGCCGAAATTGATGCGCCGCACGGACATGATGCTTTCCTGCTGGACGATTCCCGTTATCTGAATCTGGTCGCCGCGTATTTCGATCGTATTGCGGCAGAACTGAAAGGAGTGTCAGCATGAATTTTGCAGAATTAAACCAGTTGCGCCCCGATCTGGCATTTATTGCCGACTGGATACAGCCACGTTCACAAGTGCTGGATGTAGGCTGCGGCGATGGGGTCATGCTTGATTATCTGCAAACCGATAAGCAATGTAGTGGCTACGGTATCGAAATCGCGGACGACAAAACGCTGGCCTGCGCGAAGCGTCACGTTAATGTGATACAGCAAGACATGGAAAATGGTCTGGGCATGTTTGATGACAATGCTTTTGATACCGTGTTGTGTTTATCGTCGTTACAGATGATGAAACATGTGGAACCTTTGTTGCGTGATATTGCCCGCGTCGGTCGTGAAGCCATCGTCTCTTTTCCGAATTTTGGCTACTGGCCGCACCGTACCGCATTATTGCTGGGAAAAATGCCGGTATCGAAATCCTTGCCGTATCAGTGGTATGACACACCGAATGTCCGTTGTGCAACGATTTATGATTTTGCCGATCTGGCCAATGAAGTCGGTCTGGAAGTGATGCAATGTGTTGCCCTGCACGAGGGACAACCGGTGCACTTCCTGCCCAACTTACGCGGCAGTCTCGCGGTCTTTCGGTTGCGTAAGCGTCAGGTGTAGTTTAATGACCCGGTTTCTGCGACATACAGCATTTTTTATTGCCGTATCTTTAAAACCGGGGGTATGAGTACCATTTCTTCAGGTAACTTGTTCACTGGCTTAGATTATGAAACTTCATATACTTCTGGCTGCTGCTTTTTTCGCGACAACAGGCCCGGTATTGGCACAGAATGCCACTCCGCAAGATGGCGTGAAAATTGGTGGAAATTCGTTTTTAAGTAAACTTGCGCCGGTTGGTTCACTCGAAAATCAGTCGGCAATGCAATATGCACAAACCATGCAACAGGCGGAAAAGCAGCATGCGCTGGGTCCTGATAATCATCCGCAGGTAGTACGTCTGCGGGCAATTGCCAATAAGCTGATTCCCTATTCTTTGAAATGGAATGAGCGGGCGAAGCAGTGGAAGTGGGAAATTAATTTGCTGGGGTCCAAGCAAATCAATGCTTATTGCATGCCCGGCGGCAAGATCGCGTTTTATTCCGGGATTTTGGATACTCTGAAACTCACGGATGACGAAGTTGCGATCGTGATGGGACACGAAATTGCGCACGCCTTGCGTGAACACGGCGCCGAAAGAATGGTGAAGTCGAGTGCGGCCAATCTGTTCGTCAAAGGGGTAGAGATTTTTGCCGGAGCCAAAGGGTATGATCCGAATATCGCTGGCTCGATTGCAGGTGGCGCCGCGAATGTCACCATGCTGAAATTTTCCCGCGATAACGAAACGGAAGCCGATATCGTTGGCCTCGATATTGCTGCACGCGCAGGCTATGACCCTCGCGCCGGTGTTGCTCTTTGGCAAAAAATGGGGATGGTGAATAAAGGTGCACCGCCGCAATGGCTGTCCACACATCCCGCCGGTCAGAACAGAATTGCTGAAATTCGTCGTCATTTGCCGGAAGTGATGCCTTTGTATGCGAAGGCGAAAGGAATTTCTCTGAATGGGATAGCGCCGTATCAGACGAACGTCAAGGGTATTGAGCCAGTTTTTTACCCCTAGTTTCCTGCAAAAGCAATTTGTCACAGCCTTGTTTGCCCTATTTTGAAAGAAAAATTTCTTTCAAAAATATTCTGCAAATAAAAATCAAGCATAATTTCACCCAAAGAACGCATGTTTGCCCAAAAAAAGCGCGTCTGTTGTGCATTTGTGACATTTTCATGCATATAAAACCAAGATGTCATCGTCCTTTCATAATTGGGTGTAACACTTTGTAATGTTGAAAAAATTATGTGATAGACTATTTTCACATATCAATATACCGCTGATTAATCCGAATTTTTCTTGTTCATTCAGCACAAAAATCAACAGTGTTATACAAAAATAGACGTCAGAATATAGCGTCTGTTTTTTGAAGTTCGCAAGAGCAATCGTTTGCGTCTCAGCTGATTTATGATTTTTAGCGTTAGCAATCGATTGCTTTTTGAAATCAGGCATAAAAAATGCATGCCCGCCTCACCGGCAGGCTTTTTATGTGGTGGTTTGCAGCTTGAGTTTTTTATAAAGCCAGCAGGTTGGCGATAAAGTGTGGTGATGGAGATGTCATCAAGCGGTGTTAAATGCTTGAGATGATGAACAGGATTCAGCGCAATTTTTATTTTTTTTACCGTAATTTGATCCGGGAGCAGTCAATGAAACAATCTACGAAGCCTTCAGCGTTTCCGTCACGTTTGTCGATGGTCGCGATTGCATGCCAACTGGCATGTATGGGCATTTCCACTGCGCAAGCACAGGAAGTCAGCAACGAACAAACAAGCTCAACACAAGTGACTATTACCGGCAAAAAAGTCGGTATGGGTCTGATGGTGCAGGAAAATGCGCCAAAAGCACGCAGTACAATTACTGCAGAAGAGCTGGCAAAACAACGTCCTACCGGTAACGCGTACGAAGCGCTGGAGCTGATGCCTGCGGTCAATAGTTATAACTACGACGCAACTGGTCTGTTCGGCGGTGGCCTGACTCTGCGTGGCTTTAACAGCGACCAGATCGGTGCGACAATCAATGGCGTACCTGTCAATGATTCCGGTAGTTTCTCAGTGTATCCACAAGAGTTTGTTGATCAGGAAAATACCTGCACACAGTTCGTCACACAAGGCTCGACTGACGTTGATTCTCCACAAATCGGTGCGACCGGTGGTAACTTCGGTATCACAACATGCGATCCGTCTAAAACAAAACGTTTCCGCGTAATGCAGACCGTTGGCGGCCTGAATCTGTCTAAAACATACCTGCGTTACGACACCGGTATGTTGTCAGATAACCGTTCCCGTCTGTTTATTTCTTATTCTCATGCTCAGGCCGACAAATGGAAAGGCGAAGGCGGCGCGAAACGTGATCACGTCGATTTCGGTTTCCGTACAGACTTTGATAAATTCAACTCTGTCAGCGGTGTTGTTTTGTACAACCGAGCGATCAACCAGAATATCAGTTCGTTCAGCCTGGCTGATCTGAACAAAAACGGTTACTACTATGACTATTCCACGAAGTTTATTGGTCATGTGACACCGACCAAAGGTAAAGCTGACAACGATCCTAGTCAGGCAAACGCAGACTCTTTCTACAAGCTGACACAGAATCCGTTTGAAAACGTGATTGCTTCTGTCACTGGAAAAATGCGTATTGGTGAAAACACGGATGTGAAAATTATTCCTTACTACTGGTATGGCTACGGTACAGGTGGTAACCAACAGAAGTTAATGGCTGAGGGGCCACTGTTTGATAAAAACGGTAAACAAACACAGTTTTCTTTCTTGAATCCAGCAACGGGTAAGAGCACCGCAGCAGTTGATCTGAACGGTGACGGCGATACACTGGATAAAGTAATTGTTGCCAATAGCAGCGTCACGCGTACAAACCGTCCTGGTGTAACTGCTTCCGTTACACATACGTTTGACACCCATCAGGTATTGGCTGGTTTCTGGTATGAGCGCGCAACGCATGAGCAATTTGGCCCTATGGTTGCTGTAGATGCCAACGGTAATGCGGCTGATATCTGGCTGAAAGATGGTCGTATCACTCGTCCGGATGGAACGCCATACCAGAGCCGTGATTGGAAAACAATCAGTACTGCGTACCAGTTTTTTGCACAAGATACAATCAGCCTGATGAATGACAAGCTTTCTGTCAACGTTGGTGTTCGTGTGCCAACGATGAAACGTAACTTCACTAACTATGCAAGTGAAGGCTGGGCTACTCCTTATAATATTGAGAAGTCATACTCTGAAGTATTGCCACAACTGGGTGCTCGCTATCAGATCGATAATAACAATCAGGTTTTTGCAAGTCTGGCAAAGAACATGAAGGTACCACCAAACTTTGTGTACTCTAATCTGTCTGTTGTGAACGGTGCCGCAGTATTGCCAGTGGATGTTAAGGCTGAAACGTCTTATAACCTTGATATTGGTTATCGTCATCAGAGCGATAAACTGACAGCACAAGCAACGGTATATTCCGTTGATTTCCGCGATCGTCAGGCAACTGCTTATGACCCGATTTCTAACACCAGCAGCCTGAGTAATGTCGGTAAAGTCAAAACTCAAGGTTTTGAGCTGGAACTGGGCAATACTCCGATCAATGGCTGGTCGTTCTACGGTTCCGTTGGTTATGCAAACAGCGAAATCAAAGACAATCTGGTCGTTAGCAAAACACTGACTCAGCCGACAGCAGGCAAGAAAATGCCTCTGACACCTGAATGGAAAGCAGGCTTGAGCGCGCAATATGAAACAGCTGTCTGGTATGCACGTCTGAAAACGAAATACACCAGTTCACAGCAAGCAACTCTGGTGAATGACGAAGAAGTACCCGCATACACTTTGGTTGGTTTTGATGCCGGATATCAATTCCCGAACACAAGCTGGCTCAAAAAACCAACTTTGCGTTTGAGCATCAGTAATATCTTTAATGAGAAGTATCGCAACCCATCTTCTCAATCAAAAGTAAATGCTGCGGCAGGCGTGTACTATTACCTTGGTGCACCACGCCTCACATCCGTCACATTTTCTGCAGATTTCTAATCGCATGAATGCGCAGTTGCTGTAGTCAGTTTTCAAGGTAAAGCAACGACAATTCAGGCCTGCAACGATTTCTTGTTGCGGGCCTTTTTTATTTGATAGTGGCAAAGATATGAATAAATTCAAACTCATCAGTCTTGCAGTTCTTGTCGTCATTGGTGGTTGCTCGACAACGTCAGACAAGAATGCACGACTCAGCAACATCACGATCTTCAGTATCAATGACTTTCATGGTAATTTGCAATCCGATCAGCCTGTGCCTTACCTGGCAAGCAAGGCAGATGTTGCTAATCCGGGTAAAACAGTGAATGTTCCCTCTGGTGGTTATGCTTATCTGGCGGCGAAGTTAAAAGAGCGTCGCGCAGCGGTGCCGTCCAGCATCCTGGTCGGGAGTGGTGATCTGATGGGGGCATCTCCTATGGGTTCGGCATTGCTGAAAGATGAACCAGTGATCGAAGCCTTGAATCAGCTTGACCTGACGGTGACAGCAGTCGGAAATCACGAATTTGATTCCGGCACGGCTGATTTGATGCGTAAAATCAAAGGCGAATGTGCGTCCTCCGGCTGCGCTTATGCGGATTTTCACGGTGCTAAATATGCGTATCTGGGTGCTAATGTGTATGAGCAGGGCAGTAATACGCCGTGGTTGACACCGTATGTGATACGTCAGGTCGGGGATGTGAAGGTCGGGTTTATCGGTGCGGTGACGTCCGATGTCCCTAATCTGGTGGCTGGTGACTCGATCAAACGTCTGCGTTTTGATGATGAGGCGGCATCCATTAATCGTTATGTGCCTGAGTTACAAAAGCAAGGGGTGAATGCGATTGTTGCATTGATTCATGAAGGCGCAAGTTACAAAGGTGCGGAAAACGATCCGAGTTATCGCTGTGAAGGCTTGCAAGGACCGATTATCGACATCACTAAAAAGCTCGATAAAGCCATATCGTTGGTGGTCTCCGGTCATACTCACCAAGGCTATACGTGCAAAATTGATGGTCGTCTGCTCGTACAAGGCCGTAGCTATGGTGCGTTTCTGACAGAATCCACGCTGACCATAGACCGTAATACCAATGCGGTAGTGAATGCGGTGGCTGTGAATCATCTGATCGATCAGCAGCAGATTAAAGCAGATGCGACCGCCCAGGTGCTGGTTGACAAAGTGGCGACACAAACGGCAGCCATGCGCCAGCGTCCTGTGATCACGATCGACAAACCCATGTTGCGCTCCAGTGAGGCTGGTCGTTTCGACAGCGCGTTAGGGAATATGATTGCCGACGCACAGTTGCATTACGCCCAGCATCATGGTGGCGCTGATATTGCACTGATGAATGCGGGTGGTATCCGCAGCGATTTACCGTCTGGCAGCCAGAAGGCGCCTGTCAATGTCACGTTTGGCGACTTGTATGCGGTGCAGCCATTTGGGAACAATCTTGTGCGAATTACCCTTTCGGGTGCGCAATTATTACAGGTATTGCAGCAGCAATGGGCCGGTGGACGCCCTGCAGAGGAGCCGAAAAAACTGTTTGTCTCGCACGGTCTCAGCTATGTCTGGAATCCTGCAGCGGCGACAGAGCAGCGTATCACCGACGTTAAGATCAAAGGTAAAGCGCTTGATCCGACGCAGCAATATAAGGTGGTCGTGAATAATTTTCTGGCGGATGGCGGCGATGGTTTCAGCGTGCTGAAGCAGGGAACGGATCGCCAGCTGATCGGGCGCGATCTGGATGCATTTGAATCGTATATCCGCGAGCGCGGTGATCGCATTACCGATGTGCTGCTGGATAGGGTGCAACGCCGTTAGTAGAACGGCTACCTAAAGGAGCGTTGCGAGAAGTTTAAACCACTTCTCCTAATATCCGTGAGGGTTCCCAGTCATTATGGCTTGGAAACCCGCATTTTTATTAAGACTATCGAATTAAACGTAGTTGATAATCAGGGGTGAGTGGTCAGAAAAGCGCTGTTCTTTGTATATCGAAGCATTCTGTGCTTTCGCTGCTATGCCCGGTGTTGCGACATGATAGTCAATCCGCCAACCAACGTTATTCGCCCAGGCTTGACCACGATTGCTCCACCAGGTGTACGCCTCGCCTGTTGTATCGGGATGCAGACGACGATAAACATCGATCCAGCCCTGCTCATCAAATAAGCGTGTCAGCCATGCACGTTCCTCTGGCAAAAAGCCGGAATTTTTCTGATTACTTTTCCAGTTTTTTAAATCAATTTCCTTGTGGGCGATATTCCAGTCGCCACAAATCACCAGTTCCCTGCCTTCAGCCATCAGCGTTGCCAGATGTGGAAAAAATTCATCCATAAAGCGGAATTTTGCTTCCTGTCTTTCCGGTGAAGAAGAGCCGGACGGGCAGTAAACCGAGATAACAGAGATATCATCAAAATCACAGCGCACATAACGTCCTTCCGGGTCAAATTCTGCACTGCCGAACCCGATGTGCACGGCATCCGGTTTTTTCTTACTGTACACGCCTGCGCCTGAATAACCCTTTTTCTCAGCGTAGTGAAAATGGCCGTGATATCCGTGTGGATTCAGAAACTCAGTCGTCATGTCCGCTGCCTGTGCTTTTAATTCCTGTACACAAACAAGATCCGGGCTTTCCTTTTCCATCCATTCAAAAAAGCCTTTTTTTGCTGCAGAGCGCACGCCGTTTAAGTTGGCCGAAACGATTTTGGTCATATTGTGACGATCAAATTTTTAAAAATTAAGAAATGAGACCCAGTTTTTTGGAAAAAACTGATGTGAGAATTCCGACGATATGGCTCATGTATAAGACAATCGTACTGTATGTGACAAGATTGCAATGCCCTTTGGAGCATTCTATAAGAGCGAACAGGTATAATTCACGTTCTAAATTACTCGAAATGTTCGTACATATTATCTGGTGGTGTTGATAATTCCAATAGAGCACTAATTAAATAAGAAAATGTAACTTCTCTTGTATGTTTAGTGTTTGGTAAGCACCCTGTTCGATAAATTCGATCATCTGAGTAATGAACCCTATAAAATCGTGCGTTTTGAAAAATATCAGGCCATTTTATTCAAAGCGCGTCTTTACACCTTAATGACTAAATTTCCAATTTCTCCGTTTTTTGCACTGAAATCTCTCTGGTTGCATCGCCGTCTGATTATAGATATGGCGAAGCGCGATGCTTTGGGTAAGTATAAAGGCTCGTTTTTGGGTGTGTTCTGGTCTTTATTAACGCCGGTGTTTATGCTGGCAATCTATACTTTTGTGTTTAGTGAGATTTTCAAGGCGAGGTGGACCGCTGCCAGTACATCAAAGACCGAATTTGCCATCGTTTTATTCGCAGGCATGATCATGTTCAATTTATTTGCCGAGATTGTTAATCGGGCTCCTGGTCTGATTTTAAGTAATCCTAATTTTGTAAAGAAGATCGTTTTTCCTCTAGAAATACTCTCCTGCGTTAATCTGTGTTCAGCGTTATTTCATCTTCTGGTCAGTGTTATCGTTTTACTGATATTTCAATTTATTGTGTTTGGTCAGATTCCATGGACCGTATTAATTCTGCCCGCAGTGATTTTTCCACTGGCACTGATTTGTCTTGGATTGAGCTGGTTTTTGTCGGCTATTGGCGTGTTTCTGCGTGACGTTGGTCAGACCATAGGTATTTTTGTTACTGGTTTGATGTTTCTTTCACCAGTTTTTTTCCCTTTATCAGCAATACCGGCGGATTGGCAGACACTTGCCAATTTGAATCCTATGGTTTTTCCGATTGAGATGGCGCGCCAAATTCTGGTCTGGGGAAACCAGCCTGATTGGTTTAATTGGTTTTTGTACCTGTGCTTATCAATTTGTATAGCGTGGGCGGGTTTTGCCTGTTTCCAAAAAATTCGCCGGGGATTTGCCGATGTCATCTGAGTTTGCTATCAGTGTCAGAGGGGTGAGTAAGTGTTATCAGATTTACGACCAACCGATTGACCGTTTAAAACAAGGAATAATCGGTTTGCTTGCCAAGGTCTGCCCCAGCCGAAAAATCAGAGATCGCCTTTCAGGCTGGGCGCAGAGATATTCCAGGCACTATTGGGCGCTCGAAGATATTAGTTTTGATTTAAAAAAAGGCGAAACCTTCGGTATTGTTGGTCGCAACGGATCTGGTAAAAGTACCTTACTCCAAATTTTGTGCGGAACATTAAGTCCTACTCAAGGCGAAGTGCAGGTCAATGGCCGGGTAGCGGCTTTATTGGAACTTGGGTCGGGTTTTAATCCCGAATATTCTGGCCGGGAAAATATTTATATGAACGGCCAGTTGCTGGGATTGAGCAGACAAGAGGTCGATGAGCGGATTGACGATATTGTCGAATTTGCGGATATTGGTGACTTTATCGATCAACCAGTTAAAACATATTCAAGCGGCATGTATGTACGTGTTGCTTTTGCTGTTATCGCTCATGTGGATGCAGACATATTAGTAATTGATGAGGCATTGGCGGTAGGTGATGCTTTTTTCACGCAAAAATGTATGCGTTTTTTGCGTAAATTTATGAATAGCGGCACCATATTGTTTGTAAGTCATGATACAGCAGCAGTTAAAAACTTATGTCAACGCGCTATTTGGCTGGAAAAAGGGCGAATACAGGCAAGTGGTTCCGCAAAAGAGGTGTCTGAACGTTATTTGCAGGCATTCTATGAAGTGGCGCAGGGAAAAAGTAGCTCAACCAAAATGCTTACAATACCCCCAGTACTTCAGGACGCAAAAACGCCGAAGGAGAAGAGAGATGCACGTTTAGCCTGGATTAATCAGAGTAATTTAAGAAATGACATTCAGGTTTTTGAATTTGATCAAAATGCAAGCAGCTTTGGAACAAAAGAAGCCAAAATCAGTGCAGTTGAATTTTTTGATGAAGACGGTAACCCTCTAAGCTGGATTGTCGGTGGAGAAACAGTTCAATTGCACATCAGTGCGTTTGTGACTCAGGATATTTTCTCCCCCATTATCGGCTTTTATATCAAGGATAAGTTAGGTCAGATTCTGTTTGGCGATAACACCTATCTTACTTACCATGATGCACCACTGAGTGTTGCTGGCGGTAACGAAATAGAGGCTGTGTTTAGTTTCACGATGCCTATTTTGCCAAAAGGCGATTACTCAGTTTGCGCTGCAATCGCCGTTGGCACGAATGAAAACCATACCCAGTTAGAGTGGGTACATGATGCGATGATTTTACGTTCAGAATCGTCGCATGCGACAACAGGTTTGGTTGGTGTGCCCATGCAAGGAATTGAAATTAAAGCAATTTCTTAAAATATATTATTTAAAGTTAAAAATATGCATACAAGTTCAATGGATAAAATGAGGGCATTTAGAGATAAATACCTCGCAGCAAAAAGAAATCAAGAAATCAGTATTCTTGATATTGGTAGTCAGGAAGTTCACATCAATGGCAGCTACAAACCTCTGTTCAGTGACGAGCCGAAATGGAAATATCAAGGCTGTGACATGGTCGCGGGCAACAACGTTGATATTGTTTTGACGGATCCGTACAACTGGAGTCAGATACCATCGAATTCAGCAGACGTCGTCATTTCCGGTCAGGCATTCGAGCACATAGAGTATTTCTGGATCACGATGATGGAAATCGCAAGAGTGCTTAAACCAGGCGGCTATGTTTGTATTATCGCTCCCTCCTCCGGCTACGAACATCGTTATCCGGTTGATTGTTGGCGTTTTTATCCTGACGGCTTTACTGCCTTGGCCAGATACGCCAGATTGAATCCGCTTGAGTCCTATACCCAATGGGAGGATTCTCCGCTCTATGATGAGCATACCAATTGCTGGCATGACTCTGCTTTAATTGCGCAAAAGCCGGCTAGCTCTGCTATCCGGGATGGCTTGAGAAGATTTTTGATTCAACTTAGCCGCAAGTTGTAGAAAAATTCTGCAGATAAGCAAATAACCGATTATGTAAGACGGCCAGATAGATTTAGTGGTAATGGAAAATCATAACAAATACAGCAGAGATGTCATTCCTGACACGGAGGAGTCTCTTTCAAAGATCGTTGCACAAATTCACGCAAACTCTGTTGTGTTGGATATTGGCTGCTCCAGTGGGATGTTGGGGCATTATCTGGTTTTGCAAAAAGAATGTGTGGTCGACGGTGTTGATATTGATCAGGGGGCATTAGAGGTATGCAGTCCCGTTTACCGGAAAGTTACCATCAGGAACCTCGAAACGGATAGTATTACCGGCGATTTCGTTCCTGAGTCTTATG
Organism: Undibacterium sp. WLX3042; assembly: GCF_049544825.1. Classification (NCBI taxonomy): domain Bacteria; kingdom Pseudomonadati; phylum Pseudomonadota; class Betaproteobacteria; order Burkholderiales; family Oxalobacteraceae; genus Undibacterium; species Undibacterium sp. WLX3042. Next base: position 1,520,871 of record NZ_CP186698.1, read on the forward strand.
ATTACATTATCGTTGCGGACGTCATTGAGCATCTGAATAATCCGGATAAACTTTTGGCACAACTGCGTTTGCTGGTCAAGCCACACGGTGCCATTATTTTCTCTGTACCAAATATCACTCATATTGCCGCATCTTTAGAGTTACTTGCAGGGCAATTTAGCTATACACAAAATGGCTTGCTTGATAACACACATCTGAGATTTTACTCATACCAAAATCTGATCAAGAAATTAGCTGATTCTGGAATTTATTTATGGGCGTTGGATACGGTTCAGCGGAATTTGACTGAAACCGAATTCGCAGACGTGCAGACCAGGCTTTTCCCTAAACAGTGGCTGGATGCGATGATTGAAAGTCGCCCGGACGCGTTGGTATACCAATGGATAGTCACGACCAAAATATATCCAAGTATGCATGCGGTACCGGATATTTCCAGACTCAAAAAAAAGCTGACCAGTCCTATTTTTACGACGGCTTTGTATTGGCAGAGCTCACAAACATCAGGATTCAACGAAACGAATAAGCTCCCTGGATTTAGACACGATAGTGTACTCAACGAATTTGTAGTGGAGTTTCATTTTCCAGCTTTAGAAGATGAGTGTATCAGTAAAATACGCATTGATCCTGCATCGGAAATGAAGTCGATCTGGATTAAGAATGCGTACATCGCTGATGCACAGGGTAGTGTTTTGTGGCAATGGTCAGGGGCAGGTTCTGATGCTGATTTGATCAACGCTTTCTGGAGTGGAATCACTCCGGCTGAAGGCCGTATATTAATGGCGGAAAATAATGACCCTCAATGGTATCCGGATGTGCCATCTGATGTGTTAGCTAGGTTAAATAAGGGCTATAAATTTGCCTTTACTCTTTGCGACGACAGTGCAGCGATAGACGCGCTGCTAGAAATGATTTGGGGACAGCGACTTGAGTTGAGCGCAGAGGAATTAAGGCAGATGTCTGTAAAAGTGTCACAAACGGAAGACTTGGTTTGTAAGCTTGAAAAAAACAATGCACAGAAAGCTCAGGAAATTAATGAACTGACAGAAAGTAATGCTCTGAAAGCTCAGGAAATTACCGGCTTGATCGAAAGTAACGCTCAAAAAACTCTGGAAATTAGTGAGTTAAATCAAAGTAACGTTCAAAGAGCTCAGGAAATTAGTGAGCTTAAACACATATTGAATGAAAAAGAAGCTTACCTGCAATCTATCATTGATAGCAAATCTTGGAAGATAACCAAACCATTGCGATACATCCGGCGAAAAATGAGTACATCAATAATAACAAGAATGCGCCTGTTCACATTTGGTAGTTTCAGGGTTTTTTGGCGAATACTTCCCCTGCCACTGACGTTAAAAAATAAGCTGAAAGCCGCATTGATTAAGAATTTCCCATCGCCGTTTCATCAATACAGCAAATGGATTACTGCCGGCCAGCACAATACTCAGCAAGGTGACTCAGCGTCGGCTTTGTCCATTTATGAACCAGTATCTACAGAAGTGGAAACTGTGCATTATGTTGCGCGCTTGAACGCCACACCTTTAGAAAACAAGCCAGTCAGATTAATTTGCTTTTATTTGCCACAGTTTCACGCGATCCCACAAAATGATGCATGGTGGGGTGAAGGATTTACAGAATGGTCAAATGTCAGACCTGCACAGCCACAGTTTCATAACCACTATCAGCCTCATGTTCCGGGTGAGTTGGGCTACTATGATTTACTTGATACTCAAGTACAGCGTCGTCAGATTGAATTAGCGAAGTTGTATGGAATAGAAGGCTTTTGTTTTTATTTTTATTGGTTTGGTGGCACACGTCTTTTAGAAAAACCCATAGAAAACTACCTGAATGATCGTTCGTTGGACTTGCCATTCTGTCTCTGCTGGGCCAATGAAAACTGGAGCCGTCGTTGGGATGGCTTGGATCACGAAGTTCTGATTGCGCAACAACACAGTCCCGAAGATGATCTTGCATTTATTGAACATGTTGCCAGGTACATGCGTGACCCGCGCTATATCCGCATCAGTGGCAAACCGCTGTTGCTGGTTTATCGTCCAGGATTATTGCCCTCTCCAAAAGAAACAGTAGCCCGCTGGCGCGACTGGTGTCGTCAGAACGGGATTGGCGAAATTTATCTGACGTACACGCAATCCTTTGAGGCGCTTGATCCTGCAACGTATGACTTCGATGCTGCCGTTGAATTTCCACCGAATAATTCGGCGCCGCCAGATGTGACGAATACAGTGACTCCGCTCAGCGCAGATTTTTCCGGCAGGGTATATGACGCGCGTATCTTTGCTGAAAGAAGTGAAAACTATCAGCAGCCTCCTTATACCTTATTCAGAGGAGTATGCCCGTCCTGGGACAATACAGCCCGCAGAAAGAATAAGGGGACGATTTTCCTCCATTCCAGCCCTTTGGTATATCAGCGTTGGTTAGCGAATGCAATCAGGGATACCGTACAACACCGTAGTAATCAGGATGAACGGCTGATCTTTGTGAATGCCTGGAATGAATGGGCGGAAGGTGCGCATCTTGAACCTGATGAACGCTATGGCTACGCTTATTTGCAGGCGACCCGAAATGCGATCACTCGCAGTACCTCATACCCAGGAAAGTCCGTACTTCTTGTTACGCATGATTGTCATCCGCACGGAGCGCAATTTTTGATTTTAGAAACTGCAAAGCAATTGAAGGAATGCGGTTTTGATGTGACGATCATGGCTTTGGATGGAGGAAATTTGTGGGACGACTTTAATCGGGTCGGTAAAACCTTCAACATAAAAAACCGCCATTCTGAAGAGGTGTATGCTTTTTTAGAAAAATTGAATGCAGTGGGAACCGTAGATGCAATTACCAATACTGTCATTTGCGGAAGTGTTTTGCCTTTATTGAAACACACGGGATTTAAAGTGTTAAGCCTGATTCATGAAATGCCAGGTGTTATTCGTGACATGAAGCAAGAGGAAAATGCCAGAACGATTGCACAACTGGCGGATAAAGTCGTATTCCCTGCTGCGTTAGTGCATGAGCTTTTTAATGAAATTGCTCCCGTCAATCCAAATAAGATTGTTATCCGGCCACAAGGCGTATTACGCAAGAACCCATTTAAAGGCCGCCGAGTTGAGGCACATAAAGAAATTTGCGAATTACACCACTTACCGTTGAATTCGCAGATTGTTTTGGCAATCGGATATCTGGATATGCGCAAAGGCGCAGATTTATTTGTCGAAGTTGCTGCAGATGTCATTCGATGCAATCCGAACGTTGTATTTATTTGGGTAGGACATGCAGAAGCTATTTTTGAGCAAAAAGTAAAACTCAGAGTACGTGAATTAAAGCTGACGGATAAAGTGATTTTTGCCGGCTTTGTACGTGATCCTATGGCGTATTATGCCGCGGCATCTGTTTATGCACTTACTTCTCGCGAAGATCCATTTCCCAATGTTGTTTTGGAGTCGGCAGAAGTCAATGTCCCTGTTGTTGCTTTTAAAGGTGCTTCCGGTACGGAAAACCTGATTTTAGAATGTGGTGGGCGCCTGGCGAATTACCTCGAGTCCGGCGATTTTGCAGAGCAGGTGTGTGCCTTGCTCAATACGCCAGTTACAACCCAGAACAAACCTGTTTTATCGCTCAGACAGTATTCGTTAGATCTGATGCATCATCTGAATGCTTGTCCTCGTGTGTCTGTTGTTGTGCCCAATTACAACTATGCACATTATTTAGCTCAGCGCTTGGAAACTGTTTGTACGCAATCATTTCCGATTTATGAGTTGATTATTCTCGATGACAATTCCAGCGACGACAGCGAAGAAGTGGTGCAGTCTTATATGCGGGAGTGTCCGGTAGACTGCACGTTTGTTGTGAACCCTGAAAACTCCGGGTCTGTATTTTTACAGTGGAAAAAAGGAGTGGATCTTGCCAGAGGTGATTTGATCTGGATTGCTGAGGCAGATGATCTGGCCGATAAAAAATTTCTGGAGGCATTAATTCCCGCATTTTTTGACCCATCAGTGGTGCTTGCTTTTACTCAATCAAAGCAAATTGATGAGCATGGGAACCTTGTTGCCGAAAATTATTTGGACTATACAAAAGACATTTCAGATGATTGGAGTCGTAGCTATTGCCGTGATGGTGCCGAAGAAATTGCAAAAGCAATGAGTATAAAAAACACGATTCCAAACGTGAGTGGTGTTCTTTTCAAGCATCAGACCTTGAAAAAGGTATTTGATGAGATGGGTGATAATTTAACCCAATATAAAATTGCAGGTGACTGGCTGATTTATATCCGGGTTTTATTGGAGGGAAAAATCTATTTCAATCAGCATCCCTTGAATTTACACCGCCGTCACACAAACAGCGCGACGAATACTTTGAAAGCCAATCTGCATTTGCAAGAAGTGATCGCCTTGCAAGAGGTCGCGAAATCAGTAGTAACGCCGGGTCAGGACATATTAAACAAAGCTAACCTGTATATAGAGTATTTGCACCATCATTTTGGTTTGCCTTTAAATAAAGAGAAAAACAGTTAATGAGCTTGCCAGCACAAAAATATAAAAAAGCGTTGATACTCGGTGCTGCCGGATTTATTGGCATTAATCTTGTGAAGGAACTGGTGCGCGCGGGATTTGAAGTTGTTTGTTTCGATATAGTGATATCAAAACAGTGGCCTGATGGTGTCCGTGCGATTGTGGGAGACTTTTTGCGACCACCGGCTGAACTGTTGGCTGAAATGGATCAGGCATATATTTTCCATCTGGTCAGCTCCTGCCGTCCTTCGCCGAGCACTACGCAAGCTGCGAATGAGGTCAGCCGGGATTTGGTCTCTACCATTAACTATCTTGAGCACACAAAAGATAAAGATGTCCGCTGGATTTTTTTATCCTCTGGCGGAACCGTTTATGGACAAAAAGATGCGGGACTTATTTCTGAATCCAGTACGACAGATCCCATCAGCTCATACGGGCTGGTGAAGCTGTCTATCGAGCGCTATTTTGATTTATATAGAAAATCATACGACCTCGATTTTATCGTGATCAGGCTAAGCAATCCTTACGGCCCTTGGCAAGATCCTCAGCGGGGGCAGGGGATTGTCGCTGCGCTGATATACAAGGCACTTACGCATCAGACAATTGATATTTGGGGAGATGGCTCTATTGTCAGAGATTACATCTATATAACCGATGCAATAGAAGGCATTTTACAGGCGGGCATTCTTGGCACATCCGGTGACATTTTTAATGTCGGGACGGGGATTGGCACGTCCATCGTTGAGTTGGTAGAAAAGATCAGCCACAGTCTTGGTATACCTATCTCTGTACAACACAGCGCCCCGAGATTCGTTGACGTTCAGAGTAATGTGCTTGATTCACGCAAATTATTATCGAAAACTTCATGGTGTCCTTCGACTAACCTTGATGTCGGGATTTCGTCGACGGCGATGTGGATGAAAAATACTTTTTTGCAGAGTCATTCATCATCTGCTGACCGCTAGCCGGATTCCGCTACGTACATCAGCGATTTCAACTTCAGTTTGTTTTCAGATTTAATTCAATGACACTAAAAGATGTACATTTACCACCTTTGAAATATCGGTCTGACATCGACGGATTGCGGGCCATCGCTGTTATTGCGGTCGTCGTCTTCCACGCATTTCCAGATGTACTTCGTGGTGGCTTCATTGGCGTGGATATTTTTTTTGTTATCTCTGGGTATTTAATATCGACGATTATTTTTGAGAACTTAGAATCAGGAACTTTTCGTTTTTCTGATTTTTATACTCGGCGCATAAGGCGCATCTTTCCTTCGCTTCTTCTTGTGTTATCAGCGTGTTTTGTGTTCGGATGGTTTGCTTTACTGCCAGACGAATATAAACAGCTGGGTAAACACATGGCCGCTGGTGCCGGTTTCATCTCAAATATCGTTTTGCTGGGAGAAGCAGGTTACTTTGATAATGCCGCAGAGACCAAGCCCTTACTGCATTTATGGAGTCTGGGAATAGAAGAGCAGTTTTATATCGTCTGGCCGCTACTGCTGTGGTTTGCATGGAGGCGCAAGTTTAATCTCCTGACGATGACCGTTTTCTTTACCGTCATCTCATTTTTTTTGAATTTCAAGGGCGTCAGACAAGATGCCATCGCAACTTTCTATTCGCCACAAACACGTTTTTGGGAACTGTTGTTTGGCAGTCTTCTGGCATGGCTGATGTTATATCAGAGGCAGAAATTGAGTCATATCGCCAACAAGATTGATGATTTTCTTGTTGCCGTTCTTTATACGGAAAAGCAGAAAACCCAGGGACAAACTCTCGCCAATTGTTCGTCGCTTCTAGGTTTGCTATTGCTCACTTATGGGTTATTGCACATAAATAAAGAACTCCGGTTTCCCGGTGAGTGGGCATTGATACCGGTCACCGGCGCGGTGTTATTGCTTGCTGCAGGTCCTGATGCAGTCGTTAATCGAAAAATTTTATCCGCGAGATTACTTGTTTGGTTCGGTTTAATCAGCTTTCCACTGTATTTGTGGCATTGGCCGCTCTTATCTTTTGCCCGGATCGTTGAGAGTGAAGTACCGAGCATTGAAATTCGTTTTCAAGCTGTTGTCTTATCAATAGTACTTGCTTGGCTTACTTATTTTTTGATTGAACGTCCGATGCGTTTCGGAAAATATGGCAGGGCTAAGGTTATTACTCTCGTTTTTCTGATGATTGTTATCGGATATGTCGGGTTCAATACATATCAACGAGATGGATTGAAATTCAGATTGTTAAGCAGTAAAGCCCAAATTGGAAATATAAACTCTGCAGATTTGTTGAACGAATCTATCAATAACTGTCATGCGTATTTCCCTGACTGGGATAAAGTGACTGATAACCCTTGCAGGTTTCAAAGAAAAACCAAGAATACCATCGCAATTATTGGCGATTCCCATGCCGGTCATTTGTATGCTGGATTAAGCGAGTCCGTTGATTCTGGTGATGGAGTCATCGCTTTTGCTGCAAGTTGCGCGGCACCATATATTGATATCGCAAGCGCCACCAGCGACATCAATGCACGCAAAGTCAGGGAAGGAGCTTATAAGTTAATAAATGCCGCCTACGACTTTGTCATTCATGACCCGGACATTAAAACAGTCATTCTGGCGCATAACCCGCTCTGTTCTTCCGGAGATGTAAAAGACATGGCGAATCCCGGAAACAAGGATGAGAATCGTGTGTTGAAAGACGGGATGATAAGGACTTTTCAGGCTTTAACAAAGGCGAATAAAAAAGTAGTCGTATTATTTGACAATCCTTTTCTGCCATTTGAGCCGAATTTATGTGTTAACCGGCCGTTCCGACTTACTAATAATCGGAACAAATGCTTATTCCCGCGCGAGGAATTTGACTCTCTGACGCCTTTTTCAAATTATAAGTCCGTCGTAAATGCGGCTCTGAAGGAGTTTCCGCAAATTCGTACGTATGATCTTGCCGATCCGTTTTGTGATGCTCAGTATTGTTATCTCGCAAAAAACAATATGCTACTTTACAGGGACAGAGGTCATTTAAACGACAGTGGCTCACGCTACGTTGCTCCTTACATCATGAATATGATTGGAAGCCCTAAGAAGTGAGTACACTGTGTTTATGTTTTCTCAGGCACCTGCCAGACTCAGTACTTCTTCAACGGTGGTGATGCCCTGCCATACTTTAAGCATGCCATCATCGCGTAAGGAGCGTACCTGGTTCTCTCTTAAATATCTGACGATCTCTGCCTCACTCGCATGGGATAAGATCTGATGCTGCAGCGTTGCATCGACCTCGAATAATTCATAGATCGCAACACGTCCTGCAAAGCCGGTATGGTTACAGGCACGGCAACCGACCGGTTGCCGCAACTGTGGTTTCTCCACTAATTTTTCTTTCCAGTGTCTGACGCCTTCTAGTAAAACACGATGCGTTTCCTGACTAATTTCGGCCGGCTGCGCGCACTCTTCGCATAAACACCGTACCAGACGTTGCGCCATCACTCCTTTTAAGCTGGAGCCAAGTAAAAACGGCTCAATACCCATGTCAACCAGTCGTGTTACAGCACCTGCAGCACTGTTCGTATGTAAAGTTGAGAACACCAGATGCCCGGTCAGCGCGGACTGGACAGCGATGGAAGCGGTTTCCTGATCACGGATCTCACCGATCAACACCACATCAGGATCATGCCGCAGGATAGAGCGCAGAGCGGATGCAAAAGTAAAGCCTATATCCGCATTCACCTGTACTTGCGAGATACCTTGCAGACGATATTCAACCGGGTCTTCAACCGTGATAATTTTATTTAAACCATCGTTCCCGATATCGAGTGCCGTGTAGAGCGTGGTGGTTTTACCCGAACCAGTCGGCCCGGTCACCAGCACAATACCATTCGGCATCTTGATCCAGCGTTTAAATAGTGCGGCATGGTCAGGCATCATGCCCAGATCTTCGAGATGATAAGGCTTGCGATCCTGGCGCAGCAGACGCATCACCACAGATTCGCCCATCGCACTTGGCAATACCGAGACACGGACATCAAATACCTCGCTATTGACGCGTGCCGTCATACGGCCATCCTGAGGCAGGCGGCGTTCCGCGATATCGAGTTGCGACAAAATTTTGATACGGCAAACGGTAGCGTCAAATTTATCCAGCGGAAAGCGGCTCAGATCCTGCATCACGCCGTCGACCCGCAGCCGAATCGCGAATTCATATTCGCCTGGTTCGACGTGAATATCAGAAGCACGCCGTGTCACTGCCTGTGATAGCACCGTATTGACCAATTCGATAATCGGGCCTTCTTCGGCCAGTTCACGCAGATGCATGACGTCGCCGCTCATCGCCATCTTTGGTTCGCGGCGTTCCTGTGCGGCGTAGAAAGCCTCAAACGAAGACGGACGCATCAGCGCAAATCGCAAAGGCTTTCCATCTGCAGGTGCTTTTAAACGTAATACCTCCAGCACGCTCGCATTCAACGGCTCTTTGGATGCGCAGCACGTGACGCCGGTTTCTTCGTTATGCCAGATCATCATGCCTTGTGACTGACACCAATGCGGAAGAATTTCCCATTGGGTGATCGTGGCGTGAAATGTCGTTTGTGCCTGATGCAGTTCGTCATCGGTCAGCAGAGGCAAACCGGTGTAATCTGACAGGTGCTGATACAGCACCTCCTCGGATAAAGCGCCCATCCGTACCAGCAGCGCCGGCAGCGGAGTGAATTGCTCAAGCTGAAGCAGGCGGACATTATCGAGCACCTCAGCCGGAACGAGGTGATGGGTTTGTAAATACTGATCGAAAGATAATTTTGTGCTCATGGATCTGAAAGAGGAATACAAGCGGCAAAGGCAACGGGCGGAGAGGAAAACGGGCAGCTGATGTGCCTGCCCCGTACTCAACAGGCAGCTTATTTGGTCGCAATTTTGATGTCATTGGCGACGCTGTACCAGCGCCCGCCAGCTTTGACCACCAGAAGTAAATCGGCGTTTTTACTAAATTTGGCCTTGATTTTTGCTTCGGCTTTGCCTATGCCCGGTGTCGAGACGGCGGTGATGAACATCGGCTCTTTATCTGCCGGCGTCTGGTTAAACAGCATGAAAAATTCAGTGCCCGGTATTTCGCTGACCATGCGTATAGTCATGATGCCGGGAAGTGCGATAGTGGGTGAGTCCAGCAGCAGATAGTCGGATTTGATTAATGTGGTTTTACTGACGGGGGGACGCATCATCGCCAGTACGGCATCGACTGTGCCTGCTTTGGTCATTTCCGGTATCAGGTCTTCGATGTTATTCACCACTTTGGTCGGAGCGGTCTGTGCCTGAACAGTCGGAGGAGTGACGCCGGCAAGCATGGAGAGGAAAAACAGGCTTAACGCGCAAATATAGCGGAACAAGCGACGAACAGAAAATTTATGCGCAGACATACGAATCCAGTAGTGAAACAAGAATAAAGCAGCGGTATCAGCAAAATATGACGCAACATACATCAGCCCTAGGCAAGCCAAAGCGAGGCCGCAGCCTGACTTTACAGCATGAATTGCGGTACTGAATCAGTTTCGTCATGAGAAACCGTGATATTGAACAACATATCACAAAGAAAGCCAAGTGTTGAATCTCGGTGTTGAATAATGTGTTGAACTTGATCGCTGATGATGAACTTGCATCATCCGGTATGCGGACATAAAAAAAGGGAGGCTTACGCCTCCCTTTTTAATCAGTAAAACTAATTGGTAATAACCAGAATTACTTAGCCAGACCGCGTTGTGCGTCTTGATCGTTCAATTGAGAATCGTATGCACGATCTGTTGAAGAATCAAAGTCAACACCTTGTGAAGAGGAAGCTTCGAAGAAGTTACCGTTAGTTGTGTTCAACAGGTAGTTCTGTACTTTCAATGCACTTACGCCTTCAGCTGTAACACGCAGACGCTCACCCAGATTTTGAGTTACTGGAGTAACGCCACCAGCTACATAGCCTGTACCGTTAGTTGCTGGAGTACCTGTCAACTTAGCATCGATGTCTGTTGCAGAGAAGTTAGCAGCAGCACGTGGTGCCAGTGTAGTGATCTGGCCCCAACCACCGTAGGAACCATCAGAGTGGATCAACTGACCGTAGATCGTCGCTGTATTGGTTTCACTTGGGTTGATCAAGCGGATGTAAGATGCAAAGCCACTGTTGTTTTTAGAAGTAGCGTAGTTACGAACGTCCACTTTCACGCCACCAACCAGACCTGCCAATGGTTTTGTGCATGAGTTGTTTTGTTCGTTCAGGTATGTTGGTGAAGTACCTGCTGCTTTTGTCAGAGTCGCAGTAGCGGAGAATGTCGATACTGGGATTACTGAAGTACCTGGTACTGTGTAGAACACATACAGAGGCGCTGCCGCTTCAGCTGCTGTCAGCCCTGTGCTGCTCAGAGTGATAGTGTTGCCAGTAGTCGCAGTGACTGCTGGAGAAATGACTGGCGCCGTCAATGGTGTGTATGTATCACGAGTTGTGGACAAAGCGATAGTCGAACCAACAGCAAAACCTTGGTTTGCGGTGATAGCGATATCGTAAGATTTCAACTCAACTTTACCAAGAGTATTATTCGCTGCATTTGCACCGAAAGTTACACCGTTAGCTACGGCATAGGCAGTGTTGGAGCCAGAGTCAGAGCCCAGTGCGTCTTGGTTAATTTTGATGTAACCCAACTGAGCAACTGTAGTAGAACGGAAACCGTTCAGTGTCGCGTCAGATACGGATGCTGCTGCAGTACCTTTGAACAATAAGTTGCCTGTTGATGGATCAACACGAGCCAGGTTAACAGTAGAAGCTGCCAGACCCAGAGACAAGTTCGTTGGGAAAGAGAACAGGATACCGTCGTTAGTGCTGCCTACGCGTGTGTGTTCATTCGCTGCGTTCGCATTCAACACGTCAGTTGCTTGTGTGGAAGCGGAAACGTTTGCGAAGTGCTTAACAGATACGCCCAGTGTAGGAACATTGTTTGTACATGGCTGAACTGCGCCAACAACTGAGTACAGACCAGTTACAGTAGCAGCAACACCAGCTGTACCTGTACTTGTTGCATTACCACCAGGGGCAGCAACGCCATTGGAGACTGTATCGTTAAAACGAACTGCTGGTGTAACGAAAGTAGAACCAGCTGCTTGTGGGAAAGAGATGTTAACAAACAATACTTTACCGTCTGCGCTCAGAGTTGGAGTACCAACTGTGTATTTAGCTACAGGAATCAGGTTACCAGAGTTGTCAACCATAGTGATTGCATCTTTAGTACCAGCTGTTTTGAATGTACCGTTAGTCAGTACCAGTTGGATCTGGAAAGACTGAGCAACCAGAGTCGCGTCGATATCACCAGCGAAACGATAAGAAACTGGAGGAGCGGAAACAGCTTGTGCGTCGTTAACGATAACTTCGTGAGCGATAGCAGAAGATGAAGATTGGATTTGACCTGCGGAAGCTACGTTAGCAGCGAAAGCAGCAACCAGGCTAGCCGCCAGGATACTTAATTGTTTTTGTTTCATTTGAATAGCCTCTCTAGAAAAGACATTAAATTGTTACGTAATAAATGTACAACGTACGTTTGCTACAAGTACTTGTCATACGAGTACTCATATGACTAGCCGATGAAGATTAAAACATGTTTTTTCAATTGCAGCAAGTTCCCATGTGCAGTTATGTCGAAAATATAACTTTCTCTTCTCTCGCCAGGCATATTCCTAAGATCGACAACGATATAATACGTAGCGGCGTGATTCTGCGCTGTGTTTCTTACGTTTGTACACAAGTGTGTTGTGTATAGGATACACTTCCGGACATTAAGTTTGATTCATTCCGGATTTTGGCTTGCTTTCTCATTTCTTTTTCAAAATGCGGGAGGCGGTGAAGCGACTTTGACTGAACGGATATCAGTGTTTCACTATTGTTGTATTCCGTTGTCTTATACAATCCGTGCACGTCTGCTGCGCCATGCCTTGTCAGCCTGGAACGGTTTTTTTTCGCTATATATATACTGAGTTTTTAATTTCCCCTTATGCCGGAATTTCGTTATCAAGCCACTGACGCGCAAGGTGCGGTGGTGAAAGGCGTGCTGACTGTAGAAGATCAGGCGGAGGCGATGATGCAATTGCAACGTCGCGGTTTAATGGTATTTGACATGCAGGAAGCCGCAGCTTCCCGCCGCAGCCGCATCGCGCAGCCCAAGCGCGCCGGTCGCGATGCCATATTAGTGGTGCTGCAGGAACTCGCTACTTTACTGGATGCAGGTGTGACACTGGCAGACGCAGTAGAAAATGTTGCCAGAGGGTATCAGGATTCGCCTCTGGGTCTTGCCTTTAATAAAATCTATTCACAGCTGCGTGGTGGTATTGCTTTCTCTAAGGCCTTAGTCGATGCAGATTTGCGCCTGCCTAATTATGTGGTCGAGCTTTGCCGCGCCGGTGAATCCACTGGTAAATTGGCGGGTTCTCTGCGTTCTGCGGCAGAGCAGCTGGAATTAGAACAAAACTTCCAGCGCGAGGCACGTAACGCACTGATTTATCCTATGGTGCTGATAGTTAGTGGTTTTTTGGCAACATTGCTGGTGTTTGTTTTTGTGGTGCCGAAGTTCGCCAATATTCTGAGTAACCCAAAAGCGGATATTCCTGCGGTTTCGCTGTGGGTACTGGCGACGGGGATGTGGCTGACAAAAAATAAACTGTTGCTCGGTGCCTTGTTGGCAGGTATCGCTGGCAGCGCATTCGCTTTGTTGCGGCAGGAAAAAGTGCAGCAAAATTTATGGAACTGGGCAGCAGGTTTGCCGGTCATCGGTAGCTGGATTATGCATACGGAAATGGCGCGCTGGAGTTCTATGTTCAGTGTGTTGTTGCAAAACCATGTTTCGATACTGGAGGCGCTGGCGCATGCGCAGAATGCCTTGCGCGGTGACGTGTGGCGGCAAAAAGCAGCATTGATTCTGAGTGATGTCCGCGGTGGTAAGACGCTGGCGGAATCTTTGCAGTTGCATCAGTTTATTGATGCAACCGGTGTAAATCTTGTGCGGGTGGGCGAACGTTCTGGTGCTCTGGGTAAGACGACTGCTTCACTGGCGCAGATGCATCGCATGCACAGTCAGCAGCAGATGCGCCAGTTTTTAATTTTGCTGGAGCCTGTCACTATTTTGCTGGTGTCGGTGGTATTGGGCGGCATTATGATTTCGGTCATGCTGGCGATCACCAGCCTGACGAATGTGATTTAAGGCAAAGGCCGGCATCGTCCGCCCTGACCGGGGCAGATCGCTGTCATGTACTCAGTCACTTATATTGATTTTATTTTTTAATACGAAGATTACTTTGAAAGGTTGTGCTATGTATCGCAAGCAACAATTACAAACAGGGCTGCTGAAGAAACACGCAGGTTTTACGTTGCTGGAAATGCTGGTGGTGATGGTCATCATCGGCTTGCTGGCGGGTCTTGTCGGGCCGCGTATTTTTGGTAAGGTCGATACTTCCAAGGTGCAGACCGCACAAACGCAGATCAAGATGTTGGAAAGCGCTCTGAATATCATGCGTCTGGATGTGGGGCAGACGCCGCCGCAGGATCAGGGCCTGCAATGGCTGGTGACTGCACCTCAGGACCCAACGCTGCAATCCTTGTGGAAAGGCCCGTATATTGAGGGTTCGGTGCCGGTTGATCCGTGGGGAAATCCTTATCAATACAAAACTCCCGGCGTTGATAACAAGGCATTTTCAGTCTATTCGTTTGGCGCTGATGGCAAAGCTGGTGGCGAGGGTCTGAATGCGGATATCGGTTTAGGGGCGAATGCCGCACCGGCGACGAAATAAGCGATATCGTTACTCTGAAGCGCTGCGCCAGTTTATTTTGTTGCTGATTTTGTTGAATCCTTTGTACTCTCTATTCCGTATGTACGGGCGATTCGCTCGCCGCCTATTACTCCCTCCGCAAACGGTGGCGCGAATGTTACGTCCGGCAGCGGCGCGTGAACATGGTTTTACGCTGATAGAAATGATGGCGGTACTGACGCTGGCGGCATTGATGGCGGGTGTTGCTATACCTGCCATGCAGCGTTGGTTTGAGTCTGTCTCTGAGCGGGCGCAACTGACGGAAGTATCGATACAGTTCCAGCGTCTGGCCTCGAGAGCGGCTTTATTATCGCAAACCGTGAAACTCGATAAACAGAGCTGGAATACTAAGTTGAATGACGGCGAACCTGCATTGAGTCTGCCCGAGGGCTGGACTGTGAGCAGCGACAAGAGCGTTATTTTTTATCACAGCGGTGTTTGTGCCGGCGGCGAAGTTGATCTGACTGCGCCGCAAAAACGCCAATTGCGACTTATGATTGCGCCGGTGTCCTGTGATGTCAGTATTGTCAAACGCTAATCCATGAAGAGTCTCCGTTTTCAGCGTCATCATTTATCTGCCGGACAGCAAGGGTTCAGCTTGCTGGAGATGATTGCTGCGCTGACGATTCTCACGATAGGTTCTGTCGTGTTGTTTAGCTGGCTGGGACAGACGATGGGACAACTGACACGGTTTCAATTGCAGGAAACCGAGTCCATGGCGCGCATACAGGCGGTGCAGTTCTTGTCAAATCAGAATCCGGCAACGGCGCCTTCGGGTAAGCAGTTATTTGATCAGTTTTATCTGGAGTGGACTTCGTCACCCATATCTGAAACGCGTGATTCGGTCTCTCCGCAAGAGGGGCTGGGTTTGTATCAGATCACTTTATATAACGTACAGTCCAGGGCATTTCACCATGACGGACGTGAGTGGTTTGCTTTTTCGGTCAGGCTGGCGGGTTATAAGCAGGTTCGTAAACCAGCAACAGAAAAGCCGTTTTAATTGTGAAAATGATTTTCCCTGAGTCTTTATTCAGAATGACATCCCGAGCCGGTTTGCAGAGGCAGGCAGGGTTGACGCTGATTGAATTATTAGTCAGTCTGGTGATTTTGGGTTTTGTAGTTACCATCATGTCGGGCGCTTTTTCCCAGATGGCACAGGTAGTTAGAATTGCCGAAAACGTCAATGGCAATTTTCAGGGTCAATGGGTCAGACTCAATGCGCTCAGGGATTTGGTGGCAAATTTAACTTTGCCTAAAAATATCGAAAAACCGTTTTCCGGTAATGACACTGGCTTTGAAGCCTACACTCTGGCGATGCCTCAGGGAGACTGGGGGCAAGTAACCCAGGCAACGGCGACGCTGAAACCGAATGCGGATGGCGGTACTGACTTGTTCGTCAGTGCTGAAAATGTATCGCCGCTGATCGTCGCTTCCTGGAAAATGCCGGTGGTGATGGAATATCAGACGATACAGGGTACGACCGAATCTATCTGGCCACCGATGTCGGGCAAGGCAGAGGATGTTTTGCCGAGAGCGGTTGTGATTCGCGCAAAATCAGGTGAGCAGCGTGTACAGATGTTAGCGGTGTACGAAGGAAACCGTAAACCTGAAGCAGACGGAACAAAGGATCTGGAACGCTTGTTGGGAATAGGATCAAAATGATCGCGTATCGCATACGTTCAACGATGGAGCAAGGTTTTGCGCTGGCTGCCGTGTTGTGGCTGCTGGCAGGCTTTACGATACTGGCAGCGATGATCAGTCAGTCTAATCAGATACTGGCTGAACGCCAGGCAAAGCTGAAGCAGCGGGCTGATGCGGAGCAGGCATTTTTGTCCAGCCGCAGCGAGGCGTTGTTCTGGATATCCACCAGCCGCGCCACGAAGGATGGGTTTGGCTGGCCGGGAACATATTTGCAAGTGGATGGGCGTGGCTATGCGGGTGCTGAAAAAAGTACAATACAGTTGCAGGATATTAAAGGCTTGCTGTCTTTTAACCGGCCAGACCGGGTGAAGCTGGCGCGCTTACTGGTGGCATGTGGCGCTGCGGAAGCAGATACCGATGCACTGATTGATGCGCTGGAAGATTATCAGGAACCTGGCAAGCTCAAGCGTGTCAATGGTGCGAAGGATTTTGAGTATGCTGCAGCGGGTATGCCACCACCACGGGGTGCACCATTACTGGCGGAGCCTGAAATCTGGCGCGTCTTTGGCTGGGCAGCACTGGAAAAAAGCTGGACTGAACGGGGCTGCTTCGAGGATGTCACGGTATTCGGTGACAAGTCTTTCAATCCGACCACCGCGTCGCCGCGTGCACTGGCTGCGTACGGCCTTACCGCAGAGCAGGTATCCGAGGTTGAACAAGAGCGCGTCAAAAATGAATCGACTTTAATCAACCGGATACAGCAGGCAAATGATGCCGGTGGATTTATGGGCTTCGCGACGAGCAGGGCGCCATCCAGGACTTTGCGGATCACGCATACCGCGCCGGATATGCCGTGGGCTCTGAGATATGAATTAAAAATAGCAACAAATGCAGAGGGCGTGCCGTGGTACATTTTTTCACCACGCAGATTGCCTCTGGCATCGGTTATGATACCGGCTGGTCGCGCCGAATGGCCGAGAATTGACCAAATATCTGAAACGGACAAGAATGCAATTACGCAACCGATTTTACCTTTCTGACATTGCTGAACCAAAAGCAAAAGAAATTATTGCAAAGCAGAATGCCCGAACTGCCTGGTTCAAGCCGCTTTGGATTTTGCCAAGATCATGGTGTGTGACGACTTCGCTGCAGGCGAAGGGCGTGCCCTCTCACAAAACGCAAGCTTTTGTCCAATTACATTTGCATCGTCTGGCTCCTTTTGCTGACAGCGGTGTGTATGCCTGCCGTTCCGGTGACTGGGTACATTTATGGTTTTGGGAAAACCGTAAGGTCAGGGAGATCTGCGAGAAGCATGGCCTTGATATCAATCATATGCAGTTTGCACCGGAAAGCGTCTGTTTCCCTAAGCGCAAAGACGGTGCTGTACTGATTCAGTGTCAGCAAGGTGTGGAAGCACAGTTATGGCATCAGGGTTTATTAGTTGACAGCGCCTGGTGGCCGGAGCGTGTCAGCAACGATGAGTGGCAGGCTTGGCGCCCGGGCTCTGCGGCAATGACAGGCGCACTCGCGCAGATAGCATCGTGGCCGGAACAGGTGCCGGCGCATGTGCAGTTATCCGAATCCAGTCTGAAAGATCCGGTCTATCGTCTGGCGGAGCCATGGGCACGCAATCTTCTGGGCGTGCAATGGTGGCATGCGCTGAAAAATTTCCGTGGTGATGTGCTGGCGGTGATCGCTGTGGTGATACTGGCTTCGTATGGTGCTTATCTCGGAGCGCAATGGTGGTCAATTGATTCGCAACTGAAATCGACCGATCAGGAGATCGAATCTTTGTCTGCCAAAGTCGAACCTATCAATACTGCCCGTAGTCAGGCAATGGCCTTACAGCAGTGGACCACGAAACTGGCGGCCTTGCGCAGTCGCGATGAAGTCAGGGCGTTGCTGAAAAACCTGCGTCCATTATTGCAGAAAGAGGATGCTGCTCTGCGCGAGTTTGAATATCAGGATGGCGAGGTGCGTCTGATGCTGGTTCCGGTGAACACAGAGCTGAATATCGTCGGTGTGACGCAGGACCTGGAGTCGATGAAATTGCTCAGCAATATACGTCTGTTGCCGGATAGCGATGCCCGGCTGATGAAAGTATCGGCCAAAATGGCGCCGAAAATCGTGAAGCCGGAAAGCATTGCGAGCGAAACGCCACAAGCAAAAACAATGGCGACGCCGGCAGCACCTAAATCAACAGAGCAGAAAAAAACAGAACAGATGGATTCTTCGGTAATACCGCGCAGCGGCAAGCGGGAAAAGGGCGAATAAGATGCAAACAGGTGAACGTTTCTGGCAATTGGTTGGTGCTGCCATCTTCATACTCTGCGCCTACAGTCTGGCAGAATTATTCGATAGTAATGCTGCCCGCCAAAAGCAACTGGCGAATCAGCAGCAGTTGTTAGTGCGTCAGCAGGCGGCGTTAAAAGAGAGTCGCTGGGATCAGAAGCTGAAGGACGCTGAGCGTATTCAGAAAGCCTGGCTTGCGTATCTGCCGGCTGAAAAATCTGCGACTTTTGCCAAAGCACGTTTATTGAGTGACGTGCGGCAACTGGCTAAAGACGCGGGCATTGTCGGCGTGACCGTGTCAGCGCAGGATGCAGAAGGCGGTGAGAAGACCGACGCGGCGTTGACCAGTTATGGTACTAAGAGTGCTCAGGATAAGACAAAGAGCAGCCTGCCATCGGGTGTACAGATGATTAAAGTGACCCTGATCGGCCGTTTTGATCCTACGCCTTTCGGGCGTTTGCTCGATACGCTCGAAGATCAGCAGAAATTTACAGTTGTAGAACGCGTGCTGGTACGCGGAACGCAACTGGAAGTGAATATACGCTGCTACTGGCACCTGGATGCGGGAGCGGATCAGTCAGTTGCAGCCACGACAGATGCCGCGCCGCTTGCGAAAGGTATCTGAGCCATGAATATGAAGTTTAATTTCAAAAAAATATCGAGGCAGCAGTTGCTTGCTGCGGGCGTGATTCTGGTCGGTGTTATAGCGGGGGCTGTTGCCGGTTTTTTCTCAATTTCTACTGCCAATATGGTGCAGCAAAACAGCGCAGATGAGACGGCCCAGAAAGATGCCCCGTTTGTCTTGCCCGCTGCCCCGCCGGAAAAAAAAGCAATTGTTCCTGTGAACGAGGATGCGACACCGCAGGCAGCGAAGAGCGCGCAAAAAGCAGAAGAGGAATTAGCGGATCAGCGTATGTGGGAAGTCACGGCGAAGCAGCCATTGCCACCGCGTAAAGAACCTATGACGCCACCACGCTGGCGTGTGGTCGGTATCACCTCGGTAGGATCAGTAAAAAGCGTATTGCTATTGTTCGAAAATCAGCCAGTTACAGAGGCGAGAGGAATCGGAGATAAGCTTCCTGGTGGCGCAAAAATTGTCGACATCGCTCAAGACCATTTGAAGATTGTGCTCAATGGTCAAACTATGAAATTGAATTTACGTAAGCAATGAAAAAATTTCCTTTTGGCCGTCAAGGCAATAAATCTTTGTACGGTGCCTTGCCCGTCTCTGCACTGGGGCTGATGCTGGCACTGAGCGGATGCGTTGACACGAAACTGGTTGTTCCTAAACGCATCGACTTTGAGCGCAGTCCTCAGACGGATACTGCTTCGTTGCTTGGCGATCAGCAGATGAAACGCACCTATTCTGAGACAGACACACCGAAAATGCCGGCGACGATCAGCGGTGAAAAACGGGCTGCACAGGATCAGCCTGCTCCTGCTGGCGGCAAAGCGGATCTGACGGTTTCATTCGATCAGATGCCTTTACCTACTTTCATTCAGGCAGTCTACGGCAGTGTGCTGAAGGCAAATTATTCTATGGACGGGGCAGTGGCAGCGCGTACCGACCTGGTGACTTTCCATATTCCACAGCCAACGACGAACGCTGAATTATCACGTTTATCGCGCATGCTGCTCAAGAGTTACGGCGTGGCTGTTCAGGATTTCGGTGGTGTGATTCGCATGGTTCCGGACAATGCTTCCAGTAGTTATTCGCCAGCGATACGACGCGGTCGCGCCAGTCCGGAAACGCCGCAGAGCCTGCGCCCTGTCTTTCATTATGTTGAGCTTGATGCGGTACGGGTCAATGATTTCAGCAGCTTGCTCAAAACCATGTTCGGCGCCAAAATTCAGGCGACTGACGATCTGGGTAAGAATGCGATCCTGATCAGTGGCCAGCCAGACGATGTGGCCGCGGCAATGGAAGTCATACAGGTATTTGATCAGCCTGCTATGCGCGGTCAGCGCACCAAGCGCGTCAGTCCAGTCTTCTGGACCGCTGAAGAATTCAGTAAGCGCCTGGTGGAAGTGCTCAGTGCGGAGGGGTATGCCGCCAGCACCAGTGTCAATTCCGGTTCGCCAATTCTGATATTACCGATTCCTCCTATCAACAGCGTGATTATTTTCTCTTCGTCTGAAAAGATATTAAATCACGTTTTGCAGTGGTCCAAAGAACTGGATAAGCCATCTGAGAGTCAGGCCGGGGGCGCCTTTTTTACCTACCCGGTAAAATATGCTGACGCTCAGGCACTGGCTAAAACCTTGTCTGAACTGATAGGTGGATCAACTTCATCCACGCTGCCGGCAGCGACCGGCTCCGGCGCGAATGCAGCGGCAGCGGCGACCGTGACAGGCAGCCGTGGTGGTTCCAAAATTGTTGTCAACAATGCGACTAACAGCCTGATTATTCAGGGTGGTGGGGCTGATCAGTATCGTCAGTGGATGTCATTATTGGCAGAACTGGATAAACCGACTAAATCGGCATTAATTGACGTGATGGTTGCTGAGGTGACAGCAGGAACCGCGAATACGCTCGGCGTGGACTGGAATTTCCGCAATGCTAAAACCGCGGCTGGCGGCGTATCAGGGACCGTTACCTCTGGCAATGCTGGTTCAGGTTCTGGTGGTCTCACGTTCAGTTTCCTGAATTCTGCAGGATTGATGCGTGCTGATATTTCTGCTCTGGCGTCAAAAAATGATGCTCAGATTTTATCTAGTCCTAAGTTGGTGGCGCGTAATGGTGAGACAGCGACGATACAAGTAGCAGATGAAGTACCTATTCTGACCAGCACAACAACTACACCGGGCTCAATCATTTCAGGTGCGACAACAACGAATACAATTCAGTACCGCACTGCCGGTATGATTTTAAGAGTCAGACCGGTCATTAATTCCGGTAACCGGATTGATCTCGACATTTCTCAGGAAGTGAGTAATGTGAAATCCCTGAGTAGTGGCGCGATCACCTCACCGACGATAGGCACACGTAAAGTCGATACCAAACTGACTTTGCGGGATGGCAGTACGGTCATGCTTGCAGGTCTGATTTCTAATGACAACAGTTCTTCCGATGCGGGCGTTCCTTTACTCAAGGATATTCCGGGCGTCGGAAGCCTGTTTAAAACAGAAACGACTAATAAGAATAAAAAAGAGCTGATTATTCTGATTACGCCATACATCATCAATGATGATTTCGAAGCTGAGTCGATCAGTAATGCGTTTCAGAGTTCGCTTGGTGACTGGGCTAAGGACTTGAAAGAACGCACTGATCTGAATGCACTCAAGCGCGCACCGGTTAATCCGGAAAACGCAAAGCCCGGGACTGAAATTTCTGCTCCGGTACGTGAGCCGAAACTGGTAAGACCGGTCAAGGAAGTGACATCGGCACCGGAACAGCAGGAGCCTGCGCCTGCGACATCTGCGGAGCCGTCTGCCGCGATGCCGGAGGCACCGGCCAAGGATGCACCGAAGAAATCCGATACGGAAGAGCTGGGAGGTGTGATTATGAGCAAACCTGTGCCCGCCTCTGTACAAAATCCTGCGTCGGCGACAAATGCTGCTGGGCAGGACAAGTCCGCGACGAAACCTGCAGCCAAATCTGCACCGGTGAATAAGCCATCCAACACAGTGATGCCATCGATTCCGGGAACAAAGATGGTTGACGATCCTGATCTGTTGGAAGAGCTGCGTCGCGCTGCCGGCTTACCAAAGCGCTGATGTAACGATCGGACGTGAAGCACGCATGTAAAAAAAGGATGCTGATGGCATCCTTTTTTATTCCTGACGGTTGGTAACGTATGTCAATCAGAATCAGATCGCTCCGTAACGCTGGCGGTAAGCGGCAACAGCGTCTTTGTGCTGAGTCAGCTGAGCGTCAGCACCTGCCGCGGAAAGGTAGTCAAACAAATCATTCAGGTTACCAATAGAGACGACAGGCATGTTGTAGGTCTGGCTGACTTCCTGTACTGCGGATTGTGCAGACAGGTTGTCATCCTTGCCTGAGCGTTCCATGCGGTCAAGCGCGATCAGCACTGCGCATGGCGTTGCACCTGCTGCGCGTATCATTTCCACTGACTCGCGTACGGAGGTACCCGCAGAAATCACGTCGTCGATGATGACGACCTTGCCTTTCAGCTCGGCACCAACGATGGTTCCGCCTTCGCCGTGGTCTTTGGCTTCCTTGCGATTGTAAGCAAACGGTACGTTACGCCCCCGCGCCGCCAGCGCTACGGCGGTTGCGCTGGCCAGCGTGATGCCTTTGTAGGCGGGGCCGAACAGCATGTCAAATTCGACGCCGGAATTAATCAGGGTGTCCGCATAAAATGCGGCCAGTTTGCCCAGATTCGCGCCATCATTGAATAAACCGGCATTAAAAAAATACGGAGAATTACGTCCGGCTTTGGTGACAAAATCACCGAAGCGGATAACGCCGGCCTTGACTGAAAATGCAATAAATTCTTGTCTTAAATTGCTCAAAATAATCTCACTTGATAAAACGGGGATAGTGCGTGCGATCAGCCCGCCAGTTTTTTCTTCAGCAATTCATTCACTTGTGCCGGATTGCCTTTACCCTTGGTTGCCTTCATCGCCTGCCCGACCAGCGAGTTGAACGCTTTCTCTTTACCGGCGCGGTATTCATCCACCGATTGCTGATTCGCTGCCATCACTTCATCGATAATTTTTTCAAGCGCACCGACATCGGAAATTTGTTTCAGGCCTTTTGCTTCAATCACCTGATCAGCCAGATTGACGTCTGCCGATGGTGCCTGCCACATTGCGGCAAACACTTCTTTAGCGATTTTGTTCGAGATGGTGCCGTCCGCAATACGCTGCAACAGGACTGCCAGTTGCGCTGCGCTGACAGGAATGGCGCTGATCTCAACACCTTCGCGATTGAGTGTGGATGCCACATCGCCCATCATCAGGTTCGCAGCCGGTTTTGCCTGAGCAACACCTGCCGCTTGTACGATCGCTTCAAAATAAGTTGCGATCCCTTTTGATTGGGTCAGGATGGTGGCATCGTATTCAGGCAGGCCGAATTGCTCAATGAAACGCTGACGCATTGCTGATGGCAGCTCTGGCATGGTGGCACGTACTTGTTCGACCCACTCACGGCTGATTTTCAGTGGTGGTAAATCAGGATCGGGGAAATAGCGATAATCCTGAGAGTCTTCCTTGCTGCGCATAGAGCGTGTTTCTTTGCGATCAGGATCATATAAACGGGTTTCCTGCACTACGGTACCGCCGTCTTCGATCAGTTCGATCTGACGACGGACTTCGATGTTGATCGCTTCTTCGAGAAAGCGGAACGAGTTCAGATTTTTGATTTCGCAACGTGTGCCGAATTCTTTCTGGCCGACCGGACGTACGGAAACGTTGGCATCGCAACGGAAAGATCCTTCCTGCATATTGCCGTCACAGATATCGAGCCACATCACCAGCGAGTGCAATGCTTTTGCATAAGCGACTGCTTCCGCAGCGCTGCGCATCACGGGTTCAGTGACGATTTCCAGCAAAGGTGTTCCGGCGCGATTGAGATCGATACCGGTCATACCCTGATAATCTTCGTGCAGGGATTTGCCTGCATCTTCTTCCAGATGCGCGCGGGTCAGTTGGATTACTTTGACTTCGGACTTCCCATCTTTTTCAACGACGCATGAAACTGAGCCACCCTGAACGACCGGGATTTCAAACTGACTGATCTGATAGCCTTTTGGCAGGTCAGGATAGAAATAGTTTTTACGGGCGAAAATCGATTCCGGCGCGACGACCGCACCGACAGCGAGACCAAACTGGATCGCTTTTTCTACCGCACCTTTGTTCATCACCGGCAGCACGCCCGGCAATGCCAGATCAACAGGGCTGGCCTGGGTATTGGGTTCTGCGCCAAATTGTATTGAAGAACCACTGAATATCTTGGAGTTTGTTTTGAGTTGCGCGTGCGTCTCAAAACCAATAACGACTTCCCATTGCATAATCATTCCTTGTTTCGTTGTTGCATGTGGTGTCAGCAAATGCGCGACACACTTCATCCATCAATCGGATGCTGCCGTTGGGGCTGGTTGATGTACCAGCGGCAGCAATGTTTGCCTATTACTTTTATGCCGCTTATTCCGGTGCGCGCTGATGCCAGTCAGTGACTTGCTGATACTGATGCGCGATATTCAATAAACGTGCTTCATCAAAGTAATTGCCTATCAGTTGCAAGCCGACCGGACGTTTTGCATTTTTGTCGCCCTGACCGAAACCGCAAGGGATGGACATGCCGGGCAAACCGGCCAGACTGGTCGATAAAGTAAAAATATCGGCCAGATAGTTAGCGACCGGATCATCGGATTTGGAACCCAGATCCCATGCCACAGTTGGCGCCACCGGTCCCATAATGACATCGCATTGTTCAAATGCAGCAGCAAAATCCTGTGCGATCAGGCGACGGATTTTTTGCGCCTGCAAATAGTAAGCATCGTAATAGCCATGCGATAACACATAGGCACCGACCAGTATGCGACGCTTCACTTCTTCACCAAAACCTTCGGTACGCGATTTTTTGTACATATCGTTGAGGTCTTTGTAATCAGCTGCGCGGTGACCGTAACGCACGCCATCAAAACGACTCAGATTGGAAGATGCTTCTGCCGGAGCGATAACGTAATACACAGGAATTGAAAGCTCGGTTTTTGGCAGGGAAATATCCACTAAAGTCGCGCCGAGTTTTTCATATTCGGAGAGCGCCGCACGTACCGCCTGTTCCACATCCGGCGCCAGACCCGCGCCGAAAAATTCTTTCGGCACACCAATGCGCAGACCCTGAATTGATTTGTTCAGGTCGCGATTGAAATCTTCCGGTTTGCGATCCAGCGAGGTGGAATCTTTTTCGTCAAAGCCGACCATGGCATTGAGCAGCAGGCCACAGTCTTCGGCTGTCTGGGCCATTGGCCCACCTTGGTCGAGAGATGAGGCAAACGCGATCATGCCGTAACGGGAAACGCTGCTGTATGTGGGTTTGATGCCGGTGATGCCACAAAATGCGGCGGGCTGGCGAATCGAGCCGCCGGTATCTGTGCCCGTGGCTGCGGGTGTCAGCCGCGCTGCGATCGCGGCAGCAGAACCGCCGGACGAGCCGCCCGGAACGGCGGTTTTATCCCATGGATTTTTGACTGCGCCGAAATACGAATTTTCATTCGCCGAACCCATCGCGAATTCATCGCAATTCAGTTTGCCCAATGTGACCATGCCTGCTTCAGCTAGTTTTGTGACAACCGTTGCATCGAACGGACTGACATAGTTCTCCAGCATGCGAGAGCCTGCAGTCGAGCGCAGATCTTTTGTGACAAAAATATCTTTATGAGCAATGGGGATGCCTGTCAGCGCTGTCGCATCGCCTTTAGCAAGACGCGCATCGGCAGCGGCAGCCTGTTGCAGCGTCAGTGCGGTATCAACGTGCAGAAATGCATTCAGATCACTGGCCGCGATACGTTGCAGAAAGTGCTGTGCGAGTTCAGTCGCAGAAATCTGCTTGCTGTGCAGCAGTGCGGATAATTGGGCAAGAGTTTTGGTATGCATATATCTTTTCCGTGAAGCTTATTCAATGACCTTAGGCACCAGATACAGGCCGTCCTGCGTTGCCGGTGCTGGCTTTTGGTATTCGTCGCGATGATTGGTTTCCGTAACCACATCCTCACGCAGACGCAGTGCGAGTTCGGGCAGCAGGGCGCCGATAGGGTGGCTCAGTGGTGCGACGCCAGTGGTATCAACGGCTTTTAATTGTTCCGCCAGTAAAAAAATACCATTCAGCTTATCAAGCGTGGAGTTCGCTTCGGAATCGGAAACTTCAAGCTTTGCCAGATTCGCGATGCGGGTAACATCATTAAGTGTCAGTGACATGATTTAAGGGCGCGGCAAGGCGCAAAAGGGTGTCAGAAATAATGCAAAAAAATACAATTTCCGATACTGTATTTTTAGGTGTTGGTATCGGGTAAATTTAAGAAGATTATAAGGTAGAATGGCGGGTTAATGCCCTATAAGGTGCGCTAAATCCCCGAAGTTACCGCGGTCTGGCCTTGAATATGAGGATCAGCTTGATGCAGACAGGGTCAAATTTTGATGAAATTCAGTGGAACAGCGATCTGCTTGAGACGCTGTACACATAATTGTTAAATACAGGACAATACATGTTTGGTTTTTTACGTAGCTATTTTTCAAATGATCTGGCGATCGATCTCGGTACTGCAAATACCTTAATTTATGTCCGTAGTCAGGGCATCGTGCTGGATGAGCCCTCGGTAGTGGCGATACGTCAGGAAGGCGGCCCTAACGGTAAGAAAACCATCCAGGCTGTCGGTAAAGAAGCGAAGCAGATGCTGGGCAAAGTGCCTGGCAATATCGAAGCCATCCGCCCGATGAAAGATGGCGTGATTGCTGACTTTACGGTGACTGAGCAAATGCTCAAGCAATTTATCCGTATGGTGCATGACACCAAATTCTTCAAACCTTCCCCGCGCATCATTATCTGTGTTCCTTGCGGCTCTACTCAGGTGGAACGCCGCGCGATCCGCGAATCTGCACTGGGTGCCGGTGCTTCTCAGGTATTCCTGATCGAAGAACCGATGGCGGCGGCGATCGGTGCCGGTTTGCCGGTATCAGAAGCAACCGGTTCTATGGTGGTCGATATCGGTGGTGGTACGACGGAAGTTGGCATCATTTCGCTCGGCGGTATGGTGTACAAAGGTTCTGTGCGGGTCGGCGGCGATAAATTTGACGAAGCGATTGTCAATTACATCCGTCGTAACTACGGCATGCTGATTGGTGAACAGACTGCGGAAGCGATCAAAAAAGCGATAGGCTCTGCTTTCCCAGGTTCCGAAGTCAAGGAAATGGAAGTGAAAGGGCGTAATCTTTCCGAGGGTATTCCGCGTTCTTTCACTATTTCCAGCAACGAAATTCTGGAAGCGCTGACCGATCCGCTGAACAATATCGTTTCTGCCGTGAAAAACGCACTCGAACAGACACCGCCAGAACTCGGTGCGGATATTGCAGAAAAAGGCATGATGCTGACCGGTGGTGGCGCCTTACTGCGTGATCTCGATCGTTTGCTGATGGAAGAAACGGGTCTGCCGGTGATCGTTGCCGAAGACCCGCTGACTTGCGTGGTGCGCGGTTCGGGTATGGCGCTGGAGCGCATGGATAAGCTGGGTTCCATTTTTTCCTACGAATAAAATGAGGTGCGGCGGGGATGACATGTCACTCCGTCTGTATAACCCAGAGTATGAGCAATATGATCCGGCAAGACGTGAGAACACAATGTCTGTGAATGTAACGCACTGCCTTGTCGGGGATAAGCATCAGTTCTGCAGGTAG
Source organism: Undibacterium sp. WLX3042 (assembly GCF_049544825.1). Taxonomy (NCBI): domain Bacteria; kingdom Pseudomonadati; phylum Pseudomonadota; class Betaproteobacteria; order Burkholderiales; family Oxalobacteraceae; genus Undibacterium; species Undibacterium sp. WLX3042. The sequence continues at coordinate 1,548,495 of NZ_CP186698.1, forward strand.
CAGAGTCGGCATTTATGTCGGCTTTTTGTTTTTTGAGCGCATGCGCACAGTTCTGGCTGGTGCTGCGGATAGGTCACCGGTTTCTGACGATTGATATAGTATGGATTACAGTCCGCCACCCCTCTTCAAACAAGGTGCATCTGCACGTGTCAGAGCCATTTTTTTTACCGTTTTTGCGATTTTCCTGCTGGTTGTTGATTCCCGTCTGAATACCTTGACGTTTGCCCGTCAGGTTGTAGGAACGGTGTTATACCCGGCGCAAATGCTGGCTGCAATGCCAGCGGACATTGCGCGGCAGGTGTCACATTATTTTGTGACGATCGCTGATCTCGAAAAAGAAAATTCCCGCCTGAGACGCCAGCACATTATTAATGCTGATTCTTTGCAGAAAACCGCACAGTTACAGTCGGAAAATAATCATTTGCGTAACCTCCTCGGTGCGCGTGAACGTCTGCCGGTGAAATCAGTTATGGCTGAAATCATTTATGACGCCCGCGATGCCTCGACTAAAAAAGTCATCGTTGACCGCGGTATTAAGGATGGTATCGCGCTGGGACAACCGGTCATTGATGACCTTGGTGTGGTGGGACAGGTGACGCGGGTATTTCCGCTCACTGCGGAAGTGACCTTGCTGTCGGATAAGAATCAGGCGATTCCGGTACAGATACTCAGGAATGGTCTGCGCAGTGTGGCGTATGGCCGGGGCAAGTCCTCCTATCTTGATATGCGTCTGACTTCGAATGCGGATGTGAAAGTCGGCGATCAGCTTGTGACATCCGGTATTGATGGCATTTATCCTGCCGGACTGGCGGTCGCGAATGTCGTACAGGTAGAAAACAAGGCGACAACGACACTCGAAAACATTTTATGCGCGCCAGTTGCAGGTATCGATAAAAATAAGCAGCTACTGATTCTGCAAGTATCGACGACGAATCTGCCGCGCCCTGATACTGAAGATATCCGTGCAAAAAAAGAAAAAATCAATCGCAAAGTAACGCGTGATACCGCTCCGCAGGGTACCGACATGAAGCCGGTCGATCATCCGGCCACCACCCGGACAGAGACTAAAGAGCCAGCGAAGGAAGAAAAACCGGAAGATAAAAAGGATGCTGCGAAATGAATCAGCCCCACTACATTTTGTTGCCAGTCAATTCGCTGTTTATTGCCTTCAGTTTTATTGTGGCTTTTTTTCTGAATTTCTTACCCTGGGGCGGTATGGCCGGTGTGCCGGATTTTGTCGCACTGGTTCTGGTTTTCTGGAGTATTCATCAGCCGCTCAAGGTTGGTATCGGCGTTGCTTTTGCGATGGGACTGGTGATGGATGTGCATGATGCGATCTATCTCGGTGAAAATGCTCTGGCTTATACCTTATTGTCGTATTTTGCGATCACCATACACCGGCGCGTATTATGGTTTCACCCTGTGACGCAGTGTCTGCATGTATTTCCTTTGTTTTTATTTGTACAGGGACTACAGATGGGTGTCCGTCTGCTGATCGCACCGGAGGCGCACTTTCCGGGCTGGCTGTATTTTTCCCAGAGTCTGGTGACAACTTTATTGTGGCCGGTTGCGACACTGATTTTGCTGGCGCCACAACGAAGAGCCATCGATAAAGACCATAACCGTCCTATCTGAAACGCTGATGCAGCGCGTCAACAGTGTGCCGCATGATGCTGAGTAAATGAAATAAATCATGACTGAACTCAAGAATACCGAGCGCGAGCTTTATCTTTTTCGCCTGCGGCTGATTTTTCTCGGCATATTTGTGCTCGCCTGTTTTTCCGCGTTGATCACACGTTTTGTCTGGTTACAGATAATCAAGCATGATGATTACGTTTTACTGGCGGATGAAAACCGTATCGACGTTGTACCCGTGGTGCCTAACCGTGGTCTCATCTTAGACCGTAACGGCGTCATTCTTGCCAGAAATTATTCAGCTTACACTCTGGAAATTACCGCTTCCAAGATTAATCAGGACATGGATGTGCTGATCGACGAGTTGTCTGCACTGGTTGATATTCAGCCCAAACATCGTAAGCGTTTCCGTAAATTACTGGAAGATTCGAAGAGCTTTGAAAGCGTACCTATCCGCACTCGCTTAACTGATGAAGAAGTCGCCAGGTTCACCGCACAGCGTTTTCGCTTTCCCGGCGTGGACATACAAGCCCGCCTGTTCCGCCAGTATCCTCAGGGAGATGTGGCTTCGCATGTGATCGGTTACATTGGCAGGATCAGTACTAAAGATGCTGAAATGATTGATGGTATGGAAGACAGTGCGAATTACAACGGGACAGACTATATCGGTAAGGAAGGGCTGGAAAAGAGTTACGAAAAAATTTTACACGGAAGCACCGGGTTTGAAGAGGTCGAAGTATCTGCCGGTGGCCGTGCCGTGCGTACCTTATCGCGCACACCGCCGACCTCCGGTAAAAACCTGATTTTGTCGGTCGATATTGAGCTGCAGAAAGTCATTGAAGAAGCCTTTGGCGATCGTCGCGGCGCACTCGTGGCGATTGAACCAGCGACCGGCGACGTGCTGGCATTTGTATCAAAGCCGACCTATGACCCAAATTTATTTGTCGAAGGAATCGATCAGCAAAGCTGGAATGAACTCAATACTTCCGAAGACAAACCGCTGTTAAACCGGCCGCTGACCGGAGCTTATCCGCCCGGCTCAACCTACAAGCCATTTATGGCGCTGGCGGCACTGGAACTGGGCAAACGAACCCCGACACAAGCGATCGCTGATCCGGGCTTCTTCGCCTTCGGCAATCATATTTTCAAAGACGATAAACCCGGTGGTCACGGTATGGTGGACATGTACCGCTCGATCGTGCAATCGTGCGATACGTATTACTATATGCTCGCCAATGACATGGGTGTCGATGTGATGCATGACTTTATGAAGCCTTTTGGTTTCGGACAAAAAACGGGTATTGATCTTGAACATGAGCGTACCGGTTTGCTGCCATCGACGGCATGGAAGCGTGCTGCGTTTAAAAAACCTGCGCAGCAACGCTGGATTCCCGGTGACACGATTTCACTAGGCATAGGACAAGGTCAGAATACGTTTACACCTTTACAGATGGCACATGCGATTGCCACTCTGGCGAATAACGGCGTTGTGATGAAGCCGCATCTGGTGAAGATGACGGAAGACCCACAAACCCGCGCCCGTACGCTGACAGTGCCAAAAGAGAGTTTCCGTATTCCATTGAAGCAGGAAAATATTGATTTCATTAAAAATGCGATGGTCGGGGTGGTGAAAGAGGGAACTTCCGCGCGTGCGTTTGCTAATGCGGAATATGTCTCAGGTGGTAAGACCGGAACAGCGCAGGTGATCAGTATCAAGAAAAACGAAAAGTACGACGCCAAGCGGATGGCTGTCAGACATCTGGATCACTCGTTGTACACCGCCTTCGCACCCGCCGATCAGCCTAAAATTGCATTGGCCATTATCGTCGAGAATGGCGGGTTTGGTTCTGAGGCTGCGGCACCGATTGTGCGTAAGGCACTCGATTACTATTTGCTGGGTAAACGACCTGAGGTCAAGGAAAACAAAGAACCTTCCATGCCGGTGCCGAAAGCGCAAAGCGATATGGCGCTGTACCGCTCTGATGCCGAGGTGAAAAATCCGCCCGAGCCTACACCCGGCCCTAAACCCGGCGGTGAAACAATTGGGAATAAGGACTGATCATGCATAATTTTGGTGTCTACTGGCGTTCCTTACGTTCGCGCATCATGGTATTTGATGCACCGCTGGCTATCATCATTTTTCTGATTTTATCCTGCGGCGTGGTCACGCTGTATTCCGCTGGTATCGATTTTCCCGGCAGACTGGAAGATCAGTTGCGCAATATCGTCGTGTCGTTTGTCATTATGTGGATAGTGGCGAATATCCCGCCGCGGACGCTGATGCGTTTTGCGATTCCGATCTACACATTCGGCGTGGCCTTACTGATTGCTGTTGCAGTGTTTGGTATGGTGAAAAAGGGTTCACGCCGCTGGATCAATGTCGGTATTGTGATCCAGCCTTCCGAAATGATGAAAATTGCGACACCGCTGATGCTGGCCTGGTACTTTCAGAAAAAAGAAGGTGCCCTGCATTTCAAGGATTTTGTCATCGCGACGGTGATACTCGGGGTACCGGTTGGCCTGATTGCAAAGCAGCCCGATCTGGGGACCGCTTTACTGGTGGTAGCAGCCGGATTTACCGTGATTTTTCTGGCCGGATTGTCGTGGAAGGTTTTATTGTCGATCATCGCTTTTGTTGCCGTAGTGACGCCGACAGTGATCTGGCCATATCTGCTGCATGATTACCAGAAAGACCGGGTACTGACGATGCTGGACCCGACGCGCGACCCTTTAGGCAAGGGCTTTCATATTATTCAATCGACGATTGCCGTTGGTTCAGGAGGGCTGACTGGTAAAGGTTTACTTAAAGGAACGCAAGCCCACCTAGAGTTCATTCCGGAACGGACAACGGATTTTATTTTCGCCGTTTTTTCCGAAGAGTTCGGCTTTATCGGTAATGCGATTCTGGTTACTTTGTATTTTTTACTGATTGTTCGCTGCCTGATGATTGCAGCGAATGCGCCTACGATGTTTTCCCGTTTGCTGGCAGGTTCTGTGTCTATGATATTCTTCACTTATGCGTTCGTGAATATGGGCATGGTGAGCGGCATTTTACCGGTGGTCGGCGTTCCTCTGCCTTTCCTTAGTTACGGCGGGACTGCGTTGGTGACCCTGGGAATGGCGGCAGGAATTATGATGAGTGTGCAGCGTAATCGTAAGCTGGTGCAGACATGAAAATCTTCTTTTCTCATACAGGCAGTGTCAGACCACCGGGCTGGTTACTTGCTTCGCTATCCTCTGCATTGCTGGTCGCCTGCGGCTCTGCACCTAAGCAATCCATCATCATTGCTGAACATCCCCGCCCTGCATCAACAAATAAATCTGCCACGACGGCCACTCCTGTTTTGCCAAAAGCCAATTCGGGTAAGGGCGGCTATTATAAAGACGATGGTCCCGGCGATAACCCACCGGAAGGACTGGAGTTTACGGTCGATCCGATTCCAGTCGTCGAAGATTTTGCGCGGGGAGCTAACAAGCCTTACGTGGTTTTCGGAAAAACCTATACGCCTATTGTCGATACGACCACACCGTATGTGCAGCGTGGTATCGGCAGCTGGTATGGCAAGAAATTTCACGGGCAGAAAACATCGTCCGGTGAGTTGTACGATATGTACAAAATCACGGCGGCACATCCGACCCTACCTATTCCGTCGTATGCCAGAGTGACTAATCTGTCGAATGGCAAGCAGATTATTGTGCGCATCAATGACCGTGGACCATTTCATTCCAGTCGCATCATTGATCTGTCGTATACCGCGGCGCTGAAACTCGACATTCTTGGTAAAGGCAGCACTCAGATTGAAGTGGAGCGCCTGCTTCCCGCCGACATCGAGCGCATGGCGGAAAACCGCAAAAATCAGTCGCAGACAACGGCAGTGGCTGTAGTAAGTAATGACAGCATGGTCAGACCTGCAACTGTGGTTCAGGCGAATTCCGCTCCGGCCAGCAATCAGATCACGATAGAAGAATTGCTGGCGGCACAGGATAATCGTCCGGCAGAAAAGCTCACACCGCAGGTGCCGACAGGCAGCGCTTATTATCTGCAATTTGGCGCTTACGCGATCCGTTCGAATGCTGAATCCATTATGGCGCATCTGAAAAGCCGCGCCGAAGCCCGTTTGCCAGGCTTTGATATTGTGCAGCAAGGCAGTCTGTATCGCCTCGTCAGCGGTCCTTTCAGCAGCCGATCCGAGGCAATGTCGGCGATTGCACAAGCGGGTGATCTGGGTGTCGGACGCCCGCTGGTTGTACAGCGTTAGTCTTCGGCTTTCATTTCCAACGCCAGCTGGTACAGGGTATTTTTTTTCAGTCCGGTCAGTTGTGCCGCTAATCCGGCTGCCTGTTTGACTGAGCACTCTTTCAGCAAAATACTGAGTACACGGCGTGCTTCGCTATCGTCGTTTCCTTCTGCGACTACCTTGGCATCGACCAGTATCACATATTCGCCTTTTTCGCGGTGGCTGTCGGCCCTCAACCATGCCGGAGCCTCATTCAGGGCGCAGCGGTGGATTTCTTCAAACAGTTTGGTGAGTTCGCGCGCCAGTACGATTTTTCGCTCACCACCAAACACCGCGAGCATCGCTTGAACTGTCTCAGTAATACGATGCGGTGCTTCGTAAAAAATCAGCGTTGCATCCGTGTTTTCAAGTTTGTGCAGCATGCTGTCGCGTTGTCCGGCTTTTGCCGGTAAAAAGCCGACGAAATAAAAGCGCTCATGTAACAGTCCGCTGGCGGACAAAGCACTGATGGCGGCCGATGCGCCAGGTAAGGGCGTGACATGAACTCCGGATTGCTGCAGCACTTCGATGATTTTTGCGCCGGGATCAGAAATTCCCGGCGTGCCGGCATCAGACACCAGAGCGATACGTTCGCCGGCTTGCAGACGTGTCAGTATTTTTTCAGCGACTTCGCGCTCGTTATGCTGATGCGCTGCAATCAGCGGCTTGTTGATACCATAGCGCGAGAATAATTGCGCTGTATTTCGTGTATCTTCGCAGGCAACGGCATCGACCAGAGACAGCAGATGCAGAGCCCGTAAAGAAATATCGGCGATATTTCCAATCGGTGTTGCGACTACATATAATGTGCCGGCCGGATATTGTTGCCGGGTGACGGCTTCAACAATAGTGTTGCTCGTGAACAGTGTGGATTCTGTGTTATTCATTCCTGTTCATTCCCGTTTAATCAAAACCAGATTGTACGACAATGAAACGTGCGCCGACGCAGTCAGATGCTGACCAGGATAAACGTACCAGTCGCCGCCGTGTCGGTGATGATGGTGAAATGCAGGCGCTGCGGTACCTCGAGCAAGCGGGTCTGCACTTGATACAAAAAAATTTTTTGTGCAAAGGCGGTGAGATTGATCTCATTATGCGCGATGGCAGCAGCGTCGTATTTATCGAAGTCAGAACGCGCACTTCCATGCAGTTTGGCGGCGCGCTTGCGAGCGTCACTCCAGCCAAGCAAAAGAAAATGTGGCATGCTGCCGAGGTTTTTCTGCTTCAGCACGGTGGGCAGCCTGCATGTCGTTTTGATGTCGTTGCGATTGATGCAGGTAAAATCCATTGGTTACAAAACGTAATTCTAGGCTAGTCCCTGCCTTATAATCTGACACACTATGACAAACCAACTAAACCAACGTATTTTGGCGCACTTTCAAGAAAGTGCTGAATTAAAAAACCAGGCGGCCAGTGAACTGGCTGTACCGATTTCACAGGCAGTGGAACTCATGTTTCTGGCACTGTCTAACGGTAACAAAATCCTGGCATGTGGTAACGGCGGCTCGGCTGCAGATTGTCAGCATTTTGCGGCCGAGTTAGTTGGGCGGTTTGAGCGTGAACGTTTGCCGTTGCCGGCGATGGCACTGACAACAGATACTTCCATCATGACGGCGGTTGCGAATGATTACAGTTTTCAGGAAGTATTTTCCAAACAGGTGCAGGCGTTTGGTCAGTCCGGTGATATTTTGCTGGCGATTTCCACGTCCGGCAATTCAGCCAGCGTGGTGAATGCGATCAACGCTGCCCTTGAGCGAGATATGCGTATTATTGCCCTGACCGGAAAAGGCGGTGGTGAGATGAAGAAGTTATTAAGCGAGGCAGATGTACATATCTGTGTTCCGCATGACCGTACCGCGCGGATTCAGGAAGTGCATTTGTTAACGATACATTGTATTTGCGATGGCATTGATGCCGCGCTATTTGGAGGTGATGCTGATGATTAAAAAAAACTGGAACGGAGCAAGTCGGACTCTCGCCACTGTCAGTCTGTGCTGCGCAGCAGCGATGAGCTTGCAAGGCTGTGTTGAACTGGTCGTTGGCAGCGCGGTGATGGGAACTTTTGCCGCAAGTGACCGTCGGACATTCGGCGCACAGACTGAAGATAAAGCGATCGTCATCAAAGGTGAAACACGCTTGGCCCGTTCTCTTGGCGATACTGCGCATGTGAATGTGAATTCTTTTAATCGCCGCGTTTTGCTGACAGGCGAAGTCGCTGATGAGCAAACGAAAGCTGCCGCCGAGCGCGAGTTGCGCGGAGTCGAAGGTGTGCTGTCGGTGATGAATGAAATTCAGATCTCCGGTATTTCCAATTTCTCGGCGCGTTCAAACGATGCCCTGATTACGACCAAAGTAAAAGCGTCTCTGGTTGATACCAAAGATTTATATGCGAATGCATTTAAAGTCGTTACTGAGGGTAGCGTGGTGTATCTGCTCGGTCGCGTGACTCAGCGTGAAGGCAATCAGGCGGCCGAGGTTGCTGCCAGTGTCAGCGGTGTCCGTAAAGTAGTGAAAGTGCTGGAATATATCAGTGAAGATGAGCTCAAAGCGATGACAGTTCAGCCGAATAAAGACGGACAGAACAGAGTTGACTGATGAAGTGAGACAGACCGGCGGATTTTCGCTGGTTTTTTATTTTTATCCGGAGAAATTATGATTGCTTTGCTCGTTCTGCTGGTTATTATTGCGGTTATCGTCTTCTGGGTGATCGGCGTGTACAACCGTCTGGTCAGTCTGCGTAACCGTTTTAAAAATGCATTTGCGCAGATTGATGTGCAACTCAAACGCCGCTACGATCTGATCCCGAATCTGGTCGAAGTCGCTAAAGGATACATGAAGCATGAGCGGGAGACGCTGGAAGCCGTGATTGCTGCGCGCAATCAGGCAGTGACTGCAAATAGTAAAGCGGTGGTGGATCCATCAGATGCTGCGTCAGTACAGCAACTCGCTGCAGCGGAAGGGACGCTGACTGCCTCGCTCGGAAAAATGTTTGCCTTGTCAGAAGCCTATCCTGATCTCAAAGCGAATGAGAACATGATACAACTGACGGAAGAGCTGACCAGCACGGAAAATAAAATCGCGTTCGCCCGTCAGGCCTATAACGACAGCGTCATGCAATACAACACCGGCATAGAGCAGTTTCCCGGTTCCGTGATTGCAAATTCATTCGGCTTTAAAGCCGGTGAATTATTGCAGGCTACCGAATCCGCAGAAGAGCGTAAAGCGGTCAAAGTTTCTTTTTAATTTCATATCGCCCGGCTCGCAACGGACATGGATTTTTTTGAGCAGCAGGACCAGGCACACCGCCAGACCAGAAAATTACTGTTTCTGTTTTTACTGGCGGTGATTGCCATCGTCATTACTGTTAATGTCAGTCTGGCGCTGATCTGGTCATGGGGTTTTGGCGGAGCGCAAGGCTCGGCTGCTCCGGCATATCCACGTGGTTTTTTTCTCGTCAACACCTTTGTGACCTTGCTGTTTATCGCCGGGGGAACCTTGTTTGAAACCTGGCGCCTGCGCGATGGCGGCGATGCGGTTGCAAAAATGGCTGGCGGCAGATTGGTGATGCCATCGTCGACCGATGTACGGGAACGCCGGTTGCTGAACATCGTTGAAGAGATGGCATTGGCATCAGGCATCGCCTGTCCGCGAGTGTACATTCTGGATAACGAAGACGCGATCAACGCGTTCGCCGCTGGCTATCACCAGAATGAAGCGGTCGTTGCTGTGACGCAGGGGACCTTATCCCGCCTTAGCAGGGATGAGCTGCAAGGCGTCATAGGACATGAGTTCAGCCACATTCTGAATGGTGATATGCGCATGAATGTCAAACTGATCGGTGTTCTGTTCGGCATACAGATGATTGCTGGTCTGGGGCAGGAATTGTTGTATTGGGGCGCGCGCTTCGGCAGTTCCCGTAGCCGCAACGATAAAGGTCCGCCGCTGCAAATCATCATGCTGGCGGTGGGCGCTGCACTGTTTGTAATCGGTTACGTCGGTATTTTTTTTGGACGCCTGATTAAATCTGCGGTATCACGCCAGCGTGAATTTCTGGCCGATGCAAGTGCAGTGCAGTTCACGCGTAACCCCGAGGGTATAGGCGGCGCCCTGCGCAAGATAGGTGGGCTGACGGCTGTCAATCAATGCGGTTCGCGCATTGATAATCCTCATGCGGAACAGCTGTCGCATCTGTTTCTTGGGGCAGCAAGACCGCAGTTATTATCCGGCTGGTTTGCAACGCACCCGCCTCTGGAAGAGCGTTTAAGACGTCTCTATGGCAGGAACGTCACCTTTCTTGATGCCAGCGCGAGATCAGAAGATATTGATACTCAGGCAGAGTTGCCGCAGGGCGTATTTGGTTTTGGTGCTCGCAACGTCGAGGCGATGCGTCAGTCGGAAAAGTCACCACAGGCAAAAACAAATATAAACGGCACTCAGCAGTCCGGCATTTTCTCTGCACAGACTGATGAGCGGCCTAAGATGAACTTCAGCCCTGTCTTGCTGCAGGCCGCACGTGACAGCCAGTCTGCCAGCGCTCTTGTGTATGCGATGTTGCTTGATCGCAATCAACCTGAAGCTTTTGCGATTCAACAGAATCTGATCCGTCAGGTCGCGACTTCCCAGGAAAACCTGGCGCAGCAATATCTGCTTGAAATCGAAGCGATGAAAAACAGCGTTCGTCTGCCTTTGCTGGATCTCGCGATGCCGGCATTAAAACTGCTGACGACGCCGGAAAGAGCGCAGCTGTTGTCAGTCGCGGCCAAGCTGATCGCTGCCGATCAGCGTATGACGCAGGCAGAGTTTGTTGTGCTGGCTGTACTGGAGCGTCGCCTCGGGCCGCAGGCCGGGCGCTCAGTGCCGGTGCGCTATGCGAATGTTGCCGCGTTGCGTTCTGAGGTGCGTTTGTTGTTATCGCTGGTGGCTCACAGCCACGTCACGCAAAGTGTCGCGGAAACAGCGTTTTTGCGTGCCGCCGCAATGTTGCCTGAGCTGGAATTCAATGCAGCGGACTTGCTGGTCACGGCCTCTTTGGATTTCTTTGATGTCAGACAGGCACTCGAAAAAATACATCAGCTTGCCCCACTCGCCAAACCCTTCCTGATACGCGCGATGCTGGCTGCTGCGGCGCGTGCGCCGGATGTGCATATAGAAGCCGGAATTGCGGATTTATTGCGCGGTGTCTGTGCTGCGATTGATGCACCTGTGCCGGAAGCGGTGGTGAATGCCGGTGGTACTTTTCACTGATAGATAAAAAAGCCGGTCAACGTGCTCAGGCAACATTGACCGGCTATTCCGTCTTGGTGTAAATGCTTAGCGATGACTAATGCGATGACTTCAGGTGCGTCCGACGATCGACGCCGTCGCCATTAATTCATCGATCAGCGACAGCAGCATTTTGCCTGACATACCGTGGGGATCTAGCACGGGCAGCGGAGAATATTTCAGCAGAATGGATGGGTTAATTTTGCTCATATTCGCCTGTCCCATCGTCCAGCCGGCATAACGACGCTCGGTGATTTCTTCGTAATCGAGCAACATCACATCTTTGTGGCGAGGATCGCGCAGGATATGCCCGTACAAGCTGTTGACAGCTTCACGCCCGCCTTCCAGTACTTGCATGAACACTTGGTCAGTATGGCACAGCACACCGGTGATGCCGTTCGCCGGATTATGCTGTCGTGACTGTTGCATAATCAGTTGGACGGTATCGCAAGTTTTTTCATCAACAGCGCGGCTGGCGTATAGCAGGCGGACTAACATAATCTTTCCTGTCTGGATTAACGTTTAATGAGAGATAAAAATTCGCGGCGCAGATTCGGGTCTTTCAGAAACGAGCCGTGCATGACGCTGTTGATCATCTTTGCCTCTGTGTCTTTCACACCGCGCCAGTGCATGCAGAAATGATCTGCTTCCATCACGACCGCCAGTCCGTCCGGCTGCATTTTTTCTTGCAGCGCATCCGCCAGTTGTACAACAGCTTCTTCCTGAATTTGCGGGCGACTCATGATCCATTCTGCAATCCGTGCATACTTGGATAAGCCGATCAGATTGGAGTGCTCATTTGGCATGACCCCTATCCAGACTTTACCCATAATCGGACACAAATGATGTGAGCACGCGCTGCGTACGGTAATCGGACCGATGATCATCAGCTCATTCAAATGCGATGCATTCGGAAATTCAGTCACCGAGGGCATGGGAACGTAACGACCACCAAACACTTCATTGATAAACATCTTGGCGACACGGCGACCGGTGTCCTGAGTATTGTGGTCACTTTCGGTATCGATCACCAGACTCTGTAAGACCGCTCGCATTTTTTCCTCAACTTCCGCCTGCAATTCCGCAAGCTCGCCGGGTTCAATAAAGCTGGCGATATTATCGTTGGCATGAAAACGCGTTTTGCTCGCCTTTATCCGTTCACGGATGCGTTGCGAGACCGGGATATTGACCGCCTTGTAAGCGATGGACGTATCGTTAGACATTGCAGTATTCCTATCAGGAAGGCTGATTACTGGAGCGCGTATGGTAACTGAATTCATCCAAGCTTGTTTTTTCGCTGCAATTTCCGCTTTCCATAGCGGCAGACATTCTGGGCATAAACAACTGGCGTCGGCAGGAATTGTGCCACCCGGAAAATGAGAGAAATCAAGCGGTGGTAAGGCTGTGCACCAGCATTCCTGTCCTGTGTTGTCGGCAAGCGCGCAGGTGAATTCGCGGTGACAACGTTGGCAAATGCTCATGGTGATTTTCCTTTTAACAATGGATCTGTTGGCAAAGTCGTATATTCAGGGCTGAATTGGCCATCGGTTTGCCTGCATAATCCTGTAAAATTCCGGCTGACCGAATAAACTTTCATGACCTCCAGGATACCGTCATTATGAGCGATTTGAACGCAAACCCAGCAGCAGAAACAGAAGATAAATTAGCCGGTGTCGAGCCAGTGATCAAAGCCGAAATTCTGGCAGAGGCGTTGCCTTATATCCGTAAGTTTCATGGCAAAACCATCGTCGTGAAATACGGCGGCAATGCGATGACAGAGGAACGTCTGAAACATGGTTTTGCCCGCGACGTGATTTTATTGAAACTGGTTGGCATGAATCCTGTGGTGGTGCATGGTGGTGGTCCGCAAATTGACAACGCCCTGAAAAAAATGGGTAAGCAGGGTACCTTTATTCAGGGCATGCGGATTACTGATGATGAGACGATGGAAGTGGTCGAGTGGGTACTCGGCGGTGAAGTGCAGCAGGATATTGTCATGCTGATTAATCATTACGGTGGTCAGGCTGTGGGGCTGACCGGTAAAGACGGTGGCCTGATCCGTGCCCGCAAAATGATGATGGCGGATCGCGAAAATCCGGGTGAAATGCTGGATATCGGCTTTGTCGGCGAAATCGAGGCGATCAATCCAGCGGTTGTTAAAGCCCTGCAGGACGATGCCTTCATCCCGATTATTTCTCCTATCGGTTTTGGTGACGATGGTCAGGCATACAATATCAACGCGGATCTGGTTGCTGGCAAGATCGCTGAAATTCTGAAAGCAGAAAAGCTCATCATGATGACCAATATTCCAGGCGTACTCGATAAGCAAGGGAATCTGGTGACCGATTTGTCGGCTCGCGAGATCGATGAAATGTTTGCGGACGGCACCATTTCCGGCGGTATGTTGCCAAAAATTTCTTCTGCGCTCGATGCTGCCAAATCCGGCGTGAATACAGTGCATATTATCGATGGCCGTATCGAACACTCATTGTTACTGGAAGTGCTGACTGAACAGGCGTTCGGTACCATGATCCGCAGCCATTAATAAAATGACGGCATTGATTCTGACTGGTCTCCGGCTGTGCACATGAAAAAACACGCATCAGACCGGGTCTGGTTGTTTGATCTGGATAACACACTGCACAATGCTTCGCATGCGATTTTCCCGCAGATTAATCTGAACATGAATGCCTACATTGCCCGTTTGCTGGGTGATGCAGGCGAACAGGCGGACGAGGCGACCGTCAATGCCCTGCGGCTGGATTATTATCAGCGTTACGGTGTGACGATGATGGGACTGGTCAGACATCATGGTGTGCGGGCAGAAGAGTTTTTGCAGCACGCACATACTTTCCATGATTTGCCCTCGATGATCCGCTCACAGCGGGGGCTGGCCAGACGTTTGCGTACTCTTCCTGGTAAGAAAATTCTGCTGACCAACGCCCCGGCGCATTACTCCAGCCGGGTATTGATGCATCTGAATTTACACCGGCAGTTCATACAGCGTATTCCTGTCGAGCAGATGCGCGTTCATGGCAAACTGCAGCCTAAGCCATCACGTCCTTTTTTGCGAAAATTTCTGGCAAAAAACCGCCTGCGTGCGTCTCAGTGTATTTTGGTTGAAGACAGTATTGATAATCTGCGGGCCGCCAAAAAGGAAGGATTGCAGACAGTCTGGTTACACGGCTATATACCTTCGCGCCAGCGTAAAATCGCACATTTACGACCACGCGCGGCCTGTATTGACGTGCAATTGCGTTCGGTTTCCCAATTATTGAAATGCCGGCAGTTGCGGGCATAGACATGGCAGTCATGTTGCGGCACTGTGTTTCCGGTTCAGTCTGATCAGGCGGTATGACCGGTTTTTTTATAAGAGCTCGTTGACGCAGATCTATCACTGCAAGTGTAAACGAGACCGGCCGCTGCCACTGAGTGATGGACAAAAATCTGTACAAAAAGTCAGTTGTCAAGAGTATTTGAGAAATTAAAGTTTCCAAGATTGCTTCACATGAGCAGCGGGTTTCACATAGAATCTGACTCCCGCTGTCGTTCATCGGCAGCGCATAAGTAAGCACGCAAGATCATGCATCTGCACGGTGCATTTTGTACTTTTGTACCTTTCATTCAGATCAGAGAAAAATGGCTAGTACCAAACCGGGCGAGCGTAAGCACCAAATTTTGCAGACGCTGGCAGCAATGCTGGAAAATCCTAAAGGCGAGAAAATCACCACTGCAGCACTGGCGGCAAAGGTGGAGGTGTCTGAGGCTGCTTTGTATCGTCATTTCGCCAGCAAAGCACAGATGTTTGAAGGCCTGATCGAGTTTATCGAGTCATCGATTTTTGGTCTGATCAATCAGATCAGCGAGCAGCAGGAAGATGGTTTGCTGCAGGTGCAGGCGATTGCTCAGATGCTGTTAAATTTTGCAGAACGGAATCCCGGTATGACACGGGTACTCACTGGTGATGCACTCGTCAACGAGGATGAGCGCTTGCAGTTACGCATGAATCAGCTTGCCGAACGTATAGAAATGGCGTTTCGCCAGTCTTTCCGTCTGGCTGCCAGTCAGGGCAATGCGATTGAGACGGAAGCGCAGGCGCGTGCCAGCCTGTTATGTAGTTTTATTCTCGGGCGCTGGCTGCGTTTCGCAAAAACAGGATTCAAAAATTTACCCACCGAGCAGGCGGCACTGCAGATCGCCATGATATTGCATTAATTCTATCGCTCTTGGTATTCCACAGATTTCCAAAGTATGATGCTGTACGCAGACAGCGCAACAGATGCTGACTGCTGACAACATCATATAAAAATCGACAAAGCATATGCTGACCTCCCGGAATCTCTTTCCGAGGAGGTGAGCGAAATGACGAATATCTGGAGACAACATGGAACAAACCCAAACGCACGCCAAGCGCCGGCAAGTGGACATCTTGCTGGCCAAATATGCCGAAAGTCATTTGCATCCGGTGAATGAAATCATTCATTGTATTTGCGTACCTGCTATCGTATTTTCTTTCCTCGGACTGATTTGGGCCGGGCACCCGCTGGCGGCATATGCTGCGGTGATGACCAGCCTGATTTACTACTTCTTTTTATCACCGCGATTTGCGTTCGGCATGTTGCTGATGTCGGCGCTGATACTGGCAGTTTTACAGTATTTGCCACAGGACCGAATCTGGCAGATTTCTCTGGTTGTTTTCATTGTCGCCTGGATAGGCCAGTTCATTGGTCATAAGATCGAAGGCAAAAAACCTTCATTTTTTGACGACATTCGTTTTTTATTGATCGGTCCTTTGTTTGTGCTGGGTTTTCTGTACCGGCGTATCGGCATCCGCTATTGATTTCTGCCGGCGGAATATTCATTCACATTCACTGATGATCGCCGTTGCGGCTCTGTGATGAGTCAGAATGCATGTTCTGCCCGTCGTTTTTCTTTATTGACCTTCTGATGTGATCGATAGCTGAGCGGGCTATCGTTGACTGCCATGATCCGGCAAGTTCGTGACATCTGCAAGACGGCTCATCTGCGGTTAAACTGCGACTCTGTTCTATGTTGAAGTCTGACCGTGTCTGATATTTTCCCACCCAATTTTTCTTTATCCCAGCTGTTGCATTCCGCTCAGCCCTTTGCATTACTCGATGATGCCCAAGCGGATGCGGCACAGTCGCGCCTGTATTATGGTTTACAACGAGTAGCGGTATGCAGAGAGTTATCGGACTGGCCAGGTTTTATTCATACGCTTGAAACAGCGTTGCGGGACGGGTATTACGGCGTGGCTTTATTGTCATATGAGACTGGCGCGCAGTTACAGGACATTACACCGCACGATGGTGCTGCAGTTTCCAGAGTGGCGATTTTCCGGCATTGTCTGAAGCTGAACAGTACACAGGTCGCACTGCGGTTAAGAGAAATTCCGGCATCTGTGGCTGGCATCGCAGATATCCGTCCTGACATAGATGAGTCTGCATTTTGTGAGGCGATAAAAAAAATACAGACCTATATCGCTGCCGGTGACACGTATCAGGTGAATTACACGTATCGCCTGCACTTCGATGCCTATGGTGACCCGCTTGCTTTATACCGGCGTTTGCGCGAGCGCCAGCCTGTGCCCTACGGTGCGCTGATATGCATGCCCGAGGGTGATATCGTGATTTCCATGTCGCCGGAACTGTTCATCCGCCATCAGCAAGGCAACTTATACGCTAAACCCATGAAGGGAACGGCTGCCGCCACGGGCGACACGCTGCGTGATCAGCAACTGGCTGCCGGGCTCGCAGCAGATACCAAGAACCGTGCCGAAAACCTGATGATCGTCGATTTGCTGCGCAATGATCTTGGCCGTATTGCTGAGACGGGCTCGGTACAAGTGCCGCAATTATTTGAAGTGAATCGTTTTTCCAGTGTGCTGCAGATGACCTCGACGATACATGCGCGTCTGCGTGCTGATCTGGGGCTGGTTGACATACTCAATGCGCTGTTTCCCTGCGGTTCTATCACCGGTGCACCTAAACGCAGAACCATGGAAATTATCCGCGAGATTGAACCTGCAGCACGTGATTTATATACCGGTGCGATAGGCTGGTTCGATCCACCACAGCATACCAATATGCCGGGTGATTTCTGTTTGTCGGTACCTATCCGTACTATGCAATTGCAGGTACCGGACACGGATGCCGGGCCAAGTACCTCTGTACGTAAGGGCGTCATGGGGGTAGGTGCCGGGATAGTGTATGACAGCCGCGCCGATGACGAATTTGCCGAATGTCAGCTGAAGGCAAAATTTCTGACTGGATTACCGGCACAATTTGAATTGTTCGAAACCATGTATGCCACGCGCGAACTGGGTTGTCGTTACTGGACACGCCATTTGCACCGTTTACGCGGGTCTGCACAGTATTTCGGTTTTGTCTGGAATGAAGCAGAGATCATCGGCGCAGTCCAAGGCTTCTGTGCCAATTTGCCGCCACACACCGCATACCGCTTACGTTTGGCAGTGAATGCGCAAGGTCAGGTGGCGATGACGTCGGGTGTGCTGACGCCGCTTAGTGCCGATCCTCGTGCCATGCTGGCGCAACAGACGACATCCAGTGACGAATTATTTTTGCGGCATAAATCAAGCATCCGGCAAAGCTACGACGAAGCCTGGAAGGCGGCGGAAGCTCACGGTGCTTTTGATATGCTGTTTTTCAACGAGCAAGGCTATCTGACCGAAGGTGGCCGCAGCAACGTTCTGATTCAGAAAGACGGTATCTGGCTGACTCCGCCCTTATCCGACGGTGTGTTGCCAGGAGTAATGCGTTCCGTATTGCTGGAAGAGCCCGAGTTTCAACAGCAATACAATGTGCGTGAACAATCGCTGACCCGTGCTGATCTCGACAACGCCGATCAGATCATGTTGTGCAATGCCTTGCGCGGCGCATTTACAGTCAGACTCTTACAACGATAGTGCCTGCAATATTGCCTGTTGAAATCATTACGGGTTGTGCCGCAGGTCGCTGGCGGGTTACACTCGGAACGGTAACAGCAAGTATATGCTGATCAATTCTAACGACAAACAAGAAACAGAAAAGATCATTTGCATGATCTCAACAGGAGATGACCGATGAAAAAACACCACGTTCTCGCAGCTTTGCCCGCATTGATTGCCCTCATGTTCAGCGCCAATGTCGCAGCCCAGATTAAAGTCGGCGTGAATGTTTCCGCTACGGGTGCCGGTGCCTCCATGGGCATACCGGAAAAAAATACTTTTGCTTTGCTGCCGAAAGAAATTGCTGGCAAAAAAGTCGAGTACATTATTCTTGATGATGCCTCCGACTCGACGACCGCAGTCAAAAATGCGCGCAAGCTGGTATCCGAAGATAAGGTGGATTTGCTGATAGGTTCGACCATCGTGCCGACTTCTCTGGCGATGATTGATGTGGCGGCAGAGACTGAAACGCCGATGATATCGATGGCTGCCGCCGCTTCTATTATTTCGCCAGCCGATGCAAAACGTCACTGGATATTTAAAACGCCGCAAAACGATTCGCACATGTCAACCGCGGTCATCAGTCATATGGCCGATGCCGGCATCAAGACCGTAGGGTTTATCGGTTTCAGTGATGCGTATGGTGAGGGCTGGTACAAAGAATTTTCCAAGCTGGCGGAATTACGCAAAATAAAAATTGTGGCAAACGAACGATTTGCCCGCCCGGATACGTCGGTTACCGGACAAATCCTGAAAATTATCGCCAGCAATCCCGACGCGGTGTTCATTGCTGGTGCCGGTACACCTGCTGCCTTGCCGCAAAAGACCTTAAAAGAGCGTGGTTACAAAGGGAAGATTTATCAGACACATGGCATCGCCAACAATGACTTCCTGCGTGTTTGCGGCAAAGATTGTGAAGGTACCTGGTTACCCGCGGGCCCATTACTGGTTGCGGAACAGTTGCCGGCAGATAATCCGGTAAAAAAATCTGCTTTACGTTACAGCACCGTCTATGAAAAAGCATACGGAGCAGGTTCAGTGTCAACTTTTGGCGGCCATGCCTGGGATGCCGGATTATTACTGGAAAACGCAGTGCCAACCGCATTGAAAAAAGCCCAGCCGGGAACTAAAGAATTCAGAGCAGCGTTACGTACGGCGATAGAAAACACCACGAATTTGGCCGTTTCTCATGGCATCGTCAATATGAATAGCGGCGATCATGTTGGCCTGGATCAGCGTTCCCGCGTGATGGTGCAGATCGCCGGTGGCAAATGGAAACTCGCAGGGCAGGCGAAGTAAGCGTCAGTGTTCATCATACAAGGGAGCTGCGGCTCCCTTTTGCATGGTATTCCGGTTGTCTTAGAAATTTTATGTAAGTCAGTGACGGTAGTTCAGTTTGTTTGTTTCAGCGAGAAAGTTTTTCCATGGATTTTTCGATTGCCGCCATCCTCGCGCAGGATGGCATCACCAGTGGTGCGATATATGCGCTACTGGCGCTGGCGCTGGTGCTGGTGTTTTCCGTTACCCGCATCATTTTTATTCCTCAAGGTGAATTTGTCGCTTTTGGCGCACTGAGTCTGGCGGCGATACAGTCAGGGCAATTTCCACATTCAGTCACATTATTGCTGGGCTTGGGAACATTGTGTCTGCTCAAAGAAATTTATCAGCATCTGCGCGCGTCGCAGCGAAGCAAAAATGTTTTACGTGCATTGTTTCCGGTAATAGTAAAGCTGTTGCTGTTGCCTTTGCTGCTCTGGGTGTTGATGCGCTATCTGCCATTGCAGCAATTACCCATGCTGGTGCAGGTTATGCTGACCTTGTTGGTGGTGATTCCTATGGGGCCGATGATGTACCGGCTTGCCTATCAGCCGCTGGCGGAAGCTAGTACGCTGGTGCTGCTGATAGTTTCTGTCGGGCTGCATCTGGCGCTGACCGGGCTGGGTCTGGTGATGTTCGGCGCTGAGGGCTCAAGAACTGCTGCTTTCAGTGACGCACAATTACTGCTGGGTTCACTGATGATCTCAGGACAGAGTCTGGTGGTGATTGCCGTTTCTGTCACGCTGATGATCGCTTTGTATATCTATTTTGAGCGCAGTTTGTCTGGTAAAGCGTTGCGGGCAACCGCCGTCAATCGTCTTGGTGCGCAACTGGTCGGTATAGGCACGACGCAGGCTGGCCGTCTGGTTTTCGCGCTGACGGCAGCCTTAGGTGCCTTGTGCGGCGTCTTGATTGCGCCAATGACGACGGTGTATTACGACAGCGGTTTTCTGATCGGGCTGAAAGGCTTTGTCGGTGCGATTGTCGGCGGTTTGTTCAGCTATCCGGTGGCTGCCGCTGGTGCCTTACTGGTTGGTTTGCTTGAATCGTATTCTTCGTTCTGGGCCAGCGCTTATAAAGAGGTGATCGTGTTTACGCTGATTATCCCGGTACTGCTGTGGCGTTCTCTCAGCAGTAAACACAATGACGAGGAGGAATCATGAGTCACCTCCTGCGTTATGGAAGATACGTATTGCTGGCGCTGGTGTTCATTTTTCCAGCGTTACCGGTTCCCGAATTTTGGATCACTTTATCGAATTACATAGGCTTGTATGCGATCGTCGCGCTGGGTCTGGTTTTGCTGACCGGTGTCGGTGGTCTGACCTCGTTCGGGCAGGCGGCGTTTGTCGGTATCGGCGCGTATGCTACTGCTTATCTGAGTACGACGGCGGGCTTATCACCGTGGCTGGGTTTGCTTGCCGGTTTGCTGATCACTGTCGTGGCAGCCCTGGCAATCGGGATGATTACGATGCGCTTATCCGGCCACTATCTGCCACTGGGGACCATCGCCTGGGGCTTGTCCCTGTTTTTCCTGTTCGGCAATCTCGAATTTCTGGGGAAATACGATGGCATTAACGGTATTCCATCGATTGCGATCTTCGGCATCAGACTTGATAGCGGTCGCAGCATGTATCTGCTGATCTGGGCGATTCTGTTACTGGCAACACTGGCAATACAACACCTGCTGCAGTCGCGTCCTGGTCGTGCCATTCGCGCGCTCAAGGGCGGCGGTGTGATGGCGGAAGCGATGGGGGTGAATACCGCCCGTATGAAAGTCATCGTTTTCGTGCTGGCAGCCATGCTGGCGAGTATTTCCGGCTGGTTGTACGCCCATTTACAGCGCTCCGTGAACCCGACACCATTTGGCCTGAATGCCGGTATCGAATATTTGTTTATGGCCGTGGTGGGTGGTGCCGCGCATGTGTGGGGCGCTTTGCTGGGCTCGGCATTACTGACCATCCTGAAAGATAAACTGCAAGCGATACTACCCGCGTTGTTAGGTAGTAATGGTAATTTTGAAGTAATCGTTTTTGGCATCCTGCTGATACTGTTACTGCAAACAGCGCGCGACGGTGTATGGCCCTATCTCAGCCGTGCTGCGAAAAATATATTCCGGCCGTGGTTAGCGACAGAACCGGCTATCGTGATCAACACTCATAGTGCGCCACTCGCTAGCCGTATTAAGCCAGCAAGTGGTAACGTGATTTTAGAGATAGCGCAGGCGCGCAAAGAGTTTGGTGGTCTGGTTGCTGTGAATGACATGCAGTTCAGTGTCAGCGCAGGGCAGATTGTTGGCCTGATAGGGCCGAATGGTGCCGGTAAATCGACGATGTTCAATCTGGTGACGGGAGTATTGCCGCTGACCAGTGGTGCAGTCCGTTTTTATAGCGATGGCCAGTTACAGGACATTACTGGTTTTGCGTCGCGCGACATTGTCAGACTCGGTATCGCCCGCACGTTTCAGCATGTACGTTTGCTGGCGAATATGAGTGTGCTGGAAAACGTGGCGATAGGCGCGCACCTGCGACATAAGCAGGGTGATGTCAGCGAAGTGTTCGCCAGTATTTTGCGTCGCGATCGTAACATCGAAGACAGTTTGCTGGCCGAAGCAGCACACCAGATTGAACGGGTTGGCCTGGCACATCTGATGCATGAAGATGCGGGCAATCTGGCGCTGGGTCAGCAACGTATTTTAGAAATTGCACGTGCACTGTGCTGTGACCCGGTTTTGCTGTTACTCGACGAGCCTGCTGCTGGCTTGCGTTATAAGGAAAAACAGGAACTCGCAGAATTGTTGCGAAAATTGCGCGCCGAAGGGATGAGTATTTTGCTGGTGGAACACGATATGGATTTCGTGATGAATCTGACCGATCATCTGGTCGTGATGGAATTCGGCAGCAAAATAGCCGAAGGTTTGCCGCAAGAAATTCAACAACATCCGGCGGTATTGGAAGCGTATTTAGGTGGAATAGACTGATGACACAAGAAAATTTTCAGGCAAATTCACAAGCGCTGCTGGTCACTGATCAATTGCAGGTGTTGTACGGCAAGGTCGAAGCCTTACAAGCGACGAATATCCGGGTGGAGCGTGGACAGATCGTCACCGTCATCGGCCCGAATGGTGCCGGTAAATCAACGATGCTCAACGGCATCGCTGGCGCTTTGCCTGCCAGCGGTAGCCAGCGTGGGCAGGCCCTTTTTAACGGGCAGGATTTACGCGGCATCAGCATAGAAAAACGCGTCGCGATGGGGATGTCGCTGGTGCCGGAAAAGCGCGAATTGTTCGCCAGCATGAAAGTGGAAGACAATCTTTTGTTAGGCAGTTATCGGCGTTATCAGGCAGGGGAAAAAAACTATGCCGATCAGCTCAGCGTGGTGTTTGATTTATTTCCGCGTCTGAAGGAGCGGCGTCATCAGGAAGCGGGCACCTTGTCCGGCGGCGAGCGACAAATGCTTGCGCTGGGGCGTGCACTGATGGCAAAACCGCAGTTGCTGATGCTGGATGAACCTAGCCTTGGTCTGGCGCCATTGATCGTCAAAGAAATTTTTCACATCATTCAGCGGCTCAGGCAAACCGGCGTCGCCATATTGCTGGTTGAACAGAATGCGCGTGCTGCTTTACAGGTGGCCGACTATGCGTATGTGCTGGAAACCGGCGCGATCGCACTGCAAGGCAATGCCGCGGAACTCGCCCATGATCAGCGCGTGATTGATACCTATCTGGGGCTGACGAAGAAATCTCACTGAATGTGGCATAAGCATAATGAGGGAACGCGATGCTATCTCATGTATTTATTGGCGTGAATGATTTTCAGCGCGCTTTTCACTTCTATTCGGGAGTGATGACTGAACTGGCATTGCAACTTAAATTTTCAGAAGAAGATAAGGCGTGGGCAGGCTGGGTTGCAGCAGATCAGCCGCGCCCTCTATTTTTGATCGGCAGACCATTTAATGGAGCGCCAGCCTCAGCAGGAAATGGGCAGATGATTGCGTTGTCGGCGTCTGACCGAGCGATGGTCAGGCGAGTGTACGCAAAGGCGATACAGTTGGGGGCGACTTGCGAAGGTGCTCCGGGTCTGCGACCGCAATATCATGCAGATTACTACGGCGCATATTTTCGGGATCCGGATGGCAATAAATTATGCGTCTGTTGTCATACGCCGGAGTGACAACAGACTAACAACAGACAGACATCACTGCGTATCCTGCATCCAGGCCTTTAGTCCGTTAACCCATTTTGCCGCCGGCAATTTCATGCTGAGTCTGATCTCTGTTGCGCGTTCATACAGCACATCGAAATCGACTGCCGGTGCCTGTTTGAAGGCGATCGCAACGGTGTTCGCATCGTGCACCATCGGTAGCCAGACGACCGCATCAAAGGCCGCATTCAAGGCGTCCAGATTCGCATTGCAATTGGCTTCGTAGTGTTCCGGGTTGCCGAATAAATTGACCGTCAGTATGCCGTCATCTGTCAGACAATCTGCGCAAGCCTGATAAAACTCCGGGCTGCTGAGTGCCGGTGCTTCGGCGGCGGCATCGTACAGATCAACCTGCATCACATCGGCTTTGCCGCGATGCGCGGTATCGGTCACGTACGTCATCGCATCCATGGCGACGACATGCAGCCTGTCGTCGTTGGGTGGCAGGCGAAAATGCTGATAGCAGGCGGCGATCACATTCGGATTCAGCTCGATGGCGGTGACCTGAGCTTGCGGGAACTGGCGGTAACAGAATTTAGTCAGTGCGGCTGCACCGAGTCCCAGTTGGACGATATGTTGCGGTGTCTTGTTGAACAGCAGCCACATCATCATTTGCTGCACGTATTCCAGCTCAATCTGATCCGGCATGGCCAGTCGCATGGAACCTTGTATTGCATCGGATGATAAATGCAGAGAGCGCACACCGATGAATTCGGAAATACTGATTTCCGGATAACCGGCGATCTGGGTCACAGCGTATAAATCGGTTGGCTTACTCATACGGTTTTGTCCTCAGGCCAGATATCCACGCCTTCTATTTCCATCATTTTTTTCCAGCTCGGGCGATTCGTGATCAGTTGCACCAGATGATACAGCGCTGGCCATTCGGTTGCCGGATGCGGCATGTTACGTGACCATCGCATCAGCACCGTCAGATACAGATCGGCGACTGAAAATTGTGCACCGAGAAGATAAGGGCCATGCGCGTTCAGGTGTTGATCTAACTGATCCCATATTTTTTCTATACGCGTTTGCAGGGCATGACATACCTCATCGGGATGCGTTGCATAACCAAGTTCTGACGGATAAAACCAGAAACGATAAGTGGCCTGCAGATTGTGACTCAGATAAATCATCCACTGACGCCATTCGTCATATTGTTCCGGCGTGCCGGCCAGACCTGCCGCCGGATGGCGTTCAGCGAGCAACATCATCAACGCGGCCGTTTCTATATATGGCTTGCCATCGCACACGAGCGTCGGCACGACCCCGTTCGGATTCAGACGCAGGTAAGCGGGATCTTTCTGCTGGTTTTTTTCAAAATCGACCAGTTGCAGTTCATAAGGCGCAGCGGTTTCCAGTAAAGCGAGATGTACCGCCATGCTGGCGGTCGAAGGGGAGTAATAGAGTGTGTACATGATTTTCTGGTGAAAATAGGGAGACAACACTTGTCGCTAAAAATTAATTGGGCGAGGAAATATGTGTGCTGCCGCATACAGGACAACGCGGATTTTTTTTCATGCCTATCGTTGTCCATTCCATGTTCATCGCATCTAGTAGCAGCAAACGTCCTTGCAGAGATTGTCCCGTTTGCATGATCAGCTTCAAGGCTTCGGCTGCCTGCATGGTGCCGATGATGCCGACCAGTGGCGCAAAGACACCCATGCTGGAACACAGGACTTCCTCGAATTTCTGATCCGGTGGAAACAGACATGCATAGCAAGGCGATTCTGTATTACGCGTATCGAAGACGCTGATCTGGCCATCAAATGCAATGGCCGCACCGGAGACCAGCGGTCGTTGATATTTGACACAGGCAGCGTTCACCGCATGACGCGTGCTGAAATTGTCACAGCAATCAAGCACAATGTCCGCTTGCTGTATCAGCTCTTCGAGCCGCTGATCTTGAGCACGTTCTTGCAGGGCGACGACATGAACATCAGGATTGATCTGTTGCAGCGCAGCCCGGCCAGAGAATACTTTTGCCATGCCGATACGCTCAGTCGTATGCAGGATTTGTCTTTGCAGATTCGTCAGATCGACGTTGTCGTTATCGACCAGAGTGAGGCTACCGACACCGGCGCTGGCCAGATACATCGCAGCGGGGGAACCGAGACCACCGGCTCCTACGATCAGGACACGCGCTTCGGTGATTTTTTGCTGGCCTTCTATACCTATCTGCTCGAGCAGAATGTGGCGCGAATAGCGCAGGAGTTGATTATCGTTCATGAGATAAAAAAGGCCGCTGTGCAGCGGCCTTATGAAGGTCAGATTATTTTTTCTTGTGATCAGATTTGCCGTCTTTGTCGGCTTTCTCTGATTTTTCCGCACCGTCTTTTGTTGCGTCTTTGGTTTCTTTCGCTTCTTTAGGCTCGGTCACTTTGACCGGCAAGCCTTTCAGATGATTCAGTGCCTGCGCTAACTGAAAATCCTCTTTGCTGCCGTATTCGAGTGGCTTACTCTTCTTGGCCAGAGCCAGCAGGCGTTGCTCTTCTTCGAGTTCATCGACTTTCGGGCGGACAACTTCTTTTTCTTTATCGTTCGTCAGATGCTTTTGCAAATCTGCTTCACGTGCGCGGAAACTGTTGAATCCATCGCCTTCGGCTGTTTCTTCGACATTCAGATCAGGCACGATGCCTTTTGCCTGTATTGAGCGGCCGTTCGGCGTGTAATAGCGCGCAGTCGTCAGTTTGACTGCTGTATCAGCAGAAATCTGGCGTATGGTCTGTACAGAACCTTTACCGAAACTCTGGGTGCCGATCACCGTTGCACGTTTGTAATCCTGCAAAGCACCGGCGACGATTTCCGATGCGGAAGCCGAGCCGGTATTGATTAACACGACCATAGGCACGGTTTTAATGGCTTCCGGCAATTTAGCCAGCGGGTCACCCATTGCGCGGCCTGCGTAATATTCGCGTTTGGCGTAAAAGGTGGCTTTTGAGTCCGGCAACTGACCATTGGTGGAAACCACCGGTACATCCTTAGGCAAAAATGCAGCGGAAACGCCGACTGCGCCTGGCAGTACGCCGCCCGGATCATTACGCAAATCCAGTACCAGACCTTTGATGGCAGGATCCTGCGCATACAAAGCCTGAATTTTCTTCGCCATATCTTCGACAGTCGGCTCCTGGAACTGCGAGATACGCAGCCATGCATAACCGGGTTCAACAATCTTCGCTTTGACACTTTGCTGTTTAATCAGTTCGCGTGTGATCGTGACGATGATTGGTTTATCTTCTGTTTTACGGGCAATCGTCAGCGTGATTTTTGTGTTCGGTTCACCGCGCATTTTTTTGACAGCTTCATCAAGCGTCATGCCTTTGACTGGCAACGAATCGAGACGCGTGATCAGATCGCCGGGTTTCAAGCCGGCACGGTATGCAGGGGAATCTTCTATCGGGGATACGATTTTGACATAGCCGTCTTCCATACCGACTTCAATACCGAGGCCAACGAATTTACCTTGTGTGCCTTCCTTCAATTCTTTGAAGGACTTTTTATCCAGATAGGCAGAGTGCGGGTCCAGCGATGCCACCATGCCAGAGATCGCCTCTGTCAGCAGCTTGTTATCATCGACGGGTTCAACATAATCTGATTTGATCAGACCGAAGACATCCGCTAACTGACGCAACTCTTCCACAGGCAGGGGGCTGCCGGCATTTTTTTGCGCAAGAGCGGAAAACTGCATGGAAACCGCCACACCGGCGACCATGCCTAAGCCGATTAAACCGAAATTCTTAAATTTACTGCCCATGATTCACCTAAAGCCTATTTAACGACGATCCAGTTCAGCGGATCAAATGCCCGTCCCTGATGACGGATTTCAAAGTATAAACCTGATTCTTCGTTGCCGCCGCTGTTGCCCGCACTGGCAATAATATCGCCCGCTTTGACGCTGTCGCCGACATGTTTCAATACTGCCTGATTATTGCCATAGATGCTCATGTATTGATCACCATGACCAACAATAATCATGTTTCCGTAGCCTTTATACCAATCTGCAAAAATGACCTTGCCTGGGGCAATGGCTTTAATTTCACTGCCTTCACTGGCTTTGATGAACAAACCTTTCCAGCTCGGACCATCACCGCGCTTGCTGCCAAACTTTGCCAGAATCTCGCCTTTGACCGGCAACCTTAGCTGTCCCTTGAGACGATCAAATTCTCCGGGGGGCGGTGCTTCCGATTTTGCCTGTTTTGGGGGCGGTTCATCTGCATCAATCGCATTCGGGTTAGGTTTTTTACCGGCTTTCTTGTCCAGCGCTGCTTGCTTCGCTCTTTCCTTCTGCGCTGCAATTCTTTCCTGTCGCTGTTTCTCTTCCTGTTCCGCGCGCAGTTTATCGGCTTTCAACTGCTCTTCTATCAGTTGGTTCAGACGTGAGACAAGATTACTCAGCCTTTGTTCATCTTTTTGCAGATTATCTGCCTGTTTTTTTTGTGCGTAGAGTTTGTTTGATAACTGTCCGACCAGTGCCGCGTGCTTTTTCTTTTCTTTTTCTAACGCGATCTTGTGATCTTTTTCTTCCTCGGCAATTTCATCAAGTTCGGCTTTGGCTTCTTGTGCATCCTGCGTATTTTTTTCTGCGGCTTTCAGACTGCTGCGCAGACTTTCTATCATTTTTGCCTGCGTCTGCGAGACATAGCCCATGTATTGCAGGTCGCGGTTAATCCGGTTCGGATTGTCGCCAGACAGCAGCAGCTTGATACGATCACTGTCGCCGTGCATGTATTGCCGGCGCAGGAAGGTTGACAGTTGTTTCTTTTGTTTTTCTATCTGAGCGCTTAAAGCTTGTTGTTGCTCGGTCAGCTGCCGGAGTTTTTCTTCAGTCTGCGCTTGTTCGTTCTGCAAATCGCGTAAAGACCGGTTTGCTTCCGAAATCGCTTTTTCAGACTCGGCGAGCGCATCGCTGGCCTGATCTTTGGCACTCTCGGTCTTGTTGATGTCTGTTTTCAGTGCTTTGAGTTTTTGCTGTAACTCTGCGCGCTCAGCTTCTGCTTTGCTTTTTTGCAGGGCGCGCGAGTTACTGGCGGCAAAACCGGATACTGCTGTGCTTGTGATAGACAGGCACAGCAGGCTGGAAAGCAAAAAGCGTGTGTGTTTTTGCATCTAGAATTACTTGGATTTACCCTGGCTGGCAACGGCTTTCAGCGCGGCTTCAATCGCCGACTGATCGCCGAGGTAATAATGTCTGATCGGTTTCAGATCGGCATCCAGTTCATAGACCAAAGGCTGACCGTTAGGAATATTCAGATTGACGATATCATCGTCACTGATGCCATCGAGCATTTTGATCAGCGCACGCAGACTGTTGCCGTGTGCTGAGATCAGGATGCGTTTGCCAGAGCGGATCGCCGGGGCTATGCTGTCTTCCCACGCCGGTACGACACGCGCGACGGTGTCTTTCAGGCATTCTGTCAGCGGGATCTGTTTGCGGTCCAGACCGGCATAACGCGGATCATTGAAGGATGTACGCTCATCGTCTTCTGCCAGTGGATTCGGTGGTGTGTCATAGCTGCGACGCCAGATCAGTACCTGATCATCGCCGTATTTTGCTGCAGTTTCTGCTTTGTTGAGCCCTTGCAGTGCGCCATAGTGGCGTTCGTTCAGACGCCAGTCGTGCACGACCGGTAGCCACATCAGATCCATTTCATCAAGTGTGCCCCACAGCGTGCGGATCGCACGTTTCAGAACAGAGGTATAGGCCAGATCAAATGTCAGACCGGCTTCTTTGAGCAATTTACCTGCCTGCGTTGCCTCTGCGACGCCTTTCGGGGTCAGGTCAACGTCGGTCCAGCCGGTGAAGCGGTTATCGAGATTCCAGGTGGATTCACCATGCCGCATTAATACGATTTTGTACATAATGGTCAGTTTAAGTCGTGGTTAGTATGCATTTAAATATGTTCGCTGCATCTATTTTATAATGACGGGCTTCTGATAACCATTTTTACTACTGGAAACCTGTGAAATTCATTCTTGATAATATTTTTCTGATCGGTATTGCGTTGATTTCTGGTGGTGCTTTGTTACTGCCTTTGTTGCAACGCCGTGGTGCCAAAGTATCGCAATTACAGGCGACACAGTACATGAATCAGGGTAAAACCCTGATACTGGATGTGCGCAGCGCGGACGAATTTGCGACGGGTCATTTGCCGAATGCAAAAAATATCCCGTTGCCGGAAATAAATAATCGCTTGAAAGAAATCGAAAAGTCCAAAAATGCAGTGGTGATCACTGTCTGTGCGACGGGCGTGCGTTCATCGAATGCTGTTTCTGTCTTGAATAAAGCCGGATTTGCGCAGGTATTCAGTCTCGAAGGTGGCACCGAAGCCTGGAAAACCCAGGGTATGCCGATTGTTAAGTAAGCTGTAAAGTAGCAGGAGAAGTCTATGAAACCGCAAGTTCGTATGTATAGCACGGCTGTTTGCCCGTATTGCACGATGGCTGAACGCTTGTTGAAATCCAAGGGTGTCGAGGAAATCGATAAAGTGCGCATTGATCTTGATCCTGCCCAGCGCGAAGCGATGATGCAAAAGACCGGGCGCCGCACCGTACCACAGATTTACATCGGTGAGACTCATGTCGGCGGCTTTGACGATCTGTCAGCACTTGACCGTGCCGGTAAGCTCGACGCTTTGCTGAACCCCTGAGCAGAAAATCCGGCTTTAACCGGATTTTCTACGGGCTGGCGATGAAGTGCTTGCATAAGTGTCTGTGAAGTTGTGATTTTTGCAGTCTCCTTGCTACAATAAGGCGGCGCGATCTTGAAATGGCCGGAATTGGCCCTATTTGCTCATCTCGCTGTTCATTATTAATCTTTTAGAATTTTAGAAAGTCTCACATGTCTGACGAAAATCTGCAGCCCGTATTCCAAATCCAACGCGTATATCTGAAAGATTTGTCGCTTGAACAGCCAAATTCTCCGGCGATTTTCCTGGAGCAAGAAGCCCCTGGCATCGAAGTGTCTGTTGATGTCGGTAATGAAAAACTGGCCGATGGCATTTTTGAATCCACAGTGACAGTCACTGTGACAGCGAAAATCGGCGATAAAGTCGCTTTCCTGGTGGAAGGTAAGCAAGCCGGTATTTTTGAAGCGCGCAATATCCCCGACGATCAGCTTGATCCATTGCTGGGTATCGGTTGCCCGAACATCATCTATCCATACCTGCGTTCTAACGTAGCGGATGCGATCACCCGCGCTGGTTTCCCACCGATTCATCTGTCGGAAATCAACTTTGAAGCTTTCTATGCGCAACGTCTGCAAATCGCAGCAGAGCAGGCTAAAGCAGCTGAAGCACCTGCAACTATCCAGTAATTTTTCCTGATACCCGCCGGATCGCAATCTGATTGACGATCCGCGCTGGTGAAGAAAGACGTCCATGCGCGGCTTGATTTCCATTTCTGCCCTGAGTCTGCTGGCGACGCTGGTGACAGCGCCAGCGCAGGCTCTTGAGTTCCGTTCGGTCGGTGCATCGCCCGTCATCATGTACGACGCACCATCGGTCAAAGGTGGCAAAGTCTATGTGGCACCACGCGGCATGCCGGTGGAAGTGATTTTTACCTCGGGTGCGTGGAGCAAAGTCAGGGATATGGCGGGTGACCTGAGCTGGGTCGAATCCAAGGATCTGATCACCCGCCGCAATCTGATTGTGCGGGTTGCCAATGCGAAAATCCGCGCCAGCACTGACGATAGCGCCGCACTGGTATTCAGCGCTGAGAAAAACGTCTTGCTGGAAATGGCCGAGCCTGCTTCTGCTGGCTGGGTGAAAGTCCGGCATCGCGATGGCCAGCTTGGTTACGTGAAAGTGAACGAGGTCTGGGGTTTATAATTTCTCCCTGATCGCTGGTTTGACGGCAGTAATTCAAAAGAGGACAGCGTGCTGTCCTTTTTTTGTGTGTGACACAAGATGACCGATGGTATTTGCTGGTATCAGGTTGGCCGAACTGATCACCGGAGGCAGCCGGTATTTCAGGGTGAAATTCGCATACTCCCCCTGTTTTTATTAAAAATCCACCGATTGTCGGCATAAATAAAGGGCTTCAAAATATACTGGTGGGAGTATATTTGAGCCGTTTCTGATGAATTTCATCGTAGGTAAGAGCATGAATATCAGCGTATTAGGCGCAGGTGCCTGGGGCACAGCAGTGGCGATTGCCCTGACAGCAAAAAACAAAGTGTTGATGTGGGGAAGAAATCAGGCTGCGATGCAGGAAATGCAGGCGCAGCGCGAGAATGTCGCTTATCTGCCGGGTTTTCCCTTGCCTGAGAATCTGGAAGTGACTGCCGATTTTTCCGCTGCCATGGCGCATGTTGCGGGGAAAGACAGTTTGCTGGTGATCGCGACTTCGGTATCCGGCTTGCGCCCGACCTTAGAGGCCTGCCTCCCGTTTGCACCCCAAAATGTGATCTGGTTGTGTAAAGGCTTTGAAGAATCGACGCAGTTGCTGCCGCATCAGATTGCCCGCGAAATCTTGGGCGACGCGGTGGCCATCGGTGCTTTGTCCGGCCCGTCGTTTGCGCAGGAAGTCGCGCAGGGATTGCCTTGTGCGCTGACGATCGCCTCAACTTCGCCAGCGCTTTGTCAGCGTGTGGTGCAAGCATTGCACGTCAATGCGATGCGGGTGTATTCCAGCGATGATCTGGTCGGTGTTGAAGTCGGCGGCGCAGTCAAAAATATTCTGGCGATTGCCACCGGTGTGGCTGACGGATTGGGTCTTGGCCTGAATGCCCGCGCGGCTTTGATGACACGCGGTCTGGCAGAAATCAGCCGGCTTGGCGTTGCGCTCGGCGGCCGCGCAGAAACTCTGATGGGGCTGACCGGTGTTGGCGATCTGATCCTGACGTGTACCGGGGACTTGTCGCGTAACCGCAAAGTCGGTCTGGCGCTGGCACAAGGAAAGTCGCTTGCAGTGATCATCGAAGAGCTGGGTCATGTCGCCGAAGGTGTGCGTTGCGCGCAGGCGGTGCGCAGTCTGGCAGCGCGACTGGGCATCGATATGCCGATTACGAATGCGGTGGCGGGCGTCTTATTTGATGGCGTTTCTGCCAGAGAAATGAGTATGCGCTTGTTAGCGCGCGATTCTAAGCAGGAAGTCAGCTGAATCAATAACGGCGGCGTTGCGCCGGATATTCCAGCACCCGCGTGATCACCGGTTCGGCAATTGCGTGGCGTAGCATCAGTTCTCTGATTTTTGTCTGTCCCAGAATGTCCAGATAGTGCAGGCCGATATCCACCAGCAAGCGGGAAATCACATCTTTGCGCCGTGATGGCTGGCGATATTTATATATAGCTTTACGGCGGCGGCTTCCTGGCATGGCGGGCTCCGGCTGGTAGTATGAGCCGAGTATAAAACCAGCTATGCACATTTGGCTACTTACATGTAGTCAAATGTGCAAAGACTTTCATGCAGCCTGGTGTACCGAATGCCCAGAGTGCCCGATCAGATTGCAGGAAAATCTGTAGCGACAACGAATTCCGCCAGCAGCGCTTCCAGCCCTTGCTGATCCTCCGCAGAAAAACGGTTCAGACGAGGGCTGTCGATATCAAACACGCCAACGACCTGACCCTGCACCATCACCGGAATCACGATTTCAGAATTCGATGCAGAATCACAAGCGATATGCCCCGGAAACGCATGCACGTCTGGTACCAGCACTGTGCGTTTTTCTGCTGCCGCAGTACCGCAGACGCCACGCTTAAACGGAATGCGTGCGCAGGCGACTTTGCCCTGAAACGGCCCGACCAGTAAATCATGTGGAAATTCTTCTGTGGGGTTTTTGGCTGCTGCGCACAGATAAAATCCGGCCCAGTTCAGCCCCGTCAGGCTGTGATAAATAAAGGCTGAAAATTGCGACGCGTTGGTGCTCAGATTGCGTTCGCCTTCTAAAATACTGCGGATCTGTTTCGCCAGTAAGGCGTAATCCGGTTGTTCACTCGCGGCCGAAGTTTCAAACATGATGTTTTCTCTTGAAATTAAATGTTGCGTTGACTTACTTTTGGTAAGGCAATAAGGCAAGCGTGATAAAAATGCCCAGGCTTTATTCAGCCTTGGCCTTTAGCCTGGGATTTGCTTTTGTTTTTGCTGTTGCGTTCGCTGTGACCGGTGCTGGATGCACTTTTGGCTTTGTGCTGTATGCCAGCTTTGTCGGGAGATGTTGTGCTAAGTGGCGACCGACCTGCGAAGGCTCAACACGGAATTGCATACGCTGCCGTGTTGCCAGTGCTTTGTTTGCCATGTTGAACCCCGCAGAATGATCAGGTACGCCGCTTACAGCACGTAGCGCGACAAGTCTTCATTCACCGACAATGCGCCGAGCCGCTCTTCGACATAGGCCGCATCGATCGACACCACTTTCCCTGCGTTTTCGTGTGCTGCGTAAGAGATTTCCTCCAGCAGTTTTTCCATTACGGTGTAGAGTCGGCGCGCACCGATATTTTCGGTCGTTTCATTGACGGAATATGCGATGCTGGCGAGTTTTTCCACGCCTTCCGGAGTGAAGTCCACCGCAACATCTTCGGTTGCCAGTAAGGCCTGATACTGACGCGTCAGGCAAGCATCGGTGCTGGTCAGTATGCGTTCAAAATCGGCGGTCGATAAAGATTCAAGCTCGACGCGGATAGGGAAGCGGCCCTGTAATTCCGGGATCAGATCCGACGGTTTGGCGAGATGGAACGCACCGGAAGCGATAAACAGAATATGGTCGGTTTTGATCATGCCATATTTGGTATTGACCGTCGTGCCCTCAACCAGCGGCAGCAAATCGCGTTGCACACCGGCGCGCGAAACTTCGGCGCCACCGGCTTCTGAGCGCGACGCAATTTTATCGATTTCATCCAGAAAAACGATACCGTTCTGCTCGACGTTTCTGATCGCGTCCTGTTTCAATTCTTCTTCGTTAACCAGTTTTGCCGCTTCTTCTTCAATCAGCAATTTGAAGGCGTCCTTGATTTTCAGCTTGCGGGTTTTTTTGCGGCCATTACCTATGCCCGAGAACATGCTCTTGATCTGCTCGGTCATTTCCTCCATGCCCGGTGGCGCCATGATCTCCATGTGTGTCACGGCTTCTGCGACTTCGAGTTCGATTTCTTTATCGTCCAGCGCACCTTCACGCAGGCGTTTACGGAACGTCTGGCGTGTCGCGTTATCAGAAGCTGGCGCAGCTTCACTGCCTTCAGGATGTATCCCGAAATCGCGTGCCGGTGGTAATAAAATATCGAGAATGCGGTCTTCTGCCGCATCTTCTGCGCGCAGGCGCACTTTACGCGTTGCCGCCTCGCGGGTCTGTTTGATACCGATTTCGACCAGATCGCGGATGATGGTATCGACGTCGCGCCCGACGTAACCGACTTCGGTGAATTTCGTCGCTTCAATTTTAATGAAGGGGGCATTCGCCAGTTTCGCCAGCCGGCGCGCAATCTCAGTCTTACCGACGCCGGTCGGGCCTATCATCAGTATGTTCTTGGGTGTAATTTCATGGCGTAAAGGTTCTTCGACCTGCTGGCGACGCCAGCGGTTACGCAGGGCGATAGCAACTGCCCGCTTTGCTTTGGCCTGACCGACCACGTGTTTATCGAGTTCAGAGACGATCTCTTGCGGAGTCATATTCATGCTGTTTCCTATCTGCTTCTCAAATCCATGCCGGCGCCGCAGGCGTACATCAGGCATGGTGAATCAAAATTATTCCAGGGTTTCTATGGTGTGCGACAAATTGGTATAAATGCACAATTCACCTGCAATCGTCAGCGATTTCTTGACGATGTCGACCGGCGACAAATCGGTATTTTCAAACAGGGCAATCGCGGCTGATTGTGCAAAGGTGCCGCCAGAGCCGATCGCGCCTATACCCTGATTGGGTTCGAGTACGTCTCCATTACCGGTGATGACCAGGGTCGTGTCTTTGTCTGCGACCAGCAACATGGCTTCCAGCCGACGCAACATGCGGTCAGTACGCCAGTCTTTGGCGAGTTCCACTGATGCGCGCATCAGATGCCCCTGATGTTTTTCCAGCTTGGCTTCAAAGCGCTCGATCAGGGTG
Source organism: Undibacterium sp. WLX3042 (assembly GCF_049544825.1). NCBI lineage: Bacteria > Pseudomonadati > Pseudomonadota > Betaproteobacteria > Burkholderiales > Oxalobacteraceae > Undibacterium > Undibacterium sp. WLX3042. Next base: position 1,584,186 of record NZ_CP186698.1, read on the forward strand.
AATGCATCTGCAGTACCGCCGGCAAAGCCTGCCAGCACTTTATTGTGATACAGCTTGCGTACCTTACGCGCTGTGCCTTTCATAACGATGTTGCCAAGGGTGACCTGACCATCGCCGCCGAGGGCGACGACATTGCCGCGCCGTACCGTCAGAATGGTAGTGCCGTGAAATTGTTCCATAAGGACCTCATAAATGGTTGAAACTATGTCGCGAAGCGTCGCAGGCTTATACCGGCAGACATTGAATCAGAACGGCATTGCGTACTGAAAGAATCTTGTTACGTGAGTGCTTGCTACTGCTGTGATCGCCTTGCAATGGTCTTTATCAGACTGAATATATATCAGTTCAAGAAGCAGCAGCGGCAACGCACAGGCGATGGCGCATCGGAACCAGAAAGAAAATGGGGTGTTTCGGCAGAATTACAAGAAGTCTAGTGCTTACGCAGTGAGATGCTGGCGATATTTTTTAAACCCATCGCGTTAAATAACATCATGACCAGATAATTCACTTCTTCAAAGCGGATAGTGACGCTAGGTTTGCCGAAGATAGGTGCGAGACCATTTAATAATTCAGCCGAGGCACTGAATTCCACGCGGTCCAGTTTTGAGCAATCAATGATCAGCGGCTGATGCAGTGCTGCTTGTTCAGCAATTTTTTTGACCAGCGCATCGACGCTGCCTTCCACTGTGGCGGGCATGAAAAAGCGATCAGAAGGTGCTTCTTCGTCTTCGTGAAGCAGTTCGGGGAAAGCATCCGTGACGTTATTCTTGGGGGCTTCGAAAGACGGAGGTGACACTTCAAATGTAATGCAGTAATCGATGCTGGTTTCTTCGAACGCTTTTTCAAAGTGCAGCAATTGGAGAATTTCCAATAACAGCAGCCACGGTGCTTCTGTCTCATCACGCCGTCCGACCTGCAAAATGGCGCGAATTTTATCTGTCAGGCTTTGTGCGCCGACCAGCATCAGATCATGCTCGGTCTTTTTCAGATTTTTGAGTGTCCGTAACAATAAGCCGCAGCCGACAGGATCAACTTCTTTAATTTTCGAGAAATCCAGACGCAGGCTAGGACTCTTTGCGCTCGCAGTATTAATTTTTTCCAGTACTTTGACAATCGTGGCGTCAAGTTTGACCGGGAAAAGTATGCTGGGTCGTGATGCATCTTTAGGGTGTGTCTCGGCTTCAGGCTGCGGCATATTTTCCGGCCATAGCGGAGGAGATGTTTCAAATTTGTTTGCGTAGTCGAGCGAGAGGCTTTCAAATTTATGCTGATTATTTGTGATCCGGTATAAATCAAACAGCATCTGCCAGCCTATTTCTGTTGCCATTCCTAAATGCTGATGATGTACTGCGGCGTCCAGCATTTGCTCTGCCACGGTATTTTGTCCGCTTGCAAACAAAATCGCAGCTTCTTCGAGCACAGGTACAGATTCACTGTAAGCAAGCGCCGAACCCGGAATCTCGGTGTTATGTCCGAGCAGGTAATCTGAGGGCATAGGCATGGGCAGGGTCGTCTGAAAATAAGCAACTGGAACAGGGCTGGTCAGTGGCTGGGTGTTTTCGGACAGACTTGGTTTCTTACCCTCGTTTTTTTTGGGAAAGTCAGTTTTCGTGAAGGCAGGTGGGCGCGTCTTGACGATATCGCGCGACATTTCAAATTCTATGGCATCAATTTTTCGTTCAGTAGCCCGAGCGACGTGCCGCTGTGCAATGACAGAATTACTGAAAACTTCGCTGTCATGGAAACCTGTAATCACAGTGTTGCCAGATTTTGAGCGAGCTTTTCTTGAAGAAGATTTCTCGGTGGAGCGATCTTCTTTTTTGCCACCTTTTTTACCGAAAAGAGAAAAAATCCCCACGCTATTCCTAAAAAAATACGTCTTAAACGAGTGAAAACTATGCTCGCTAAGTATATTCTTAATTGAGCATAAATAGTAAGCAGCGCTTTTTGGACTTAACAATCTCTTATTTTTTTGAAAGTCATTTTTTTCAAAAAAATATCAGAGAAGTCGACATATTAAGCTTATATAAGAAAAAATGGAGGCTGTTAGCCTCCATTTCATATTTTTCCGTGTTGCTCTTATGCATGTATTTTTACATTTTGTAACAAGCCCGGACTTAAAAGCTGGTTCGGACTCCGGCGATAAAACTGCGGCCCGGTTGCGGAACACTTTCTCTGAGTACTGAAGTGGACAGGCGGATATCCTGATTGAATAAATTTCTTGCCATCAGGAACCAGGTAATTTGCTGTCCCTGATATGGGTGCGAGTAGCTGAGGTTGACATCAGCCCTGGTGTACGACGGCGTGATGTAATTTTCAAAACTGGCCAGCCGATCTTGGCGCTGTGCGTGCAGGATATTCATTGAAGTGCGCCATGGCCCTTGTTTATATCCCAGATCCATGCCTATCCGTGTTGCCGGTTGCAACGGCAAGTTGCCAAGATCAGTTAGGGTGCCGCGCGAGAGATCGGCAAAGGCGCGTGCTGAGAAGCCTTCTCCCAGATGGTTATAACTGATTTCGGCTTCACCGCCATGAATCCTGGCCGTTGCCTGTGACCAGTGACGTAAAGTAAATTCAGCATCGGTCTGAGGGATGCCTTCTGCATCGACTCTGGTGCCATCAGTGTGGCCGTAGATGTAGTTGCTGACCTGATTCAGGAACGCATTCAGTTTCCAGCGCAATAAGCCAGTCGATTTTTGCAGGGTGAATTCGAGATTATGGGAAATCTCTTTCTTCATATTGATATTGCCGATATCAAAAGTCGCTGTCGATTCGTGTGGTCCCGCTGAATACAATTCTTCTGTCGCAGGAGCCCGTTGCGCGAGCGAAAAACTCAGGCCGGCGCTGTATCCCGGGGTAAATTGCCATAAACCGCCGGCCGATGCGGAATACAGATTGAAGTTTCTGCGGGCGAGTGTACTGATTTCATCCGGTTCGCGGCTCACATTTTCAAAGCGGACACCAGCACTGCCGAGCACCTCGCCAAACTGACGTTGCTCAAGGATAAAGGCGGCGACTGAGCTTGATTTTGTGGTTGGAACCGTATCTGCACGACCGCTGGTGGCGGACAATGCAGAAAATCTGGTTTGTTCCGTCTGCAGTCCCCAGCTGCCTTGCCAGCCTGACCAGTTTGCATGTGACAGGACGATGCGGCTTTCCAGCATTTTGTTTTTAAAGTTTGTGACCGGCGTACCATCTTCCGCTTTTTCTGTGTGCTGATAATCGGTGCCGCTGAGTTTAAATTTCAGACTGTCAAAACCTTGCAGTGGAGAATGGAGCTGACCTTCCAGATCCAATCTGTTTTGTCGCAGATCGATAAATGACTTTTCTGCAGTTGGAATGCCGTAACGATCGTTCAGCGTTTGTAATGCCGCACCCAGATAACCCCATGACTGAATCAGAGAAGCGCCTGCTGCAAGGCTGTTGGAGCGGCTGAAACTGGAGGGTAGTTTGCCATCTGCTGAGGCCGGATCTGACTGGTTTGCTTTGCCTGGAATATCATAGTTGCCGGTTTCACGGCTGTTTCCGTCCAGATGCAATCCTATGTTGCCACTGGCACCATCCACGGAGAAGGAGCCACTTTTTTCCTGATTCACAGTGCCGTATCTGAGTTCTGCTTCACCTGTCGCCTTTTTGTTCAGCATTGTAGGAATCCGGTTGTCAATCACGTTGATCAGGCCACCGATGGCACCACTGCCATAAAGCAGAGCAGCCGGGCCGCGCAGAATTTCAATTTGTTGTGCAGTTGAGCTTTCGCTGGCGACGGCGTGATCATTGGACAGACTGGAGATATCCGCGACGGCCATGCCGTTTTGCAGAATTTTGACGCGTGGACCTTCCAGACCGCGGATGATGGGGCGGGAGGCACCGGCACCAAATCCGGATGCGGAGACACCGAGTTCATTACCCAACGTTTCACCAAGTGAAGTGCCGATTTTTGTGCGCAGCTCAGGGCCGGACAATATCTTTGCCGGTGTCAGCACCTGCATATCTTCGCCGTTTCCCAGTGGGTTAGAGGTGACAGTGACGGTACTGATTGCCTGTGCGTTGGCGTTGTAATGAGCAAATGCGGAGAGTACAGCGGCGGCGGCAATAGTGCGGTGAAATTGCATGATTTTTCCTGAAACATGAAAATGAACAAAGCAGACCGCTCATACGAGCGATCTGAAAATTGAGCTGAGTGCCGGTCATTGGATTCCGGCTGAGATTTTCAATGCTTCAGAAAAGGCGGGGCGCGTGATAAGAATGGAAGCTGTATGCTGGCGAGCCAGATGGTGCTGGCAGCAAACGCGTTGATGAAATCGGATGCCCTGAGCAGCGATAGTGCCGGTACGCAGGCGTCAAGATAATCTGCAGCCACGGTCGCGTCGAATAAAGCGCATGAATGCAGTGCTCTTTCGTCGGAATCTGATGTGACTTGCCAGAAGGTATAACTGGTGCTGAGTGCGGTAACTTGTGCTTTGCCACCTGGCCAGCCTGCATGTGCCAGTTTATGAGAGAGACTGACCCATTGTGCCAGCAGTAAAGCGGGCAACAGCAGGCACAGCAGCCAGTGGCTGCTGCGTCTGTGTCTGTATGGATAAGATGCGCTCATTTGTAAGGCAAACCGGGCTGTTGATTATTATTGGCATCGCGTTGTAAAAAGCCAACATTCTTTTGTTGAGCGATAACGCAAGGCGCGGTTTTGATAGCGAACTATCTATAAAGTTCCTCATCAATGCAACATTGTTGCAGTTTCCTGATTAAAAAAAGCGTGTAACTGATTACACGCTTTTTACTTTAATGCATTTTTGTGACAGCGGAATTAATCGCCGTACAGTTTTTGTTTCATTTCACGTCGTTGTTGAGCTTCGAGAGACAGTGTTGCTGTCGGACGTGCCAATAAGCGCGGAACGCCGATAGGCTCGCCTGTTTCTTCGCACCAGCCGTAGTCGCCTTCATCAATGCTGGCGATAGCTTGCTGAACTTTTTTCAGCAATTTGCGTTCGCGGTCACGGGTACGTAACTCAAGCGCGTGTTCTTCTTCGATCGTGGCACGGTCTGCCGGATCGGGAACTAAAACGGTTTCGCGAAGATGCTCGGTAGTTTCGTCGGCATTCTTCAATAAATCCTTTTCAAGCTGTTGCAAACGGGCCTTGAAAAATGCCAGTTGTGCAGCGTTCATATAGTCCTTCTCTCCCATCGCGAGGATTTGTTCCTCGGTGAGCAGGGCTTCGGGGGCGCTGACTGTAGCAGTCGATTTAGATGATTTAGTTGCCACTTCGCTTACTTTCGATACAACGGGTTTATACATAGAAAAAGTCTGAAACGATGAAGTTTTCAGATAATTTATCCTCCCCTTACTGATATGAAAAGCAGCATTTTCACTCATGCTACTTGCACAACAGACAATGCCTTATATCAGTAGCCCGACAGTTTATACTAAACAATGCTCCAGACCTTGAATAAATATGTCTTTTGGTAGATTTTTGCCAATAAACACCATTTTGCTTTCTTTTGTCTCTGCATCACCCCATTTGGCACCGACGTCAGTTCCCATGATCTGATGCACGCCCTGAAAGATTACTTTGCGGTCAGCGCCCTGCATGTACAACACTCCTTTATAGCGCAGCATACGCGGACCGAAAACCTGAATCAGGCCACCTAAAAATTCGTCAAGCTGCCCTGTATTGAATGGGCGTGTACTTTTAAACACAAATGCAGCGATATCATCAGAATGATGCGCGTGATGATGATTATGCGCATGTTCATGCCCGTGCTCATGCGTGCAATGTTCATCGCAGTGTTCGCCGTGATGTTCGTGTGCATGATCTTCTTCGCTTAAAAATTCGGGATCAAGATCCAGTTTTGCGTTCAGGTTAAAGCCTTTCAGATCCAGCACTTCAGCAATGGCAATGTTGCCGAAATCGACGGTGCTGATTGGTGCGCGTGGATTGATATGCATCAGACGCGAGCGCAGGATTGCCAGTTGTTGTGCATCCACCAGATCGGTCTTGGATAACAGAATTTTGTCGGCGAAACCTACCTGACGTTGTGCTTCTTCATGTTCATCGAGTTGCTGCATGCCATGACGTGCATCGACTACGGTCACGACAGCGTCGAGCATGTAGTAGGTACCGACTTCTTCATCGACGAAGAAAGTCTGCGCCACCGGGCCGGGATTGGCGAGACCTGTGGTTTCGATAATCACGCGGTCGAAATCTATCTTACCTTCATTCTTTTGCTGTATCAGCTTCGTGAGTGCGAGGATCAGATCGCCGCGTACAGTACAGCAGATACAGCCGTTGTTCATCTCAACGATTTGTTCATTACTGTCCTGTACCAGAATTTGATTGTCGATATTTTCCTGGCCGAATTCATTTTCGATCACGGCGATTTTATAGCCGTGGTTTTCCTGCAGGATGCGGTTGAGCAGGGTCGTTTTTCCTGCGCCCAGAAAGCCGGTCAGAATAGTGGTGGGAATCAGTGCCATAGCGTCAGAAAGAAAAGTTAATCGGAACAGTCAGCACACCAGCCTTTGATGGTCAGCTCAATGTCATGACTTTGAAAACCACGCCCCAGTGTTGCTTGCAGGGTCGCCTGCAATTGTTCGTGTAAAGACGCGGGCTGTTCTGCGTCATCGAGACAAAACACGCGGGCGCAGCGGGTACATTTGAAATGACCGTGCTGGTGTTGAGTCACCCCGGTTTTTGACTCGCCAGACTGTTCACTGCCGGTGCTGTAGCGGAATACCCGGTCATCGCCCGGAATTTTATGCGTGAGACCGGCTTCAGTCAGACAATCCAGTGCACGATACAAGGTGACCCTGTCCATCTCAGGCAGCGCATCCTGTACTTCCAGATGCGACAGTGCCCGTTTGGTATCGAGTAATACCGACAATACCCCCAGCCTGGCATCGGTGACGCGGACGCCGCTGGCCCGCAGCAAGTCCGAGGCTTGCGCCTGGTCGCTGACAGTGTGACTGTGATGCGCAGATTTCATATCGAATGCAGGAAAGAATAAGCAAGAATAAGCCGGCATTATGCCTGAAACTGCAATTCAGTTGCAAAAGTGTGCCTGTTCAGAATCACGGCACAAAAAATCAGTAATTAGCGCCGCTTTTTTACTCATCGTTTCCATTCATCGTCTTGTCATATTTGCTTTTTAAACTGCGCGGCGGTGAATCCGCGGATGCGCTCTGTTCCGCGCAGCTGGTTCTCACTGAATTTGTGCGCCGCGCATCGCTGATGCCCTTGTTTTGATGTCATTCACTCTGGGATTATTCTTATGTCAGATCAACCTCAATCAGGTCGCCGCAAGGCATTAAAATTCCTCGCTGGTGCGCCGTTGTTACCGCTCGGTGCGATGTCCTCGGCATCACTGCTGTCTGCCTGCGGTGGTGGCTCGACGATTGCAGCGTCGCCGGCGGCTTCGGTCGCTAATTTTGTGTCCGCAGACTTTACCGCGATGGCTGCACCGGCATTGTCAAACGCTGCTGCGATGGCTACCACGACGCTGGCTTCCAGCCTGAACGTCACGTTCAGCGACAATTCCATACAAACATACAAACTCGCTTATCAGCCTTTCTTCCTGACCGGCGATATGGTGCCGAACGGTAATGGTGGCACAGTGCTGGCCGGCGGTTACTACGATATAAATAACAAGCCGATTATCGATGCGACTGTCGCCGGTAAAGAGCGTCAGTACTTCTCCGATTCGCCGGATGGCACTTCCCTGTTGTCGCTGCCAAACCCGACAGTCAGCGGCATCAAAGGCAAGGCAGTATTTGCAGTCGTGCAGTTCGAGTACACGACTTGGGCACAGGACGGCAAAACTGATATGTACGGTAAATTGCCGTCACCGATTGCGGTACTGACGCTGGATCAGGATCAGACAACCGGTAAATTAACTCTGGTGAAATATCATAACGTTGACACTTCCAAAGTGAATGGTTTGTGGATTACCTGTGGTTCCAGCCTGTCGCCGTGGAACACGCATTTATCGAGTGAAGAGTACGAGCCGGACGCATTCACAATCAGCTCAAACACGATGTTTGCAGCGTACAGCACGAATTTGTACGGAGATCCGACCAAAGCAAATCCTTACCACTATGGGCATTTGCCAGAAGTGACGGTCAATCCCGACGGTACCGGTTCAATTAAAAAGCACTATTGCCTGGGTCGTATTTCGCATGAACTGATACAGGTTTTCCCGGACAACCGCACGGCACTGATGGGTGACGATGCAACGAATGGTGGCTTGTTCATTTTCGTCGCAGACAAGGAAAAAGATCTGTCTTCAGGTACTTTGTATGTTGCTAAAATCGGCGCGGGTTTCTCACTTGATCCAGCCGCTGCGGGCGCGCCGCTGAGCTGGATTAAACTCGGCTCCGCAACCAGTGCGGAAATCGAAGCGTTGGCAAATAAGCTGAAACCGACAGACATCATGGATGTCTCGAACACCGATCCTAAAGATCCGACTTACACCAAAATTTATATCGGCGGAAAAATCCAGTGGGTACGCGTCAAAGCCGGCATGGAAAAAGCCGCGGCTTTCCTCGAAACCCATCGTTACGCCGCCCTGATGGGCGGCAGTATGGCGTTGACGAAGCTGGAAGGCACCACCGTCAATGCGAAAGATAAGATTGCGTATTCGGCTCTGCAAAACATGCAAAGTTCCATGGTGCGTGGTAATGCGGCATGGAACGAAGCCTTCGGCGTGACGCTGGAAAAAGCCCTGAACGCGGGTGGTATTCTGGCGCACACGCTGACAGGCGGTCAGAAAGATACTTCCGGTGCGCCGATCAACAGTGAATGGGTACCGACGGTCACCAAGACTTTGCTGATCGGTGAAGATATTGCAGCAGATGCTTTGGGCAACACCTGCAATCCGGATAAAATCAGTGCGCCGGATAATCTGAAATTCTCAGAAAAACTGCGCACCCTGTTCATTGGCGAAGACAGCGGTTACCACGTGAATAATTTCTTGTGGGCTTACAACGTCGATACCAAAAAATTATCACGTGTTGCATCGATGCCTGCCGGTGCCGAAGCGACCGGTTTGTCGGTGGTGGATAATCTGAATGGCTGGACCTACATCACCAGCAATTTCCAGCACGCCGGCGACTGGGGCGGCATCCACAATATCGTTAAGCCTGCGCTCGATCCGTTGGTGCGTGCGAACTATAAGGATCGTTTTGCCTCCGCGGTGGGCTATCTGACCGCTGATGTCAGCAGTGTCAAACTGACGAAATAAAGCTGACGAGCGGAACTTCCGGCACAAAGCTGACCGGAAGTGCAATTTAGCTTTGAATAAAAAAGGACAGATCATTCTGTCCTTTTTTACGTTCAAATATACTGGGGGGAGTATATTTTGAAGCCCTTATTTGATAAGGACCTCAGCGGTATTCATGGCGCAGAAGCGGGGAGTATCTGATCTCTGTGCTGCACGTTCATGCATAAACGGGCGCGCCCAGAGCGCGCTTGATCTGCGTGCAAATCAATCAAGAAAATCCGCATATTCTTTTTGCGCATAGCCTTTTAAATTCTGCCATGGCAGCTTAGTGCTGAGCGGAGACTGAAGCTTGACTTCGACGCGTCGGAAGAAGGTACCCGCTTTATCACCGCTCTCGATAATCAGCGGAATTTGTTTTTGCTCATCCCATAATATTCTCTGGAAATTGCCATTCATTTCGCGTTCACGCCATTGAGCACCGCTGACGGTCGGAGTCTTCTTTGACAGTGGCATGGATTTGACGAGTTTGGGATCAACCAGATAAAACGCGTTTTCCCACGAGCCGTCGAAATTCACGTTGTCGTATTCGGAAGCCGGAATCGCGATAATTTCTTTATCTTTGGCATTCACAAATTCGATCTGGGTCTTATTACCTTCCTGAAACACATGACGAGGAAGCACTACATGGTTGAAGTGTTTATGTTTTGCTTCCTTCATTTTCTTATTGTTGCTCTTCTCATCAGCATGATCGCCATCGGCGTGGTCATGCATGCCAGCCGGTAATACGCGGGCGATCCAGACATGTTTCGCGCGGCGTAACAGGGTTTCTTCGTAGCGTGCTTCGCGCGTCACGCCTTCCGGGGTTAACACCCGGCTGTAATTTTGTATTTTCAGATCCAGATCCGGCGCTGCCGTGTCAGGCGTCGCTGGCGCTGCCATTACAAATTGGCTGGCGGACAGAGCCAGGCCAAGTGCGGCGATAAGATAGTTGAATTTCATTTTTAAATAAGACTTTCGTGCTCGTGAAGATTGCAATATCAGACGATCTGCGCGGATCGCCGTAAAGATGAAAAAACCAGAGGGCAGCACCCTCTGGTTTTTTTTTAGACTCAGTGACGGTTCAATCAGAAGCCGTAAGCTGATTTCAGCAGTGTGAATACTTTAGTGTTATCCAGCGTGCCTTTAAATGCTTTTGCACCTGCACCGGTGGCAAACAATTTTACGTCACCGCCGCCGTGGGTTTCACTGGCCAGACGCACGCCGGTTTCTTGCAAGTAGTTATCTGCCAGTACCGTTGCACTATCGAGATTCGAGCGCAGGTTAGGACGGTTAGGACCATTACCGAACACCAGAGTAGTGTAGGTATTGCCATCCGCATCTTTTGTCGGCTGACCTGTTTTGTAATCGCGGTTAATGTCCAGAATAGGATTGCCGCGTTTACCGTAACCATTGAATGCCAGCGTATGGTCATGGTCTGCCGTTACTACGATCAGCGTATTGGCCAGCGTCGGGTCGGTCAGTTTTGCTTTATCTAACGCAGCTTTCACAGCATCATCAAATGCGATGGTGTCGGTCAGTGCGCGTTTCGCGTTTGTGCCGTGCAAGGCATGATCGATACGACCGCCTTCGACCATCAGGAAATAGCCATTGGAATTCTGCGACAGAATATCCATTGCTTTGGTCGTCATTTCCGCCAGACTAGGCTGATTCGCGCCTTCGCCAACCGGTGGTGTTGCAGTACGGTCGAGCTCATATTCCAGATGGCTTTTGCTGCTGTACAAACCGATGAATTTTTTATTCGTCGGGGCTGCCAGCATGTCTGCTTTTGTCGCCGCAACGGTGTAGCCTTTGGCTGCGAATTCATTCAGCAGATTGCGGCCATCGGCACGGCCGAGTTTGCCGATGCTGGTGCTTGCGTCGTAAGGCAGGAAGTGGTTACGGCCGCCACCCATCAGCACATCGACACCGTCCAGCAAGGCACTGTTGTAACCTGCGCCACCTGGTACTGCCTGTGCCGCAATCGCGTATTGCGCATTGCGGTTACAGATGTGTGAGTAAGTTGCTGCTGGTGTTGCGTGCGTCAGTTCGGTGGTGGTGATAGCACCGACTGCTTTACCTTTGGCTTTTGCCAGTTCCAGGATCGTTGGTACCGCAGTGCCGTTACCGGTGGCCGCGCAATTGTTGATACCCAGATTGCCATTCGCATCTTTACCCGGATTCGTGGCAACGGTGTCGGCAGTCATGGAGATGACTTCATTATTCATCTTCACGCCTGTCATGTAGGCGGCCATCGACGGTGCGCTGTCGGTTGTCTGCGCATCGTTTGAGTAAGTCTTGATACGGGCTGTGCGTTCCAGCTTATCCATATTCAGGCTGCCGTCTTCGCCGTATTTATAGATACGCGATGCCGTGATCGTTGACGGGCCCATGCCGTCGCCCAAAAAGAAAATAATATTTTTTGCTTCGCCAGCAGCGTTTGCAGCATTGGCAAAAGTCATCGCCAGTGTGGCGGCTAAAAGTGTGCGTTTCATAATCAGTTATCCGTTCTCAACAATATTCAATAATCACAAACCAGAGGCCGATTTCACCAGACCGAAGACTTTCGTGTTATCGATCGTACCGAGGAAAGTATCGGCGCCTTTACCAATCGCACCGAGGAATACATCCGTACCGCCGTGTGTTTCGCTGCCGGCTGCCACGCGTACCACCGCTTCCTGATGGTAAGTATTGGCGCTGGTGGTGGTTTCATCGAGACTGATCATGCTGCTGCGGCTGCCTTGTGTGCGGTTTTCGCCATTACCGAAACCGATAATCGAATACGGTGCGCCATCCAGATCTTTTTCGACTGCGCCAGTCACATAGTTTTTCACCACGCCGAGTACGCCAGGATTGCCGCTGGCTGTTTTACCTGTACGTTTGGCGTAGCCGTTCAGTACCAGCGTATGGTCGTGGTCAGCAGTAACGACGATGAGTGTGTTTTTCAGATCAGGGTCGCTGATCTTGGCTTTGGCAATCGCCGCTTTGATGGCGTTATCGAATGCCACTGTGTCTTGCAGTGCCTTCTTGGCAGTTGTTTCGTGCAAAGCGTGGTCAATACGGCCACCTTCCACCATCAGGAAATAACCTTTGGAATTTTTTGCCAGCACGTCCATTGCTTTGGTCGTCATTTCTGCGAGGCTAGGTTCTTTGGCCGGATCGCGATCAAGGTCGTAGTTCATATGGCTGGAAGTGAACAGGCCGAGCAGACGATCTGTTTTGGTACCGTCAATCGCATTGAACTCTGCAGCGTTGCTGGCATAAGCGTAGTTTTTCGCTTTCATTTCAGCGACTAAGTCACGGCCGTCAGCACGTTTGCCGCCGTTTTTAGATGGTGTGAAAAATTGCAGACCGCCACCCATCAGTACGTCCAGACCTGTTGCGCCCAGCGCAGTGTTGTAGCCGGCACCGCCAGGAACGGCAGCAGCAGCGATATCATTTTCCAGATCGCGGTGGCAGATATGTGAGTAAGTGGCCGCTGGTGTTGCGTGGGTAACGCGCGTGGTGGTGACGACGCCGGTCGATAAACCTTTGGCTTTCGCCAGTTCCAGTAAGGTCGGTACGCTGCTGCCGTTTTTCGTGCCGCAGTTATTTCCGAGTTTGTTGCCGTTCGCATCAGCGACAGGATCAACCGCAACGGTGTCCGGTGACATGGAAATCACTTCATTATTCATTTTGACGCCGGTCATGTAAGCCGACATCGACGGTGCGCTGTCAGTGACCTGTGCATCGTTAGAGAAAGTCTTAACGAAAGCGGTTTCCGGCAGGGTATCCATAGTCAGGTCGCCATCTTCACCGACAGAATAAATACGTGCTGCTGTCATGGTTGTCATACCCATGCCATCGCCCAGGAAAAAAATTACATTTTTCGGTGCGTCAGCAACAGGTGCCGGATCGTTTGTGCTGGTGCCGCAACCAGTGACCGAGAGAGTGAGTGCGGCGCCGAGTACAGCGACGTAAAGAGCCTTGAATTTCATTTTCGTTCGTCCAGAGGGGTTAAAAGTATCCCAATGTAACAAGGCATTATTACGCGTCAGTGACCTGGCCCGGGAATGATACGGACTGCCGTATCCGGTGTGGCTTTTTTGATGCGGAGGAAAACAGGAGACCGTACATGCGCTGCTGACTCGAGCAGGCGTCAGAGGCGGTTTCAGCTGATAAATAAGCGCTAAATATACTGGGGGGAGTATATTTTAATGTCCTTATTTTATATGGACGTTAAGGGGGAAATGATAAAAACAAGGGGGAGTATGCTATTTCTTGGCGCGCGGATGGGCCTGATCATAGACTTTTGCCAGATGCTGAAAATCGAGTGAGGTATACACCTGCGTTGCGGCAATCGAGCTGTGTCCCAGCATTTCCTGTACCGCGCGTAAATCGCCGGACGATTGCAGTACATGTGACGCAAAGGAATGACGCAGCATGTGCGGATGCACGTTGGCAGGGATGTCCAGACTTTGTGCATGGGCTTTGATGCGTAATTGCACCAGACGCGCCGAAATTCGTGTACCGCGCTCGCTCAGAAACAGCGGATGCGGGTCGGCCTTGACCAGACTGCCGCGGATGGCCAGCCAGTCGCGTATGGCTTCCAGCGCTGGCGCGCCGACCGGCACAATGCGTGGTTTGTTGCCTTTACCGGTGACGTGCACTTCGCCCTGATCCAGATCGATCCAGCCCGCCGATGCATAGCCAGGCTCTTGTACCGCGGCGACATCCAAGCCGACCAGTTCGGATACGCGCAAACCACTTGAATACAAGAGTTCAAACATGGCGCGATTTGCGCGTGGCGTGGCCTCGTCGCCACCGCGATACGACACCAGACGCACGGCATCATCGGCGCCGAGTGCTTTGGGCAAAGGCTTACTTTTTTTCGGAGCGCGTATGCCTTCGACCGGGTTGCTGTTCAGGTTATGCTGCTCCATCAGCCAACGGTAAAAGCCGCGCCAGCTCGACAGTTTGCGTGCGATGCTGCGGGCATTTAAACCCTGGGCATGGAGTTGAGATGTAAAGCGGCGGATTTGCGCAGTGCTCAGTTCTGTGATCGCCTGTGAGCCGGCGTATTGCTGCAGTTCGCGCAGATCGAGGGCATAACCACTGATCGTGTGCGGTGACAGCTGGCGCTGACTGCGTAAGACTTCCAGATACGCATGCAATAGATTGTCGCCAGCGGCAGTCGTATCCGGCAGGTGAGCTGGCGTTGCCATGGCGACTCCGGTCTGGCGTCAGTGAATTAAATATCGATCAGGCAGGTCAATGCCGCGCTGCTGGTATCGGCGATGTTGACCAGAAAATCGGTAGCCATATTTTTGGTGTAACGCGCCGGATCGGGCGAACCCAGTACCAGCAAACCAAAGGCCGGTGATGTTGGCGACAGACGCAGCGGCAGCATCGCGATGGATTGCACCGGCGTGCTGGTTTCTATCCAGCTGGCTGCTTCAAAATCCTGATTCGGACCGCAAAACGGCGTTGTCAGGCCTTTTGCAAACAGAATGGCATCTTCGCTGGCGGGTGCTGCAAACCAGGTGTGAGAAAACTCAGGGGCGACATTCCAGAGGCGTAAGGTGGCGTGCGGCAGCTGGAAAATATCCTGCAGACCCTGCGTCAGAACAAACGGCAGATCAACATCATTGCGCGCCAGCAGCAGGGCACGCGTCCATGCCTGAAACTTTTGGCTGATGTCGTGATTTTCCTCCGCGATCCGCATTAATTCGGACAATCTGAGTTCCAGCGCGCGATACTTTTCACGCACGACTTCCATTTGCCGTTCTTGCAGAGAAATAGTACGGCCCATGACCGGGCTCGTCAGTTTGACCGCACTCAGTAATTCTGCGTGCTCTTCAAAAAAATCCGGATTCTGGATCAGGTAGGTTGCGATGTCAGTTGAATTCATTACATTGATCAGAGATTAATTTCGCCTTCGAAGACCGTGACTGCCGGGCCGCTGAGCATAACAGAGCTGCCTTCGCCTTGCCACGCGATAGAGAGTTCGCCGCCATGGGTGGTGACGCGCACCGGGCTGTCGAGCAAGCCGCGCCGGATGCCGGCAACCACGGCAGCACAGGCACCGGTACCGCAGGCCAGCGTCTCACCCGCACCGCGTTCATACACGCGCAAGCGGATGTGATGACGATCCTTAATTTGCATAAAACCTGCATTTACGCGTTTCGGAAAACGCGGATGATGTTCAATCACAGGGCCATCGGCTGCGACCGGAAACATCTCGACATCATCAACCACCTGCACTGCGTGGGGATTGCCCATCGAGACCACAGAAATCGCGACTGTTTTGCCATTCACATCGATTGGCCATAACACATCATCGGACTGGGGAAAGGCAGTCAGCCCGGAATTGTCGAAAGGAACTTTTGCCGGTTCCAATACCGGTGCGCCCATATCAACGGTGATGCTGCCGTCGCTTTCCATGCGCGGAGCAATGATGCCGGACATGGTTTCAACGCGGATTGTCGATTTGTCGGTCAGTTTTTTTTCAATGACGAAACGCACGAAAGCGCGTGAGCCATTGCCGCACTGCTCGACTTCGCCGCCATCGGCGTTAAATATGCGGTAGCGAAAATCGACATCCGGCTTGTCTGATTTTTCGACCACCAGAATCTGATCGGCACCGATGCCAAAACGGCGGTCAGCAATATGCTGCCACTGTTCGCGGGTGAATTGTATCTGCTGGTGAATTGCATCGATCACGACAAAATCATTGCCGGCGCCATGCATTTTGGTGAATTTGAGTTTCATGAGCGCATTATATCGCGGGATACGCGCGATGATGCGCCCGCCGCTAGGATTTAGCTGCCGTCGGCTTTATATACGCCGCACCCGATAACGATGTCGTTTGCCACTGCTTCGATATACGAGGTTTTACCTTCGACCTGATTCGAGACAGGATTCAGTATGGTGTAATCGACCCAGCCACCCGATGCCGGCAGGCTGAACGCATCTGCCACCAGTTTGCGGCCGTCGAGTCCGCTCAGGTGAAACAGATTCAGCTTCAGTTTTTCCGCATTGCCGCCAAAAGCCAGATACTGACCTTCGCGGTTGAAGGCAAACACATACATGTCTTTATGGCTGAATTGCCGGTCTTTATCGCTGGTGATTTCTGCCAGTGCTGCTTTGCCTCTGCGTTGGAACAGCTCGACCGCTTTCTTTACCATCAGATAGGCTTCGTCGGCCGTTCCTTGCCTGAGGTGAAAACCGGCAACGGCTTTGGTCAGATAGGTAGCGCGCTGTTCCAGATGAATTGCCATGCTACGCGCTTGTTCTGCCATGCCACCATTGCTTTGCGTGATTTCATCCAGATGCTTGAGTGCTTCAGAAATCTGCGCCAGACCATTGCTTTGCTCGTCTGATGCGCTGGATATTTCATTAATGTTGCCCGCCAGATCGCGTATGCCGGTGACGATGTTACTGAGTGTGGTGTTGACATCGTTGATCTGACCGACGCCATGCTGTACCTGATGAACAGACTGATCGATCAGATCGCGGATCTGTTTCGCCGCATCGGCACTGCGCTGCGCCAGGCTGCGGACTTCGGTTGCCACTACCGCAAAGCCGCGCCCTTGTTCACCGGCACGTGCCGCTTCGACCGCTGCATTGAGTGCGAGGATGTTGGTTTGAAAAGCGATGCCGTCGATCATGCTGATGATTTCATGCATCTTCAGCGCACTTTGCTGTATCCCCTGCATAGATGTGACTGCCGCGTGCATCGCATCACCGCTGGAAGCCGCGATCTGGCTCAGGCTGGAGGCCAGATGATCTACTTCACGGGCGTTTTCAGCATTTTTTTTTACTGTGGCCGAGAGATCTTCGACGCTGGCGGTGGTTTCTTCCAGGCTTGATGCCTGCTGCTCGGTTCTGACTGCCAGATCACCGATATCACTGGACAGATTCTGACCGAGTTGCGATACCTTGCTCGCATTCGTACGTACATTCGCCACCAGCCCTGACAGGTTCAGATTCATTGTCTCCAGAGTGTTCCCGGTTTCTGCCAGCTCGTCTTTGCCATCGATATGAATTTGTCTGGTCAGGTCGCCGGAAGATACTGACAATGCAGACTCACGCACTGCGTGCAGTGCCTGCATAAAGCCGCGATAAAACCCCAGTAACAGATAAGCCGTCGTCATAAATAACAGCAGCAGAATGGAAAAAATCAGATTTCTGCGCGAACTTTGTTTGTCCACGCGTTCACTGAGCAGATCATTCAGGCGCTGATGCAATTGTTGCTGCAGCCTGACGGCTTTTTCTATCGCTTGTGTCCCTTGCTCAAAATAGCTGCCGGCATCACCGCTGACAGTGTCACCCAGTAAATTCTGTCGCGCCAGCGCGGCAAAGTCTTCGCTGGCTTTGATGCTGGCCTGTTGTTCAGCCGGGACGATTTCACCAGCCCGTTTCAGTTGTTGTTCCAGATCGTTGACTGCCTTGATCGCAGATTGCAAAGCACTCAGACGCGAGATGATCGCCGCTTTACCAGAGAAATCTATCGTCCCGGATTTAATGTAACCGGCACCGAGCCCTTGCAGCAGTGCCACTTGCTCTATCCAGGTCGGAATTTTGATGACGGCCGCATCCATCAGAAAATAGGTGGCAGCTTCAGGGTCAAAGAATAAGCCGCTGCGCTCACTCGCATACAAGGAGAAATCCTGGATTCTGGCGATCAGACTGGTGTGCTGAGCAAGGCTGGCGGCAGAGGTTTCGGCGACCTGACCCGCGGCTAACTGGCGTAATTCAGCTTCCAGTGGCGTCCAGTTGTCGCTGAGCTGGAATTCCGGATTATTCGAAATTTCCAGGCGTAGTCGTGACAGACTGTCTGACAAGGCTTTTCTGGTGATCGCAAGATCGGCGTCGATATTCCCACCGGATAACTTCAGATTGACCTGGCCGCGATGTTTTTGCGTCTGGATCATCACATCCATGAGTTGACGGTTGATTTGTATGCCACTCAGCTCATTTTGTGCGATTTCAACATCTGTCTGCATCTTCGACAGCATGTACATCACCAGCAGCAGCGTCGGCAGCATCAGGATAATAAACATCGACAGCAGTTTGGTACGCAAGCTGAGCTTGCTCATCATGGCAGCGCTCGGCCGCATGAGTGTGTTCAGCAGTTTGTCTCTTGAGGCTGGCATAGTTATTTTTCGTTGGAGTGAACGCGCCATGGAACGTTGTTGCATTTTCCCAGAAAAGAACCCTCGGAACATTGTACTCAGTATATAAAAACAACAATAACAACAATATAGATCGGGGTCATAGAAAATGGCTATATCATTTCTATTAGTCAACAGTACACTTTGCCGCACTGTCAGTCGTACTGTACTGGTGTTTTTGTGCGTGACTGTGCATGGGGGCGTACCATGCTGCATGCTAATGTGCGGCCAGAATTAAAAAGTATATGATTCACTCACAAGGTGATTCTGTTTATTGGCAAATACCAATGCCATACAAAAAAAGCACGGAGACCCCATGAATGCACCTCTCAGACCCGAGCAGCAGGCGCTGATCGACAATTCTATTTCCCTCGACGATAAATTCACGCTGGAGCGCGGACGCGCTTTTATGACCGGCACCCAGGCATTATTACGCCTGATGATGTTGCAGCGGCAGGCTGATGAAAAAGCCGGGCTCAATACCGCTGGTTTTATTACCGGCTATCGCGGTTCGCCTTTAGGCAACGTCGATCTGACCGCCAGTAAAGCAAAAAAGTATCTGGAAAAAGCACATGTGAAATTTCATCCAGGCGTGAACGAAGATCTGGCCGCCACCTCGGTATGGGGAACGCAGCAGGTGAATCTGTTCCCGGGAGCGAAATACGACGGCGTGTTTGCAATGTGGTATGGCAAAGGCCCGGGTGTTGATCGCTGCGGTGATGTGTTTAAACATGCGAATCTGGCCGGCACATCAAAGCACGGTGGTGTACTGGTCATTGCGGGTGATGACCATGCGGCCAAATCGTCAACCGCGGCACATCAGTCCGAACACATTCTGAAAGCCTGCGGTATTCCGGTGTTGTATCCGTCGTCGGTGCAGGAATATCTGGATTACGGTTTGCATGGTATTGCTTTGTCACGCTACACCGGGCTCTGGGTGTCGATGAAATGTGTGACTGAAGTGGTGGAATCCGGTGCCTCAGTGGAGATTGATCCCGAGCGTATTAAACCGATTATTCCCGGCGATTTCCAGATGCCGGCCGATGGTGTCAACATACGCACGCCTGATCCTGTGCTCGCGCAGGAAGCGCGCATGATTAATTACAAGTGGTACGGAGCATTGGCTTATGCACGCGCCAATAAACTGAATCAGATCATCTGGGATAGTCCGCGTGCCCGAGTCGGTATTATCACCGCAGGTAAGTCGTATCTCGATACCCGTCAGGCACTGGCGGATCTGGGCATTGATGAGCAGGCAGCCGCCGACATTGGAATCCGTTTGTATAAAATCGGCATGACCTGGCCGCTGGAATCGCAGGGTGTGCGCGAATTTGCCAAAGGTCTGGATGAAATTCTGGTGGTCGAAGAGAAGCGTCAGATTCTCGAATACGCGCTCAAAGAAGAGCTGTACAACTGGCAGGATGATGTACGTCCTCGCGTGGTCGGCAAGTTTGACGATACAGGTGAATGGAGCGATCTCGATCATAGCGGTCATGGCGACTGGCTGCTGCCTGCGACGTATGAACTGAGCCCGGCGCAGATCGCCCGTGCGATTGCATCCCGTATCACCAGGTATTTTTCCGGCCATCCTGTTGAACAGCGCGTCAAACAGCGTGTCGCTTATCTGGAAGCCAAAGAGGCAATGCTGAACGTCGCGGCTAAACCTGATCCCAACAAAGATCGCGTTCCGCATTTCTGTTCAGGTTGCCCACACAATACCTCGACCAAATTGCCGGAAGGCAGTCGTGCTTTAGCGGGTATCGGTTGCCATTACATGGTGACCTGGATGAACCGTGAATCGACGATCTTCAGTCACATGGGGGGAGAAGGCGTGACCTGGGTAGGTCAGGCGCCGTTCACGAATGAAAAGCATGTGTTCAGCAATCTGGGTGACGGTACGTATTTCCACTCCGGTTTGCTGGCGATACGTGCAGCGGTTGCCGGGCACGTGAATATCACCTACAAAATTTTATTTAACGACGCCGTTGCGATGACAGGTGGTCAGGAGTTTGACGGTCCGCTGGACCCCGGCATGATTTCGCGCCAGATTGCGGCAGAAGGTGTCAAACCGATTATCGTTGTGACTGATGAACCGGAAAAATATCCGGCCAATTACAACTGGGCTCCCGGCGTGACAGTGCGTCATCGCAGTGAACTCGATGCAGTACAGCGTGAGTTGCGTGAAATTGAAGGCGTCTCCGCGATGATTTACGATCAGACCTGTGCGTCTGAAAAGCGTCGCCGCCGGAAAAAATTTGACAAAGATGGCAAGCCAGGTTTCCCTGATCCGGCCAAGCGCGCGGTGATTAATGAAGCTGTCTGCGAAGGTTGCGGCGATTGTTCGGTGCAATCAAACTGCCTGTCGGTCGAACCCCTGGAAACCGAATTCGGACGCAAGCGCCAGATCAATCAGTCGTCGTGCAACAAGGATTTTTCTTGTGTGAACGGCTTCTGTCCAAGCTTCGTCACCGTTGAAGGCGGCAAGCTGAAAAAACCAGCGAAGGTGAAAGCAGAACAAGGGACTGCGTTTGATGTTGCCAGCTTACCTGCACCTGCTTTACCTGCAACGAAAGAACCACTGAACGTACTGGTGACCGGTATCGGCGGCACCGGCGTGATCACGATTGGTCAGATCATGGCGATGGCGGCGCATCTGGAAGGCAAAGCCTGCTCCGTACTCGATATCACCGGTCTGGCGCAAAAAGGCGGCGCCGTTATGTCGCATGTGCGTCTTGCAGACAATGCTGCCGACTTGCATTCCACACGTGTCGGTACCGGCATGGCGGATCTGGTGATCGGTTGCGATGAAGTCGTGACTGCCAGTCGTGATGCCTTATCGCGTATGGGCGAAGGCCGTACCCGTGCAGTCGTCAATTCCTCTATTTCACCGACCTCGACATTCATTAAAAATCCGGACTGGACTTTCCCGGGGGAGAGTGCGGAAGCCGAAATCCGCCATTCCTGCGGCGAAGACCGCGTCGATATGGTTGACGCCACACGTTTGGCAACGGCACTGATGGGCGACAACATTGCCTCAAATATGTTCATGCTGGGTTTTGCATGGCAAAAAGGTTGCGTGCCTTTAAGTGAGGCTGGCTTGATGCGTGCGATTGAACTGAATGGCGTTGCGATTGATTTCAACAAGCAGGCATTTAACTGGGGGCGCATCGCAGCGCATGATCTGGCGGCAGTGAAGAAACTGGTAGCTCCGGCACAGGTGATCGAGCTGAAGCGCGCACCGACCCTGGATGACATCGTCACCAAACGGATTGCTTTCCTGACGGATTATCAGGACGCTGCTTACGCTTCTCAGTACAGTGAATTCGTCAATAAAGTCAAAGCGGCGGAGGTTGCGATTGTCGATGGTAAGCCATTACGCCTGACCGAGGCAGTGGCGAAATATCTGTTCAAACTGATGGCGTACAAAGATGAATACGAGGTCGCACGTTTGTACACCGATGGCAAATTCCAGAAAAAAATTGCCGATATGTTTGAGGGTGATTACGCAATACATTTCCACCTCGCACCACCATTGTTTGCCAAACACGATGCTCAGGGACATCTGATCAAGCAGCATTATGGACCGTGGATGATGAAAGTATTCGGTGTGCTGGCGAAAATGAAATCTTTGCGTGGCAGTATGTTCGATGTATTTGGATATACAGCAGAACGCAGAACCGAACGTGCGCTGGTGGTTGAATACAAGCAGACGATACAGCAACTACTGCCTTTGCTGAATACGGGCAATCTTGCCAGTGCGGTTGCGGTTGCCAGTGTGCCCGAAGATATCCGCGGTTACGGGCATGTCAAAGAACGTCATTTGCTTGCCGCTAAAAATAAACAAGCGGCATTGCTGGCGGAATTTAATACGGTCGCGGCGCCGAAAAAAGCAGCGTAGTTCTGACTACTTAAAAGAATGGTCGACGCAAGTCGGCCATTTTTTATTTCCTGATCTGGAAAAAGCAGGAAGCCGACGCTCTGCTTTACAATGCAACCGACATTCAAAGGAGCACATTTTGTCCACGATTAAACAAAAGCTTGCCAATATACCTGAGGGCTCGGCAGCCCTGTTTTTCATTCAGATATTTGCAACACTCGGTTTCGCGGTGTTGTATTCGACGCTGGTGCTGTACGCAACCAAGAAGCTGAATTTTTCAGTCAAAGAAGCCACCGCCATCATGGGAGTGTTTGGCGCGTTCAATTATGGTCTGCATTTATTCGGCGGTTACCTCGGCGGACGTTTCATCAGCAATCGCAATCTGTTTGTCGGCGGTATGGTATTGCAGGTGTTAGGCTGCGGCTGTATTTCTTTAGGCAGTGCCGAGCAACTGTACTGGGGGCTGGGATTGTTCCTGACCGGCAGTGGTCTGAATGTGACCTGCATTAACATGATGCTGACCCAGCGCTTCAAGCCAGAAGACGACAGACGCGAGAGTGCGTTTCTGTGGAATTACGCGGGGATGAATCTCGGCTTTTTTGTCGGCTTCAGTGCTGCCGGTCACTTTCAGCTGCTCGAAGATTATGCCGGTCTGTTTGTTTTTGCGACGATAGGCAATTTTATGGCGATTGTGCTGGCGCTGTTGAACTGGAAGCGGCTGGTCGATCTGAATACGCCATTGTTGCAGGCAACGCCTGTGGAATTCAAAAAACGTCTGGCGGTCGGGCTGGCGATTTTGTTTGGTCTGGTACCCGTGATTTATTTCATGCTGCATAAAGCCGAGCTGACCGGCAATCTGGTGCTGATCATCAGTGTCGGTATCGCTTTGGTTATCGCCTATCTGACATTCAGACACAAGGATCAGCGCGAACAGCGGAATATGTCGGCATACATTCTGCTGACCATAGGTTCACTGGTGTTCTGGACTTTGTATCAGATGGCACCGATGGGCTTGCAACTGTTTGCGGTGAATAATGTGGACCGCATGGTCTGGGGTATAGAAATCGCACCGCAATGGATACAGAACATCAATAGCTTCGTCATTATGGTCGGTGGCCCGCTGATGGCGATGCTCTTTAAAAAACTGCGCGATCAAGGCTGGCAGATTGATGTGCCGATGCAGTTTTCTGCCGCATTATTACTGATTGGTATTGGCTTTCTGGTACTGCCGCTGGGCATAGGTTTCGCTGCCAGCAATGGGCTGGTGGCATTTCGCTGGATATTTATCAGCTATCTGTTGCAAAGCGTTGCAGAGTTACTGATCTCACCTGTCGGTTACGCCATGATAGGTCGCCTCGCACCGGCGAAGTATCAGGGTGTGATGATGGGCACCTGGATGCTGACGACAGGTACCGCATCAATCCTAGCGAGCTATTTTTCCGGCATGATTCCTGAGGCCAGTGAAGGCATGGCCACTTCCACGAATCCGACTTATCAGCATATTTTTTCGATGCTGGGTTGGGGCGCAGTCGGCGTTGGCGTCGTATTGATTTTACTGATTCCTTTCCTGCGCAAACTGATTACGAAAAGCGCAGATCAGGAGGCAATAGCATGAGACCCCATCACTGGATCAGTATTGCCGCGTTGAATATGTTGATTGCAGTCGGTGCCGGGGCATTTGGTGCGCATGGGTTGAAGTCGGTGCTGAGCGCCGACATGCTGGCGATATGGCAGACGGCGGTGCAGTATCAGATGGTGCATGCACTGGGTTTGCTGGGGTTAAGCTTGTTGCAGACACAGTGGAATGAGCGTTTGCTGGGGTATGCGGCATGGGCGATGTTGTCCGGCATCGTTATTTTCAGTGGCAGCCTGTATGCGCTGGCGTTGTCTGGTTTGCGCATCCTCGGTGCGATTACGCCGGTGGGTGGCGTCGCATTTTTGCTGAGCTGGGCAATGCTGGCGTGGTGCGCTTACCGCCGCCAGCATTGATGTTTTGCGCTGTCACAATCTGGCTGCCGGATAGCATGTCAGATTGTGACCGGCTGACAGTGCTTGCTAAGACTGGCGGGTGAAGCGGAAAAGCTTACTCGCCATTTTTTTCGACCGCGCGTTGGTAGGCAGGGCGTGCTTCTATCATATCGACAAAACGCGTCAGATTCGGAAACGCTGCGCGTCCTGCACTTCTGACGCCGATTTGCACCACGAAAGACAGCTGGACATCTGCTCCGGTGAGTTCATTACCGACGAAGAAATCGCGCCCTTCTAATTCTGCATTCAGATAGCCAAGATGATTGGCGATTTCGCTGTTGATACGCGGATGCAATGGCGCACCTGCTTCGCCGAGCCGACCGACGTAGAGCTTCAGCAGTAAAGGCAGCATGGCCGATCCCTCGGCATAGTGCATGAATTGCAGATAGCGGTAGTAATCCGGCGTGCCTTTTTCCGGTACGAATTTGCCGTTGCCATATTCAGTGATCAGGTATTCGAGAATCGCGCCGGATTCGATCAGAATTTCTTCTTTATCGCGCAGCACCGGCGCTTTTCCTAACGGATGAATTTTCTTGAGTTCCGGCGGCGCGAGCCGGGTCTGCGGATCGCGGTCATAGCTGATCACCGCATATTCCTGACCTAATTCTTCCAGCATCCAGGTGATACGGCGTGAACGGGATTCTTTCAGGTGGTGAACTTCAATCATATTAATTCCCAGTGTAAAAAGAGAGTGCTGATTATGCCGATATTTCGGCATCCTCGTTGGTGTCAGCGTGAGATGGCTGAGTCTTTGTTCATTTTTTTTCTGGCATAGGGTAGCTGGCGACGCTGATATTGCCGTCTGTATCGACGGCCTGTACGCCAAAGAAATAATTGTCCTTGGATTTTCCTTTAACGGTATAGGAGAGCACATTCCCCACCATCATACTGCCCTGCCAGACGCTGCTGGTCGTGTCTCGCCAGACAATGCGGTAACCCGCAAGATCGGCTTCAGTATTGGCATTCCAGCGCATGCTGGTGTCATTTTCGAGTTGTGAGGTTTTCATCTGTACCTGTGCCGGAGCCGCTGGTGCAAGGGCCAGGCTGGCTAATGCAGCCGCGTTAACGCGGGCAACATTTGCGGTGTAATCAGCATCGACAAATTCCGGTAAGTCACCCATCTGCACGCCATTTTCTATACGGACATTCTGATGCTGATGATTGAAATCTTCATTCGGTTCAGTAAAGCGCAGTGCGGCATAACCCTGTTCGAGGAAAGGAATATGATCGCCACCGCGCAGATAGCGGTCGCGCCGGTGGATGATATTCACAGTAAAGCCGGGTACATAGCGCTCACCGGTTTCTTTGACGTGGCGTGCCAGCTGGCGCGAGAGCGAATCGCTTTCGCCACCGGTGGCAATCAGATTGCGGGTCGCGTCCGGTATTTCTTTGACAGCCGGTATTCCTTCTGCAAACAGGCGCACCGATTTGTTATCGATCTCACCGTGTTCTGAACGTGAACTGCCAATAATGTCATTCGTGAACATACCGGCGATATTCATCTTTTTTTCTCTGGCTTGTTTTGCCCAGTGCGTGGCGCCGTACAAACCTTGCTCTTCCGCCGCGACTGCCATGAAAACGATGCTCGCATCAAAACGATGTTGTGCCATTACACAGGCCATTTCCATGACGGCAGCAGTGCCCGACGCATCATCATTCGCGCCGGGCGCAAACGACGTGGCATCCATCACATCAGTAGCGCGTGAATCATAGTGCCCGCTGACGACGTAATAACGGCCGGGGTCTGTTTTCCCCTTCAGGGTCGCAACCACATTCACAATCTCGGTTGGTTTGTTGATGCGGCGGCCACCTGCTTCGACATAGCTGTCGAATTGCACGTCGAGCTGACCGTTACTGCAGTGCTCCAGTTCCGCTTTGATCCAGCGTCTTGCAGCACCGATGCCTACGGTATCAGACTGTGTTTCTGACATCGTATGACGGGTATGAAAGCTGACTAACTTACGAATGTATGCATCAATGCGCTGTGCAGATATCTGCTGCACGATTTCCTTGATCTGTGGTTGTTGCTGAGTATTTTTTTGTTCGGCAAGCTGCGCACCCGCAGGTAAGGCTGAAATCAGTAAACCGGCATAAAACAATATTGAATAGGAAAAAGACTTTGTGAACATAAGGTGTATTCCTGAGAAAAATGACAGCAGGCCAATAACTCACATACCTGCGAAGGCTGATGGATATTACATGAAGTCGCTTTGACAAGCAGATCATCAGGTTCTTTTGCGCCAGCACAAATTTGGTGCAAATGTCGCTCGCATGACTGCGCTGCAACATGAATTGACGTTAACATGGTCAGGAGCAGGAGACCAACTGATTAACACCTTAGAGAGTGCCAAACCATGATGTCTGTACAGGAGTTGTATCTTCAAAAACATCTTTCACCGGAAGATGCCATCCATCAGGTGAGAGATGGTGATTTCATTGTCGTACCAACCGGTGTCGGTGAGCCACCGGCTTTATTGTCTGCCTTATCGGAACAACGTCGCCGCTTCCGCGATGTCAAGGTGGCGCAGATTTTACCGATCAGAAAATTCGGCTATTTTGATCCGTCGACGGCGGAACATGTCCGCCATGTCGCATTCTTTTTCGGCGCAGCATCGCGTGCCGGCGGACAGGCTGGAGATATCGATTTTATACCCAGTTATTTTTCAGAAATGCCGATGCTGATCGAGCGTGGCATGATTCCTTCCGATGTCGTGTTCACGCTGGCTTCTCCTATGGATGAGCATGGCTATTTTTCCCTGAGTCTGGCAGCTGATTACACGATGGCAGCGATTGCCAAAGCGCGTGCAGTGGTGCTGGAAGTGAATCCCAATGTGCCGTTTGCGAATGGCTCCTGTCATATTCATATTTCCCAGGTCGCGGCACTGGTGGAAAGCAATGAAGCCGTCACTGAAGTCGGCCTGCCGGTGATAGGGCCAGTGCAAGAGGCGATAGGCAAATATGTGGCCGATATGATTGATGATGGGTCGACACTGCAGATCGGTTACGGTGGTATTCCTGATGCGGTGGTGATGCAACTCACGAACAAGCATGATCTTGGCATTCATACGGAAATGATCGGCGACGGCATCATGACACTGGTGGAAAGTGGCGCCGTCACTAACCGCAAAAAGACATTCATGCCGGGAAAAATGATCGCCACTTTTGCACTGGGCTCAAAAAAACTGTATCAGTTTATTCATCGCAATCCGGCACTGGAAATGCATCCGGTGGACTTTACCAATGATCCGTATCTGGCGGCCAAAAATGACAAGCTGATCGCGATTAATGCGACCTTGCAAATTGACTTGCTGGGACAGTGCGGATCGGAAAGTCTTGGGCCTGTACCGTATTCGGGCACAGGCGGGCAGGTCGATTTCGTACGGGCGGCGAACCGTTCCCGCGATGGCAAGGCGTTCATCGTCTTACCCGCAACGGCGAAAGACGACAGCATTACCCGTATCGTGCCGATGCTGACTCCGGGCACCCATGTCACGACCGGCAAAAACGATATTAACTACGTTGTCACCGAATTCGGTGTTGCGCAGTTACGCGGTAAATCGGCGAAGCAACGTGCGCAGGAAATGATCGCGATTGCTCATCCGGATTTCCGCGCGGAATTGACACAGGAAGCCAGACGCTTGCATCTGCTGTAATGATGATGGCGGTGTGATCTTACTTGACAAGAGTCCACGATTTTATGCGCCTGCTGGCATGAAAATGCTTTGCAGGCCTTATTTTATGCGGGCTTTTTTTAAGAGATGCGCGATTGCAAAATTTGCCCTGATTATCCTGATTTCGGCAGAGAGATGGGGTGCATAGTTTATAATTGCTTAATTTTTAACAAAATGAGGTGTCCGTCCGGTTTGCCGGCGTACGCTATTCGCGGCGATGCGCGCATCCTGCAATATATCAATCAGGTAACGAGAATGAATAAATTACTGAGTGTTCTGGTGTTGTCTCTGGCTTTTCCTATGATCAGTGCGGCGCAGACGCCGGTGTTCAAATGCGAGGTCGATGGCCGTGTCGTCTGGTCGGACAGCCCATGCAAAGGTAAAGGTAAAGTGGTACAGGTGAAATCTGTTGCGTCGTCTGAAAAGAAAAAAAACGGTGAAGCTGCCGAAGCCCCACCGTCCGCAAGAAGATAAGCTGATCTTGGTATGCGATGTGCCGGCAGCAAATTTGCCGTGTCGGATATGCTGTAATCTCCTTCCGACATCCTGGCTGTTGGCGAATGATCTCTGACCCGGAATCTGCTTTTCGTTGCAGTCTCATGCGGCTACACTGTCGCTCTTTGTTTTGCTCATTTTGCCGGAGCCCCTCCTATGAAAATCTCATCATTACGACGTACCGTTATTGCTGCTGTGTTGCTGGCAACGACAGTGCCTGCGAGTGCCGGTTGGCTGGATTTTTTTCGCAAGGGAAAAACTGTCACTGGTTCCGGCAATATCCAGAAACAAGTCAGAGCAGCCAGTGGGTTTAATGAAATTGCACTCGATATTCCGGCATATCTGGAGTTGCGGCAGGGAGAAAAAGAAAGCGTCGAGATCGAGACCGATGATAATTTACAGAGCCTGATTGAGGTCGCGGTCGAGAGCGGTGCCTTACAAATACGACCGCAGCAGAAAAACGTGTATCCGGACAGTAAGACACTGAAGATTACCGTGTATCTGAAAAATCTGGCGGAGCTGAAAATCAGCGGCTGGGGCAAGGTGAATGCCGAAAAACTACAGATTCCCGGTCTGCATATTGCGATCAGTGGCTCTGCTGATGTCCGCGTACAGGATTTGCGCACTGAAATACTGGAAATCGATATCAGCGGCAGCGGTAGTTTCAGTGCCGCAGGCGCCTCAACCGAAATCAGCGGAAAAATCGGTGGCTCCGGTTCGCTGTTGATGGAAGCGCTGGAAGCCAATGACGTACGTATCCGCATCGGCGGCTCCGGCCATGTCCGCACCTGGGTACATCATAAGCTGGATGTGACTGTCGGCGGGTCCGGCGAAATCGAATACTATGGCGATCCTGTCGTTACTAAAACTATCGGTGGTTCTGGTCGCCTCATTCGTCTGGGCGGCGCACCACAGTAATTCTGTTGCACTGCCGGGTTCTTTTTCAGCGAAGAAACCCGACAGGCAAAAGGCGATGCGTCCTATAATCTTGCTCTCTTAATGAATTGTTTTTTTCTGTCATCAATGAGTGTCCGTCATCGCGTTTCTCTGGCTGTCCTGAGTCTCTTTATCTTGTTAGCAGGTGCTTTATTTCTGGGTTTGGCGATCGCCTGGGCACCAGACAAATCAGTCGATGACCTGAAACAAAAATGGGCACCCGCACCTTCAAAATTCATTGATGTTCATGGTTTGCAAGTGCATGTCCGCGACGAAGGCTTGGCGGACGATCCCGTTCCGGTGATGCTGATCCATGGCACCTCATCCAGCCTGCATACCTGGGAACCGTGGGTGAAAGCCCTGAAAGCAGAGCGCCGCGTGATCACCATGGATTTACCCGGTTTTGGTCTGACCGGGCCGAATCAGGAAGGTGACTACAGCACGACAGCGTACGTGCGCTTTATTCTGGATCTGATGGATAGCTTGCATCTGTCTAAAGTCGTGTTGGGTGGTAACTCGCTCGGTGGCGAAATTGCCTGGGAAGTCGCTGCCGCTGCACCGGCGCGGGTCGATAAACTGATTCTGGTGGATGCAGCAGGTTACGCGTTCACACCAAAATCGATACCGGTTGGTTTTCAGATTGCGCGCATGCCGATGATGTCGTGGGTGATGGATCACTGCCTGCCGCGCTCTATGGTTGAATCCAGCGTCAAGAATGTTTATGCACGTCCGGAAAAAGTTACGCCAGCCTTAGTTGATCGCTATGAAGCGATGATGCTGCGCGAAGGAAACCGCCCCGCTTTACGTCAGCGCATCAGCCAGCTCGCCATCGGCGATCATGCTGAACTGATCAAAACGATACGTGTACCGACCCTGATACTCTGGGGGGGCAAAGATCAGTTGATACCGCCGGAAAATGCAGAATGGTTTCAGCGTGATATTGCTAACAGTAAGCTGATTATGTTTGACGAACTCGGCCATGTTCCACAGGAAGAAAATCCCGTAGTCACCGTCGCTGCGGTTCGTATATTTTTGCAGTAACCTGAGGAGCCCGTCATGTCCGCTTTTCGCCTGTGTATTTCTTACGGTCTTGTCGCGCTGAGTTTGCTTGGCACCGGTATTGCGGGCGCCGAAGATGTGATGGCCGAAGGCAAGAAAATTTTCAATCAGAAAGCCGAGCCGAAATGTGCGATGTGTCATAGCCTGAAACATGCGGATTCGTACGCAGAAGGCGGCCCTGATCTGGATGAGCTGAAGCCGGATGCGGCGCGGGTGGAAAAAGCGGTACGTAACGGCATAGGTGAAATGCCGGAGATTACCGGATTGACTGATGCAGAAATCAAACTGGTGGCGCGCTATCTGGCGGAAGTCGCTGGTAAGAAATAAGCTGGCAAAAAATAATTCAGTGCAATCTGCACAGACCTACAGAAGCACAAACCTTATATCTGCGTTCGTTTTGATCGGCCAAAACAAAAGCGGCAGACAACAAAAAGCCCACCATACGGTGGGCGATCCATTCATTGCAGTGACCCGTCAGCAACCCATGCTATCTGCGTGGTGCCACTGACTGTAACAATGCCCGTGCTATCTGCGCGGTGCTTGTCGTGGTGAGTCACTTTTTTTCTGTGTTGTCAGTCAATACTGGCAACCTCAGAGGGCAAAACGAATGCGTACCTTCGCAAGATCGACCAACGCATTTTTTCATGATGCACACGCATCAGTAAAAAAGAGATGGACGATTGCATAGCAAAAAGCAGATGCTTTCCAGTGAAACTCACTGATCAACTACGCCATTTTCCGATAACCCATACTATCTGTATGGTGCCACCAGCCGGTGAGAATTGATTGCCGCCAGAGTGCACTGCGTGAGAGCAGCGTACTGGTATGCGAAGGCTTGCTGTAACGGTCAGACTTTGTTCATCAGCAACCCATGCTATCTGCATGGTGTCACTGGCCGGTATTGCAGAACAAATTTTTCATCACAGCAAAAACGGTTGGCGCTGTTCTGGCAAGCATCGCCTGCCGGAATATGCCGGGAGACTTTAAGCCAGAATCTGGATATTGCCTGCTTTGTCGCCTTTAGGGCCTGTCGTGCGTTCAAAAGAAACGCGCTGATTTTCGCTCAGACTTTTGAAGCCGCTTGATTGAATGTCCTGAAAGTGGGCGAACAAATCTGCACCACCTGCATCAGGAGCGATGAAGCCGAAGCCCTTAGCGTCGTTGAACCATTTTACGATACCTGTTTGATTACTCATTTTTATTCCTTTACGTGAAACATAGGCGAAATTGCCTTCGAGGCACTTGAAACCAAGAAATAAAACCGGAGGAGAAAAAACAGAACAGCCAGAGGATACAGCTATGCGGAATTGGGACCAACAATATAAGGACTTGATGCAAGTACGAGACGGAATATACACGGTAAAACAACAATCACCTAATTTTATTTTCGCTACCTGTCAGTGCTGAGTGCGAAAAACTGACGCGTCGCACGACCAAAAAACCAGCGGTTTTCATAGACAAAAAAAGGCTCAGAGACGGGTGTATAAGTGCTTGTTTTTATTGCGAAAATAAGTCGAAAATATTTTTTATCATCTGGGTTTTATATGATTCTTTCGTGGCTTTTTTCATATTCCATATATCTTTTTCATCTTTTCTAAGTAAAAAAAGGTCGTTGGGCAGCCAGCCCTCAGCACGTAGCATGAATCTCCATCGCGGCAATTTTTTTCAGGCTGCATGACAGGTTTTTGTTTTTTCAAATATCAAAGAGGTTATTCATGCGTGCGCAACACACTGTTTCTATCCCTGTTCCCCGTCGTTCCATCAGTTTGCTGATCGGCGCATTGTTTTGCGGTCTGGCAGCTCCGGCTGTACATGCCCAACAAACGCAACTTGCTGAGGCCGATACCGTCATCGTCACCGGCACGCGCAGCATCAAGCGCACGGTTTCTGATTCTGAAGCACCGATCGATATTCTGAGCAGTAAAGATCTGCAGGCCAGCGGCACTGGTGAACTCGGAACGGCATTAAGCCGCTTGCTGCCTTCCTTGAATTTTCCGCGCCCTGCTGTCGCTGACGGCACTTCTGCGAGTCGTCCGGCACAATTACGCGGCTTGTCGCCGGATCAGACGCTGGTGTTAGTCAACGGCAAGCGCTGGCACACGACAGCGATTGTCAATGTCAATGGCACCGCCGGGCGCGGCTCTTCACCCGCAGATCTGAATACCATTCCGATTTCTGCAATTGAAAAAATCGAAGTGCTGCGCGATGGCGCCGCAGCGCAATACGGTTCAGATGCGATTGCCGGTGTGATCAATATCATCCTCAAAAAAGGTGCGGAGGGTGGCGAGCTGCAGGCCAGCGGCGGACAATACAGCAAAGGCGATGGCACGCAAGGTGCGCTGAGTGCCAACTTTGGTACCCAACTGGGTGACAAAGGCTGGGTACGTTTTACCGCGGAACAAAAATATCAGGGCGAAACCAACCGCGCGGGTGCTGATCTGCGTAATCCGGCCGAGCCTTTGTATGGCAAGGTCACGCAGAAACAAGGCGACCCGAAAGTACAGCAAACTAATCTGGGGCTGAATGCGTCTTTGCCGCTGAATAATGATCTTGAACTGTATGCGTTTGCAAACGTCAGCCAGCGTGATTCCGATGCGGCCGCGACCTGGCGCACGGCTTACACCAGCGGCACGACCTTGCGCACACCGCTGTATCCGCAAGGATTTTTACCGAATGAAGCGGCAAAAAATACCGATGTATCCACTGTCGTCGGAATCAAAGGTCGGGTCGATGGCTGGCGCTGGGATGCGAGTGCGAATTACGGCTCAAATGAATTCAGCCTCGATGTGAATAACAGCGTCAACCTCAGTTTAGGTGCTGCCAGCCCGACCAGTTTTTACGCTGGTAAATTGAAAAATTCGCAGACACTGGCGAACTTCGATGCGGCCAAAGAATTTGAATTTGCCGGTCTGGCAAATCCGCTGACACTGGCGGTTGGTGCCGAATACCGGCGCGATCAGTATGAGATCAGCGCCGGTGAGCCGAATTCATATTTCGGCAGCGGTGCGCAAGGTTTCTCCGGCTTCCAGCCATCGAATGCAGGCAGTTATAACCGCCACAGCACATCGGTGTATGCGAACGTTGAAGCCGAACTGACTAAGCAACTCAGCGCCTCAGTCGCTGTGCGGCATGAAAATTACAGCGATTTTGGCAGCGTCACTTCCGGCAAATTATCGGGCCGTTTTGCTGTGACACCGGAATTTGCGTTACGCGGTGCGGCGTCTAATGGCTTCCGCGCACCATCGTTAGCACAACAGAATTACACGATCTCAACTACCAATCTGATCACCATTAACGGTACGTCGCAACTGGTTGATACCGGCACTTTCGGCGTTGCCACGGCAGCCGCAAAAGCCTTAGGTGCGAAACCGCTGGAAGCTGAAAAATCGCGCAACTACAGTCTGGGCGCGGTATTGCAGCCGAATAAAAATGTCTCGCTGAGCGTCGATGCGTATCAGATCGATATTGATAACCGCATTTTGTATTCCGGTAATCTGGTGTTGCCCGCCGCCTTGCAAAGCGTGCTGGCGAAGCAGGGCG
This sequence comes from Undibacterium sp. WLX3042, assembly GCF_049544825.1. Lineage (NCBI taxonomy): Bacteria > Pseudomonadati > Pseudomonadota > Betaproteobacteria > Burkholderiales > Oxalobacteraceae > Undibacterium > Undibacterium sp. WLX3042. Next base: position 1,618,196 of record NZ_CP186698.1, read on the forward strand.
TGCTGGTCGGTGCGGCGCGTTATTTCACGAATGTGCTGGATTCACAAACACGTGGTGTCGATATCGTCGGCACTTATCAGCTGAGCCTGACTGGCAGCGATAAACTCGGGCTGACGCTGGGTTACAACCACAACAAAACCACCGTCAGCCATGTGGCAGCAAATCCGGCGGTGCTGGCACAAAATAACCTGTTGCTGATCGACCGGCAATCGTTGTTGCGCGCGACGGATTCGGCACCAAAAGACAAGCTGATTTTCAGCGCTGATTATGCAGTCAATCAATGGACGGCGCGCGCGCAGGCAACCCGTTACGGCAGCTTCGTTTCGCCGCAAAATAATGCAACGCTGGATCAGACTTATGGTGCGAATGTGGTGGTCGATATTTCTGCCAGCTATCGCATCGGTAAGTGGACGCTGACCGGTGGCATCGACAACCTGGGCGACAAATATCCGGATCAGGTGACGTCGAACGGCAACCTGAATACCGGCGGCACTTTGCCTTACAGCACCTTCTCGCCGTACGGTTTCAATGGTCGCTATTTCTATGCGAAAGCCGCTTACGCCTGGTAATTTTCAGGTCAGCAGCCAGAACGAAAAAAGCCGGAAAAATTTCCGGCTTTTTCTGCATTTTTATACATTTAGGGGGAGTATATGGCGATTTGGCATTATTCTCAGCGTCAATGCTGGGCTTAAAAATATACTCCCCCCAGTATTTTAAGACAAAAAAGCCGTTTTTGAGCCTGTTTTCAGCACATTTTCTAGCTGGTCCGTGACAAAAAATCGCGCAGATATTCCAGCAAAATTTCCGGCTGTTCGAGTGGCGACATGTGGCCGCAATCGTCGATGATGCGGAAAGTCGGATCAGGCAGCGCGGCGACGATATCTTCGGCTTCCTGCAAGCGCCGCATCTGGTCTTCGCGGCTGGCGACGACCAGCACCGGACAAGCAATCTGCGCGCAATCGGCATGTCCATCTTGCCGGATGATGCTTAACTGCTGCATAAAAATATCTGCGCCCAGTGTCAGTGACATTGTTTGCAGATGTTGCAGTAACAAGGCTTTGTCGCTACGCGCCGGGTGCAGTGCGCGCTTCAATGCGGTGATGGTCTGACCTTTATACGGAAAGACCTTGAGCATCTTGATTTGCTGCTGATTACGGGCGATTTCTTCGGCGCTGGTGGCGCGCGCCGAGGTGTTCAGTAACACCAGCTGACTGACGCGTTGCGGCGCTCTCGCAGCAATACGACGGGCGACATAACCGCCAAGAGAAAAGCCGATCAGCACACATTTTTCGGGCAGATCCGCAATGATACGATCCGCCATCGCGTCGATGTCGGTGCCCTGATTCAGATCAGCAAACGACACCGTGCCGAGTTGCTGCAAGCCGCCCAGCACTTCCTGCCACAGACTGGCATCGCACATGAAGCCGGGAATCAGCACGATATGGCGTGGCGTTGTGGCGGTGTTTTCTGAGTTGTGCGTGATGGTTATTTCTGAGCTTGTCATGACTGCGATTTCATTTCATTCAATGCGCCTGCGGCAATCCGTTTTCCGTTCCGAAGGCATAACGCTGTACCAGTTGAAATGGTGCGCCCGGTGCGCTTTCTGTGAACAGCGCAAGGCCGTTTAGCTGCAAAGGTGCGTCGATCTTAAAGAAGCTTTGCGCTACCTGCCAGATCGCCTCTGCCTGATCCGGATGAGCTGACTGATGCAAGGCATCGGTCAGCGTCATATGAAAACGGAACTCTTCTTCGGTGTACGGATAACCCCAGCGCTGCAAGAGTTGCATTTGCCGCTCGCTCAGTGGATGCCGCTGGCGGCGGGCGATGTCGGCTGCACTCAGCGGTGCGCGGAAGCGGTCGAAGGTACTGACGCAATCCATTGCTAACCGATTGATCGCGCTGACGTCGCCATGCGGACGCAGCGCCAGAAAATTTCCCATCCATTCGACTCGCGGTGCCGGAATCATCAGGCAGTGCTGTTGTCTGCAAAAATCACGCAGGGCAGCATCGAGTTGCGCGGCTGTGCAGCCTTCAGCCAGCCTGAACGGTGCTTTCAGCGTCGCATGAAAGCCATAACGGCGGGCGTCGCTGGTCAGGGCTTGAAATTCTGCGACAGTCACGCTGTCGAACGCAGGTTGCGGCAGTGCTTGTGCCAACGCTGGATCACGCCCGAGCCAGCGGCAGCCAGCCTGCCACCACGGGCTGTCTGGTTCCGGCGCAAAATACAGCGCATAACGTGTCTGGGGATTATTGTTGGTTTCGCTCATCAGTTTTTTCTTTTGTTCCCGGTCATGTTCATCTTGTCCGCTATCCCGCATGGCGCAGCGTTGCGGTGGCGCCATCATCGTTAATGTAGCAGCGGTGCTTCAATACAAGAAATGAAAGCAGAGATGTTTTGTTGTCGTTGTGACATAGTATGCAGATAATATGCTGAATTATTTCAGGACTCGCGAAAAACTGCCTCAGCGGGGTACCGCTTTGTCCGGGCAATTTTTGCGTACGTTCTCTAGTTTTTTCTTTCGTATCACAACCGTCAAGAAAGAAATTATGATCGATCACCTCAGTACCTATGCGACAGATTATCCGGCAACGAAATCATTTTACGAAGCCGCTTTTGCACCATTGGGATATACCCTGCAAATGGAATTTGTCGCTGAGTGGAATGCCGATTTTCCCAGCCAGCGCATGTGCGCGTTTGGTGTGAATGGAAAGCCGACATTCTGGATCATCGAAACCAAAGAAAAATCGACGCCGCGGCATGTTGCCTTCAGCGCTGCCTCGCGCGATGCTGTCGATCAGTTTTATGCAGAGGCGCTGACGCACGGCGGCAAAGATAACGGACAACCCGGCCTGCGTCCTCATTATCATGCCGATTACTACGGTGCTTTCACGATAGACCCTGATGGGAATAATGTCGAAGCCGTGTGCCACAGCACCGCTGTGACGCAGGCAGTCAAGGAATAAAATGATTTCACGAAAAGCAGTGCTGCGGGTGGCGCGACCCACCGATCATCTGAGCGTGATCACCAAAATGTATATCGACGGCCTGGGATTTGTTTTGCTGAGCCAGTTTGCCGATCACGACGGTATTGACGGTGCAATTATCGGTCATCCGCAGCACAACTATCATCTGGAATTTACTCAGCATGCCGACTCGTATGCATGTAAGGCACCGAGCCAGGATCATTTGCTGGTCTTTTATCTGCCTGATGAGGCAGAATGGCAGCATGCCTGCGAGCGCATGCTACAAGCGGGCTTTTTGCCGGTGCGATCGGCGAATCCTTTCTGGGATGTGGCCGGAAAGACGTTTGAAGATGCTGATGGCTACAGGGTGGTGTTACAACACCGCGCATGGACTTTGTGACGATCTGATCGCCGCAGCAAAATCGCAGATATAACCGGGTTTTTTCCCGGATTTTTCAGATGGTTCACCGTTTTTCAAGGATGCAGTACTTCATGAATTTTGCTTCGCATACAGCGTTTTCTATCCGCAATGCGCGTGTTGTCACCGCGGATCGGGTGCTGACAGGCGGTATCGCCGTCAGCCACGGTCGTATTGATGACGTTAATTCAGGCGCGGCAATGCTGACCGGGGCTGACTGGCAGGGTGATTATCTGTTACCCGGTCTGGTGGAATTACATACCGATAATTTAGAAAAGCATCTGATGCCGCGCCCGAAAGTGAGCTGGCCGGTGCTGCCTGCTATCATCGCGCATGACGCACAGATTGCCTGTTCCGGTATCACGACAGTGCTGGACGCGATTGCCATCGGCGATATCGACCCCGACAGCGTGCGTACCCAAATGATGCAGGCCTGCGTACAAGGACTGGCCGGTGCCAGGCAGGCGGGCGTACTGCGCACCGATCATTTTCTGCATCTGCGACTGGAGCTGGCAGAGGCGCGTTTGCTGGAATTATTTACGCCGTTTTTAAATGACGAACACTTGCGGCTGGTGTCACTGATGGATCACACGCCGGGGCAAAGACAGTGGACTGACCTTGAACATTACCGCGTCTACGTCACCGGTAAACGCGGCTGGACGCACCAGAAAGTCGATCAGATGCTGGAAGTGCTGAGCGATCGTCAGCAGCAGTACGCAGAACAAAACCGGGCGCAGATCGTCAGGCTATGCCGCGCTCAGGCGCACGGTATTCCACTGGCGACCCATGATGACACGACCCACACTCACGTGCTTGAAGGCGTGCGTGACGGCGTGACGATTTCTGAATTCCCGACCACGCTGGAAGCAGCGCAGTTTGCGCATCAGCATGGCTTATCCATCGTCATGGGCGCACCGAACCGGGTGCGTGGTGGCTCACATTCCGGCAACGTCTCGGCGAGTGAATTAGCGCGCCACGATTTGCTCGATATTTTGTCGTCAGACTATGTTCCGGCCAGTTTGCTGCACGCCGCTTTTTTACTGCAGGACGATGGTTACTCTTTGCCGAAAGCCGTGTCCACCGTCAGCCTGCAACCCGCACAGCAGATAGGTCTGCAGGATCGCGGTCAGATCGCCCCCGGACTACGCGCTGATTTTATCCGCGTCCGCATCATTGAAGGCATCCCCGTTGTGATGGGGGTCTGGAAGCAAGGTTATCAGATTGCCTGAGCGTGTCTGACTGCGTTTCTGTCATTTAATTTACCCCCGCTCTTTTTCCTGTCGCTCGCCTGTACCATGAGGTGCAGGCGTAATTTGCTTCGGTGAAACGCATTGTCCAGTCGGAATCGTGTGGTCATCAGCATGTCAAAAAAATGTGTGAAATTACAACAGCTGAGCATTTATTTTTGATGGAAGAAAAACCTGATGGTCAGGCTATTTTGGAGCCATGCGAGAAATTTTCTACAGTGCAGGTAGTGATGCGTATTGTGTTGCGGAAATTTTAAGTCATCGATTTATGTTGAAAATCAAGAAAGCATTTTGTTTTTTAATTTATATTTCCAATTGACAACTAAATGGTGCGCAGTTACGTTCTCAGCACGAGAAAATCTGCCCTGTTGTTTGCGGTATCAGGATACCGGGGTGTTTATATAATATTGGAGATAAAAATGCGCTTACGTTCGCTACTGACTGGTCTTTTATTGTGCCTGAGCGGCGCAGTACACGCGGAAGAACCGCCGATCCGCATCGGCGTTATTGGCCCTTTCACCGGTAAATCATCGACGGATATGGGGGAAAGTATTCGTGGCGGAGCGCGTGTTTTTCAGGCTGATCTGAATCAGATTGGTGGTGTGCTCGGACGCAAAATTGAAATCATCGAACGCGATGATCAGGCGAAGCCAGAGTTGGGTGTGGCGATGGCAAAAGAGCTGATAGAAAAAGAAAAAGTCGTAGCGGTGGTTGGTTATGCTAATACCGGCGTGGCATTACAAGCAGCGAAGGTATTTCAGGACGCAAAAATTCCTCTGATTGTCAGTGTGGCGACTGGTGCTGGTCTGACTAAGTTCATGCCGCCTGCAGTTCCGCACAGTTATGTGTTCCGCTTATCGGCCAGTGACAGTATTCAGCCGGTTGCGATGCTGCACGATGTGGTTGATAAACGTAAGCTGACGCAGATCGCGATTCTGCATGACGACACGCCTTATGGTCAGTTCGGTAAAGATAATCTGGTTGCTGAGCTGCAAAAACGTAAGCTGGCACCAGTCAGCGTGCAGAGTGTGAAAATCGGTGAGCAGGATATGACCAGCCAGATGGCACAGGCGAAGCAGGCTGGTGCACAGGTCATTATCTTGTATTGCCTGTCTTCGGAAGCAGCAGCGGCCGCGAACAGTATGAGCAAGGCGAAAGTGAATCTGCCCTTGGTCGGCAGCTGGATTTTGTCGCAAAAGAGTTTTGCTGATACTGCCGGTGGCAATGCGGAAGGTGCGCGTATGCCAGTGACATTTATCGAAAGTGATTCCACACGCAGCAGCAGCTTTTCTTTATCTTATCTGCGTCTGAATAATGCCAAACACATCCCATCAGCTGTGGCTGCGGCGCAGACCTACGATGCCTTGCGTTTGCTGAGCCTGGCGATTATGCAGGCAAACTCGACTGAATCGGAAAAGATCAAAGACGCACTCGAAGACATGAAATATGAAGCAACCTCGACGGTCGTCACGCGCTATAAAAAGCCTTATACAAAAACAGATCACGAAGCGATTACACAATCCATGATCGTGATGGGTGAAATCCGCAAGGGCAAAGTTTCTTATGCGTATAAAGAGGATGCAAACAGCGGCCTGATGGTACGTACTAAATAAGTTCAGGGAGTTCCCGGTTCTTTTGTATAGGCAGCGGGCAGCTATTTTTCTGCGGTTTTGACGACCGTCACAGTGCAGGCTGCCTCTGCTACCACCTGCGCGGAAACGCTGCCCAGATAACGGCGCAGCGCAGAGGTACCGCGCGAGCCGATGATGATGTGATCGACATCGTTGTTGTGCGCATATTCGATGATCGCCCCAGCGGGATCCGGTGCTTCAATCACGTGAAATGTGATTTTATCGGGGCTGATATTCAAGGGTCTGGCCCAGTGCTTGAGATCAACCAGTTGCTTAACATGGATGTTTTCGCCTTGTTTGATCAGGCTGTCATCCATGCCGATACGACTGGTTTTGCGTATGGTCAGACAGGCGAGTCTTGCTCCCGGTTCAGTCTGCAGCATGCGTCGCGTGATATTGCGCAGGTTTTCTGCCAGCGCTTCTGAACCTCGCGTCAGATCCAGCGCAGCAACGATAATCGGTGCCTTGGCTAACTGTTCCGAAATACTGTGTTGTAAAACCGGTTCTATGCCAGAGGCTTTCAGACGCCGTTTAATCACAGACAGATAACCGTCTTGCTGCTTTTTTTCTGCACGCCCGGTCAGCGTCAGTTGATCCGGGTATTGCAGCAAAAACGCTAACTGTGCCGCAGTGTCAAAGCGCGCTGCCGGTTCTACTTCCAGACAACGCAGGATAATTTCCTGCAGCCATGCTGGTATATCCGGGCGGTGGCTGCGTGGCGGAACCGGGTCGCGGTACAGACGCTTCTTTAACCCTGAAACCGAGGTCGGATGACCGAAAGGTCGCTCGCCCGTCGCCAGATGGTAGAGTAAAACACCGAGCGAAAATAAGTCACTGCGCGGCTCATTGCGCACACCCAGCACCTGTTCCGGCGAGATATACGGACCAGTGCCCATAGGCAAACGGAATTCTTCGTCCAGCAGATCCGGCAGACGATCATGACGTGATAATCCGAAATCGATCAGCACTGCCACACCCTCGCGGAACATGATATTGCTGGGTTTCAGGTCAAGATGAATCACATTCTGCCGGTGCAGATCCTGCAGGGCATTCGCTACTTTAATCCCGATATTGACAACTTCGCTGATCGGTAACGGTGCTTGGGCGAAACGACTGCGTAAGGACTCTCCTGCAATTTGCTCCATCACGATATACGGTTGCGCATCAAAATCACCGGAGCCAAAAAAACGCGGCACGTGTATGCCTTTCAGTTTCGGCATGATCATCTGCTCGACTTCAAACGCAACGATAGCGGTAGGGTCGTCAGAGGAAAGCAGCAGCGGTACTTTCATGATCAGTGGCGGCACACCATTTTCCAGCCCCGGTTTGCCGACATGACGCTGGCGCAAATCGGTGACGCGCCAGAGCGCCGCCATACCACCGGTATGTAATTTTTCTTCTAAGCGGTAACCATCAAATTCCATGCCGGCTTGCAGGCTGTGCGGGCTCATCTTAATTTCCTGTCAGCAGACGGGATGCCAGCGCGGCAGGCAGACCGGCACGCAGAATTTTGGCGGCAGCAGTTTCGTGATCGTAGGGAACGCGGTAATAGGTCAGTTCCAGTGTCTCTGTGTCGAACGTGGCATAGCACGCAGCAGGATTACCATCGCGCGGCTGGCCGACGGAGCCGGGAATCACCAGCCAGCGCCGTTGTTTGCTGAGCGGTATGCCATTTTCCGGCGTCGGCAGAAATTCTCCGGTTTTTCCTGTCATCGTCATGTGATACAGCGTCGGTACATGCATGTGCCCGCAAAAGGTGATCGCTGCTTTGGATGCATGCATGCTGCGCATGGCTTCCATAACGCCGTCGATATATTCCCATTTTTCCGGCGCCCAGGCATTGGCATGGACTAACAGCAGATCCTGTAATTCAATCCGGTAGGGCAGCTTTGCAATAAAAGCGATTTGTGCCGGATTCAGCTGTGCACGTGTCCATTCTATGGCTTCGCGAGCAGTCGGATTCATACCTTGTTTATCTTCCTGCAGTATGGCGATGTCGTGATTGCCCATCAGTACGTAAGCGCCTTTGCTCACATAGTCCATCACGGTCTGTACGACCCAGGCAGGATCGGCACCGTAACCTATCAGGTCACCCAGGAAAGCATAGCGCGTTACGTTTTGTTGTTCTGCATGTGCCAGACATGCGGCAAATGCTTCGCGGTTCGCATGCAGGTCGGTCATCAGTGCGAGCAGCATAGGTCTCTTCCATTTATATAATTGGTTTTATCTGTCTTGCGGATATGATTTTAAATTAGCTGGCTAACGGCCAGCTTACAAGCTGATTTTTAAGATTATTTTTGCAATGAGGCCTGATATTGCCGGTAGCCGCGGGCACGTAATTCACAGGCCGGGCAGGTGCCGCAACCATGGCCCCAGTCGTGCAGTGCACCACGATCACCCAGATAGCATGTATGGGTATCGGCGCGGATCAGATCAATCAGGCTTGTACCGCCGAGCTGTCCCGCAAGTTCCCAGGTTTGCGCTTTATCTATCCACATCAGCGGTGTTTCCAGTTTGAGACGGGTTGCCATGCCCAGATTCAGCGCAACCTGCAGCGCTTTCATGGTGTCATCGCGACAATCCGGATAACCGGAAAAATCGGTTTCGCACATGCCACCGACCAGTACATTCAGGTCGCGGCGATAGGCGAGCGTGGCCGCAACCATCATGAACATCAGATTGCGCCCAGGTACGAAGGTATTCGGCAAGCCGTTTGCCTGCATTTCTATGGCAATATTTTCCGTCATTGCCGTATGGGATAATTGCGAAATTAGTGACAGATCTATCATGTGATCTTCGCCCAGGCGCGCTTCCCATTCTGGCGAGAAACTGCGGATTTTCTCCAACAAGGTCGGACGTACCGTCAATTCGATCGCATGGCGCTGGCCATAATCGAAACCGATGGTCTCCACGTGGGCATAACGCGACAATGCCCATGCGAGACAAGTGGTAGAGTCCTGTCCTCCGCTGAACAACACCAGCGCACGGTCGTTATTACTAAATTTATTCATTTTGCAAACTAAAAAATTGGATGGATGAAGCAGGGAGAAACCCTTTGTACTTCATTCTGTCATGATGGTAAGGTTCGTGTGAGATGAATGTTATCGCAAGCCCATGAGTTTTCCTAAAAAATTTCTATCCTCCTCGTTTTTGTCCGTCATCGATCAGGGCATGCTGAGTGCCCTGAACTTCTGCATCGGTGCTTTGCTGATCCGCCTGGTTGATAAAGACGATTATGGTTTGTATGGCCAGTTATATGCGGGCGGGTTGCTGGCGGGTCTGATCGTCGATTCCTGGATAGCCGGGCCGTTGACAACGGTCGCCAGCGCGGTGCATGAAAATACCCGCAAGCTATTGTTGCGCCGTTACTGGCGGCGGCAGATATTCTGGACCGTGGCGATGGGTTTAGCCGCGTTTCTGATCGTCGAATTTGTCCCGGCTGCCACGCATCACAGTAATAAAAACTGGCTAATGGCGGCAGCGTTCGGCCTCTACGTGATTGGCAATGGCCTGCGTGAATATGGTCGTACTGTCGGCTTTATACAATCCGATATTCACAGCGTCTTGCGGCAGGATCTGGTGTATGTCGCGGCGGTGTTGGCGGGGATGCTCAGTTTGTATTTATTTGAAGTGATCAATGTTGCCCATGTCTTTATCGTGCTGGCCGCATCCTCATTTCTGTGTGCGCTATTTGGTCGCCATCGCATCATGGATCGTACGGCAACGCAGGTCAGTCAGGTTGATGCGGAAGACGCTGATATTCTGCACGAGCATCAGGAAACCATACGCGGCCATGGTCGCTGGGCGGTACTGGGAGTCATCGTTGGCTGGCTGTCGAATTACAGTTACGTCTATCTTTCCGGCGCCTGGCTGGGTCTGGCTGCGATTGCCGACTTGAATGCATCGCGTTTGTTGCTGATGCCGATTCCGTTGGCGGTGGCAGCCTGGTCCAGAGTCGCACGACCGGAAGCAAGCCGTCTGATGGCTGAACATAACTGGAGCGGCTTGCGCAAGCTGACCATTGTTTCTGTCTTGGGCATCGAACTCGTTGTGTTTGCGTATGTGGGCGCGATGTTGCTGACTTTGCCGTGGCTGGAAGCGTATGTGATCGGTAGCAAATACAGTGGCCTCGGCCCTCTGATTATGCTGTGGGGTGGCTATTTCGCAATCAATTCCGTACGTACGATAGGAACGTCATGGCTGATGAGCGGCGGCGCTTTTCGTTCTATGTTCTTTCTGGGGACGGTCACTTTGCTACTGGTGGTGCTGATTACCTATCAGGCGATTCCGTATTGGGGCGCTGCCGGTGCGATCTTTGCGCTGATCGCTGTGGAGTTGTTTGAAACGGTGATGGTCTGGAAATTTATTCTGCCTGCTTTACAGAAACGCCCTCAACCGCAATCACCTGCATAAACAGTGATGTTACGACTGCTGCATCGGTGTGGACGGCATTCTGAAACATTTTTCTGACCGGCTGGAGACCCAATAAATACGCGGGGTTCCAGCGGTCACCCCGTCCATACTCATCGCCTTATTTCTTCACGCTTTCTATGATCTGATCAACATAGTCGCCATCGGCATCACTGAATTTCAGGCGTACAGGATACCAGTCCAGCGCCGGTGCGAGCCAGATATCAAGTGTCTGATCTTTAGAATCCGGTGGCGGTGCTTTACTGATATGAATAGTGGCGAATTCACCCAGCGGCGTGCTGGTTTTTTCTGTTGCCAACACTTTGAAACTCCAGGACTCGGCGTCGCGACGTCCGGCGACAAACATTTTCCATTCGCTGCCCGGTTTGAACTTATCACCAGCGGCACGCGCATACGCAATCAGTTGCCAGGTGGCGCTCGTTCTGTCCTGTTCGCCGCCCTTCAATGTGTAGGTTTCATCTGAGGCGGTAAATCGCAGGATTTTGTTATCGTGCTCGAAGCTGGTAATCGTTTCTGGCTTGCGAAAACGTTTCTCGACAAATTTTTCCGGTGCCAGACCGTAATCACTGATATGACCCTGACTGCTGGCATCGAGGATTTTACCGACCAGCATCGCGCGTGTTTCTGTCACGATGCTGTATTTTTTTTCACTGACTTCCCATTTAACAGTCGCCGCCCCACCCAAGGGAATGCCGCTTTGCTTTGCCTTGATGGTGTATGAAAGTTCTCCTGCCGGTGGCAGATTAAAGGCCATCTTATTGAAATGTTCCGTCGTACCCGCGTTTGCCAGCGTGTTGCCCAGCGCTGCACAGGTAAGTACAGCGGCGATCAGGCGAAGATAAAAAGGGTGGGCCATATCATTTTCCAGAAGTGGATTGAAGTTCGATTTTACTGACCGTCTGTGTCGTGACGGCGCCGTTCGTTTCAGTATTGCGGATTTGTATTGGGTACCACTGATACGCGGGTGCGAACCAGAGTTCCAGCGTAGAGTTATACAGTCCTGTGCGCGGCGGGCGCTTGACGTGCCAGGTCATGACTTTGCCGAGAGGCGTCTCAATTTCTTCCTGGCCGATAACGACAAAGATGAACTGGTTCGCATCGCGATCTTCGGCGACCTGCACCGAAATTTGTCTGCCCGGCTGAAACTGTTCCGGCGAGGCGATTCCTAATCCCGCCAGTTGCATGAAGATTGTCGCCCGGTCTTGCGCACCTTTGCTCAGCTCGGTGTTTTTATTCGATGACGAAAAACTGAGTTGATTGGCATCGTAATCAAAATGCGTGGCCGTTTCGCTGCGCCCGCGCCGTGTTTCGCTCATGCGCTTAGGTTGTATGCCATTGCCTGAGATACTGCCTTCGCTTTGCAGTTTGTACAAATTCAGACTGGTGAACAGCAAATCCAGCGATGCCTGCACCTGCATCTGATATTGGCCGTCCTGCGCTTGCCAGCTGATTTCACCGAGGCCATATACCGGGTTCATGTTCGGCGAAATACGTACGACTTTCATATGCATTTTGCCGGATGGCGGTGCGGTGATTTTCAGCCCGGCTAATTCGGTCACCGGATTATCCGCATTATTGGTGCTGGCTGCCGACGCTGCGGCTGTTGCTGGTACTGGTTCTGGCGCAGATATCTCTTGTGCCGGAGATGCAAGCTCCTGATTTGGCGCGGGTTCGGTGACCGCTGCTGTCGGCGGAGTTTCCGCATCGCTTGCTGCCGTGGGCGGCGTGTCGTTCAGTGTTTGATCCGACTTGACTGCTGTGGTCGCCGGTGTTGCTGTCTTTCTGCGTGCCTGTGGTTTTGGCTTTACTTTTTGGGGAGCTTGAACAGCGTGCGCGATGGTAGCCGGGGCTTCTTTTAACTGAACTTCTATGCTGGTGGTTACCGGTGTCGCCGCTGGCTTTTCGGTAACAAGGCTTCCCGACAGTAAATGCCATAAAAATAGGTGAAAAGCGATCGCCATGCCTGTAAAGATCAGGGCGCGAGAGCGGAAGCGGGCAGGTAAAGTGGAAAGGGTAATGCGATTCATGGCGACAGTGTAAACGCTTGCAGGTTTGGCTGCGATGACATTGCAGGAATTTTATACGGCGTAGAATGCAGGACTTTGCCTCAGTTTTACTTTTGATTATTTATTTCTGGTTATGACATTTTTTCTCCGCATCATAATTGCAGCATTCCTGAGCCTGCCGTTTTCCACATCCTTTGCCGTAACGTCTAAAGAACCTTTGCCACCGATACGCATTGCGATGATCGATGGGATGAGCGCAGCGTTCACGAATGCCGGCGAAGCGGTGCAGCGTAATCTGCAAATCGCGATCGACAACATCAATGCGCGCGGTGGTGTCCGCTTGCCGGATGGCCAGCATGCGCTGAGCCTGAGCGTGTTTGATAACAAGCAGGGGGTGGAAGAATCCCTGACCTTGTTACGGCAGGTGACTGATCAGAAAATTCCTTTCGTGGTGCAGGGCAACAGTTCTGCGGTTGCTGCGGCGCTGATCGATGCGATCAATAAACATAATCAGCGCATGCCTGATCACCGTGTATTGTTTCTGAATTATTCTGCCGTTGACCCCGTGTTGACGAATGAAAAGTGCAGTTTCTGGCACTTTCGTTTTGATGCGCATGCGGATATGCGTATGAACGTGCTGACCGAGGTCATTAAAGACGATAGCCGCGCTAAAAAAGTGTATCTGATCGGGCAGGATTATAGTTTTGGGCGCCAGGTTGGGAAATCGGCACGCGCGATGCTGGCGCGCAAACGGCCGGATATCAGCATCGTCGGCGAAGATCTGCATCCGATTGGTAAGGTCAAGGATTTCGCGCCGTATGCTGCAAAAATCAAAGCCAGCGGTGCGGATACCGTCATCACAGGTAACTGGGGCAATGATCTGACTTTGCTGGTGAAGGCAGTTAAAGAAGCCGGGATGAATGTCAAGTTTTACACTTTCTATGCAAACGGCCTTGGTGCGCCTGCTGCGATTGGCGATGCCGGTATCGGTCGCGTGCGTGCGGTCGCTGAATGGCATCCGAACGTCGGCGGCAAAGCGAGCGACGATTTTTATCAGGCATTCCGTAAGCGCTATCCTTTGGCAAAGGATGATTATGTCCATCTGCGTATGCAACTGATGATGGAAATGCTGGCCAGTGCGATAGAAAAGGCGAAATCTACCGAAGCGACGGCAGTAGCGCGGGCGCTGGAAAATGCGAGTTTCAGCAATGGTTTTCACCAGGCACTGATGCGTGCGGAAGATCATCAGTTATTGCAGCCTTTGTACGTATCCGTCATGCAGAAAAAAGGCGAGGCCGGAACGCGTTTTGACAATGAAGGCAGTGGTTACGGTTTTAAAACCGAGCGATTCTTTGAATCCGGATTGACTGCACTCCCCAGCTCATGCAAGATGGAGAGACGTTAGCAGAACGCTATTCAGTCTTCACATGCAGTGTCATCATGGCGTGCAGACAGCGCCTACATAAGGAGTACACCGATGAGCAATCCTTTTTCTGGTTCTGATATTCCCGGCATGAATTCTATGGGTGATCCGCTTGGGTTCATCAAAAAACTCTGGGGCAGTATGAATGTTCCGGGCATGGTCGCGCCACCGATGTCGGTCGATGAACTGGATAAAAAAATTCAGGATCTGAAAACCGTAGAATCGTGGCTGAATGTGAATATGAATATGCTGCGTGGCACGATACAGGCGCTCGAAGTCCAGCGCGCCACGATTGCGACATTGCAATCGCTGGGTGAAAATTTTGCGCAGCACATGCAGCAGGCAAGTGCACAAGCCAGCGCACAAACCAGTTCGGAACCCGCAGATATCCCGAAACCTGCATCATCGAATGCTTCTGATCATACCAGCTGGCCTATGCCACCGGCAGCAGAACCGGTGTCGCAAGCATCTCCCGAACCTGTCCCTGAGCCCGAACCTGAGAGCGTCTCGCCGCAGGTAACGGAGACCTCAGAGAAACTGGCGAGCGCCGCTTCAGATAAAGATGCCGGCACGCCGTTTGCGAACCCGGCGGCCTGGTGGAATTTACTGCAGAATCAATTCAAACAAGCGGTCAGTCAGGCAATGGAAGGGGACGGCCTGGCAAAAGAAACACTGGGCTCAGTGACGGCGACAAAGGCCAAAGTGAATGGCCGCGCTGGCAAGTCTGCGGCAGCAGCAAAACCAGCGGTGAAAGCAGGCACGGCAGCTACCGGATCAAAAAATAAGACAGGTACAGGCAGTAAAACGGCAGGCAGAGGCGTGCCAAAAACCGCTGCAAAAACCGCTGCAAAAACTGCTACGAAGCCAGCCACAGCAAGCGCTGCAAAAACGCCAGCCAAAAAATAAAGGTCCTGCAATCCGACGCGAAAATCCAACCTGAAGTGACATCATGCGACATATAGAACGACACAAAACGCACCGCATAGGCTGGCTGCGCGCCGCCGTACTCGGAGCAAATGACGGTATTGTCTCCACAGCCAGTCTGGTACTCGGTGTGGCAGCGTCCGGCGCGGGTTCCAAAGATATTCTGATTGCGGGTGTTGCTGCGCTGGTAGCAGGCGCAATGTCGATGGCAGCGGGGGAATATGTTTCAGTCAGCTCGCAATCGGATACCGAAACCGCGGATCTGGAACGTGAGCGCAAGGAACTGGCGGCCGATCCTGCGCATGAACATGAAGAATTGCGCGATATTTATATTGCGCGTGGCCTTGATCCCGAACTGGCGGCGGCGGTGGCGACACAGCTGATGGCACACGACGCACTCGGTGCGCACGGACGCGACGAGCTTGGTATTTCCGAAGCGCTGGCAGCAAAACCCGTGCAGGCCGCATTGTCATCGGCTGCCACTTTTGCTGTGGGCGCAGTGTTACCTTTGCTGGTAGTTTTTTTGTTTCCCGCTCATGGACTGATGTGGTCAGTGGCAATCAGTTCGCTGCTGTTTCTGGCTTTGCTGGGATCGGTCGCCGCTTATGCCGGTGGTGCGGCGGTGACAGTGGCCGCCGCCCGCGTAAGCTTCTGGGGAGCGCTGGCGATGGCACTGACCGCCGGTGTCGGCGCCTTGTTTGGCGTTGCTGCCTGAGACAGCCGACCAGCAGGTTTGCCTCATTACGAACTATATAACGCACACCGGCGGTTTATATCGTAACGGGTAATTCAATAAGGGGAGATGGAATTCATTTCCGTCTCCCGCTTCCTTCATGGCCGTATTCAGCTTCGTGCGCTGCGCAGAGCGCTCTGCACGTCTGTATCACTCCAGTTGACAGTGCGTGATTCACTGGTCGCACTGCAACTGATTTTTACCTGATTGTTGGCCAGCATCTGCACACCGACATTCACACAGCTGGTCGTAGTGCCGCCGACGGCAACATTATAGGAGCCGCTTGCAGGACGGTTCGTCATGCCGCTGGTATCGCTGCTGAAGATCAGATTCTGTGTCGTGACCACGCGACTGGCCGCAGCATTGCTTTTGCTGTAGAAAAAGCCAGCATTGCTGTTGAGACTACTGCCATTATTAACTGCGGTACTGCCAACCGATGTCACAGCGTAGCTACTGGCCGCGCCCATGACGAATGTGGCACTGCCGTTGCCGATCTGGCTGGTATCTCCGCTTCCAGTATCGTTGTCGGTACCGTTGAAGCTGGTGTTACTCATTACATACTGCGTCACAGCAGGGTTATCGCCCGCATTGACGTTCAGGTTGCCGGCACTCTGGAAATTCAGGCTTTTCACTGAGCCAGTGAATACTGGTGTGCCACTGAAATTACCGAGATAGGCATTATCTGCTGGGAAGCGCCGCACACAGTTGCTGAGACTGGTTGTGCTGCCGTTAAAGCTGACGCTGCCGCCTTTCGGGCAGTTACCGTTGTTGCCGGCCATAATCAGCAGATCGTGCAGATTCAGCACAGCCTGCATACTGATCCAGCTTTCTGCAAAAACTTTCATTGCTTCCGTCATTCCGGATGATGTACTACCCGTCCCGCTAGTACCTCCGGTGCCACCGGTACCACTGTTATTGCCGGAATTGCTGCCGGAGCCTGAACTGCCGCCACCACATGCACTGAGTGCGCTGATCAGACTCATTACCAGAAGAGCTTTTTTCATGCCGTATCCTTATAAATGAAAAGAAAAACAGGTCGCTGCACCATCGTATTGACAGGCAGGACGACGCTTCCTTTGTATGAACGGAATTCTTTTGAAAAAAGCGCCACGCCGAGGCATTTTTTTTTAGAAAGCAGAATAGAGAAGAACGACAGACGTGTTACGCTTGCCCCGCTTAATGCCTGGCTGGCGCTTGCCAGCGACAGGCGGGATATTGTCTGCAAATGGCGTCTGCGCGCTGCCGTAACTGAGTAGATTGCACGGAGTCTTCAGGCTGAATGGCGTCAGCGAGCCGCAGCATGGTCAATGCATACCAGATACCATTGCGGGTATCGTCAGCCTGTTCGCGTATGGCGAGTGCTGCTTTCATTGCTTCTTGTGCGGCCGCAGTCTGACCTCGCGCCAGATAGACATTGCCGATAGCCTCGCGCATGCTGGCTTCAAATCCTGCCCAGTAGTCGCGTTGGCCCGGCCGCAGGAAAAATTCCAACTCAGTCTGCATCTGTGGCAATGGCAGCAATGTCTGGTCACTACCGGCCAGCCTTGAAAGGCCAAGCCATGCCTGAGTGCGGGCGAAATGATTTTTTTTTGCCGCACTGGTCAGCACTGCGCGGTATTCGCGGATGGCTTCTTCACGATGGTGTGATGCTCTGGCAATTTCGGCATTCAGCAAATGTATGCCGCTGGCCCTGCTGGGTTGTTGCGGCCAGTGTTGTTTCCATAGCGCGAAATTGTCACGGGCAAAGCGGCGTGCGGTCTCTGTATCTCCGAAATACAGCGCAACACTACCGCAGTGGTTGAACATAATGTTGCGCAGGATGGGATAGCGAATCGGTGTTTTCCAGGGGAACTGGTCGCAAACGCTGCGCATTTCCTGCAGATTACCGCTGCGGTACAAAATTTTCAGATAGCTCGCGCTGGCATTTTCCAGATAATCCAGTTTCTGATTGCGCCAGTCAGGCAGTAGCATAATTTCATAGGCCGCCCGCGCATAGGCAAGACCCTCCGGTCGGCGCAGGGCATCGACCAGCATATCGGCCAGATAAGCTTTGCTTTCCGACACAAAATAATGATTTTTGCCCCAGATATCTTCCATGCTTTGTAATGCCTGCAGGCGCGCTGCGGCAGATTCTCCGGTCCTGCCGAGAGTATCCAGCGTGATGGCAACACTTTGCAGCGATTCTGCGGTTTGCCAGGCATGTGCACCATACAGTTTTTGCCGCAGTTGCAGGGATTCGTTAAAGGCCGTTAACGCGTTCTCAGGGCGGTCAGAATTCAGATAAGCGAGCCCCAGATTTTCCAGCGCAGACGAGAGTTCTGCGCGGTCTTTTGCGGTCCTGGATAAACGTACTGCCGTTTCCAGATACTGAATATCTCTCGGAAATCCGGCGGGGTGCAGGTTGACACCGCAATGTCCGGCCTTGCGGTAAGCGACCGCCAGTTTTTCGTCGGGGGCATGGTGACGCCGGTAAATTTCCAGCGCCCGGTCTGCATACTGGCAGGCTTCCTGACTGCGGTTATTTCCGCTCAGCCATTCAACCGCATCGAGTAAGACGCCCGCGTATTCATTGCTGTCCTGACCGTATCTCTGCCTTGCCTGTTCCAGACTGACTTGATAAATACGGGCGGCTTCATCCTGCAGTCCCAGTTGTATCGTCAGCTGCCCCAGGTCGTGTAACAGTTTTGCCCGCTCCTCGGGGTGCGCCTGCAGTTCGTTAATAAGCCGGTCAGTACCGAGGCGAACCAGATCCTTCAGCGTCATCTGGCGTCTTGCCAGATCCAGATCCGGTTTCTGATCGGGATTAAACAGACTGACGACGAACTGATACATTGCTTTCGCTTTAATTGCCTCGGTCTGAGCAATATGCGCCTGATGCAGAGAAATTGCGGTTGCAGTAAACAGAAAGCAAATCAAAAACAGGCCGCTGGCTGCAATCCAGCGGTGATTTTCGTAGTGCTTTGAGGATGATCGCGTCCAGATCACCGCGCAGCAGGCGCTGCTGTTTGTTTTCCAGCAACCGTTCTGAAGGTGGTGCCACCGGATCACGCAGAATTGCCCTTTCCAGCGCAGAACGTGAACGGTCTGCTGGCTGATATGGTGAGACGAATGTGAGTAACTCATAGAAAACGATACCGAGCGAATAAACGTCACTGGCAATGCCCGGTGCTTCACCGCGTATCTGTTCCGGTGAAGCGTAGCGCCAGGTGACCGGGCCTGTACTTTCTCCGGTCGGTGCCGGCTGAATCTTACCGGCATTGTTACCACCTTGCAGAATTTGTGCGATACCAAAGTCGAGCAGGCGCACATAACCTTCTTCGGTGACCAGAATATTGCTGGGCTTCAGATCGCGGTGTACTACCAGATGCGAGTGGGCATATTGGACCGCCGAACACACCTGCACCATCAGTTGAATACGTGCGTGCAAATCCAGCTTTTGTTCGCGGCACCAGTCAACGATGTGTCTGCCCCTGACGTATTCGAGCGCCAGCCATGCCTGTTGTTCGCTGCTGATCCCGGCATCATATAAGCGGGCAATATAGGGATGTGTCAGTTGCGAGAGGATGTCGCGTTCACGGATAAAGCGCGAGACTATCGTTCCGTTCAGCGTATCCGGATAGGGCAGTTTTAAGGCAATTTCACGTTTAAATTCGCTGTTTTTCTGAACCGCGAGCCAGACGCTGGCCATACCGCCCTGGCCGATTTTCTTGCGCAGTTCCCACGGGCCTATCGTCATTCCTTCTTCATATATCACTGGCAAAGGATTGCGTGTACCCTCATCCAGCGTGATTTTCGGCGTGGTCAGCAGAAAAGCATGTTCTTCCGCTTTGTCATGTGCTGCGAGTAGCTGACAAAGACGACGATGGTGCTGCGGATTCTCAGTCTCCAGCCTTGCCAGTCGTTGTTGTCTTTGCGCCGGGTTCAGATCTATGACTTCATCAAACAGCACCGATATCAGATGCCAGTCTTCACCGGGAAGTACCACCGAATGTCTCCAGAAAAAAAGGGATGCTGATCAGAACGATGAAATCATAGGAAAAGCGTCATCGGATTGGTCAAACGCTTCAGCACAGGGCTTCAAACAGTAAGGCTCTTGCCTTCAGCCAGTCTCGTTGTACTGTGCGTCTGGCAATGCCGAGAAAGTCGGCGGTTTGTTCTTCACTGAGTCCGGCGAAGTAACGCAGTTCCACGACTTGTGCCAGACGCGGGTCGATCTGCTCCAGTTCATTCAGTGCATCATGTACACGTAAAAGCTCAGATTCATCGGGGGCACTGAGATCGGGCTGGGAACTGAGTTCGACATGTTCTGCACTGCCGCCATGGCGTTCCGCCTGACGGCGGCGCGCATAATCAATCACGATAGAACGCATCGCACGTGAGGCATAACCGAGAAAATAATGTTTTTCTGCGAGCTGAAGCTGGGTGTTGGCATTCAGGCGCAGCCACATTTCATTGATGAGGGCGGTGGTATCCAGCAAAGTCAGATGACCGCTCTGGCGCAGGCGCGCACGCGCCATGATGTGTAATTCAGGATAGATTTTCTGCATGAGTTGTTCTGCTGCAAGCGGGTCTCCTGCCCGTGCGCGCGTACACAAAGAAGCAAAATCATCCATAAGCGAGTCATTTATCCGGTTCGGGAAAACGGCTATTTTAAAGGACGCTGTCTCTTTGTCAGAGGAAAAAGTATCCAGGATGTCAGGCACTTAGCTTACTGTTGTTGTCGAAATGTGGTCAGTGCCTGTTTTGTCCATGCGACCCGGCTTTCTTCAAAATTGATACCAGCCTGCAAAATCAGATAATGAATTTGTGCTTCACGCGACAAAGGCCTGTGACTGAAATCGCGTTGTTCTATTGCCTTGTAATTTTCTAATTCCTGTTCATGCAGTTTCAGACGACGCTCCATTTCTTCTATCAGGCCGGGCGCACCGACGGCAGCGTCGGCCCTCAGTCGCACCAGCATATCGTCACGCAGGCGCATAGGCGCTGTGCTTTCTGCTGCCCAGCGCTGCAATTCAGTGCGTCCTGCTGGCAATACCTCGAATCGCTTTTTACCCGCGCGGCCACCTTCGACCTCAATTGAGCTGACCCAGCCGTGTTCCTCCATACGTGCGAGTTCGCGATAAATCTGCTGATGCGTCGCATGCCAGAAATAGCCGATGGATTTATCAAAGCGGCGCGCCAGTTCATAACCGGAACAGGGCTTTTCTATCAGCGAGGTTAATAAGGCGTGGGGCAGGGACATAGCAGCACTAGAGTCATTATTCGAGCTTGGTTAGCGACATTTTATATGCAACCAGTTGCATATATAAAGTTGTTTCGTTATTCTCTCGCTATCCCTTGCATCGTCAATTTAACTGACTGCTACTGTTTTTCTCCTTCTTCTATAAGGAAACGCCATGTCTTTCTATCCTCACCTTAGCAAACCGCTTGATCTGGGCTTCACCACTTTGCCGAATCGCTTGTTAATGGGTTCCATGCACGTTGGCCTGGAAGAAGTCGACAATGGTTTTGAACGCATGGCAGCCTTTTATGCTGAACGTGCACGCGGCGGCGTTGCCCTGATCGTGACAGGTGGTATTGCGCCGAATGAGCGTGCGCGTCCTATGCATGGCGGTGCGATGCTGACCACCGAAGCAGAAGCGGCACATCACCGTATCGTGACTGATGCCGTGCATCGTGAAGGCGGCAAGATCGCGATGCAGATTCTGCATTTTGGTCGCTATTCCTATCAGCCGACGCTGGTTGCACCCAGCGCGATAAAGGCTCCGATCAATCCGTTCAAACCACACGCACTGACGACAGAGGAAGTTGCGCAGACGATCGATGACTTCGTCCGCTGTGCCGGTCTGGCGCAATCGGCAGGCTATGACGGCGTGGAAGTCATGGGCTCGGAAGGTTATCTTATCAATGAGTTCATCGCTGCGCGTACCAATCAGCGTGACGATGAATGGGGGGGCGCGTATGAAAACCGCATCCGCTTTCCGGTCGAGATCGTACGTCGTATCCGCGAAAAAGTCGGCACCAATTTCATCATCATCTATCGCCTGTCTATGCTCGATCTGGTCGAAGGCGGCTCGACGCTGGAAGAGGTAATACAGCTTGCCAAGGCAATTGAGGCTGCTGGCGCGACGATTATCAATACTGGCATAGGCTGGCATGAAGCGCGTATTCCGACGATTGCCACCAAGGTGCCGCGTGCGGCCTATGCCTGGGTGACCCAGAAACTGAAAGGTCATGTGAACATCCCGCTCGTGGCGACCAATCGTATCAATACCCCGGAAGTGGCAGAACAACTGCTGGCCGATAATTTCTGCGATATGGTCTCGATGGCGCGTCCTTTATTGGCCGACCCGTTGTTCATGCGCAAGGCAGAACAAGGTAAGGCAGATGAGATTAACACCTGCATCGGTTGTAATCAGGCGTGTCTGGATCATACTTTCGGCGGCAAGATTACGTCCTGTCTGGTGAATCCGCGTGCGTGCCATGAAACCGAGCTGGTGAATGCAAAGCTGGATAAGGCCAAGCGTATCGCTGTCGTTGGTGCCGGACCTGCTGGTCTGAGTTTCGCAACGACTGCCGCCAGCCGCGGGCACGACGTCACCTTGTTCGACGCTGCTGCCGAAATCGGCGGGCAATTCAATATTGCGAAACAAGTACCTGGTAAAGAAGAGTTTTATGAAACCCTGCGCTATTTTGCAAAGCAGATCACGCTGACCGGCGTCAAACTTCGACTGAATACGCCAGTGACGGCTGATGAATTAAGCGCATTTGACGAAGTCGTGCTGGCAACCGGCATTACACCGAGAGTACCTGAAATTGAAGGCGTGACGCATCCGAAAGTGTTGAGTTACCTTGACGTATTGCGCGATAAGAAAGCCGTTGGAAAAACCGTCGCGATTATCGGCGCCGGTGGTATTGGCTTTGATGTGGCGGAATACCTGAGCCATAGCGGTACCAGTCCTAGTCTGGATCCGAAAAAATTCTTCGCTGAATGGGGCGTCGATACGACCTATCAGACGGTCGGCGGCCTGACAGATGCTCACATCGAGACACCTGAACGGGAGATTTTCCTGTTACAACGCAAAACATCGAAAGTGGGTGACGGACTCGGGAAAACCACAGGCTGGATACATCGTACCGGATTGAAAAACCGTGGAGTCCATATGTTTGCCGGTGTCACATACAACAAGATTGACGACGCCGGCTTGCATGTGACGATTGATGGTCAGCAAAAGACACTGCCAGTTGATAACGTCATTCTGTGTGCAGGTCAGGAACCGCGCCGTGATTTGCAGGCGGCTTTGGAAGCAGCAGGAAAAACCGTGCATCTGATCGGCGGCGCTGATGTGGCTGCCGAGCTGGATGCAAAACGGGCGATTAATCAGGGCACACGTCTGGCAGCAACGATCTGATAAAAAAAGGGAGGAGATACTGATGAATCAACTGCACCCACTAGCAGCGGCATCTTTACAGCGCTGGCATCAGATGATTGCTGAGCGTGATCTCAACGGACTGGCGGAGATCGTTCACCCTGAAGCGGTATTCCGTTCCCCGATGGCGCACCAGCCGTATGCCAGTGCGCAGGCGGTCGTGTTGATTCTGGGTACGGTAATCCAGGTATTTCAGGACTTTACTTATCATCGTGAATTCGTGTCTGACGATGGGCTCAATGTGGTGCTTGAATTCAGTGCCAGGGTTGGCGACAAGCAGCTCAAGGGGATTGATATGATTGCTTTCGACGATGCCGGCAAGATACGCGATTTTGAAGTGATGGTCAGACCTATGAGTGGCTTACAGGCGCTGGGACAGGAAATGGGAGCCAGACTGGCGCAGTATTTACCTGCCTATAAAACTGCAAAAGCGGCAGAGTGATACAGGCAAAAACCGGATACTGCAGCAGATGTTACAGCATGTCCGGTATTTGCTTACTTGTTTGCTGCCCGCTTTAAAAAACGCATCAGACCGCCGAGTAACGGGAGTTTTTCGTACAGCTCTTCGGCGGCATCCCAGTAATCCCTGTGCATGGTGACGCGGCCATCTGTCGCAAAGCAGATGTGGGTGGCACCGCGTATGCATTGTTCTTCAGTGCTGAAACGCTTCATCGTGAACAGGAAATCCCAGCATAAAAATGCATTGTCGCCTTGCAGTACGGTAGAAGTCACCAGAAAGCGCGGCTGATTTACCTGCTCAAACATATGCAGAAAAATCCGTTTTATATTATTTGAGCTGCGCACTTCATTAAACGGGTCTTTGAAATACGCATCTTCGATATAAATCCGGTCAATATGATCGACTCCGTTGAGGCTGATCGTTTCAAAAAAAGTGACCAGTCGGTCCAGGCTGGCCTGATGTTGCTGAGGGCTCATTTATAGTCCTGTCACTTTGTGTACGAGATAAAAATAACCGCGGTACGGCAACAGACGTGCCAGCCGCAGCCAGTTCGTAAAGCGTTTCGGGAAATGGATATGAAATTCACCTCGCTCCAGACCCCGCACCAGTGCTTGTGCTGCAGCTGGCGCTGTCATTAAGGCCGGCATCTCGAAATCATTCTTTGCCGTCATCGGTGTGGCGACAAAGCCGGGATTAATCATATACACCGCAATGTTCTTCGGATGCAGATCCACATACAGTGATTCGCACAGATTGATGATTGCCGCTTTGCTCGGCCCGTATGCCAGCGCTTTTGGCAAACCGGAATATCCGGCAACTGAACCGACGATGCCGATACCGCCGGCTCCCTGTTTTAGCAAGCTAGGCAGTACAACCTCCAGACACTGATAGACCCCACGTACATTGATGTCGAGAACATGGTTGGCGTCGGCGAGATTAAAACTGTCTGCCCGCATTTCATTATAGGCACCGGCCACGATCAGAACCAGATCAATTTGTTGCCATTCTGCGATTAACTGCGCATGTGCTGTTTGCAGACTGACGATATCGGTTACATCGAGTGGCAATGCCCGTGCGGCCGGATAGGCTTGCGCAATTTGCAGCAGTTGCTCACGGTTACGTGCTGACAGCGCCACTGTCGCGCCTTTGGTGAGCAGCAGCCGGGCTACTTCGGCGCCGATTCCGGTTGATGCACCGATGATCCAGACATGCTTTCCTTGCCAGTCACGTATGCGTGGATTCATTTTGTCTGTCCATCGCGTTTTGTGAACGACAAGGTGACACTGCCGAGATCAACGCCGAATTTGCGCATGATCGCCCGGTTCAGCATGACTTTGTCATTCATCAGCACCATCACATCGTCAAAATCAACGTGATACACGGTGCCGTCAACCGGGAGCGCCAGCACGTAATTCCAGTGCAGTGTGTTACCGGAAACGACCCCCTGTGCTTCGCCTATCACGTCCGGTGCCGTCCCTGTAAAGCGGTCCGGAGCGGTCTGTTTCAAGGTCCAGATACGCTTTTGTTTTGTGCCATCAGAGTAGGTAAAGTCTTCGTCGAGCGTGCCGGTGTCGCCATTCCATTGACAGCGCATGACGACCGTGAAGCGTTTAACTATTTTGCCGGAGCGATCCTGAAACATGCCCCAGGCGTCAAGCGTTCCATTAAAGTAGTGCTGCAAAGAAAGCTGCGGCTGCTCTTTCGCGTACAGCGCCGGATCGTATTTGCTGGCGCAGGATGCCAGCAGCAGACTTGCAGCCAGCACGACAATATTTTTAAATACGTGATGGAGTTTCATAGTGTCTTTCTGAAGAGACTGTCAGTCATTGATAGGTTTTTTCCAGATTCCCCAGCAGCTTGCTGCGCAAATCCGGGGCGGAGGTTTTTTTGTCCAGCCAGATTGCAAAAAAAGAACGCGCAAATTCCGGGTCGCGAATTTCACCAAGGAATTTCCCATTCAGATAAAAACGCGCCGCCTCATTCGGAATGTGTATGCCGGTAATCCGGCTGCCTTCTCTGACGTCCGGAAATATTCCTTTCATCTGCAGTAACCATCGCTGCCTTTGTTCCGCTGTGCCGAATTTCAGTTTCTCGATTTCATCGATGCTGGCTTCCGCGATTTTGTTGCCGTATAAATTTCTGGCGTAGGTCAGGTCGAGCGCAAAGCGCTGCCGCGTGTCAGGATTGCTTCCGGCTGGCAGCCACAGGGCAGCATCGTAAATTGTCAGACCGAACCAGCGGTAAGTACCGGTTCCCTGTAATACAGCCTGCGGAATTTCATCGCGTATCGGCGGCGGAGCCTCATTTGCTGCAGCCTGTACGCTGTTGGTCAGGCAGCAGGTGCTGAGCAAGAAGGCCGACAGAAAGCAGCGAGCAGGAAAGGTGATCATTTTCTGACCAGGGTGAATTGCGCCACATCGATATTTCCGGCGCGGAATCCGGCTTCGCAATAGGCAAGATAAAATTCCCAGGTGCGCAAAAACTCTTCATCAAATCCCTGCGCTCTGACTTCCGCCAGTTTTTCCATGAATGCTTTACGCCACTCCAGTAAAGTACGCGCGTAATCAAGACCGAAAGTAAATGTATCTATCACCTGCAAGCCGTGTTGTTCCGCCAGCTGGTGAAATTTGCCTATCGATGGCAACATGCCGCCCGGGAAAATATATTGCTGAATGAAATCGGTGCCTTTGCGATAGCGCTCAAATAATTCATCGGCAATCGTGATACTTTGTATGCAGGCTCGTCCACCCGGTTTCAGATTGCGTTGCAGACAGTCGAAATAGCCTGGCCAGTATTCTTCACCGACTGCTTCAAACATTTCTATCGACGCGATGGCGTCGTAGTCACCATGGGCATCGCGGTAATCCTGTATCTGCAGATCGCTGCGCGCATGCAAACCTGCGCGCTGCAGACGTTCGCGGGCGAAATGCAATTGTTCGGTTGAGAGCGTCAATCCTGTCACGTGGGCTTGTGCATCGCGTGTTGCCATCTCGGCGAATCCCCCCCAGCCACAGCCGATTTCCAGTACACTGGCTTGTGGTGGCAACTGCAATTGTTGCAGGATGCGGCGGTATTTCATCTGTTGTGCATCGTGCAGACTTTCCACCTGATCCGAAGAAAAGATGGCGCTGGAATAGGTCATGGAAGGATCCAGCCACAGACGATAAAAATCATTGCCGATATCGTAGTGTGCATGGATATTTTTTTTGCTGCCTGCTTTTGAATTCCGGTTCAGCAAATGTTTAATGCGGTATAAAAGATTGCCCCACCATGTGCCGTAGATGACCGATTCCAGTTGAGCGCGGTTACGTGTGATCAGCTCGATTAATCCGGCCAGATGTGAGCTGGTCCAGTGGCCGGCAATATAGCTCTCGGCAAATCCGATATCGCCTGATTTCAGTACTGCCCGATAAAGTTGCCAGTTCTTCAGTTCCAGCGTGACATGCCGGTTACCGTCATCTGCCCGGCCAAAACAGGCTGTTTGTCCATCAGGGAATTGTATGCTCAGACTGCCGTGTTCAAGTTTGTTGAGTAAGCTGATAACAAAACGTGCTTCTGCCGGAAAATGCGTGGTATTCAGTTGTGTCGCCTGACTGTTGACAGGTAAGAGTGTGGGATGCGTTGTGCTCATCGGCTGACCTCTTGCGATGGTGGAACAGGTTTGGAAAAAAAAGGAACGCGTTTTAACCACAGACGTAATGCCTGCAGATGAATACGGACAACGACGCCGGCGGTCATCAGCGGATAGCGCAGCATAACTTTCAGAATCTGCTGATCTGTCATGGTTTGTTCTTCACCGGAGATACTGGTGAGCAGCACAGGTCCTTGCTGATCATCGTAATCAATTCGGGCGACGTGGCGGATACTGTGTTCTGCATTCCGTGGCTGCGTCTGCAGAAAGCGGAAACGGTATTTGCCTTTGACTTCGCAAAAAGGCGATACATGGAAGATTTTTTGTGCCTGCATTTCTTCGCCATTGCGCAGTGCGTCGCCGTGCTCAAGTAAATACAGATGCTTCTCGCCGAAGGTATTGCAGACTTCGCAAACTATCGCTCTCAGAGTGCCGTCGCGGCGATGGCAAAACCAGAATGACACCGGGTTAAATACATAGCCCAGGACACGCGGAAAACATTGCAGCCAGATTTCACCGTCAGCGTCATGGATACCCTCGGCATGCAGTAAATCATCGATCCATTTGGACAACGATTGCCGACCATCCCCGTGATCTTTGTCGAAGAAAGAAAGCAGGTTGAAACGATTATGCGAAAAAAAACGGTACGGCAATGACACGGCCTGTGCCGTCAGGGCGCGTACTGGGACGCGGATAAAAAATACGCCATAGCGGAACGCATTTTTGGCCGGACGCAATCGTTTATGCAAGACTTCCCCTGTGCATAAACGGATGCGCAGCGCTGCGGCCTGTGGTTGTAGAGGGGCGGTGTTTGGCTGCGTCATTTTTATGCGGCAAGGACGAGAGGTGATGTCAGCGTCTGACTGGCGATGATATTTTTTGCGGCACGTAAGCCGGATTTCAGACCATCCTCGTGGAAGCCATAACCTGTCCATGCACCGGCGAACCAGATCTGCCTTTGCCCCTGTATCTGATTCAACATGGCTTGCGCTTTTACCGCTGCTGCGTCGAATACGGGATGAGCATAATCAAAGCTGGCGATCACTTTTTCAGGCGCCGGTTCTTCAATCGGATTCAGACTGACGATGACCGGGGTGGTGAACGGCAGTGGCTGCAATTGATTGATCAGATAATGTACGCAGACTTGCGGTTCTTTTCCATTCGCACTCTGATAATTCCAGGCGGACCAAGCTTTGCGGTTCTCCGGCAAAAAGCGGGCGTCGGTATGTAGTACGGCGCGATTGGGCTGGTATTTCACCGCAGACAGCACTTGCTGTTCTGCGGTGGTGCTGTCTTTCAGCATTCGCAGCGACTGATCGCTGTGGGTCGCGATGACAACGTGATCAAATTCTTCCGTTCCTCTTGCTGATGTGACGCTGACCCGTCCTGATGCACTGCTCTTTACCGAGCTGACCGGCGCATGCAGATAGGTGTGCGCGATATGGGGCAGTATCTTGTTGACATAATGGCGTGCGCCGCCTTTAACGGTACGCCATTGCGGTCTGTCGTTGACCTGCAATAAGCCATGGTTGTGGCAGAAATTGACGAATGAGGATAAAGGAAATTCCATCATGGTCGAAGTCGGGCAAGACCAGATGCAGGCAGCCATCGGCAACAGATACCAGTGGATAAACTCGTCGCTGTAACGATGCTGCTGCAAAAACTGACCGAGTGGAATGTGGAATTCATTTGTTGCGTCCGCTTTTGCCATCGCGGTGGTCTGCTTATTGAAACGCAGGATGTCGCGCAGCATGCGCAAAAAGCGCGGGTTCAGCAGATTGCGGCGCTGTGTAAACACCGTATCCAGATTGGCACCTGCCCACTCCAGAGTTTTGCCTCCCACCGGCATTTTGACCGAGAACGACATATTCGTGGCGACGGTTTCTATTTGCAGATCCTGAAATAAGCGAACTAGATTCGGATAGGTTTTATGGTTAAACACCAGGAATCCGGTATCGACGCCATAGGTCTTTTCTTCCAGTGTGACGTCCACCGTATGAGTATGTCCGCCAAAGTAACTGTCAGCCTCAAACAGGCTGACTTCGTGCTGCGCACGGGACAATTCATAAGCGCAGGAGAGACCGGAGATGCCGGAACCGATGACCGCAATTTTCATCATTTTTTACGATTAATTTTTTTGTAATGAATGCCGCCCAATCAGCTTGCATTCCCGATTTACGCTTATTTCCGGCACATTCTGTTACCAATCTGACCGTGAGGAAATGCAGATTCCTGCCCGATGCCGATACGCCTGAGTTAGAATGTGACC
The DNA here is from genome assembly GCF_049544825.1 of Undibacterium sp. WLX3042. Classification (NCBI taxonomy): domain Bacteria; kingdom Pseudomonadati; phylum Pseudomonadota; class Betaproteobacteria; order Burkholderiales; family Oxalobacteraceae; genus Undibacterium; species Undibacterium sp. WLX3042. The sequence continues at coordinate 1,647,763 of NZ_CP186698.1, forward strand.
TAATATTTCATTTCGTGACTGATCAGTCACTAAATATACTACAAAGTTTAAAGTTGTACAGAAAAAAATGATAAAGCTAAAAATTCCCTTTAAAAAACAGCAGTTTGACGCGCGTGAAGAAGCCATTATTGATGCGGTCAATCATCTTTTATCCGATAAAGGGTATGACCTGATGACGATGGATGATGTTGCTGACGCGGTTGGTATCGCGAAAGGTAGTCTGTACAAACACTTTTCTTCGAAAGAGAAACTGGCTGCGGCCGCACTGACCCGTCTGCTGAAAGCGACACTGGAAGAATTGGACACTCTGCCGGAAGACATGCCGGCAATAGATAAAATCCGGCATATTCTGGCCTGGTCCTTGCGTTTGCGTTTGCAGGGAGGCGTGCCGCATTTGCCATCGACGAGCCGCGCTTTGCAACGCAGTCTGATGCTCAATTTTGATTATGTAACAGTCGCTTTACGGATCAATAAGCGTTTTTATGCGCTGGTGGCCACCGCGCGCGAACAGGGGGCTTTGACAGCCTTGGTGCCGGATGATGTGCTGGTGTACACCTTGTATTCGCGCGCCTGCGATCCGACGATGGAATTCCTGGTGCGTGACCAGCGTCTGAGTCACGAACAGATCGTTGATGCTATGGTGCACGCCACCATAGGGGGATTTTTGTCAGAGCAGGCGAGAGCACCGGTGGCGTAACATACGCTCTTTTCTGGTTGTTCCTGTACTCCGTGTACGACATCATAAAAAAAGGCTGGAAGCCCTTATAAACAGGGGCTTCCAGCCTTTTTATTAATGGTGTTTGTCTGTAGGTCGCGGGCTTATTCCGCCAGCGCTTTTTCTATATCAGCAACCAGCTTTTTATCGTCAGGCTTAGTCATGCTGCTGTAAGCGCCAACAACGTTGCCTTTACGATCGATCAGATATTTGTAGAAATTCCATTTCGGTGTCGTTCCGGTTGCTTTGACCAACTGTGCATGCAGAGGATTGATGTCTTTGCCGGTGACAGATGACTTGGCAAACATAGGAAACTTCACCCCATAGGTGTTGTAGCAAAAATCGGCGATTTCCTTGCTGTTGCCCGGCTCTTGTTTGCCAAAATCATTCGACGGAAAACCGAGTACCACCAGACCTTTGCTGCTGTACTTGGCATAGGCTTTTTCCAGTCCTTCATACTGATTGGTAAAGCCGCAGTAGCTGGCGGTATTGACGACCAATGCAACTTTACCTTTGTACTGGCAAAGATCCTGCGGAACATCGTCTTGCAGGCGATTGAATTTGTGATTCAGGATGGCCGGGCAGGCTTCTGCCTCTTCAGCAAAGGCCGGGCTGCTGATTGCAGCCAGACTGCCAATGACGGCGGAACAGACAACAGAAAAGACAACAGAACGTCGCAGCATGGAGGTCTCCTTCATGAAAGATGCACATAGTAGCCCAGGCGAAAAAATGCTGCTGAAACAGGTCTTTATATGAAAATTGAATATAGATCGTAAAAATACTTCGTTTTCAAATATAAAGTCGCGAATTATTCTGAGAACCTCATTCAACACTGATTCCAAGGATTACAGATGAAAGCAAAAAAACTCCTGCTCCTCGCCAGCTTCGCGTTTGCCAGTGCGATTCACGGCGCTTCCCAAGCTGCAGACATCACGCTGCTCAATGTTTCCTATGATCCTACGCGTGAGCTGTATCAGGATGTGAATCAGGCATTTGCAAAACAATGGCAGGCAAAAACGGGCGATAAAGTCACCATCAAACAATCGCATGGTGGTTCAGGCAAACAGGCGCGTTCGGTGATCGACGGTTTGGATGCTGACGTGGTCACACTCGCGCTGGCCTATGACATTGATGCGATTGCGAATGCAGGTTTGTTGTCGAAAACCTGGCAAAAGCGTCTGACACATAATGCTTCGCCTTATACATCCACGATCGTGTTTCTGGTACGTAAAGGCAATCCTAAAGGGATTAAAGACTGGGCCGATCTGATCAAGCCCGGTGTGTCAGTGATTACCGCGAATCCGAAAACTTCCGGCGGGGCACGCTGGTCGTATCTGGCAGCGTACGGCTATGCGCTGAAATTACCCGGCGGTACCGATGCCTCGGCGCGAGAGTATGTTCACAAGTTGTTTAAGAACGTGCCGGTACTCGATTCCGGTGCGCGTGGTTCAACCGTGACATTCACTGAGCGCGGTATCGGCGACGTGCTGTTGTCGTGGGAAAACGAAGCTTATCTGGGACTCAAAGAATTCGGTGCGGATAAATTTGAAATCATCTCGCCGTCCATCAGTATTCTGGCGGAACCACCATTGTCCGTGGTCGATAAAGTGGTCGATAAACGCGGCACGCGCAAAGTGGCAGAGGCTTATCTGAATTACCTCTACACCGACGAGGCACAAGACATTATCGGTAAAAATTTCTATCGTCCGGTCAGTGAAAAAGCGGCGAAAAAATATGCCGGGCAATTCTCGAAAATCAAGTTATTCAATATTGATGACACCTTCGGTGGCTGGACTGTTGCGCAGAAAACCCATTTTGCCGATGGCGGTGTGTTTGATCAGATTTATCAGCCGAATAAAAAATAATGATGCTCAACAGCGCATTGAAGGAATCACCATGACTATTCTTTTGCTTTCCGGTAGCCCGTCTTCACCGTCGCGCTCCACTCGTCTGCTCCAGTATGCCGGTGAGAAGCTCAATGTGCTCGGCCAGCGTACCGTCAGTCTGCATGTCCGCGATCTGCCGGCGGAAGCGCTGATGAATGCGGATTTTTCCGACACCGAACTGAATGTCGCCAGATTACTGGTCGAGCGTGCCGATGCACTGGTGATTGCCACGCCGATTTACAAAGCAGCTTACAGCGGTCTGTTAAAAGCATTTTTAGACATACTGCCGCAAGACGGTCTGAACGGAAAACTCATTTTGCCTCTGGCGACGGCGGGCAGCCAGTCGCACGTGCTGGCGCTCGATTACGCCCTGCGCCCGGTGCTGACATCGCTGTCGGCAAGGCATGTTCTGCCAGGCGTTTATGCAACCGATGCCCAGGTTCAGTGGCACGAACAGCAAGGCTTGCAGTTGGATGCCGCGATAGCGCAGCGAATTGCTGACGGTGTGCAGTTGCTGACTGAGAGCCTGCATTCCCTGCGCCATGCTCATGCGTCGAAAAATCCGGCAATCAAAGAACTGATGTGTTGTCGCGCCTGATCTGTTCCTGTTGTTGCTGGCGCGGTGCATAAAAATTCGTTGATGAATTTTAAACCGTCGCTGTAGCAGATTTGTAAATCCAGACATTAAGCAGCAATCCCGTAAGCGTTACCACAATGCCAGATTTCCGGCAGGGGTAAGTCTTGCCTATCAATCGAGGAAATGAAATGAGTGAGCATCAGAATAGCAATTCACATCGCCGCTATACACGTTATGTTGAGCAGGTGAAAAAAACCAATGCGCTGCGCCGTCGTGTGCTGACCGGCGTGCTGACATTGGCGGCACTCGTTGCCGCTGGTGGTCAGAACATCGCGCATGCACAGAACAGTGCAGCGAAAAGTGTGCTGCGTATCGGTTATCAGAAATACGGCACGCTGACTGTGCTGAAAGGTAATGCCAGTCTGGAAAAACGCCTGGCACCACTCGGTGTGGAAGTGAAATGGACAGAGTTTCCGGCTGGGCCGCAATTGCTGGAAGGTCTGAATGTCGGCAGTGTCGATTTCGGCACCACCGGTGAAGCACCACCGATTTTTGCACAGGCGGCTGGTGCCGATTTGCTGTATGTTGGCAATGAACCTGCGGCACCTGCGGGCGAAGCAATCGTCGTACCGAAAGGCTCTGCACTCAAATCGGTGGCGGATCTTAAGGGCAAAAAAATCGTGCTCAACAAAGGCTCGAATGTGCATTACCTGCTGGTGAAGTTGCTGGAAAAAGCCGGGCTTGCGTATAAGGATGTGGAAGTCGTGTTTCTTGCCCCAGCCGACGCGCGAGCCGCATTTGAGCGAGGTAGTGTTGATGCCTGGGCGATCTGGGACCCGTTTCTGGCGGCCGCTGAAAAGCAGCTCGGCGCACGCGTGCTGGCCGATGGCAAAGGCGTTGTCAGCAATCACCAGTTCTATCTCGCTTCGCGTTCGTTTGCACAAAAACATCCCGCCATCATCAGTCTGATTCTGGAAGAAATCGGCAAGACCGGCGACTGGAGCGCGAAAAATGTGAAAGCTACTGCGGCAATTCTTTCCGTGCAGATCGGGCTGGAGCCATCCATCGTTGAATTGTCCGTTGGCCGTTTTTCTTATGGCGTGAAACCTTTATCGGAAGCCGTGATTCAGGAACAGCAAAGCATTGCAGATACCTTTGCCGATCTGAAGCTGATTCCGAAACGCATCAGCGTGCGCGATGCAGTTTTCCAGGCAAAGCGCTGAGGCTGATATGCGAATTCATTCGTCCCACCGCCGGCTGCTTTTGTCGCTGACAGCAATGGCTTTAGTGCTGTCAGCCGGCAATGTTGCAGCTGGCAATACAGCAGTCGGCAATGCGGTGCAAACCGGCAGCAGGACTGCCAGTTTGCCGAAAGAAATCCGCATTGGCTTTCAGAAAAGTTCGGTCAATCTGACTTTGCTGAAACACCGTCGTGCACTTGAACAGCAACTTAAAGGCGTGAAGATCAGCTGGTTTGAATTCACTGCTGGCCCGCAGATGCTGGAAGCCTTGTCGGTCGGCAGCATCGACTTTGCAACGACAGGTGAACCGCCGCCGATTTTTGCACAGGCAGCCGGCAGTACGCTGGTATATGTCGGTGCCGAACCTGCGAAACCGGGTGTCAGTGCGATATTAGTGAAACAGGATTCCGCTATTCGGACACTCGCAGATCTGAAAGGCAGAAAAATCGCTTTTCAAAAAGGCTCCAGCGCGCACTATCACGTATTGCGGGCTGTGCAACAGGCGGGATTGCAATGGTCGGATATCACTCCGGTTTATCTTGCACCTGCCGATGCCAGAGCAGCGTTTGAACGCGGCAGTGTGGATGTCTGGGCGATCTGGGATCCTTACTGGGCGGCGACCGAGCAAAGTCTCAAGCCCCGCGTACTGGCGAATGGTAATGGGCTGGTGAACAACCTGTCGCATTATTTATCGACCCGTCAGTTTGCCGATCAGTATCCCGGTGTGATCCGGCTGCTGTTTGAAGAACTCACTCGCAGCGACAGCTTCGTACAGAGCAATCGCGCCGAAGCGGGTGCGATCATCGCTGCCAGCACCGGCCTGGATGCTGCCGCCATCGCCAGTTTTCTGGAGCGGCGTCCACGCTCGCCGGTGGTTTATCTGACGAACAACATCATCGAAGAACAGCAACGTGTTGCGGAAAATTTTTATCAGCAAAAGCTGATACCTAAAGCCGTCAACATCCGCGATGCAGTCTGGCTACCACCAGCAGGCAAATAATTCATATTGAGAGAAATGAAAGAAATTCTATGAGCTTGAATATTTTCTGGTTTATACCTACCCACGGCGATACGCGCTATCTCGGCACCAGCCACGGTGCACGCGACATCAATTACGACTATCTGCGGCAAATCGCGGTGGCGGCAGACACGCAGGGTTACGACGGTGTGCTGCTGCCCACCGGTCGTTCTTGCGAAGATGCCTGGGTCGTTGCATCCAGCCTGATCAGTGCGACGAAAAAACTGAAATTTCTGGTGGCGGTTCGTCCCGGACTCAGCAGCCCCGGGCTAGCGGTTCGCATGGCTTCGACCTTTGATCGTCTGTCGAACGGGCGTTTACTGGTCAATATCGTTACCGGTGGTGATCAGGGAGAACTTGAAGCCGATGGCGTCTTTGCCGACCACGAAAAACGTTATGAAATCACCGACGAATTTTTACGCATCTGGCGCGCATCGCTGGCGGGTGAAGGTGGTGATGCCGGTTTTGATTTCAACGGCAAACACCTGACCGTGAAAGGTGCGAAGACTTTGTATCCACCGGTGCAAAAGCCGCATCCGCCTTTGTATTTCGGTGGCTCATCGGCACCGGCGCACGAGCTCGCAGCGGAACAGGTTGACGTCTATCTGACCTGGGGCGAACCACCTGCTGCCGTGGCTGAAAAAATCGCCGACATGCGCGCCCGCGCCGCTAAGCATGGCCGCACTTTGCGCTTTGGTATCCGCCTGCATGTGATTGTGCGCGAAACCAATGAAGAAGCCTGGGCAGCAGCGAATGATCTGATCCGTTATGTCGATGATGAGGTGATTGCGCGGGCGCAGAAAGCGTTTGCGAAGATGGATTCGGTAGGTCAGCAAAGGATGACGGCGCTGCACGGCGGCAAGCGCGACAAACTCGAAGTTTCACCGAATCTGTGGGCGGGTGTCGGGCTGGTGCGCGGTGGTGCCGGAACCGCGTTAGTCGGTGATCCGGAAACGGTGGCGGCACGGATTAAAGAATATGCGGCACTCGGCATTGAGACCTTTATTTTTTCCGGCTATCCGCATCTGGAAGAATCGTATCGCTTTGCCGAACTGGTCTTTCCGCTGATAGGAAAATCGGTACCGCGTGTGACGAGTTCGCTCACAGGCCCATTCGGCGAAGTGATTGCGAATTCGATTGCACCGCAGGTTTCGCAAAGCTAGGAGCACAGTATGGCGTCGCCGCTGACAACTGAAATCAATGAGTTCAATGAATTCGCCGGGCTTGCAGACGACTTGTCGCAGACCTTCCGGCGCCGCGAATCGGCGCGAACAGCCACGCCATGGCATCTTCATGCCTTGCGCATTTTGCGTGCCGTGGCACCGTGGGCGGTACCGCTGTTATTGCTGGTGATCTGGCAGGTGTCGGCGCAACAGGGCTGGTTATCGAGCCGGATTTTGCCGGAGCCGCTGGCAGTCGCGAAGGCGTTCTGGAATCTGAGCGTTTCCGGCGAAATTTTTATCCACGCAAAAACCAGCCTGTGGCGTGCGGTGTCGGGTTTTGTGATTGGCGGCGGTCTGGGCTTGTTGCTCGGTTTGCTGACTGGTACTTTCCGTACCGCTGAAACCCTGCTCGATACCAGCCTGCAGATGATACGCAATATTCCGGCGCTGGCGCTGATACCGCTGGTGATTTTATGGTTTGGTATCGATGAAACGGCGAAGCTGTTTCTGGTATCGGTTGGTGTATTTTTTCCGGTGTACCTGAATACCTTTCACGGCATACGTTCGGTTGATCAGGGCTTGATAGAAATGGCGCGCAGCTACGGCTTGTCGGGCTGGACTTTATACCGCGATGTGATTTTGCCCGGCGCTTTGCCTTCTATTCTGGTCGGCGTGCGTTTTGCGCTGGGGCTGGTGTGGGTTTTGCTGATCGTCGCTGAAACCATTTCAGCGCAGGCGGGTATCGGCTATATGACCATGAATGCGCGTGAATTTTTGCAGACCGATGTCGTGCTGGTGGGGATTTTGCTGTACGCCCTGCTGGGAAAAATCGCCGACGTCTTATCGCGTGCACTTGAACATTACTGGCTGCGCTGGCATCCGGGTTACCAAAGAAAGTCTGCATGATGCCGGACATTTTATATTCACCTTCACCTGCGGTGGCGCGTATCGCCGCGCTCAGGCAAGAGCTGGACGATGGCATCAGTCATGCCGGCAGCGCGGATGGCAGGCCAGGGCAGAATCCTGCGCATCTGCCGCAGCGCGCGCCGCAAGCAGGCACCGCGATTCATGTCCGGCATTTGCAAAAATCCTATAACGGCCGCAGTGTGCTGAAGTCGCTGCAGCTCGATGTGCAAGCCGGTGAGTTTGTGGCGGTGATCGGGCGTAGTGGCTGCGGGAAAAGCACCTTGTTGCGCCTGATTGCCGTACTGGAAAAAGCCGACGGCGGCAGCCTGGAGTTGGCACTGCAGGATGCCCAGAACAACGGTCAGAACAATCGTCGTCCTGAAACCCGCGTGATGTTTCAGGATTCGCGCTTGCTGCCGTGGAAGACGGTGCTCGATAACGTCGGGCTTGGTTTGCGCGGTCGTCGCAATGATGCGCTGGCAGCGCTGAACAAGGTTGCGCTGGCAGAACGTGCCGGTGACTGGCCATCGGTATTATCCGGTGGTCAGCGTCAGCGCGTTGCGCTGGCCAGAGCGCTGGTACACGAGCCGACCTTGTTATTGCTGGATGAGCCGCTGGGTGCGCTCGATGCGTTGACGCGCATTGAGATGCAAAGCCTGATTGAGCAACTCTGGCAGCAGCGCGGTTTCACTGCATTGCTGGTGACGCATGATGTGCAGGAAGCGATTGTACTCGCCGACCGAGTGATTCTGATTGAAGACGGTCAGATCACGCTGGATCAGAAAGTCGATCTGCCGCGGCCACGCGCGCGCGGCAACCCGCTCTTTGCCGCGCTGGAAGAACAGATACTGGCGCGGGTGTTGCAGCGCCCGGCGCAGCAACCGGATGCGGAACTCGGCGATGTGTCGCTGCTCCGCACGGTTAACCAGGTGACCTGGGCGATTTAGGTCTCAGCTCTGCTGACAGCTTCAAATCAACTTCAAATCAGTATCAAATCGGCATAAAAATACTCCGGGGGAGTATGTTTTAAACCCCAATGAATTCAAGGACATTAGGGGTCTTTTATTAAAAAAAGCGGGGGAGTATCTGTTTCTCGGGATATTTTCCGCATCCAAATCCGCATCACAAAGGAAGAAAAATGACAATTCAGGCGATTAATGTACGTAACCAGTTCCGCGGCAAAATCAAAGCGATTATCGAAGGCGATGTCGTCTCCGAAGTCGATGTCGAAACCCCGGCCGGCATCGTGACATCGGTGATCACGACGCGCTCTATCCGCGATCTGAATCTGGTGGTCGGCAGCGACGTGGTGGCGCTGGTGAAAGCAACCGAAGTCTCGATCGCGAAACTGTAACTGGCAGCGTCCGGCGTATCACACCGCGTGGCCGCTGAAAGGAGGAAGCATGCAACATCCGAAATTACAGAATTATCTGAGCCGCCTGCAGCATTCTGTTGGCAGCAGTCATCTGTGGCTGGACGAAGAAGGGCGCGCGCGTGGCCGCTATTTTAATGCCAGCCTGACCAGCGCTTTTCAGGCGATACGCGCGGGCGACGACCAGCGCATCCTTGCCTACGAAGCCTATGCCCGCAGCTATGATCCCGGCGATCAGGGGCTCAATATCTGGAAACTGCTGGAATACGTGGCGAATGATGATGAATCGGTGGAGCTCGATCGTCTGTGCCGCTTGTTGCATACGCTGAATTTTTACCGTCAGGTGCAAGAGCCAGCGCAGGAGTTGTATCTGAGCGTGCACAGCCGTTTGCTGGCTGCCGTGGAAGGCAATCACGGCATGGCTTTCCGGCGGATACTCGACGCGCTGGAAATACCGCATGAACAGATTATTCTGCAACTGCCGCTGATTACGCCAAGTCAGCGCTGGGTGCTGACGCATGTTGCTGAAAATTACCGCCGCAACGGTTTTCGCATCGGCGTGAATGCCAGCAGCCTGGAACAAGCCGCTGATTTGCTCGACCGCATCCGCCCTGATGCGATCAAACTCGATGTCAGCGTTGCTAATGACGCGGCGGCGCAGATCAGCTTGCTGCAACGTGCCGATCAGGCGCAGTGCAATATCATTTTCCGGCGCATAGAAAACGAAGCGCGTCTTTTGTCGCTGCAACAGGCGAACGATACGGCCAGCCCGTATCTGGTACAAGGCTTTTTGTTTGACTTACCGAGAGCCACTTTGGCGGAGCACACTGCGCAAACAGCAGCGACATCTCATGCAAATCCATCGCAGACGGCAGCGGTTGAACTGCCGGGCTGATCAGTACTGCTCAGCTTGCCGCGTGAGATTAATGCGCCCTCGCTATATGTGTTTATCATCTAAGAACATAACAAAAAATTCGTTTTTCTTATATCAAAATCCTGCCAATATTTGCCATCTTTAGTTGAATCAGTAATAAAGGCTGACTATGGCATCTGCTGCAATTGCAACAGGCGGTCAACCGACCAGTAAACGTGTGCTTCCCGGTTTTCATCTGTCGCTGGGATTTACCTTGTTTTACCTCGCGTTGATTGTCTTAATCCCACTTTCCGCGGTCTTTCTCAAAACCTTCACCATGACCTGGCAGGCGTTCTGGGAAACCGTGACATCGGATCGTGTCATGGCATCGTATCGCCTGACTTTCGGTGCCTCTTTTCTGGCCGCGCTGATCAATGTGCTGTTTGGCGGTATCGTGGCATGGGTGCTGGTGCGTTACCGCTTTCCCGGCAAACGGCTGATCGATGCACTGGTCGATTTGCCATTTGCCTTACCGACCGCTGTTGCCGGTATCACGCTGGCGACCTTATATGCACCGAATGGCTGGATAGGCAAATTACTGACGCCGCTGGGCATCAAAGTCGCGTTCACGCCTTTAGGCATTTTGATCGCCCTGACATTCATAGGCTTACCTTTTGTGGTGCGCACGGTGCAACCGGTACTCGAAGAAGCCGAAAAAGAACTCGAAGAAGCGGCGCTGAGTCTGGGTGCCAGCCACTGGCAAGTGTTTACACGGGTGATTTTCCCGACGATATTGCCTGCGATGCTGACGGGCTTTGCACTTGCGTTTGCAAGAGCGACCGGCGAATACGGCTCGGTGATTTTTATCGCTGGCAACATGCCGATGATTTCAGAAATCACACCGCTGTTCATGATCACTAAATTGGAACAATACGATTACGCCGGTGCGACTGCCATTGCGGTTGTGATGTTGTTGCTATCGTTTGTTTTGCTGCTGTCAATTAATGCTTTACAGGCCTGGACGCGCAGCCGGCAGGGAGGAAAAGAATCATGAGTACGACCAGTATTGCAGCACCTTCAGCGGTCTTGGCACAACGTCGCGCAGAGCCTGCGATCAACCCGACAGCCACGCTGGAACCTTTATGGATACGCGTCACGCTGACACTGATCGCTTTCGCGTTTCTGACACTGTTTTTATTTGTACCGCTGGCGGCGGTGTTTGCCGAAGCCTTGAAAAAAGGCTGGCAGGTGTATCTGGAAGCCATCGTCGAACCGGATGCCTTGTCGGCGATTAAATTAACGCTGATTGCGGCGGGCATTGCGGTGCCGCTGAACCTGATTTTCGGTGTTGCCGCCGCCTGGACGATTGCCAAATTTGAGTTTCGCGGCAAGAGCGTTTTACTAACGCTGATCGATTTGCCGTTTTCCGTGTCGCCGGTGATTTCGGGTCTGGTGTATGTGCTGCTGTTCGGCGCGCAGGGCTGGTTTGGCGAATGGTTGCGCGATCACGATATCAAAATTCTGTTCGCAGTTCCCGGCATTGTACTGGCGACGATTTTTGTGACTTTTCCATTTGTCGCGCGTGAGCTGATTCCGTTGATGCAGGCGCAGGGCAGTGAGGAAGAAGAAGCCGCGCTGGTACTGGGGGCATCAGGCTGGCAAACCTTCTGGCATGTGACTTTGCCGAATATTAAATGGGGTTTGCTGTATGGGGTGATCCTGTGTAATGCGCGGGCGATGGGTGAGTTCGGCGCGGTGTCTGTGGTGTCCGGCCATATTCGTGGCGAGACCAACACCATGCCTTTGCAGGTCGAAATTTTATACAACGAATACAACTTCGTGGCGGCGTTTGCGGTGGCTTCATTGCTGACCTTGCTGGCCTTGCTGACGCTGGCATTAAAAACGATCGTTGAATGGCGCACCAATGAGAGTCGCGCCCCCATTTCTGAAGAATAAGCTGGAGCGAAAATCATGAGTATCGCCGTTCATCAATTAAATAAACGTTTTGGTCAATTTACTGCGCTGAATAATGTCTCGCTGGATTTTCCCGATGGCGAACTGACGGCATTGTTAGGACCATCAGGCTGCGGCAAAACCACTTTGCTGCGCATCATCGCTGGTCTGGAATTTGCCGATAGCGGTCAGGTCTTGCTCGACGGTCAGGATGCCTCGCAACAGCATGTGCGTGACCGTCAGGTTGGCTTTGTGTTTCAGCACTATGCCTTGTTCAAGCACATGACGATATTTGAAAACATCGCATTTGGTTTGCGGGTGAAGGCAAAAAACGTGCGGCCTTCTGAAGCGCAGATCAAAGAAAAAGTCACAAAACTGCTGGAACTGGTGCAACTGGACTGGCTGGCAGACCGTTACCCGCCGCAGTTGTCCGGCGGTCAGCGGCAGCGTATTGCGCTGGCACGCGCACTTGCCGTGGAGCCGCGTGTGCTGCTGCTCGACGAGCCTTTCGGTGCGCTCGATGCGAAGGTGCGTAAAGAGCTGCGACGCTGGTTGCGTCGTCTGCACGATGAGTTACATGTGACCAGTATTTTTGTCACGCATGATCAGGAAGAAGCGCTGGAAGTTGCTGACAAGATTGTGCTGATGAATCAGGGACAGGTCGAACAGGTTGGTGCGCCTGCCGAGGTGTATCAGCATCCGGCCACACCGTTTGTGTATGGATTTCTGGGTAACGTCAATCTTTTCCGCGGCCGTATTCATGAAGGCATACTCGATGCCGGTGGTGTGCCGTTTGAAGCGCCGGGCCATGCAGACACCAAAGATGCCTTCGGCACGGCCTATGTGCGCCCGCATGAATTCGAGATCGACCGCTACGCGCCGGGTGCCGAGGGATTGGTTGTGCAATTGCGGCGCGTGCACAGCATAGGCCCGCTGGCGCAACTGGAAATGGAACGCGACGATAACGGCGATCTGGTCGAAGCGATGATATCGAGCGAACGCTATCTGCAATTACAACTGAAAGTCGGTGAGTCTCTGGTGGTCAAACCCAAGCGCTTGCACGTCTTTGTCGATAACAACTGAGCCGAGATATACCATGAACTTTCAACAATTACGCTCAATCCGAGAAGCATCCCGACGCGGCTTTAATCTGACCGAAGTCGCCAATGTGCTGTTCACATCACAACCGGGCGTCAGCCGTCAGATCCGCGAGCTGGAAGAAGAACTGGGCGTGGATATTTTTGAACGCAATGGCAAACGCCTGACTGGTCTGACTGAGCCCGGGAAAGGCATCCTTCCCATCATAGAACGTCTGCTGCTGGAAGCAGAAAATCTGCATCAGGCAGGCAGTGAATATTCGGATCAGACCAAAGGCACGCTGGCGATTGCGACCACGCATACGCAGGCGCGCTATGTGCTGCCGAAAGTGGTGCAGCAATTCCGTCAGGCGTTTCCGGAAGTACGCATCGCCTTGCAACAAAGCTCACCCGAACACATCGCCGAATGGGTGATGTCAGGCAAAGCTGATATCGGCATTGCGACTGAGGGTTTATCGCAATTCAAGGATCTGGTGTCTTTCCCATGCTACGAATGGAATCACGTGATTGTTGTGCCGGAAGGTCATCCGCTCTTGCGTAAAGAAACGCTGACGCTGGACGATCTGGCGAATTATCCGCTGATTACGTATGACGTCGGCTTCACTGGTCGAGGCCATATCGACGCCGCCTTTGTCGATGCCGGTTTGCGCACCGACATCGTGCTGACGGCGATGGATTCTGACGTGATTCAGCAATATGTCGCGCTTGGACTAGGCGTGGGTATTGTGGCCTCGATGGCGATAGAAACCAATCGTACCAATGGCTTGCGCACGATCGCCGCCGATCATTTATTCACGCCGAATGTGACGCGGCTGGCAGTGCGGCGCGGTGCGTATTTGCGCACCTATACCTATGATTTTATCCGTCAGTTTGCCCCGGCGCTGAGTAAGGAAGACATACGCAAGGCGATTGCGGACGCTGACAATAACTGATTTGCCGCAAACGCCGCTTGCGCCGCCCGCGTAAAAACGGATATGGGTGTCTGAAGCGTGAAGGCTGAAAGACGCCGTGTACAATGGCCGCTTTTCCGAGCGGCTATTTTTTCGTCGCTCTTTTCTGAATGAACTCGTATGCCTCAATTTGAACAAAAGATCTGTACCCGCGCTGCATTGGCCGAACGTGTTGCTGCATTACCCAAACCCGTGGTGATGACGAATGGCGTTTTTGATATTTTGCATCGTGGTCATGTAACGTATCTGGCTCAGGCCAGAGAACACGGTGCGTCGCTGGTGGTGGCACTGAATACCGATGCTTCGGTCAGACGTTTGGGCAAGGGCGATGACCGCCCGGTGAACACCTGTGCTGATCGCATGGCCGTGGTTGCGGCATTAGAAGCGGTCAGTCTGGTGGTGGATTTCGATGAAGATACCGCGTTGGAAGCGGTACTCAGCGCGCATCCGGATATCTATGTCAAAGGCGGTGATTACGACATGAGCGCGATTCCGGAAGGGCAGGCAGTGCTGGCGTATGGCGGTCAGGTGGCAGCGATTGACTTTGAACACGATCGTTCGACCAGCAAGTTGCTGGCGAAAGTGCGGGCGCAGACCTGACACCGGCGTCCGGCATTTCTGTAACGCCGGACACCGTTTTTTAAAGGTCAGGCGCCGCCGGCAAAGCCGTTCTGGCGCCAGGCTTCGTAAATAACGACCGCTACGGTATTCGACAGATTCAGGCTGCGATTGTCTGGCCGCATCGGCAAGCGTATGCGCTGATTCAGTGGAAAAGATTCACGTAGTTCGGTTGCAAGTCCGCGGGTTTCTGCACCGAAGACGAAATAATCGCCGGGTTGAAAGGCGACGCTGGAAAATGCCGTCGAGCCATGCGTGGTCATGGCAAACATTCTTTGCGCATCAGGTTGTTCACTTGCCAGAAACGCTTCCCAGTTTTTATGCACTTTCATCGTCGCATAATCGTGATAATCAAGACCAGCGCGTTTCATCTTGCTGTCGTCGAGTGGAAAACCCAGCGGTTCTATCAGATGTAGTTGTGCGCCGGTATTGGCGCATAAGCGGATGATATTGCCGGTATTCGGCGGAATTTCAGGTTCTACGAGGACGACGTGAAACAAGGCGTTTCCTTAATAAGTATGATGTGGAGTGCGGGCAAAAACATAGTTGCTGACTTTGCGTGCGCCAAAACGTTTCAGCATTGTAGCGATTTCGTGCAGGGTCATGCCAGTGGTGATGACATCGTCGACGATACCGATATGCCTGCCTTTGATGGTTTGCAACAGTTGATCATCGGGAACAAAGGCATTTTTCACGTTGCGCATCCGTGCATCGGGCGCTAGGCTGCTTTGTTTGGCGGTTTCCCGGGTTTTGCGTAATGCCTGCGGATGCAAGGGGATACCCAGATGTTGCGCCAGTGGTCTGGCTATTTCCAGTGCCTGATTGAATCCGCGCTCTGTCAGCCGGTTTTGGCTTAATGGAACAACGCAAAGCCAATCCGGCAACTCCTGATGTGGCTGGTGCAGAATCGCATCGCGTAGCATCGCTGCAAACACCGGGGCGAGCGCCAGATGATGGCCGAATTTTAATGACAGCACCAGGCGGTCTTGCGGTGCTTCATAATCACAGGCGACGATGGTGTTATCGAACGCCGGAGGATTTTGCAGGCAGTCACCGCAACGCGGCGTATTGGCGCCCGGCGGCATGACTAAACCACATTGTTCGCAGCGGCAGAGGTTGCGCGGAAAATAGCTGGTCAGACATTGTTCGCAAATCACATCCTGGTTCTGGGCATGACATAAAGCACAACTGCACGGTAACAGTTGTGTCAGGGAAGCCTGCCAGCTTTTACGCCATATGTGCTGTAAGTACATCATGCGTTTGCGCCTTCATGCAGCGGCCATAATCACAAGCGTGTAAACTCCCGCATTATCTCATTTAATCAGACGTCAAGATCGTTTTCCTTATGCTCAGTGCACCTATCGACACAAGGCTGGTTCGTCAGCTGTTTTCCCATCCGGCAAAAATCGCGGGATCTGATTTTTTACGTCGGGAGATCGCCGGGCGTATGCGCGAAAAGCTGGAACTGGTGCGGATCACACCTGCGCAGATACTCGACGCTGGTTGTGGCGTTGGTGCTGATGTCGCTGAGTTTCAGCGTATGTACGCCGGAGCCCAGGTGCTGGCACTGGATGCCGCACCGGCAATGTTGACAGAGATACAGGAACAGCAACGGTCAGCGATGAGTGCGGTTGGTCGTTTGTTTGCAAAATTAACACCTGCCGCCTTACGTGGCGAGCAGGGTGCCAATCTGATTTGTGGCGATTTTGCTAAATTACCTTTGCCATCGCAGTCACTGGATCTGATCTGGTCGAATCTGGCCTTGCACTGGCATCCGCAACCCGATCTGGTGTTCGCCGAATGGCGCCGGACATTGCGCACCGACGGTCTGCTGATGTTTTCATGCTTTGGGCCGGATACCCTGAAAGAATTACGCCAGGCGTATGACGGTGTTGACGAGTCTCCGCACACTTTGCCGTTCGTCGATATGCATGATTTCGGTGACATGCTGGTGAATGCCGGTTTTTCCACGCCTGTGATGGATATGGAAAAAATCACGCTGACGTATCAGGATACAGAAAAATTGCTGGCCGACGTGCGGGCGCTTGGCGGCAATCCGTTGCTGAGCCGTCGTCAGGGGCTGACCGGAAAACACGCTCATCAGGCAATGTTGAAAGCATTAGAGCAGCAACGCGCTGCCGATGGCCGTATTGCCTTGAGTTTTGAGGTGATTTACGGGCACGCTTTCAAGCCAGTCAACAAGAAAACGGCTGCCGGCGAATCCATCGTCCGCTTCGATTTGCCCAAAAAACGACCTTGATTTTGTTTGATCTGGATTAAAGAAGCACCTTAAAGTGATAAGCAAGCGCTATTATTCGTTGTTTCATTTGCGCCAGATCATTGATTTCTTGTTTGTATTCTGCTTGATATCCTTTTAAGTTACACCTTATACTCACCACGTTGTAGAAGTTGCCAGCACGCACTTTGTAACAATATTCCGCGTCTTGGTACGACAAATTCATAAGAATTCTAAACGGGGTTTTGGGGATATCATGAAACATGGAAAGCGATTAAAGTCGTTCATGCTGGGTGCCTCGCTCCTGGCGGCAGGACTGCCCGCGTGGGCAGTGGTCGACAGCCAGGGTGGACCGGCGGTACGCCAGTTAAATTTACAAACACCTGTCACACAAATAGCGGAACAAATTTACTCGATACATAACCTGATGCTGGTTATCTGTCTGGTTATCTTTGTCGCAGTCTTCGGAGTCATGTTTTACTCCATCCTGAAGCATAGGAAATCTCTCGGCCACAAGGCAGCTTCTTTCCATGAAAGTACCACTGTTGAAATTGCCTGGACTGTCGTTCCGTTTCTGATTGTGATTGGGATGGCACTGCCCGCGACCAAGACCGTCGTGGCGATGAAAGATACTTCAAACGCCGACATCACAATTAAAGCCACTGGCATGCAGTGGAAATGGGGTTATGACTACCTCAAAGGTGAAGGTCAGGGCATTTCCTTCTTATCCACCTTGTCCACGCCTCGCACCCAGGTTGGCTCTCCCGGCGTTGCTCCGACCGAGGCACGTGGCGACAACTATCTGCTCGAAGTCGATAATCAGGTCGTGGTTCCTGTGAATAAAAAAGTACGCATTATTACCACTGCTAATGACGTGATTCACTCATGGACGATTCCTGCTTTCGGTGTGAAGCAGGATGCGATTCCCGGTTTCGTTCGCGATACCTGGTTCAAAGCAGAAAAAATTGGCGTCTATCGTGGTCAGTGCGTTGAGTTGTGCGGTAAAGAGCATGCATTTATGCCTATCGTCGTGAATGTGGTCTCTGACGATGACTATAAAAAATGGGTTGATACCAAGAAAAAAGAAATGGCCGCCAAAGCGGATGACCCAAGTAAGGTCTGGACGGTCGATGAGTTAAAACAGCGTGGCGAGAAAGTCTATGCCGCTAATTGTGTGGCCTGCCATCAGGCGACCGGTAAAGGTGTTCCGGGCGCATTCCCTGCGTTAGACGGATCGCTGATCGTCAATGGCGTCAAAGCGGATCAGGTCGGTATTTTGTTAAACGGTAAAAATGCGATGCCATCGTGGAAATCCACTTTGTCTGACACAGAAATCGCCGCCGTCATTACCTATACCCGTAACAGCTGGTCTAATAAAGCCGCTGAAAATATCGTCCAACCAGCTGAAGTTCTGGCTGCGCGTAAGTAAACGTACTAAACGTACCGGAAACAGGAGACAAGATGAGCACCACAACTGTTGATCACGCTCACGATCATTCGCACGACCACGCGCACGACCATCCTCATGGTTTCCGCCGCTGGTTATTTGCTACCAATCATAAAGATATCGGTAGTCTGTATTTATGGTTTGCCTTCACGATGCTGTTATCGGGCGGTGTTCTCGCCCTGATTATCCGCGCTGAGTTATTTCAGCCCGGGCTGCAACTGGTGCAACCTGAACTCTTTAACCAACTCACGACCATGCATGGTCTGATCATGGTGTTCGGTGCGATCATGCCGGCATTCGTTGGTTTCGCCAACTGGATGATTCCGCTGCAAATCGGCGCATCCGACATGGCATTTGCTCGGATGAATAACTTCTCATTCTGGTTGATGCCGCCCGCTGCAATTCTGCTGGTGTCGTCATTCTGGGTGCCGGGTGGTGCGACCGCTGCAGGCTGGACGCTGTATGCACCGCTATCGACACAAATGGGACCTGGTATGGACATGGCGATTTTCGCAGTCCACATCATGGGTGCATCGTCGATTATGGGCTCGATCAACATCATCACTACGATTCTGAACATGCGCGCTCCAGGCATGACACTGATGAAAATGCCGATGTTCTGCTGGACCTGGTTAATTACTGCTTACCTGCTGATCGCGGTGATGCCGGTATTGGCTGGTGCGATCACCATGACCCTGACTGACCGTCATTTCGGCACGTCCTTTTTCAACGCGGCCGGTGGCGGTGACCCTGTGATGTATCAACACATTTTCTGGTTCTTCGGACATCCAGAGGTGTACATCATGATTTTGCCAGCGTTCGGTATTATTTCTCAGATCGTGCCTGCGTTTGCGCGCAAGCCTTTGTTCGGCTATGCATCGATGGTGTATGCAACTGCATCCATCGCGATTCTGTCGTTTATCGTCTGGGCGCATCACATGTTCACAACCGGTATGCCAGTGACGGCGCAGTTGTTCTTCATGTATGCTACCATGCTGATCTCGGTTCCTACCGGTGTGAAAGTATTTAACTGGGTGGCAACGATGTGGAAGGGCTCGATGACTTTTGAAACGCCGATGTTGTTTGCGGTTGGTTTCATTTTTGTCTTTACCATCGGCGGCTTTACCGGGCTGATACTGGCTGTGACGCCGATTGATATTCAGTTGCAGGATACCTACTACGTGGTCGCGCATTTCCATTATGTGCTGGTTGCCGGTTCGCTGTTTGCCTTGTTCGCGGGTTACTACTACTGGAGCCCGAAATGGACAGGCTTCATGTACAACGAAACACGCGGTCAGATTCATTTCTGGTTGTCGCTGATTACCTTCAACATCACTTTCTTCCCTATGCATTTCCTGGGATTGGCCGGGATGCCACGCCGTTATGCTGATTATCCGGCGCAATTTACGGACTGGAATACGGTTGCTTCAGTCGGCGCGTTTGGTTTCGGATTGATGCAGGTGTATTTCGTTCTGGCAGTCGTGATTCCTTCGATCAGAGGTGGTAAAGCTGCACCAGCAAAACCATGGGAAGGTGCAGAAGGGCTGGAGTGGACAGTACCAAGTCCGGCACCGTTCCACACCTTCGAAGAGCCTCCTGTCGTTAAATAATGAATAAAGGCAGAGGTGCCGGATAATTTTCCGGTACCTCTGAATAAAAATGAACAACGACAACAAACCTAACAACTTACGTACTGCATTAATCCTGCTATCTGTCGCGTTGATCTTTTTTATCGGCGTGTTTGTTAAGCAGGGTTTATTGCGGTGAAGCGGAATACCTGATGTCCGGATCAGACGAAAACACGAAGACCGAAGCGCATCAGCTGAATGCCAGAATGTTTGGCAAACTGCTGCTGATCGCAGTCATGATGTTTGGTTTTGGCTATGCATTGGTACCGATTTACAAACAGATTTGTGAGTTGACCGGTGTGAATATCCTGACGCCAAAAGATATTTCGTTAAAGGAAGTCAGCAATTCTCAAATCGACAAAACGCGTGAAATTACTGTTGAGTTTGATGCAAACACACAAGGGCCCTGGCGTTTCCGCCCTACGGTTGCCAGCATCAAGGTGCATCCTGGTGAAATGACGCAAGTTGTGTATGAGGTGGTGAACAAGCAGCCTTACAAGATGGACGCGCAGGCAATACCGAGCTACGCACCTCAGCAGGCAAGTAATTACTTTAAAAAGATGGAGTGTTTTTGTTTTCAGCAGCAGACGCTGAATGCGAACGAGGCACGACAAATGCCAGTGGTGTTTTACATCGATCCGGCATTACCGAAGGATGTAAAAACCATCACCTTGTCATATACGTTTTTTGAAGTCGGTGGTAAGAGCAAGGTAGCAAGTTCTGGCACACAAGGAAAAACATGAGTGATCTGAAGCAGGCGACGCAACGCAAGGTATCGTTTCTGGCGACGATGAAAGCGGTGTTCTGGTCGTTTCTGGGTATCCGTAAGAAAAACGATTACGAGCAGGACGCTGCGCATCTGAATCCTGTGCATGTGATCATCGCGGGCATCATCGGCGCCCTGATCTTCATTTTTGTGCTGGTGCTGGTCGTCAAGTCTGTCGTCGCAAAATAATAATTCGAGTAGTACATTCAAATGTATCGGGAGATGGAAATGAGTACTTCAAACGCGAAAGCCCCTTATTACTTCGTGCCTGGACCGTCAAAGTGGCCAGTCTTGGCGGGAGCATCCTTGTTGCTGACCATGATAGGCGCATCTGCCTGGGTGAATGCGGTAAGCTGGGGCTCGTACGTTAACTTTGCGGGTGTTTTTCTGACGCTGGTCGTGTTGTATAACTGGTTTGGCGACGCGATCGCTGAATCGGAAAGTGGCAAATACAGCGCCCGGATTGATGTCTCTTACCGCTGGAGCATGAGCTGGTTCATCTTTTCAGAAGTCATGTTCTTTGCTGCTTTTTTCGGCGCATTGTTTTATGCCCGCAGTATTTCCATGCCTTGGCTGGCAGATCTGGATCACAAAGTATTATGGCCGGATTTTTCAGCGCAATGGGGGAATGCCGGCCCTGCCGGTACGGTTGAAGCATTTAAAACGATGGGACCATTTCCTATCCCAACGATCAACACTGCATTGTTGCTGACTTCCGGCGTGACACTGACGATCTCGCATCATGCCTTGCGTGCAGGTCATCGCGGTACTACGGCATTCTGGCTGGCTGCCACAATATTGCTGGGGGCGGTGTTCATGGGCTTCCAGGTTTATGAATACATGCATGCTTACAGCGAACTGAACCTGAAACTGACCTCCGGTATTTACGGTTCGACTTTCTTTATGCTGACTGGCTTCCACGGTTTCCATGTCACGATGGGCGCGATCATGTTGTCGGTAGTTTTGTTCCGCGTGCTGAAAGGACATTTCACTCCTGAACAGCATTTCGCTTTTGAAGGTGCCGCATGGTACTGGCACTTTGTTGACGTGGTCTGGCTGGGCTTGTATGTCGTTGTCTACTGGCTGTGATCCGCATAACAGACTGAGCTGATTCATTTTTAAATAAAAAAGCCGCACACGTGTTGCGGCTTTTTATTATCGCTAAAGATGTTGGTGACTTATTTGATGCCGGTAGGCTGAATCAGCCCGAAATGATTGGCCAGTAATATCAGGATAAACAAGCTGATGGAAAAGCCGACACGGAAAGCGAGTGCTTTGACAGTACGGTTACTGCGCCCTTTGTCCTTCATCAGATAAACTAATGCTGATCCCATGCTGAAGATGATGAGGAAAAAAGCAATGGCGACGAGAATTTTCATACTGATTCTTTGACTAAGTGTGATGCCGGATTGATCAATTTCTTATTGTAATGCTTTTCATGCCTATTTCTTTCCGTTTCAGACTATTACCTTTCCTCGCGACCATTGCTGTCGTTGTCGTGGGGCTGAATCTGGGCATGTGGCAAAGCCGGCGTGCTGCGGAAAAAGAAGCGATTGCCGCAAAGATGGCGGAACGCATGCACAGCGCTGCCACGCAATGGCGCAGCGATACTCCGCAAGAGCAATTGCAGCCCTACAGCAAGGTGATGTTACGCGGTCAGTTTCTCGATACCTGGCCTATGTATCTGGATAATCGCCCCATGCAAGGCAGGGCAGGCATGTACGTACTGATGCCATTTAAGCTTGAGGGTAGCCGGCGGCATGTACTGGTCGCACGCGGCTGGCAGGCACGCAACCCGCAGGACAGAACCGTGTTGCCGCGCTTGCTCACACCGTCAGGTACGATAGAAATTCAGGGTATTGTCAAAGAGCATCTGGAGCGTGTCATGCAGCTGGGGCAGCCAGAACCGTATAAGCCTGGTGCGATTTTGCAGAATCTTGAGATCGCCAGTCTTGAAAAGGAAACCGGGTTAGCATTTTATCCTTTGATTGTTGAGCAGACGTCGCCATCGGAAGACCATCTGCGACGCGACTGGCCTGCGGCTTCGCTGGGAATTGATAAACACAAAGGATATGCTTTTCAGTGGTATGCCTTGTCATTGATGGCAGGGATTTTTTTTGTAGTGACAGGAATACGTCGTGGAAAAAACGCAGAATCAAAAAACGCAGAATCAAAAAACTAAAGGACGCTGGAAATTATTTATCGTGCTGGCCGTCTGTGCCGCACCGATGATAGCGTCTTATCTCGCTTACTACGTGATCAAGCCCGAAGGCCGAACCAATTACGGCACGATACTCGATCCGCGTCAGTATCCTATGCCGGAGCTGCATGCACGCTTACTCGGTACGACGGATGCGGATAAGGCGGATAAACAGAACGGCTTGACGGCGTATCGCGGTAAATGGATCATGCTGACGATCAGCAGCGGTTCCTGCGACGCCGGATGTCAGAAAAAGCTGTATGACTTGCGCCAACTCAGACTCGCTCAGGGCAAGGAAATGGACCGAATCGAACGGGTCTGGGCAGTCATTGACGAGCAGCCTGTCGATACATTGTTACTGCGCGAATACGATGGCATGCATGTGCTGAAAGCCGATGCGGATGCGCTCAGAAAATGGTTGCCGACCGAAGATGGCAATCAGATCAGCGAACACATTTATATGATTGATCCGCTCGGAAACCTGATGATGCGTTTTCCGAAAAATGCCGATCCGAACAAGATTAAAAAAGATATCAGCAAGCTGTTGCGTGCGTCGGCGATAGGGTGATTCATGTTTTTACAACTTGCTCTGATAGGTTTGTGTGTCGCCATTTTGCCTTTGTCGGTCGTATTCTGGTCGCGGGACACCAACAAACACCGCAAGCTGATTGCGGTAACTGTGGCGCTGACGTTTGAACTGATCATGTTCGGTGCTTTTACCCGGCTGACGGATTCCGGCCTCGGCTGTCCTGACTGGCCCGGTTGCTATGGTCAGGCAAATCCTTTGCAATCGCATGCCGATATCCGCGCTGCAGAGGCAGCGATGCCGCATGGTCCGGTGACCTTGCAAAAAGCCTGGATAGAAATGATTCACCGTTATCTGGCGATGAGTGTCGGCGTTCTGATCATCGCTCAGGTTGTTCTCGCGTGGTGGCGACGTCATGTGACCGGCGTTTCGCCGTGGCTGTCCAGCTTTTTGTTCGTGTTTGTTTGTCTGCAGGGGGCATTCGGTGCGTGGACGGTGACGTTAAAACTGCAACCCGTGATCGTGACCACGCATCTGCTACTGGGGATGGGCTTACTGGCGCTGTTATCGGCGTCGCTCGAGCAGCATAGTCAGGCGCATGTCATTCAGACGGCGCAGGTATCTGGCTTGCGCTGGCCCGCGATGCTTGCCCTAGTCTTACTCTTCATGCAGATTGCCTTGGGGGGCTGGGTCAGTACTAACTATGCAGCCTTGGCTTGCCACGATTATCCCTTGTGTAATGGTGCGGTGATACCGACGATGGATTTTGAACACGGATTCAGTTTGTGGCGCCAACTGGGGCAGACTGTGAGCGGCGATTATCTGCCATTTATGGCTTTGGTCGCTATTCATTGGGTACACCGCAATTTTGCTCTGCTGGTTGCGCTTGTGGTCGCTGCAGTTGCGTGGCGTGCTATGCACTCACCGGGAGTTGAGCGTCTGGGGCTCCAACTCATGCTGGCGATTGCCGCGCAATTCGCGATCGGTGTGTCGACGGTCTTTTTTTCCTGGCCCTTGTTGCTGGCGGTATTACATAACGGCGGAGCGGCTGTCTTAGTGCTGTTGCTGACCATGTTAAACTACCGGGTCAGGCAGACGAAACTGGCTGCCACATACTGATTGATATGACTACATTAAGCCTGACTTCCAACCGTTTTGCTCAATACTGGGCGCTGACCAAACCGCGAGTAACACAGCTGGCGGTGTTTTGTGCCGTCATCGGCATGTTTCTGGCCACGCCTGATTTACCCGACTGGCGCGTCGTGGTTGCTGCGACCATAGGTATCTGGCTGTTGGCGGGAGCCGCCTTTGCGGTGAATTGTCTGGTGGAGCGTGAAATCGATTCGCGCATGGCACGTACCGCGCGTCGCGCCACTGCGGCCGGTGAAATCAGCGTATCGCAGACCTTACTGTTTTCAGGTGTGATTGGCGGTGCCGGTATGTGGGTGCTGTACACACTGGTCAATCCGCTGACGATGTGGCTTACATTTACGACTTTTGTCGGTTATGCCGTGATTTATACCATTATTCTGAAACCGGCGACGCCGCAGAATATTGTGATTGGCGGCTTATCCGGCGCGATGCCGCCAGCACTTGGCTGGGCCGCGGTAGCGAACGATGTGCCTATGCAAGCGTGGTTGCTGGTGATGATCATTTTTGTCTGGACACCACCGCATTTCTGGGCACTGGCGATGTACCGGCGTGATGATTATGCCCGCTCAGGTCTGCCTATGCTGCCGGTGACGCATGGCCCCGAATTTACCCGCTTTCATATCTGGCTGTACACGATTGCTTTATTCGCAACGACGATGCTGCCTTATGCCGTGCAGATGAGCGGTCTGATTTATCTGGTTAGCGCCGTCATTCTCGGGGCCATCTTCCTCTGGTATGCGTGGCAGATTTATCGCAACTACAACGATATTCTTGCACGTAAAACATTTGCTTATTCGATCATTTACCTGTCGCTGCTGTTTGCGGCGCTGCTGGTTGATCACTACATACGACTATGAGCTTACTCAAAAAAATATTCGCCTGCATTCTGATCGCAGGGCTGGCGGCTTGCGGCAAATCCGGAGAGAAATTCAATAATACCGACCTCACCGGGCTTGATTACGCAAAGGATTTTGCCCTGACCGACCACAATGGCAAGGCTCGTACACTGAAAGATTTCCGCGGTAAGCTGGTGGTCATGTTCTTCGGTTATACCCAGTGTCCTGATGTCTGTCCAACCACGATGGTGGAGATGGCGAACGTGATGCAGAAACTCGGGCCGGACGCAGATAAGGTGCAGGTGCTGTTCGTCACGATAGACCCAGAACGCGATACGCAGGCATTGATGGCGGCGTATGTGCCGAACTTTGACCCGCGCTTCCTGGGTTTATATGGCGACGCTGCCGCGACGGCAAAAGTGGCGAAAGACTTCAAAGTCTATTACCAGAAGGTTGCCGGAAAAACGCCGACCAGTTACACCATGGATCATACGGCAGGTAGCTATGTCTTTGACACCGAAGGCCGTATCCGTTTATTCCTACGCCATGGACAAGGTGCGGAGCCTATCGTGCATGATTTAAAGCTGTTACTGAAGTAATTTTGCTGAACAGCTGGCGCGGGCATATAAAACGGCCTGCTGAGCCTTAAATATACTGGGGGGAGTATATTTTAGTGCCCTTTGTTTTCAATGACGCTAGATGCAAAATGGCAGATACTCCCCCGATTTTCATATTTTCAGGGAATAAACAATAAAAAAGGCACTCCGCAGAGTGCCTTTTTTTATGTGCGGTCTGATCAGGAAAAGCTGACCAGCGCACCTTTCATTTTTTTCAGCGCCGCACTTTCAATCTGACGGATACGTTCGGCTGAAACACCGTATTCATCTGCCAGTTCGTGCAGCGTCGCACCAGAACCATCGTCATTTTTCAACCAGCGCGACTCGATAATGTGGCGTGAACGCGCATCCAGTTTCGACAATGCTGATTCTAAACCTTCGCTTTGCAAACGGTCATACTGGCGCGATTCCAATATTTGCGTAGGCTCTTCTGATTCCGTTTTCAGATAAGCGATCGGTGCGAATTTATCGTCATCGTCATCGGTAGGTGCATCCAGCGCGATATCGCGACCAGACAAACGCATTTCCATTTCGATCACTTCTTCGCGTTTCACATCGAGGGTCTTCGCCAGCGCATCAATTTGCTTAGGCGACATGGTTTCCAGACCTTCTTTGTGGCTGCGCAGATTGAAAAACAGTTTGCGTTGCGCTTTAGTCGTCGCGACTTTGACTAAACGCCAGTTTTTCAGAATGTACTCGTGCATTTCAGCTTTAATCCAGTGCATCGCATACGACACCAGACGCACACCCTGGTCAGGGTCAAAGCGCTTGACTGCTTTCATCAGGCCGATATTACCTTCCTGAATCAGATCAGCATGTGGCAAGCCATAGCCAAGATAACCGCGCGCGATCGATACCACCAGACGCAGATGTGACATGACCATTTGCTGCGCCGCTGCGAGATCATTGTTGTCACGCAGGCGGGTCGCCAGGTCGATTTCTTCTTCATGCGTCAGCATAGGCAGACGGTTGACGGCCGAAATATAGGCGTCAATATTTCCCAGCGTGCCGCTGAAGCCCAAGGCCAGCGCAGTGCTGTCTGATGCCGGAATAAGTTGTCTTGAAGTCATTATGTTGTTCCTCTCAAATACTGCGGTCCGAGCAAAAATAACTCTGAACAAACGTACTATTTCCCTATATTAGCACTCTCTTGCGAAGAGTGCTAATTCTCGTGAAAATGATCTTTTTAATATGATGAGGCCAGGTGAGAAAGCTGAAATTCCAGACTGCAGCCTGTTGTATCAATAAGCTTTTACCAGGGCTGGTGATACAGCTGACTTTCCCGGTTAATTCCAGCAAGCTTCTCAATTTGCTTACCTTTACTGATTAGACCTGCGATTCCGGGGAAAGTTGCAGATAACGATGGATAACGCTTAGTTTGCTCGAGCCAGTTGCCGGCGGACAGAGAGATAAGCACCGGCCAGACCCAGCAGCATGCTGACACCGAGCAGCAGCAGACTGGGGATCAGCCCCAGCGGTACCAGCCGGAATTCGGACGCATACAGTTTGGCAAATTCGGCAATGGCCTGATTCAATGGCTGCAGCGAGGCAGCGATGGCAGCCAGCGCCAGGCTACCGGCCAGCAGACCCAGTAGCGCACCAGTGTAATAGTAGGGGCGATGAATAAAGCTGTTGGTCGCACCTAATAAACGGGTCACGGAAATTTCAGCCTGATGCGAAATGACTTGCAGACGGGTCGCGTTAAACACGACCACAATCACGACGACTCCGAGTGTCGTTGCCATAAACAGCAAGCCTATCTGCAATATCTGTACGAGTGCAGCCAGTCGTTTTACCCAGGCTGAGTCAACCTGAACCACCTCAACATCGGGCAAGGCCTGAAGTTGCTCAACCAGTTTATCGAGTTTTGCTGCATCGTTGTTTGACAGCGAAAGTACATAAGCATCCGGTAGGGGATTGCCGCCCAGTGTCGATAACACCTCTGCCAGACTGGAAGCATCCTGCATCGCTGCCAGTGCTTTTTCTTTAGGCGTGAAGCTCAGTTTGCCGCTGATGTTGCTCTCTTTCAGAAGACGCTTGATTGGTATTGACAATGCAGTTGCATTTTCACGCACGGTATCAGTCGTCAGAAAAATACTGATTTCCGGCTCTATCGATAATTGTGAAGAGACCGGGCGGATATTTTCTATCAGTGTCAGACCAGCAATCGGCAGTGCCAGTGCGATGGCGACCACCAGTACATTGAAGATGAAATTTCCGGTGCCGGCGCGCAAGTGGGTGAATGCGCTTTTCAGTGCAAACAGATGTTCACGAAACCAGATCGTCATAAGGATTTCCTTGAAGGCGTAAGATCAGGAGACAATCAGGCGGCAGCGCCCGTTGTCCATGAGTCCGAGATTTGTCCATTGCTCAGATAGATCACACGGTCGGCCTGATCCAGAAATTGTTCATCGTGACTCGATATCAGACAGGTGACGCCGGCACTCTGGAATGCTTTCAACGCGCTCAGCACTTTATTCGCATTATCTCTGTCCAGAAACGCTGTTGGTTCGTCGGCCAGAATGATTTTGGGGCGATTCACGATTGCACGAGCAATCGCAACACGCTGTTGTTCGCCGCCGGAGAGTTCAAGCGGCAGGGCATTGGCTTTATCCAGTAAGCCGACTTTTTCCAGTGCGACGCAGGCGCGCGATTCTGCTTCACCCGAGGCAGCGCCAGTCACAATCAGAGGCAGCATGACGTTGGCGAGAACGCTGCGGTCGGTGAGTAATTTCTGATCCTGTAAAATCAGACCGAGCTTACGACGTAAATACGGCAGGCTGCCGGTTTTGAGCTTGCTGATGTCCTGGCCATTGACGATGACATGACCGCTGGTCGGTTTTTCTATGCCTGCGATCATCTTTAATAAAGTCGATTTTCCGGCACCGGAAGGCCCCGCCAGAAAAATGAGTTCTCCATCCTGGATGGTCAGAGAGATATCGCGCAAAGCGTAGGCATCACGCGAATATTGTTTAGTGACGTTATCGAATTCGATCATGGTCGTTGCACTGACTGTCTTTAATTTTAATTAAACAAGGCGTCGACGAATTCCTGCGCGTTGAATGGTTGCAGATCTTCGATTTGCTCGCCGATGCCTATGAAATAGACGGGTATCGGGCGTGTCTTTGCAATCGCAGCCAGAACCCCGCCTTTTGCCGTGCCATCTAATTTGGTGATGATCAAACCGGTCAGTTGCAATGCATCGTCAAATGCCCGTACTTGCGCCAGCGCGTTTTGTCCTGTGTTGCCGTCAATAATCAGCAGCACTTCCTGCGGAGCGCCTTCCATACCTTTACCGATCACACGTTTGATCTTTTTCAGTTCTTCCATCAGATGCAACTGCGTTGGCAAACGCCCCGCGGTATCGACCATCACGACATCGGTGCCGCGTGCTCGTGCAGACGCAACAGCGTCAAATGCCACCGCTGCAGGATCACCTGATTCCTGCGAAATCACAGTCACATCATTGCGCTCACCCCACACCGACAGTTGCTCGCGGGCTGCCGCGCGGAAAGTATCGCCAGCCGCCAGCAACACGGACTGATGGTGCACCTGCATGTGCTTCGCGAGTTTGCCTATGGTGGTGGTTTTTCCGGCACCGTTGACGCCGGCAATCATCATGACCAAAGGCTGGTGACGACCCAGTTCCAGCGGCTTTTGCAAAGGTGTGAGCAATTCCAGCAACAAAGCTTTGAGCGCTGTTTTGACTTGTTCTGCTTCGGTTAATTTTTCTTCTTTGACTTTCTTTCTCAGCGCATCGAGTAAAAACAGCGTAGCCTCGACGCCCGCATCCGAGGTCAGTAAAGCGGCTTCGAGTTCGTCGTACAGTTCGTCGTCTATGCGTGCGCCAACAAACAGAGTGGTCAGATTCGATGAGGTTTTTGCCAGACCAGCTTTCAGACGACTCAGCCATGAACGCTTTTGTTCAGTTTGGGCTGCTGGCACCGGTGCTGGGACGGCTTCTGTGACTGCCACCGGTGGTGTTGTGACACCCGGCTGCGTTACTGGTTCTGCGATCGTCTGCGGCGTCACAACAGGCGTCGCTGCTGACACCGCAGAAGTCTGCGTAGCAACGACTTCCGGTGTTATTACCGGTTCTTCTTTGGGTTTTCTTTTGAAAAAACTAAACATCGGATGATTTTGTCGGAGAGGGGGAGCTGCAAACTGCTGACCCAAGTATTAGAATGCAGCCATTCTAACAGACCGCGCCGGGTAATTTGACTTACCAGTGTCATTCAACTAATGAAAACCAGGACTAAAAAACCCGTATCTCCTCAAAGAACAGCCCATCAGGTGCGTATCATCGGCGGTCAGTGGAAGCGCAGCCTCCTGACCGTTGTCGATGCCGATGGTCTGAGACCAACGCCAGACCGTGTCCGTGAAACCACATTTAACTGGTTGAATCATCTTTTTGATACGAATTGGGCGCAGGTCAGTTGTCTGGACTTATTTGCCGGCAGTGGTGCGCTGGGATTTGAAGCCGCCAGCCGCGGCGCGCGTTTGGTCACGATGGTGGAGTCGCATACGCCGGCGTTTAAACAGCTAGAACAGGTGAAAGCCAAGCTGGAAGCAATCCAGTGCCAGTTGCTCAGAGGTGACGCCGGTAAAGTGATGACGAATGCTGCTGCCGAAGGGAAAAAATTTGATCTGATCCTGCTGGACCCACCATTCGGGCAAGGCTGGCTGGCAAAAATTTTGCCCGTTTGCCGTGACGTGCTGAGTGACGATGGGTATGTGTATGTCGAGGCAGAATTTCCGCTCGAGGAGCAAAGCAGTGCCCCTGAGATGCAGGAATTGCTGTGCGGATGGCAGGTGATACGGGCGGATAAAGCCGGAAGTGTGTATTTCCATATTCTGCGACGCAACATTTTGCAGCATAATGCGCACGGAAATCAGGCATAATGCCAGATCAATTTAGTGCATATCATTATGCAGATAGCGCAAATAGCGAAAAAATAGGGAGTCAAGATGGTCACAGCCGTTTATCCGGGAACATTTGATCCGCTGACCCGCGGTCACGAAGATCTGGTGCGTCGCGCCTCAGGTCTTTTTGATACTCTGGTGGTCGGTGTTGCCGACAGTAAAAACAAACGGCCATTTTTCTCGCTGGAAGAACGCCTGAGTATTGCGAATGAAGTGCTCGGTCATTATCCGAATGTGCGGGTAGAGAGTTTTTCCGGATTGCTCAAGGATTTTGTCCGGAAAAATGATGCCCGTGTGATCGTACGCGGTTTGCGGGCAGTATCGGATTTCGAATACGAGTTTCAGATGGCAGGGATGAACCGTTATCTGTTGCCGGATGTGGAAACGCTGTTTCTGACGCCTTCCGACCAGTATCAGTTTATCTCAGGCACGATCGTGCGTGAGATTGCGATGTTTGGCGGCGATGTATCAAAGTTCGTGTTCCCTTCGGTCGATCGTTGGCTGAAACAGAAGGTCGATGCGCTGAATGAAAGTAAATGAAGTAAAAACTGCGTATTAAATGCATGCGCAGATGAAATGAAAGTGAAGTAAGTATGGCTCTGATGATTACCGACGATTGCATTAACTGCGACGTGTGTGAACCCGAATGCCCGAATGATGCCATTTATATGGGGCCGGAGATTTATGAAATCGACCCGCATAAATGCACCGAATGTGTCGGTCATTACAAAGAACCGCAATGCAAGCAGGTTTGTCCGGTGAACTGTATTCCATTCAATCCTGAGTGGCGTGAGACACCAGCGCAGCTGCAAGCGAAATATGAGCAGTTACAAGCGGCGCAAGCTAAATAATTCCGGCGGAGCCGCTTTGCTATTCGCAACGTACCTGGTTTCTGCCTGAACGTTTTGCGTCATATAAGGCGCGGTCCGCCCGGGAGATCATCTCTCTTGCCACCGCAGCCTCCTCACCCTGATTGTATTTTTCCGGCACCGTCGTCAGGCCGATAGAAATTGTGGTTGAACAAAGCCCCTTATCTGACAGCACAAACGGCTTGCTGGCAATGCTGCGACGTATGCGTTCTGCGACCAGCATCGCATCCTGCAGATTGGCATTGATCAGCAACACCACAAATTCTTCGCCACCGAAACGGCCCAGCGTATCGCTTAAACGTAATTCTGCCTTGATCCGTCGGGCGACTTCGCACAAAACATCATCGCCGCCCTGATGGCCATGCTGGTCATTAATTTTCTTAAAAAAATCGATGTCCAGATACATGCAGGCAATGCCGTAACACTGACGGCGGGCGCGGGCAATTTCCTCTAAAGTGCGTTGTTCGACGTAGCGACGGTTACTGACATTCGTCAGCGGATCGGTCAGACCGATATAGACCAGACGCTCGTTATTAAGGACATTTTCTAAACAGATCGCAATGATAGAGCCCAGACGTTCAATGAAATCGGTTGCCATCGTCGTCAGAAAGCGCTCAGGACTGAAACTGCCCAGATTAAGATAGCCGATCAGGCGATTTTGCCGTACCAGCGGGATCACTGCAATACTCGCCGGTTTTTTGGTACAACTACGATATAAATTGCCGTACAGATGATCTTGATACTCGCCTAATAAGGGCTTGTAAGATAGCAGTGCTTTGGTCTGTAATTCGTGTTCGTGACGGACAAACAGCAGGCCGGGAAACTCATTCAGATTAATACGCAGATCGTTCAGCATCTGCTGTAAGTCCTGCCGCGGATCGACCAGTGCCAGTGTCACGATATCCAGATCAGAAGTGCTCGCGAGTTCACTGAAAATATAGCTGATCAGTTCCTTGAAATGACTCGCACCGATGATTTTTAATTCGAAATTCTGATGACGCGCGAGGATGCTTTGATTCCTGTGCGCCAGTTCCAATATGTTGTCGAGTTGCGTGCGGAGGGCGTGATTTTCCACCCGGAGATTTTCCAGGCTTTGTGCCTGACGTCTGGCATTCACATTGGCTTTGTCCATACTTCCGTATTGTTCTGGAGAAGGTGATAGTCAGAACGCAATTGGCATGTCGATTTCGTCACCGACGCGCACCATCAGACCCGCACCATGGTCGAGAATAACGTTCATGCCAAACGTAATTTCGCCATCAACAATCGGGTTGGCGCGATAGCTTTGTAAAATATCGAGCGGGCTCTCACCGATTTCACCCGTAACCTGATCGATCGCCGGAATCGGGCAGCGCGGGCAGGGTTTAACCGGACGCAGCTGCAGGCCATTGTCCAGCCGGTAGCTGGCTGCATAGTCTTCTTCAAATGCTTCAACGCCATCAATGACAATATTCGGCCGGAAACGGTTCATCGGCAGCGCATGGCGACCCTGAGCAAGCGCTCTGCGATTCAGGTCGTCGAGTGAAGCCTGTGCAATCAATAGCAAAGGGTAACCGTCGGCAAAGCGGGTTGGTGCCAGTGTGTCGCCAGTCCATTTGGTATTGGCATAACGCTGTGCCTGAGCAGAGAAACGCACCAGCCGGCATTTGGTTGCAAGAGCCTGACTGAACCAGTTGGCAGCAGTGTCGCCGGCATCATCGGCAATAATTTCCGTGTCCCACACCTGAACCTTGATCTGCTTTACTTCCTTATTTGCCGCCAGGGGAATACAGAGCGTTTCCATCTTATTCGTATCGATCTGTAATGTGTCAGCAGCGATTGTGATCCGCAGACATGCCATGAGCGGATATTCGCGTTGCGTAAGGAAAAGCCCTCGTTCATCGACCACCATCCATTCACGGTCGCTGACACCGGCATAACTGAGCCCGCTTGCCGTAATAACGGCTTCAGTCAGTGCGATACCTGCACAGGATTTGACGGGATAAATCGTGAGTTCGGCAATAGAAGGCATGCGGTGGTTCAGAGAGTTGCGACGGGGAGTTGAGCTATTTTAATGCCTTCTGGCAAAAGTAGTCAGCTTAACATCAACGGGTATCGTACTGCAAAGTCAAAACAGACTGCAGAATAAAAAAGCGGAACCAGTCAGAGGTTCCGCTTTTGCTATCTGTTCGCTACTTTGAGAGGATCAGATCAGGATCAGACGTTTGTGCTCAGACGTTAAACAGGAAATTCAAAACGTCGCCATCTTTGACAACATATTCTTTACCCTCAGCACGCATTTTCCCTGCTTCTTTGGCACCGGCTTCGCCTTTGAACTGGATGAAATCTTCAAACGCGATGGTCTGGGCACGGATGAAACCACGTTCAAAGTCGGTGTGAATCACACCCGCAGCTTGTGGTGCGGTGTCTCCGATATGGATAGTCCAGGCGCGGACTTCTTTAACACCCGCCGTGAAGTACGTTTGCAGGCCCAGCAATTTGTAGGCTGCTCGGATCAGGCGATCGAGACCAGGCTCTTCCATGCCCATATCGGCCAGGAAATCAGCTTTATCAGCATCATCCAGATCGGCAATTTCAGATTCAATTGCGGCGCAGATTGAGACGATAGGTGCATTTTGCGATTTAGCAAATTCGGTCAGCTGGTCCAGCAGCGGATTATTCTCGAAGCCATCATCGGAGACGTTGGCGACATACATTGCTGGCTTGGCGGTGATCAGACACAGCGGTTTGATCAGTGCCATTTCGTCGGCATCCAGACCCAGTGCGCGTACTGGTTTGGCTTCGTTCAGTGCCGGCATGATGCGTTCCAGCAAAGCGACCAGCTTGGCCGCATCTTTGTCGCCGGAACGGGCTTTTTTATTTTCGCGGTGGATGGCTTTTTCCACGCTGCTCATATCGGCCAGCGCGAGTTCGGTCTGAATCACTTCGATGTCGTCCAGCGGGCTGACTTTGCCGGCCACATGGATCACATTCGGGTCTTCAAAGCAGCGTACGACATTGACGATTGCGTCAGTTTCGCGGATGTGAGCGAGGAACTGGTTACCCAGGCCTTCACCTTTGGAGGCGCCTGCAACCAGACCGGCGATATCGACAAATTCCACAATCGCGTTTTGTATGCGTTCAGGTTTGACGATGTCTGACAATTGTTTCAGGCGTGGATCAGGCACTTCCACTACGCCAACGTTAGGCTCGATCGTGCAGAAAGGATAGTTTTCTGCCGGAATGCCTGCTTTAGTCAGTGCATTAAAGAGAGTGGATTTGCCGACGTTAGGCAGGCCGACGATGCCGCATTTGAGACTCATAGTGTTTTGCCGATCAGATTAAATTAACCCGTTATTTTACCGGATTTGACTGCCATTCTGACCCTTATACTGCTGATACGCTGCAAATAAGCGAGTAACAGGCCACCGGCAATGGTTAAGCCGAGGATCAGTCCTATCCAGAATCCTTGCGATGCCATCGGTGACGATGGCCGCCACGGCATCCATTCCGGTGCCAGACCCAGCAGGCAGCCTATGGGCAGGGCAAAACCATAAAACGCCATCAGATGAATCAGCATCGGCGTGCGGGTGATTTTGTAGCCACGGATCGCGCAGGAGGCTGTGACCTGCGCTGCATCGGATAATTGGAAAATAGCGGCGAATAACAGCAGATCCGCTGCCAGCTTTTGCACTGCCGGGTCTGAGGTATATGCTGCCGCGATACTGTCGCGGAACACGGTGATACCTGTCGCAGAGACAAATGAAAACGCGAGGGAAATGGCAACACCAACCCAGGAGACAAAGCGCGCGCGCAGCTCATCGCCTTCGCCGAGGGCTTGTCCGACGCGGGTTGTCATGGCGATTCCTAAACTCATTGGCACCATAAACACCAGTGAGGAAAAATTCAGTGCAATCTGATTCGCCGCGACTTCAATCACACCGAAACGGGCGATCAGCAAACCGACTGAGGCAAATGCTGATACTTCCGCAAAATACGTGACACCGATAGGCAACCCCAGCTTGAGCGTGGAACGAATTTCAGTCCAGTGCGGTGCTTCGATATGTGAAAACGGATTGGTTGTGCGGTACGCAGGAGCGCGTCGCATCCACCAGATCATCGTACCGAACATCAGCCAGATGCCGACACCGGTCGCCACCGCACAACCGCTGGCACCGAGTTGCGGCAGACCAAAATGACCGTAAATCAGCAGCCAGTTCATGACGACATTAAACAGCAGTCCGCCGAGTGCCATCACCATCACAGGCTTGGTCTGATTCAGGCTGGTGGTGTAGCCATACAGGGCGCGGTACATCGCAAAAGCGGGCATGCCTATGCTGATGATATGCACAAAGCGGCTCGCTTTTTCCTGCACTTCGGGCTGCAGTTGCAGATACGAAAAGACTAATGTCGACGCATTCAGCAACAGGCAGGCGATCAAGCCAACACCAAGACCCAGCCACAGAGATTGCCTGACGATATGCGGCACACGCTCGTATTGTTCAGCGCCGACTTCATGCGAAACGACGGCATTGACCGCCATCATGATGCCCATCACGGTGACCAGCACGATGGTCCAGAGTGAAGTGCCGAGCGAGACCGCAGCCAGCTCTTCGGCATTGAAATGCCCGGTCATCGCAACGTCGGCGACACCCATGCCCACCGTGGCAAGCTGGCCAATTAAAACGGGCCAGGCAATTTGCCAGAGAGCGGCGGCTTCGGTACGGATGCGGGTTTTCATGCTGAACTTCTGTATTTCTTAAAAGGATCAGCATCTTAACCGATCACCGATGCAGACTCAAAAAATCTGCACCAAAACCGGGATGATTGGGATAACTTTGATTCTATCTCCAAGCAAATATGCACCTTGCAGAGCATTTATCTCTTGTAAGGCGCATATTGATTGAGACTGATGATATGAAATTCAGTTCGGCGATGTTCGTTCAGTGATATCAGTTCAGTGATTCAGAAGACGAACTTGCGACATATCCGGTTGCGCGATGAAAGCGGCGAGATCATCGCGCATACGGGCGCTTTCGGAGATGGCGATTTCCCACTGCTGAACCCGCAGCGTATGATTCAGCCCGTAATGGAAAAAGTCCTGCCGATCCGGCAATTTTCTACGTGGCAGTTGCCGTACAAATTCAGCCGAAGGCGAAATCATGATCACATTATCGACCCAACTGCGATGAGAGCCTTTACCAGCCCGTCGCCACGGCAGCGCTTTATCGAGCCAGCCTGGAATGATGCGGTCAGTAAAATGCGGATACAGCACCAGCCCGGCATCGCCCTTGTCCGCATTGCTTAGTATGCGCTCGTAAGGCAGGGCCAGATGGTAATCGATCATGCCGCCATCCCAGTAAGTGCCAGCGGGTGCGCCTGGAATCTGCCGGACTGGTTCCATCACCAGCGGCAGGGTACCGGATGCCAGCAATGCGGGCGCGAGATTATCCTTATTTAAATCGCACAAATGGGTCTTGAAATGATCGAATGGCTTTTCCAGCCAGGAGCTAGTTGCGGCGCGATTACCGATGACGACACGTTCTATGTGTCGCGCCAGAGCGTCGCGTGACAGCAGATTGGCAAATGCGGCGCTGGCAAAACCCGCTTTGGCCTGCGTTGCTGTGGTGGGCGACGCCAACAGGCCACGGCCACGATTCGTCAATATCTGCAAATGCTGCAAAGGGTTAGTGACGATTTCATCTTCGTAACCGCCGATAAAACCTTGCAGTAATCGTGCGATCTCCTGTGTTACCAGCGCGGCGGGTGGCTTTTCCGGATACTGCTGTTCGCAATACAGATCGGCCAGCCGTTGAAATGCCGCGACAGGATCGGCGCAGCTGGCAGCCGCCATGCGCCACGCACCGATCGATGCGCCGATCAGCGTGCGCTGACGAGGTGCTGCAGGCAGCCATTCACCGAACAACCATTGATCCAGACCTTGTAGTATCAGGCCTTTGGGGCCGCCGGCAGCAGCGGGAATCAGTGCGATATCCGCCGCCTGCAGGCCATTTTTCTGCACATGTGCAAACGCCGTTTTTCCAGCAAAAATCTGGATGGAAGCAGGCATGTTGGTAATATCCCGCTTACTTCGCGCTGGTATGCAGACGGGTCATCGCTTCGGCGGTCTGACCTTCGACCATCAGCGGTAAAACATCTAAACTTTTTGCTATCGCTTCGTCGATCAGCGGCTGTTCTTCTTTACGCGGCCTGTGCAGCACAAAATCTGCGACGCCCTGATTCAGATTCAGCGTGCGCGGATGACCGATGCCGATACGGAGTCGCCAGTAATCCTGCGTGCCGAGTGCTGCCGTAATATCTTTGAGCCCGTTATGGCCGCCCGAAGATCCGCCTTTTTTCAGCTTGGCGACACCGGGCAGCATATCGAGTTCATCATGTACCACCAGCACCTGATCAGGTGTGATTTTATAAAAGCGACAAATCGCACCGACAGACTGACCAGAACGATTCATGAAAGTCTGCGGCTCCAGCAGCCAGACCTCCTCGCCTGCGATACGGGTTTTACCGACCAGCGCATTAAAATTTTTATCGCGCTGCAAGCTGACTCGTAGCTGATCGATCAGCCAGAAACCAGCATTGTGGCGGGTTTGTTCATACTCAGGCCCCGGATTACCGAGGCCGACAATCAGACGAATAGACATGGTGAGACTACTTCTTGCGTTTCTTTAAAAGAGGTAACAGGTATTTGCCGGTCACGCTGTCGGGGTTCGCTGCAACTTGTTCCGGTGTGCCGGTGGCGATGATACGGCCACCGCCAGCGCCGCCTTCGGGGCCCAGATCAATCAGCCAGTCAGCGGTTTTAATCACGTCCAGATTATGCTCGATGATGACCAGTGTATTGCCCTGATCGCGCAGTCTGTGTATCACTTTCAGCAGCAGGGCTATATCGTGGAAATGCAGACCTGTCGTTGGCTCATCGAGTATATACAGTGTGCGGCCGGTATCACGTTTCGATAATTCCAGCGATAGTTTGACGCGTTGCGCTTCGCCGCCGGACAAGGTGGTCGCGCTTTGTCCGAGGCGGACATAACCCAGACCCACATCCAGCAAGGTTTGTAATTTACGCGCAATCACGGGCACAGGTTTGAAGAATTCATGCGCATCTTCAACGGTCATTTCCAGCACCTGATGGATGTTTTTCCCCTTGTACTGCACTTCCAGCGTTTCGCGGTTATAGCGCTTACCGTGACAGACATCACATGGTACATAGACATCCGGCAGGAAATGCATCTCGACTTTGATGACGCCGTCGCCCTGACAGGCTTCGCAGCGACCGCCTTTGACGTTGAATGAAAAACGGCCTGCGCTGTAACCACGTTCTTTCGCTGTTGGTACGGTCGAGAATAAATCGCGTATCGGTGTGAATAAACCGGTATATGTCGCCGGATTGGAACGCGGTGTGCGTCCGATCGGCGCCTGGTCAACTGAGATCACTTTATCGAAATGTTCCAACCCGCTGACATGATCAAATGGTGCCGGTTCGGTTTGCGAACCATACAGATGACGCGCTGCGACGTGATACAGCGTGTCGTTGACCAGTGTCGATTTGCCGGAACCTGAAACACCCGTCACGCAAGTCAGCAAACCGACCGGCAAATGCATGGTCTCATTTTTGAGATTATTGCCACGCGCACCGGCAATGACTAATTGCTTGTCAGGATGGCTTTCATGGCGCTTGGCCGGGACCGAAATTTCCAGCTCACCGCTCAGGTATTTTGCGGTCAGTGAGCGTGTGTTTTGCATGATGTCGTCCAGCGAACCCTGTGCGATCACTTCACCGCCGTGCACGCCAGCACCGATGCCCATATCGACCACAAAATCGGCGCAGCGTATCGCGTCTTCATCATGTTCCACGACAAGCACGCTGTTACCGATGTCGCGCAGATGTTTGAGGGTGTCTATCAGTCTGTCGTTATCGCGCTGATGCAAGCCGATGGAAGGTTCATCCAATACGTACATCACGCCAGTCAGCCCGGAGCCAATTTGCGAGGCCAGTCGGATGCGCTGAGCTTCGCCACCAGACAAGGTATCAGCGCTGCGTTCCAGCGACAAATAGTCAAGGCCGACGTTATTCAGGAAAGTCAGGCGCGCCGTAATTTCTTTGATGATGCGGTCGGCAATTTCGCGTTTCGCACCGTGCAAAGTCAGGTGTTCAAAGAAATGCAGAGTCTCGCGCAAAGGCATGGCGCTGATATCGAAAATCGCTTTTTCCTGTTTGCCAGTACCGACTTTGACATTGCGCGCCTCTACCCGCAGACGCGCACCGTCACACGACGGGCATTGTTTTTCATTGATGAATTTCGCCAGCTCTTCTTTGACCGCCATTGAGTCGGTTTCACGATAGCGGCGTTGCAGGTTGTTCACTACGCCTTCAAACGTGTGCTCTTTGATGACGGTACGGCCTTTTTCGTTGATATAGGTAAACGGTATGGTTTGTTTGCCGGAGCCATACAAAATGATTTGTTGTGCTGATTCCGGTAATTGCTCAAACGGCGTGTCGATATCAAATTCATAGAACGCCGCCAGATTCGACAGCATCTGGAAATAAAACTGATTGCGGCGATCCCAGCCTTTGACCGCGCCACTGGCTAATGACAGATTCGGGAAGGCGACGATACGTTTAGGATCGAAGAACTCTATGTGCCCCAGACCGTCGCACTCAGGGCAGGCACCCATAGGATTGTTGAACGAAAACAGACGTGGTTCCAGTTCCTGTAAGGCATAACCGCAGACCGGGCAGGCAAATTTATTCGAGAATAACTGTTCCTGCTGACTATCCATATCGACGATCAAAGCGCGGCCATTCGCAATGCGCAGGCAGGTTTCAAATGACTCTGCCAGACGCTGCTTGATTTCTTCTTTGACTTTCACGCGATCAACGACCACGTCGATCGTATGTTTTTCCGTTTTTTTCAGTTTCGGTAAATCATCGACTTCATAAATCTTCGCTTTATGGGTACCGCTTTGTACTCGAAAACGCACGAATCCTTGCGCCTGCATCTGTTCGAACAGATCGACATGTTCACCTTTGCGGTTAGATACGACCGGCGCCAGTATCATCAGCTTGGTATCTTCCGGCATCGCCAGCACGGTATCGACCATTTGCGATACGGATTGCGCGGCCAGCGGGTTTTCCGGGTGATCCGGGCAATATGGCGTGCCAACGCGGGCGTATAACAGACGCAGATAATCGTGAATTTCGGTGACTG
The DNA here is from genome assembly GCF_049544825.1 of Undibacterium sp. WLX3042. NCBI lineage: Bacteria > Pseudomonadati > Pseudomonadota > Betaproteobacteria > Burkholderiales > Oxalobacteraceae > Undibacterium > Undibacterium sp. WLX3042. Next base: position 1,688,521 of record NZ_CP186698.1, read on the forward strand.
TACCGACGGTGGAGCGCGGGTTATGCGAAGTTGCTTTCTGCTCTATCGAAATTGCCGGTGACAGACCTTCAATCAGATCGACATCCGGCTTTTCCATCAGCTGCAAAAACTGCCGGGCATACGCGGACAATGATTCCACGTAACGGCGCTGACCTTCCGCGTAGAGCGTGTCAAACGCCAGCGACGATTTGCCTGAACCAGACAAGCCGGTAATCACGACCAGCTTGTTACGTGGCAAATCGATGTTGATATTTTTCAGGTTATGCGTACGTGCGCCGCGGACGCGGATCAGCTCACGTTTTTGCATGAGCGCAATATCGTCCGCATCGAACTCGATTTCGGCTGGTTTTGGTGCTTTCGCGGCTTTTGGTCGTGTCGTCATGGTATTTGATCTGAATTTGGGCTGAGGCAAGCAACCTGCTACTATAACGGGTTTTTGAACATTACCGCAGGCTCGTCTTTGCTTTGCGCAAATTACCTCACGTGGGCGAGTTTTTAATATGACTATGGCAACAAAATCCGATAGCACTGATGCAATACAAAGTGAATCATCCGGTATGAGCCGCGATGAAATTCGATCCGCTTCATCACTCGCGTCTATCTTCGCCTTGCGCATGCTCGGTTTGTTTCTGATTTTGCCAGTCTTTGCGATACACGCAAAAACGCTGCCGGACGGTGATAACACCTTGCTGGTGGGGCTGGCGATGGGGATTTACGGCCTCAGCCAGGCATTTGGTCAGATTCCGTTCGGTATCGCGTCCGATAAATTCGGTCGCAAACGTATCATCGTCATCGGTCTGATTTTATTTGCTGTCGGTGCCTTTGTCGCTGCATTCGCCACCACCGTCATGGGTGTTCTGATCGGCCGGGCTATTCAAGGCGCAGGGGCAATTTCCGCTGCCATTACTGCCCTGATCGCTGATTCGACGCGCGACGAACACAGAACCAAAGCGATGGCAATGGTGGGTGGTTCCATTGGTCTGACGTTTGCTTTGTCGCTGGTGATCGCGCCCTTGTTGTATCAGAGCATAGGCATGGGCGGCATTTTTGCGCTGACCGGCGTGCTTTCGCTGATCGCAATTGGTGTCGTTTTATATGTGACGCCGGATGCGCCTGCTTTGCAGCACGAACCTGTGCCGTTGTCCGTTGTCCTGAAAAACCGCGAACTGATGCGCTTAAATTATGGCGTGTTTGTACTGCATCTGTCGCAGATGGCGATGTTTGTTGTTGTGCCGTCCGTACTGGTACAGTCTCTGGACTTGCCGGTTGCGTCGCACTGGAAAATCTATTTGCCGATTATGTTTGCGTCGTTTATCGCGATGCTGCCAGCGATTTTTATCGGTGAAAAATATGGCAAGATGAAACAGGTATTTGTCGGTGCGATTACCTTACTGCTGCTGGTGCAACTCGGCTTCTGGCATTTCCTGCAACAGCCGTTTGCTTTGGTCAGCCTGCTGTTTGGTTTTTTTGTGGCATTCAATATTTTGGAGGCGAGTCAGCCGTCCTTAGTTTCGCGTATTGCACCGCCTGCAGCGAAAGGTGCAGCACTGGGCGTGTATAACACCTTGCAAGCGATAGGCTTGTTTTGTGGCGGTGCCGTTGGCGGATGGATCAAACAACATCTGAACGGCTCAAGCGTCTTCATTGCATGCGCGATAATGACGGTACTGTGGCTTATAATCGCGATCAACATGCCTGACATTGCAAAGCGCACGAAAGCAGTACCTGCAGCACAGGTTTAATTAATACATATTTGAATTACAGGAAAACAGGAGAATTACATGGCATCCGTGAATAAAGTCATCATCGTCGGCAATCTTGGCCGCGACCCTGAAACACGCTACATGCCAAGTGGTGACGCAATGACCAGCATTACTGTCGCTACGACCGATAGCTGGAAAGACAAAGCGACTGGCGAAAAGAAAGAACAGACCGAATGGCATCGTATTACCTTCTTCGGTAAGCTTGCTGAAATCGCTGGTCAGTACCTGAAAAAAGGTTCGCAAGTCTACGTTGAGGGCAGCCTGCGCACACGTAAATACACGGACAAAGACGGCGTCGAAAAATATGCGACCGATATCAAGGCAGACAGTATGCAGATGCTGGGCGGCCGTCAGGGCATGGGCGGTGGTGCAGCCATGGATGACAGCGGTTACGGCGGCGGAGCACCTACTCCCGCCCCTCGTCAGGCTGCAGCACCTGCACAGCGTCAGACGCCGGCATCGCGTCCGGCACCGAATTTCTCAGATATGGATGACGATATCCCGTTTTGATTCGTACCTGAGAACCTGACTTTTTGTAAGAATAAAAACGCAACCCACTTCCTTTACCGGAAGCGGGTTTTTTTTCGTTTTGCAGATTGGTTCTGAAAATTTTACAAATATTTACGACGGTTAAATCTTGTGTGCTGATGTTTCTTCATTGAAATGATGGAATATCATGTTACTTGCTATATGCTTATCACTATTTCGTTTGTATTCTGATGTTATGCAAGGAGATAACTTCGCTGAAGAAAGTCAGGGGGGGCGGCGGCTGTTGAAGTACCTGATACAGGCGCTGCATGAAGCTCAATGGTCGTCCATACATGGAAGCCGTATTGAAACCTGATTGCGTCCCTTCTTAAAGCCGAAGCGTGAAAAACAGACTGCAACGGATGGATCCCTTAGCGACCCGTACATCACTGCAAGAGACGGATAGCACAAACTGATATCGTTAGCGCAGAGTAATCATCTGCGCTGGTCTTACCCGCAAAATTGATGAAAGAAGAATCTGAATGATGAAATGGTTTAACAACTTGAAAATTGCCCGAAAATTATTGCTGTCGTTTTCGATCGCGATTTTGCTGAGTATTTCTATTGGCGCTTTTTCTATTGTGCAGCTAAGCAAGGTTAACGCGGCAGCGGCTGAAGTGGCGACGAACTGGCTCCCCAGCATACAGGTGTTAGGCAAAATAAAAATGGCACTTGCCAGGATTCGTAGTTTTCAGCAGCAGCATCTGTTGGCGACAACTCCGGACGACATGCAGACCGCAAGTAACAATGCAACAAAACACATAGAGGATCTGCGCGTTCTCTGGAAAAAATATGAGTCGCTGGTAACCGAGCCGGAAGAGAAGAAGATTTATGCTGAAGTAGAAAAAGAAATTACTATCTATCTTGGTGAACATCAGAAAATCATGGAGCTGTCTTCTTCACTGAAGAAAGACGAGGCTTTAGCACTGATGCGCGGAGAGTCAACGAAAATTTACCGGGCAATGATTCCCGCACTGGACAAGCTGGCGGATGTGAATGACGCTGGCGCTGAGGCATCGAAAGTTTCCGCTGAAGAAATATTGAGTAATGCAAGAGTGCTGATCATTGTGCTGGTGATAGCGATCACGGTGCTGTCTTTCATGCTTGCCATCTGGATTGCCCATATCATTTCCAGCAGATTGAACGATGCGGTGACGATTGCAAACGGGATCGCCAAAGGTAACCTGAATCAGCAGATTAATGTGAGTTCTGAGGATGAAACCGGGCAATTGTTGCAGTCACTTAAAGACATGAACTCAAGCTTGCAGAATATCGTCAGTCAGGTACGTGATGACGCGGATATGATTGCTACGGCATCGGCGCAGATTGCCAGCGGTAATCTGGATCTGTCTTCCCGTACCGAACAACAGGCCAGCGCACTTGAAGAAACGGCCTCCTCGATGGAAGAGGCGGCATCCACAGTGAAACAAAACGTCGATAATGCGCGTCAGGCGAATGTGCTTGCGGTGACAGCTTCTGAAGTCGCAGTCAAAGGCGGGGCAGTTGTGTCCCAGGTCGTTGATACGATGGGCGAGATCAATGCTTCATCGAAAAAAATTGTCGATATCATCAGTGTCATTGACGGTATCGCTTTCCAGACCAATATTCTGGCGCTGAATGCTGCTGTTGAGGCGGCCCGTGCCGGTGAACAGGGACGCGGTTTCGCTGTTGTTGCCAGTGAAGTGCGTAATCTAGCTCATCGCTCTGCCAGTGCTGCGAAGGAAATCAAGCAACTGATTGATGATTCCGTCAGCAAAGTCGATACCGGTAGTCGCCTGGTAGATCAGGCTGGTGTGATGATGGAAGAGATCGTCAACAGTGTGAAGCGGGTCACTGATATCATGGGAGAAATCACGTCTGCCAGCGTTGAACAGGAAGCTGGCATCGAACAGATCAATCAGGCGATTACGGAAATGGACACCGCCACCCAGCAGAATGCTGCGCTGGTGGAAGAGGCTGCAGCCGCTGCCGCTTCCCTGCAGGACCAGGCTGCCGATCTGGTACAAGTGGTCAGTGTGTTTCAGTTGTCTGCCGGCCACACGGATCATTTTAAAGCAGTGGTCACAGAGCCTAAGCCAAAAACTGTCGTGAGTCCGGCCAGATCTGGAGCTGCATTTAAAAACACGAAAAAAGCGACGCCACAACTGACAAGGACAATACAGTCGAAGCCGGTCAGAAATGATGAGTGGGAAGAGTTCTGATTCCTGAATCTCACACTTTACAAATCAAAACCGCACCGGAGATCTGTTGATTTCCGGTGCGGTTTTCTAAGGGCTCAGTTGTGTTAACTCAGACCTGATGACGATGCCGGTCTCATTCGCAGCACTTGCCAGTTTCTGTTGTATCGTTCTGGCTTATTTTTTGTCCGCTTTTACAGTAGATTTTTTCGCTGCGTTGGCTTTTGCTAATTCAGCTTTCTGCGCTTCGTACCAGATCATTCCATCCATACCAATTTCTTCTCCCTGAGCACGTGCCTGTGCCAGCTCAGCGACAACGTCGGCACGCGTTTTGGAGGCCGGTGTTGTCGTGTCAGCGGCAAAAACTGCGTTTGTGGTTAAGCTGATCAGGCCAGCGATGAGTAAATATGTCGTTTTCATTTGATTTTCCAGTCGGGTGATGAAGATTCAGAATGCTGTATCCCTGTTGCTTATCGTATTGCGTCATATAACCCGGAAAAACGGATTGCTGAACGACGACCATGGCGACAAGGATCAGGCTTTGTTGAATAAGCGCATTGCATTAATCGCTTACTGACGCCCAGAGTTTAGGATTTTCTTTTTGAACAAAAAAGGCGAAGATCAGGAATATACTATTGCGTAAACAGGAATAATAAAGGGCTTGAAAATGGACAGGCTGCAATCCATGCGTATCTTTTCCAAAGTCGTCGAGATGGGCGGATTTGCCAGAGCAGCGGTTGCTCTGGACATGTCGAATGCCGTGGTCACGCGTTATGTTGCTGATCTCGAATCTCATCTCGGTACGCGCTTATTAAACCGGACCACGCGCAAATTATCACTGACAGAAACCGGGCATGTTTATCTTGAACGTGTCCGGCAGATTCTGGCTGATATAGAAGATGCCGATGCGATAGCAGCAATATCGGCCAAAAAGCCAAGTGGTACCTTGCGGATTTATTCGGTACCGGGCTTTGGCGTCTCGCAGCTTGCCCCTTTGCTGGCATTGTTCGCTAAAAAATTTCCTGATGTGATTCTGGATATCAAGATATCTTCCCACCCTGTTGATATGGTCGAGGAGGGAATTGATGTCGGCTTTTTTCTCGATTTACAAAAAATCGACAGCAGCATGGTCGCGCGTCAACTGGCGACGCCGGATGTCATGTTATGTGCGACCCCTGAATACCTGAGAGTCAACGGTACGCCGGAAACCCTGGACGATATCTCCCGACACCGCTGTCTGAATTATGCGTTTGATTTTATGCGCCACAATTGGATGGTGCATGACTGGGATACCGAAGAATTATCATACGCAGGTAAATCAAAACAAGTTCTGAAGCAGATCCCCGTCAATAGCTGTGTTGTATCGAATAATACGGCGATCCTCAGAGAATGCGCTCTGGCTGACATGGGACTGGTCTTATTGTCGTCCTATTCGCTGGACAATGACATCCGCAGTGGTCGCCTGATCAGGTTGTTTCCTGAGCACTCGTTTGGCAGCGTTTCAATTTTTATGGCGTATCCGAGTCGCCGCCTGCTTTCCGCCAAAGTCAGAAGTTTTATTAATTTCATCGTTGAACAATTCCCGCACGCAGGTTCACATCCGTCGGCTCAATGATTCACTATGAAATTTGCATTTCACTTATGATTAGATTAATATTTTGCGGAGGGCGGTTTTTTACACCTGTCTCTCCACGCGTTTAACTCGCTCAGGCAGACATATCCTGATTTTGAGCGACCTGATATTCAGGGGGGGGACAGCCTTCTGTGATGTTGAACCGGCCAAGATATGACAAGCGATTGTATGGATGAGTTTGTATGAGATGTCAGGAAAAAAGGCGCTAAACCATGTTGTATGGATACAGGTTCAAAAATTCCCGCAGTGAGCAACCGCATACAGTATCTGGAGCCTGTAAGAATTTCTGTGTGAACCGGGGTCATGAAATAATACCGAAAGGGATTTGCCATGACCGATACGATGACCACGAAAAAACCTCGCAAAAAGAAAGAACCATACACAATAACGAACGTCCGAACAAAGCCGTTGGTGGCGTACCACCGAAATACAAAAAGGCATTAACAACCCCGTCTTCTACTTCTATCGTCCATTAAAAAGGGGATGATTACCATCTGAAGCAGGCACTGGCAAGAAACCAGCGCAATGCAAGCTATGCGGCATTGTTGTTTTTAGATTTGGATAATTTCAAGCCGCTGAACGACAATCACGGCCACAATGTCGGTGACATGTTGCTGATTGAAGTCGCACGTCGCCTGCTATTATGTGTGCGCCAGACCGATACCGTCGCCCGCTTTGGCGGAGATGAATTTGTCGTCCTGATTACAGACGTGGATGCAGATGAATCCTGTGCACATATTCAGGCAGAAAACATTGCAAAAAAAATTCTTTCCGCTGTGGCTGAGCCTTATTTTCTTGAGACTGAAAACAATGAAACAAGCATCATCGTCGAACACCGTTGCACGGCCAGTATCGGTGTCGTCACGTTTAATAATGACGACAGCAGCGGCGAAAAACTCTTAGACCGCGCCGATGCTGCAATGTACCGGGCAAAACAAGAAGGCCGCAACACCATCCGGTTTTATCAATAAGTAAAACAAAGCCACCCCGATGGTGGCTTTGTTATCGTTACAATCTGATTCCTCAGTTATCAATCCGTCGTTATTCATAGCACCACATCATTGCAATGCCATGAAAGCCGTAAAGAATCAGTTTTCAGGAATTTGCTTCCTTTGTAAGCAAGGCAAAAATTTTCCAACTTCGGCTTCCAGCAGCTGAAACATATTCCGGATTTGCAGCAGTTGCTTTTCCTTAGACAGGATTTCAATCCTGTCCGCCAGGCTTGCAACCGGGTTATTGCCAAAATAGGCCATCGCACCTTTCAGTGTATGTGCAGCAATCGCGACGTTCTGAAATTCCTCTCGATCTAATGCAACGGCAATCGCACGAACATTGTCTGGTACCGTTTTCAACACACTGAGACCAATAATTTGCAGCGTTGCAGTATCAACTGCATCAATACATGCGACATAATCAAAACCAGCAGTATCTATCTGTGCCAATTGTTGAGATGCATCGTGTGCAGCGGGCACGGTTCTGGTGTTATGAAGCACCTCCGCTATCGCACTCATTAATTTTTCGCTTCTTACCGGCTTGGAAATATAGCCATCCATTCCGGCGTTCAGACACAGCTCCTTGTCTTCGCTCATCGCATTGGCCGTCATGGCAATGATGGGAATATGACCACCGCTGACACGCTCTCTGTTGCGTATATTCGTTGTCGCCTCAACCCCGCCCATCACCGGCATTTGCATATCCATCAGAATCAGATCAAATGACCGGGTTTCGAGTAACTCTAACGCGAGTGCACCGTTGCCACACACTTCAATCTGGTGTCCGGCCTTTTCCAGAATAACCGTTGCAATACGCTGATTAATTTCATTGTCTTCCACCAATAAAATACTCAGGTGGCTTTGTTGTTGCGGCTTCTCTTCCGCGAAAGGTTCTGCGACAGATAAAGCACGCAATTGGTGGTCGGTAAATAATTCCGCAATTGCTTTTTTTAACTCCATCATGGAGAACGGCTTATTCAGATAAGCCAATTTATTTGCCTGGCAAATTTCAACATCCTGAGGTGTCAACGCGGAAGTCAGCAACAGTATCTTAGGCGCTCCAGACGGATTCATTTTTTTGCAGGAGTCGATCAGTTCAAAACTACTTTTGTCGGGCATGTGTGCATCGAGCAAAAGTAAATCCACTCTTTGTTCGCCATCGGTAAGTCTGACAAATTCATCCCAGAAACCCTGAGCACCGGAAGCCTGCGCCACCCTCAACCCGGATTGACGCAAAGCCTCCGCCATCAGATTCAGTTGTGTCGCATTATCGTCAGCCACTAATACCTGAAAATCTGAAAATGTTATTTCGTGCAGAGGACGGTTGGCTTCAAAGCTGCATTGAAACGGCAAGGTAAAACTGAATTTACTACCGACACCGACTTTGCTTTCAACCGATAAAGTTCCTCCCATTAATTCCACCAAACGAGAGGAAATGGAAAGTCCCAGACCTGTTCCACCGTATTTGCGGGTAATAGAATTATCCGCCTGCGAAAACAAATCAAAGATGCCTTTGATTTTGTCTTCAGGAATACCAATGCCGGTATCAACAATATTGAAATGCAGATCCGCTTGTCGCCGTTCATGCGGGGTATAGCGCACCTGCACAGTGATCTCACCTTTATTGGTGAATTTAATCGCATTCCCGAGAATATTGAGTAGGATTTGCTTCAGCCTGCCAGCATCCCCGATCACAGAACGGCAAATATCTGACTGAACATCCAGAATCAGTTCCACACCTTTCTTTTCTGCCTGCAACCCAAGAGGTTTGACGACCTCATCCAGCACTTTGAATAAATCAAAATTCAGGCTTTCCAGATCAATCTTTCCTGCGTCGATTTTTGATGAATCCAGAATATCGTTAATCAGCACCAGCAAAGAATCTGCCGACGCTTTGATCATATTCACATATTCTCTTTGCTGCGGATTTAAATCCGTTTCCAGCACCAGCTCGGTCATTCCTATCACGCCATTCATCGGCGTGCGGATTTCATGTGACATAGACGCAAGAAACAGACTTTTGGCGACATTGGCCGCTTCCGCCAGCTCTTTTGCTTTCGTCAGCTCCGCTTCATGCTGCTTCTGCTCTGTCACATCCTGAACAATGCCCATCACACGCATGGATTGATGCTCATCCGGCTTATTCATTTTCCCGATGGCGAGTATCCATCTTTCTTTACCATCTACCGGTCTGATGATGCGAAATTCCCGGCGGAAAGTACCACTGTGCAGGCCAACTTCACGCATCATCCGGCGCTCATCTTCACGATCAGCAGGATGAATCAGCTTTAACCAGGCATCATAGGTTTTATCCGTCCCTGGAAAGAGACCAAATATTTCGTCCATATTTGGCGAACTCTCGAAACGATAGGTTTTCAGATCAAAAGAGTAGCTGCCTATCCGGCCGACCTCCTGCGACTGACGTAAAATTTCTTCCCGCTCTTCCAGCTTTAATTGTGCAGTATTTTTTTCATTAAACGCGCGGAATAAGGTAAAAAACAGCAAGCCGCTGACAAGGCTGAACACAACCGCAATGACGAGGACGTTTCTTTTTGTCACTTGATACGGTGCCAGAATGCTCTCAACAGATTCACCGGTTAAAAAGATCATCTGATATTCAGGCAAATACTGATAACCGTACATGCGCTCGACGCCGTCTATCCTCGAAACACGCTGGTAATTACCATAGCGGGGACTCTGATCGTTGACGAAACGACTGACGTCAACCTTCATTCCCTTACTCAGATCAATATCCGGCGAGCGGGCCAGCACAGTTCCATTGCTTCTGGCTACCGTAATCACGGCACCGGAATTGATTTTGTCAGCAAACTTGGTGAACATATCAGGACTGACGGAGATCACCAAGACACCATCGAATACCCCGTCTTTGAGAATAGGCCGGGTAAACTGTATCGACCATTTACCGGAAACCTTCCCCTTCAGGGGTTTACTGATAAAAAAAATGTCTTTATCAGGAGCCTGCTGATGGACGCGGAAATGCTCGCGCTCGCTCAGATCAACACGCTCGGAAGGTTTTGCCAGATTAGAAAACTGCAGAATGCCGTCTTTATCAATCACAGCAACCTGAAACGACACATCCTCAATAATATCCTGGCGACGCTGCACCAGCTCGGCGAATGCCTTCCAATCCCCCCGCCATTCTCTGCGAAGATCGAGCAAAACCTCATTGAGGCGTTTGATATTAGACGAAGAATATTCCGCAAAAATCTGCGCTTCTTCAGAGTTACGTAACTTAGCCTCGTTGAATACTGCCTGGTAACTGCGGTTCATTTCGTAGAAAGCCACGAACCAGACCAGAGTCAACATCAGACTGAATAACAAAAAAAGTTGTCGTCGCAAACGCTTCTTTGCCATTTTCATGATGTGTGGTGACCGTATCGTAAGGAGGTAAGACTTATTGAGATGATGTCAGGAATCCGGCGACCATGAGCTGAACTAGCGGTACGACGGCGTTAATCAATGCGACTTCAGCAGCACGCAAAACGCGGCTGAATCATGCCGCAGATTAGCATGAAATTTCCGCCTGAAAATGGTGCTTAATCATTTTTTACATTCCTTCAGGCAACACGCTGAAACGCACATTCATCGCCGGGCAAAAATGCTGTCACTTGATACCGGCGCCGAGCCTGCGTGCCGCATCGAGTACCGCGATCGCAGCGGAGATGATCTGTTCTGCTTTGTTATGCGTATCACCATCATCGCTCAAAGCTGCAGTAATGAGGCGCGCACTCAGACACAGACGTAAAGCACTGACCGGAATCTGCTGCCAGACGCCACAAGTCACAGGCTGCCCGACTTGCATACGCTTTTCATGTTGCAAGCGGCGGTATACCGTGGTGGTCTGTTCCCGGCTGAGAGGTTCACCGGAGGGGTGATGCAGTACGAACGGGAAAATCGTCGGCCACTGATCCCAGCCCGGCATCGTCGTCAACGCCTGCCTGTCCGGCGCTGGAACCGGTAACAAAGAAAGGTCGGAATGCGTGCCGATATTATGCAATACCGCACGGCGGAATTCCTGAACAAACTGATGGATCGCTTCGTCGGGCAGACTGCGGAATGCCCGTAACTCCACAATCGCTGCAACCCAGCGCACCAGCAGACCACAATTCGCCTTCTTCTGTAACCCATCCATTCCAGACCACGAAGCAGGCCAGTCGGCGCGACTGGAATAAGCATATAAAGCCTCCGGTGCGGTTTGCTGCCTGTATCTGATTGCTGCCGCTTCAGGGAAAAATAAGGCGCCGGAAAAACTGGGACCGGAAACAAATTTCGACCCGGTAATCGCCACCAGAAATTGCTGTTCCAGATAAGCATTCAAGGTCGCGTTGGTCAGCCGGAACTGGCAGGCATCCACCAGAACCTCCAGCTGATAGGGATATCGCTTTCGTAATGCCAGTGCACACGTCACAGATGGCCCTATCATGCCGGTCTTGGTCACATCAGCCAGCACCAGCAAAACGCGCTTGTTATGACCACAGGCTGATGTAATCAACGTTTCAACCTCGCCATCAATATCTGCTGCAGCGCGCGGCGTTCCATCTGCCTCACGCAAAGCAATTCTGACTAATTCAGGCGCGTCAGCATCACCTGCGCTCTGCCCCGCACAAACCGGGACACCGAGCGCGGAACAATCACTGAAATGCAAGCCCTGCAGCGCCGCTGGCACTGAGCTTCCGGTCTCGCCTGCTTCCACCATTACGATCATCGAAGGACCAGATGTTGCACCGGTAAATAGCTGCGATACCATTAAATGCAAATCGGTGCCGGACGCCGCAAACACCACATCCACCGCATCACTGGTCTGGCACAACTGTTTTAATTCCTGACGAAGACTCTGCATTTCCTGCGCATACAAGGCGTACAGCGAAGACGGTGCATCGTCGAGAGTCGCTTGCACGATTTTCTGATAAACGTGATTAGCCGCCGCAAAACCACGCTGTGAAATGGTCGATGCAGTTGCCGAGCCGAACGCAAACATGCTGTCTTCTGCACTTTGCGGCTCCACGGTACAGCCGTATTTATTCACACCATGTGTATCCAGCGCGATGCGCGAATCACCGCCATCCACCAGCAATTGGGCCAGCGACGGAATCTTCGTGTCAGACGCGTATGGAGGTCTCACAGCGGATGACATAGCATCGTTGCTCATGCGTCGCCTGAAGGCTGCACACTCAATGCGGTGGCAGATGCACGCTTGATTAACAAATCTCTGAAGGCCGCAAACAATTTTTTCATCGTGGCCTGTTTATAGGGAAACATCTCCACCGGGTCCATCGCATGTACGATCATGTCACTATCGACTTCAAATATCAGCAGCTTGCCATCCGGCGTTTCACCGCAGTCGATGCCGACATAATCTAACCCCAACTTATCGTAGATCTCTTGCAACGCCTGCTTGTGACGCGGTACAAATTCCGTATCGAAACTCGCCATAAAGCGCTGTTCTTCGGCACGCTTTTCAGCGCTTTCCGCCATACCGGCGTTCAGATAGTGAATCATCCAGTGCTGCGAAATTCCCATGTGCGCAATATACGGTTTGCCATCGATCAGCATGACGCGGTATTTTCTGAACTGGCCATCGGCGCTGCGATAGTCAACAAAGCGGGCGATGTAAAACTCGTCGCTCTGAATTTCCTGCAGATAGGCAGCGATTTCTGTTGGCGAAATCAGCTTCTCAAGGCCATGCCCCGCATGTGAATCGAGCGGTCGGACGATGATAGGAAAATCATCGCCGGGCAATAAATCGCTGATGGCTAACTCGCCTCGCCCGAGTTGTTCCAACATCTGACGGCTGATCCGGCGCGACATCGGCATTTCCACGCCACGCGCTGCTTGCAGTTGCAGATATGCGCGATCACGTCCCAGATGGGCGATACGCTCCGGCTGATTAATCACAGGGCGCGGCCATTGCGAGACAATTTCCTGCAAATCCAGCAACAGCGTATGCTTGGCATCGGCCTCACCAATCGCCACAAACATCACATCATGGTCAGGCAATTGATCCAGCGCTGGGATGCCCTGCCCCACGTACAACAAATCCAGATCGATATCCGAATCTTCCACCAGAAAATCAACCGGCGTATTTGCCATCAGATCACCATCGGTCAGCAGCGCCAGCAATTTGATTTTTGCCGGATGCGCTGCCGGCACAGAATACAAAGGCTGCTTTTTTAATGCTTCCATTTGCGTGCTCGCTGCCAATTCCGCGTGACCGAGCAACAGCAGCACCGTCGATAAATCCAGCATCGCATTCGCATCATCGGGATACTGCTGCGCCCGCGCAATCAAACTGTTTGCCAGCGGTTTTAAATCTTCCCCCGCAAACGCCCGCCGCATCAAAGGCGCGAGGCCAATGTAAGAACTTTGTTGAGAACTTCGCTGCACTTCGTTAAGAGTCGTCATATCTGAAACCAGGTTTATTGTGCGGTTTGCGACAGCAAGTCGCCCTGCGCAATGGTGGCATTAATCAGAGCATCGATATCTTCAGCCCGCGTGCGGTGATTCACGATCGCCGCGCGAATTGCCAGTTGCCCGCGGATGTATGTCGTTGATGGCGCGCAAAGACCACCCTCGTGCAAGGCGACGACAATATCGCCATTCAGTGCATCCAGATCTGCACTACGCTCGCTGCGATAACGGAAGCAAACGATATTGAGATTCACCGGTGCAAGTAATTCCAGCTTGGGATGCGCCTCCACCGATTGTTTCAGGTATTGCGCTAATTCACAGGTATGCGTAATCACCTGCCCCAGACGCTCGGTGCCATAGACCTGCAGTGTGAACCATGTTTTTAATGCGCGGAAACCCCGCGACAAATCTGGACCGAAATCACAAGGCCACGGCGAACCGCCTGCCAGCCCCCGGGTCTCACGCCGCAAATAGCCGACCGGCGCGACGAACGTCGCCAGATGCGCTTCGCTGTCTCTGACCAGGATAAAGCCGGCATCGTAAGGCACCTGCATCCACTTGTGAAAATCAAACGCGACTGAATCCGCGCGTTCCAAGCCAGCCAGACGCGGTGCCAGCGCTGGCGACAACATCGCCAGTGCACCGAAAGCGCCATCAATATGGAACCAGATTTTTTCTTCAGCAGCGATATCGGCAAGCGCAGTCAGATCATCTATCGCGCCGACATCCACCGAGCCGGCAGTACCTGCAATAAAAAATGGCGTCAGCCCGGCTGCACGATCTGCCGCAATCGTCTCGCGTAACACAGCGGTATCCATTTCAAATTCGCTGGTTATAGGAATCATACGCAAGGCATCTCTGCCTATGCCGGCAATATCCATCGCCTGCGCAACGCAACCATGCGCGCCTGCCGAAGCGTAGGCGACCAGACGTTGCGAGAACGATGCCAGACCTTGTTTGCGTACATCCGTCCCCAGCGCCACCGAACGCGCCACCAGCACGGCGATAAAATTCGCCATCGAGGTGCCAGTCACAAACAAGCCGCTCGCGCTTTCCGGAAACCCGAACAAGGCGCTCACCCAGCGACTGATCTGACGCTCAACTTCAATCGGAATATGATTCCGTCCGCCGAGATTCGCATTCAGACCGGCTGACAGCATTTCTGCCAGCGTACCGACCGGATTACCGCCGCCCTGCACCCAGCCCATAAAGCCGGGATGACTGTTCCCGACCGAGTAAGGCAAAATATCCTGCATAAACTGCTGATGTACCGCCGCTAAATCTCCCTCGCCGGTCGGCAAGGCTTGCCGGAATTTTCCGCGCACTTCATCCGGAATCGGCTGCCACACGGGCCGCTCACGAATATGCTCGGCATAATCCAGAATATCGTCCAGCATCCGATGTCCCTGGGCACGCAGCGCGCTCCAGTCGTCCGGGTCCAGCGTCGCTGAATCCAGGGTAGGTAAAGTTGGTGTTGCCATCATCTGTTCTTCAATAAAGATTGTTCTGATAAGCGCATTATCTCTGAGACTCGCCGGATTTAAGCCAGAAACAAGCGATCTTTTGCATTCTTTATCGAAATCACGGTACATCACACCACGATCTTACGCCCTCACATCAACCAGGCACAGTCGCCGGACGCATCGTGCGTCGCCTCAGATTACTCATTTTCTGCCTGCCAATGATGAAAATATAATGGGGGGGGAGTATTTTTAATACGCCTTTATTTTCTGCTGAGAATAAGGCATTTTTGGCACATACTCCCCGATTTTTTTGCAAAATTTGATGGTTTTGGAGTGCTATTTGTAGTGCAAAGGAGGCAACTATAACTCTTCCGTAAAATCGAGTTACATATAAAAAAAGCTACCTTGAGACAATAATCTTCAAAGTAATCAAGAAACGCTAGAGTAGTGCTCGATCATTTTCCGTTTAATTAAATCTCCCGGAAATCGAACAATATCTATTTACGCTGTGCAATTTTTATTTACAATAAAGAAATACACAAATATCATTCGCAACTCGTTCGCTTGCCCCACGACTAAATCGGTAAACAGAAAACTTCTGAGGCAATTCCTCGAACCAATATATTCCTTTAAAAACCCACTGTAATGAGGTAAGCATGATCAAAAAAAGAAATATTTTAATTTTGTTCGTATTTTTTTTGACATGGTTATTTACAGATCTTGATTACGATGCCAAGAATCAAGATTCGGTATCCAGGATGCTAAAGTGGTCTCCATTCTCTACCAATGCATGCTTGATGGATATGAACATTGCAGCAGATAACCCGAGAATGACCAATTTAGACGGTCTGAACTGCCCACAGATTCGTGACATTGCTTTGAGTAAACTGCAGCACATTACCGATAAACAGATTAAGTTATTCAACAGTGCATTAGAAGAGGCAAAGAAATCCTCAGCATCCCGTTTGGAGATTTTCTTTATAAATAGTAATGACGGTGAAAAGTCTATTTTCAATGAGAATGCAGTATTAGCGAGACGGGAAATTTTTGAAATAAGCGAGATCCAGAATTTTCTAGATAATGCAAAACAGGCACAAAAAGTAATAGAAGAATCTAGCGGCTTCTTCAGAAAAATACCTTGGGCAAAACGCCCAATCTTATCGTATGAAAAATATGTTCCAGTTAAATTTAATATTGTCGCGAACAATAAAGACGTGAAGCAAGCAACCGTAGAACCATCACAGCAAGATGCTCAAAAAAACTTCCAGGAAATATTGAAGAACTCTGCTGAACAAAATTTACACAAATGGGAGCTAATTCAATCAAACCCAACATCTTTTCTTAAGAACTGCGTTAATGAAGAAATAAAGTTAAAAGAAAAGAATGGGATAAAACAAGAAAACCAAGGAAAAAATGAAGCGGAAAAAATCTGCTCTGAGCAACTAGAAATCTTACGAAATTGCATGTCCAAACCATCGGCTAATGCAACGCATTGTTTTGCTGAAGTATTTGAAACTGGTGATTAATTAAGAGGATCATCACCTAGCAAGCTAAAAAGTCAAAAAAACCAAAAAGGCACCACAATGGCTGTGGAGCCTTTTTTCAATATAGATATTCTCCGCTCCATTTACAAAAGAAGTTCTTTACGCACCTGAAACTCCCTATTTCTTCACTACAGGAAGAGCGTAAAAAAGATATCCACTAACAATTATTATCACTGTGGTGATCAGGTACAACGGCCCCAAACCCGGGCGCATGTACCCCCCAAAAATTAAGAAGAGCATTAGTGGAACAGCTGAAAATTGTCCAGCCATAAAAAACATGACCGCCAAGTAATTTGTGCGCCAACGACCTCCGCACTCAGTGCACCGTGGTCTCCATCCGGGCATTAATTTTTTAAATGTACTAATGGTTCGTTGTTTGCAATGCGGACACTTATGCATATAGTTCCAATGTCGAAATTAATCAATTGAGAATTATTTCGCGATTTCTTGAAATTAGAGTTGCGCAATCAGAACCTTACGCTTTTGCTCATATTCACTTTCTGTAAGTAAACCGTCTTCAAAAAGCATCTTCAAACTCTTAAGGGAGTCTGCGATTCCGGGCATAGGAAATTCTTCCAAAATCTCGCAGTGAAAAGTTTTTGTTATCTCACGCAGCATTTCAGCAAACAAGGCAATACTTGATCTACTTGGCATGTTGGATCTAAAAATAAAGGAGCCATTAATAATAAGAGCACTGTCCATCACTCCTTCCTTAAAATCCACGCTCTCTATATCTTTGAGATCAATATGTTGGGCAGACTCCATCATGTTATGTATATGTAGAGTATTACTTGTCAACAGAAGACCGTCTTTTGCATTTCCAAAAAACGTATTGTCTATCAAAACAATAACGTCACTCTCACTTTCATTACTGGCATAACCCTCAATCGCATTTTTTAATTTCTTTTGCGGGATATATGGATGAAAGGAAATTTTGTCATCACTTATTCGTGCTCGATAACCCTGCCAAACCTGGTTAAATTGTTCGCTCATTCAGAATCACTATAAAAATATGCCCTCATTAGGCATTGCCTACTGAAGCCAATAAAGGGGGTAAAAACCACACAGGTTAATTTCTTTGATCCACTCCTCAATTCAGATCGCCTGTATCCCGACTTATTTCGGATATGAAGTTCCATTTTAATTCCATGTAGACACATAATCAACTGTTTACCTTTAGTGATAGTTTGCAAGCACCCTGGCATCCCGTCTTGACGTGAGATGCGTGTAAAAGGCTACGTGGCAGGATGTCAGAGATGAGACAGGAGTTCGTCGATGCCGCTATTCGGTAAGGTCGGCAAACGCTCCAGCGCATCCCCATGCACGCAAAGGCATCATGCCTTTTCAGCTTAACCGACTGCAACAAGCTCATGACGGGAGAGGCGCGTTCACGAGCGATTTTTCGAAAGTATTGTTTTGGCATCATTTTCGCGCTGCTTTTTTCAAATCACGAGCTTGTGCAGGGTCGATACCGTCATTAATCAGGTCACGCGTCGCCTTGCGTTACTCTCTGGCTTTACACAGAGATACCTCAGGGATTTGGCGTTCTTTAGCTGAATGTCCGTGAGAGGGGGCTAATTTAGGTAAATTTGACAGTATCCGATCTGGATTGACAGTAGATACTGTCAAAAATACTGTTAAAAAATATAGCTGTCAATGGGCAAACTTTGGCGCAAATGGCAATAAAAAACCCCTAAGTCGTTGATTACTTAGGGGTTTTTAGACAAACTTAGCTAAAGTTTGCAGTGTCCTTGGCGGAGAGGGGGGGATTCGAACCCCCGATACCTGTTACAGTACGCCTGATTTCGAGTCAGGTACATTCAACCACTCTGCCACCTCTCCGGCTTTGGTTGTTCGTTATAAAACGAAGCCGCTGATTATAGCAAAAAAATCTTTGCTTTCCTAGCAAAGTGCGATTCGATCACGCATCCATTTGATGGTGCTGATGTTAATTTATTCCCGTAAAGCAATAATGACACGCGCTTGTCATATCAACTAATTATATTGTTGCTATTGATTGTTTTTGCGTCTGCAGCCTGAAAAGCCAGCGGCGCGTTTTTGGGAAAGCCGCCAAATGAACAGCGCAGCGTCTGAGGAAAGAATGGCCATCGTGCATCAGCACCTGGCAACCGCCAATATTGCCGCCGGTGCGCCGACGGGTCATACCGATGCGATGACGCTGGCGCATTTGCAGCGCATCATCGAACAACGCTCGCTGACGGCGCGGTTCCAGCCTATCGTTGAAATGCAGAATGGCGATATTCTGGGTTACGAAGGCTTGATACGCGGCCCGTCTGACAGCCCGCTGCATTCACCGATTAATTTATTTAAAGCGGCGGCGGCGCATAATTTAACGGTCGTGGTCGAACATCTGTGCCGCAAGATCGTGCTGGAAGAATTTTTCGCGCAAAATCTGCCGGGCAAACTGTTTCTGAATGTCAGCCCGGAATGCCTGATCCAGCGCGATGTACGCTATGGTGAAACGCTGGATTACATTCATCAGTTGGGCGTGAATCCAGAGCGGGTCATTATCGAGCTGACCGAATATCAGCCGACGCATGATTACGCTTTGCTGTCGGAGGCGGTGGTTCATTATCGCAGCATGGGTTTTGAAATTGCGATTGATGATCTGGGCGAGGGCTTTTCGAGTCTGCGTTTATGGTCGGAATTAAAACCGGATTACGTCAAAATCGACATGCACTTTATCCAGGGCATCGATCATGATCCGGTGAAGGCGCAGTTTGTCCGCTCGATACAAAGCATTGCAGAGAAATCGGCGACGCGGGTAATTGCCGAGGGCATAGAAACGCATGCGGAATTGCTGATGGTGCGCGATATCGGCGTGGCTTGCGGTCAGGGCTATCACATCGCCCGCCCTCACCCGACGCCAAGCAAGGCGATTCCGGCGGAGGTGGCAAAGGCACTGGTGTCGCATCATCAGCATCTGTCGCGCCGGGCCTCGGGCTTCTTCGAGCAAACCGCGGCCGTTGAAAAAATTCTGAAAGAAGCGCCCTCGATACCATCGACCATGCTGAATAATCAGGTCGATGATATTTTTCTGCAGAACCCGAAATTACAGATGATACCGGTGGTCGATCATGGCACACCGATTGGTATCATCAACCGCTATCACATGATTGATCGCTTCGCGCGCCCTTATCAGCGCGAGTTGTACGGCAAAAAATCCTGCAAGGTGTTTATGGACCCCAACCCGGTGGTCGTCGATAAAAACACCAGCATGCAGGATGTCAGCCATATCATCGTGGAAGCGAATCCTGAGCATCTGATCAACGGCATCATCATTACCGATCAGGGGCAATATCTGGGCATTTGTACCGGGCCGGATCTGATGCGCGAAATCACGCAAATGCAGATTACCGCTGCACGTTATGCGAATCCGCTGACGCAGTTACCCGGTAACGTGCCGATTAATGAACACATTGATCAGTTGCTACAAAAACAGCAGAGGTTCAGCGCCTGTTATTGCGATCTCGATCATTTC
The DNA here is from genome assembly GCF_049544825.1 of Undibacterium sp. WLX3042. Classification (NCBI taxonomy): domain Bacteria; kingdom Pseudomonadati; phylum Pseudomonadota; class Betaproteobacteria; order Burkholderiales; family Oxalobacteraceae; genus Undibacterium; species Undibacterium sp. WLX3042. Next base: position 1,708,552 of record NZ_CP186698.1, read on the forward strand.
AAGCCGTTTAATGACGTGTATGGTTACCGGCGCGGCGACGATATTATTCAGATGACAGGCGATGTACTGAAACGGCATTGCGATTCGCAGATGGATTTTATCGGCCACATCGGCGGCGATGATTTTATTATTCTGTTTCGCAGCGATGACTGGGAGCAGCGTTGCAGCGATATTCTGCAAAGCTTTGCAACCGAGATTCAGGATTTTTATAACAATGAAGACCGCGAACGCGGTGGTTATCTGAGCGAAGACCGGCAAGGTAAAAAAGTATTTTATCCGCTGGTGAGTCTGTCGCTGGGCGTGGTCAAATCCAGCCCGAATCAGTTTTATTCGCACCACCAGATTTCGATTGCCGCCTCTGAAGCGAAGAAACAGGCGAAGAAAATTCACGGCAACAGCTTGTTTGTCGATCGCCGCTCAGAAATGAAACAGGCATAAAAAAATCCCGCGTCTTTGCATTCGACGCGGGACTTTTTTTCAAGATCAGCTCAGTTCATCAGCCATCTCGGCTTCATTAAGCTGCCGGCACTAATTTTTCCATGCCGCCCATGTAAGGACGCAGCGCTTCCGGAATCACGACAGAACCGTCCGCTTGCTGGTAATTTTCTAACACCGCCACCAGCGTACGTCCCACCGCCAGGCCAGAGCCATTCAGCGTATGCACCGCTTCCGGTTTGCCCTGCGCATTGCGGAAACGTGCCTGCATGCGACGTGCCTGGAAGGCTTCCATATTCGATACCGATGAAATTTCGCGGTAAGTATTTTGTGCTGGCAACCAGACTTCCAGATCGAAAGTTTTGGTCGCGCCAAAGCCCATGTCGCCGGTACACAAACTGACCACACGATATGGCAAGCCCAGCTTTTTCAGAATCGCTTCGGCATGACCAACCATTTCATCCAGTGCTTCCATGGATTTTTCCGGATGGACGATCTGCACCATTTCCACTTTGTCGAACTGATGCTGACGTATCATGCCGCGTGTATCACGGCCATAGCTGCCTGCTTCAGAGCGGAAGCATGGTGTATGCGCGGTCATCTTGATCGGCAATGCCTCTGCCGGGATGATTTCATCACGCACGGTGTTGGTCAGTGTCACTTCGGATGTCGGGATCAGATACAGGATTTCGCCCTCGCCGTCTTGTCCGCCTTTTTTGACAGCGAACAAATCTTCTTCAAACTTCGGCAACTGGCCGGTACCGCGCATGGAATCAGCATTCACCATGTATGGCGTGTACATTTCCGTGTAGCCATGTTCGACAGTTTGCGTGTCGAGCATGAATTGCGTCAACGCACGATGCAGACGCGCCATGCCGCCTTTCATGACCGAGAAACGTGAACCGGTTAATTTGACTGCGGTATCAAAATCCAGACCCAGTGCAGAGCCGATATCAACGTGATCTTTAATCTCGAAATCAAAGACAGGCGGTGTACCGACTTTACGGATTTCGACGTTCGCGGTTTCGTCCTGTCCCACGACCACAGATTCGTGCGGCAGATTCGGTATCGTCTGTAAGAATGCCGTCATGGCGGTCTGCACTTCTGACAGACGCACCTCTGAGGCTTTCAATTCGTCGCCGATGCCGCCGACTTCGGCCATCACTGCGGAAGCATCTTCGCCTTTGCCTTTGAGCATACCGATTTGTTTGGACAAGCTATTGCGCTTGGCTTGCAGTTCTTCGGTGCGGGACTGGATCTGCTTACGTTCACCTTCGAGTGCGTTAAACGCATCGACATCGAGTTTGAATTTACGGGTAGCAAGACGCGCGGCAACAGCAGCGATATCTTTACGCAGGAGTTGAATATCTATCATAGTGATCTGATACGAATAAGTGGAATGAGCTAATCGGCTATTGTAGCAAGGGCGGGCGAATTTCCCTAAACTTATAGCATGCGACCGCGACTGAATTTCAACGCCAGCCAACGCATGTAAATGCAAATAATGGGGAGTATATGAGCAAAATCAGCCTATCTCTATACAAACAAAGGGGGATAGGCTGGCAAAAACAGATACCCGGGGGAGTATATTTGAGGCATTTTTCTGCTTTTTAAGCGATTTCTGAACGTTTTTTTTACTGCGTTTTGACGTTCGCAAATGCGCTCAAACCTGATCAAGCGCATCAGCAAATCGACGGACGCGGTTAAATGCCATCCGCCTCGTCATCCAACCGCCGCAGATACGCCAGCTTTTCTGCAATTTTGATTTCCAGTCCGCGCGGTACGGGGTGATACCAGGATTTGCCTTCCAAGCCCTCCGGCAGATAAGTTTCGCCAGCGGCATACGCATCCGGCTCATCGTGGGCATAGCGATACAGTTTGCCGTAACCGAGTTGCTTCATGAGCTTGGTCGGCGCATTCCGCAAATGTTCAGGCACAACACGCGATTTATCTTTGGCGACCAGCGCCCTGACCGCGTTATAGGCTTTATAAACAGCGTTCGATTTCGCCGCACACGCAAGGTAAATCACTGCCTCTGCCAGCGCTAACTCGCCTTCCGGCGAACCCAGACGTTCATAGGTTTCAGCTGCATCCAGACAGATACGCAAAGCACGCGGATCAGCCAGACCAATATCTTCCGACGCCATACGAACGATGCGGCGCGCCATGTAGCGTGGATCAGCGCCACCATCGAGCATGCGTACCAGCCAATACAACGCAGCGTCCGGATTTGATCCCCGCACGGATTTATGCAAGGCAGAAATCTGATCGTAAAACGCATCGCCGCCTTTATCAAAGCGTCGCAAAGCATCACCCAGACACTCACTGAGTAACGCAGGATCGACGACAGTCAGATTTTTGGCGGTCGCAGCATGCGCCACGATATCGAGGTTATTCAATAATTTTCGACCGTCGCCATCGGCGCTGGACACCAGACTGGCTTTAGCTTCCGGCAATATCTGCAAGCCATCGAGCTGACGCTCGCAGGCGCGATCCACCATCAGCGCAAGATCATCATCCGTCAGCGATTTCAGCACATACACAGCGGCCCGCGACAGCAAGGCGCTGTTGACTTCAAATGAAGGGTTTTCGGTCGTTGCGCCGATGAAGGTAAACAAACCACTTTCGACATGCGGCAAAAAAGCGTCTTGCTGGCTCTTGTTGAAACGATGTACTTCATCAACAAACAGGATGGTGCGGCGTTGCGAAGTCGCCTGCAGAATCTGCGCACGTTCAACGGCTTCGCGGATATCTTTAATGCCCGATAAAACGGCGGACAAAGCAATAAATTCGCAATGGAAAGCATCTGCCATCAGGCGCGCCAGCGTGGTTTTACCGACACCCGGCGGGCCCCACAAGATCATCGAATGTGGCTCGCCAGACTGAAACGCAACGCGTAGCGGTTTACCCTCGCCCAGAATATGCTGCTGCCCGATTACATCATCCAGCGTCGCCGGACGCATGCGCTCTGCCAGCGGCGCGAGCTTCTTACGTGGTCCGTTCATCCTGTAATCTTATTGACCATGACTACTGACATTACTGACGGAACACATCTGCCCCGGCAGGGACGACAAATTTAAACTGATCTGCTTTCAAAGCAGGATTTTTTTCCATGCTTTTGAGGGTCACCAGCGACACCTGCCCGAACTGATCGCGCAGTTCTAACGCATACGGAACGCCGTCTTTCATGCCGATGCCGATATGGTCAAACTGGCTGCCTTTGGTCTTGGCGGTTGCTTCCAGCCATTCCAAACCCTGCTTCGATGACACATCTTTGAGAACGAAATTTTTATCCAGATCAGCCGCACCGGCACTGCCAAACAAAATCGCTGCCGGGCTGGAGCCGAGTGCGCTCCCCAGTTCCTTGATCGTGACCTGATTCAGGTCTTTATCAAAAATAAAAAGCTTCTCACCGTCCGCCTGCAATACTTGTTCATACGGCTTTTGGTAAGTCCAGATGAATTTACCGGGACGGGCGAAGACGAATGATCCGCTGAAGGTTTTGGAAACTTTCGGGTTACCATCCACCATTTTGATCTGCTGCTGAACGAATTCCCCTTTAGCACTTTTGGTATTCGAGACAAAGGATTTGAATTGATCGACTGCAGACGCCATGGCGATTGCGGGTAACAGCGTGGTGGCAACAACACATGCCAGCAGGCCACTTGCCACTTTAATTACTTTACTTTGCTTCTTCACTGATTTTCCTTGATTACTATTCTGTACTGCTCATCATAACGACCGCTTGATCCGCCTGTCGCTACTATCCATGGCTACTCAGCATTTCCGACCGGGACCAGAATTTCACGGTTGCCATTCGACTGCATCGTCGATACGACACCGCTTTGTTCCATTTGTTCCAGCAAACGGGCAGCGCGATTGTAACCAATGCGCAAATGCCGCTGTACCAGCGAAATCGAAGCGCGGCGGTTTTTCAGCACGATCGCCACGGCCTGATCGTACAAGGCATCGGCCTCGCCGCCACCAGCAATTTCACCGGCAGCGCCACCTTCACTGCCCTCTTCGAGGGTACCACCTTCCAGTATACCTTCGACATAGTTAGGCTCACCTTGCGCTTTCAGATGCTCGACAACACGATGAACCTCGTCATCCGACACAAAAGCGCCATGCACCCGCACCGGCAAGCCGGTTCCCGGTGGCATATACAGCATATCCCCCATACCAAGCAGCGTTTCCGCCCCCATCTGATCGAGAATCGTGCGTGAGTCGATTTTACTGCTGACCTGAAACGCGATACGGGTAGGAATATTCGCCTTGATCAGGCCGGTAATCACGTCCACCGATGGTCGTTGCGTTGCCAGAATCAAATGTATACCCGCTGCGCGCGCTTTTTGCGCAATACGGGCGATCAGCTCTTCCACCTTTTTACCCACCACCATCATCAGATCGGCCAACTCATCAATGATGATGACGATGGTTGGCAATTTATCGAGCGGTTCCGGCGCATCCGGTGTGAGGCTGAATGGATTCGGAATATGTTGTTCTTTCTTTGCCGCTTCTGCGATTTTGACGTTATAACCAGCCAGATTACGCACGCCCAGTTTCGACATCAGTTTATAGCGGCGCTCCATTTCAGAAACCGCCCAGTTCAGAGCATGCCCAGCTTGGCGCATATCCGTCACCACCGGCGCCAGCAAATGCGGAATACCTTCGTACACCGACATCTCCAGCATCTTAGGATCGATCAGTATCATGCGCACATCGTTAGGATCAGACTTGTACAGCAGTGACAATATCGTCGCATTAATACCAACAGATTTACCGGAGCCCGTTGTACCCGCCACCAGCAAATGCGGCATCTTCGCCAGATCGGCACAAATCGGATTGCCAGCAATATCTTTACCGAGCGCTACGGTGAGGCTTGATGAGCTGTCGTGATAAATTTTCGAGCTGAGAATTTCTGTCAGGCGGACAATCTGCCGTTTCGGGTTCGGCAATTCCAGCCCCATGTAATTTTTACCGGGAATGGTTTCTACAACCCGTATCGAGGTCAGCGACAACGAGCGTGCAAGATCACGCGCCAGATTGACGATCTGACTGCCTTTCACGCCAGTCGCGGGTTCAATCTCATAACGGGTAATCACCGGCCCCGGATACGCTGCCACCACTTTAGCTTCGACGCCGAAATCAGAGAGTTTTTTCTCGATCAGACGACTGGTGAATTCCAGCGTCTGCACACTCACGGTTTCCTGTACCGGCGGCGCGTCATCGAGCAAAGAAAGCGGTGGCAGATTCGTGTCTGGCAGTTCATTGAACAGCGAAACCTGTTTCTCTTTTTCCACGCGATCAGAACGTGGCACGGCAACCACCTGAGGCTCGATACGTATCGGCGATGCTTCCACAATCTTCGCCCGTTCCTGCACCACTACTTCTTCGCGCTTGACTGCGGCAGTCTGACCAACACGCCGGTCTTCCGCCGCCGCGTATTTATTTTGTATGAACACAAAAACGGTTTCTATCGCCGCACCGGTTTTTTCTGCGATCGTCAGCCAGGACACCTGAAAATACAAGCTGATACCTAAGGCCATCGCCATCAGCAACAACAGGGTCGCACCGGTAAAACCCATTGCGCTGTATGCAGCAGAACCAATTACATTGCCCAGTACACCGCCGGGAGCCAATGGTAATGGCACGCTCAGCGTGTGCATACGCAAAAACTCCAACCCCATGCTGCCGCAAATCAGCAGGGCAAATCCGGTGATGCGCGCCAGGAGGTAAGGCAAGCCTTCCTCTTCGCCGTTTTTCGTTTCAACTTGCATAGACAGCCGGTCGGCCAGATGACGGTAAGACTTCACGACCTGACGCAGGCAAACGATACTCCACCACCACGCAGAAAAACCGAAGATATACAGAACAACATCCGCCAGCCAGGCACCGAATTTCCCACCCAGATTATGGATTTTCGGAACAACGCTGGACTGCGACCAGCCCGGGTCAGATTTCGAATAGGTCGCAAGGATTAATATCAGGCAAATACTTAATGCAGCGAAAACGAGCCAGCGCGCCTCCATCAGCAACACCATCATTTTATTGGGCAGCGGCGGAGGTGGCGGACTTTTACTGCTACGGGTGTAGGCTTCGCTGTTACTTGTAGTCATAAATCAGGAAAATGTTCATCCGGACAACCAAAGACTGACAAGATAGCATGTTAGAGCCCGCTCGCCAAACACCGGGTACCTCACGCAGGGCCAGAGGATAGACTATAATTCGCGCTGATCTGCAGATGGCAATGAAATGAAAGCGACCACCGCTTGCTTTTTTCTGCGGCAACACCATCTGCAAGCAACGAAGGCATCGATTTTCCCGTCTGGCCTCCCCTTCAACTCTTTTTATGCAGGTCTGCTCATGTCTACATCTAAAAAACACGCTCGCGTATTGATTCTCGGTTCAGGTCCAGCGGGTTATTCCGCCGCTATTTATGCCGCCCGTGCCAATCTTAATCCGGTATTGATTACCGGCGTAGAGCAAGGCGGACAGCTCATGACGACCACCGATGTCGAAAACTGGCCCGCAGATCCGCTGGGCGTACAAGGTCCGGAGCTGATGCAGCGTTTTCTGCAACATGCGGAACGTTTTAATACTGAAATTATTTTCGATTACATTCATACCACCAAACTCAGTGAAAAACCTATCCGTCTCATCGGTGATCAGGGTGAATACACTTGCGATTCGCTGATTATTGCCACCGGAGCCTCGGCACAGTATCTGGGCTTACCGTCCGAGCAGGCTTTTATGGGTAAAGGTGTGTCTGCATGTGCCACTTGTGACGGTTTCTTCTATCGCGGCAAAGAAGTCGCGGTTATCGGCGGCGGTAATACTGCAGTCGAAGAGGCACTGTACCTGTCAAATATTGCAAGTAAAGTCACAGTCATTCACCGTCGCGACAAGTTCCGCGCAGAAGCGATTCTGATCGACCGCCTGATGGCGAAGGTTGCAGAAGGCAAAGTCGAGATTAAATGGAACCACACGCTGGACGAAGTGACAGGTGACGACTCGGGCGTAACTGGCATCAACATCAAATCGACGGATGGAGTAATTACACAAGTGCCCGTCCATGGTTTATTTGTGGCGATTGGTCACAAACCGAATACAGGTATTTTTGAAGGTCAGCTGGACATGCACAACGGCTATATCAAAACCCGTACCGGTACCGAGGGCATGGCAACCGCGACCAGTGTTCCCGGCGTATTTGCTGCTGGCGACGTACAGGATCATGTTTACCGTCAGGCAATCACCAGCGCAGGCACAGGCTGCATGGCAGCGCTGGATGCGCAGCGTTACCTAGAAGAGTAATCCGGCTCATTTATGTCCTCGCTGAAAAATTTTGCTGACCTGAAGGCTCTGGGTCAGCAGCTTAAAGCACAACAGGAAGCCCGGCAGCGGGCTGAAGCGGAACGTCTGGAGCAGGAAAAAAAAGCAAAGGCAGAAGCCAATATTTTCCGCTCCAGCATAGGGATGGTTGAACCACTCAAAGTAGCGCTCAAGCATCAGGCCAGCCCTGTACGTCCTGCACCGATTCCATTTCAATATATTGCTGACGAAAAAGCAGCCTTGCAGGAATCGCTCTCTGATGAATTTGATGCCGACTCTTTACTGGAGACGGACGAAAATCTGAGCTATACCCGCCCCGGAGTCGGCGTTGATGTCGTCAGAAAATTACGCAAGGGGCACTGGGTGATCCAGGCGCAATTAGATTTGCATGGTCTGCGCCGCGATCAGGCCAGAGACAGTCTGGGTGATTTTCTGAGGCGATGCGGTAGAAACGGCGTTCGTTGCGTACGGATCATTCATGGCAAAGGTCTGGGTTCTGTCAATAAAGAACCAGTTCTGAAGCATAAAGTGCGGAACTGGCTGATCCAGAAAGATGAAGTGCTGGCGTTTAGTCAGGCGACCGCCGCCGATGGTGGTTCGGGTGCGCTGATTGTATTGTTGAAGGCCTGAGTTTCCTCAGGCCTTTTTTTCAGTTCTTGAATTTTCCGTCTTTGCCTATCATGGTCATATCAACAAATTTTGATCCATTGTGATTCGACGATGAAAAGTTAATATCAAAACCACCGGCATCATAACTCTTGGTATTCAGCGATTCTAATGAGGAAATCAGTTTTTCACGGGTCAGATTCTGACCTGAACGACGAAGCCCCTCCACAAACACCTTCGCCGCGATAAAACCTTCCAGACTGGAGAAATTCAGGTCTTTAATACCGGCCTTATTCATAATTTTCGTGTATTCACCAACGACCGTTGCGTTTGCTGCAGACCACGGGAATGGTACTACCTGAGAAATAACAACGCCCGGGCCATCTTTACCCAAAGCATCGGACAAAGCCTGACTACCGACAAACGACACATTATAAAATTGCCCGGTATATCCGAGACGGCGCATTTCTTTGATTAAAGCTGCCGAAGAAGAATAAGCGCTGATCTGAATAATGACGTCGGGACGCTTTGCCATCATTTTCTCGACGGCTTTGGCTACGTCAACGCTGTTGCGCTCCACCGTCGCAGTGTCAATCAACGGAAGATTTTTTTTCTTCAATGCCCGCTCCACTCCCGTCAGGCCAGATTTACCATACGCGTCATTCTGATAGAACACGGCAATATTTTTCAGCCCGGTATTCACCAGACGATCGACCAGATGTTCGGTTTCGTCAAAATAGCTGGCGCGAATGTTGAAAATTAACTTGTTGAATGGTTCCCGCAGTGACTGAGCGCCAGAATATGGCGCAAAGAACGGTACTTTGGCTTGCGTGAATATCGGTGTCGCGGCATTGCTGGTTGGCGTGCCGACGTAACCAAACAATGCAAACACATCATCAGTTTCTATCAGCGCCTTGGTGTTGGCAGCCGCGATATCAGCCTCGTATTTATCATCACGTTTGATGATTTCGATCTTGCGTCCAAAAACGCCACCAGTACTGTTCACGTGATCGAAGTAGGCTTTTGCGCCTGCATGCAACTGTATGCCCAGTTGCGCTGCAGGCCCCGAAAAAGCAGCCGACTGACCGATAATAATTTTATGCTCACTAACACCATTTTCAGCGACCGCTGGCATGGCCAGCATTGCCGCAAATACAGCTGTGAGTAATCTGGATACCATCATAGACTTATACCTGGTTTAGATAATGAATCAGACTGCTTCAGCGCCAGTTTCACCAGTACGGATACGAATCACCTGCTCGACATTCTGGACAAAAATTTTGCCGTCACCTATTTTTCCGGTGTGCGCGGCTTTGATAATGGCATCGACAACGTTATCGCAAATTTTGTCATCGACAACAACCTCCACTTTAATTTTGGGTAAGAAGTCAACTACATATTCAGCGCCGCGATACAACTCCGTATGCCCTTTTTGACGACCGAATCCTTTGACTTCAGTCACGGTCAGACCCGTAACCCCGACGTCTGCCAGCGCTTCACGCACTTCATCTAACTTGAACGGTTTAATGACAGCTGTAATTTGTTTCATGATGAATTTCCTTTTTTAGTCTCTGAATTTTGAGGTGATCGGGTAGCGCCAGTCGCGGCCAAACGCCCGGTGCGTAATCCGCACACCGATAGGCGCCTGGCGACGTTTATATTCATTTATTTTAATCAAACGGGTGATTCGTTCAACATCCTCTTCGCGATATCCTGCTGCAATAATATCTGCGCGGGATTTGTTTTGCTCCATGTATAACTGCATGATGCCGTCAAGTATTTCATACGGCGGCAAGGAATCCTGGTCGGTCTGATCAGGACGCAGTTCGGCCGAAGGTGGTCGTGTCAGAATACGTTCCGGAATAATGTCGGTGATACTGTTTCTGTATGCGCATAAGCGGTATACCAGTGTTTTAGGTATATCCTTGATTACAGCAAAACCACCAGCCATATCACCGTACAAAGTGCAATAACCGACTGCCATTTCACTCTTATTACCAGTCGTCAGTACGATGGAGCCGTATTTATTCGATAAAGCCATCAGCATCGTTCCGCGTATCCGCGCCTGAATATTTTCCTCAGTCGTATCTTCTTTTAAGCCTGCGAACTCTGTACTCAGGGTGACTCTGAAAGCGTCAAAACAGGCGCCAATGGAAATTTCATCGTAACGCACAGCAAGGCGTTCAACCATATCCCGCGAATCAAGCAGCGATATCTCTGCGGTATAGGGAGAAGGCATCATGATTGCCCTGACCTTTTCTGCACCCAGAGCGTCAACGGCAACCGCCAGCGTCAGAGCCGAGTCGACACCGCCCGACAGCCCAAGCAATACACCCGGAAATCCATTTTTTGCCACATAATCACGCACACCAAGTACCAGGGCATGATAGACCTGAGATTCTGTCGTTCCCAACTCTGGCAAAGGCTGAGATAGCGGCTGCGGACCGTCAAATTCAATCACTTGTAAAGCAGTATCGCAATGAGGTAACTGGGCAACAAGTTCCCCCTGCTGATCGAGGACAAAGGAATTGCCGTCAAAAATCAGTTCGTCCTGGCCACCCAATAAATTGGCATAAACTAATGACATGCCTGCAGAGCTGACATTTGCACGCATGACGTCAAGGCGTTGCTGCTGCTTATCAATGTGAAATGGCGAGCCGTTCGGTACCAGTAACACCTGTGCCCCGGCATTTCTGGCAGCCAGAGGTGCCTCTTTAAACCAGGTATCTTCACAGATATTGATACCAAAACGCACGCCCTTGACGTCAAATACGCATGCAGCAGAACCAGGAGAAAAATACCTGACCTCATCGAACACCATATAATTAGGCAGATTGCGCTTAAAGTAAGATCGGATAACGCTGCCGTTCAGCAAAATGGAAACCGCATTAAAATGTTGACCATCTTTCGCTTCAGGATGCCCGACCAATACATGAATATCTTTGAATGCAGCAAGTTGCGCAGTCAGATCGGACAACACACGCTGAGTTTGCAGGTAAAACCCGCTTCTTAACAGCAGATCCTCAGGAGGGTAACCCACCAGAGACAATTCCGGTGTTACAACAATATCTGCTCCCTGCTCAGCTGCCTGCCGGACATAATCTACTATTTGCGCAGCATTACCGGCCAGATCCCCGACCGTACTATTCATCTGAGCAATGGCAACTTTAATCGTCATAATCGTGCAATTTGAAAAAATCAAAAAATGGAATTAGTTTCTATCAGCCAGTATTATCGCATGGGCTTTGCAAGTTCTCTCTCTGATATTGGACAAGAACAGTGGGACAATTTACTGAAATCCGATCCGTCCACGAATCCCTTTCTCTCGTATGCCTTTTTAGACGCGTTGCATACGTCAGGATCTGCCGCGGCAAAAACTGGCTGGGCTCCTTATTTTTTAACCATATGGCAAGATAAAACCTTGGTCGGCGCATGTCCGCTTTATCAGAAGATGCATTCCTATGGCGAATATGTCTTTGACTGGTCATGGGCGGATGCCTACCGGCAGCATGGCTTACAGTACTATCCCAAACTGCTGTCAGCGATTCCATTCACCCCTGTGACAGGAAGCAGAATCATTGCAAGCGACGATATTGTCAGAAATTTGTTACTGGAAAACTTGAAAAAAATAACGCGGTCAGGGAATTTTTCCTCCTGTCACATCTTATTTCCTGATGAAAATCAAATAATCCAGCTGAAAAATGCAGGCTTTATGATCAGAGCGGGGGTACAATTTCATTGGCAAAATGATCAATACTCTGACTTCAACGGGTTTCTGAATACGCTCAACAAGAAAAAGCGTAAAAACATTCGTGCCGAACGAAAGAAAATACAAGAGCTCGGTATTGCCTTCTCACATGTACAAGGGAAGGATGCCAATGCTGACGACTGGCTGTTTTTTAAACGCTGTTACGATGCCACATATGAAAACCATCATTCAAAACCTTATCTGAACCTTGAATTTTTCACGCAGATTGGCCGCACGATGCCGCAGCACATACATCTTATTTTCGCGATAAAAGATGGAAGAAAAATTGCGGCTTCGCTCTTAATATTCAGCAGCAATAAAGTTTATGGTCGCTATTGGGGTTGTGTTGAGCATTATCCCTGCCTGCATTTTGAAACAGCTTATTACCAGGCGATCGAGTTTTGCATACGACATCATATTCAAACATTTGAAGGCGGGGCTCAGGGGGAGCACAAAATGGCAAGAGGATTTCTCCCCCAGAAAACTGGTTCAGCACATTTTTTAACTCATCCCGAATTCAGCAATGCCGTCGCTCATTTTCTGCAACGAGAAACGAATGGAATCGAACTTTATCTGGACGATTTAAACGAACATACCCCATACAAACAAGCCACTTGAAATTTAATATGCTTCAAGGCATGCTGCTGAAATGCAACAAAATAAAATAATACAAAATACTCCGAATAATGCGATGAACATGCACAAACGAGCAGGTCGCTTCTATCTCACAGAAAAACTGGGTACAGGATCGAACGGCACCGTCTTTCGCGGTCATGATCCGGTCATAGACCGAGACGTTGCCATCAAAATACTCAATGCCAGTGGTAACGCGGCAGACAAAAAACAACGCGAGCAACAATTCATTAATGAAGCACGGGCTGCCGGCAGACTTTCTCATCCGAATATTGTGACGATCTTTGATGCCTCCAGTGAAGGAGGAACGACATTTATCGCGATGGAATTTCTCGGAGGGCAAGATTTAAAAATGATGCTGGCTGCGGGCCGGACTTTCGACTTTATAGAAACCACAGATATCATTCAGAGAATTGCCGACGCCCTTGCCTATGCACATGAGAAATCCGTCATTCACCGCGACATTAAACCCGGCAACATTTTCATATTGACCAACAATCAGCCTAAAGTGGTCGATTTTGGCATTGCCCGCGCACCCAATCGTCTGCTGGACGAAAATCAGCCAGCAAATGTCACACTATTCAACAACAACATTCTCGGTACGCCCAACTACATGTCTCCGGAACAGGCAATGGGAAAACCCGTGAATGCACAGACTGATATCTATTCGCTTGGTGCGGTCATGTATGAAATGCTGACGATGCAAAAGCCATTTCAAAGCAACGACATTGATAAGCTGTTGCATCAAATTGCCTACAAAACGCCGAAGGCACCGTCCGAAATCAATCCCGGTATCCCTGAGTCACTCTCGAGAATCGTCATGAAAGCCATGCAGAAAGAGTTGAGTCATCGCTACCAGACTGCCCGAGAGATGTCGGACGATTTACAAAAAGTCCTTGATCGCGATAAAAGACTGAAGCGCAAAAGAGGTAAAATCAGTCAGGAAAGTGCGCAAAAGAATATCCGCACAGAGAGCACTCCTCTTCTCTGGTTCAGCCTGGCAGCGATCCTGATTGCACTCGCTTTTGCAGTCATGGTCAATCTGCCACGCGCCGGTCTTTAACCTGTAAATTGACATTACAAACGTCAGCGAAGCGCAGTTCAACCTGAATAAAAAAACGCGGCTACTGAGGCCGCGTTTTTCTTAGAGAAACTTGCTTATTTCTGAGCTTTTTTGAAATTCTCCACACCATCAAGAATTTCTTTTTTCGCCTCATCCGGACCAGCCCAACCTTCAACTTTGACCCATTTGCCTTTTTCAAGATCTTTGTAGTGCTCAAAGAAATGTTGAATCTGTTTCAGGCGCAGTTCATTCAAATCTTCAGGCTTTTGCCAATGTGTGTAAATCGGTAAAATTTTGTCAACAGGAACTGCTAACACTTTCGCATCCTGACCACCTTCGTCAGTCATTTGCAGGACACCAATTGCACGGCAGCGAACAACGACACCAGGAATCAAAGGGAACGGTGTAATCACCAAAACATCAACCGGGTCACCGTCACCAGCGATAGTCTGCGGAACATATCCGTAGTTGCATGGGTAGTGCATTGCCGTACCCATGAAACGATCAACAAAAATAGCGCCGGTTTCTTTATCAACCTCGTATTTAATCGGATCTGCATTCATAGGAATTTCAATGATGACGTTAAAGTCATTTGGCAGATCACGACCTGCTGGTACGTTATTCAAGCTCATGTCACTCTTTCTTAATAGATATCAATAAAGTCAATTTACCGGACAAAATTATATCGGTTTTATCGATGGATTTGTGCAACGCAAAAGACAAGACCGTCAATTTACAGTGTTGTTGCGATTGCACATTGCCTGTAATGATAAGCCGCCTCTTCGTCCTGTCCGAGCGCCTCATGCAGCTGCGCCAGTTTCAGATTCGATTCAGTCACTGTACGGGCAGAAACCGCGTCAGACAACGCTTGCTCCATATGACGCTGCGCCTTGCCCCATAATTTCTGACGGAGGCAAAGTACACCAAGCGTCAACGCCAGTTCCGGATCGGTAGGATGATTCAGAGACCATCTTTCGCAATGTTCAATCTGCGACAACAAGGCAGCCGACCCTTCGGCTGCCGCTGCATCACGGTATGCACGCAGCAAACGCTCATCCCACTCCTCTGCCAGAGACTTCTCAACAATCGAGCGCGCCTCGTCAAACAAACCTCGGGCATTAAACGCATTCGCAGCCTGATAAGCGATAAAGGCCGATTTCCTGTCATTTGCAGGAATATCAAACCAGACACGACGCAAAGACTCAGCGTCGTGCTCATGCCCCTTCAACAAATCCTCGTAGGCCAATTCCTTCAGCCTTTTTGAGAGCGCTGGATGGAGCGCATGATGTTTATCGAGTGTACGAACCAGTTTCAAGACATCAGCCCATTTCTGCGCTTGCTGATTTGCTTTTAAAGCCCAGCGCAACACCTGAATATGGCGGCTACCATTGGCATGCAGCTCCTTGACAGCCTCCAGCGCCTTATCTGACTGATGCTGATCCACCAGCAGCTCGGTCGCACTGACCAGTCTGGCGACTTTATAATTGTTGTCTGCCTCGATTCCTGCCAGCCACAGATCCCTGCGTTCAAATTGCCCCATGTGATGCGCTGCCCGCGCACCAATCAAGGCAGCAACACCAGCGTTATCCGGCAATTCG
The DNA here is from genome assembly GCF_049544825.1 of Undibacterium sp. WLX3042. Lineage (NCBI taxonomy): Bacteria > Pseudomonadati > Pseudomonadota > Betaproteobacteria > Burkholderiales > Oxalobacteraceae > Undibacterium > Undibacterium sp. WLX3042. Next base: position 1,723,967 of record NZ_CP186698.1, read on the forward strand.
GCGGCACGAATCGCCGCTTTTTCAGCATATCCGAAACGTCCTTCGAATAAGGTTTTAAGCGACTCTCTCAATGCCTTGTTACCATCACGTTCACGCTTTTGCTGCCGGTAAGCTGCAACTTTCTTCGGCATCTTGCGAGTGGTGACTATCGCTCCGAGAATAACGTAAAGGACCAGGAACAGCAGTGCGACCAGAAAGAGAAATAAATTTAACGATAAATCAATTCTGTATGGAGGATAAAACAGCACGACGTTTCCTGGATTGAAACGCGCGCCTATCGCCAGTCCAACGGCAAGAGAGAACAGAATCAGAAGCCGGATAAAAATTCGCATACGTTAAGGCTTCACTTTGTAGTTGCGTACTGCATTTAAACTTTCTGACAGATTTGGCATCTCTATCGACAAATTACTGCCCTGTACCTGACGCAATAAGGCTTGTGCATTCTGCGTCTGTTTTGCTCTGGTGTCGAAATACTTTGAAATTGCATCTTGCGCCGAAACCAGATCACTACGGAACACACTCTCATTTCTGGCCAGCAAAGCGAGTCGTGCATTCAACAGACGCAACTTCAGATTTTCGCGCGCAAAATACGATTGAGAAGGCGTCAACAATAATGCATCCGGTGTTTCCACATTGCGCACACGAATCAGTTGCTTCAATTCCCCCCACATCTCACTTGAAAAACTCTGCCAGGCATCCTGCAAACGCATAGACAAAGTAATTTCTTCCGCTTCTGCTACTTTTTTATCCTGTTTTGGCGCACGCTGGCCTTTAGAGATAATTCTCAACGGTGCTTTTGGCGGAGTCGGGGAAACCACCGATTTTTCATCAGCCCACAAAGGAATATGATCCACTTGCGTGATGACGCTATCAAGGCGTAATGCTATTCCGGGTAGATCCAGTGCCGGCAAAGATTTCAGACGGTCAATATCTTTGGCGATCGCTCTTCTGATCGTAATGAACTGGGGTTTATCGGATTTGGCCAGACGCCCGTCTGCATTCTGCAATGCAATTAACGCTCCCTGGACGTTACCAGCCAACTGCAATTGCTGACTGGCGGTAGCCAGTACCTGCTCAATTTCAGCCAAAGCCCACTCATCTCGGTTTTTTGACAGATCCTGATATAGCTGCTCCAAAGCCAGTTGCTGGCTTTGAGACTCCATTTGTTTGCTCTCAATCAAAAGCACTTTGGCCTGAATTTCTTTTGTCGTTTCCTGTACATTTTTTGCCAGCAACTTCGTCTCATTGCTGGTGGTGTCGGCACTCAATAAACGTCGCGCGACCTCTTCTTTCAGGACACTGATCTGATTTTGCGAAGACCACCATTGTGCGGCCAGCAATACAGCCAGGATGCCGGAAATCAGAAACGAAGGATGCGTCCAATTACCTGCCGATTGAGCAGGAAGCGCATTAGCCGCGGTCGCGGCTATGGATTGATCAGGGCTTTGGGATGGCAAAGAACCCCCTGTATTTGTTTGCTGTTCATTCATACGCTGGATTGTAACGCGACAAGCACCTGTTCGTCGCCTGACGCGGTTAAAGTGATGGAATGAAACCCCAGTACCTGCGCCGTTTCGGCAATACGGACGTGGGGAACGATAAGATGTTGATGTTGGATTTTTGCCACGGCATTGTCACCCGATAATTGCCCGCACCAGAGAATAAGGGTTCGCAATGCTTCAGAACTAGTGATTACCCAGTCATTGTCGGACTGAAGCAATGCATCTAATTGCGTCCGCACCGAAATGCTGAATTCAGGAGCACTCCGCCGGTAAGCAGCCAATTGCTTCACACTGACACCACGTGAACGAAAAGCATCGGCTAAAAACTCCCTGCCCGTTGTTCCTCTCACCAACAATACCTGCTTACCAGCCAACGCAGCAAAATCAATCTCCGCCGCAAGCGCTTCGGAATCTGTTTTTAATTTATCAGAAGGGCAGATGATCGTCGTATTATCAGAATTCACCCCATGGCGTACTAATGCAAGTCTGCTCCCCTCCCCTACGACACCAATCGGAAGCTGCGGTGGCCATTGCCTGACATGAGAAAAAAATGCGTCGATGGCATTCGGGCTTACAAAGACAACCAATGCGTAATGGCTGAGGTGAGCGACAACATCGATGATCTCCGACTGATCTTCCAGTGGATGTATTTCAAGGAGCGGAAAAAACTGGCAAGAACGCGAAATTGCATTAACTTTCGCTACAAACTCCTGAGCCTGCGCCAACGGGCGCGTAACAATCACGTTCCTGACAGACATGCGCAATTTACTCAACAATCTGCGCTTTACATAAAGCCAGAATGCCCTCGGCATCTTGGGCAGACAAAGCCTGCGCCAGTTGCAAACCGAGTGCTGCAGGGTTTGAGGCATCACCGAATACCTCAGCACTGGCTACTCTCTGACCATCAGGCGTAGCGACCATACCGCGCAAATGCATTTTGTGATCGGCGACGGTTGCAAACGCCGCTAACGGTATCTGGCAACTTCCGCCAAAAACCCTCGATACTGTTCGTTCAGCAATAACTGACTGTGACGTTGCCAAATGATTCAACGGGGCAAGCAACTCAAGTAAATCAGGGCGCGAGTCAGACACTTCTATCGCCATAGCTCCCTGCCCCGCTGCGGGTAAGCTGGCTTCCGGCTCCAGAAATCCGCGTATCCGTTGCGGTAGTCCGAGCCGCTTTAATCCTGCTGCAGCGAGTATGATTGCAGCGTATTCGCCTTCATCAAGCTTGCGTAAGCGTGTATCAAGATTTCCCCGCAGAGGACGAATCACCAGATGCGGGAACCGTGCTGATATAAAAGCCTGACGGCGCAGACTACTGGTACCGACAACTGCACCCTCTGGCAAACTGCTCAATGAATCATAATCATTGGAAACAAATGCATCCCGGGGGTCCTCGCGTTCTAAAATGGCAGCTAAAGCGAAACCATCTGGCAATTCCATAGGAACGTCTTTAAGAGAGTGGACTGCCAGATCGGCACGCCCTTCAGCCATCGCCACTTCCAACTCTTTAACAAACAACCCCTTCCCGCCGACTTTCGACAAAGCACGATCTAAAATCTGGTCCCCGCGGGTCGTCATTCCAAGAATATCGACCTGACACTCGGGGTATAAAGTTAACAACTGGTCACGCACATGTTCAGCCTGCCACATTGCCAACCGGCTCTCTCTGGAAGCAATGACCAATTTTTTGGGAGAAACTGCAGTCAAAATAATTTTCTTTCTAAATATTCAGGCAATCAGATGTCATCTGGTAAATCGAGTGTGCCGAATTTTACCATTCAGAAATCATGATTTCGTCGGTTAAACTATTGAAAATTTGCAGACTTTTTGATCAATCCAAGCAAACTTGACACATAATCGGCGGTGACGGCATCATAACGCCTTGATTAGACGCACATATTAAAAATGCCGCCACAATTGAGCGGCATTTTTTTACGCACGTAAACAACGGAATTTTTATGCAAGCAAGTACAACTGAAAATAAAAACCACACCATTCTGACTGGCGACCGCCCTACCGGTCCGCTCCATTTGGGGCATTTTGTCGGCAGCCTGCGCAATCGCGTCAAATATCAACATCAATATCAGCAGTACATCATGCTCGCCGATGCGCAGGCATTAACGGACAATATGGACAATCCGGCCAAAGTTCATGACAACGTACTTGAGGTTGCGCTGGATTACCTCGCCGTCGGCATTGACCCCACCAAATCCACGATCTTCATTCAGTCGCAAATTCCCGAACTGACAGAGCTAACCTTCTACTATCTGAACCTGGTTTCAGTTGCCCGCCTGGAACGCAATCCAACGATCAAACAAGAGATCATCCTGCGTAATTTTGAGCGCGACATTCCTGCTGGATTTCTGACATACCCGGTCAGTCAGGCCGCTGATATTACCGCATTCAAAGCAAGCCTGGTACCTGTAGGTGAAGACCAGATTCCTATGATTGAACAGACAAACGAAATCGTTCGCCGCTTCAATCGTCTGGCGAAGAAAGACATTCTGGTTGAGTGTCAGGCGCTGGTACCAGAGATCGGTCGTTTGCCGGGTATCGACGGAAAAGCCAAAATGAGTAAATCCCTGGGAAATACAATCAACCTCGGCGCCAGTCCGGCAGAGATAAAAGCGGCAGTGCGCAACGTCTATACGGATCCATTGCATCTGCGCGTCAGCGACCCTGGTCATCTGGAAGATAACGTTGCGTTTATTTATCTGGATGCGTTCGATGAAGACAAAATCGGTTTACAAGCAATGAAAGACCACTACACACGCGGTGGCTTGGGTGACAGCGTAGTCAAGGCACGACTTGAAGGAATTTTGCAGGATCTGCTTGCACCAATTCGTGAGCGTCGCGAGGAATATGCGAAAGATCGCGGCCAGGTTCTGCAGATGCTCAAAGAGGGAACCCAAAAAGCGCGGGAGATTGCAGCCAAAACGACCGATGAAGTGAAAGCCGCGATAGGGCTAAAACATTTCTGATTAAACAAAAAAAGAATGTTAACCAAGCCATTGGCAATGGCAAACTTTTGCGTTCGATAACAGATATGATCTGAACAATGTATCAACATTGATTAACCATCATAAGTTTTGTGATGAATCAAACGGACCTTATTCAGATCATCCATCATAAACGTTCGATCTCCCACTACCGAAAGGAAGAATGATGTACAGCAAAATTCTTATGCCAACCGATGGGTCGGAACTAGCCAATGCCAGCATTCAAGCGGGTATTGAGTTTGCGAAAAAAGTGAATGCCAAAGTAGTAGGCATATTTGTAGCGGCAAACTATCAGTACCCTATTTACATCGACATCATTCCGCCAAACACACCAACCGAAGAGGAATATCAGGCAGCAATGCGGGCCTTTGGCGAGTCTTATCTGGAACCCGCACGAGTTGCTGCACAAAAGGAAGGGCTGGAGTTCGAAAGCGTAGTCAAATTCAGCGACGCTCCCGCAAAAGAAATCGTGCACACAGCACAAGAATACGCCTGCGACCTGATCTTCATCGCGTCACACGGGCGCAGTGGCGTCGGACAATTACTTTTAGGAAGCACAACCAGCAAAGTTTTATCCTTGTGTGATATTCCAGTTCTGGTACACAGAGTCAAAAAACACTGAGCTGTTGACGGGAACAGGCAATAAGCAACTGATTAAGTTGTACAGTACAATAGCGCGAGTCTTGAGACTCAGCTTGTACAAAATCCAACTGCACCACTGATCAATGATTAGAATTCTTATTGCCGATGACCACACTATCATGCGCGAAGGACTCAAGCGCATACTTGATGGAAACGACGACATTCATGTAGTTGCAGAAGCTGTCGATGGATTTGATACTTTGGAAAAAGTCAGAAACACACAGTTTGATGTTCTGCTCATGGATCTTTCCATGCCAGGCAGAAGCGGCGTCGATCTGATTCGCCAGATCAAAGATGAATTTCCCAAGCTCCCTATCCTGATTCTTACCATGCATGAGGAAGAGCAATACGCTGTGCGTGCGATCAGAGCGGGTGCCAGAGGGTATCTGACGAAAGAAAGTGCAGGTACGCAATTGGTGACTGCATTACGCAAAGTCGCTTCGGGCAGGCCGTACATCAGTATTGAGGTCGCAGAACAATTAGCGATGAATGCTATGCCTGCAGACGATAATCTTCCACACACCAGCCTCTCCGACAGGGAATTTGAAGTGTTCAGCCATATTGTCAAGGGAAAAACAATTACTGAAATTGGCGACCTGTTACACCTCAGCGTAAAAACAGTCAGTACGCATAAGATGAGGATTATGCAAAAAATGAATATGAGCAATATTTCGGATCTGGTCCAATATGCTGTGGCCCATAATCTTCTGATTCCTAACGCCTGACCCTGCACTACCCTCTCGTCACTATTTTGTAGGAATATTCCTATAAGATCAGCCGCAAATCTGACAAGTCAAATCAGCATTACCTGATTTAAATCAAAAAGCCCAGCCGTGATAATAGACATCAAGCAAACAAGCGATGTCTTACATCACGAGCACCATGAATTTATTTATCGTTGAAGATTCGGTTTTAATCCAGAACCGGCTCATTCGTTTCGTAGAAGAAATACCTGGCATACACGTTATCGGTGTTTCCGGTGACGTCGATACTGCCTACGACAGTGTTATCAATAGCGACACTGATGCAATGATTCTCGATTTGCAGTTAGGCGATAAAAATGGCTTGCAACTTTTGAAAGATGTGAAGCAAAATAAACCAGAGATCAAGATTGTCATTCTCACGAATCATTCAACAGAAGACAATCGCGTGCACGCAATGCGCGCTGGTGCAGACGGTTTTCTCGACAAATCTACTGACTTCAACCAGATACAGAATTTTCTGTACGACTGGGAAAGTCCAAATATGTCGAAACAAGTTAATTAATTTTCGTTTATCCAGGAGACTCACATGACAACAGTTGCTCAAACTTCCCGCCAGGTCAGCCATCATATTCCAGCAAACAAAACGATCCTTCCAATGAAGTCAAATGAGGCAGGATGGCGTTGCCACGGCAATTTATGGTCTGACCTGAGTCAGGTCTGTGAACTGTTGAATATTCCTGCGCCGCTTAACGCAACAGATGAAGAGGCATTATTTCAGCATGTGCGTTTTAAAGCCGGACAACGCATCCATACAATCGGTCAGAATTTTGAAGCCTTGTACGTTGTCAACTCGGGATTTCTGAAAACCGTATTGATTGATGAATACGGTAACGAACAAGTGCTGAGCTTTCCGATGAAAGGTGATCTGCTCGGAATTGATGGCATCCACAACCAACAGCATGCCTCCGAAGCCGTTGCTTTGTCTGATTGCGACATTATTATTTTGCCCTACAAGGCGTTTGCAAATCTGGGCCGCAATTATCCTGAATTGGAACATGCAATGTTCAGTGTGATGAGCCGCGAACTGGTACGTGAACAATTAATGATAGGCATGCTCAGTGCACTGAGCGCAGAAGCCAAAGTTGCCCGTTTTCTGACCACACTGGGTGATCGCTTCAGTCAACTGGGTTATTCAGGAAAATCATTCAACCTGCGTATGACGCGCCATGAAATCGGCAGCTACCTTGGTCTTACATTAGAGACTGTCAGCCGTACGCTTTCTGCATTTAACGAAATGGGTCTGATCAGCGTTGATCAACGTGAAATCTGTTTGCTGGATACGACCGCATTGAAAACCTTACGTCGTCTGCCACCGGCAAAAACCCGGAACAAAGTCAGTGATAAAGTATCTGTTATGGTTGGAAAAAAACTACTTCCACAATGGGGAAATGAGACAGCAGTTGCCGTATAAAATATTTAAGTTAGAATCTGACAACTTGCGCAAAAATTCGTACGCCGACTTTTGATTCATTACCAATTTTCACCTCAGTGTTTATTTCGCTCTGAGCGGAGAAATAATTAACAGGAGCAATGACATGACATATAAGACCATACTTGTGCACGTTGATGAATCAGAGCGTTCCAATGTAAGAATCAAATTTGCGGCAGACATTGCGAAATCGGAAGATGCACATTTAATCGGAACTGCGGTGACCGGAGTATCCCGTTTTATTTATCAGGACGGAAACATCAGCGCCAGTGATCCAAACTTGACAATACATCTTAATTTTCTCAGAGAACGTGCTGAAAAAGCCGTCGCAAATTTCAACCGCGAAGTAGAAACAACAGGCATTTCATCTCATGAAAGTATGATTGCCAATGATGAGGCTGGCGGTGGCATTGGTCTTCAGGCCAGATACAGTGATCTGGTGATCATCGGGCAAACCAACCACGATGAGCCTTCGCCCTCTGTCCTGCCGGATTTCCCCGAATATATTGTGATGAACTCCGGACGTCCGGTACTGATCATCCCCTACGCCGGCGATTTTAATACCATCGCGAAACGCCCTCTGATTTCCTGGGATGCAAGCAGAGAAGCGACCCGTGCTGTCACTGATGCATTGCCTTTGCTGAAAAAAGCAGATGTTGTTCAGGTTGCGATTTTTAATCCTAAATCCACGCCTGATGCTCATGGCGAACAACCAGGTGCGGATATCGCACTTTATCTGGCAAGACATGGTGTCAAAGTTGAAGTTTCCGTCCACAAAACGTCGACCGATATCGGTAACGCATTGCTGTCATTAGCGCATGATCTTGATAGTGACATGATCATTATGGGCGGTTACGGACATTCCCGCTTCAGAGAAATGATCATGGGTGGTGTGACTAAAACTATTCTTGAAAGTATGACTGTCCCAGTATTCATGTCTCACTGATAATTACTGGCATCAGTTCCATGACCTTGAAAATAGTGGCATCCATTGATGGATGCCACTTTTCTTTTTAACAAGATATCAATACAAACTGACGTCTAGCGCTAAAATTCCCAGATATTATTCTCTTACCATCCTGTCGCATGTCATCCCAACCCACCTCCTTAACTTCAAGATTATCCGAGGCTCGCTGGATAGCGGGTTTTCTGTTCGTTCTGTCCTGTTTTATATGGATAGATCAGGAGCGTCTCTCCGTATTCGTTGTGCCAGCACCTCTGCCGGTTCACACCTTTCTTGAAACGGTAACGATCGTTATCTTTGCATCGGTATTTATCGTTTGCTGGAATGCATTTGGTGAAGTGCGTAAAAAAAGCAGTGTGATACTGGCCGTTGCATTTCTCTGTACGGCGATACTGGGTTTTTTTCACACGCTCACATTTCAGGGTATGCCGGGATTCGAGACCGCAGGCGACATGCACAAGTCCATGAGTTTCTGGCTGATTTCAAGATCCATCATTGCTACAACTTTACTTGGTCTTGCCTTTGATCCGGAAGACTCAGAAATAAGTCAGATGCAATCATACGGCGTTTTGACGGCAGGCCTGCTGGCAACATTAGGCTGGGGCATCCTGGTTTTTGCTTTTCCCGATTGGATCCCTCTTACTTTTATCCAAGGAGCGGGTCAGACGTCCTTCAAAGTAGCATGCGAAACCTCATTAATTGCAGCACATATCTTGGCTGCCGTTTTATTTTACAGACACGCATTACGCTTCCAGATTGATAAGACTGCAGAGCATTTGCATATCGACAGAGTACCTTTGTTTTTAGCCACCATCATGATGGCAATGTCTGAAGTGTATTTCTCAATCTACGCCGAAACCAGTGATGTCAATGTCGTCATCGGACATACGTTTCAGCTATTCTCTGCGATCGCAATTTATCGCAGTATGGTTGCAGTCAACATCCACACACCATATGCCAGCCTTGCTGCCTCCACTCACAGTCTCGCGGAATCTGCTGAAGAATTAAAACTGGAACGCCAGCGCCTGAGCCGTATGATAGACACCGCCATCGATGGCATCATCACCGTCGATGAAAAGCAGGATATTATTCTGGCCAATCCGGCAGCTGCTCTGATTTTCGGTTACGAAGTCAACGATTTAATAGGAACATCACTCAACCGCTTAATCCCTGCCCGCCATCGCGAGACACATAAAAATCACGTGCAACAATTTGGAGAAGCAGGTATTACCCGCCGCAAAATGGGCACTCATTTTGAAGACTTCTATGTCACCGGATGTAGGGCATCAGCCGACGAGTTTCCGATTGAGGCATCAATTGCTCACCAGCTGGAGAACGGGAAACGCTATTACACGGTCATCTTCAGAGATATTACTGACCGAAAAGTCGCAAAAGAAAAAATGGCAAAGTATCACGAGCAGCTAAGCCAGCTCTCAGCCACACTGCAATCAATCCGTGAAGAAGAGCGTAAACATATTGCACGCGAGTTACACGATGACCTAGGTCAGCTACTTGCCGCACTGAGAATGGATTTGTCCTTACTTCAACGAGATCCTTCTTTTTTAGAGCGAAATAAGCCCACCATTAATAGTATGGATCAGTTGATATTAACTGCGATTACTACGCTGCGACGGATCGCCACCGATCTGCGCCCCCGGGCACTGGATGAAGGCGGGCTTTTTTTTGCGCTGCAGACTTTACAGCGCGATTTTTCTCATCGTCATCGTATTAATTGTGAATTGATTGCAGATGAGGATCAACTGACCTTGGATGACGCGCGAAGCACCGCTATTTTCCGTATTGTTCAGGAATCATTGACCAATGTGGCACGTCATGCTGAAGCCAGCGATGTCCAGATTGAATTTCAACGCTCCGAAGAAATACTTCAGTTAAATATTAACGACAATGGCAAAGGAATCGTTGAAGAAGATATGAGCAAAACCAGCTCATTCGGCTTGGTGGGTATGAGAGAACGAATCAAAGCGATGAATGGAGAATTTCAGGTTCTGAGCACACCGGGTGAAGGTACGACGCTGGAAATAAGAATACCTCTGACAGATTAAATAGTGTCAAATATGTAGCAATGTAAAAAATACGGAATACACTACAGATATGGCAATATTTACGGGAAGAAAAACTGATGTTATCTTCAATATTGAGCAGTGGCCTTTCAGGCATGCGGGCAAATCAAACTGCATTAAATGTATCGGGTCATAATGTAGCGAATGCTGAAACTCAAGGCTTTCTACCTCAGCAAGTCAGCTTTCAAGAAACAAGTAATGGGGTAACTGTCAGCGTCAGCCAAGAGGGCTTCCGAATGGCTGCGCAAGAGACCAGTGGTACGGATCTGACGAAAGAAATAGTACAGTCTATTCAATACAAAGCTAGTTTTGACATCAATGCAAAAATGGTCAAAACCGCTGATGAATTATTGGGAACACTGATTAACACTAAAGCATAATCGCACATGCTTTTGCAGGCAAATGCTAGCGCTCAGGTAATACACAAAGAAAACCTGGCATCTGCTGCATATCCGAATACCAGAGTCCGAGTATCCCAATCGCTATCAGTATAAACGCACCTGTATATTTTAAAGCCGCAGGCACCCTGACATTACTGACAGCGTTAAATATTCCCTGACTCAGCAAAAGATGCGGCATCGCACTCAAGCCAAATAACAACATGAGTACAGCGCCTGAGAATGCGTCCCCGGCCAACAAGGCAAAAGGCGCCATCCCCCAAAGCAGTCCGCAAGGCAGACATCCCCATGCCATACCGACAAAAAATGGATACTGAATACCTTGTTTTAAGGGGGGCACCCAAAAAAATAATGATTGCTGTAAGCGCGAAACGTGTGGGCTCAAATAGCTGAAATGAAAACGCATTCCGGTTACTTTGAGTCCCAAAATAATCAGCGCAAGATTACCCGCAATGAACAAGATTTGATGGATGGGAAAGTATGGTTTCAAAATCATACCCGCAGCCCCCAAGCCTCCGAACACAGCACCGATGATCATATAGGTGGTCAGTCTGCCCGTCTGGAGCAGAACCTGAAAACGGACATTGTTATTTAACGAAACCTGAGGCAGACTTTCAGCATTGCCATCACGACTGATAGGAATTACTTTTTGTCTGCCATTTCCGGCGCGGCTGAGCATGGACGATATACCACCGCACATACCGACACAATGCACTCCTCCAGCGATACCAGCGGTTACAGCAGCAAGTATCAGAGGCAGAGTCAGCATATCAATAAATAAATTTGAAAACTTCCATTCTTAAATGGAATAGAAACTGAGGTAATCACATTATGTCGTTTGCAGCAAAAAGCTGGCTCACTTAACAGAACACATTTGTGTTGAACTTCCAGACCACGCAAACGTACATCCTGCCAATCTGACACCCGCTCAATTCAGAACTCAATGCGCTTTTTGCACCAGCAACGCGGTCAGACCGCTAGACAGAATACCTAACAGCCAGAACATGAAAAAACCGATGGTATACACCCCTGTCAGGTGTATTTGCAGACGCTGATCAAAAATAATCAACTCCATGGGATCAACGAGACTGAAAAACAAACCTGTTGCAGCACACGCCATCAAAAACGCTGGCCACAACACGATCATCAACATTGGCCGCAAGTGGGCTTTGCTGTGAGCTGAATTCTGATGTTCCAATCTCGTCCCCTTTTGTGATTATTTAACTGATCAGTCAACGAATCATAGGGATGCGCAATTATTTTGCTGTACCTAATTGCACCACCTTTTGTGCCGGCTCAAACCAATCCCCGGTCAGTCGCCAATCAGTCGTTTCTAATTTAATGTGAAACAATTTAACAGAACTTGCAGAAATATTCGATACTAACTTTAAATCACCTTCATAGATACCGGGACTCACCCTCACCATCGGTAAACGATGTACGATTTCATTGACAGAGGAGCCACTCTCGGCAGCGTTCGCCAGGCTGAGTTTCACCGTTTCCGGCAAGCTACCATCGCCTGCTAAATGCATACGCAATTTACCAGCGGAGGCATCAAGACTGAGAGTTGCCCCCAGGTGTAGTTCACGTGCTTTTGCATCTCGCTGTATATCTTTATTGATCATTAAGCCTTGTTTGTAATAGTCCTCAGCAACGACCTTGTCAGCGCCACGGAATGCAATAGCGCCTGTAAAAATACTCGCGCAAACAACAACAGCCGGACCGCCTGCGACCAACAATAACCAAGGCTCTTTGTACCACTTATCCCGTTTTTTTGACACCAGTATTGCGTCCATGACTACTCCTTATCTCGGAACAATAAATACAGCTTTTTCAGTCACGTTCACTTCTGGCGAATCCAGGTCCTTCACCACAAACCAGATACGATTTGACCCAGTCTGAAGAACGTTAGCAGGAACACGGACACGTACAGGAACAGCTTTTGCTCCAGCTGACTTCACATCAATATCAGCATTTTTAACGATCGTCGCACCGCTAACACCTTTTACTTCGACCGAATAACGTCGCGCAGACTCCTGAGTATTCATCACTTGCAGGCGATAGACATTTTCAATCTCGCCATTTTCAGTAATTTTTGGCATACCCCGATCCCTGATCACATCAACCTTTAAAGGGACGTGATAGAACAGTGATACCGCCGTCACTAAAATAATTAAACTTAAAATTCCGCTGTAAATTAACGTTCTCAGACGGAATACGCGCTTCCACATCGCTTTATTATCCAGCTTGCCTGTGAGAGCATGTTCAGTTGTATAGCGAATCAGACCCCGCTCATACCCCATTTTATCCATCACCTGATCACAGCCGTCAATGCATAAACCGCAGGCGATGCACTCATATTGCAAACCATTACGAATATCTATCCCGGTAGGACAGACCTGAACGCAGATTCCGCAGTCAACACAAGAACCGAGACCCGCCGCTTTGAAATCGACTTTCTTGTTACGAGAACCACGTGGTTCACCACGTGCACTGTCGTAAGTCACAATCAATGTATCTTTGTCGAACATCGCACTTTGGAATCGTGCGTAAGGACACATGTATTTACAGACTTGCTCCCGCATCCAGCCGGCGTTACCGTAGGTAGCAAAACCGTAGAAAAGAAACCAGAACGTTTCCCAAGGCCCAAGCGTAAAGGAGCCGACGGAGATGGCCAATTCACGTATAGGAGTGAAGTAACCGACAAAGGTAAAACCCGTCCACAGGCTTAAAACAAGCCATAAAAAGTGCTTGACGAATTTTAAAGAAAATTTACGTGCAGTTAATGGACCCGTATCGAGTTTGATACGCGCGTTACGATCACCTTCGACCTTGCGCTCTATCCATAAAAATAATTCTGTGTAAACGGTCTGAGGACAAGCATAGCCACAGAACAAACGTCCTGCCACTGCAGTAAATAAAAACAGTGACAGAGCTGATATCACCAGCAAGACCGCGAGATAAATAAAATCCTGCGGCCAGAAAACAATTCCGAATATGTAAAACTTACGCGCAACAAGATCGAATAAGACTGCTTGTCGATCGTTCCAGTTAAGCCACGCTGTGCCATAAAACAGCAACTGCGTAAAAGCCACCATTACCCAGCGCCAGGATGCAAACCAGCCCTTTTGTGTACGAGGATATATTTTCTTACGTTCCTCAAACAGAGCCAGCTCTACTTCATCCGTCGGCACCGGAGTAATGGGAATATGCTTCATTTTAAAACTTCATCTTTCTTATTTAAACAATGCTCCAGCTCTTACTTTGCAGCGCTTTCAACCGCAGGAACAACGGCAGTAGCAATTTGTTTGATGGTTGCTGCTTCCGCATCTGATACTTTCCCTGCTTCAGCGTTATTTGACAAACCCCAGACATAAGCTGCCAACAGGTGGATTTTACCGTTGCTCAGTTTCGCTTCCTGTGCTGGCATCAGGTTATTTCTACCTTTGTTGATCGTCTCCATTATCGTATCAATGTCACCACCGTACAACCAGGTTTTATCAGTCAGATTCGGCGCACCCAAAGCCTGATTTCCTTTACCGTCTGCACCATGACATGCAGCACATGCGGCAAACTTTGGCTTACCTAAGGCTGCTTTGATAGGATCATGGGCAGAATTGGATAAACTCAGTACATAGTTAGCAACATTACGGACATCATCATCACTACCAACTGCTGCGCCCATCGGAGGCATCTGACCGTTACGACCGTGAGTAATGGTAGTCTTAATGATAGCAGGATCACCACCATACAACCAATCGTTATCTGTCAGATTTGGATATCCCTTACCGCCCTGCGCATCAGATCCATGACATTGTGCACAATTGTTCAGGAATAGACGTTGAGCAATCTCACGTGCTTGCGGATCTTTAGCAACGTCTTTGATATCCATCGCCAGATATTTATTGAAGATAGGGCCATATTGCGCTTCCCCGTCTGCCATTTCTTTATCGTAAGCACCAACCTGAGACCATCCAAATGAACCCTTGTTGCTACCAAAACCTGGATAAACAACCAGATAGCCAATACTGAAGACGATTGTCAGATAGAACAACCATTTCCACCATTGTGGTAACGGATTATTTTGTTCCATCAAAGTACCATCCCATACATGGCCCGTCGTTTCCGCAGGTAAAGGTTTACCGTCAGCACCAACCTTTACTTTGACTTTCGACTGCGTCCATAACAGAACCACACAGAAGACGATGCCAAGAGCTACGATGGCGGCGATGCCTATACCCCACCATTCATTAAAAAAATCTGCCATGACTATTTTCCATTCTCATTATCAATTGGCAAGCGAGCCAGTTTTTCGAAGCGCTCCTTGTTACCGGAACTAAACGCCCAGTAGACGATGCCCAGGAAGACAAACAGGCTAATCACCGTCACCACACTGCTCAGGATCGTGAAATTCATAATTTACCCTTTCAAAAAGTGATAACCCAAGGAGCCACTCTTTAGTTTTTATTTTTAATCGCTGTTCCAAGAACTTGCAAATATGCGATCAAAGCATCTTGTTCAGATTTGTTTGCCAGATCTGCCGGACCTGCCTTGATCTGCTCATCAGTGTATGGAACCCCCAGAGTCTTCATCGCAGTCATTTTTGGAACGATGCTGTTCGGATCAAGAGGTGTTTTTGCCAACCATGGATACGCAGGCATATTCGATTCAACAACAACCGAACGTGGATCATTCAAGTGATCACGGTGCCAGTTGTCGCTGTAACGACCGCCAACGCGAGCCAGATCAGGACCAGTACGCTTACTACCCCATTGGAAAGGGTGATCATAGACAGACTCACCTGCAACGGAATAATGTCCGTAACGTTCAGTCTCAGCACGGAAAGGACGGATCATCTGAGAATGGCAGCCGTAGCAACCTTCGCGCAGATAAATATCACGCCCTGCCAGTTGCAACGGTGTATAAGGCTGCATTCCCTGAACAGGTTGCGTGGTCGATTTCTGAAAGAACAGCGGAACAATCTCAACCAGACCGCCAACACTGATCGTCAGAATAGTCAGCACCAGCAGCAGGCCTACGTTACGCTCAATCAGATCATGAGTAAAATTACGCATCAAATTTCTCCTGTTGATTTAAGCATGAGCGGAATTAGCAGACAACGCTGGAATTGCGTTATTCACTGGTTTCGCAGCCATCAGTGTTTTTGCAACGTTGTAAGCCATGATAATCATGCCACTCAGATACATTAAACCACCTGTTAAACGGATGACATAGTATGGGAATGTCGCTTTGACAGACTCAACGAAAGAGTAAGTCAGAGTTCCGTCTTCATTCACTGCACGCCACATCAGACCTTGCATCACACCAGCGATCCACATAGATGCGATGTACAGGACAACGCCGATAGTCGCAACCCAGAAATGAATCTCGATCAAACGCTTACTGTACATTTGTGTCTGTCCGAACAAACGTGGAACCAGGTAATACAAACTACCGATGGAAATAAAGCCAACCCAACCTAAAGCGCCAGAGTGAACGTGACCAACTGTCCAGTCAGTATAGTGCGACAAGGCATTCACAGTTTTGATCGCCATCATAGGACCTTCAAATGTCGACATACCGTAGAAGGACAGAGACACAATCAGGAAACGCAGGATAGGATCGGAACGCAATTTGCTCCAGGCACCGGACAAAGTCATAATGCCGTTAACCATACCACCCCATGAAGGAGCCAGCAAAATCAGGGAGAACACCATACCGATGGATTGTGCCCAGTCAGGCAGCGCGGTGTAGTGCAGATGATGCGGACCCGCCCACATATAAGTGAAAATCAATGCCCAGAAGTGGACAATCGACAAACGATAGGAGTACACAGGGCGCTCGATTTGCTTAGGAACGAAATAGTACATCATGCCCAAGAAGCCTGCAGTCAGGAAGAAACCAACCGCATTATGACCGTACCACCACTGAACCATCGCATCCTGCACACCAGCATAAGCCGAGTAGGATTTAGTCAGTGACACTGGCAGTGCAGCACTATTTACGATATGCAACACTGCGACGGCGAGAATGAACGCGCCGTAAAACCAGTTTGCGACATAAATATGTTCCACTTTACGTTTAGCCAGCGTACCGAAGAAGACGATCGCGTAAGCAACCCAGACGACGGCGATCAACAAGTCAATCGGCCACTCCAGCTCTGCGTATTCTTTACCTTGGGTGAAACCCAAAGGCAGAGAAACTGCAGCTGCAACGATCACCAGTTGCCAACCCCAGAAAGTAAACTCAGCCAGACCATCAGAAAACAAGCGTACATTGGAAGTACGCTGCACTACATAATAAGACGTCGCCATCAGCGCGCATCCGCCAAACGCAAAAATCACTGCATTAGTATGCAAGGGTCGCAACCGCCCATAGCTAAGCCAAGGTATCCCTGTTAAAAATTCTGGAAAGGCCAGTTGAGTAGCAATCACCACGCCCACAAGCATGCCGACTATTCCCCAAACCACAGCCATGACAGAAAATTGGCGTACAACCCGATAGTTGTATGAGTTTTCTTTAGTTATCGTCATGATCTCACTCTGTTGTAAAAATACACTGAAAGAATAACAACCGCACTGCACAACTACATTGATACATATCAAATATTACCGGAATCCGCGCCTGCTTCATGCTATTCACAACAGCCTCAAGAATAACGCCGATTAACGGTTTGCGCAAAAAAAACGGCGCCGTGATGGCACCGTTTTGTGGTCAGATTTTTTTGATTACTGGATTACTTGCGCAGATGCGGCGATTGCTGCTTTATTGACGCTGACTTTCGCCTTTTTCTTCAACAATTCTATGTAAGCCAGCAAGTCTTGCTGCGATTGCATGCTTGCAATCTGTTGCGCATCTGAAGCCCGTTTTGCTGCGTCGGGAACACCTGCTGTCACTTTGGAAATACGGAAGACACTATAACCCGCATTACCAAGAGCAACGCCAACGTAAGCTGGCAATTTTTGCGTATCCGCCTTCATGATCTGAATAACTGCCTGCGCAGGAATATCCTGTGGCTTGGCACGAGATATAACTTTAACGTCAGAAAATCCATTAACTGAATCTGTTGCTTTCAATGCAGCCAGCTTCGCCTTACCTTCTTTTTCGGCGAGCAGCTCAGCCTCAGACTGGGTAAGTTTTGCAACAATCGCCGGTCTGACTTCCTCCAACGGACGTTTGCTCGCTGCTTTGTATTCGAGAATACGACCTGCAATCATCGTATTTGGTGCAACCTCAATAGCTTCTGTGTTGTGCTTTTTCTTCACAGCACCATCAGAAAAAATTGCCGTCAGAAATTTAGCATTGTTTGTCAATACGGAAGCTGGAAGAGCCTTGTTCGGCTCACGCGTCAATCCGTCCACCACTTCTATTTTGAGTTTGAGCTTATCCGCAACCGGCTTCAGACTATCCGCCTGCTCGTACACCATGTTACCGAATGTTTCCGCTGCCTCAGCATAAGCTTTTGCTGCTTTCTGTTTTTTAATATCAGCAGTAATCTGCGCGCGCACCTCTTCCAGAGGTTTGACCATCGCAGGCTTTACATCAGTCAGCTGAATAATATGAAAGCCAAAATCAGACTGCACCAAATCACTGATCTCACCTTTTTTGAGCTTGTATGCAGCATCCTCAAATGGTTTCACCATTGCGCCCTTACCGAAAAAGTCAAGATCACCACCACGCTCTGCTGAGCCTGGATCCTGAGAATTTTCTTTTGCCAGCTTTGCGAATGAAGCAGGATTTTTGCGAACTTCTGCTAACAATGACTCAGCCTTCGCTTTTGCCTTCGCTTTTTCAGCATCACTTGCTTCTTTTTTTGCTGTGATCAGAATATGGCTGGCGCGGCGTTGCTCTTCAACACTGTAAGCTTTGGCATTACTCTTATAAAACTCCTGCACGTCCGCATCGGACACAGTCACCTGCGCCTGCAATACATCATTATTCAAGACAACATATTCAGCCTTGATTGACTCAGGAATTTCAAACTGAGCAGCATTTTTATCGTAATAAGCTTTCACCATTTCATCAGTGACTTTTACCTGCGAAGTAAAATCAGCTGCTTTAAAGTTCAGCACCTGAACTTCACGCTCCTGCTCACTGATCTGCGCGATACGATCCACCACAGTCTTAGGAATAAAACTCGTGTTCTGCACGGCACCCGCTAACTGCTCAACCGCCAGATCCTGACGCATACGCTGATCAAACACTGCCTGAGTCATCCCCTGAGAGGCAAGATAATTCAGATAACGCTCCCTATCAAAACTACCATCCGCCTTGACCAGACCCGGCAAAGCAAGAATCTGTTGCTGCAAGGTCTGATCGGTCACAGTCAGTTTGCTGTTTTTAATTTCGGCAGCCACCGCTTTACGCGCAATCAATTCATCCAGAACACTTTTTTTCATTTCTGGCGTATTCATCATTTTAGGATCAAACTGAGGGCCATAGCTTTGACGGAATTTATCCAACTGCTCACGCAATGCAAGATCCAGTTCCTGCTGCGTTACTGCCTGCCCGGCGACAGTCGCCACTGTTGCACCTGCAGTCGCTTGCGACCGGGTATAACTTTCGATACCAAAAAAGGCGAACGAAGGGAAAATGATCAGCAACAATAAAAATTGCATTAAGCGCTGATGGGTACGAATAAATTCAAACATGTTCAACCTATCGTATGACGAAGAATAACAATCACAAAATTGCAAATATAAAAAAAGGCGAACTTTCGTTCGCCTTTTCAGTTTTCTGGCGGAGCGGACGGGGCTCGAACCCGCGACCCCCGGCGTGACAGGCCGGTATTCTAACCAACTGAACTACCACTCCTTTTTACTACTATTGCAAATTTACTGGTGGGCGCTGAGAGGCTCGAACTCCCGACCTAAGCCTTGTAAGGGCTCCGCTCTACCAACTGAGCTAAGCGCCCGCACCTAAAACTTACATTCACGTCGCCGTTAGTCAACATAAAACAGCGCCGCGAAAAAACATTAGTTTACAGCATCTTTCAATGCTTTGCCAGGTTTAAATTTAGGAACCTTGGCAGCCTTGATTTTAATTGCATCGCCAGTGCGCGGATTGCGGCCGGTTCTCGCAGCACGTTTACCGACAGAGAATGTGCCAAAGCCAACCAATGTGACTGTACCGTTTTTCTTCAGCGTTGTTTTTACCGCACCGATCAAAGCGTCCAGGGCGCGGGAAGAAGCCGCTTTTGAAATATCCGCTGTTTTCGCAATATGATCGATCAACTCAGTTTTATTCACTTAAAGCCCCCTCACAAAAATTTGAATTTCGCGACGATGTATTCGATTGTTTCTCAGTCTCGCATCTATCACGGCAAGCAGGAAATCTGCATCCGGTATTAAAACAAGCCGCAAAGCCTTGTGTCAAGCGGTTTTACACGCTTTCATCACAATCTTAAAGATTAAGTTTAACTTTACTCAGTATAATTTCGCACATACATCCTTGCTGAGTTCAAATTTACAGCAAATTAGCGCGAACATGCAGGCCATCAATTAAACGAATACCGCACGCACGTAGCGAAAACAGAATTCACATCAAACTCTCTGACATCAATATGAAACCAATTCAAACCATCGGTACACCACTCTCCCCTTCTGCAACCAAGGTTATGCTACTGGGTTCCGGTGAACTGGGAAAAGAAGTCATCATTTCACTGCAAAGATTAGGGGTGGAAGTGATTGCGGTGGATCGCTACGAAAATGCACCTGGCCATCAGGTAGCGCATCGCGCTTACGTCATCGATATGACAGACGGCGCTGCGCTGGCGACTCTGATTGACGTAGAACGGCCTGATCTGGTCGTTCCTGAAATCGAAGCCATCGCCACGCCGATGCTGGTTGAACTGGAAAATGCCGGCAAAGTACAGGTAATTCCGACAGCGCGCGCAGCGTGGCTGACAATGAATCGCGAAGGCATACGCCGCCTTGCAGCTGAAACACTGGGACTGGCGACATCCCCCTATCGTTTTGCCGACAGTTTGGAAGAGTTGCGCGCTGCATGCACTGAAATTGGTTTTCCCTGCATCGTTAAACCAGTCATGTCGTCTTCCGGCAAAGGGCAATCGAAACTCGACAGCGCCGCCGACGTCGAAACTGCATGGAACTACGCTGCAGCAGGCGGGCGCGTGAATGCAGGTCGCGTCATCGTTGAGGGCTTCATCGATTTCGACTACGAGATCACACAACTGACCGTGCGTGCAGTCGGCGACAATGGCGAAATTCAGACGCATTTCTGTGAGCCTATCGGCCACGTTCAAGTACAAGGTGATTATGTCGAATCCTGGCAGCCACAGGCGATGCATCCAATGGCACTGCAACGCGCACGTGATATCGCAAAAAAAATCACTGACGACCTTGGCGGTCTCGGCTTATTTGGCGTTGAATTATTCGTCAAAAACGACATGGTCTGGTTCTCCGAAGTCAGCCCGCGCCCTCATGACACCGGGATGGTCACCATGTCGAGTCAGGTACAGAATGAATTTGAACTGCATGCCAAAGCCATACTCGGATTGCCAGTCAATGTCGCCTTGCGCACACCAGCGGCATCAGCAGTAATTTATGGTCAGCACGAAGCAAAAGGCATCGCATTTGAAGGCGTTGCGGCGGCATTACAAGTTCCCGGAACAGATATCCGTCTGTTCGGAAAACCAGAATCTTTTACCCGCCGACGCATGGGCGTGGCATTGGCAGCAGCGGGCGACACCGATACAGCTCGCCGTCTGGCCAAAGAAGCCGCAGGCAAAGTAAGACCTGTCATAATAAAGTAAATCATTTCAATAAACGCAGGTCTGTCAGCACGTTCACCGCGACATCATCTTAGCGGCGGCGCAACAGCAAGACCGTGTTTTTACAAAGCAGCTTATGAAGAATTTTGATGTAGTCATCGTTGGCAGTGGTCTGGCCGGATTGTCCGTCGCCCTGCATCTGGCACAAACAAGAAAAGTCGCCATCATCTCCAAACGCGAGTTACTGGACGGTGCCAGCAACTGGGCACAGGGAGGCATTGCCGCCGTACTGGATTCGCATGACAGTCATGACCAGCATATTTCAGACACACTGATCGCTGGGGGCGGCCTGTGTGACGAAGGAGCAACCCGTTATATTGTTGAGCATGGGCGTGAAGCAATTGACTGGCTGATAGAACAAGGCGTGCCGTTCACCCGCGACGATGAAGCGGAACTCGGCTTCCACCTGACGCGCGAAGGTGGTCATAGCCAGCGTCGCATCATCCACGCAGCCGATGCGACTGGGCATGCGGTACAGGTGACACTAGAACAAAAGGTCCGCAATCACCCCAACATATCGCTGTTTGAACATCATTACGCGATTGACGTCATCACTTCTGCCAAGCTCGGCGATACATCCTCAACACCACGCTGTCTTGGCCTGTATGTACAGGATGTCAAAACCGGCAAAGTCGATACCTTTGCGGCCCAGCACACCGTGATGGCAACCGGCGGCGCAGGTAAGGTTTATCTGTACACCACGAATCCGGATACGGCGACTGGCGACGGGATAGCCATGGCATGGCGCGCAGGCTGCCGCGTCGGCAATATGGAATTCATACAGTTTCATCCGACCTGCCTGTATCACCCGTTTGCCAAATCTTTCCTGATCACGGAAGCGGTACGTGGCGAAGGCGGCATTTTAAAATTACCAGCCGAAGCAGGTGCGGCAGCTGGCAAGCGTTTCATGGCTGATCACGATGAGCGTCTGGAACTGGCACCACGTGATGTCGTGGCGCGGGCGATCGACTTTGAAATGAAAAAACGCGGTCTCGATTATGTAGAGCTCGACATCAGCCATCAACCGCCGGAATTTTTGAAGGAACATTTTCCGACGATTTATGCTCGCTGTCTGGAACTCGGTATCGACATTACCAAACAAGGTATTCCTGTCGTGCCAGCGGTGCATTTCACCTGTGGCGGCATTGTCACCGACACCGATGGCAGAACCGATCTGCACGGTTTATATGCAGTCGGCGAAACGGCTTACACCGGCCTGCATGGAGCAAATCGCCTTGCCAGCAATTCCCTGCTGGAATGTCTGGTCGTTGGCCGCGCTGCGGCAAAACACATAGAAAGTCAGGAAAGAATTACACCGATTGCCTTACCAGACTGGGATGAAAGCCGTGTCTCTGACGCAGATGAAGAAGTCGTGATCGCCCACAACTGGGATGAATTACGCCGCTTTATGTGGAATTACGTCGGCATCGTGCGCACCACCAAACGGCTGGAGCGCGCGAAGCACAGGATACGTTTGCTGAAAGAGGAAATCGACGAGTATTACGCCAACTTCCGCATTTCCAATCACTTACTGGAATTGCGCAATCTGGTTGAAGTCGCCTCACTCATCGTCAACAGCGCATTGTCTCGCCGCGAAAGTCGCGGCCTGCATTTCAGTCGCGATTATCCCGACACCTTGCCAAAGGCCTTACCAACAGTGCTGACACCAAAGCGCAAAAAGTAAGCATCAGGCGATACAACACAATCAAGAATCACGAAAATGGCAAAAAACAATGCCGCCACAGCCCAATATCCATGCGGGCTCTGGCGGCATTGCTTTATACGGAAAAGAAAGAAAAAAGTCCGCGCTCAGATAATCCGTAAGGAATAATCCGTCGCCTTGATATCCTTAGTCAGGCTGCCGATGGAAATACGGTCAACACCAGTTTCAGCAATCGCACGAACGGTAACATGATCGATGCCACCGGACGCTTCCAGTAAAGCACGTCCAGCATTGATCGCCACCGCTTCACGCATCATGTCGGTATTGAAGTTATCCAACAAAATCGACGTCGCACCGGCTTGCAATGCCGTCTGCAATTGCTCCAGCGTTTCCACTTCTATCTGTATGCTGACGCCCGCATTCAGGTTCAGTGCCTGCTGCATAGCCGCAACAACACCGCCGGCAGCCGCAATATGATTTTCCTTGATCAAAATGCCGTCATACAAAGCCAGACGCTGGTTTTTTCCACCGCCAACGCGTACCGCATATTTTTGCGCCAGACGCAGTCCTGGCAAGGTCTTGCGCGTATCGAGAATCGCCGCTTTCGTGCCGGCAATGATGGCGACATACTTGCTGGTCGCCGTTGCCACTGCGGACAACAACTGCAGGAAATTCAGGGCAGAACGTTCGGCTGTCAGCAAAGCGCGGGCTGGCGCCTTGATTTTACAAACCACGGTATTGGCCTTCATCGCATCGCCTTCCGCGTATTGCCAGTCCACTTCGATAGAGGTATCCAGCGTCGTCATCACGGCATCGAACCATGGCGCACCGCACAGAATGGCATCTTCGCGCACTATCACCTGCGCCTGCACCACCTCATCGGCAGGCACCAGCAAACCAGTCAGGTCGGCGGCACCGACATCTTCGGCCAGTGCATCGCGGATATTGCGTTCAAACGCTTTTTGCAGATCGGCGTCAAACGGCGAATGGGAGTTTTTCAGATTACTAGGCATGAGTAAAAAATCCTGAGCGGAGTTCAGTTAAGCCGGACCAATGCCGGAAAATAAGCGGGCTTCTTTTGCCAGATCGGAGGATGGGCGCACATTGGCTTTTTTTGCCGCCGCAAAATCCAGCATGCGGTCAATGCAGACGCGCGCTTTTTGCCCGACCACAGGATCAACATGAATTTCATGATCGCTGTTTTCCAGCACGTGCAGCAGATTACGCAAGCCATTCATCGCCATCCACGGGCAATGCGCACAGCTCTTACAGGTAGCACTGTTGCCGGCAGTCGGCGCAACGATAAAGCGTTTGCCAGGCGCAGCCATTTGCATTTTGTGGAGAATGCCGTTGTCGGTGGCGACGATGAATTCCTGCGCATCCATGGTTTGCGCGGCATGAATCAGTTGCGAAGTGGAACCAACCACGTCGGCCTGTGCCACTACAGACGCTGGCGATTCCGGATGCACCAGAACTTTGGCGTTTGGATATTCCGCCTTCATCACATCCAGTTCCACGCCTTTGAATTCATCATGTACCAGACAGGAACCCTGCCACAGCAGCATGTCAGCGCCGGTTTCTTTCTGAATGTAGCTACCCAGATGTTTGTCCGGTGCCCACAGAATTTTTTTGCCTTGTGCATGCAGGTGGCGCACGATGTCCAGACCGATGCTGGAAGTCACCATCCAGTCGGCGCGTGCTTTAACGGCGGCGCTGGTGTTGGCGTACACCACCACGGTGCGGTCAGGATGGACATCGCAGAATGCCGCGAATTCATTCGCATCACAGCCCAGATCCAGCGAACAGGTCGCATCCAGATCCGGCATCAGGATCGTTTTTTCCGGGCTCAGGATTTTGGCGGTTTCACCCATGAAGCGCACACCGGCCACGATCAGGGTTTTGGCTTCATGATCACGGCCAAAACGTGCCATTTCCAGCGAATCCGAGACGCAACCGCCGGTTTCTTCGGCCAGATCCTGCAAGTCCGCATCCACATAGTAATGCGCCACCAGTACCGCCTGCTTTTCTTTCAGCAAGGCACGGATACGGTTTTTCAGGGCGATTTTTTCTTCCGGT
This sequence comes from Undibacterium sp. WLX3042, assembly GCF_049544825.1. Taxonomy (NCBI): domain Bacteria; kingdom Pseudomonadati; phylum Pseudomonadota; class Betaproteobacteria; order Burkholderiales; family Oxalobacteraceae; genus Undibacterium; species Undibacterium sp. WLX3042. The sequence continues at coordinate 1,749,283 of NZ_CP186698.1, forward strand.
GTCGGCATATCCGGCACTTTGGCCCACGCATTGGCGACACAACTGCTGCCTTCTTCCATTAAAGGACGTTCAAATTCAACGACTTTGGTAGCTTCCATCATTCTCTGCCTATCGCCGGAAGCGCGCTGGAAGGCGTTCCGGCATCAAAATATACTCCCCGGGGTATATAAAAAGGCCCATTGTTTATGCTGACAATAGGCTAATTTTGGCATATACCCCCTGTTTTTCAGGGAAATTGAGGATAAAAAACGCCGGTTGCGCTGTGGGCGAAACCGGCGTTGGGATCACAGCAAAGGCGACAGTATACGCTGTTACCAGATGTTCACGCGCTTCGCGCCCTGACGCAATGGCGAACGATCGCCCTTACATTGGAATGCCTCCGCAAATTCGGGCATGTTTGCCAGCGGCGCAATGACGCGGTATTTGTCCGGTGCATGCGGGTCTGTTGCCAATTTCATGCGTAACATTTCATCACGAATCAGGCTGCGGAAACTTTGGGCATTCGCCACAAAAAAACGCTGATCCGGCGTCAGTCCGTCAATTTCTGCGGCCTGCGGTTTGGTCTTCAGCGATTGACGTAAGGCTTGTAACGCGATTTTCAAACCGCCCAGATCGGCGATATTTTCACCAGCCGTCAGCTTGCCGTTAATGTGCAACTGATCGATAGGATTAAATTCATCGAACTGACGCTCAATGGCCTTGGCGCGCAACAGGAATTTTTTCTCATCCTGCGGCGTCCACCAGCTTTTCAGATTTCCCTGTGCATCGAACTGCCGCCCTTCATCATCAAAACCATGCGTCAGTTCATGCCCTATCGTCGCGCCGGTATTGCCGTAATTCGCTGCCGGATCAGCATTCACATGGTACAGCGGCGGTTGCAGTATCCCAGCCGGGAAAACCATTTCATTCATGGTCGGGTTGTAATAGGCGTTCACCGTTTGCGGCGTCATGCCCCATTCGTTACGGTCGATAGGTTTACCTAATTTTGCCAGCACACGCTTGAATTCAAATTCAGAAGCGCGCGCGATATTGTCGGCATACGAGCCCTTGTCGATCTGCAAGCCAGAGTAATCGCGCCAGACATCGGGGTAGCCGATTTTCACCATCACCATATCGAGTTTTTTATACGATTGCTGCTTGGTCACATCCGACATCCATTCCAGCTTACTGATACTATCGCGCATCGCCGCCTTGATGTTCGTCACCATTTCCTGCACACCGGCTTTTGCTTCGGGACTAAAGAACTGCGCCACATACAGCTCCCCCATGGCCTCGCCGGCGTGGGCATCAATGCTTGCCAGCACTCGTTTCCAGCGCGGTTGCAGCTCTTTCGTCCCGGCCAGAGTTTTGCCGTAAAAATCAAAATGCGCATTGACCAGCGCAGAATTGAGTGCCGATGCCCGCGTATTCAGTAATTCCCAACGCAGATAGGTCTTCCACTGATCGAGGGGAACACTGTCAAGCAGACGGTCTGCTTCCGCAAAAAATTTTGGATGAGCGATATTGATCTGACCCGGCTGCGTTAAACCCACACCTGAAAAATAGCTGGTCCACGGCGTCGCTTTCGCCACTTTCTGCAGCCCGGCCAGGTCGGACAAATGATAGCTGGCCTGCGGATCACGCAGCTCAACCTTGGTCAGAGACGCTTTGGCGAGACGGGTTTCCAGCGCCAGTACATCTGCCGCATTTTTTGCTGCGACGTCAGATGTATCGCCCAGAAAGCCAAACATCTGCGTCATGTAGGACAGATATTTAGCGCGGATTTCTTTCGTTTTTGCATCGGTTTTCAGATAGTAATCACGATCCGGTAAGCCCAGACCACCTTGCATCAATTGAGGAATGTAGCGGCTCGCATTTTTTGCGTCCTGATCAATCGTAAAACCAAACAGTGGATTCACACCCTGCTTGTGCAACGCAGCGATCATGGAAATGAGCTGCTGCTTATCGCGGATGGCATATATTTGCGCCAGTGTTGCATCCAGTGGATGAATTCCCTCTTTTTCGATCTGCACTTCATTCATGCCGCTGGCGTAAAACGCACCAACCAGCTGCGCTACGCGGTGTTGATCGTGACCCGCCGCCGCTGTTTCCGCGATCTTTTTCAAGGCAATCATATTGCGCTCAGTCACCTCGTCAAAAGCGCTGTAACGCGAACGGTCTGCTGGGATAGGATTATTTTTCAACCATAGCCCATTTGCGTATTCATAAAACTGTGTGCAAGGATCTGCCTTCAAATCCATCGTCGCTGATTCAAGTACCAACTGGTTTGACGTTGCTGTTTGTGCCTGCGATACCGGAGACAGACAAGCCAGACTCACCATTGTGGCAAGAGCGCTGCGTTTAAAAAGTTGAGGTATTAACATCATTTTTATCTTATTAATTATAGGTAAATCGAACATCAAAGATTATTTGACCAACACCGGTACAGAAATACCGGAATACTGCCCTGGCGAGCGATAAACGCGTTGCGTCGCCTTTTGGAAATCTTCAGGATTGGCTTTGGGAATATCCATGAATTTTTGCGGGTTCAGGTCAATCAGAGGAAACCATGAGCTTTGTACCTGCACCATGATCCTGTGCCCGCGGCGAAAAGTGTGGTTGATATCCGGCATACGATAGCTCACTGTTTCGACTTTGCCCGGCGCAAATGGCACAGGCTGTTCAAAGCCATGACGGAACTTACCGCGCAAAGGTTCGCCACGGATTAATTGCTGATACCCTGCCATTCTCAATGACGGCGGTGGCACATCTGTACCCCGCTCACGTGGTGCTTGTCGCTCAGGGTAATCATCAGGATAAACATCAATCAGCTTCACGACCCAGTCTGCATCGGTACCGGATGTCGAGACAAATAGACGGGGACTAACCGGCCCCGCAATCGTCACATCTTCTTCCAGTACATCGGTCTGATACACCAGCACGTCAGGACGGGTAGAAGCAAAACGCTGATCCGACACCATGTACTCGCGCGGCACACCCGTTGCCACATACGAGATAAACGGCACAGGTTTTTTCGGATCGCTGATATATTCGTCAAAGGTGTTGAACTCTTCCTGCGGCTCCTTCCAACTCAGCTTCCCATTCGCAGAAAAATACAAAGTGCGGTTTTGCACCTGTTGTGGCGGCCAACTGGTGTATTCACGCCAGACATTCGTTCCGGTTTCAAAGACCGTCGCTTCTGCCAGCGCCTTCCCTTTTCCGTCTTTCAGATACTGCTCAAAAAACGGAAACAGAATATTTTTACGGTAATACTCACCTGTCTTCACATCAAAACTGACATTCCCTAATGACTTGCCCTCAGCGCCAGCCCATCCGCCATGCGCCCACGGCCCCATCACGATGCCGTTAAAACTGCCTTTATTATTCGCTTTGATGGCCTGATAAGTTGTGAATGGCCCCTGCGCATCCTCGGCGTCATACCAGCCGCCAACCGTCAGTACGGGGGTCTTGACGTTTTTAAGATGCGCAGCAATATTGCGCGACTTCCAGAAATCATCGTAACTGGTATGGGCGATTGTCGGCATCAGCAATTCACGCTGTTTGTCACTCAGTTGCGCAGTGATATTTCCCAGCGTCAGATATTTCAGGAAGTACTGATAACCGTCCTGTGTGCCGTAATCAAACTGCTCCCATATTTTCGGCAACCGGGTCGGATTTTTTTCGGCTGTAAAACCGGAATAAAAATCAAAATTGGCCGACAACATAAACGCACCGCCATGATAAGAATCATCACCCATATACAAATCTGTGACGGGCGCCTGCGGTGATGCCGCCTTGATCGCCGGATGCGAATTGATGATGCTGGCAGAGGTATAAAAGCCGGGATAAGAAATACCCCAGATCCCGACTTTCCCATTATTTCCACGCACGTTTTTTAACAGCCATTCCACCGTGTCATACATGTCCTGGCTTTCATTGCCTTCGCCGGGGGCTCGGTCAGATTTCACATGGGGTGTCATCTCCTGCCACTTACCCTCCGACATGTAGCGCCCACGCACATCCTGATTCACGAAAATATAGCCGCTGTTTTCAAATTCTTTTGAAGGGCCAAGCGAACGAGGATAAAAATCGACACCATAATGCGTTTCCTCACCATCATGCACACCGCTGCCATAAGGGGTCCTGAGCATCAGAAACGGATAAGTTTTAGAGGTGTCTTTGGGGACATAGACCACAGTGAACAGGCGCACACCATCACGCATAGGAATCTGGTATTCGTACTTGGTGTACATTTCACGCACAGACGGTTTGCTGTCGGATTTTTCCGCCACGTCTGCTGCTGCCCGGGCTGAACCAGGCAAATTCAGCGACAGCAGCAAGATACACAACAAAGCAGAGAGTTTAAAACGGGCCATCACACATCCTTTTTATGATCAGATTGTTACTGAACACTATTTCTGATAACTAAAATTCACACCATATTCTGCCAATTCACATTGAAAAAGCATGCTTCATCACACAACACAAGGAAACAATAGACTTTCAGAATACTGCTAATATGCAGTTTGTGACTATGGCGGATGATAGTTATCCGCTTAGTTATTTGTTACTGAGTGTATTTTTTGCATTAAGTTTCGGATTTTTTGCAAAAACGCTCATTTATGTAATGAATTATGTGCTGAAGGTTAACGTCATGAACATACTCAAGCTGCTTTGCGTGACCGGATATATGCTTTGTACTGCCGCCCATGCATGGGCGCAAGCCCATCCCGGCCCGGTCAATTCTTTTCAACCGGGCTTCAATTCGGGACGCTCATTCCCCGGCTACAACTACCATACCCCCCGTCCCTCCTATTACAGCAACCATGGTTTTTACCGCGGACATTATTCTTACTTTCCCGAGATTCTCTTAGGCTCAGTTATCGTCGGTGCGATGCTCAGTGCTCCGCCCGTCATGTATCACAGCCACTCCTATACAAGCTACGCTCCTTACCCTGTTTATACCAGTACGTATAACAGCTATTCCAGCCCGGTGTACACCAGCGAACCAGTCAACAGTTATTCTTATTCAGACCCTGCTCCCGGGTCCAGTAATAACAGCGACTGGCTCTATTGCAGTCAGCCGGACGGCTTTTATCCCGCCATCAGAGATTGTCCCGGTGGCTGGAGAAGAGTTCCCGCGCAAGAGCGCTGAGATTGTCATTTGCCTGCCACCAAGCGGCAACGCGCGAAAAAAAAGGACGCCTGGCAGGCGTCCTTTTTATTACTCAACGACATCAGCAGTCGCTTATGCCGTTTTTCACTATTTGTTTTTCAGTACTTTCCTGATTGCTGCAGCCAACTCTTCCGCCACGAACTTGGCGACATAAGCATCCGCTCCGACACTCTTGATGTGCTCTTCATTAGTCGAACCAGAAAGAGACGAATGGATAATCACTGGTAAAGTTTTAAAGCGCTCATCCTGTTTGATCTTGCGTGTCAGGGTAAAGCCATCCATTTCAGGCATTTCCAGATCCGTCAGTACCATAGCAACCTTGTCACTGGCCGGTTTTCCTTCAGCAAGAGAAGCTGCTGTCATGGTCTGCAATTTATCCCAGGCTTCCTTACCCGTTTTTGTCATGACGAACGGTGCACCGATAGCATGCAGTGCCTGTTCAATCAGCGTACGGGCGACGCCGGAATCATCGGCAGCAAGGATCACTGCGCCTTCTTTGATCTGCAACTGATCACCTATCGTGTCAGGATCAACATCTTTGGTATCGGAAGGTGTAATCTGCCGCAGTATCTGCTCAACATCAAGCACCTGCGCAAGACGGGTATTTTCAATATCGCCATCAAGACGGGCGATACTCGTGACCATACCACCAACCGCGCTGTTTTCCGCCGACAGTACCTGGTTCCAGTCAAGACGCACAATTTCTTCCACCGATTCCACCGCAAAGCCCTGAGTGGTGCGTGCGTATTCGGTGACCAGCATAATATTCAGGCCTGTTTTCGGCGTACAACCGACAACAGCGGGCAAATCAATCACGGGAATAATCTGTCCGCGCAAATTCACGACACCCAGCATATGAGGAAGAGAGCCGGCGACTGCCGTAATCGCAGGCATCGCAACGATTTCACGCACCTTAAATACGTTGATACCAAACAATTCAGAACGATCACCATTCGCATCGCCGCCTAACCTGAACAGCAGCAATTCAAATTTATTCGAACCGGTGAGATTGGTACGCTCATCCACTTCCTGCTGTACTGTACTCATATATATTTCCTTCTAAATTAAATAGAATTGCTTCGATAGTATGTTACCAATTTCAGCGGATAAGCCAAACACATTTATCTTTTAACACAGCAAATTCACATCTTTTTGCAGTTACCGAGAAAAAAATCACACGGTAACTTTGTAAGTAACTGCTCCGGTGCTATTTAATGATGCGATAACATGGGGTATAGGCTTTACCCGGCAATTTCATACGATTTTGTGCGACAAAAGAACTGAGTAGTGCGTCCATCGATTCCATGATCTCGCTGTCGCCACAAATGTCGAAATTTCCATGTTGCTCAATCGCCCGGATCCCCTGATTCTTTACGTTACCTGCAACCACCCCGGAAAAAGCCCGCCGCAGATTAGCGGCCAGTATGTGTTGCGGCTGATTTTTATGAATCGCCAGATTGCGCATATTTTCGTGGGTAGGCTCAAATGGTCTCTGAAATTCCTGATCAATCTTCAGCATCCAGTTGAAATAATAAGCGTCGCCGTTCTGTTTTCTAAACTCCCTGACCTGTCTGACGCCCTGCTCTACCGCATTGGCAACAGCTACCGGATCATTCACGATAATCTGATAGAGTTTTTGCGCCTTTTCACCCAAAGTGCTGGCAATAAACTGGTCAATCTGATGAAAGTAATCAGCTGCGCCGTCAGGCCCCGTAAAGATCAGAGGAAACGGGATCCCTTCGTTCTCTGGATGCAGCAAAATTCCCAGCAGGTAAAGTATCTCCTCAGCCGTACCAGCTCCGCCCGGAAAGACGATGACGGCATGCCCGATACGGACAAAAGCTTCGAGTCGCTTCTCTATATCCGGCAAAATAACCAGATGATTGACGATAGGATTCGGTGCCTCAGCGGCGATAATGCCGGGTTCGGTCAGGCCTATGTAACGGTTATGCACTATACGTTGCTTCGCATGACCTATCGTCGCCCCCTTCATCGGCCCCTTCATCGCTCCCGGACCACAACCGGTGCAAATATCCAACGTGCGCAAGCCCAACTGATAACCGACTTGCTTGGTGTAATCATACTCGTGACCTGAAATCGAATGACCACCCCAGCACACTACCAGATTGGGATTCACCTGGGGACGTAACAAATTAGCGTTACGCAATATATGGAACACCGCATCGGTGATACCCTCACTGGAATTCAGATCGAATTTATTTCTGTCCGCAAGGCCAGCCGCGGCATTGCTTTCTATTTCCGCATTCATGAACAAAATATCGCGTAAAACTGCGAACAGATGTTCCTGAATCCCCTTGATCATGACACCATTGACGAACGCCATAGCAGGTGCGCTCTTGATGTCCAGTTTAATTCCGCGCTCACGCTGAATGATGCTGATATCAAAATCTTTATAGCGCTCCAGTAATTCCTTGCCATCATCGAGGCCGCTGCCACAATTCAGTACAGCCAGAGCGCAGCTGCGAAAAACCTGATACAAACCGCCATGGCTGTTATCCAATAACTTGCTGACTTCCGCTTTAGACAAGATCTCCATGCGACCTTCCGGCGCAATCTGACTATCAATCACTTCGTATTTCATCACTACTGATCTCCGCATAAAACAAATCAATTCTGTCCAGCCATCACCCAGGCGGACTTTTTTCAACATTCAGACTATCTCTTATCCTCGGCATTATGCACGGTCGCCAACGATTTATATCCGATACTTAATTTAAATAATTTCATGTCAGCAGGTAGAGACCTTTCGCGAGAGGGAGAATTTATTTGCATTGAATACTTGTATATCAAGCGCGTGCCATGTATCATTCCCCCTCTTCAGACGCGGGGTGGAGCAGTCTGGCAGCTCGTCGGGCTCATAACCCGAAGGTCGTAGGTTCAAATCCTGCCCCCGCAACCAGTTACATCAAAAAGCTCACCGCGCATGCGGTGAGCCTTTTGTCATTGCGAGACTGTGTTCAAATCACCCGGGGAAATAGGGAATGCAATAATTCCCCCGCTTAATGACGCTGGCGACCGGCAGACAGGATCATCTCAGCGTTTTCTCGAAACCGAAGAACGAGCCTCACACGGTAGATAAATTCAAATAAAATAGAACCCTCACTCTGCTCTGCAGGGCAACAGCAAAACAACAAACAAGGTAAAGGCGTTCAATGAAGTGGCAAAAACGCTGGAGAACATTGCGGGCGTTGATGTGGGAGGAATTGCATCACCTGACAACAATCCAGAACAGTGACCGACGATGGCACATGCCCTTGGCCGCAGCGCTTGCGTCTGGCTTGCCACTGATAGTCGGCGCGTATTTTAATCATCTGGACTATGGTCTGATTTCATCGCTCGGCGGGTTGGTATTTCTTTATATGCCCAACACCCCTATGTATCATCGCATGGTCTCGGTGATGGCCTGCGCTTTCGGCTTAGTCGCCTGCTATACATTAGGATTAATCAGTCATTTTTTTACTCCGGTCATGATGCCGGTGCTGATTTTCATCTCCATCCTTGTCACGATGGTCTGCCGATTGTATGCCGTGGGACCACCGGGCAGCCTGTTTTTCATTATGACAGCATCTATCGGGGCCTATACACCGGTGGACGTAATGCAGGTACCGCTATTGGTCGGCTTACTGACCATGGGCAGTTTACTCGCGTGCATGGTCGGCTTTTTTTACAGTATTTACGTACTCAGGCTGCAGCCCCCCAAGCCGGTCAATCCATTACCGCCAGTAACCTTTGATTTCGTCGTATTTGATTCTGTCGTTATCGGCGTTTTTGTGGGTATTTCACTGGCAGTTGCTCAGTTGCTGCATCTGGAAAAAGCTTACTGGGTTCCGGTCAGTTGTCTTGCCGTTATTCAAGGTGCATCACTGCGTGCGGTATGGAGCAAACAACTGCACCGGGTCATTGGCACCAGTGCAGGCCTGTTGGTTTCCTGGGGATTGCTGCTGTTGCCGCTGGATAAATGGACCATTTCGATAATGATGATGGCGCTGACCTTCGTGATCGAATTTACAGTGGTGCGACATTATGCGTTTGCGGCTGTTTTTATTACCCCTCTGACCATTCTGCTGGCGGAGGCTGCAACTCTTGGGCACGGCTCCCCCTCAGAGCTGATTCACGCAAGATTCTTTGATACGGTACTGGGTTGCATCGTTGGTCTGTTTGGCGGGATTTGCCTGCATAACCAAGGTTTCCGGGATATCGCCAGCCGTCAAATGCGTCGCCTGATACCATCACGTCTGATGTCATGATAACTGCGGATACCCGGAATAATGATCCAGTCCGGGGCTGGTCAAAAAACACCCTTTCTCACCCCAAAAAAAGTGGCGACAAAATGTCGCCACCATACTGATTCACCCGATAGCCGGAACTTAGCCTGCGTGTTTTTTAACCCAGGCGACATAATGATCCATCCATTTTTGCAAAAATGCCTTACTGCCTGGACCAATGTTGCCATCACCGTCAAACAGACCTTCTTTGGCGTGTATAAATGCTTCTGGCTGAGGTAACACAGGCATATCCAGATACGAGAGTATGTTGCGCAAATGCTGTTGCGCCATCGCCGTACCAATCACGCCGACAGATACCCCCAGCACTCCGGCAGGCTTACCCGCCCAGGCACTCTGTCCATAAGGACGTGATGCGTGGTCGATCGCATTTTTAAGCACACCGGGTATAGAGCGATTGTATTCCGGCGTCAGAAACAGCACACCTTTTGCAGCGCTGATATCTGCTTTCAGACGACTAACTGGCGCGGTTTGTTGTCCATCATCATCCTGGTTATAAAGCGGCAAATCACCAATCTCTGACTGCTTAAATGTGAATTCCGCAGGCGCCAGTTTCGCGATAGCGTTTGCCAATTGACGATTAAATGAATCTTTGCGAAGACTACCGATGACTACTGCAATTTGATATTGGCTCATGTTGATCTCTCCTTAGTGTAATGAAAAAACAAACTGACCTGACTGCCTGAGCGACGATAAAAACGAAAGCAACGATGACAACAACTGATGATCGTCTCATCAATATACATAAAATATCTGCTTAGTACCGTCATTCTTATTTGAGCTGAAAATTGATCCGCTACAAACAGAACACCGTTTGCCATCAATGAGCAATTCCGCGATATCTAAGCAAACTTGCTCTGCTTAAATGACCGGATTCCGATATAATCCGCCTCCTTCGAGGTTCAGAAGATCGTTGATCTTAGCAGGCGTTTCCACTTCAGACATGCGGATCACAGCCTGATCAATAGCGGAAAATGTAAGGTCAGCCGATAAGCAACTGCAGCCCACGCAGAGTGCTGAATTGCTACTCTCAAGCATATCCTCTTAAAAAAATCAGATGCTTGATTCACTGATAGACAGTGTGCTGCGGGGATAAGTTTTTATTTTATATTTACAGAAAAACTGCCACTGCAGATTCATACAAAATCCGATGAAAGATTACAAAGATAACGCAACAATGGAATTACCCGGATTTGACGAACCCGCATTTGAAGTGCAGGAAATCAGAAAAGGAAACACCAAACGCCGCCACAGAAAAACTATGCGCCAGGAACAACTGGATTTGCTGGCCGTGTTAGGTCCGACCGACACCACCGGGCTGCCGGCATGGGTTCATGATGAAAATACCGACCTGACCGGCCTTCCCGTCTGGCGCTGAATATCTTCAACGGACCAAGGCCTTAATCACAGGCCATTGACGTCTTGAAATAGGCAGCCGCTCAACAGATCCGGCGACGATTACCTGCCAATTTTCACTCACCTTCTCGTTTTCGCCGTCCATATCAGCGATGTGCGTCGCACGCTCGACGCCGGCGATCGCTGCTTTCGCAACCAGCGCATTTCGGTGAATGCGCACAAATTTGTCTTTCAGCTCCGCTTCTAAAGAGGTCAGAGATTCCTCCAGCAGAAATTCTTTATGCGACGTATATAAAGTCACGTATTTCTGCTCTGCCTTCAGAAATAACACCTCATTCACGGGTACCAGCAAAATACGTCCTCGTTCGGGAATGGAAAAGTGTTCACGGCAGCCAGGCACCACTATCTGTTCAGGAGCCGACGCAGTTCCCGCCGTCTTGACCGCAAGCCTTGCAGCGACACGATTGACAGACTCAGCAAGGCGACTCGCCCTGACGGGCTTAAGGAGGTAATCTGACGCTTGCACACCGAATGCCGGCAACGCAAATTCATCATAAGCCGTAATAAAAATAATTGCCGGCACACCGGAAAGCGGCGCGTGCTGCCGTAAATACTGCGCCATTTCAATCCCGCTCATTTCCGGCATCTGCACATCAAGCAAAACAATATCCGGCTGCAATTCGGCAATTTTTTCAAGCCCCGATTTTGCATCAGATGCTTCACCAAGCAGCAGATGCGGGCACTCAGCCTGAATATCAGACAATAAAGTCGTCAGCCTTTCCCTCGCAGGCGCCTCATCATCAACAATGAAAATGGTGGGAATATTCATCTTTGTGCAGGAAATTGTAATTTCACTTCAAAACCGTCATTTGATTTACTGGTACTCAGACGCGCCTCCACGTCATACAACAGATTTAAGCGCTGGCGTATATTTTCCAGCGCCATCTGATTGCCTGACGACAGTCTGGCTGCCTGATGTACGGGATTACGCACGCTGATTTCAATTTTATCTAATCCCTTCTGAATATCGATGAAAACCGTTGCGTTTTCTGCCGAGGGTTCCACACCATAATGCACCGCATTTTCCAGCACAGGCTGCAACAACAATGCAGGAATTTGTATCAGACGTAAATCTTCATCCGTCAATTGCACGATATTCCACTGCAACTGCAAACGCTCCCCGAGACGCAAAGACTCAATTGCGAGATATTGCCGGCAAAGATGCAACTCATCATACAAACTCGTCATGGTCCGGGTGTCACGCATCAGTACCCGGAACAAATCGGACAAATCCTCAATCACAGATTCAGCACGGCGCGGATCCTTGCGTATCAGTGACAACGCGGTGTTTAAACTGTTGAACAAAAAATGTGGTCGTATCCGCGCCTGTAAGGCCTGCAAGCGCGCCTCTCCCAACGCAGGAGAAAAAGCCCTGGTCCGCAGCTCAAAATACTGTTGCAGGCAAAATCCTGCGACACCGGCGAAAACGAGAATAAAAATGGTATTCAGGCGCGGAAAAGCCAGCAAAAACCAGTCAAGCTGAGTCAGAAGAGAAATCAGGCAAAAACTGACAACAACGGGAATCAGAATGCAGGCCAGTCGCTGCGACCAGACTGGGCTGGCATGGTTATAAACATAACGGCGGGTAGCACATAACAGGAAAAGCGAAAGCAGACAAATCGATTCGATCAGCATCGATGCTTCAATGAAATTCTCCAGAACCAGCGCCCAGCCGTCACCGCGCGAAGCCAATCCCAGCAAAACAATCATGCTGACACCCGCCAGCACACGAAAAATCACGCCGGTATTACAGCAATCTGGAATCACAGGTTCCTTATTCGGGACAGATAAAACAGTCGTCATCGTGGTTTTGCTCGGGGAAAAGGGGTGCGGTGTTTTATAATCTGGGAATATTTATCGCTAACCGCAGCTAAAACGGCAACCTATCCATTATGACATCACAATTCAACAAAAAAAGCGAGGCATGGTCTGCCCGTTTCTCCGAGCCAGTTTCCGATCTCGTCAAGCGCTACACCGCATCGGTATTCTTTGATAATCGCATGGCAGCGGTGGATATTCAGGGCTCACTCGCACATGCGGAAATGCTGAGCGCACAAAATATCATCAGTGCGCAGGATTATGCCGACATTCAGCGTGGCATGGCGCAAATTCAGTCTGAAATTGAATCCGGCAAGTTTGAATGGTTACTGGATCTGGAAGATGTGCATCTGAACATAGAAAAACGCCTGACCGAGCTGGTCGGTGACGCAGGAAAACGACTGCATACCGGACGCTCACGTAACGACCAGGTAGCGACCGACATCCGCCTTTATATGCGCTCTGCGATTGACAATATCGTTGCCCTGCTACGTGCTCTGCGCAGCGCATTGCTTGATCTGGCAGAAAAAAATGCCGATACGATTTTGCCGGGTTTTACCCACATGCAAGTCGCCCAACCGATCACCTTCGGACATCACATTCTGGCGTATGTTGAAATGTTCGGACGGGATACCGAACGCATGCTGGACTGCCGCAAACGCGTCAACCGTCTGCCATTGGGCGCGGCAGCCCTGGCTGGAACAACCTTCCCTATCGACCGCGAACGCGTTGCCAAAACACTGGGCTTCGATGAAGTCTGTTACAACTCGCTGGACGCGGTTTCTGACCGTGACTTCGCGATTGAATTTTGCGCCGCAGCTGCACTCGTGATGACACATATTTCACGGATGTCTGAAGAACTGGTGATCTGGATGAGCCCTCGGGTCGGCTTCATTGATATCGCCGATCGTTTCTGCACCGGCTCGTCGATCATGCCGCAAAAGAAAAATCCTGACGTGCCAGAGCTCGCCCGCGGAAAGACAGGTCGCGTCAATGGTCATCTGATTGCGCTGCTGACGTTGATGAAGGGGCAGCCACTGGCGTACAACAAAGACAATCAGGAAGACAAAGAACCGCTGTTTGATACAGTCGATACACTGATCGATACACTGCGCATTTTTGCTGACATGGCAACCGGTATCAGCGTCAAGCCAGAAGCCATGCGTGCTGCGGCTTTGCAAGGTTATGCCACAGCAACCGATCTTGCGGACTATCTGGTCAAAAAAGGCTTGCCGTTCCGCGATGCGCACGAAGCCGTTGCGCATGCCGTCAAAACTTGTGTAGAAAAAGGCTGCGATCTCAGCGAAATGTCGCTCGAAGAATTACGTGGCTACTCAGCATTGATAGAACAGGATATTTTCCAGGTACTGACACTGGAAGGCTCTGTCGCTGCTCGCGATCACATCGGCGGCACAGCACCAAATCAGGTACGGGCAGCAATTGCACGCGCACGCCAGTCGCTCGCATAAACTCTCGTATTAACAACAAGCACACGGTGCGGCCCGTTCCGGAGCCGCACCCCTCCCCCTTCAAGACCCGCTCTCCTGCTCGCTTTACCAATGCTATAAGTAATTCTACTTAAGCAGCTGATATTGCACCGCAACACCATGTTATATTGCCCTTAAGGTTAGCAGCCAATACAATATTCGGCGAAAATAAATGTTTGTCTAATAAAAATCCAAGGTCAGTTATTCTGGGCAGTCAGGTAAAAGCGACAAGTATTTTCTCGCACTCTCAGTGACCGGCCAGTTTTTTCACCACTTTCTTTCAGGGAACCTTTATGTCACATCAACTTAAAATGATAGTTGCAAGTGCCTTACTCGGCTGGTCAGCACTTGGCAATGCGGCCGATATTAAAGTCGGGGTTGCCGAAGCACTGACTGGCCCTGCGGCAAAATACGGGATAGCAATCAAAAATGGTTTTACTCTGGCAGCCGATGGTATCAATGCAAAAGGTGGTGTCAACGGTAACAAAATCGCGCTTGTTGTCGAAGATGAGCAAGGCAAAAAGGAAGAAGCCATCAATGTTTTCAAAAAACTGATTTTCCAGGAAAAGGTTTTGCTGATTTTTGGTCCGACCTTATCGAACTCAGCATTTGCCGCTGATCCTATCGCCAACGCGACTAAAACCGTGGTTTTTGGCACCAGCAATACTGCCGACGGCATTACGAATATGGGACCTTTCACTTTCCGTAACTCTGTGATGGAAGCCGACGTTTTGCCAGTAACGACCCGCGCTGCAGTTAAAAAATTCAACATTAAAAAAGTTGCCGTGCTGTATGGCAATGATGATGCCTTCACCAAGAGTGGCTACGATGTCTTCAAGTCAGCGCTCGCGGATCAAAAAATCAGCGTTACAGATACCGAAACTTATGCAAAGGGCGACGTTGATTTCAAGGCGCAACTGACTAAAATCAAGGCATCGAATCCCGATGCGATCGTTTGCTCCTGCCTGGCCGAAGAAGCCGCCAACATTATTCTGCAAACCCGTTCGCTGGGCATGAAGCAGCCTTTTATCGGCGGTAACGGATTCAATTCACCCAAGCTGTTTGAAATCGCCAAAGACGCAGCGGACGATACTTTAATGGGCAGCCCGTGGTCGATAGAAAATGCCTCCGCAGCCAATAAAAAATTTATCGCCGATTACAAAGCTAAATTTGGCAATGAGCCGGATCAGTTCGCAGCACAGGCATTTGACGCGCTCAATATCGTTGCTGAAGCATTAAAAACAGTAAAACTGACTGGCAGTATCGATAAAGACCGCATTGCTTTGCGTAATGCCCTGCCAGCAATTAAATTCGAAGGAGCCACCGGTAAGTTTGCATTCCGCCGCGCCGCTGCCAAGGATAGAAAAGAAGCTGGTTACGATGCGCAGCAAGAAGCCATCGTCAATATTGCTAAAGGCGGTAAGTTTATTCTGCTGAAGTAAGACGACGCTGAAGGTACAGCGATCACACCGCGCGCTGACGTTGCGTGATCGCTGATATATGGCAACAGTAAAAATTTTTGCTCTGCCCCGATTTTGATTTATTCACAGATATATTTACCCGCATTGCATCGGCGTTTCTGAACTGAATTTATTTCATTTCCTTAAAACGCTTTTCTGACAGAACTGATGCTGAGTCCTATATTTGCAATAGCTGCAGCAGTTTTTCGCCTGGATCATCATGTTTGAACAACAACTTATCAATGCTCTGTCACTCGGTAGTGTGTACGCATTGTTCGCCCTCGGTTTTACTCTTGTCTTCGGCGTACTCGGCGTCATCAATCTCGCACACGGCGCTATCTTTATGCTGGGCAGCTATGTTGCCTTATTACTTGTGAGTCAATTTCAGATGTCCTTGTGGCTGGCGATGCTGATCGCCATGCTGACGTGCGGCGTGATCGGCGTGATTGTCGATTTTCTGGTATTGCGGCCATTGCGCAAACGGAATGCGCCGCATCTGGCGCCGATGATCGCCACCATCGGCGTCGCCATCATGATTACGAACGTGGCGCAGGGCTTCTTTGGCGCAGAAAACAAACGTTTTCCGTTTGGTACGATACCGGAAGAAAGTTTTACTGTCGGTAATCTGCACCTGACTGCCGTGCAATTAGCCATTGTCCTGATTTCATTTGCACTGATGGTCGTATTGCTGATCGTGATGCGCCGCACACAACTGGGCAGAGCCTTACGCGCTATCGCCGAGTCACCTAAAGCAGCGTATCTGCTTGGTATTAACGTTGAAGGTCTATTTCTGTTCACCTCTTTTGCTGCAGCGGCGCTCGGCGGTGCCGCCGGGGTACTGGTTGGCCTCTCGTTCAATGCGATCTCACCATTCATGGGACAACCTATGCTGCATAAAGGCATTGCAGTGATTATTCTCGGTGGCATGGGCGATATCCGCGGAGCCCTCATCGGTGGCTTATTTCTTGGCTTTGCCGAAGTGATGAGCGTAGCGTACATGTCCAGTGATTTCCGTGATGCGGTGGCATTTGGTTTATTGTTTGTGATCTTGTTGGTTCGTCCCTCCGGTATGTTTGGCAAGATTTTAGAAAGAAAGGCATAAGATCATGCTCGAATGGTGGGATGGTTTCTGGGCTATTTACAGCAACGTTATTTTCGGCATCGGCATCAACGCGATGCTGGCATTGTCAATTTATCTGACCCTGTCTTGCGGCTTGCTATCGCTTGCCAACGCTGCGTTCATGGGTATAGGCGCGTACGCCGCGTCGATGATCAGCATGCAGACCGAACTTGCGTTCCCGGTCGCCTTGCTTGCAGCGGCTGTTGTTCCCGCACTCGTTGCCCTCGTGATCGGGATTCCGACCCTGCGTCTGTCGGGTGTTTATCTGGCAATGGCGACACTTGGTTTCGGTGAAGTTGTCCGCGTTATCGTTCTGAACATGGAAATCACCGGCGGCCCTATGGGTCTGAACGGCATTCCGTTGAAAACAGAATGGTGGCATATCGCCCTGACTTTAGGCGTCACCTTATTCATCCTCGCAAGATTACGCCGCTCAAAAACCGGGCGAGCATTTGAAGCGATTAAAGAAGATGAAATTGCCGCGCGATTAATGGGCGTTAACGTCGCTGGCTACAAACTGTTGGCATTTGTGCTGGGCGCTGTGATCGCCGGCATCGCGGGCGGGCTGAATGCGCATTACACATTCACCATAGGTCCGGGAAATTATGCGTTTGAAAACGCAGTCGAAATTCTGACGATGGCCGTCTTTGGTGGCACCAGCAACCTGATCGGCCCGGTGATAGGCAGTACGATACTGACACTGTTGCCGGAAGTGATGCGCTCACTGAAGGATTTCCGTCTCGCCGCCAATGGTCTGATCCTGATCATCGTAATTCTTTACCTGCCTAAGGGCATCTGGGATCCAGCTAAAATCCGCGCGCTGCGCCGCAAATTCACATCCAGCAAGTCTGAAGAGGTTGCTTAAATGTTGCAGTTACAAGCTATCAGTAAAAATTTCGGCGGCTTGCAGGTCTTGCAGGACGTCAGCTTCTCCATGCCTGAAGGCAGTATTTTCGGCCTCATCGGCCCGAATGGCGCAGGTAAAACCACTATCGTGAATCTGATCACCGGTCTGCTGCGCCCATCCAGCGGCGAGATACGCTTCAATAGTCAGGATCTGAGCGTGGTGGAGCCTCACAAAATCACGCAACTCGGCATCGCCCGCACATTTCAGAACATCCGCATTTTCAAGGAAATGAGTTTGCTGGAAAACGTCGTCGTTGGTATGCATGAGCACCTCAATTACAGCGTCGGCAGTATGTTATTTAATCTCGCCGCATATAGAAATGCAGAAGCAAAAGCACGTGAACGTGCCCATGAATTGCTGACCTGGGTAAGACTCGATCACAAAGCACACATGCTGGCCGACAATTTATCGTACGGCGAACAACGTAAGCTGGAATTCGCGCGTGCGCTCGCGACACAACCCAAACTATTGCTGCTGGACGAGCCGGTCGCTGGTATGAATCCCGCGGAAAAAACCGAGCTGATGGCTGAGATTAATAATATCCGTCAACGCGGATTTTCGATTTTCATGATTGAACACGACATGCGTTTTGTGATGGAACTCTGTGACCGCATCGCGGTACTCAATTTCGGTAAAATCATTGCAGAGGGCACGCCGGACGAGGTACGCGCTAATCCGAATGTGATCGAAGCTTATCTTGGCAAGGAGGATGCTGCATGAGCACGATATTAAGCATCCATAACCTCAGCGTATCGTATGGTCACATCCGTGCCGTCAAAAATATACAACTGGAACTCAACGCTGGTGAGATCACGGCTCTCGTCGGTGCCAATGGTGCGGGCAAGAGCACGTCATTACTGGCAGTCTCCGGTCTGATCAAAGCGAATACCGGAAACATCCTGTTTAACGGTGAAGACCTGACGACACTCTCACCGCATCAGATCGTACAAAAAGGTGTGGTACAAGTAGCCGAGGGACGCGCGATTCTGACCACATTAACAGTGCAGGAAAATCTCGATCTCGGCGCTTACACCCGCAAAGATAAAGCGCAGATCAGCAAGGATCTGGACTACGTATTTCATCTGTTTCCGGTGCTGAAAAACCGCGCTTCCGGACTCGCAGGCAATTTATCCGGTGGCGAACAACAAATGCTCGCAATTGGCCGCGCTCTCATGGCAAAACCCAAAGTGTTGCTACTCGACGAGCCATCAATGGGGCTCGCACCGTTAATGGTGCAGGAAATTTTCCGCGTGCTGAAAGAAATCAACCAGACCGGGCTGACGATTTTGCTGGTGGAACAAAACGTCAGACAAGCACTGAAAATTGCCCAGCGTGGCTACGTTCTTGAAAATGGCGAAATTGTGTTGCAAGACAGCGGTCAGAATCTGCTGAACAACACGAGAGTGATCGAGGCTTATCTGGGTGCCTGATCTCGAATGCCAACCAAAACGTAATCAGCAATCCGAAATCCGAATCGCAGGCAATCGCCTGCGATTATCTGATGACAAGTCAGTCGCAAAGCACCGTTATCCCGGTGCATCCTTATTTAATTGCTCCAGAATTTTTTTCGCCACGCCACCAACATTGGGCAACACGCTATTTTTAGCCAGGTAAGTGATTTGATCTTCAGCGAGTTCCTTCACCTCTCTTGCCATTTCAGGATGCTTTTTTAATAGTAAAAAAAGAACTCCCAAGGCTTTATTCCTGTCGGTGTGAGAAGGCAGGTTCAATTGCCATGCAAGGTCGCCGATAAGATGGTGGATGTCTGCTGACGGTATATAGCTAAAGTAAAAAGAAATGAATTGAACAAGATTGTTTCTTACTGGCGAGCTCTCATCTCTGAAAGCGACCATTGCTTTGATCATCGCTGCCTGAGGGTCGCCACACCAGTTCAGCAAATGTGCTGCCTCTGTGCGCTGCGACTCGCTCTTTGAATATAGTAGTACATCAAATATCGCCTGTTTTTGCACCGAAGCAAGCAAAAATAACTGATTCGCCAACAAGGATAATTCTTGATCGTCATAATCAAGAAAAACACCGCGCGAGACAAAACTCTTTACGCCGGCATTTTTCTTGAGTTTTTCTATCCAGACGGAAGTCAGTTGCCTTGATAACTTGTATAAGTCTGAATTCAGTTCAATGTCGCGATATGGGATTTTTTCGGGAGTCTTTAATTTACTTTCATCTCCCGCTTCAACAACATCAACAACGGCATAGACCTTGCCGCCGCCAAAACCAACGATACCGCATCGCGCAAACGGAACATGAAGCCGGACTTCCAACGTATCACACCATGCTTTAAGCGAGGACATATCTGATGGTAACGGTGTATTCGTTTGCAGAGGAAACCCACTCAGGATGGTCTCCCTCGCTATCAGTTTATTTCCCAATACCTCAACACCTTGCAAAGACTGCTGCGCAAATCCCACAGATGAAAGCAACAACAAAATAAAAAAGGAAAGTAAATTTTTAACAGCCATAGCAAGTTTTAAAATGAAGAATTCAGCATAAAAAAACGACCATCTGTGATGGCCGTTTTCATTTGCGCGGTACGTGAGAGAATCAGTTACCCGCTATCGTCATGCTCTCTATCAGTATCGAGCCGGTCTGCTTGGTACCGCGTACCAGCGTATCGGCACCGACTGCCACAATCTGCATGAACATGTCGCGCATATTGCCTGCGATCGTGATTTCTTCGACCGGATATTGAATCACACCGTTTTCCACCCAATAGCCGGAAGCGCCACGCGAATAGTCGCCAGTAACGTAATTAACACCCTGCCCCATCAGCTCGGTTACCAGCAAACCTGTGCCCATTTTTTTGAGCATGGCAGCAAATTGATCGCTCTTTTTTGTATTCGATGACAGCAGACTCAAATTATGCGAACCGCCGGCATTACCAGTTGTTTGCATTCCCAGCTTACGCGCCGAATAGGTTGATAAAAAATAGCCCTGCAAGACACCATTGCTGACCACGTCGCGGCGCTGGGTGCGAACACCTTCATCATCGAATGGCGATGAACCAACTGCGCCTGGCACATGCGGATCTTCAAGCACCTGGATATGTTCAGGAAAAATCTGCGTCCCCAGCGAATCCAGCAAAAATGAAGATTTACGATACAAAGCGCCGCCGGAAACCGCCTGCACAAACGATCCCAGCAAGCCTGCAGCCAATGGTGCCTCAAACAGAACCGGGCATTTACGGGTCGTCAGTTTGCGAGCATTCAGACGCGCCAGAGCACGTTCAGCAGCATAACTGCCGATGGCTTCAGGCTGGGCGAGTTTTTTCGGATTGCGCTGTGATGAATACCAGTCGTCACGCTGCATCTTGGCGCCCTTACCTGCAATCGGTGCTACGGCGATGGTATGACGGGAAAGCGGGTAACCACCGATAAAGCCGCGCGAGTTCGCAGAAACGAAATGCGACTGCTGCACATGAACACTGGCGCCTTCACTGTTTGTAATCCGTTTATCGACCGCGAATGCTGCCGCTTCGGTGCGTCTGGCGATCTCGATCGCTTCTACTGCGCTGATCTGCCACGGATAGCACAGCTTCAGGTCGCGCGGTGCCATTTCAAACAGTTCCGCATCCGCCAGGCCGGCGCAATCGTCTTCGGCAGTAAAACGGGCGATGTTATACGCTGCATCAACCGTATCTTTCAGCGCCTGACGGGAAAAATCAGAGGTGCTCGCATTGCCGCGTTTTTGTCCGATATAAAAAGTAATACCGATACCTTTATCGCGGTTCTGTTCTATCGTTTCCACCTTACCTTTGCGCACGCTGATCGATAAACCTTCGCCTTCGCTGATTTCGACGGCGGCATCGGAAGCGCCTTTTTCCTTAGCAAAAAGCAACATATCCTGTGCAATTTGTTTCAACTGATCCTGGGTATGGGTAAAAACTGGCTTGCTCATAGATGAGGTTTCTTTGGAGACTGAACTAAAACGGGTATCATAGCAGCCGTTTCATTAAGTTTATAGTAAAGGCGCAGAATTATGCCAAATCCAAACCGGGGCTCATGTGGCTACCAATCCAGCGAGTTTGAACAGGAATACGAACGTCCTTCAAAATCTCAGCTCAAACGCGAAATGACCGCGTTGCAAAAACTGGGACAAGAACTGGTCGAACAGGCGCGTGACCGCGTCAAACGCGTTCCTATGCCGGAAGATGTGCGCGACGCGATTCTCGAATGTCAGCAAATCACGAACCATGAAGGTCGTCGCCGTCAGATGCAATTTGTCGGTAAAAAAATGCGCACACTGGATGAAGCTGAAATCGCGCTGATCCAGAAAACCATCGACAGCTGGAAAGGCTCATCGAAAGCGGAAACTGCGGCGATGCATGCACTCGAACGCCGTCGTGACAAACTGCTGACAGACGATAATGCTCTGACAGAATTGCTGTCGGAACATCCGCATCTCGATGTGCAGCAATTGCGCACACTGATCCGCAATGCGCGCAAAGAACAGGCAGAAAACAAACCACCAAAAGCCTATCGCGAGATTTTCCAGATTCTGAAAGAATTGCAGAAAGCACCTGCGGGTGATGAAACACTGGAAGATGCGGAAGGTCAGGAGGATGAGGATCATGAGCAATACTGATGCGGCCGACCGCGCTCTGCGCATAGGCTTGGTCTCAATCTCCGACCGCGCATCCGCCGGCGTCTATCAGGATCAGGGTTTACCCGCGTTACAGGAATGGTTCAGCACTGCCATGGCGAGTAACTGGGTGATGGAAACCCGCCTGATTCCCGATGAACGTCAGGCAATTGAACAGGCACTGACGGAGCTGGTCGATGTGGCGCGCTGCGATCTGGTGATTACTACTGGCGGCACCGGCCCTGCTCGGCGCGATGTGACGCCGGAAGCCACGCTGGCGGTCGCCACCAAAGAGATGCCGGGATTCGGCGAGCAGATGCGTCAGATCAGCCTGCAATTTGTACCAACCGCGATCTTGTCACGGCAAGTGGCTGTGATACGAGAAACCGCTGATCACGCCGCATTGATTCTGAATTTGCCGGGACAACCGAAGTCGATTAAAGAAACGCTGGAAGGTTTGAAAGATGCGGATGGCAAACAGATTGTGTCCGGCATTTTCGCAGCAATTCCTTATTGCATCGACCTCATCGGCGGGCCTTACATAGAAACGCACGAATCGGTCTGCAAAGTCTTCCGCCCTAAATCGGCGTTACGACAAAAATCCTGATTGCCTCCCGCTCAAACGGGTCGCCCGCTATTTGCTCAGACAGATGAACAAAGCAGATTTTCCGCCATCAGCAAGACGATTATGGATCTCTGCTTTGCTCGTCACCTCAGCGCTGGACCTGCTCAATAACGCCTTTGGGGCAACTGTAAACGCGGTGACTGCGGTGAATACAATCACTCCGGGCACATCCAAGAAACAACAGACATCATCCGACATCCGCAATTCCCCTTCAACCAAGAAAAACACTCCGTCAGCCATGAGCAATTACCTCGACACCGTAGAAATTGAAAGCGCCACCAATCCCAGCGTCGCTATTATCTGGATGCATGGTCTGGGCGCAGATGCCAATGATTTCGTCCCCATCGTTCAGGAACTCGATCTGAGCGGCTTACCTGGCATCCGCTTCGTGTTCCCGAACGCGCCAACGATGCCAGTGACGATCAACGGCGGCTATGTAATGCGCGCCTGGTATGACATCCTGGGCACCGACATCGCCCGCCGCGAAGATGAAAAAGGCTTACGCGCATCGCAAGTGGAAATTGAAAAACTGATCGCGCGCGAAGTGGCACGCGGCATTCCGGCTAATAAAATTTTCCTCGCGGGTTTCTCGCAAGGTTGTGCCATGACCTTGCAAACCGGCTTACGCTATCCACAAAAACTGGCCGGCTTGCTGTGCTTATCCGGATATGTACCCTTGCGTGATGTGGTCGCTGCCGAACGCAGTGCGGCGAATCAGGATACGCCAGTGTTTCTGGTGCATGGTCGCGCCGATCCTGTGATTCATATTCAACGTGCAGAACAATCGCGTGACCTGCTGAAAGAACTCGGTTATCAGATTGAATGGCATGAGTACATGATGCCGCATTCGGTCTGCGCCGAAGAAATCCGCGATATCGGGCTGTGGCTGAAAAAGGTACTGACTGCGTCAGCCTGAGCAAACTGAGCGCTGCAAGCGTCTCAGCGGCAAAAATATACTCCCCCCAGTATTTTAAAACGTCCTTATTTTCTGCTGAGAATAAGGCGTTTTTTGCATATACTCCCCATTTTTCTGCATTTTTTATAAAATCGGGGCGCAAAATAGGGCTGGTCTGAATGCCGCCGCGACGGCGATACGCGCATGGGACCGATGGCGGCATCACCATACTCAGCGTTTGCGATGTATAGTACGCGCACATCCTGAGCAGCAAAAAAGTATGACAAAAGGAAGAGCGTCCACCCTCTTTTTTTTCATATCGATATACGCAAAAAATGTAAGGAAGCACGCTTGATAAAGATCAATCACGCGGCATCACCTGACTCGTAGTATCCATACACCCAACTTCTGAAAGACCATCATGGCACTTTATTTGAATAACGCAGATTCCATCGGACGCACACCATTAATTCGCCTCAACCGCATCACCGCCGGTGCAGGTGCCACGGTACTGGTGAAAGTGGAAGGCCGCAATCCAGCCTACTCCGTCAAATGCCGTATCGGCGCGGCGATGATCGCAGATGCCGAAGAACGCGGATTGCTCGGCGCAGGCAAAGAACTGATAGAACCCACCAGCGGCAACACTGGTATCGCCCTTGCGTTTGTCGCCGCAGCCAAAGGCATACCGCTGACATTGACGATGCCGGAAACCATGAGCATAGAACGCCGGAAATTACTTGCTGCCTTCGGCGCGAAGCTGGTACTGACTGAAGGGCCTAAAGGCATGAATGGCGCGATCGCCAAAGCCGAAGAAATCCGCGCCAGCGACCCGGATCGTTATGTCTTGTTGCAGCAGTTTAAAAACCCGGCGAATCCGGCAGTACATGAACGCACGACAGGCCCGGAAATCTGGGAAGACACCAAGGGCAACATCGATATTTTCGTCGCTGGCGTCGGCACCGGCGGCACCATTACCGGCGTTTCCCGTTATCTGAAAAAGACGCAGGGAAAAACCCTGCAGACCGTCGCGGTAGAGCCGACTTCCAGTCCGATACTGACGCAGCAACGCGCTGGCCTGCCTTTGCAACCGGGGCCGCATAAAATTCAGGGCATCGGCGCTGGCTTTGTGCCTGATGTGCTGGATTTATCGCTGATCGATCAGATCGAACAAGTCAGCAACGAAGACGCCGTGTTGTTTGCGCAGCGACTCGCCAAAGAAGAAGGCATACTCGCCGGCATTTCTTGTGGTGCTGCGGTAGCGGCAGCAACCCGACTCGCGTTTTTACCTGAAAATGCAGGCAAAACCATCGTCGCGATTTTGCCGGATTCCGGCGAGCGCTATCTGAGCTCAGTCTTGTTTGAAGGTTATTTTGATGCGGCAGGTGTGGCCGTATAAACAGCCATAATGCCAAAGTCGTGACACCGAAGTAAAACGGCTTGGGAAAAAACAGAGTTACCTCCGCTTTTATCCGCAAGCCGTTTTTTAAGCAAACGATTAAAACCGTTCAGCCGAAATCCTTCAGCAGTTCCAGATCGATCTGTACCGAGGCGTCGCCGGAAGACATCCAGATTTGTCCGTCCTGTATCGTGCATTGCAATTGCATAGTACGTTGTGCGAGTTTTTCCAGCGCCTGGCTTTGTGCCGACGGCACATTCATCACCTTCAGATTTTTTGCGCGATCGAGGCGGCTGTTCATCTGCTTCCACCAGATATCGCTGGCACTGGCAAAGCTATAGACAATCACTTTCTCAGAACGTCCGCAGGCTTTCAGCAAGCGACGGTCATCGGGCTGCCCGACTTCGACCCACAGTTGTATCGCATCGGTATAGTCTTTTTCCCACAGATCAGGCTCTTCGGTATCGGAAATACCTTTGCCGAATTCCAGTCGCTCAGCCGCGTGAATCGCAAATGCCAGCACGCGTATCATCATGCGTTCATCGGTTTCCGATGGATGACGGGCAATCGTCAGACTATGATCGGCGTAATAGCCGCGATCCATATCCGAGATATTCAGATCGGCTTTGTAAATAATCGATTTCAATGCCATTATTTGAACACCACTGTCTTGTGACCATTCAGCAGAATACGGTGTTCAACAAACCATTTCACCGCCCGCGCCAGCACCACGCACTCAACATCGCGCCCGATGGCGGTCAGTGTTTCTGGTTCCATCGCATGATCAACGCGCTCGACGTCTTGC
Source organism: Undibacterium sp. WLX3042 (assembly GCF_049544825.1). Lineage (NCBI taxonomy): Bacteria > Pseudomonadati > Pseudomonadota > Betaproteobacteria > Burkholderiales > Oxalobacteraceae > Undibacterium > Undibacterium sp. WLX3042. The sequence continues at coordinate 1,775,270 of NZ_CP186698.1, forward strand.
TCAATGATCGGACCTTCGTCCAGATCACCAGTCACAAAATGCGCGGTCGCACCGATCAGTTTCACGCCACGATCATGCGCCTGATAATAAGGTTTCGCACCTTTAAAGCTAGGCAGGAAAGAGTGATGAATATTGATCGCTTTGCCCTTGAGTGCCTCACACATCTGCGGCGACAATATCTGCATGTAGCGCGCCAGCACTACCAGATCCGCCTGATTGGCAGCGACGATTTCCAGCACTTTTTCTTCCTGCGCACGCTTGGCTTCAGCCGATGCACCTGCCGCTAACGGTAAGTGATGGAATGGAATATTGTAGCTGGCAGCAAGCTGATAAAAATCGGTGTGATTGGAAACGATGGCCTTGATTTCTACCGGCAATAAGCCACTCTTGTAACGGAACAGTAAATCATTCAGGCAGTGACCAATTTTAGAAACCATCAGTATCACGGCTGGCTTGTGATGCGCATCATTGAGCTTCCAGCTCATTTGCATGCTGTGAGCGAGTTCCGCAAATTCTTCGCGTAACGCTGTCTCTTTGACGCCAGCATCCTCAACAGCGAAATGCACGCGCATAAAAAACGTAGCGGATTGTTCATCACCAAACTGCGCAGAATCGATGATATTGCAGCCATGATTGGCTAAAAATCCTGAAACGCTGTGTACGATACCGCGTTGATCAGGACAAGAAAGCGTAAGAATATATTCTGGTCGTATGGTCATCATGTTATTTTTTCGCCCGAATACACATAACATTCGGGGGTGAGGCAAATTTAATTTGGAATAATCCGCAATTTTAAAGCAAAACAAAGCTAAAAACCGTAACCGCCTATTGTCGCACGTTCATCGCAGGTACGTCCCGCATCGGTACCGGATTAGCGAGAATCGATCCTGAATTTCACGACGTTTTAAAATAGCGGCAACAAAAAGCACGTACGTTCTATTTCGTGTATATTGATGCTGGCGCAAAAAAAACGGCGATAGCCACTATCCCATCCGTAAGACATCACCAAAAACACAGGAGACAACATGAGCAGCTTCAGCAATCAGCAATACCGCCTCGCCGCACGTCCGGTCGGCTCACCGAAACACAGCGACTGGAAATTCACCACCGAACAAGTCAGAGAGATTAACGATGGTGAAATAGTCGTCCAAACGATCTACATTTCGCTCGACCCTGCGATGCGCGGCTGGATGAATGAAGGCAAATCCTATATCCGCCCGGTCGCGATTGATGAAGTCATGCGTGCTGGCGGTGTCGGCAAGGTGGTGGCATCGAAATCGCCTTTATTTGCGGTCGGCGACTATGTTTCCGGCGGTACAGGAGTGCAGCAATACTGGGTTGGCGCAGCAAATGATAAAACAGCAGCCTTCTACAAAATTAATCCGGCACTCGCACCTTTACCGAAATACCTGAATGCGCTCGGCATGCCTGGTATGACCGCGTACTTTGGCTTACTCGATGTCGGCCAGCCGAAAGCGGGTGAAACCGTCGTCGTTTCTGGTGCGGCTGGTGCGGTCGGTCAAACGGTCGGTCAGGTTGCCAAACAAAAAGGCTGCCGCGTCGTTGGCATCGCCGGAGGCAAAGACAAATGCGATTTCGTGGTGAATGAACTCGGTTTTGATGCCTGCATCGACTACAAATCCGGCTCGGTCCGTGATGGACTGAAAGAGCACTGCCCGAATGGCGTTGACGTGTATTTTGATAATGTCGGCGGCGATATTCTTGATACCGTGCTGACCCGCATCAACATGAAGGCACGCATCATCATCTGCGGAGCGATCTCCCAATACAACAACACAACACCGGTAAAAGGTCCTGCCAACTATTTATCGTTACTGGTTAATCGTGCGCGTATGGAAGGTATCGTCGTTTTTGATTACGCAGCGCGCTATGGCGAAGCCGTCGCAGAGATGAGTAAATGGATGGCCGAGGGTAAATTCCACACCCGCGAAGATATCGTTAAGGGCATAGAAACTTTCCCTGACACGCTGATGATGCTGTTCGATGGAAAAAATTTCGGCAAGCTGATTCTGCAAGTCGCAGACGAGTAATTTTTCATCTGAACTGATACAAAAAAAACGGCCTGAGAAAAATTCAGACCGTTTTTATTTTTTGTACCGACGATGACAGCTAGAGACCATCAACCGGGCATAAGCGTTGACGGACAATACTGGCTATATTCTTTTTCAAGACGAAGTAATTTATTTCGCAGTCTGCCAGGGTCTGATCCACGCCAGACCTTCTGAGGTTCCCGCCCTCGGCCGGTATTCGCACCCTATCCAACCCTCATAGCCCAAATCATCGAGCAATTGAAACAGATACGGGTAATTGACTTCACCTTCGGATGGCTCGTGACGATCCGGCACACCCGCGATCTGAATGTGGCCTATGCCAGCCCGCGGTCTGTGCATATCCCGCTGCAGCTTGCGTGTGATGTCGCCCTCCATAATCTGACAGTGATACATATCAAACTGCACTTGCAAATGACTGACGCCGATTTCTTCGCAGATTTCCTGTGCCGTATTTTGCTCAGATAAAAAATAGCCCGGCATATCTCGGGTATTGATAGGCTCAATTAACACCGTCACATTTTCACGTGAAGCCAGCAAAGCTGCATACGCCAGATTACCCAGATACACCGCGCGATGGCGAGCCCTGTCCTGCTCAGGCTGTATCAGCCCTGCCATCACATGAATATGGCGGTTGCCCAGCACGCGAGCGTATTCCAGCGCCAGATCAAAGCTGCGCTTGAATTCGTCCTCGCGCCCCGGCAAAGACGCCAGTCCGCGCTCACCGCCGGCCCAGTCTCCGGGCGGCGCATTGAACAAGACTTGCTGCAAATTATTCGCGTCCAGCAATTCACGTAATTGCTGGACCGGATAATCGTATGGAAACAGATATTCCACTCCAGTGAAACCATCTTTTGCCGCAGCAGCAAAACGTGCAGGAAAATCGACTTCGGTATACATCATGCTGAGATTGGCAGCAAAACGAGGCATGTATTTCTCCTTAAAAATCCGGCATTCAGGCAGGTCTGACACAGGCCGGATTCAGTTAAATCGATGAATGTTTATATCGGTCGTTTGGCGTAGCGTTGCGCCAGCACCGCACAGACCATCAGTTGCAACTGATGGAACAGCATCACCGGCAACAGCACCATGCCGACGGAGCCGCTGGAAAACAACACTTTCGCCATCGGTACACCGCTCGCCAAACTCTTTTTAGAGCCGCAAAAAACAATAGTGATTTCATCCTCTTTAGTGAAACCAAGGCGACGGCTGATCATCGTCGTAAACCCCATCACCAGAGCCAGTATGACCGCGCTGATTAGCAGTAGCGTCAATAACATCAGCGTTGGCACCTGATGCCACAATCCTTGCACAACCGCTTCACTGAACGCCACGAACACTACCAGCAGAATCGAGCTCTGATCGACCATTTTTAACACGGTCGCATGTCTGGTGATCCATGCCTGTAAATAAGGTCGCATGATCTGCCCGGCCACAAACGGCAACAGCAACTGATAAACAATCTTGAGCATCGCATCGGCAGACGAATGTCCGTCGCTGTTGGCTTTAATTAACAGGCTGACCAGCAAAGGGGTGACGAAGATACCCAGCAGATTACTGGCAGAAGCACTGCATACCGCAGCCGGAACATTGCCACGCGCAACCGAGGTGAAGGCAATGGATGACTGCACTGTTGAAGGCAGCAGGCACAGATACAGCATGCCCAGATATAAATCCGGAGTCAGCACAGTCAGTAGCGCCGGCTTGAGCACGATGCCTAGCAAAGGGAATACGGCAAATGTCACGCCCAGCACCAGTAAATGCAAACGCCAGTGCGTCATCCCCGCCACCACCGCCTCACGCGATAATTTGGCACCGTGCATAAAGAACAGCAAAGCGATCATCAGTGTCGACAGATGATCAACGCTGACCGCGAGCGCTCCTTTTACCGGGAAAAAACTGGCGATCAGAATCACGCCCAGTAAAAGTAAAGTCATGTTGTCAGGTAAAAAGCGGGGGCGTTTCATAGGTGACGATAGAAATAAAAATGAGCTTCATTGTACTTGAATCATCTGAACATATTCCCCTAATCAAAACGCAATGCAGCTATTCATAAAATTGTGGCAATCACACAGCAACCACCCGCTGAACGGTCAACGAAGAACGAATACAACGCTCACTAAAAAGGAAAATCTAAATCGTATAAAAAATAGTCAAACGAAGTAAAACCAGAAGATTCTCCGGAATTGCGCGGGTTTTATCAAATCTGTGATTCATCTGACTGTCAGTTGAATTCAAGCGGTGAATTTACCTGTATATTTTTGCCTTTATCACATCATCTGAAGTATTTTTTGCAATCATTTTCGCCGGCCAGTGCCGGTGCTACCCGACTCCGGAGACTCTATGCAAAAACATCTGATCGCCAGCTTACTGGCACTCGCGTTTGCTTTTCCTGTCAGCGGCTTTGCGGCGCACAGTAATGACACTGAAGCGCAACGCTGGAATCTCGCCGATCTGTATGCGAACCGTGCTGCGTGGAATGCCGACGCAAAAAAACTGGAAGCACAATTGACTGAGCTGAAGAAGTGCAGCGGTCATCTGGGCGATAAGATCAGCAACTTCAAATCCTGCATGGATCTGAATGCCGATATTCTGAAACGCTATGCACGTCTGGCGACCTACGCCTCACAATTCCGTGATCAGGACACAGGCGACAATGAAGGCCAGGATATTTTGCAGAATGCAGATATACTCGGCAGCAAGCTAGAAGAAGCAAGTTCTTTCTTCCGTCCTGAGATACTGAATCTGGGACAAAAGAAAATTGATGCGTATCTGAATCAGGACAAATCGCTCGCCGCCTACCGCTTTGGCCTGCACGATATCCTGCGCGGTGCGCAACACACGCTGGATAAAAAAGGCGAGGAACTCATCGCGACATTCGGCATGGCAACCAATGCCCCAAGTGCCGTTTATTCAACACTGTCAAATGCGGAAATGCCCTGGCCAAAAATCACGCTTTCTGACGGTCAGCAAGTCACCATCGATCAGGCCGCTTACACCAAATACCGCGCTTCGCCGAACCGTGCTGACCGCAAACTGGTGTTTGACGCATTCTGGAGCAAATGGAAAGAATTTGAACGCAGCTACGGCGTCACGTTTTACGAGCAGCTTAAGCGCGATGCCGTATATGCCAAAGTGCGCAACTACCCGGACTCACTGACCCATGCGCTCGATGGCAATAACGTGCCCCGTGCCGTTTACGACACGCTGGTCGATCAGACCCGCGCCAATCTACCTACGCTGCACCGTTATTTCAAATTGCGCGCAAAAATGCTGGGAGTACAAGACCTGCGCTATTTCGATATTTACCCGCAACTGGTTTCCGGCAATTTCACTTACAGCATCGACGACGGTGTGAAACTGATGCTGAGTTCAGTCAAACCACTTGGCGACGACTACGTCAATGCCATCACCAGAGCAAGCACAGCTCGCTGGATGGACGTTTATCCACGCCCACGCAAGCGTTCGGGTGCCTACATGTCCGGCGTCGCTTATGATGTTCATCCATACATACTGCTGAATTACAACGACGATTACGAGTCAGTCTCCACACTCACGCACGAATGGGGGCATGCGATGCATTCGTATCTGGCGAATAAACATCAGCCGTTCAGCACCGCTGATTACCCTATTTTCACGGCTGAAATCGCATCGACCACCAACGAAGTGTTGTTGCTCGATCACATGCTGAAAATCGCTAAGAGCGACGATGAGCGTCTGCTGTATCTAGGTTCCGCACTGGAAAACTTGCGCGGCACATTCTTCCGGCAGGCCATGTTTGCCGACTTTGAACGCGAAGTGCATGCGCGCGTGGATAAAGGTGAATCATTGACGGGCGAAGGACTCACCAAAATCTACGGTGATATCCTGAAGCGTTATCACGGCGATAAAGAAGGTGTCATGAAAATCGACGATGTCTATGCAACAGAGTGGGCTTACATCCCGCATTTTTATAATCGCTTCTATGTCTTCCAGTACGCGACCTCAATTGCCGCGGGCTCTATGTTTGCCGATGAAATCCTGAAAGCACAACCGGGTGCGCGAGACAATTATCTGAATATTCTGAAAGCTGGCGGCTCAGCCTACCCTTATGATCTGGTCAAAAAAGCGGGTGTCGATCTGGCATCACCAGCACCATATCAGGCGGTATTCAAACGCATGAACAGCATCATGGATCAGATTGAAGCCATCATTACAAAACGCTGAACCTCAGGCAGAATCAGCTAAAACTAACCTCGTTCCACGCCATCCGGAACGAGGTTTTTTATATCGCCGAAACGCGACAAAATGCCAATATTCACGCCGTTCAACCTAAAAAAATCAGAGGAAGTCAACGAAATCCTTCAATACGCCTCGCTTTATTTGATCGGTATCAAAGAGCAAATCGGGCACACAGAGTACAGTAAAAGAAAATTCTGCGGAGACCGTCATGTGCGCCAGAAACTTCCATCCAATATCCGTCGATATCATTCAGCAAGAACATCAGCATTTGTCTGCCGTCATACAGACTATGCTGGACTTTGTACGCTCGACAGATAAAGGAGAAGCACCGCCTGACCTTAAACTATTCCGTGCGATCCTTTTTTATATCTGCGAATATCCGGAAAAAGTGCATCATCCTAAGGAAGACAAATTTCTGTTTTCCAAGATAAAAGAGCGCACACACCAGCTCGATAATGTACTGGATGCCTTAATCGAACAGCATGGTAACGGCGAATATCTGGTGCGCAATCTGCAAAACGCATTATTGAAATACGAGTTTTTCGGCATGCCGGCATTTCCGCATTTCAGGGACTTGGCAGAACAATATGCTCTCTTCTATTACGCTCACATGCAAACGGAAGAGAATGAAGTTTTGCCGGTCGCCAAACTGGTATTAAATGTCAACGACTGGCAAGAAGTGGATCAGGCATTCATGGAAAACCGTCACCAGCTTGATGGCGCTGGCGAACGCTATCGTTACGAACAATTGTTCTCCTACATCATCAGTCACAGCTCAAGAGCTGCAGCTGCACCCGATCCCTTATAACGCAATACTGAAAAAATTCTTCAGCGACTTAAGATCAGCGTCTTGAAGATAAAACAATACCGGCAACAATCAGTAAAAACGCCACCGCATGAAAAAGCTGTGGCGTTTCGCCTAAAAATAGCGACGACAGCAAAGCCGCAAATAAGGGTGTCAGATTACTGAAAAACGCCGCAATACTCGGTCCGACCCGTTGTACGCCCATTCCCCAGCAGCGAAACGCAATCAGCGCCGGCCCGACTGCGACAAACATAATCGCCACCACCAGGGTACTGCTCCACTGAATAACCGGAGCAGCAATCATCCATTCACCCGCTGCAAACAATCCCGACCAGACCAGCCCGAAGCTGACCTGCGCCAATAAAAAATGTGACCAGTGATCACGCAACTCGCCGTCGCCACCGCGCGTCAGTAGCCAGCTGTACAGTGACCAGCAAATCGCCGCCAGCAGCATCAGCAGGTCGCCTGGAACCAGACGCAGCGCCATCAGATGCTGAAGCTCACCACGGCTCAGTACCAGCAATACCCCGGCCATCGATACGACCACGCCTGCGACCGCAGAGCGGGAAATCGGTGCCTGAAAAAATAAACGACCGATTAATAACATCCACACCGGCATACTCGCCGCCACCAGCGTGACATTGATGGGAGTGGAACTTTGTAACGCCAGATATTGCAGGGCGTTGTACATGCCCACACCAAGCAGACCAAGAATTGCGTAGCGATACCAGCGAAACCAGAATATGCTGCCGCGTTTAAAGATACCGGCAGCCATCGGTAACAAAATCAGAAAAGCAATTGCCCAGCGAAAGAAATTCAAGCTTACCGGCGGCACCATGCTATGTATCATACGTCCGACCACGGCATTCCCCGCCCATAGCAGTGGTGCAAATACCAGTAAAAAAATGGTGCCGGGAGTCAGTTTATGATTCATACACAATCGGAATGGGAAAGAAATAGCGATCAGCAAAGTCCGCTAGCATACCATCGCGGCAGTGGCAAAAGCGACCCGTCCCATGACAGTGGATTGACAGATTTATGATTGCAACACATACAGGTTGGTTTAAATCAAAATTCCGTATATCTGATTTTCTGCGCTGCAGGTAAAAATCAGCAGTATAAAAAAGAGCAGAGGCGAAAAGTGAAATTATTAATTCTGGGCGGTACTGGTTTGGTGGGCCGGCAATTAGTTGCCCAAGCGCTGGCGCACAGGGATGTCTCGCAAGTGACCGCGCCGACGCGTAGAGCCCTGGCGCAGCATCCGCAATTACGCAATCCCATCGTTGAGTATGCCGATTTACCACCGGATGCAGACTGGTGGCAGGCCGATGCAGTGTTATGTGCGCTGGGCACCACCATCAGGATCGCCGGATCGCAAGCGGCATTTTCCCGTGTTGACCACGACTATGTACTGGCCGCTGCCCGCCTCGCTAAAGCCTCTGGCACACCTCGATTTGTATATAACTCCGCACTTGGTGCAAACGCAAATGCACGTTCATTCTATTTAAGGGTCAAAGGTCAGGTGGAAAATGATTTACACGCTTTGAATTTTCCAGCGCTGACTATCGTGCGTCCGTCTTTGCTGTATGGCGGCAGCAGAGCCGATAAGCGCCCCGCAGAAACTGCTGCCATTATTGTCTCGCACCTGCTGGGGCCCCTGATTCCCTTGCGCTACCGGGCAGTTAATGTGACTGACGTCGCAGCTGCAATGATCAACGCCGCTGTGACGTTTGACGATGGTTTTCACATACTTGAGTCAGACCAACTGCAACACGCTGACACTCGCATAGAAAACCGCAGATAAAAATTTAAAACCTCAATAAAAACGCGCCTTCCCGGGTAAAAATTACCGGAAAGGCGCATATATACTCAGAGTATCAGCATGTCATTAACGCTGCATACTTTCCCAGACTTTCTGCAAGCGTTTCACCGACACCGGCATCGGCGTGCGTAACTCCTGCGCAAACAAAGACACCCGCAACTCTTCCAGCAACCAGCGGAATTCCAGCAATTTAGGATCAGCATCGGCACCTGTTTTACGAGGCGTTCTTTGCCATGGTTGCGCGACGCTGTTCCACTCCGCCATCAATTTAGCGTCACGCGCCGGGTCGGCACGCAGCTTATCCATACGTATCGTGATCGCTTTCAGATAACGCGGAAAATGCACCAGCTGGCTGAAGTCAGTATCTGCGATAAAGCGTTTGGTAATCAGCATCTGTAACTGACTCTGAATATCCGCCGCCGCTTGCGCATGGGCTTTAATGCCCTGAATTTTCTTCGGCAGACTGTGATACTCCGCCAGTATCTGCCCCGCCATACGGGCGATTTCATTCGCCAGCAAATTCAGGCGCGCCTTTCCTTCCTCGCGGCGGATATTAAATTCACCAGAATTAGTTGGCAGGGGCTGCTGCAGACACGCGCGTTCAATCGCCGTCTGGATAATCTGTTCGCGCAATTCTTCCTGCGAGCCCAGCGCCATGAACTGCATGCCCATTTGCTGCAAACCCGGAATATTTTTCTCAAGGAATTTCACCTGCTCCTTGAGCTGCAAAGCAAACAGGCGGCGCAGACCTATTCTGTGCACCCGCGCTGCTTCGTCCGGATCGTCAAATACCTCGATATGACAATGCGTGAGCTTATCCACCAGCGCCGGATAACCGATCAGCGTTTGCTTACCCTGCTGTACTTCCAGCAATTCCGGCAGGCTGTCGAAAGTCCAGCCTGTAAAATTTTCCTGCTTCAGCACCGGCGCCGGTGCAGCTGCTGACGCTTTCTGAGGAGCTATATTACCGCTGCCTTTGCGTGATACCGCACTGGCAGCAGTGGTCTGCGCATCCACCAGCGCCAGCTTTTCTGCACTCGCAATTTTCTGAAAACTTTCACGCGCCTGGCCGCCAAATTCAGCACGCAGATTCGCCAGATTCCGCCCCATTTCTAACTGACGGCCATGCTCATCCACGATTTTAAAATTCATCGTCAGATGTACAGGCAAGGTCTCAAATTTAAAATCGGTGGTTTTACACAGCAAACCTTTTTGCTCGCGGATATCGGCAATCACGGCATCGAGGAAATTTCCTTTACCAAAATCATTACGCTCGCAAAAGCCAGCCGCATATTCCGGCAAAGGCACGCAATGACGGCGTATTTTTTGGGGCAAGGATTTGATCAGCAAGTGCACTTTTTCTTTCAGCATACCGGGCACCAGCCACTCACAGCGTTCTGCCGACACCTGATTCAGTGAAAACAAAGGCACGGTCAATGTCACGCCATCACGCGGGCTGCCGGGTTCAAAATGGTAGCTGAGTTGCAGCGCCACACCGGAAACCTGCATAGTTTTCGGAAACAAATCCGTCGTCACGCCTGCAGCCTCGTGGCGCATCAAATCATCTTTATTCAGATGCAGCAATTTGGGGTTGGCTTTGATCTCTTCTTTATGCCATTCCTCAAACAACACTGCGTTACACACATCAGGCGGAATCAGCTTGTCATAAAACGCGACAATCAGTTCAGCATCGACCAGCACATCGAGGCGGCGCGATTTGTGTTCCAGATTTTCAATTTCCCGCACCAGTTTCTGATTGTGGACAAAGAACGGCGCGCGTGTCTCGAACTCGCCTTCCACCAATGCTTCGCGGATAAAAATCTCACGCGCTTCGACCGGGTGATACAAACCATACTGAATCCTGCGCTGACTGTAGACGACCAATCCATACAAGGTCGCTCGTTCAAACGCCGACACCTGACCCGTCCGCTTTTCCCAGCGCGGTTCGCCGTAGGATTTTTTCAGTAAATGACCGCCGATCTTTTCCAGCCATTCCGGCTGTATCTGAGCAATACAACGCCCGTACAAACGACTGGTATCAACGAGCTCTGCCGCCATAATCCAGCGTCCGGCTTTCTTCGCCAGACTGGAGCCGGGCCAGATATAAAACTTGATACTGCGGGCACCAAGGTAATGCGCTTCTTCCTCGGATTTATAGCCGATATTCCCGAGTAAGCCAGTCAGTAAAGACAGATGCAGTTGTTCATAAGTGGCGGCAGTTTCATTCAGACGCCAGCCCTGCTCTTTCACGATGGTCAGCAATTGCGAATGCACTTCGCGCCATTCGCGCAAGCGCATCTGACTCAGGAAATTGCTACGGCAATTATCCTGCAACTGACGGTTGGTTTTTTTATGCTCTATCGCATCCTCAAACCATTTCCAGATTTTCAGATACGAAATGAATTCAGATTTTTCATCGGCAAATTTCTTATGCGCCTGATCGGCTGCTGCCTGCGCGTCCATAGGCCGGTCGCGCGGGTCCTGCACCGATAAAGCGGCAGCGATGATCAACACTTCCTGCAAGGCCTGATTATCACGCGCGGCCAGGATCATGCGCCCGACCCGCGGGTCTAACGGCAACTTCGCAAGCTGACGCCCCACGGCAGTTAATTGATTGCTGTCATCCATTGCCCCCAGCTCCTGCAAGAGCTGATAGCCATCGGCAATCGCTCTGCCCGGCGGTGGTTCAATAAAGGGGAAGCTTTCTACATCGGTGAGTCGCAAGGACTTCATCCGCAAAATAACTGCGGCCAGCGAAGAGCGCAAAATTTCCGGTTCAGTGAAACGGATGCGCTGATGAAATTCCTGTTCGTCGAACAGTCGTATACAAACACCGGCAGAGACGCGTCCACAACGGCCAGCACGCTGGTTCGCTGCCGATTGCGCGATGGGTTCAACCTGCAATTGTTCTACTTTATTCCGGTAGCTGTAACGCTTGACGCGGGCCAGACCGGTATCGACGACAAAGCGGATGCCAGGCACCGTCAACGATGTTTCTGCGACGTTGGTCGCGAGTATAATGCGACGCGCATTCGACACTTTGAACACCCGCTCCTGCTCTTGCGCTGACAAACGGGCGAATAAAGGCAGTATCTCAACATGCGGGGGATGATGTTTGCGCAAGGCTTCCGCAGCGTCACGAATCTCGCGCTCGCCCGGCAAAAATACCAGCACATCACCGGAACCGATACGGCATAACTCATCGACCGCATCGGTAATCGCCGTCATCAGATCACGTTCTTTATCTTTTTCGGTATCCTGCACCGGGCGATAACGTACCTCCACAGGATACAAACGTCCCGATACCTCAATGACTGGCGCAGGCCTGGGTTCTGCGCCACGTGAAGAAGCAGAATCGTCGGCAAAATGATTGGCAAAACGTTGCGCATCAATCGTCGCAGACGTGATGATAATCTTTAGATCGCGGCGCTTGGGCAGCAATTGCTTCAGATAGCCGAGCAAAAAATCAATATTCAGGCTGCGCTCATGCGCCTCATCGATGATGATGGTGTCGTATTGACGCAGTAAAGGATCAGTCTGCGTTTCAGCCAGCAAAATACCATCGGTCATTAATTTGACCGAGGCACCTTTGCTCAGCGTATCGGTGAACCTCACTTTAAAACCGACATGCTCACCAAGTGGCGAATTTAATTCCTGCGCAATCCGCTTGGCGGTTGATGAAGCCGCAATCCGGCGCGGCTGAGTATGACCGATCAGGCCTTTGCGCCCACGCCCGAGTTCCAGACATATTTTTGGCAATTGCGTGGTTTTACCCGAACCGGTTTCACCGCAGACGATGATGACCTGATGCTTTTGCAGGGCTTCTGCGATTTCGGCGCGCTTGCCGGACACAGGCAATTCTTCGGAAAACGTAATAACAGGCAGCGGATTGCGGAAAGGCAGGTTGCTGTCATCGCTCACGGCAGCCGTGGCTGTATTTGCGAGCCTCGCACCGCTACGCGCAGGCGACTGTTCCGCAGGCTTAATTGCGGGGCGTTCTGAACGTCCGCGCTGAGCTTGCGATGTGACCGTGGAAGCAGCTGGTGACGCAGGTTGGCGCACCTGATCAGTCTGCGACTTCGCTGCAGGAGTTGCAGTATTTTCTGCTGCCGGGGTGGCTTGCCGCAATTGCTGGCGCAACTCACGTAAGCCAGATAAACCGTCTATCGTGGTGGACGTTGCTTTTTTTTGGGAATTTTTAGGAGAATGATTAGAAGACATAGCGACGCGCATTATAATCTGCGGATGGAAAATCCTGTTCAATTCGTTCAATGGCTGCGCTCAGTCGCGCCGTATATTCATGCCTTTCGTGGCAAAACCTTTGTGGTCGCCTTTCCCGGCGAACTGGTCATGGCAGGTGCGCTGCCGGTGCTGGCACAGGATTTGTCTTTATTGCATGCACTTGGCATCAAAATTGTCATCGTCCACGGCTCGCGCCCACAGGTCGCTGAACAACTTGCCTTGCGTAATGTGGAAGGTCGTTTTCACAATGGTATCCGGATTACCGATATCGCCGCACTCGAATGCTCGAAAGAAGCGGCCGGTGAATTACGTCTCGACATCGAAGCGGCATTCAGCCAGGGCTTGCCTAACACCCCGATGGCCCATGCTGCGATACGCCTGATTTCAGGTAATTTCGTCACCGCCAAACCAATCGGCATTGTCGATGGCATCGACTTCGGTCTGACCGGGACTGCGCGTAAAGTCGCTTATGACACCATAGGCCGCATCCTCGATGGCGGCAGCCTGGTTCTGCTGGGGCCACTCGGCTTTTCACCCACAGGTGAAGCATTTAATCTGACGATGGAAGATGTCGCCGTTTCAACGGCAACTGCGTTACGCGCCGACAAGCTGATTTTTATTTCCGAAACACCGATGATGGTGGACCGCGAAGGCAGTGAAATCCGCGAGCTCTCCTTCACCCAGGCAGAAAAAGAACTGGCGGCAAATTACCTGCCACCGGATTCCGCTTTTTATCTGGAACATGCAGTCAAAGCCTCGCGTGGTGGTGTGCCGCGTATTCATATCGTGCCTTATGAAATGGATGGTTCCGCGTTGCTGGAATTATTTACGCATGATGGCGTCGGCACGATGGTCTCGTCAGAAAATCTGGAAAGCCTGCGTGAAGCAACGATTGAGGATGTCGGCGGCATCATTAAACTGATAGAACCACTGGAAGCCGACGGCACGCTGGTCAAACGCGGCCGCGAACTGATAGAACGTGAAATCAATTACTTCTCGGTCATTGAGCATGATGGCGTAATCTTCGGTTGCGCTGCCCTGTACCCGTTCCCTTTTGAAAAAATGGGCGAAATGGCCTGTCTGACGGTTAATCCTGATGTGCAGAGTCAGGGCGACGGCGAACGTATTCTGAAGCACATAGAAAAACGCGCACGCCGCGCGGGTTTTCATTCACTGTTTGTGCTGACAACCCGTACAGAACACTGGTTCCTGAAACGCGGCTTTGTCAAAGCAACCGTCGATGATTTACCGAAAGACCGGCAAAAAATGTACAACTGGCAGCGCAAGTCATTGGTGCTGATCAAGCAGCTCTGATCACTTGCCTTTATAATCCACGGCGGTTGAATGACTGTGATGTCCGCTGTGTTTTGACGTATTTCTAAGGAGTATTACTATGGCCCGTATGGTCCACTGCATCAAACTGAACAAAGAAGCCGAAGGCCTGGATTTCCCTCCATATCCGGGCGAACTGGGTAAAAAAATTTATGAAAGTGTATCCAAAGAAGCCTGGGCTGGCTGGATGAAACATCAGACTATGCTGGTCAATGAAAACCGCCTGAACCTCGCCGACACCCGCGCCCGCAAATATCTGGCGACACAAATGGAAAAACATTTCTTCGGCGACGGTGCCGATGCTGCTGCCGGTTACGTGCCACCAACGGAATAATCATCTTCCGCTCAGATCAAAGCCCGCACTGCGCGGGCTTTTTTTTTACGTCGCGCCAGAAGTCAGCAGGTAAAGACAGGGGACTGCAAGATGACGCAAGGTCATCTGAAAAATCAATATGCTTATTGATTTAGTTGTTTTTAAGGAGAAACTGTACGCTTTTTGTGTTTCCTTAAGTTTATGTTCAGAAATGCCATATAAGCTGTCTATGCGCCATGCGACGTCTGTTTGACTATGCACCTCACCCAGGGTTCAACGATGAACATTTACAAAAAACGGGCAGCACAAAGAATAGGACTTGTCAGTCTGCTGCTGGCGATCGTCGGCAGCCCTGTCGCCTGGCTGATTTCACGGGAAAATGCCGAAGAAGAAATCGTTTCGTTTGCCATCGAAGAAAGTCGTCACCCACTGGCATTTCTCGACGATGCCAGCATGACGGGCAGCGAAAAGGCCAGGCAAGCACAGCATGGTGCAGATATTCTGACCAGCGGCATCTTCGATATTGCCGAAGTCTACGACGCACAGGGGAACAAATTAGCAGAAAAAGTCACCGCGACAGGGGATATGGTGGAAAGCCAGTTACCGCATCATCCGCGTCCCGAATATCAGGACACCCATTACGAAAATAACGCTATCACTCTTGCTAGCGACAAAAGAAATGCCATCCGCGTATTCGTTCCGCTGTTTGACAAACAGAAAAAACTGAGCGGCTATTTCGAGGGTGTACGCGTTATACCTGAGTGGCAGATGCAGCAGATTTCTGCAGATGCCAGTATCGTCGCACTGATGGTGGCGATTGCCTCCTTACTTTGCGGATTGACGATTTATCCGGTGGTCACTTACCTCGCAAAAGAAAACGAACGCAAAACCCTGCTGATCTATGAATCGCATATTTCGATGATGGAAGCGCTCGGGCGCGCTATCGCAAAACGGGACTCAGACACGGGTGCACACAATTATCGTGTCGCCTGGATGTCGGCTCTGATGGGTGAAAAGCTCGGCCTCAGTGGAGAACATATGCAAGGGCTGATCATAGGCAGTTTTTTGCACGATGTCGGAAAAATCGGCATCCCCGATGCGATTCTGTTGAAGCCTGGAAAACATACGCCGGAAGAAACGCAGATGATGCGTACCCACGTTGAGCATGGCGAACAAATCGTCAAAGGAGCTGGCTGGTTGCCCAGCGTCGCCGCTGTCGTCGCAGCCCACCATGAAAAATGGGATGGTCAGGGCTATCCACGCGGACTCAGTGGTCCAGCCATTCCTCTGGAAGCGAGGATATTTGCGATTGCCGACGTCTTTGATGCCCTGTGCTCAAAACGGCCTTACAAGGAACCGTTCAGCTATGAGCAGGCGATAGCGATTTTACAAGAAGGTGCTGGCAGCCATTTCGATCCCGATCTGCTGGCACATTTTTTAGACATCGCCGCTTCAGTCTATAACACGGTCTCCTCCATGAACGAAGAACAGATACGCGAATTACTCAGAGCGACGATGACACGCCACTTCGTCATCAACACATAAACAAGGTCCGCCGGTCTCTGCATCCATCGTCTGGCTTCGGAAGACGGATACAGAAGTATTCTCCGTCATTTCTCCGGAAAAACACGTCCCGCCGCACACTGTTGCCACACTGAAATGGCGCGTCGTGTGCGAACGACGGCGGATGTCGTTTGATTACAACCTTAACCGGTATTTCAATGTCAGAACGATAGGCAATGCTAAAATATTAAGCACATTTTTTCTGACAGGGGTTGGCATCATGTACCGGACTATCCTCACCACTTTCCGCCAGCTGTTCTGCATGTTCACATTACTGGCGCTCGTCTCCTGCGGTGCTGGAGACACCTCCGCCACCAAAGACACAGCAACTTCTGCGGCCAATTTACTCTCTGCACCCGCACTCACCGCTGCCGGCACAGGCAGCGACGTCTCCTATGTATTTCCTGACACCGGCTGGTACTGGAATCCTGCCGAAGGTGGTCGTGGCTTTGCGATTGAACGTCAGGGCGATAAGATATTTTTGTCCGGTTTTTTGTATGAAAGCAATGGGCACCCGACCTGGTATGTCAGCACGATGGAAATGCAGTCGAACAAACAATTCATCGGTGCGCTGGCACGTTTTGCCGGCGGCCAGAGTCTGACCGGAGACTATAAAGGTGCGACGCAGAGTCAGGTAGGTTATGCGGTACTCTCGTTTGTCTCTCCGACCGAGGGCACCCTGTATGTCACGCCGGATACAGGTGAAAACGCCGTTACCGTGAAGTTGCAACGGTTTCCGATTTCCAGCCCCACACCTTTCCTCGCATCGGCAGCCAGCTTTCAGAATGGCTGGTGGTGGAGCGATAAAGAAGGCGGCCGTGGCTATTTTATTGAGGTACAGGGTAATCAGGCTTTCGTCGGCAGCTTTATGTATGACACCGCGGGCGAACCGACCTGGTACGTCAGTTCCGCAAACTTATCAGCACCGGATAAACTCAGTGGCTCATTACAGGAATATGCCGGCGGCCAGACTCTGGTTGGCGGCTACAAATCCGCCGCACCGAAAGCGAATGCCGGTAACATGAATTTCAGTTTTACTGCTGCCGATGCGGCCACGATGACCCTGCCGAATGGCAAAGCGGTACAACTCAGCCGTTTCGGATTCAGCACTACGAACAGTTCTGCACCACCGTCCGTCACTTGCACGCCGCCGCAAATCCTGCAGAACGGCGTCTGCACTACTGCTAATGCGCCCGTTCCGATTCGTCCCGTCTTCTATTTCACCACCACCCCGGTTCCAAGCGGGAATTATTACGGGGTGATGCTTTGCTATTCCGGGCCTTACGAATGTGACACACTGGTTGATTCTATTTTTGTCAGCAACGAAGAGTTGCAAGATCCTGACACTGCCGAGGCGTTAATTTATGCGAAAAGCGTCGCAGAAGAATTCCGCCAGATCATCGACCGGCTGTGGCGCGCAAAGACTTATCCCAGTCGTTCTGCGCTGGCTGCCGCATTTCGCACAGCAATCCAAAACAATCTGGCAAACCAAGGAAAAACTGCTGTCAACGATGCGACCAACTATCTGATGACTGCAGGCTATCCGGCAGCTTCCACGAGTGCACCGGCCACACCAACCTGCTATGCGCCGCAAGTGCCGCAAAACGGCATCTGCGTCACGCCGCCAAAACCAGTAACCTGCACAGCGCCGCAGATACTCTCTAACGGTTCCTGCGTCACCCCTTTGCCTTTGAATGTGAAACCGATATACGGCGCCTTTGGCATTGCCCCCCCGGAAAGCCATAAACAGTTTTCAGATGACATTTGCGATAGCTGGCAAGTCATCGGCGCACCAGTGGTGCTCAGCACGTGTACCACCAAATCAGGTTACTGGGGCTACGAAGTCATCGAAAACCGCAGCGCCACGAGGGCTACAATTTGCTACAAGGCCTATTTTCACAGTGGTGCAGCACCGGATAAAGGCTGCTACTACTACATGAAATCGATGGAAATAATGAGGCCATATTGCCCCGACTGCGGTAGCAAAAAAGGAGGAGCCCGGCAAATAGACCTGATCGAATTCACGCCGCAATGACATGAACAGGTCACATTTATCTTCTGGGGCTTAAAATATACTCCCCCCAGTATATAAAACAGTCCTTTGTTTATAAGGAGATGAAGGCAGTTTTATAAAATAAATGGGGGAGTATGTAAAAAAGGCTGTCTTTGACAGCCTTTTTTATGTCCGCAGTACACGCCGCCGCAACTGGGCGGTAACGCACTCAGAATCGCAATGTTTTTACACCCTCAGCGGTTCCCAGCAGGCAGACATTCGCACCTTGCCGGGCGAACAAACCAACGGTCACGACGCCCACGATATTATTGATCGTCGCTTCCAGTGCTACCGGATCCGCGATTTGCAGACCATGCACATCAAGAATCATATTGCCGTTATCCGTCAATAAAGGTTTGCCGTCTTTCAGGCGCAAACGCGCCTCACCTCCCAGCGCATTGAGCTTACGCGCCACCACCGCATGCGACATCGGAATCACCTCCACCGGCAACGGAAACTTACCCAATTGATCGACGAGTTTAGAGCCATCGGCGATACAGACAAATTTATCGGCCACGGAAGCCACAATTTTTTCGCGGGTCAGCGCAGCGCCGCCGCCTTTAATCATCGCGCCATGTGGCGTGATTTCGTCTGCACCGTCGATATACACGGGCATCGATGTCACCTCATTCAGATCGAGTACGGTAATGCCATGATCACGCAAGCGTTGCGCGGTGGCTTCCGACGAAGCGACTGCCGCCTTGATTTTATGCTTCATCTTGGCCAGCTCGTCGATAAAGAAATTAGCGGTCGAGCCTGTGCCGACACCGACAATCTCATTTTCAACAACATAGGCAATCGCCGCCTGAGCAACGGCGCGTTTCAATTCATCCTGGGTCATGTGATTTCCAATCATGCGTGGACCTGAATATGACAGTCCATAAGTTCAAAAAATTTGCGCTATTTTACCGGACAGCCAGTAGCGACAGCGTAGTTCATGGGTAAATGATCAGACCGGCCACAACGGCGCCTCATCCATGAGCGCAATCTGCTCGCGCAATTCGAGTATGCGATCCTGCCAGTAACGCTGGCTGTTAAACCACGGGAACGCCGCCGGAAACGCCGGGTCGTCCCAGCGCTGCGCCAGCCACGCCGAATAATGCAGCAGGCGCAGGGTGCGTAACGCTTCAATCAGATGCAGCTGGCGCGCATCAAAGTCGAAAAAGTCTTCGTAACCGACCAGAATATCGGTCAGCTGGCTCTGCATCTCGGCACGGCTGCCGGACAACAGCATCCACAAATCCTGTATGCCCGGTCCCATGCAGCTATCGTCAAAATCGACAAAATGCGGCCCGGCCTGTTCACCAGATTCCAGCCACAAGACATTGCCCATGTGGCAGTCGCCATGCAAACGCAGCATCTGAACGTCCCCTGCCCGCTCGTAACAGCGCGCAATGCCATCGAGCGCCTGTTGCGATACCGACGCATACGCCTGCAGCAAATCCGGCGGAATGAAATCATGTTCCAGCAACCATTGCCGCGGTGCGATACCAAAGGTGTGCTGATCAATTGCGGGTCGGTGACAATACGTCTGCATTGCGCCAACGGCGTGTATGCGTCCAATGAAACGTCCCAACCACTCCAGCGTGGCAGCATCACCGATTTCCGGTGCCCGTCCACTCTGCCGCGGGAACAAGGCAAAACGGTAGCCTTGATACTGGTGCAGACTATCGCCTGCCGCATTCACTATCGCAGGCACAACGGGTATCTCTTGCTCAACCAGCTCACGCACAAACTGATGCTCTTCAAGAATCGCCGCGTCAGTCCAGCGCTGTGGCCGGTAAAACTTAGCGATCACCGGCGGCGCATCTTCCAGTGCAAGCTGATACACGCGGTTTTCATAACTGTTCAACGCCAGTAAGCGACCGTCGCAACGCAGACCGCAACTGTCAACGGCATCCAGTACGAGGTCGGGTGATAAATCAGCAAACGAAGTAGCCAGAGAGATCGGAGAAATTTGTTCTTTCATAGCCGGAATTGTACGTGTATATCCTGCATCTGATTTGATTTACATGCCTCAGACGCGGATTTAATTCCGAGGGAAAACGCAGAAAACACCTGCACAGCCTGACGACAAAGCGCTACACTTCCGGTATTTTCATCACACCAACAGGTAACACCATGCATCTCGACGAACCGCTCAGCGACAAAGAATTCAACGAACTCGATAAATTTCTCATGTCCGATAAGGTAGGCGATGAAGGTATGACGATGGATGCGCTGCACGGCTATCTGACGGCGATTGCACTGGGGCCTGAAGTGATACCGATGGCAGAATGGCTGCCGAAAGTCTGGGGGCTGCCGGAACAGGGCGAACCTAAGTTCAAAAACGAAAAAGAAATGCAGCGCATCACACAACTGATCGCGCGTTTTATGAATGAAATACAGATTACGTTTGAAGTCGCCCCCCAGGAATACGAACCTCTATTCTGTGTGATGGAGCAAAACGGAAAAGAACTCATCGACGGCGAAACCTGGGCCTGGGGTTTCTGGGAAGGCATGCAATTGCGTGAAGAAGCCTGGGAAGCCGCCTGGGAATCCGAAGAAATCGGTCCTTTGCTGCAACCGATCTATTTGCTGGGCGCCGAAGAAATCGAAGAAGATGAAATGCGTTTCGTCGATACACCGGAAAAATGCCACGAACTGGCGCTGACGCTGGAAACTTCGATTCCCGCGATACGCCGTTTCTGGGTGCCTTTGCGTAAATCCGGTGTCACAACCGTAAAACGCGACGCACCGAAAGTCGGACGCAATGATCCCTGCCCCTGCGGCAGCGGCAAGAAATACAAAGCCTGCTGCGGCGCTGAACCAACTATCCATTAATTCGGGTTCACGATAACAAGCAGCAGGTATCAGGAAGAAAATATTATGTTTATTTTCTTCCTGAAAGCGACCAAAGCGCTAGTCAATACAGACCCCAGCTTCACTCATAACGCAGCAACGACGAAGCAATTACTTGAAAGGCCGCCATGGGCATAGAATATTCGATAGAATTTTCCTTTACCGATGCACATCGGGTCGCCAGTTTATTCGCCACCATCGGCGCATTGCCCGTTGCCTTGCCCACCGGTGCCCGTTACGACTTTCAATCCGCCGTTTCAGGAAGAATGCCGGACGGAACAGCAAAAATAACAGACTCAGGCGTGATTTTTTATTCGCACGGCGGACAAGGCGAGGAATACTTAGGCAAAGTAATCGCTTCGCTGGTAAGAGAATTCGGTAGCGTCAGCGTCCGTAAGATCTGATCAGCTCGGCACCATTTTGCCTCAACCATGCTCATGCTGAAGTCATGCTGCTGGAAGGAAACCTCTAGCAGTACCACTGGCGAACACATTCCCAGCATGTTATTTTTTGCGCTTTCGTTTTAAGACAGCCGGAGACCCACATGAGCTTGCAAGAACAATTCAATCAGGCGTTGGCAGATTCTAAAAATTTACCTGAACGTCCTGACAATATGACGCTGTTAAAAATTTACGCTTTGTATAAACAAGGCAGCACCGGCGACGTAACTGGCGATCGTCCTGGTATGACGGACTTTGTCGGTCGCGCTAAGTTTGATGCGTGGGCCGGCCTGAAAGGCACCACGCAGGAAGCCGCGATGCAACAGTACATTGATCTGATTAACTCACTGAAATAAACAATAAAAACGCAATTAAAAAAAGCCCTGGTCAGGGCTTTTTTTGCGTCATTTTTTTGGCAAACAGCGTCAGAGTTTCAGCAGATTCGGCGGTACCTGCCCGCTCAGACCGGCGATCAGATTGTCGGCGGCACAATTCGCCATTGCCAGACGCGTTTTTTCTGACGCACTGGCAATATGAGGGGTCAGCACGACATTATCCAGCGTCAGAAAATCCGGGTGAAACTTAGGCTCATTTTCAAACACATCCAGTCCGGCAGCAGCGATACGTTTTTCGCGCAGCGCCGCAATCAGCGCCACATCATCGACAATGCCGCCACGTGCCAGATTGGTCAGTGTTGCGGTCGGCTTCATCATTGCCAGTTCAGCCGTCGCAATCGTGTGGCGGGAAGCCGGTGAATACGGCAACACCAACATCACATGATCGGCCTGGCGTAAAAGCTCTTCTTTACTGACATAAACAGCATTATTCGCCTGTGCTTCCAGCTCTGGCGCAATACGCGAACGGTTGTGATAAATCACGCGCATATTAAATCCAGTGGAACGGCGCGCGATTGCCTGTCCGATACGTCCCATGCCGATAATTCCGAGCGTGGAACCGTGTAAATCCGGACCGAGGAAATAGTCATATCGCCATTTATTCCACTTCCCGGCACGCAGCCAGTGTTCCGACTCAGTAATGCGACGCGCCGCCGCCATCATCAGCGCCCAGCCAAAATCGGCTGTCGTTTCATTCAACACATCCGGCGTGTTACTCGCCATCACGCCATGCACAGAGCAAGCTGGCAAATCAATGTTGTCGTAACCGACTGCCATATTCGCGACCATTTTCAACTCCGGCACTTGCTGCAACAAAGCCGCGTCGATGCGCGCACTTGCGGTCGCCAGTATCCCGGCTTTGCCAGCCAGACGCTGCGCCAGCTCTGCGGGCGTAAAAATCACATCATCCTGATTCGACTCAACCTCAAAATGCTGATGCAAACGGTTCAATACTTCTGGGAATATCGCTCTGGCAACCAAAATCGCTGGTTTCATAGTTAACAACTTTCTTTACATTAAGGGCTGATGGTTGCTTATCTTAACCTCGAAAAAGAAGTTTTTCCGGGTTCCTCTGCGCCCTTAAAAACTTTCATCTCAGCAATCAACAGGCGTGACGATTTTCATCGATAGTGACCCATATCAATAACAATGATCATGAATCCACTTAAAATACGATTTTGCGTTTCCGCTGACAAAAGCCCGCTGCCAGAACCGCTTTTAATCCCTGTCTGCATTTGCTTATGCGCAAACGATATAAGTGCAGTTTGTGAGAACTCTTAAATTGCCTTAAAATACAAGGCTTTGCAGCCTGAGCACGCGTTATTCTGCGATCTGGCTGCGCCAACATCCCGAATTTTTTAGATTGGACTGTTATGACCCACGTTGTGACCGAATCCTGCATCCGCTGCCGTTATACTGATTGCGTGGATGTCTGCCCAGTGGACTGCTTTCGCGCTGGCCCGAATTTCCTGGTGATTGATCCGGACGAATGCATCGATTGCGCTGTCTGCGTTGCAGAATGCCCGGCGAATGCGATTTTTGCTGAGGAAGACGTACCTTCTGATCAGCAACAATTCATCAAGATCAATGCGGAGCTGACACGCAACTGGCCTTCCATCACTAAAACAGTGGCGCCGCTCGCTGATGCGGATGACTGGAAAGATGTCAAAGACAAGCTGCAATATCTGGAGCGCTAATCTGGCGCGGATAAATCCGCTCAGCTTATTCACGTAATTTAAGCAATATCAGGAACTATCTAGTCGTATGGAAAACAAACAAACTACCCAGGCAAATGGCGTTATTGAAGCAGATGCCGTCATCGTTGGCGCAGGTCCGGTTGGCCTGTTTCAGGTGTTTGAATTAGGTCTGCTCGAAATTAAAGCCCACGTCATTGATTCTCTGCCAGTAGTTGGCGGTCAGTGCGTCGAGTTGTATCCTGATAAACCGATCTATGACATCCCTGCGGTTCCGGTTTGCACCGGCCAGGAACTGACCGATAATCTGCTCAAGCAAATCGAGCCGTTTGAACCGACCTTCCATCTGGGGCAGGAAGTGACACTGGTTGCGCGTCGTGAAGATGGCCGTTTCGACCTCGAAACCTCCATAGGCACACGCTTCATCACAAAAACGATATTCATTGCAGCCGGCGTAGGCTCGTTCCAGCCACGCACATTAAAAGTCGACGGCATTGAAGCATTTGAAGGCAAACAAGTCTTCTACCGAGTCAAAGATCCTAGCCAGTTTTATGGTAAAAACCTGGTGATCTGCGGTGGTGGTGATTCAGCGCTCGACTGGGCACTGAATCTTGTCGGTAAAGCAGAATCCGTCGTCTTGTTACATCGCCGTGAAGATTTCCGCGCTGCACCGGCCTCCGTCGCCAAGATGAAAGAATTATGCGACAACTATGAAATGCAACTGACGATCGGTCAGGTTACCGGCATTGAAACCAAAGATGACTTGCTGTCTGAGATCAAAGTTACAGGTGCAGACGGCGTCACACGCCGTATGCCGCTGGATAATCTGCTGGTGTTCTTCGGCCTCTCACCAAAACTCGGCCCTATTGCCGAATGGGGTCTGGAAATCGAACGCAAGCAATTGAAAGTCATGGATACTGAAAAATTCGAGACGAATGTTCCGGGTATTTTCGCTGTGGGTGACATCAATACCTATCCAGGTAAGAAAAAACTGATTTTGTCGGGCTTCCATGAAGCCGCACTGGCTGCTTTCGGTGCAGCACCGTATATTTTCCCTGAGAAGAAAATTCACATGCAATACACGACAACCTCACCAAAACTGCACAAGATTCTGGGTGTGGATACACCGACATTCGACTAAGTTGAATTTCTTCTTAAAAAGCGCAAAGCTCAGTTCTTTGCGCTTTTTTTATTTCCGAAAATAATCAACACAGGCTGACTTAGCAAAAAAATTATCACCATGATCACGTTTGTAACATTAATTTGCATACGAACGGCCTGCAACAACATCAGAGAAACCAAAAAATCCAAAACTGGTTTATGATGCAATGCAATATCCATATAAAAATACTGCCTCAGGCAGAAAAAAATATCCCAAAAAATCCAATCAGTTGTAAGAAAACGGACTATCCGTCTTTGACCAGAAAGATGTCATCATGCTCTATCAACTCCATGAACTCAATCGCGCTTTCCTGACCCCGTTAACCCAATGGGCAGAAGCCTCCTCCAAGCTCTTCACTAACCCGGTTTCTCCTCTCGCACACACACCTTATGCTCAGAGAGTCGCCGCTGGTTACGAATTAATGTTCAGACTGGGGAAAGATTACGAGAAACCGGAATTTGGCATCACATCAACGACGATCAACAAACAAGTGGTGGAAATCGTCCAGGAAACAACAGTAATCAAGCCCTTTTGCAAGTTACTGCACTTTAAAAAAGTATTACCGACAAAAGACCTGCAAAAATTAAAGCAACCCAAAGTATTGCTGGTCGCACCGCTGTCAGGACACCACGCAACTCTTTTGCGCGATACTGTGCGCGGCTTATTGCCAATGCACGATGTCTATATCACTGACTGGACCGATGCACGCATGGTACCGTTGTCGGAAGGTCGCTTTCACTTGCATGACTATATCTACTATGTGCAGGAATTTATCCGCACTCTAGGCCCGGATCTGCATGTTATCTCAGTATGTCAGCCGACTGTTCCGGTACTGGCAGCGATTTCTCTGATGGCCACCGATAAAGATCCTTATCTGCCAAAAACCATGACAATGATGGGCGGACCGATAGATCCGCGCAAATCACCGACGCAAGTCAACAACCTCGCCACCGAAAAGAAATTCTCGTGGTTCGAGAACACCGTGATTTACAGCGTGCCTGCAAACTATCCGGGTTATGGTCGAAAAGTCTATCCGGGTTTTTTACAGCATACGGGTTTTGTCGCCATGAATCCGGATCGTCACGCACAAAGTCACTGGGATTTTTACCAGCATCTGGTCAAAGGTGATGATGAATCTGCAGAACAGCATCGCAAGTTTTACGATGAATACAATGCGGTTCTGGATATGCCGGCCGATTACTATCTTGAAACCATTAAAACCGTGTTCCAGGAATTTCATTTGCCGAAAGGAACCTGGGAAGTCGAAGGTAAAATGGTGCGTCCGCAGGACATCAAAACAGTCGCCTTATTCACTGTTGAAGGTGAACTCGACGATATTTCCGGCGCAGGTCAAACCCAGGCAGCACATGAGCTTTGCAGCAGCATTCCGGCAAACATGAAACAGGATTTCGTAGCCCCTGGCTGTGGACATTACGGTATTTTTTCCGGTCGTCGCTGGCGCGAAATCATCGCTCCGAAAATTGCGGAATTTATTCAGAAACACGCCTGATCTCATTGCCATCCACAAGGGTTCAGAACGGCAAATCTGCAGCCACTATTCTCACGGATGGTGGCTTTTTTCATTGTTGTTCCTGAAATTTGCGTAGATAATCTCGGCTTCACACAACGCATTTATTTGTTTACTTCACTTCCCGTGTCCACTTCCATCGCCGCACAAATCGAAGATCTGCTTCCACAGACGCAATGCACAAAATGTGGCTATCCTTCCTGCCACCTGTACGCTAACGCCATTGCCTCTGGTGAAGCCAGTTACAATCAATGTCCTCCGGGTGGTCAGCAAGGCGTGGAGCGGCTGGCACAGCTACTGAATCTGCCGGTGATCGCACTCGATACCAGTCGCGGCGCAGAGCGCGAACGCCCGGTTGCCATTATTGATGAAGCCTTTTGCATAGGCTGCACGCTTTGCATACAAGCCTGCCCCGTCGATGCCATTATCGGTGCACCAAAGCAGATGCATACCGTCATCGCCAGTCTGTGCACAGGCTGCGATCTCTGTGTTGCCCCCTGCCCTGTCGATTGCATCGCCATGCAGCCGGTCACCGAAGGAAAAACTGGCTGGAATGCGTGGAGCCAGGAACAAGCAAATAGCGCGCGTCAGCAATTTGAATTCAGAACCATGCGCTTAGCGCGTGAAAAGCGTGAAAATGATGAGAGACTTGCCGCCAAAGCTGCTGCAAAACTGAAGGCATTGGAATTGGAACCTGCGCTGAGCGAGGAGGAAATACGCAGCAAAGAACGCAAAAAGGCAGTGATTGCCGCCGCAATGGAACGCGCCAGATTAAAAAAAATTGCAGCGGAAGCGGAGCAAAATAAATCATGAATGCAGAAAAACGGCATGCCATTTTTACGCGCCTGCAAAAAGAAAACCCGCATCCAACAACAGAACTTGAATACAAAACGCCTTTCGAGCTACTGATTGCGGTCTTATTGTCGGCTCAGGCAACCGATGTCTCGGTCAACAAGGCAACCCGCGTGCTGTATGCGGTCGCTAACACCCCTGAAGCCATTTATGCCCTCGGTGTTGATGGATTAATTCCGTATATTCAGACGATAGGCTTGTTCAGGACCAAAGCAAAAAATGTGATCGCAACCTGTCACCTGCTGATCACGGAGCATCATAGTGAAGTACCGCGTAACCGCGAAGCATTGGAGGCTTTACCCGGTGTCGGCAGAAAAACTGCCAACGTGGTGATGAATACAGCGTTTGGCGAACCAACCATCGCGGTCGATACGCACATTTTCAGAGTATCAAACCGTACCGGCCTCGCACCGGGTAAAAATGTTGATATTGTCGAACAAAAACTGATGAAATTCGTACCAAAAGAATTCCGTCAGGACGCACATCACTGGCTGATCCTGCATGGCCGCTATACCTGTATCGCCAGAAAACCGAAATGCTGGAATTGCATGATCGCTGACCTGTGCGAATACAAACAAAAAACGCCCTTACCCGATAAGGTGTAAAGGCATGATTGCATCGTGCGCCACCAGCTAAGCACGTTATACGATTTTGCAGGCTTCTTCAAAACTGAGGCGTGGCGAACGGGGAAATAATTTCTCTGTATCGCCATAACCCAGATTGCAGATGAAATTAACCTTTACTTCCGTTCCGGCAAAAAAGTGTTGATCGATCTTCTCGGCATCAAAACCAGACATCGGTCCGCAATCAAGACCAATAGCACGTGCCGCCAGCATCAGGTAAGCGCCTTGCAATGATGAATTACGAAAAGCCGTCGATTCAATCGCCGCCTGATTTCCGGCAAACCATGAACGTGCATCAGTGTGCGGGAAGAGTTTAGGTAATTGCTCATAGAACGCCATATCCATACCGATAATGGCAGTCACCGGCGCAGTTTTCACTTTATCGACATTTCCCGCAGAGACGCAGGCAGCTAACTTTTCCTTTTCAGCGTCCGACTTTACAAAGACTATGCGCGCCGGCGTTGAATTCGCCGCAGTCGCGCCCCACTTCATCAATTCATAAATCTGATACAACTGCGCGTCGCTGACGGGCTTGTCGAGCCAGACATTATGTGTACGGGCACGAGTGAATAAAGTATCGAGAGCATCCTGATTGAGCATTGTTTTTTCCTTTTGACAGTAGCACATGAAAAAATGAAGCCTGAAAATCTTCAGGCTTCAAAGCGATAAACGAAAATTCCCCCTACAATAGCAAACTTCAAATTCAAGCTTCGGTATCAATCTTATGTTTAACCCCAGCCAGCAAGATGTCAGACGTTTTTTTTGTGAAACTTACAGAAAAAGCCAGGCACGTGAGATTCTGACACCACTGGAAGCGATTGCTTCAGACTGGATCAGGCAACACCCTGAATACGATGAGACTTTACACGATGCAGAAGAAGCACTGCAGGCGAATTACAGCGTCGATCAGGGACAAACCAATCCATTTCTGCACTTATCGATGCATCTGTCGATTTCAGAGCAAATCTCTGTCGATCAGCCACGCGGCGTCAAAGCCGCATTTCAGACTCTTGCCAACAAATACAACTCAGAACACGAAGCGCATCATCAGATCATGGAATGTCTGGGTGAGATGATCTGGAACTCCCAGCGAACCGGGTTGCCTCCGGATGGTCAGGCCTATATCGAGGCATTACAGCAACGATGCCGATAAAAAAAGCCACGGTCAAC
Organism: Undibacterium sp. WLX3042; assembly: GCF_049544825.1. NCBI lineage: Bacteria > Pseudomonadati > Pseudomonadota > Betaproteobacteria > Burkholderiales > Oxalobacteraceae > Undibacterium > Undibacterium sp. WLX3042. Next base: position 1,804,395 of record NZ_CP186698.1, read on the forward strand.
GTGGCTTTTCCCTCTTAACACTTGGCGCTGAATGAACGAGTGTTGTTCTGACTTATTTTTTCAGTACCAGACTACCCGGCAAACTGTGCAGGTAAGCGGCGATATTCTGAATATCGGTATTTGACAAGGCCTTTGCCTGTCCGCCCATAATCGCATTTCCACGGCCGTTCGGGCCATCCGCACCGCGCTGATACGCTTTCAGTGCCTGCGCCAGATAATCCACATGTTGCCCGGCCAGTTTAGGGTAAGCAGGATCAATCGGAGAGTTGTAATCTTTGCCGTGGCAAGACGCACAGTTATTTTTTTCAGTTGCAGCTTTGCCCGCCTCAATATTCCCTGCAGCAAAAGCAGGAACAGAACAGAGCGAAAGCAGCACCGCCAGTAATTTGACTTTTTTCATCTTGATCTCCGACTCTTATTTTTGTTGTGAATAGTAAGCAGCTAAATCAGCGATATCCTGATCACTCAGGCTGCCAGCAATACCGCGCATAGACGGATGTTTCCGTTCACCCTTTTGGTATGCTTTCAGCGCACTTTCTATATATTTCGCAGACTGGCCACCGATCATCGGGACTTGAAAAACTTCAGGATAAGTTGCCTTGTATCCGGGGATGGCATGGCAGCCAATGCACATGGCGATTTTTTTATCAGCAGCATCTTTAGCATTGCCAACAACTTCAGCCGCTGCTGCAGCTTGAGCGAGACTCGTGAAAACGAGGAGTGCGAACAGTTTTTTCATATGAGCTTTAATAAGAATTATACAAACTGAAAAATGAAGACAACACCTTGATGTAGCTCAGCATTCTATATGATCAAAATCAATTTTGCGTAAAAAAAAGTCAGCAAAAACCCACAATTTGCACAACTATGCAGCAGTTTGTTGTTCTGAGGTTTTGCTCCGCGTTGTGTCCTTACACAAAACTATTATTGTCGATTCTGAAAAACGCACATCCGTTCACAAAATTACAGATTCTCGCTTATACTCGATGAGCTTATTTAACTCCACTGACTTAACTCTTCTGATACCACCATGACGCTGGAAACCACGACTCTCCGTTTTGATGGTGCCGACAACTACGTCGCCACCGATGATTTAAAACTTGCCGTCAACGCTGCGTTAAAACTGCAACGCCCGTTACTGATCAAAGGCGAACCCGGCACCGGTAAAACCATGCTGGCAGAAGAAGTCGCAGCAGCGCTGAATATGCCCTTACTGCAGTGGCACATTAAATCCACCACCAAAGCCCAGCAAGGTCTGTATGAATACGACGCCGTGTCCCGTCTGCGTGATTCCCAGCTTGGTGATGAACGCGTCAAAGACATCCATAACTACATCGTCAAAGGCGTTTTGTGGCAGGCGTTTACCGCCGATCAGCCTGTCGTCTTGCTGATCGATGAAATTGATAAAGCCGATATTGAATTCCCGAATGATTTGCTGCGCGAACTCGATCGTATGGAATTTTACGTCTACGAAACACGCGAAATGGTGCGCGCTAAACACCGGCCGCTGGTCATCATTACATCAAACAATGAAAAAGAATTGCCGGATGCATTTTTGCGCCGCTGCTTTTTCCATTACATTAAGTTTCCGGACAAAGAAACAATGCAAAAAATTGTCGATGTCCATTTCCCGAAACTGAAAGCAGAGTTGCTGACGCACGCATTACAGACATTTTACGAAGTGCGTGATGTGGCAGGCCTGAAGAAGAAACCTTCCACATCCGAATTTATCGACTGGCTGAAACTCTTGCTGGCAGAAGACATTCCTGCCGAGGCACTGCGCAGCAAAGACAATAAAGCCATCGTCCCACCACTGCACGGTGCCTTGCTGAAAAACGAGCAAGACGTGCACTTATTTGAACGCCTGATCTTCATGTCCCGCAACAACCGCTAATTCGCTAATTAATTCCACATCACCGCGCAGATGCTTGTACACATCAAGCTCTGCGCGTAAAAAAACTTCTCGCTCAAAAGCCCCCCCCCAGAAATTTCGAGGATAATCCGAGATCAATTTCTCAGACTCCCGGCTTCGTATCTCAATCCCCCCCAAAAAAAAGCGCCGATCGCCACAAAAAGAGACCGCGTGAATTAAAAACCACAAAAAGAAACCCATAGGTTTCTTTTTGAGATTAATGAGTTACTATTCTCATGACTTTATAAGCCATTTGCCAATTCATTTTGAGGAAGAGGATCATCATGCAAAAATCAGATACAGCGAAAACCGATCAACTTATTCACGCTTCGCGAACAATGTTGTGGCTTGCGTTGATTGTCGTCATTCTCCTGGGAGTAATCGCCCTCGCCATCAATCTCTTTCCTGAATCAGGCTGGGGCAATCGACTGCAGCAGTTTTTACAAATCCTGCCGATATTCATCATTGCAGGAATATTTTCCGTTCGAAAAAAAGGTCTCAGGTCAGCCCCCAATGACTCAGCGATGAAAGCCGTACTCGAAGACGAGCTGCGCATCGCCAGCGTACAGCGTGCCTATCGTTACGGATTCATGAGCGTTTTACTTGCACAACCAGTACTCGCCGTTTTACTGCAATTCACTGAGCAAAATAACGTATGGATCATGAGCAGCATGAGCCTGACGCTTGGCCTTTGCGTCTTCATCGCCACCATACTCATATTGGATCGCTAGTCGATGATCTGCGCATTTTTTTGAACCAATAATATGAATGAACAATTGAAAACCACGATGAAGGTGCAGCGAGCGATACGTGATCTGACTCAGGCGGATCTTGCAGAAATGAGTGGCATTACCCGAAAATCTATCAACGCCATTGAGACGGGGAATATGGTGCCATCGATTATTTTGGCACTCAAACTTGCACGCTGTTTACAAGTACCCGTTGAAGAATTATTCAGTTTGGAAGCGCTTCCGGAATAAACAAGGAAACAAGCGATAAGACATTCAGCATCAATGTGCAGAGGCTTGCATCTATAAAATTCTGTGCAAATTCGGCAAAAAAAAGGCATCACCATTCAGGCAATGCCGTTTTCGCTGAGTAGAAAAACCGTCGTTTATTCAACGACTAAATCAATTACTGCGATTCTTTCAACTGATCAAGAATCGCTGGATTTTCCAGAGTTGATACGTCTTGCGTGATGGTTTCGCCTTTTGCCAGAACACGCAATAAGCGGCGCATGATTTTGCCGGAGCGGGTTTTCGGCAGATTGTCGCCAAAGCGAATTTCTTTTGGTTTGGCAATCGGGCCGATTTCTTTGGCAACCCAGTTACGCAATTCTGTCGCAATTTGTTTCGCTTCATCACCGATCGGACGGCTGCGTTTCAGCACCACGAATGCGCAAATCGCTTCACCTGTGGTGTCATCAGGCTTACCAACCACGGCAGCTTCTGCCACCAGCGGGTGTGCAACCAGTGCCGATTCAATTTCCATCGTGCCCATGCGGTGACCAGACACATTCAACACATCATCGATACGACCGGTAATGGTGAAGTAGCCGGTATCTTTATTGCGTATCGCACCGTCACCGGCAAGATAAATCTTGCCGCCGAATTCCTCTGGGAAATAGCCTTTTTTGAAGCGTTCCGGGTCGCCCCAGATGGTGCGTATCATCGCAGGCCACGGACGCTTCACAACCAGAATACCACCCTGCCCGTTCGGTAAATCATGGCCGGTTTCATCCACGATGGCCGACATAATTCCAGGCAAAGGCAAGGTGCAGGAACCCGGTACCAGTGGTGTCGCGCCTGGCAATGGTGTCATCATGTGACCACCGGTTTCTGTCTGCCAGAAAGTATCAACGATAGGGCAATTACCGCGTCCGATATTGTTGTAGTACCACATCCACGCTTCCGGATTAATCGGCTCTCCCACCGATCCCAGCAAGCGCAAGGATGACAGATCAAATTTTGACGGATGCACATTCGCATCCGCATCCGCAGCTTTGATCAGCGAACGGATTGCAGTTGGAGCAGTATAGAAAATCGTTGCCTTGTGTTTTTCTACCATGTTCCAGAAACGTCCGGCATTCGGGAAGGTTGGAATACCTTCAAACACGATTTCTGTCGCACCGACGGCCAGCGGGCCATAGGTAATGTAGGTATGACCAGTGACCCAGCCGATATCAGCGGTACACCAGAATACATCGGATGGTTTGATGTCGAACGTCCACTTCATTGTGAGAATCGCCCACAACAGGTAACCGCCGGAAGAATGCTGCACGCCTTTAGGTTTGCCGGTGGAGCCGGAAGTGTAAAGAATAAACAGCGGATGCTCGGCGCTGACCCATTCAGGTTCGCAGACATCAGACTGATTGGCAACCAGATCATGCATCCACAGATCGCGTCCGGCAGTCAGGTTAATTGCACCGCCAGTGCGTTTGTAAATCACGACATTTTTAACTTTTTCGCAGTCGCCTAATGTCAGCGCTTCATCCACAATCACTTTCAGGGGCAGATGTTTACCGCCGCGCACCTGTTCGTCTGCGGTGATGATCGCAACCGCGCCAACGTCAACAATACGTTCATGCAAGGATTTTGCGGAGAAGCCACCGAACACAACGGAATGTGTTGCGCCGATACGGGCGCAGGCTTGCATGGCGACCACGCCTTCGACTGACATCGGCATGTAAATCACAACGCGGTCACCTTTAGTGATACCGAGAGATTTCAAGCCATTCGCGAACTGGCAGACTTTGTGATGCAGTTCTTTGTAGGTGACCTTGGTGACCTCACCGCCATCAGCCTCGAAGATCACGGCAACTTTATCGCCATTGCCTTTTTGCAGATTCACATCCAGACAGTTGTAGGACACGTTCATCAGACCGTCTTCAAACCATTTATAAAACGGTGCGTCCGTTTCATCCAGCACCGTTTCAAACGGCTTGTGCCAATGCAGATTTTCACGCGCAAGCTTGGCCCAGAAGCCTTCGTAATCGGTTTCTGCTTCTTTGCACATCGCGTGGTAAGCATCCATGCCGGAAATCGTTGCATTCGCAGCAAAAGCGGCTGGCGGAGGGAAAATCCGTGATTCGGCTTTTGCTTCTGTGGCGGATCCTGAAGTTGCGTTAAGGTCTGACATACGTGTCTCCAATTTTTATAGTTTGATTGAAATCATCAACGAAGTAATAGGCAAACCTTAAACTTGGAGACTTACTCAAGCCTTACGGTTTGCACGGGAAAACCATACCAGAACAATACCAATTTACCGCGACAGGTCAGCAGTAAAATCCTGTCACTCCCACAATATAACAATCACAAGGAAAACAGCAGCGATTTCAGCACGGCAACGCGATGCCGGTCTGCTGCCTGACGCCGTAACAATCCGCGGCAACAAATCAGGCGGACTTACACGATCTGGCAGCGCCCATGTAAAATACCGCCTGCATTCATGTCAACCTGGCAGATAAAGACAAAGAGACGAAGAGAACACCCCATGTCAACACCAGAAACCCACAGCAAACTATCGCCACTCGCTAACCTGATATTTTTCAGCCGCTGGCTGCAACTGCCGCTTTATCTGGGACTGATCCTTGCACAATGCGTTTATGTCTTTCATTTCTGGGTAGAACTGGTTGATCTGATCGGTGCAGCACTTGGCAATCAGGCCTCGCTGCAACATATTCTTGATGCAGTGTCCACCGGCGGTGATCGTCCGGCCAAACTGACCGAAACGACGATCATGCTGGTGGTATTGGGATTAATCGACGTCGTCATGATTTCCAACCTCTTAATCATGGTGATTATCGGTGGCTATGAAACCTTTGTTTCCCGTCTCGGGCTGGACGGTCACCCGGATCAGCCGGAATGGCTGTCGCACGTCAATGCTTCCGTATTGAAAGTGAAGCTGGCGATGGCGATCATCGGTATCTCGTCTATCCACTTACTGAAAACATTCATCAATGCCGGCAATTACAAATCAGAAGTGATCATTGCGCAAACGGCCATACACATTGTGTTCCTGCTGTCCGCACTGGCCATTGCCTACTGCGATCAGATTATGACCAAGACGCAGCAAGCTGCTGCTAAACATTAAGAACAACGCACAAACTCAAATCAATTATGAGCCCTGTCTCCCAATATTCATGCGGTCTTCCAGAGCAGTCATCCGGACACCCGCATCTTTATTGGGACTCAGCCACATCACTGATTGACACCCGCGCCAATATTCGTTGTACCGAGTTCGGCACTGCAACGATACAGCGCAAAGAACCCCATCTTTTTTCATTCACCTAGCCAAGAGCCACATCATGACAGTCATTAAACAAGACGACCTGATCGAATCCGTTGCTGCAGCCCTGCAATTCATCAGTTACTACCATCCTGCTGATTACATTGCGCATCTGGCGCGTGCTTATGAAGCAGAACAAAGCCCTGCCGCGAAAGATGCGATTGCGCAGATTCTGACGAACTCGCGCATGTGCGCCGAAGGTCACCGCCCTATCTGCCAGGATACCGGCATCGTTAACGTCTTCCTGAAAATCGGTATGGGCGTACGTTTTGAAGGTTTTTCCGGCTCCATCATTGATGCGGTGAACGAAGGTGTACGTCAGGGCTATAACCTGGCTGAAAATAAGCTGCGTGCTTCTATCGTTGCTGACCCGCAGTTTGAACGCAAAAATACCAAAGACAACACGCCAGCCGTGGTTCACATGGAACTGGTTCCTGGCAATACCGTTGATGTGAAAGTCGCAGCAAAAGGCGGCGGCTCTGAAAACAAAACGAAATTCGTCATGCTGAATCCTTCTGATTCGCTGGTGGACTGGGTCATGAAAACGGTGCCGACGATGGGCGCAGGCTGGTGCCCACCGGGTATGCTGGGCATCGGTATCGGCGGTACCGCAGAAAAAGCGATGCTGATGGCGAAAGAATCCCTGATGGATGACATCGACATGTACGAACTCAAACAACGCGGCCCGCAAAACAAAACTGAAGAACTGCGTATCGAATTGTGCGACAAGATCAATGCACTCGGTATCGGCGCACAGGGTCTGGGCGGTCTGACGACGGTGCTCGACGTGAAGATCAATATGTATCCTACGCATGCTGCATCCAAGCCAGTTGCGATGATCCCTAACTGTGCAGCAACACGTCACGCTCACTTCGTACTCGACGGTTCCGGCCCGAGCTATATCGAACCACCGAAACTGTCTGACTGGCCAGAAGTCCACTGGACACCAGACACAGAAAAATCCAAACGCATCGACCTGAACACCCTGACCAAAGAAGAAGTCGCTTCCTGGAAACCAGGTCAGACCTTGCTCTTGAACGGCAAAATGCTGACCGGCCGCGATGCAGCGCATAAGCGTATTCAGGATATGCTGGCGAAAGGTGAATCGCTGCCAGTTGATTTCACCAACCGTGTGATTTACTACGTTGGCCCGGTTGATCCTGTGCGTGATGAAGCAGTTGGCCCGGCTGGCCCGACCACGGCCACCCGCATGGATAAATTCACCGACATGATGCTGGAAAAAACCGGTCTGATCTCGATGATCGGTAAAGCAGAACGTGGCCCGGTTGCGATTGAATCGATCAAAAAACATCAGTCGGCGTATCTGATGGCAGTGGGTGGTGCGGCTTATCTGGTCTCGAAAGCGATCAAATCTGCGAAAGTGGTTGGCTTCGCCGATCTGGGTATGGAAGCGATCTATGAATTCGATGTCGTCGATATGCCAGTGACCGTTGCTGTTGATTCAAACGGCACCTCGGTACACAATACCGGCCCGAAAGAATGGCAGGCAAAAATCGGTATCATTCCGGTGCAGTAATCCCCGCCTGTTTCCCGGTTCATCACCACGGAAAGAGGCAGCGCAAAGCCGGTATTTTGTATCCGGCATTGCTCTGCCTTTTTCCTCTCATCATAAAATGACGATGCGATTTTCCCCTGATGCACCGATAGGCGTGTTTGATTCCGGTGTTGGCGGCTTATCGGTGTTACAGCACATTCGTCAGACGCTGCTGCACGAATCTCTGATGTATTTTGCCGATTCGGGCTTTGCTCCTTACGGCGAAAAATCCGAATCAGTGATTATTGAACGCAGTTTTGCGATCACTGATTTTCTCTTGCAGCATCACATCAAAGCACTGGTCGTCGCCTGCAACACAGCGACTGCAGCGGCGATACAATTACTTCGCCAGCGCCACCCTGATCTGATCATCGTCGGCATTGAACCCGGCTTGAAGCCTGCCGCGGCGCTGAGTCAATCCGGCATCATCGGTGTCCTCGCGACGCAAAGCACCTTACACAGTAAAAAATTTCAGGATCTGCGCGATCATCTGACGCAGACGACCGGCGTTAAAGTAGAACAGCAAGCCTGTATCGGACTGGCCAGCCAGATAGAAAAAGGCGAACTGCATTCTGGTGTCACCTACTCGCTGGTGCAGAAATACGTCACACCTTTATTGCACGCAGGTGCAGATGCCATAGTGCTGGGCTGCACACATTACCCGTTCGTAATCCCACTCATCAATGAGGTGATTGCGCAAACCTCGGCACCGGGCAGGCAAATGCACATCATCGATACGGGACTGGCCGTCGCTCAGCAATTAAAACGGCGGCTCATCAAAACGGATTTGCTGACACATAGCAGTGACGCCGCCAATGTCACCGCATGGACTACAGGCAGCCAGTCCAGCCTGAATACGGCGTTCACGCAGTTATTGAAAATACCAGCAACCACGATACACACCTTAGCCACGCAACACATACCGGCAGACAAATAAAAACGGCGCTCAACAGCGCCGTTTTTTACGCATATCACTGAATAATCAACGTTCAGCGAAACCGGGCTGCACCCGGCGTGACATCGTGATTAACTCAGCACTGCCGCAATCGCCTTCGCCGTTGCTTCGACATTGCCCGTATTCAGACCAGCGACGCACATGCGGCCAGAACGCACCAGATACACGCCGAACTCGTCTTTCAGACGATCACATTGTTCTGCTGTCAGGCCGGTGTAGCTGAACATACCGCGTTGCGTCAGGAAGTAACTGAAATCGCGGCCCGGTAATTTCGCACTCAGCACATCGTGCAACTGACGGCGCATTAACTGAATACGATCACGCATCGCAACTACCTCTGCTTCCCACATCGGGCGCAACTCTGGATCTGTCAACACGCGCGCCACTAATTGGCCACCATGCAAAGGCGGATTCGAATAATTGCGACGTATCGTTGCCTTCATCTGACCGAGCACGTTCACCGCCTGCGCCGCATCCGGGCAAACAACGCTCAACGCGCCACAACGCTCGCCATACAGACTCATGCTCTTGGAGAAAGAATTAGCGACGAAGAAGCTCAAACCCTCATCGGCCAGCAAGCGCACCGCATACGCGTCTTCCTCTATGCCATCGCCATAACCCTGATAAGCCAGATCGAGGAAAGCGATCAGCTCGCGCTCTTTCAGCACTGGCACCAGGGCCTGCCATTGCGCCTGCGTCAGATCAACGCCGGTCGGGTTGTGGCAGCATGCATGCAACAAGACGATGCTTTTCTTTTCTGCCGCTTTGAACGCTTCCAGCATGGCATCAAAACGCAGGCCACCAGTCGCGGCGTCATAGTAAGGATAGGTTTTAACCGTGATTCCGGAGCCCTCAAACACGGCGCGGTGATTATCCCAGGTCGGGTCACTCACCAGCATGACGGAACCGGGGAAATAGCGATGAATAAAATCGCCGCCGACTTTCAGACCACCGCTGGAACCCACCGTCTGCAAAGTTACAATACGACCAGCCTTGACCGCCGCATGTTCCGCGCCGAACAACAAATGCTGAACCGCGGTACGGAAATTCGCCGCGCCTTCCATCGGCAAATACGGACGTGCGCCCGCTTCTGCCACCACCTTCAACTCCGCCGCACGCACCGATGGCAGCATAGGAATCTTGCCGGCATCATCAAAGTAAATACCGATGGACAGATTAATTTTGTTTGGACGAGGATCTTTGCCAAACGCCTCATTCAAAGACAAAATAGGATCACCAGGATAGGCCTCGACGTGCTGAAACATGTTATGACTCCAGATAGTTATACATACGACAGGAATATCGCTCCGTACACAGCGTATCCTGAAAATAAAGAAACACAAGATGCGAAGACAGAACGCGACAAGACCGCCATTTTGACATACTCCATCGTCAATACCGCCATTGCGGGAAGATTATCCGCATCTGCTTCTGTGAAAAAACGGGTATCTGCAGACCTCAGTGCAATACGCTTGAGCGCGCACACATGCTGTCGGGCTGCTGCATGCTCAGTAAGCACAAAGCAAATACGCAATATGCACGCTTCAGAATATCGTCCACCGCAGCTGAAAAGTCACATTCAACGATACGCCTGTGTTGAATTCGGCAAGCTGACAGACACGTCAGGCAACGCTTTTCGGGTAGCCAATTGCCTCAGCCTCAGCATAGACTGCACTTAAATCAGCATCGGCGTTCAGCGCCAGAATGACAGCATCATCAAGCGGCTGATGAGAAAACAGCGCCTCTACCGCTGCAAGCGACACAGCAATCTCGTAGTACTCTTCCGCCCATGCTTGATAAGCGGCGGGCGACGACACGATCAGCGCAAGCATGTCATCGGAACCATCATTATCTAAACTACTGCTGACCTTACTCCAGTCCACATCGGCCGTTTGTCGCCAGTAGCAAAAAGTTGCGCGCTCCATAGAAAATGCCGGCTCCTGCAAAAATGACGCAAAATTCGCCGGCACCTGCGCCTGAATGTTGTGAGGAAGTTCAGCATCATCGGCCAGTTCATGTGCGTAACCCTTGATCGCCGCCCCGGCAGCGTCCAGCAGCAAGAACCAGTCATCGCCGCAGCCATTCCGCATCGAAGCCATTTCTTCCCCCTGCCCCCAGTGGCGATCAAAGCTGTAATAGCGATATTCCCATTCCGGACAAAGTATCGCATCCAGCATCGCCAGCGATTGCGTGACCCGGCGTATTTTCGGAATGGATGGTAGTAAATCAGGGGACATGTTTGATACTTAACGTTGAAGCTAACCGGCCCGCAACGGCATGGCGCCGGAGGGCCAGAATGAAATGAGGCCCGGAGGCGGCATGCCGTTGCGGGTCCGGTTGAGCGACTGGTTAGGCATCAGGAGCATGCTATTCACCGTGCCCCCCATATCGAAGAACGACTTCCCGAAATCTCCCCATCGCACCCGTTTCCCTATTGGTAAGGTCCCAGTAGTTGGACACTGCGCGATCAATCATCTCTGCAGCCTTCACATCAACTGGAAATGAAATCTGATCGACCTCACTAAAGTGCTTGCAACGATTCTTGTAGAAGTTGGCTAGATTGGCGATCTCCTTTCTCGCCGCTTTTGCTTCAGGGGAATCTGCCTCGGCGTCAACAAAGCCGAGAGCGCCAAGTGCGCCTGACGTGATTTCGTCTAGCCAATGCGTTTGCCCTCGCTTGTTTAGTAGCTTGCCTAGGATTTCTTCAGCGGCACCCGCGAGAGTTAGTGCGGAAACGTAGTCCTTCGGCCCCATGAACAAGTCAATCGCGCGCTCGAGCTGTCGATGGGCGATCTCTAGGTTTGTCAGAGTTTCGTCAACGCGAGCGAGCTTCATCTGATGCCTAACGTTGAAAATCACCGGACGAAGGCAAGCGCAGCTTGCCGAAGGTCCGGTGGATTGTGATGTTAGGCATTGGCTTCTGCCTCATTTTCGGTTGGATACACCGACAGACACAGAGAAATACCGGCCTGACCTGACAACGACAACAACGCTGGCGGAAATGTGAATGAGGACCAACCAGGCGGATATATTTCAGCCCCGAAATCAAGAACCAACCACTCAACACCAGGGAACGAACTCAGGCGATCTAGGTTTTCAAGGTTGCTTTGAAGGAACGAAATTACATCTTCAATTTGCTGCGGCAAATCGGAGAAGCTGGCTTCGCTGGCCACAATTCGAATGCCCGAGGATTCATTGATTTGTTCGTTTGTAGTGCTATTCGGGAAGTGCCTCTCACCCTTCCGCCACATTGAATCAATGAGAAGTGGGACGCTAGCGATGAAGCCGTCCGCATTGAAATTTGTGCCACCGGCTCGGAGCATGCAACTCATAGATGCCTAACTTGTTTTAAAGTGCAAAATGGCAAAATAACAGATGAATGAAAAATAAGCAACAAGTTCCAATGCCTCGCAAGTCCTTATCTGGTATAGCTTTTTTTCGTTATACTGATTAAACGCACAGTATAACAACAGGAACCTGCCCGCGTTCGTCGCAGGCTCAAATATGTCGGGGTATCACATCAGTTAGGCGCACAGACGCATGCGCCTAAACCCGAGGGGAAAATGTTCTCATTCTGCATACTCCCCCCTGTTTTTAATAAAACACCCTTAATCCCTGCAGAAACATTGGGCTTGCAGATATACCCCGGGGAGTATATTTTCGGGGTTTGAAGGGCTGAAAAAGAGTATGGAGAGCACCTGAGGCTGCCAGCCAACGCGTTTAGTACAAAAAATCAGTAGCAGGCAATCGGGCGATTTGCCTGCACTCTGACAATATTGGTTAAGAAAGTCGTTTAATCCAACGGACGGCACAGAGACAGCACATGCCCCTGATCCGGGCGGGCGGCACCGCTCAGCATGGCTTCATAGACCTGACGTACATCGGTTTCGCCATAGCCGTGGCTGATCTGCATCCACGGTTTTTCAGCCGCCGTGACGGGTTGCATGAAGGCTTGCCATGCGTCTGCAAGGCGTTTCTGTACTCCGCCCGGGCCCCAGTCTGTGATGCGTTTTTTGATTTGTGCCGGAGCAAAAAACAGGGTTGGTCGCGCCCCCGGCAAACCGGATGCACCGCTGAGTTCATCCCAGTGCGTGCCGCCAACGGCGCAGCTGTATTTCATGTTGTCGCCGAAATGATGATGCAACTGGCTGCGCAACTGCCCGTTGCCCGCCATATCGACATACACCACAGCCTGATCAGCCGCCAGTGTGGCAACCTGATCATAGCTGATGACCTGATCGTAAATTCCCATATTGCGGACGAAGTCCAGATTCGCTGCCGAGGTCAGGCCGATCACTTTGCAGGTTTTATCCTTGCGCTGCGACAGCATGAACGCGAGGCCATACGCCGTTTTGCTGGAGGCACTCGAAATCAGCACCGATTGCGCACCGAAAAACTGGTTGTCATCGAGAAAATCATCGATCATGAAGGATGTGATAAACAGCGGCCGCAGCAGCACTTGCACGTCTTCCGATTCTTTGGTGTAGCCGGGGTCGGTCGTGGTTCTGACGTAATGGTTGTACAAGCCATGCATGGTCTGGCGGTGTTCTGCCCCATCCATAAAACCTGCGTCCGACACGCGGGTGGCATTCACGGTCAAATGCGTCGCCATCGGGTAGTAGCCATAGAACCGTTCGCCGACCTGCACACCATCGGCTTTGGACGCGATGACATCGGCAAAGCCCCAGACCGGAATATTTCCCCAGCCCTTTTCTGTGGGAAAGAAATTCCAGTATTGCATAGCCTCGCCAAAAGCGGCATAGGTCACGTTATTCGAGGTGAAAGCAAAACGGTCTATCTGCAGCAACACCTGTCCGTCTTGGAGCTCGCCCAGCGTTGGTACACGCAAAGGGACGAATCTGGATTCAGGCAAGTGGCTTTTGTTGACGATGAATTCTTTCGGCTGGATGCTCATGTCTCGTTATCTGTTTTGTTAAAAAGTACAGTATTGCATGTTTTCTGACATCTTTTCAAAAGCGATACCAGCTGTGCCGGATTGCCGCTTCAAACCGAACACAGAGTTCTTGCACACGCGCCTGATGACAGTATTCTGCGAAACCAGGCGCAACAAAAAATACCCCACCGGATAAAAACATCAAATGCACCGCAATGAAGCCGGCACTCACCATAACAAAGCCCACTTTTGGTGCAACGCAATAAAAATGCCCGGACAAGCATCTGATTTCAGAAATCACAGAATCAGATGGCGAAAAAAAAAGCCCGCAATTGCGGGCTTGAATCCAAAACCTGTGGGGTATTGGAGGAGACAGCTCCAATATACTGCAATGCAGCAAAAATGTATAGCGTTTTTTAAAAAAAATCGAAAATCCATAAAAAATGGCATTACCCAAAGTGGAATAATGCCATTCTTAAAAAAACTCCCGCGTTACAAGGTGTATTCACCCTGAACCTGCAAGAGGTCTGAGTGGTGTTTATTCTTCCGCGTGATTATGCGAATAATCATTGGCTTCCACCGGCACGTTCGCGCCGTTGATGCCTTCAAAGAAGAAAGGCTTGCGGGCTTTTTTGCTTGCACCGGTTTCATTCATGCTGGCGGTATCGTATAAGCGGCCATTGATCATCACCTGAGTGATGCGATCTGACTGGCGAATGTCTTTCAGCACATCGCCATCGATCACCATCAGATCGGCCAGTTTGCCCGGTTCCAGCGAGCCCACATCTTTATCCAGCCCCAGGTAGCGCGCGCCGTTCATCGTCGCACTGCGGATCGCTTCGATCGGTGTCATACCGCCGCGCACCAGCGTCCACATTTCCCAATGCGCCGCCAGACCTTCACGCTGACCATGCGCCCCCAGATTCACAGGTACACCGGCTTTTTGCAGCGCCACGGCGGTTTCCGCGGTACGGAACACATTGAAATCCTCTTCCGGTGCGGTCACACGGCGCACACTGCGCGGTTGCAATACCGAGCGCGGCACGTATTTAGACAAGAGTGGATGCTTCCAGACATCAGTACGCGCATACCAGTAATGTTCGCCATCCAGACCGCCGTAAGCAACGCCCAGCGTCGGGGTATAACCGACCTTGGTCTGCGACCATAACTGCTTGACGTCGTCATAGACTTTTTCCACTGGCAACGCGTGCTCGACACCGGTATGGCCATCAACCACCATGGTCATATTGTGCTGGAACAGCGAGCCACCTTCGGGCACCACCATCATGCCGGTCTGCCGTGCGGCTTCCAGAATCTGTTGACGCTGTTCGCGGCGTGGCTGATTGTAGCTTTTCACCGAAATCGCACCCGCTGCTTTCAGGCGTTTCAGATGCGTCATCGCGTCATCCAGACTATTCACCACAGCGCTGAAATTACCTTTTGCGCCGTACAAAATCGTGCCGGTGGAAAAAATACGCGGCGCCACCACTTCTCCGGCTTTTTGTAATTCGCTGTGCGTGAAAATATCATTGGTGTCGTTTGACGGATCATGTATCGTCGTCACACCAAAAGCGAGCGACGCGTAATCGATCCAGCTTTGTTGCGGGATAATGCCGCCCTCACCCATGCCACCATGCCAATGCACATCCACGATGCCCGGCAATATCGTTTTACCTTTCGCATCAATCACCGTTGCACCGGCAGGCGTCGCCACCTCTGACGTTTTACCTATCTGCACAATGCGATTGTCTTTGATGACGATGCGGCCATCTTCAATCACTTCATCGCCTTTCATGGTCGCAATTTTTGCACCAGAAATCACCGTCACACCGGCAGGTTTATCAGCCTTTTGCGCAAAGCCTATTTTCATGCCGTTTTCACTGAATTTAGGCAACTCTTTCGGCGCACCAGGCACGAAAGCAAAGGCGTCTTTCAGATCGCGGGTGAACAATTCATCACCCAGCGCAAAATGAATTTTCTTGCTATCGCCCGACCAGTGCAGATATTGGCCAGCGTTCACATCCAGTTGTTTGACTGGCAGCGCATCCATTTTCTGGCCTATCGTGATTGGTTTGCCCGCCAGCGGCAGCGGCGTCACATACGCATGGAAACGCTCACCGAATGCCAGCCACTCACCATCAGGTGAGATCGCAAATTCACCGGCAAATTCACTCTTTGCGACCGCCTGTTCCGGCGATTTATCCAAAGGCACACGCACCAGCGATGTCGTCCAATCGACTTCGCCGGTGTATTTGGTCCGGCTCACATACACTGCGCTGCTATCTTTACCAAATTGCGGCGCACTACCGTCTTCCGTCACCAGTATCGGTGCAGATTTACCGTCGGCATTGGCGATATACACACCTGTTTCGACTGCATACCACGGCGTGGTCAGGTAACCGCCTCTGGCTTTGACGAAAACAACTTGCTTACCATCCGGTGAAAAACGGGCCTGCACATATTTACCCGGTGCTTTCGTGATTACAGTGTCTTTGCCTGAGGCGATATCCAGCACTCTGACCGTACCCAGTTTCTGATCATTCCAGGTGGTGTAAACGACGCTTTTACCATCACGGGAAAAGCTGGGGAAATATTCAAAATTCTCGGTTTGTTTCGTCAGGCGACGCGGTGTGCCATTCGGTAAATCGCGGATATACAAATGCCCCAGCGCCGAATAAATCACTTTGTCACCTGCCGGTGCCACATTTACCCACCGCAGCTGATGCACATCGAACTGATCCGGCGCGACCTCATGCGCGAAGCGCAATGCCGGACGAATTTCACGCGTATCTTTGACATGGAAAGCGATCTCAGTTGCTTTGCCTGCAAACGGATCAAGACGCCATAATTTTCCCTTGGCCCAGACCACAATTTCTTTACTGCCCGGCATCCACGCAAACGCCGGATACACGCCGTGAATCGCCCAGGCTTCCTGCATATCGCGTTCCAGTTCAGGCCAGGCGGCAGTTTCAGCGCCGGTCTCCAGATTTTTCAGAAACAGCGTCGATTGATTGCGCACACGACGCACGAAGGCGAGGTATTTTCCGTCCGGCGAAGGCACAGGACGCACCGCACCACCGGGGCCACTGACGATGGCTTTGACTTTACCGTCCTGCAAATCTTTGCGGAAAATCTGATAAATCTGCCCATTCGAGTCTTTGTTGTATTCAAACGAAGTGCCGCCAGTTGTGTCTTGCGAATAATAGACATAACGGCCATCCGGCGAGAATGCGGGTTCGCCCAGATCTTTTTGCCAGTTCGGTTTTTCATTCAGTTGTATGCCTGCGCCGCCGCTGGTGTGATACATCCAGATTTCACCCGAGCCCAGCGAACGCGTGCCGCTGTAATGTTTACGGGCAGCGATGTAATTGCCATCCGGATGCCAGACCGGATTATTCAACAGGCGGAAATCTTCTTTCGTCACGGCACGTGCGTTGCTGCCGTCGGCATCCATGACCCAGACATTATCGCCACCACCTGCGTCCGACATAAATGCAATATGTTTGCCATCCGGCGAAAAACGCGGCTGCATTTCCCAGGCGACAGAATGCGTGAGCGCTTTCGCTTCACCACCGGACACAGGCAGGCTGTAAATATCGCCGAGCAAATCAAATACCAGTTGCTTGCCATCTGGGCTGACATCGACACTCATCCAGGTGCCGCTGCGGGTATCGATATCCACCGTTTGTTTGTCACCGGGCGGATTATTCACATCCCATTTTTTCTTGTCGGTATCTGCCTTTTTTTCGGCCTTGTTTTCTGCTTTGGTGTCGGTGGTAGCTGTTTTTTCAGCTCCGGCGGCAAATGTAGCTGCAACCGGAAAGCACATCATGACTGCCAGTGCGCCTGGCAAGAGTCTGGAAACACGCATCAGTTTTTCTCCTGTTTCTTTTTTTTGAGGGTTCGCGCTCGCACGTTTGCTTGCCGTAGTGTTGACGCCGGCTGAGCGCTGATGATCGTTGACGTCTGTCGGACTGAGCGAAGCAGAAAATAGTTCCCGCTGTCAGCGCTTTTCATTACCGCTTTTTGCTGATGGATGACGCTCTGCTCAGCGTCAGCACTCATGGCGTGTGTGCAGAGAAACGACAAACGCAGACGCCGTGATGCCGCGAGCAGTGACAGGCAGAGAACATCGCCGGTATCAGCCGGGTGTTACAGCAATTCAGTAAGCGCGGGACAAATCGCGCCACAAGCGCTTAAAAACCGGGAAAAATGCCTAATATATACCCCCCCCAGTATTTTTTAAAACCCTTTATTTACAATGAGGATAGAGCGAAATCAGCAGATACTCCCCTGTTTTCTGCTTTTTTAAAGGATTTACCCAGACAGCAGAAGCAAATCGTTCAGTTTTTAAGCGTTGCAGTGTCAGTGATGCCCCAGTCACGCAGTATGTCCTGACTGTGTTGCCCAGGTTGCGCCGGTGCTTGCGGCAGATCCGGCACACTGCGGCTGAAACGCGGTGCTGGTGCTGGCTGTGTCACGCCAGCGATCTCGACAAAATTCTGCCGCGCCAGATTATGCGGATGCTGCGGTGCCTCGGCCATATCCAGCACAGGCGCAAAACAGATGTCGGTGCCTTCCATAATGGCGCACCATTCGGCCCGGGTTTTCGTCAGAAAAACCGCCGCTAATTTTTGTTTCAGCTCCGGCCATGCTGGCGTGTGCATTTGCTGCTGAAACGCGGGATCGGTGATGCCTGCGTGTTGCAGCAATAGCTGATAAAACTGCGGTTCTATTGCACCGACCGAAACAAATTTACCGTCCGCGCAGGCGTAGGTATCGTAAAAATGCGCGCCGCCATCGAGCATATTGCTGCCGCGCTGATCATTCCACGCACCGTAAGCACGGAAGCCATACAGCATCGCGCCGAGCAAGGCGGAACCATCGACCATCGCCGCATCCACGACCTGGCCGCGCCCGGATGTTTTTGCCTCGAGTAAGGCGCAAACGACACCGAACGCCAGCATCATCGCACCGCCGCCAAAATCACCGACCAGATTCAGCGGCGGTGCCGGTGACGTATCGGGGCGACCCATTGCATGCAGCATGCCGCTCAAGGCGATGTAATTCAGATCGTGCCCTGCTACTTGCGCTAAAGGACCATCTTGCCCCCAGCCTGTCATGCGGCCAAACACCAGACGCGGATTTTTTTGCAGGCAGACATCCGGCCCCAGCCCCAGCCTTTCCATCACGCCGGGACGAAATCCTTCGATCAGCGCATCGGCTTTGCCGATCAACTCCAGTAAGGTTGCGCGGTCTTGTGGCTGCTTCAGATCGAGCGCCAGCGAACGCCGGCCGCGCGCCATCACATCGTATTTCGTGCCCAGCATAGGAAATGGATTCGCCGCACCAGCGACCGATGGACGATCTATGCGTATGACCTCCGCCCCCATGTCGGCAAACATCATCGCCGCAAACGGGCAAGGCCCCAGCCCCACCATTTCTATGATGCGCAAACCACTTAATGGACCACTCATACTGCCTCCGGAGAATGATTATCTGATGCAAGGTGCGTCGCGTTTTCTTCCATACGCTCCGCATCGTCGTACCAAACAGCACACGCGATTCTGTCAGAACGACACCCTGATCAATTTACTTGCAATCGCTTACAAGCCGCGGGCGATGATTTCTTTCATGATTTCATTCGCCCCGCCATAAATGCGCTGCACACGGGCATCCGCATACATCTGCGCAATCGGATATTCGAGCATATAACCATAGCCACCGAACAGTTGCAGACACTGATCGACAACTTTGCATTGCAGGTCGGAGATCCAGTATTTCGCCATCGACGCCAGCTCAGTATCCATGCGGCCTTCGAGCATATCGACGATGCAACGGTCGATAAAGGTACGGGCAATGGTGGCTTCAGTTTTGATTTCCGCCAGTACAAAACGGGGGTTCTGCATGTCTATCAATGCCTGTCCAAACGCCTTGCGCTGTTTCGTATGCTCGACTGTCAGCTGCAAAGCACGTTCTATCGCGGCGACCCCGGTGACACCGAGTATCGTGCGTTCATACGGTAACTCTGTCATCAATTGTGCGAAGCCACGACCTTCCACACCTCCGAGCACCGCATCCGCAGGCACGCGCACATCATCAAAAAACAGCTCACAGGTATCCTGCCCTTTCTGACCGATTTTCTCCAGGATGCGACCGACTTTAAAACCGGGACAATCTCTGGTTTCCAGCAACATCAGCGAAACACCTTTGGCACCCGCGTCCGGATCAGTTTTGGCAACGACAACGATCAGATCAGCCAGATAGCCATTCGAGATAAAAATTTTTGAGCCATTAATGCGGTAACCATCTGCATCCGCCAAGGCAGTGGTGCGTATGCCTTTCAGATCAGAACCGGCGCCGGGTTCGGACATCGCAATCGCCGCGACCATTTCACCGCTCGCCAGCAAGGGCAGATATTTTTTCTTTTGCGCTTCCGTGCCCTGATTCAGAATGTAGTGCGCCACAATCGCATGCACATGGATGCCGAACGCCATGTCACCGGCATAAGTCACTTCTTCAAACACGATCGCCTGATGCGCAAAAGTGCCGCCGGAACCACCGTATTCTTCAGGAATATCTGCGAGCAGCATACCCATCTCGCCACCTTTGCGCCACAACTCGCGATCGACGTGTTGCTGTCTGGCCCAACGTTCCTGATGCGGTACCACTTCGCTCTCGACAAAACGGCGAATCGCATCGCGGAAACCTTCCAGCTCGGCTGTCATCCAGGGGGATGTATATTGCATATTATTTTCCTCTCTGCCTCAGGATTGGCGATACATGGTGACGACGCAAGCGCCGCCCAGTCCCAGGTTATGCTGCAGTGCTGTCCGCGCATTGGCGACCTGTCGCGCTCCCGCATTGCCACGCAATTGCTGGGTCAGCTCGAAACACTGCGCGAGCCCGGTGGCGCCCAGCGGATGCCCTTTCGACAGCAAACCGCCGGAAGGATTGGTCACGACTTTACCGCCGTAGGTATTGTCGCCATCGTCAATGAATTTTTCCGCGCCGCCTTCGGGGCATAAACCCAGTGCTTCGTAAGTGATCAGTTCGTTGTGCGCAAAGCAGTCGTGCAATTCGACGACATCCAGATCTTCCGGGCCTACACCAGCCTGGGCATAGACTTTCGCTGCTGCACTCTGGCTCATGTCGTAACCCACTACGCGCATCATGTCACTTGAATTAAAAGTGCTGGGCGTATCCGTCGTCATGGCTTGTGCAGCAATATACACTTGCGTATTCAGGCCACGCGCTTTGGCAAATTTTTCAGAGACCAGAACTGCCGCAGCGGCGCCGCAGGTCGGCGGACATGCCATCAGCTTCGTCATCACACCGGGCCAGATCATGGTGGAATTCAGCACGTCTTCCGGTGTCACTTCCTGACGGAACAAGGCCAGCGGATTATTCACCGCATGGCGGCTGGCTTTGGCGCGGATTTTTGCAAACGATGCCAGCGGTGTGCCGTATTTCTGCATGTGTGCCAGACCGGCACCACCAAAATAACGCAGCGCCAGCGGAATCTGTGGCATGCCGACCAACTGATCGGTCACGGCATCAAACGCATCAAACGGGCTAGGTCTGTCCTGAAAGACAGAGCCCAGCGCGCCCGGGCTCATCTGCTCAAACCCCAGCACCAGCACGCAATCAACAGCACCGCTGGCAATCGCCTGACGCGCCAGAAACAAGGCACTGGAACCGGTCGAGCAATTATTATTCACATTCACAATCGGTATGCCGGACATGCCGATCTGATACAAAGCCTTTTGCCCTGCCGTTGAATCGCCGTACACATAACCAACATACGCCTGCTCGATATCATCGTAGCTGAGGCCCGCATCAGCGAGTGCCAGACGGCCAGCTGTCATTCCCATCTGATCGTAACTCGCGCTGTTGCCTGGCTTGACGAAAGGGATCATCCCTACGCCGGATACATATACCCGCTGATTCATGTGTGTCTCCTGATTATTTTTATCGTTGATAGATGATGTAAAACTGAGCCTATACAAAAACTGTAGCAGCTCATTGACAGCTCTGCCTGACAGCTTTGCCGCATCGTCCGCAAACGGCCTGACTGAAGCGGGCAACAAAATAGGTCAAACGACCAATTAAGCAAAAATTATAGGTCAGTCGTACTATTTGTCAATCGTTATGGGATAATTTTGCCTCACACGTATTCACCCAAGCGGTCATTTCCACACATTACTCATGCCTGACGCACTGCACACCTCGTTGAAAAGCAAACCTTCCGGAACCACAGAAAAAGGCATGGAACGGGTGCATGCGATTCTGAGCGTTGCGCGGACGATTTTTGCGACCGAGGGTTACGCTGGTTTATCGATGCGCAAAGTCGCTTCGCAGGCGGGCATCAGCCTCAGCAACGTGCAGCACTATTATCAAAGCAAAGATTTGCTGATCGAAGCCGTGCTGCTGATGACCATGAATACGTTTCAGGAAAAACTCGATCACATCACCGCAGCGAAGGACAAACTGTCACGCATAGAGCAGCTCAACAGCGCGATTGATATGTTTCTGGAGGAATTGAATGACCCGCTGACGCACGGTTTGTTTTTTGAATTATGGGCACTGGCGGCGCGCAATGCGTTTGCGTCAGCGCTGATGGATACGATGATTCTACGTGAACGCAAAGCCATCTATAAATTGATACGCGGTATGCACCCGGATGTCAGTGATGACGAGTACATGTTACGCGCAGTTCTGATCGTCGCTCAGGTGGAAGGTCTGATGTTGTTCCGCTATCACAAGCACAGACAAAAAACAGAAATGCAGGCGGTACATGCAGCGTTGAAGAAAAGCATAGTCCAACTTGCCACCACCGCATAAGGCCTGCATCCCTCTCATAAAAATCAGGCCATCGCCGATACAAAGAACAAGCCGCTAAGTGCAATACCGGCACCGGCGATGCGGTTGAGTTTTGCACTGATTTTTGTACTGAGTAAGTGGTTTGTGGTGATCGTCGCAAACAAGCCGCTCAGATGCAGCAAGGCAGTCGCGGCAACAAAACCGGCACCGAACGCCAAGGCTTTACCATCGACAGGCATTTCAACCCCATGCGCATAACCATGCGCGACCGCGAATACTGCAATCAGCGCGGTGCTGGCGGCCAGCGGCAATTTCACCGCGCCCGCGATCAGCAAACCAAGGATCAGCACAGAAGCAGCAATCCCCGCTTCCACACCGGGAAGGATGACGCCACTCATGCCCAGCGCAGCACCTGCCGTCATCATCAGCGGAAATGCCAGTGGCAGCAACCAGTAAGCCGGGCGCTGATGCTGCGCGGCCCAGATGCCTACCGCCAGCATCGCCAACAGATGATCTGTGCCCATCAACGGATGCAGAAAACCAGCCAGAAAACCGCTGCCGCCAGCGACGGAATGCATCACGCTGACGTGGGCAAATGCGGGTGTAGCGACCAACATCGTTGCGCTCAGCAAGCTCAACAAGCTCAGTAAATGGCGGGATTTAACGGTGATGGATTTCATGATTTTTTCCTTCAGCTTAGATGAATACGAATGGTAGGAATTAATAATTTTCAGAAAAAAAAATACTGCAGGACTTACGCAAAATTGTCCCGGCAAGGCTGGGCGACAAAGACAGTACGAATAGTACGGCCAGGAGCCATAACGCAGCTGGGGCGGTTTTGCGCAAGTCCTCGCGCGGGCTTATGGTCTGACTTCGTCCAGCATGCCCTGCTCACGAATGAAACTCACCACGGCTTCCAGCCCGTCACCAGTGCGCAGATTCGTAAACACAAACGGGCGCGTGCCGCGCATGCGTTTGGCATCCTGCGCCATGATGTCGAGGTTCGCACCAACATGCGGTGCCAGATCTGTTTTATTGATGATCAGCAGATCAGACCGGGTGATGCCGGGGCCGCCTTTACGCGGGATTTTTTCACCGCCTGCCACGTCGATCACATAAATCGTCAGATCGGATAATTCAGGACTGAAGGTCGCCGCCAGATTGTCACCGCCAGATTCCACCAGTATCAGATCAAGATCAGGAAAATCGGCACTCATACGCGCAATCGCTTCCAGATTAATTGAGGCATCTTCACGAATCGCGGTGTGCGGGCAACCGCCGGTTTCCACGCCCATCAGTCTTTCCGCTGGCAACGCATCAGCACGCAGCAGAATTTCCATGTCTTCTTTGGTGTAAATATCATTCGTGATAACCGCCATTTCATAGTCATCGCGCATGCGCTTGCACAGCATTTCGCACAGGGCGGTTTTGCCGGAACCGACCGGGCCACCGATGCCGACACGCAAGGGATTCGGTTCGCTTTTGCCTGTTGCTGTGCTCGTATCGGCTGTGCTCGTATCGGCTGTATTCATATTTTCTGTATTCATAGTCATTCTGTTCCTGTTGTTCTCATGTTGAGGCGACAAACATCATCTTTAACTTCCGTCTGTAAAACACATCAGGAACGGTAAAGACGGCTGTACTGCACTTCATGCTGCATAGACAAAAGCGACAAACCCGGCGACCAGTTCGATAACTGATGGTCTTCCAGATGTTCTGCCAGCGTCGCTGCAGCTTCCAGATCTGCACGCAAAGACAGCAATAAACGCTGCCCTGCGACCTGCCCCAGCGGTATTGATTTCACACACACCAGCGCCTGATTTTCTGCCCAGGTAAATAACATGCCCAGCAAGGCTGCTTTCGCCGGCACCTCCAGCGCGACGGCGGCACAAGCCAGTGCAGTCGGTAATGGCAACTCGCTTTGCGCCTGCAAGATCGTCAGCAATGCAGGATCAGCAATCTGCAAATCACCGACCAGCTTGCCCAGCGAATACCCCATTTGTATGGTTTCTGCGCGAAACTCTGCGGTATCGCGCGCGGCGATAAATAATTCATTCCAGTACGTCACGGCAGTCAGATCTTTTTGCTGAAACGCGCGTATCAGTCGCCATAAAACCGGCGCTTCAAAGCGGGCAACGACTTCGCGCAAATACGTGGCGATCCATGTCCGCGCTGTCGCTTCATTTTTTACCGTGCCATTCTCTATCGCTGCTTCCAAACCCTGCGAATAGCTGTAAGCCCCTATCGGCAACGACGGGCTGGCGAGCTGCAACAGATGAAGTAAGGCGGCGGATTGCATGTGCTCATTGTCTTTTGTTGTTTACTGCTTATCCGAAGGGCGATGTATGCGCTGTCGCAAGGGTATCGGCGCCAGCGGATTATGCGGATGCATGTCATCGCCACCATGATGATGACCACCGCCGTAAGCGCCAGCCTCGGGCTCAAAACTCGCCATCTCTTCAGTTACGACCGCGTTCAGGCCTTCCAGCATTTCTTTCAGCACCGGGTCTTTGCGGATACGTAAAAAGCCATCGCCGAGTTGCGCTTGCGTGTGCCGGTTTCCCAGATGGAAGGCGCAGCGCAGCAATGCAAACGCATTCGCACATTCGACTTTGTAAGTAGGCTCAGCCGCCGCCAGCACCTGAATAATGCGGCCATCATTTGCCAGCATCAGATCACCATCGCGCATCACGGTGCCACGCACGGTGAATACGGCAACATCTTCGCCACTTTGCAAGGTCGCACGCAAACGCGATTTTTCGCGCAATTCATACGGCAGAATAAGTTGGCCGTCGATCTGAGGCGCATTCTCACTGCGTTCAATTTTGGTATGGAGTGTCAGCATCATGTCAGAATAAAAAATAGCGCTGTGCCATCGGTAAAATCTTGGCCGGTTCGCACACCAGCAATTCACCATTCGCACGTACTTCATAGGTTTCGGGGTCCACTTCCATCTTTGGCGTGAGCCCGTTCAGGATCATGTCTTGTTTGCGTATCGTGCGCGTGTTCTTTACCGGAATCAGGGTTTTAGTCAGTTTCAGTTGTTCCGCTAATCCGGCATCCAATGCCGCCTGCGAAACAAAGGTGAACGATTTTTTCAGGCCGCCGCCAAACGCGCCGAACATCATGCGGTAATGCACAGGCTGCGGTGTAGGAATCGACGCATTCGGATCGCCCATCTGCGCCGCGGCGATCATGCCGCCTTTCAGTATCATCGATGGTTTCACGCCGAAGAACGCGGGTTTCCACAACACGATATCGGCAATTTTTCCAACTTCCAGCGAACCCACCGCATGCGAAATGCCATGCGTGATCGCCGGATTAATCGTGTATTTAGCGATGTAACGCCGGACACGGAAATTATCGTTATGGCGACTGTCTTCCGGTAACGCACCGCGCTGTTGTTTCATCTTATCGGCGGTTTGCCAGGTGCGCATAATCACCTCTCCAACGCGCCCCATCGCTTGCGAATCTGACGACATCATCGAGATCGCCCCGATGTCATGCAGAATATCTTCGGCAGCAATCGTCTCACGGCGTATGCGTGATTCGGCAAACGCGATGTCTTCTGCAATCGCAGGATCAAGGTGATGACAGACCATCAGCATATCCAGATGTTCATCGAGCGTATTGACGGTGTAGGGCCGGGTCGGATTGGTTGACGACGGCAGCACATTGCCCTCGCCGACTGCGGCGATGATGTCCGGCGCATGGCCGCCGCCCGCGCCCTCGGTGTGGAAAGTATGTATCGTGCGGTCTTTGAATGCGGCCAGCGTGTGCTCTAAAAAACCGCCTTCATTCAAGGTGTCGCTATGAATGGCGACCTGCACATCCATGTTGTCGGCCACACTCAGACAATTATCAATGGCCTGCGGCGTTGTTCCCCAGTCTTCATGCAGTTTCAGGCCTATCGCACCGGCACGTATCTGCTCTTCCAGCGGCAACGGCAGGCTGACATTGCCTTTACCTAAAAAACCTAAATTCATAGGAAACGCATCTGCGGCCATGATCATGGAATGCAGATGCCACGGCCCCGGTGTGCAGGTCGTCGCCGCTGTGCCGACCGCAGGCCCGGTGCCGCCACCAAGCATGGTGGTTACGCCGCTCATCAGTGCTTCTTCTATCTGTTGCGGACAAATGAAATGAATATGCGAATCAATGCCACCGGCAGTCACGATCATACCCTCGCCCGCAATGATTTCAGTCGCACCGCCAATCGCCATATCCACACCGGGCTGGATATCAGGATTGCCCGCCTTGCCTATGCAGGCGATCAGGCCGTTTTTCAAACCGATATCCGCCTTGACGACGCCCCAGTGATCGAGAATCACCGCATTCGTGATCACGGTATCCATCACACCCGCATGCGGGCGCTGAGATTGCCCCATGCCATCGCGTATCACTTTGCCGCCGCCGAATTTGACTTCTTCACCATAGATCGCAAAGTCTTTTTCGATCTCAATAAATAAACCGGTATCGGCAAGACGAATACGGTCGCCGGTGGTCGGGCCAAACATTTCGGCATACGCCTGACGCGAAATTTTCATGCGTTGTTCTCCTTCGCATCCAGTGCGCCCATGACTTTGCCGCTGAAACCAAACACCCGCCGTTCACCTGCCAGCGCCACCAGCTCAACCGTGCGTTGCTGCCCCGGCTCAAAGCGCACCGCCGTACCCGCAGCGATATTCAGCCGCATGCCATACGCCGCCTGCCGCTCAAATTGCAATGCCGGATTGGTTTCAAAAAAATGAAAATGCGAGCCCACCTGAATCGGCCGGTCACCGCTATTAGCGACCGTCAGCGACGTCGTCTGCCGCCCCACGTTCAACTCGATATCGCCGTCAGCGATCAGCATTTCTCCCGGAATCATGTGGCCTCCTATGGAATCGGATGATGAACGGTCACCAGCTTGGTGCCATCAGGAAAAGTCGCCTCAACCTGAATATCAGGAATCATTTCAGGAACCCCTTCCATCACATCGGCACGGCTCAATATCTGCGTGCCATCGGACATTAGCTCTGCGACGCTTTTACCATCGCGTGCACCTTCCATGATCGCCGCAGTAATCAGCGCCACCGCTTCGGGATAATTCAGTTTCAGGCCACGCGCCTTGCGTCTTTCCGCCAGCAGCGCCGCCGTAAAAATGAGTAGTTTGTCTTTCTCTCTCGGGCTCAGATCCATCGTTCGCTTTCCTCATCTGCCTACGCA
Source organism: Undibacterium sp. WLX3042 (assembly GCF_049544825.1). Lineage (NCBI taxonomy): Bacteria > Pseudomonadati > Pseudomonadota > Betaproteobacteria > Burkholderiales > Oxalobacteraceae > Undibacterium > Undibacterium sp. WLX3042. The sequence continues at coordinate 1,832,029 of NZ_CP186698.1, forward strand.
ATGTGTTATTGACAGAAACAGCAAGAATCAAACCAGCCAGAACGCACCAAGTTTTACAGGCAACGCACCGCCGAGAAATGATGTGCGCATCAAATAAGTGCAGGTTGATTGATTTTGGTGCGACTGGAGATGCGACGGAAATTCTCTTAGCTGCCGAAAGGGAATAGCGTTTGTATTCGCTCGCGCTGCAGATATCGCATTGGTACTGGTGCGATGACTTTAGTAAATAGCAGTCGTCGGCAAAACAATGCGAATCTCTGGAAAAATCAGCTACTCAGGTATTCCAGATGCGCGGTATGCGTGCAGGTTGTCTGGCGATGACGGGACGCAGGTGTTGCCAGACCAGTTGCATCCATGCGCGGGCGACTTCGCTGGAATTGCCGAGATAACGCGCGACCAGCACTGACTTCATTTGCGTGACGCCACACAAAGCCTGTGGCTCGCGCGCATCTAGTAAGGCGCGGCTTTCTTCGCGTAATTGCAAAAGCTGTGCGCTGCTGAGCATGGCGCCTGCCGCCAGTACCATGCCACTGACAGAACGACCAGCAAGCCCCAGCGGACTTTGCATGGACTCGCCATCACCTTCCAGACAACCTTGCTCAAACCAGATCAGTTTGCCATCACGATAGATGCGGCTGTGTTGCCAGATATTGCCGCTGGTGTAGATTTCACCGGCAGCGGTGCGGCCAAAACACAGAATGTCGGACGCAATGACGGCGGCATTGCCGCTGAGGTGAATATCCTGATGCAAGGATACGCAGGCATCATCAAAAAATATGGTTTCTTGCGGCAGCCATTCCATGACCGCGCCGTCAGCGACATGTAGCACCACAGCTTGCTTAGATGTGTAGCCATTGCCGCGATACCATTTGGCGGCGCCGGGCGTGGTGATCAGGGCGTGGGTTCCCGCGCCCAGCGTTGCGCTGATCTGCAATTCGTCGCCACCGACCACGCCACCGGGAGGATGAATAATGATCGCGTGGCAAATCTCCGCGCCTTCGGGATACAAAGGCTTTTGTACCCGCAGCGGGCCAGTGTGCTGACGCTCAGTCAGGCGTGTGGTCTCTGCATCTTTGCTAAACCCCAGTTGCAAACGTGCCTGCCAGTGGGCTTTTTCTGGTGCGGATGGTGCAGATACTGCATCAGTTTCGGTGATAGGCGTCGTAACAGTGATAGGCAAACTCATGCAGACTCACAACAAAAAAACAAGAACCACACTATACCGCCAGATGGCGTTTGATATCGTCGCCATCCATCAAATCCTGTGTGCCGGACGCCACGACTTCACCGCGCGTCAAGACTACAAACTGATCGGCCAGTTCACGTGCGAAATCAAAATACTGTTCGCACAGCAGAATGCCAATATCGCCGCGTTCACGCAAGAGCCGGATCACACGACCAATGTCTTTGATAATCGATGGTTGTATGCCTTCGGTGGGTTCATCGAGAATAATCAGCTTGGGTTCGGCCAGTAAAGCGCGGGCAATCGCGAGTTGCTGTTGCTGTCCACCAGACAAATCGCCGCCGCGCCGGTGCAGCATTTCCTTCAACACGGGGAATAATTCATACACTTCGCCTTTGATCGTTTTGGCGCGTTTCGCTGGCAGCGTGGCCATGCCCATCAGCAAATTATCTTCCACTGTCAGACGGGCAAATATCTCGCGCCCTTGCGGCACATAGGCAATACCAGCTTTCGCCCGCTCATGCGGCGTCAGCTTCTTAATATTGCGTCCTTCAAATATCACTTCACCCTGTGATGCAGGCAACACACCCATCAGGCATTTGAGCAAGGTGGTTTTACCGACGCCGTTACGCCCCAGCAAGGTCAGGCATTCACCTTTATTCAAGGATAGGGAAATGCCGCGCAGCGTATGACTGGAGCCGTAATATTGATGGAGTTGATTAACTTCTAGCATGATTTTTCCGATTTAAACGGCGGCTGTAGGCTGCCTGACATCATCTTATTTTCAGCGCCCCAGATAGACTTCGATCACACGTTCATCTGCCTGCACCTGCTGCATCGTGCCCTCTGCCAGTACGGCACCTTCGTGCAATACCGTGACCTTGCCCAGTTGTGCAATCTCGGTCACAAATCCCATGTCATGTTCCACCACCATGATCGAGTGTTTGCCACGCAATTCATTCAGCAATTCGGCGGTGCGTGCGGTCTCAGCATCCGACATGCCTGCAACCGGCTCGTCCAGCAAAATCAGTTGCGGCTCTTGTATCAGCAACATGCCGATTTCCAGCCATTGTTTCTGCCCGTGCGACAGCAAACCGGCGAGGCGTTTTTCTTCACCCTGCAAACGTATCAGTTGCAATATCGCCGCGATCTTGTCGCGCTGTTCGCTATTCAATCTGGCAAATAAAGTCGTCTTGACCCGCTTATCCATTTTCATGGCGAGTTCCAGATTCTCGAACACCGTGTGCTGCTCAAACACCGTGGGGCGCTGAAATTTGCGACCGATACCTGCATGCGCAATGTCGACTTCATTCATCTTGCTCAGATCCATGGTCTGACCAAAAAATGCGGTGCCCGATGCAGGCCGGGTTTTGCCGGTAATCACATCCATCATGGTGGTTTTACCGGCACCGTTCGGCCCGATGATGCAGCGTAATTCACCGACAGAAATATCCAGCGTCAGATGATTGATCGCTTTAAAACCATCAAAGGAGACAACGATATCTTCCAGATACAGAATCGCGCCATGCGTGGTATCGACACCTGCCTGCCGGACTCTGCCATAGGAAACACCCTGATCGCCGGTCGCCGATGGGTATTGCTGGCCGGGACGCAATACGCCGCTCATCACGCCGTTCATCAGGTAAGTCATGCGGCCTCCCCGCGTTTTCTGAATTTACATGCCAAACCCAAGATGCCTTGTTGCATAAACAGGGTCACCAGTATGAATAACAAGCCCAGCGCATACAGCCAGAGATCAGGAAAGGCCGCCGTAAACCAGCTCTTCAGACCATTCACAGTGAACGCGCCGATAATCGGGCCGAGTAAAGTGCCGCGTCCGCCAACGGCGGCCCAGATCACCATCTCGATGGAATTTCCCGGTGACATTTCAGACGGATTGATGATGCCAACCTGTGGCACGTACAAAGCCCCGGCAATGCCGCACAAGACTGCAGACAAGGTCCAGATAAACAGCTTGAACCATAAGGGATCGTAGCCGATGAACATCAGGCGGGATTCGGAATCCCTGACCGCCTGCAACACCCGCCCGAGTTTGGACTGCACGATCCAGCGACACAAAAATAAGGCGGCCAGCAGAATCACTAAGGTGGTCAGATACATCACCGCTTTCGTGCCAGGCGCGGTAATGCTGAAACCGAGGATGCGTTTAAAATCGGTAAAGCCGTTATTGCCGCCAAAGCCTGTGTTATTGCGGAAAAACAGCAGCATGAAAGCAAAAGTCATCGCTTGCGTGATGATGGAAAAATACACGCCTTTGATTCTGGAACGGAAAGCGAAATAGCCAAAGACGAACGCCAGCACACCGGGCACCAGCACCACCAGCGCCATGCAATACCAGAAATGATCCGTCAGAGACCAGTACCACGGGTAGGTTTTCCAATCGAGGAACACCATGAAATCGGGCAAATCGCTTTGATATACACCGTCACGGCCTATTGCCCGCATCAGATACATGCCATGCGCATAAGCGCCGAGCGCAAAAAAGACGCCGTGCCCCAAAGACAAAATACCGGTGTAGCCCCACACCAGATCCAGCGCCATCGCCGCCAGTGCGTAACACATGAACTTCGCAACGATACCGATCACATACGCTGACACATGCAAGGCATGGCCTGCCGGGAACACGAGATAGCACAACGGCAGCAAGGCGGCGATCAGCGCCAGTACAACGATGCCCGCCCATGCCGGACGTGAAAATAAATGGCGCATCAGTCGACACTCCTTCCCTTGAGTGCAAACAAGCCTTGCGGTCTGCGTTGAATAAAGATAATGATGAACACCAGAATCACAATTTTGGCCATCACCGCACCTGCCACCGGCTCCAGAAATTTATTCACTTCACCGAGGCCGAATGCCGCAATCACGGTACCCGCCAGCTGGCCGACACCGCCCAGCACCACCACCATAAACGAATCGACGATATAGCTCTGTCCCAGATCAGGGCCGACATTCCCCAACTGAGACAAAGCAACGCCGCCCAGACCCGCGATACCAGAGCCGAGACCAAAGGTCAGCATATCGATCTTGCCGGTCGCTACGCCGACACAATCGGCCATGCGGCGGTTTTGCGTCACGGCCCGCACAAATAAACCCATGCGGGTTTTATTCAGGATCAACCAGACCGCAAACACCACGGCCAGAGAAAAGAAAATAATGATGATGCGGTTATAAGACAGCACCAGCGAGCCCATTACCGTGACACCGCCAGACATCCAGGCCGGATTAGCCACCTCGACGTTTTGCGCGCCGAACACCGAACGCACGCCCTGCATCAGCATCAGGCTGATACCCCAGGTGCAAAGCAGGGTTTCCAGAGGGCGGCCATACAGCCAGCGAATCACCGTGCGCTCGAGCACGATACCGACCATGCCCGACACCAGAAAAGCCGCTGGCACGGCCAGCAATAAATACGCATCAATCGCTTCCGGAAAAAAATGTCGGAACAGTGACTGACAAACATAAGTCGTGTAGGCACCGATCATCAGCAATTCGCCATGCGCCATATTGATGATGCCCATCAGTCCGAACGTGATCGCCAGCCCCAACGCTGCCAGCAACAACACGCTGCCGAGCGAGATACCGTAAAACAGATTGCCGACAAATTCGGTGCGGGCTATGCGGCTGTCGATGGCATTGAGGGTTGCCACCGCTGCGACGCGTATGCTTTCGTCCGGCTCGGCGTAACTGCCATCAGCACGCTGCGCAATCATTTCCTGTAATGCCGGTCGCAGATTGGCATTCGCACTATTGACCAGCGTCTTCAGCGCCGCTTTGCGGATAGCCGGGTCTTCTGCGTGCAGATTGACGGTGGCAATCAGCATTTGCAGCAATGCGCCGATTTCAGGATCTTTTTCTTTGACATACGCCTTGTTCAGCAAAGGCAGTTGTTCCGGCGTCGCTTCTTTTTGCAACGCCTGCGCCGCCGCCAGACGAACGGCGCGCTCAGGCGCAAACAACTTCAGACCGGATAAGGCGCTATCAACTGCCGCCCGCAGCCGATTGTTAATCGCAATGACATCAGCACCATCGGGTAAGGCAAGCTTTTTGCCATCGGCCAGAGACATAAACTGTTCACCATCCGGCAGAAAAACCTGATCGTCTTTGAAATACAACTCTTCATTTTTCAGTGCGCTCAGCACTTTCGCGGCTTCATCATTCGCCAGCGCGGCTATCGTATTGACGGCAACGATACGCGCATCCGGATCTTCACCTGCCAGCGCCTTGAGCTGACTCGCTTCAATCGCCGCATGCGCTGTTGCCGGCAGCAATATCGATGTCGCGATGCTGAACAGGATGCCGCATAATCCGCCACGTAATCTGCTAAGCAATGTTCCACCTGATGTGGCGGACATCGTGACAAGCTGGCGTGCCAACATTTTCTGGAATGTCATAGTTCTGCAGACGTGTTCATTAATCGAATTTTCGTGCAAGCTGGTTGTGTACGAGAGCGGGAAAACACCACCACCGCAAACAGAAAGCTAGCCAGATTCCCCGCACGCGCAAGCAACGACCTGGTCAGTCGGGGAAACACCAGGAAGTGCTCGCGCAAGGAGGAAACTGTCGCACTAGTTACAGCTTTTGCTTACCTTCATTACCCGGAATATAAGGGCTCCAGGGTTGCGCGCGGATAGGCACTTTGGTTTTGTAGACGACGCTGAACTGGCCGTCTGCTTTAATCTCACCAATCATGACGGGTTTATGCAAATGGTGATTGGTCGCATCCATCGTCAGTTCAAAACCGGATGGAGCTTTGAAGGTCTGCCCGCCCATCGCTGCGATCACTTTATCGGTATCCGTGGATTTAGCTTTTTCCACTGCTTGCTTCCACATATAAATGCCGACGTAGGTTGCTTCCATAGGATCGTTCGTCACCACGGTGGCAGCATTCGGCAATTTTTTCGCAACGGCATATGCTTTCCATTTTTTGATGAATTCCGCATTCACCGGATTTTTGACCGACTGGAAGTAATTCCATGCCGCCAGATGACCGACCAGAGGTTTGGTATCAACACCGCGCAATTCTTCTTCACCGACCGAGAACGCCACGACAGGCACGTCGGTCGCTTTCAGACCGGCATTGCCGAGTTCTTTATAGAAAGGGACATTCGAGTCACCATTGATGGTCGAGATCACTGCCGTTTTTCCACCGGCGGAAAATTTCTTGATATTCGCCACGATGGTCTGGTAATCAGAATGACCAAACGGAGTGTAGACTTCATCGATGTCGCTATCTTTCACACCTTTGCTATGCAGGAAAGCGCGCAGGATTTTGTTGGTCGTGCGTGGATAGACATAATCCGTACCGAGCAGCACGAAACGTTTTGCCGCGCCGCCTTCTTTTGACATCAGATATTCTGTCGCCGGGATCGCTTGCTGATTCGGTGCAGCGCCAGTGTAAAACACGTTTTTCTCCAGCTCTTCACCTTCATATTGCACAGGGTAAAACAGCAGGCTGTTCAACTCTTTGAACACCGGCAGCACCGATTTACGTGATACCGATGTCCAGCAACCAAACACGACTGAGACTTTATCTTGCGACACTAACTGCCGTGCTTTCTCAGCAAACAAAGGCCAGTTAGATGCCGGATCAACGACAACCGCTTCCAGTTTTTTCCCCATCACGCCACCTTTGGCATTGATTTCATCAATCGTCATCAGCGCCACGTCTTTCAGCGATGTTTCAGAAATCGCCATCGTTCCTGAGAGGGAATGCAAAATGCCAACCTTAATCGTATCTGCTGCGAATGCCTGAGCCATCCAGCCCGATGTAGCGAGCGCCATTGCGCCTATTGCTGTTGCTTTCAAAACCGTACGACGTGTCATGATTTCTCCTGAGGTGGTGGGTAACAAAGAAACTGCAAGCTTCACCAGCCTATGAGCAGATAGCGTGCCACGTTTGCGAAAAGCGGCGGAAATACGCTTCGGCTATCCTGAAATAGGAAAAATCGGGGGAGTATGTGCGGAAAACAGCTTTATCTCCTTATAGATATTGGGCTTTTTTACATACCGGGGGGAGTATATTTTTCGCCTGCAGTGCCGTTTTTTCGTGCTGGCTAGGCCGGATGCGGATGTGGAGTGCACTAGTTGCGGATTATTTGCTTCGTTATGCCCGCTGACAGCGCAGCGTCGCTGTGCGTGATTCAAGACAGGGAGCAGCCGGAATCAGAAATGGGCAAAAGTGTCTGAATCTGAGCAGCAAGGCACTTTCTGTCTTTTTCGGTGCAGCCCTGCATTCGCATTGTGCGCAACGAATAAAAGCAGCACACAAAAAAATACGGAGACTGTCTGTTCAGTCTCCGTACCCTTGTTCCGGACGGTGGCCAACCCGCTATCTGCTGATCCGGCACACCTCGTTACCGTCATACATATCGGTTGCATGTACAGTAACTGAGATGAATCATACCAAAAAATTGTTTCATTGCCATGACATACATCAAAAAAAATGCGCTTGCCTACCGCCGCGCTGTTTTTTCAAGACATCAGCACTTTGACTTCGTGCGGCCATAGGTGTCTTCAAAACGGACAATATCATCCTCACCCAGATAACTGCCGGACTGTACTTCGATAATTTCCAGCGGTATCGCGCCCGGATTCGCCAGCCGGTGCACTTCGCCCAACGGAATGTAGGTTGATTGATTTTCCGTCAGCAGCATGACTTTATCGCCGCAAGTGACTTCGGCCGTTCCCCTGACCACGACCCAGTGTTCCGCGCGGTGATGATGCTTTTGCAGACTCAGGCTGGCACCGGGCTTGACCTGTATGCGTTTGACCTTGAAGCGTTCTTCTTCATCAATGCTGTCATACCAGCCCCAGGGACGATACACCTTGCGATGTAATGTATGTTCCTGCCGCCCCTGCTGCGTTAATTGCGCCACAATCGCCTTCACATCCTGACTCTGACGCCTATCAGCCACTAACACTGCGTCCGGCGTTTCGACGACAACCAGATGATCAATGCCAACGGTGCTGACCAGGCGGCTGGACGAATAAATCAGGCTATTGCTGGAATTGGTCTGTATCACATCGCCGTACGTCACATTGGCCTGCGCATCCTGCTTGCCGACCTGCCAGACGGCATCCCACGCGCCCAGATCGTTCCAGCCTGCGTCCAGCGGAATCATGCGTATGTCAAAAGCTGACCCCGGGCATTTTTCCATCACGGCGTAATCGATAGAGTCTGCCGGAATGTTGGCAAAAGCAGCAGTACCGGGACGGATGAATTGGGCGTCGCTGTTTTTTTCCGACCACGAGAGTCTGGCAGACTCCGCAATATCAGGCCGGAATTGCGCCAGTGCTTTCAACCAGGTGCTGGCTCTGAGCACAAACATGCCGCTGTTCCAGAGATATTCGCCACTGTCCAGATATTGCTGCGCCGTCGCTGCATCAGGCTTTTCAGCAAACTGCGCTACTGCAGATTCACCGAATGTTGCTGCCTGCCCGGTTCTGCGGATATAACCGTAGCCAGTTTCAGGGCGATCAGGCGTAATGCCTAAAATTATAATCGCGCCATCGCTGGCGGCTCGCACGCTACGCTGCAATGCGTTGGTGAACGCGGCGTCATCCTGTATGGTCTGATCTGCCGGTGTCACCACCAGCACCGGGTCTTCGCCGTTGGCCGTGGCTTCAAGCGCCGCCAGCGTCAACGCCGGTGCGGTATTTTTTCCGGCGGGTTCCAGTAACAGACTGGCCGCAACGGATTTCATTTCACGTAACTGGTCAAGCGCCAGAAAACGATGCTCTTCATTGGTCACGATCAGCGTAGGGCTGACCTGAATATCGGCATCGGCAATCGCATTCACGCGTTGCACCGCTTGCTGAAACAAGCTGGTGGTGCCGGATAACACCAGAAACTGTTTAGGAAAACCCGCGCGTGACAAGGGCCACAGGCGGGTGCCTGAGCCACCACATAAAATTACCGGAACAATTTTGGTCATGGATAATTCCCGCCTGCATTACTTCAATCATTAGCGCTTATTCGCGCTTCATCCTGGAATTCGCCTGCAGCTTTACTCGGCTGATTCCAGCAACTGTTCGCTGGTTCTGCCGAAACGGCGCTCGCGCTTCTGGAACGAAGCGATCGCTTCATCCAGCGATTTACCGTCGAAATCCGGCCAGTAGGTATCGGTAAAGAAAAATTCTGAATACGCCATTTGCCACAACAGGAAATTCGATATGCGTGCTTCGCCACCGGTGCGTATCAGCATGTCTGGCGGCGGCGCGTAGGCCATAGACAATTTTGACGACAGCATGTCTTCGGTAATGCTGTCCTGATCCAGCCCTTCACGAATTAATGCGTTACAGGCATTGACGATATCCCAGCGGCCACCGTAATTGGCGCAGATCGTCAGCGTCAGCCCGGTATTAGCCGCCGTTTTCTCTTCCGCGTTGTGGATCAATTGCTTGAGTTCGGCGTCAAATTTGCTCAGATCACCGATGATTTTCAGACGGATATTGTTCTGGCACATGTTGTTGATTTCAAGTACCAGTACTTTCCGGAACAATTTCATGAGCAGTGAGACTTCCTCCGGTGGACGACGCCAGTTTTCTGAACTGAACGCAAACAAGGTCAGGTAACGGACACCACGGTTACAACATGCTTCCACCACTTTATTGACAGCATTCACCCCTTTGGTATGACCGGCAAAACGAGGCAACAAACGTTGTTTTGCCCATCTGCCGTTACCATCCATAATGATTGCGATATGTTCGGGGATGTTTCCTGATTCAGCCCTGGCAGGCTTACTTAAGTCTTTACTCATACAATTTACATTCTTTATTTAACACGTCTATCCAAGATAACAACCTCCAAGAATGTCACAACGTTGATACGAGCACATCAACTTCGAAGGTATCAGTCATCAGTCCGCGCGACCTGGGACTTATCTGGTACGCGGGGGATTATAAAAGACTTCACCGGAAACCGACGGAATAATCTGCACTGTCGCGTTAAATTCATTTTCTTTTAATCAACATTCAACGCTGCCTGCAAGCCGCTCGCGCGCAGCGTCAGGCGTCCGATCGCATGTCCCAGGACAGACGCTACCGGTGTCAGCAGGCTGAATTTCTCCTTCGCCCGGGTAATACCGGTATAAATCAGCTCGCGGGTGATCACCGGCGATGTCTCTGCGGGCAATACCATCACCGTATGCTGAAATTCTGACCCTTGCGATTTATGCACCGTCATCGCAAACGCTGTTTCCACATGGCGCAGGCGTGACGTCAGTACATGGCGCAGTTTGTCGCCCTCCAGAAAATACACTCTTTGCACCTTGTCTTTCCTGAAGTCAGGCAAAGTCATGCCGATGTCGCCATTAAAAACCCCGATGCCGTAGTCATTACGGGTAATCATCACTGGCCGCCCGGTGTACCATTCGGTCCGGCTGTTGATATGTCCGAGCTGATGCAGATGTTTTTCGATAGACTGATTCAAGCCGCTGACACCCCAATCCCCTTCCCTGACGGCACACAAAATACGGAATGACTCAAAGGCTTTCAGGACGGCAATCACCCATTGCTGAAACTGTGCCTCGTCATCACCCTGCGGCCTATGCGCCAGTAATTGCAGGTAAGAGAAATAACCACCTTCTGCACCAGCCCTGCCATGCAAGGCTATTTGCAATAGCGTTTTTTGCTGGGCAGATTCGGCCCAGAACAAGACTTGCTCATCTGCCCTGCGCAAACAATCAATCGCAAGGTCTGTCTGCCCGCTATTCACAGCCAATGCCAGCGCGCCGATGGCACCGCTGAAACGGCGGCTCTTTCTGAGCATCACGGTCTGCTGCGCAATCACATTGCCATTCGCAATAAACTCTGCCGGAAGCTCTTTGCCACAGGCACTGGCGATATAACGCGCCGTATCGGAAGAATAATTGCCGGATTCCGCACGATCACACAAATCGCCCAGCACTGCTCCTGCTTCTACCGATGCCAGTTGATCTTTATCTCCGAGCAAAATCAGCATCGTGGATTCGGGCAGTGCCGCCAGCAGAGCAGCCATCATTTCCAGATGCACCATCGATGCCTCGTCCACGATCAGCACGTCAATATCCAGCAAATTTCCCGCATGATGGCGGAATGCCCGTGTATCAGGGCGAGCCCCCAACAGACTATGCAACGTGCGCGCCGCACCGATACGGTTCGTCAGCTCCGCCAGCGGCAGCGCCGGACCAATTTTCTGAGCGAGTTCAGATAAAGCATGATCAATCGCCTGTTTCAGGCGCGCTGCGGCTTTACCTGTCGGGGCAGCCAATGCGATACGCAGACGTTCTGGCTGTGCAGACAAGGCGAACAACAGCGCCAGCAGCCGCGCCACGGTGTACGTCTTACCCGTTCCCGGGCCACCGGTAATCACCGAAAAATGGCTGCGTACAGCAATCGCACAAGCGGTTTTCTGCCAGTCAATCTCGTCAGAGGCATGAAATAACACATCCAGCCAGCGCGACACGGTAGCCACATCGACAGGCATCAAAGCCGACGCCCGTTTTCTGGCCGCAGTCGCTATCGCCATTTCATGTCGCCAGTAACGACGCAGATACAGGCTCTCTCTGTGCAACACCAGCGGCTCTTGTTGATCAAACTGATCATCCTGACCCGCTTTATCCGCAGCATAAATCTGCGCAGAACTGCTGAGCACATGCAACCATCCCTCAACGTCGGCAGGTACATCCATCTCCGCAACCAGCGTTTCCCACAGCGCCTTATCCCAGCCTGACAAAGCGCAAGGGTCAGCCACTAATGCACCGAGTTTGATACAACTATGACCCAGCGCCTCGAGCTCACATAACAAGCCAACGATCAGCAATTGCCGCTGATCCTGCATGCCAAGGCTGTGCATGAAACGCATAAAAGCCACAGAAAGAAGACGGACTTGCCCCTGCTCTGCATATTGTTTGAATCTTTCCAGCACTGGCGGTGTCGCTACCATCATGATGGGATTTCCTTTGTATCGTTCACAGAATTACCGGCAGCCGACGCTTCATCGTGGCGCATCATCTGATCGAGCCTGCCGAGGAATTCCGGGTTTGCTTCAAGCTGGTAACAACCATGCGTCTCTTCGTTGGCAACGCCACGCATGAAGAAAAAAATCGCGCCACCAAGATGTATGGCAGGGTTATAAGTCTCGCCCAGGCGCAACTGCAACAAGCGATGTAAGGCCAGCATATAAATCGCCCCCTGCACATCGTAACGGTGCGCAGCCATAGCAGATGCCAGAGCGGCGCGGTGATATCCAGCGTCATCCGCAGCAACAACATTCGACTTGTAATCCAGCACCCAGTATTTGCCTTGATGCTCAAACACCAGATCGGCGAAGCCCATCAGCAGACCATGCAAATCGCGTTCAGCCAGAGCATCGCGTGGCGTACCGTCGAGAAAAAATTCCTGGCATAAGCGATCTATCTGTTGCGCGTTTACGCGTTCACACGGAAACCAGAATTCCATTTCAGGCAGAAATGTTGACAGTTCCTGCAGACGTACATTCGCTGGCAACAAAGGCGTTGCAACGATGCGCTTCAGCCAGAGCAGAATATCGTCGAAATGATTATCCCAACCCGCGCGCTGACAACGCGCTGCCAGTCTGGCATCGAAAGTATCGGCCCCGGCGGACTCGAAGCCCTCACCTGCCATCCATTCGAGCTGTTCATGTAAAAACTGACCCGGCATCGCGCCGCGCGGAAAACGATGCCAAGCACTGTGACCAGCTACTGTCACCGGCGCACTGCCGTCGTCCTCCAGCAGCTTACTGTCCTGCACGCGGGTCATATTGCCGGTGGTTGCGATACTTCGCGTCAGCGAAGTGAAGCTGCCGACAGTCCAGTCGCGCTCAAACTCGTGTTTGTACTCGGGCATTTCCACCAGGCTTTGTTTTGTTTCTTGCTGCTCGTAGATATTAACGTCCGGCAACTCAGCAACGTCAATGATGGCAATATCGTTGCAATCATTGCTCATTTTTTGCAAAGCATCGTACAGGGCGTCAGCCTCCAGTGTCGTTTCGCCAGCCAGCAAATAACCGAACGCAGACTCGTGTATTTTGTTCTGATTCGAGGAAACACCCAGCCATAAGGCATGGACGGCGCGTGTGACCGCCACATAAAACAAACGAATATCTTCTTCTTTTCTGACGCGATCCACCGCATCCAACGCTTCCTGCGACAATGTAAAATCAATTTTCCGTACACCGGATTCATCGACATAATCAAAGAAACTGCGGTTCATCCGCGTTGTCACCCGGTTTGACACGGCGAACGGCAGATACACCAATGGATATTGCAGCCCCTTGGACTTATGTATCGTTATCACCTTGACCAGTTTCGCATCGCTTTCAAGTCGTAAGATATGTTCGTCGCTGAGCTGACTATCATCCGCCATTTGTTCCGCCAGCCAGCGTACCAGCGATTGCTCGCCATCGAGTTGCATGCTCGCCGTTTCCAATAATTCCGCCAGATGCAGGATATTCGTCAGGCTGCGCTCGCCGCCAACCGCGCTGAGTAATTTTGCCGGTAATTCCAGCATATGTATAAACCGCCGGATAGCAGCAAGAACACCCTGCCTTTGCCAGATCAGGTGCAACTCTTTTAATTGCGCGGTACAGTTTTCCCATGCTTCATCATCCGATGCCAGCGTGATCAGTTGCGGGATGCTGAGTTTCGCTGTTTTAGTAGCGAACGCGGCGCGACCAGCAGTATCATCCAGCGGATTCGCAAATGCATGCAGCCAGCGTAAGACATCGCTGGCCTCGTCGCTGTTGAGCACTGAATCTTTATCGGACAAATAGACACTGGCGACATGTCGCTTTTGCAGCGCGCTGCGGATCGCTTCGGCTTCAAATTTATCCCTGACCAGAATCGCGATATCCGCTGCCTGCAATCGCTGAAATCGCTGCACGTCTCCGGTGTACTGAAAACCAGTCTGCGCGCTATTCAGTTGCGTGACGATATGCTCAGCACAGTTTTCTGCAAAAAACGAAAGATACTCGTCTTTTTTCATGTCAGGATTTGCCGATGCCCACATATTCAGCGCACTGACTTCGCCTTCGGCATTAACAAATTTTTCTGCGCGACCATATGCCGTGACGGCTTCAAACGGCACAGGATCAGTTGCAGCACGCCGGAACCGGAAAGCACCGGCAGCAAATGCCGCATCTTCATTTTTTTCCGCGTGCAGAAACAAATGATTCACTGCACCAACCAGTGCATGCGTCGAGCGGAAGTTAGTGCCAAGCATATAGTGCCGGCCTGTGGTCGCTTCACGGGCGGCCAGGTAACTTTGTATATCAGCACCGCGAAAACCATAAATCGATTGCTTAGGGTCACCGATCAGAAACAAGCCCTGCGTCTGCGCATTCTCTTCAATACGATAAATTGCGTCAAAAATCGCATACTGATCCGGCGAAGTATCCTGAAACTCATCCACCATCGCCACCGGATATTGTTGACGGATACGCAGATTCAGCGCAGCCGCATTCGGCCCGCTAACGGCGGCACGCAGCCTTTGCAACATATCGTTGAAACCAAACTGGCGGCTGTTGCGTTTGAGTGCATCAGCGCGGGCAACGATCACAGAAACGGCATGGCGGTACAGCACGTGTTTGATCGGTTCTATCTCGCCCAGTTTTTCCGCGAGTGGCGCAATATCGTCGAAGACCTCAGGAATCTCCGGCTCGTATCCTTTATTGCATGCGCTCCGTAAGCCATCCGGTGTCAGCTTTTCCGCGGCCTTTTCAAAACCGTCCGGCCAGACCAGCGAAGGCGTCTGCGCCCAGACTTTGAGTGCAGTCAGCCATTTTTCCAGATTCGCAGGTTTTAATTTCGTTGCGCTGAATTGTTTGGGCGCGGCCTCTTTTTTTTTCGCGAACCATTGCGCCATCTGTTCAGCTTTATCCGCCCAGCCCGCTTTCAGCGCGATCAGAATTTTCTCCTGATCAGCCAATGTCTGTTCAATCAATGCAGACAAAGGCCGGGTCATACGTGGACCGAGCAAACCGGCAAATGGCACCAGTTTCAGCACCGCGGCTGATAGTGCATGCGCATCACTCCAGAATGAAGTGAGCAGCGAGAAACTATTACTATCGAGCGGATACACCTGCTGCCGCCAGTAATCGAGCGCCGCATTTTCCAGCAAAGAAGATTCGCTGGCGATCAGTTCTTCATCAAACAGACAACCGCTGTCAAATGCATGCTCTTTGAGCATGCGCTGACACCAGGCATCAATCGTGAAAATCGCCGCCTCATCCATCGCTTGCGCCGCCATACTGAGGCGATACGCCGCCTGCTGTTGTAACTCATGGGTAGGATAAGCCGACATCAGTTCGCGGATGAAATGATCATGTGCGGGAACATCGCCAGAACGGAAATAGTCCGCAGCTTCCGTCAATCGCTGACGTATGCGATCGGATAATTCTCTGGTTGCAGCACGTGTGAATGTCATCACCAGAATTTCTGATGGATGCAAAGCGCGCTGAAATGCATTTTCATCGCCGTGCCCGAGCACCAGTCGTAAGTACAGAGCAGCAATAGTCCAGGTTTTTCCCGTCCCGGCGCTCGCTTCAATCAGACGACTGCCATGCAGCGGAAAACTTATCGGATTGAGCAAGTGACTCATTGCGCATCCTCCGTTTCGGCGGCGGCATTCAGAGACGTAACCTGAATCTGACGCGCCCAAAGGAATAATGGCTCATAGAGCGTTCTGGCAACGTTCTCCCAATCGGGCTCTGCACGCAAGGCAGAAAAATCAGGCCACATTCTGGCCAGATAAGGGCTCTCTACTTCGCCGCTCATGTTATAGCCACCGTCATAAATTTGTTGTGGATTATCACCGGCAATCAGCGCCAGCGCGGTCTTGCAGGCGACTGGCAAAATACCATCCTGCCCCTCCCGCCATAACCCTAGCAAGGTTTCAAGCGTCGCCGTTGCCGCAACCTGTTCCAGAAGTGGCATGCACAGGCTGGCATCGCGCGCGACCAGGTAAAAAGTCACTGAGTAATTCTGACTCGCTGCAACTAATTGCCGTATCCAGATATCGATGACTTTATCCGCCCGCACTTCGTCTTTGGCATTACATACTTTACTGGCGCTCTGCATGATGGAAACGGTTTGCTCACCATCGGTACGCAGGTTTTCCAGCCAGTCTGAGAGCGTGATATTCTGAAACTGAAATTGCAGCGGCAGCTTCGCCGCAGGCTCGGGGAACTGGCCGCATAATGTCAGCCATGCCGTTTGCACCGGTATCATTTCCGCGACCAGCAAACGCTGCCATTTCTGTCCCATGAAACCGACTGGCAGCAACCCTTCGCGTGACAGCTGCGCCGCTTTTGCACTCAGTGTTGCTTCAAGGTCAGCGATACTACCCGGCATATCTCCGCTATTGATCAGCCTGTCATTCAGAAAATATTCTTGCAAAGCATCGAGACTGAACGGCTCTTCAGTACCGGTCATTTGTTCGTCATCAGCAAATTGCACTCCCAGGCGCTGCTGAAAAAAACTGGCGACAGGTTGTCTGACGAAACGACTCAGTTGATTCAGCTTCAGTGTCAGATTCACGCCGGCATCATCGTCCGCAAACGACGTTCTGTGTTCATCCGCAGCATGCTGTTCTTGCGCCTGTGTCTGCAGGTAGGCTGCGCCCCATTCCCTCGCATAAGTCAGCGGCCTTTGCGGCCCCTCAAAAAAATAGGCACGGCTGAATGCCTGCATCGGATACTCATGTGTGTGCTCCCGCAAATCAATATCCCAGCCTGCCTGCAGATAATCACGCAATTGCGAAACCAGCACCGACGGGGGTTGCGCGGAATTATCACGGATATTTTTTCCTGTCCAGCTGATGTACAGCCTGGATCGTGCCGCCAGAATCGCTTCCAGCATCAGATACCTGTCATCATCGCGCCGCGAACGGTCACCGGGGCGCGCCATTCCCGGCACCGCCAGCAAATCAAAATCGACCTGACTCGTCCTGCGCGGAAAATCGCCCTCGTTCATCCCGAGCAGACAAACCAGTTGAAATGGCATTGAGCGCATTGGCATGAAGGTACAGAAAGTCACACCGCCGGAAATAAAACGATGATTCAGCGTTGCCTCGTCTATCGATGCGAGCCAGGGCTCGCGAAAAACTGCCAGCGGAATCGCTTCGTCAAAACCTGCCTGTTCGCAGGCATTCAGATAATGATCGAGTGACTCATGCAGCCGTGCCAGCAACACTCTGTCATTCTCACCGGATGCAGCAAAGAATGTCGTCAACAGTTGCCGCGCCTGTTCTGCCCAGACCAGCGGCGTCTGCGGTAAGATCAGTCTGCACTGCCATTCGATCAGCGCCTCAACAAACTCTGCCAGACTTCCTGCCAGCGACGATGAGAGTCCACCAACTTCCGCATACGGCTCTATACCCTGATAGTGTTGCTGGGCGCCATTTGCATAGCCAAGTAACATGCGCCGGATGCCGAAAATCCAGGAATTCTGTTCACCAGTAGCCCCCAGCCCCAGACCATCTCTGTGCTGCTGATTCAGGCCCCAGCGGATTCCGGCACCATTGATCCAGGTTTTCAGCACAGGTAAATCGCCCTCATCCAGACCAAAGCGTGCCGCAATCGCGGGAACCTCCAGCAAATCCACCACCTCATTCTGCTGACAGCGCTGCTGCGGCAAGCGTAATAACCAGTCGAGCGCTACCATCACCGGATTCGTTTTACGATCTGATACATCGCCGATCTCATAGGGAATATAACGTTGATCCGTGCGCTTATATTGTCCGAATACCGCTCTGATTGAGGGCGTGAACTGGACGATATCCGGTACCATCACCACCACATCACGCGGACGAATTGTGTTGTCTGTCTTTGCAAAAATCCCTAACAAACGATCATGCAGAATCTCGACTTCCCTCTGAACACTGTGAGCCAGATGAAACTCTATGGACGTATCTGTCGCCGTCACCGGCAGACGGGGATGTTCGGCCAGCGGCAGCAAATCCCGTATCGCCGCCTGCACCTGCGCCAGCAAGGTATCGCCCGCATCGTCAGAAAATAAATCTATCTTCAAACCGCTAAAACCGGATCGCACCAGTTCAGCCTGATCAAATTCATCCAGCATACGGACGAAGTCGCGCCCCAGACGCCCCCACGCAGCCAGCAAAGGATGTGCGTGAGCATGCAGCGCCTCAATCGGAACCACGGATAAATCAGTTTGATTACGCAGTTGTTGGCGCTTGAACTGCGCTTTGAACAATTCACGCCCTTCGATGATATCGCCCCAGAAATACTGGCAGGGATTGGGTACGGCGAGTATGACTTGCGAGTGATGCGCCAGCGCAGATAAGGCTTCCAGTGTTTGCCGCGGCAACGCAGACACACCGAATAACACCACCCGGCGCGGTAATGGTGATGCTGGTACGGCACCGCCATTGGCCGCCTCAACAAAGCGCCGGTGCACATTCACGCGCCCCAGCAAACGCTCAGCCTCCGGCAAATCGGCAAGTATCGCTCGCCACAATTTAGCCTGCCAGCGTTGATCTGCGGGTAATGACATCAGTTCCCCGTTTGCCCGACGTAACTGATCATGTCCCTGACTCCAGTCCTGCAACCAATCCGTCCGGTACACCTGATATAAATCGATCAGATCTGCGAGCCGGGACACCAGTTGGTAACGCCGTTCGGCATCGCCATCGGCCAGAAATTGTTTTAGCGGAGAAAAATCACTATCCTGCAACAACGCGGGGATCAGGCGCATCAGCCGCCAGGTCAGCGGCATTTTATCGAGAGATGATGTCGATGGTATCTCGGCCTTTCCGAGCATGGAACGATAGATCGTCCACGAAAAACGCCCCGGCAATTCAATCCGGTTCGCAGCACTGATATCGAAATTTTCTGCCAGCGATATTTTCAGCCACTCAGCGACACCGTTTGACTGCACCAGAAAAATCTCTTTCTCCAGCGGAGACAAGGGATTGCGCCTTATCCATTCGAATACGGCCGAACTCAACTGCTCCAACTGATTACTGTGCAAAATAATCAGCCCTGGCTTGATCACTGAAGACATAAAAATAGACGAAAACTGTTAGGGAATAGCAGAAACAGGAATGTCCGGCTCAATTTTCTGCGGCATTAAAAACAGCAGATGTGAATCAACCGGACTAGCCTGCGCTGTCTGTTATTTTCACATAAGTTACTCAGAGAGATATTAAAAATTTAATGCGGGCACGCATGTCCAGCAGCGGATCAACGATCAGCAATATCAAGCTAAATAGCGCGCGGAACAAAGGCCTTAATGGAACAGTATGAATGCGAAATTACGAATACCCTGACGGCTCATCCGCATATCATTTGACACGCTGCTTACTGAGCTTACGTGCCAATGTGCGTCTGTGCATTCCCAGACGTCGTGCGGCTTCGGAGATATTGAACTCGGACTCCACCAACACTTCGTGTATGCGTTCCCATTCCAGTGTTTTAATCGAGGTCGGACGATTCGTCAGTTCCAGATCCGTGACACCGGCAACATGGCCGAAGGCTGCTTCGATATCATCGGTATTCGATGGCTTTGCCAGATACTGACAAGCGCCCAGTTTCACGGCTTCGACCGCAGTCGCAATGCTGGCAAAGCCGGTCAGCACCACAATCTGCATGGTCGGCACCCGCTGATGCAACATTTGCACACAGGCCAGCCCGGAAGCATTGCCATTTAATTTCAGATCCACCACTGCAAACTGCGGCGCATGGGACCTGAGTATTTCTTCTGCCGCTTCCAGACTCTCGGCATGCAACACGGTATAAGCGCGTCGCTCAAACGAACGACACAGAGTACGCGCGAATGCAGTATCGTCCTCGACAATCAGCAACAGACGACTTTCTGACATATTCAAACCTTTTTATAGCATTAACGCTGACAGTGGCAGCTCTATTTTGACAACGGCGCCACCCTCCTGCCGGTTACGGGCAATCACAGAGCCGCCTAATTTACGAACAACATTCACCACAAAGTAAATACCCAGACCGCTGCCCGGGCGCCCTTTGGTCGATTGATACGCCTGCCCCAGATTTTCCAGTATCGAGGGCAAAAATCCCGGACCGGTATCGGTCACGACGATGACCAGTATGTCCGCGTCTCTCGACACCGTCAGAGCAAGCCAGGCGGGTGACGCTTCAAGTGCATTATCTAACACATTGCATATCATCTGCTTGAGCGCAGAATCAAACACGACGGGAACGTCCTGTTGTATCTGATTTTCAAAGATGAATGTCTGTACCGGACGCGTCGCCCGGAAGTCTTCAACCAGTTGTTTAAGAAAGGTATTGATGGTTGTTTTGACCGAAGATTCGCCGCGCGCTTCTCCGGCGGATAATAAAATACTGCTGAGTGTCGTTTTGCAGCGTTGCAATTGTCTTTCCATTTCACTCAGGTCTTCGAGTAAATCAGGATTTTTACTGAATTCAGGCATCCTGCGCCAGTCACCGAGAATGACGGACATCGTTGCTAAAGGTGTCCCCAGTTCATGCGCCGCGCCGGAGGCAAGTAAGCCCATTTTCACTATGTGCTCTTCTTCTGTGGATCTCTGGCGGGCATCTGCCAGTTGTGCATCACGCACTTTTAAATTGCCACTGATGCGCGTCAGAAAAAATACCAGCAAACCCGCGTTCAGTAAGAAGCAAATGATCATGCCATCGATATACAGCTCAGGCATACCGCCGCTGTTATCTGCGGGTAAAAGCAAGGGATGAGAAAATTTCGACAAACCAAGCAGGCAACAGCCACTGATCACGACGATCGACCAGGTTGACCATACTTCCAGCAAAACAGCGCTGAGGATGACCTGCAACAGATATAAAAAAATAAAGGGATTGGCAGTGCCGCCGCTCAGATACAGTTGCGCCGTCAGGATAGCGACATCGACCAGCAGCGCGAAAAACAATGCCCGGTTGGACACCTTCGTTTCTTCGTGCCAGCGCAAATGGCTGGCAATATTAAACGCAATCAGTATCGCCAGCACAAACGCCATCGACAATACCGGCAAGCGTATGCCGAATCCGCCGACAACCAGCGCGATCGTTGCAATCTGACCAAAAACGGCAAGCCACCGCAGATGAATCAGTTGCAGCATATTTTTGTGGCCGGCCGAACTCTCGTATTCTTCGGCGATGCCGGCTACGATATCACGCTGATTTTCAGTCTTGCCGAACATCCTGATGTCTCCCATTTTCACTATGATGCTGCGTCCTACTCAGACGCCTGCGGTCTTCGCGGACAAGCAGATAGTATCCGCCCGCGACCATCAAAGCGAGAGCATACCAAGTAAGTGCATAAACCAAGTGATTGTTATGAAATGAGATAACGGTTAAACCGCCGACTGGCGCCTGCGCTTCATTTGACAGCAGGGATTTGTAGCCAGCATCCGGCTGGCTGTCGGCGGCATCGGCATCGATAAAATATGGAGCAACCGGCGACAGGCTGTGTTTTTTTGCGATAGCGGCAACATCACGTGAATACCAGCGGTCAGCGGCAGCATCGTTCTTACGTAAGAAGCCGCCACCGGGTTCAGGCATACGTAATAATCCGGTCACGCTCACCTCCTGCTTTGTTTGCAGTTGTGGTTGGGCTGCGGACGTTGTTTTATTTTGTGCAGGAACAAATCCTCTGTTGATCAACACAATACTGCCGTCGGATTGACGCAATGGTGTCAGCATCCAGTAACCGCTGCCCAGCACGGTCGATGCCTGCACATAACTGGTCTGCTCAGACAATAATTGCCCGCTGACCTGCACGTGCCGGTATTCATCATTCGCGACATTCACACCCGGCCAGAAACGTTGATCAGGCGCGGCGTTTGCCGGTGCATGCACACGTTGCTCGACGCGGGCGATCAGATCGATTTTCCATTGCAAGCGATAGATCTGCCATGTACCGAGAAAAGCAAAGCACAAAAAAACCACCCCCGCGCATATCGCCAGAACACGTCTTGCGAATAATGAACGGGGGGAGTCTGTTGCGACAACCGGGGGCTGCGCCCCGGTGTTCAGATCACTCATGGCATATTGCGCATGTTGTGCATTTCATTGGGATTCTCGGTATGTTTCAGTGATTCAGGCGTTGTTTCATGCTGCATGCCTGGCATCATATTGTTATTCAGATGATACATAACCCACAACGAGCCACTCATCAGAATCACTACCACCACACCGGTAAACACCAATGCCAGCATATTCCAGCCACCTTCCGAGCGGGCATTCATGTGCAGGAAATACACCATGTGTACCACAACCTGAACTGCGGCCAACGCCAACAGCACAAACCCCGTTGTCGCAGAATTGCTGAATACTTTACCCATCACCAGCCAGAACGGAATGACAGTCAGAATAACTGCCAGCACAAAACCGATGACATAAGTTTTCAGGCTGCCATGATCTGCGTGATCGTCATGAGCGTGATGTCCATGATGACCGTGCCCCGCATCATGCGTTGTATGTTCGTGATGTGCACTCATGGCAAAACTCCCATCAGGTAAACAAAGGTAAATACGCCGATCCAGATCACATCCAGGAAATGCCAGAACATGGACAGGCACATCAGGCGACGGTTATTTTCAGTCGTCAGACCATGACGTTTTAATTGGAACAGCAAAGTGACCAGCCAGACGATACCGAAAGTCACGTGCAGACCGTGCGTTGCGACCAGTGCAAAGAACGAAGTCAGAAAGCCACTGCGTTGAGGACCGGCACCCTCATGAATCAGGTGGATGAACTCATACAATTCAAGGCCGATAAAACAAGCGCCCAGCAAGCCAGTGACCACCAGCCAGATCAGCGTGTTGTTCAGACGTTTCTTCTGCGCTTCCAGCATCGCAAAACCATAGGTAATCGATGACAGCAACAGTAAAGACGTGTTGATCGCGACCAAGGGCAGATCAAACAATTCAGCACCCGTCGGACCGCCTGCGTAATTACGTCCAAGTACCGCGTAAGCGGCAAACAGACAAGCAAAAATCAGGCAATCGCTCATCAGATACAACCAGAAACCGAGCAGCGTGCCGTTTTCCGGATGATGTTCGAGAACGAAGTAGCGCGAACCAGAAGCCTGGCTCATCGCATCATGAGTAGAAATAGATTTATCAGACATGGCTAGCTAACAAACGTGTGCGTTCATTTTCGGTACGGACAACTTCGTCCGCAGGAATGTAGTAATCGCGGTTGTAATTAAAAGTATGGATGATGATGGCGGCCATCATGACGATAAAGCCCAGCCCTGCCAACAACCACATTTGCCAGATCAGCGCAAAGCCACATACCGCGCTGAGACCAGCGATGATGATGCCAGCGGCCGTATTTTTCGGCATGTGAATCGGCAGGAATCCGGAAGTCGGGCGAACATAGTTGTTCGCTTTCATATCAACCCAGGCATCACTGTCATGCACACGTGGCGTGAACGCGAAGTTATAAGCTGGCGGAGGCGATGATGTTGCCCATTCCAGAGTACGGCCACCCCATGGATCACCTGTGACATCGCGCAACTGCTCACGACGCAGATAGCTGACAACCATCTGGATAATGAAGCAGGCAATACCGATCGCAATCAGAACCGCGCCGAGGGCGGCAACCTGGAACCAGATCTGCAATGACGGATCTTCAAAATGACTCAGGCGACGTGTCACTCCCATCAGACCCAGTACGTACAGCGGCATAAACGCAAAGTAGAAACCGATAGTCCAGAACCAGAATGAGCATTTACCCCAGAAGCTGTCGAGTTTGTAGCCAAATGCTTTCGGGAACCAGTAGTTAATGCCCGCAAATGCACCGAATACAACACCACCGATAATCACATTATGGAAGTGAGCAATCAGGAACAGACTGTTGTGCAGAACAAAGTCAGCAGGTGGAACTGCGAGCAACACACCCGTCATACCACCAATCACAAATGTCACCATGAAGCCCATGGTCCACAACATCGGCACTTCAAAACGGATACGGCCACGGTACATCGTGAACAGCCAGTTAAACATCTTCGCACCGGTTGGAATCGAAATAATCATCGTGGTGATACCGAAGAACGAGTTAACACTCGCACCGGAACCCATCGTGAAGAAGTGATGTAACCAGACCAGGTAAGACAGGATCGTGATCACAACTGTCGCATAGACCATCGATGTATAACCGAACAGACGCTTGGAACAGAAAGTCGAAACAATCTCCGAGTAGATACCGAAGCAAGGCAGAATCAGGATATAGACTTCAGGATGACCCCAGATCCAGATCAGATTCACGTACATCATGGAATTGCCACCCATGTCGTTCGTGAAGAAGTTAGTGCCGAACACGCGATCCAGCGACAACATTGCCAGCACCGCAGTCAGCACTGGGAAAGCAGCAACGATCAGCACGTTGGTGCACAACGCAGTCCACGTAAACACTGGCATTTTCATCATCGTCATACCAGGAGCACGCATCTTGACGATAGTCACAATCAGGTTAACACCTGAAAGCAAGGTACCGACACCGGCAATCTGTAGCGACCAGATGTAGTAATCCACCCCGACATCCGGGCTGCCTAAAATACCCGACAGCGGCGGATATGCAAGCCAGCCGGTACGCGCAAACTCGCCGACGAATAAGGAAGCCATCACAAGTACCGCACCGAACGCCGTCATCCAGAAACTGAAGTTATTCAGGAACGGGAAAGCAACGTCACGTGCACCGATTTGCAGAGGCACGACATAATTCATCAGACCGGTAACGAAAGGCATTGCCACAAAGAAAATCATGATCACACCATGCGCAGTGAACACCTGGTCATAGTGATGCGGTGGCAGGAACCCGGCGGAATCACCGAACGCCATTGCCTGCTGCGCACGCATCATCAGCGCGTCAGCAAAACCACGCAACAGCATGATCAAACCGAGAACCATGTACATGATACCGATACGCTTGTGGTCGATACTTGTCAGCCAATCGCGCCACAAGGTTCCCCATACGCGGAAGTAAGTGAGTGCGGCCAGCAATGCCAGGCCTCCGACAGCAACCCCGGCAAACGTAGCAATAAGAATCGGCTCGTGCAGAGGAATCGCTTCCCAGCTGAGACGGCCGAATATCAGCTTAGTCAAATCAATTTGGTCTAACATCTTTATTTTCCAATAGTAACTGGTGGTGTTGTACACACTTCAGCATCCGTCCCGCGTGTAGCCTGCTGATTCTGAGCAAGCATAGAAACGACTTTTTCGTTCGCTTTTAATGCTGGTTTCACGTTGAGATCTGTCGACATCAGCTTATCCATGCAAACCTGATCAGCACTCACACAACGATTGACAATGGCATGGAACAAGTCGGCTTCAACAGTGCCAAAGCGGCGCACCGGATCTTTGATACTTGGCTTTTCAATCTCGAGATAAGCAGCACGATTGAGGTTCAGCTTTTCCGCTTTGGTAGTCTGCACCCACTGATTGAAATTTTCCTGCGTCATCCCATGGAATTTGAAACGCATGTCAGAAAAGCCGGCTCCGCTGTAGTTAGCAGAAAAGCCATCATATATACCGGCCTTGTTGATCACGGCGTTCAATTGCGTCTCCATACCAGGCATCGCATAGATCTGACCTGCCAGCGCTGGAACATAAAACGAATTCATGACGGTGGATGCGGTGATTTTGAAATGAACAGGCACATCGACTGGCGCAATCAATTCATTGACCGTTGCCACACCCTGCTCTGGATAAATAAACAACCATTTCCAGTCTAAAGCAACGACTTCCACAACCAGCGGTTTGACGTTGGCAGGAATCGGACGATTTTCATCTAATCGTGACAACTTTCGATATGGATCAAGAGTATGTGTAGAAATCCATGTCAACATTCCCAAAACGATGATAATTAACAGAGGAGCTCCCCAGATAATTAATTCGAGTTTGGTTGAATGATCCCACTCAGGATCGTACTTTGCACTGGTATTACTCTGTCTGTAGCGCCATGCAAAAAACAAGGTCAGGAAAATGACAGGAATAATGATGATTAACATCAGGAGAGTAGAAATGACAATCAGCTTGCTCTGCTGAGCGGCGATATCGCCTGAAGGATTTAACACAATAGTGTCACATCCAGCCAACAGTGCAACGCATAGGAGTATTAGTCCGCGCCGAGCTAGTAGGGAAATCATGCAGGAAAGTCCAGGTTAAAAGGATAAATCGTGGTAATGTACACGGACTGACTAGCATTAGCGATTGGACGTTTTGTCCCACCCTGCCATAGCTACATCGGGCAGGGCTTCAGGCGTCCGTCGATAAAAACACTACTAAGAGAGACGACTATGCCAAGTATCAGCCACAATGGTGAGCAACTCACCAGTATTTCTGTACGTTCTGACCTCCTCACAGCCCCCAGAAACAGTCACGCTGACCACACCTCGATTTCGCCGGGAGAAATCGCCATCGGTGTTGTTATCGGTCGGGCTTCTGAATATTTTGATTTTTTTGTCTACGCCATTGCATCTGTATTAGTATTTCCCTCGGTTTTCTTTCCATTTGAACAAAGACTGGAAGCAACGCTGTATTCATTTGTTATTTTTTCTTTTGCCTTCATCGCACGACCTATCGGTACGGTCGCTTTTATGGCAATTCAGCGCCATCTTGGGCGCGAAGCAAAACTCACAATTGCTTTAGTCTTGCTTGGCATCTCCACTGCCGGTATCGCCTTCCTACCTACGTTTTCGCATCTGGGCTACGCGTCGATCGTTATTCTTGCGTCGTTACGCATAGGCCAGGGGCTGGCGATGGGCGGCTCGTGGGATGGACTCCCCTCTCTACTGGCATTAAATGCCCCTCAACATAAGCGCGGCTGGTATGCGATGCTGGGGCAGCTCGGCGCCCCTGTCGGCTTCATGATTGCTGGCAGCCTCTTTGCTTATTTACTCTCCAGCTTGTCACCGGAAGATTTTCTCGACTGGGGCTGGCGCTATCCTTTCTATGTTGCCTTCGCGATTAATGTCGTCGCCCTGTTTGCCCGTCTGCGCCTGGTCTCTACCAACGAATATGCGCGCCTGCTGGATGAGCGCGAGCTTGAACCAACTAAAATCGCCGAAATGAGTGGCTCCCAGGGAAGAAACGTGCTGATAGGCGCCTTAGCCGCACTGGCCAGCTACGCTTTATTCCATCTGGTGACGGTATTCCCGCTTTCATGGCTGACGCTATACTCCACACGCTCACTGACGGACGTACTGTACATACAAGTAACTGGCGCAGGATTAATGAGCTTAGGCGTGATTGCCTCTGGCCTGATCGCTGATCGCTACGGTCGCCGCAATACACTGGGCACCTTCGCGCTATTCATTGCGATTCTGAGTGTATTTGTACCAAGTTTACTTGGCGGTGGGGAATCTGCCCAGAATACATTTATTCTGGTGGGATTTGCCTTGCTGGGTCTGTCTTACGGCCAGGCGGCAGGGGCTGTGACTGCCAATTTTTCAGCGAAATACCGTTATACCGGCGCAGCCTTGACGTCCGATCTTTCATGGCTGGTCGGTGCCGGTTTCGCGCCACTGGTTGCACTCGGATTGTCTGCACATTTCGGCCTCGCCTATGTCAGCCTCTATCTTCTCTCGGGTGCTGCATGTTCAATCGCAGCATTAAGCCTGAACCGGGCGCTGGAAATCAGGGATTGATTCCGCACCTCTTCTAAAAAAGCTCTGCATCAAGACAAACATCATTTGTTGCAGAGCTTTTTCATTTACGCATTCTGAAAGCACAACAAGTATCACGACACAACCCGAAATCACTCAGGTATTAATATCAATACTACCGTGAGGCGGTGCACTCGCCGTCGCATCTGTCACCATATCTGCATTCTTTGCCTGCCCGGATTTTTTGCTTTGTCGGGTTTCACTGGTACTTTGCTGACCGGCATCTTGCTTTAAATCCATCGCCACCGGCGGAATTTCATTACCGAAAACGACTTCATCTCTATCCTCCCGCCCCTGATCAGGCTTCTGGTGTTCGATGGCATCACTGACCTTATATGCCGCGACGGCCGCTGAGATTACAGGATTCACGCCAGCGGTCCAATTCACCCCAGATACAGCAACATCGTTTGCAACATTTGCAGCAGTTACAGCATCAGCAGTCGTTGTAGCGACAGCAGTTACTGGGACAGTTGCATCTGATAACGCCATGTCCGGACTAAGAGTATTCACAATGGCGGGATCATTCAGGCGATAAGCTGATGCGGCCGTCACAACAGACGCTTGCATCGTTAAAGGGTGAACAAGCGCCGCGCCGCTGGGCGCAGCAGGTGTCTGAGGCGCAACAACATCTGTCAGTTCTTGAGAAGATTTCACCGAATTCAGTAGCGTAGCCATTGACACCGATGACAAAGAATTCGCTGTTGTACCGGCAACTTCACTCCCGACAATAACCTTGTGCCCGGTCTGAATTACGTCGGCACCACTTTTTAGTAAGTCACTCTGAAAATCGGCTGATACTAGCGTATGTACTTGTGCCGCCGACGTTGCGGACTGATCAAAAGCAGTTATCGACGCCCCAGTACGCGGTTCAACAGCCGTCTTGTCGGGTACAGATTTTTGCTGTGTGACCGTTGTATTTGCAGATTTCAATGCAGCGGCATCATATACAGTTGATGAAGTAAGCGACGTATTCACAGTCTCAGAAGATGCGGATACCTGCTGAGCTGTCGCCATCGGGGGAGCATTGCTTTGCTCAGCCGCGCTCACTATCCCTGGCGCAGTATCCGTCTCACCGACAGCTACTGTTTTCTGAGTTTTCAGAATGGAGGGCGTCACAGATGTAATGCCAGAGGATAGCGCTGTCGTTGCCGTTGCGAAGATATCGGAGGATGAGACATTTCCAGCTGAATTACCCACGCCGCCGCTGACCTCCGCCGTCGTCAGATTCTGGTTCTGCGCAATAAGCGAAGTCTCTATCTGCGCCAGTGCCTGTAACGCTTGTGTCAGCAAGCTGGCAGTTGCAACAGGCGCATTCGTAAATGCTGTTTGCAACAGTGATGAATCCAGCGTGAACTGAATATTGTCAGTACCGGTAGATGTATCAAGTGTAATACCGATTTTTGCCAGACTTTGCAGTAAATTATTGCCGCTGTCCGCCAGCACGCCGCCCATGGCATCCAGCAGGCTGCTGTCGAGAAAACTTGTCAACGGATCCTGAAGACTGCTGATGTTACCGCTTTGAAAAGTATTGAATGCATTGACAAACGTCGTCGCCAGCGATGCGGTAGTCGCAAAACTCGTTGCCGCATCACCAATGGCGCTGCCACTACCGCTGGCCGCAATCGCTTTCATTTCCTGCTCAAGTAAAGCAAGGGTCATGGCTAATGTCTGACTCAGAGAAGATACATCAACCACGCTTGCTGTTGTATTGACTGAGCCTGCTATTACCGCAGCAGAAACCGTACTGACCGGCGATAAGGCAGAGAGTCTGAGCGGGGTTACTGCAGCAATTGCATCAGTAGAAATCACCATGATCAAGTCACTTTCTGAGAAGTTCCACCATCTCTTTAGTGTAGGACGAATGGAAAATACCGGTAGTTTTTTTCAAAAATGGATAAAGTACCGGATTCAAACAGATGCACTGGCAGACCTCAGCGATCTTGCCGCGCCTCTTCGTAACGCATAGGTCGTATCACTACAAAAACGACGATAGCAAGCAAGGAAAGTGCGGCCGCGAGTCCGAACACCAAGCCTGGGGCAATCATCCACAAAGCACCGGCAACCAGCGAAGCTGGCAGGTATAGCACACCGGTTACGAAGTTATACAAACCAACGGCGGTTGCCCTGCGCTCGGTCTCAATATCGGCAATGAAAGCCTTACTCTGCGATTCGTCTATCGCATAAAAAAATCCATAGACCGCGAATATCGCCACCATCTCCCATTGGCTGGCAGCAAAAATCAGCCAGACATTAATCAAGGCATAGGCCACATAACCAAGCACGATAATGCGTACCCGCCCGATCTGATCGCCAAGAAGACCAATCAACGGCGCCGCAAATACGCACACTGCGTTAAACAAGGCGTATAGCAATACGGTATGAGCAACGCTGAAGCCCAGCAAGTGCGCCTTCAACAAAATAAAGCCGAGACTGAAATACGCCAGGGCAAACACACCTGCAGGAATCAGGAATCGCTTGAATCCCGGACTAAGCTGTTTCCAGTTTTGCTTTATATTTTCCCGTTCATGCGCAACACCATGCTGCTCCGGAATACGGGTCAGTACCAGAACACTGATTACCGCCGGTATAAACGCAAGCAGGAACAAGGTTGCATATGCGCTACGCGACTCCCCAAGCCAGGAGAGCAATCCATACGCGGCCAGAGGCCCGAGTACTGCACCTGCCTTATCCAGCGCCTTGTGTACACCAAACGCATAACCGCGTGACTCGCTGATTGCAATCGAAGACAACCAGGCATCTCTCGGTGGTCCGCGAAACCCCTTACCAAGGCGCTCAATCACACGA
This sequence comes from Undibacterium sp. WLX3042, assembly GCF_049544825.1. NCBI lineage: Bacteria > Pseudomonadati > Pseudomonadota > Betaproteobacteria > Burkholderiales > Oxalobacteraceae > Undibacterium > Undibacterium sp. WLX3042. The sequence goes on from NZ_CP186698.1 coordinate 1,862,671, forward strand.
AAAATGCTTAACCCGGTAACGGAGGTTGAAATCAGTAATATGAGTTTTGCGAGTGTGGAAAATCCATAACCAGCAGTTGCAAGCCACTTACGCCGCCCGCTGCGATCCGATAACCAGCCGGACAGATAATTCAGTGAAGATGCAGAGAAGTCGGCCATCCCCTCAATTAAACCCAGCAGTGCACTCGAAGCACCCGCCACGGTGGTGAAAAAAATCGCAAATACGGAAAAAATCATTTCCGAACTGAGATCGGTAAGGAAACTCACAAAACCAAGCTTGAGTATATCGGGGTGAAGTCGCCGTTTGTTTTCTGTGTCAGGTTGTGTCATCAAATTATTCTTCAGTTAAAAATATGCATCAATGTACGGCGTAAGTTCCGCATTTAAAAATGCTTTCAGGCACGACAAACAAACTCAACATTAATTACGGGCAACAAATCCATCTGGTGCTGAAACAAAACACTTAATCCAGAACTGGCGATAACACAGATTTTATTCCAGCGCACAAAACGACTGTCGTCGATACTACAAAAACAGGAATAAGTACCCTACACTTTGATGCAACACAAACCCCGCTGGGGTTCCGGGATTTCTTGACAGCCGTCAAGGAATTCAGATGGGTGGTGGCGTAACCTCTGTTACAATAATCCGGCTCAGATTCTTCATCAGTATTCCTCACTTAATAAAGGAAATAAAATGAAATCATCCCATCGCAACACTCTGGCACGACCAGCCCTCGCGCTGTTGGCCATCCTTCCTTTGAGTATCTCCCTCGCCTTCGCGCAGGATGACAAAACCCATAGTGCAGCAGATTTGAAGTATCAGGCCGGAGGCTCTCCTCTCGCCAGTGAGCCCATGCATCAGAACATCAATCCCAAAGCCCCGCCAATGACAAAAGCCGAATTCGAAGCGGGCAAGCAAATTTATTTCCAGCGCTGTGCCGGTTGCCACGGCGTATTACGTAAAGGCGCGACAGGTAAAGCACTAACGCCGGATATTACTCTGGATAAGGGCACAGATTATTTAAAAGTCTTCATCAATTATGGCTCACCAGCCGGTATGCCTAACTGGGGTACGTCTGGTGATCTGTCAGATAAAGAAGTCGATCTGATGGCGCGCTATATTCAGCAGGAGCCACCGGTTCCTCCTGAGTTCAGTCTGAAGGACATGGAAGCGACCTGGAAAGAAGTGATTCCGGTTGCCAAACGTCCGACGAAAAAAATGAATAACTACAATATCGCCAATATCTTCTCCACTACATTGCGCGATTCCGGTGAAGTAGCACTGATCGATGGCGACACCAAGAAAATCATTAACATCGTGAAAACCGGCTATGCCGTGCACATCTCACGCACGTCTGCATCGGGTCGTTATCTGTTCGTGATCGGACGTGATGCACGCATTAATCTGATCGACTTGTGGATGGAAAAACCAGATACCGTTGCTGAAATGAAGGTAGGCCTGGAAGCCCGCTCGGTAGAAACATCTAAATTTAAAGGTTACGAAGATAAATACGCAATCGCTGGCGACTACTGGCCACCTCAGTTCGTGATCATGGAAGGTGACACACTGAAACCGCTGAAAATTGTCTCTACACGCGGTATGACGGTTGACAATGAATACCATCCGGAACCGCGCGTTGCGTCGATTGTCGCTTCCCACTATCGCCCTGAATTCGTTGTCAGCGCCAAAGAAACCGGCAAAATCATGCTGGTGGACTACAAAGACATCAACAACCTGAAAACCACCACGCTGGACGCGGCTAAATTCCTGCATGACGGCGGACTGGATTCCACGGGTCGTTATTTCCTCGTTGCTGCCAACGCATCGAATAAGATTGCCGTGGTCGATACCAAAGAAGACAAAATGGCCGCGATCGTCAACGTTGGAAAAACACCGCATCCAGGTCGTGGCGCAAACTTCATACATCCTAAATTCGGCCCTGTATGGGCAACCAGCCATCTTGGTGATGAAACGATTTCCATGATCGGTACCGACCCGGTCAAACATAAAGCACAAGCATGGAAAGTGGTCGATAGCATCAAAGGTCAGGGCGGCGGTTCGCTGTTTATCAAAACCCATCCAAAATCCAGAAACCTGTGGGTGGACACGCCACTGAACCCTGACACCAAACTGAGCCAGTCTGTCGCAGTGTTCGATATTGATCACTTCGAAAAAGGCTACGTCACTTTACCGATTGCAGAATGGGCCGGTCTGGGTGAAGGCGCGAAACGTATCGTACAGCCTGAATATAACAAAGCTGGCGATGAAGTCTGGTTCTCGGTCTGGAGTGCAAAAGACAAAGAATCAGCCATCGTGGTCGTTGATGATAAAACACGCAAACTGAAAGCCGTGATTAAAGATCCGAAACTGATCACACCAACCGGTAAATTCAATATCAACAATACTCAGCACGACATTTATTAAGGAAAATAAGATGAAACATCAAGTCACCTTATCACTTCTCAGTGCACTGGGAATTGCTGCTCTCGCCTTCTCAGCGACCAGCTCTTACGCCGCCACCGGCGCTGAGCTTGCACAGAAAAATGGTTGCATGGCATGTCATGGTATTGACAAAAAAATCCTTGGTCCAGCTTTTAAAGATATCGCGCAAAAGTACAAAGGAAATGCCGATGCTGTCGCCAGCTTATCCAAAAAAATCAAAGACGGTGGCAGCGGTGTATGGGGAGCAATTCCGATGCCGCCGAACGGCCCTAAAGTCAACGATGCCGACATCAAAACCCTGACTGAGTATGTGCTGAGCACACATTAAACGGGATGCTGTCAGCGCTAAAAAGCCGGTTTAAAACCGGCTTTTTATTGTTGAAAATAGTTTATTTTATTTTCTTTCCCGGCACTGGGTTCATGAAATGGATTTTCCCTACCGTCTCTTTTTTTGAAATCAGATCTTCCAGACTGACATCATCCAGTACCGCAAGATAAGCGCTGGTAGCGCGGTTCAATACACCCTTCAAATTACAACCCATCGCGTAGACACAGGTATTACTGGTACTGTCAAAACACTCCGCCATAAAAAAATCGGTTTCCGTCGCCCGCACGACCTCACCGATATTGATCTCTGCCGGTTCTATATTCAGCTTCAGTCCGCCATTGCGCCCACGCACAGTTTCCACCATGTTGGACATCCCCAGCTGATGCACTACCTTCGTCAGATGATTTTTTGAAATCGAGTGCAATTCAGCGACCTCCTGAATCGTAACAAGCCGATCTCTATGTATCGCCAGATAAATCAGGGTGCGTAAAGTGTAATCAGTGTAAGCAGTTAATCTCATGACTTATGTATTCCGGAAAATGGGCGTGAAGTTGTCACTACATAGCAACTGACATCTTCCCTGCACAGTATATCCCCTTCGTCCACAAAGCAGATTCAGAAACAGATTCAGATCGCAGTTCAGGCACGGGGATAAAAATAAAACACAAAACATACATTTAATTTGCATCTTATTATACATGCATATAAAATGCATCTTATTGAAGCGGTAAATCATTTTTATTTCTCCCACTTCTTTAAGCAATGCACTTTTTTAACTCTACCAATAAGGAAACACGCCATGCACTCCACGCGTAAACTCTGGACCTGGCTAGCTGTGATCTGCGTCTTATCTTTTACCGTTCTCGGTTGGGTAGGTACAGAAATCTATCTCACAGCTCCACCTATCCCTAATCAGGTTGTCAGCACTCAAGGCAAGGTTTTATTCTCTGAAGGACAAGTCCAGCGAGGGCAGGAAGCATGGCTCGCCGCCGGTGGTCAGCAATTAGGTACTGTATGGGGACACGGCAGCTATGTCGCGCCAGACTGGTCAGCCGACTGGCTGCATCGCGAGTCGCTCGCCTTACTGGAAATCTGGGCACAGAAAGAAAACAAACTGTCCTTTGAACAGTTAAGCACACCGCGTCAGGGCGAACTTAAAGCGCGCCTGAAAGAGGAAATGCGCGGCAATACCTACGATCAGAAAAATGGTGTTATCACCCTCTCCCCTGAACGTGCCGCCGCAGTACAACTGGTCACGCAACATTACATCGCACTGTTTGGTAACGATCCATCTCTGGAAAAACTGCGCGAACAGTATGCGATGAATAAAGGTTCACTGCCGGATCAGACAGACTTACAAGCCTTGCCTGCGTTCTTTTTCTGGTCTTCGTGGGCAGCTGCGGCAGATCGTCCCGGCGAAGAAGGTCTGAGCTACACCAGCAACTGGCCGCATGAACCACTGGTTGAAAATACACCGACTGCCGGTGCCGGTATCTGGTCTATTGCCAGCGTGATTCTGATGATCGCTGCGATTGCCGGAATGATTTTCTACCATTCTGCAAGTAAAGAAGAAAGTGATCCTGTTCCACCGAAAACAGATCCCTTATTCGACATGAAGCCAACACCTTCGATGCTGGCGACAAAAAAATACTTTTTTGTTGTCATCGGTCTGATTCTGGCCCAAGTAGGTATGGGTGTGATCACCGCTCACTACGCCGTTGAGGGACATAGCTTCTTTGGTTTCCCATTAGCTGAGATTCTGCCGTTCACGGTCAGCCGCACGATACATACGCAATTTGCGGTGTTGTGGATCGCCACTGCATGGCTGGCAACCGGTCTGTACATAGCCCCCGCAATCTCTGGCTATGAACCTAAATTCCAGAAACTCGGCGTGAATGTCCTGTTTTATGCGTTGCTGTTCATTGTTGTCGGTTCGACCGCGATGGGATGGCTGGGCAGCCTGCAACATAAAGGCAATGAATTCGCATTCTGGATCGGTAATCAGGGTCTGGAATTCACCAGCATGGGACGCGTCTGGCAAATTCTGTTATTTATCGGCTTACTGTTCTGGGTGACTTTATTGGGTCGCGGATTATTACCTGCACTCAAAAAACCATCTGAAAGCCGCGGTCTGATTGCCATGGTATTCCTGGCTGCAATGTGTATCGGCGGTTTCTACGCGACATCGCTGACCTGGGGTCCGCATACACATTACTCCATGATCGAATACTGGCGCTGGTGGTTGGTCCATTTGTGGGTAGAAGGCTTCTTTGAAGTGTTCGCAACAGCTGTCATCGCCCTGCTCTTCACTCGCCTGGGTCTGATCCATGCAGCGACAGCAAACAGCGCGATTATCCTCGAAACGATCGTCTTCCTGTTCGGCGGCATTCTGGGTACCTTGCATCATCTGTATTTCACTGGCACACCGACTTTTGTGATCGCCATCGGTGCCATGTTCTCAGCACTGGAAGTGGTTCCTCTGGCGATGATAGGCGTGGAAGCGTATCGCAATTATCAACGCTCGAAAGCAGCAGCGTGGGTGCAGTCTTACAAATGGTCCATCCTGTGCTTCATCGCTGTCGGTTTCTGGAATACTGTCGGTGCGGGTTTGTTAGGTTTCTCCATCAATACCCCGATTGCTCTGTATTACATGCAAGGTCTGAACATGACAGCTGCACATGGACATGCTGCTTTGTTCGGTGTGTACGGCATGTTGGGCATAGGCTTGCTGCTGTTCTGCCTGCGTGGCTTGTCTTCACGCGCTGCATGGTCTGACAAATTGCTGCAAGCAATGTTCTGGATGCTCAATATCGGTCTCGCAATGATGGTGTTCATCTCATTGGTACCTGCCGGTATTTATCAAGCAGTCGCCAGCATCACGAAAGGGATGTGGTTTGCCCGTTCACCTGAAGTCATACACTCGCACCTGATGGAAACACTGGTCTGGCTGCGCGTACCTGGCGACGTCGTGTTCGCGATCGGTACCGTCTGTCTGGCCTTGTTTGCCTTCCGTTTGCTGATAGCAAAAAAGGCAGCGAACGTCAGCCTGAACAGCTCAATCCCTGCGAAAAAAACTAAACAAGCTTAATCACATCAGAGGCCGTCTGAGAAATATTTTCTGACGGCCTCTGCTTCACTATTCAATAGCATCACTAGTATCAACATCATCTATTAAGGAGTTTTACAATGTCCCACGATTGCTCTATGCCAGTTATCGCTGAAGGTATTTACTCATTTGATGCGCGTGGCATTGCCAAGCGTTTTCGTCATGCAGCGATCTTCGGTGCGCTGTCTGCTTTAGAACGTGGAGAAACCATGCGCTTCTGCAATGACCATAACCCCTTGCCTTTACTATCGCAGATAGAGCATCATTTCGGCTCCAGCGTCAAAATCAGCTATGTGTCGCAGGAACCGGGCGCAATTGTGATTGATTTTCTTATCTGTGATTAAGGAATAAATAATGGACTACCTGACAGTCAAGCACATTCATATCACCTGTGCGACCCTGAGCGGTAGTCTGTTTTTTTTGCGCGGTATCTGGATGTGGCAGGACTCGGCCATACTGCAAAAAAAATGGATCAGAATCGCCCCACATCTGATCGATACCTTACTGCTGGCGAGTGCGCTGACGATGGTGTTCTGGAGCAGACAATATCCGTTCGTTGAAGCCTGGCTGACGGCGAAAGTTCTGGCGCTGTTGCTTTACATAGGTTTAGGAACGGTTGCACTGAAGCGCGGTAAAACAAAAACTGTCAGAATCCGTACCTGGATCGCCGCCTTAGCGGTATTCTCTTATATCGTTGCAGTTGCACTGACGAAACAAGCTTTGCCACACTGGTAATTGATCGCCGTGTGCGCATCCACCAATCAGTTTTTGGGAGACCGACAATGGCACAAAAACACTTATCCTCCGGTGACAGCATTCATATTCTGTCTTCCGGCAATAGTGAAACCGTCCCCGCGCAAGCCCTATTCAAAGATAAGCACATGGAAGTCATGCGCTTATCTTTACCGGCAGCAAAGCATATCGCCACTCATCAGGTCGATGGTCCTATCACTATTTTTTGCATAGAAGGTCAGGTTGAAATACAGACCGACCATGCCAGAAAAATCTTACATACCGGCGACTTAATGTATCTGGCAGCATCCGCATCGCATGCGTTGACAGCGATTGATGATTCCTCATTATTGGTCACTATCGCACTGCAAGGTTCAGCGCATCAGGTGGACGCCTGACATAACGGCAATCGCCGGAAGCAAGAAAAAAGGAAATAAAAAAGCCCGGAATCATCCGGGCTTTTTTGTCAGAAAAAAATCAGATCAGCTTAGAATACGTCGCCGTCGTTACTTTCTTCAGATACTTATCGAACGTCATCGCCACCGCGCGGACAAACAAACGGCCTTTGGGTGTGACACGAAGCGCATCCGCATCAATCGTGATAAAGCCAACGTCCTCGTATTGACGTAATTGCGTAATTTCTTCAGCGAAGTAAGTCATGAAATCAATACCGTAAGCGGCGTTGATGTCTGCAACCGACAAAGGCATACTGCACATTAAAGTCATGATGACATCACGTCGTAATAAATCATCCTTATCTAAGGCGATTCCCTTCTCTACCGGCAATTTTCCTTCATCGAGCAACTGATAATACTCTTTGATCGTACGTACCGACTGACTGTACGAATCGCCGACTTTACCAATCGCAGAAACACCAAAGCCAATCAGATCGCATTCCGCACGGGTTGTGTAACCCTGAAAATTTCTGTGCAAAGACTGATCCTGACGCGCCTTATTCAACTCATCGTCAGGTCGGGAAAAGTGATCCAGACCGATGTAGATATAACCAGCATCCAGCAAGCGACGGGTGGACATCAGGAAAATCTGCAAGCGCTCTTCAGCCGATGGCAGATCTGCCTCGATAATCTGACGCTGCGCTTTGAAACGGCTAGGTAAATGCGCATAGTTGTACAGTGCAATGCGGTCTGGTGCTAATGCGATCAGGCTATCGAGCGTGCGGCCAAAGCTTTCAATATTCTGTTTAGGTAAGCCATAAATCAGATCGGCATTCACCGACTGAAAATGCGCTTTACGGCTTTCCTTGACTGCGGCTTCGACCATACTGAACGGCTGTATCCGGTTCACTGCCTGTTGTACAGCCGGGTCAAAATCCTGCACACCAAAACTATTGCGGTTGAACCCCAGCTCGGCCAACACCGCCAGCGTTTCCGGTTTCACTGTGCGCGGATCAATTTCCACGCCCAGTTCAGCGTCATCCGTAAAGGTGAAATGCTGACGTATCATCGCCATTAACTGACGCAGCTCATCAGAACTGAAAAACGTCGGTGTTCCGCCACCCAGATGCAGCTGCGCGGTCAGGCGATCAGGGCCGATCCGAGCTGCGACCATCGCCATTTCTTTTTCGAGATAACGTAAATATTCGGTGGTGCGACTGTGGTCTTTGGTAATGATCTTATTGCACGCACAGAAATAACACAGCGACTCACAAAACGGCAAATGCAGATACAAGGACAAAGGCGGATTATTCGTTCGTCCCGCTCTTTGTTCGAGATAAGTAATGTAACTTTGTTCGGTGAACCCGGTATTGAAGCGATCGGCCGTCGGATACGAGGTATAACGTGGCCCGGACTTGTCGAATTTCCGTATCAGCTCTTCAGACAGCTCAATATCGTCGATTGGTGTGGTCATTATGTTCTTTCGGTGCGTCTTGCATACAAGATCGCTATTGTATGCAAGCAAAGCCAGTCTATGTCGATTTACATCAATTTATTTAGCAGAATCTGCCGGGTTCAACAGTTAAAAATCGTAGGAAACAGACATATCATAATGGCGTCCCGGCTGGGTGTAGGCATCGATCACGGCTGAGTTTGCCGCAACACCCTGCACATCAGACCAGTTCCAGTATTTCTTATTTGTCAGATTACGTACTGCCGCATTGAGCCGCAGATTTTTCTGCAAACGCCATTGTCCCGATAGATCTAAGGTCATTGCTGAAGGAATGGTCAGCTGCGCCACCCGTGGCGGAGTCGCTGGTTTGGGTAAATACGGGCTATCCAGATCGGCCGCCATTTTTGCATCCTGATGCAAGGCTTGCAGCCGGACTTCCCAGGCGGGTTTGCTATAGCTGACGCCAATACTGATTTTCGCCGGATCGATCGCATTCAACGGTAAGCCGGTCGTATCATCGCTGCCATGCGTGACGCCATACGCAAATGGCATTGTCAGCTTACCACCGGCGATTTCACCCCACTGCACCTGCCCTTTAATTTCAAAACCGCTGATCGTCGCTTTATCGACATTGACTGTCTGGAAAATCGCCGGATCACCGATCACACCTTTACCGCCCAGCGGTTTTTTATCGACGATGAGGTTATCGTATTTTCCTCTGAACACAGCGATATCAAGGCTCAGTCTGTCGAGCATTGCACGTAAGCCGATTTCGATGTTATGGCTTTTTTCCGGTTTCAGATCGGGATTCGACAATAAAACAGCAGGGATTGTCGCACTATCGAACACGCCATTGATTTGTTGGGCATTCGGCGCACGGAAACCACTCGCATAGTTACCAAAGGCACTCCATTCTGGCGTCAAGCGGTACAGGAAACCCAGCTTAGGCGAGACCGCGGAACCGGAAAGTGATTTGGCGGGCGTTTTTGCCGGTGGTGCAAAACCAGCCTGACTGATCACATCCAGATCAAAATGATCAAAGCGCACACCGGGTGTGATAATCCATTTGCCGACAAATATTTCATCCTGCACAAAGACAGCGCGGCTGGAATCCCGGGTATCCGGAAAATATTTGCGTGGCACAAAATCCGCATTTCCCGGATCGATACCATCAAACATATTTTTGATATCGGCACGACTGTAATCGAAGCCATAACTCAGGCGCTGCGACCAGCCTGCGGCTATTCTGAATAATTTATCGGCCTGAATATGGAATTGCGCGCTGCGCTCACTGTAGCTGACATCGCGCACGCGGTCGGCCAGCGTATTTCTGTGCGTCACACCGAATTCGCGGGAACTGGCATCCTGAAAACTGAAAGCCGTCTGCACATGATCGACATACGCGTTATTGAGCGTATACCGGCTTTGCAAGCTCAGACGGTCGCGTGTCATATTACTCGTGGCATTTTCACCAGCGACCGCAGAGGCTGTCGTCAACGGCAGCTTTGCACGGCTTGAGAGCAATTCGTAGTCAGCATCTTTATTCACATGCTCGATGCTCACGGTGTGTTTCTGATCAGCTGTTGGCTGATACACCAGTTTCAGCAATACCGACTGTCCTTCATTCTTCTGTGGGTTCGGGGTGGTGCGATCCACATTCGCAACATCTTTGCTGCCCATATTCTGCATGCCACCGGCATGATTCACTGCGGCACTCACCAACCACGTCAGCTCAGGGTTGATGCGCCCGGCCAGACTGGCAGACAGCGTCCGCGAATGATCGTCACCGTTATACGACAGCGATACTTTGCCGCCAACATCTCTCTGCTGATCGCCGCGCCGCTGCAGGAAATCAGCCGGTTCCAGCGTGATGAAATTCACCAAACCGGCCAGGCCATCAGAACCATACAATACCGATGCCGGGCCGCGCACAATTTCCACCTGGCGGATCAGATCCAGCGATAAGGAATCCCTGCCAAATGCGTTGCTACCATTGATGTAGCTACGCGGCAGACGGACGCCGTCCACCAGCATCAGCACTCGATTTCCATCCTGCCCGCGGATATTGAAACCGGCATTTGTATCACGCCCGGTTGCATTGCCGACGCCAGTCACAGTAAATCTGGCGGGCGCGCGTTTAACGGAAATATTGGGTAAGTTTTTAACCAGATCATGAATATCGGCGACGTGCCCGCTTTCCATTTCCTGCCAACCAATGATGTCCATCGACAAAGGCAAATCTTCGACGAATTGCTCGTAACGGGCACCACTGATGACAACGATCTGCACCGGCACTGTCGCATTTGCCACTAAGGTCGCTGGTGTCAGCGGCGCCGTCTGCGCCTGCACATACGCTGTCATACCACTAGAAAAAAGACCGGCCAGCAGCAATCTGAGGGTGTGTTTTTTGATCCGGAAGCCATTTCCGGACAAGCGCGTTGCGTCTGATTTTTTCATGATGAATACCAGCAAAGGAGAATAGCTAGCAGTCTAAACTTCCATCAACACGGGTCAATACGCATTCCGGTCAGGCAACTAGGCATTCCGAACTAGACCGCGGCGACATACTGCAACATCGCGCCACAAAACCAAGCGACGGCATCACGGACGTTCAGCCACGTAGAGACAGGATTACCCTGGTTTTCCATCGGCCCGAGCTTTCAGATAGACCGGCAGCATCATGGCGATCCAGATCGTAATCAGTAACAACCAAACCGTGGCCGAGACAGTCAGTAAAGAAGGTATCACCAGCAAGCTGGCAACGATGCGCAGCATGGCAGCCAGATGCAGCCCGAGATACACCATCCACAAACTGTTCGACACCTGCAAAGGTCTGCCGCTGTGACCATAAGAAACACGGCTGACAAAAGCGACCAGCATGGTTCCCATGAACCCCAGCCCAAGTGCGTGTATGGATGCAGAACCAACTGCCACACCGAGCGCGCCCGCCGCCTGCAATCCAAACACCACCGCCAGCCAGGCAAATGACAAATGCAGCATTGCCAGCATACGGTTTTGCAGGCTGCGGAAAATTCCCCAGCGCCACGACGTCACAACAAAACTCAGGCTAAGCACGCTTGCGCTGAACGCTTCCAGATAACGCCAGCCGGTAATTCCTGCCAGCACCAGCAACCAGCATCCGCCCAGCCAGACACCGAGCAACCAGTATGGCCGCCATGCCACATAAGGCTTCAGCACATTGCTGCTGAAAAAGGGCAGCATTCTGTGACTCACCGTCAGAAAAACCGGTAGCAAAAATCCGAAAAAAGAAAATTCGCGGGCGAGCTGCCATGCGTCGGTGTCACCTGCACTCCAGAACGCTGCTGCCAGCAATGCCAGCATGCCGCTCAGCATCGCGATCAGGATAGAGACGGGATGTTTTTTATCGAGGGCCTTGCTGCGCCGGATCAAATCGCCCCAGCGCCAGGTCACAGCAAGCCATGCCGCCAGCATCAGTACAAACCCCGAAGTGCGTAAGGGATACCAGCCTAAGCCCGCCGCAACTAAAACGAGCAGCAAGCCGCAAAAATAGGTGCCACCGTGTAAAAGAAAATAATGATCCGCCGAATCTACCGACAACCAGCGCGGCCCGGCGGTAAAAGTGAAGCCAAGAATAAACAAGGGAAATATACCGAGCGGCATCACCAGTGCGTGCAAAGGAACCGCCATCGTCTGCGACACCACTTGCCGCCACCACCAGACAAACAGTATCAGCGCCGCCAGTGCGCCAAGAAAAAAATACAAACGGTGAGGAGCAATCGCAAGACGTTTCATGAGGGTTCACCATGAGTGAAAAAGACATCAACAATCATCACAGGCAAGTGGCGATCCTGCGGAGATAAAACGAAAAATCAGCCAAGACAGCAGCAAGTAGCTGATCTGAGGCAAAAATGCGGGGGAATATACTCCCCCCAGTATATTTTGAAGCCCTTATTTCATAAGGAGAATAAGATGTTTTTCTCAAAAATGAGGGGGAGTATGCATCTATACCACTTAATAAACGACTGAATAACACCCCACTATAACGCCCCACCGAATGACTTAGCGGCAATTCATCAACAACGGCTAGCAAGAAAGCTGCGCGCTTGCTAGTGCGAGCTGAGCTAATTCCTGTTCCACTATTTGCCACGCCAGCTGCATTTCATCCTCCGAGGCATCCGCATGAAAACGCTTGCGTACGCCTTCCTGATTCAGAATCAGATGGCGGTCGGCGTGCACACCTGCCTGCTGCAAACAGGCTTTCACACACGCCAGTGCACAACCATCCAGGGCCAGCACCGATCGCCCCGATTGCGCGAGCCGCACCAACGAAGCGACACCGCCACCAACCCCGGCGATGCACGACATCTGTGCCCGCCCTTCCCTGTCCAGCCGGACGGCACAGGTATTCGTAAGCTGCGCCACACTGGAACAGCCGGAGCAGGCATAGACCAAGGGCAGTGTTGCTGGCTCAGCAGACATCAGACGCTTTCGGGCTGTCGTAAAAAACGATCAGCAAACCGGCTCAGCCACGCCGGACGCTCGCTGGCATCAATCCAGTATTTCACGGCAACGCCTAATTCCGTATTGCCTTCGATGCGCAGACGGCGACGGAAAAACAGGGTATCAGCATCTTCCATGCCGGACGCCATCTGAAAAAAATCTGCCGAACTGGCCGACAGGCAGACATCTGCTTCGGCTTCCCTGGCGTTTTTATAGACCGGACGAAACTTGCCCTGATCACAGTAAAAACACAGCGACAAACCCAGATCCTCCACCTGAATCCGAAAGGTTTTGCCGTAAAGGGTATCGGGTGCCACCAGCAATTCCTTGCGGCGTGCGATTTCCAGCGCCAGCATCAGCGGCGCGGTTGCCAGCGGCGTCGGCATCCACTTACCCACTTGCTGAAACGGTGCGGGAAAACGAAATTGTGATAAGTCCATCATGCATACTTTCAGAAATAACGAAGCGCAACTTATTCCACCGTCAGCCATTGCATACCTGGCTTTGCCTGCCAGTAGCCATTGCTGCGTTGGGCATGTGGCGGCAAATACTGACTGCCGACTTGTGCCGCACTGAGAGACTGACGCGCGCGGTCAAACGCCGCGACCACTTCCGCCATGCCTTGCGACTGCGGTTGCAAACGCAAAATATCAACCTGCATAGACACTAATTCTGGTACCTGTGCTCCCAGATCAAGGCAAGTCGAACTCTGTGTCTGAATACCGTTAATCGTCAGAAAATCCTTACCATCGCGCGTGGCCAGCGGCAATCCATCAGGATATTGTTCGCAACGGAATTCACAACTGTCTTTACGCAAGCGATGATGGCGCGCAGTGAAACAGCGCGACGAAAACGCCAGCGCCTGCCGCCCCCAGACCTGCACTTCAGTTTCCATGCCAACCGGACGTTGCGCTTGTATCGCGGCCAGATCTTCGTGCCCGAGTTCTATCGGTGGCGTAAAGCGGCGAGCACCGAGTCCGGCTAGCCACTGCAAAGTGTCCGCGTGATACACATTCAGATGCGGCCCGGCAACAAAGGGTCTGCCCTGCATGGCACGTACCGCACTGAAATCATTTGCCTCAATCAGCAAACCCTGCTCTGAGGCTTTATCCACCAGCCTGTGCATATTACGACGATCGGCTTCACTGTCGATCAGGGTCAGGCTGGAAAGCACCACTTCTTTGCCTGCATTACGCAATTCTAAAGCGACGGCCAGCCAGTCATCGAGCTTCATCAGATGGCGGCGTGAGCAAGTGACCTCACCAAGATAAACGATATCGACCGGCCATTGCATCGCATCGACATAAAAACGCAGGGTCTCTTCTTTTGACCAGTAATAGGCAAGCGGAGCGAGTGAGATTTTTAATGCTGTCATGGTATGTTTTGCCTTATTTCCAGGGACGCTCAAACGCACCTTGCGTCACCTGTGCGCCTTCGGCGTGACGCGCCAGCATCGCCTGCCATTCAGGCCGGGCGGAATAACGTCCAGGATCGCGTTGCGCCGCATCGAGTGCTGCGCGCAAAGTGCCGACCACTTGCGTCACATAGCTGGGGCTGCGCTGGCGGCCTTCAATCTTGATCGCTGCCACGCCCATATTGATCAGTTGCGGTAACAGACCGATGGCATTCAGACTGGTCGGTTCTTCTAGCGCATAATCAATTTCACCTTCGACTTCGAACCTGCCCTTGCATAAAGTCGGATAACCAGCCGCTTCATCCGGCGCATAGCGATCAATCAGCGTGCCGCTCAGGCGAGCGTACATCGTGCGGTCTTTCTCTTCCCAGCTGACCGCATGGGCAGGCGAACATACACCTTTATTATTCGGTGAGTCGCCAGTCACATAACTGGATAAGAGGCAACGTCCTTCGGCCATGACACACAGGCTACCAAAACCAAAGACTTCAATTTCCACCGTGGTCTGACGAATGATTTTCTCAATCTCGGTCAGCGTCAGCACACGCGGCAACACCGCACGCTTGATCGCAAATTGTTCGCGCATGAGTTCAATCGCATCAAGCGTTGTCGCCGAGCCTTGCACCGACAAATGTAATCGCAGATCGGGATGACGATCGCGCGCATACGCCATCAGACCGGGATCAGCCAGGATGACTGCATCAGCCCCCATCTGCACCGCCGTATCAATCGCGGCGCGCCATTCAGCAACCGCGCGCGCCTGCGGATACGTATTAATCGCAAACAGAATTTGTCGTCCGCGGCTATGCGCGTAAGCAACACCCTGTCGGATGTCGCTGTCGCCGAAATTGAGCCCGCCAAAGTTACGGGCGTTGGTGGCGTTGCGTAAGCCGAGATATACCGCATTCGCTCCTTTGTCTATCGCTGCTTTCAGAGCAACCAGACTACCGGCAGGAGCAACCAGATCGATAGGATTCATGACACAAGATGGTAATAAAATTTATTTTTCCGGTCATTGTCCTGGGTCAATAAAATTTCAATCGGCATCCGGCGCCTGCCATCAGTCATCTGACTCTCTTGTATTAATGCAGGGTCACAACATTGTGCTGATAGGTTTTCAGCGCATCATGCGAACCGATATGAATCGTAGAACCACAGACACGGATTAATTGTTCGTCCATCAGCTGATGCAATACCCGTGACAAGGTTTCGGGCGATAAGTTGAGCAAAGACGCCAGCAAATGCTTCTTTAATTCCAGCCTGACTTCATTCGTGCTTTGCATCGCAGACGTTTGCAACAGATAGTCAATCACGCGTTGAGTCGCATTTTGCAAAGAATAGCGTTCCACATTCCGGATAAAACCCAGCAGACGGTAAGACAACCCTGCCATCATCTGGCGTGAAATCAGGGGCGAGCGATCCAACAAACGCAGAAGAGCCTGGCGCGGAATTTTCAGCAACAGAGTATTTTCCAGCGCCTCTGCATAGAATGGATACGGCTCATCCAGAAACATCATCGCCTCACCCAGACTCTGCCCGGGACGAATGAGTTCCAGCACTTTATCGTTGCCCTGCGAAGAAGGGATACTCAGCTTCACCAACCCGTACACGACAATGTAACAGGCATCGGCCTGATCACCCTTGCGGAACAGCATCGTGTTTTTTTCCAGCTCAGTCTTGACCACATCCCTTTGCAATGTGTGCAGATCCACGGCCGAAATATTCCGGAACAGGGCGTGATTTTCCAGCAAACCAAGCAAATTAATTTTCGTCATGTTATCTCTCATGTTATTTCTCCAGCTTCTTTGACAGAAATCAAGTGTAGAAGCAGAGAAAATTACTGACTATCCGCCGAGAGAACTAGAACTGAAAAGCAAACGGAGAGATCGCCTGAGCGAATGACGGAGACATGCCGCACAAATCAGTGAATGCGGCGATACCAGAGAAGACAAATACTGAGATACTCATGGCTGGCAGAACACAAAGATGCTGTCGTGCCGATATCCTGCCTGAGCAGCAGACACGACGAGTAAGGAAAATATAGTGGAAATGGCAGTCTTACGACTTATCCAGCCCGTGTTCAACAGCGTACACGGCAATTTGCACGCGGCTGCTGAGACTGAGTTTTTTCAGGATATTCTGCACATGAATTTTGACGGTACTTTCCGCCACATTCAGATTGCGGGCGATTTCCTTATTACTTTCGCCACGCGCGAGGCAGATCATCGTTTCGCGTTCGCGCGGCGTGAGCTTCTCGCGCTCCGGTGCGGTGCTGAGGTTGTTTCCGGTACGGAATTGCATCACCAGCTTAGCCGTCATGGATTCGGCGATCACCGGTTCACCAGCGGCGGCACGCCGGATCGCCTGAGTCAGATAATCTGCTTCGATATTTTTTAGCAAATAGCCACGCGCACCATTTTTCAGTGCTTTCGTAAGATCTTCGGCTTCCTCAGACACGGTCAGCATCAGCACGGCAGTATCCGGTAAATCCTCGACGATGAGCTGCATCGCTTCCAGCCCGGACAAACCCGCCATATTCAGATCCATCAACACCACATCGGGTCGCAATTGCTTGGCACGCTTTACCCCTTCCAGACCATCGGATGCTTCACCGACGATCTCAAATTCAGGATTACGCTGCAACAACAAGCGAATACCACTGCGAAAAAGCGTGTGATCATCCACCAGCAAAATCTTGATAGGCATATTTTTCAGGCTTTCATGTAAAGTGATCTGCTCAGTACTCAGGCAACCAGCCGCTCCTGACGCGGTAATTGCAAGGTGATCGTCGTTCCGGCACCGGGCTGACTATGAATATTGAAGCGGGCAGATAAACGTTCGGCCCGCTCCCGCATGATACGCAAGCCGACATGGGCATCGCCTTTTTCATGTACGCGCTCCAGATTAAATCCTGCACCATCATCAGCGACCGTCAGAGAAAAGTCGCGCTCATTCGCTACCAGCACTTTCACGCTGCTGGCCTGCGCATGCTTACGTACATTCGACAGCGCTTCCTGCAGGATAAACAATACTTGTAATTGCTGTTCCGGCGCCAACGGTGCACCACTGCCAGCGAAATAAATCTCGCCATGTACGCCGGTCTGACGCTGAAACTTATTGACGACATTGCGCATTTCCGATTCAAGATTGCTGTCTTGCAAGCGGGTACGGAAATTCAGCAACAACTCCCGCACGTCTTCATAACTTTCCTCAACACCGGCGCGCAACAGCGGCGCAATATCTTTGATTTCTTCGACATCATTGCGCCGCAACGAATCTTCCAGCATCTGTACCTGCAGATTTAAAAAATTCAGTCCTTGCGCGATGCTGTCATGTAAACCTTGCGCCAGCAGATTGCGTTCCTGCGAGACGGCAAATTCTTTTTCTCTGGCAATCAGGCGCTGGTTTTCTATCGCGGCCCCCAGATTTTTACCTAATGTTTCCAGTAATCGGCGCTCCTCGCCCGAGATGACCCGCTCTTTTGAAAAATGCAATGAGAAACTGCCTATCACCTGCTCCCGCGCAAGGATCTGAAATACTGCAAGGGAGACAAAGCCTTCCTCCTGGCAGCGATAGCGGCGCTGCTGATTCAGTTGACGGAAATCCCTGACCAGCACAATGCCGCTGTGAGTGGCTGACCCGCACAGACAGTCATTGGTTTTGATGCAGTGTTCCTGCTCTATCATTTGCTCCGAGATACCCTCATGTACAGTGATATGTAAATGGTCATTCTTATTGTCGAGAATACGCACGGTGCCGCCATCGGCATCAATCCTTTGCATAATCCTTCGCAAGAATCCGCGACACGATTCTTCAATGGAATTCGGTCTTGCCAGGAATCCGGCAGTTTCGTACAGCGTGCTGATCTCGTGATTTTGCGCCTGCAATTTCGCCGTCTTTTCAGAAACTCTGTCTTCCAGCGTGCGATGCACTGTTTGCACGCGATCAGCCATCTGGTTAAACGCCTGCGCCAGAACGCCAAATTCATCTTCAGTTTCTATCGGCAGGCGCACACTCAGATCATCTTTGGACATACGCGCAATACCCGCCTGCATGCGGGTCACAGGCCCGAATATCCACAGATATAAGAGATGAAGCAAGGCAACGCTGGCCGCCAGCGACATGAAAATCAGGGCAGTCTGACATAAGCGCAACCATGTTGTTTTTTCTGCCAGTTCAACTTCTACCAGCGACACCAACTGGTTAATGCTTTCCACAAAATCCGGCAGTTTCTGTACATATTCTGCCAGCACAGCCTGTTGTCGTACTGGATCTGTTTCCTGCATGACGTTCTGTGCGCCGACACGGATATGCTGCTGCCAATCTTTCTGCACCTCCCGCATCTGCTTACGGATACTGGCCGTGACCGGCAGGAATAAGGGACGTTTTGCGTCGCCCGCCTGCAAATCAGCAAGCGTACGGTCATATTCGGCCAGCGACTGCGCGACTCTACTTACAGCTTGTGGCTTCCCTATGCTCTGCTCCAGCTCGATCGCCAGCCGGTAAGAACGCATACGCAAGCTGCCTGCTTCATTAATTGCCGCACCACCGCCTTCCAGTTGCCAGGACAGCAGTACGGTGTAAGCAATTGCGGCCAGCGTCAGCGCCAGACCAACCAGCGTCGTCAGCAATATCCGGAATGTCAGTCTTTTGCCGATCGGCAGACTTTGCGATACATTCATCATCAGCACCTGGGGATAGGAGTTTCGTACAAAGCAAAGCCTTTCAGGCAAAACAAACAGCAGTTATCAGATGTTATGCACTGATATTCTGCTGTATTGGGTTCTGTTGCGTATCGGGGTGCGGAACACCCAACGGACACACCATAGGCAAGAAAGTATCAGAGCGCGGCGAATAAGCAAGCAAAGCACCGTTACTCATATCAAAATACCAGCCATGCAAGGCAATTTCACCACTCGCCTCCCGCTCTGCGATCCACGGGAAACTGCGTAAATTATTTAACGACATGATGATCGCACCCAGTTCACAGGCACGGTTTCGTTCAGACTCAGAAGACAAATTTAGTTGTTGCAATACCTGTTGTTTGACCGGTTCAACAATTTTCATCCACTGCCCGATAAAATCAATTTTACGGCTCGGCTGATACCCTTGCATCAGGGCGCGGATACCACCACATTTTTCGTGACCCATCACGATGATACGTTTGACATTCAGTGACTCGACCGCAAATTGTATCGCGGCGCTGACACCATGCTGATGCTCGGATTCGTTGCAAGGCGGTACCAGATTCGCCACATTTCTGACGACAAAAATATCACCGGGATCACAATCAAGTAATAAGGCAGGATCAACTCTGGAATCACAGCAACCAATCAGTAAGGTCGTCGGATTCTGACCATGATTCAGTTTTGCATATAAAGGATCGTCGCCGTTAAAGTATTTACTCTGGAATCGCTGAAAGCCCTCAATGAACTGGTGAATATTTCTTACTTCCATTCCTTACTCCATCTCTTTTAGCCGCCAGTTTGCGACATGAAGCGAATGATTTTATGCGGTTGTTCGATAAATTCATGTCGCTCAGGCTTCAATTCTATCGCAGTACGGATCGCAGCATCCAGTTCGCTGTCACTGATTCCCGCGCGCAGCAAGGGGCGCAGCTCAAACCGCTCTTCCTGCCCAAGGCACATGTAAAGCGTGCCATCAACAGATAAACGCACCCGGTTGCACGTAGCGCAAAAATGCTGACTGATAGGAGAAATGAAGCCGATGGTTCCCTTGCGATCGGCACTGCTCCAGTAACGTGCAGGGCCACCACCCAACTCGGTTGCCGCTGGCAATAAATTAAAGTGCTGAACCAACTGATCCCGTATCGGGCCAATGTCGAGATACTGACTATTGCGCCCGGTCGCGCCCATGGGCATTGCTTCGATCAGCCTAAGAATAAAACCTTCGTCAAAGCAAAACTGTGCCATGCGCAATATTTCATGGTCATTTACTCCGCGCATCACGACCATATTGAGTTTAATCGGATCAAATCCCGCCTGTTTTCCGGCCTGCAAGCCCGCCATGATGCTGGCAAAGCTGTCACGACCGGTAATTTGTTCCATACAGGCTTTATCGAGACTATCGAGACTGACATTGATACGATGCACGCCAGCTTCACGCAAGGTCTGTGCATGTTTATGCAGTTGCGTCGCATTCGTCGAAAGAGAAATATCGTCAAGGCCGGGAATTTCGGATAATTGCGACACCAGTCGCGGCAATCCACGGCGTAACAAAGGTTCGCCGCCAGTCAGCCGGACCCGGCCAACACCCATACGGGCAAAGGCCGCAACCACACGACTTATTTCATCAAAACGCAGCCAGTTTTCCGGTTCTTCAAATCCGGAAAAGCCCTTGGGCATGCAATAGCTGCAGCGTAAATCGCAACGATCAGTGACAGACAAGCGCAAATAATTGACACGACGCCCGAAACGATCGGTCAGCGTATTGGCGACATTAGCAGGAGTGGCGGGGGCAGGAGTTTCCATGTCTGCATTGTGGCTGCAGGTGCCCGCAGGCACAATTCGCCGCCAGACCAGAATGCGCTAGTTCTTTTGGGGGATATGCGGAATATGATTGACTTCCGGGCGCATAAGCACAGCATGCAATTCGCGACGATAACGAAACAAGGTCATCAGCATCAACGCGCCCAGCAAACCTTGCGAAGCGGCAAACACCAGGCCGGCAAAAGTTGTCAACGCCGTCGGTGCCAACGGCAACAGCAATAACAACAGCAACGCGAGTAAGACCAGACGTGCCTGCCATAACAAGCGCTGTGGCGGCAAAATCACCTGCATGGCGGGTACACGCCGCCCGGCAGGCATTTGTCGCCGCAGGTGCAAAAAAACAAGAAACGGAATAATTTTTCCCATCATCGCATTCACTGGCAACACGGCGCCACCAACCAGCACCAGCACACCTATCCACCAGGGAAATGCCTGCACAAGCCACGCTGGCAAGACTGCAAGAATGCTGTTGGCAGAGTCGCCAGCGTTGTACACTCCAGTCAGTAAAGATGCTGTCGCCCAACTCGCGGCCGACACCAGCCATAACTGCCATGCCGGATCAAATCTGCGCCGCGCCCGCCAGATAGCACGCAATGCGATACTGGCAAACATCAGCATGAAAATGCAGCCAGTAAGCAAGGACCACTGCCAGAAAAATACCGGCGTCGCCAACATTAAAGGTATCCACAAAGCTGTGGGAACAACCCGCTGCCAGCGCGCAGAAGGTCGCGCACTTTGCCAGAACATGGGAACTGTCGTCGAGCCAACGCCCAGCACCAGTGTCGCGATCAGACCGACCAGCCCCCAAGCAACATGCAAATTCAGCCAATGGAGAACATCAATACTCCACCAGCCTGCGAAATTAGCTGCCAGGGCAATGCCGATACCCACCACCATGGTGATGGCGGCTCCGGTCCAGCGCAAAGTACGGGTAGTTGCATCCACCACCTGAATACGCCACGCGGTCCGCAGCAAAGCGCACACCACCGCACCATATAAAAAAAAGGCAAGGCCTGCGGCCAACTTGAATCCGTCGGTATAGCCGTATAAAAATCCGCTGGACAAACCGGCCGCGATCAGCGCCGAACCCATCGCAACAAATGGAGAAATAAAACGCGCGGCAGCCACAGTTTGCCCGGCCACCACCGGCATCAGTTGAAATAAAGCGCCAATCATGACGGGCATTAACATGCCCAACACCAGACTATGAGTGACGGCCAGCGTTAGTGGTGCAAACCGGTCCGGCAAACCTGAAGCGGGGCCGAATGCGAGCAATAAGCCTGCAAGCAAGCCCAACCAGGGTGCCGGTAACAGACAACCGAAGATCGTCGCCGGCGATGGCGCCAGCTCGTAATTGAGAATATTGACACCTGACAAAACTGATCCTATCTTTAAAGAGAAACAGCAGTCAGCAAAGAAAGATCAGCCATATATCAGCGACACATCAGCCGCAAGAACAGGCGCCGCAACAAGGGCTACCCATGCCCAGTTTATCTTCCAGATCTGGAATACTTCCGCCACACATCGGGTACAAAATATTCTCTTCTTTTACATTGTGCTGCTGAATCAGCACGTTCAGCGTATCGATTGCTGCCAACGCGGCTTCGGGTTGATTTGCCTCGATCGCGGCATACACCTCATCGCGCAGATGACGTATCTCTGCATGCTCGCTACGCATAACGCTGGTCGGGCCATTCACCATGCCAGTTGCCTGCTCCAGCGCAGGAAAAAGTTTGCTTTCTTCCAGCGTGAAATGTCCGTCCAGCTGTTCGTTGAACAAACGGAAATTGCGTCCGGCTGAAGCCATATCACCTTTATGCAAAGCGGCCTCGCAACGGTTCAGTTGATCATCACATTCCTGATGCTGACGCACCAGTTCTTTCATTGCTTTAGACATGTTCTCACCTTAGTTGTGATCAGGAATGTGCAAACACATTCCTTCGTATTTTTTTGCAATCGCGGCTGGCTACATGCCCGACTGCTTTATTGCACCAGAGGGCTGTCAGCACCTTGCATATCGATACCGGAAATCTGTGCGCGCCCTACCAGTAATTGCAGATACTGGCGCAACGCATGGTCATGACTGGCCTGATGCATCGCGCTCGCAATATCTTTTTCTACCTTATCGAACGGCAACATCTGCCCTTCGACCTTACGCCCCACCTGTATGATATGCAGGCCAAAGCGGGTCTCGACCAGCTTAGGAATAATGCGACCTGCTTCGGCCGCAAACAATGCCTGCTCAAACTCCGGCACGGTTGCACCGCGAGCTATCTGCCCCAGACTGCCGCCAACTTCACCTGATGGACAATTGGAATTGGCCTTTGCACATTCGCCAAACTGCGCCGGATTTTCCAGCACATCCTCCAGTACCGCCGTAGCATGTTTGCGCAAAGCGTCCAGATCCACACCCGGTGTCACCTGAAACAGGATATGACTGGCTTCTGCCAGCTCCCCCACCCGGAAGTGGTCAGGGTGTGCCTGATACTGGCGCAGACACTCATCTCGTCCGGGGGTGGGCACGTTGACTTCCTGTTGCAACAAGGCATCAATCAGCGCTTCCTCATCGTCATTCTGCAAACCTGACTGCTGCGCCTCTTGCAGCAGGATGCGGCGCAGAACCAGTGCCGTCATCGCACTTTTTACCGGGTCAGCAGCATCCTGATGTTCAGGTAACTCCCGCTCCATGTCCGCATCGGTGAACTCATAACCATTGACTACGACAGGCATGTTAATCTCCGAATCAGCGTGGACGAACCAGCTGCCATGCGCGGCTGATATAGGTTACAGAAGCAAAACCGCTCCAGACGTGTACCAGACGGGTGAAAGGAAAAATCACAAACAAGCTCAGCCCCATGAACAAATGCAGCTTGAACAGTAAAGGCGCGGCAACGATAAATTCAGCAGCGTCCCCCTTGAAAGTCACGATGTGCTGTGCCCATGTCATCAGCAGCACCATCATGTGGCCGTCGCTGTGATTCGCTGATTCAAAAATCGTCGACAAGCCCAGGCCCAGCGTGACGAAAATCCATAGCAACAATACCTTGTCACCAGTTTTCGTCACAGCAGAAATCCTTGCATCAGAGAAACGACGATGCAACAAAATCAGCAAGCCGACCATACATAAGGTACCGAAAATACCACCAGCCACCATCGCAATCATCTGTTTAAAACTGTGCGTGACTCCCAGCGTGTCCCAGACAACAACGGGTGTCAGCAAACCAACCAGATGGCCGAAAAACAATCCGAGAATTCCAAGGTGGAACAAGATATTGCCGGTTCTCAGGTTGCCGGTATGCAGCATTTGCGACGAGTCGCTTTTCCAGGTGTATTGTTCCCGTTCAAAACGTGCCAGACTGCCGAACAGAAAAATAGCCAGCGCGATGTAGGGATAAATCCCGTAAATAAATTGATGTAGATAAGTCATGATGGTATCTCCTCATTGACAAGAAGTAGCGCCGTTCGCTTTGGGCTGCTTTGGATAAAAATTGACCGGATGCGTGCCTGACAGATTCGGTTTCAGCAAAGGTTCAACACCATCGGCACCAGGGCCGAACGTTTCCATTGCATCATCCATATCCCGTACTGGCGGTTCACCCTGCTCTTGCGGCACGACATCCGTAAACGATGTCAGCATCAAAAATGCGTTCGCATAAGGACTTTCACGACGCTGCAGACGAACACCAATGGCCGCAATCACGTGTATCGCTTCACCCAGAAGTTTTTCAGCCTCTTCATCACTGACCAGACTTAAAAATTCCAGGAACAAAGGAACATAATCCGGTAACTCACTTGCTTCCGGTTCAAATCCATGACGACGATATTCTTCAATCAGGTCCACCATGGCCTGACCACGATCACGACTCTCGCCGTGAATATGTTCAAACAGGTGCAAGGCCAATGAGGGGGTCCGGTCAAACGTGCCGACATAGTTTTCCTGCAGAGGAATCAATGCCGTCGTGCTCAGATAATCCAGCAAGGGTTCCAGCGATTCCAGGCTGTCCGGTTCATCAGCCAGCGCCTGCCGTATCTCAGGAACCGCCGCCTGTAATTCAGCCTGGGGATAACTCAGGAGTGCAGATAAAATACGATAAATTTGCATACAATTTCCTTTAGGGCAGATCAGGTGCGGCATGCGCACCTGAAACGGCTTTTATTCAACGCTGGACATTTTTTTGCGTGATTTCGGCATTTCGACAAAAATCACACTACCCTGTGGCTTCTTGCCGAACAAAGCACCATCGGAAACACCACCCGAGCAGCCGTTACCGAACGTAAATCCACAACTGCCTTTTTCATTGAAGCTGTCTTCGACCATTTCCTTGTGCGATGAAGGAATCACGAAACGATCTTCGTAGTTCGCAATCGCCATGGTCTGATACATGTCCTCCACCTGCGCTTCGGTCAAGCCGACCTGCGCCAACACTGCTGTATCTTTCTGGCCGTGCACAACTTCAGAACGTTTAAAGGCACGCATTGCCAGCATACGATCCAGGGCTCTCAAGACAGGCTCTTCTTTACCGGCTGTCAGCAAATTCGCCAGATAACGGACTGGAATACGCAGCGATTTCACATCAGGAATAATGCCGTTCATACCCATGTGCCCTGCTTCTGCTGCCTTTTGAATCGGTGACAGCGGCGGTACATACCAGACCATAGGCAATGTGCGGTATTCCGGATGCAGTGGGAAAGCAATCTTCCATTCCATCGCCATTTTGTAGACCGGCGATTTTTGTGCAGATTGAATCCAGCTCTCTGGAATACCATGCTTACGCGCTTCGGCAATGACTTCCGGATCATGCGGGTTCAGGAAGCAACCGAGTTGCGCCTCGTACAAATCTTTCTCATCCGCTACTGAAGCAGCTGCTTCTATCTTGTCAGCGTCATACAGCAAGACGCCGAGATAACGAATACGGCCTACGCAAGTTTCGGAACAGACTGTTGGCTGACCGGCTTCAATCCGTGGGTAGCAGAATGTGCATTTCTCCGCTTTACCGGAACTCCAGTTGTAGTAAATCTTTTTGTAAGGGCAACCGGAGATACACATACGCCAGCCGCGGCACTTGTCCTGATCAACCAGAACGATACCGTCATCTTCCCGTTTGTAAATCGAGCCGGATGGGCAAGATGCTACGCAAGCCGGATTCAGACAGTGTTCGCACAAACGTGGCAGGTACATCATGAAGGTTGATTCAAAGGTGCTGTACATTTCTTTTTGCACGCCTTCGAATAACTGATCACGACTACGCGAACTGAATTCACCGCCTAAATCGTCTTCCCAGTTCGGCCCCCAGACGATCTTGTCCATCTTTTTGCCAGTGATGACAGAAACAGGGCGTGCAGTCGGTGGTGTCTGTGACAATGGCGCATTTTGCAGGCGCTCATAATCGTAAGTGAACGGCTCGTAGTAATCGTCAATCTGCGGCAGATTCGGATTCGCAAAAATGTTTGCCAGGATACGCAACTTGCCGCCTTGTTTAGGCTCTAATTTGCCCGCGTCATTCCGATGCCAGCCGCCTTTCCATTTCGACTGATTTTCCCACTCTTTAGGGTAGCCAATACCAGGCTTGGTTTCGACGTTATTAAACCAGGCATACTCAACGCCGTCGCGACTGGTCCAGACATTTTTACAGGTCACGGAACAGGTGTGGCAGCCGATACATTTATCCAGGTTCAGCACCATGCCAACTTGTGCGCGAATTTTCATGATGCAGACTCCTCTTCCAATTTACCCTCTAACCAATCTACTTTTCTCATCTTACGCAGAACCACAAATTCATCGCGGTTACTGCCGACTGTGCCGTAATAGTTGAAGCCATATGCCAGTTGAGCATAGCCACCAATCATGTGGGTAGGTTTCAAGACCGCACGTGTCACTGAGTTATGAATACCGCCGCGCATACCGGACAATTCAGCACCCGGTGTGTTCACGATTTTTTCCTGAGCGTGATACATCAGACACATGCCTTTTGGCACACGCTGACTGACCACCACACGCGCCGTCAACGTACCGTTACTGTTGAATACCTCAACCCAGTCGTTATCCACCAGACCTGCTTCTTTTGCCTCGATCTCAGAGACCCAGACGTGCGGGCCGCCGCGACTCAAGGTCAGCATGCGCAGGTTGTCAGAATACGTAGAGTGGATACCCCATTTCTGATGCGGTGTAATCCAGTTCAGAACAATCTCTTTCTCACCGTTCGGATGTTTATTCAACATCGGCGCAACCGTCTTGGTATCGATCGCTGGTTTGTACACACAGAGCCCCTCACCGAAGTCCAGCATCCAGCGGTGATCCTGGTAGAACTGCTGGCGACCGGTCAGTGTGCGCCATGGGATCAGTTCATGCACGTTGGTATAACCGGCGTTGTAGCTGACTTCTTCCGATTCCAGACCAGACCAGGTCGGTGCCGAAATAATCTTACGTGGCTGTGCCTGTACGTCGCGGAAGCGGATCTTGTCATGCTCACGGCCAACCGCCAGATGCGTATGATCGCGACCAGTGATTTTCGATAAAGCATCCCATGCTTTGACGGAGACATGACCATTGGTTTCCGGTGCGAATGTCAAAATCATTTCGCAGGCGTCAATCGCTGTATCCAGGCGTGGACGTCCTTTCGATACACCTTCTTCAGTCACCACTTTGGTGATGCCGCCGATTTCATGGACTTCGTGTTCGGTGTTCCAGTTAATCCCTTTACCACCATTGCCGAGTTTGTCTAACAAAGGTCCGATCGAAGTGAACTTTTTGTAGATTTCTTTGTAGTTACGTTCAACGACCACAAAGCTAGGCGCAGTCTTGCCAGGAATCAGGTCGCACTCGCCTTTTTTCCAGTCTTTTGGCTCAAACGCCTGACCAAGTTCACCCGGTGTATCGTGCATCAAAGGTTGCAAGACGATGTCTTTGCGTGTCCCCAGATAGTCACCACCGATTTCAGTGAATTTCTTAGCGATACCTTTGTAAATTTCCCAGTCGGTTTTACTTTCCCACAAAGGTTGCACGGCTTCACTCAACGGATGAATGAAAGGATGCATATCGGAGGTATTCAGATCGTCTTTTTCATACCATGTTGCTGTCGGCAACACGATATCGCCGTACAGACAGGTTGTACTCATACGGAAATCCAGCACAGTCAGCAAATCCAGCTTGCCTTCGGCAGCTTTTTCACGATACTTAACCTCAGATGGCTTGACCGCTCCATCCGGATCATCAAACAGCGCATTCTGTGTACCAAGTAAATACTTCAGGAAATACTCATGGCCTTTACCTGAACTACCGAGAATATTCGAGCGCCATACAAACATATTGCGCGGGAAGTTTTTAGGATTATCCGGATCATCGCAACTCATGTTCACGTGACCAGATTTCAGGCTTTGTTTCAGGTATTCCGCTGGCTCCAGGCCTGCAGCTAAGGCCGCGTCACATACGTCCAGCGGATTGGTTTCCAACTGAGGAACCGATGGCAGCCAACCGAGACGTTCTGACTTCGCATTCATATCGATCATGCTCATGTGGCTGACTTTGGATTTGTCTGCCGTTGGTGCAAGAATCTCATCGATATGCAATTTCTCATGACGCCACTGACTGGTGTGCGCATAGAAGAAACTGGTGCCGTTCATCTGACGTGGGGGACGTGTCCAGTCAGACGCGAAGGCCAGAGGTGCCCAACCGAATTGTGGACGGAGTTTTTCCTGGCCCACATAATGCGCCCAGCCACCACCAGATTGACCGACGCAACCACACATCATCAGCATATTAATGATGCCGCGATAAATCATATCGTTGTGGTACCAGTGATTCAAAGCTGCACCAACGATGACCATGCTCTTACCATGCGTTTCGTGGGCGTTTTGTGCGAATTCACGTGCGACCTGAATGACCAGTTCACGTTTAACGCTGGTGTGTTTCTCCTGCCATGCCGGTGTGTAAGGTACGTCGTCATCGTAAGAATGAGCAACCGCGCCGCCCAGCCCCTGATCCACACCGTAGTTAGCCATCGAGAGGTCATACACAGTGGCAACCAGGATTTCTGTACCGTCAGCTAAGGTCACTTTGCGTGCGGGCACATTGCGCAAGACCATATCGTTGGCATCTGCACCGCCGAAGTAGTTAAAGCCTACGCTCACTACTTGATCATGCTTAGCAACCAGACTCAATTGTGGATCGATCTCACGACCTGAGCCGCCATCTTTTGGTTCCAGATTCCAGCGACCGACTTTTTCGCCATCATTGACTTTACCTTCGCCCCAGCGATAACCGATAGAACCGTTTGGTGAAACGATATCGCCAGTTTTCTCATCAATCGCCAGTGTTTTCCAATCGCCATTATTTTCTTCGTTCAATCCACCTGGCAATTGCGATGCGCGCAACATTTGATCTGGTACGAAGCAACCATTACGCTCAACCAGACGTACCAACATAGGCATGTCGGTATATTGTTTGACATAGCTGCGGAAATAATCAGACTTGCCGCCAAGGTGGAACTCTTTCAGGATCACATGACCCATCGCCATTGCCAGCGCTGCATCCGTACCCTGTTTAGGTGCCATCCAGATATCACCAAATTTCACCATCTCACCGAAATCGGAAGACACAGCAACGGTCTTCGTACCTTTGTAACGCACTTCTGTGTAAAAGTGGGCATCTGGTGTACGTGTTTGCGGTACGTTAGAACCCCAGACCATCAGGTAAGTGGAGTTATACCAATCGGCAGATTCTGGTACGTCAGTCTGTTCACCCCATACTTGCGGACTTGCTGGCGGCAAATCGCAGTACCAGTCGTAGAAAGACAAGCATGCGCCACCAATCAAAGACAGGTAGCGCGCACCAGCGGCGTAAGAAACCATGGACATCGCTGGAATCGGAGAAAAACCGACGACGCGATCAGGGCCGAATTTTTTGACAGTGAACGCATTCGCGGCTGCAATGATTTCCTGCGCGGTATCCCAGTCAGCGCGTACAAAGCCGCCAAGACCGCGAACCGATTTATAACGTTGCGCTTTGACCGGATCCTGACTGATCGATTCCCATGCCTGCACGGGCCCCATGGTCTTGCGTGCTTCTTGCCACATTTCCATCAGACGACCGCGGATCATCGGATATTTAACACGCTGGGCGGAATAGACATACCAGCTGTAAGAGGCACCGCGAGGGCAACCGCGTGGCTCGTGATTCGGTAAATCAGGACGGGTACGCGGATAGTCTGTCTGCTGGGTTTCCCATGTAATCAAGCCATTCTTAACATATACCTTCCAGGAACAGGAACCAGTACAGTTCACACCATGGGTGGAACGCACAATCTTATCGTGCTGCCAGCGGCTGCGGTAAGCGTTTTCCCACTTACGATCCTCTTCAACTACAGCACCATGACCATCGGAGAAGGTGGACTTCACCCGCGACATGAACTTCAATCTATCCAGAAAATGACTCATCGTAACTCTCCATATCAGGTGGGCGATGTACCCACAAGTTTCTTTACTTGCATACTGAGAGTGTAGGGATTCAGCGCTGCCGCGCCCATTCTTCGGTGCGGTGTGTCAGCCCAAGCATTGGCACTAGGCTGGCTAGTCCTTTAGAACTAGTCGTTTTTCAGGAAAAATGATTTGCATCAACAGCGCGAAAAAGACATCAGATTCAGCCAATAAAAAAGCCTCTGATCGTTATCAGAGGCTTAATCTTTCAGGCCAATGCCTGAGCAAAAAACTACACCTGCATCAACATGGCATCTCTGCACCCTTGCGCGAGTAGTACCACCAGGTTACCGCCATACATGTGACATAGAATCCGATGAAAACATACAAAGCCATATCAGGTGCTCCCGTCATCTTGATGGAAGTACCAAAGCCCTGAGGAATAAAGAAGCCACCATACGCACCGATCGCACCGGAAAAACCCAGCACAGCAGCAGATTCTTTGGCCGCATCCAGACGTGCCTGCTTCAGCAGCGCTTCGCCCTTACCGGCAACAGCACGTTCTCTCTCGGTCTGAAAAATAATGGGAATCATACAGAATGTAGAACCATTACCAAGTCCGGTGAGAATAAACATCAGAATAAAC
The DNA here is from genome assembly GCF_049544825.1 of Undibacterium sp. WLX3042. Taxonomy (NCBI): domain Bacteria; kingdom Pseudomonadati; phylum Pseudomonadota; class Betaproteobacteria; order Burkholderiales; family Oxalobacteraceae; genus Undibacterium; species Undibacterium sp. WLX3042. Next base: position 1,893,591 of record NZ_CP186698.1, read on the forward strand.
GAGCCCAAAAATATCATGAACTGATGTGAATGCAAGGCTGGCAAAATACCTATGACAATTGTCAGCGCCATCACTGCGAACACCCAGAACGTCAAACGGGCGCCACCGATTTTATCTGAAATCATACCGCCGACAGGACGTGCCAACGCACCAGCCAATGGCCCTAGGAACGCGAATTTGGCCACATCAATTTCAGGGAACTGCGCTTTGATCAGCATCGCAAAGCCTGCGGAGAAGCCGATGAAAGAACCGAACGTACCGATGTAGAGGAAACACATCAGCCAGTTGTGTTTGCGCTTGAAAATCACCGCCTGATCTGCAAATGAGGCTTTCGCAGAGGCAATATCATTCATCCCGAACCAGGCAGCGATAGTCGCTGCAACAATCAGGGGAACCCAGACGAATCCGGCATTTCCCAGCCAATACATTTTATCGACACCGGTTTTGGCATTGTGGAATAAAAATCCGTCACCCGAAATGGCAGCACCAAACATCGCGGATGAAATCACCAACGGTGTCAAAAACTGCACCACAGACACGCCCAGATTACCGATACCAGCATTCATGCCGGTCGCATAACCTTTGCGTGATTTTGGGAAAAAGAAACTGATATTCGCCATACTGGAACTGAAATTGCCCCCACCCAATCCACACAACAAAGCCAACACCAGCAACGTTGAATAATTGGTAGTCGGATCTTGCAACGCAAAACCCATACCGATGGCGGGGATCAACAGACTTGCAGTCGAGATCGCCGTCCATTTGCGACCACCAAACACCGGCACCAGGAATGAATAGAATATCCGCAAAGTCGCGCCGGATAAGGCTGGTAGCGCCGTCAAAAAGAATAACTGATCTTTCGTGAATTTAAATCCTGCCTTGTCCAGATTCGCCGCCACGACGCTCCACAACATCCAGACTGAGAATGCCAGCATCAGACTAGGAATCGAAATCCACAGATTCCGGTTCGCAATTGCACTACCTTCTTTTTGCCAGAAGTCCGGATTTTCCGGTTCCCAGCGTTTTAAAACATGGCTCATTATCTGCTCCTGATTATTCAAAAAACGTTCATTACATTGAGGTGTAGGTACACCGGAATTTATGCAGGTAACGATGCCTGCGCCGCCAGCATGCCTTCACGGCGGAACTGGAAGTGCATCCAGACCAGAGAAACACAGACGGTGCCGTACAACAGCATGAAACACGAGCTGCGGATACCGGTCACATCAACGATCGCGCCAAACATGATAGGCAAAATAAATCCACCCAGGCCACCAGCCAGACCAACCACACCCGATACCGCACCGATGTTGCTGCTGTAATCGTCTGAAATAAACTTGAATACCGATGCTTTACCTACCGCCATCGCGATGCCGACCACAAATAAAATCATGGTGAACAGCACTGGAGTCAGTCCGATATGAAATGTCTGCATACCATTGACTGTTTTGATCGTGAAATCAGTCTGTGGGTAAGACAACAAAAAGAACGCGACCCAGCAAACCCACATTACCCACCAGGTGACTTTGTAAGCGCCGTATTTATCTGAGAGCCAGCCACCGAAAGCGCGCAACACACCGCCAGGCAAAGAGAAACAGGCGGCCAGCAAAGCGGCACTCTTGATATCAAAACCGTATTCGGTGACGTAATATTTGACCATCCACAAACTCAGACCAACGTAGCCGCCGAACACCACCGAGTAATACTGGCAATAACGCCAGACTTTGGGATCTTTCAGCATTTTCAGTTGCGCCATAAAGCTGACACTGGATTTCACGTTATGGCTGGGATTCGTTGCAGAAAAAACCCAGAAAATCAGTGCCGCTGCCAGCATCATGCCTGCGTAAACTTTCGGAACCAGAGTCCAGCCAGCGGCGGCAATCAGAACAGGAGCGATAAATTTATTGACGGCTGCACCAGAATTACCGGCACCAAATATCCCCATTGCCAGGCCCTGGCGATCTTTTTTAAACCAGCGTGCAACATACGGTGTGCCAACCGAAAATGATCCGCCAGCCAGACCGACAAACAATCCCAGAACAAGAAAATGCCAGTACGCGGTCGCATAACTGATCAGGTAAATCGGAATGACTGTTGACAACATAAGGGCAAACAACACGATACGACCACCAAAACGATCAGTCCAGATACCCAACGGCACCCGTATCAATGATCCGGTCAGAACTGGCATTGCAGTTAATAAGCCAAATTCGGTTTCATTTAAATGCAGCGCATTTTTGATCGGAATACCGATCACACCAAACATCATCCAGATCGTAAAACACACAGTAAACGCCAACGTACTGGAAGCCAGTACTGAATAGGCTTTGCCTTCATTCGCCATGACAGCTCCTTTTGCTTTTTTAGGTGATATAAGCTTAAGGAGCGTGGGGTTATTTAGAAATTCCCCTGACGGTAGTCAATCTGACTGCAAAAGGATGGGGTCACTGGCTGAAAGAACTAGACCGGCCTAGGTCGTATCGTCAGTTCCAATGCACGAGATAAGGCATCACGAAAGTAAATAAACGGACACTCACTTGAACGCGTCCCACAACAAATCATTGATAAGTGGCAAACAAAAATCGCTCAAGAAAACAAGCTGACGGAAAATTTTTTTTTCGTTGACAAATAGAAAAACGGCTTACAAAGAAAACTCTGTAAGCCGTTGATTTCATTAAATTCTGTGGGGTGGACGATGGGGCTCGAACCCACGACAACAGGAATCACAATCCTGGACTCTACCAACTGAGCTACGACCACCACTGAATTTCACCTGAATTTTACCCCAAGTGAGCTACGCATTATATAAGGATTTCGCCCCCATAGCAATACTTTCTCAAGCAATCAGGTCATTAAACTGAGGAATGCATTCATCGTGCAGTCGCGTTGATGCGAGACTTTGGACCAGCTCAGTGCACTCCTCTCTTGTATTTGCTTATTCAGATGGAGAGATGACTGGTGGCGGTTGATCACTTGCGTCGATAAAAAGCGATGCAGCAAATGCCGCTGGTCCTGATGCAATGCTTCATAAAATGCCAGGCACAAATCACGCATACGGATATTTTCAGTCGTACCGGACTGCTCTTCCTGCTCAAGCTGGGAAAACAGCTCAGGTAAAGCAAAGCTGTCTTTCTGCATTGATTCCCGCTGCGCTGATTGCCATTGTTCACGTCGCACTTCGCGTTGACGTAAGATGTGGCTCAAGGTGCCGACAGTTTCATGCCAGAATGCGCTTTGCTTTGGTGTCAGCGCCAGTAGGTGATGCACATCATCCGCCCGTGACAGCAAATGTTCTATACGGATTCGATCGAAAGGAACACGGCTGAGGATCGCACTGTCTGATATGGCAACAGCCATATCAATGGCGAGTGCGTTTCTTTTAGTGAAGGAAATTCGTCGCATAAAATCTGTCTAGTCAGAATGAGTCTGAATAAAAAATGCCTACGTAATTCCTACGTAGGCATGAACTCACAATCCAGTGAGAAGAGGAGCGTGCGTTGAAACAGTTAACAATATAACTGCACCACCCCGCATCACCGGAAGCTATTACAAATTTTTACTCGCCATAGAAAAGCGTCACAATTTGGGTCATGAAACTTACATTTTGTGTTCCATCGTTGTCAGACTTTTGACGGTCGCTTTCACATCCACAGTTTCCTGTTTTTTATTTTCATCTTCGAAAATTAATTTCAGTGTCACGGCATCACCGGCTTTTGCCTGCGCTTTCAAGTCCATCAGCATGACATGATAACCACCAGGTTTGAGCTCGACATTTTTTCCGGCCGGCACATCCAGTTGAGGAATCGCACGCATTTTCATAACGTTATTGTCCATCTTCATTTCATGCACTTCCACCAGACCGGCTGCCGCCGACTGCACTTCGATCAGGCGTACATTTTTTGTACTTTGAATCTGCATAAATGCACCAGTCGCTTTTTGCTGTGGCACGGTAGCTCTGACCCACGCATCCTTCACCACAATTTCAGCTTGTGCGGCCAAAGTAAAGGTGGCGATGGAAGCAGCGATGATGGATTTGATAAACATGTTCATAAGGCCCTCTGATTATTGAGAAGATACTTCGAGACTGCGATCATACGCAGTCACTGTTTGCATGCGTTCAAAAGCTTCAAGCAATATGTCAGGATTACCGGAAGCCAGCTTTTTACTATCGGACAAAGTTTGCCGGAAAGCACGGGCACCAACCAGCCCCATCATCAATCCCAGCATGTGGCGTATCACGCTATTGAGGCGCAAACCCTTGCCTCCATTACCATACAATTCTAACTGACGATGAATATACGGAATCATCGCATGCAGAATTTCTTCACGGGTTTTGACCGGGGTCATGTCATCGTAAAAGAGCGCATCAAAGTCCGCCATAAAATAAGGATTGTGATATGCCTCACGCCCTATCATCACGCCATCGACATGCTGTAAATGCTGCTGCATTTCCGCCGTCGTTTTAATGCCGCCATTCAGAATAATTTCCAGCTCAGGAAACTCTCGCTTCAAGCGGTAGGCGTAATCATATTTCAGCGGCGGAATCTCACGGTTTTCGCGCGGCGACAAGCCTTTCAGGATTGCAGTTCGCGCATGCACGATAAAGGTTTTGCAACCTGCATCAGCGACCTGCCCGACAAAGTCACGCATAAATTCATACGAATCGACATCATTAATACCGATGCGATGCTTGACCGTGACATCAATGGAGACCGCATCTTTCATCGCCTTCACGCAATCCGCCACCAGTTGCGGCTCTGCCATCAGGCAAGCGCCGAAAGCGCCTTTCTGCACGCGCTCAGACGGGCAACCGCAATTCAGATTAATTTCATCATATCCCCACTCTTCGCCCAGTTTGGCGCAATGTGCGAGATCAGCAGGCTCGCTACCGCCGAGCTGCAACGCGACAGGATGTTCGCCGGGATTAAATTCCAGATGACGTTGCAGATCACCATGAAACAGCGATCCGGTCGTCACCATCTCGGTGTACAGCCAGGTATGGCGGGTGATATGGCGATGAAACTGACGGCAATGGCGGTCACTCCAATCGAGCATCGGGGCCACGGAGACGCGGCGGGGAGGCAAAACTTGAGTAGTCACAATAAATACAATACAGCGTTAAGCAAACCGCTATTGTACCTCGCTACCTTGCTGACTCACTGCCACGTTGCGCTGGTCAGCAGGCGGCTCACCAGCGCGCGCACGAAGATATCAAACGTTTTCCTTCAGCAAGCGTAGTAATGCAGCCGTATCGAGCCGTGCCGCAACGTCGCCCTCGTCCAGCAGACTGTCTGCCAGATCTCGTTTTTCCGCATGCAAGGCGATGATTTTTTCTTCTATCGTGTTTTGCGTCACCAGTCGATAAATCGTGACCGGCCTTTGCTGCCCCATGCGATGAGCGCGATCAGAGGCCTGATCTTCGACCGCCGGATTCCACCACGGGTCGAGATGAATGACATAATCGGCGGCGGTTAGATTCAGTCCTGTGCCGCCCGCCTTCAGGCTGATCAGGAACACATCACCATCACCGGCCTGAAATGCGTCAACGCGTTTTTTGCGTTCGGTTGCAGAGGTACTTCCATCGAGGTACTGATAACGGATACCTTTCCTATCAAGGCTGTCGCGTACGATCGCCAGATGATCGACAAACTGACTGAACACCAGTGCTTTATGGCGGTTGTCCAGCAATTCATCGATGGTGTCTTCAAACACCGCCAGCTTACTGCCGCTGATTGTGGAATTTTTTAATACCAGTTGCGGGTGGCAGCAAAAACGGCGCAGTTTGGTAATCTCTGCCAGCACTTTCAGCGATTGCCCTTCTTCCGCACTGAGCGAGGCAATTTTATCCATCGCTTCCTGCCGCAAAGCTTCGTACAGATGGCGTTCTTCATCACTCAGCTCAACTTGCAAGGTAATCTCGGTACGCGGTGGTAACTCTGTCAGCACCTGGGTTTTGGTACGCCGCAAAATAAACGGCTGTATCAGCTTTTTCAGATGCTGACGTGCGGGCTTATCACCACGTTCAATCGGCGTACTGAATTTATCGGTAAAACGTTCTCTGGAGCCAAGCAGGCCGGGATTAATAAAGCGAAACAGATTCCACAATTCACCCAGATGATTTTCTACCGGCGTGCCGCTGGCGATCATCTTAAAATCTGCCGTTAATGCCATCGCCGCCTGACTACGCTTGGTTGCGGCATTCTTGATGACTTGCGCTTCATCCAGCGCCACGCTGTGCCAGTGTTGCGCAGCGAAAGCCCCGGCATCCGACTGCAACATGCCATAACTGGCAATGACCAGATCGAAAGGTCCGAGATCCGCCAGTGAACGATGACTATGATACGCACGCACTTTCAGCGTCGGCGCAAAGCGCATGACTTCTGCCTGCCAGTTCATTGCGACCGAAATCGGCGCCACCACCAGCGCAGGTCCGCCCGGCGCTCTGTCCAGTAACAAGGCCAGCGTCTGCACAGTTTTCCCCAAGCCCATGTCATCCGCCAGACAAGCACCGACACCCCAGTGCGCCAACCTCGCGAGCCACTGATAACCGGCCAGCTGATAATCACGTAATTCCGCCTGCAGCGTAGAAGGAACCTGCGGGTAAAAGTCGGCCAGCGCATCGAGTTTATTCACTTGCTCACGCCAGGCTGCATCGGCTTCTATTTCGCCGGCTTCCGCAGCCAGTTCTGCCAGCGCAGGTGCCGCCAGCGCATTCAGGCGTATGCCATCGGCACCTGCTTCGCCTAATGCGCGCAGCTCATCGAGCCGCTTGCGAAAACTGTCGGTCAGCGCCAGATAATCATTCTCACCTAATTGCAGGAAACGTCCGCGAGCTGATCCTGCCATTTGCAGCAGTTCACGCAGCGCCAACACCCGCCCGTCATCCAGCGATAACTCGCCGCCAGCAACAAACCACTCGCCCTGCTTTTTAATCGTCAGGCGTAAATTCTGCAGCGAACGACTGCCTCTCAACCGGAAACGTTCGCCCTCAGGCCACACCAGTTGCAGGCGCTCCGCAGGCACGGCGCGTAATTGCTCCAGCAATTCCAGACATTGTTCAGGATGCTGCAACTGCCATTCCTGTCCGCTCTCTTCGGCATGGGCAAGTGCGGGGCAGGCATCGAGCACGAATTGCATCAGAGCTTTTTCCTGTTGCAGATCGCGACTCGCCTGCACCGGCACGCCCGCCTGCTCCCCAAGCACATTGACCGCGCCTTTCCCCGGCTGAAACCAGCCACCATCCGCCAGAGGCCGCATCAGCAATTGCACGCGCAAGCCTTCCTGCAAGGGCAGTAAATGCGCAAACATGGTCTGGTCTGCGGCCAGCGTGGTGATATGCGCAGCCAGCTCCGGTAAATCAGAATGAATTGCCAGATGCGGCGCAATCGCGGCAATCACATCGACTAACTGCGCCTTGGCTGTTACTGGCACCGTCAGGCCGCGGCCAAGGATGCCAGTAATCTGTTTGATTTCCGGGCTGGAGGTGTACACGGCCAGACGGGTCGGCGTTTCTTTTTTCCAGACTACGCTTGCATCAGCGCTGATGAATGGTTCCAGTTGCAAGCTGATCTGATCGCCATTCTCTTTCAACTGCAACGCGATATCACCTTTAACGACATCAATGCGGACATCCGGCGCATCCGACCAGTACACCGCAGGGTGTGTAACCAGAAACGGCAGCGCTTTATCGATATTGATTTCAAATTCACTGCCACCGTAATAACTGTCAGACGCGCGACGTATGCAGGCAGCAATCTGTTTATCCTGCTCAGTCAGATAGGGGAAAGCATCCAGCTCCTGCGCCAGACGTCGCAATGCAACCGGGCGCCCTTTACTCCAGACACCTTTGCTACTGCGCTTCTGCTCACGCGGCTCAATTTTCAGCTCCTGAAAATGAAATTCCAGTAACCAGGCAAGCCGCATTTCTTCCTCTTTTTTTGCTGCAACCGCCGCACTGGCAGGCTTGAGTTGTGACAGTGCATTCAGCGCCCGCTTCCATCCTTCTTCGCGCTGCAAAGCGAGCAACAAGGGCTGGATATTCTTCTGGCGATGCCATTCGGGGAATTGCGGCACTTGTTTAAACTGATGCACCAGCAAGACATCGAGCTCCGCCGCTACCCACTGATAGCCGAAGCGAACCATGGTCTCACGCATTTCCAGCAGCTTTGCGTGCAAGCGCGGATGAGGTGGTGCGTCTTGCCAGTACGCACAGATTACCTCAAACAAGGCGTCGATATCATGTGCAGTACGAACATTAAAATGCGATACCGGTAACACGACGCCTTGCGCCATGTGATTCGTCAGCGGCTGCAAAACATAGTAGCTGAACGCATGTCGCTGTTTCACACCCTCATCCACCTGCGCTTTCGCTAATTGCAAACTACCGGTGTCATTCTTTGCCAGCATAGCGACCGTACTCAACAAACCAAGTAAATCGGGAATAAAAATTTTCCGCTTACCACTGCTGGCTTTTTGCATCTGCGCATAGGTTTGCGCCAGCCCGACGGCAACCGGCATTTTGTTTTGTAAGACTGCCATCGCAATCAGCATTTCGCCCTGAAATTGCGGCGGCAACTGACGCTGCAACCGCGCGAGGCGCTCGAAGTCGCCGCGCAATAAGGCTTGCCAAGCAACGAGCCCCATCAATTGCGGCCAGCTGTTGGATTCCTGATCCATCTGCTGACAAGCGTATTCGTACGCCAGACGGCAATCGAGTAACTCCCAGTTCGCTTTGACAAAAATATCCGTCAGCACCATGCCCTGATCAATCGGCCGGAGTTGAGAAAATAAGCGGATACCATCTTCATGCTGGAAAAATTCTGCACCAGGAATAAGCGCATGATCGTTTTTAACACTGAGAAATTTTTCACGCCATAGCAAGGCCTCATCTGTTCTGCCAAGCAGCACGGAAAACAGCATTTCACGACTGTAAAATTCTGCATCGTAGGATTTCCAGTGCTGATATTCGCCGTGCTTTTTCAATAAATCACGAATCTGGCTGATCCATAATTTCATACCGCCACTCTGCTGCAAACGCAGCAATACCGGCATGCGCCAGTCATCACGCAAGATATAACCCAGGCCAATTTCCTGCCGCAAAACCTGACGCTTGCACAAATCCAGCATCAGATCTTTGAGCAGCTTCGCATCGTAGGGATTACCCATCAGGGTTTTCGCACCGCGCAACTGCATTAACTCCAGCGCTTTGGTCTGGCTCAGCGGTGCGGTATATAAAGCCGTGGCATATACGATGGGTAATTCGTCGTCGGTGAGGCGGTCAAACAAATCCATAGAAAGTCAATGAGCTGAAATGAAGGATAAGAAAATTGGCAGACATGTACAGCATCTGTGTTTTATCACGTTTCCAATGGAAGATCACGCAAACAGATCAATGTGACGACAGCCACTTTTTTAATGCACGGTTAAGAAAAATACGCAGGCGGCAAGCAACGCCAATACGAACAGCCAGTGCAGCACCAGCATCAGAAAAAACCATCGCAGGAACGATCGCTTCACCGACTTGTGGCGTAGAAATTTGTGTGCCAGCAACGCCCCGGGCCAGCCACCGATCAGACTCAGCAACAATAGTTTTTTTTCGGGAACGCGTGATCTGCGCTGTATCGCCGCTTGCTTATCGTAAAAATAAACCAGAAAACACAGCAGACTGAGCAGCAGGTAGTAAGACAGCGTCAGCGCAAGTATGAGTAGATAGGACACCGGCTATGTGGAAAAAGAGAAACCATGCGATTCAGCGACATAAAAATACTCCCCCGGAGTATCCTAAAACCACCTTTATTTATAAGGACATCAGGGGTGTTTTACAAAAAACAGGGGGGAGTATCCAAATTTTGCTTCAATACCGCATGTATCATGCGGTATTGAGTGCTTACAGCATTTTTGCCAGCAAGGCTTTTTCGTATTTCGCATCCAGCGGAATGCGCACAGTATGACCTGCACCGCCAATGATGTTGAGTGACTGGTTTTCTTTGTTACGCATTTCGGACAGCGTCACGATTTCATTGCCATTCGGCGAAATGATTTCGATCTGATCGCCGACGGCGAAACGGTTTTTCACTTCTACTTCCGCCCAGCCATCAGCAACACTCAGCACCTGACCAACATACTGGCTGCGGTGCGCCTGCGATACGCCTTCCATGTAGTTCTGATGGTCTTGCGTGTGATGACGCTGATAAAAACCGTCGGTATAACCACGGTTCGCCAGACCATTCAACTCACCCAGCAATTGCGGGTTAAACGGACGACCAGCCACCGCATCGTCAATCGCACGACGATACACCTGAGCAGTACGCGCCACGTAATACAGCGACTTGGTACGACCTTCCACCTTCAGGGAATCCACACCGATTTTCGCCAGACGCTCGACGTGTTCCACCGCGCGCAAGTCTTTGGAATTCATGATGTAGGTGCCGTGCTCATCTTCCAGAATCGGCATCAGGCTGCCCGGCTTACCGGTTTCTTCGATCAGGTAAGGACGGTCTGCTAGTGGATGACGCTTCATATCGCCCATCGCAGAGAACGACTGATTCGCATCTTCCAGGGCTTTATTGAAATCGAACTTGATGGTTTCGACCGGAATATTCACCAGATCGCCGGTTTCGTTTTCTGATGCATTGGAAACCTTGTAATCCCAGCGGCAGGAATTGGTGCAGGTGCCTTGATTCGGATCGCGGTGATTGAAGTAACCGGACAACAGGCAGCGGCCGGAGTACGCGATACACAGCGCGCCGTGTACAAACACTTCCAACTCCATATCCGGGCATTCCTGACGGATTTCTTCGATTTCATCGAGTGACAGTTCGCGTGACAGAATCACACGGGTCAGGCCCATTTTTTTCCAGAATTTGACGTCTGCCCAGTTCACCGCATTCGCCTGTACCGACAAATGCACAGGGACTTCCGGCCATTTTTCACGTACCATCATGATCAGACCAGGATCAGCCATGATCAGCGCATCCGGTTTCATGGCGATCACCGGCTCCATGTCGCGCAGATAGGTCTTGAGCTTGGAGTTATGCGGGAAAATATTGCTTGCAACAAAAAACAATTTGCCACGTGCATGGGCATCATTAATCCCTTGCTGCAACACTTCCAGCGTCGAAAATTCATTGTTACGCGCACGCAGGCTGTAACGTGGCTGACCGGCATACACCGCGTCAGCACCGAAGTCGAAAGCGGCATGCATTTTTTCCAGCGAACCCGCTGGCAGTAAGAGTTCAGGGGCTTTTAACATAGCAGAACCATCCGAAAAAAATATTGGCGACTGATAATCGTACAAAATAACTGTACAAAAATAATCGCACTAAATAATTACATTAACAAATATAACAACAGGCTGGCACCATTACCGGACAACGCTGCATTATTCAGGATGCACTCTCGCGCATCGACGCCAGTTCATTCAGTATCAGCGCAATCAATACGATCGCCCCACCGGTGATCGTTGCCTGTGCGGGCATTTCACCCGCCCCCAGCCATGCCCAGATCGGTGCCAGCAGTACTTCCAGCAGGCACAGCAGGGAAATTTCCGGCGCGCTCAGACTGGCGGAAGCCCTGACCATCAACATGCACGGTAAGCCCAGTTGAAAAAAACCCAGAATTGCCAGCAACAATACATCATGCAACGATGCCTGCAATGGCAAGGCAAACGGCAGCATTACCAGCGCAGAAATAGAACCACCCAGAAATACTGCCGGAATCAGATCAACCGCATGCCCGCCTTTTTTCATCAGGATCACATTGACGGAAGCGGCAACCGGCACCCCCAGTGCAATCAGCATGCCGAGCAAACCGCGCTGATCGACCTCTGACAAACTGCCCGCAAACATCCATCCCATGCCGAGGCAGGCGGCAGCGATTGCCCACCATGTGCGTGCCGGTATCCGTTCACGCAAAATCATCCAGGCCAGAAATGCGGTAAATAAAGGCGCAAGGCTTTCCATGATCGAGGTATTCGCCACTGTCGTCATGGTCATGGCGATCATGAAACAGGAATACATGGTCGCCCACATACAACCGGATAAAAATCCCAGCTTACCAAGCAGGCGTAAGCGCGGAACAAAGCCACGTCCGTATTGTTTCAACATCACCACCATGACGAACACGGCCGCAAACAAACTACGCCAGAACGTTACTTCAAACCCTTTTGCCGAATCCAGATGCCGCGTAAAGACCCCGGCAATACTCCACAAAGTGGCGGTCACTATCATCAGAATCACCGCGCCACGGTGGCTTAGCTTGTTTGACATTCCCTACCTGCTTATCAATTGATCCAGCGATTACCGGTTCCGCAGTGTCGCTGTCGCCGCCCGGTGAATCAAACCCGGAGGCAGCCCGGTCTGCTCAATAGAAAAACCCGTTTGACTCCCACCTGTGGCAAGAGCGAAACGGGTTGATCTTCATGCGCCACAGCGCATGAATACCTCAGCAATTACGCTTCGCGTGATGCTTTTTTACGCTCGTGTTCTTTCAGGAAACGCTTACGCAAACGGATACTCTTCGGTGTCACTTCAACCAGTTCGTCATCCTCAATAAACTCAACTGCATACTCGAGCGACAATTGAATTGGCGGAACCAGACGCACAGCTTCATCTGTACCGGAAGCGCGAACGTTAGTCAGCTGTTTACCTTTAACCGGATTCACAACCAGATCGTTATCGCGGGAATGGATACCGATGATCATACCCTCGTAAACCGGGTCATTGTGGCTGACGAACATACGGCCGCGATCCTGCAGTTTCCAGATCGCATAAGCCACGGCTGCGCCGTCTTCCTGAGAGATCAGCACACCGTTACGACGACCAGCCAGCTCACCTTTGCTGTTGTCAACCGGTGCATAATCATCAAACACATGACTCATCAGACCTGTACCGCGAGTCAATGTCATGAATTCACCCTGGAAGCCGATCAGGCCACGGGCCGGAATACGGTATTCCAGACGTACACGACCTTTGCCGTCCGGTTCCATGTTTTGCAGATCGCCGCGACGACGACCCAATTCTTCCATGACGCCGCCCTGATTGGTTTCTTCAACGTCCACTGTCAGGTTTTCGTATGGTTCGTAACGCACACCATCCACCATTTTGAATACGACACGTGGACGGGAAACTGCCAGCTCAAAGCCTTCACGACGCATGTTTTCGATCAGAATTGTCAGATGCAACTCACCGCGGCCGGACACTTCGTAGCAGGAATCATCGCCTTCAGCCTGAACAACGCGCAACGCCATATTCGATTTCAGTTCGCGTTCCAGACGGTCACGGATCTGACGTGTGGTCACGAATTTACCTTCGCGGCCGGCCAGTGGTGAACTGTTGACCATGAAATTCATCGTCAATGTAGGTTCATCGATCTTCAGCATAGGCAAGGCTTCTGGCGCGTCCGGCGCACAGATCGTGGAACCGATGCCGATTTCTTCAATACCGTTAATGAGGACGATGTCACCTGCTTGTGCCTCATCAACCAGTACGCGATCCAGACCTTTGAATGTCAGCACCTGATTGATACGGGCTTTGGTTGGTTTGTCTTCCGGACCGTTCATCCAGACGACGTCTTGCAGACCACGGATACGGCCACGCAGGATACGGCCAACACCGATTTTACCAACGTAAGAGGAGTATTCGAGAGATGTGATTTGCAGTTGCAACGGACCATCCGGATCATCTTCGCGTGCCGGAACGTGTTTCAGAATCGCGTCAAACAATGGCTCCATGTTACCTTCGCGCACTGTGTCTTCCAGACCGGCGTAACCTTTGAAACCGGATGCGTAAACAATCGGAAAATCCAGTTGTTCATCGGTTGCACCGAGTTTATCGAACAGTTCGAAAGTCGCGTTAACTGCTTTTTGCGGATCAGCATTTTCACGGTCGATCTTGTTCACAACGACGATAGGCTTCAGACCCAGCGCGAGTGCTTTACGTGTCACGAAACGGGTTTGCGGCATCGGACCTTCTTGCGCATCGACCAGCAACAGAACCGAGTCAACCATAGACAATACACGTTCCACTTCACCACCAAAGTCAGCGTGGCCCGGCGTATCAACGATGTTAATGTGCGTACCTTTGTATTCCACCGCGCAGTTTTTGGACAGAATCGTGATACCACGTTCTTTTTCAATATCATTCGAATCCATCACGCGGGAATCGACCTGTTGGTTTTCGCGGAAAGTGCCGGATTGACGCAATAATTGGTCAACCAGTGTGGTTTTGCCGTGATCAACGTGGGCGATGATGGCAATGTTACGAATAGCGCGTTTTGTAGTGGACATGGTAACGTTCATTTGGGGTAAATCGGATAACCGACGATTATAACATGCTGCAACGCAAAAGCATAAAACACCTATTATTTCAAGGAGTTGCTACAAAGCGATGACAACGATAATGATGACTGGCGATGCTGTTGCAAGCTCACACCTGCTGCACAACATCCACAGTTAAACCTTATACGGATAACTATGATTCCTGCGTATTGATCAGACGTTCCGGCGCAAGGATACCGAATTCCTGTAACTGGGCTGAGCCCAGCAATTGCCCGTCAGAGTCCCGATACACCCGGACTCTGCCAATGACCTGCGGCAGACTGACAGTTTCTTTGCCCAACGCCAGCCTTTGCCCATGCAGAAAACGTCGGGCCAGTTCTTGATTCAAATGTACTACCGGAAAACTCGACAGCAAAGCGTCCACAGGATCAAGCAAGGCCAGTCGTTGCTCTTCAGGCAAAGACTCCAGAAAGTCCAGCGTAATGGACTTCTCCAATACCAGATGACCGACCTGAATCCGGCGCAGCTCTTTCAGATGCGCACCGCATCCCAGCGCCGCGCCGATATCTTCACCCAAGACGCGAACGTACGTCCCTTTACTGCATTTCACTCTCAGGCTGAGCAAGGGAGCATCATAAGCAAGAAATTCCAGCTCATGGATCACCACATGACGCGCCTCGCGTTCAAGGGTGACGCCGGCTCTTGCGTACTCATACAAGGGTTTACCATCACGCTTCAGCGCCGAATACATAGGAGGCACCTGCGCAATCGGGCCAGTGAATTGTTTTAAAACCTGCCGTATCTGCTCTTCAGAGACATCCACGCTTCTGGTTTCAAGTACATCACCCTCAGTATCCCCGGTCGTCGTGGTGACACCGAGATGGACGACAGTTGTATAGGTCTTATCAGCCTCCAGCAAGTCCTGAGAAAACTTGGTTGCCTCGCCAAAACATAGAGGCAACAAGCCAGTCGCAAACGGGTCCAGCGTACCCGTGTGACCCGCCTTCATCGCATTCAGCAAGCGTTTCGCTTTAATCAAGGCGTCATTACTGGAAAAGCCAACCGGCTTATCCAATAGCAAAACACCGTGCACAGGTACACGGGGACGTTTTTTAGTCTGAGTTGTCATAAGCCTGGAAAGCCGGAGAGAACTCCGGTCAGAGATCAGTTTTCGCCATCGTCTTTAGCACGGGTGGCATTCGCTTCATCAATCAGCTTAGACATGGCCATACCACGTATCGTTGATGTGTCATGGATGAAGTGCAATTGCGGCAGAGTATGGATATGCAAACGCAAACCCAATTGGGCTCGCAGAAAACCAGCGGCGCGCGCCAGCGCATCACTTGTTGCTTTAATGGCAGCCGGATCGTCTGCCAGTGTCGTGAAGAAAATTTTTGCGTGTGCATAATCAGGTGTGAGCTGCACCTCCGTCAGCGTGATCATACCAACGCGCGGGTCTTTCAACTCAGACCAGATGATTTCAGCCAGATCCTTCTGAATCTGATCAGCAACGCGCAAACCACGACCCGGTATATTTTTACTATGTTTTGCCATAAATTATTTTTTGCCTCTATAAACCAGAACCCCGGCCTGGGCCGGGGTTGGCTTGACTTACAGAGTACGTGCAATTTCCTGTACTTCAAATATTTCTAGGTTATCGCCAACCTGAATGTCGTTATAGCCTTTCAGCGACAAACCGCATTCCATACCGGCGCGAACTTCTTTAGCGTCATCTTTATAGCGTTTCAGGGAATCCAGCTCACCAGTCCATGTGACGACATTATTGCGCAACAGACGGACAGACGATGTCCGTTTCACCATACCATCAGTGACCAGACAACCTGCAATCGCACCGACTTTGCTGACCAGGAATACCTGCTTAACTTCAACCATACCGATGATCTGTTCACGTTTTTCCGGCGCCAGCATGCCGGACAAGGCCGCTTTCACTTCATCGACAGCATCGTAAATGATGTTGTAGTAGCGAATATCCACACCATTCGACTCTGCCAGCTTGCGTGCAGACGCATCAGCGCGGGTGTTAAAGCCAATAATAACGGCCTTAGAAGCAACCGCCAGATTGACGTCATTTTCAGAGATGCCACCAACTGCCGCGTGCACAACCTGCACACGCACTTCGCTGGTAGACAATTTCTGTAAAGACTGAACCAGAGCTTCCTGGGAACCTTGTACGTCGGTTTTGACGATGATAGGCAGATTTTTAACTTCACCCTCGCCCATGTTTTCAAACATGTTTTCGAGTTTAGCGGCCTGCTGTTTCGCCAGTTTGACATCACGGAATTTACCCTGACGGAACAAAGCAATTTCACGTGCTTTGCGCTCATCAACCATCACCATGACTTCTTCACCTGCCGCCGGCACTTCTGTCAGCCCCTGAATCTCCACCGGGATCGACGGACCAGCTTCAGTAATATTGACGCCATTCTCATCCAGCATCGCACGAACGCGACCGTAGGAAGAACCCGCCAGTACTACGTCACCACGTTTCAGAGTGCCGGACTGCACCAGAATAGTGGCAACCGTACCGCGACCTTTATCCAAACGCGCCTCAACAACCAGACCTTTGGCAGGCGCATCTTTCGGTGCTTTCAATTCCAGCACTTCGGCCTGCAGCAACACGTTTTCCAACAGCGAGTCGATACCAAAACCGGTTTTTGCTGACACCTGAACAAATGGTGAATCGCCCCCGTATTCTTCTGGGACGACGCTTTCAGCGATCAGCTCTTGCGTCACGCGATCTGCATTGCCACCCGGCTTATCAATTTTATTGATAGCGACAACCAGTGGCACACCTGCTGCTTTTGCATGCGCAATCGCTTCTCTTGTCTGCGGCATAACGCCGTCGTCGGCGGCCACGACCAGAATCACGATATCGGTCGCTTGCGCACCACGTGCACGCATCGCAGTAAATGCCTCATGCCCCGGAGTATCAAGGAATGTGATCATACCGCGCGGAGTTTCAACGTGATAAGCACCAATGTGCTGCGTAATACCGCCTGCCTCACCCGATGCCACTTTGGAACGGCGAATGTAATCCAGCAACGATGTTTTACCGTGATCGACGTGACCCATCACTGTTACCACAGGCGCACGCGGGAAAGACTCGTACTCAGTATGTTCAGCAGCATCAGTCAGCAAAGCTTCCGGATCGTCAAGTTTGGCGGCAAATGCTTTATGCCCCATTTCCTCAACCAGAATCATTGCTGTTTCCTGATCAAGAACCTGGTTAATCGTGCACATCTGGCCTAATTTCATCAGATGCTTGATAACCTCAGACGCCTTGACCGACATCTTGTGTGCTAACTCCGCGACTGTCAGTGTTTCCGGTACATAAACATCTTTTACTATCGCTTCAACAGGTACCTGGAAGTTGGACTCACGTTCTTCGTGATGACTATTACGGCGTCCTTTCGGACCACCTTTCCAGCCTTCACGACCACCGGAAGTATCGCCACGGGTTTTCAGACCACCGCTGCGTTTTTTAGAATCTTCCTGCCACGTAGAGGAGACATTCGCGGATTTAATCGCCTTCTTATCTCCGGTCGCCGGCTTTTTGTCATCCTTTTTGTCTGCACTTGCCACTGCTGGCTTTTTATCTCCGGCTTTTTTATCTGCCGGTTTATGCAAGGTACCTTCAGCCTTAGCTGTCACCGCAGGCGCAGATGGCGCTGCTTTAACTGGACGACGCGCTGCATTCATCATTTCTTTGATCTGCGCAACTTCGTCAGCTACTGCTTTTCTTGCCTTTTCTGTAGCCGCTGCACGCTCTGCGGCTTCTTTTGCTTCTAAGGCAGCTTTTTTCTTTGCTTCTTCTGCTTCCAAACGTTTTTTCTCTTCATCTGACTGGGAAGGCTTCGCCTCCACAGTTTTTGCTGCGGCAGCAGCGGCTGCGGCTTGCTCAGCCTTCAGCCGCTCTGCCGCTGCTTTGGCAGCTTCTGCTTCCGCAGCTTCACGCATTGCTTTTGCCTGAGCTTCCTTTTCAGCTTCCAGCTTGGCAAGACGCTCCTGCTTCTCACGCAACTCAGCCTCCTGACGTGCTATCAGTTCAGCTTCGCGGCGGGCCTCTTCTTCACTGACCGCTGGTTCTACCGGCTCGGCTGCAACAGCTCGTGCTGCAACATCATCCGCGGCCACTTCATCGCGTTTGACAAACGTACGCTTCTTACGGACTTCAACCTGAATGGTGCGAGATTTGCCTGTCGCATCCGCCTGCTTAATCTCCGTTGTCTCTTTACGAGTCACCGTGATTTTTTTCTTTTCAATGTCAACCGAAGATCCATGTGAACGACGCAGATGTTCCAGCAATCGGTCTTTATCTTCTTTTGTCAACGAATCTGACGTCGAATTTTTTTCGACACCCGCTCCACGCAATTGCGTGAGCAACAATTCCGCTGACATTTTCAGCTCGGTGGCAAATTGGGCAACGTTGTTACTCGCCATTCAGTCCTCTTTTTCTATGTGCGCGTTATGAATATGAAACCCGTGAATTACTTTGCTTCTACGAGTTTCCAGGCATTGGCTAACAAAGCCTTGGCCTGATCATCATATTTAGCGTCGATGAGCTTCATCTCATCATCGGTCACATCTTCAAATGCTTCTTTAATTAAATGGCGTGAACGGTCGGCAGACAATGCCAAAATCGCGCCAAATTCGTCGTACGCCAGACCAGCAAAGGCTTCCAGCGTCTTGATGCCAGCCAGCCCCAGCTTACCGGCGATCACACGCGTCATTCCTTCCAGGTTGATCAGTTTTTCGTCCATGCCCTCGAGCCCTTCTTCAGAAGCAATCGCTTCCGTCAGCAGCGCATCTCGTGCACGGTTACGCAGCTCATTAACCGTATCTTCATCAAACGCCTCAATTTCCAGCATTTCAGTGATAGGCACATAAGCTATTTCTTCCAGACTGGAGAAACCTTCTTCGACCAGAATCTCTGCAACTTCCTGATCGACATCGAGTTTTTCCATGAACAAAGCGCGAATACCGGCAGTTTCCTGCTCCGCTTTGCTGGCAGACTCTTCCGCCGTCATGATATTAATTTGCCAGCCAGTCAGTTCCGACGCGAGGCGTACATTCTGACCGCTGCGGCCGATGGCAATCGCAAGATTTTCTTCGTCAACCACCACATCCATACCGTGCTTGTCTTCATCGACCATGATAGAAGACACGTTCGCCGGCGCCAGTGCACCGATCACGAATTGAGCAGGATCTTCAGACCACAACACGATATCAACACGTTCGCCGCCTAGTTCGCCAGTGACAGCCTGAACGCGGGAACCGCGCATACCTACACAAGTACCGATAGGATCAATACGTTTATCGGCAGTATAAACAGCGATTTTCGCCCGAACACCTGGGTCGCGAGCTGCAGACTTGATTACCAGAGAACCCTGCTCAATTTCGGGCACTTCCAGCTCAAACAATTTCATGATGAATTCGGGCGCTGTACGGGACAAGATCACCTGCGGTCCGCGGGCATTGCGATCAATACGCAAAATATATGCACGGACACGATCACCAACACGCAAATTTTCTTTAGGAATCATCTGATCGCGTGGTAGGCGAGCCTCAATTTTACCAGACTCAACCACCGCGTCACCACGCTCCATACGCTTAATCGTACCGGTAACAAGAGAATCGCCGCGTTCAAGGAAGTCCGCCAGAATTTGTTCACGCTCAGCGTCACGGATGCGCTGCAATACCACTTGCTTGGTATCTTGTGCAAAACGGCGCCCGAAATCAACAGACTCGATTTCTTCTTCGATATAGTCGCCAATCTGAATTTCAGGGTCATCCTCAACCGCTTCGAAATGCAGAATTTCCTGATCCGGCAATTGCAAGCCAGCCTCATCAGGAACGACATGCCAGCGACGGAAAGAACGAAACTCACCGGTGTCGCGATCAATTTCAACGCGAATATCCACTTCACCTGGAAAACGCTTTTTTGTCGCTTGCGCTAAAGCATGCTCCAGCGCGCCGAAAACAACTTCTTCATCGACGTTTTTTTCGCGTGCCAGCACATCAACCAATAACAACAAATCACGACTCATGCTTTGCGACTCCTAAAATCCACTTGCGGCACCAGACGTGCCTTATCCACATCGGCGAGCGTAAACTCCAGCATGGCCGACCCATCTTTTACTTCAAATTCCAGCTTCAGATTATCACCCTCAGGCTCATGCAAAATGCCTTCGAAAGTTTTACGGTTTGGCGTACCAGGTAAAGGCATACGTAATTTCACGTTGGCTTTTTCACCGGCAAAACGCACATAGTCTGCAAGCTTCTTCAGCGGCCTGTCGAGACCCGGCGAAGATACTTCCAGACGATTGTAATTAACATTTTCAACCGTCAGCACATGCGACAACTGATGACTGACCTTCTCACAGTCCTCAACTGTGATGTTGCCCTTCTCAATATCGTCCGGCAAAAAATCGATGTATACCCTGAACAGGCCACGTTCAGCCTGCTCAAAATCCACCAGATCATATCCAGTGCCGTTGACAGTCTTCTCTATTAAATCCAGCAAAACCAAACTATTCTCCGAAAGTCACAAACCTGCACTCACACAAAATCAGTCATACCAAACGATAAGACCAAAAAAAAATGGGCAACTGCCCATCTTTTTTTCGTAGCACCCGAGCCAAACAACTCTTCAGGCATAATCCGCTAACTACCAGATTATAAACGATTATTTACCCCATCGCAATGGAAGACAGGGCAAAACAACGATAATTCATGCCACTAAATCAAGCACCACGCGCACGTCTGCGTGCGGCAATCCCCTGCCCTATCGCCTGTCCGCTGCCACGGATTGTTGGCCCACGGCGCTGTTGCCCCACATCAGGAAAACCCAGTGCTGTTTGTAGTGGATCAGGCTGCCTGCTGCGCTTATTCCCGGAACCTCCTGCGCTGCCAGACTTATTGCCACTAGTGTTACTACCACGACCTGAGCCATATTCACCACGCCCGCCGGACATAGGGAAAGATGATTGCTTTTGCGTAAAGGGCGTGACACCAAACGGCACTTTATTGCCGTAACTTTTGCCACTTTTTGCCGCAGGTTTATCAGAAGCCGCTTTTTCCAGCCCGCTTAATTTCATCAGGCTACGGACAGCATCCTCACCCAATTCTTCCCAGCGACCACGCTTCAGGTTGGCAGGCAATGTCATTGCACCGTAACGGGTACGGATCAGACGTGAAACGGTCAGACCAACCGCCTCAAACATACGACGCACCTCACGATTACGGCCCTCGCCAATAATCACGCGATACCA
The DNA here is from genome assembly GCF_049544825.1 of Undibacterium sp. WLX3042. Classification (NCBI taxonomy): domain Bacteria; kingdom Pseudomonadati; phylum Pseudomonadota; class Betaproteobacteria; order Burkholderiales; family Oxalobacteraceae; genus Undibacterium; species Undibacterium sp. WLX3042. The sequence goes on from NZ_CP186698.1 coordinate 1,915,158, forward strand.
CTTATTCACCCCCTCACCACCACCATCGGTAATTTTGGAGAACTGCGCCATACCATCTTCCAACTCCACACCAGCCAGCAGACGCTGACGCATCCCTTCTTCGAGCTCACCAAGAGTGCGGACCGCATATTCACGCTCAATACCGTAACGGGGATGCATCAGTCGGTTCGCCAGATCACCGGACGTGGTAAATAAGAGCAATCCTTCTGTGTTGTAATCGAGACGGCCAACTGCCAGCCACTTGCCGACCTTCATCGTCGGTAGGCTTTCAAATACCGAATTGCGTCCCTCAGGATCATTCGTACTGACAATTTCACCGGCAGGCTTATGGTAAATCAGGACGCGCGGCGGCTTTTTACTCACCTTGCGCATAATCGGCTTACCATTAATCCGCACCTGATCGGTAGGCAGAATACGCTGCCCGATATGCGCCGGCTCTCCGTTCACCGACACGCGACCGGCAACAATCAGATCTTCCATATCACGCCGCGAGCCAAGTCCCGCTTCCGCAAGAACCTTGTGCAACTTAGGCGCATCATCATCCGCCGTCAGATCACGACGCACAGACTTGGCATTACGCCCCTTCCCCTTCGACTTTTCATCTTCAGCAACGTCGGCATCAAACGCCTCGGATGTGACAAATGAAAACACATCATCCGGAGTATCAGCACCGCGACGAGCACCTTTAACCTGCTGCGGACGACGCCCGTTACCACGCGCACCAGCGGAACCCGCTTCACGTGCAGAGCGCTCAGCGCGGGCAGATGACTGTCCACCGTCAGCACGATCAGTACGCGACTTACGCTGACGATTCTGATTCGGGGAACGCGAACGCTCAGCAGCAGCATTTGACACAACAGACGACGCAACATCAGCGGACTCAGTCACCTCTGCTGACGCAACAACATCCGGTTTAGCTCGGGTTCTGCGCATATTGCGCGGACCGCGTACGCCGCGTTTGACTGGCTTTCCATTATCGGCGCCATTTTGCGCCTGATCGTTATTCACATCTTCAGGATTCATTGGATTCATTCTTCAATTCTATTTGAGACTGCTGAAGCAGATCAGCACCCGATTCCGTATCCGGCACCAGCCCTCCGGTCGCCTGATCACTTGTATTTTCAACAGCAACAAGCTCAACACCCACAACTTCAGGTGCATCTTCCTGCTCAGATGCAATCTCTTCAGAGGATGACTGCATCAAACTAAAACTTTCCTGAGCACCCGCACTCAACTGCTCCGCGAGACTACCCGGCACTGACTCTTCAGCGGACGCCTCAGGAGACTCATCCGCATCAGCCTTCGTAATTTGCTGCAGAGGCGGCAACTGATCCAGCGAGGCGAGACCAAGATCACTTAAAAACTGCTTTGTCGTTGCAAACAGAGCCGGACGCCCGGGGACATCACGATGACCGATCACCTCAATCCAGCAACGATCCTCCAGCGCCTTGATCATTTGCGAGGCAACAGTCACGCCACGAATTTCTTCGATATCACCCCTCGTCACAGGCTGGCGATAGGCAATAATAGCCAAGGTTTCCATCGTCGCCCGGGAATATTTGGGTGGCTTCTCAGGATTGAGCCGGTCAATATACGCGCGCATTTCAGGACGACTCTGGAAACGCCAGCCATTCGACAGACCAACCAGCTCAATCCCCTTATCCGACCAATCCAGACGCAGATCTTCCAGCATCGATTTAATGGTATCAGCACCGACCACGTCACCTTGATCATCAGTTTCCTGAAACAGCTTTTTCATGGAATTCACGGTCAGCGGCTCAGGCGCGCATAACAAGGCTGTTTCGAGGACTCGCTTTGCCTCAGCAGTATTCATGCAAATAGTAATTACACGGGTTTAATAGATGTCATACAGCAGGACGAAGCAGCAATGAACTTGCTTCAACCCACAACTTTATGCATTTAATTTTGTCGCACCCCATTCAGGTGACGACGCCCATCAAGAGGGCAGATCAGGGTGTATTTGAGAGCACAAAAAAATAAGTGGTGCCCGACCCGTCAAATCAGTAGATGCTAGATTGTAGTCCATATTGTGGAACACAATCAAAAATAATCATCGTTCAAATAAAAAAAAGCCACGTAACAACGCGGCTTTTTTTGTAATTTTGGTTGCGGGGGCAGGATTTGAACCTACGACCTTCGGGTTATGAGCCCGACGAGCTGCCAGACTGCTCCACCCCGCGTCTGAAGGGATAAACTATACACGTTTTTGCTGCTTTGCGCAAATCTTTCGCAATGCAATGACAATTACCAGTCAAAGCACGCCAAACGCGCGATGAATTGATACACTGCTGAGACCGCTTAATTTTTTCACCATTTACCATGAAATTCTGTTCCGATTGCGCGGCTCCCGTCGAGCTGAAGATCCCCGCTGACGATACCCGCGAACGTTTCGTCTGCACGTCTTGCGGCGCCATCCATTATCAGAATCCCAAGATGGTAGTCGGCTCAATACCGGTATGGGAAGAGAATGGCGAATTGAAAATCCTGCTTTGCAAACGGGCGATCGCGCCACGCTACGGCTACTGGACTTTACCGGCAGGCTTCATGGAAAACAATGAAACGACCGCACAGGCAGCACAAAGAGAAACGGAGGAAGAAGCCGGCGCCAATATCCAGTTACACGACTTATTCTCTATTCTGAATGTGCCGCATGTGCATCAGGTACATCTGTTTTACCGCGCCACTTTACTGGATCTGAATTACGCAGCAGGCACGGAAAGTCTGGAAGTGCAACTGTTCTCAGAAAAAGAAATCCCGTGGAATGAGATTGCCTTCCCAACCATCAGCTATACCCTGAAATTCTTTTTTGAAAACTACAGCCGTGCCCAGCAAGGTGAATGCTACAAACTCTACGCGCATGACATCTTTAAACCGATGCGACAAGAGGATTAAGCGATACCACGCAAAGATGCTTCAAAATAAAAAAGGGTGGAAATTCCACCCTTTTTTATTTTGAAGCCTCACCTCTCTCGCTGATACTCCAGCACTGCGATCGCCATCTTCAGCAGATATTACCAACTGGATTCGCGCTCTGCCGTCGATGAAATTTTATGTATCGACAAATCAGCCCCCTCGAATTCCTGCTCAGGATCGAGACGGATGCCCATGGTTTTTTTCAACAAACCGTAAATCGCGTAGCCACCGGAAAATGCAATCATAATGCCGAGCACGGTACCAAAGACTTGCGACAACAAACTGACGCCGCCCAGCCCGCCCAGCATCTTCTGACCAAAAATACCGGCAGCCATCCCGCCCCACGCGCCGCACAAACCATGCAAAGGCCAGACACCGAGCACATCATCCACCTTCCATTTATTTTGTGTCCAGGTGAACATCCAGACAAAAATAGCACCGGCCACACCACCGGTGATCAGCGCCCCCAGAGGATGCATCAGATCAGAGCCGGCGCAAACCGCGACCAGTCCCGCCAGCGGGCCGTTATACACAAAGCCGGGATCATTCTTCCCCATCAGCAAAGCGACCAGCGTTCCGCCCACCATCGCCATCAGGGAATTAATCGCCACCAGACCATTCATCTTATCCAGCGTCTGTGCGCTCATGACGTTGAAGCCGAACCAGCCCACCGTTAATATCCACGCACCCAGCGCCAGAAACGGAATACTGGAAGGTGGGTGCGCCGCAATCGCGCCATTTTTCATATACCGGCCACGGCGCGCGCCCAGCAGCAGCACCGCAGGCAACGCGACCCATCCGCCAAAAGCATGCACCACAACAGAACCAGCGAAATCATGGAACTCCTCAGAAAAAGCCGCTTTCAGCCAGTCCTGAATGCCGAAGCGGTGATTCCAGGCGATGCCTTCAAACAAAGGATATAAAACACCGACCAGCACTGCCGTTGCAATCAGTTGTGGATAGAATTTAGCGCGCTCGGCAATACCACCGGAAATAATTGCCGGTATCGCTGCCGCAAAGGTCAGTAAAAAGAAAAATTTCACCAGCTCAAAACCATTCTTTGCCACCAGCACTTCAGCGCCGGAATAAAACTGGATGCCATAAGCGATGCTGTAACCGACAAAGAAATAAGCAATCGTCGATACCGCGAAATCGACAATAATCTTCACCAGTGCGTTGACCTGGTTTTTTTTGCGCACAGTGCCTAATTCCAGAAACGCAAATCCTGCGTGCATTGCTAGAATCATGATTGCACCGAGCAAAATAAACAAAGCATTGGCGCCATCGATTTGTACGTTCATGCTGATACCTCCCATTAAATGTGCACTTCTGAATTAATTTCACACAGATAAAGCAATAAACATTCCAATTTGGTGCAAACACTTTAAGTCATTGAATTTTATGGATAATATCAATTTAACACGCACCATGCACAAGCATTTTGTACGCCACAAAAGCGCAGTTTTAGTGCAAATGCAGAAAGGAGTGCGATGATTCCCTGGCTGGAAGCGGAAACGCCCTTTCCTGATGCGGCGGCGGCACTTACTGAGCGGGATGGTGCGGCTGGCCTTCTGGCAGCAGGAGCAGATCTGTCGCCGCAGCGCCTTTTAATGGCGTACAAACAAGGTATTTTCCCCTGGTTTTCTGAAGGCCAGCCGATATTGTGGTGGTCCACCGACCCGCGCATGGTGCTGCAAATATCGGACTTCAGAATTTCAGACAGTCTGAAAAAAAGCTTAAAAAAAATCCGTACCGATCCTCGCTGGGAAATCCGCTTTGACTCGGCTTTTGAACAAGTCATGCGCGCCTGCGCGGCACCGCGCAAAGATGGCAACGGCACCTGGATATCCGAAGACATCGTGGCGGGCTACTCCGGCCTGCATCAGCTCGGCTATGCGCACTCATCCGAAGTCTGGCTCGATGGTGAGTTAGTCGGCGGCGCTTACGGCGTTTGCATCGGTCGCATGTTTTATGGCGAATCCATGTTTGCACGGGTATCGAATGCCTCCAAAATTGCGCTGAGTCACCTGGTATTTTTCTTACGTGAACACGGAGTGAAAATGATAGACTGCCAGCAAGAGACCGCGCACCTTGCTTCACTGGGCGCAAAACCCATCGCCCGCGCCGAGTTTATCCGTTGGATAGCACAGGCGACCACACAACCGATGATCGAGGAATGGCAACCGCTGAGGGCGCTATATCAATGACAGCAAAGTAAATCACCGTGACGCAACTCAACGAACTTCCTTTTGCGAGCATACAGTTTTATGCAACCGCGCCCTACCCTTGCAGCTATCTGGAAGGGCTGGAGGCGCGCTCGCAAGTGGCGACACCGGCGCATCTGATTAATGCAGACACATATTCAGAACTGGTCAGAAAAGGTTTCCGGCGCAGTGGTATTTTCATCTATCGCCCGTATTGCGACGCCTGCCGTGCCTGCACGCCGGTCAGAGTCAGGGTGGATGAATTCAGCGAAAACCGCAGCCAGCGCCGGGCGTGGAAAAAACACGCGAATCTGACAGCACGCGTGACGACACTCGCGTATTCGCACGAACACTATGAACTGTATCAGCGCTATCAGAATCAGCGTCACACCGGCGGTGGCATGGATAACGACAGCCGCGAACAATATGCGCAGTTTCTGTTGCAAAGCCGGGTCAATACCCGTCTGGTTGAATTCCGCGACGAACACCATGTACTGAAAATGGTCAGTATCATCGACGTACTGAGCGACGGCTTATCATCCGTCTATACTTTTTTTGAACCGGACGACGCGACTGCCTCGTATGGCACGTACAACGTTTTATGGCAAATTCGGCAGAGTGAGGAATTAAAACTGCCTTACGTTTACCTTGGCTACTGGATTGCCGCCAGCGCCAAGATGGCTTATAAAACCAATTTCAAGCCGCTCGATGCACTGATGCATGGACACTGGCAAACGCTGTCAGCCTGACTGGCTGCAAACTACCCGAAAATCTACCAATAATGCCGACAAACAGCACAAATATACTCCCCCCAGTATTTTTTAAAACTCCCTATTTACGCTGACAATCAGGCATTTTTCTTATATACCCCCATTTTCTATCAATATCATGGCAAATAACCTACTTTACTCGCTGGCACGTCCGCTGCTGTTCGCAATGGAACCGGAAGCCGCCCACCACTTTGCGCTGCCGGCTCTGCGAGGTTTCTGCAAGCTCGGTCTTGGTGGTCTGATCAGCAAACCTGCCGACGATGTGCGCACCGTCATGGGGGTGCATTTCCCGAATCCTGTCGGGCTGGCGGCGGGATTGGATAAAGATGGCGCCTACATCGACGGGCTCGCCGCGCTGGGTTTTGGCTCGATAGAAATCGGCACCGTCACGCCGCGTGCGCAGCCGGGTAATCCGCAGCCACGCATGTTCCGCCTGCAAAAAGCAGAAGCGATCATCAACCGCATGGGATTCAATAACGGCGGCGTTGATGCATTCGTCAACAACGTACAGTCGTCACGCTTTTATCAGGAAAAACAAGGCGTCCTCGGCCTGAACATCGGCAAGAACGCCGACACGCCGATAGAACGTGCCGCCGAAGATTATCTGCACTGCCTGCAAAAAGTGTATCCGTACGCGAGTTATGTGACGGTAAATATTTCCTCACCGAATACCAAAAACCTGCGTCAGTTACAAGGCGCTGGCGAATTAGACAGCCTGCTGTCGCAACTGAAAGACGCCCAGCAACGCCTGGCCGATCAGCACAAACGTTACGTGCCGGTGGCACTGAAAATTGCACCGGATATCGATGCCGAGCAAATCAAAACGATCGCTGACACCCTGTTACGTCACAAAATAGATGGTGTCATCGCCACCAACACCACCATCACACGCGATGCGGTGCAAGGTCTGCCGCATGCAGAAGAAGCCGGCGGTTTATCCGGCAAACCGGTCTTTGAATTATCGAATCGCGTGATCCGCGCGCTGAAAGCAGAACTCGGAGAAGAATTACCTATCATCGGCGTCGGCGGCATTTTCTCCGGCGAGGACGCGGTAGCAAAAATACAGGCGGGCGCATCGCTGGTACAACTGTATTCCGGCCTGATTTATCAGGGCCCGGCGGTGATCAGAGAATGTGCCGCCGCGTTGCACAACGTACGCTCGTATTAATTTAAAAATGCTGGAACAATGCTTGATGAATAATCGTTGAGAGAAAAAATGCAAACAACACACCTCGGCAACAGTGATTTAAAAGTATCCAAAATCTGCCTCGGCACCATGACCTTCGGTGAACAAAACACCGAAGCTGAAGCACACAGCCAGCTTGATTACGCCTTGGAACGCGGCATCAATTTTATCGACACCGCAGAAATGTATCCGGTCATGCCCCGCGCCGAAACGCAGGGAAAAACTGAACAATACATCGGCAGCTGGCTCAAAAAATCCGGCAAACGCCGCGACATTATTCTCGCCACCAAAGTCGCGGGTCCGGCCCGTGGCATGCAATGGATACGGCAAGGTCAGAATGATCTGAATGCAGCCAATATCCGCGCCGCTGTTGATGCCAGCCTCAAGCGATTGCAAACCGATTACATCGATCTCTATCAGTTGCACTGGCCAAGTCGCAACGCACCTATCTTCGGACAAAAGCAGTTTGACCCGGCGCTGGAACGCCCGCATACCGCAATTGCAGAAACGCTAAGCGTATTGGATGAGCTGGTCAAAGCAGGAAAAATCCGCGCCATCGGCGTCTCAAATGAAACTTCATGGGGCGTCAGCGAATTTATCCATCAGGCGGAAAAGCTGCAGGCACCACGCATCGCGTCGATACAAAATGCCTACCATCTGATGAACCGCGCCTTTGAACAAGGGCTGGATGAAACCTGTTTCCGTGAAAATGTCGGCCTGCTCGCCTACAGCCCGCTGGCCTTCGGCCAGCTGACCGGCAAATATGCGGATGATCTGAATGCGCATGGCCGGCTGACCCTGTTCCCGCCAAGCTGGAGCCCGCGTTACACCCGTCCGCTGGTATTGGAAACGGCGAAGCGTTATGCCGATCTGGCACGGGCAAACGGCCTGACGCCCACCCAGCTCGCACTCGCCTGGTGTTACTCACGCTGGTTCGTCGCCAGCACCATCATCGGTGCAACCAGCCTGAAACAACTCAAAGAAAATATTGATGCTTACGAAGTCGAACTCAGCGATGAGCTGATTGCCACGATAGAAAAAATCCACGAGGAGAGCCATAATCCGGCGCAGTGATGTAAATAACATCGATACAATCGCGCTCAAGGGCAGACGTACAGGCATCGATACGCCTGCCCGTTCTATCAATAAAATTGATCAAACTTTTTTGAGGCAGGATGTTTTAAAAATCATATTAAAAATCGTCGGCATATGCTGTCAGTCTCTGTAATTTGATAGATGTCTGCGCATTTTTTTGTCAGATCAAACCAGATCCTTAGCCACTGAGGAGCGCCATCAGATGCATCATAAAACAGATACCAATGCAAAATGGACGCACCGGCTTCTGGCGATTTTTTTTATTTCCTTGCTCGCTGTTTCCGCAATCCGCACAGCAAAGGCTGAGACGCTGGTTCTGGCCGCAGCAGACAGCCGGCCAACGGCCTACATGAAAAATGGCAAACCTGCAGGGCTATTGGTCGATATCGTTACCGAGGCATTCCGCCGTGCTGGCTATCCAATCAGAATAGAATTAAAACCATGGGCGCGTTGCCTTTCCGAAGTACGCGATGGCACCGTTGACGGCGTATTTTCTTCGTTCAAATCCCCCGAGCGTGAAGCATTTCTAAGTTTCACCGCCATACCTGTCATGACCCAGGTTGAAGCGCTATTCGTTCGCACAAATTCCACGATCCAGTTTGACGGCGACTTATCAAAATTAGCGCCGGTAAAAATCGGCGTCATTCAGAGCACCAGCTACGGCGAAAAAATTGATGGCATGATCAATACCGGCACTTGGAATAAGGTCAGCAAAACAATCAGTATCGATTCTTTAGTCAGAATGCTGGCAGCAGAACGTTTTGATCTTGCTCCCAGCTATCGCGATGTGTTTCTGACTGCAGCAAGAAAAGCAGGTGTGGCAGATCAAATCAGAGAACTAAGTCCCAGTGTTGAATCTGTCCCTAGCTATCTGGCATTCAATAAGAAAAAGGATTATTCCAGGACCATCACCGCCTTCAACAAAGCCATGGAAGAAATGAAAAAGGATAAAACTCTGGACATCATCACGGAGCAATACACAAAATAATCTGCATATCTATTAAGCTTCTGCTGGTTCAACAACACGGCCCCATCATCTGCAGGTATCAATAAAAAATATTTGCACAGTACTTTGTTTCACGATAGGCTTGATTACTGTCGTCATTTGCAAACTTCGTAGTCTGTCTTTTCGATCAAATCAAAAAGGAGTACCGACATGTTGCGCTCGTCATCTATCCTCAGCAAATCCCTGATTTGTCTGACTGTACTCACAGGCATTATTCTGATGTTCGCACAAAGTGCGGTACCGGATGTATCAGTCTGGAAAGTCCTGTTGTACGCATCTGGCATGATCAGCGCGCTGGCGATCTGCCTGTTATCGGTGATATTTGTGTGCGCCAGTTTCAATCAATGGAGTCTCAGACATCGTGCCATCGATACAGGGTGGCTGTGGTTCAATGCCAACCCGCCAGGCTTGGACACACTCAGAAAACCGGCGGGTGCTGTGACAGAAAATAAGACAGAAAAAATTCAGTAATGTCAGAGTGAATTTTTCCTCGCAATAAAAAAAGCACATTCAATGTGCTTTTTTTTATTTGTCGTCCACTTGATAGCAACAAGGAAGTATTCAGTTTTTTTGCTGGCGTACCGGTAAAGGCACATTGCATAAATCTATATAACCTGCCGGGACTTTATACCATTCGCCACCACGATTTCTCTGTGCTGCGACAATCGCTTTAAACGTCGCAGATTCAGTACGAATGATTTCCAGTTTGCTGCGTTCCGCTTCCGGCACATCCGCCGCAACTTTCATCGCAACGATAGGTGTTCGTTGTTCCGGCTTCTCATAAAAGCCCAGTGCCCCAGTGCCGCGTGGCAGTGTCGTCAGCAATTCCATGCCTTGCATGACGCGCCCGACTACGGTGATATTCCTGTCTAACTGACGTGGTGCATGGCCGGTCACCACATACAAGGACGTGCCGTTGCCACTGTTTGCTTCATTACCACGGGCAACGCCAACGCTGGCATAACAATGTGCGAGCCAGGCTCTGCCTGACTTAGGATCTCTGCCCGCTGCAAAGCCATTCGCATGTCCCACCTGCGGCGCATAACCATCCGCATCCGGCAAGCGAGTGAATGGCAATAGCGGGGAATAAGGCACCGTAAATTCCGGCTCCAGATTTTTCTTCGCGGTTTTCAGTTCCCGTTTTTCATCCGGGTCCGCCCATTGCACGACATAATTTTCCTGTGAACGCACAATAGCTAAACCATCGAAATAGCCTTCGCGTATCAGCGCCTTGATATTTGCCGCATGTTGCGGGGCGAAATCCGGTGCAAGCTCAATCACGACGCGGCCTTTTTCCAACTCCAGATACAAAGTATTTTCCGGATTCAAAGCACGCCAGTCCGCAGCAGAGGACGCCTTGATCAGTTCGGGCATGGTCTTCGCCGATTTGACTGGCAAATCTTTGGCCAGCGCCGGAATTGCAAAACTCAGCGCGGCGAGCATGGTTCCGGTAAGAACACGGGAAGCAACAACAGTACGGCGAGAAGACATAGACAGGCTCCTGAAGAAATGAGAAAAATAACTGCGCCGCCCGATGTTAATACAAATAATATAAAACAGAGCAACAATTTCCCGCTGGTGTGTGATCACATCAAACTGGCTATTACACTAAAAAAATATCGCTCATCTGATACCGCTCCGGGTTGACAACAGCACAGCAAATCGATCTGACATCCTGTCGCCATCGTAGCCGGTCAGACTGAAAAATTCGCCGAGCATTTACCTGAATTGCGTGCCAGCACGCCTGTTCTTCTTCAAGGATGAAGGAATCATTTTTACGAATCTATCGATCAGGCGCATCCCGAAAGCGACATGACCAAAAGACTGCATTCAATGCGTCTTGTCTTTTTTAAGCAATAAAAATTCCAGATATTTTTATCGTTTTTTTCTTATGACAAATTCTGTCGCTGCGTTTTACCTGTGACAAAGTCTCTGCGGAAATTAACTGGCACTAAATCATATATGCAAATATAAAAATAATAGTTCCTTGTTTTTTCTATCGAAGATTAAATCTCGTCTGAACGCCATTCCGCATTTAATCAGGAGCGTGGTCAGATTGAAATCTGCCTGCTCTGTATTTAACGAGACTTCTATGAAACAAGCAAAATTACAATTCAACATCATGGCATTGAGCTTGCTGACGGCATCCACTGCCTTTGCTACCGACGGCTATTTTTCTCATGGCTATGGTGTTAAAACTCAAGCCACCGGCGGTGCGGGCATCGCCTTGCCACAAGACAGCCTGGCGGCGGCCAGCAATCCCGCCGGGATTGCATGGACAGGAAACCGTGTTGACGGCGGGCTCAGCTGGTTTAGTCCCAGCCGCAATACCGAGATCACCGGAAACGGTGTTCCCGGAGTCAATGGCAGCTACGACGGAAATGATAAAAAGAATTTCTGGTTACCCGAATTGGGCTACACCAGACAGTTGAGCCGGGATATCAGTGTTGGTATTGCGGCTTATGGCAATGGCGGCATGAATACCGATTATGGTAAAAATCCTTACGCCGGATTTGGCAGTAAAGGCAGCGCCGGTGTCAATCTGGAACAGTTATTCATCTCACCGTCACTGGCATACAAAGTCAATGATCAGCATGCATTTGGTGCAGCCGTCAATTTTGCTTATCAACGATTTTCAGCAAAAGGCGTCAGTGTTTTTTCATCTGCGTCCATCGACAGTAAAAACCTGACCGATAACGGCAATGACAGCTCGACCGGCTGGGGACTGCGCTTGGGCTGGACCGGACAGATCACACCCGAGCTGACACTGGGTGCGACCTGGGCATCGAAAGTCAAAACAGGCAATTTTGAAAAATACCGTGGCCTGTTCGCGCAAGGCGGCGGATTTGATATTCCGGAAAATTACGGTGTTGGTCTGGCATACAAGGTACATCCGCAATTAACGCTGGCAGCCGATCTGCAACAAATCAAGTACGGCGATATCAGTTCCATCGCCAACCCTCTGGCAAACTTATTTGCCGGTAATCCACTCGGTTCTGAAAAAGGAGCAGGCTTTGGCTGGCGCGACATCACTGTCGTCAAAGTGGGTGCAATCTATGATTACAGCAATGATCTGACCCTGCGTGCCGGCTATAATCACGGCGGTCAAGCTGTTCCTGCAAGCGAAACTTTTTTCAACGTTCTCGCACCGGGTGTGGTGCAGGATCATCTGACGCTGGGCGCTACATACAAGCTTGCGAACGGTGCTGAGCTCAGTTTCTCTTATACGCACGGCTTCAAAAAGACTGTCAATGGCAACAATTCGATTCCTGCATCTTTTGGTGCCGGGAATGCGAATATCTCTCTCAGCGAAAATATTGCCGGCGTCGCTTACGGCTGGAAATTCTGAACGCTTCTGAGGTAGCAGTCTGCTTTCCTTACCTCAGCACATGTTCCCCCTGTTCCAGTTCAAAGGAACCACGGCTACCAGTGGCAACGAAAAGCGGTCGCACTCTTACAGCAAAGAAATCCCGACGCACACCCCAGCCAGCGTGAAATTGGAGTATCTGCCAGCGATAACATCAAAGAAACATGAAATACAAGCCGTATCCCTGAATGACACAGGAATACGGCTTTTTGACAGCTGCAATCAGAATTGACTGATGCCGCGACGCTGATTTGTCAACGACAGCCAGTCATTTTTTCTCAGCTTCGGCGGGTCGCCGACAAGCGTTTGACCACCGCGATCAGGCGGTCAATTTCATCGCAGGTATTGTAGAACGCGAACGAAGGACGCACGGTTGCCTCAACACCAAAGCGACGCAATATCGGTTGTGCGCAATGGTGCCCTGAACGTACCGCAATGCCTTCCTGATTCAGCGCATGCCCGACTTCTTCCGTTTTGTAGCCAGCGAGAACAAACGATGCGACACTCGCTTTGGCATGAGCCGTGCCTATCAGGCGTACGCCAGGTATGCTTTTCAGACCATGGGTTGCATACTCAAGCAAAGCATGTTCGTACAAAGCAATTTTTTCAAGACCGATACGTTCCACATAGTCGATCGCAGCGCCCAAACCTACGGCATCGGCAATATTGCCGGTACCAGCCTCAAAACGTGCTGGTGCAGGTTGATATTGGGTGTGTTCAAACGTCACATCCGCAATCATATTGCCGCCGCCCTGCCACGGTGGTAATTGCTCCAGTAAAGCCTTTTTACCGTAGACAACACCGATGCCGGTAGGGCCGAATACTTTGTGTCCGGAAAACACATAGAAGTCGGCATCCAGCGCCTGTACATTGACACGCAGGTGCGACACTGCCTGCGCACCATCCACCAATACTCGGGCGCCGGCACTATGCGCCAGCGCAATGATTTCCTGTACCGGTGTGATGGTACCCAGTGCATTCGACACCTGCGTGATCGAGACCAGACGGGTCTTGCTGTTGAACAGTTTGCGATATTCATCCAGCAGAATCTGGCCGCTGTCATCCACCGGAATCACCCGTATCACTGCGCCCTTTTCTGCCGCCAGCTGTTGCCAGGGAACGATGTTGGCATGATGCTCAAGTTGCGACACGATGATTTCATCACCGGCACCGATAAACTTTTTACCGAAAGTATTGGCGACCAGATTAATCGCTTCCGTTGCACCGCGAACGAAGATAATTTCCTCTGGCGACGCCGCCCCCAGAAAGCGTGCCACGGTATTGCGCGCACCTTCGTAAGCATCGGTTGCCCGCGCTGCCAATTCGTGTGCAGCACGATGAATATTGGAATTCTCGTGTGCATAGAAATAGCTGAGCCTGTCGATCACTGATTGCGGCTTTTGCGTCGTCGCGGCATTATCAATCCAGACCAGTTGTTTGCCATTCACACGCTCGGCCAATATCGGAAAATCGCGCCGTACGGCATGGATATCAAATGGTGCGGCCAAAGCAGGATTCGCAGCGCGGGGAGCAGCATCCCAGTAATTTTGCTCGCCTTGCTGAAAATAATACGTGGCCGACAATTCATTTGCCGGTGTGGTTGGCGTGGCTGTCGCCGTTTTTGCCGGATACAACTCTCCTAACAAACGCTGCAATTGATCCTGTCCTGGTAAGCCAAAAGCGCGGGCGCTGACCTGATCGCTTCCTGCCGCCTGCGCCGCCAGACTATCCAGCCCCGTATCCGCCGACGGATCAGCATGTTCCCCGCTTAAAAAATAATACGGCGAACCTGCCCCACCAGTCTGAGGCCGGGACGGCACAACGCTGCTACCACCGTTGTGCGGCAAGGCCGCCGCATAGATCGCGGGTACACCTTGCGCGATGCTCGGTTCTGCCACTGGTGCTACATGTGCAGACGAACTGATTTGTGGCTCGATAACAGGTGCTTTCCCGGCAGGAGACACCGGCGCTGGCTGCGGCTCGTTCAGGTACGACAATCCCGGCAGGAATTGCGCAGCCGCCTGAGCAGCACCTGGCACCAGCGCGAAGAATTCAGATGCCATGCGATTCAGCAGTGCCTCATCCGGCACACCGTCCGCAGACACCTGACTATTATTTGTAGGTGTCAGGATAGTCATGGTATTTACCGATCTCAACATCATCCAACACAGCCAGGGCATCATCCGTCAACACTGCCAATGAGCAGTAAAGAGAAATCAGATAGGAAGCAATCGCATTACGGTTAATGCCCATAAAACGTACTGACAAACCAGGGCTCTGTTCACCAGCCAGCCCGGGCTGGAACAGACCAACCACCCCTTGCCGTTTTTCACCGACGCGCAGCAAAATGATTTTGGTTTTGCCGTCTTCAATCGGTAATTTGTCAGATGGAACCAGAGGAACACCGCGCCATGTCAGGAATTGCGAACCAAACAGGCTGACTGTCGGTGGAGGAACACCGCGACGCGTGCATTCGCGGCCGAACGCTGCAATCGCCAACGGATGCGCGAGGAAAAAGCCTGGCTCTTTCCATACTTTGGTCAGCAGATCGTCTAGATCGTCCGGTGTCGGTGCGCCAGTCAGCGTCGATATGCGCTGATCATCATGCACATTCGCCAGCAGACCATAATCAGGGTTATTAATCAGCTCGCTTTCCTGACGCTCTTTGATTGTTTCTACGGTCAGACGTAATTGTTCTTTAATCTGATCGTGCGGGCTGCTATACAAATCGGAAATACGGGTATGCACATCCAGTACGGTAGCAACTGCATTCAGGAAATATTCGCGCGGTTGCTCTTCATAATCAACAAACGTTTGCGGTAATTCAGATTCGTCACGCTGAGAACAGGCAACGCGCACATCCTTAGGATTTTTTACTTTATTGAGCCGGTAAATACCTGCTTCAACAGGCAGCCATTGCAGCAGATGCACCAGCCAGCGTGGAGAAATGGTTGATAACTGCGGAACGGTTTTGGTTGCATTGGCTAACTGACGGGCAGCATTATCGCCCAGTGCAAAATTCGGCGAAGGTACATCAGACATAGGTCACTCCATGAGTAAGTGGATTTATCGGACTGCAAAAAATAACAACAAAAAAAATTCATCGGATAAGACAGTGTCTGATTCCCATCGCCCTCATTCAACATGCTATCGCCATCAAGGACATCTTTTGCATTGCCTGGGCATGGCGTACATCCTCACAGCGAGCCAGCAGTTCTGACATACGCAGACCTAATGCCAGCGCCAGCTTTTCCATCGTCACCAAAGACGGAATCACTTTTCCGCGCTCAATCTCGCCTATATAAGACCGATTCAGATTTGCTTTTTCCGCCAGCATCTCCTGCGACCACTGATGTGCATCTCGCGCCTGACGAACGGCAATGCCAAAGCAATTGCAAAGCTCTTTCATCATCACTCCGGACGAGGCGCTTCGACATTCTGTTCATGGCGCAAACTCGCCTGACTGACATGGCTGCCGGGTGCTACGTCATTCGTGACCCAGACATTGCCACCAATCGTCGCGCCACGTCCCAGCGTGATCCGTCCTAAGACGGTCGCACCGGCATAAATGACGACGTCATCCTCAACGATGGGGTGGCGCGGCAATCCTTTCTGCAAGTTGCCTGCTTCATCGGCGGGAAAACGTTTCGCTCCAAGTGTCACGGCCTGATAAATACGCACGCGCTGACCAATGACCGCGGTTTCACCAATCACCACACCAGTACCGTGATCAATGAAAAAACCGGGGCCAATCTGCGCACCGGGATGAATATCAATGCCGGTCTGGCTGTGTGCAATTTCTGCGACGATACGTGCCAGTAAAGGTACGCCCAGCAAATACAATTGATGTGCAACCCGGTGATAAATCATAGCCAGCACGCCGGGATAGCAGAGTAATACTTCATCGACACTGCGGGCGGCAGGATCGCCCTGATAAGCGGCAATCACATCGCTGTCGAGCAGGCTGCGTATCTGTGGTAAACAGCGGGAAAAAGTGCGTACGATAGATACCGCCTGGTCTTCGGTATGCAGCACATGATGATTGTTATAGCGCGACGCATAACTCAGTTCCAGTCTCACCTGCGCCAGCAATGAATGGAGAACAGAATCAAGGGTATGCCCGACGTAAAAATCTTCACTTTCCTGACGCAATTCAGGCGGACCAAGCCGCATGGGAAATAGCGCTCCGCGTAAATCTTCGAGTATTTTTGTCAATGCGTCCCTTGATGGCAGCTCGCGTCCACCCGGTTCTGCTGAGCGCACTTGGCGGCTGCGCCATGCCTGACGAACAGTAGCCAGCTCACTGACAACCTGCTCGATACCGAATAACGAACTACGCTGCTTTATGGGCGTATTCGATTGATTATCCGTTTTAATATTAGTCATCACTCTGCTCAGTTCAGGTGAGAAACAGCTTGCGGCTGACAAAATCAACAGGCGCCGTTGCTGGCTCTTTGCAATCCTTGATATCTGCCTAATCCTGAACCCAGGGTAAGGAATGCAGGCGCCAGCCGCCGATCTGACCGCGTTGCTGATTCTCATTAATTTCACCCTCAAACCCCTCGGTGATATTAAAGACGTTCACAAATCCAGCCTTAGTCAGCACTTCGGCCGCTGCTGCCGAACGTTTACCACTGCGACACAACAATACAAATACGGCGGTCTTATCTTTAAGTTTGCTTTCAAATTCCTTGACGAAGCGCGGATTACGGGTCAGCGCGGTACCTGTCGCCCACGCAATGTGCTGGCTGCCGGGAACATGGCCAACAAACTTACGTTCTTCATTTGTACGAACATCCACGAGAGAGGCGGCGCCAATCTGCACAAGACGCCATGCATCCACCGGTGTCATGCTGCCGGCAAAAGGTAATTGTTGTTGAATAGCATCCGCTTTTGCATAGGAAAGCAGGTTTGCTGCATCGTCAATGTGGTCAGCAGACGTAACACTGGCGGAAGAATAAGCATCATTAGGAGTCATCGCAGAATCTGTCATCACTATCTTTCAAAGCAAACGATGTATTGAATAAACATCGTTATGACAAAACTGTAGCGAAATCCCTAAGAGTGGAAAACGAATTAAAACGCGATTATTTATACAAATTCCGATGAACGATTTCTCTCGTCACTGCCGGCGTGCAGGCGACGCCAGTCAGCAAACGCAGATAAACGCCGGGATGAGCGCGTTAAAAAGCCCCCGCTAATGACGGCAGAGGCTTCAGATTGATCGTTCAGCATCTTCAGTTGTTGTTGCAGATAAGCAGAAAAAAGTCATCATTCATTTTTCAGCTTTTCACATCGCCCATCCTGATAAGGTCCAGCAACGCGTTCCCAGCCTTCACCGGGCGAAGTCTGCGAACAGAGTTCTGCCTCTTTGATTTTGCTTTTCCACTTGTACCACGCAGCAGGTAAAGCAAATGCCGTGCTTATCAAAAGAACGCAGCACACTGCCGTGAAAAAACATCGCTTGTTGTCAGTGATCGAATTGCGCATGATGAATACCCTGCTATGTCGTCGTTGCAACGCATTGCCCATCAGTCAATGGGCTGCTACCGTGACCAGAAATCATATTATCTCAGTCAGGCGAATTCCGGATACCCCGGTCTGTGGCGATAAGGCCCTGATTTGAAGCGAATCGCGCCCCCCATCCGGAGCGTGAGGAGCACAGCATCGCGATCAAACATCAGCAAATATCGATATATCAAAACAACATATAAGCAAATAAATACTAAGTAGTTTGGAATAGCGCTGAATTTCATTACGATCCCATGTACTTATTGTGGGGCGACATGAATTTAACTTATATATTTTCCGGTTTTGCAGTTGGCACCCTGGTCGGACTGACAGGTGTCGGTGGGGGCTCGTTAATGACGCCCCTGCTGACCCTGTTGTTTGGCGTTTCCCCGACTGTAGCAGTTGGCACCGACCTTGCATTCGCCTCCATAACCAAGGCCACCGGCACATTGACGCACCGTTTACGCGGTACTGTGGAATGGCGCGTGGTGCGCCTGCTGTGTTTAGGCGCTTTGCCTGCGGCGATCCTCGCCACCTTCGGTCTCAAGTATTTTGGCGGATTGAACAAAGAAATTGGTCAGCTCATCCGTTACTCTATCGCTGGCTCCGTCTTACTGACCGTGCTTGCGCTGCTCTTTAAAAGCAAGATGCTGGCGTGGCTGAATGAACATCCGGAAAAACAATTGTACGGGCGCAAACTGGATATGGCCACCATCTTTTCCGGTGCGCTGCTCGGTACACTAGTGACGATTTCCTCCATCGGTGCGGGTGCTATTGGCGCAACCTTACTGGTGATGCTGTATCCGAGAATGTCGTCAGCACATATTGCAGGTACAGATATCGCCTATGCCGTTCCACTGACCGCGATTGCTGCGTTCGGACACTGGTGGCTGGGATCGATAGACTGGGCATTGCTGGGAGCATTGCTGATAGGCTCGCTCCCCGGCATTACCTTGGGCTCGCTCGCAGCACGGGCGGTACCGGAAAAATTGTTACGTGGCATACTCGCGACAACGCTGACGCTGGTTGCCGCCAAACTCATACTGTAATCAATCATTCAGACAGCGCGATCCCAAGCGTATTTTAAGGACACACAAGATGTATCGTTACGACCAACACGATCACCAAATCATCAAAGAACGTATTGCGCAATATCGCGATCAGGTACGTCGCCGTCTCGCCAACGAATTGACAGAAGAAGAGTTTCTGCCTTTGCGTTTGCAAAATGGTTTATACCATCAGCGCCATGCATACATGCTGCGTATCGCGGTGCCGTATGGAATGCTCTCTTCTGATCAGTTGCGCAAGTTTGCGTTTATTGCACGTAAATATGATCGTGGTTATGGCCATTTCACGACACGTCAGAACATTCAGTTCAACTGGATTAATCTGGAAGACTCGCCAGCGATTCTGGAAGAATTAGCGACCGTTGAAATGCACGCAATTCAGACTTCCGGTAATTGCATGCGCAATATCACGTCCGACGAATTTTCCGGTGTTGCGGCTGATGAGCTGATTGATCCGCGTCCGTATGCAGAAATTCTGCGTCAGTGGACCACGTTCCATCCGGAATTTGCGTACCTGCCGCGTAAATTCAAAATTGCGATTAATGGCGCCAAAGAAGACCGCGCTGCAATTGCGGTGCATGACATCGGTCTGACAGTGGTGCAGAACGATGCTGGCGAAATCGGCTTTAAAGTCATGGTCGGCGGCGGTATGGGACGCACGCCTATCCTCGGCACCGTGATCCGTGATTTCCTGCCGTGGCAACATGTGATGACGTATCTGGAAGCGATACTGCGTATTTACAATCAGTACGGCCGCCGAGACAACAAATACAAAGCACGCATCAAGATACTGGTGAAAGCGATAGGTGCCGATGTCTTTGCGCAGCAAGTGGAAGAAGAATGGGCGCAAATTAAAGATGGTCCGGCGACGCTGACCGAAGCGGAGTTCCGCCGCGTATCCTCTTATTTCACTGCGCCTGCCTACGCAAGCCTGCCGGCAAGCGATGCTGCTTACGAACAACATCAAGCAGATAACAAGGCCTTCGCTAACTGGGTCAAACGTAATGTCAAACCTCATAAAGTCGCGGGTTACGCCAGCGTCGTTTTATCACTGAAAAAACCCGGCGTTCCGCCAGGTGATGCGACAGCAGACCAGATGGACTTTGTGGCAGATCTGGCTGATCGTTACAGCTTTGGTGAACTGCGTGTCACGCATGAGCAAAATCTGGTACTGGCCGACGTGCAGCAATCAGCGCTGTTCGATTTGTGGCAAGAGGCAAAAGCACATGGTCTGGCAACACCGAATATCGGCCTGCTGACCGATATGATCTGCTGCCCGGGCGGCGACTTCTGCGCACTAGCAAACGCGAAGTCGATTCCGATTGCGCTGGACATCACCGATCGTTTCAACGATCTGGATTACCTGCATGATATTGGCGATCTTGAATTGAATATGTCGGGTTGCATCAATGCCTGTGGTCATCATCACGTTGGCAACATCGGCATACTCGGCGTCGATAAAGACGGCAGCGAGTGGTATCAGGTATCGATAGGCGGCGCGCAAGGCAATAATGCAGCGATCGGTAAAATCATCGGACCTTCGTTCTCTGCAGGGCAAATGCCGGAAGTCATCGATCGTATCATTCAGGTGTATCTCCGTGAACGCATCGATAACGAGCGCTTCATCGATACCGCACAACGTCTGGGCATCGCACCGTTCAAAGACTTTGTCTATGCAACACCGATCAAAACGACCGAACACTATGGTGAAGACGCTGGTTCGCCGGTGGCTTATTAAACTGCGACAGAAGAAAGTAGATGATGCAAGAGATTATCAAAGACAAAGCCATCGTTCAGGATGACTGGACAGTATTGCGGCTGGCAGAAAATGAGACACCGGATGCAATTGATGTCCCGGCAGGCAAAGTCATCGTGCCACTCAAAGTCTGGCTGTTACAACGAAATGTGCTCGAAAAGCGCACAGATATTGGGGTTTGGTTTTCCAGCGACGAACAGGCAAAAGATTTAGGGGGCGACATTGCCCGTTTCAACCTGCTCGCGGTGGATTTCCCGAAATTCGCTGATGGGCGTGGCTATTCCATCGCTTATCACCTGCGTTCACGCTTTGGTTTTAGCGGCGAGTTGCGCGCGATTGGTGATGTGCTGCGTGACCAGCTGTTCTACATGCAGCGCGTAGGCTTCAATGCCTTCGCTGTGCGCGCCGACAAAAATATCCATGATGCGATCAAGGGTCTGACCGATTTCTCTGAGAAATATCAGACTTCCTGGGATGAAAAAAATCCCCTGTTCCGTCGCGCTGAACGTCCAGGAGTCGCCAGATGACTGACTTTGACACACGACTGGCAACAACCAAAGCAACGCTCGAAAAAATTGCTGCAGAATTTACGCCGGCAGTTTTCGCATCGAGTCTGGCGGCAGAAGATATGGTGCTGACCGATCTCATTTTGCGCAACAAACTGAACATCGGCATATTTTCTCTGGAAACCGGTCGCCTGCACGCAGAAACACTGGGGATGCTGGATGCGGTTAAAAATACTTACGGTACTGCGATCACGCTATTCAAGCCGGAGGCCGCGGCCGTTGATGCCTATGTCCAGCAACACGGCTTGAATGCATTTTATGACAGCGTGGAACTGCGTAAAGAATGTTGTCGTATTCGCAAAGTCGAACCACTGAATCGCGCGCTCGCAGGAAAAAAAGCCTGGGTGACAGGACAGCGCCGCGCGCAGGCTGCCACCCGTACCGAACTCGCGGTACAGGAAGACGACATCGCGCATGGCATGCAAAAATTCAACCCGCTGGCGGACTGGTCGGAAGAAGATGTCTGGCACTATATCCGCAGCAATCATGTTCCGTACAACCCTTTGCACGACAAAGGCTTTCCATCGATCGGGTGCGAGCCTTGTACGAGAGCGATACAGCCAGGAGAAGATGTACGCGCAGGTCGCTGGTGGTGGGAAAATCCTGAATCAAAAGAATGTGGTTTGCATGTCGTCGATGGCAAACTGATCCGTATAAAACCGGCAAACTAAATAAGCAAACCGTGCAAGCGGGCTGAAACTGCAGACCCTGAGTTGACAAAGAAACGAGAAGTGATCATGAATACTGTCGTCGAACACCATTTTATTGATGCTGCGAGCAATCGCCATCTGGACTGGCTGGAATCTGAAGCCATCCATATCATGCGCGAAGTCGCTGCTGAATGCAGTAACCCTGCCCTCTTATTTTCCGGAGGCAAAGACTCCATCGTCTTATTGCGTCTGGCTGAAAAAGCTTTCCGTCCGGGTAAATTTCCGTTTCCGCTGGTACATATCGATACGGGCCATAACTTCCCTGAAGTGATCGCCTTTCGCGACAAACGCGTCGCTGAACTCGGTGAGCGGCTGATCGTCGGCTCGGTTGAAGAATCCATCAAGCGTGGCACCGTGCGCCTGCGCAATCCGGCAACGGATTCACGCAACGCGGCGCAGGCGGTGACATTGCTGGAAACCATCGCTGAACACAAATTTGATGCCTGCATTGGTGGCGCGCGTCGCGACGAAGAAAAAGCCCGCGCAAAAGAACGCATTTTTTCTTTCCGTGATGAATTCGGTCAATGGAATCCGAAAGCGCAGCGCCCTGAATTATGGGATTTGTATAATACCCGCGTACATCCGGGCGAAAACATGCGCGTCTTCCCGATTTCAAACTGGACCGAACTCGACGTCTGGCAATACATCGCGCGCGAAAAACTCGAACTGCCACAAATTTATTTTGCCCACGAGCGCCAGGTCATTCCGCGTAACGGCCTGCTGGTGCCGCTGACTGATCTGACACCGCCACGCGACGGCGAAACCATAGAAACGCAGATCGTCCGTTTCCGCACCGTTGGCGATATCTCCTGCACCTGCCCGGTCTCGTCCGATGCAGCGACAGTTGAGGCAATTATTGCCGAAACAGCGATCACACAAATTACCGAACGCGGCGCAACCCGCATGGATGATCAGACATCAGAAGCATCGATGGAAAAACGTAAAAAAGAAGGATATTTCTAATGAGTGCCGTTGAACAAATAAACGCCAATATCAATAAAGAACGCGGCTTGTTACGTTTCATTACGGCAGGCTCAGTTGATGATGGCAAGAGCACTTTAATCGGTCGTCTGCTGTTCGACAGCAAAGGTATCTTTGCGGATCAACTCGATGCAATTTCCCGCGCCAAACATAAGCGCACTGTCGGGGACACGATAGACCTTTCTTTACTGACCGATGGTCTGGAAGCGGAACGCGAACAAGGCATTACAATTGATGTCGCCTACCGTTATTTCGCCACGCCCAAACGTAAATTCATTATCGCGGATACTCCAGGTCACGAGCAATACACACGCAACATGGTGACAGGTGCATCGACTGCCGATGCCGTCATTATTCTGGTCGATGTCTCGAAAGTGAAGCTGAATGCGGATGGCAGCGTTGATCTGCTGGTACAGACCAAACGTCATTCAACAATCGCCCATTTACTCAAAATTGAACACGTAATCGTCGCAGTCAATAAAATGGATCTGGTCAACTATGATCAGAGCGTCTATGACCGCATCGTCGCTGAGTACAAGAAATTCGCAACGCAATTAGGACTGACCGATATTCATGCTGTGCCGTTGTCCGCACTGGCAGGTGATAACGTAGTAACAGCGACCGATAAAATGCCCTGGTATCAGGGACCAACTCTGATTGACCTGCTGGAATCACTCAGCGTCTATGATGCCAGCCACGATGAACCGTTCCGCTTTCCAGTGCAACTGGTGGCGCGTCACAACGGCCATGAAGCAAACGACTTCCGCGGTTATATGGGTCGCATAGAAGCAGGAAAAGTCAGCAAGGGCGATAAACTGATCGTTCAGCCTGGTGGCCAGACTGGCGCGGTCAAAGACATACTGACACTGGATGGCTCACTGGATACCGCAGTTGTGGGCCAGTCTGTGACGATACTGTTGAATGAATATCTGGATATTTCCCGTGGCGACATGCTGGCAGGTGCAGATCGTCCCGCGACACTGCTAAAAACAGTCAAAGCAGATTTATGCTGGTTGTCAGAAGATGCTCTGGATGTGCGTCGCAAATACATACTCAAACACACGACCCGCCAAGTATCTGCCAGAGTGACTGCCGTTGATACGCTGCTCGACATCAATACACAGCAACGGCATCCGGCCGACAGTCTGAAACTGAATGATATTGCGACGGTCTCCATCAATGTTCAGCAAGCATTGGCGGCCGATGCTTACGATGATTTGCGCTCGACAGGCGCATTCATCCTGATCGATGAAGTCACGCACCAGACCGTTGCGGCAGGCATGATTCGTCTGGAAGCTTAACGCGATGACAGCGTCATACGGCAAGGTCTATCTGATTGGTGCGGGACCGGGTGCCGCCGACCTGATCACGGTGCGCGGTGCTCGCTTGCTGGCGAGCGCAGATGTCGTGCTGTATGACGCTTTAGTCACTAATGAAATGCTGGAACTTTGCCGGCAAGCAGTCCAAATCCCCGTTGGTAAACGGAGTGGTCAGCGCTCAGCCGCACAGGAACATATCAATCAGCAGCTGATCGAGAACGCATCCAAATACCAGCTGGTCGTACGACTGAAAGGGGGAGATCCTATGCTGTTCGGACGTGCAGATGAAGAGCTGACTGCGTTAGAAAAAGCGGGGATTGCATACGACATTGTTCCGGGCATTACGACGGCACTCGCCGCTGCAGCCAGCATCCGCCAACCACTGACCAAACGTGGCGTCGCACGCAGTGTCGCCTTATTCACGTCCAGTACCGCCCCGGGGGAAACAGCAGATACCCGCATTCCTGAATGCGACACCTTGGTTCAGTATATGGGTGGCCGCGAGGCGATGCTGACAGCACAGCGTATGCTGGATGCCGGCTACCCAGCCAGCTGGCCTGTCCGTATCGTTGAAAACTGCAGCCGGAAGGATGAGCATCAGGCCAGCCTGAATCTCGGTGAATTAGCACGGGGTTTGCCAACCGGTAGCGGCCCGGTGCTGGTGATGATGGGGGAAGCGATGCGCCCCCGTCAAACTGAGCAAACAGATTACCAGCAGTCATTAGATAATAATGCTGGTAATACTGCCTGATAGCGCCGAATACTGCTTATATCTGGCTGAGGCAATAATCCCGGATCGCGTTCAGTACAGTTTCATCCTCGCCGACGGCTGTTGACAGCTTCAGTTCAAGCGCGGGATATTCGGTACGTAACTGATCCAGCAATACCGGTAAATCGCGTAAAACGTGACCACCCTGTCCCAAAAAAATCGGTGTGACAGTGATATTGCGAATTCCATCCGCTGTCAGACGGCGCACAAGCTCAGGCAAGGCCGGTGACATAAATTCTAAAAATGCCAGCTCCACACTGATGTCCGGAGAGGCTTCCTGGGTCATTTTTTGTAAGCGCTGAAACGGACCAGCCCAGCGCGGATCGCGGGCACCATGCGCAAAAAGTATCAATGCCGAAGTTTTATTCATCAGTTTCTTTCAACATAGCGCAGGCCTGCCAGCGCCAACCCTAAAAATAAAACACTGGGTACCAGAGCGGTCACGGCAGCTGGCCAGGTGTTCAGTAAGCCTATATGTGAAAATAAGCTGTTAATCAGGTAAAACACCATGCCTATCATGATGCCGCTGAATATCTTCAGACTGATCCCACCACTGCGCACATGCAGATAGGCAAACGGTAAGGCTAAGGCCATCATGACCAGCGTTGCAAACGGATAGGTCACTTTCTTCCAGAATGCGATTTCATAACGTTCACTGTCTTGTTTATTGTCATTCAGATGCTGAGTGTAGGCGGCCAGATCCAGTGCGGACATACGATCTGGATCAGCGAACAAGACCGAAAGAATATCCGGCGTGACCTCAGAGACCATGTCGCTGGTGCTTAACGGCTGGCTTTTTACGTTGGCGATATCTTCGGCTGACAATGTCTTGGGAAACGAGGTTTCAATCACATCCGACAAGCGCCAGACGTTACTGCCCTGATATACTGCACTGCCGGCAGTAACTTCTCGTACGAGTTGAAAATTTTTATCAAACTCAAACATCTTTACGTCTTTTAATTGACGATTAGGCAGAATTTCCCTGACATTCAGAAAACGCGAGCCAATCACTTCACCGCTGAGACCATGTTCACGAATCAGGTCTTTCGTCCACAGGCCCGTTCTGAATTGCTGAGTTTCAGATGCACCAATCGCTGTCAGTTTGATGCGCTCGGCCAGCTTGGTCGAATAAGGTGCAATCACCTCACCAAAAAGAAAAGTCAGAGCAACGAATACCAGGCCGATTTTGATTAATATCGTTCCGGCCATCACCGTTGACATACTCGCTGCCCGCATGATGGTGAATTCAGAATTCGATGCAAACTGCGCAAGCACATAAATCGTTCCGATCAGAACCGCAATTGGCATAAATTCGTAAATGTAGCCCGGCATACCAAGACTGACATACAGCAGCGCATGTTGCAGACGATAACCACCTTTATTCACTGACGGCAATTCGCTCATCAGATCAAAAAAGGAAAATAAGGCAAGCAAGGCGACCATGACGAAGAGAACCGCACGCACGATCTCTGAGGCAAAATATTTTTGCAAAATTCTCATGCGACGCTTTCTTTCTCTTTGCTACGTAAACAAGCTTTACCTCTGGACCACAATACCAGCGGATGCCAGCGATGATTGACTTCAATTCGCCAGAAAAACAAGACTAATGTCATCAAGATAGCTATCAGATGCACTGGCCACCATGCCATAGAAAATTCAATGCGTCCCTGCGATACCATCGCCTGAAAGATGTTGACCACGTTCAGATAAATAATCACGACCAGCAAGGCGACAATTAAATTCGCCGAGCGTCCCACGCGCGGATTCACATACCCGAGCGGAATCGCCAGTAACATCAACGCCGTACACATCAGCGGCAGTGAAATCCGCCACAAAAATTCCGCTTTTTTATTAGCATCAGGCTTATCGAGCAATATTGTCAGCGGCATCGATTTGGCCGACTGATCGCCAACGATAGGACCGTTCTGACTTGAGACGAGAACGCCGTATTTTTGGAACTGCATCATTTGAAAGTCGGGCGCGGTAGGCAAGCCATCGTAACGACTACCCTGGCTCATCACCAGAAATTTATCACCGTATTTATCAATCTCTATCATGCCTTCTTTGGCGACAACCACACTCGACTTTCCATCGCGTACGGTATTGATAAAAATATTCTGCACCTTGCTCAGATCGCCGGCGACTTCTTCAACGAAAAACACACGATCCGAAGACGAAGATTCCTGAAATTTACCCGGCGAGACTTTGGCAATATCCGAGCGTTTATCGTAGCGCTCACGAAATTCCACACTTTGCTGGTTCGCCCACGGAGTGACGATAAAACTGAGCAAGCCCGTTAAAACTATCCATGGCATACCGAAGCGTAAAACCGGGCTTATCCATTGCCGCAGACTCAGCCCTGAAGCAAACCAGACCACCATTTCAGAATCCTGATATGCCCTGGTCACCACCAGTAGCACCGAAATAAAGCCGGTCAGAATCAGCAAAATCGGCATGTTCATCAGAGACGTGAACGCGATCAGCGCAAGTACATCGCCAGATGCAACTTTTCCGCCGGCGGCTTGTCCGAGTATTTTGATGAGCATCACCGTAATCGTGATGACGAAAAGTGTTGCAAAGACGGCGCCTGCGGCACTGAGTAATTCGCGTCTGAGCGAGCGTTGAAAAATCATGGGAGGGATTATAATGCCTGTTTTACGAGACTTACCAAGAGGAGTAATAAGTGGACTTTAGCATAAAAACAATCGACGCAAAAAGTGCCTCAACTGCCTACAAGACGATGAAAACTGCCTGTATCGTCGCCGGCGTATTCGAAAATAAAAAACTGTCTGCCGCAGCAGCAAGTCTGGACAAGCAAGGCCTCATTGCCGCAGCATTGAAATCCGGTGACATCAGCGGCAAACCGGGTTCCTCATTATTGCTCCGTAACGTCGCAGAAACGGCAGCAGAACGGGTGTTACTAGTTGGTCTCGGTGAAGCAGCCGATACGGTTTCAGAAAAAGCGTTTCAGCAAGCAGTGCAAGCCGCGGCCCGCAGTTTAGCAAACCTTGGTGCAAATGATGTCGTTATTGCGTTGCCGGAAGTAAAAGATCGTGACATTTCATGGTCTGTGCGCACAACCGTTCTGGCTTTCCGCGAAAGTACTTTCCGGACGGACGGCTTGAAAAGCAAAAAAGACACGGCAACTACCGGAGTCAAAAAAATCACTGTTGCCGTCGCTTCCACTCAAGCGGCAGCGGCTAAAACTGCTTTATTGCAAAGCGAAGCCATGGCGAATGGCATGGATCTGACCAAAGAACTGGGTAATCTTCCACCAAACATTTGTACACCGACATATCTGGCAACCACCGCCAGAAAAATTGCGACCGATTATAAAATGGTCGCTGAGATTCTGGATCGCAAACAGATTCAGGCACTCAAAATGGGCAGCTTCTTGTCGGTCACCAACGGCACAGTCGAACCACCTAAATTTATCGTACTGAAACACAATGGCGGCAAAGTCAAAGACGCTCCAGTTGTATTGGTCGGCAAAGGCATCACTTTTGACTCTGGCGGTATTTCCCTGAAACCCGGCGCAGGCATGGATGAAATGAAATACGATATGGGCGGTTCTGCGTCCGTACTCGGCACGATGCGCGCTATCGGTGAGATGAACCTGAAACTGAATGTGATCGCGATTATTCCTACGTGCGAAAACATGCCTTCCGGTAGTGCCACCCGTCCTGGTGACATCGTCACATCGATGTCTGGTCAGACAATTGAAATCCTGAATACGGATGCCGAAGGTCGCCTGATTTTATGTGATGCACTGACGTATGCGGAGCGCTTCAAACCGGCGGCAGTGATTGACGTCGCCACACTGACTGGTGCCTGCGTTACAGCACTTGGCCATCATAATTCCGGTTTATTCACACGTCACGATGATGCACATGACAAACTGGCGGCAGAATTGCTGGCTGCTGGTAAAGAGACTGGTGACACCGCATGGCGTATGCCGATAGAAGAAGCATATAACGAGCAACTGAAATCAAATTTTGCCGATATGGCCAATATTGGCGGCCCGGCTGGCGGCAGTATTACAGCAGCCTGCTTCCTCGAACGCTTCACCCGCAAATATACCTGGGCGCATCTGGACATCGCTGGTACGGCATGGAAATCAGGTGCAGCAAAAGGAGCGACCGGACGTCCTGTGCCCTTGCTCACGACATTCCTGATCAACCGCGCAGGCTGATGAGATAAACACTCTTCATTTGCGATCCGCTTAATCCACGGACAAGCCGCGCTCCCGGAGTGATCCTGAGTGCGGTTTTCTTTTTTTATATCAATGCCATGAAACTAAGCACCTGGAATGTGAATTCCCTGAAAGTCAGATTACCTCAAGTCCTGCAATGGCTGGAAAGCAATCCTGTGGATGTGCTGTGCATACAGGAGACAAAACTTACAGACGATAAGTTTCCAAAGGCAGAAATTGAAGCCGCTGGCTATTACGTTGCTTATACAGGGCAAAAGACGTATAACGGCGTGGCGATTTTATCCAGACACCCTATGTCGGATATACAAAAGAACAATCCTCGGTTTGAAGATGAACAGCAGCGAATTATTGCCGCCACAATACAAGGTATGAGGATAATCTGCGCCTACGTACCCAATGGTCAGGCCGTCGGTTCCGATAAATTTCAGTACAAACTGCAATGGCTGGCTTCACTGAAAAACTGGGTGGAAGGAGAATTGCAGCGCTATCCTGAACTTGCTTTGCTCGGCGATTACAATATTGCGCCGGAAGATCGCGACGTACATGACCCGGCAGCGTGGGAGGGGATGAATCTGGTCTCCCCGGAAGAACGCGCAGCGTTGCAGGCATTGCTGGACTTAGGAATGACGGATAGTTTCAGGCAGTTTGATCAGCCGGAAAAATCCTACAGCTGGTGGGATTATCGTGCTCTGGGATTCAGATTAAATAAAGGTCTGCGCATCGACCATATTTTATTATCCAAACCGCTGGCTCTGCGCTGCACTGCATGTGTCATCGACAGAATTCCGCGTAAATGGGAGCAACCATCCGATCATGCGCCAGTGATTGCCACCCTTGATTAAATGCAGAGAAAGACGGTTTATTCGTCGTAATCCAGCCTTGGAGTGCCAGAATGCTGCGCTCCCCGCTTTACCATAGCGGGGCGCACCGATGGCTGGCTTTGCTCCATACGGAAAGCAGACATCGCGGTTTTCAGCAGATTCGCCTGTTCCTCCAGAGATCCAGCTGCCGCTGCGGCCTGTTCAACCAGCGCCGCATTTTGTTGTGTCGCTTCATCCATATTCGCCAGAGCCAGGTTGACTTGCTGGATGCCATCACTCTGTTCAGCTGATGCAGACGTGATTTCAGAAATAATCGCAGCAACCTGATCAACCGCTGCAACTATTCTGGTCATCGCCTCACCGGCCTTGTCGACAAGTTCAGACCCCTCAGTGACCTTCGCGACAGAATCCTCTATCAGGTTTTTGATTTCCTGCGCAGCCGCTGCACTACGCTGGGCAAGTGTGCGAACCTCGCTGGCGACAACGGCAAATCCACGCCCCTGCTCTCCCGCCCGCGCTGCTTCAACGGCAGCGTTCAGCGCCAGAATATTCGTTTGAAAAGCAATACCTTCAATCACACTGATAATATCGACAATCTTACGCGAGCTGTCTGAAATTCCATGCATTGTGGTCACAACCCGGCTGACAACTTCACCTCCATGCGTGGCAACATCAGACGCATTGACTGCCATCCGGTTAGCTTCGCGGGCATTGTCGGCATTATTTTTGACTGCAGCGGTCAATTCTTCCATGCTCGCTGAAGTTTCTTCAAGGGAAGACGCCTGTTGCTCAGTTCGTCCTGATAAATCCATATTACCGGTTGCAATTTCTGTTGCACCGACAGTAATTGATTCCGTTGCCTTGCGTACTTCAACCACCATCACGCGAAGCTGTTCAATGAAGCGGTTAAACGCGTTGGCCGTCTGAGCAACTTCGTCTTCACCTTCAACCTCAATTTTTCGGCTCAGATCACCACCACCGGCAGCGATCTCTGACATCGCATCGCGAACCCTCTGTAAGCCTGCCATCATGCGACCAACCAACCATGCCGACAGCGGTACCATCACGCCCAGCAATACAGCAAGAACTACAGCTGCGATCAGCAGCAGCTGATCCAGTGAAGCAAGCGCTTTATGCTTATCCACCACCAGCGCCAGATACATATCGGAGCCGCTGATGGGCTGTAAAAACAGAAAATTGGTTTTGCCGGCAAT
This sequence comes from Undibacterium sp. WLX3042, assembly GCF_049544825.1. NCBI lineage: Bacteria > Pseudomonadati > Pseudomonadota > Betaproteobacteria > Burkholderiales > Oxalobacteraceae > Undibacterium > Undibacterium sp. WLX3042. The sequence continues at coordinate 1,946,647 of NZ_CP186698.1, forward strand.
CTCGACCTGAGTCGGATCTGTGCGCTTTGACAGGTTACCCAAATTATCCAGATTCAATTCGACCGCTATCTCTTTCGCGGGCTTTAATACTTTGGTCTGGTCTGCATGCGCCAGTACCTGGCCAGACTTATCCAGTAAAAACGCATAGCCATCACCCGCCAGTTTAATGGTCAGAATCTGCTCCACTATTTTCGTCAGAAAGACGTCAGCAGCAACCACGCCAGCCTCGCCGCCGTTGACAGGCGCGGCAAACGAAATCATCAGTCCGGGAGGATTGACGCCCATGTAAGCCGAGGTAACGATAGGCTTCTTAGCATCCATTGCCGCCTTATACTAGGGGCGAACGGTGGGATCGTAACCAGCCGGCGGTGGATTCGCAGGGAAATTAGTAAAGGTCTTATCTGGCTGCCCGAGATACACGCTTAAAAAATTACCGCCGCGGCTGACCATTTTAAGGCTGGCCTGCAAATCATTACCTTCTGTCAGGCCTTTGGACAAACTATCGACCAACGAGGTATTTACCTGTATCCAGTTGCTGAGCACGGCGTTATAGCTCGACGCGACGCTGCGTATCTCATTACTCAGGTCATTCTCAATCTGTGCTTTCATCCTCAGGTAGCTGCCAATGGTAAGCACTGCGGTACACAGCGTTACAAGCAAGGCAATCACTACTATCAGTCTGGTTTTAAGTGACTTCATCGTTCGCACTCCATTCATGATCAATCAAAAAACATATCTCAGATGGTTAGCAGATAAGATAAAACCGTCCGCACCGTTTAATTAATATTACACTTCAAGTATTGAACAGAACGAAATTTTCCCGAAGAAACTGTTGTTCGTATTGTCAAAAAATGTTACCTGGCCGATGATAAAAATCGGCTTTTGTCCCTTATCTGACTCATTTTATGCACATCATTTCAAGCAACAGACTGATTTTAAGACTCTTTAACACAAGCGATGCAGCCTTCGTGCTTGAATTGCTGAACGATCCGGGCTGGATCAAAAACATAGGTGACCGGGGTATACGCAATCTCGATCAGGCGCGCGACTGGATACTGACAAAACCGCTGGAAAGTCAATCCAGATGCGGTTTCAGTTTTTACGTAGTGGTACTCAAAGATACGCAGACAGCGATCGGCATCTGTGGTCTGATCAAGCGCGAAATGCTGCAAAATGTTGATATCGGCTATGCATTTTTACCGCAGTATGGCGGACAGGGTTACGCCATAGAAGCAGCCCGAGCGACGATGCAGCATGCCAGACAGGATTTAGGTCTGAGCCAACTTGCTGCAATTACCTCTCCGGGCAATGTCAAATCAAACAGTCTGCTCAAAAAACTGGGTTTTACTTTAGAAGAGGTACTGGTACTTCCGGGAGAGGAAAGGGAAACAAATTTGTACGCTTATCGTTTCCCTGTGCAGGAATAACTGCATCTGAATCGCGTATTACAAGAAACGGTCCAGAATTTTACGGCTGTGTTTATCCATACTGAACATATCCCGGATTAAAAACTGGATGCCGTGATTATCCGTGACCAGCAATGACATCCCGCCGATACGACGAATGTCTTCGTCACCTTTTAAAACAAATTCTGTCTCGCCACGGTCGGTAAGCACTTTCCATGTACAAGGTAAAGCAAAGCTGGTGACATCAAGAATCTGTTGAATTTCAGGCATGAACTCTCGTCCCTCGAGCTCTTCCAGAACCAGTTTTTTTGTGTCATCAGACAAATCAGATAACTGATCTATCCACGCGACCTCGCGCCCATCCCCCTGAACCATCGAGATACTCATCAGTGGCGACTGAATCGGGAATGCACGCACCGGGCTGACCCCTTCAAACACTTCCCCCTCTTCAGTGGTCAGTATCAGTTTTCCGAAAGAGTTGCGCCGTAATTCAAATTTACTTGTTGCCATGCTGATTATTCTTCCCCGACCAATTCTGCGTTTCTAGCCTGCGCCTGATACAAATCATAGTAAGCCCCCTGGTTCGCCATCAGTTCATCATGACTACCGACTTCAACGACCTGCCCGCGATCCAGCACGACCAGACGATCCGCTTTATGCAAGGTGGACAAACGGTGGGCAATCGCAATCGTAGTACGACCCTGTACCAGATTATCAAGCGCTTTTTGTATTTCTTTTTCTGTTTGCGAATCAACAGATGATGTCGCTTCATCCATAATGAGAATACGTGGATCAATCAGCAGCGCCCGTGCAATCGAAATACGTTGCCGTTCTCCTCCGGACAAACCCTGGCCACGTTCACCAACCATGGAATCGTATCCTTGCGGCAGGCGCAATATGAATTCATGCGCATGAGCAGCCCGTGCCGCTGCGATAATCTCATCCCGTGTTGCATGTGGTTTGCCATACGCAATATTCTCAGCAATCGTACCAAAGAAAAGAAAAGGCTCTTGCAACACAAGACCGATCTGACTGCGGTAATCCGATACTGCGTATGAGCGTATGTCTTTTCCATCGAGCAGAATCGCGCCCTCTGACACGTCGTAAAAGCGGCAAATCAGATTAACCAGAGTACTCTTGCCAGAACCACTGTGGCCGACCAGTCCTATCATTTCACCGGGTTGTATGGTGAGGGAAATACCGCGATTCACGGCACGATTACCATAACGGAAGCCTACTTCACGCAATTCGATTTTGCCCTGAACGTCTTGTACTTTGACCGGATCCTGCGGATCAGGCACGCTCGACACATGATCCAGAATATCGAAAATACGCTTGGCAGCCGATGCCGATTTCTGGGTTACCGATACGATACGACTCATAGAGTCGATACGGCCATAGAAGTTACTGATAAAGGCGACCGCCGCGACCAGTGCACCGACTGTAATCTCTTCATGGGCAACCTGCCAGATACCGAAGGCCCAGACCACCAGAATCCCCAGATCGGTCAGGAAAGAAACCGTTGGCGAGAACAGTGACCAGACTTTATTCAGACGGTCATTCACCGCCAGATTATGTTTATTCGCCTCACGGAAACGACCTGCTTCACGCTGTTCCTGCGCGAAGGCCTTCACCACACGGATACCGGGAATGGTATCAGCCAGCACGTTGGTCACTTCCCCCCAGACCCGGTCTATCTTCTCGAAGCCTGTACGCAATTTGTCACGGACCAGATGGATCATCCAGGCGATAAACGGCAGCGGTAACAAAGTCACCAGCGCCAGCTTGGTATTGATCTGTAACAGTGCGACCGCAGTCATGATAAACATCAGCACATCGGTTGCGAAATCGAGTAAATGCAGCGACAGATACACACATATACGGTCACTCTCGCTACCAATACGTGACATCAGGTCGCCGGTACGCTTACCGCCGAAGTATTCGAGTGACAATTTCAGCAAGTGCTCGTAAGTCGCAGTCCGCAGATCGGCACCGATACGCTCCGATACCAGTGCAAGTATGTAAGTCTTACCCCAGCTCAGCAACCAGGCGATGACGGCCGATCCGAGCAGCCCGCCGATATACAGATACACCAGCTTAGGGTCAACAAAATCTTTATGCTGGAACGGAATCAGGACTTCATCTGTCAGTGGCTTGGTCAGGTAACGCGGAATCATATGCGCCGCAGTTCCCAGCAGCATCAGGGCGAAACCGATAAATAACTGCAAGCGATAAGGATGAGCAAAACGCCACAGACGTAATAAGGTCCAGGTCGAGGGCGGTGTATAAATTACTTTTGTGCAGACCGGACATTCTTCCTGATCCGGCTCCAGCACAGCTTTGCAACTTGGGCAAATATTCTGCTCCGCCCGGATCACGGGCTGACCAGTCAGAACACTTTGCAATTGTTCATTGAAATGATCTAACAGCCGGATCGCGTGCAGATTTTGCCCCAGCGTAAAACGCCAGCTTGCCAGCAAGCCTTGTCCGTCACTCAGTTGTAAATGACCGACACCGGCATGATCATGATGCGTCAGAGTCATGCCAGGTTTGTAATCCCAGCTCTGCCATGCACCGCCGCCCGCCGGAAATGTGCGTATGCCTTTGTCGGTAACAACGATCAGGCCCTTGACAAAGCGAAGCTTATTATCAAGGTCAACCTCAAAAGCACTTAAAACGTTTTCATTGTCAGTAATTTGCTTGCTCAGCTCACTTTGCCATTGCGGCGAAATTGATAAAACTGGCTGCCCGGCACTGATTTTTGTTGTGGTCATTGTGAAGCAAACTCCGGCTCAAGAGCGTGTCCCGTGTGGTTAGACAAGGGCTGAATTTTTGAAAAAAATCGATTACTTGAATCCGTTAGAGGCGCAAGCCATATCACGGAAGCAGCAATTTACGGTATTCTATCGAAAGAAGAATAATCAGATGAAACTGATCAAGAGGATTAATGCTGTTTGCGCTAAAGCGCAAGTATATCAGTAAGACCGTCTTTCTATTCTGCTTTGTAATGAATAAATGAATACCGGTAAAGTGAAGCTGGTTCGTTTGTTTAAACTCAGCAAAAATTTTTCCTGACAAGAGAAAATGCTCTACATTTGACAAGATCAGGTCTGTTGCTCCCGATCTATAAGAAATTACTTACATGACGACAAAGAAGAAAGACATCAGCATTCTCCGTGTAAATCATTTGCGCGGACCGAATATCTGGACTTACCGGCCAGTCATAGAAACGTGGCTTGATATAGGGGCGCTGGAAGATACGCCGTCTAATATGTTGCCGGGTTTGTACGAGCGTTTAATAGCCTGGCTGCCGGGCTTAATCGAACATCGCTGCGGTGTGGGTGAACGAGGCGGATTTCTTGAGCGCCTGCGTGAAGGCACCTGGGCTGGTCACATCCTTGAGCATATCGTACTGGAATTACAAAATCTCGCCGGAATGCGCACAGGTTTCGGACAAACCCGTTCAACCGGGGTTACCGGTGTCTACAAAATGGCGTTCCGTACACGTGAAGAGCAAGTCGGCCGTACAGCCCTCGCCACAGGACGCGATTTGCTGATGGCAGCGATCGAAGATCAGCCATTTGATCTTGAAGCCCGACTCAATATATTGCGTGACATGGTTGACGCTCGTTGCCTGGGACCGAGCACTGCCAGCATCGTCGATGCGGCAACGAATCGCGGCATCCCTTCGTTGCGTCTGACGGATGGCAATCTGGTGCAACTGGGGCATGGTGCAGCACAGCGCCGTATCTGGACAGCTGAAACTGACCGTACCAGCGCCATTGCCGAAAGCATTGCCTCAGATAAAGATCTGACCAAAACTCTCTTGAAAGCCTGCGGCGTCCCTGTACCTGAAGGATGTATCGTCCGCAGCGCCGAAGAAGCATGGGAAGAAGCGCAGGACATCGGCCTGCCTGTCGTTGTCAAACCCTATGACGGTAACCACGGACGCGGCGTATCACTGAATCTGATGACGCAGGCAGACGTGGAAGCAGCCTATCATCTGGCAGCACGTAAAGGTGACAGCAAAAGTGTGATCGTCGAACGCTTTATCGCTGGAGATGAACATCGCGTCCTCGTGGTTGGAAATAAAGTGGTTGCCGTTGGCAAGGGGGAATCACTGTGGATTAAGGGTGATGGAAAATCCACTGTTCAGCAACTGGTTGATACTCAGATTAATACCGATCCGCGCCGCGGCACGACAGAAGAATTCCCACTCAATATTATCCAGCCGGCCGTTGCTGCAGAAGTAATTCTTGAGCTTAAGCGTCAGGGCATGGATGCCGATTCCGTACCGCAGGAAAATCAAAAAGTATTAATTCAGCTCAATGGCAACGTCGCTCTGGATGTGACTGAGATTATTCATCCCGATGTTGCTTATGCAGCCACGCTTGCTGCGCGTATTGTCGGTCTGGATATCGCTGGTGTTGACCTTGTCACCGAAGATATCAGCCGCCCGCTGACTGAACAACGTGGTGCCATCATCGAAGTCAATGCCAGCCCGGGTTTACTGGCACACATCAAACCGGCCAACGGTGCAGGACGTGATGTTGGCAAGGCGATCGTCGATCATCTGTTTGCCGAGGACGAAACCGGTCGCATGCAAATCGTCGGCGTTGCAGGTACACGCAATACCGACCTGATTTCTAGACTGATCGGCGGTCTGCTGAATATCGCCGGAAAGGAAACCGGCGTTGCCTGCCGTCAGGGTCTGTACCTGAATAAACGTCTGGTCACCGAAGGCAATTGCGCAAATTGGGAATCCGGCCAACGTTTGCTGATAAACCGCTCAGTGGAAGCTGCGGTGTTTGAAACTAATGCGCGCGCGCTGTTGACGGACGGTCTGCCCTACGACAAGTGTACTGTCGGCATCGTCACAGATTTTGATGGTCACGAAGATCTCGGTGAGTTTTATATCAGCGATGCCGAGCAGATGCGCAAAATTATGCGTACCCAGGTTGATGTTGTGCTGCGCACCGGTACTGCGGTTTTGAATGCCGCAATACCTGCCGTAGCGGATCTGGCCGAGTTGTGTGATGGCAAAGTGATTTTCTACGCACTGGATGAACATCTCGATGCTCTCACAGCACATCGTGCATCGGGCGAACGCGTCGTTTTCATACGAGACAATAATATTGTCCTGGCAAGTGGTGCAGAAGAAACAGCGCTGCTGCCGCTATCGTCACTGAAACCGACCAAAGCTGCACAGCCTGAAAGTATCATGGCTGCGGTCGCAGGGGCCTGGGCTCTGGACGTCAGTCCGGAGCTGATCGGTGCCGGGCTCAGAACTTTTGATTCCAGCCCGAAGACAGTATATTGAAACAGGGATGCTTCATCGCTCTATCAATTTCGCTGAATTAACTTAAATAAAAAACACAGGTAGCCTGCCGCTTTTACGGATGAAAATATATCGCCCCCGGCAACGCTACCTGATTAACTGCCCCTTTCAACAGGACTAAGTTTTATGGAAGTATCACGCATCCGTGCCCTGCGTGGCCCGAATCTCTGGAGCCATCATACGTCGGTAGAAGCCATCGTTGCCTGCAACGAAGCTGAATGTTCAATTGCAGAACTGGTCGGTTTTGAAGACCGTTTGCGTGCGTTATTCCCCGAGCTGAGCATTTTGCAACCGACTGGCTACAATGATGCAATCTCGATTGCGCATGTGTTTGAACTGACTACCCTGGGCTTACAGGCACAGGCAGGATGTCCGGTCACCTTCAGCCGCACGACACAGACCGTCGAGCCCGGAATTTTTCAGGTCGTCGTTGAATATTCCGAAGAAGCCGTCGGTCGTCTCGCGCTCGAACTGTCAGAAAAACTGATTAATGCGGCACTGAATAACACGACGTTTGATCTGCAAGCCGCTCTCGATCAGTTGCGCGAACTCGATGAAGATGTGCGCCTCGGCCCATCCACCGGTTCCATTGTCAACGCTGCTGTTGCGCGTAATATTCCGTATCGCCGTCTGACCGATGGCAGCCTCGTTGCGTTTGGCTGGGGTTCGCGGCAGCGTAAAATTCAGGCGGCGGAAATGGATGGCACCAGCGCCATCGCAGAAGCGATCGCGCAAGATAAAGAATTAACCAAAAAACTGCTGCATGCAGCCGGTGTACCAGTACCGCTTGGCCGTTCTGTGGATGGCCCCGACGATGCCTGGGCTGCTGCGCTGGAAATCGGCTTGCCTGTGGTGGTCAAACCTAAGGATGGAAATCAGGGTAAAGGCGTCACCGTCAACGTCACTACACGTGAACAGTTGGTTGCAGGCTACCATGCTGCAACCGAGTTCCGCGACGACATTCTGGTTGAGCGCTTCTTGCCGGGCAACGATTTCCGTCTGCTCGTGATCGGCAACAAACTGGTCGCCGCTGCACGTCGTGACCCGCCGCAAGTCGTCGGCGACGGCAAACAGTCAGTGCGTCAGCTGGTGGAACAGGTGAATAAAGATCCGCGTCGCGGCAGCGGCCACTCCACCTCGCTGACCAAGATCCGTTTTGATGATATCGCGCTTGCGAGTCTCGCCAAACAAGGTCTGGAGGCTGACTCCATTCCACCGAAAGGTCAGCGCGTGATCTTGCGTAACAATGCGAATCTCTCTACCGGCGGTGCTGCGACTGACGTGACCGATGATGTCCATCCTGAAGTCGCAGCGCGTGCGGTTGCCGCAGCGCAAATGATCGGTCTCGATATCTGCGGCGTTGATCTGGTGGCAGACAGCGTGCTGAAACCAATAGAACAGCAAAATGGCGGTATCGTCGAGGTTAATGCTGCGCCGGGTTTACGTATGCATATTTCCCCGTCGTTCGGCAAAGGACGCGCTGTTGGCGAGGCCATCGTCAGCGCCATGTTTGAGGATGGTGACGACGGTCGTATTCCTATCATTGCCGTCACCGGTACCAATGGAAAAACGACGACTGTCCGTCTGATCGCTCATCTGATGACGACCAGTGGCTTACGTACCGGCATGACTAACACCGATGGTGTTTATATCGGCAACCGTCAGATCGATAGCGGCGACTGCAGTGGTCCGCGCAGCGCACGCAATGTGCTATCGCATCCTGATGTGGATGCCGCGGTCTTTGAAACCGCCCGTGGTGGTGTCCTGCGCGAAGGTCTCGCTTATGACCGCTGCCAGGTTGCCGTCGTTACCAATATCGGCTCCGGTGATCACCTCGGTCTGAATTACATCACGACGGTGGAGGATCTGGCCGTTCTGAAACGTGTCATCGTCCAGAACGTGGCAGATAATGGTTATGCCGTTCTGAATGCGGCGGACCCTATCGTTGCCAGCATGGCGGCAAATTGCCCGTCGGCAGTGATTTTCTTTGCTGCTGACAGTCAGCATCCGATCATGGCAGCACATCGTGCACAAGGTAAGCGTGTCGTGTATATCGAAAACGGCGAACTGATCGCTGCCGAAGGCAAATTCCGCCACAGTATACCGCTGGCCGACATCCCTATCACCCGTAACGGCAGCATCGGCTTTCAGGTCGAAAACGTCATGGCCTCTGTTGCCGCAGCATGGGGCGTCAATCTTGGCTGGGATGACATCCGCACCGGCCTGAAAACCTTTGCGAATGAAGCAGATAATGCACCTGGTCGTTTCAATGTGTTCCAATACCGCGGTGCCACCCTCATTGCAGATTACGGTCACAATCCGGATGCGATTCTGGCGCTGGTGCGTGCTGTCGAAACCATGCCAGCCAAACGTCGCTCGGTTGTCATCAGTGGCGCCGGTGACCGCCGCGATCAGGACATTCGCCAGCAAACACAGATTCTCGGTGAAGCCTTTGATGATGTCGTACTGTATCAGGATCAGTGTCAGCGCGGCCGCGCTGATGGCGAGGTGATCGCCCTGCTGCGTGAAGGCTTGAAAAATGCTTCGAAAACCAGCCGAGTTGATGAAATTTACGGCGAATTTATCGCGATTGATCTGGCAATGGACAGACTGGAAGAAGGTGATCTGTGCCTGATTCTGATTGATCAGGTCGAAGAAGCACTGGCCCACATCGCGAAACGGGTTGCAGCAGACTGATTCCGCTTTTCACTCTGACAGCGTATCAATGCCGGGTTAATCCCGGCATTTTTACTGGATGATCAATCCCGTACGCAACCGCTCGATGCTTTTCAGCACCGCCTGTCATCAGACAACGCAGGCTTTCAGATGCCGAATACGATCTGCTCGCAGTCGATTGCGCGTATCACCGGGCCAAAGCTGGTGATATTTTCCAATGTGATTTGTGATGCCAGCGTATCTGTAAGGCACTCGCATGTGCCTTGTCGTGTGTGGTGTGCGCATCGGCAGCGATGATCACAGGATAACCAAGTGCGGCGGCACGGCGGCTGGTGGTATCGACACAAAATTCACTGGCATACCCGCAAATCACAAGCAACTCGGTTCTCCACTTCGCCAGCAGACTACCCAGCTCGGTACGCAAAAAGGAATCCGGTGTCGTCTTGCGCAAAATGGTGTCACCGTCTTCCAGCACCAGCCGCTGCTCCAGTTGCCAGTTGTCGGAGCCAAACGCCAGTTCGTCATTCTCTGTTTCATGCTGAACGAACACAACCGGGGTTCCGGCATGGCGCGCACGGTCAGCGAGCACATTAATGCGGTCAACGACCACGTCGGCTTCATAAGGTCGCGGCTCGTGATCAAACAAACCGCGTTGCACGTCGATAATCAGCAAAGCACATTTCATCGTGAGCCTTTATGCAAGTGAAGCATTGATCTTAGCGCATAACATCATGGAAAAGCATCTTCCACCTCCAGACCAGGCCATCGACCATCACGTTTCGCGGGCATAAACGCCGCTATTGTTCATCGACTACGCAGATAGAGCACTCCCGGTACAGAAATAAAGCAGCGCGATCTTACGATGGTCGATAGCGGAATCAGCGTCAAGTGGAAAAGAATAAGCTTGCGGGCGTTCACAGAGCAAAAATATACTGGGGGGAGTATATTCAAAAGCCCTTTGTTCATCTTGAGAAGAAGGCGAAAATGACGTTTTAAGGGGGGAGTATGCGCTCCGCCGCAAAAAAATACCGGGCTGACTGCACCCGGTGAATTTGCGCTGCTGCTAAACAGACATCAAATTAAAAAGCGAGTCATCTCCTGCTGCGATTCCCGTACACCTGCCAATGGCAGATTTTTATCGGTGGAAATATCTCCTTCCACCATCAGCGATGTGTACCGCAGACAACAAACGCGCAGAAAAGAACTGAAATTATCGATATGACCGCGATATTCAATCAACTCATCATAGAGCCTGGTAATGAGTTGATTGGTGTTCATACCATCGCGTTCAGCGATTTCCTGCAGGGTCAGCCAAAACAGTTTTTCGAGACGAATCGAAGTAACGACGCCATGTAAGCGCAGCGAGCGCGCTTTGGATTCATACAAGCCAGGGTCGGCTTTGACAAAAATTTCACACATGATGTACCCCGCAAATCGTCAGGCAAACTTTCTGTTGATGATTATACGGGTAATGTCATTTTTATAAATGGATTTTTGTTCCAAGCAAAACAAGGAATTGCGCAAGCCATGCCGGATGCGCAGGCCACGCCGGTGCGGTGACAAAATTTTTGTCGGTGACGGCCTCGGTCACGGCAATTGGTGCATATACGCCGCCAGCCAGCTCCACTTCGGGCTGACAGGCGGGATAGGCTGAACAGCGCACGCCATCCAACACCTTCGCCGCCGCCAGAATCTGCGCACCGTGGCAGACTGCGGCAACCGGTTTCTGTTGCTGTGCAAAATGGCGTGTAATTTCGATCACGCGCGGATTCAGACGCAGATATTCCGGCGCCCTGCCGCCGGGAATCAACAAGGCATCGTAGTCGTGTTCGTTAATGCGGGCAAAATCATGTGTCAGAATAAAACGATGCCCTGGCTTTTCTGTGTAGGTTTGCTGCCCCTCGAAATCATGAATGGCCGTAGCAACGTAGTCACCGGCTTTTTTATCCGGGCATACGGCATGTACTTCGTGTCCTACGGCAAGCAGCGTCTGGAAGGGTACCATTACTTCGTAATCTTCGACAAAGTCCCCTACCAGCATAAGAATTTTTTTTGCAGCCATGATGTCTCCTGTTATCGGTGAAATGCGGAAACTGATTGTTAAGCGGATTTCCATCCGGATGGTAATGACGGGATACTACATGTCGCCGTATCCTCCTGTAATCGATGTCAGTGATCAAACATCCGGACGCTCAGGTGCTGTTAATTCCGCTCAATAACAGCGAACAACATGGTTATGTCTTTTTTTCGCCATAATTTTATTTTTGCCGCTGAGGAAATCAGATATTTCAGCCGGAATACAAAAGATGGAGAGTAATCTCGTATAAAATTCATCACAGCAACATCGTTTCATTTAATGGTATTACGCCAATGTGCGCGCATACGGAGAAGCAATGGCAGAGGCAGGGTTGTTATTTAAAAATCAGGTAAAACTGCTGGCACAAACCTTTTTCATTAAAGATAATAAAAAAGAACTTCTGCTCTGCGCGCATAAGTACGATTTCGACATACGCTTTTTCGATCAGATGAGCGATTTTGTCAGCGCCGTCGAGCATGCAGCTGATCAGGATTTATTTGTGATTGATCTCGACGTGCTCTACAACATGCAAAACGACATGCAGCAACAACGTCGTCAGACCATGTTCCTCAGCGATCTGTTGCAAAGACTGCCCGCGCACCACAATTATGTTTATCTGCAAACTGTCAGGCAGGGTGAACGCTTTTTACTGCAACAAAAACTGGTTGAAAGTCATTGTCTGGCTTATGCTGAAAAGCCAATCAGCAATGAAGTGCTGGTCGATAAACTATTCAACCTGTTTGGCCGTCACAAACGCGGCGATACCAATACCATCGTCTATCTTGGCGATAAGCTGCCGCTCAACACGGAGTTACTTGCAGAGCACAGTGTTCAGTTGCTGCATTCACAGGATGCACGCTCATTACACGTCAAAGTCAAAGAAATGCAGCCGGACATCGTGCTGATCGATCAGGCGCATTTCTTAAATACGGAAGCACTGGTACGTGTATTAAAAAAGAATATTGAATTCGATCAGAGTCGTGAAATCATCATGCTGCAGCAACATGCAGATACCGGGCTCGCCCGTCATGCACTCGACAGCGGCTTCGATGAAATCATACAAAACACAGACAGCGACATACTGACCCGCCTGTTGCTCAATCGTATCGATAAAATCCGCGCCAGCAAAGATCTGATCAGCCGCGACCGCGCAACCGGCCTGCTGAATAAAATCGGTCTGCAAAAGAAGGCGCAGGAATTAATCCGCCGCGCCAATCGCGAAGGAAAATGCCTGGCCTACGGCATCCTGGATATCGACAAATTCAAGGTCATCAACGATACCTGGGGACATTATTTTGGCGATATCGTCATTAAACGTTTGTCGCTGGTGCTTTCAGGCTTATTGGGTGAGCATGACTTGCTAAGTCGTTTCGGTGGCGAAGAATTCGTGGTGATATTCTGGGATTGCGACCGCGAACAAGGCAAGCAAAAGCTGGATGCAATGCGTGAGGCTTTCAGCAAGATCATGTTTACGACCAGACCTGGCGAAAACAAGCAATTCACCTTCAGCGGCGGCATCTCGGATTTCCCTTGCTGCAAGACTGAAAACGATATGTTTCTGCAAGCCGATGCAGCACTGTATCAGGCCAAACAAGCAGGACGTAATCAGGTTTGTCTGATGCAGGATTTACCCGAAATCAGCAATAAACGCTGGCAGTATTAATGCCCGTCATTATTGGTGTCCGCATGACGTCCACCTGCAAGTAACAGCGGAGTGCCGGGTGAATATGACTGGCGTCATATTTACCCCGTGCAGCAAGCGTACTGTGTTTTATCGGGTCCTCATGCTGGTACATTATCGCTGCCACCTGCTCCAAACAATTGTTGTTTCAAATGGGCGAGTTGATCCCGCACTTGTGCGGCTTTCTCGAATTCCAGATTTTTAGCGTGATCCAGCATCAGTTTTTCCAGGCGCTTGATTTCGCGACTGATTTGCTTCTCACTCATGACTTCGTATTTTGCCTGCTCCTGCGCGGCGACAAGATCGTCCCTGGCTTCCTGCTGGTGATACACGCCATCAATAATGTCTTTAATCTGTTTGCGGACACCGGTAGGAGTAATGTTATTTTCGAGGTTAAACGCGAGCTGCTTGTTGCGACGACGTTCAGTTTCACCTATGGCACGACGCATGGAATCGGTGATTTTGTCAGCATACAAAATTGCTTTCCCGTGCAGGTTACGTGCGGCACGACCTATGGTCTGAATCAGGCTGCGCTCTGAACGCAGAAAACCTTCTTTATCGGCGTCCAGAATCGCGACCAGCGAAACTTCAGGAATATCCAGCCCCTCACGCAGCAAGTTAATACCGACCAGAACATCAAAGGTCCCCAGACGCAGATCACGGATAATCTCGACCCGCTCAACAGTATCGATATCGCTGTGCAAATAACGGACTTTAATACCGTTCTCAGTTAAAAATTCGGTTAATTGCTCTGACATGCGTTTGGTCAGAGTCGTGACCAGTACCCGCTCATTTTTCTTTACGCGATCGGTGATCTCACCCATCAAGTCGTCAACCTGCGTTAATGCCGGCCGCACTTCGATTTCAGGATCGACTAAGCCAGTCGGACGCACAACCTGCTCCACCACCTGATCGGCGTGCTCGTGCTCGTAATCTCCCGGTGTCGCTGAAACGAACACGGTCTGCCGCATTTTGCTTTCAAATTCGGCAAACTTTAAGGGGCGATTATCGAGTGCAGAAGGCAAACGGAAACCGTAGTCAACCAGATTCGTTTTCCGCGCCCGGTCACCGTTATACATGCCGTTTAATTGTCCGGTCAGCACGTGTGACTCATCCAGAAACATCAAGGCATCGGCTGGTAAATAATCAACCAGTGTCGGTGGTGGTTCACCCGGCTTGGCACCACTCAGATGACGCGAGTAATTTTCAATCCCTTTTGTAAAACCAATCTCCGCCATCATTTCTAGGTCAAAGCGGGTACGTTGTTCGATGCGTTGCTCTTCAATCAGCTTGTTTTCGCGCCGGAAGAAATCCAGACGCTCACGCAACTCTTCTTTAATGGTTTCTATCGCCCGCAAAACCGTCTCGCGTGGAGTTACGTAATGTGACCCCGGATATACGGTGAAGCGAGGGATTTTCTGCTTAATACGCCCCGTCAACGGATCGAACAGCTGTAAATTTTCAATCTCGTCATCGAACATTTCCACACGAACCGCGAGTTCGGCATGTTCGGCGGGAAAAATATCAATCGTATCGCCCCGCACCCGGAAAGTGCCGCGGCCAAAGTCTACGTCATTACGTGAATACTGCATCTGTATCAGACGCGCAATAACATCGCGCTGGCTGACTTTGTCTCTGGCACGCAGAGTCAGAATCATTTTGTGATATTCGTTAGGATTACCGATACCGTATATGGCCGACACGGTAGCGACGATAATCACATCCCGGCGTTCCATCAGGGATTTAGTGCACGATAAGCGCATCTGCTCGATATGCTCATTGATCGCAGAATCTTTTTCAATGAACAAATCCCTTTGCGGTACATAAGCCTCGGGCTGATAGTAGTCGTAGTAAGACACGAAATACTCAACCGCATTGCGCGGAAAAAACTCCCTGAACTCGCTGTACAACTGCGCCGCCAGGGTTTTATTCGGTGCAAATATAATCGCCGGACGCCCCGTTCTGGCGATGACATTCGCCATCGTGTACGTCTTACCTGAGCCTGTCACCCCCAGCAGAGTTTGAAAAAATAGCCCGTCATTGATGCCCTCCACCAACTGAGCAATGGCTGCTGGCTGATCACCAGCAGGCTGAAATAACTGATATAACTGGTAAGGAGAATCAGGAAACGATATAAACTTTGCTTCATCCAATTGATCAGATAAAGCGACTGAATTCACGGGAGCAACCGCCATGGTTCTGTTACCTTTGCTAGAATATGAGGCTGATAGGATTTACGCAAAACAAACGTGAAAACGCGATATCCCCGCGTTAACTCTTTAGTATCACCCTTACTGATAACCACTGTCTTGTTCAGCATACCTGGTCTGAACGATTTTACGTAAGCCCTATGACATTCGTATTTTTTACCATTCCAACCATTACTGTCGGCAACGGCAGATAATTTTCAATATTATCATGACAGCTTCTACCTCCTCTCCTCTGTTCTCCGCCATTGAGATGGCTCCCCGTGATCCTATCCTGGGCATTACCGAAGCATACAACGCCGATCAGAATCCGGCGAAAGTCAATCTCGGTGTTGGTGTGTACTATGATGATAATGGCAAGGTTCCGCTGCTCGAGTGCGTTAAAAAAGCCGAAGCCATTCTGATCGAAAAATATTCCCCGCGCACATATTTACCGATTGAAGGGCTTGCTGCCTATGACAAGGCAGTGCAGGAATTAGTCTTCGGTGCAGACAGCGCCGTGGTAAAAGAAAAGCGCGCAATTACAGCACAAGCAATTGGTGGGACAGGTGCATTGAAGTTGGGCGCTGACTTTTTACATCGTTTCACGCCAGACTCTCAGGTCTGGATCAGCGACCCAAGCTGGGAAAATCATCGTGCGCTGTTCGAGTCCGCCGGCTTCAAAGTCAACAACTATCCTTACTATGACGCTAACACCCGGGGCGTGAATTTTGCAGGTATGTTAGATGCATTGAAAACTATGCCTGCTGGCTCTATCGTGTTGCTGCACGCCTGCTGCCATAATCCAACCGGTGCAGACCTGACGGACGATCAATGGACACAAGTTATCGAAGTCGTCACCCAACGCGGTTTAATTCCCTTCCTGGATATGGCTTACCAAGGTTTTGGAGATGGTATAGAAGCCGACGGTAAAGTGGTGCGCCGTTTCGCTGAAGCAGGTGGTGCGTTGTTTGTATCGAACTCCTTCTCCAAGTCATTCTCGCTTTATGGCGAACGCGTCGGCGCACTCAGCATTGCGGCATCCAATGCAGATGAAGCGGTGCGCATCATGTCGCAATTAAAACGCGTTATTCGGACGAACTATTCAAATCCACCGTCACACGGCGGACAAGTTGTGGCAACAGTATTAGCCACGCCAGAATTACGCCAACTTTGGGAAGAAGAGTTGGCCGGCATGCGCGTCCGCATACGTGAAATGCGCCACGCTTTCGTTGCTAAACTGAAAGAAAAAGCCCCTGCTCACAACTTCGATTTTGTTATTCAGCAACGCGGTATGTTTTCTTATTCTGGTTTAACTAAAGAACAAGTCAGCAAACTCCGTGAAGGCAATTCGATTTATGCCGTTGACACAGGGCGCATCTGCGTCGCTGCTTTGAATAGCAAAAATATCGATAACGTCATTGATGCTATCGCCAAGGTTTTGTAAGTTTGAATGGCTTGAGTCGTTGACAAGTGAAGGGGCAACGAATATAATCTTTGTCTCTGTTCCCTGATAGCTCAGTCGGTAGAGCGACGGACTGTTAATCCGCAGGTCCCTGGTTCGAGTCCAGGTCGGGGAGCCAAAGAATTTGAAGTAAGCAGTGAACTTAATAACAAATCACTGTGCATAAAAAGCTAAATGAAGATGTAAATCTTCTATTCCCTGATAGCTCAGTCGGTAGAGCGACGGACTGTTAATCCGCAGGTCCCTGGTTCGAGTCCAGGTCGGGGAGCCAAAATACGTAGGAAAATAAAAAAGAGTTACTCGCTTAGGCTTGTAACTCTTTTTTATTCTGCACACATTTTACGTCCGGGGAGTCGCTCTCTCCGGACGAAGGATGATAAATTTCGGGCTCGACTTGCCGGATAGTGCGGTATCGCCGGTTTAGGTACCTCTCCGGTTAAAGAAAAACGTACACCCCCATCCAATCAAAAAACTTATTGACTTCCCGAGCCGTTACTAGCCCCTGAAGATTCATCGTAACACTCTTTTGAGTCTGCAATACCTTAGTTCCCCGTAGCATTATCTGCACAAGTTTTCAAATCTGTATCGGGATTACAGATGCGTGCACGGCCGAGAAAATTGACTTTTACCCGCCGGATTGCAGTTCCAAGTTTAAATGATACTGTACCTGCCTGAGGTTGCTGGCTGCTCGTATTCGTTCTGCTTCGGCCATTTCCTGTAAATGAAACATAAGGTGATGCTGAGTCTGTAAATTGCCCGGTCACTTCCATATTTTTGGTAGTCGCATCATGAGTGAAGATCGTTGTTTCACCAGTATCCGGACGAGCGTTACCATTCGTATCAACAAATACTGTCCACCCTGAAGTCCAGCTGGCCCCGTCGTTAGCAGCAAGTGTTACCTGCGCCCCTCTTTTGATTGCTTCAGACCTGGTCATATTGACCGCGGAATAAAACTCCGTAGCCGTGGTCAATAGTTTCTGGTTATCAATGAAAATTTTAAAACTAGGCGCTGCAATTGCCATTAAGATCGCCGCGATAGCGACGGTCACCATAAGTTCGACCAGAGAAAATCCGCTTCCTCCGATAACAGATTTAAATATTTTTTTCATTTTACCAACACTCTTCTTTTGTTCCAGTTGTGCTGGTAAAACCCTTTACTCCTGTGCTTGTTAATGTCAGGTTGCCACAAACAGTGTCCTTAAATTTACCATCAACATTTGTTGTGCCCGGTGTTGCCGTCAATAAAACACAATTTTGTATGGTATCTCCCGTACAAGCCGTCGCCTTAATTTCATAAGCACTCTTCTTTGCTGAATCGCCTGAAAACCAGTTAAATTTGGTTTCGTTCGCGTCAGTGGATGCCTGAGAGAATACGATATAGCTATTATTTTGCGTATAAAAACGTTCCTCCTGCTGCATCAACTTCATCAATGCAGATTTTCCTTCAGAACGCTTTGCTTTTGTCATCGCAGAACTATATGAGGCATAAGCAATCGCAGACAAAATACCCATAATGGCGATTACAGTCATTAATTCAATCAAAGTAAAGCCAGCTTTTTTATTTTTTTCCATATCATTCTCAATTATCAAAGATTACTTTCCGCCCGAGATCATCGTTTTACGCATTTCATCGTAATTTTCCAGCTCCCTCCAGCTTAAACGACCTGCTCGGGTTGTTGCACTCGGAGCGGAGACGTTTTCACTGCCTTTAGGCCCACTACTTCTTACGGAAATACCCGTAGTGATTCGACGACCTCCGACTGCATTTCTATCTCCGACTGTGGTCGACATATTGATAACAATCGGTGACGTCAGCAAACCGATGGTCGACAATGTTCCGGTAACGTCAGAACTTAAACCAGTTAATACATCGACCATGTACTTTCTGCCAGTACCTCCGGAGCAAGGATCATTACTAGGGATTAGTGTATTAAAGAAATAATAATTTCCCGCTGTTGTACCTGGCAACGTGTGATGTATACGCTCGCCGGTATTTTTAGAATCATAGAAATCAAAATACCAGCCTTTTTTGGTTCCAGTCGCGGTTCCATAGGTAAATTTATCGCCAGTTAAGGTTAAACCGGTACCAGAGAGAGTCACAGTTCTCGGCACTAACTGGCTACGCCCCGTTACGGCATCCGCAGCATATGTAGTATCGAGTATTGCGTAATAAGTATTAACAAGATAATTCGCTGGTGTAACATCATAGGTTTCTACGTATTTACCAGTACCGAATAACAGAATATATCCGCCGCCTGGGGCAAAAACGATCTGCGGCTGCACAGTAATCGGCTGCGTTTCGCCTGTCGGTGTTTTTGCAGTGAACACAGGTGTAGTTGCAGTTTTGGCTTTTGTTAAATCGTTACCGGCAAATTCAAAACGCCACATATTCCCCTGTAAATCGCCTGCATAAGCGAAATTAACAGCACCATCATTACCATAAGTAATATTTGGGGCTCCCAATCCGTTTTTCTGTGTAACGTCTTTAATCGGGGTCATTAACTTGAAATAATTCGAATTAATTACCCAAGGATCTCCTGGGTTTTTATCCAGGGAAAGTAAAAATAATGCGCCCTTGCCCGTCGCAGACGGATTCGAATCGTAATTATTAAAACCACTGGAGATGACGACGAAATTCGAATAAGTTGGATTGCTTGCGGATCCGCCAGTTCTGAATTTCGCAATGATAGGAGGAGCGAGCACATATCCCATATCCGCATCATTCTTATCCGAGAACTCCCAAATTGCTCCTAATCCACCGGAAAAATTAGCCGGATTCGTCACATCGAGTGCAAAAACACCTTTGTTCCCTGCGCCAAACCCGGAAATTAACAAAGTTTTCCAATTACCTTTGACTTGCGCTTCTTTCACCGTAATCCGGCCATCGACAAACGCCTGATGATTATAGTAAGGATCGGTCAGTTGATTTAATTTTGAAATTAACGCGTTTGGTACATAAGCAAACAACTCATTACCATTAACGGCATCAAATGCGTGCAACATGCCGTCATTCGATCCAACATAGACAGCTTTCTGACGGTTCACATATGTTTTGTAAAAATCGGTATATCCCACACCGGAAATATTTTTTGCTGGGGCGCCGTAGTAAACGGGTGCACTATTGATAAGGTCGCCTAAAACGCTATCTCTGGCCCTGAATTTACCGATGGCATTACCAGCAGCATCTTTAGATTGCTCCTGGCTACGGTCTCCGCGTAAAAAATTAATCCTGTCCGTCGCAAAGTTATCAACCGTCCCAGTGTGCGGATCTGTATTGAGCGCCTGAAGATCTGCGACACTAAAGTTTCCACCCGAGGAGGTAAATGGTACTAAAGACAGAGACCCATCTGCTGCGACTTTTGACGTGTAAATATTGCGACTGTCTGGCAAAGGAGATGGAGCTACGGCAGGTTTTGCAACGGGGTCGCCCGTCAGAATCACGCCAGCATCCCATACAGGTGTTGGATTGGTTCCGATTGCCGATATTTTCTTCAGGCTACCAGACCATTTCTCCGCCATGAATCCTGGTTCATAAACATATGGATTATCACTCGCGCTGGTCGAGGAAATTCCCACACCAGCGAGATTTCCGCCACTCGATGCAACCGTCTTAAAAATGTTATCAATCGCTGACATCATTTTCTTAGGTTCGCTGGCAAGGAAGAAATTGTCAGGATCAGTACCATTGCCACTCGCCCATTCTTTATTATTATTGACGACGGTTTTTCCGTCTGAGCCGAATGTCTTGAACGGATTTAAATCAAGATTAAGGTCATTAAAGCCACCATATTTTGCCGTCAGATAAAGCTGAGACAGTCGCGGAGCCGTAGCGTCTCTCGACGCATAATCGATAGAGCCATTCCCATTTTCATCAACGTCAATCGTAAAGGTTTTAACGCGCACGGGCTTATCAAGGCGAATATCATTTGTATGCGCCCAATAGGCGGCACCAACCATATAAAAAGTACCCGCCCCCGTCCCTAACTTCGACCCCGACCCGGTATATGTCGTCGCCATATTAGCCAGTGAACTAGCTGGTGCCGAATTACCCGACGAAGATGAAGACTCCAAGGCTGCAACTAGAGCAGTCTGCGTTGCCACATTAAAAGCCGGCCACTGTGTTGTTGCTGTATCTGCTGCACGTTTACTACGACTGGCTCCGGTTAAAGTTCCGCCTGGAATATAAGTATCTTGGTGAGTATTGGCGTCACCAATAACAATAATATAATTTTTTTGACATGAAGCCTCTACCGGATCAACCCAGTTTGTCAAAACCTGAAAGTTATCTTGCTCCGTCGTTGTCATGGAGGAATAAGCGTTTGATGTAGGCTGTCTTCCTTGTAAATAGCGGATACTCTCATAGTACAGTTCGCTCAAAGGATCATAACCTTTGTAATTTCCGGTACGACCAAACTTATTGAGATAGTTAATAACACCACTGTTTCCGGTAGTATCATTTTCTGGATTAGCAACAAAAATCCCTGTATTAGGGTCCCATTCAGGTCGATCATTCACTTCTTCGGTAAAACCATTGGCGACACGATATTGCTTGCTTCCGACATACTTCAACGGAGCACGCAACACACCACCATAGCGAGTATTCACGTTATTCATCAGATAACCAAACGCACCATACCTGACGTTATTCTGATTTCGCTGCATATTTCCTACAGGCTTATAACTACCGTTAGGATATTTGAGACACAAATCCGTCCTCGTAGATGCTTCGTTTGCATCGCAAACTTGTACGCGAACAAGAAACTCTCCCAGCGTTCTGTCCGTACCAGAAATCAATTTTGTGTCATTTGCCGAAACATTCGTGGGATACGTCCTATTCGTTGAGCAGCCCTTTGTCGTTGAAACGTCATTGAACAGAATTTTATTGTCACAATTTAAAATATACAAAGTCGTCACCGAATACGGTGTAACCTTATTCGGAGCGCTTTGCGTTGCCGACGCGGCGATAGATTTTTGCTTGAAATACCCCGAGCTATAAAACGAGTTATATAAAAAAGCGCGTTGCAGTATGGTTTGTGTCGCACCATCGTATATTCGGTCACCGCCAGTCAGCGAAAGACGCAACATATCAATAGCTGATGAGGAAGCCCAATTCATAAAATTTCCGCTGAATGAACTTCCGTTACATTCATAATTACTATCAGCATCGCCAGAAATTTTAAAAAAAGAATCGGGAGCATTTTCTACCGTTGGTTGCGTATTAGACCAACTTGCCGTCTTAGGCCCCCCACTAACGGATTTTCCTGAAGTGTCAACCAATGCGTAGCTCTTGGTACCACCATTCACATAGCATTTCTTAGAATTAAAATATCCTAGGTATTCAATAGTTTTGTTGTAATCACTCGCATTATTGTATGCCGCCTTTACTGTCGGAAACTCAACAGAAAGATCCAGCAGTAAATTAGGTCTAACGCTACCACCGCCTGAATAAAGAGGAATGTTGGCCAGATTAACTACAGGTGGTGCTGCAAGCGCGAAAGTATTAGCAAGTAAAAAACAACTTGAAATAACAGATTTGATTATTTTTTTCATATCAGCTCTCCGGCCAGAGTCTTATCTTCAACTCTGGTAGTGCAAAATTTTATGACTTAACAGCTTTTCTGTAGAAAGATTGCAAAACGACCTTGGCATTGGAATTCGGACCAAAACCCACCGCAGTTATGCGAAAAATATATTTAGTTTGATCATCAGCCTTTCCACCCGGATCAACGTCCTGTACTGCCTCAATAATATAACGCGGCAATTTTGCAGGAAAAGAACCTTTTCCAGTCACCATCGTCTGTCCTGTAAAACGTCCGTATTTAACCGAGGGAGAACCGGCACTATCGTCAGCAATATCAGCGGTTATCCATGTTGGCTGTTGTCCTTCAGTTGCAGCTGCGCACATCCCCTGATAAAGATTACCGTCGCCAGACGCACAACCTGCTTCAAAAAACAATGTGGATGTCGCATCAAATAAATCACTTCTGCCGTTTGCCAATGCGACCTGAGGATCAATGTCCATTTCAGCATCTTTCAGCGCAGCTTCGGCTGCATTCAATGCAATCTGACGATCCCGATCACTCCTTGAAGCTTTCTCTCCCTGCAAAGAAACCATTGCAAGAGAAATACTTAACATCAAAACGACAATTAGCATCAGCAATGAAACAATCAGAGACGCACCTCTTTGCCGCTTACGCAGCAGCAACCGAGGGAAATCAAGACCTTTAACAGGCATTTTTTTTACTTTACGCATATTATTGAACTCAGTTTGGAGGAAGGCAGGTACCGCGATCTGGATCTACATTACATACGTTACGTACCAAAACGGTTGCGTTATAAACTTTACGGATACGGTTTTGTCGTGAAGCTGGCAAATCGGCTTCTCTAATTGTCGTTCCCTTATCAATACCGGAATTCGCAGCGGCGTAGCTAGCCCCAAACAAGTTGTAAGTAGTTTTCGCATCATCTTGTCTCGAATTCTGCGCACCACTCACGAGCAAAGCGATTTTTATTTCAGTAATTTTTTTCCAATAAGTTTTACGATTCAGATCTTCCGCTTTTTGATCTGCCGTATCGCCAACGAGAACCAGTGTGGCATCTAAAGCATTTAAAGCGGTCGCAGTTAAAAATTTGTTAGCACTACCATCAGTGGGATTACTTGTATCGACACCATAAAGTACCTGGAACGACTCAACGCCTCTAACGATAGATTGAGCATTCCATTTTCCGGTATCCGGACTATAGTACTTACAAAAAAGTTCTGGTTCACCATTCGCATCATTTGCGACGTAATATATACTCCAGCCGCGATCCTGATCTGCAGTGTTTGAAGAGACTGGTTCTGGGACCGAGAATCCCGCGCAATTACTCACAGTTCCATCTCCACTACCCGTCTTACCTGATCCAAAAAACCGGATTGCCAATAAATCACTGAAATTTACAGCTGACCCGGTTGGCGATGAAATATCATCCGAAGTTGCGGTAACACTGTTTGCATCCATTCCAATAATGTCGGCCTTGGCCTTGGCGGGAGTTATTTGGAAAGAGTTACTAAAATCATAATTAACATAACCAGCACGGCGAATGGAGCGGGAAATGTTGTCCAACGCAAAACGCGTAGTATCCTGAGTCTCATTTCCTTCGGTCTGACTCAGAAACAACTTTTTCGTTGAGACAACCAAGCCAGTTGCAGCCAACACCACAAGCAAACCGACGGTAATTGAAATTAACAATTCAATTAAAGTTAAGCCATACTGATTAGCTTTTGCGGGATTGGCGAAGGAAGATTTATAAGTAATTTTAGACATAACTATTTCACGTAGGATTCAACTGTCAACGCAACACTTGGAGGTGTGACACCACTACTTGTGACAAAACTTCCATCTGGATTTTTACTTTTCCAACCAATTTTTATCGTCAGTCCCGCGTTAGAATCTGCGGTACAAGTCCATGTCAGCGCTTTACTGGAGGTGTCAAATGGCGCTGAATCGCGACAAACTAAAACTCTGCCGCCAGGGAGTAGTTTTTTGACGTTGACTAACCATTCGTAAATATCTGCATTTGCCAGATCCGTTGTACTGCAATTAGCTGATGAGCTGTAACACAGCGTCGGGGCCGTAGGATCTGAATCAGAAGTAGAGTCATATTTAATATTTGCAAACACATTTGCCGAATCGGGTAACTTCATTTGAGCATCACTTGATCGCATTTTATCCGCCAGCTCATTTGCTAGTTCTACGGCAATAGTTTGATAGCCACTTTGCTGAGACGTACGAACAGCTGCGAGTTGCAATCCTGCTGCACCAATCACCCCTAGCGCCAGCACAAATACAGCAATAAGCACCTCGACTAAAGAAAAACCTTTTGCTTGGGTAGAAATCATGATTCTCATGTTAGATATTTTTCGATAATCTATTTTAAGCGCTCCAGCGTATCAATCTTTACCACTCATCAAGTAATTATTACCTCTCGTCGGATGCGGGAGGTAACGTTCTGATTATTACTGAGAGAAGCAAGGACAAGACAAAGGAATTGATACAGAATCATAATGTCCTAGGGCGAAATGAAATGGAAGACCATCGAAGAAGGGGCGAAAGCCCCCTTTTTATTGTTACGTTCAGGAATCAGTGTCCGGCATCAGGCAAACCGGCTGAGAGTGAGCCTGTACGAACCGATCAACGGCCATCACAGCACCGCCAATGCGTAAGGACATCGGCGATCAGATGAACGCATTCAAAGCAAAGCCTAAAAGCAAAACCCCCCGTTACGCTGGGTAACGGGGGGTTCGCAGAATACAAGCCTGACGATAACCTACTTTCACACTGGTTGCAGCACTATCATTGGCGCAGAGTCGTTCACAATTGGCGTATGGCCTTAAATCGTTTTATGATTGAGTTTGGTGATCGCATTCAAAAATACGATCACTGACTTGTTCCGTGGCATTTACACAGAAATTCTTACAGGCTCGATAAATCATATTTTTCAGCATCGCATAAAGCCTTAATAATTTTCAAAAGAGTATTTCGTTCTCGAGAAGAAAAATCCTTTTCATCATCGAGATCACCAGTTAATAATTGGTCGGATACCTTTGGTTCTTGGTCACCAGGTTCAGAAACTGAATCAATCAAACTTCCCGAAGCAATTAGAGGATGCGAAATATCTAAATTCATGCCACTTGCTCGCTCAAATCTTTCAATTTCTTCCCTCAGGAAGACAACATAATCAGAATCACCAATATGATCATCCCCACAATTAAATTGAACCGCTTCATCCAAACGCCACATTCTGCCACCCCATTCAGCTGATGGGTGTCTGTCCCTAACATGATAAGCATCAAGCTCGAGTGGAGATTGTCGCTGAAACCTCAAGTAATAGTATCCATTTACTTCTGTGGCTCGGAAATTATCGTCAAACTCGCTTTCGATTTGTTGAACTACCCATTTCATATAATCATGTTCTTTCGCGATTAACTTCCAACCACGACCCTGATCACCAGATTCAAACACATCATAGAATCCATTTAAAAAAATCGAAGGAAATAACTTTTTATCTGCTATCAGATGAAATAGGTCAGTTTTATTAATTTGCCAGCGTTCTAACAATTCACTAAACGTCAAATGTCCTTTAATAAGCGAAGTCATTTATTCCCCTACCCCCTTTAATTTGAAACCATGCCAGAAGCAAAAAAGGGGCAAATGCTTTTTTCCGTTGATCCAGTAGACATGATTTATTTGCACATACCGAACAGTAAAGGTATGTTTCGAAGGTGTTAATTTAGGCCGCCGCCTTTCCAAATGAGCCAATAAGCACATTGCCACGCTCAATTTGCTCCAGGTAATCAGCATAGTGTTGCATCATCTCTTTGCGCTCCTCTAAGAACTCCTCGCGATCATAGGCTCCACCGTATGCTTCCCCAGAGGCATGGGATAGCTGACGCTCGATTCGATCAACAGGATATTTCAATGTTTTCAACACCCCCTTAGCAAGTGATCTAAAGCCATGGCCTGTCATCTGACCTCCATATCCCATTCGCTTTAGTGCCTGCAAAATCATACCGTTACTCAATGGCTTTTCATGATCGCGTCGATTCGGGAATAGATGTTTGCTGCCACCTGTGTATTCGTGCAACTCTCTTAGCAATTCCCAACCTTGACGCGGCAAAAATGGATGGTGATCGACCATACGCGGGTTAATTCGTTTCGCCCCCATCTTCATCCGCTGCCATGGAATGATCCATTGTTCATTTTCAAGATCAATTTCACTCCATGGCGTTTCTATCAGTTCACTTGTACGCACGAAGGTTAGCAACATCAGGCGCAAAACTATGCGGTTCGGCGGGTACATGCGACCTTCATTTTTACCAATAGCTTTGAGTAAGTCGGGCAACTCTGCGACTGTAATGGCGGCATGGTGCCCTTTTGTTCTCGGTTTCAAGTGGTCTTTTAACGCGGGGATAGGATCATATTTCCGAAATCCTTTGACGATTGCATATCGGAATACTCCACTAGCAAGAGCTGCAATGCGCTTTGTTACTTCCAACGCTCCCCGCTTCTCCACCTGCTGCAAGACTTCCAACATGAGCGGAGTTTCTATTTCCGATATGGGCAATCTGCCGATTTGGGGAAATAAATCCCTCTCCATTGCTTTAATGTTCTGGTCCGCGGTCTGGGGTTGCCATGCGCTTTCAGCTTTCTTCTTATGCCACTCTCTTGCGATGACCTCAAAAGTATTCGATGCCAATGTATTTGCAGCGCGTTTTTTTTCCTCGCGGTCTTTGGCAGGGTCTATACCGCCCTTGAGTAACTTTCGAGCAGCTAGGCATTTATCCCTGGCGTCAGCTAGGGAAACCAAAGGGTATTCACCAAAAGTTAAGCGATTATTCTTACCATTAGGCTGCCTATATGCCATGCGCCATCTTTTCTTACCCGTGGGCATTACTTCTAAGTACATACCATTACCATCAGCTAAGGTATAGGTCTTATCCTTAGGTTTGGCATTTCTAACTTGAATGTCAGTGAGTGGGGTCGCTAGTTTTGGCATTTTGCATCCATGATTTTTGTATCCATAAGGCTATGGATGAAAGCATGGATGCAAAAAACATGGGTGTCAATAGTCAAACTTTGGCGCTATTGGCGTAAAAAAACCCCTAAGTGTTTGATTTCTTAGGGGTTTCTGGGCAAACTTGGTTAAAGTTTGCGGTGTTCTTGGCGGAAGCTGTGAGATTCGAACTCACGAAGGCTTTAACACCTCGCCAGTTTTCAAGACTGGTGCATTCAACCGCTCTGCCAAGCTTCCGAGCCTCGCATTATATCCTGATAGCGATATGCAAAACAAGCCTGGAGGGAAACTTTTTGTCTTAAAAGACTTTGGTTATCAAATTCGTGATCTCTTGCGGCGATGTCGGTCGGGAAAACAAGAAACCCTGCACCTCGTCGCAAGATGCAGCGCTCAGGAATTGATACTGTTCCGGTGTTTCAACCCCTTCTGCGACGACCTTCAGTTGCAACTGATGCGCCATGACAATAATCGCACTGGCAATCGCACAGTCACTCGCATCCGCCGGAATTCCCTGCACAAAAGAACGGTCAATTTTAATTGATGAAATTGGAAAGCGTTTCAGATACGAGAGACTGGAATAGCCAGTGCCAAAATCATCCAGTGCCAGGCTGACACCGAGCGCGACCAATTGCTCCATAATCGCAATCACGCTCTCGGTGCTGTTCATCAACATGCTTTCGGTAATTTCCAGTTCCAGCCAGGCGGGTGAAATCTGATGCTGCCGCAGCAGTGCTTCAATTTTCGATGGCAAAGCGCTGGTAAATTCTTTGGCTGACAGATTCACCGCAATTCTGAACGGCGTCAGACCTGTATCCTGCCACGACTTTGCTTGCCGACAAGCAGAGTTTAAAACCCAGGCATCAATCTGCAGAATCAGCCCGGACTCTTCGGCGATCGAAATAAACTCGACTGGCGAAATTAAACCGCGTTCAGGATGCTGCCAGCGTAGCAGCACCTCGACACTGACCAGAGTACGCGACCGGACATCAATCTTAGGCTGATACACCAGAAAAAACTCTTGCTGATCAAGCGCCTTGCGTAAGCCTGACTCCAGAAATAATTTGCCGGCAATATGTGCATCCATGTCCTGACTGTAAAACGCGTAACTGCCTGAAATACCTGCGCTGTTGCGTTTTGCCTTAAACATCGCAATATCTGCACGCTGCAATAAACTGTCCGCATCCATTCCGTCTTCCGGAAACAGGCTGATACCAATGCTGGCACTGACGCGTAATTCATGTATGCCAATATCAAATGCAGCATCAAGCGCAGAAAGAATTTTTTGTGCGACGAGACTGGCGTGATAATACTGATTCACATCGGTCAAAGCGACCGCAAATTCATCACTACCCAGCCGGGCAATCATGTCTTCGTTCCGCAAAGTCTGCTGGATACGTCTGGCAACTTGCGTCAGCAAAGCATCACCGACCTGGCGTCCAAATGTATCATTTACCGGCTTGAATCGGTTTAAATCGATAAAGAGCAAGGCACCGCTTGTTTGCTTGCGTCGCAATTGCTGCAAAGACTGATCGACCAGTTGTTTGAACAAGCTGCGATTCGGAAGCTGCGTCAGCGTGTCGAAATAAGCAAGACGATTTATTTTTTTCTCAGCTTCTTTGCGCTGGGTGATATCGCTCAGGTATCCGACGATGCCGACCGGCTGATTGTCAGGATTGATCAGCGGAGACAAAGTCAGACTTGCCCAGAATACCTCGCCTGATTTTTTGCGACGACGCACTTCCATTTCGCGGCCACCGTGCTCCAGAAAGTGATCGAAAAATGCTGACATACCATCGTCTGACTCTTCGTCGTCATATAAAAACAGTATGTTTTTTCCAAGAACTTCGTCAGAACGGTAACCAAATAATTTTTCAGCACCACGATTCCAGCTGAGTATAAAGCCGGCCAGATCCATCGTAATCACGGATTCATGTATCTGATCCAGTATCTGCATCTGCAGCATCTGCTGCTGCAAATTCAGGTCTTGCTGTTGCAACAGATGCTGACGTTTGGCAAACAAGCGCGCCGTCAGCGCTGCCAGGGCATTCATTTTCTCCAGATCCGCCTCGGAATAAATTCCCTGTCTGGCGGCAAGCAGATAATACGTTTCAGGAGACACAGAAATGCGAAATCCTTGCTCAGACATACCGGATGTGACATGACCACGCTCGTAAGTGACGGCACCATCAGAAAATAATGTGTGCGCAATCCGGTTGATTTCGTTGTCCAACGCGCTCTCGTCCAGACTGAGAACCGCCTCCCCCAGAGTAACACCAAGGCCCAGATTCACTAGATCCGCAGATGTTTTCATCATCACATATCCCGGCAAACATGATTGACCCACACATAAGCGTCAAAAACACAATCGCAGTAACTATCAGCTTCCAACTGC
Organism: Undibacterium sp. WLX3042; assembly: GCF_049544825.1. Classification (NCBI taxonomy): domain Bacteria; kingdom Pseudomonadati; phylum Pseudomonadota; class Betaproteobacteria; order Burkholderiales; family Oxalobacteraceae; genus Undibacterium; species Undibacterium sp. WLX3042. Next base: position 1,976,425 of record NZ_CP186698.1, read on the forward strand.
AGCGATGCGGATTGCTCGTGCAAAGCGATGTTGTTCGTGCGGTCAGCTAATTCAACCAGATGAAGACACTGCCCCAGTCTGCCAGATTTGTATAGCAAGGCCTGCAGAATATCCTCTCGCAAGTGTAAAGGACGCAATACCTCGGTCAACTCGCTGCCAAATAATTTATCGAGCAAGGAAAACATACCGACCATGAATGCACTATCGAGATCGTCTTTCGCTGCGCCAAGCCTCAGAAATACAGCTTCCATCATACTGGCGCGAAAAGCAGCCCGCACCATCAGGGGATTAAGGGCGCCGCCCTGGCCCTGCTGACGTGCGTACAGAAGTAACTGCAGCCACCGCTGCAGTTGCCTGCGCCCTAATAAATTGAGCGCCTGAGCAAAAGTCGAAACACGCACCTGCTGGCTGAACGCAGCAGAACTGACTAACTTGAACAGCATAAAAGACAAGGTGGGATCTTGTTTAATCAAATTTTCAAGTTCATCCGAGTCGGCATCGCGCGACACCAGTCCAAGCAGTTTCAGTAAACGGGTTCGTGCTGAGCTGTCCGCTGCTTTATTTTGTGCTGGCGGGTGAAATGCGTAATCGCCTGAAAATAAAGTAAAACCTGCCTGCACTGCCTGCTCCAGATCATGTGACGACGACAGATGTTTAGCCCAGTGCTGGCCGTTATTGAGGCGTGTCATCCAGGGTTTGCAACTTAATGGTACGCCGTTAGCACAGTCAACACCGATGTGCCGGGTATCGCCCCAGTACAATTCGGCCTGAGCCTTAAACTGATCAGTAACGACCCTGAATCCGGCTCTGATAATATTATTCAAACCAGTCTGAACAGGCTCGATGGCACACCGTTCTTCAGGCACACATAATACGATCCGAGCAGGGGGCAAACTCATATGCAGCTCTGCCGGAATCTGCTGCGGATCCTGTACAGAAATCAGATAGCTGATATCAGGTAGTCTGTCGAAAATACCTCTCAGTTGCCATTGCTCCAGCATGGCAAAGACGGCACTCTGTTCAATTTCGCCGAAATCCGGGTAAATCGCAGCCAATTGCTGCTGCGAATTCATGACGGGTAAAAAAGACGGGATAGTTGATTGGTACATCTGATTACGCGTCACGCAAGAAAATTTCCTGAAGATCATTCAAAAACAGGCTACCCGCCGGCGTCGGCGAAATAGTCTGATGATCTCTCTGTATCAGCCCTTTTTTTTCAGCCAGCTGTAATTCTTTTTCTATAGAATTGAGCAACAGACCGGTTCGGTCCTGGAATAAATTGACAGGGAATCCCTGATTCAGGCGCAGGGCATTCAGCATAAATTCGAATGGCAGATCACGCACATCGACCTCATTTGACTCCTGAACGGCATTACCAGCCATACTTGCTTCAATGAATGCTTTCGGCTGTTTGTAACGCGCCTGACGGATAATCCGATGTGGGAACGACAGCTTGGAATGCGCTCCGGCGCCAATCCCCAGATAATCACCAAAAGTCCAGTAATTCTGATTATGCCGGGAGGCTTTACCTGGTTTCGCATACGCCGATACTTCATAGTTAACATATCCGGCGCCAGCCATCTTCGCGTGTATTAAGTCCTGCATTTCAGCGCTGGTATCATCGTCAGGAATCGCCGGCGGGAATTTGGCGAAATAGGTATTCGGCTCCAGCGTCAGGTGATACAAGGATAAATGCGGCGGAACAAAAGATAACGCGCTCTGAATATCTTGTTCAGTTTCCGCCAAAGTCTGCCCCGGCAATGCAAACATGAGGTCGAGATTGAAATTATCAAAATGCGTCGCGGCAATGTCGACTGCGCGTTTTGCTTCATCGCCATCGTGAATGCGGCCAAGAGCAGCGAGGTGGCGTGAATTGAAACTTTGTATTCCCACCGACAGACGGTTAATTCCGCTTTGTCTGAACGAACGGAATTTTTCGGTTTCAAAAGTTCCGGGATTGGCTTCCAGCGTTATTTCTGCCGCACCATCGAGCGGCAGCAAAGAACGGAGGTCAGACAGCAACCGGTCAACACCCGCAGCCGACATCAGGCTTGGTGTGCCACCACCGATAAATACCGTATAAATTTTCCGGCCCCAGATCAGGGGTAATGAAGCTTCCAGGTCTGCACGCAACGCCGTCAGATAAGCATTCTCATCAAAACTACCCTTCACTTCATGCGAATTAAAATCGCAGTAAGGACACTTCCTGACGCACCAGGGGAAATGAATATACAAAGACAGCGGCGGCAACACCGACAGATTCAGACTACCCGGGGACAAAAATTTTGCAGCAACATCTTGTGGAATCTGTGAGATATCTGCCGTTGAACGTAGGTTGTCAGTCAATTGAGAAACCGGTTTTATCGGGATCATTTATTTCAACTTCTCAAACAATGCACGCAACGCCTGTCCCCGGTGAGACAACTGATTTTTTTGTTCTGCTAACAGTTCGGCAACAGTCTTGTTCAATGAAGGAATCCAGAAATGCGGATCATATCCGAATCCATTTTCACCACGCGGCGCGGTAACGATCTCACCATTCCAGACACCATCAGCGATCACCGGCTGCGGATCATGTTCTGAACGAACCAGAACCAGCACACAATAATAGTAGGCAGATTTATCGCTCTCATGTTGCAGATCGGCGATCAGTTTCTGATTATTTCTCAGATCAGATTTCGGTTCTCCGGCATATCGGGCCGAAAATACGCCAGGGGCACCTTGTAAGGCATTCACGCATATGCCCGAATCATCGGCCAGTGCGGGTAAACCTGTCAGTTTTGCTGCGTGACGCGCTTTGGCAAGCGCATTCTCCACAAAAGTGAAAAAAGGCTCATCCGCTTCCGGTACATTAAACTCTGACTGCGAATGCAGATCCACACCAAGAGGCGACAGGATCTGGTAAAACTCTTTCAGCTTTCCCTGATTATTGGAAGCCAGTACGATTTTTTTTGTCATTACAATCTGCTCAGCTTTCCAACAAACCAAGCACCTGCTTTTGTAGAGCGATCAAATCACTGATGCCGCTTTCAGCAAGGTCAAGCAATTGATTCATCGTTGCCCGATCAAACGCAGCACCTTCGGCTGTTCCCTGGACTTCAATAAAATGTCCGGCATCCGTCATTACAACATTCATGTCGGTATCGCAATTGGAATCCTCAAGATAATCAAGATCGAGCACAGGCAAACCCTGATACACACCGACCGACACCGCTGCGACAAAATGTTTCAGAGGAACCTGAGCAATCACACCATTGGCGACCAGTTTAGAGAATGCATCATAAGCAGCGACCATTGCGCCGGAAATGGCCGCCGTACGCGTTCCGCCATCCGCCTGAATCACATCACAATCGAGGTGCAATGTACGTTCGCCAAACGCATTCAGATCAAATGCAGCACGCAAAGAACGTCCGATCAGGCGCTGAATTTCCTGAGTGCGTCCGGATTGCTTGCCTTTTGCCGCTTCGCGATCCATGCGGGTATGGGTCGATCTTGGCAACATACCATATTCAGCAGTGAGCCAGCCCTGCCCTTTGCCCTTCAGAAAGCCTGGCACTTTATCTTCAATGCTGGCAGTACAAATAACACGGGTATCGCCAAACTCTATCAGTACTGAGCCCTCTGCATGCTTAGTAAAATGACGGCTGATCACAACAGGCCGCAAGGCTTCCGCTGCGCGGCCACTGGGGCGTTGAATATAAAACTGAGACATAATTAATCTTTAGAAGTAAGACGGGATGATTTATGGATCGCATTGCGAATTTCAGCAATGGCTTTTTCGATCTCTGCATCATTGAAAATATCGGGTTCTGCGTTATCCATAGCAACATCCGGATCAACAGGGGCCTGTATGGTAGTCGTAATAGAACCGATAGGTAAAGTGTTGGTAGTAATAATAGAGGAATCCTCCAACCTGTTGTCTCCCTCCCACATCAGCGCCAGCGCTGTTGTGTTGTCACTGTTTTTACCGGCAATACTGACCGCAGACCTGATCAGTTCCGGAATTGCACGAACGATCGTGTGCTCGTACAAACGCTGTGCAAGCATATGGTCCGGCAACATAGACCAGAAACCATCAGAACAAAGCAATATGATATCGCCGGGCTGCAGGGCAGCGCGCCGCGAAAGTTCAACGATGGGGGCATTCGGCGCCCCAAGACAGTTAAATAGCTTATTACGGTCGGGATGTGTATGACGTTCCGCCGGGTCAACTTTTCCCTGGGCAATCAGGGTTTCCAGACGGGAATGATCTTTCGTCCGCAATAATATCTGCCCCTGGCGCATCCAGTACAGACGGGAATCGCCGCAATGCGCCCAATACGCATAACCATTCTGAATCAGACAGGCAACAATCGTCGTGCGTGGTGTTTCCGGTAAATTATTTGTTGTGTGATAACGATGTATTTCCTGGTGTGCTGCTAAAAAACTGTCTTCCAGAAATCGTTCCGGACGTCCGACCAAAGGATGCGCCTGTTGCTGAAAAAGCGAACCTATCGTCTGCATGGCAATCGCTGCCGCCATCTCGCCCATGATATGACCACCCATACCATCAGCCAGCAGCAGCAAAATCGCATCGCGGGTAAAACTGTAACCCATACGATCCTGATTGACCTTGCGGCCGCCAATATGACTTTCTTGATAAACGGAAAAGCGCATGAACAGTAGTAATTATTAAGAAAAGAATGATGAATAAAAAAAGCTGACGCGACTATACCGGCTCACACATAATCAATTCAGTGTGCTCTCTTGTATTGTTGTATGGTCATTCTCTGGCTTTTTTTTCTGATATTTTTTAAAGAAAGTTGTGATTTTCAATTTTATTTTTTCGACAGCACTCAGCTCCGGTGCTGGCTGAGCTTTAATCGCCAGCGCTTTTTGCAACGCAAATACGCTTTGCGGGCGCTCCAGCGGGTCCAGTTTCAGACACCAGCGAACAACTTCTATCAGCTCCGGCGAATACATCCCTTCCAGCTTACGGTAATGCGCCTCCATCTTGTCGTTGGTCTGGCGCTGATCGGCCGGCTGAGGAGGAGCGCCTATCATGCAGGCAAAAATAGAGGCTCCTATGCTATAGATATCGGTCCACGGGCCGAGGCTGCCGTTTTTCTGATATAACTCCGGCGCAGCAAATCCGGGGGTGTACATAGGATACAGTTTCGGAATATCGGTTTTTAATGTCTGGCGCGCAGCACCGAAATCGAGCAGTATCGGTGTACCATCGAGGCGCAGATAAATATTGGCAGGCTTCAGGTCAAGATGCAGCAGCTTGTTGGTGTGAACTTCACGCAAACCATTCATTACCTGATTAAACATACGGCGGATAAAGCGCTCGGAAACCAGCGGCTTTTCTCCCTTGTCACGGCGACGCAGAATATGCTCCTGCAATGATCTCCCTGACTCATATGCCATCACCATATACACCGTTTCATTCGCACGGAAAAAATTCACAACGCTGACCACATTCGGATGTGAGATGCGTGCCAGCGCCCTGCCTTCTTCGAAAAAGCATTTCAGACCGATGCGGTAAATCGGCAGATTTTCGTTTGAAATTGCTGGTACCAGCTCACCCTGCTGACGCAACGCAAGCGAACTAGGCAGGTACTCTTTGATAGCAACGGCATTGCCGTCTTCATCCGAAGCCAGATAAACGATACTGAAGCCGCCGGAAGCAATTTTCTTTACAATGCGGTAACCGGCGATTTCCAGTCCATCTGGCAAAGGCGCGTTATTTTGTGCTGCCATTGTTATTCCCATCCTTTAGACAAAAGCGATTGTGTGGATAATCGCACTGTTTGTAAAGACTATAATGGTTTGTAACAACTTCTTACGCCCTTTTGCGCCTATCAGCATATTCTCTATAAGGAAATAACTTGAGCATTTACAGCATGACTGGTTATGCGACCAGCACCCAGGAAACCGATGCGGGCACGATCACCATAGAAATCAAGAGCGTCAATTCCCGCTTTCTTGATCTGCAGTTCCGCATCAATGACGATTTCCGCTCCGTAGAATCCTTGTTCCGCGAAGCAATCTCGCGCAAGCTGGCGCGTGGCAAAGTTGAGTGTCGTTTCAGTTTTGGAAAAAAAACCAACGAAACCAGCAATAAAGCACTCAATACCACGGTGCTCGGACAGCTGGCTGCTTTTCAGAATAATCTGAAAACCCATTTTCCAGATGCAGCCCCATTTACAGTCAATGAATTATTGCGCTGGCCGGGCGTGATTGAGGAAGCGGAAATCAATGCTGAAAGCCTGCAGAATACGATCATCCGTAGCATAAACGACACATTAGATGCATTCATCACCAGTCGAGAACGTGAAGGCGCAGCGCTGGAACAGGTGCTCCTCAGCCGGGTGGCAGCGATGGAAGAAATCGTCGAAAGAATCACGCCGCTGATGCCGCAAATGTTGCAGCAGTTTCAGCAGAAATCGATTGCACGTCTCGAAGAGGCGCTGGGATTAGCACAACCCGCCAATGGCAACGCCGCCGCCCAGACCATTACCCGCGAAGAAGCGTTCGACAGAATTCGTCAGGAAGTCACTGTTTACGGTATCCGCGTTGATGTCGCGGAAGAACTAGCCCGCTTATCCGCTCACCTGACAGAAACCCGCCACATCCTGAAAAAAGGCGGCCAGGTCGGTAAACGCCTGGATTTTATGATGCAGGAACTCAACCGCGAAGCGAATACACTGGGTTCCAAGGCTGCACTCAAAGAACTGGCTGATGCCTCCATGGAATTGAAACTGTTGATAGAACAAATGCGCGAGCAAGTACAAAACCTTGAATAACGCGGCACATTTGCTTATACTGCCGCCGATATTTTAAGAAGCGACAACGCCGGCGGCACACAATGCCGCCGTTGTGTTTTTATAACTCCGACTTCACGACGATACCGTCCAGAGATCTCTATGCGCCCTATTACATCCACTGCAGGCAGCCTGTTTATTGTTGCGGCACCATCCGGTGCTGGCAAATCCACACTGGTGAATGCTTTACTGGCGCAGGAACCGCAAATCAAGCTTTCCATTTCCTCTACAACACGGGCACCTCGCCCGGGCGAGCAGGATGGTCGTGAATATCATTTCACTACGGTTGAGGATTTTATCGCCCGTCAAAAAGCCGGTGAATTTCTGGAGCATGCCGAGGTTCACGGTAATTACTACGGCACCTCCCGCGTGGTCATCGAGGAACAGATGCGGGCTGGTACAGATGTTTTGCTGGAGATTGACTGGCAAGGTGCGCAACAGGTACGCAAACAATTTCCCGACGCTGTCGGCATCTTCATTTTGCCACCATCCATTCCGGCTCTCGAAGAACGCCTCAAGAAACGGGGGCAGGATGAACCGCACGTGATTACACGCCGTATTTTGGCCGCCGGCGGAGAAATGGCGCACTCGCCTGAGTTCGAATATGTTATTATCAATCAGGACTTTACTATCGCATTGTCTGAATTGAACGCTATCGTTAAAGCGACCCGCTGCAGATTCACTCAACAGGCGGCACGGAACAGCGAATTGTTTGCCCAGCTTGGCATTCACGCCAATCCGGATTAATTCAGAAAAATTATTTGTATCATTTGTATTTAGGAAAAAACATGGCACGTATTACCATTGAAGACGCGTTAAAACAAATCCCTAACCGTTTCCAGCTGACTCTGTGTGCGACCTATCGCGCACGTCAGTTGCTGCAAGGTCACACGCCAAAAGTCGAAGCTAAAGATAAGCCGACTGTTGTTGCTCTGCGTGAAATCGCAGCGGGTAAAGTCGGTCTCGAGATGCTGAAAAAAGTTCCTATGTAATTCGCATCGCGCGAAGAATCAAAGCAACCACCTTCATCGGCCGGAAAAAACAGAATGAACGCAACAGAAACCTCTTCATCTCTGAGTAATCCGGCCGAATCTGATACTGCCGCGCCCCCGTCCGCCATTGCCCAGCAGAGCAGCGCAAAAAAAAACACTGTAACTACACCTGAGTCTCCGGTAAAGCCACCAATACCGGCGCCGGTCGTCGGCGTTGCCTCGACGACGGCACTGTCTGCCCGTTTGGCAGAATACATGTCGCCGGGCGATCTGAAGCTGATCAAGGAAGCCTATCGTTTTTCTGACGAAAAACACCTCGGTCAGGTGCGCAAATCAGGTGAACCTTATATATCGCATCCCATCGCTGTCGCCGAAATCTGTGCGGAATGGAAGCTGGATGTGCAAGCCATCATGGCGGCACTGCTGCATGACGTCATGGAAGATCAGGACGTCAAAAAAGAAGAGCTGATCGAGCGCTTCGGTGCGCCGGTCGCGACGCTGGTAGATGGTTTATCGAAACTTGAAAAGATAGAGTTCCAGAGCCAGATTGAGGCGCAGGCAGAAAATTTCCGCAAAATGTTGCTGGCGATGGCGCGCGATGTACGCGTTATTCTCGTCAAATTAGCGGACCGTCTGCACAATATGCGCACGCTGGGCGTGATGCGCTCGGAAAAAAAACGCCGCATTTCTCGCGAGACAATGGATGTCTATGTGCCCATTGCGCACAGACTTGGCCTCAACAATATTTACCGCGAATTACAGGATCTGGCATTCTCGCATCTGTATCCGATGCGTTACCGTACCCTGTCCAAAGCAGTAAAAGCCGCGCGGGGTAATCGGCGCGAGGTGGTCAGTAAAATTCTGGAAGCAGTGAAAAATTCGCTGAAAGAAGCAGGTCTGAAAGCAGAAGTCTATGGCCGCGAAAAAACCTTGTACGGTATTTACCGGAAAATGCAGGACAAACATCTGAGCTTTTCTCAGGTGCTTGATATTTACGGCTTTCGCATCGTCGTCGAAAATTTCCGCGAGAGTTATTACGCTCTAGGCACCCTGCATGCGCTCTACAAGCCTATGCCGGGCAAGTTTAAAGACTATATTGCCATTCCAAAAACCAACGGCTATCAATCGCTGCACACCACACTGATCGGTCCGTATGGCACTCCGGTTGAGTTTCAGATCCGCACCCAGGAAATGCACCGGATCGCTGAATCAGGCGTGGCAGCGCACTGGCTATACAAAGATTCCGACGGCAGCCTGACCGATCTGCAGCAACGTACACATGCATGGCTGCAGTCTTTGCTCGATATCCAGAAACAGACCGGCGACTCAGCAGAATTTTTAGAACACGTGAAGATCGATCTGTTCCCCGATTCTGTCTATGTATTCACACCGAAATCCAAGATTATCGCCCTGCCACGCGGCGCCACGGCGCTCGATTTTGCGTACAACATTCATACCGATATCGGCAATCAGGCGATCGCGACGCGTATCAATCACGAGCCGGTACCATTGCGCTCAGAATTAAAAAATGGCGACATCATCGAGATCATCACGTCGCCCGGCTCCCGCCCTATGCCGAACTGGCTGACGTATGTCCGTACCGGCAAAGCCCGTTCCGCGATCCGCCATTATTTGCGCACGATCAACCTGAATGAATCGACCGAACTCGGAAAACAATTACTCGCTCAGGCACTGGTGGCAGTTAACCTGAATCCGGACCTTCCACCCGCGCTGATCGATAAATTACTGAATGAATCGACGGCCAAAGAAATGGATGAAATCTATACCGACATCGGTATAGGTAAACGGATGGCGACGCTGGTGGCACGGCACATTCTGGATCTGGTTGAAGACGATGCCCCTTTCCCATTCCAGCAATTCGGCGATAAGCAAAACTACAAGCGCGAGCCTGTCATTATTTACGGCAGCGAAGGTTTATCGGTGCAGCTGGCGCCGTGTTGTATGCCGATTCCCGGCGACAATATCATTGGTCAGCTGAAACGCGATCAGGGTCTGGTGGTGCATACCGATGACTGCGAGCATGCAAAACGTATGCATTTCAAAGAGCCGGACCGCTGGATCGATGTCACCTGGGGTGAAGAACTGAACCGCAGTTTTGATACCCGCATCGTCGTCACCGTCAACAATGAACGCGGCGCACTCGCACGTATCGCAGCAGGCATAGGCGAGTCAGAAGCAAATATCAGTTATGTGAATATGGAGGATGGTGACGCCAACGACATGACGCATATCCACTTCACCATTCAGGTCGAAGATCGCACCCATCTCGCGAAAATCATGCGCAGCATTAAACATCTGAATGGCGTCATCCGCGTTGTGCGCGTCTGACAACTCTGACACACCTGATTTATCCTGCCTGCCGACGTTTCCTTCCGTTTTCCGCGTAAAACTGCGCTTTTTAATATACTCCCCCTGTTTTTTGTGAAAACTCCCTGATTGCCAGCGAGTTGACTGGGCTTTCAAATATACCCCGGGGAGTATATTTGAATCGATTTTAAGCGCTGAACGAACACGGGCAGGCAAGCGCTGCGGCCACTTGCAGAATCAGCGTGCAACAGGCTTACTCAGATACACACACTAATCCATGCGCACAGCATCAGCAACACCGGATACGCTCAGATACAACAGAGCTTACCGGGCAAAGCTTAGTGCAATTTTTTATGCATGCGGCGCAAACCCAGCCAGACACAGACCGCAATCACCGGTATCAGGGTTCCGGTCAGCAGATCAGGATTGATTTCCAGCCCCATCGCCTTCAGACCTTTGCCGGTGTACAAAAATAAACCGGCGACGTAGTAACTGATCGCGGCGACAGACAAACCTTCGACGGCCTGCTGCAAGCGCAGCTGCTGTGCGGCGCGCGCGTTCAGGCTTTGCAGGATCTTGCGGTTTTGCTGTTCCTGTACGATGCCGACACGGGTACGCAATAAATCATTGGTATGTGCAATTCTGGCCGCCAGCGCTTCCTGTCTGCGTACAATCGCCTCACAGGTATGCATCGCCGGCGCAAGGCGACGTTCCATGAATTCTTCTATCGTCGGAATGCCGTCGATACGCGATTCGCGCAGCTCACCGATACGCGCATTCACCAGACTGAAATACGCTTTGGATGCAGAAAAACGATAGCTGTTTTCCAGCGCCAGCTTTTCTATGCGCGCCGCCAGATCAATGATCTGTCGTAAAACGCCCTGCTCCGCGTCCGTATCCGCCAACTCTCCATCAATGCCACTTGCCAGCGTCATGGTGGACGTGATCTGCACCAGTTCATTTTCAATGGCATTCAGCACGGGCGCTGCCGCCTGCGCCTGTGGCAACCCCAGCAAAGCAATCATGCGGTAGGTTTCTATTTCCAGTATGCGCTGCACGGTACGTCCCGCCTGCTGATCGAGAAAGCCCTGATCCTTGACGATGAAACGACTGAAGCCATCGGCCTGAATCAGGAAATCAGTCCAGACCTGACCACGGTCAATCACCTGACTGCCGACCAGCACACTGCCTTCAAACATCCCGCGCATCGCCGCCGTACCGACCGGAGGCGTGACATCAAGCGGGACAGCAGCCGGAATCAAAGCCACGTGTGCTGCCACCATGACTTTCCCCTGTAAACCGGCAAGCCATTGTTGGGGCACATGCCGTAACGGTACCTGCGCGAATACTTGTGCTATATCCGGCGCGGTATGGGCATTCAATGTGGACTCTTCCTGATTATCCAGAAATGTGTAGGTCGCAAATTCGGTATGACATTCCCATTTCAGACGGAAACGACCGAAATCATGAAAAAAATATTTCGCTTCACCGCCGGGACTGGCAACGCCGAAATATCCGCAAAACTGGCTGAGTATCTCTAATTGCAGGTGCAGATTATCACCACCGGTGCGACCCTGATTGTTCGCAAAAACGGCGATATGGGTCAGCACTTCCGGTGCATTCAGACGCAATGAAGGACGCGAATGTACTTCGGCCGCCAGCGGAATCCGCAAAGGATGATTGATATTGGTGTAGTTGAGCGCCATGATAGATGCCGTAAAAGTGTTCAATTAAATTCGCAGAACGCCGCTTATCCCGGAACAGATCAAGCTGGGTAAATAACGTCGAGTATCGTCAGTTCATCCACTCCCGCCGGGGTTTTCAGAATCACAGTATCACCGGTGCGTGCTTTGGTCAGCGCGCGGGCAACCGGAGAAATCCAGCTGATTTTTCCTTGTAACGGATCAAACTCATCAACACCGACGATGGTGATGGTGGTTTCTTCGCCTTTTAAATTTTCGTAAACAACGGTCGCACCGAAAAACACCTGATCGGAACCGTGATGCACGCGCGGATCAACCACTTCGGCGATATCCAGACGTTTACTTAAAAAGCGTATGCGGCGGTCGATTTCGCGCAGACGCCGCTTGCCGTAAATGTAATCACCGTTCTCGGAGCGGTCTCCGTTTGATGCAGCCCACGAGACAATACTCACCACTTCCGGGCGCTCGACGTCAATCAGACGCAGGAATTCATCTTTCATACGCTGATGACCTTCCGGCGTCATGTAATTTTTTGCGCCGGCGGGAATCGCAGGAGCACCAATCTCTTCGTCGTCTTCCTGTTCCGTTTCTTTTATAAAAGCTTTACTCATTTATTTTTATCTTCTGTCGAAGCAGATCAAATTAATCGTTATCTTCTTACCGCTGCTCTGCCATCCCTTATAAAATAAGCGATCGCGCTGTTCTGATCAATACTGAATCTGCATTGGCAGCAGTCGTCAGAGCGCGGATTCTGGCAAGTACCGGGACTTCTCACTGTAAAGCAAAACTCCCATAATAGCGAAAGTCTGAGAGAGAAATGGAATATGCATGGCTGAATATGCGTCAATTAAGTTAATGATTGTGGATGACCGCGTTGTGGTCAGAGAAGGAATCAAAGGAATCATCGCCGCCACTTCAGATATTGCGATCGTCGGCGAAGCAACCAACGGCCTGGAAGCTGTGCGCTTATCCAGAAAACTCGACTACCATGTCATGGTGCTCGACATCGCACTACCGGATAAAAACGGTATCGAAGTGCTGAAGCAAATCAAAGCAGAAAAACCGGAAGTGAATGTACTGATGTTCTCGAATTTTCGCGAAGACCAGTATGCGATACGCTGTCTGAAAGCGGGCGCATCCGGCTATCTGAATCAACATTGCAGCAGCGATGAATTCCTCGCTGCGATACGCCAGGTGGCTAACGGTTTGAAATATATCAGCACGGCACTGGCGCAGGACTTAGCCAACAACCTGAATCAGGAACATGAAGACGAACCCCATAAAGCCCTGTCAGACCGCGAATTTCAAACTCTGACCATGATTGCATCAGGTAAATCGGTCAGCGACATTGCCAAAGAATTATCATTGTCAGTAAAAACCATCAGTGAATACCGCTCAAGGATTTTGTTAAAGATGAAATTACGGCACAATGCAGAACTGACACACTACGCAATCAAGAACCAGCTTGTCGATTAGTATTTATTTTTGTTATTTACCGTTTATCGTTTCTGACCAGACTACATGTCGACCAAACCTCCTTCGTCACAACTCAAAAGTCCTTCAGACATTGCACGTGAGACCTTCCGTCAATTGGCGATACAGCGAATTGCGCCGACACCGGATGCCTACCGAAAACTGTATAACGAAGTTGCCGGCATCAACGAAGTAACAGCGACGACTACTACAGAAACACAGGAGTCAGATAAGCCATCAGAAGTGGAAAATCTGCTCGCCAGCTTTGCCAGCAGCCTGCAGGCATCGCAAGGTGACTTGTCTACTTTTGGCCATCGCTTCAGCCGTGCCGTTAAAACCGGTAACTGGGATGATTACAGCAAAGGGCTGAAACTGCTGATGCAACGTATCGACAGACCTGTGTCAGGTCATCAGATCAGCCTCGTTGATCCGGCGCCATCCGGCAGCAACAATCCTGTGTCAGTCTCTTTAATCGACACACCGGAACAAGAAGACCCTTGCCGGCGCGTACTGAAAGACTTACTGTACCGGACGCTGACCTTAGCGCTGAGTTCCCTGCTCAAACCGAATCCCCCACTGGCGCTTGAGTCGGAAGCGCTGGGTCTGGCAGTCAGAGAAGCGAATAATGAACCAGAATTGAATCAGATTGCGACTCGCCTGAAACAACTTTGCTTTCAGATTGAATTGCAAAGCGGTGATAGTGGCGAACAACACGAATTATTGTTGCGCCTGTTTGACCTGTTGCTGACCAATATTCACGACCTGCTCGACAACGACAACTGGTTGCGCGGTCAGATTGAAGTTGTGCAAAATCTGATCTCCGGCCCGATAGATCATCGTGCATTGCAGGAAGCAACCCGCAGCCTGAAAGATGTGATCTATAAACAGGGCGTGCTCAAAAACAGCATCGATGAATCGAATACTTCCGTCAAAAACATGATGACGGCATTTATCGACAGATTGAACGCGATGGCAAATAGTACCGACGTCTATCAGGACAAGATGGATGCCTACGCCAACAAAATCAGAAATACCAGTGACGCTAATGAAGTCAGCCTGATCATCAGTAACATTCTGGATGAAACGCGAGTCGTTCAGTCGGAAACCCTGCGCTCACGGGACATCATCGTCGCCGCACAAAAAGAAGTGACGGAAGCAGCTGAAAAAATTAAAGGTCTGGAAAACAAACTGGCGCAGATGAGTGAACTGGTGCGCGAAGATCAGCTGACCGGTAGTCTGAACCGGCGCGGTATGGAAGATATCTTCGAGCGTGAAGCGGATCGTGCCGATCGCCGCAGCACACCGCTTTGCATTGCGATGCTGGATCTCGATAACTTCAAGAAACTCAATGATACTCACGGCCACAACGCCGGTGACGAAGCACTGGTGCATCTGGTGCGGGTGGTGAAACAAACCCTGCGCTCTATTGACGTTATCGCCCGCTGGGGCGGTGAAGAATTCATCATTATCATGCCGGAGACCGGCTTAGAAGAAGCAGCCCAGGCGATGGTCAGAGTGCAGCGCGAACTGACCAAACATTTCTTCACGGCAGATGAACAACGCCTGTTTATCACGTTCAGTGCCGGTGTTGCCCTTCGTATGCCAAATGAATCTCAGGAATCGTTGGTCAAACGCGCAGACAAAGCAATGTATGAAGCAAAACAGTCAGGCAAAAATCGAGTGGTCAAAGCCTTATGATTAAACATCGCTATGTACTAGAAATCGTGAGGGATCACTTTATAATCATTCCTTGACCTGTGGGCAACTCTAAAACTCGATATCCTCTTTTCGCAAACCAAGGATCCTCAGCCATTTTTTGCTCACGATAATATAGCCAACCATAGTCATCTAATATCATCACCGCGCCAGGTACCATTCTGTCAAACAGTGCTTCTAAAGCGCCGATTTCAGCGTCGGCATTATTGATATCTAAATGCATGAACGCAATTTTTTCAGGTGCTGCAATTTTCAGACTATCAGGAACACGCCCCTGAGTAATGCGCACATTAGAAAATTCAGAAAACCTTTGTTGCACTCGGCTATATAATTCCTTGCTGTGTTCTGGCATCGCATGATGTGGCATTGTTTCATCATGTTCAAACAAATCGTATAAGAAATACTGTTTTTCCGAATGCTGTTTAAAGTCAACATAGTCACAAACAATTCGAGCGGTAGTTCCTTTGTAACAGGCAATTTCTACAAAATCGCCCTCTAATCTCATTCCATTATTAGCAGCCCAACATACAGTAGCAATTCTCCAAATAATAGATCGCTCTACGTCGGTAGTTGCGTGTTTATTAAAAGCTGACATAAATTTTTCGTCAGTCAGAAAACTAAGGTTTTTGTTATAGGTAAATAATTGATCGCCTGTAAAGATTCCAGTTTGCGATGAAATTTGGTTTACCGAATGTTGAATACCGTTAATGAATTCTTTATGGTTTTCTAAACCGTAAAAAGTCTTAGTAGACCAGCTGTTCATACCTCATCCTTAAGATAACTATTAAAAATACGATCCTAAAGCACTTTTTTCAGGAAGCCATCCGGTGCAACTGTGATCTGCAACTTATGTTGCATCGCTTTGTCGATTTCAAACTCGGGATGATTCTGAATATATTGATGCACTGCGGTTTTTGGACTGTTTCCCGGTGCCCACGGCCGTTGATCAAACACATCTGCCGGCACATCTTCGACAAAGGTATCAAATACCACGCAGTAGCTACCCTTGCTGACGAGCGGCGCATACGCTTCGAGTTCAGCCAGGACGTGCTCATGGGTATGATTCGAATCAAGAAAAACCATGATGCGCTGCTTACCTTCGGCCGCGGCACGTACTTGCGCAACAATATCCGGTGCCACGCTGGAACCTTGCAGCATCGTGATGCGTTTAGACATCGGGTGTTTCAAGATCGCCTGTTTGTTATGTTCACGGATATCGATATCAATGCCGAGTACATGCGCATCAGGATTTCCTCCGCAGGCAGCATTGAGCTCCAGCATTGATGCGGAGAAGATGATGGAGCCACCATGTGCGATTCCTGTCTCAATCACCAGATCAGGTTGTACCGTCCACATCAGTTCCTGCATTGCCAGTATGTCGATGGGGTTCTGGATAATCGGACGACCGAGCCACGAAAAATTATAAACATACTGCTTGCGCATGCTCTGTTCCAGCCAGTCGCGGGACTGCGCCTGAAATTCACGGTCTTGTCCGAGTTGTTCTATGCGCGCCGCGCGTTCGGCTTCAAATTGCTGAATAGGATTCATGGTATCTCGCAGTAGTGTGAATAAAGTGTAGGCAAATCCATTGCCAGTTTGTGATGAGGCGCGCCACAAAGTGCGCTTGTTTTTGCAATATTAATGTCTGGAAATGAGATATCCGGTGCATTTTCCAGAAACTCGCAACGCACGCCCAGTTTTTGCAGGATCGCAGCAATATAGGCATTCGATACATTGACGCCGCTGGCCAGATTATAAATTCCGCATGTACCATGCGATGCGATAACGGGCAAACAACGCACCACATCCTGTACCGCGATATAGTCTTTTTGCGATGCAGGCGAACTGCGAAAGACGACATGCTTGTCTTTCGCCGCTGCCGTCAGCACTTCAGCCAGAAAATTCTGCCGCTGCATTCCCGCACCGTACACGTTAGACAAGCGAACCACTCTCACCTCCCGCTGGCTAGCCAGACACAGGCTTTCGCCCATGAGTTTAGACAGATTATACAAATCACCCGGAATATGGGAGCGCACCTGCAAGACGGTATCTTCAGTCGTTGACGGTGCTTCCGCATAGACGCGTGTGCTTGAGAAATACGTGAGACTGGAAAACGTGCTGTGCCGGAGCACCTCAGATAACATCGTCACATGCGCTTCGACAGTGTCATAGGGCCGCTGACGAAAATCAGCCGTCAGTCCTGCGCAATAAAATACATGGCCAAGATCCTGCTGAGCCAAAGGCGTATTCCGTAACGGTGCGTCAATTGTCCAGCCCAGGCTGCGCAATTGTGCCTGCAAATGACGCCCGATAAATCCATGACCGCCAATCAGGGTGGCATGCATCGCTGCGGTCGGCACGCTCATTCACGCCACCCGACCCGGCGTAAAGGAACGCCGACATTAATCGAAAAGGCAGGCACCTCAGAGCGCACAACTGAGCCCGCGCCAATCACACAACCCTGCCGCAACACCGCACCATCAAGAATCACGCAATTAGCACCAATCCAGACGTCATCTTCAATCACAATACCGCCCTTGCTTGGCAAAAAGCCCTGCTGATTGATCCGTCGGTTTTTATCCTGATACGCATGATTAACGGGGGCAAAAGTACAGTTTGCCGCGATCGCCACATCGTTGCCAATGCGAATGCCGTTGCCGGTGTAAAGCACGCAACCGGAATTAATCGTGGTGCGCTCACCGATCACGACATCACCACTGCCGCCGGCGGGTTTAAATTTAACAAAGCTGTCGATACTGGACGATGCACCGATCACGATACGGGTACCGCGCACAGAATCTTCAATATCAGCCAGCCTGGAAATACGCGCATCAGGATGAATCTCGATCACAATAAACTCCTTTACAGAAGATGCAATTGTGGAATAGCGACCACGAAGCGGGCATTCCATTCTTTGACCGCCGCCAGATCATGCATGATTTCTTCCTGCAGGTTCCACGGCAAAATCAGAATTCTGTCAGGTTTATCGGCCAGCAAATGCGCCAGACTGACAATCGGAATCCGGCTACCGGGAAGAAACTTACCCTGTTTGTGCGGATTAATATCCACGACATAAGGCAATAAGTCAGGCCGGATGCCGGAAAAATTCAGCAGGGTATTTCCTTTAGCAGCTGCACCGTAGGCAGCGACGCGCAGATTCTGGCGCTTACAATCGAGCAGGAATTGCAAGAGATCGAATTTCGCCTGCTTCGCCCTGCTTTGCACATCGCGGTAAAACGGCAGCGCATTCATACCGGCAACCCGTTCTTTCGCCAGAATATCCCCGACGCTTGGCAGCACAGATCTGGCTTTAGCATCCAGACGTTGCGCCAGCACGCGCAAGCTGCCGCCATGTGTAGGCCATTCCTGCACATCGATGATCTGCAAACCATTGTGTTCGAAAATCGTTTGCACCGCATGCAAAGACAAATACGAATAATGTTCGTGATATGCGGTATCAAACTGATTTTGCTGCACCATATTAAGAAGGTGCGGAAACTCAAAACTCGCCACGCCTGCGGGTTTTAACAGCAGCGCGAATCCGGCAACAAAGTCATTAATATCAGGCACATGTGCCAGCACATTATTCGCCACGGTCAGATCAGCCGACTGCCCTTGCGCGACCAGTTCTGCGGCAAGCTCACGTCCGAAAAAGCGCTCGACAACAGGAATACCTTTGGCTCGCGAAGCATTGGCGGTGCTGTGCGTAGGTTCTATACCCAGACAGGGAATACCTGCCGCCTGAACGTATTGCAGCAGATAGCCGTCATTCGCAGCAACTTCCACCACCATGCTGTTGGAATCAAGCGCCAGCTGCGCGCGCATGGTCGTAACAAACCGTTCGGCATGACGCAACCAGCTCGACGAACATGAACTGAAGTAGGCATAGTCAGCATCAAACAGATTTTCGCGTCCGGTAAAATCCAGCGTCTGCACCAGCCAGCATGCATCGCACACCATCAGTGTCAATGGCAGCCAGACTTCAGCCTGATGCAATGCCTCGGCAGTCAGGTAAGCGTTCGACGGCGGCGCGCTCCCCAGATCCAGAAAAGGCTGCGTCAGAGCCTGACCACAATGCCGACATTTCATACGTTTACTCCTTCAAAATATGCATCCAGCAGCGGCCACTGCCGGTCTTTGTCAGACATCGCTGTCACAGCTAAAGGCCAGCCTATCGCCAGTCGCTCGTCAAAGACATTCAATCCCATTTCCGCCGTTGGCTGATAAGCGTGACTATGGCAATACAACATTTCAACATGGTCCGTCAGGGTCTGAAAACCATGCGCAAACCCTTGTGGTATCAGGAATGAGCGCTTATTGTCGGCAGACAGCACTTCGGCATGCCATTGCAAAAATGTAGGGGAATCTTTACGCAGATCGACGGCGACATCCCAGACCGCTCCTTGCAGGCAAGTAATCAGTTTCATTTCGGCGTGAGGGGGCAATTGCAAATGCAAGCCGCGCACACTGCCCTTTTCCAGCGTCTGAGTGTGATTCACTTGCGCGACACCTTGCGTCCAACCGAATTCCACCAGTTCGTCTGCGCAAAATAGACGCTGAAAATAGCCGCGCGCATCCGCCAGCGGCCGTCGCTGCAAGAGCGACAAACCGATGATCGGTGTCGTCAACAGTTCAAATCGTTGTGCCATACATTTTTATCTTCATCAGCCCGGCATTCCCTATCTAATTTAGCGTTACAACTGTCTGTTTTCATATACTCCCCCCACTTTTGAGAAATTCCGCTCTCATCTCCTTGAAAATAAAGGAGCCTGGAATATACCCCCGGGAGTATATAGGAAGCCATTTTCCTGCTTTTTTCCCTCGTTCTACTTACTTTTGCGCCGGATATTCTGCCCGCATCCTTATTCTGTACCGAGTAAAAATGCGTCCAGATCGCGCTCGCACAAATCGCTGGCGCTCAGACCCTGCTCAAAATCGCGATACCAGCACATCGTGCGGCGCACCGCATTCTGTAAATCCCAGCGTGCGCGTATACCTAATTCCCGCCGCGCCTTGCTGACATCCAGCGCCAGCAGACCTGCTTCATGTGGCCCGCTGATATCACGCGCGAAATCGACCTCTCCGCCGCCATAAGCGCCCTGCGCCAGTTCAACAACCTCACGCACGGTGGCGACTTCGTCCGGCCCAAAATTCCAGGCTTCGCCCAGCCCCGGTAAATGATAAGCCCGTTGCGCCAGGGTCAGATACGCCGAGACGGGCTCCAGTACATGTTGCCATGGTCGCACTGATTCCGGACGACGTATCTGCAGACGTTGATGCCTTTGCCATGCCCGCACTGCGTCCGGCAGCAAACGATCTTCCGACCAGTCGCCGCCACCGATGACATTGCCCGCTCTGGCAACCGCCACCGTCACGCCTTGCTCGGCCAGAAACGCCGAGCGATAACTCGCAATTACCAGCTCAGACGCCGCTTTACTCGCGCTGTACGGATCATGTCCACCCAGTTCAGCGGTTTCCGGATAGGGCGTCAGTAATTCGCGGTTACGGTAGACTTTGTCGGTCGTCACCATCAGTGCCAAGCGGACACTGTCGATGCCGCGCAAAGCATCCAGCACGTTGGCGGTGCCCATCACGTTGCTTGAAAAGGTATCGAGCGGATCTTGATAACTGGGCCGCACCAGCGCCTGCGCCGCCAGATGCAAAACGATTTCCGGCTGACCTTCGGCCACGATCTGACGCACCAGCGCAGCATCACGGATGTCACCGATGTGACTTTGCATACGCCCGGCCAACCCAAGCGCATCGAATAAATCCGGAGAAGTACGCGGTGCCAGCGCCAGACCAGTCACCGTCGCGCCCATGCGCAGCAACCAGAAAGCCAGCCAGGCGCCTTTAAAACCAGTGTGCCCGGTCAGCAAGACCCGTCGCCCCTGCCAGAAACTGGGTTCAGGTGCAGGAAATGCGCTGATAGTCCCGGGACTAACTACGTCGCGATTTACCATGTTCGCCATGGCGCCTGCCCTGATTGCCATAAATCTTCCAACAGATTTTTCTCGCGCAGCGTATCCATAGGCTGCCAGAAACCGGCGTGTTCGTAGGCCATGAGTTGCTGTTGCTGAGCTAATCTGGCCAAGGGTTCCGCTTCCCAGCTGACGCTGTCGTCAGCGATAAAATCAAGCACTTTGGGAGACAGCACAAAATAACCGCCATTGATCCAGCCGCCATCGCCGCGAGGTTTTTCCGTAAAACCGGCGACCTGATCGCCGACACGCTCCAGCGCACCGTAGCGCCCTGGTGGCAATACCGCCGTTACAGTCGCAAGCTTGCCGTGATTTTTATGAAATGCGATCGAGGCAGCGATATCGAGATCAGACACACCATCGCCATACGTGAAGCAAAATGCCTCCTCGTCCTGTACGTAACGCGCGACACGTTTGAGCCGCCCGCCTGTCATCGTGTCTTCGCCGGTATCCACCAGCGTGACCTTCCATGGCTCGGCATGTCTTTCGTGGACCTCCATACGATTGTGCTGCATATCGAAGGTGACATCTGACATATGCAAAAAGTAGTTCGCAAAATATTCTTTGATCAGATAGCCCTTGTAGCCACAGCAAATCACAAATTCATTCACACCATGCGCTGAGTAGCTCTTCATGATGTGCCACAAAATCGGATGACCGCCGATTTCTATCATCGGCTTGGGCTTGAGATGGGTTTCTTCTGATATCCGCGTTCCCAGACCACCCGCCAGAATCACTGCTTTCATTGCGCATTCTCCTTGCAATAGATCTCCCACATGCCGCGATAGGCTTTCTCCACATCGCGGGCAAAACCCTCTTCATCCATCAAAGGGGAGGCTTCCATCTCGGCGCGTAATGTCTGCCGTAAATGCACAAGGCCATCGATATCATGCGCGAGGATCAGCGCTTTCTGCGCATATTCCATTTCAGTTTGCGCTACCCATTCGTCGCGCCCCAGCGCTCTTAACACACTGGCGCCGATACGGCCGACCGATGGACGATCTGCCAGGGTGATGAAAGGTATTCCCATATACGCACTCTCCAACAGCGTTGTCCCTGAATTATGCGGGAAACAGTCCAGGCCAATATCGATTTGTTTTAACACTTCCCATGACGGGCTGGTAAAACCGATCTCCAGCCTTGAACGGTCGATACCATATTGCATGAAACGCGACGCCATTTCATCCTGCACTTTGACGTCTTTAAAATCACCACTGTTGATAATCAGTCGGGAATTCGGCATCGCATCTAATATTGCTGACCAGACCTTCACTACTTTATGATTGATACGAACTGAGCGCGACAGACTGCCAAAAGTAATCACACCTGTTTCCAGCACCGGTGGCGGCACCAGCTCTGCTTTACGGACATCCGGACGATAGGTATAAGCCGGCCCATCCAGACACCAGACTTTTTCAGAAAACAGGTGGGCACAGTTATCGGTGACAGTGGCTTTGTCGGTCAGGTAATAATCAATCGCGGTCAAACCCGTGGTGTAGCCGTATTCCAGCCAGTGAAGGGAGACCGGTGCAGGTTTGCGCGCAAAGACGCCGAGGCGGTTGCTGTTTGTGTGTCCGGCAACGTCGATCAACACGTCAATGCCGTCTGCACGGATACGTTCTGCCAGTTCTGCATCGGTCATTTCACGAGTGTAAATCCAGTGGTCAACCGACTTTTTATAATATTCCGTTGTTTCGTCTTCAAACGGCGGATTCGCATAGGCATAAACCTCGACCTGACTTTTATCGTGTTTTTCAAGCAAAGGCAGCAGAAAATATTTACAGACCTGGTTATAAAACGCCTGCGCGACATACCCGACCTTTAAACGTTTATTCGGATCGCGTACGTTATCAAAAGGACGCCAGAAGACCTTATTGGGCAAACCAAAACGTTGATCGAAATCCTGATACGCGCCGAAAATCACTTCCGCCGGCAAATCCGGGTGGTAATTTAAACAGAACAATAAATTACTGAATATTTTGCGATTAAACGACGACTGCGAGTCTTTTTTAAATGACAGCGCCCGCATGTAGGCTTCGATTGCGGGATCAAGATGATTAGCCTCGCGCAGGGCATCGCCGTAGCCACCCCAGAATTCCGGGATGTTCGCACAACGGTCCATCGCTTCATTGCCGCACTCAATCGCGCGCTGTACCTCACCATTTTGTCTCAGGGCATCAATCAGATTCGGGTACACCTGAATCAGATCGGGCTGCAATTCCAGCGCGCGATAAAAACATTTAATCCCCTCGGCACATTGCGCATTCTCACGATAAGCCAGCCCCAGATTATTATGAACATAAGCCAGACCGGGATTAAGGCGTACGGCGGTTTGTAATGCCTCAATCGCTGCCTCAGTCTGCCCTATCATCCGTAAGGAGTTACCGAGATTATTCTGCGCCACCACCATTTCCGGATCAAGCGAGACTGCTTTTTTTAGATAAGTGGTGGCCTCAGCACAGCGTTCCAGAGATATCAAAGCGTTGCCGATATTTGCCAGCACATGAGGATTGTTCGGTAATAGCGCGACCGCATGTTGAAGCGCATCGTAGGCTTCGGAATATTTTCCCTGCTCCAGACGGCTGATACCAAGATAATCCCAGGCAATGCCATCTTTAGGATTAAATGCAGTCAGCCACAGACTGGCGGCTTCCAATTGTTCAAAAGAACGACTCTGTATATACCGATTGAGCACCTGATAATAAGCATGCTTATCTGCATTGAATTGCTGCGCTCCGGTAAACGCTTTTTGCAAAAACTGCAGTGATTCTTCGTTGAGTCCGGCTTCAAAAGCCAGTTTGGCGAGAAAGTAATTGGCATCCTGATGTAAAGGGTATTGCTGCACTATCCTTAAACACAGCGCTTTTGCTTTTTCTGGCTGATTTGCCTTGTATAAAGCTTTTGCTTCTTTAAATGCATTTCCCGGATGCAAACCAGCTTTACTCATTATGTGTCCTCTTTAAGGTGGCAAAGACCAACAACATGACTAAAAAATAATGTTTTTGGACATGATGGCTACTAAAATTCATTTTAAATGGAAAAAAGTAATTGCTTAAGCCTGAATAAAGGGGTGAAAGATATTTAAATTAAGCCCTCAAGAAATTTTAAAAGCTGTCGTTGAGCGGAATATGGGAGAAAACTTAAGCAAAAAAAATAGTATTTATTTGCGGAAACTAGCTAAAAGTTTTTGATTCGCGTCCGTAACCCTTCACAACGGCGGTGCAACAGTCAACAGACAGACCGAAGTTTGAGGTTTTAACGCCGAATTTAATAACTTAGGTAAGGAGTATCAAAATGGCTTCATATATCAATACCAATATTGCATCCATGAATGCACAACGCAGCCTGACTACATCTCAAGGCTCACTGCAAACATCCATGCAACGTCTCTCATCCGGTCTGCGTATTAACAGCGCAAAAGACGACTCCGCTGGTCTCGCAATTTCCCAACGTATGACTTCGCAGCTGAATGGTCAAAACCAAGCTGCACGTAATGCAAATGACGGTATTTCCCTGGCTCAGACAGCTGAGGGCGATCTGCAACAAATCGGTTCCAACTTACAACGTATTCGTGACCTGGCAGTTCAGGCAGCCAACGGTTCTAACAGTGCATCTGACCGTGCATCCCTGAATAACGAAGCCAGCCAGCTGATCTCCGAGATCAACCGTGTTGCAAGCTCTTCTAACTTCAACGGCGTAAATCTGCTGGACGGTAGTTTCGCCAACCAAACTTTCCAGGTTGGTGCTAACGGCAGTGCAAACGATCAAATCAGTATCTCATCAATTGCAAGCGCTAAATCTTCGGCTCTTGGTGTCGGCTCCACATCCAGCTACAAAGCAACCGTAGCAGGCGCAGGTGCTGTAACTACAACAGCGCTGGCATCCGGTGACTTATCCATCAATGGTTACCAAGTCGGTAAATCTGTTAGTGACGGTGTTTCCTTCTCTAACGCAGATGGTAGTGGTATCGCTAAAGCAGCGGCAATTAATGCGATCAGCGGTCAGACTGGTGTCACTGCAACAGTGGGTGCAACATCAGTTGCCGGTACAGCATCTACCAGTGCGACAGCAATTGCTTCCGGCGACATCACAATTAACGGTGTCAATCTGGGTGCATTGAGCAGCTCGACTTCAGGTGCTCAGCGCGGTGCGCAAGTTGCTGCTGCTGTTAATGCGATCAGCTCTCAAACTGGTGTCACAGCAACATTTGACACATCGACTGGTGCTGTTGCCCTGGCAGCTGCTGATGGACGTAATATCACAGTGACAGCAAGTACTAATGCAGCTGCTGCTGCAGCCAATACAGGTATCACCGTATCTGCACTTGGTGCGACAGACATTGCTACATCAACACTTTCCCTGTCTTCCACAAGCTCTACTGGTATCACTCTGGCAAATGGTACAGGTACAGGTTTGACAGCTGCAAACTTGACAGGTGGCTTCACTTCAGCAGCAGTCACAGTCGGTGCAGGTGTATCCTCTCTGAATCTGAGTACGGCGGCAGGGGCGCAGTCAGCTCTGGCAACCATCGATTCGGCGATTGCATCGGTCAATAGTTCCCGTGCTGCTCTGGGTGCGATACAAAACCGCTTTACCTCTGCTGTGAACAGCTTGCAAACATCACAAGAGAACCTGGCTTCTGCACGTAGCCGTATTCAAGATGCTGACTTCGCATCAGAAACAGCAAACATGACTCGCTCTCAAGTGTTGCAACAAGCTGGTACTGCAATTTTGGCTCAAGCTAACTCATTACCTAACGGTGTTCTCGCACTGCTGCGTTAATCAATAGCTTCAGTTTTCTATTGATGTAGATAATTCCCCTGATCAGTTATGATCAGGGGAATCTAACTTTGAAGGAAATGATCATGGACATCCCATCGATTGGCAACCCGCCTCAATCGGGGCAATTGATCAGCGACAAAAGCGCTGTCGTCAGCACGCGCTCAGCCCCTCCTGCCAATAACATCAGCACGACTACGGCAACTGCCGCCGACAAGGCTGATAACAAAAAGTTTGACAGCACCGAAGTTAATAAAGCGATTGCTCATATTAATGATGCGTTGCAGACCCGCTCACAGGATTTGCGCTTCAGCGTTGATACTGACAGTAAGCGTGTCGTTGTCAAAATTATTGATCAACAAACCAATCAGGTATTACGCCAGATCCCTACGGAAGAGGCACTTGAAATATCTAAATCCTTAGATAAATTAAAGGGATTACTCATTAAGAACGAAGCTTAATCAGTAACGATCTTTTTAAAATAGCAGGTAAAAACCCTTCTTTCATCTCAATTGAACAAGAATCAGATTTGATATAGTAAGGACTTCAAAAGGAGAATTATTGTGGCCATACAATCCACCGGTGTAGGTTCTGGGCTAGATGTAAATACCATCGTCAGCAAGCTCATGGCCATTGAGAGTCTGCCGCTAGCATCGATTCAAAAAAAACAAACCAGCTATCAGGCGGATGTCACTGCGCTAGGTGCGTTAAGTGGCTCAGTCAGCTCCTTCCAGTCCTCCCTGATTGCACTGAGTAGTGATTCCACCTTCAAAACACTGGCAGCTACAGCGAGTGATACCGCCGTTGCCTCAGTCAGTGCAAGCAGCACCGCAAGCGTCGGAACTTACAACGTCAATGTGACGCAACTTGCGCAGTCGCAGACGATATCCAGCGCTGGTCAGGTGAATACCACAGCCGCTATCGGAAGCGGTGCAAGCACAACATTAAGTTTTCAGTTCGGCACCATTTCAGGTGGAACTCAGACCGGCGGTATCTATAGCGGCGCGACATTTACACAAGATGCAAGCCAGGCAACCGGTACCGTAACAATTGATAGCTCGAATAACTCGTTGCAAGGTATACGCGACGCTATTAATAGTGCAAAAATCGGCGTGAACGCGTCCATCGTTGGCGATGGCAGCGCAACCCCTTACCACTTAGTACTGAGTTCAGCATCAACAGGGGCTACATCGAGCCTGAAAATCAGCGTTTCCGGAGATGCAAGTCTGCAAAATCTGCTTGCTTATGATCCTACCGGAACTCAAAATTTTAAAGAAGTTACTACTGGTCAGAATGCCAACCTCACTGTCAACGGTATTGCTGTCTCCAGCGCGAGCAATAAGGTAGCAACCGCGATTCAAGGGGTGACTATCACCGCACAGAAAACAGGCACCACATCAATTACGGTCAATACCAACACATCTGCGGTACAAAATAGCATTAACTCTTTTGTTTCTGCCTACAACAGTCTGAACAGTACCATTTCACAACTGACATCGTATAATCCGACGACCAAAGTTGCAGGGGCTTTACTTGGCGATCCAACGACCCAGGCAATCCAGAATCAGATACGAAATACGTTATCAACAGCCGTCAATGGTCTGGGTGGCGGATTCACAAGCCTGGCACAGATTGGTATCAGCTTTCAAAAAGACGGTTCTTTGGCTGTTGACTCCTCGAAACTTCAAACCGCATTAACAAATAATTTCAATGATGTTGGCGGATTATTTGCAGCGATGGGAAAAACGACGGACAGCCTGACCAGTCTGTCCGGGTCAACGGCAGCAACGCAGCCTGGAGACTATGCTGTTAAAGTAACCCAAATCGCGACTCAAGGCGTACTGACAGGTGATGTCAACTTAAACGCCGGACCAACGACGATTGCCGCCGGAACAAAAATCGATGTCAAAATTGACGGTCTTTCTGGTACCGTGAGTCTAGCGGCAGGCGACTACACTGCAACCCAACTGGCCTCGATGATACAGTCATCGATTAATGGTACCGCCAGTTTTTCTAACGCAGGTGTATCGGTTACGACCTCGATCGACAGCAATGGCTTTCTTAACATTACATCCGGCAGTTTCGGCAGTGCATCCAATGTCAGTCTGACCAGTAATGCCGGAACAAGCATCACTGCCTTGACTGGAACCGTCAGCACGGGAACAACCGGTAAAAATGTTGCCGGCACATTCAATGGCATTTCTGCAACAGGCTCAGGTCAGATACTAACTGGCGCATCAGGATCTCCGTCTGAAGGCCTGCAAATTGTTGTCAACGGCGGCGCAACCGGTGACCGTGGCAAAGTCAGTTTCTCCCAGGGTTATGCATACAAACTGAACAATCTTGTCACTAGCTTTCTTGGTACGACCGGCACGATCAGCAGTGCGACAAAAGGCATTAACAGTACACTGACATCATTGCAAAAACAGACGGATGACCTTAATGCTCGTCTGCTTAAAACCCAGGCTCGCTTACAAGCACAATATTCATCACTGGACACCGTTATCTCGAATTTAAATGCTACACAAAGCTTTTTAACCGCTCAAATCGGCATATTGAACGGCACAACGAACAAGTAACTCATATATAGAATACTCAAAGGACTAGCTATGTTTGGCTCATCAAAATCCTATGGTGCAAGCGCATATACAAAAATTGGTGTGGAAACTGGCGTCATAGCTGCCAGCCCCCACAAACTGATCGTCATGTTGTTTGACGGTGCGATCACTGCAATTGGAAATGCACTTCAGCAAATGCAGAAAGGAGAAATCGCCGCGAAAGGAAAGTCTATTTCTCACGCCATTTCTATTATTGATAACGGCTTGCGTGCAAGTCTGGATAAGCGGGTAGGCGGTGAAATCGCGTTGAATCTCGATGCGCTGTACGAATACATGAGCAGACAGCTGTTGCTGGCTAATCTGAATAAAGATGAAGGAAAGTTACTGGAAGTACAAAACTTATTGCGCGATCTGAAGCAAACTTGGGAAACCATTGAGCCCGTTGCTCAGCAACCGGCGGCACCTGCTGTCAGCGAACACGATCCATTACAACCACGACAAGTTCACGTTTTTGAGGCCTGATTCATAATGGAAAGCATAGAAATTATTACATTGTACGAACATATCGCCGTTATCACCGATAAAATGTTGAATGCTGCGCGTAACCGTGACTGGGAACGGTTGACAGAGCTGGAAAACGATTGCAGCTCCAAGGTTCAAAAAATTCGAGATAATGAGAGTCCGGCAATACTCCCCCCTGAACTCAAAGAAAGAAAAATTCGCGTCATCAAAAAAATACTGGCTGACGACAGAGAGATTCGAGACATTACAGAACCATGGATGGCCGAATTATCTAATCTGATGAGAGCGTCAAGTGCCGAACGTAAATTGAACCATGCTTATGGAGTCGCAAATTCAGCGTAACTGACATGCCTTATCGCCTCGATAACTCGATCACGACTGCCGATATCGAGGCGACATCGGCAAGTGCGGGACTCAATTCGCTCAGGCAGGAAGTTGCCTCAAAACTCGCGCAGCTCGTCGTGGGTCAACAACTCAACGGAGAAGTCCTTAGCCGGCAAAAAGATGGAAGCTTTAACGTCCGGGTTGCCAACCTGAGTGTTCGCATGCAACTTCCGGAGGGCGTGCATGAAGGTGATTCCGTCTCCTTGCGCTTAATTTCAACCGATCCAAGACCGACTTTTGCCTTAGAAAGCAGACAACAGAGCGTAGAAAATTTCATTACAGAACAAACCTACACACCGGGAAAAAAAACACTTTCTGATTTCTCTGCGTCACCCCAGCCCAGACTGGAAGAGACTAACAAGTTAGTTTCTGCAAAAGCAATCCTCCAGGCCACTACCGGCCCTCTTGCTCCGGACAGCGGCATTCACACTGATAGCAGCGTTACCACATTAAGCAACGCCAGCAAACTGATAGGTACTATCCTTCAAGCTGATAACGACAACGCCGAAAGCAGTGCTATTGTCGGGAAAACCGCGATACTAAACACACAATCAGATTTAAACAACATCGAAAAAACAGCCGTATTATTAGAAAAAAAAATCAGCCAGAGCGGTCTGTTTTACGAATCTCATCTTGCTGAATGGATAGACGGGAAAAAGAATCTCAGCGATTTGAAAACCGAGCCTCAGTCAGTACTCTCAGCACTGAGCCAGAATGTTAGCGGCGAAGAAAATAGTCTTATTTCAGGCAATAAAGAAATCATTCAGCTCATCCAGCAGCAGTTACGTACACTGGAAGATCAAAGCATTCGTTGGCAAGGCGAACTGTTTCCGGGGCAGTATATAAAATGGGAAATCAAGAGAGAGAAACCCTCTGAACAAACCAAAGGATCATTACCCGAGGATAATAATCACTGGCAAAGCACAGTAAAGTTTGATTTACCCTCTTTGGGCGTAGTTTCGGCGACGTTTAATTTTCACGCGAATCATTTGAGTCTGAGCATCAATGCAGAAAAAGAAGATACGGTGAACACGCTAAGAACGTACGCAGGACAACTTTCATCTTCCCTTTCTTCTTTGGATACGATTCTGGATAGCCTCAGTGTCAGAAAAGATGACAGCAAATAAACCCACCGATAAGCACGCCGTCGCCCTCGCCTACCATAGCGGAGACAGCGCTCCTCGTGTTGTCGCCAAAGGCAAAGGTATCATTGCCGAAGAGATAATCGCCCGTGCAAAAGAGCACGGAGTTCACGTACACGAATCAAAAGAGTTGGTATCGTTATTAATGAAAGTTGATCTCGATGAAAACATCCCTCCGGTTCTGTATATCGCGGTTGCAGAACTGCTCGCTTGGCTTTACCATATCGACACCGAAAAGTCTGACATCACTCATCAGACGCAAGCTTCAGCCCCTGCTATTTCAAAATTTTGACAGATAAGAGCAAATAAACACATGCAATCCCCTCCTTCTCTCGGGACTGAAAACCAAAGTCCATTCCAGGTTGACTCCCGCCGGGAAATTATCTCCCTGTTGCGCGGTCTGAAAGATAGCAACCAGTTCATCAGCATGTTGATTCATGATGGAGCTGAGGTGTTTATCACATCGATTCTGGACGTCGACGATAGCAATAATACTGTTACCGTTGACTCTGCGCCCGGGCAATTAGCGAATCAAAGAATAGTTGAAGCACATCGGGTTTCATTTGAGGGATTATTAGATAAAATCGGTATCCAATTTTCAACAACGGGCGTACATCTTGCCAATTTTGAAAATCGTCCCGCTTTGCAATTCAGCATTCCATCGAGTCTGATCAGACTGCAACGGCGTGAGTATTACCGGATTAACACACCTGTCTCTACGCCAATAAAAGTAGGTTTCCCTGTCGAACTGAATGATAAGCCTGAAGTCTTAAAATTATCATTGGTTGATATCAGTTGCGGTGGTATTGCGGTGCTGGACGAAAGGAAGATACTTGATTGCACACCGGGAAAAATCTACGAACATTGCACACTGGAATTACCAACGTTCGGTACGATTGACGTCACACTGGAAATCAGAAACTCCCAAGATCTGGTTTTATTAAATGGAAAAACGAATCGTCGTATTGGTTGTCAGTTTTCAAATTTATCTAATTCTATGCTGACCAGCGTTCAACGCTACATCATGAAATTAGAAAGAGAGCGGAATTCCAAATTGACTGGAATCCGCTGATACACCATCACTTCAGTTGTTTTCAGGATCAAATCTGCATATTCATGATGTCATGATATGCAGTGACTAATTTATTCCTGACTTGTACAGTCGTCTGAAATGAAATGTTTGCTTTTTGCATAGAGATCATGACGTCAGACAAACTGACTTTATCATCTCCCATCGCAAATTTTTCTCCCAATTGTTGCGACGTCAGCTGAACCTTGTTCACCTGATCTAGGGACGCTTTGAGTGCATCAGCAAAATCTAAGCGCTTAGGCGCATCGCTCTCTTCAGTGCGGTGGATGCCTGCCCCCGCCTCCATTTTTGCAGCCGTCGCTTTTAACTGAGCAACCATTGCATCAATGCGACTGCTGTCAATGCCAGCCATTTTCATACATTCTCCATAGTCAATAAAGATTGATCTGGCATCTACCTTATCATTTGGAAAATTCTTCATTTCGATAATAAGATGGACAAATGCATGCTTGCTCCTCTGATTGAAATTTGGAATCCAGTGCAAAATCGGTAGTAAGGAAAAAACCAAAATGGCTTCATAACATGACGCAAACAGACTTCTCATTTTTCAATGCTGATCAGGTGATTTATGGCGACCGCTGAAAATATGATCATGGCTCCGGATGAGCTTGCGGAACCTAAAAAAATATTCGGGATACCACAAACGCCAGGCGTCCGTACAGCGATGCTGTCAGCAGGTGCAGCACTGATACTGGCAATCATGGCCGGTATCTGGCTGTGGGGGCAACAACCTGAATATAAAGTTTTATTTTCAAACTTTAACGACAGGGATGGCGGCGCTATCGTCGCATCTC
Source organism: Undibacterium sp. WLX3042 (assembly GCF_049544825.1). Lineage (NCBI taxonomy): Bacteria > Pseudomonadati > Pseudomonadota > Betaproteobacteria > Burkholderiales > Oxalobacteraceae > Undibacterium > Undibacterium sp. WLX3042. Next base: position 2,008,693 of record NZ_CP186698.1, read on the forward strand.
TGCAGCAAATGAACGTTCCGTATAAATACTCGGAAAGCGGTACCGCAATTCTGGTACCTGCAAGTCAGGTACATGATGCCCGTCTGAAACTCGCGTCACAGGGCTTACCCAAGGGCGGCAATGTTGGTTTTGAATTAATGGAAAATCAGAAGCTCGGGATTTCGCAGTTTCTTGAGCAAGTCAATTTTCAACGCGCACTCGAAGGTGAATTAGCGCGCTCAATTCAGGCGGTCTCTGCTGTGCAGTCAGCAAGAGTACATCTTGCCATCCCTAAGTCTTCTGTTTTCATACGTGATCAGCAAAAACCAACGGCATCCGTGCTATTGAACTTGTATCCCAGCCGGGTCCTGGACCAACAACAAGTCAGCGCAATTCTGCATCTGGTTGCCAGCAGCGTTCCGGAACTGTCAACGAAAAATGTATCGATCGTCGATCAAAACGGTAATTTGCTTTCGGATATGAATAAGCAAGCCGGGAGCAATAACCTGGATCCGTCGCAGCTTAAATACGTGCAGGAGTTCCAACAAAATATCGTCAAACGCATTGAATCTATTATTTCACCTATAGTCGGCGCCAATAATGTCCGCGCAGAGGCGAGTGCAGACATCGATTTTTCCAAAAGCGAACAAGCTGCAGAAAGTTACCGCCCTAATTCACCGCCCGAAGCATCCACGATACGCAGTCAGCAATCCAGCGAGAGCTACAGCAAAAATAACAATGCATCCGGTATTCCAGGCTCACTGACAAATCAGCCGCCGGTGCCCGTCACCGCGCCAATCGTAGCCAGCGGCGCAGCAACATCAACGTCAGCATCCAATACCGGACTGGTACAAAAAGACTCAACTATCAACTATGAGGTTGATAAAACCATACGTTACACACAGCAGGGAATGGGAGGCGTGAAGCGGCTGTCCGTAGCGGTTGTTGTGAACTATAAGAACGAAACGGATAAATCCGGAAAAATCATATCAAGACCGCTAACGGATATTGAAAAAACACAGATTACCGATCTGGCACGTGAAGCGATGGGATTTAATAAAGACCGGGGTGACACGCTGAATGTTGTTAATAGCCCATTTGCCGGTCCGGAAAAAGAAACTATAGTGGAAGTACCATTCTGGAAACAGCCGGAAACCATACAATTAGTAAAAGAACTGGGCAAATATTTATTAATTGCCGCTGTATTAGCCTACCTTTTCTTCGGATATCTGAAACCCCTGTTGTATAAAATTATGGGGAAAGATGTCGCTGCAGAGAAAGCGAAAAAAGAGGCAGAAGAAGCTGAAAAACTTGCTGCTGAAAAAGAGGCAGAAGATGAAGACGAAGAGGAAGATACCTTCGTTGAACTCTCCAGTGAAGAAGAATTACAAGCGGCAAAACAAGGAAGTGCCTACGAATTAAATATGGATATGGCCAGAGAATTAGCCAAAAATGACCCGAGAATTGTTGCTAACGTAATCAAGACATGGATTAACAATGAGTGATGATGGAGTACAAAAAGCGGCAACCTTTATGCTTGCGCTGGGTGAGGACGGTGCCGCTGAGGTAATGAAATTTCTGGGACCGCGTGAGGTACAGAAAATTGGTGCGGCCATGGCGACAATAGGTGCAATCCCTCACGAGCGCATCGCTAAGGTGCTCGAAGAATTCAAAGCTGCCGCAGACCTGAGTTCGTCCGTCGGCCTGGATTCCGATGAATACATCCGCAATGTTCTCACAAAAGCACTGGGAGATGATAAGGCGTCATCCCTGCTGAATCGTATTCTTGGCGGTAAAGATGCCAGCGGCATCGAGAGTCTGAAATGGATGGACTCAGCGTCTGTTGCCGACCTGATTAAAAATGAACACCCTCAGATCGTTGCGACGATCCTGGTTCATCTGGAAAGCGATCAGGCTTGTGAAATTTTAAATAATTTCTCGGAGCGCTTACGAAATGACGTTGTTTTACGCATTGCAACGCTTGACGGTATTCAGCCAGCCGCACTGAGAGAACTTAACGATGTTCTGACCAAATTATTGACCGGCAACGAAAGCCTGAAGAAAAAATCGATTGGCGGCGTCAGAGCAGCGGCAGAAATACTGAACTTCATGAGTGGTGAAAATGAAGCATCGGTCATGGATAATCTGCGTAAATATGACGGTGATATGGCAGAAAAAATCATGGATGAAATGTTTGTCTTCGACAACATCATGGACATCGATGACAAGGGCATTCAGCTCTTGCTGCGCGAAGTCCAATCCGATTCGCTCATCATCGCACTCAAGGGCGCAAGTCAGGATATGCGAGAGAAAATATTTAAAAATATGTCTCAGCGTGCTGCGGAAATGATGCGTGAAGATCTGGAATCTAAAGGTCCAGTAAGATTGTCTGAGGTTGAAGCTCAGCAAAAACAAATTCTGCTCGTCGTACGGCGACTTGCAGACGAAGGTCAGATTATGCTGGGTGCAAAAGGTGAGGACGCTTATGTCTAGTGTCTTACGAAAAGATGACGTCTCAGCCTACCAACGCTGGGAAATGGCGTCGTTTGGTGAAACTCGCCCTCATCATATGCCAGAGCCCAAGCTTGACCCTGTTCCCGCCAGATTAGTCCCGACAGTGTCAGAACAAGAACTGGAGGAAATCCGCGAAAAAGCTCGACAAGAGGCCTACGCCGTCGGCTATCAGGAGGCTTATGAACGGGGGCTGCGTGAAGGACAAGAAGCAGGACAGATGATGGCGGCAGAAAATATGCAGCCCGACATACAAAGCATGCATATTCTGTTAGACAAACTCTCGGCGGAATTGAAAGAAGTCGGAAAAACGACAGGCAAGGAATTGCTGGATCTTGCCATCAGTCTGGCATCCGCAATTTTAAAGACCAGGGTTGAACTCGATCAGAATATTATCCTTCCCATCGTTGAAGACGCGATCGCTCAACTGCCATCTGCACAAGTCAACGCGAGCATCAGCTTGAATCCTGCTGACGCTAATATCGTTAAAAAAAATCTTGGTGACACCTTGATAGCCAACGGCTGGCGTATCGTCCCCGATCAGCAATTGTCACGGGGCGACTGCAAAATTGAAACATCGCAAAATCTTATCGATTCAAGCATTGATACGCGATGGGAGCGGTTGACTGCTATTTTGCGAAAAAACGCCTCGGAAGCTGAGTAAACAATATGGAAAGCACTTTCACAGATCAATGGAAATCAATACTGACAGGCGGTAAGGATTTACTGTCGGGTAATGACGAAATTCCAATTGCCGGCAGAGTCACTAAAGTCACAGGTCTGGTCATGGAAGCCGTCGGTCTGCGCTTACCGGTCGGAAGTGCGTGTTCCATCCATTTGGCGAGCGGCGCAAAAATAGACGCTGAAGTAGTGGGATTCGACGGCGACAGGCTTTTTCTGATGCCGCACAGCGATCTGGAAGGCGTGACTCCAGGCGCGCCCGTTTTTGCGGAAGAATCAAGACCTAAATCTAATCACCCTATGCGAAGGCCCAGCGACAGGAGCCGCCAGCTTCCGGTCGGCTACCAGTTATTAGGACGGGTACTAGATGGCAACGGACGGCCGTTAGATACGCTCGGCCCTCTGAAAACAACTGAATCTGCTCCACTCGCGGCAAGAATTTACAATCCTCTGGAACGGGCGCCGATTGTTGATACCCTTGATGTCGGCGTCCGTGCAATCAATAGCATGCTTAGCGTCGGACGAGGACAACGTCTGGGATTATTTGCGGGTTCAGGGGTTGGTAAAAGTGTTCTGCTGGGGATGATGGCAAGGTTCACCACAGCAGACGTTATCGTCGTCGGACTGATTGGCGAACGCGGACGCGAGGTAAAAGAATTTATTGAACAGATTCTTGGCGAAGAAGGACTGGCAAGGTCAGTAGTCGTCGCGGCACCGGCAGATGCTCCTCCACTATTGCGATTGCAAGGCGCTGCGTACGCAACAACAATCGCCGAATATTTCAGAGATCAGGGACATAGTGTTTTGCTGATCATGGACTCCCTAACCCGATATGCGATGGCGCAACGTGAAATCGCGCTGGCGATCGGCGAACCGCCGGCGACCAAGGGCTACCCTCCCTCGGTTTTTGCGAAATTGCCCGTACTTGTTGAGCGCGCCGGTAACGGGAAAGAAGGCGGAGGTTCGATTACTGCATTTTATACAGTGCTGACTGAGGGGGATGATCAGCAGGATCCGATTGCAGACTCGGCTCGAGCAATTCTTGATGGACATATTGTGTTAAACCGGACCTTAGCTGAGAGCGGACATTATCCGGCAATTGATATTGAACAATCAATCAGCCGTGCCATGCACAGCATTACGACGCCTGAACACCAGCAACTTGCCAGAAAATTGAAACAACTCTACTCACGATATGAACGCAGCCGCGATCTGATCAGCGTCGGCGCGTATGCACCCGGCTCAGACCCGTTGCTTGATGAAGCGATACGCTTACATCCGAGAATCATTGCATTTTTGCAGCAGGATATTACTCAAAAATGCAGCATATCGGAGAGCTTAGAGGGACTTCGGGCTCTATTCCAAGGATAAATAATTTTAGTTCGTCCTATACTTAGTTACAGATGGCAAAGAGATCACCAATCAATACCTTAATTGAGATCGCAGACCGGGAAACCGATGATGCGGCTAAGCGTCTCGGACAAGCTATTCGTTATCATGAAGAAACGCAAAGCAAGCTTGATCTGCTGATTCAGTATCGTGCTGATTACGACAGTAAATTTAAGGCTGCTGCCGCTGCCGGCATCAGCGCGAGCCAGTATGGAAATTTTATGAGCTTTTTAGCGAAACTGGATAGCGCAGTCGAAGGACAAAAAGAAGTGATTCGCAATGCAGAGTCGAAAGTTCAGGCTGCAAAGATTGACTGGCAAGGAAATGAAAAAAAGCGTTTGTCATACAACACGCTTGATCACAGACTAAAAACGGTGCAGCAAAAAAAAGAAGCTAAATCCGATCAGAAACAAACCGACGATTTTGCCGCACGGGCGTATTTTTACAAATCAGAGTAGCAACTTAAAACGTCAGAATTTATGCAAACACTCAATATTATCAGCGCACCAAGCAATCCAAATAGTGCGACGAAATCAGTCAAGAGCAATCCTGTGGTGAATGCTGAAAATTCTTTTAACAAGCTGCTCAAAAAAGAAATCAACGGCAATAAGGCGACATCTGCGTCAGCGCCACAGGATACGAATGGAAAAATACCTGCAAAAAATAGTGAGCCCCCAAAACAAGACCCCGCGACTCCGCCTGAAGAATTAAACGGTGCCACTACTGGTTCAAAAAAAACTGAAGACACAGAAAAAGACGACAACCAGACCGAAAAAAAAGATGTCAACGACAGTGATCAACAACTGATTCAACTTTTTAATGCCTTAAATGACATTTCAAGGTCAGCACTACCGAAATCTGGTGGTGACGTCACCATTAAGAGTGATAAAAGTGCCGGTATAGATGCAACATCCAGTGGATTGTCATTACCACCATTGACTGAAAAAAATGCCTTTCCTACGACTGAAGCATCAAAAGAAGCAGCTTTTGACGTCATTGTGAGCAATGCCCTGTCAGCACATAATGAAACCGGCACCGAGAATATTGCGACGCTGACACCCGTTACTACGGATACATCGTCGCCCGTTAAAAGCAAAGAAACCATATCTGACACCCCTCTTTCATTTGCGGATCAATTGAACGTCAAGTCTGAAAAAAGCGATCCAGTCAAACTGCAAGCAGGCGTTCAACAGGATGCAGCGCAAAAAACAAGTCTATCTGCCGAAAAATTGGAACGATCCGTTGATAAGCTTGCGTTCGTCATGCCTAAAGATGAACCTGTCAGCCCGGTCAGTGTCCAGCAAGCTACGCCACAACAACAGCTGAACGCCACGCAGAATGCGACGATTACCGGTGTCGTTTCTGCAAACCAGATTTCACCTCCGTTGAATACTTCCGCATGGGATAAAGCAGTAGGACAAAAAGTAATCTGGATGGTTGGCGCAAGCATGCAGTCTGCGGAATTAACGCTGAATCCACCTGATCTGGGGCCATTGCAAATCGTCTTGAATGTCACAAACGATCAGGCAAATGCAACATTTATATCGGCCCATCCGGACGTCAGGGATGCATTGGAGGCATCTTTGCCGAAATTGCGTCAGATGATGGATGATGCCGGGGTTCAGCTATCCGGCTTTTCAGTCAACGCTGAAGCATCCCATCAGGGACAGCAAAGTCGCGAATTCGGACATGCAAATCGGGCGACATCGACTGTCTCAAATAACACGAACGATATTCACATTGGCAATCAACCGATATCGGATGCAAAGGCAAGCAAAATCATCTCCCGCATTGGCGCAGTCGACACCTTTGCATAGCGCTTAGTTGTAAAACTTGTCTCTCAAACAGGTAGAATAAAGAAATAAAGCGTTTCACCGGAATAATGCATCTGTTTTATATGTTGATCGCATTATTTTTCAGAATCGAAAAGATGAGCGGTATTTGCCCGTCTTTTCTTCTGTTATTCCGTGCTTTATTTAGAAGATAATATAAAAAATAGCGGAAAAACACCGCTGCTTGAGAGGAAAAACATGGCAAAAAAACCTGCTAAAGCAGCGCCCGAAACGGGCGATGCTGCTCCGGCAAAATCAAAGAAAAAGCTCATTATTATCATTGCAGCCGCAGTACTGCTTCTCGGCGGTATCGGTGGCGGTGCTGCTTTCTTTTTATCAAAAAAATCTGCCTCCAAAGAAAAAGAGCACAAAGAAGAACCTGCAAAAGCTCCCGTTTTTCTTCCCTTGGACGCATTTACGGTGAACCTGCAATCGGACAGTGGTGATAAATATTTACAAATCGCGATGACGCTTCAGGTTGAAGGTGAAGATCAGTCATCCCTGATTAAAGCAAATATGCCCCAGGTACGCAGTCGCCTGCTTTTACTCTTGTCGAGCAAAGATGCCAATGACATCCTCTCTACTGAAGGTAAAGATAAGCTGGTAGAAGAGATCATTGAAAAAGTTAATCAACCTTTTACTGCGAAAGGTGAGCCACAAAAAGTAAATGGCGTTTTCTTTACTTCCTTTGTAGTTCAATAGCACTATGTCAGATAATTTCCTCTCCCAGGAAGAAGTTGATGCCCTTTTAAAAGGCGTCACGGGAGATCAAGATGACTCTCAGTCTCAAGAAGACACATCGGGTGTACGCCCCTACAACCTTGCGACGCAGGAACGCATTGTTCGTGGTCGCATGCCGACTCTGGAAATTATTAACGAGAGATTTGCGCGACTCTTACGCATAGGCCTGTTTAACTTTTTGCGACGCAGTGCAGAAGTTTCCGTTGGTACGGTCAGGGTATCCAAATACAGCGAGTTCATCCGTAACCTGGTTGTACCAACCAATCTGAATCTGGTGCACATGAAACCGCTGAGGGGGACCTCTCTGGTTGTACTTGACCCTGGTCTGGTGTTTCTTCTGGTCGATAATCTGTTCGGTGGTGATGGCCGCTTTCACACTCGTGTTGAGGGTCGGGATTTTACCCAGACAGAACAAAGAATTATTCAGCGTATTCTGGAAATTATTTTCGAAACCTATGCAAAGTCGTGGGAGCCAGTTTATCCGGTGGAATTTGAATACATCCGGTCCGAAATGAATACCCAGTTTGCCAATATTGCGACACCGAACGAGGTAGTCGTTTCCACAACCTTCACGATAGAATTGGGGCCAGTCAGTGGTGAAATGCACATTTGCATGCCCTATTCTACGATTGAGCCTATCAGGGATATTCTGACCAGTAGTCTGCAAGGCGAAACACTGGAAGTGGACAAACGCTGGGTACGTCTGATGACGCAACAGATTCAGATCGCGGAAGTGGAAATAGTTGCAGATTTAGGCACAACCCGTGTCACACTGGGCGATATTCTGAATATGAAAACGGGAGACATCATTCCTTTGAATATTCCGGAAGTTATCTCTGCCAAGGTTGACGGTACTCCGGTGATGGAGTGCAAATATGGTGTATTCAACGGACAATATGCGTTACGCGTGGAAAAACTGATCAGTTCCAGCGTACAAGAAGTAGCAGCACAAGGAGAAAGTCATGGATGAAAATACCGATAGCCCGATCAGCGAAGACGATTGGGGCGCAGCGATTGCTGAACAGGAAAAAGCCGATGCTGCTGCAGCGGCTGCCGCTGCAGCAAACCAAAAATCTGAACCACCAGCAAGCCCAGCGATATTTAAAGAGTTCAGTGCAAAGGGAAGTTCGACTGAAACGCACAATGATATCGACTTCATTCTCGATATTCCTGTACAACTGACGGTGGAACTGGGAAGAACTAAAATCGCGATTAAAAATCTGCTGCAACTGGCGCAGGGCTCAGTCGTAGAGCTCGACGGCCTGGCTGGTGAGCCGATGGATGTGCTGGTAAATGGCTGTCTGATCGCTCAAGGTGAAGTGGTGGTCGTTAACGATAAGTTCGGTATTCGTCTGACCGATATTGTCACGCCAGCAGAACGTATTCGCAAACTGAACAAATAATGAAACCAGACAGCAAATTCATATCGTTATTTTTTCTGGCTGTTTCCGGCAACACCTTTGCTGCTGAAACAGCAACGCTAACACCCGGAGCTGGATTGCTCCAAATCAGTCTGGCACTGCTTTTCGTTCTCGGTTTAATGTTTTTGGTGGCCTGGGCGTTCAAACGAATTAATCCGGCAATCTCAGGAAACAAGATACCGATGAAAGTACTGGCCGGACTGAATCTAGGGAACCGTGAGCGTGTCATGGTGATTGAAGTCGGGGATCAATGGCTGGTGCTGGGCGTCACAGCTTCAAATATCACCAATTTAGCGACTCTCCCAAAACAAGACTCGTTATTGCAAGCAATACCAACAAATAGCAACTCTTTTCAGGGGTGGCTGCAACGAACAATAGAAAAGCGTGGCAACACACCGACTGACGCAAATACGTAAATTCCGCATGAAAATCCTGCGCTCTTCGCTTCTTTACTGTTGTCAGATTCTCGTTCTGATCGCGCTCATCTTCCCCGATATTGCTGCCGCTCAGTCTAACGGCGCATTACAGGCAATTACGAGCACTCCTGCTGCGGGTGGCGGACAAAATTACTCGCTGAGCATACAAACACTGCTATTCCTGACGGCTCTCAGTTTCATCCCTGCGGCGCTGCTGATGATGACTAGTTTTACCCGCATCATCATTGTCTTATCGTTGCTACGTCAGGCATTGGGAACGCAGTCTGCACCGCCGAATCAGGTGATGGTCGGGCTGTCACTGTTCTTAACCTTATTTGTAATGGGGCCTGTCTTCGACAAAATTTATGCAGAAGCCTATACACCCTTCGCGGAAAATAAAATTTCCATGATGGAAGCGATGGATAAAGGGGCGGCGCCACTCAAGCAATTCATGATGAAACAAACCCGCCAGGCGGATCTCGCCTTGTACGTCAAATTATCCAATACCCCGCAATTGCAGGGACCTGAAGAAGTATCGTTGCGAGTATTGATTCCGGCCTTTATTACCAGTGAATTGAAAACAGCTTTTCAAATCAGCTTCGCTATTTTCATTCCATTTCTGATTATTGATATGGTCGTAGCCAGTGTCCTGATGTCCATGGGTATGATGATGGTGTCCCCCTCCATCGTATCACTGCCGTTCAAACTCATGCTGTTTGTTTTAGTGGATGGCTGGCAGTTAATCATAGGTTCTCTGGCGCAAAGCTTTTATTAAGGACAAACATGACCCCCGATAGTGTAATGATGCTTGGCAGACAGGCAATTGAAGTGACTTTACTGGTATCAGCACCTATGCTGCTGGTAGCATTGGTAATAGGTCTGTTAGTCAGTATCTTTCAAGCGGCAACCCAGATTAACGAAACGACTCTTTCTTTTATTCCAAAGCTGGTCGGCATTTTCGTCACGCTGATTATTGCCGGGCCGTGGATGCTGACCATACTCACTGATTACATGAGACAAGCATTCACCAGCATCGCAACGATGGCCGGATAAACTATCTGCTATGCTTTCCGTCGGCAGTAATGAGTTAATCGCTCTCATCACGTCGTTCATCTGGCCTCTGACGAGAATTCTGGGGATGATTGCCATCACCCCTCCATTCGGCAATAACACGGTTCCGGTACAAATTAAAATAGCTCTCGGAGTCATGATTGCGCTCATTGTTGCACCTACAATTTCTGTCCAACCAGATGTTGATCCTGTCTCGCTCGCGGGGATAATGATCATCGCCCAGCAACTCGTGATCGGTCTGGGTATGGGGTTTGTAATACGCATTGTTTTTGCTGCAGTCGAAATGGCCGGTGAGGTATCGGGATTAACGATGGGACTGGGTTTTGCTACTTTTTTTGATCCACTGAGCCAAGGACGATCCTCTGCTATTGCGCAATTTCTGGTATTGCTGGCAACCTTGATTTTCCTGACATCAAATGCGCATCTCGCATTACTCAGCGCATTGATTGAAAGCTTTAAAACAATACCGATATCAACAACACTGCAAAGCGGATTCAATGTTCACAAGCTTGTGATCTGGGGTGAACAGATTTTCATCACAGGACTCAGGCTGGCATTGCCGATTGTGGCAGCGCTGCTTGTGATTAACGTTGCACTTGGAATACTGACCCGTGCCGCGCCTCAACTAAATTTATTTGGTATCGGTTTTCCAATCACGATCGGCGTTGGCTTCCTGATGGTAGGTTTGATATTGCCGTATCTTCTGCTGCCGATTGAAAATTTATTTCAGCAAGGTTTGGAAACGATACAATCTTTAGGAACATCGGCCACATCAGCTTCAACACCACAATTAAGACCTCCCCACAACAAATAATGTGACGGATAAACCAATGCCTGACTACTTAACACTCTTTTCCTCAGAACAAATCAGGCAGCTGGAGACGCTGGGAAATCAGCGAAGCCTTGGTACATCGTTGATGCAAAAAGCGGGAAAAGCTGCCGCTGATTTTGCCATGACCCTATCAAAACAAACCGATGCTCCTGTTCTGATTGTGGCAGGACCAGGGAACAATGGAGGTGATGCTTGCGAGACTGCAGCCAATTTAGCTGCAAACGGATTCAGCGTCAGCATTCTGCTTTGCGCTGATCCTCAAAAATACTTACCTGAAGCGCACTTTTGTTTTGAACACGCGATCACCAAAGGCGCAAAAATTATTGCACCTGAAGAGTTTCTTGCGCTCCAAAACACAAGTTGGAGCCTGATCATAGACGGTCTGTTCGGCATAGGACTTACCAGAGAAATTACTGGTATCTACGCCGATGTCATTGTCAGGCTGAATTCCCTGTCCAGTAAAAATAGTATCCTCGTACTGGCACTCGATACTCCCAGCGGATTAGATACAGATACCGGTGTGGTGCATGGTCAGCAGCACATCGCGATACGTGCGGACTATACGCTGACATTTATAGGAAACAAACCTGGGTTACACACGGCCGATGGTAAAGACTACGCGGGCAAAGTCATCGTTTGTCATTTAGAACTCCCTGAATATATCTACCCGATTAGCAGTTGTGTTTTAAATTGCCCGAATAGTTTCGAGTTCGTTATGCCTGAACGTAGACAGAACAGTCATAAGGGAATCTACGGCAACGTCATCATTATCGGCGGTGCCGACGGCATGACAGGTGCTGGAGTACTCGCTGCGAGAAGTGCGCTATTTTCAGGTGCGGGTAAAGTGTTTATCGGATTCATTCAGCCAATAATCAGTTACGACCCTTCTTACCCGGAAATTATGTGCCGGGATGCGAAAGACTTAGAGTATGCAACAGGGGTAGTTGTTGCGGGCCCGGGCATGGGGAGTTCTGAAGCCGCCAGAGACATTCTGAATGCAATATTAGACGCAGGTACGCCATTGGTACTTGATGCCGACGCACTTAATCTGATCGCAGCAGATAACGCGCTTCAGAAAAAGCTCAGTAACAGAACCACTGCATCTGTTCTTACTCCGCATCCATTAGAAGCAGCCCGTCTTCTAGGGAGCACCGTAAAAGAAATTCAGCAAAACCGTTTGTCTGCTACAAAACAGTTATCGTCGAGATTCAACGCAGTCGTAATCCTGAAAGGCGCCGGCAGCATCATCGCAAGCCCTGATGGTTCTTTGCGTATCAATACAAGCGGCAATCCGGGATTGGCAACTGGCGGCACTGGAGATGTGCTGGCAGGCCTCTGCGGCGCCTTGTTAGCGCAAGGATTTCACTGTTTTAATGCTGCTCAACTGGCGACATGGATACACGGTAATGCCGCCGACAAACTGGTCAGCAAAGGAACAGGTCCTTTGGGAATATGTGCCAGCGAATTGCCGGTTGAGATCCGGAATGGCCTTAACTCACTAGTACACTCGCGCCATAGTCAGGTATAGGTTTACTCAACCAGACTGTTAATTTGTTCTGGATTTAATTTTTCAGTCGCCTGCTCACAAACAATCCCGGCACAAGAAATCGCAGCGGTTAATTTTTCAATTTGTTCTTGTTGCGACACCGCGTGATCAATCAACTTATGTAACACTTTAGAAATCGGATCGTCACTGCTCTGCGTAACGCCATAGGCTGAAAACAAACTATCGGTGACCGTATCATTTGCACTGGGTTCTTTTTTGACGATATGCGCAGGATTACCCACCGCAGTTGCCCCCGCAGGAACAGGCTTCAGCACAACAGAGTTAGAACCGATTTTTGCTCCGGCACCTATCGTAAAACTCCCCAACACCTTGGCTCCTGCACCGACAATGACACCGGCTTCAAGGGTTGGATGCCGCTTTGCGCCGCGTGATAAAGATGTTCCGCCTAAAGTCACGCCCTGATAAATCGTACAGTCATCACCAATTTCTGCAGTCTCACCGATGACAACGCCGAAACCATGATCGATAAACACCCGGCGACCGATGGTAGAACCGGGATGAATTTCAATGCCGGTAATCACGCGCGCAATATAAGAGATGAAACGTCCCAACCACTTGAGTCCATGAACCCAGCACCAATTTGCCCAGCGATGCATCACAATCGCCTGAAAACCGGGGTAACAAGTCATCACCTCCCATGCATTCCGAGCGGCCGGATCTTTCTTAATAATGCTGGCAATATCTTCACGAAAATGACTGAACATGTGACGGTGCAAAAAATAGACAGGCTAGGATAGTAGCTTATTCAGAAAAAGTGCGCCGAAGCGCACTTAAAAACATCGAGTATCAGTCGGCATTCAAACTGATTTACTTAAACGCTGGCGCCGCGCTTCATATAAACAAACACCGGACGCAACGGAAACATTCAGGCTCTCAACAGAACCGAGCATGGGAATACTGACCAGAACGTCGCAGGTTTCTCTCGTCAGTCTGCGCATCCCCTCACCTTCAGAACCCATCACCAGAGCGCTGCCACCTGTGAAATTCACATCGTAGATTGTCTGATCCACGTCATCCGATGTTCCCACCAGCAAAATGTCCCGTTCTTTCAGTTCTCTTAATGTGCGGGCCAGATTGGTCACGGTGATATAAGGTACGGTTTCTGCGGCACCGCTGGCTACTTTTGCTGCTGTCGCATTCAATCCTACCGCACGGTCTTTTGGTGCAATTACGGCATGCGCGCCGACACCATCAGCAACACGCAAACATGCCCCCAGATTATGTGGGTCAGTGATGCCATCAAGCACCAGCAGTAATGGCGGACCATCAATTGCATCCAATAACTCATCAAGATTCCGTGCCAGAGATAACTCACCTGCCTTCGCGACGACACCTTGATGGCGACGGGTACCAACGATGTTAGATAAACGCTGATCGTCTGCAGGGATGATACGGATTCCCGCAGATTTAGCCGCATGCAAAAGCTCCTGCATGCGCCGGTCACTGCGTCCGGAGTCAACATAAATTTCTTCCACAGACGATGCTTCGTGACGAATACGTGAAGTCACCGCGTGGAAACCAAAAATCATTTTACTTTTCATATTGCTCTTTACTAAATTAACTTAACGTCTTTTTTTTGCCGTTTTCCCTACAGATTTACCGTGGGACGGCGATTTATTTTTACCGGTAACAAGGGATTTTTTAGACGACTTTGCAGGGCGAGAGCCTGACGGACGCTCAAATTCCATAGACTCAATGACTGATCCCCGTCTTGCGCCAGAAACTACTTTTCCAGCAGGCACAGGGAACGAAGAAGCATTTCTTTTTTTGTCAGCTCCAGATCCGCGACTAACAGCAGCATTAGCGGAAACATTTTGAACCAGGCTCAAATCAATTTTACGGGCATCAAGATCTACCCGGCTTACCAGCACCTTTACTTTATCGGTCAATTGATAACGCTTCCCAGTGCGCTCTCCGCGCAATTCGTGTCTGGCTTCGTCGAACTGGAAGTAATCAGCACCTAGCTCGGTAATATGGACCAGGCCTTCGATGAAAATATCGTCTAACTGAACAAAAATACCGAATTGTGTCACGCCGGTAATCGTGCCCGTAAACTCTTCACCAAGTTTGTTTTTAATGAAGTAGCATTTCAACCATGCTTCTACGTCCCTGGATGCTTCGTCGGCGCGACGTTCGTTTGCAGAGCAATGTGTTCCCAACGCGTCCCAGATCGTGAGATCTTTCTCAGCCTTCTTTTTACCCGCGGCTTTATCTGCTGCCTGCTGCTTACGCGCAGCATTTGAAACTGTAGTGTTCAACAAACTAAGGTTAATGCCCTTTGGTTCGTAAACCTTTCCTTGCAAAACAGCCTTGATGGCTCTGTGCGTCAGCAGATCCGGATAACGTCTGATAGGACTGGTGAAATGTGCATACGCCTCATAAGACAAGCCAAAATGGCCTATATTGTCAGGACTATATACCGCTTGCTGCATGGAACGCAGCAACATCGTCTGCAATAGTTGTGCGTCTGGACGTCCTTTAACCCTCTCCAGCAACGCTGCATAATCAGATGCAGTTGGGCTGTCACCACCACCAAGAAATAAACCGACCTGTTTCAGAAAATTTCTGACCTGAGTAAGCTTTTCCTTGGTAGGACCAGCATGTATCCGGTAGGTACCGGGGTGTTTGTAGGTTTCAAGCAAATTCGCGGCACATACGTTGGCGGCCAACATACATTCTTCGATCAACTTATGTGCGTCATTTCTTGTGCGTGGAACGATTTTTTCTATCTTGCCCGCGGCATTACAGATAATGTACGTTTCCGTGGTTTCAAAATCAATCGCACCACGCGCCTGACGGGCTCTCAACAAGGACTGAAACACGGCGTATAAGTTACTCAGGTGTGGCACCAACAACATACGCTTGGCGGCAGCTGTTCCTTTCGTATTCCCGAGAATTTCAGCTACTTCAGTATAGGTAAACCGTGCTGCCGAGTGAATTACCGCCGGATAAAACTGATAAGCCTTAATCTCACCGTCTTGCGTGATCACCATATCGCATACCAGCGTCAGCCTATCCACATCGGGATTCAATGAGCACAATCCGTTCGACAGTTTTTCAGGCAACATCGGAATTACGCGACGCGGGAAATAAACGGATGTGCTGCGCAACAGCGCATCTTCATCCAGTGCATCATTCGGTGTCACATAGTGGCTGACGTCAGCAATAGCAACTATTAGACGATGGCCATTGGCGCGCCCGATCTTTACTGGTTCACAGTAAACCGCGTCATCAAAGTCACGCGCATCTTCACCATCAATCGTAACCAGTGGAATGTCACGCAGATCAACTCTGTTTTCCAGGTCTTTAGCCTGCACTTCAGATGGCAATTTTGCTGCCATTTTTTTTGCAGCATCCGAAAACTCGTGAGGAACACCAAATTTTCTGACGGCAATTTCTATCTCCATTCCAGGGTCGTCGATATCCCCCAGAATCTCGACAATTTTCCCGACTGCTTGTGCGTAACGGGTGGGTTGCTCAGTCAACTCTATACTGACTACCTGCCCGGCCTTCGCTTTACCGGGTGAACCTGCGAGCAAAATATCCTGGCTATAACGTTTATCCTCCGGTGCAACAATCCAAACACCATTTTCATTTAATAAGCGACCAATAACATGCGTATTAGCACGCTCCAGTATCTCAACGATACTACCCTCCAGCCGCCCGCGCCTGTCGGTGCCGGTAACTCTCGCAGTCACACGATCACCGTGCAATACCTTCTGCATTTCCCGTTCCGGCAAAAATAAATCTTCGCTGCCATCATCAGGAATCAGGAAGCCGTAACCGTCCCGATGGCTGCTGACCTTACCAGAAATAAAGTTGTCCTGATTCGCCAGCACGAAATGCCCGGACTTATCCGATGCAATCTGACCATCACGCTCCATCGCGTTTAATCGTCGCGTCATACCATCAAGCTCCTCGGTTTTTACACCCAGCCTGGCTGCAATAGCATTTGCTGTCAGCTTTACTTTAGTTGTACGCAAAACACCTAAAATATCTTCGCGACTCGGAATTGTGTATAAATGCTTGTTCAAATGTTGTCAATTTCTATAAAAGTTAAATCATGCCCCGAATATACAAGACATCTGTGCAGTTTACCGGAGCGCACGTTATTTAGCTAACGATTGTTAAGCAGACCAGGTTCTTGACTTAATCCAGAAATAATCTATAATAAGCGCCTTCTGTCGCCCACGTGGCGGAATTGGTAGACGCGCATGGTTCAGGTCCATGTGCCGCAAGGTGTGGGGGTTCGAGTCCCTCCGTGGGCACCAAATACTGAAAGCCCGTTGATTTTATCAACGGGCTTTCTTCATTCCAAGAGCGATTTTCATCGCACATATGCGAACACAAAAACTAATTCAAAATTTTAATTGAAGGCATAGCAAATTAATCGCGGTTGCTCTATAATAACGCCTTCTGTCGCCCACGTGGCGGAATTGGTAGACGCGCATGGTTCAGGTCCATGTGCCGCAAGGTGTGGGGGTTCGAGTCCCTCCGTGGGCACCAAATACTGAAAGCCCGTTGATTTTATCAACGGGCTTTTTCTTTTCCAGAAAAAACTTCAATCATCAGCTGAGCAAAATCTGGCAAATAAAAAACGGGAGCATCGCTCCCGTTTTTTATTTATGAAATTAGGCAGTCTCGCCTTTTTTCAGCCAGGCATTCAATTGATGCGGCCTGATACTGTCATATTCTTCAAATGGTTGATGGATCCATGGGTTTGTCGCAAGATAATCAAGATGAAAATCAGGTGCCACCGAAGAACACGCTTTGTACCAAATCACGGCCGACTTAACATCAGTCACTGCTGGGAAATTTTCACGTAAGTGATGCAGAACACGCTCAAGTGTCACGCCAGAGTCAACCAGATCATCGACAACCAGAACGCGTCCCTGCAAAGAACCTTTAGTCATCGAAATATACTTACCGATATCCAGAGAGCCCTGCACAGTACCCGCATCCTCTCGATAAGAACTCGTCGAAAGAATCGCCAAAGGAACGTCGAAAATTCTGGAAAAAATATCCCCAGGTCGCAGACCACCACGGGCAAGACACAAAACCTGGTCAAATTTCCAACCAGACTCATGCACTTTGAGAGCCAATTGCTCAATAGAGCGATGGTAGGCATCCCAGGAGACCCATAGATCTTTATCCGTAGAAGCAGGTGTATTCATTTTTATTTTTCCTTTAGATAAACGGATGGCGTAATACGATAGTCTCTTCACGGTCAGGACCGGTAGAGACCATATCTACAGGCACTCCGACAAGTGCCTCGATGCGCTTAATGTAGTTGCGGGCATTCTCAGGTAAGGCTTCCATACTCTTTGCACCGACCGTCGACTCTGACCAGCCAGGCATTTCTTCGTAAATCGCCTCGCACATTGCCGCCTCTTCTGCGCCAACTGGGAAAATATCAACGATTTTTCCACCCAGCTTATAACCAGTACACAACTTCAACGTTTCAACACCATCCAATACATCAAGCTTGGTCAGGCACATACCGGACACACCATTAATTTGCACAGACCGCTTCAGCAATGCCGCATCAAACCAACCGCAACGGCGCGCGCGCCCAGTCACCGTACCAAATTCATGCCCTACACTCGCCAAATGCTGTCCTACCCCCTGATCCGTCGGCAACTCAGAAGGGAAAGGACCGGAACCAACGCGCGTCGTATAGGCCTTAGTTATACCGAGGATGTAATGCAGCATGTTCGGGCCAACACCGGTACCCGCAGCAGCATTACCAGCAACACAATTACTGGATGTAACAAAAGGATAAGTGCCGTGATCGACGTCTAGCAAGCTCCCTTGCGCTCCCTCAAACAGCAGGCTTGCACCAGCCTTATGAGCAGCATACAAAGCACTGGAAACGTCAGTAACCATAGGACGAATCCGAGGCACCAAAGCGAGCGTATCATCCAGTGTCTTTTGATAATCAACCGCTGGCGCCTTAAGATAATTCGTTAACACAAAATTGTGATAATCCAGATTTTCCTTCAACTTCTCGGCAAAACGCTCGGCATTTAATAAATCAGCGACGCGGATTGCACGACGAGCAACCTTATCTTCATAGGCAGGACCAATTCCCTTACCCGTGGTACCAATTTTTGCGGCACCGCGAGCTGCTTCACGAGCCGCATCCAGCGCAGCATGGTAAGGAAGAATAACCGGGCATGCCTCAGAGATTTTGAGACGGGAAACAACCTCCACACCGTTTGCCTGCAATTTATCAATCTCACGCAAAAGATCAGGAACAGACAAGACTACGCCATTACCGATATAGCAAGCCGTTCCTTCACGCATAATTCCGGAGGGAATTAATTGCAGCGCCGTCTTTTGCCCACCAATCACCAGCGTGTGACCGGCATTGTGACCGCCTTGAAACCGCACCACTCCCTGGGCATGATCTGTCAGCCAGTCAACAATTTTTCCCTTACCCTCATCGCCCCACTGAGTACCAATGACGACGACATTTTTCGCAATTTTATTGTTTGACATTACTCAACCTACATTTTGAAGAATCCATTGTTTACCATCGAATACGACTACGCGATTGCAGTCAAACTCGTCTTGTTCATTCTCGTGTCCCGGGAGGCTTTGAATCACTACTTCACCATCACTGCGTAACGCCGCTATTTTCAGCAATAATCCTGCGTCACGGCTCCAGGGGGCGCGGATCGCCCCTTTTCTCTCTGCAACCGGCATCAGACGCGCAAGCTCACGCAAATCCAAAGAGAAACCTGTTGCGGGCCTGGAACGACCGAAAGCCTCACCAACATGATCATAACGCCCGCCACGTGCAACGGCATTTGGCAAACCCGGAACGAACGCGCTGAACATAACGCCACTGTGATAGTGATAGCCTCGCAGATCGGCGAGATCGATCGTCACCTTATCGTTACCAACCAGATTAGCGAGGTACTCGAGCTCAGAAAGTGCAGATATAACGCCGCCCAAGTTCGGCAGTTCTTGTCGCGCCCGGCCGATCACAGACACATCACCATATAAAGTCGGCAAAACCAGCAAAGCCTGCTTGACCTCAGGAGAAAAACCTTCACTGATATTTTTTAAACTTGGAATATCTTTAGATTCCAGCAAAGCAAACAGAACGTTCTCTTGCTGCTTAGCTAGCGGATCCGTTTCCAGTATGGCGCGCAACACTCCTACGTGGCACAAATCCAGACGTACTTGCTCAATGCCAGCCAACCTCAAACACGCAAGTACCAGCTCCTGGATCTCGGCATCAGCCTCAAGTCCTGCGTGTCCGTATATTTCAGCACCAATCTGGATTGGCTCCCGTGTTGCATGTAAACCGGATGGCTTTGTGTGTAATACGTTACCGGCGTAGCAAAGACGGGTTACCGAACTGCGGTTTAAAAGATGGGCATCAATGCGCGCAACCTGGGTCGTCATATCTGCACGAACCCCCATCGTACGGCCAGACATCTGATCAACGAGTTTGAATGTGCGTAAGTTCATATCCTGACCAGCGCCAGTCAGAAGAGACTCAATATACTCCAGCAACGGAGGCATGACTAATTCATAACCATACAAACGGAAATGATCGAGAAAAACACGTCGCAAATCTTCTATCTTGCGAGCCTCGGAGGGCAAGACGTCAGCAATATTTTCAGGTAAGAGCCAGTTAGGCATGAAAAACAATCAAAAATTAAAAAAAGAAAGTTTGAACTTTATAGTACTCATCCGGCAAACAGCGATCTGCGCCCAAATGACGCAGATCGCTGTTTAATCAGAATATGTATAAGTATTACTTAGATTTCGCTGCAGAGCCAGCATTAACAGAACTGCCGGGGGCTTTAAAATATTTGAAAAACTCAGAACTTGGATCAACGACAACAACATCACTCTTATTTTTAAAGCTCGCTTTGTATGCCTCCAAGCTTCTGTAAAATTTATAGAACTCTGGATTCTGACTAAATGCCTGTGCATAAATTCTTGAGGCTTCAGCATCACCCGCACCGCGCATTTGCTCTGCTTCACGGTAAGCTTCGGCGAGTATCACGACCCGCTGACGATCCGCATCAGCCCTGATCTTTTCCGATTCGGCCGAACCCGTAGAACGAAGTTCATTCGCCACGCGCAGACGCTCAGATTTCATACGGTCATAAACAGAATTATTAATCTGCTCAACATAATCAACGCGTTTCAAACGAACGTCGATGATATCGACGCCAATTTGCTTGGCTTCTTCGGTCACTTTACTTTTGATCGCTTCCATGACTTTTCCGCGCTCTCCTGAAATCACCTCACGAACAGTACGCTTGGTAATTTCATCATTCAGTGCGGCTTTTACGATCTGAGACAGCCGGTCTTTTGCCCTTCTCTCGTCACCACCAAAGCTCACATAGTACAGCTTTGGTGCAGTAATTTGCCATTTCACATAAGAGTCGACAAGAATGTTTTTCTTTTCTGCCGTGATAAAACGGTCAGCTTCAGCCGAATCAATCGTTAAAATACGCTTATCGAGCAACAAAACATTTTGGAATGGCGGAGGTAATTTGAAGTGCAAACCGGGCTCGCTGATGACCGATTTAACTTCTCCAAACGCAAATACAATGGCATGCGATTTCTGATCGACAATAAAAATCGTTGAATAAGCGACCAGAAGAGCAGCGACTAACGCCGTAAAAAATGAAATCAGCTTATTCATCAGCGCACCTCTCTGTCACGTGAATCACGAGTATCTCTGGTACGCCCATCTTTGTTGTAACGCATCTCCACAGAAGGAATCTGCTCTGCCGGGGCTGGCGCAGCTGGCTGAGCCACAACTGGCTTAGAGCTATTTGATTCAGAGGCCATCATTTTATCAATAGGCAGATAGATCATATTATTACTTTGCTTTGTATCCATCAGAACTTTACTCGTGCTCGCAAAAATCTGTTGCATCGTTTCGAGATACATCCTGTCCCTCGTCACTGCAGGTGCCTTCTGATACTCACTTAATACCTGCTTAAAGCGGGACACATTACCCTCTGCATTTGCGACAATCCGTGACCGATACCCTTCTGCTTCTTGCAACGTGCGTGAAGCTTCACCGCGCGCCTTTGGAATCACGTCATTGGCGTAAGCCTGGCCTTCGTTTTTTTGCCGCTCTTTATCCTGACCTGCTTTGACTGCATCATCGAATGCAGCCTGCACCTGCTCTGGTGGCTGGACACCCTGCATTGTGATATTCGTGATCTGAACACCAGCCTTGTAGCGCCCCAATATCTGTTGCATCAGAGTGCCGACATCCATGGCCACTTTTTCTCGCCCTTCGTACAGGACGAAATCCATCTTGCTTTTCCCCACAATCTCACGGATCGCCGTTTCTGCAACCTGGCGGATCATTTCATCCTGGTCGCGATTGTTATAGAGCCACTCAGCAGCACTTTTCAATTTGTATTGAACTGCAAACTGAATGTCCACAATATTCTCATCATCAGTCAGCATTAAAGACTCATGCGCCTGCTTGTTCTTAACATTCGAACGATAGCCCACTTCGATCGTACGAACCTGTGACACATTCACAATTTCGTGATTCTGAATCGGATAAGGCCAACGCCAATTCATACCCGCACCATTAACATGGCTGTACTTTCCGAAAGTGGTCACAACGGCGTTCTGTCCTTCCTGCACGATAAAGATACCGCTGACCAGCCAGACAAAAACAAAAACGAGCGCGACCGCACCGACGCCAAATTTCGCCGTCGAGGAATTTGGGTTGAACCCACCACCATCACCGCCGGTTTTTTGCCCTAAAAAACGCGATAAACGCTGATTCAGATCTTTCCAGACCTGCTCAAGGTCAGGAGGAGTTTCGGCAGGTTTCTTACCGCCTTGATTATTGTTTGATCCACGCCCCCACTGAGGATCGTTCAGTGACAACGTAACACCAATTTTTTTTAGAATTGAACCAATCATTCTTCAGATATCCAATGAGTAATGTTCGAACTACTGGAGATTAAAACGAACGTCGTCAAATTGAGGAGTTAATTTTTCATCTGACATTTGCAGCGCTTTCACAGAAGCGAAATCAGCGATTGCGTCGCGTAACAGACTTAGTCCGGCGCTGGTGCGGGCACTCAAAAAAACCCGGTCGATTTTACCATATTCATTATAGGCAACCGACGGCTCCAGACCAGCCAGATCAATCTTATTAAACACAATCAGTTGAGGAATATGGTCCGCACCAATCTCTTTCAATACCTGATTCACCTGAAAAATTTGCTCTGTTCTGACGGGGCTGTTTGCATCAACCACGTGCACCAGCAAATCAGCGTGAATAGTTTCTTCCAGAGTGGCTCGGAATGCCGCGACCAGTTGATGAGGCAATTCACGGATGAAGCCAACCGTATCTGAAATAACAACGCTCCCAGCCTCGCCAAGGTAGAGACGTCTGGATGTTGTATCTAGGGTTGCAAACAACTGATTTGCAGCATAAGCACCGGCTTTTGTCAGCGCATTAAACAATGTTGACTTACCTGCATTTGTGTAACCAACCAATGAGACCGAGAATGTTTTACTGCGATCACGTGATCGACGCTGGGTTTCACGCTGCTGACGTAACTTATCCAGCTTTGCTTTGAGCATCTTGACGCGCTCACCCAAGAGACGCCTGTCTGTCTCGAGCTGAGTCTCACCCGGCCCACGCAAGCCAATACCGCCCTTTTGCCTTTCAAGGTGGGTCCAGCCGCGAATCAACCGCGTCGCAAGATGCTGCAGCTGTGCCAGCTCAACCTGTACCTTACCTTCATGACTTTTTGCTCTCTGAGCAAAAATATCAAGAATGAGACTGGTACGATCAATAACACGGATCTTGAGACGACGCTCCAGATTTCTTTGTTGAGCAGGAGATAAAGCGTGATTAAAAATAACGAGATCAAGCTCAGAATCAGTAACAGCAGCATACACCTCATCGGCCTTACCTGAGCCGATAAACAAAGCTGCATCTGGACCAGACCTTTTGCAAGTAATTGTCGTTACAACGTCCGCTCCGGCAGATTGTGCTAGCAGTGAAAGCTCTTCGAGACTGTCAGCAAAACCTTCTTTGCCGAAATCAACACCGACCAAAGCGGCGCGCATATTTAAAGACATGTATCCAAATGATCAGCAGCCAAAGATTACTCTGCCTCAGCTTCGGAATTTATACTCACAGCACGCGCAGGCACTACAGTGGAGATAGCGTGTTTGTAAACCATTTGCGTCACTGTATTTCTCAGCAACACGACATATTGATCGAAAGATTCAATATGTCCCTGTAACTTAATACCATTTACCAGGTAAATAGATACTGGGATATGTTCTTTACGCAGTGCGTTCAGAAACGGGTCTTGTAACAGTTGCCCTTTGTTGCTCATAACAGCTCCATTGTGTTGTTGTGATCAGGAGTTTGGGATCATCTTGCATTTTTCAAGTAATCCACCCGACATTACAGATATCCGTAATGTTTTTTAGTTCAATTCGCACGGTACTGTATCATGCGAGACCGTTTAAACTAATTACTTCGTTTTATCAAACGGATTCTTACCAGAGCGCATTTCTATTCTCAGAGGCGTACCCACTAACGAAAACGTTTCCCTGAAATGCTTTTCCAAGTATCGTTTGTATGCATCACCGACCGCCTCCAGCGCATTGCCATGAATGACAATAATAGGCGGATTTTGTCCACCCTGATGAGCATAACGCAATTTTGGCCTGATCGAGCCCTTGCGTTTAGGTTGCTGATGTTCAACAGCTTCAATCAGGGCACGAGTCAATTTTGGTGTAGATAAATTCGCCATCGCAGCAGCGTAAGCAGAATCGATCGATTTCATTAATGGGCCGATACCTGTCGATTTCAGCGCGGAAATGAAATGGAATTTAGCGAAAGTGAGGAAATTTAACTTTCGCTCGATGTCCATTTTAATTTCATCGCGTCTATCACTTTGCAAGCCATCCCATTTATTCACTCCAACAACCAGGGCCCGGCCTGATTCAAGAATAAATCCCGCAATATGCGCGTCTTGTTCAGAAATATCCTGCTGTGCATCCAGCAACAACAAAACGACATTTGCCTCAGAAACAGATTGCAGGGTTTTAACAACTGAAAACTTTTCAATTGCTTCGAAAACCTTACCACGTCTGCGAATACCGGCGGTATCAATCAATGAATAATGTTTTCCATCCCTCTCGAACGGAATCTCAATCGAATCACGCGTTGTCCCGGGCATGTCAAAGGCAATCACACGGTCTTCACCAAGCAAAGTATTTACCAAAGTCGATTTACCGACATTCGGACGTCCGACAATCGCAATCCGGATACCCTTAACATCTTCCTCAGATGGTTCTGATTCTGGTGGACGTTGAGAAAACGCAATATTCAGCGACTCTTCCACCAGGTCAGCAACACCGTCACCATGAGCGGCTGAAATCACATATGGATCACCAAGTCCAAGCTCATAGAAATCTGCTGTTACTGAAGAATATTTCATACCCTCAGCTTTATTGACAACCAACATCACCGAGCGACCTGACTTACGCAGAAAATCTGTAATAGTTTTATCGTGCGGTGTCAGCCCCTGACGTCCATCGACGATAAAAATAATGACATCAGCTTCAGCAACTGCTTGCTTGGTCTGCTTTGCCATTTCATGCAAGATACCATCTTTCGCTACTGGCTCAAACCCACCGGTATCAATTACCAGAAAAGGTCTTTCACCAATACGCCCCTCGCCATAATGACGATCCCGTGTCAGCCCTGGCAAGTCAGCCACCAAAGCATCACGTGAACGGGTAAGCCGATTGAACAGCGTGGATTTGCCGACATTTGGTCGACCTATAAGTGCAATAACCGGCTTCATTTAATATTACTGGGTTGCGATTGCAACCACTGATCCTGATTTTGTTTGAACAATCAGATTGGAGCCGACCACAACAGGTGCAGCTAAAATCTGACTACCATCAGTAGAAACTCTACCGATGAAA
The DNA here is from genome assembly GCF_049544825.1 of Undibacterium sp. WLX3042. Classification (NCBI taxonomy): domain Bacteria; kingdom Pseudomonadati; phylum Pseudomonadota; class Betaproteobacteria; order Burkholderiales; family Oxalobacteraceae; genus Undibacterium; species Undibacterium sp. WLX3042. The sequence goes on from NZ_CP186698.1 coordinate 2,034,102, forward strand.
GAACCATCTTCTCTGGAGAGAAAATGCACGTAACCCGCCAGGTCGCCGACAGCAACGGCACGACCAAAAGAAACAGGTGCTGATAAGCGACGGTTAGTAAGCTTATCATTTTTCCAAGCGCTTGATCCTGATTCGCGATTATAAGCAGTCACGGCACCACTGACATCCGCAGCAAAAACAAAGCGCTCGTCAACCCCGACACCGACTTCGCTGGAAATTTTCTTTACCCAACGAAGCGCGCCCGTGTTCAGATCAAAACAACCGACCCGCCCCTGATAAGCACTGGCGCAGACATCGCGCCCGACAATCGCTGGAAAGCCCGACACATCAGCAACACGCTCGAGCTCCGTCGCACCTTTCGGCTCTCCGACAACCGCCTCCCAGCGCAAGCCACCGTTCGCCAGCGATAACGCAGCCATACGGCCACCCGGTAAAGCAATAATCACCTGATCGCCAGCAACAACTAAGCCCGGAAATGCTCGCAATGTCAACGCTGGCAAATTGCGCTCAACTACCCATTTCCGGGCGCCGGTATCAACATCATAAGCGCTGATCTTGTTGTCAATACTACGAACAACCACCAGGTTCTCAGATAAAACAGGAGCAGATAAAATTTCTGTCAAATCCTGATTTTTCCAACGCAGCTTGCCTTCATTATCGAACGCAAACAATCCACCTTTATCACCAGCAACAACGACCGTTCTCGTATTCGCCCCAACACCACCAGTCAGACGCACTCCGGCATTCACACGCCAGTCCGCACGACCAGTAACGGCATCAATCTTCAGCAAGGTCCCGTCAGCCGCTGCAACATAGAGCTGCTGACCGACAATTGCCGGCGAAAATACGTAATTCTGAGACGAACCAACCTGAACAGACCATAACTGTTTAACAGAAAGAGTCGGCTTTATCTCCAGCAATGGCGCTGGTGCGTTTTTTTCAGATTTTGAGGAGAATGGATTCCAAGAAGAACATCCGGCCAGAACACACAATGCAGCCGCCGAAATTATTTTGGCAGAAAAATGCATAACCACTCCCGTTATTTACTTACTGACTCAACAGATCCACCAATGGCATCCAATTTAATTTGAATTAATTGTTTGACTGAATTTTTTTCTGTCGTCTTATCCAGTGCAAGCTGATAGGATTTCTTCGCCTCATCCAGTTTAGCCTGCGCGACAAAAATATCACCTTTTCTATCTGCGACGTCTGCCTGCAATTCCGCTGGGAATTCGCCCGACAACTGCTTCAACGCTTCGTCAAACAATTTCTCGTCAAGCAAAACTCCAGCGAGACGAACCCGGGCTAAAGCTTTGTATTCCTCGCCCTTACCAGTATCTATTACCCATTGGAGCTGAGTTTTTGCTGCTTTCAGATCATTAGCATCAAACGATGCCTTGGCTGACACCAGTGCCGCCATTGATGCATACGCAGTCGCCGGAAACTTCTCTTTCAGATCATTCACTGCACGCTGAATCTTCGCTGCGTCTTTCGCAGTCACGGCTTTTTGCAATTCTTCATAAAGCTGAGAAGCCTGTCCCGCCTGGTTTGCCTGATAGTTATTCCATTGAACCCATCCCGCATAGGCCGCAAGCGCAATAATCAGAACCCATGTAATTAAATTACCGTATTGTTTCCACGCTGCTTTCAGTGTTGCGAGTTGCTCTTGTTCTTCGAGATCGTATGCCATGTTTTTTTATAAGATTAATGGTTAATATGAATATGGTTAGGGTCATCGCAGCAAGAACTGTCCTCACCAGCACCCGCGATCTGATCTACCAGATAATCCACCGCAGCATCAAACGGGACGCTGACCTGATTATTTTCCGCGATATCAGATCGCATGGATTTTATGCCGACATTATTATTGGCAACCTCATCTTCACCGATGATCACAGCATATGCGCAACCGCTGGCATCAGCCTTCTTCATTTGTGATTTAAAACTTCCTACTCCGGTCGAGGTTGCGCAATGTAACACAACATCCAGCCCTGCATCACGCAATCGTTCGCCAAGAACCAAAGACTGCATTTGTCCTTGCTCTGTCTGATGAACCAGATATACATCACATTGCGACGGCTGGCGAACTTCACCGGCAACCTTCATCAACTCAATCAGTCGCTCAATTCCCATCGCAAAACCACATGCCGGAGTTGGCTTACCACCAAATGTTGAAAATAGTGTGTCGTATCGCCCACCTGCGCACACAGTCCCCTGAGAGCCCAGCTCGCTTGTCACCCATTCAAAAACGGTACGATTGTAGTAATCCATCCCTCTCACTAGACGTGGATTAATCGTGAACGGAATACTGTTATGACGCAGTATTTTTTGTACGCCTTCAAAATGTGCCAGCGATTCAGCACCAAGATAATCCAGTAATTTTGGCGCAGCATTGACCATATCTTGCATGGCCGGATTTTTTGTATCGAGTATCCGCAAAGGATTGCTATACAGGCGTCGCTTAGCTTCCGCGTCAAGAATATCAGTGTGACTCTCAAAATAGCTGATCAGAGCGGCGCGGTGCAAATTCCGCTCATTTGCATCACCGATAGAATTCAATTCAAGACGCACGTTTTGCAAACCGAGATCATCCCACAGACGCTGACATAGCATAATCAGCTCAGCATCAATATCAGGGCCATTGAAACCTAAGGCCTCAGCTCCGACCTGATGAAACTGACGATAACGCCCGCGTTGAGGTTTTTCATGACGGAACATAGGCCCTGAATACCAAAGACGTTTAGGACCCTCATAAACAAGATTGTGTTCAATCGCAGCCCGCACCACACCTGCAGTTCCCTCCGGGCGCAAAGTCAACTTATCGCCATTCATTGAATCTTCAAATGAATACATTTCTTTTTCGACGATATCAGTTACCTCGCCAAGACCACGGGAAAAAAGCGGCGTAGGCTCCACGATAGGCGTACGAATCTGCTGAAATCCGTAACTCTTTAATACAGAATGAACCGTATTCTCAAACAGTTCCCAGAGCGCGGAATCGTCAGGGAGCAAGTCATTCATACCCTTAACACCAACTATTTTTTCTATTTTTTTATTTTCTGACATAAGAAACTCAGTTCAGTTACTTTCAACCACTGCAGGGCTGTAACGTTTCGCGACATAATCGAGCACAATTGCCTGAAATTCTTCGGCGATCTTATCTCCACGTAAAGTCACTGCTTTTACCCCATCAATAAAGACCGGTGCAGCAGGCGACTCTCCGGTACCCGGAAGACTGATGCCGATATTCGCGTGCTTTGACTCACCTGGACCATTCACAATACATCCCATAACAGCGACATTCATACCCTCAACACCTGGATACTGCTTCTTCCAGACGGGCATCTGATCTCGCAGAAAAGTCTGGATATCGTCGGCTAACTCCTGAAATACCGTAGAAGTGGTGCGCCCACAACCCGGACAAGCTATCACCATCGGTGTAAATTTTCGCAAACCCATGGTTTGCAAAATTTCCTGCCCGACGATCACCTCGCGGCAACGATCACCACCAGGCTCTGGTGTCAGGGAAATCCGTATCGTGTCACCAATCCCCTCTTGCAACAATACGGAGAGCGCTGCAGTAGAAGCAACGACCCCTTTACTTCCCATCCCAGCCTCAGTTAAACCGAGGTGCAAAGGATAATCACAACGTGTCGAGAGTTCACGATAAACTGCAATCAAATCCTGCACACCGGAAACTTTGCAGGACAAAATAATTTTGTCGCCAGCGAGCCCCAGCTCTTCTGCACGCTGCGCATTTTCTATCGCAGACGTAATCAATGCTTCGTACATAACGGACTGCGCTGACCAGGGTGTAGCACGGCGGGCATTCTCGTCCATAATTCTCGCCAGCAGGGTTTGATCCAGGCTCCCCCAGTTAACCCCGATCCGGACTGGCTTATCGTAGCGACAAGCCAACTCTATCATCTGAGCAAACTGAGATTCTCGCTTCGCCCCCTGCCCTACATTACCCGGATTAATCCTGTACTTCGACAGGGCTTGCGCGCAATCTGGGAAATCCTGCAGCAGGGTGTGACCGTTGTAGTGAAAATCACCGACCAATGGCACGTCAATATCCATTTTATCGAGTTGCTCACGAATCGCCGGGACTGCCGCGGCAGCTTCAGGATTATTGACTGTAATACGTACCAGTTCTGATCCGGCACGCGCCAGCTCTTTGATCTGAATCGCGGTCGCAATCACGTCAGCCGTATCTGTGTTTGTCATCGACTGAACAACAACCGGTGCATCACCGCCGATCACAACTTTACGCTCCCCATAAACTACGCTTGCCGCACGACTAAGACGTCTCTGGCGTGGGCCAGACAAAATTTCTGACAAAAGAGACTCCATACTTACTTGATAATCAAATTCACGACATTCGAGTCTTTGCCTGCCGTGATATCCATTGTGTTACCACGCAACCAGACGTCAACACCCGCGGCATTACCCAGTCTCAGTTGCAAAGTTTCTCTCACGTCAAATATCTCCTCAGTTCCGGCTTTTGCCAGATGTGAAGTCAGGACGGTGCCATTTTCTCTTTTTACCTGCACCCACGAATCCTGGCGAAATTTCAGACGCAACTTGTCATTACCGTTAGTGGCGGGCTGAACCTGAGGTGCACTTTCGACGACACTGGATGTCGCTATTGCAGCAACAGCATGGCTGGCCGAAGTCGTCTCGACTGATGTATTGACCTGATCACTACGAGCAGCATTATGCTCAGTGACAAGCTCGGCACCAATTGAAGAGGGAACAGAAACCGCACTGATTTTTTCAACGACAGGCAAGGATGCCGCAGTCGCCTCGACAGAACTCGCGGAAGCAGGTACTGCATCAGCCTGAACCACCGACTTGGCGAGAAGATTCTTTACGAATGAGGATTGCTCAACATATTGATACGACACAAACAACAATGCAGCCACAGCAAAAAAGGCGGCAGCCAGCAGATATTTGCGATTGTTATTCTCAGTTCTACCCAAAAACGGCGAGCGCGACTCCTGGAAAGGAGTTGCTAATGTCGGCTGCAAACCTGCATCGAGCGCCTGGCCAGTTTGTTCATCAGGCAAATAAGCAACGATCACGGCGGGATCAAGCTTTAGCAGCTTAGCGTATGAGCGAACGAATCCCCGGACGATTACCAGCTTCGGCAACTGTTCAAAATCATTCTTTTCAAGCGCGACAATCTGACGGGGAGACAATTTAAGCTGTCCCGCAACCTGTTCAACACTTAGCCCAGCCAATACACGGGCATCGGACAACAGACCACCGGCAGTCTGCACAACACTCAGCACGGGCTTAACCTCACCCGCAGAAGGCAATACCTCTGATGCCGGATTCAACCCTACTTCACTCATCAAAAGATCCCCGCTGCAAAAGGCCAAACTCACGCGAGCCGGGATAACGTCGGCGCAATTGCGTCGCGTAGCCGCTCATCGCAGCCTCATCCCCAAGTCGCTTTTCAATTTTAATAGCAAGCCACAACACATCCGCAGTCAGCACGTCAAACTTGATCACTCTGTTGATATAAAAACGTGCCTGACTGTACTCACCGCGATCATAGAAAATCTTGGCAAGATTCGCATTAATGCCCGGATTCGCAGGATCCTGTTTAAATCCCTCGATAAAATACCGCTCAGCACGGGTGGGATCTTTCATCTTCAGACTACAAAGACCTGCATTGTTAAAGGTTTTTCCCGGATTTGTATAAGCTGGATTATTTAACACGCGGTCAAGGTAAGCCAAGCCCTGCTTTTCACGACCATTCTGACAGAGAAACCAGCCGTAATTATTTTCAACGTCAACATTGCCTGGAGAGAGTTTTAACGCCTGCAAGAAATTGTCTTCCGCTAATTGCTTCTCGCCGATATCCATAAAAATGACTGCGCGGACCGCATAGGCATCAGCCATATCAGGATAAATCAACAGCGCCTGCCTTATCTCTTCCAGCGCAACCTTATGCTGCCCCTGCTGGTAATAGCCGACCGCCAACTGCATGCGAATAGAGGCACGCTTTTGCAAGTCAAGTTTCTCCGCTGACACTGCAGAATCGTCAGCGCGCGTATCAAGATGTCTTGACGCGCAAGCAGAAACAAATAAAACCAGGGAAAGAATTAATACCGGTTTCATCCGAAAGCTAAATCCAAAAATTTTCACTGTGTGATCTCCACGATCTTGCCAAAATTTTCGCCAAACTTCTGTTGATATTCCGCCATTTTTTGCATGCGCTCCTGCACACGCGTTCTGTCTTTGACATCACCTGCAAGCTGACCACACGCCGCATCAATATCATCACCGCGCGTTTTACGCGTCGTCGTAACAATACCAGCGTCCATCAACACTTGCGCAAAAGCTTTAATTCTCGGATTCGCAGAACGCTTCAGGCCTGACTCCGGAAAAGGATTAAACGGAATCAGATTAAACTTGCAAGGAACATTTTTCACCAGCTGAACCAGTTCACGGGCATGCATATCCGTATCGTTCACACCATCCAGCATGCAATATTCAAAGGTAATAAAATCTCTTGGCGCAAACTCCAGGTAACGTTTACACGCTGCCATTAATTCACTTAACGGGTATTTCTTATTTAGCGGTATCAAGCTGTCGCGCAAAGTATCGTTAGATGCATGCAAAGAAACCGCCAGCGCAACCGGGCACTCTTGCGACAACTTATCTATCATGGGAACAACACCACTGGTCGATACCGTGACACGACGACGGGATAAGCCGTATGCATTATCATCCAGCATCAGACGCAACGCAGCGACCGTGGGCTCGAAATTCAACAAAGGTTCGCCCATTCCCATCATCACAACATTCGTGATCTGACGCTCACCCTTCGGACCCGGAATCACGCCTTTTGTTTTTCGCAGCTCAAACTCTGCCATCCATAACTGACCAATGATTTCTCCGATGGTCAGATTGCGATTAAATCCTTGCTTACCAGTAGAACAAAAGCGGCAATTAACCGCACACCCAGCTTGCGTAGAAATACACAAGGTTCCACGGTTTTCTTCAGGTATAAACACTGTTTCAACAGCATTTCCCTGCCCGACATCCACCAGCCACTTGCGGGTGCCATCAGAGGAAGTGTGATCACTGATGACGACGGGCGCAGCAATCACTGCTCTCGTTGCCAACTTTTCCCGCAAAGACTTTGCAAGATCAGTCATTTCATCAAAACTGCTCGCACCAAACTGATGAATCCAGCGCTGCAATTGTTTTGCACGAAACGGCTTCTCACCCAGCTCGCCGCAATATGCAGTGAGCTGCGCAGGATCTAAATCCAATAAATTAATGAGTGCCGTCATGCTTTTCCTTCTTACACCCTGCACCACAATATTTTGCAGTGCAGGGAGTTAATTTCTAAATACTAATTACTGATCAATCTGCTTCGAATTAACGTGAGTACACGTTTAATGCTGGGAAAAAGTAAGCGATTTCGACTGCAGCTGTTTCAGGAGCATCGGAACCGTGTACTGCATTCGCGTCAATAGAATCAGCGAAATCAGCACGGATTGTGCCTTTTTCTGCTTTCTTAGGATCAGTTGCACCCATCAGATCACGATTTTTCAAGATCGCGCCTTCACCTTCCAGAACTTGCACAAATACAGGACCGGAGATCATGAAATCAACCAAATCTTTAAAGAATGGGCGAGCAGCGTGAACAGCATAAAAACCTTCTGCTTCGGCACGGGACAACTGAGTCAGACGGGCAGCAACAACTTTCAGACCTGCATTTTCAAAACGGCTGATAATTTGACCAATGACGTTTTTCGCAACTGCGTCAGGTTTAATAATAGACAATGTACGTTCGATAGCCATCAAAAACTCCAATAAAAAGAAAGGGTTAAGACAAAAACTCAAGAATTCATCTAACCTTAGATTCTAGCATGAAACACTTAGCAGAACATGTCTTTAGAGTAAGCTCCGGCCAAATGCTTCACACCGCTATGACCAGATTTAATTAATCAGATCAAATACTGCCATCGACTCAACATGCGAAGTGTGCGGAAACATATTCACCACACCTGCATAACTCAGTTTATATCCCGCATCCATCACCAGCATGCCCGCATCCCGGGCAAGAGTGGAAGGACTGCACGAAACATAGACCAGCCGTTTAGGTTTTAATTCAGGATTTTTTTCTGTCAGATCAATCAAGGCCTGACAAAGAGCCATTGCACCGTCGCGTGGGGGATCTATCAGAAAACGATCAAACTTACCCAGCGCAATCAAATCATCGGCAGTTACCTCAAACAGATTCCGCGTGCTGAAGGCTGTCTTAGCCGCCAAACCGTTATGCAAAGCATTTTCCATTGCACGCTCTGTCAGTGCAGCGCTCCCCTCAATACCCACAACCTCTCTGGCCATCGTTGCAATCGGCAACGTGAAATTACCCAATCCACAAAACAGATCAGCGATACGCTCATCCTTCTGCGCATCCAACAAGCGTAAAGCACGAGCGACCAGTACGCGATTGATATGATGATTGACCTGCGTAAAATCAGTCGGCTTGAAAGGCATCTTCACACCGAATTCCGGCAGCAGATAGTGCAAATCGCTCTTTGCTGGATAGTAAGGCACCGCAGTATCCGGCCCTTTCGTCTGCAACCACCACTGGACACCATACTCATCGGCAAACGCCTTTAGCTTCACCTCATCATCCGGAGTTAACGGTTCCATGATACGCAATACCATCGCCGTTACATCTTCACCTATTGCTAACTCGATTTGCGGCAATGACGCAATAATCGACAGCGACGCAATCAGGGAGCGCAACGGCAACAACATAGCAGAAACATGACGCGGTAATATCTGACAAGTTTCCATATCCGCCACATAGCGGGATTTTTTTTCATGAAACCCGACCAGGACCTTGTCTTTTTTGATGACATGACGCACTGATAACCTGGCACGATAACGATACCCCCAGGTAGGCCCATAAATCGGACGCAACATGGTTTCCGCTTTTACTTTTCCAATATGCCAGAGATTGTCTTCCAGAATACGCTGTTTCATCGCTACCTGCGCATCCGGCTCCAGATGTTGCATGGAGCATCCGCCACAAGTGCCAAAAAATTCACACTTAGGCTCAATCCGCTGAGATGAGGCGTGAACGATATCTGTCAGCGTCGCCACCTCCCAACTCGGCTTCTTTTTGTAGCTACTGAACGTAACCGTCTCGCCCGGCAGTGCGCCCTCAACAAAAATTACCTTACCCTGCGTACCATCTTCGTTTTGCAAATGCCCGACGCCACGCGCGTCCATATCAAAAGCACGTATTTCAATTTTATTCATGGGAATGTCGGCGCGAACAATGGCTGCGCCATATCAATGATCGATGTCAAAAGCGGAATTATAAAAGAAGTGTGGGACTCTACCCTAACAATAAACAACGAAGGCAGGGAATATCCGCTGTCAGCACCGGTCAGAGCAAAGAATCCCGCCCCAGACCTCGAGACGTAAATGAGCGCTTCAACTTCATCAAGGCCTCTTGCTGAATCTGACGAACACGCTCCCTGGTAATTCCCATTTCATCTGCCAGCGCTTCCAGCGTGGCAGGATCATCGTTGTCGAGGCCGAAACGCCGGATGATCACGATACGCTGCTTAGCCGGCAACTTTGAAAGCCAGTCTCTGACCAATATGGTCATTTCGTGATGTTCAGCAAGAGTATCCGGGGCAGTATCACCATCACCCGGCAGCAGATCCATCAGACTTGATTGCGGATCATTATCCAAAGGCATATCAAGAGAAGTTGCATGTTCGGACAAGGCCAGAATATCCTGTACCTCATCCGCTGGCCTGTCGACCAGCAAACCTATATCTTCCGCTTTTGCATCCCGCCCATCACGCTGCCGCGACTCGAGGTGATACTTTGCTCGCAGAATCTGATTCAGTTCGCGAACCACATGCACCGGTAAGCGTATCGTCCTCGCCTGATTCATAATTGCCCGCTCGATACTCTGACGTATCCACCAGGTCGCATAAGTCGAAAAACGGAAACCACGCTCCGGTTCAAATTTATCGATCGCATGCATCAGGCCGAGATTCCCCTCTTCTATCATATCAAGCAGGGCGACACCACGATTTATGTAATGCTTGGCGATAGAGACAACCAGCCTGAGGTTGTGCTCTATCATTTTTTGCCGTGCGTCAAAGTCTCCTTGTTTTGCCAGGGTAGCGAACTCCAGCTCCTCACGGGAATTAAACAAGGGACGGGTGCCAATCTGGTTCAGATAATACTGGGTTGTGTCAGTGGATAATTCACTCGCCAGCACCGTTCTGAGTTCATCGACAGGAGCTACGATGAGAGAAATCGAATCCACCTCCCGCCCGCTGGAGCCCTCAGCATCATCGTTTGCGTCAATATCAGGAATAGCATCTGCCTCAGCAGCGTCTAGATATTGCCCCGGAAGGATGTCAGTATCTTCGTATGAGGCAACACTTAACTTGTGGTCGGTCGTATTTTTTTGCATAGATTTCCATCTGAATAAAATATGTATACGAAACAGACAACTTTAAAAAATGAACAGCCTCAAGAAAAAAAGATTACCCGGAACACCCTTTAAAACACATCACCATCCAAACCAGATCAAACCAAAATATAACTAACGCGCAGGCAGATACCTCGATGGATCAACAGGTTTTCCCTGCAAACGTATTTCAAAGTGCAGTTTAACGCTATCACTGTCAGAGTTTCCCATCTCCGCTATTTTTTGTCCTTTAGTGATTGACTGCCCCTCTTTCACAAGAATTGTCTTGTTGTGCGCATAGGCAGACAAGAGGCTGTTGTTATGCTTCACAATCACCAGGTTCCCATAGCCGCGGATACCGCTGCCAGCGTACATGACCTTGCCTGCACCTGCTGCAAAAATATCCTGCCCCATCCGACCGCCAATATCCAGGCCTTTATTCTTATCATCAAAGCCAGCCAACAATTTGCCGTCCACCGGCCACATCCAGTCAACAGTATCTGCATCGGCAGCCGGCTCGGCAGCTTTATCCGGCGACTTTAATGCAGCGGACTCTGTTTTGGCTGGCGCAACAGCTACGCCATCCGGTTTTTGAAGCTCTGCAAGATTACTTTCTGAATATGGACGCTTATCCCCCTTAGGCGTAACCTTCGTACTGCCTGAACTGACAGACAGCGGCTTGACTTCAATTGACGACGTCGTTGCAAGAGCGACCGGCTGCGCACCATTAACTTCAGGAGGCGCTACACGCAATATCTGATCAACCTTGATATCATTCGGATTCTTCAGATTATTCCACGCAACCAGATCACTGTAACTCTGACCATGATCTAAAGCGATTCTGTATAAAGTATCACCACGCTTAACCACATAATTACCCCGCACTGGCTCAGCAGGCCTGGCCACTTGCTTAGGAGCCGGCGGAGGTACATACACCTCATTTGAGGAAGAGGTGCCACGCTCAATCACAGGTGCTTTATTCGGCGTCGAGCTACAAGCAACCAGAAATGAAGCGAAGCAACCCACGGTCAATAAATTTTTCAGGTTTTTGATTTTGTTCATTCTCATTACAAATTTACAGGTGAATTACGATCCCGCACCACAACCTCAGATGACACCGGGCCGCAAAGGAACAAAGTGACAGTTTTCTACCATAGTACTGTTCCAGTCATGCGCTGAAACACGCTCAATTAATTGCAACACCTGATGGCGGTCACCGACAGGCGCAATCAGACGTCCGCCAACCTTCAACTGCATCAGTAGCGCCTGAGGCACTTCCAGCCCTGCAGCTGCCAGTATGATACCGTCAAAAGGAGCAACCTGAGGCATACCCAGCATGCCATCGCCGTAATGCAAACGGATATTCGCAATACGCATCGGACGCAGATTATTCTTTGCCAGCTCATGTAAGGCTTTGATACGCTCAACCGAATAAACATCTTTCGCAATCAACGACAAAACTGCAGCCTGATAACCGCAGCCCGTGCCTATTTCAAGCACCTTATCGAGCTTCGCCCCGTTACGCAAAATTTCCAGCATCCGGCCAACAATGTAAGGCTGCGAAATGGTCTGATGATGACCAATAGGAAGTGAGGCATCAACATAAGCCTGACTGGCAAGACCAGAATCCAGAAACATATGCCGTGGAATCGCCTGCAAAGCAGCCAAAACATGTTTATCGCTGACGCCCTGCTGCTCTACTCTGGCAACCATGGCGCGCCGGACCGCATCAGAAATCAAAGGACCGGAGAAAGGCGCGGCTTGTTCAGATTTTTTTTCATTGTTTGTCGCAGAACCGGGACGGATACCCAGATTTGCACCCTGTCTCGCATTTTTCGTCGCAGTCTGGGTCGACGCACTGCGTCCAAAATGATCGCCGCGAGCAGTTTCACGCTGATCAACGACAGACGATAAGCTGAGAGGAAAACGCTTTTCTTTCGTTGTCATTTGATATTCACGGCCAGCATGTCCAGTTGTCGCGTATTGGTCAGATCAACTTGCAAAGGTGTGACGGAAACGAAATTTTTCGACGTCACATCAAAATCGGTTCCCTCACCACCATCAAGAACGCCTCCCGGCGGCCCTATCCAGAAAATGTCGCGCCCATGCGGATCTCTCATGGGAATCACTGGCTCGGAACTATGCCGTTTTCCCAGACGTGCCCGGCGTATGCCTTTTATGTCCACGCGCGGTACATTCGGAATATTCACGTTCAGCAAGTAAGGTGAAGACAACTCAGGAAACCCACGCTGCACCAGTTCTGCTGCAACCGCAGCCGCGGCATCCAGATGCGCCCAGCCTTTATGTAACTGAGAAAACGCGATTGCCGGAATGCCGAACAGATAGCCTTCGGTAGCGGCCGCCACCGTACCAGAATAAAGAGTATCGTCACCCATATTCTGCCCCTGATTAATGCCTGAAACAATCAGATCAGGGCGCTCAGTCATAATCGCCGTCAACGCGATATGAACACAATCGGAAGGCGTGCCATTAACGAAATAAAAACCATTTGCCGCGCGCTGAACTGACAAGGGACGATCCAATGTTAAGGCGTTCGAAGTACCTGAACGGTTGCTGTCCGGCGCGACAACTGTAATATCAGCAAAAGGGGTCAGTGCTTCCGCCAGGGCAGCGATGCCGGGAGCAAGATAGCCATCGTCATTACTAATTAGAATTTTCATAAGCAACATTCTACCCGATGCAGAAAAACAAATTCCTCCTGTTATCAATTTTTACGGCATAATCAAAAAATTAAACGGTCGTACTATTTTTAAAACTGGAGACTTTATATGAAAGCCGTTGTATGTAAAAACTGGGGTACCCCGGATACCCTCGAAATACTGGAACTTCCCGATCTGACACCAGGCCCCGGGGAAGTTGCAATCAGCGTCAAGGCTGCCGGCGTCAATTTTCCGGACTTTCTCATCATTCAGAACAAATATCAGTTCAAACCAGAACTCCCGTTCACCCCGGGCAGTGAATTATCAGGAACGGTCTATGCTGTCGGAGATGGCGTAAAGCACGTCAAAACGGGCGACAAAGTGATTGCCTTCATAGGTCAGGGAGCGTTTGCGCAACAGGTTTTAGCGCCGGCCAATGCAGTCATTCCGATGCCGGAAGGAATGGATTTTGATACTGCGGCCGCAATCACACTGACTTATGGCACATCCCATCATGCAGTTGTTGACCGGGCACAGTTAAAAGCTGGCGAAACCATGCTGGTGCTGGGTGCAGCAGGTGGCGTCGGGCTGGCTGCCATTGAAATCGGAAAAGCAATAGGCGCAAAAGTCATCGCAGCGGCTTCAACAGATGAAAAGCTGGAAATCTGCCGTCAACATGGTGCCGATGTGACGATCAATTACAGTAACACTGATTTACGTGAAGCGATCAAAAGCGCAACCGGAGGCAAAGGACCTGACGTGATTTATGATCCGGTAGGCGGCATCTACGCTGAACCGGCGTTTCGCTCTATTGCGTGGCGCGGCCGCTATCTGGTCGTCGGCTTTGCGAATGGCGAAATCCCGAAATTACCGCTGAATCTGGCATTATTAAAAGGTGCATCTCTGGTCGGCGTATTCTGGGGCGAGTTTGCCAAGCGCGAACCCAAGGCCAATATGGCTGCAATGAGTGAAATGATAGGCTGGCTGAGAGAGGGCAAAATCAAGCCGCATATCTCTGCGCGATATGCATTGAATGAAACCGCCAATGCCTTAAACGATATCGCTGCCCGCAAAGTGACAGGCAAAGTCGTCATACAACCGGAAAAATAAAATACATTACCCGTAAATGCAAAAACTCCACGCTGGCGCGTGGAGTTTTTTTATTTCAGCCAATGATCAATGACTCAACGCGGCGCTGCTTCACCAAGCCAATAACGATTGATGTCTTTTAATCCCCACTTCGACGCATCTTCTCTCGCCACAATTTTATCCTGCAATCCTGGTCCAGCCAGATCAAGTAACTCAGGAACGATATAACCGAGCGACTTCACAGAAAAAAACACTCTGACTTTAGGAGTTAACAAAGACTTACCAACCTGCTGTTCAACAACCACGCCAAGACGTCCCGATTCCATGCGAACCAGCGTACCGACAGGATAGATGCCTATGCTCTTTACAAACGCCTGAAATACTTTCTCATCGAAATGGCCCTTACTCCACTCTGCCATTTTGCGTAAAGATTCTGCAGGACACCACCCTTGTTTATATGGCCGGTCAGAAGTGATTGCATCATACACGTCACATACCGCCCCCATTCGCGCAAACAGACTGATTTCATCGCCTTTCAGACGATCAGGATAACCAGTGCCATCCATTTTTTCATGATGATGCAAGCACACATCCAGAGCCACTTTACTGACGCCCTCTGCCTCCAGTAGCATCTTGTATCCGGCGGCAGGATGCTCCTTCACAGAGACAAATTCTGCATCGGTGAGTTTGCCTGGTTTATTCAGGATATCCTGATCCACCCCCATCTTACCGATGTCATGCAACAACCCGGCAAGTCCCGCTTCACGGGTATCAGCATCACTCAGACCTAATTGCTTACCCAAGGCCACCATCAATGCACAGACAGCAACCGAATGCATGTAAGTGTAATCATCTTTGGTTTTTAATCTGGCAAGACCGATCAGAGCGCCAGGATTGCGCATCACGGAGTCAGCAATTTCCTCCACCATTTCCTGCGCATTACCGACATCAACCGCTTTTCCCATGCGCGCTTCACTGAACATCGAAAACACGGCTGCGCGCGATTTACTCACTATCAGGGACGCTCTGCCCAGCTCATCTTCCATCGACACCGGCGCAATCTGACGCGGAGCCGGCTGTTTAGGGACAACAACTTCTGCTGCAGGTGGCGGCTCCCGCTTGACTTCTGGCTCATCCTGAAGAACATCGAGACCTTTGCTGGTATCGATCCATGCTTCCTGAATCTTTGATTTCTGAATCTCCAGCAATTCAGCGGAATCCGACAGAAGAAACGATTTTTTCCAGAATGGCGTATCTATCCATGAGCCGCATAACTCAGTGACAAACATACCCACCCTCAAATCGGATGTCTTAATTTTTTTTAACATAAAGGAGCGATTGGAAACCTTATCTGACAACGTAAAGCCTGTAATAAACCCAAGCTTAGATTATTCTACAAAGGCAGGAACTGCGCTACAACAAGCCCGCGCATCTAACAAAAGTTTTCCTTTGTGCAATTATGTAGTAATTGCATGGGGCGAAAAAAATCCTGCATCTCCCGATTTTTGATAAAACTCAGGTTATACGGATGTTCTGCGAGAATTTGCGGAAAATGTGCAGCTTCTGGAATGCGCTTTAACTGTTCCGCAATTTTCCCCCACAAAACAAGGGATGGCAGTGACACGGCAGACTGTTGTTCAGACAAACAGGAAAAAATGGCTTGCAAAAACGGCTGCCAGGCCTTTCCATCCTTTGCAGGTGCCATGCTGTCGCGAAAAACCAGCGTCGCGTTCAATAGCAAAAAACCTTGTCTGTTCATATTCTCCTGCAAATCAGCGAGCTTACGAATGAAGGTCGTCTGATTATGCATAACCGACATGGCAACGACTGCCATCGCTTCACCGCCAGTGTACTCGTCATCCAGATGCCCGGATGCAACCAGTAACATTTTGATGAAGTTGCGTAACGACGTCGCACGATTGACTTTTTTTGATAAGCCCGAGCCGTCCTCTGCCCACAAATTATCTACCGCCCCATCCATAAAACAAACGCCGGTCGCGCTGTCAGCGCGCGGATAAGGTCCTTCACCGATCAGCACGTAACGAACATTACTCACAGGCTGCTGAAACGCTGCAAACAAACGCCCTTCTGTCGGCAAAAATTCAGCAGAGCATAAATTCGCAAAATAATCAGGATCCGCTGAATACATAGCCTGTAAACCGTTACAGATGGCAGGATGCCAGGACGGATGGGCGAGCTGTATGCAATCCGTGATCTGTTTTGGCAAATTGCCACTACTGACATTCATTGTGCAGCGCCTGGCATTACGGCAGGCAATGATGCGGTAGAAAGCCCCGGAGTGACAACTGGACTCGGAACCGGTGCCGGACCACCTGGCGGAACCGGCTGCGCCTGATGCGCAGGAAATGCCACCGGTGCCACAGGGTTAATGCCGATAATCTCTGTTGGCGGAGGACGAACCGGATTTGCTGCGATATTCACGACCGCATTTTGTGGCAAATCGACCCGACGAGTCACCCCGTTTTCTGAAATCAGCACATACTGCTCGTGCACTTCCTTCAAGACAACACCGGGCGCAATCTGCATATCGATCGCAACTGACTGCGCAGGCTTGCCATTAGTGCTGACGATTGCCAGACTTTCTGCCGAACGCTTGGCGATGATCACGCCTTTCAATTGATAATTGCTGGCTGCCATCTGACTTGCAGGCGCAGCGCCGAACAGGCTTCCCCACTGCCCGGAACCGGGCTCAATGCTGTTCTGCTGCGTTGGTGCTACAACACTGCGGTTCTGCGGCTTAAAGATACGCAAGCCCCAGAAACTGACAGTCATGCACAATAATGCAAACGCAATCACACTACACAAAAGAGGTAAACGCTTCATTTCTATCCTTGTCAGCGTACCAGCTGATTAATTTCAATAATAGGCATCAGGACTGCCAGCACGATCAGCAACACCACCACGCCCATCGCCAGAATCAGTACCGGCTCCAGCAGACCGGCGATCGTCAGCGCCCTACGTTCCAGATCCTGCTCCTGCGCATTCGATGCACGTTCCAGCATGGCGGTCAACTCACCGGTCACCTCACCGGCACGGATCATGTGGATCAACATAGGAGGGAAATATTTATGCGCAGACAAGGCCCGCGCCAGACTGACGCCCTCACGTACACTTGCTGTCGCATCCTCGACCTGCGCGCGCATCGCGACGTTCGACAAGGTCTCCCGACTCGTCTGCAAAGCACGTAAAATCGGCACGCCGGAACCTGTTGTAATCGCCAGCGTGCTGGCAAACCTGGACGTATTTAAACTGCGCTCAAATTTGCCATAAACAGGAGCTGTCAACAGCCACTGGTGCCAGCGCATTTTTATCTCCGGATTTTTCAGGGCAAGGCGCCAGAGCAGAAAAGCGCTCACACCAAACAATGCGACCAACCAGCCATACACCCGCACAAAATCTGACACGGCCAGCATCAGCACCGTCAGCAACGGTAGCTTTTGTTTAGTGTTGGCAAACACAGAAACAATTTGCGGTACCACATAAGTCAGCAAGAAAATCACAATTGCAAATGCGACGACAGTCACAATTGCCGGATAAGTAAAGGCCAGTTTCACCTTCTGCACCAGCGCATTACGGCGTTCGATATAGTCTGCCAGACGCGACAAAACACGCGCCAGATGACCAATCTGTTCACCTGACGCCACCAGCGCGCAATAGATATCGGCAAAATCATCCGGATGCTGTTTCAGTGCATCAGATAAGGCTGCTCCCGCCATCACCTCTGAGCGCACAGAAGCAATAATGTCGCGGATAAAGGTACGCTCAGATTGTTCCAGCAATGCTGTTAATGACTGTTCGAGCGGCAATCCTGCTTCCAGTAAACTGGCAAGCTGACGGGTGAACAAAGCAAGCTCGACGCTGGATAAACGCTCGGAGAAAAAAGAGCGTCGCTGACGAGCGCCGCCGTCAGCATTATTGTGTATCGCCTCGACTGACACAGGAACCAGCCCCTGCGCACGTAAATCGCTACGTGCCGCTCTCGCACTATCGGCGTTTAACACACCGGTACTGCTGCTGCCATGACTGTCTATCGCTTCATATCGAAATGCCGGCACGGTAATTATTCCTTAGTGACGCGCAATAATTCTTCAGGCGTTGTGACGCCACTCTTCACCCAGCGCTCACCATCCTCGCGCATGGTTTTCATGCCATTTTTCTGAGCAGCAAGCCGGATTTCCGCTTCCGATGCCTGATGGTGAATCTGCGCACGGATGTCTTCTGTTGTCTGTAACAGTTCATACACGCCGACGCGCCCCTGATAACCGGTGTGGCCACAGTGTTCACAGCCGGTCGCATGCCATTGCCCGCCCTCTTCACGACGGCAATGCGTACAAAGTTTGCGTACCAGACGTTGGGCTACGACGCCCAGTAATGACGAAGACAACAGGAAAGGTTCTATCCCCATATCCAGCAAGCGGGTCACTGCGGCGGACGAATCGTTCGTATGCAAAGTTGCCAAGACCAGATGGCCCGTCAGTGAAGCCTGAACGGCAATTTGTGCGGTTTCCAGATCGCGGATCTCACCGATCATGATCACATCCGGATCCTGGCGCAAAATAGCGCGCAGGGCTTTGGCAAACGTCATGTCTATCTTCGCATTGACCTGCGTTTGTCCGACCCCCGCCAATTCATACTCAATAGGATCTTCCACCGTCAGAATGTTAGTCGTACCTGCATTCACACGGGATAAAGCAGCATACAGCGTCGTCGTTTTACCTGAACCAGTCGGTCCGGTAACCAGGACGATGCCATGCGGCTGCGCGATCAGCTTGTCAAAATTTTCAAGAACATCCGGACTCATACCAAGATTACTCAGATCCAGACGCCCGGCTTCCTTATCCAGCAAACGCAATACCGCGCGCTCACCGTGGCCAGTCGGCAGCGTCGATACCCGCACATCAACGGGTTTACCGCCAATCCTTAAGGTAATGCGGCCATCCTGAGGTAAACGCTTTTCGGCGATATCCAGTTGCGCCATGATCTTAATACGCGAAATCAGGGAAGCATGAATCGCTTTACGTGGCCGGACCACATCGCGCAGGGAACCGTCAATGCGAAAACGCACGACAGAAATCTGCTCGAATGGTTCTATGTGAATATCAGAGGCGCCATCGCGTAATGCCTGCGTCAGCAGCGCATTAATCATACGAATCACAGGCGCATCGTCAGCCGATTCCAACAGGTCTTCTATCGCTGGCATATCCAGCATCAGCTTCGCCAGATCAAGATCCGACTCGACCTCGCCAACGACATCTGCAGCATCACCACCTGAGCCCGCATACGCTTTGGCAATCAGGTCGCTCAGAGCTTCATGGCTGAGCATATTCAACTTGATCGTGCCAAATTTACGCCCAACCTCGGCGATCGCCGCCGGGCTGGTTTTATTCGATACCGACAACTCTACCGGCGCGCCGGCGACAGCACTGTCACGACTGGCGAGCACTGAAAAGTCACGCGCAAACCCGTAAGGCAATAAGCGATTTTCCATCATGGCTTATTTACTTTCCTGACTGGCGGATTTCACTTTATCCGATGGCAGTGACGTTGATGTCGCCATCAGCTTGCCTTTTTCCATGTCAGGTAATTGCGCAGCCGGCACACCTTCTTTATTCGGTGCGATCTGCGTACGCATATAGTCATAGCGATCAACGGAAACGCTGTTGCTTTGCTCGGCATTACGTATCACAGTCGGACGCAGAAACACCATCAGATTGGTTTTACCGCGCTTGGCCGTCTGATATTTGAACAAATTGCCAATGACAGGAATATCCCCCAGACCGGTAACTTTTTCGACGGAATCAGAAGTACTGTCTTCCATCAAGCCACCGAGCGCCAGAATCTGCCCATCCTCAACCAGCACATTGGTGGAAATGGAGCGTTGTTTGGTAATCAGGCCAGACGATGTCACTGTCGCAGAATCGTCAATACTCGAGCTTTCCTGATAGATCGCCAGCTTGACTGTACCGCCTTCGGAAATTTGCGGTTTAACGGTCAGTTTCAGACCGACTTCCTTGCGTTCTATGGTCTGGAACGGATTCACACCAGCCGTGCCGGTGGAGGCAGAAGTCGTGAACTGACCGGTGATGAAAGGCACGTTTTTACCGACCACGATTTTTGCTTCTTCATTGTCCAGTGTCACCAGATTCGGCATAGACAAGATATTCGCATTGCCACTACCTTCAAGCACATGCGCCAGCGCCCCCAGCCCCAGCTTGCCGTTGATCTGCTTGAAAACACCGATAGACAAACCATTACCTGGCGTCGGCGTCGCTGCAGTGGCGAGACTGAGAATATTATTCCCCGTGGTGGTGAAAGCCGTACCACCGCCGACACGGTAATTACTATTGCTGTCACCAGATAAACCCAGCCACTGCACGCCGAATTCATTTGCCTTATCTGCATTCACTTCAACGATGAGCGCCTCGACATACACCTGCGCTCGCCGAGCATCCAATTGATCGATCACCGAACGCAGATTTTTGTATACCGCTTCGCTCGCCGTAATAATCAGCGTATTCGTTGCTGCATCAGCCTGAATGAAACCCGCTGCACCGCCAGTGTTACCCGTTACAGAACTGCTACCGGACGATGGAGGCAAACCACCGGTGACACCGGTATTCGTCGTACCCGTTGCGGAATTCGACGCTATCGGACTATTCGTTCCGTTCGCAGCACTACCGGTATTCGACAAACCGGTACTGGCAGGTAAGGCACTGGTATCGCCGGAAATGATGGAACGTAAAGTCTGAGCCAGCTTTACCGCCTCTGCATTCTTGAGATAAACCACATGCACATTACCAGGCAATGCCGTTGGCTGATCCAGTTTGGCAATCAGCTCTTTAACCAGATTCGCCCGCGCAGCGGAAGGGGCGCGTAACAACACAGAATTGGTGCGCGGATCGGCCAGCAAGACTGCACGTCCACCTTCCGTCGCAGCGCCGTTATCGCTGAGCTTACTCACCAATGCAGCGATATCACTCGCCATCGCGTGTTTGATAGGAATCACGTCCATATCCACCGTCGCGGGAACGTCTAAAGACGCAATAATTTTATTCAGACGTTTTAAGTTATCGGCGTAATCGGTAATCACCACCGAGTTATTACCCGGATTCGCATTAATCGTATTATTAGGCGAAATCAATGGCCGCAAAATCGTCACAACATTGGTCGCTGATTCGTAATTCAGTCGGTAAATCTGGGTTGCCACCTGATCGCCTCTGACCGATTCGCCTTTCTCATTCTGCACAGACTGCGTCGGACCTGGTTGCAGTTTGGCGTCAGATTCCGGCACCACTTTGTAATAGCCATCCGCATACACAACCGCATACCCTTGCAGACGCAATGTCGACGTCAGCAGCTTGAACGCCTGTTCTTTTGTCAGCGGTTTTTCCGAGACTAAGGTGACCTGACCTTTCACCCGTGGATCGATGATGAAAGTCGATCCTGTGTAATGACCAATCGCTTTAACAACAGATTCAATATCGGCACCGACAAAATTCAGGTCTGCCGTATTTTGCGCCGCATTTTGTGCCAACACCGAAGAACTGATGAGACAACCGGCACTCAATACTGCCGCTCCTGTCATGACAGACAAATGGCGCATCGGTTTGCGTAAGGAATTGCTGATCATAGCTGCCTTGTTTTTTAATGGATATTTTTTCATTTGAACTATTTAAACTCTAAAGCGATGACATCCTGATCGCCGTCCTTACGGCGCTGCCCCAGCAAATTCAATAAATTTGCCAATCTTGCCTGCTGCCCTTCTTCTGCCCAGGCTTTGCCTGAAAACTGGAAATGGCCGCCGTTTAATGTACCGCTGCCGGCCAACATCATCGGCCCTTTTAAGGTATTCAGATGCAGATCGGCATTTGCGCCGTGTAAATCAAACGCCATGTTGTAGCTACCCAAAGGTTTGACTGGCGACAGACGCGATGCCATTTCCGACAATTCCAGCTGCAACTGCCCATATCCGTTCAGTCTGCCAGCATCCCGGGCAAAGCGTAAATTATTCCACGACATCCGCAATTTCCCGGTAGGCCCTATCGTATTCAGCGGAGCCCCCAGTCCTTCTAACCGCTCTGTCGGCAAGAGCAAACTTGCCGGACTCACCTGCAACTCCGAAAAATTACCCTGTATCTTGACGATGGCCGACAGCGATTCAGGATTATCCAGTTCAGCTTCGACTTGTGCCAACAAGATCAGCGGTGAAATTTTCCACGCAAAGCGTCCCGCAAACAAAGGCGTTACCGGGCCGCTGACACCGGAAGCAACGCCGACAAACGCCGAGCCACGCCAGAACGAACCTTGCACGTCACCGAGACTGAGTCGCCCCTGCGTTTGCTTTTCCAGTAAAGCACCAAGCCAACTGGCAGGCAAAAAAAACAAGACGGATAACGTGATACTGACGATGCCTGTCACCACCCATATCCAGAATCCTGCTGCTGACTTTCCTGACGTCATTCAAAGTCCACCGCGTTGCTGCTTTAATGTCAGGCTGACGTTCACCTGCGCCGGTTCTGGCAAGGCGGTAAAACGTGCTTCCTCGACCGTCAAACGCGAAGATTTTTGGGTTTCCATCAGCCACTCCATGATATTTGCATAGGCGACCGTCTGAATTTGTAAACGCACGATATCGTCCGATACACTTAAGGTTTGTGCCTTGATGCCGCGAGTTGCCAGCGATGCCTCCACGCTCTCACGTGTAACCGGTTCTGTCATTTGCGACAAACCCGCCGCCAGTTTGGATTGTTGTACACTCAGTGCGGTGATCTCGGCAACCTGCTGGCGCAAAACCGGGATCTGCTTCAGTAATTTCGTCCGCCCTGTCAATGCCGGGTCAAGAAAAATCTGATAGACCAGCGCCAGCACAATGACCACTGCTGCGATACTCAGCATGCGGCGCTCGCGTGCATCACGCTGTCCCCAGAACAGATCAAACTCTTGCTTTAATTGCTTCATCATCAGTTTTTCCCTCCGACGGTGATATGCAATATCCCATCTGGTGTTGCTTCCATGCGCATAGACTGTTCTGCCAGCGCCGCACGCAACTGATCAAGCGGAATCTGACCCGGCGATTTCACCTTGACGTTCAGGCCGCGGTCTTTATATTCGACAGACACGACATCGGCTGGCTTGCCCGCCATCACGCGTTCCCACACTTGCGTGAACTGCGCCGCCATCACCGCAAAGTCATTCGGCGCAAACTGACCGGACAAGCGTTTCGCCAGATCCACTTTTTGCCTCATCTGCACCAGAGGATCAGCAATCGTCATCTCTTTAGGAAAGCTATTCTTATACGTCTGCATCAGAGCTGCACTTAAATTCCTGGCTTCGCGTTTGAGGCTGAACCACTCTGTGTTTAAGGCCACGATATTGACTATTACGATTGCAGCCAGCAAACGCAAAGGCCAGCGCCAGGATGCCCAGTCGATTGACGGCTTATGGATAGCACTGACATCGGACATCAGATCTGGTGTTTTCACACCTATGCCGCCAGCACGGTTCTGCCAGCTGATCGCCCGCACCTGAAAACGCTCGCTCAGCGTCAGGGTCTGTAACATCGCCTGATATTGCTCTACTTCACCTGCAGCTACATACAATCCTACATCTGTTTCCGGTACCAGCAAATTCAGCATGGTGATCGCACTGTCACGATCCGCCTCAGGCAAATTGAGCCCCATGCCCTGTGACTCAGATTGTCTGATCGTCAGCGCCAATACGCCGTCACGATTTTCAATCAGTGCTGCAACTTGATTTTCCTGCTGCGGCAGCGTCAGTCCGAGTTGCGATGGAAAAGCAGCGATTTTTTTGACTGGCCAGTCCTTGACCCTGGTCGCAATCAACTCCAGCCACGCTCTGTCGGCGACGGCAACGGTCGCCTCACCATTCACCACCGGTGTCGCCACCAGTGCGACATCGGCAGGATCTGAAGTCAGCTGCTCCTCAAGCAGATTCGGCAACGCTGATTTAAATTTCGCTGCCGACATGGGCGGCACTTTAACCGCAAGCAGACTGACATCACTGGCAGCCAGCAATAAGTGAAGCTGACGGACACCAACAGATAAAGCGCGCAACTCTGCCAGCGTTTGCAGACCTTGCTGGAGTATATTGCCCTCTGCTGAAAACAGGGCAAACGGCAACGTCTGCGAAGACCAGTCCGGGCTGCTCTGCGCAGCGACCCGCGAGGGTAAAGAAATAGTGAGTGTACTTGCCATGTAATTTAGTTGTCTCTTACCCAAAGCACCGTCGTCGATGCATCCTCTGCCCGCTCTATCAACGCGCTGACATCCATCAGCGAGCGGTTCATTTTAACCTTACCGTTCACCACAAAATAATTGGTTGAGGTATCGACTTCTTTTTTTGAAGTCATTTTTGCCTTATCAGGGAAACGCGTTTCAAAATCAGGAAAACCACTGATGTAAGCGCGCTCGCGGCTGGCCACGATCAGCGCCGCATCCGACAGACTCATCCCCTCTATCCGCGCAGCCAGCACCTCGGCAGGAGCCGTATTAAGATTGATGGTCGTAATACCGGATTTGCGAGGCAAGGCGATCACATACGAACGCAATTTATTCACCATCTCCGGCGTATAGCCCGGCACGGACAATAAATCATCAACCTGCGTAAACCGCAGGAATTGTACTGCAGCTTGCGTCTCTTCTGATGTTGTTTTTACACTTCCTCCGTTCGCTGATATTCCACCGGAGTCGGCAGAGGAACTCGCTGGCGTGCTGTCCGGCGCCCCCTTTGGTACTACTGCTTTCGGCTGCGTCTGAGCAATCGCGCTGGCAGTCCGTTGTGCCAGCTCAGCAGAAAAGCGCAAATTCGTCAGCAGGCGGGCAAAGACAGCAGTTTCACGCGGGTCCACCACGCCATCTGTCGCCAGATTATTTAAGTTATACAAAGACTGTGCATCGATGACCTGACCGGACAAGCTTGCATCGCTGGCATCAGTGTCGGCCCGACCATTTTCGACATACTGATCGAGACGCGTGTCTTCAAGTCTGACTGCCCACGGCTCACCCAGATGATCAACATTGCTCTGTTTTTTATCTTCACGCAGGATCAGCCTTGCCCAGTCGATAGCACCACGTAATATCCATTTTTTTTGCAACTGCATGCGCTGATTTTCTATCGAACGCACCTGCACCTGCTGCTGCCAGAACAGACTGGCAACAATCGTGATCGCCAGTGTCGTCAGCAACAACGCAGTCACAACAGCAACACCACGTTGCCGGGGATGATAAAAGGCGATCTGCATCAGCTTGCCCCCAGCAAAAACACTTTAGTCATCGGCGCTTCACGCCCCTGCACTTGCATCGACACTTCCAGTCCGGCCAGTTTCGCACTCTTGATCGCGGGGTTCTTTGCTGCGCCATCCGTCGCAGGGTTTTGTATATCTGTACCGTCGATACGCCAGCCAGTTTCACCTTGTGTCCAGGTGCGCATCGCCAGTGATGTCACATCGGTCTGTAACTGTATAACCGGCGTTATATCGGTATCAGCGGCGGCACTTTGCCAATCGTTTTCTAATGCCGCAATTTCGCGGGTCGGCGCCAGTTCACGCCGCCCCAGTTTGCCATCGATCACGCTGTACACAATCACCTGATACCGTAGCGGCTGGTTATCTTCGAGTACCGAACGGATCAGCATCAGCTTGCTGCCGGCAGCACGCAATACGCTGCGCCCTTGCAGCAAGTTCGCATCCATCAGATGCGCGCAGTCATTTTCGATCTGGGCAAAGGCCAGTTGAATACCGCGTGTCTGCGCCATTTCCGCATTCAGCGCAACGCGTGCGCGCACAATACCGTCCAGACCGCGCCAGCCAAGCACGGCGACAATCGCAAGTATCGTGATCGCGACCAGTAATTCAATCAGGGTAAAACCGCGCATTGCGGAGGGCCGGCGATTACAAGGCATTCGGCACCACCTGGGTCAGCTTGATAATGCGGCGCGAAGGTTTATCTGTTTCATAAACGAAGACTTCGACGCGCCGAAATGAAGGATTCGGCGTCGCAATCACATGCTCTTCGCAAGTCAGTTTTAAATCAGCCTGAGGACATTCAAACGTACGCTCCCCCAGCGATGGCCATTCGCGCGCCAGACGGATTTGCGACAAGCGGTTTTCCGCCGACCATGTCGCCATCAGCGAGATACGCAGGTCATTGCTGTTTTGCGTCAGGCTGCCGACAGCACGCAGGCTCGCGCCCAGTGCAGTACCGACGATGACCAGCGCCACCAGCACTTCAAGCAGGGTAAAACCAGCGTGACGGGAGAATTTCAGGCGCATTTCATTCTACGGAAAAATGTCCGACACCATCGGCGCGGATACGCACGCTGCCATCCGGCACACGTAAAGTGATAATGAAAGGCTTATCGACAGGCTCGCGGCCAAACACAACCCGCACCGCTGCCGCCTGATTGCTTGGCGGCTCCATACTCAGTTCCAGTGGAGAAATACCAAACGCGCGATCACGCAGCATCTCGTCGCGCAACGGCAGCCAGACCCGGTCTTCACGTACCTGAAAACGATAGCCGTACTGATCGGCTTCAAAGGCGACGGGCAGATTGCGCAGAATGGCCTCATCCCGCGCGAGTTGCAACAGCAAGGCGATACGATTCGCGTCTTGTTCGACGCGCTGACGCGGACTCGGCATCGCATTAAACGCGACTGCACCCAGCATCAGACCGGCGATCACCATCACTACCAGCAATTCGAGTAGTGTGAAGCCACGCTGCCTGTTTCGCAGTGTCATGAATGGGAAATAATGCAGGACTTACTGATCCCAAGAACCGATGTCAGCATCTTTATCCACGCCGCCGGGCTGACCATCTGCACCGAGTGAGAAAACGTCGACTTCGCCTTTAATACCCGGTGACAGGTACTGATAAGGATTACCCCATGGATCTTTCGGTAATCGTTCTATGTAACCGCCGGTTTTCCAGCCATTGGCGGCAGGACCGGTAGTCGGCTTGGTAACCAGAGCCTGCAAACCCTGTTCTGTTGTTGGGTAACGCTGATTATCAAGGCGGTATAACTTGAGTGCCGACATCAGGGTCGAAATATCCTGCTTCGCCGCTGAGATACGCGCGTCATCGGTACGCCCCATCAGCTTGGGCACGACCAGCGCCGCCAGGATACCCATAATCACGACCACGACCATAATTTCGATCAACGTAAAACCACGCGAACGACGGGATTGACGAGATGCCGCTGGCAACACTGAAATCGATTGAGAAGTAAACATAAGCCTGTCTATTAGTTCTGATAATTCGGTTAATTCTGAAAATCCACTCTGAATACTCTGGATAGCCGCTTGCATTATCAGGAAAACCGGCACACCGGAACACTGGCGGCCTTTCTTACCTTGATTGTCAGCGTTGTTATTACGCAGATCATCCGAAGCGAAGCAGTATAAAGCGGGAACATGACAACATGATTATTTGTTACTTAAAAATAACAAAAAAAGTGAACTTTTACTATACTCCCCTCTGTTTTTCTGAAAAACACCCTAACGTCAGCATAAACAAAGGGGGGGCAAAAAAATACTCCCCCCAGTATATTTAGGCTGCTCAGGCCAGTTTCAGCGGCAAACTGCGCAAACGCTGCCCGGTCAGCTGAAACACCGCATTCGCCACTGCGGGTGCAATTGGCGGCACGCCCGGCTCACCGATACCCTCAGGCGGCTCTGCACTCGGAATAATCACGACCTCAATCTGCGGCGCTTCGTTGATACGCAGCACCGGATAATCATGAAAATTACTCTGCACGACCTTGCCGTCTTTGATCGTCACTTCGCCGTACAGTGCCGCACTCAGGCCAAAAATGACTGCTGACTCCATTTGCTGCCTGATGATGTTGGGATTCACCGCAATGCCGCAATCGACCGCGCAGACCACCCGGTGCACGCGGATTTGGCCATCCTGCACCGAGACTTCCGCAACTTCCGCCACAACGCTGCCGAACGACTGATGCAAAGCGACCCCGTGCGCGCGGCCTTCTCCGGGCTTACCAGCCTGATTCATCGCGGCATCAAGCACGGTCAGATGACGCTTGCGGTTGGCCAGCAACGCACGACGAAAATCGACCGGATCTGTACCCGCAGCATGCGCCAGCTCATCAATGAAACTCTCTTTAAAAAACGCGTTATGCGAGTGTCCGACTGAGCGCCAGAAGCCGACCGGCACAGGCGTGGGCACAATCACATGGGCAATTTTCTGATGCGCAATGTGATACGGCATGTCAAATTCACCTTCCGCCGTCGTCTTATCCGGTCCTGCGCCGGGCAAACCAAACGTCCGTTTCAGCACCTGATGCACGATGGACGCGGACGCCGATGTATTATCGTAGGCGAGTACCTTGCCCTTATCATCAAGTGCCGCCGTAAACCGCGCCAGTGCTGCCGGACGATACATGTCATGCGCCATATCTTCTTCGCGGCTCCAGATCAGCTTGACCGGCAAGCCCTGCGTCTGTTTGGCAATGGCGACCGCCTGCACCACCATATCCACCTCTAAACGGCGACCAAAACCACCACCCAGAAAGCACATATGCAACTGCACTTGTTCAGCACTGATACCTGCAACTTTGGCGGCCACCGCCACAGCAATGCTCGGCACCTGGGTCGATACCCATAAATCCAGCTTGCCATCTTTCAGTTGCGCCGTGCAATTCATCGGCTCCATCGTGGCATGCGCAAGAAACGGGGCGCGATATTCTGCCTTGATCGTTTTTGCGACGGAAGTACCCGTTGCTGCATCCTTAGACTCAGCCAACACCGCCGCAGGATCACCTTGTTTGTAATAGGTGAAGCCAGATTCGCTATCGAGTTTTTCTGCCAGCTCTTTGAAGACTGATTCCGTCGATAACTGCGCGAGCGCACCGGCATCCCACTCGACCGGCAATGCGGCTAAAGCCGTTTTCGCCGTCCAATAGTTTTTGGCGATGACAGCAACACCTGCGACACCGGCCTCACCAACGGCCTCAGAAAAATCCACCACATGCGTGACGCCAGGCATCGCAAGCACCGGCTGCGGATCGACACGCTTAAGCTTGCCGCCGATGACCGGGCTTAATTTCAACGCCGCAAACAACATTCCGGCTGGGTGCGCATCGATCCCGAACTGCGCGCTGCCATCCACTTTAGCTTTGGCATCGGTGCGCGGCTCGGGATGGCCGATCAGTTTAAATTCTGCAGGCGCTTTCAGCCGTATCTGCGCGGGCTCGGTTTCAGCTGCACTGGCTGCCAGCTCACCGTAAGACTTTTGCTTGCCGGATGTGTGCTTCACCATGCCATTCGCGGTCGTGCACTGATCTGCAGGCACGTTCCACTCTTTCGCCGCCGCGGCAATCAGCATCGCACGTGCTGCTGCGCCAGCTTCACGCAGCGGCAGCCATGCATCCTTAACGCTGGACGAACCACCCGTCACCTGCAAACCCAGTTCGCGCGCGGTTTTCAATGTCATCCACTGAGCGAATTGTTTGATCACACCTTGATCGTCAGGGTGAAAAGGCAGACCATCTGCCAGCATAGAAAGATTGCCGTAGATTTTATCGATGGGCGCTGGCATGGTTTTGACTTGCGCCATCGCGACATCGAGTTCTTCCGCCACCAGCATTTGCAGTGCGGTATGTATGCCCTGCCCCATTTCGCTGCGATGCATGGCAACAGTGACGCTGCCATCTCTGGCAATTTTTATCCAGCCATTGAGCGCGACTTCATCATTCACCACAGGCAAAGAATGTGCCGCGTTCAGACGCTGGCGTGGCGGCATCAGCCCCCATCCAACCAGCAAAGCCCCGGCTGCACCGGCAGCGCCCAGAATAAAGCGGCGACGCCCTGTTTTTTTTATGTCTGACATTACCCGGTCTCCGTTTTCAGTATGTCAGGGCTAACGCAAAGCCGCCACGACAGTATTATGACTCCCGACCATACATTCGTACTGCCTTCGTCGC
This sequence comes from Undibacterium sp. WLX3042, assembly GCF_049544825.1. Lineage (NCBI taxonomy): Bacteria > Pseudomonadati > Pseudomonadota > Betaproteobacteria > Burkholderiales > Oxalobacteraceae > Undibacterium > Undibacterium sp. WLX3042. The sequence continues at coordinate 2,064,304 of NZ_CP186698.1, forward strand.
CATACCCTGCCGGAGCAAATTGCGTAAGTCCTGTATTTTTATGTTGTCACGTTTTTTGTTGAGTTAAGAGTCATTACAGGAAAAGAACGTGTGCTTACGATACGGTAATTACCCGCAATGTCCTTCTCAGGTATTTCGCCGCGGATAGCCTTGCGACAGAATACGTTGCCAGACAACTTCTTTTTGCTCTGGACTCATAAATACCCAGTCTGCCACCTCGGTCACTGTGCGGCCGCAGCCGCGACAAATCTCATCGAAGGTCGTGGAACACACTGCCACACAGGGCGTATCCGGGCGTTCTTTTATTTCAGTCATCACTCATACCATTCAGCGCAGCACTGTTCGTCTCTGAACTGAGAGAGCAACAGCACATTCAAAAATATAACAAACAGGCAGATACCCGCAACGGGAGTAATAGTAACGCTAATTAAGCGGTATCGCTCTGGTGCGAAAATTCTATTTCCTGCAGAACCACCGGCTGGCGAGCAGTTGGATTGACAGCCACACTCAAAGCACAGGAAAATTGAGTCTCTTGCGCTTGCGACTCTGCATAATAAGCACTGCAAGCTGATAAACACTGACCATCTGAAGTACCGGTTCCCGTCATCACTGTCAGCACGACGCTGATCGCAAGCATCAGCACATTCCGTTTTTTCCATTCAATAGAAAATGTAATTCATGGCACAAGATTTTTTTCAAACCCTGATCCTTCTGGTCATCGTTACCGACCCGTTCGGTAACGTACCGATTTTCGTCAGCGCACTGTCCCACGTTTCACCGGAACGCCGCTGGCGCGTCATCGTGCGCGAATGTGGTATCGCATTTGTTTTGCTGCTGTTGTTTATGTTTTTCGGCAAAAATTTTCTGACGGCATTGCAACTATCAGAAATTTCTATCCGTATCGGCGGCGGCGTGATTCTGTTTCTGATCGCGCTGCGTATGGTGTTTCCGCAGGAAGGCGGGATTTTTGGCGACACCGAAGATAAGCACGAACCGTTTATTGTGCCGCTCGCGATTCCAGCGCTGGCGGGCCCGTCTGCACTGGCAACGGTGCTGCTGTTTTCATCTGACAATAATCAGGAAATGCTGGTACATCTGGGCGCGCTGACCGCCGTGGCGGTCGTCTGGCTGATTGTTTTACTGAGCGCAGAACGTATGCAACGGGTATTGGGCGCGCATGTTATGACGGCATTTGAACGACTGATGGGCTTGATCCTTGCCGCAATGTCGATAGAAATGCTGCTGACCGGCTTCCGGGAATATATTAAAACGCTGAGCTGATGAGGCAAGCTCTGATTAAGCAGCAGAATAACAGGCTGTTCGCAGACTCATAGAGACTCACAACGCAGCATCAGATCAGCCTGAATCTCTGAACATCAGAATTCAGGCTGATATTCACTGCCTGACCCGATGCAAGGAAGCAAGGATTCAAATCGTTTTTTAGCCCACGACAGCAGTCACGAATGACGCCAACTCTGCGGCGAACAGTTTGCCGTTAAACGTGAAATAGCCCAGTAAAAATAATGTAAGGGCAATCAGAAACTGCTTCCAGAACTGACGATTCATTGCGATCTCCGATTAAATAATTTTTTTATTTTGTAATTCTGCGATGTCTGCTTCTGAGTAACCGAGCGCAGATAATACCTCGTGATTGTGTTCACCCAGCTTGGGGCCGAGCCATGCGGTTTGCCCCGGCGTTTCTGATAACTTTGGTGAAATCGCGGGCAACTTAATTCCCTCACCATCCGCGAAATGGTGCTGTTCAAACATTTTCCGCGCCTGAAATTGCGGATCATTCATCATATCGCGCACCGAGTATATTTTTCCGACCGGCACATCCGCCGCCTTCAGTATTTGTAAGGCGCTATCGATATCTTGTGTTGCACACCAGTCCTGTATCGCCGCATCAATTTCCGCCGTGCGCGGCACACGGCCGTCATTCCTCAACAACGCAGGATCATGTGCCAGATCATCGCGCTGTATTGCCTTCATCAACCGATGAAAAATCGCATCACCGTTGCCGGCGATCACAATATTTTCGCCGTCGCCCGTGGTATAGGTATTCGATGGCACGATGCCGGGCAACGCTCCGCCAGTGCGTTCGCGAACAACACCAGCCACATCAAATTCCGGCACCAGCGATTCCATCAGATTGAAGACTGATTCATATAAGGCGACATCCACCATCTGCCCCTGCCCTGCGACACTGTGCTCCCCAGATTTTCCGTTCCAGCGTCCACCTGTAACATCACGATGGCGCAAAGCCATCATCGCACCGATCACACCATGCAAGGCTGCGACTGAGTCACCGATAGAAATACCGACCCGCACCGGTGGCCGGTCAGCGTGACCAGAGACATAACGCAAACCACCCATAGACTCACCGATCGCACCAAAGCCCGGCTGATCTTTCATCGGACCGGTCTGACCATAACCAGACAAACGCACCATGATCGTCGCCGGATTCAGCGCCTTCAATTGTTCATAGCCCAACTGCCACTTTTCGAGCACACCGGGGCGATAATTTTCGATAAGGATATCGGCATCCAGCGCGAGCCGGCGGGCAATCTCCTGCCCTTCCTCGCTTTTCATATTCAGGGTGATACTTTTTTTATTCCGCGCCTGCACACTCCACCAGAGTGAAGTGCCGTCTTTTAACACGCGCCACTGACGCAGAGGATCACCACCATCCGGCGATTCGACCTTAATCACATCGGCACCGAATTCCGCCAGCATACGCGCACAAAAAGGCCCCGCGATCAAGGTGCCCAGTTCAAGAACTTTGATGCCAGCCAGAGGGCCCTTGTGATTCTGAGTCATGAGGTAAAAGAATGTAAAAGGAAGTCAGTTTCAGTGTCCGGAGAAAACTTGCATCAGCATTACAAGCATTGCGTTCACATCAGGTGATGCGCCGGTCAAGCATAGCGCGGGCAATCGTGCCGGCATCAACATATTCCAGCTCACCACCGACAGGTACACCACGCGCCAGGCGGCTGACTTTCAGACCACGAGCTTTCAGGGTTTCGCTGATGTAGTGCGCGGTTGCCTCACCTTCGTTAGTGAAGTTCGTCGCCAGCACCACTTCTTTCACTATGCCATTGGTCGCGCGTGCAATCAACTTTTCCAGATAAATGTCTTTAGGACCTATGCCATCCAGCGGCGATAAACGCCCCATCAGCACAAAATACATTCCCTTGAATGTCAGGGTCTGTTCTATCATCATCTGATCCGACGGCGTCTCGACGACGCACAGCATACTGTCGTCGCGCTCTGTGTCCTGACAGGTTTCGCAGATGTCGATCTCGGTAAATGTATTACAAGAAGCGCAGTGGTGAATGCGGTCAACCGCGTTCAGCAAAGCATGGCCGAGCCCGGATGCAGCTTCACGGTCATGCTGCAGCAGATGATATGCCATGCGCTGCGCCGACTTCGGCCCTATGCCGGGTAAGCGGCGCAGGGCTTCCGCCAGATGTTCGAGGCTACCGTTTTTTTTCACGCTCAGAATGGCATTTTGAAGCCAGGAGGCAAAGGCATGCCCGCTGTCAGACCTGACATTTTTTCAGCCGATGTTGCTTCTGCCTTACGTACCGCGTCATTGAACGCCGCCGCCACCAGATCTTCCAGCATATCTTTATCATCGCCAAACAGGGATGGATCAATGGTCACGCGCTTCACATCGTTTTTACATGTCATGACAACCTTCACCATGCCGGCGCCCGCCTGACCTTCCACTTCGATCAGGGCAAGTTGTTCCTGAGCTTTTTTCATGTTGTCTTGCATAGCCTGCGCTTGTTTCATCAAGCCAGCGAGTTGATTTTTCATCATAAGAATTGCTCCTGAAAATTAAGGAAATAAATAAATTAGAAAAAAAGAATGAACAAACCAGATCAGACCGGACGCACACTGCCAGTCACAATTGTGGCGCCGAATTCACGCATCAGGGTTTGCACAAAAGAGTCATTTTGTATTGCCTGCTCCGCCTGTTGTTGCCGCACTTCGCGATCAGCAACCGCTTTTGCGTTAGCAGTCAGCTCTACCGCGCCGATCTTGCTTTCCACCCTGACGTTTTTACTGAAACGTTCAGATAAGGCGGCCGATAACTTATCAACACTGCCTGCGGACAACAAGGTCGACAGTGGCACGCGCAGTTCAAACACGAACGCATTGCCATCTGGCCTGCAATGAATCAATTCACTTTGCTGCGCCAGTTGCTGCGCCACGCCGCGCACAGGCAGACTCGCGGCCAGCACTGGCCAATCGCCATCCCAGCTCAACTCCGGAACCGGGCCTGACCACAAAGTACGATCCTCAGACGCTGGCGCAGTGTTTGCCTGCGTCATCACTGCAGGAACCACTGCCGCAGATTCAGCGGCAGCAGTGTGCTGGACGGAGCGTGCCACAACCGGACTGGCGGACGCCTCGGTTGCGGGTACGGACGCCTGCCAGACATCGTCATCCCACGGTGGTGGCATATCATCCATGCCAACCGGCTCCATTTCCTGCGATGCTCTGGCGGCCGCAGGCCTGCTTACCGGAGCAGGCTCAACAACAGGGGCAATGACAGCGTTCGCAGCAACAGAGACCGGCGCAGACGTTGCAGAAGCCGCTGGGGTAATTGATGGCGGGGCCGGTACGACATCCTTTGCCGGGCTCAACACCACAGCAGGTTTCGTCGCCGACCCGGCTTTTGCACTGGCCGCACGCGCAGCTGCAAGCGCAGCCATTGCCGGACTGACTGGTTTCGATGCTGCTACTCCAGCCACGGGAGGTGCAAAGTTAGCAGTACCTGCGCCGTTGATCGTTGCGGAAGGTGGTGCCGGCATATTTTGCTGAGCCACCCCAGAGTTTTGTTTAGAAGTATTGACCGCTGTCGCAGGTACAGCAGGAGCTGCCACTCTGCCAGGGGGCGCAGGCATCGCATTTCCAGATCGCGGAGCTGGAGCAATACCCGTGCCGCCAGACTGCATCAGCACACCACCATCGACCGGACGGAACGCCAGCATACGTAACAGCGTCATACTGAAACCGGCATATTCATCCGGTGCCAGCGCCAGTTCATTCCGGCCATGCACAGCGATCTGATAAAACAGCTGCACTTCTTCTTTATTAAATACATTTGCCAGTCGCAGCACATGCTCGCGTTCAGGCAAATCGTCGGCTACTGCAGCCGGCACCATCTGTGCAATTGCCAGCTGATGCAGCAAAGTGCCGAGATCCTGCAAAGCAGATTTATACGACAAACTGCGCGCCGCCATTTCATCAGCGACATCCAGCAAGGCTTTACCGTCATTGTCAGCAAGTGCATCCAGTAAACGAATCAGATACGACTGGTCCAGCGCACCCAGCATTCCTTGCACGGCATCAAGACTCACCTTACCCGCGGCGTACGCAATCGCCTGATCTGTCAGAGATAACGCATCCCGCATGGAACCGTGCGCGCCTTGCGCCAGCAGACGCAGCGCGGGCTGCTCGAATTCAATATGCTCCTGCCCGAGAATATTTTCCAGATGACCAACAATATGGCCAGGCGGCATTTGCTTGAGATTAAATTGCAGGCAACGCGACAAGACCGTGACCGGGATTTTCTGCGGGTCGGTGGTTGCCAGAATAAATTTGACGTGCTCGGGCGGCTCTTCCAGCGTTTTCAGCATCGCATTAAACGCGTGGTTGGTCAGCATGTGCACCTCGTCGATCATATACACTTTAAATCGTGCATTCGACGGCGCATAAATTGCCTGCTCCAACAGCGATGCCATTTCATCGACACCACGGTTAGATGCGGCGTCCATCTCTATATAATCAACAAAGCGGCCGGCATCAATAGCGGTACAGGCATCACAGACGCCGCAAGGATTTGCGGTGATTCCTGTTTCACAATTAAAAGATTTGGCGAGAATGCGCGACAACGTGGTCTTGCCGACACCACGTGTTCCGGTAAACAGATAGGCGTGATGCAGCCGCTGCTGCTCCAGCGCATGCGTTAAAGCACGGACCACGTGCTCTTGCCCCACCAGCGTGTCAAAGCTTTTGGGACGATATTTTCGGGCGAGAACTTGATAGGACATCCTGCGATTTTACCCTATTCGGCAAACGTAAAAGTGACTGATATCTTTGATATTGTAAATATCGATCACCAATATCAAGAGGCTTTATCAGAATAATGACCACGCAGCCCGCTGCGCCTGACCTTAATGCTGCAGTACGAAATTAAAATCACGCCGACAGTCTGGCAGCAACAATCCCACCAGAGCTTAGATCCGACTGTTTTCACGATCATTGATGTAATGTTCGAGCCGTCTCAGGATAGCATCGCGGTGATGTAACTCCTGGCGCAGAGCCGCCACTTCCTGACGCAATGCGCGGATATCAAGTTGCAGCTCCCGCTCAAACATTTCCTCTTCTTCGCCAACAAACAAAACGGCAATATTAGCAGTGACCACAGAAAATAATGCATATCCCAGTAATACGATAAACACCGCAAAAATTTTTGATGCCGGCGTCGACGGAACCATATCGCCGTATCCCACCGTCGCCACTGTGGTGAAAGCCAGCCACACCCCATCAGCATAACTTTTAACTCCCGGCTCCAGCCAGTAAAACCCGCCACCCGCTGCGCTTAGCACGAACAACGCCAGTAAGATGATCTGCACCAGATGACTGGGCTTCACATAGCGCAACACCAGCATCGATATCCTCAGCAAAATAACAGCGCATAAGGCAAGCCTGAGTAACCATTCCACCGTACTCCACTTCAGATCCAGCGGCAGACTGCACACCAGACATGCAACAGCGATCACGGCATCCAGCACCAGCTCACTCTTCAGCGGGCGATGTCTGCCTTGTTTGCGATACTGAATATACATATCCAGCACGATAAACAAGGCAACACACGCATACAAAGCATGTCCGGTTGTACGTGCCATTGGCAGTTCATCCATCATCAGCAAATAAAAAGCCGGTATCGACAACAGCAAGCCACTGAAAAGCAAGGGACGCGCAAACCAGGATAAAAAATCTTTTGTGATGGAATGAATAGTTTTCGCCATATATATGTTGTCTGATGTGAAAAACAGAAAACCGCCGGAAGAATGTCCCGGGACAAAGCCAAGATACAGTGAAACTGCTGAACGTAAAACAAGCAACCAGAATCAGGGCGCGCAACCGATTCAGGCTGTTGTTTATCAGTCAGAAGTAAGCAGTGGAAGTAAAAGTGAGATTATCAGATGAAGTCTGACAGAAGAAGAAACTGGTTGGCGAGCCTGATCTGCGGCACTTGCGGTAAATGACTGTGGCTGCTTCGTTCCCGACCTGACCAGATTGGCCATGCCGCAATGCGCAGGGGCCCGCCAGCCAGCATTATAGCGTAATCCGCCGCGTATTTGTACGAGTTTCCGTGCAATCGATGTCACTTAAAAAAATCCTGCGAGACAAAGTCTCTTGCCATATGGTCGCGGTAGCACCAAGAATGCTCTGCTGCGGCAAACTGAAACGCAGTATGCCGCAGCAGCGAGCAACACTCCTTATATATATCCAACTGAGTATGCAAAAAAACATCGTACTGTAACTGCCATCACAATGATTTTCCGCTCCACACCATCATTTTGCATAAATGCAGCACGAGCAATACTTTGCGCTACAGCCCCAGCTGTTGCCAGATCTGATCAACCCTGTCTCTGACTTCGTCTGTCATCGTGATCGTCGTTCCCCATTCACGGTCGGTTTCACCCGGCCATTTATTAGTCGCATCGATTCCCATCTTACTGCCCAGACCACTTACCGGAGAGGCGAAATCCAGATAATCGATAGGCGTGTTATCAACCAGTGTGGTGTCGCGTAATGGGTCAACACGGGTAGTGATAGCCCAAATTACCTCTTTCCAGTCGCGGATATTCACATCTTCATCCACCACCACAATGAATTTGGTATACATAAACTGACGCAGGAAACTCCAGACGCCAAACATCACCCTCTTGGCATGCCCGGCATACGATTTTTTCATCTGCACGACCGCCATACGGTAACTGCAACCTTCCGGTGGCAAATAAAAATCAGTAATCTCGCTGAACTGCTTTTGCAGCAAAGGAATGAATACTTCATTCAGAGCGACACCGAGTATAGCGGGTTCATCCGGAGGTTTGCCGGTATAGGTGGAATGGTAAATAGGATCGCGTCGCATAGTAATACGATCGATAGTGAATACCGGAAACCAGTCCTGCTCATTGTAATAACCAGTGTGGTCGCCATACGGTCCTTCCAGCGCATGCTCATAGCCGGAAGGATGACCTTCATCCGGATAGATATGCCCTTCCAGTACAATTTCTGCCGAGGCCGGTACGCGCAATTCACTGCCGATTGCTTTGACCAGCTCAGTACGGCTGCCACGCAACAGACCGGCAAACTGGTATTCGGACAGACTATCCGGCACCGGCGTCACTGCGCCTAAAATTGTGGCAGGATCAGCACCAAGTGCGACAGCGATAGGATAAGGCTTGCCTTTATTGATAATGCAATGTTCGCGGAAATCCAGCGCACCGCCGCGGTGAGCAAGCCAGCGCATAATCACCTTATTCCGCCCAAGCACCTGCTGGCGATAGATACCCAGATTCTGACGCTTCTTATTCGGCCCCTTGGTAATCACCAATCCCCATGTAATCAGCGGCGCGACATCACCCGGCCAGCAGTGCTGTATCGGCAGGCGGGAAAGATCAACATCATTTCCCTCCCATACAATCTCCTGACACTTCGCGCCACGGACTTCTTTCGGCGCCATATCCCACACTGCTTTGACCAGAGAGCCCATACCCACCAGGTCTTTGAAGCCCTTCGGTGGTTCCGGTTCTTTCAATGCCGACAGCACATGGCCGATCTGGCGCAATTCACTGACATCAGTTGCTCCCATACCAAGCGCAACGCGACGCGGTGTGCCAAATAAATTTGCCAGCACAGGAACACTGTGACCCGCAGGTTTATTGAATAAAAGTGCAGGACCTTCTGCGCGCAGGGTGCGATCACAGACCTCCGTCATTTCCAGATATGGTGACACTTCTATATCTACCTGCTTTAATTCGTCGATTCGTTGCAGCTGAGAAATAAAATCTCTCAAATCAAAATATTTAATCATTTTTCGCTTTTTTACATGTCTGAATCAGATGATCAAGCTTAATTCGCCAAGTGCTTGATTTTATTGAATTTTGCTGCATTGCAGTATATTTTATTATATCTATAAGTTATATTAAACGTTTTTGATAGTATTGACTCGATATAAAACCGCCCCTACAATTCGCCCAACTTGATGCAGAAGTCAAAACTTCCGCCACTTTCGATGCAAAGAAAGTTTCGCCATTATCGGTAACATCATTCACGGGGATCGGGCCCCATATAACATTGTAAGGATTGTTTTCAAAAGGCGTCTGCCTTCCCCCGAAAATAGTTGTTTATCACTGGACACTCCAGTACCAAGTCTGACGGACTTAATTTGATAGACAACTCCGGCGTTTTCCGATCGCAACCTGCGACGAAAACGATGTTTCTGATTCGCGAAAGTATAAATGTGCAAACGGCTTGTCGTTCGGCTTTTTTGCGACGCGTATATTCAGGAGGTAATATGTTTCAACGTTTTATTTTAGCTGTACAACAAAGTAATTTAACCAAGCAAGAGAAGCGCGCCGCGCTGCAGTCTGTAGCGCGTGATACAACCAGCGGTTTTATCACCTCCATGCGCCATCTGTTCATGGCTTTCGGTATCACCTCCATCGCCATGCTGGCGATGATGTTCATCAAACCTGAACTGGCGGACAAATTTAAGAACCTGTCTCCCTTCGCCGAAGCCGGAGCCACCGCCGAAGCGGAAGTACCACCACCAAGCCTGGCAATGCTGATGCAGGCACCTGGCAAGACCAATACCAGCGCCAATGTACAAGCGGCAGGATACTCTGAAGACGATGCCAAAATGCTGGGCAATCAGCGTCAGCAGGAATGGGTCACCAACTGGCTATCAAAACGCTACCGTGTCGCCAGCGATGCAACCAATATGCTGGTGTCAGCGGCGTACCTGACAGCCAAAGAAATCAAGCTTGATCCACTGCTGATTCTGTCAGTGATGGCCATCGAATCCGGGCTGAATCCATTTGCGGAAAGTCCTGTCGGTGCGCAAGGCTTGATGCAGGTGATGTCCAAAGTTCACCAGGAGAAATTTGAGGATATGGGTGGCGTCAAAGCGGCATTGAACCCGGTCGCCAATATCAAAGTCGGCGCTTTGATTCTGAAGGACTATGTGTCACGCACAGGCTCTGTTGAAGCTGGCCTGAAAATGTACGTTGGCGCAGGTGCTTTTGATTCTGATTCCGGCTATGGCTCACGGGTTCTGACCGAATACAAACGCCTGAAAGATGTTTCTGCAGGTAAGAAAGTGCCGACAAGCTTTGCGGCACCGGCTACCGCAACACCGTCTCCACGCCCACTGGAAGCGGCACCGGCAATGAAGACAGAACCTACCGAAGCAAAAGCGAAAACCACGCATACCGAACAAGTTGCTGCGCTTTAAGTCCCCCGCCTCTCAAAAAAACAGCCTGACTGAACGTCAGGCTGTTTTTTTATCTGGATGCCGGTCTGGATTGCAAAAACCGGCTGAGCCTTGCCACTGCCTCCTGCAGATTCTCAAATGAGTTCGCATACGAGAGCCGGACATAGGTGCCGGCGGTTGCCGGACCAAAATCCAGTCCAGGGACAATCACGACCCCTGCCTCTGTCAGCACTTCTTTGGCGAACGCATCGGCATCAGTGGTAAAACGGGAGCAGTCAGCATAAACATAAAATGCCCCGTCAGGCATGACCGGAATACCAAAACCCAGTTCCCGCAAAGCAGGTACGATGTAATCACGGCGACGCTTAAATTCTGCCTTGCGGCTTTCATAAATAGCCATGGTTTCAGGTTCAAAACAGGCCAACGCTGCATGCTGGGCGACAGAAGAAGCGCAGATAAACAGATTTTGCGCCAGTTTTTCTATATGAGGCACGATGCGTTCCGGTACAACAATCCAGCCCAGACGCCAGCCCGTCATATTGAAATACTTGCTGAAGCTGTTGATTACAACCACATCATCGTCCAGAGACAGTGCAGAAAATGGTGCGGCGTCATAGGATAGTCCCTGATAAATCTCATCGACAATCGTAAAGCCGCCGCGCTGCTTTACGCTGGCAATGATCGCCGTCAGTTCAGATGTGCTGATTGATGTGCCGGTTGGATTGGATGGCGATGCCAGCAAGACGCCGCTGGTATTATCATCCCAGTGTTCACGCACCATCCGGTCGGAAAGCTGAAAGCGATCCTCGGCACCACTGGCGACCAGTTTCGCCAGACCATTAAACGCCGCCACAAAATGACGGTTACACGGATAACAGGGATCCGGCATCAGCACTTCTTTGCCGGGCTCGACTAAAGCCGCACAGGCGAGCAACAGTGCCGCCGAGGCTCCGGCTGTCACGATAATGCGCGAAGCAGGAATCGTCAGGCCACACTGTTGTAAGTAATACGCTGAAATCGCCTCCCGTAACGCTGGCAGGCCGAGCGCCGAAGTATATTGCAGGCGACCTTCCGCCATCGCTCTGGCGGCGGCATCAATCACCGCCTGCGGCGCAGTGAAATCCGGCTCACCGATTCCCATATGGATCAGGTGACGCCCCTGATCTTCGAGTGCCGAAGCCATTTTCATGAGCTCCATCACATGAAACGGAGCGATATGATCGAGACGGGAGGCGAGATTATTATGCATACAAATGAAATCCTGAAAAAAAACCGCCTGTTTTCTGTCGTAGAAAAAGGCGGTGTGATCTGTATTACCTGAATACGAAATTTACTTAGCAGCGACCTCATTCGGACGCAATTTAGCTGCCAGCTTATCTAAAACGCCGTTGACATATTTATGGCCATCGAGGCCACCGAAAGACTTGGTCAGCTCTACTGCTTCATTAATCACAACACGGTAAGGAATTTCTATGTGATTTTTGAGTTCATACGCGCCGATCAGCAACACTGCGTGTTCTATCGGTGACAATTCAGCCACAGGGCGGTCAATCAAGGGCGCGAAGTCTTCGCGCAAAGCGATGGAATTGTTGATGGAGCCATGCAATAAAGCATCAAAATGCTCACGATCCGCTTTGTCAAAGCCATGCGCCTGGCGGATATGCGCATCAATCACGCCGGAATCTTCGTTATTCAACAACCACTGATACAGCCCCTGCAACGCAAATTCGCGCGCACGATGACGTGGTGAACGGCTCTTATTAGGATTGGCGTGTATGGAATTATTATTCATATGTTCTCTTGCTTGATCTTACCTGTTCTTCAACTGCGGTGACAGCACCGGCTCTGTATCAACACAGCGAGGCCGGTCTGTACTCGACTTAAGCGTCGTAATCGACTTCTTCTGTGGCTTCAGCCAATTCTTCCAGTGCCAGCGTCAGATTTGCCATTTCAACCGCGACACGGGCCGCATCTGTGCCTTTTTCAAACATGCGTACTTCCGCCTGCTCATCGTTTTCTGTCGTCAGAATCGCATTCGCGATAGGAATGCCGGAATCCAGACCGACGCGGGTGATACCAGCACCGGATTCATTCGATACCAATTCAAAATGATAGGTTTCGCCGCGAATCACCGCACCCAATGCGATCAGCGCGTCAAACTGATTAGTTTCTGCCAGCTTTTGCAATGCCAGCGGCACTTCCAGTGCACCCGGTACGGTTACATGCAAAATATCTTCGTTCATCACACCAAGACGTGCGAGTTCAGCGAGGCAAGCAGTCAGCAAACCATTGCCAACGACTTCGTTAAAACGTGCCTGTACGATACCAACGCGTACACCGGCGCCGTCCAGATTTGATTCGTAATGTCCTACTGTCATAATATTCTCTCTCGCGCTGACGCGCCTGAATGGGGTGGGTAACGAAATTAGAGGCCAGAAAACCAGAAACGACTGAGCAATGTTATTGCGCTGCTTCCGGCTTATCCATGTAACCGACTACTTCCAGATTAAACCCTGTCATTGACGGCATTTTACGCGGACTCGCCAGCAGCTTCATCTTACGTACACCAACATCTTTCAAAATTTGTGCACCGATACCGTAATTACGCAAATCCATGCGGGCAGCACGACCTGTCGCCGGGCGGCTGTCCGGCGTTTGCAACGCTTTAAACTGGTCAAACATCTGCTCGGCAGTTTCCTCGCAATTTAACAACACAATGACGCCGGAATCCGCTGCCTGCACCGTCTGCATCGCTGCTGCGATATTCCAGGAATGCGTGGTCGCCTTACTCTCCAGTAAATCCAGAATCGATACTGGCTGATGCACGCGTACCAGGGTTTCTTTTTCTGCCGAAATATCACCGTGAATCAACGCCAGATGCGCTGATCCGCTTGGCTTATCGCGATACACCACTGCCTGAAAACTACCATGCACCGTATCCATCTTCCGTTCGGCAACACGATCAACGATGCTTTCAGTCTGGCTGCGGTAATGAATCAGATCTGCAATCGTACCGATTTTAAGATTATGCTCTTTCGCGAATTCGATCAGATCCGGCAGACGTGCCATCGTGCCGTCGTCCTTCATGATCTCGCAGATCACTGAAGCCGGTGTCAGCCCGGCCATTTCCGTCAGATCACAACCGGCTTCCGTATGACCAGCGCGCATCAGCACACCTCCCTTTTGCGCTTTCAACGGGAACACATGACCTGGCTGCACGATGTCATGCGCGGTCGATTTCTTATCCACCGCCACTTGCACAGTGCGTGCACGATCAGCTGCTGAAATACCGGTAGTCACACCCTCTGCAGCTTCAATCGATACTGTGAAATTCGTACCAAACGACGTGCCGTTACGGCTGGTCATCATCGCCAGATTCAGCTCTTCGCAACGTTCTTCCGTCAGTGTAAGGCAAATCAGACCACGGCCATATTTCGCCATGAAATTAATCGCTTCCGGCGTGACGAATTCCGCCGCCATCACCAGATCACCTTCATTTTCACGGTCTTCCTCGTCAACCAGAATCACCATGCGTCCAGCGCGCAGTTCTGCGACGATTTCTAATGTATTTGACATGCTCATAGGGAAATATCCTGTAGTGGGCTCAGCGCCGGCGCTTAAGGCGGCGCTCCACTGACTGCATTTGAATGAAGACGCTATTTTAAAGGATTTCCCGCAACACTACCCGTGCTTTCTGCGGATTCCCCGTCTTTTTAGCTGATTTGAATCATGCCGCGACCGATTTCGACGACTTTGCCGCCAACCCTGATGGTTGTATCACCTGCCACATCCAGATAAAGCTGACTCGGCCGTCGCATTTGCCCCCCCCTGTTCCACCACGAAGCTCGCGGGCAGGTCGCGCCCTGACGCCAGCCACCAGCCACCCAGATTGGCGCAGGCGGAGCCGGTTGCGGGGTCTTCACCGATACCGCCTTCAGGGCGAACAAAGAAATAACGCGCAGTCACCAGTTGACGACACGCTGCGTCCGCATCCGCACCAGCATCAGCAGCATCAAACGCAAACACATACGCGGTACGCCGCCCCAGACTGCTTACAGGCCAGGCACCAAGCAAGGCAGCATCCGGTCGCGCACTACGAACTGCGCCCAGCGTTTTCAATGCGACCAACAACTGATCAGACCCGGTATTGACCCACAGCGGCGCCGACAATAAATCGTCTTCATGCAAACCAAGCAGATGCGCGATTTCTGCCGGGCTCGACTCACACGGCCGCGTCCGCACCGCCTGCGGTGCGGCAAACGTCCACACCTGATCGTGCAGGTTCAGCGATACGATCCCCGCTTTACATTCCAGTGTCAGCGCATCGCTTGCGCCAAAAAGTGCAGAGACCACGTGGGCAGTACCGATACTGGGATGACCTGCGAACGCCATCTCTGTGCCCGGTGTAAAAATCCGCATGCGCGCAGTCGCCTTACCGGACGACAGAATGAACGTGGTTTCCGACAAATTAAACTGCAAGGCCAGCGCCTGCATTTCTGCATCCGACAAGCCTTCCGCATGTTCAAACACACACAGGGGATTTCCGCCAAAGTCAGACTCGGCAAACACGTTCAGAATTCGGTAAGGGTAATTACGCATCATCATTCACCTTATACATACTACATGCGATACATACGACTATGGATAATCGGCATGGCCTCACCTATTACTGGCGCAAAGTATGTCGTACGCACCACAGGAAACCTCAAAAAATGAGAAAAGAAGGGAGTATGTGCAATTTTCGCCTTATTGTCAGCATAAAATAAGGCGCTTAAAACATACTCGGGGGAGTATCTATAGGCGCTACAGAGCATATGTATAGCGCCTCCGGAATGACGCGACAACAACGCACCACAACAAAAATGTGGCGCACCGCACGACATGGGCAGCAAAAGCCAGCTAAAAATATGTTGATCGCCGGCTGAGGCTGTTATGCTAAAGGCATACTTTCTCCACGACCATTTTGATCATCATGTTAGAACTTCGTCCCGGCTGTGAGCATTGCGATACCGATTTACCGCCAGCCGCGAGTAATGCGCGGATTTGCAGTTTTGAATGCACTTTTTGTGCCGACTGTGCAGAGACGATATTGCATAACGTTTGTCCGAATTGTGGCGGTGGTTTCAGCCCGCGCCCGGTGCGTCCGGTACAGAATTGGAAAGGTGGCAATAACCTGAGCAATTACCCGGCAAGCACCGTCAGAAAATACCGCCCTGCGGATCTGGTCGCGCATCAGGCATTGCTGCAAAGCTTGCAAGGACGATCAGCAGATCAGCGCTGATCTTAAAATTAGTAAGAGAAACAGAGTACTGCCTTTTCCCCACTTTTTTGACGGACGATATGTCGCAGAACAGCCTAAGCCCCCGCCACCTTCTGATGGCATTGATCGTAGTCTTTTTGTGGGGAATGAATTTCGTCGTCATCAAAATCGGCCTGCGCGGCATTCCACCGCTTCTGATGGGAACCCTGCGTTTCATGCTGGTCGCGTTTCCCGCGATTTTGTTTTTACCGCGCCCCAAAGTACCGCTAAAGCTGCTGATCGCCTATGCAATGACCATCAGCCTCGGACAATTCGCTTTTCTGTTTTCCGCCATGGCTATCGGGATGCCAGCGGGTCTGGCCTCACTGGTATTGCAGGCGCAGGCTTTTTTTACAGTAGGTTTATCGGCACTTGTTTTTGGCGACAAACTGCGCCTCAGCAATTTGCTGGGTATGCTGATTGCCAGCTGTGGGCTGGTCTTGCTCGGCAGCGCCAGCATCGCCAGCTCGGCCAGTCAGGTTACCTTAGCGGGTTTTGCACTGACCATTTGCGCCGCCATTTCGTGGGCGAGCGGGAATGTGATCAGCAAGAAAATCGGGCCGACGGCGGTGCTGAGTCTGGTGTCGTGGAGCGCACTGGTGCCGGTGATTCCGTTTTTCCTGCTGTCACTTTGGTTTGAAGGCAGCGAACAGATCAGCCACAGCCTGAAGAATATGAGCTTGCCATCGGCGCTGACCATTGTTTATCTGGCGTTCGCCGCGACCCTGATTGGCTATACTTTATGGGGACGCTTACTGGCAAGCCTGCCGACACACATGGTTGCACCACTGACCTTGATGGTGCCGGTCATCGGCCTGACAGCCGCGTGGGTCTTACTTGGTGAGGCGCTGAGTCCGCTGCAGATCGCGGGCGCGGTGATCATGATGTGTGGTTTGCTGATTAATGTGTTCGGGCCGCGATTACTGAGTCACTTGCGGGACATTTTTCATCCACTCTGAGAAGGCGGTCAGAGCTGACCCGACATAATAAAATCGCAATCAAAAAATACACCCACAATAGAAATGCGCCTTCGCAGGCTACAAACTGCGAAAAGGCGCATCAACAAACAGGAAGACAGTTCTGATTAAAGACCAGTATTTGTCGCGATGTAGGCTTTCATTTTTTCCACATCGGTTGTCATGACAACAAAGCGTTGTGGCAAGGCTTCAATGTTTTCAAAACCCGCCGGACGTTCCGCATCACGCCCCAGTGCTTCGCGGATGGTTTCATTAAATTTGGCTGGCAAGGCAGTTTCCAGCACGATCATAGGCACACCATTTTCTATATGCTCCAGCGCGACCTTGATACCATCGGCCGTATGCGTATCGATAGTGATGCCGTAATTTTTTTCAACCTGACGTATCGTGTTCAACCTGTCTGCATGCACAGATTTACCTGATTGAAAACCGAAACGGGCTACCTTTTTAAATTCATCGCCATCGCTGCCAGGCTGACCGGACAAATCAAAACCACCAGCCGTTTCCACTTTGCCAAACAAGGCTTTGACCCTTGCTGCATCGCCATCGAGCAGATCGTAAATGAAGCGTTCAAAGTTAGAAGCTTTGGAAATATCCATTGACGGGCTGGTGGTGTGCCAGGTTTCTGCCGACTTACGCACACGATACACGCCGGTGCGGAAAAACTCATCCAGCACATCATTTTCATTGGTTGCCACCACCAGCTTATCAATAGGCAAGCCCATCATGCGTGCGATGTGTCCGGCACAGATATTGCCGAAATTACCCGAAGGCACGGTGAACGACACCTTTTGCTCATTGCTGGTCGTCGCACTCAGATAACCGCGGAAGTAGTACACCACTTGCGCGACCACACGCGCCCAGTTGATCGAATTCACCGTGCCGATTTTCTGACGCTCTTTATACGCCAGATCATTAGAGACAGCCTTCACCATATCCTGGCAATCATCAAACACGCCTTCGACAGCGATATTAAAAATATTCGGGTCTTGCAGGCTGAACATTTGTGCGGTCTGGAATGCGCTCATTTTTTTATGCGGCGACAGCATGAAAACGCGTATGCCTTTTTTGCCACGCATCGCATATTCAGCAGCGCTGCCGGTATCACCGGAAGTGGCACCAAAAATATTCAGTTCGGCCTGTTTTTTTGCCAGCGCATATTCAAACAGATTGCCGAGCAATTGCATCGCCATATCTTTGAACGCCAGCGTCGGGCCGTTCGATAAGGCTTGCAGGATCAGCTTGCGGCCCTCTTTATCTTCGAGCACGCGCAGCGGTGTGATTTGCGCTGCGTCTTCACCCTGACGCGCATTGCGATAGACATCTGCCGTGTAGGTTTTTTCAACAATCGCTTTGAGGTCTTCCGCCGGAATATCGGTCGCGAATTTTTTCAAGACTTCAAACGCCAGACCAGCGTATGACAAACCGCGCCATGCATCCAGTTCTGCGCCACTGACCTGTGGATAGCTGGTGGGCAAATACAATCCACCATCCGGCGCCAGACCACCTAAGAGAATTTCCGAGAAATTTTGTGCGGCGGTATGTCCGCGGGTTGAAACATATTGCATAAGATGACTGAAGTAAATTAAGAGGTTGGATGAATTTTCCGTCTATTATATCGCCCTTACCCCCTCAAAACCCAGGCAAAACGAATGAAAGTAAGCCCCGGCGTTGTCAGCGAGCGCGCCACGCTGGCCGGCTTTGTACAAACCTGTGCGATTTTTATTCCTCAGAACCCCTTTGCCGGGCTGTCATTTAAACAGCACGATGGCTTTCTGAAAAGTGATCCAGATTCCTGCCAGCATAGGAATACCGACAACAGCCCAGGCGGCGATCAGTAAGACTGGGTGACTGGCTTCGCGCGCGACTGCAATCATTCCGCTGCTATTGACGGCAAGATTACGGTCATGTGCGAGCTTACGTTCGACTGCCAGCTCCTCGTCACTCATAAAATTCTCTGCCTGCACCGGGCGTATCAGTGCGTTGCTGAGAAAGCCCAGAACCAACATTCCGGCGAGGATATACATCGTGACATCGTAAGCCTGCGCTTTCGGTACCCCGTTGGCGATCTGGTATTCGCGGATATAAGTAATCAGTAAAGGCCCCAGCACGCCGGCGGTTGCCCACGCTGTCAGTAAGCGGCCGTGAATGGCACCGACCATCTGCGAGCCGAACATGTCGGCAAGATACGCAGGAACCGTGGCAAAGCCACCGCCATACATCGACAAAATAATGCAGAATGCCAGCACAAACAGCGCCAGGCTGCCAGCCTTACCTGCACTGGGTACCGCGGAATACAGCACGAAACCGAGTGCAAAGAATATGAAATACGTTGCCTTGCGGCCGAGATAATCAGAACAGGAAGCCCAGAAAAAACGCCCGCCGATATTGAACAAAGACAGCAAACCGGTAAAGCCGGCCGCAATCGTTGCAATCTGCGTTTTCTGCTCCACACTGAGTTCATTGAAAGCGAGATCAACACCGATCAGCTTGCCGCCAAATACTTCCTGCAAGAGCGGCGATGCCATACCCAGAACACCTATCCCTGCTGAAACATTGAGACACAATACGCACCAGATCAGCCAGAACTGCGGCGTCTTCCAGGCTTTCTCCAGATGCACATGCCGACTGGTGATCATAACGTTGCTGATCTGTGCAGGTACAGGTGCCCAGCCCGGTGGCGCCCAGCCCGAAGCCGGAACGCGATAAGCAAAAGCACCGGCCAGCATAAAGACAAAGTAAATCGCCGCCATCGTCAGGAAAGTTTCCCAGACACCGACGGATACCGGTGTTGCATAGAAACGCATCAGCCAGTCGGCCAAAGGGGCACCGACCATAGCACCGCCACCAAAACCCATGATCGCCATGCCAGTCGCCATACCGCGACGATCGGGAAACCATTTAATCAAAGTGGAAACTGGCGAAATATAGCCAAGCCCCAGCCCGATACCGCCGATCACACCGGCGCCCAGCCACATCAGCCACATCTGATGAATGTAAATACCAAACGCGGAAATGACCAGACCACCACACCAGCAGACAGCGGACACAATACCTGCCTTGCGAGGCCCGGCATGTTCCAGCCATTTACCGAATAAGGCGGCCGAACTGCCGAGAAAGACGAAAAACAGGGTATACATCCACGCAAGCGTGGAAATGCGCCAGTCGCAATCGCTGGTGAACAACTCAGTCAGCAAGCTCATTTCCTGAGGACAGGCGACCGGATTTTTCATCCCTATGGCACGCGATAAGGGTAACCAGAATACTGAAAAGCCGTATGCCATACCAATGCACAGATGTATTGCCAATGCAGCTGGCGGCACCAGCCAGCGGTTAAAACCCTCGCCTGCGATCGTACGCTCTTTAGCAAGCCATCCCGGTTGCGGTTGCGACATACAACACTCCTGTTTAAAAAAATGCCTTTTGAATAATATCG
Organism: Undibacterium sp. WLX3042; assembly: GCF_049544825.1. Lineage (NCBI taxonomy): Bacteria > Pseudomonadati > Pseudomonadota > Betaproteobacteria > Burkholderiales > Oxalobacteraceae > Undibacterium > Undibacterium sp. WLX3042. The sequence goes on from NZ_CP186698.1 coordinate 2,084,538, forward strand.
ATGAGCTTATCAAAGCAAGTACTTTGCCCAGGATTCATATTGCATTTTGTTACTAAAATTTAGCTTTCCGGATGAACTGCCTTACCCTTCTCAGCAAAAAAACGGTCGTTTGCAGCCTGTGGCAAGTCTTGCGTCAGCCCATCTGTCATTCGGCGGCAATGAGCTGACTCAACGGTGTATCACCACCATCAATGCTTTTGCTTCAGTTTTACCGGTGTTTCTGATGGCGTGACTCTTATCTGCTTCGTAGCGGGCCGTCCCCCCGACTTTGACTTTCTTGCGCGTATTATCCACTTCAATTTCTACGCTTCCCTGCAGAACCGTCAGATGTTCAGTCGTGCCGGGGTCATGCGGGTTCGATACCAATGCACCGCCGGGTGCCAATGTCAGCTCGTACCATTCATATTTACCTGCCAGATCCATAGGACCAAGAATGCGCAGGACATAACCGGCATGTTCGCCAGAGAGGGTCGGCGTTTCATGCGATTCCAGTAATCGGATCACGTCCTGCTGCGGGACTTCGGATGACAATAATTCCGCCATGGTGACACCAAGCGCATTTGCCAGTCGCCAGGCAACAGCAATGGTGGGATTGGCTTTTTCACGCTCAATCTGCGACAGCATCGACTTGGAGACACCTGCCGTACGCGATAAATCTTCCAGTGTCAGACCGCGGTCGAGACGCAATTTCTGTAAGGTTGCGCCAACTTCTGGCGGCGTATTCGATAAAACTTTTTTCATAAAGGCTCTTGCGTCATTAAACATTAATGCTTAGCATTCGATATATCGAATTTATGTTCTACATATTGAAATTTTTAATTCTTTCAAAATAAGTTAAAAATTTCTTTTCTCAGTCTAACAGCAGAAACCACTCAGCCACAGCATTTACCGAGACAACCATGAGCCAGACAACATCCAGACAACACTTTTTCAGTAACTTAGCCGGAAATCTCAACAATTTACGCGAGCAAGGTTTATATAAAACCGAACGCGTGATCGCCTCGCGTCAGGGTGCGGTTGTCACTTGCGACGATGGTCGCCAGTTAATCAACCTGTGCGCAAATAACTATCTGGGACTGTCCGGCGACGAAGCGATGGTGCAGGCATCCATCGCTGCGACCGAACAATTTGGCTATGGCTTGTCATCGGTACGTTTCATCTGCGGCACGCAAACGGTACACAAGCAACTGGAAAAAGCGATCGCAGAATTTCTCGGTACCGAAGATTGCATTTTGTATGCTGCCGCATTCGACGCTAACGGTGGTGTATTTGAACCCCTGTTTGACGAAAATGACGCCATCATTTCCGACGCACTGAATCACGCATCGATTATCGACGGCATCCGCCTCTGTAAAGCTGCACGCTATCGCTATGCACACAACGACATGGCTGATCTGGAAACGCAACTGCAAGCTGCTGCAGATAAACGCCACCGCATCATCGTGACCGATGGCGTATTCTCAATGGACGGCACGATTGCCCAACTCGATAAAATCTGCGCACTGGCAGATAAATATGACGCCCTGGTGATGATAGACGAATGTCATGCCTCCGGCTTCATGGGTAAAACCGGACGCGGCACGCATGAACATCATAATGTCATCGGGCGTGTCGACATCATCACAGGCACGCTGGGCAAAGCATTGGGCGGTGCGATGGGCGGCTTTACAGCGGGGCGCAAAGAAGTGATCAACACCCTGCGTCAGAAATCACGCCCTTACCTGTTCTCGAATACGCTTGCGCCCTCAATCGCCGGTGCCTCTTTATCGGTATTGCAACGTCTGTCTTCTTCAACAGAACTACGGGATCGTCTGCATGCGAATACCGAACACTTCCGCCGTGAGATCGTATCGCTGGGATTCACGATTAAACCGGGTACACATCCTGTCGTCCCGGTCATGCTGTTCGATGCGCCAGTTGCGCAAAAATTTGCCGCGCGCCTGTATGAGCTCGGCGTATTTGTCACCGGCTTCTTCTATCCGGTCGTGCCGATGGGGCAAGCCCGGGTTCGCGTCCAGCTGTCTGCCGCACACACAACAGAACAACTTAACACCGCACTCGCTGCTTTTGCCCAAGCTGGCCGCGAACTGGGTCTGATTAAATAAGGAATCAACATGGAAAAAATATTAGTTATTGGCGCGAATGGTCAGATCGGCAGCGAGCTGGTTGAAGCACTCGCACTGCAGCATGGTGCGGACAACGTGGTGGCAGCCGATATCAGCCCCGCCAGCCTGTACGGCGCAAAAATTTATGAAATCATCGACGTACTGAATGCAGCCCGTATCAGCGAAGTGATAGAACAGTACAACATCACGCAGGTTTATCAGCTGGCAGCACTGTTATCGGCAACTGGTGAAAAAGCGCCGCTGAAAGCCTGGGAACTGAACATGGACGGCTTGCTGAATATTCTGGAAATCGCGCGCATCCGCGGTGAGGCGGGAAAACCACTGAAAGTATTCTGGCCTTCCTCCATCGCCGCGTTTGGCCCGAACACACCGCCGGTCAATACGCCGCAATACACGGTAATGGATCCAAGCACAATCTACGGCATCAGCAAACTCGCCGGTGAACGTCTGTGCGAATATTATTTCGAAAAATATGGCGTCGATGTCCGCAGCATTCGCTATCCCGGCATCATCAGTTATAAGTCTCCACCAGGCGGCGGCACCACTGATTATGCGATTGCGATTTTCCATTCTGCACTGCGTGGCGAATCTTATGAATGTTTTCTGGAATCAGAAACCACGCTGCCGATGATCTACATGCCAGATGCGATCCGCGCCACAATTTCACTGATGGATGCGGACGCCACCAAACTTTCTGTACGTTCCTCCTATAATGTCGCAGGTTTAAGTTTCAATCCGCGTGAATTGGCCGCTGCAATCAAACAAAATTTGCCTGTATTTGAAATACACTACGCCCCGGACAGCAGACAAGCAATTGCCGCTTCCTGGCCACAAAGTCTGGACGACAGTCAGGCACAGAAGGACTGGAAATGGCAAGCGAATATTGGCCTCGATGCGTTGGTCGCTGACATGCTGAAAAATATCACCGTAGCAGCCAAAGGATTAGACAAGGCTGCATAATAAAAATTTGAGACTGGAGTAACGACGATGGACATGCGTGTATTTGATTTATTTAAAATTGGCGTCGGCCCCTCCAGCTCTCACACCGTTGGCCCCATGCTGGCTGGCAGGCGCTTTTTACTAGAAACACCCGATCTGCATCTGGCAACAAAAGTGCAGGTTGCGCTGTATGGTTCACTCGCCCTGACTGGTGTCGGTCACGCCACCGACAAAGCAGTGCTGCTTGGCCTGATGGGAGAAACTCCGCAAGATGTTGCGCCAGAAAGCGTCGAAGAAAAGCTTGCCATTCTGAAGCAGACCCGACAACTGAATTTACTCGGGCAGCACAGCGTGGCATTTGATCCGCAAACCGATCTGCTCTGGTTCAAACAGGAAGTCTTACCCGGCCATCCGAATGGTCTCAAATTTTTCCTCACGCGCAGCGACGGCAGTATTTCTGAAAAAACTTACTACTCCACCGGCGGCGGTTTTATTTACTCTGAAGAGGAATTAGCAGCCACTCCGACTGAGAGAAAAAGCACAGCAATACCAGTACCATTTCCGTTCAACACCATGGAAGATTTACTCGCTCATGGCCAACGTACGGGCTTGTCGATCACAACGATGTTACGCGCGAACGAAAACTGTCACTGCAGTGACGAAGAGTTAAACGCGGGTATCGATAACATCTGGGCGGTGATGAAAGCCTGTATCGCCCGTGGCTTACAGATGAGCGGCGAATTACCCGGTGGTTTGCAGGTAAAGAGGCGCGCTGCGAATCTATGGCGCGCGGCGAATTCCAGCGCAGATGTGTTGCCACATGATGGCTTGCACAGAGTCAGCTTGTACGCAATGGCCGTCAATGAAGAAAATGCGGCCGGTGGCCGCGTTGTGACGGCCCCGACCAATGGTGCCGCCGGCATTATTCCTGCGGTGTTGCGCTATTATGCCGAAGACTGTAAGCCATCTAACCCTGAGCAAGGTATACGTAACTTTTTGCTCGCTGCATCCGCAATTGGAATGTTGTGCAAAAAAAATGCCTCCATTTCCGGCGCAGAGATAGGCTGCCAGGGCGAGGTCGGCGTCGCCTGCGCAATGGCCGCCGCCGGTCTGACAGCAGCACTCGGTGGCACCAACGCACAGATCGAGGCTGCGGCTGAAATCGGCATAGAACATCATCTGGGAATGACCTGCGACCCTATCGGCGGGCTGGTACAGATTCCCTGTATAGAACGCAACGGCATGGGAGCAGTCAAAGCCATCACGGCGGCTTCACTTGCACTGCGCGGCGATGGCCAGCATAAGGTCACGCTTGACGATGCGATAGAAACGATGCGTCAGACCGGTGCCGACATGCAGGCAAAATACAAAGAAACCTCATTAGGCGGCCTTGCAGTTCACGTTGTGACTGTGAACTATGCGGCTTGCTGACAAGAGCTAAACTGCCCCAGTAAGCGGATAGCAAAGTTGTCGCTGTCCGCTTATTTCCCGGCACCAAAAGAAAACTTCCTGACTCCGGCCTGCCACAACAGAAACGCCCACGCGTCGGCGCGTTCAGCCGACACTGACAATTCATCAGCCCCCGGCTTCTTGCCGGAAGTGCGTAGGAATACCGGGCGATTTTTATTGGTACTCAGTATTTGCATACCAGCGGCTAATTTGGCAGACATCCACAGTGGCGCGGTAGCATCAGTGACATCCGCGGATATCAGCATCGCAGGATAGGCCACGCCAGAACGCAATTCATCAAACGCGAATACGGTGTCAGCATTAGTCGTGCGATTTTTTTTCGGAGTATTTTTCTGATCTGTGGCTGGCAAAGCCTCACTACGGACATTGTGCACATGCACTGCTGCGAACAAATCCGGACGGCGCAAGGCCGCTTTCATCACAGCATCTTTCGCGGAATCTACCTCCTCCGCTGTCAGTTTTTCGGGCGAGGTATAGCCTTCCCTGACCAGATACTCTGCCGCCAGAATCACATTTGCACTTTGTGCATGCATGTTCCCCGACAAAGGATATTTCACTGATTTGGATTGCTTGCCATCACTGCCATTTGCAGCGTCACGCATTTGCACGATCGCCACAATACCGCCCTGCTCCAGCCACGCCATTCTGCCTGCATCAAACCCGGGGGCAAAGATTGGCGGCGTCGCATAGTCGGTCACCAGTAACGCAGGATGACTGCCATCCATTTCCAGGCCAGCGTGATAAATCAGTGTTAAAGGAATACGCTCACCATTGGCTGCGGCCAAATAGAAAGTTTTACTCAGAATATCGGCAGTTGGCTGCGCTGCCGTTCCTGCGGGCAAGACTGAAACAAGCTGTCTGTCTTTACCAAGGCGATATCTGGCTGGTGCAACACTGGCAGACTGCAGAATAAAGGAAAGCTGACCAGAGGCGGGCTCCAACGATATTTCACTGACTTGTCCCCGCAAAGGCAAAACGATAGCGCTGATGTTCCCGCTATTCGCGTCAGCTTTCAGCAATTGACTCACTCCCGCTTCACTTGCATGCCAATACAACGCGTCTTTTACTGCGAATAATTCATGCAAGATCGCGGCTCCATCTTTCACCAATGGCTTTGCCTGACTCAGCTTCAGCGTTTTTAAATCGACTTTTAACAGACTGCCATTAATCGTTTTCTTACGCGATAACAGATAGATTGCGTCACCGGCGAACGCCAGACTCTCGATTTTATCCGCAGGCGCCGCAAACAATTTCCAGGCTGTGCCAACACCAGTCACATCACTTTGTTTTGCGTAAAAGTAGCTTTTTGCTTTGCCGTTCGCGTGCGTCACTTCAACGAATACCAGCGCCGCGTCCGGTACGATTTTCATGCGCACAGTGTCGTCAGACGACAAGCGGACAGGTTTTGCCATACCAGCACCGACGACCACTTTATCAATGCGCACCGGCTCGCCGATGATGTGCTGCGCCATTTCGATCTTTCCCTGCTGAATTCCATTGTTCTGGCGATCAGCATAGCGGGTATAAAAAACTGCCTTGCTATCCGCTTTCCAGAACGCATTATTTTCAGCATCATCAGCCGGCGTAATGCGATCATCCAATAACTGACCGTCACTGATCTGGATAAGACTGAGTGACCATTCTGTGCGACCATGACGATTGATTTGTGTCAGCACGCCCAGTTTGCTCATGTCGGGCGCGGGTAACAGGCGCTGTATATGCTCATTGTCTCCAGTCAGAAACAAGACCCGCTCAGCGCCAACGACTCTGTTTTGAATAAGCACGCGGCTGCGCTGATCTGCACCCGTCTGAACATAGATCCTGCTGTCAGTGGTTTCTATATCCCCAATCACAGCGGCCTTCCCGGCAACAGGAACGCTCGGCACTTCAGACAACATCTGCCCCCGCAAACGCGCCAGTAAGGATTCCCGGCCGTCAATACGTGTAATGACATTGTCAGTCAGCGCATTCTGTCGTTGCAGCCAGTCCTTGATCTGCGCATGCTCCGTTTGCTCAAACAGACGAAAAGGATCTGGTGCTTCATGGTGAGCCTGATCTTTCACCGCCTGAACTGCCTCCACCACCGCTGGCGGCATTGCCGGATAGCTGCCCCAGGACTGCGCCTGCACCACTGCGGGCAACAATGCACTCAGTATCAAGCACAGACAAATACTTCTGAATTCAGGCATATCGCCTCCGGGAAAATGTCATTCTTACTCTCTGTTCATCAAAGTTGTACTTGATGCATCGCATTTCAGTCCTTGTTTTTTTAGCTTTATTCCCGGCTTTCTGCATTTCATCGCATCTCGCTGGCGATATGTTGGAGCGTTATTTACAGTACAACCATCGCAACACCAATCAAACAACCGGAGAGCAACCATGAAATCACTGACAACTTCACAATTAAGCATCTTCAGCATCGCTGGATTTGCCGCAGCCATCGCATTGACAACAGCATTCCAGCAAACAGCCATCAACGACCCACTGATTCCTGTCGTTACAATAACAGCCCAGAGAATGACGGAGCAACAGAAGATCGCTTTCGACCTTGCGCAATCCGCATCCACTGTACACACCGTGGAAATTACAGGAAAACGTCTGACAGCCGAAGAAAAACTGGCATTTGACCGTCAGGACCGGAACCTTCAGCAAGCAAAAACAAAAATGTATAAAAAACCAGCCTTGCTGGTCTGAATCAGCAAATAAACTGACGATCTGAAAAAAAATTTACACTAAATTGTTTGGCAAGTCACAACACTTACCTTATAGTTGCATTTACTTTCGTTTGCAGCATTCACATATCAGCAGGTAATCATGTCAAAAAAACCGCTACTCCTGAGTTTGCTTTCAGCCACCATGCTGGCTGGTACTGTCTTTTGCAGCAACGTGTTGGCCATGACATCCATGACAATTCCGCCGAATCCACAAGACAGAAACACCGTTGACGTCGCTCAGGAATCTGCCTCTGCCAGCGCAAGTGCGCAAGTTCAGACACAGCTTGATCGTGGTGGCGTTGATCGCGCATCGGTACATTTGCAAATCCTGCAGCAGTCGAACACCCATTTTTCAGACAATAACGTCGCGAAAAAAACCGGTGCTTACGATAAAAAAGCGCAGATTAAAGCGTCCAGCAATTCCTGAACAAGCCCTGATTTCGTAAGATACTCCCCTATGCCATCGCGCCGGACTCAAGTAACGGCGTGGACTCTTTAAGCATACTCACCGGGAGTATCTCGTCTCCAGCAGTATCATAAAGCAGCGCGGTCTATTCTTTTACTAAGGATGACTGAAGTCGAAGTCTGCCGCACCCCATCCATTGCACCGATCTGATCCAGCAAACGATCCAGCGTTTCTGTTGTATCGCAGCGCAAAGTCAGCATGTAGTCAATTGCTCCGCTAACCGCACACAAGGTTTCGGTTTCCGGCAATTGCTGCAAATGACGAATCAGCAATGGTGCGTACTTCGCCTCAACCGACATTCCCACATACGCCCTGACTGCAGGCTGGCGCATCGTATGACTGAGCCTGACGCCGTAGCCCTCGATGATGCCGCGTTTTTCTAATGCCGCGATTCTGGCAATAACGGTCGTACGGGCAATCGCCACCTGCCGGGCAATCGTCGTCACCGGCGTGCGTGCATCATCCATCAGCAAGGCAAGTATTTTCTGATCAATCTCATCGAGCGCAGGTTTCATATCGTCATTTTGTTTTTACATATCGTCATATTGAATTATTTAACTACATTTTGACGATATTTCACCTGCTATTATCTGACAAAATTTACATCTACACTTGCTCCAGCACCTTTTTACAACATCCATCAGGTTTTGGAGAACATCATGACAAGCAAACTCATCCTGCTCGGCGCAGGTAAAATCGGCGACGCAATTCTGAACCTGTTGTCGCACACTGGCGACTACGAAATCACGGTGGCAGACCGCGACCCACAACGGTTGAAGTACGTAGAACAGGCCGCATTTCCACACACCCGTATCGTGCAGGCCGATCTGAGCGACAAAGCTGCGGTGACTGAACTGATACGCGGCCATCAGGTAACGCTGTCCGCTTGTCCCTATTTTCTGACGCCCATTATTGCCGGTGCTGCGCGCGAGGCAAATTCGCATTATTTCGATCTGACCGAAGATGTGGAAAGCACACGCATCGTCAAGCAACTGGCCGAGGGAGCACATTCGGCATTTGTGCCGCAATGTGGTCTGGCACCGGGCTTTATCTCTATCGTTGCCAACGATGTCGCTCAGCGTTTCGACACCCTGCGTGATGTCAGCATGCGCGTCGGTGCCCTGCCGACATTTCCGAACAATGCACTCAAATACAACCTGACCTGGAGCACTGACGGTCTGATCAACGAATACTGCAATCCTTGTGAAGCGATCGTCGATGGCCAGCTACGTGAAACCGCCGCACTCGAAGAAATCGAACATTTTTCACTCGATGGCATCGACTATGAAGCCTTTAACACTTCCGGCGGCCTCGGCACACTCTGCGAAAGTCTGGAGGGCAAGGTACAAAATCTGAATTACAAAACCGTGCGCTACCCAGGCCATCGCGACATCGTCAAAATGCTGATCCGTGATCTGGAACTCGGGAAAATCGAACGCCGCCCGATACTGAAAGACGTGCTGGAAACGTCCATTCCTATGACCAAGCAAGACGTGGTGCTGGTATTCGTCAGCGTGGTCGGTATGCGCGCTGGCCGACTCGAACAAGAATCGTACGCGAAAAAAATCTATGCTCAGAATGTAAATGGTCAGTTGCTGTCTGCCATACAATTAACAACCGCTTCCGGCATCTGCGCGATGGTGGATCTGGTGGTCAGCGGCAAGCTGCCACAACGCGGGCTGGTGCGACAAGAGCAAACGAAGTTATCTGATTTCCTAAGTAACCGTTTTGGTCAGTATTACGCTGTCTGATCTCCGGCAGGCTGCCGTTCTGCTGTGACGTTATTATTTTTAACCGAAGCGGGTCATCCACAAGAAGACCCGCTTCCCCCAAAATGAGCAATCATGATTATGGACAACGCGACACTTCACACCTTACTCAATAGCATGGGAGTTGATCTCCGCCATTATCAGGGAACAGAACTGCACAGCATTTCCCCTGTCGATGGCACGCCGCTCGCCAGTCTGACTGCCGACTCCGCTGCGCAGATCGATGCCCGCATCAGCCGCGCACATGCGGCATTTCAGCAATGGCGACAAGTGCCGGCACCACGCCGCGGTGAACTGGTGCGCCTGTTTGGTGACGAGTTACGCACGCACAAAGAAGCGCTGGGTAAAATCGTCACGCTCGAAGCTGGAAAAATTTTGCAGGAAGGTCTGGGCGAAGTGCAGGAAATGATCGATATCTGCGATTTCGCTGTCGGGCTCTCACGTCAACTTTACGGCTTGACCATCGCCTCGGAACGTCCGGGACACAGGATGATGGAACAATGGCTGCCGCTGGGCGTAGTCGGCGTAATTTCGGCATTTAACTTCCCGGTTGCCGTCTGGGCATGGAATGCCGCGCTGGCCTTTGTTTGCGGGGACAGCGTGATCTGGAAACCATCAGAAAAAACGCCGCTGACCGCGATTGCCACCCATGCTTTATTCATGAAGGCCGTTGCCAGATTCGGCAGCGATGCACCCGAAGGTTTAGCCGAACTGATTATCGGCGGTCGTGATGCCGGTGCCAGCATGGTCGCCGATCCACGCATCAAACTCGTCAGCGCCACCGGCAGCACACGCATGGGAAAACAGGTCGCCGCCGTATGCGCACAGCGACTCGCACGCAGCATACTGGAGCTCGGCGGCAACAACGCCATGATCGTCGCGCCCAGCGCCGATCTGGAAATGGCGGTACGTGCGATCACTTTCTCAGCGGTGGGTACGGCCGGACAACGCTGCACCACCCTGCGCCGCCTGTTCGTGCATGACAGCATCTACGACACACTGGTGCCGCGCCTGCAGAAAATTTATGCCGGCCTGCCTGTCGGCTCACCGCTGGAAAAAACCACATTGGTCGGCCCTTTGATTGACCAGGCAGCGTTTGACGCAATGCAAACTGCGCTGGCAACTGCCTCGACTGAACATGGAAAAGTGTTTGGCGGCGAACGCGTTACTGTGTCCGGCTGCGAAGCCGGCTATTACGTGCGCCCGGCAATCGTAGAAATGCCGGCACAGACGACAGCCATGCATCACGAAACCTTCGCGCCTATTCTGTACATCGTCCGCTACCACGATCTGGCACAGGCGATCGAATGGAATAACGCGGTTCCGCAAGGTTTATCCTCCGCGATTTTCACCACCGACATGCGTGAAGCCGAAACCTTCGTCTCTGCAGCTGGCAGCGATTGCGGTATCGCGAATGTGAATATCGGCCCGTCAGGCGCAGAAATCGGCGGGGCTTTTGGCGGCGAAAAAGATACCGGCGGAGGTCGCGAATCCGGTTCGGATGCGTGGAAAGCCTATATGCGCCGCGCTACCAATACCTTTAATTACAGCAACTCGCTGCCGCTGGCGCAGGGAATCAGCTTCGATATCTGAATCAGGGTTTGCCTCCAGCCTTCTGCCCCGGCTACTTTGCCGGGGCTTTTTTATTCGTGTCAGCAGACACGGTGGCGGCGTCGTAGCACCGCTCAACGACAGCCGCTATGAGGTCAAAGAGAGGTACAAACAACTTCAACCAGCTGAATATACTGGGGTGAGTATATTTAAGAGCCCAGACTTTACGCGGACATTCGCCGTAAAATCACACATACTCCCCTTTATTGGCATAAATATTGGCACATATCATGGAAAAACGCAGTCTCGACGGCATTACCTTAGAGCAAATTCTTCACCGTCTGGTTGATCAGTACGGCTGGGAAGTATTAGGGCAAAAAATACCGGTGCGCTGCTTCATTTCTGATCCGAGTGTAAAATCGAGCCTGACATTTTTACGCAAAACGCCGTGGGCACGCGAAAAAGTTGAACAGCTATTTCTGCAATCCTGATCTGCGCTGACATTCGCGGCAAGCCGTGACACCCGCTGCACCTTCCCCGCCATCGGAAAAAAAGCCCTTGCCTGACAGAATTACTCAAGTTTGCTATACTTGATCAAAATGCTCAACAACTCAGGGCATTCAGGAATTTCTGTCTCAGGCACCAGGAGCTAGCGTATGCGCCTCACTACTAAAGGACGTTTTGCCGTTACGGCAATGATTGATCTGGCATTGCGTCAGGACAAGGGTCCTGTCACGCTCGCCGGTATCAGCCAACGTCAGGATATTTCCCTGTCGTATCTCGAACAACTGTTTGGCAAACTGCGTCGGCATGAAATCGTCGAATCAGTACGCGGCCCCGGCGGCGGCTATAACCTGGCCCGCAAAGCCCAACAAGTCACGGTCGCAGACATCATCATTGCCGTTGATGAACCGCTCGATGCCACGCAATGCGGCGGCAAAGGCAGTTGTCATGGCAGCGATCATGAAAATGGCCTGCACTGCATGACGCATGATTTATGGGCGACGCTGAACGCTAAAATGGTCGACTATCTTGACTCAGTTTCCCTGCAGGATCTGGTCAATCAGCAAAAACAGAAAATCTCGGAAAACCAGGTCATTGTTATGCGTCAGCCGCATGCCAATCACACTGCCACTTGAATATTTGGAGTCTTGAATGAATGCCCCTCTGGAACAAAGTCTGATCGACACGCTGAAAACACCACACTTTCCGATTTACATGGATTACTCGGCAACGACGCCGGTTGATCCGCGTGTCGCTGACAAGATGATTCCGTTTTTGCGCGCGCAATTCGGTAACCCAGCATCACGCAGTCATATGTATGGCTGGGATGCAGAAGCCGCAGTGGAAGAAGCACGTGCCAATGTCGCGGCACTGGTCAATGCTGATCCGCGCGAAATCATCTGGACATCCGGCGCGACGGAAAGTAACAACCTCGCTTTAAAAGGTGCAGCGCATTTCTACAAAGCCAAAGGCAAGCACATTATTACGGTGAAAACCGAGCACAAAGCCGTGCTCGATACAGTGCGCGAACTGGAACGCCAGGGTTTTGAAGCAACCTATCTGCAACCGCAGGACAATGGTCTGATCACGCTTGAGCAATTAAAAGCAGCCATCCGCCCAGACACGATTCTGGTCTCGGTGATGTGGGTGAATAATGAAATCGGTGTGGTTCAGCCGATTGCTGAAATCGGTGAACTGTGCCGCGAAAAAGGCATCGTTTTTCATTCCGACGCAGCCCAGGCAACCGGCAAAGTTGAGATCGATCTGGAGAAAGTCAAAGTCGATCTGGTGTCTTTTTCTGCGCACAAAACTTACGGCCCGAAAGGTATCGGCGCGTTATATATCCGCCGCAAACCGCGTGTGCGCCTTGAAGCGCAAATGCATGGTGGCGGTCATGAACGCGGCTTCCGTTCCGGCACACTGGCACCGCATCAATGCGTAGGCATGGGTGAAGCCTTCCGTATCGCGAAAGAAGAAATGCAAAGCGAGCTGGCACATGTACGTGCCATGCGTGATCGGCTGGCCAAAGGTCTCAATGAAATCGAGGAAACCTATGTGAATGGCGATATGGCGCACCGTGTTCCGCATAACCTGAACGTCAGCTTCAATTATGTTGAGGGCGAATCCCTGATCATGGCGGTCAAAGACATCGCCGTTTCGTCCGGTTCCGCATGCACTTCCGCAAGTCTGGAGCCATCGTATGTATTACGCGCACTTGGTCGCAGCGATGAACTTGCACACAGCTCGATACGCTTTACGATCGGCCGCTTCACTACTGAAGAAGACATTGATTTCGCGATCAATCTGCTGAAAACCAAAGTAGAAAAGCTGCGCGAATTATCACCACTGTGGGATATGTATAAAGAAGGCATCGATATCTCGACAATTCAGTGGGCAGCACACTAAGGCAGCACGTTCATTAACATATCCGGATTCTGGTGATATGGTTCACCAGAAAAACAGATAGTAAAAAATTCAGGAGCATCATCATGGCATACTCAGATAAAGTTTTAGATCATTACGAAAATCCACGCAACGTCGGCGCTTTTGAAAAAGGCGACGAAACCGTTGGTACCGGCATGGTTGGCGCACCTGCCTGCGGCGACGTCATGAAACTGCAAATTAAAGTCGGCGCGAATGGCGTGATTGAAGATGCAAAATTTAAAACCTATGGCTGCGGCTCTGCGATTGCCTCTTCTTCGCTCGTTACTGAATGGGTGAAAGGCAAAACGCTGGATCAGGCACTGGAAATTAAAAATACCGCGATTGCAGAAGAACTTGCTTTGCCGCCGGTCAAAATCCATTGTTCCATTCTGGCGGAAGATGCGATCAAAGCAGCAGTGCTGGATTACAAAAACAAGCACGGCGCACAATAAGCAGATCCGCAATACGTATCAATCAGTATCAACAAGGCAGCATCAGGCTTGACTAAAAATACGGCAGCGATGCTGCCGTAGAGATTGGAAATACCATGGCAATCACACTGACAGAAAAAGCAGCAAAACACGTTTCCCGCTATATGGAGCGTCGCGGCAAAGGCATAGGCCTGCGCTTTGGCGTACGCACGACCGGCTGTTCAGGTATGGCATACAAACTTGAATATGTGGATGAAGTCGGTAGTGATGATCAGATTTTCGAATCTCATGGCGTCAAAGTATTTGTCGATCCGAAAAGCCTGCCTTACATCGACGGTACCGAACTCGACTTCGCTCGCGAAGGTCTGAATGAAGGCTTCAAGTTTTACAATCCGAATGTCAAGGATGAATGTGGTTGCGGCGAAAGCTTCCGGATTTAAGGTTCAGCATGCAAAATCATTTTGAGCTGTTTCACCTGCCTCAACAGTTCGCGCTGGATAGCGCACAACTCGACCGCGCTTACCGCGAAGTCCAGAACACCGTTCATCCGGACAAGTTTGTGCAAGCCAGCGAAGCAGAAAAACGTGTCGCAATGCAATGGGCGACACGCGCCAACGAGGCTTATCAAACGCTGAAAAAGCCTCTGAAACGCGCAAGCTACCTCTGTCAGTTACAGGGGATAGATTTGCAGACAGAATCGAATACGAGTATGCCTCCCGCCTTCCTGATGCAACAAATGGAATGGCGCGAAGCGTTTGAAGATGCGCGTCATGCCAACGACATCAGTGCACTGATGGCACTTGAAAATGAACTACATGGCGCACTGAAATCAGAATTACAACAAGTTGGCTCAGCGCTTGACGCGCAGGACTACAAGGCTGCAACGCTGCACATACGCACCTGCATGTTCCTGGAAAAATTCATCGCCGACATTGCAGCGCTGGAAGACTGAATCCGAATAACTCCGCGCATGACTGCGCCCATCTGATGGCTTGCCATCCACGTAGATAACACCATGGCTTTACTGCAGATTTCCGAACCCGGCATGTCCACCGCTCCGCACCAGCACCGTCTGGCAGTCGGAATTGATCTTGGTACGACTAACTCTCTGGTCGCGACTGTACGCAACAGTATTCCCGAAGTATTGAATGATGAAGAAGGACGCCCTTTGCTGCCGTCTGTCGTCCGTTATCTTCCTAACGGTCATGCACATATCGGCTTTAAAGCACAGGCAGAACAAAGTAACGATCCGAAAAATACGATTGTCTCCGTCAAACGGTTTATGGGCCGCGGTCTGAAAGATATCGCTCACGCTGAGAGTCTGCCTTACGATTTTTTCGATGCCCCGGGCATGGTGCAGATCAACACGATCGCCGGCATTAAAAGTCCGGTCGAAGTATCCGCGCAGATTCTCGCCACACTGCGTCAGCAAGCCGAAGATGCACTGGGCGACGATCTGGTCGGTGCTGTCATTACCGTTCCTGCTTACTTTGATGATGCGCAACGGCAGGCAACCAAAGACGCCGCCAAACTCGCTGGTCTCAATGTATTGCGACTGCTGAATGAGCCAACCGCCGCTGCGATTGCATACGGTTTGGATAATGCATCGGAAGGTACTTACGCAGTCTATGATCTGGGCGGCGGGACTTTCGATATTTCGATACTGAAAATGAGCAAAGGCGTATTTGAAGTTTTATCGACCGGCGGCGATTCTGCTCTCGGCGGCGATGACTTTGATCATAGGCTGTTTTGCTGGATTTTGCAGGAATCGCAACTGGCCCCGTTATCTGACGAAGATACCAGCACGCTGATGATCAAGGCGCGCGAAGCCAAAGAAATTTTATCCAGCAAGACCAGCACGTATATCGACGCAAAACTGAATTCAGGCGAAAGCGTACATCTGCAGATCAGCGCCGCGCAGTTCGCAGAGATGACGCAGAATCTGGTACTGAAAACCATTACACCTTGCCGCAAAGCCTTACGCGATGCAGGTTTGTCGGCGGATGACATCGATGGCGTGGTACTGGTTGGCGGTGCGACACGTATGCCGCATGTACGTAAAGCAGTCGGCGAATTTTTCCATACGATGCCGCTGGCAAATATCGATCCGGACAAAGTCGTTGCTCTCGGTGCAGCAATACAGGCTAATCTGCTGGCCGGCAATCGCGCCCCCGGTGATGACTGGCTGCTGCTGGACGTGATTCCGCTGTCGCTGGGCGTGGAAACCATGGGCGGACTGGCAGAAAAAGTTATTCCCCGTAACTCCACCATTCCCTGTGCCCGCGCACAAGAATTCACGACATTCAAAGATGGCCAGACGGCAATGGCGATCCATGTCGTACAAGGCGAACGTGAACTGGTCAGCGACTGCCGCTCACTGGCGCGTTTTGAATTGCGTGGCATTCCGCCAATGGCGGCAGGTGCCGCACGTATCCGCATCACATATCAGGTAGATGCCGACGGATTACTTTCAGTTTCTGCACGCGAATTGCGCTCCGGCGTTGAGGCCAGCATTACCGTCAAACCGTCGTATGGCTTGGCCGATGACGACATCACACGCATGTTGCAGGATTCATTCAGTTCCGCAGATAAAGATATGCAGCAACGGGCATTGCGCGAAGAGCAGGTCGAGGCAGAAAGAATTTTGCTGGCAACCCAATCGGCATTAGAGGCCGATCGTCATCTGATTTCAGACGCTGAATACGATGCTATCTCGCAACTGATGCAACAAGTAAAACATCTTGCACAGCAAGACGACCACCAGGCTTTACATAACGCGATTACCGATCTGGCGCACGGTACCGAAGAGTTTGCGGCACGCCGCATGGATCAGAGCGTACGCTCTGCCCTGGCTGGAAAAACACTTGACGAGATCGCCTGATTTCCGCCGCATCGCCACTGGCCAACACTGACTAATACTGAGACTGACATGCCACAAATTACCGTTCTGCCCCACCCTCAACTTTGCCCCGAAGGTACCGTGATCGAAGTACCGGAAGGTAAATCCCTGTGTGAAGCCCTGGTTGAAAACGATGTTGAAATCGAACACGCATGTGAAATGTCATGCGCCTGCACCACATGCCACGTGGTCATACGCGAAGGCTTCCAGTCACTGAATGCATCGTCTGACGATGAAGAAGATTTACTCGATGCCGCATGGGGACTGGAAGCCACTTCCCGTCTGTCTTGTCAGGTGAAACTGGGCAAGCAGAACATCACGATAGAGATTCCGAAATACACGATCAATCACGCCCGCGAAAATCACTGAACAAGGTGGCCACCATGAAATGGTCTGAAATACATCGTATCGCCGAAGCTTTATACGATCAATATCCGGATGTTAACCCCCTGAGCTTAAGCTTCACTGACCTGCATAACCGCATCGTCGATCTTGCGGAGTTTGACGACGATCACGCGCGTGGCGGAGAAAAAGTTCTCGAAGCAATCCAGGCCGCCTGGATAGAAGAAGCCAAATAAAAAAGCTATTTGTTGCTATCTCAACGCAATGCATGTGGATTGCACAAACAATCACATGCATATCTTGCTCAAAAACAAAAAACCTCTTAATATTTCCCGATTGTCTACCGATTTGCCGATGCAGCATCCTGCATCTCCGGTCGCCCGGTTGACTCGTCTGACATTGTGCTCAGGATCAGTTCGCAGCAAGTACAACTGATCCCCCGGCATTCCACACAACTGTGACGTTCAAGGACATAGTAATGCGGTTTCGAAACTTTCTTTCTTCCATCCGCAGCCGCATCACCCTACGCCTTGCTATTATCCTCGCGGTCATCTTCGGTGTCGCAGTTCCCGCAGCCATTCTTGTTCCTTACCATCTGAGCACGATAGAAAACGCGGCAAGGATTCGCAATAACGAAGATCACAAGCGTCTGGTCGATATTCTGTCCGTCATTCTGAGTGAACCTTTGTGGCAAATCACGCCGGAGATCGCCAACATTTCCAGCGAAGTTGTTTATTCCGATCCGCGTGTTGCGAAGATCGAAGTCATCACCCTGCCCGATCGCAAAGAATTTATCAAGAACGACGTTCACATGCAAAGTCAGGTCGGCCCATTCACCAGCATGGTCCGCGAAATCAAGCACGGTGGCCAGGTCATCGGTGAAGTCAAACTGACGCTCGCTGAAGATTTATTGCGCGAAAGCCTGCGTTCTGATTTCCGTCGCTATGTGACAACTGCGGTGCTGTCGCTGGTACTGGCAATTGTGTTTATTCTGATGGTATTGCAGTGGCGTCTGGTCAAACCAGTGCGCTTACTGATGGATGAGTCTGACCGCCTCGCCAATGGCGAACTGAATGCACCGATCAACCTCAATCGCGAAGATGAGTTAGGTCACCTCGCGAACAGTCTGGAAATGACCCGTCAGGCGCTTAAACGCTCCTTTGGCGAACTCGAAATCAAAAACCAGCAATTACTGGAATACTCAGGCACGCTGGAATCCAAAGTACGGCAAAGAACGCAAGAACTGGAATCGGTTAACCGCAACCTTGAAGCTGCGCTGCACAACGTTAACACCGCGCAATCTGAGCTGGCGCGGGTAGAACGCATGGCAGCACTGGGTTCCATGGTCGCCGGGGTCGCGCATGAGCTGAATACTCCGCTGGGCAACTGCCTGCTGGTCGCCAGCACACTCGAAGAAGAAACCCGTCAGTTGCTGAAAATGGTGGAAGATAATCAGATTAGACGTTCCGACCTAACCCGTTATGCGACCACCGCACTGGATTCATCCAAACTGTTATTGCGCGGCTTACAGCAATCCGCGCATCTGGTCGGAGATTTCAAGCAGGTCGCAGTCGATCAGTCGAGCGCGCAACGGCGTACTTTTGGCCTGAAAGTCACACTGCAGGAATTATCTGCATTGCTGCATTCCAGTCTGCGCAAAACACCATTCACACTGGAGCTGGATATTCCTGACGATATCGAGCTCAATAGTTATCCGGGCTTACTGGGACAAGTCTTCAATAATCTCGTCAATAACTCCGTCATCCACGGTTTAGAAGGTCGCAGCCACGGCGTTATGCACTGCACTGCAGTCAAACAAGGTGAATTCGTCCTCATCATCTTCACCGATGATGGCAAGGGCATACCACCAGAAATTATCAACCGCATCTTTGAGCCGTTTTTCACCACCAAGTTTGGTCAGGGCGGCAGCGGTCTTGGCCTGAGCATCACGTTTAACATTATCACCAATGTACTTGGTGGCACGATTCATGTCTCGAGCAAACCGGATCAAGGTTCCCGCTTTGAAATCAGATTACCGCTGGTCGCACCGGGCGATAATCATTCCAACGATCCGCTGCTGACAGAGAGTTAATCCGGCTTAAAAATACTCCCCCCAGTATATAAAAAACCCCAATGCTGACGCTGAGATTCAGCCGGTTTTGCTAATTTATAGGGGGAGTATTAAAAATACTCGTTTTTCCCGCAGCGCAACACTTGCCGTATCGTATGCAGTGCAACAAATACTATTGTTCACACAACGACGCCTGCAGGCAGATGCCCGCCTGATGTATACTGCTGCCTCATTTCGTACAGTTTCACCCCATTTCTATGCGTCAATACCTCGAATTCATGCGTCACGTACGCGATCACGGAACAAAAAAAACTGACCGTACCGGTACCGGCACGGTGTCCGTTTTCGGCTATCAGATGCGTTTTGACCTGAATGAGGGTTTTCCGCTGGTCACAACAAAAAAACTGCATCTGAAATCCATCGTGCATGAGCTGATCTGGTTCCTGGCCGGGTCCACTAATATCAAGTATCTCAAAGACAATGGCGTTTCTATATGGGACGACTGGGCCGATGAGAATGGCGATCTCGGGCCTGTCTATGGCTCGCAATGGCGCAACTGGCCCACGCCGGACGGCCAGCATATCGATCAAATCCAGCAGCTGATCGAGCAAATCAAAAGCAATCCTGACTCGCGTCGTTTAGTCGTTTCGGCATGGAATGTGGCCGATATTCCACAAATGAAACTGCCGCCTTGCCATGCGCTGTTTCAGTTTTATGTCGCCGACGGCAAACTGTCTTGTCAGCTTTATCAGCGCAGCGCCGATATTTTCCTCGGGGTGCCGTTTAATATCGCCTCGTATGCCCTGCTGACGCACATGATTGCGCAGCAAACAGGTCTTGGTGTTGGCGACTTTATCTGGACCGGCGGTGATTGCCACTTGTATTCAAATCACATGGAACAGGTTGATTTGCAATTATCGCGTGCGCCGCTACCGTTGCCGCAGCTGGTCATTCAGCGCCAGCCAGCATCGATTTTCGATTACAAGTTTGAGGATTTCGAATTCCGCAACTACGAATTCCATCCGCATATCAAAGCACCGGTTGCGGTGTAAAAAAAGAAACGAAAGTCATCAGCATGTCATCCATGACCATTATCGTTGCCACGGATAGCCAGTCAGGCATAGGCATCAATAACGCCCTACCCTGGCATTTGCCGGAAGATCTGGCACATTTCAAACGGACAACCAGCGGTCATCCGATTATTATGGGACGCAAGACTTTTGAGTCCATCGGGCGACCACTGCCGAACCGGCGTAATATCGTCATCAGCCGCAATCCGGCGTGGCAGCATGAAGGAGTAGAAACCTATCCTTCGATAGAGGCGGCACAGGCGGCAACACATGGTCAGGATGCTTTCATCATCGGCGGTGCGCAAATTTATCAGCAGGCATTACCGCTCGCCGATAAATTGATCGTCACCGAAATCGGCCAGGCATTTGCCTGCGACGCTTTCTTTCCGGCGATAGCGCCAGAGGTATGGAAAGAAACGCAACGCGAAGAGCATTTTTCAGAACAAAAACAATTACATTACGCATTCGTTACATACGAAAAAATTTAAAGGGAAACACAATGTCAGGACACGGCTTTCACGTACACGGCCCACATGACCATGAATTAGAGCATGCAGCGCATGGTAACGATGATTTTGCCAGCCGTATTGCGGTCATGACCGCGATTATGGCAACCGTCGGCGCCTTGTTTGGTTACGAAGGTGGCGCTACACAAAATGACGCAGCCATGTTTAAAAATGAAGCAGCGATCAAAAAGACTGAAGCAGCGAACCAATGGAATTTTTATCAGTCAAAATCGAGTAAGCAAAATCTGGCTGAACTCGCCATGGTATTACCCGGTGCCGACGCAGAAAAATACAAAGCCAAGGTAGCCCGTTACGAAAGCGAGAAAGAAGCGATCAAGAAAGACGCGGAAAAACTCGAAGCAGAATCGAAAGAATGGGAAGAAAAATCAGAAAACGCCTTGCATCAGCACCATCGCTGGGCGCAGGCAATGACGGCGGTGCAGATTGCTATTTCGCTGGCCGCCATCACATTACTGACTAAAAAGAAATGGTTGCAATATGCATCGTATGGTGTGGCCGGTATTGGTGTAGCGCTTGCCGGGCTCGCCTGGTTTCATATTTAATATTGAGAGATCAGAATGAAAAAACTTTTTAGCCTTATTTTACTGGTCAGTGCCTGTTCAGCGCAGGCGCAGACAGCGGAATTCGTCAATCTGGTTCCTGAAGCGTATTTAGCGAAAGATGTGAACTTTTCCCTCGGCGGTGCCGTATTGTTCATCCCTAAATACAAAGGTTCCGATGAACACCGCGTTGCCGCTTATCCCCTGTTCGACGCACAATGGAAAAATGGCGCGTTTTTCAGCGCATTCAACGGCCTGGGCTATAACTTCTCTAAAAACGCCAGCTTGCAATATGGCCTGCGCATGTCGCTGGAAGCTGCGCGTGACGAATCCCGTTCTGGCAAATTGCGTGGACTCGGCGACGTCAGCACCGCGCTGGAACCCGGCGCATTCCTGAATTACTCGTTCAATCCGAATTATTCTCTGGTGTCGTCGTTACGCTATGGTTCCGGCGTCGATCATAATGGCTTGCAAGTCAGCCTCGGTGCCCGTGCAACAACCGCGCTCAACAAAGATCACCGGATCTCAGCCAGCATCGGTGCAAACTGGGCTAATAGTCATTATGCACAATCCTATTTCGGCGTGAATGCACGTCAGTCGGCTGCCAGCGGTTATGCGCAATTCACGCCTTCCGCCGGTATCACCGATGTCCGCCTTGGTGCGAGCTGGCACTGGACTATCGATACCAACTGGTCGCTGACGACCGGCGCCTCCATCAGCCGCTTGTCTGGCGATGCAGCGAAAAGTCCGTTCGTTTTTGACAAAACACCGGTCACCGTCTTCTCTGCGGCAAGTTATCGCTTCTGAGTCATACGCATGCTGACCGCGAAAGTGAGTATCGCCAGCGGTACTCACTTTTTTGTTTTTATATAGCGTTTTTAATCAGGAAAACGCGCCTCAATTAGCTTTTTTAACATCAAAAAATAGCGATATTCCGCAGTAAATGACAATCCCGTGAAATTACACTCCGATTGCTTAAAATCACTGTTTTTTTTCACATAACGGACCACATATCTGAGAGAATTCGCTTCTTTGAATTTTTCGGCGCGCAAGCGGTTGATTTAACTTGCCCAGGCGTCTCCCCAGTACCAGGCTTTTTTGGAGACCTCAATGAAATTCCGCTTCCCCATCGTCATCATTGACGAAGACTTCCGTTCTGAAAACACCTCAGGTCTCGGCATTCGCGCGCTCGCCGATGCGATCGAAACTGAGGGCATGGAAGTGCTGGGTGTGACCAGCTATGGCGATTTATCCCAGTTTGCGCAACAGCAATCGCGCGCGTCTGCCTTCATACTCTCGATTGATGATGAAGAATTTGGCGGCGGTACTGACGAAGAAACCGATTACGCGCTGAAATCGCTGCGCGCCTTCGTCGAAGAAATCCGCTACAAAAATGCGGATATCCCGATTTATCTGTACGGCGAGACCCGCACGTCGCGCCATATTCCGAATGATATTCTGCGCGAATTACATGGCTTCATTCATATGTTTGAAGACACGCCCGAATTCGTCGCGCGCCACATCATCCGTGAAGCAAAATCGTATCTGGATAGTCTGGCGCCACCATTCTTCCGCGCGCTGGTGCATTATGCGAATGATGGTTCATATTCGTGGCACTGCCCGGGTCACTCCGGCGGCGTAGCGTTTTTAAAATCACCGATCGGCCAGATGTTTCATCAGTTTTTTGGTGAAAACATGCTGCGTGCAGACGTCTGTAACGCGGTGGAAGAACTCGGTCAGTTGCTCGATCATACCGGCCCGGTGGCTGCTTCTGAAAGGAATGCCGCACGCATTTTCAATGCTGATCACTGCTACTTCGTCACTAACGGCACCTCGACCTCGAACAAGATGGTATGGCATTCCACTGTCGCGCCCGGCGACATCGTGGTCGTTGACCGCAACTGCCATAAATCGATTTTGCATTCGATTATTATGTGCGGCGCAATTCCGGTCTTCCTGATGCCGACCCGTAATCACCTTGGCATTATTGGCCCGATTCCGCTGGAAGAATTCAGCATGGAAAGCATACGTCGCAAAATCGAGGCGAACCCGTTTGCACGCGAAGCTAAAAATAAGAAGCCACGTATTCTGACCATCACACAATCGACTTACGATGGTGTGCTGTACAACGTTGAAGTGCTGAAAGACTTGCTGGATGGCGAAATCGACACGCTGCATTTCGACGAAGCCTGGTTGCCACATGCGACCTTCCATGAGTTCTACAAAGACATGCATGCGATAGGCAAAGACAGGCCACGCGCTAAGCAATCGATGATTTTCTCTACGCAATCGACACACAAATTGCTGGCAGGGATTTCTCAGGCATCGCAAATTCTGGTGCGCGAATCGCAGACCGTTAAACTGGATCGCGACAGCTTCAATGAAGCTTACCTGATGCATACCTCAACCTCGCCGCAGTACTCCATCATCGCCTCATGCGACGTCGCTGCAGCCATGATGGAAGCACCGGGCGGCACTGCACTGGTAGAAGAGTCAATTCTGGAAGCACTGGATTTCCGCCGTGCGATGCGTAAAGTCGATCAGGAATGGGGCAAAGACTGGTGGTTCCAGGTATGGGGACCGGAAGAATTTGCAGACGATGGTATAGGCTCGCGTGAAGACTGGGTGATCCGTGCGGAAGACAACTGGCATGGTTTCGGCAACCTCGCATCGGGCTTCAACATGCTCGATCCGATCAAGGCAACCATTGTCACCCCGGGCTTGTCGCTGGAAGGTAAATTTGGCGACACCGGTATCCCGGCGTCCATCGTGACCAAGTATCTGGCGGAACACGGCGTCATTGTTGAAAAATGCGGACTGTATTCCTTCTTCATCATGTTTACCATCGGCATTACCAAAGGCCGATGGAACACATTGCTGACAGCATTGCAGCAATTCAAAGATGACTACGACAAAAACCAGCCTATCTGGCGCATTTTGCCTGAGTTTGCGGCAGCAAATCCACGCTATGAAGGTGCCGGACTCAAAGACCTTTGCCAAGGTATTCATGAAGCCTACAAAGGTCATGATGTCGCCCGTCTGACCACGGAAATGTATCTGTCTGATATGCAACCGGCGATGAAACCATCCGATGCGTTTGCGATGATGGCGCACCGGGAAATTGAACGCGTCTCCATCGATGAACTGGAAGGACGTGTCACCGCGATTCTGCTGACACCGTATCCACCGGGTATTCCGCTGCTGATTCCGGGCGAGCGTTTCAACCGCACCATCGTTGATTATCTGCGTTTCGTCCGCGACTTCAATGAGCGTTTCCCTGGTTTTGAAACAGATTGCCATGGACTGGTCAAAGCGGAGATGGATGGCAAACTCGGTTACTTTGTTGACTGCGTGAAACTTGGTGCAGAAAACACCAAATAAGCCTCACTCCGGTTCTGATACAACAGCAAAAGCGCCTGAAAATCTTTCAATTTTCAGGCGCTTGCTTTATTGTTACAAGCAATCATGCAACACCGGAATAACTGTACGGTCTGGCAGTAAAAAAACAGTCGGAAGCCCTGATCTCTGGTCAGCCTGCCGTCGACAAGTGAATAACAATGCGCTGCGGCCAATTGATGGAAAAAACAGATGGGTGAAATCCAAGGATTAATGTCTCTGAAACACGCCGACGTCAGTGTTGGTCAGACCATTCACTGGCCCATATACAATGAGGCAGGTCAGATACTGTTTAAATCAGGCGTCCATGTCACGGATCAGCAGCAGCTGAATCATCTGTTAGAAGTCGGCTACTGTGATGCGAATCATTTGTGGGACAGTATTCCGTCAAAACTACCCAGCCTCGAGCAACTCAGCACCAAAACCACACCAGATACGACATCAAAGCCTGCCGAGCTCAATAAGGAAAGCATCGTTGAGCTCGACAGCGTACGCTGGGCAGTCGGCGAAGTGTTTCATCTGCAAACTCACGATCAGGCAGCGACCCGTTACACGGTCAGACTGATAGGCTATGTGAAAAATAAATCACTGCTCGTCACGGCACCGACGATCGACGGAAGAGCTGCATCAATACGGGAAGGACAAGCGTTTATCATCCGCGCGTTCCCAGGTAAAAAAGCCTACGCATTCACTGCCAACCTGATCAAATATGTCTACACACCCTTTTCTTATCTGCATCTGAGCTATCCGAAACAAGTCCGCTCGACAACCATCCGTCAAGGTGCAAGGGCAACGGTCAGGATCATTGCATCCATCACGATCGGTCATCCGGAGCAGACTGCCGCCGCCACGCTGGGAGATATCAGCATGGGGGGAACCTCCGGGATATTGAAAAAATCCATAGGAAAAAAAGGCGATACAGGTGTCATCAAATTCAAAGTGAATGCCGCCGGTAACGATGAATATCTGGTACTGGACGTGATACTGCGCTCAGTGGCCACCACGGAAACAGGCGACGAATTCCGCCTCGGTTTTGAGTTCATTAACCTGACACCGCAATCCCGATTGATTCTGTCGGCATTCGTGCATCAGACACTCGCCGAAATGGATTAAAGCACGAGAAAAAATGCGTCAGCAAATAAAAACGGACGGCAAATTCGCCGTCCGTTTTCTTATCTGCAACAATCTGAAATTTAGCGCATCAGGTTTTCGGCAAGGTCACGCCATACTGCCCCTGATATTTGCCGCCACGATCTTTATACGAAGTCTCACAGACTTCGTCGCTTTCGAAAAACAAGACCTGCGCACAACCTTCGCCGGCATAAATCTTGGCTGGCAACGGTGTCGTGTTAGAAAATTCCAGCGTCACATAACCTTCCCATTCAGGCTCAAACGGCGTCACGTTAACGATAATCCCACAGCGCGCGTAGGTTGATTTACCGAGGCAAATCGTCAGTACATTACGCGGAATACGGAAATATTCCATGGTTCTTGCCAGCGCAAAAGAGTTCGGCGGAATAATGCAGACATCGCCTTTGAAATCGACAAATGATTTTTCATCGAAATTTTTCGGATCGACGATGGTGCTGTTGATATTGGTGAAGATTTTGAATTCGTCGGCGCAACGGATATCGTAGCCATACGATGAAGTGCCGTAGCTGACGATACGCTGACCATCGCGTTCACGTACCTGACCAGCCTCAAACGGCTCGATCATATTCATCGACTCCGCCATGCGGCGTATCCATTTATCTGATTTGATACTCATGCAAAATCTCCTGCCCGATTAATATTGGGTGGAATTCTACGCGAAATCGCTCCGTGCATTAAGCTTATTACGCAGCTTATTACATACCCAGCGCTGCAGAAAACGGATATCGCGGCGATTCGCGATGATCAGACACCGCAATACGCTTCAGAGGCAAGCTGAGCCGCAAGTAATTTGGCTTCTTCAACCCGGGTTCCGGCGGGAAGCTGAACTTTGTTTTTGACGGCGGTCATTTCCGCCAGAATTGAAATCGCAATCTCAGCCGGCGTCTTACTACCGATATACAAGCCGACAGGGCCATGCAATTTTGCGAGTTGCGCGTCGCTGACATCAAACTGTTTCAAACGTTCGCGCCGCTTCGCATTGTTCAGACGGGAACCAATTGCACCGACGTAGAACGCTTCGGTCTTTAACGCTTCCATCAGTGCCAGATCATCGAGTTTAGGATCATGCGTCAAAGCCACCACGGCGCTGCGGCTGTCGAGCTGCATTTCCAGCACAAGATCATCCGGCATCGCATGAACGACCTGCACACCATCCACCTGCCAGCCGACACGATATTCTTCACGCGGATCACACACGGTCACCTGATAATCCATACCAACGGCAATACCCGCCAGAAAACGGGATAACTGACCAGCGCCGATAATCAGCAAGCGCCAGCGCGGGCCATGCACAGTAATCAGGCGCTCAGACGTCAGCATCAGTTGCGCGTTTGCATCGGCCTTCGCCAGCGTGACGTCACCCGAGACCAGATCCACGGTTCGTGCTGTGAGTTCGTGCCCGGCAAGTCGGTCAAGTAATTCACCTATTCTGCTGCGATCAGTCAGCGGCTCTATCGCCAGTTGTATCGTACCGCCGCAAGGCAGACCAAAACGATGCGCCTCATCGGCGGTAATACCGTAAGTGACAATTTCCGGGACAATGCGGGTAATGCCGTGCTGCTGTACCCGGGCGATCAGATCATCCTCTATGCAGCCGCCGGACACAGAACCAATCACGCGACCATCTTCGCAAATACCCAGCATAGAACCTTCGGGACGCGGGCTGGAACCCCAGGTTTTGATCACTGTCACAAACTCGCAGCGGCGCCCGCTCCTGATCCAGGCATCGCAGGATTTGAGCACTTCGAGATCAACACTATCCATAATGATTGTTCATGGTGGTAAGACATCGGTCAGGGTCTTCAACTGACGAACACCCTTGCCATAAAAACGAAAAACTGAAAAGTAAAAGGAAATCCGCTTATTGATTGTCTGGAATTTACACAAAATTGCTCCGGCAAGGCATGGCGACGAAGGCATTCGGACAGTATGACCGGGAGCCACAACGTCACCGAAGCGGTTTTGCGTAAGTCCTGTTATTGTTAATTATTGCTTTTTGTAAGAAGGAAAAAACAATTGCTGTCCGTCAACCTTGAAGTCAGCAATTTTTTTCTGACCTTCTGCCGAGGTCATCCACTCGATCAGGCTATTGGCGCCACGAATATTGATGTCCTTGTACTTCGCAGGATTAACCGCGATGATGCCGTAAGGATTAAACATTTTAGGATCGCCCTCGACCTGCACTGCCAACCCAGTTTTCGCTTTATACGCGCCGTAAGTCGCGCGGTCAGTCAGGGTGTATGCCTGCATCTGCGCAGCCATCGTCAGCACTTCCCCCATCCCCAGACCGGCAGATACATAGGCGCTGCCCGCGGGTTTTACGCCCGCTTCTTTCCAGTACGCCTGCTCCATCTGATCGGTACCGGAATTGTCACCACGCGAAATAAATTTCGCTTTGCTCGCCACCAGTTTGCGCAGTGCATTGATCACATCTTTGCTGCCTTTCAGTCCGGCTGGATCTTCCGTGGGTCCAACGATGATGAAGTCGTTATACATGACATCGCGGCGGTTAATACCGTGACCTTCGGCAACGAATTTATCTTCTGCTGCACGCGCATGTACCAGCGTGACATCGACGTCGCCGTTTTTCGCCAGTTCCAACGCCTTGCCTGTGCCGACGGAAATCACATGCACCTTCATGTGCGTTTTCGCTTCAAAGTCCGGCAGAATGGCTTTCAGTAAGCCGGAATTTTCGGTACTGGTCGTGGTGGACAGGCGCAGCACTTCCTGAGCGCTGAGTGGCGTCTGTGCGCCGAGCAAAGTCAGTGATATGGCAAGAATAAAGCGTTTCATCATTTCTCCTGTTCCTGTAAGTGAGTGGTGCTATTTTCGCATGAAACCTGTTTGCTCTCGTGACAACGGTATCGTGTGGGAGTGTCGTCTGGGCAGCAGTTCCGTCGCATCAGTTTGCTGTGACACCCTTTGTCTTAGCGATAAATTGGGGAGTATGTGCCAATTTCACCTTCATGTCCTTATAAACAAAGGGGGTTTAAATATACTGGGGGGAGTATATTTCAGGATTCCGAAGGCAGTTGATGAACGCAATTTCAGCGTCTGACACCCGTTATTGCCCAATCTTACGATGACAAGTGCTGCACCTCATCGTCGTCTATCGCGGCGAAACGTGGTACATGAACACCATCCACTTCCACCGTTTCAAAAAACACCGATTTCGGACGAGTCCAGATACTACCGTTATGGGAACGATAAACGATCACCGGGCTGAGATCGGATTCCTGTATCGCTTCACAGACCAGTTCATAAACACCACCTTTGTAGTGCCGGTATTTTTGTGGCTGGTTCATCGTCAGCATTCCTTCAACAATTCAACATCAGGTCGAGATTATGCCTCGTCTGCAGCAAATCTGCTGACGGTGCCGGATGACCAGCTTACGCGAGGGCAAACTGTTTCCGCAAAAATGCCGGCACCTTGGCAGCGCTGAGCTGATTCACCGCAATCAGTAATTGCGGATCAATCGCCGCCACCGCATAACGACGGCGCAACTCTTCTGCCACATGCAGCATCAGCGCGGCAGTGACTTCGGCGTCGGCCTCTGCCCTGTGCGCAGCGCCCTGAAAACGGATGCCGAGTGCAGACGCGAGCCGCCCCAGTGAATAGCTCTCCATACCCGGAAAAATCCGCCGCGCCAGCTTGACTGAACAAACCAGTCCATCATGTTCGGGCCACAAACCCTGACGATCACTTTCGGCTTTCAGAAACTTTTCATCGAAACTCGCGTTATGCGCGACCAGAGTATCGTTACCGATAAAATCCACCAGCGCCGGCATCACCTCTGTGACAGCCGGAGCTTGATCCACCATGGCCTGCGTGATACCGGTCAGCTCAGTGATGAAATACGGAATACGTACGCCGCAATTAATCAGGGACACGTAGCGGTCAACGACTTCGCCCCCCACCACGCGTAAAGCCGCCACTTCGGTCACCCGCCCCCCCTGCTCCGGACTCATGCCCGAGGTTTCAAAGTCGATTACCACTATTGCTTGTGCAAACATATTTCTTATTCACCGGAACTAAAACTGCGTAAAAATATCTACCATCCTCATGCTGCACACCTCTAATATGCCTGTGCATGCTGGCTACCAGCGCTAAAAATGCAAACGACGGCATCCCCAGTACCGATGTCCTACATTGTAATCGCGGATGACCGCGGTGCCGCATGTGATGATCTCAGTCTGCACGACCATGTCCCGGACTATCGTGTGAACAAAACAAAATCCGACGCCACTCATGCGCAAAAATTTTTTACAAAAGCGATTTTCACTGCCAGCCAACGATCTGTTACGGGATCGGATCTACCGTCGCCTGTGGACGTCGATACTGATCAGCTCATTCGGCGCACAGATCACTATGCTGGCGTTGCCACTGACCGCCGCGGTGATGCTCAATGCCAGCGCCAGCCAGATGGGCATACTGACGATGATGGAAACGCTGCCGTTTGTATTGTTGTCGCTGCCTACCGGGGTCTGGCTTGACCGTATGCGCAAATTGCCGGTCTATATCGCTGGCGAAACTATCATAGGATTGGCCGTCGTCAGCGTACCGGTGGCGTGGTGGCTGGAGTTGGTGAGCATGCGCTGGTTGTATGTCGTCGGTTTCATCATTGGCATGGTCAATACCATGGCGGGAACCGCTGCACAAATCGTTCTCACGCAAATCGTGCCGCGGGAACGTCTGGTCGAAGCACATGCCAAAAATGCGTTGGCGACTTCCGGTGCTGAAGTTGCCGGACCAGCAACCGCCGGCGCCCTGATCAAATTGCTCGGTGCACCGGTCGCCTTGATCGCCGATGCTGCATTGCTGATCAGCTCGGCAATCATACTGCGTGGCATCAACGTCACCGAACACCGGCCGGTTGCGACGGATTCAGCTTTCTGGCGAGACCTGAGAGCCGGTATTCATTTTGTCGCTAAAAAACCTTTATTACTGGCGCTTGCCGCGACCGTCGGCGGCTGGCAACTTTGCTACAACGCAGCGCTGGTTGTGCAGATTTTATATGCTACCCGTACGCTCGGCCTCTCCGAGCAGACTGTCGGCCTGAGTTACATGGGCATGGGCGTCGGTACCATTCTTGCCAGCGTTTACGGTTACCGCATCAGCCGCGCAATCGGACCGGGGCCATGTATGGTGTTGGGTATCACGATCTGCGGTGCCGGCTGGAGTTTGCTAGCCATCGCGCCGGCCAATCAATGGGGTATTGTCTCATTCGCGCTGATGCTGATGTGTTATTCCGTTGGCGCGGTGCTGATTTTCATTAATTTTCTCGCCTTGCGGCAGGCCGTGACTCCTGAACCTATGCTGGGACGCATGACCAGTACCATGCGCTGGCTGATCCTGTTACCAGCTGGCCCAGGTGCGCTGATCGGCGGCTGGATGGGTGAACACGCCGGCCTGCATTATTCGCTGGCGTTCGCT
Organism: Undibacterium sp. WLX3042; assembly: GCF_049544825.1. Classification (NCBI taxonomy): domain Bacteria; kingdom Pseudomonadati; phylum Pseudomonadota; class Betaproteobacteria; order Burkholderiales; family Oxalobacteraceae; genus Undibacterium; species Undibacterium sp. WLX3042. Next base: position 2,115,861 of record NZ_CP186698.1, read on the forward strand.
GGCGCCACAGCTCTGATACTGGCTGCATTCGCGTGGCGCAATCCGATTATTCGCGGCATCAGCGTGTTACCGAGCTTAAGCCCACAGGAAGAACGGCAATCGTTATGAGCAGCTGTGTTGACGATGCGGCGTTACAGACATATTTTCAGACACGGTGCGCATACGATTGCGCAGAAAAGAAAAAAAGCGTGATAATGCGCGATCGGTGTTCATTGCTTATCGTTTAAGAAAATGTCTTAACGATCAGTGATTTCAGGCGGGCCCGGGGGAATCAAACAATACGGGCTCTTCATTGACAATAAAAAAGGTAATTCAATGCCAAAAGAAACGTCAGCTTCTTCATTCAAGCCGTACATACCGGCATCGGCACAGCTACCGGAAATGACCGCGCGCGCCTTAATCATGGGTGTCATTCTCGGCATGATCTTCGGTGCTTCTTCATTGTATCTGGTGCTCAAAGTCGGCTTAACGGTCAGTGCATCGATTCCGGTCGCTGTCATCGCCATCACGCTGTTCCGCTTGTTTAACAAGTTCGGTGGTAAAGATTCAACTATCCTTGAAAACAGTATTACGCAGACCGCCGGCTCTGCAGGTGAGTCGCTGGCATTTGGTCTTGGTGTCACCATGCCGGCGATTCTGATTCTGGGTTTTGATCTGGAAATTTCGCGCGTGATGCTGGTCGGCTGTCTCGGTGGATTGCTGGGCATTCTGATGATGATTCCCATGCGCCGGACAATGATCGTCGAAAAACATGGCGAACTGAAATATCCTGAAGGTACGGCATGCGCGGAAGTATTGAAAGCCGCAGCGACCGATACCTCACGCGAAGCGTCCGGAGAAAGCAGCAACCCGCATGCACAGGACGATGCCAACCGCCGCGCTAAAATTATTTTTGCAGGTTTCGGCATAGGCTTGCTGTACAAAATTGCGAACGTTGCATTTAAAGGCTGGAAAGACACACCGGAAGTCACGTTCGGCGCACCGCTCAAAGCTGGTTCCCTGGGCGCGGAAGTGTCCCCAGAATTACTCGGCGTTGGCTACATCATCGGACCGCGTATCGCCGCCGTGATGGCTGCGGGCGGCGTCATGTCTTACCTGCTGCTGATTCCGATGATCAAATTTTTTGGCGATGCGCTGCTAACGCCTCTGGCACCGGCGACCAAACTCATCAGCGAGATGAGCCCGCATGATATCCGCAGCTCGTATATTCTTTACATCGGTGCCGGTGCCGTTGCGGCAGGCGGTCTGATCAGCCTGGTGCGTGCGATGCCAACCATCTGGCGCAGCCTTTCGGCGGGTCTGGCTGGTATGCGCAATGGTAAAAATGATGCTGCTGCGACATTGCGCACGGATCAGGATATTCCGATGAAATGGGTTGTGATCGGCGCGCTTGCCATCATTGCCATCATCACCTTTGCCACACCATTGCACATGAATTTTCTCGGTGCTTTGCTGATTCTGGTATTCGGTTTTCTGTTTGTGACCGTCTCCTCGCGCCTGACAGGTGAAATCGGCTCCTCATCTAATCCGATTTCCGGCATGACAGTGGCCACGCTGTTATTCACTTGCCTGATTTTCTTGCTGATGGGCTGGACTGGTGGTCAGTATTACGTTACTGCTTTGTCGGTCGGCGCGATTGTCTGTATCGCATCGAGCAATGGCGGCACGACTTCGCAAGACTTAAAAACCGGCTATCTGGTGGGATCAACGCCACGCCTGCAGCAATACGCGATTCTGGCCGGAGCCCTTTCTTCAGCGCTGATACTCGGTCCTATTCTGTTGAAACTAAATGATGCGGGTACCGTCTACGTCCCTGCCGCACAGGTCGCACCGGCATTGAGCACCGACGCCAGCAAACTGACGGAAACCGCCAGTTTGCAAGGTCCGCAGGCAGAGCAGGATAAAGCGAGTTACAAAGTCTGGCACAAAACCGATACGGTTGGCGGCCCGGCAGGTAAATATCTGGTCGATAATACCGGCAAAGCCGTGTATCTGGTTGATCCGGGTATCAACGGTGCTTACAACAAACGTCCTGACGGCACGGAAGTCAAGAAATATGATGCGCCGAAAGCCGTACTGATGTCTTACATCATCAAGGGCATACTCGATCAGCAACTACCATGGACGCTGGTCTTGTTTGGCGTGATGATCGCACTGGTACTGGAAATGGCGGGCATTCCTTCGCTGGCCTTTGCAGTCGGCGTTTACCTGCCATTGTCTTCGTCCGCACCTTTGTTTATCGGTGGCATGATACGCTGGCTGGTGGACCGCCGTAACAACAAACTTGATCAATATAAGTCGCTGAACGCGGAAGAAATGCAGGCCGCTGGCGACCGCAGTTCCGGTGTATTGCTTTCCTCCGGTTACATTGCCGGTGGCGCACTGGCAGGTATCGTGATTGCGTTTACCGCCGGTATCCTGACAGGATTCGACAAAGCGATCGGTGACTGGGCTACTGCACATAATCCATTCTTTGAAGGTGCTTACGCGAATGGATTAACGCTGATTCCGTATGCAGTCATCATTCTGACCCTGTATCTGGTTGCCCGTGAAAAGAATGTGAAAGCAAACTGAAACAGACTGATCCAACCTGACTTCGCAGGCTCGGAAACGAGTAGCGACAGAATAAAAAAGGACTTAAATCCATGCTGGGATTTAAGTCCTTTTTTCATGAGAGCAGGCAGCAGACTTCTTCGAGCAGAAGTTTGCCAGTACAATGCATACGCCTTTAATTTGATCAAACATTCATGTCCACCACACCTGTCACCGATTGCAAAAATCAAACCGTCGCCATTGGCGATATCGTCCGCATCGTCACCTTGAGTAAAAAATTTATCAATAACTTCCCGGAAGACGAACGCATCTTGATTGAATCGATGATAGGGCAATTTTTTAAAGTCATCGACTTGGACGAAGATGGTTATCCATGCGTCATGCGGGAATGGCACGATGAGCGCGGCCTACTGCAGACCCATGTAATTGCTCTTGATTCAGAAGAAATGGAAAAGGTGTGAATCTGCCGATCTGACAGAGACACACCTTAAAAAATAATGAGCAGAAAAACGACTTAGTTAATGTAATTAAACAATGACAGTCCGGCAGTTTTCACAAATGATTGCTGCGCTGCCTGCAAAGTCGTCTGCTGCTGCGACAGGGATGTCAGCGCTTTCACATAATCCAAGTCCTGAATATCCGATAATGCTGATTTGTAATTCAGCGAATTGGCTGAACCAAAACTATCCAGATCATCAATTTCCTTCAGACTTGCACCTAACTGCGCACGTGCAGTTAGTACATTACTCAAGGACGCATCCAGATTATTATTTCCCTGAGCCAATGCAGCAGCAAGGTCTTTCTTCGCGCTGCTGGTCGTTGCCGGCGTGTTGAGCGCATTAATAATGTCAGTCAGCGTTTCAAAAATGTTCTGATTACCCGGCTGCACACTGAAATGATCTCCCGGTCCCGGAGCACTCGGTGTGTTGGTCAGCGTGATGTCCATCCCATCCACCGTCACCGTGGCCGGACTGGTGTAGGGAGTGCTGGGCACAACGACGACGCCAGTCGTTTTGTTCGTAACAGTGAAATTCAAACCGGTTGAGTCAAATGCAATATCGTAATTCTGACCAGTCAATGCATTCGCTGTCGGCGCATTGATACTGACGGCAGCCACAACCTGCCCGTTGTTTGATGGATTCGGAACAACATTAAATTGACCCGGCGAGGTACGGATATTTTCAAAAATCTGCGTTCCGGGGGGGCTCAGAGGCAATTGACGGGATGTTTCGACTTGCAGATACCGTTGTCCCTGGTCACCATTATAAACAGCTCCATTAATCGTCTTGGTATAAGGTGCGGTAGTCGTTGAGAAGCCGGAGAACAAATAAGCACCCGTGCCATCGGTTGTATTTGCCAGGCCTAACAACTGATCGAGATTGCTCTGCATTTCAACCGCAATGTAACCGCGATCCTTATCGTTCAGCGTACCGTTACCGGCGTTGACAATCAGGGTCTTCAGATTTTGCAGCGTCGTCGTGACATTGCCGAGAGTACTCTCAGCCATACGCAGGTTATCTTTAGCATTCCCACGATTCACGGCATACTGCTCATTGATTGCATCTGCCTGTGTGATCACCAAAGCACGTGCGGAACCGATAGGATCATCCGCTGGCGTGAGTATCTTGCGCTCGGAAGCAATCTGTTGTTGCGTACGGTTCAGAGAAGATTGCAGATCGCTGATGCGGGAACCACCGCCCTCATAGATCATACTGGTACTGATGCGCATATATTACCTACCTTCCGATGGCCAGTATTGCGTCGAATAACTGACTGGCAATCTGCATCAATTTACCGGCAGCCTGATATGCCTGCTGGTATTTAAGTAAATTGGCGGCTTCCTCATCAAGATTCACGCCAGAGATGGATTGCTGATTGTCGGTTGCATTTTTCAGCAGGGTTGCTTCAGATGCTGTCGTGATTCCCAACTCGTGGGTTTTATTGCCGACCTGACTTACAAATTGCGCATAAGCACCTTGTATCGTCGTGGTGCTGCCAACCATGCTGTTTTTTGTCTGTATTCCCGCCAACAGCAGAGCATTCCGGTTATCGCCAGAGCCCGTCACATTTGCCGAAATATTAAAAACATCGCTGTTTGACGGCGTGCCGGATAAAGTAAAGCTTGTACCTGAGTAGCTATAAGTTGCGCCATCAAAGTAAGGAACCGCGCTTCCCGCCGGATATGTTGTTGATGTTGTCCCTCTGGTGACAGTCACATTTGCATTGGCAGGGAATCCAGTCAGGGTGTTACCGGCGGAATTGAAAGTCAGCTTGGATGCTGCAACAGGGACAGACGGCGATACAGTAAAAGTATCCCCGTTTGCCGGTGCACCAGAACTGTTCTGGATCGTGAAATTCATGCCAGAAAAGCTGATTTTTGCCCCGTTTGTGTATGGTACTGTCGCAGGAGGAGCATAATTCGTCGTTGTCGCTCCCACGGTCACAGAAACGCTGACTCCGGCTGGAAACCCGGTCAAAGAACCACCTGAATACGTCAGTGTTACCGGTGGCGTGACAGAAGAAGCGGAGAAAGAACTATCCGTTTTAACCGGGCTGATCGTGGCAGTCGCCGAGGTTGATGCACTCGCGACAGCCGAATCGACAGTACCGACTGAAATTTTTCCACTCCCGATATTCGTTGTCGGTGCAGCTGTTTTGATTGCCGCAGCGACCGCAATTTTTGATGGATCAATCATATCCACGGAAAAACCGGCTGCTGCAGCCAGAGTTGGACGGATCAAAAATTCATCACCAGCCGCGGGCTGCGTAGCCGGCGGCTGCGGAAATTCCATCGTGATACCGTCAACTCTGATCGGCTGTGATGTCGCGGTCTGGGTCTGCCCATCCGAGACACGGATGATGCGGTAATTTCCGGGACTGGTTACCTGCAGACGGTAATCGCTGGTTGTCAGGGCGCTGACATCGGAAATAGTCGCGTTAACATCAGCATTGGTTGTGTTTGATGTGCTTGGTGTTGTGATCGGCTGAGGAATGTTAAAAAACTTTCCGCCAGTAGCACCATTTAAATCCTGCCCCAGTGCATGCTGCTCGTTGAACGCAGTCGCGATACCGATAGCAACACGACCGATCGCATTCTGCGCCGGATCCAATGTATTCGCACGAAAATCAAACAAACCACCTAACACACCGCCCGGCAAACCATTTTCCGCAATTTGCACAGACGTACCGTTAGCCGAGTAGGACACTTCAGCTCTGGTCGAGTCAGTTTTAGAGACGCTCAATTCGAGCTGATTAACGACGCCTCCTAATACGAGAGGTTGGCCGTTACCGATAAAGACATTATATTTATTATCCTGAGGAATCACCGTCACTTTGGTGTATTTCGACATCTCAGTGATTAACTGGTCTCGCTGATCCAGCAAATCGTTTGGAGGCGAACCTGTGGTGCTGACCGATTTCGCTATCGTCTCATTCAGGCTCGCGACCTGCGTCGCATAGGTATTGATCTGACTGATCGCACCGCCGATCTGACCATTAACGTTCTCACGTATTTCATCCAGACGTGTCTGCAAACTATTGAAACGGCCAGCTAAGGACTGTGCACTGGATAAAACGGCCTGACGTGCTGCCGCACCGGCGGTTCCGTTCGGGCTTGCTGAAAGGTTTTGTATCGACGTAAAAAATTCTTGCAGAGCAGGTGTTACACCAGCCGTGGGATCTGCAATCAGGTTATTGATCTGTTGAATCTGAGAATAATACGCGTCAGCCTGATTCTTGGTGGTCTGCGTCGCATTGACTTGCTGACTGATAAATGCGTCGTACTGGCGTTGTATCTGGCTGATAGAAACGCCCTGTCCGACAAAAGAACCGCCGAGCAACTGCGGCGCATTTGCCGATTGCAATACGACCTGACGGTTATAGCCTGGCGTTCCGGCATTGGCAATATTATGTCCCGTGGTACTAATTCCCATTTGGGCAGCGGCCAATGCAGTTTGCCCGATATTCAGAATATTTGTACCCATAATTTAACCTATTGATTATTTGAGCTTTGTTCAGCTATCACCTTGATGTTTTCGGTGAAAAACCCAAAAACTTTAATATGATAAAAATAACAAGCAATAGCCGGCAGCATTGATGCTTAAGTCGCCATTGTCTGTTTGATTATTTTAGTCAGTTTACTTGCGTATTGCGGGTCAGTTGCGTAGCCTGCCTTTTGCAGACCGACAGCAAAACTGGTTGCATCTTTGGCATTCGCAATCACATTTTCATAGCGAGGATTTTTTGTCAGAAGCTTCGCATAGTCTTTAAACGCATCGGCATAGGAGTCGTAGGCTTTAAATTTCTCAACTTTACGGTAAGCAACACCATTGACGTATTCCGTTGTTACCGCATCAACCGTTTTCCCCTTCCACTTACTGTTGGCCTTCATACCAAAAATATTATGACTGGTACTGCCATCAAGCGTTTTAATTTCACGGCGGCCCCAGCCACTCTCGAGAGCAGCCTGTCCTAACATGAACTTCGCCGGAATCCCTGTAGCCTTACTTGCAGCCTCAGCATCAGCGCTTAATTTTTCCTGAAATTCGCGAACATGCGCCGGTCCAGAGAAATTACTTTTCACAGCCGCCGGTTGCGGTTCAAATTTCAGGTTATCCAGATAGGAGCTGATGCCTTTGGCGTTACCTGCAATGTTTCCGCTGATACCCAGGTCATTTCCGCCTGCGCCATTCTCCGATTGCAAAGCCTGGCTCACAGCATTATTGGTCAGTTGCCGTACCAGGGCGTCCGCCAAACCGATACCCCGGTTTGCCATCGATTGTGACAACTGCTGGTCTAGCATGGACGTATAGGTCCGGGTTTGTTCGCTGTCAAATGGGCCGTCCTGCCCACCTGCCTGACGCATAGACTTCAGCATCATATTCATGAACAGCGCCTCAAATTGCTTGGCTGCTGCTTTGATTGATTCGGGAGAATTATCTTTCGCGGATTGCTTGAGACCATCCAGGCTCTTGCTATCGAAAGCTAATTTATTATCCGAAAGATCAGCACGACCGATCATGAGGCTTCCTTAAATAATCTCAAGTTCTGCACGCAAAGCACCAGAGGCTTTAATCGCCTGCAAAATCGCCAGCAAATCCTGAGGTGTCGCACCTATCGCATTCAAGGCTTTCACAACATCGGCCAAGGATGTGCCCGCTTTCAGCATCATTAACTGCCCGGCATCTTTGGTGATGCTGATGCCTGAATTCGCTGTTGCTGCCGTTTGACCTGCTGCCAATGCATTTGGCTGACTGACCGCATTATCGGTATTGATGACAACAGAAAGATTTCCGTGTGCAACAGCGCAGGAATCCAGCGTCACGGCCTGATTCATGACGATAGAACCAGTCCGTGCATTCAGGATCACTTTTGCTACAGTCTGAGCAGGAGTCACATCCAGGCTTTCCAGCGCACCTAAAAATGAGACCCGCTGATCCGGACTGACTGGCGCCTTCACCTGTATCGCTCGCCCATCCAGTGCAGCCGCTGTATCCGGGCCAAAGCGGCGGTTAATCGCATCGACGACTCTGCTCGCCGTGGAAAAATCGGAAGTATTCAATTCCAGCTGTATCGTATTGCCCTGCCCCACTGAACTGGGAACCGCCCGCTCCACTGTCGCTCCTGAAGAAATACGTCCTACGCTCAGATGGTTGACTTGCGCTTTACTACCATTCGCGGAAGCGCCGGCACCACCAACCAGCACATTGCCCTGCGCCATCGCATAAATCTGATTATCCGCACCTTTCAGCGGCGTCATCAGCAGCGTACCACCACGCAGACTCTTCGCATTTCCCATCGAAGACACCGTCACATCCAGTGCTTGTCCTGGTTGCGCGAATGGCGGAAGCGACGCCGTCACCATGACCGCTGCGACATTTTTTAACTGCAGACTGGTGCCGACAGGTAGAGCAACCCCCATCTGCTGCAACATACTGACGATACTTTGCACAGTAAAGGGCGTTTGCGTTGTCTGATCACCGCTTCCATCAAGACCGACCACCAGACCGTAACCCAGCAGCTGATTCTGACGAACGCCCTGAATACCGGCAAGATCTTTTAACCTCTCTGCCTGACATTCTGCCGTCAGTGTCATCCCCATCGTCAGACTGATAAGCAACGTACAAAGCGACGACCGCAACTGCGTAATTTTTTTCATATCTAACCTCTTTTCAGTTTCTTACATAGGAAGAAAACTGAGGAAGAAACGCGTCAGCATCGAGTTAGCTTCTGCCTTATCAATTCTCGTTGTCGAACGGTATTCAAATCTCGCATCGGCTACCTGCGTCGATGGCACAACATTTCCTGCAGCTATTGTCTGCGGACTAACTACACCAGAGAAGCGGACAAACTCAGCACCCTTATCAAAGGCAAGCTGCTTTTCACCACTGACCAGCAAATTACCATTGGGCAAAACATCAATGACAGTCACAGCAATCGTTCCGGTAAAACTGTTGCTGGCCGTTTCTGCGCCTTTCTCATCAAATTTTGAGGACCCGTTCGTACTCAGGCCGAGCTTTGCAGTGGTCGAAGACGGAACACCAAAAACGGTTGGTGCTGCCAGTGACAAACCTGACGATTTACTGGAAGAGCTGGCACTACCTTTTGCTGCCGAAGTTCTCTCACTGATGGCAATTGTCAATACATCACCAACCATTCTCGGCTTGGCATCTTCATATAACGGACGATAGCTCGCAGACTGAAAAATCGCGCCGTTAATTTCTTTATGCGGTTTGGCGGACTGTGCCGGCAGCGATGTCGGCTGATGTACGATGGCTGGCGGAGTGACTGAGCACGCCGTCAGCGACAACACGATAGTGGCAGATAAAAATAAAGCCTTCATGATGTTCTCAACTGGTTAACAATCAGAGTTGCGTCAATTTTTGCAGCATCTGATCCGAGGTCGTAATCGCCTTACTATTAATCTCGTAAGCACGCTGAGTCTGTATCATATTGACCAGTTCTTCTGCGACATTGACGTTCGAGGTCTCGACAAAATTTTGCATCAGTAAACCTGCACCATTTGTTCCCGGTGTATTGGTTCCCGGATTCCCGGATGCGGCCGTTTCTGCGTATAAGTTTTCGCCCAGCGCCAGTAAGCCTGTGGGATTGATAAACGTCGCTAGCTGAATGGAACCAACCTGTACCGGCGCGCTCGAACCAGGCTGCGTGACAGAAACCGTACCATCACGCGCAACAGTAATGGACTGCGCATTGGCAGGAATGGTGATCGCAGGCTGAATCACAAAGCCGCTCGACGTCACCAATTGTCCCTGGCTATCCATCTGAAAAGAGCCGTCGCGCGTGTATGCCGTGGAGCCATCAGGCATCAGCACCTGAAAGAAGCCCTGCCCCTGAATGGCCACATCCTTGGCATTACCGGTCTGCTGTAAATTCCCTTGTGTGAAAATTTTCTCGGTTGCGACTGTACGTACACCCGTGCCTAACTGCAACCCAGACGGTAGTTGCGTCTGCTGGGAACTTTGCGCACCAGGCTGACGTATTGTCTGATACAGCAAATCTTCAAAAACTGCACGTGAGCGCTTAAATCCGGTGGTGCTGACGTTCGCCAGATTATTGGTAATCACATCCATTTGTGTCTGCTGTGAATCCAGGCCAGTCTTGGCGATCCAGAGTGAACGTATCATCGATTTCTCCTGCACGCCATGCGGCGTAGTGAACAGCGTAATTTGTTACCGGTTATTGTGCGCCTGAAACGACTAGCTCAAACTAAGGAGCTGACTGGCTTTTGCCGCGTTATTCTCCGCATTCTGCAAAAGGCGCATCTGCATTTCAAATTGCCGGCCGAGATTAATCATGGTCACCATCGATTCCACCACGCTGACATTACTGTTTTCCAGCATGCCTCCGGCAACACTGACCGCGGCATCCGCATCGGCAACACTACCGTCTTTCGTTTTGAAAAATCCATCGTCGCCGCGCACCAGATTTTCTTCCGGCGGATTCACCAGCTTTAAGCGACCGATCACCTGCACCGCATTCGGATTAGAACCTATCGGCACGGTTGAGACAGTGCCGTCTTTCGCGATCGCGATCGACACATCCGGCGGAATCGTAATCGGACCACCATCGCCGATCAGATTTAAGCCATTCTGCGTTTGCAAAACACCGTTTTCACTTAACTTCAGACTACCGCTGCGAGTGTAGCCCTCGGTACCATCCGGCTTTTCCACCGCCAGCCACCCCTTGCCCTGAACCGCGACATCCAGTTCACGTCCGGTCATTTGAAGACTACCTGTGGAAAAGTCCGTCCCGACCGTTGCATCGACAACGAAAGCGCGGGTCGGCAACTCAGCACCCTGCACCGGCACTGCCCTGAATGAATCCAATTGGGCACGGAAACCTGTGGTCGTCGCATTGGCCAGATTGTGCGCATTCGTCGCCTGCTGCTCAAGAATATGCTTGGCACCCGTCATCGCTGTATAAATCAACCTATCCATTACTACCTCCCGACACGCTCACACCCAATTCAATATCTGTTTTCATTCAAGTCATTAACGCAGATTCACAATCGTCTGCAAAATCTGATCCTGCGTTTTAATGGTTTGTGAGTTCGCCTGATAAACACGTTGTGCCGTGATCATATTGACCAACTCACCCGTAAGGTCTGTATTGGAATCCTCAGTCGCAGACGCAGTTAACACACCGAGACCGCCTGAATTTGGTGGACCAACCAGCGGCTGACCAGATTCGGAAGTCTCTGCCCACTGGTTATCACCCAAGGATTGCAAACCGTTGGAATTGGTAAATGACGCCAGAACAACCTGACCTAAGACTTTCGTCTGACCATTGGTATAGCTACCAACGATCGTGCCATCTTTGGCGGTATTAAATTTTGATAATTTGCCTGATGTATAACCATCCTGCTTCATGCTGCTGACGCTGAAATCCGAGCCGAACTGGGTCGAATTTGTATAATCAAATTTGATATTCGCAGTCGTATTGATCGGTGTGACAGCGCCGGAAGCGACAGGCACAATCATCTGCAGAGCGCGCGGATCAGTGGCAGCATATGCGGGAATCGCACCCGTCAGCTTACCCAGGTTGTCAAATGCCAGCTTACCGATCGGCGTCGGTGTCGTACCTGTCGGTGTCAAAGCACCTGCTGCGTTAAAGGGATTGCCATCCACGGTCGCAAAGACGTTCCATTCGATGGTGCCAGCGGTTGCCGGAGGCGTCGTGACCGGATCGACACGTACATAGTAAGTTTGTAAGACGTGTGAATTACCCAGGCTGTCGAACACCGTTACTGACGTCGATTTATTGTAGGAGGTCGGATCAGTCGGAGAAAAAGCGATCGGCGTGATAGTAGGAGGAATGGTCACCGGCAATTGCGTACCTGGTACATATTCACGCGAATCCAGATTCATTACGCCGCTGATTTTTGCTGTTTGTGCAGGTGAAATATCCGCAGTATTAATCGTGATGGGCGACGCTGATCCGGTAGAAAGGACGCCCGCTGCATTTGCAATATACCCGGTCAGTTGCTGCCCCTGCGCATTGACCAGACCGCCGTTTTTATCGAGCTGGAACTGACCATTACGGGTATAAGTGACTGCACCGTTTTTTACCATTCGGAAAAAACCGTTACCGTTAATTGCTGTATCAAGCGGATTATTTGTCGAGCTGATATTACCCTGAGTAAATTGCTGGGCAATCGTCGAGACCCGTACACCGATCCCAACAGCATTCGCAGATGCACCACTTAAAGAATTGGCATATACATCAGCAAATTGAACTTGCGCCTGCTTAAAACCGACTGTATTCGCATTAGAAATGTTGTTACCGATCACATCCAGTGATTTCGACGCTGCATTTAATCCACTAAGACCCTGCTGAAAACCCATGATTTTTCTCCCTAATTTTAAATACCGCGATTACCCGAGCAATCAGCAGTCTCAGAAAATTTGCTTTACATCTGCCATTGATATTTCACCGACACCGGAAACACTCAATTTCACGCCCCCTGTACCGGAACTCACACTATTGACCATACCAAAACATAATTTAGTCGCATCCAATGCCTTTTCGCCCGAACTCGCTGCGATTTCAAAGGTGTAGGAACCATCCGCTGCGGCCGCACCGGAATCGGTTTTACCGTCCCAGGTCAGATCATTCACACCGGCTGGCAAAGCGCCCAGACTCATTTTCCGCACTGTCGCACCTGATGCATCCTTAATCACCACCTCAACTTTGTCGGCCGCTTGCGGCAGATCAACGGCGTAAATTGCTTTCGAGCTCGAGAGCGAAATGGAACTCCCCTCAGTCATAACACCATGACCGATCATATTAGCTGCCTGTAAATTCTGGCTCGCCTGCATATTGCTGCTGAGTGCAGCAAACGAGGCATTCAATTTCTCAATGCCTGATACCGTCGATAATTGCGCCATCTGGCTTGTTACCTGAGCATTGTCCATAGGATTCAACGGATCCTGATTCTTCATTTGCGTTACTAACAAGTTCAGGAAGGTACTCTCTGACGTTTTTGCGGCGGATGTGCTGCTGGCCGTACCATTCATGGTATTGAGCAGACTCTGATCAACTGTATTACTTTGTATCGTTGTCATTTCATTTCCTTTTTATGAGGATCATTGACCCAAAGTCAGCGTTTTCAACAACATGGTTTTCGCTGCATTCATCGTTTCAACGTTGGTCTGATATGATCGGGATGCTGAAATCATATTCACCATCTCCTCGACCACGTTGACATTGGGCATTGCCACATAGCCCTTTTCATCGGCAAGCGGATGTTTGGGGTCGTACTTGAGTTTTGCAGGTGTCGCATCCTCAACGACTTCCGTCACCTTAACCGCAGTCGAAGGTGTGCCTGCAACAGGTACTGCACTGAATACCACCTGCTTTGCCTTGTATGGTTTTCCGTCAGAACTGGTCACGCTATCGGCGTTCGCCAGATTACTCGACACTACGTTCAGGCGCTGAGCCTGAGCACTCATGGCGGAACCTGCCACATTAAAAACGTTAAAAAGCGACATGATGATCACCCCTGAATTGCTGCAAGCATGTTACGGATTTGCATGTTAATAATTGTCAGACTCGCCTCATACCGCAGTGAGTTTTCGGCGAACTGATTACGCTCAACATCCATATCCACAGTATTGCCGTCGATATTGCCCTGAGAAACGCCTCGGTACATTGGCTCTACCCCAGCCTCCGCTGAGGCACTTCCCATATGCTGCGAATCAGTTTTATTCAGTCCCGGCGTCACCTGCCTCGCATTCTGTTGCAGGGCATTATTCAACGCAGAGGTGAAATCAATATCCCTGGCTTTGTAATTTGGCGTATCAGCATTGGCAATGTTAGATGCGAGCAATTGTTGCCGCTGCCCACGAACAGACAATGCTGTTTCGTGAAAACGCATGAAATCATCTAATTTAGTCATTCAAACCTCTCGCCAATCTAAAGCCAGCGATTCGCCAGCCACATCACGGTTTTCCATGATTGGCATCATATATCCGCCTCAGGTAACTCAATTCATTGAGTAAAGGTGAAAAACCTCTTCTATTCAAGGCTTAGTAAACCAATCCGGACCTCTAAAATGAGAACACATCCTAAGTAGTTTGCATCCCATGAGTTATGAAACAATTTGCCAAATTAATCATTTTTTTGTTGGTGCTGACGTCTGCGTACGCTGAGGCTCAAATGACGGCTGCAATGCAGGACCACGAAATCGTCAGAAAACTGGCGGCCGATTTTTTATATCATCAGGCCAAGGCTCAGACCGGGGAAACGACCATCACAATGGGACAGGTAGATAAGCGGCTGAATCTGGCAGCCTGTCAGTCGCCCGTCGCATTTCTGCCAAGCGGGAGCAAAGCATGGGGGAAAATCACTGTTGGAGTCCGTTGCACAGCCCCTGTCAACTGGGTTATTTACTTGCAGGCAAACGTCCAGATCACTTCTGAGTACTATGTCGCATCCCGTACCCTGAGCCAGGGGCAGCTGGTAGTGCCTGATGACATGAGTAAAATTAAAGGCGATATATCCAATTTACCGGCCGGGATCGTTACCAACCCCGAACAAGTGCTAGGCAAATCTTTACAAAGCTCGGTTTCTTCCGGCACCCCCTTACGTGTGGATTTATTTCGTAGTCCGGCAGTGGTACAACAAGGTCAATCCGTCAGAGTTGTCAGTAATGGACCCGGCTTTCAGGTTGCAACAGACGCTCAGGCACTGAATAATGCGGCGGAAGGTCAGGTAGCGAAGGCGAGAACAAGTAACGGACAGACCATCAGTGGCATAGCAAAAGCAGGTGGTATCATCGAAATAACATACTAATTAGTGCTTCAACAGACTCGAGCAATCGAGTGGTCTGGGCATGCGAATATTTTTGTACGTAAAATTAAAGTTTAAAAATACCTGGCCGATAACCGGATAGTAGAAGCAGACTATTCCCACTTTCGAGGGTAACGCCGTGAAAATTGATGACACACTAAATAAAGCTGCTGGTTTACCCAGCCAGCAGCCTGTACGTACAGAAAAAGCACCAGAGAGAACTGTTTCCACTCCGGCGCCTTCTATAAACGTAAAAATTTCTCCTCTTTCTACGCAATTGCAAGCTTTGCAAAGTACACAGGCGAGCAGTGGCGTATTTGAGGCCAAAAAGGTTGAAGAAATTAAATTAGCCATTTCTGAGGGGCGCTTTCAGGTGAACTCCGAAAAAGTTGCTGATGGACTTCTGGAAACCGTGAAAGATTTACTTAACTCCAGAAAACGTTAATATGACCAGTACAAGCGCAAACAGCGAAGCTATTCTGCAGTGCTTAAAAGCGGAAAAAGAAGCAATGACAGCACTCGCTGACTTACTCAAAGAAGAGCAAGCCGCGCTTGTAGAAGGCGATGTAATGCGCCTGAACCAAACCTCAGTGCAAAAAAACGATCTAGTGCGTCAACTGGCTGATTTTGACAAACTACGTCACTCGCACCTGAAACAGCAGGGCTTTGGCGAAGATGCAGACAGCACATTAAATTTTGTACGTCAAAGCCCAGAAGCACAGTCGCTCTGGGACAGTTTATTGACATTAACAGCACAAGCCAAAGAAGATAACAAGACCAATGGTCTGATGATCACCCGCAGGCTGTCTCAAAATCAGACTGCTCTGAGTGCATTTCAACAAGGAACAACAACTGGATCCCTGTATGGGCCTGATGGTCAGTCATCAATCAGAACAACCCCTGCGAAAGGGCTGATTGTCCGCTGAGATCGTTTGCTGAATAGTCCCCTTCATACGTAAAAAAGCCCCGGAACCGGGGCTTTTTTATGCGTTTCATCAGGGTGTGATTGGTGCCTGGGTCGGAACAGGAATCTCCACCACAGGTTCCGGCAATACAGACAAAATCGTCACGCTTACCCTGCGGTTACGCGATCGTCCTTCGGGAGTATCATTAGAATCCACTGGCAATTTTGCTCCCTGGCCGACAGCCGTCACCCTGAATTCATCGACACCATTTTCTGTTAAAAGCCTGGCTACCGTACTGGCGCGGACGGCTGACAATTCCCAGTTAGAGGGAAAAACCGGATTTTTAATTGGCACATTATCAGTATGCCCTTCAACCTGAATTGCATGATTATCGAGTTTCAAGACAGATGCAATCGCAGTCAGTGCCTGCACTGAATCTGCATTTAACTTCGCTTCGCCTGGTGGAAACAGCAAGCTGGCATTGATTTCTATGGTCACGCCTCTGGCGGTTTGTGTTACCCTGACCTTCCCCTCTTTTACCAAAGGCTCAAGCGCGGCGAGCACATCTTTTGCCAGACCGGTCATTACTTCGCGTTCTTTCCGTATATTTTCGTTTGATTTCCGCTTCACTATAGGAAGAGGATCCAGCTTTACCACTTGTGGAGTAGCTCCGGCAATAACCGGAGAAGCAGGGTCATTGCTGAATGCACCGGTCAGGGAGCTGGACAATACGCGATACTTCCCCTCATTCAGCGAAGAGATCGCATACATAACGACAAAAAAAGCAAACAGCAAGGTAATGAAATCAGCGTAAGAAACCATCCACCGCTCGTGGTTTTCCGGTTCTTCGTGATATTTTTTTCTTGCCATGCTTAAACCTGACTGCTGCGGTTATCAACCCGCTCTTCGACAATACGCGGACTGTCACCCAAAGCAATACTGTAAAAGATATCGGAAAGCATTTCGCGTCGGGTAATTTCTCTGCCAATAATTTCTTTTAGCTTATTACTGACAGGCAAAAAGAACAAATTAGCCAAACCGACGCCATAAATCGTCGCGACGAATGCCACAGCGATACCGCCGCCAAGTTTAGACGGATCGGTCAGATTTTCCATGACGTGAATCAGCCCTAACACCGCGCCTAAAATTCCGATCGTCGGCGAATAGCCGCCCGCTGCCTCCCATATTTTGGCCGCCTGCCGTTGCTCGATTTCATACAACGAAATATCAACATCCAGAATATCTTTCAGTCGCGCGGGATCAACACCATCAATCACAAGGCGCAATCCCTTACTGATAAAGGCGTCATCAGTTGCATCCATGTAGCGCTCAAGGCTCAAAAATCCCTCGCGCCGGGCAACAGCACTCCAGACCAACGCATCCTGGATATTTTTACTACTGTTATCTTTCGGCTCGGAAACAATCCATTTCAACATACGCAGACCTCGCCGGAAAGTGCTCATGCGGCTCTGCAAAAGAACTGCCCCCAGCGTACCGATCACCACAATCACAAATGCCGCTGGCTGTACCAATGATGAAAGACGCCCCCCCTCCATCAATTGACCGACGCTGATACCGAAAACGACGAGAATAAGTCCTGCTAAGCTAGCCCAGTCCACGCTTTCTCCCTTAAATGAGCACGCATACGTGCAACCGCCTGGCTGTGTAGCTGAGACACGCGCGACTCTGAGACGCCCATCACCGCGCCGATTTCCTTCAGATTTAATTCCTGTTCGTAATACAGTCCCATCAGCAACTTCTCGCGTTCAGGCAAGCTGTCAATTGCACCGATAACTGCATCGCGGAAATCATCGTTCAATAAATCCTGCAAAGGATCACCTGAATTATCGGAAGAATAGTGATCGAGGAAGTGCTCTTTTGTTTCTGCGTCGTGGAAATCTTCGTAGTACACCAGCTGATGTCCACCGCTCTCGCCTAAAAGCTCCTGGTATTCGCCCAAAGATAACTTGAGCGACTTCGCCACCTCGGTTTCTGTCGGCGGCCTACCCAGCTTCTGCTGCATCTGATTCATCGCATTTTCGATTTTCCGCATGTTTTGCCGGACCCCGCGCGGCAACCAGTCAGTATTACGCAGCTCGTCCAGCATAGCGCCCCGGATGCGCTGAACAGCGTAAGTCTCAAATTGGGCACCATGCGTGTCTTCGTAACGGCTGATGGCATCGAGCAGGCCAATCATTCCGGCCTGCACCAGATCATCCACCTCTACGCTTGGAGGCAGGCGCGCCTTTAATTGATAAGCCAGTCGCTTAACCAAAGGCGCGTGCTCCCTGAGGAGAAAATTTTTATCTGATTTTCCGCTGGCCGTATACATATTCAAATTAGATTCCGAGAGCGATTCCCTGTTGTCCGGATACGCTGTCAAAACGCAACGTAGACCGGGCAGTCACAACAAGCCGCTCTGCCAGTTGAAAAAATGCCATAGAAGAGCGCGCTTTCGGAAAGGCATCGATCACTGACCTTCCCTGATAAGCTGCTTTTCTGACTAATTCGTCATCCGGCACATAACCGATAAAATTTAAGGGTACCGCAAGATATCGCTGAGACGCCTGAGCCATATTTGTATAGATCAACATTGCCTCTTTCTCAGATACACCGGACACTAAAATACTAAAAGAGCGTCGTCCGAGACGAGCGCTTATACGTTTGATCAGTCCATACGCAGACTTAATTGCTGATGGGTCTGAAGAAACCTGAATCACTACTTCACTGTCGTCCATAGATGCCAGTGGAAACGCATCGGTCGCGTCAATATCACAATCAACGACCACCATATCGGCACGATGCACAGCGAGATCAAACACTCTCGACAGTCGTCTGGAGTGCTCGGCTGGCAACCTTGATGATACAGTTCTATGACGCGACAACATTGCAACTGATAAGCCTGAAGCGACGACTTTTAACGCCTCGTGCATTGTACGCTGTTGTTGTGCCACATCCAACAAGGTGTGCTCGCTGCTCGCATTGAGCCAGGCACCTATACTGTCAGAAGATGATCGCGCATCAACCATCAGAATTTGCTGTCCCTGCCGAGCGACAGATACACCGAGATTGACCAGCATTTCACTTTTTTCATCATCTTTCAATGCCGACAAAAAGGTAAATACGCGTGGCTTTGGCCCAGCGAGCATACGACGCAACCCCTCTGCCTGATCTATGTTAGCCAAGGGACACCTCCCGCGTTGCAACATGTCCACCCATCGCCGTCGAGCCGATGCCAGACATCAGTAAAGGCAGCTCTTCATCGAGGTAACGGAACGGAGCTGTTTCTCGCTTCAATTTAAAAGCACGGTCAATCAGGTACTGCTTGTTTGCCACGTGTAAATCTTCCGGCACGCGCTGTCCGTTCGCAATGTAATACAGACTCAGTTTCTGACGTATCACAATATCGAGCACACCACCTATCGTTGCAGCCTCGTCAAGTTTGGTCAGAATGCAGCCTGCCAGACCGGTTCCCTGATAGGCTCTCACCACTTCACTCAGTGTTTCGCCTGTTGACGTAGCATTCAGGCACAAAAGGCGCTTCACATCCGTACCCGGACCCGACAACATTGCGACCTGATCGGTCACCATCTTATCGCGCTGACTGACACCGACAGTATCAATTAAAACGGTATGTTTATTCTTGAGTTCGGACAAAGCTATACGCAAATCACTCTCATCTTTGACCGCGTGAACCATCACTCCGAGAATTTTCCCATAGATTCGCAGCTGTTCATAGCCACCGATACGATAGCCATCGGTTGTAATCAACGCCAGTTTAGACGGGCCGTGACGCATCACACAGCGCGCTGCCAGTTTTGCTGTCGTCGTCGTCTTGCCCACACCAGTTGGTCCGACCAGGGCATAGATGCCACCTTTTTCTAAAATTTCATTCTCGTTATCTATTGTCGTCAGGTTGCGGGCCAGAATCGATTTTATCCATTCAATACCCTGGTCACCTGTTTCATTCTCCGGCAACTTTGCAACCATGAATCGCGACAAGCTGGCACTCAGGCCTGTCGCCAGCATTTCCTTCAATACCAGCGCTTTGTGAGGTTCGCGTTTTTGCGTGTTCGCCCATGACAATTCTGCCAGTTGTGACTCCAGCATACTACGCATAGAACGGATCTCGTTCATCACATCACTTAATTCCCCGGCAACAGAAGCTGGGGCTGAAGTATATCCACCTGACTCCACACCCATTCCGCGTGGCGCGAAGATCCGAGGCTCGTGCTGCACCGGTGGTGCCATTCTTATGCTTTCCGGCACGATCTCGCGTTCATCCTTCGCTGGCGCAATCGACTGTATCGTCTCATCCGCCATCGCCATAATCTCGACCTTACCGTTTACACTCCGGTTGGACAAAATCACCGCATCTGCCCCCAATGCTTCCCTTAACAAGCGAAGCGCCTCGCGCGAGGTATTAGCAGTAAATTTTCTGACGTTCATGATTGCCCTCCAACAAGGCTGGTAACTCTAATGGTTTTTGTTTCAGGTAATTCGGCATGCGACAACACTTTAAGTTGCGGCAATGTACGGCGTAAGAATTTAGACAGCAAAGCACGCAGTGGTGCGGGCACCAGCAGGACTGGCGTCATGCCCATTTCTTCCTGATGTTTTGCAGCAGTTTCTGTTTGTGTTGTCAGCGCCTCAGCCAGACCAGGTTCCAGCGCGGCGCCATCACCACCACCGGCATGGATCGCCTGCATCAGCAAACGTTCCAGGCGACTATCCAGAGTCATCACGGTCAGTTCATTTGTTGCCGGGAAAATTTGCTGAACAATCGCACGGCCAAGCGCTATACGAACTTGCGCAGTCAGTTCATTGGCATCCTGAGTATGCATCGCCTGCTCAGACAAGGTCTCGATAATGGTACGCATGTCACGGATATGTACACCTTCCAGCAGCAGGTTTTGCAAGACTTTTTGCAGTACCGACAAAGGAATCAGTTTAGGCACCAGATCCTCAACCATTTTCGGCATTTCTTTTGCCAGATGATCCAGCAACTGCTGCACTTCCTGACGACCTAACAATTCAGCGGCATGTGTAGTGATCAGATGATTCAGATGAGTGGCAATCACTGTGCCGGCATCAACCACGGTATATCCCATCGCTTGCGCTTGTTCGCGCGCACTGGCATCAATCCAGATCGCAGGCAAACCAAACGCCGGATCAGTCGTTTCCACACCCGGCAAAGGACCGGAAACCATGCCGGGATTAATCGCCAGATATTGGCCATTCATCGCTTCACCGGCGCCGACCTCAACACCTTTCAACGCGATGCGGTAAGCCGATGGCTTCAGTTCAAGATTGTCGCGAATGTGTACCGGCGGTGATAAAAATCCCACCTCTTGCGCGAATTTTTTACGTATTCCCTTAATACGACGCAGCAACTCACCGCCCTGCGATTTATCGACCAAAGGAATCAGACGATAACCAACCTCCAGCCCCAGCGTATCCACGGGCAGAATATCCTGCCATGTCGCTTCTTCGACCTCGGGCGCCGGCGCATTCTGCGCTTCCGCCTGTGCCGCTGCATCAGCAGGAGAAATACCTGCTGCCTGTTGCGCCTTCTGACGTGCAAGATAGCCAGCGCCAGCCAGTAATCCGGCCAACAGTACAAAGGCGATGTGTGGCATACCGGGAATAATACCCATGCCACCGATAATGCCAGCCGTAATAAACATCACCTGTGGCTTAGCAAATAACTGCCCGATCAACTGACCACTGATATCTTGCTCACTGGCGACACGCGAGACAACCACACCAGCAGCAGTAGAAATAATCAACGATGGAATCTGCGCAACCAGACCATCACCGATGGCCAGCAAAGTGTAATTCTTCAGCGCGGAACCAAAGTCCAGATCGTGCTGCACCATCCCCACAATCAGGCCACCGACGATATTAATCACCGTTACCATGATCCCGGCAACTGCATCACCGCGCACGTATTTAGACGCACCGTCCATCGCACCGTAGAATTCAGCTTCCTGAGCGACTTCGGTACGGCGGCGACGCGCTTCCTGCTCAGCAATCAGACCAGCATTCAGATCAGCATCAATCGCCATTTGCTTACCAGGCATCGCATCCAACGCAAAACGCGCGCCCACTTCAGCGATACGACCCGCGCCTTTTGTCACCACGGTGAAGTTAATGATCGTCAGAATCACAAACACCACGATACCGACGGTGTAATTTCCACCAATCAGAAAATGACCAAAAGCCTCAATCACCTTACCTGCAGCGTCCGGGCCTGTATGCCCCTCTGTCAACACAACACGGGTAGACGCAACGTTGAGCGATAAACGCAGCATAGTGCTGACCAGCAGTACTGTTGGGAACACCATAAAGTCCAGCGGCTTCACTGTGTACAAACTCGTCAGCAAAACAATGATCGCAATCGCGATATTGAAGCTGAAAAAGACGTCAAGAATAAACGCCGGCAACGGCAACACCATCATGGCCAGCATCAGAATAATCAAGACAGGCGCTGCCAGCGCCCTGCCATTGAGCCCGTTCATCCACAAAGGTAATTTCAGGCTGTTCATACTGCTACTCCTACTTGATTATTCGGGTCTAACTCTGCTGGAACTTGTAATTCACGTGGTTCTTCCGGTCTGATGCCACCACGTTCTCGGTAACTGCGAAGCTGGAATACATACGCAAGAACTTCAGCAACGGCAGCATATAAAGCTTCAGGAATTTCGTCGCCTAACTCTGTGTGCTTATACAGCGCACGTGCCAGCGGCGGCGCTTCAAGTAAAGGAACATTGTGTTCTGCACCCAGCTCACGGATTTTTGCAGCGACTTCATCGGCACCTTTCGCGACTACTTTCGGCGCGCCGCCACCACCTTCGGTGTATTTCAGTGCGACGGCAAAGTGCGTCGGGTTGGTCACAATAACGTCTGCAGTCGGAATTTCAGACATCATGCGGCGACGCGCCATTTCACGTTGTTGCTGGCGAATCTTCGCTTTAATCTGCGGATTACCATTCGACTCTTTCGATTCCTGCACCACTTCCTGATGCGTCATTTTTAATTTATTGGCGTAATGCCACATCTGATAAGGCGCATCTATCGCCGCAATCACAACTAAAGCAGCAACGATAGACATAAAACAAACGGCCATCATGTGACCTACGTGTGCCATCCCGGCATGCAGATTTTCCAGAGGCAAACCAAAAATCGCCTCTTTTTGCCCCATGATGACAACCCAGGCAACGCTGCCAACCAGGATAGTTTTCACAATCGCCTTCAACAATTCAACACCGGCACGCGCAGAAATCATGTTTCCCAAGCCAGCAATCGGATTCATGCGCCCGAAATTCGGCTGCAAAGCCTTAGCGCTGAACAACCAGCCACCGATCAGCAAGGGCGAACCCAATGCCACCAGCAACAGCACTAATACGACAGGGGAAAATGCCAATAGAACATCCAGTAAATTGACGCCGATTTTTCCAATCAACAAGTTAAAGTCAAAGGCAGCTTCGCGCTCCAGCGTCAGACCGGTAATCAGATTTTTATTTAATTGCTGAACCAGCGTGCCGCCCATCGCCCAGAGCGCTCCACCAGCTGCCAGCAAAATGGTGCAAGTTGACAGTTCACGCGAACGCGGAACATCCCCTTCCTCACGCGCCTGTTCAAGGCGCTTCTCCGAGGCCGGTTCTGTTTTTTCGAGATCGCTATCTTCGGCCATTGCCGACTCCTGTTATTTCCGCGAAGCAAGTAATGCTTCGATTACGTAAATTTACAGATGAGATTATTGAATGTGCAGCCGGACTTGGATACGAGGAATAAAGGAGTAAATACCCGTTTATTCAAATTGAAGAGGGAAAATATCGTAGCCTGCGTGAAGGAAGACCATCAGAAAAACACAAGAGCGCGTCGGGAAATGGCTGAATTCAGCTTCCCGCTTGATCTGCTGAAATGAAGAGAACAGGTATTCGGGCTAAACAGCTACCGCTGCTTTCAGGAAGAGAGGAATTAACGCGATACCCATCTTATTCCATGCAAGGAAAAAAATGGGTACGCATTAACTACAGAAAAATGACTGTTAGCAGTCAATTACGACGGATTATTTCAGGTCAAAACGATCCGCATTCATGACTTTATTCCAGGCGGCGATAAAGTCATTCACAAATTTCGCTTGCGCATCGCTGCCCGCATAGACTTCAGCCA
Source organism: Undibacterium sp. WLX3042 (assembly GCF_049544825.1). Lineage (NCBI taxonomy): Bacteria > Pseudomonadati > Pseudomonadota > Betaproteobacteria > Burkholderiales > Oxalobacteraceae > Undibacterium > Undibacterium sp. WLX3042. The sequence continues at coordinate 2,139,809 of NZ_CP186698.1, forward strand.
GCGCACGCAGTTGTGAATTGGAACCAAACACCAGATCAACCACGGTAGCAGTCCATTTGAGTTCGCCAGTCTGACGATCACGCCCCTCTAACACGCCGGCAGCCGTCGCCAATGGTTGCCATTTGGTACGCATATCGAGCAGATGAACGAAGAAGTCATTGGTCAGTGTCTCGGGCCGTTGAGTGAATACACCATGCTGCGTTTTTTCTGTATTTGCATCCAACACCCGCATACCACCGATCAGAACCGTCATTTCTGGCGCACTCAGATTCAACAATTGCGCCTTATCGATCAACAGTTCCGCTGCATGCTGTTCCAGACCAGCACGCACATAGTTACGGAAACCATCTGCTACTGGCTCCAGCACGGCAAACGATTCCACATCAGTCTGTTCTTGCGACGCATCCATACGACCGGGTACGAAAGGCACTTGCACATCTTGCCCGGCTCTCTTTGCAGCTGCTTCAATCGCCGCAGCACCTGCCAGAACAATTAAATCCGCCAGAGAGATTTTCTTTCGATCAGACTGGGCTGCATTGAATTCCTGTTGTATCGCCTCGAGTTTTGCCAGTACTTGCTGCAACTGCAGCGGCTGATTTGCTTCCCAGTCGCGCTGAGGCGACAAACGGATGCGTGCACCATTCGCACCACCGCGTTTATCACTTCCACGGAAAGTTGATGCCGATGCCCATGCTGTGTTGACCAGAGAAGAAATCGATAATCCCGAAGCCAGGATTCTGGCTTTCAGGACGGCGATGTCCTGTGCGTTAACGAGAATGTGATCAACCTGCGGAATCGGATCCTGCCAGATCAGGGTTTCACTCGGCACCAATGGCCCCAGATAGCGTGTTACCGGCCCCATATCGCGATGCGTCAACTTGAACCAGGCTCGCGCAAATGCGTCTGCGAATTCTGCCGGGTTTTGATGGAAACGACGCGCGATTTTTTCATATGCCGGATCGAAACGCAGCGACAGATCCGCTGTTGTCATCATCGGTGGATGCTTCTTGCCAGGATCATGTGCATCAGGAATCAGATGCTCGGGTTTGCAATCTTTCGCCACCCATTGTTTGGCACCGGCCGGACTTCTGGTCAATTCCCACTCGTAGCCGAACAGCATATCGAAGTAACCGTTGTCCCAGGTCGTCGGATTCGGTTTCCAGGCACCTTCGATACCACTGGTAGTGGTATGTACACCCTTACCGGAACCGAATTGATTGATCCATCCCAGGCCCTGCTCTTCTATGCCCGCCGCTTCTGGTTCTGGCCCGACCAAGCTTGGATCGCCAGCGCCGTGCGCTTTGCCGAAAGTATGGCCGCCAGCAACCAGGGCCACGGTTTCTTCATCATTCATCGCCATGCGGGCAAAGGTTTCGCGTACATCACGGCCAGAGGCGACCGGATCTGGATTACCATCCGGGCCTTCTGGGTTCACATAGATCAAGCCCATTTGTACGGCAGCTAAAGGATTTTCGAGATCGCGCTTACCCGCGCTGGAACCTGCATAGCGGCTGTTCGCTTTATCGCTGGTGGCCAGCCATTCAGTTTCTGAACCCCAGTAGATATCTTCTTCTGGTTGATAGATGTCTTCACGACCGCCAGCAAAACCAAAGGTCTTAAAGCCCATCGATTCCAAAGCGACATTACCCGCTAAGATGAACAAATCAGCCCAGGAAATTTTGCGGCCATATTTCTGTTTGATCGGCCAGAGCAAACGACGTGCTTTATCGAGATTGCCGTTATCTGGCCAGCTATTCAAAGGCGCAAAACGCTGATTACCGGTACCTGCACCACCACGACCATCTGAGACGCGGTAAGTACCCGCCGCATGCCACGCCATACGTATCATCAGACCACCATAGTGACCCCAATCGGCTGGCCACCAATCCTGTGAGTCCGTCATCAGCGCTTTCAGATCCTGTATCACTGCGTCCAGATCGAGTGTCTTGAATTCCGCAGCGTAATCAAAGGCCTCCCCCATAGGATTCGACTCAGGCGAGTGCTGATGCAGGATATTCAACTTCAATTGGTTCGGCCACCATGTTGCATTGTTTGGCGCTGCGCTGGCGACCGCATTTTTTGCTGCAGCCGCAGCAGCATGAAAAGGGCATTTTGCTTCGTTTGACATCGATTTCTCCTCAGAATTCGGACTTGGACAGGGCAGGTTCAGCCGACAACGCAATACTGACCTGCAGTGAATACATCAAGCAAGCGATCAATCGTGACATCGTTTGTTTGACATCTGCTACGGAATTCATTCTAGAGACCGGAAATCGATTAATCAACTTAATTAAATTTATCAAATTGATTTAATTTAACTAATTAAAGTGAAAATGGCATAGATTTTCATCGAGGAGCCAGCAATCTTTTCGAATTAGCGACTGCTTCCCCAGTAAATGTACCCCGCAACAATGCCCGTCTCCGCCCCCCCCTCAAATGCACCTCCACTTTTTCCGCGCTAGTATTGCGCCCCTGTAAAAAGAACACTTTCAGCAAGCCTCTCAACATCCGCCCCACTACTCGCTCAATCCAGCACGCTGCCTGACTCCGGGGCGGATTTAGCGGCAGCCACATATCCGATTCGTTTCACCGGTAAGATCATGGAAATTTTGAAGACTCTTTCATAAAGGACGACCGAAATGGGTATGCGAAAAAAGTCGGAGTTACCAAGCAAACTCTGCCTGCAGTGCGAGCGGCCATTTACATGGCGCAAAAAATGGGAAAAAGTGTGGACTGATGTGAAATACTGTTCAGACCGGTGCCGTCAGAATAGCAAGCGAAAAGTATGAAGACACCAATATCTGCAACAACCACGATCTATTGGTTTCGTAATGATTTGCGACTGGAAGATCAACCGGCACTGACGCAAGCATGTCAGCAGTCAACACGTTTATTATTGGTCTATTGTCACTCCCCTTCCTCATGGGACAAGACAAAGTGGAATGTGTCACGTACCAGCCAGCACCGTCAGTTTTTTTTAAATTCAGCGTTGGCCGATTTACGCCATCAGTTGCAGCAGCAAGGCAGCGATCTTCTTGAAATCACCGGAAAGCCGGAAGATGTATTGCCTTTACTCGCAAACGATGCAGGCACCGTGCAGATTTGTAGTGAGGAAATTGCTGCGCCTGAAGAACAAGACCAGGTAACAGCCTTACGCGCAAGCGGACTGAAGGTAACGACGTCGTGGCAATCAAGCTTACTTAATCCCGCTGATTTAGCGATTCCGCTTGACGCATTGCCGGATGTATTCAGTCACTTCCGACTGATGGTGGAGAGCAAGCAAATAAAACCATCCGCCCCTTTGCCGCGCCCCGCAGACATGTCGCCCTTGCCGGAAATATATCCGGCATTAGCAAAAAAATGGAGTGCGTTGCAAATGCCAGCGCAACACCGTTCAGGCAATACGGCTACCAATGAAGATTCAATCTCCGATAAGACTGTCCTCAATGTTGACGGCCGCTCCTCTTTTCCCTATTTTCTGCCGCCATTTTCCGGAGGTGCCAGCACAGCCGCGGCACATCTCCGCCAGTATTTTGATCGCCATTTGGCACGTAACTACAAACTAACAAGAAATGATTTAAGCGGCATCGATTACTCGACGAAATTTTCTCCGTGGCTGGCCTCTGGCGCTTTATCGCCCAGAACCGTGTATCAGGCACTAAAAGAATATGAGGCAAAGTACGGCGCAAATGACAGCACCTACTGGATCTGGTTTGAATTGTTATGGCGTGACTATTTCCGTTTTCTGCATCTGAAGTACGGCCGACGATTGTATCGCCAGCAAGGTCTGACAAATTTATCTGTACCAAGCCACGATGCGTCCCGATTTGAGGCGTGGTGCAACTCTCAAACTGGAGAACCTCTTGTCGACGCAGGAATGGCCGAACTTGCTGCAACCGGTTATCTGTCAAATCGTCTGCGTCAAATTGTCGCGAGTTATCTGGTGCACGACCTGGGCTGCGACTGGCGCGCGGGCGCGGCATGGTTCGAGTCACAGCTAATCGATTATGATGTCTATAGCAATCAGGGCAATTGGCTATACATCTCCGGGCGCGGCACCGATCCTCGCAACGGCAGAAGATTCAACATACAAAAACAAGCCCATGATTATGATCGCGATGGCACATATCAGCAACTCTGGAACACGAAATCAACATAGATCTCGGCACACAAATAATGAAACACAATACCGCCCACGTACCTCAGCCAAACAAGACAATCAGACTAATTCTGGGTGATCAGCTGAACCCTCAGCATCGCTGGTTCAGCGAAGTCAATGAGGCGATAATCTATGTCCTGATGGAAGTACGGCAAGAGACGGATTATGTTTTACATCATGCACAAAAAATTCTGGCGATTTTTGCAGCAATGCGTGATCTCGCCCGGCAGTTGCGTGAGGCAGGACATCTCGTGCATTACCTGACGATTGATGACCCTGACAATCTGCAATCCATACCCGCTAACATTGATGCGCTGATCAGCCAACATCAGGCTACGGTATTTGAGTATCAGGCACCGGATGAGTGGCGCCTGGATCAGCAGTTATACGAATACGGCCGCCGCTCAGATATTCCGTGGATCATGGTTGATACTGACCATTTCTATACAACGCGCAACGAAGTAGCGGATATTTTTACCGGCCGCAAGCAATGGCTGATGGAATTTTTTTATCGCCAGATGCGCATGACTCATCTTGTCTTGATGAAAGACACGAAAGAGCCCCTGGGTGGGCAATGGAACTATGATCACGACAATCGCAAGCCTTGGCGCGGCACACCGCCTGAGCCACAAGATACGCGAACTTTGCATGATCATTCGGATTTGTGGCAGACCATTGTTGATGCGGGTGTAAAAAGTTTTGGCAATCCTCAGGCCAAACAATTGGCATGGCCGCTTAACCGTCAGGAAGCATTACAACAACTGGATGCATTTATCGACAATGCACTACCGCAGTTCGGCGATTTTCAAGACGCGATGAGTGTTAAATCATGGCGTCTATTTCATTCGCTGCTGTCGTTTGCCTTAAATGTCAAAATGCTGAATCCGCGTGAAGTGGTGGCAAAAGCAGAGGCGGCATATCACTCCGGGTGTGCGCCGCTGGCTGCAACGGAGGGCTTCATCAGGCAAATATTAGGCTGGCGTGAATATGTACGCGGCGTATATTGGGCAAACATGCCTGAGTACACAGAGAAAAATTTCTTCCATCACAGTCGTCGGTTGCCGCAATGGTTCTGGAATGGAAAAACCAGAATGAATTGTCTGTCACATGCCATTACACAATCGCTGGAGCACGCACATGCCCACCATATCCAGCGCCTGATGGTGATAGGTAATTTTGCGCTGCTGGCGGGTCTGGATCCGGCTGAATTACATCACTGGTATCTGGGCATCTACATCGATGCATTTGAGTGGGTGGAGCTGCCGAACACGGCAGGCATGAGCCAATTTGCCGATGGCGGAATATTAGCGACCAAACCTTATGTTTCGAGCGCCGCCTACATTGACCGCATGAGTGATTATTGCAAAGGCTGCCGTTACGATAAAAAATTACGCGTCGGCGAGAATGCATGCCCGTTCAATGCGCTGTACTGGGATTTTTTTCAGCGTAACACAGATACCCTTAGCAAAAATCCCCGTATAGGTATGGCCTATCGCCAATTAGAAAAAATGGATACCGCCACGATTGCAGAGTTCCAGAAACAGGCGAAATTTACCCTAGAGAATATCGATATCCTGTGACGAGCTGCATTGCAATGATTGCAGTCACATCGATGCAATCGTCGGTGCTTTTGAATTGACAGTCAAAAGCAGCTCAACTGGCGAAAGTTGACGTGAGCTTTTTTCAGCGTTCAGACCAACGGACAAGCCCACAACAACGGTCAGGCACTGGTCATCAAACTTAGATCTATCCTCGCCGCCAGCGGCACATTCGCCGGTGCATGATAATCACCCACCACCAGTGCCCGCTGCCCAGATTGCGCCAAGGCTGCCATCCGGGATAATACAAACAACGCAGAACTTTTATCGAGTGCCGCCAGCGGATCATCCAGCAATGTCAGCGCGGCCCCACTCGCGAACGCAGCGGCAATCCACACCTTGCGCCGGGTACCGGAAGATAACATCTGTATCTGCTTAAACAAATGCGACTCCAGCGCCAGCCCGTCTATCAACTGCAACAGCGCAGCCTGATCAAAACCGGCATAGCGACTTGCCTGCAAGGAAAAAAATCCTTCTACGGTGAATTCATCATACTCTGCAGTCGATGGCTCGATCCAGAATACCTGCTGCCTGTAAGCAGACATATCCGCATGCTGCGCCACACCTTGAAAATTAAGTCTGCCCGCAGCGTACGGTAACTCAGCCGCCAGCAAACGCAGAAAATCCGTCTTGGACTCGCCTTCCTCATCGCACACCAGTGTCACACCTGCAGAAATCGCAGTCGTCCAGTCACGTAAGACGAGGCGCCGATGCGCAATATGCAATCCATCAATCTGTAAAACTACCGTGCATTCAGGAGATATAGCAGACATCAATGATCCTTGTGAGTAGAGAAAAGCAAACACGCTTACTGGCCAGGCAGATAAGCGTTATGGCGACAAACTAAGCACCAGACAATCTGGAAGTAATGATATCTGGCATTTAAAACAGATAATAAAAAACCCGCAAACTCGAGGAAGTTTGCGGGTTTCCAGAATTACTAAGATGTCGATATGGTGCCGAGGCCGGAATCTAAATTTATTAAAATTCACTTTTAAATCAAACACTTATATTTTTCAACTTCAAGAAATACCGTCAAATATACCGTCAAAAAAATTTGTGTCTCTGTTTTTATGACTTAACTCCTAGTCTTACAGACATTTCACCCCATATATTATACGGCACAACCCCCTTAGCGTAAGTCATTAACTAGAGTCTGGTCGGGGTTTGAATTACCCTTGATCTGTTGAAGTGCGGAAGTACCTTGATAGGGAGTGTAAGAACTTAAGCAGGGTGCAGCCTCGCAAGGCATTCTCACTGATAACCCGCATGGATAGTAGTTATACGTCAAACGTAGCACTGGTGCAGCCTGCAAGCCGTTTTTGCCTTGAAACCTATATCTGGTGCAGCCTCACTAAAATTCCAGAAAACAGGGGTGTTACCGAAATGAAGTAGGAATGTACCTTTAAACCGGTGTACCGGTGTACCACGGCATACAAACAGGCCGCAAACCCGCATGGGGATTGGGTTTGCGTGGTACACATCTGAGGTGTACCACAGCACTTTTGAGGTGTACCGGTGTACCAGAATCCTTGCTTTTCAGCCATGATTCTGTGCATTTAAGGCAATGCGGGGTTTCAGTGCCGTTTGATTGGCTGTTCTGGAATAGAAATGCAAAACAGCAGCGTTTTTGCAGCGCGAAGGGGATTCTCACCCCACCACCACAGGCCGCGCCGCCGGTTCGCTACGCTGGTCAGGCAATCAGTGAATAGAGTTTATCGCTCGGTATTTTGTAGTATCTGGCTTTGGTTCCGGCGAATCGTTCAAGGATGCTGCTCTTACCTTCCTTGTCTTTTTCAAAGACCCCCATTTCTGTCATCTTGGCGGCGACCAGTCTGGCATCATAGCCTTTACAAACTTCCTCTTTAAACACTTTTGGCAGCAGGAAGTATTCAATGCTTGCGCCTTCGGCTTCTTCTGGATGCATCTTATCGCCGTATTCCTTGTGCCAGTCTGTATTATTCTTAATCGGGTTTCCTGCCTTGCTGACAAAGCGTCTAAAGCCCGCCTGATTAATGGTTTTAGGTGCGTGGTCATCCATCGCTCTATGCGCCCATTCAAAGCGGGAACTGCCATTGACCTGAATAAAGTCAGGCAGCAGCGCCAGCATACGATCATGCTCAATATCCCCCGCCGTGCCGCGACTTGATAGCCAGTCATTAAAGCAGGTCGTGGCCGCTTCGGTGGCTTCACCATCTGCCCAGCCTGTCACACCTGCTGCGGTCGCTAATTCACCACCAGCCGCCACCAATGAAAAGAACTCAGACACCCGCTTTACTTGGCCGTGCGCATTGGGTGGGCAGAGTTTGCCAGCGGTGCTGCCTATCGCTTGCCGCAACATATCTGGCAACAGCGCCACATTGTCCACCAGCCATTCGATAAAGGTCAGCCCTGCGGCACCGTGGTATTGCTGCGCCATACTGACCAAGTGACGGGATAGTGCAGCGCCATCAGTAAAGCTGTGCACGGTATCAAACACGCCTAAGCCTTTGCCAGCATCTGCATGAATATGTGCCATGCGTACATCTTGGCCGCCTTTGGTGGCTTTGCCCGCCTCGGCCATTTTGGCCTCTAAAGACAATTCGCCATCACTGATAAATATCAGCCGCCATGTAGCGATCTTCTTGGCGGTCGCGTTCTGTGTGGCACGGCCTTTGCCTTTTTCATTACTGAGCATATAGGCGATATTGCCCACCATCTTAGGGTCAGCCTGCCCGAGTTCATCTAATACCAGTAAGGCATCAGAATGCTTTTGCGCGGTCGCTTCTAACGAATTATCAGTGACGTGCCAGCTTTGCGCATAATCAGTGCCACCAAACACAGAGGCCGCTACTTTCATGGCGGTACTTTTGCCGGTGGAACTGCTGCCCATCAGATGCAAGCCAAAGCTCTGCACTTTTGCATGATGCAGCAGCACAGAAGCAAAACCCGCCGATACAAAAAACAATAGCCGCGAATTACCCCGACAATAGGCAGATACATGAGCTTGCCACTCTGCCAGCGTTCCCTTTTGTTTAAATTGCGAAGTGGTACTGCTATTCGCCTGAAACAGCACTGTTTCTGCCCCTTGCCCTATGCTGCGATCTGGCAGCACATACACGTCATCATGCCAGCCTGTGCGCTCAACACAGCGCACACGATCTGGCACGTCCGCCGTTTGTATGTAGGTCGTCAGCAAGTTTTTCACCTTCAGGCCAGGTTCGATCATCAAGCCCAGCGAAAGTAAATCAGCACGATATTGCGTACCATCGCCAGACAACATACGGGACGACATCGGCCAGCGTTTGATGTTGTCGTCAGGGTCGTTTAATTCCAAGAGATAACCCCATTCACTGCTTGCCGCGTCCCGCGTTCTGGCGATCACATACAAGGGCGAACAGATTTTAAGGGCGGGTAACGCTTCGCCTTCATGGAAGGCATGATAGAACACGCCCTCATTACTCACGGTAAAAAATGGCTTACTCGATTGACCAGCGCCAGCAGGTTTGCTGCCTCGATTCTGGCGCGGTGCACTGGCTGGCTTTTGAGGCGTTTTTTGTACGCCGCCCTTATCAGCCTTCACCGCGTCAACGTCATACTCCTGTGCCGCGATCTGGCTCACTTCCTGCCCGCTTATTGGCACTGCACTGGCTGGCGCTGTTACGTTTATTGCGGCCTCGATCTGGCTTTTGACTTCGGCCAGTCCACGCGCCACCGCAAGATCATTAAAATCATTACCGCCAGCCGGTAAATTCAGCGGCTTGCACCACAGGCCGCCAATCGCGGCGGCGGCTTCTTTGGCAGCGATCACACCGGTATTTTTGCCGGTGTTCCGTTCTGTCTCGCTGTCATCATCAGCACACAACAAAATGCGTTTGTCTGGATACCGCTGCTGCATCAGGGCGGCGATATGCTTCAGATTGCTGGCGCTGAAGGCAATCGCCACAGGGTAGCCGGTCGCTTCATATAAGGCCGCGCCGGTAGCGTATCCCTCTGCAATCAGCAGCCAGACAGCAGCGCCAGCATCAGCATCAACACCGCCGATTAAATGAAAGCCGCCCGACACTTTGCCGCCGGTATAAAAGCGTTTATCGCCATTAGCAAACACCCGCTGAATGTTGCAAAGCTGGCCGCTGGTATCCATGACAGGAATCAGCAACGTATCGCCTTTACTATGACGGGCAAACCGCACACCATGCCCTGCAATGCCTTTTCTTTGCAGATAGTCTGAATGGCCTTGTTCGCTGGCGCTGTCCCACTGTTTTTGCGCCATACTGGCAGCGGCTGCCTGTTTGCGTTCTATCTCTGCTTGTTCTGCTGCTAACTTGGCGGCTCTTTCCTGCGCCATGCTGGCCGCCTGTTCCGCACTGACAGGCGCTGCCGGTGCATGGTCTTTGATATGAAAGCCGCGTTGTTTTGCCTCATACAACACCGTGCCGATACCGATTTTGCCGCCCGCTTTAAAACTGCGCCAGCTTGTTTTTACAGCCGCCGCATCATAGTTGCTGCCGCTCTGACTCCAAGAATCAAACAGGTCAAAACCGGCTTCATCAAATTCATGCTTAATGCCCATGCCGATCTTTAACCATAACTGCCGGTCATCAGGCGGAATAAAGCTCAGGGCGGCTTGTATGGCCTCTGGTGTAGGCCGTTCAATAGGTTTTCTGGTCATTGCTATTCCTTATTCTTTGCGCCTCTGATTTCATCAACAGACGGGAACACACATTGAGATGCAAAATGTACAGACGTATGCACACCCAGCGCATTGACGAATCAATGCGACTCTTTAACTGTTTCGGGGTCATGTCTGCCTCTTAGTGCATCGCGGCAGCGTGGCGCTGGCGTGGTGGAGGCGGTCGCATCAGGCGTAATTCCTGCTGAATGCGGCCAAGATAACCGGCACAAAAAGCGTCACGGCTGGCCTGTTCATGTTGCTGCCAGACCGTTTCTGCTGATACCAGCAAAGCACAGGCTTGCCTTACCATTTGCAAATAGTGATGCAGACAGGCTGGCAAATGAGCGTGAAGGCTGATTGCATCGTCTTCGCAGAAAAACGCCTGTGCAGCCCGAACACCGCAATCAACGGCTTGCTGATAACGGGCATCTACTGGCAAAGTCATTGCTGGCAAACCAGCGCCAGCGGGGTCTGGCAACGTAGCATACTGAAAAGATGAGTCAGACATGCTGGCCTCCTCTGATGGCGTGAAAGACGACCTCTAATATCCGATTATTGGTATGCTGAATTTCTTTCACCTTCCTGTCAGCGTATCCGGCAAAACAGCAAATTGCATTCACTGCCGCCGCGCCCTCTCTATCTAAGCTGTCCATTCCAATCGCGTCTATCTTGTCGAGTATTGACTCCACAAACACCACCAGATCAAATAAGGTGCACTCAATCTCGAACCCTAAAGATTGAGTTTTTTTAACAACATCAATAGAAACGAATGCCGGTTTTTCTGCTATCGCTGATGCAGATGCTGGAAATTTTAAAGCGAATGTTTTAGCTATCCGAAGCACACGCGCTTGCGCATCACTATTCATCACGCGAATGGCTTTTAGCAGTTCTTTTTCTGTGTCAGATAACGGGAGTAGTTCTTCTTTACGGTTTTGTTTGGATGTGCGTGGTGCAGTCATGGCAGACTCCTTTGTGTAGTGGTTACACTGCGCCCCGCTGTCAAACGGGGTGGGCAGCAAATGACGGGGTTGACAGACCGGACACAAAAGAAACCGGCAGGCCGAAGCCTCCCCGCCACTGCCGCCCGTAAAGAGGATGCAATGACATACGCACGTAAAAAAGCCGCATTGCGCGGCCTGTGCGCTTTTGTGTAATTCGAGCTGTCAAACTCGTTCCCTTTTTTCTTAGGGACACGCACAGAATAATGCTTGTGCGCAGCAATGACAAGATTTTTTCTCATAAATTAGTCTGCACTTCCTGCCTTGATAACAGACACTATCCACGTATTCACGCTATCCGAAGACCACGCGACGGAACGAACACCCAGTTTTATGGGTTTAGGAAAAGTACCAAGCTTCACTCTGCGCAAAATTTCAGATCTGGAAAGCCCTGTTTTATTCAGGACGGAAGGCAAGCGTAATAACTGCATTGATTGATTCGTATCTGGCATAAGTACCCTCGTGATTTCTTTTTTCCAAAATTATTTAACTTTAGAAAAGCTGGCAATGATTTGCTTAATCGTGTCGCCTCGGCTGACTTTTTTTGCAGTTGCCGCGCTAGCCAATTCGTTCTCTATATCAATCACTCCAAAATTAAAGACTGGACGCTTCTCTTTAAAGTAGTATCCGCCTGCCCTGCTCTCACCTGGCATGGCCTTCAGCAAGCAATCACTACCAATGGCAGGAACCATGATTTCTGCGGAATAATTCACGCTGGCGCTTGCATGGTTGCCGCGATCTTCTAACGCCTTAGCACATGCCATTATTCGTAAATAACTTTGCTTTAAATTTTCGGCGGCGGCAGAGTAAGCATCTTCTGCTTTTTGAATTTCAAATGACAGCCAAGTATTTTCCGCTTTGCGTAAATTTTCTTTTTCTTCCTCGGCTTTAAGCTTACTGGCCTCAATACGTCGCTTAATACCTGACAGCTTCAGTTCGCTATCTTTTTGTTTGAGTTTCGCCGCATCGTACGATTTCTCTTCAGCAACAAGCGATTTTTTGCAGTGTTCCAGTTCATCGGCTGAAACTTCATTGAGAGAGTGGCGTACGGTGCAATCTTCAAGTGTGGTTGTAGCCGCAATCAATGCACTGTTATCCGCAAAAAATGGTGTCTCTGCTTCCATTTTCTCCAAAACACGGATATTGATTAACGCCTTTTGGTAGTTGTTCAGGCTCGCATGAAGTGCTGCTTCGATATCTGATCTGCTCATTCTGATTCCTTAAAAAATAATTGTTTTTTGTGAAGCGCCAGTAAGTACATGGGAATTTTATAAAAACACTTGTTTCAAAAATAGGCAAAAAGTGAGACGACTTTTTAAAAATAATGTTCTTGTGAAATCTCAGTAAGTGCATGGGGGCATCTTATGAAAAACACCTGTCTCAAACTAGGCAAAAAGTGAGACGACTTTAAAAAGGCGGCGTGTGTAGCGCAAGAAAATTCCCCTTGCGCGGCATTCCAGAAGGTGCAGGCTGGTTTCAAAACAAGACCATTTCAATCAAAACCCATAGCCGGTGCAGCCTTTCACCGTTTTTACCTTGCAAACCCGCATGAAATCGAACGCCGTTTTTAGCTGGTACACATTTGGTACACCTTTGGTACACCTATTTATATATATTGTGTTCCATGGAAAGCTAAGGCTGGCGCTGGTTTCCGCTGTTTGGTACACCGGTACACCTGTTTTTACTGAGATAAGGCTTCTATTTTTTGTGGCTTTTATGGTGGGCATAAAAAAAGCCGCACAAGGCGGCTATATTTCATGCGGGTTTGCAAGGCAAAAATGCTGGTAAGCTGCGCCAGCAATCAGGCTTACTGTTTATCAGGCGGTGCGTAGCGGAATAATTGTTGCACCTCGCTTTAACTGGTCAACATAATTCGCCCATGCCTGCATCATTTTGCGCCGGTCTTCTATGTATTTGGCTTTCTGGTACACGCCTTTTACACCTTGCACCACGTGCGACAATTGCCGGTCTATGGTGTTTTCATCCCATCCCATTTCGGCCAGCATCGTCGCGGCGGTATGCCTGAAGCCGTGCGGGTGAATAATGTCGCTGGAATAGCCCAAAGCCTTGAGGGCTTGGTTAATCGTGCCCTCTGATAATGGCCGCTGGCCTGATCTGACGCCGAACACATATTCCCCCATACCGGTAAGCGGCTGCAATGCGCGTAACTGTGTCAGCACTTGTTCAGATAACGGCACGATGTGGTCTATCTTTGTTTTAGGACTGAAGTAGCGCCACTCTTTCGCCTCTAAATCTATATCTTGCCAGCGAGCCGCCCTAAATTCGCCAGGTCGCACAAACACCAAAGGCAGCAGGCGCAGCGCCGCTACCGTAACCGGTGCGCCGCCGTAGCCGTCAACATCGCGCATAAGCTGGCCTAACAATTTGGGGTCGGTGATATGTGAAAAGTTTTTCTGTACATGCGCCTCTAACGCGCCACGCAAGTCAGCAGCTATGTCACGCTCTGCCCTGCCGGTGGCAATGGCAAAGCGCCATAACTGCCCCATTTGCTCGCGCACACGGTTTGCCGTTTCCGTAATGGTTTTGCCCTGATTGTTTTTTCTGACAGCGATACGGCGTAAGCATTCCAGTAAAACAGGTGCCTTGATCTCAGCCATGGGCAACTTGCCGAGATACGGTATTAGGTCGTTTTTCAAATAAGCGGTAGTCCGTGAACGGTGACTCTCTGACAGCGGCTTAATTTTTGCCTCAAACCACTCCCATGCTACCGCCTCAAAAGAATCAATCACCGGCAAGCCCTCTGCATCGCGTTTAGCCGCCTCCTTTTGCTGGCTGGCTTGCGCCCGCTCTGATCTGCGCAGGTCGCTGGGGTCAATGCCAGAAGCAATTTGCTCTTTTGCTTCGGCACGCTTTGCCCGCGCCGCCGCCAGCGAGACATCAGGATATTTACCGAAAGACAGCGTAAGGCGTTTTTCATTAAATCGGTAATCCATGCGCCACAGCTTTGAGGCATCCTTACCCACCATCAGATAGAGGCCGCCGCCGTCCGTCAATTTATAGGGCGCATCTTTGGCCGCCGCACTCTTTGCCTTGATATCAGTAAGCGGGATAATTTTCTTAGGCATGTCAGGTTTCCCTATAAGGCGATACCGCATACCGTCAAGGAAGTGCCGTTTTGACGGTATTCAGTTTTTGGCGGTATCTGATTTTCGCTGAATACCGTCATATATACCGCCAAAAATCTGGGCTGTCAAAGAACTTCACGGAACGTTAGGGAACAAAAAACCCGCGTTCTCTCTATGAAGAAGGCGGGTTATTGTATTTCTTGGAACTGCTTGAAACTTAGTTTTGGTGCCCGAGGCCGGAATCGAACCGGCACGCCCCTTTTACGGAAAGCGGCGGATTTTAAGTCCGATGTGTCTACCTATTTCACCACTCGGGCCCATCTCTACAACATGCAGCCGAAACTGCTTGCTCTGAAAAAAAAGCGCTTAACAGCGCTTTCTTAAAACTGGAGGCGGGGGTCGGGATCGAACCGGCGTCTACGGCTTTGCAGGCCGCTGCATAACCACTTTGCTACCCCGCCAAGGGTGCTGTTTCAATCAAAAAACTGAAACGCGGCAAAACAACTTTAAGAAAAAAGGGAAGCGCTGCTTCCCTTCAGAATCTGGAGCGGGAAAAGAGTCTCGAACTCTCGACCTCAACCTTGGCAAGGTTGCGCTCTACCAACTGAGCTATTCCCGCATTGTTACTACAAATACATCAGGTACTACTAAAAACTGGAGCGGGAAAAGAGTCTCGAACTCTCGACCTCAACCTTGGCAAGGTTGCGCTCTACCAACTGAGCTATTCCCGCATTATCGTACTAATTTTCATTGAAAAAGAACTTGGAGCGGGAAAAGAGTCTCGAACTCTCGACCTCAACCTTGGCAAGGTTGCGCTCTACCAACTGAGCTATTCCCGCATCAACGAAAGACCAGAATTATATAGTATCTCTGAATTCTGTCAAGCGAGCTAACTCAGTTTTTCCGATGTCTCTTTAATCAAAGGCCACGCTTTCCTTAAATAATAAAACATGGACCATACCGTCAACACCGCAGCAATCAACAGCAACCAAGAGCCGATCAGACCGCTGTCAATATAATTGAGTAACACAAAATCAGGGCTCAGAAGCAGCGGTATCGCTGTCATTTGCGCGGCAGTTTTGATTTTACCAATCGAGCTGACTGCAACCGACTTTGAAGCACCAATCAGCGCCATCCACTCTCGCAACGCAGAGATGGTAATTTCGCGACCAATAATCACGAATGCGACAACGGCGTTGACTCTGTCAAACTCTACCAGCACAAGCAACGCACCGGCGACCATTAACTTATCCGCGACCGGATCAAGAAAGGCACCGAACGAAGAAGTCTGATTCCAGCGACGCGCAAGAAAGCCATCAAACCAATCTGTCACCGCTGCGATAATAAAGACAAGGCTGGAGGCAACTCCTTTTTCAAAGGGACTCAACCATGTATCAGGCAAATAAAATACACCGACGACCAGCGGAATCAACGCGACACGTAACCACGTCAACAAAATAGGAAAATTAAATGGCATAAGTTTTTATTCAGATTATTTCCGGTAATTATATTGGGCTAACGCAATCGCTTGTAAATTTCTTCGGCCAGCTGACGGGATATGCCTTCAACGCTGGCGAGCTCTTCAACGCTGGCGTCACTGACCCCCTTCAAGCCACCGAAGCGCACCAGTAATTTTTGTCTGCGCTTCGGTCCCACACCTTCGATCTCTTCTAACTGTGAAGCCTGCCTGGATTTATCCCGCTTCGCCCGCATGCCAGTAATGGCGAAGCGATGCGCCTCATCACGAATTTGTGCAATGAGCATCAATGCTGCAGACTCTTTACCGAGTTCTTTTGGCTCGCGACCATCAACAAAGACCAGGGTTTCCAGACCAACCTTGCGCCCCTCACCTTTGGCAACGCCCACAATTCTGCTGGTATCCAGACCAAGCTCAACAAAGACCTGGCGCGCCATCTCAACTTGCCCCTTACCACCATCAATCAAAACAACATCCGGCAGATTCCGCACATTTTCATCCTGATCGCAGACAATTTTTTCATAACGACGGAACAGTACCTGTCTCATTGCAGCGTAGTCATCCCCCGGCGTAATGTCTTTGATGTTGTAGCGACGGTATTCGCTGCTCTGCATTGCGTGATGATGAAAAACCACGCATGACGCCTGCGTCGCTTCTCCCTGAGTATGACTGATATCAAAACATTCAATCCGCAGCTGTTCAGGATTTTCCGTATCGAGATCAAGCACAGACGCCAGTGCCAGCGTCCTGGCTTGCTGTGAGCCTTGCTCCGAAAGCAGTCTGGTCAGCGCCAAAGCGGCGCCCTTCACCGCCATTTCCAGCCAGATACGTCGTTGCTCCTGGGGCTGGAAAGATAAATGAATTTTGTGTCCGCACTGTTCAGCAAGCGCCAGCATCAGATCTGGTTCATTGAGTTCGACATTCATCACAATCGTGGATGGAATGAACTGATCGACATAATGCTGTGCAAGAAAAGCTGCAACGATTTCCTGCTCAATCGAGTCTTCTGCAGTAGATCTGACATCATCAATATGACTGGGGAAATAAGCCCTGTCCCCGAGATGCCGCCCGCCACGAACCATCGCTAGATTCACACAGGCCCGCCCCCCCTCAACGATCACAGCAATGATATCGACATCGGCATTGCCGGTAGTCTCCATACTTTGCTGATGCAAAACTTTAGACAAGGCTGACATCTGATTACGAACGAATGCGGCCTGTTCGAATTTCAGTTCAGAAGAAAATGCCAGCATTTTCTTCTCCAATGTCTGCATGACTTCGAGTTGCCGTCCACGCAAAAAGTCAGCGGCATTTTTTACATCCTGCAAATAATCTTCGGGGGCAATAAGATCGACACAAGGCGCACTACAACGCTGAATCTGATGCAACAAGCAGGGTCGCGTACGATTTGCAAAAACGCTGTCTTCACAACTGCGCAACAAAAATACTTTCTGCAGAATTTGCATCGACTCTTTTACCGCCCATCCCGAGGGGAACGGACCGAAATACTGGTGCTTTTTATCGATCGCGCCACGGTAATAAGTCATCCGCGGCGTCTTTTCCGAAGTAATTTTCAGGTAGGGATAAGACTTGTCATCCCGGAACAAAATATTGTAGCGAGGCCGTAAAGCCTTGATAAGATTATTTTCCAGAATCAGGGCTTCCGCTTCGCTGCGTGTCACTGTCGTTTCCAGCCTGACGATTTTTTCGACCATCATGGCAATACGCGGACTCGATAAGGTCTTTTGAAAGTAACTATTAACGCGCTTCTTCAGATCGCGCGCCTTCCCCACATACAACACCTGACCTTGCTCGTCAAAGTAGCGATAGACGCCAGGTAGGTGGGGAAGTTTTGATACCGTATCTAATACTGATTGACGAGCATCACTCAACGGAGGAGATTGATTCGTATCCATCAGATTTCTGCGCCGAATGCAGGGGATTTTTTCTCTACAATGACGAAGGCCAGAACGTGATCAGCTTCGTCGCTCAGTGAAATATGAGCGGTCAGGCAGCGCGAGCTCATCCACTCTTGCATAACGCCGGTCAGCTTAACAACAGGCTTACCCTCATCATCGTTCAGCGTCTGCATATTATGCAAGGTCATCGGTGCAGTCACGCCTGTCCCGATCGCCTTGGAAAATGCCTCTTTCGCCGCAAATCTGGTGGCCAGATACCTTGTCCCGCGCTGAGAATTCATCTCTCTTCTCTGAAAAAAAATACGCAGCTCGTCGTCGCCCAGAATTTTTTTTGCGAAGCGCTCGCCTCCCCTGGCCAACGCCTGCTCTATACGGAGAAGTTGAACGATATCAGTGCCGACGCCATAAATCATCTCACCCCCTCTGCATTAATCCTGCGCGGACCGCCATCGCATTCATTTCTTTGACGGCGACGTTCCATCCGACTGAAAGAGCGCGGAAAAATATCGCGTCACCGATATTGACTTGCGTAACATCAGCTATCGCTGCAAAGACCGCAATATTTTGATAATCAACGCTGCCACCCAGCTGTACTGACAAACCTTGCCGCATGCTTTCAATCGTCATGCTCTGCAACTCATTCAACGCCTGGTCTCGCTCCTCCTCGTTGCGCGCCAGAGTGTAGCGGTCAACGCTCAGCACGATCGCTTTCACACCTAATTCTGCACACGCCTGAACCTGTCGGGCAACTGGCATGACAAACAAGGATGAGATATGCCCGGACAAATTCAACTGACGAACAAAAGGCTGCAATAGCGAGAAATCATTAACAGCATCGACAGGTACCGGACGACCATGCATTCCGCTACCCGGCGCGACCAGACACACAGCAGCCGGGCTGAGTTCCGCAGCAATGTTCACTGCCAGCGCTGTTGCTGCGGTATTGATTTTGATACGCCCTGTAAATTGCCGTAACATGACCTGTATCAACACAAGCCGGACAGTTGCGTTTTGCTCGGATAAATAGACAGATAAGCCATCTGCACCAGCTTCTTCTGCGGTCATCGCGAATGCAACAGGATCGAGGGAACTGTCGTTGTCACCATCCATTAAGCTGAACAGCGGATCAAGACTGACTTCAAGCAAGGTAGATTGCCGATATGGGTAGATGTTCATAAATTTTGCAAATCTATCAGAATCTGCCTGGTGTTTAAGGATGCGCCATGCAAGTGGTAACCAAGCAAAAAACGCATCAACATCTTGCTTTGAAATTGCGTGAGCGTATCAGCGTAATCTGCCTGAGCCATATCCAATAAGGTTTTACCAACGACAACGGGAATATTATCTGCAGCCGTCGCAAGCCGCGTACCGACTTCAGGATCGACGACGTAATTCAAGGCTGCATCGACTTTACTTCCGGAAACCGTGCAAAACGTTAAATCACCTAACAAACCCGACTCCCGCAACAACGCCAGTTCAAACTGACGCAGAACGACAGACGCCGGCTCATCATGAGCCAACAAATTCAAGGTGCTGACATACTGTTCAAACAGTGCCGTATGTGGTTCATCACGCACCAGAAATTTGACCAGCAGCTCATTGAGGTAAAACCCGCACAATAACGCTGAGCGTTCAAGGGGAAGCATACCACCCACCCAGTCAGCTCCTGTCATTACCCGGATTTCGGATTTTCCTGTCCACCCCAACTGTAAAGGCTGAAAGGTTTGTAACACACTGCGTAACTGAGAGTGGGGTCGCTTAGCACCTTTGGCGACAAGAGCAATACGGCCGTAGTCGCGAGTGAATATCTCTACAATCAGGCTGGTTTCTTTATACGGCCACGAGTGCAATACAAACCCGGGCTGATTGAGTATTCTGCGCTCACGCGAAGCGATACCGCCAGCACTCGTTCGGGATTTTTTTTGGGGACCAACGGGAGTCAGAGCAGCATCAGTAGCGATGGCGACCTCATTGAAAGTGTCGCCAAGCTGATTTACATCGACTGTACGAACAGCAGTCATACGACAAATTATTCGTAACCGTAGGCTCTTAAACCTGCCTCGTTATCTGCCCAACCGGATTTGACTTTGACCCAGATTTCGAGATAAACAGGGCCGCCGAACAGCTTCTCCATATCCACACGAGACTGCGTGGAAATATCTTTGAGACGCGATCCCTTATGACCAATCACCATCGATTTATGTCCATCCCGATCGACGAGAATAGCGACAAAAATCCGCCGCAGGTTGCCTTCCTGTTCAAATTTTTCAATCAGCACCGTACTTGTGTACGGCAACTCATCTCCGACAAAACGGAATAATTTTTCGCGGACAATTTCAGTCGCGAGA
This sequence comes from Undibacterium sp. WLX3042, assembly GCF_049544825.1. Taxonomy (NCBI): domain Bacteria; kingdom Pseudomonadati; phylum Pseudomonadota; class Betaproteobacteria; order Burkholderiales; family Oxalobacteraceae; genus Undibacterium; species Undibacterium sp. WLX3042. The sequence continues at coordinate 2,160,048 of NZ_CP186698.1, forward strand.
AATTTTTCACTGCGGTCAGTAATATCATCTTCCGCGAACATCGGCGGATTCAGTGGTAAATATTTTCTCGTTTCGCCCTCGAGGTTCTCAAGCTGGAAACGCAGAGTAGCTGAGACCGGAACAATCGCGGCAAAGGGATACAATGCTGCCACCTTCTGTGCAAATGGCATCATGACCGCTTTATCTTTAATACGATCAGATTTGTTAATCACCAGAATACAAGGGACATTTTTTGGTAACAAATCAATGACTTGCTGATCTGCTTGCCCAAAAGTGCCGGCCTCTACCAAAAACAGAATCACGTCAGCCGCTGTGAGAGTTGTTGTCACAGTACGGTTCAGCGTGCGGTTTAAAGCATTTGAGTGCCGGGTCTGAAAACCCGGTGTATCAACATAGACAAACTGCGTATTGTCTTTCGTTTGTATACCGGTAATACGATGCCGGGTCGTCTGAGCTTTACGAGAGGTAATGCTGACTTTTGCTCCAATCAACGCATTCATTAAAGTCGACTTACCAACGTTAGGACGGCCGATGATAGCTATATACCCACAGCGAAAATCAGGGTTATCAGTTAATTCATTCATAGAGTGCTCATGCTGTTTTCGGGTGTGGGCTTGAATCCCCCCCCGCATCAGGTGGATTCGTCGAAGCAGATTCAGGTATTTCTGGTGTAGTCTGTTGCAAATCTGTCAGCGCACTTGCAGTGTCGAGTTGCGACGTCGCTATTCCGGCCAGTTTTAATTGTGCGGATCTCGGTTTCGATTTGCGCGCACCTGGCGTCTTGGCCAATGCCGACATTGCCGCCTCTAACGCCAGTTTTGCAGCCGCCTGCTCACCAGCACGGCGGCTGCCGCCAGTACCAAAAACCTGAATGTCAAGCTTGGGAACCAGACATGCAATCTCAAATTCCTGATTGTGCGCAGCGCCATGAGTCGCAACCACATTGTACTGAGGCAAAGGAATTTTTTTACTCTGCAAAAATTCCTGCAACAAGGTCTTGGCATCTTTACCTAAGGTTGTCGGATCAATAGCAATCATAACCGGCGCGTAAAGCATGCGAATCACTTCTTTCGCGGAATCAAAGCCAGAATCAAGGAAAATTGCGCCAAATAAAGCCTCCAGCGCATCAGCAAGAATGGATGGGCGACGAAAGCCGCCTGATTTAAGTTCACCCTCACCCAACCTTAAAAATTGAGATAGTTCTATTCTTTGTGCAATTTCATAGAGCGATTGCTGTTTGACCAGATTGGCGCGGACCCTTGATAAATCGCCCTCATCAATATCCGAAAAACTATCAAACAAGAGCGAAGCAACCACACAATTCAAAATCGAGTCGCCCAGAAATTCCAATCGTTCATTATGTAAAACGCTATGACTGCGATGCGTCAAGGCCTGCTGCAATAAAGCCGGGTTACTGAACTGGTACCCCAGCTTTTTTTGCAATAGTTGAAGATTCATACGTGTTCTGTTTATTCTGGCTTTTTAGCGGAGACGCCACTTTTTGCCGTTGTACCTTCATATTCCAGCAATAATGTTGCAGGACCAAATAAAGGGATTTTTTTCTGATAGGAGAAACTGATGTCAATATCGCCGTTATCTCTGGTGATGACCAGATCTTTACCGGTGATTGAAGTAATGTAGCCAACTTCTGCCTGTTTATCAAAAGTATTCTGAATCTCGTTAACAGTTGACCCACCCGTTTTAGCGACACCGATCGCCTTTTTTATCGATGTGTATTCAATCACCGTTGGCACCACTTTCATTGCCAGCATCGCAATTAAAACGATCACACCTAAAGATAAAATAAGTCCGACTAAAGAAATACCACGCTGCGACTTCAAAGAAAAACGTTGAGCTTTTTGCATAATTTCTCTTTCTCTACATTTCAGTTATTTTAATTAAAACTACCGATGCGTTTAATATTTCCCAAATTCATCCAGATGAAAAATGCCTTACCAACGATATTCTGATCCGGAACGAAGCCCCAGTAACGGCTGTCGAGACTATTGTCGCGATTATCGCCCATCATAAAATAATGTCCATCCGGCACCACACAGGAAAATCCTTCAGTGTCGTAAGTACAATTTTCTCTTTTCGGAAAATTGAACGGATCCCGGACAAACGCAGGTGCATTATCATCATTCAATATCCGGTGCGATACTCCGGTCAGATTTTCTTTATATTGTTTTGAATAATTCAGGTGCTCTTCATCAAGAAAATCCGGCATAGTCTGATAATCAAGGGCTTTGCCGTTAATCAACAACCGCTTATTCCTGTATACAACCTTATCGCCTGGCACACCGACCACACGTTTAATATAGTCAACAGTTGGATCTACAGGGTATTTAAAAACCATCACATCACCACGCTGCGGATTGCCTAATTCAATAATCTTTTTATTAAGGATAGGCAAACGGATACCATATTCAAACTTATTTACCAGAATCAGGTCGCCGACAAATAAAGTTGGCAACATCGAACTTGATGGAATTTTGAATGGCTCGTAAAGAAACGAACGAAGAAAGAAAACCAGTGCGATCACCGGAAAGAAACTGCCGGAATACTCTATCCACACAGGTTGACGCAATAGGCTGGCTTCTATCTCTGCACGTTTTCCCTGTTCAACACGGATTCCATCCGCCTCCAGTTTTGCTGTTCTCGCATCAAACTCAGCCAGCGCTTTATCTGCGGCAAGGCGTCTTTGTTTAGACAAAAAAAACACATCAAGAAACCAGACGATTCCCGTCCCCACCGTCAACACAAACAGAATCAGGGCAAAATTCCCTAAAATTGACTGAAAACTCATTTTTCATCCACTTGTAAAATTGCCAAAAACGCTTCCTGAGGAATTTCGACAGAACCCACCTGTTTCATTCGTTTTTTACCCGCTTTTTGCTTTTCAAGCAATTTTCGTTTACGACTGATATCACCACCATAGCACTTCGCCAACACATTTTTGCGCAGCGCTTTCACATTCTCACGAGAAATAATATTAGAACCGATTGCAGCCTGAATCGCTACATCAAACATTTGCCGTGGAATCAGTTCACGCATCTTAGCGGCAACGGCACGTCCGCGGAACTGACTGTTTGAACGATGGACGATAATCGCCAGAGCATCTACTTTTTCACTATTAATCAGCATATCGACTTTAACTACATCGGCAGCACGATTCTCTTTAAATTCGTAATCCATGGACGCATATCCACGCGAAGTCGATTTCAAACGATCAAAAAAATCAAGCACAATTTCAGCCATCGGCATTTCATAGGTCAATTTCACCTGGCGTCCGTGATAGCTCATATCCATTTGGACACCGCGTTTCTGGGTACACAGGGTAATGACAGCACCTACATATTCCTGCGGCATATACAAATTAACAGTAACAATCGGTTCCCGAATTTCCTCAATCTTGGATGGATCCGGCATTTTTGATGGATTATCAACCATCAGAATGGAGCCGTCTGCCATCACCACTTCATAAACGACGGTTGGCGCCGTGGTGATGAGGTCCATATCAAATTCACGTTCGAGACGTTCCTGAACGATCTCCATATGAAGTAAGCCGAGGAAACCACAGCGGAAACCAAAACCAAGCGCCTGAGATACTTCAGGCTCGTACATCAGGGCAGCATCATTGAGTTTTAATTTTTCCAGAGAATCGCGCAAAGCATCATACTGATTGGCCTCAACCGGGAACAATCCGGCGAAAACTTGTGGCTGTACTTCTTTAAAACCAGGAAGTGGCTCAGCAGCAGGCTTATTCGCAATCGTGATCGTGTCCCCTACTTTAGCCGCCTTCAGCTCTTTAATTCCTGCGATAACAAAGCCTACCTGTCCTGCGGACAATTGATCACGCGATAATGATTTCGGAGTAAAAACACCGACACTTTCAACCAGATGTTGCGCACCCGTTGCCATAAAAAGAATTTTGTCTTTTGGTCGTAAAGTACCGTTCATGATTCTGACCAGCATGACAACACCAACATAATTATCAAACCAGGAGTCAACGATCAGTGCTTGCAGTGGCGCATCAGGATCACCTTTTGGCGGAGGTACTTTAGCGATCAAAGATTCCAGTACATCGACAACACCCAGCCCCGTCTTGGCGGAGCAATGCACGGCATCCGAAGCATCAATACCAATCACTTCTTCGATTTCAGCACAAGCGTTATCCGGATCAGCTGAAGGCAAGTCAATTTTATTAAGTACAGGCACCACCTCAACGCCCAACTCAATTGCGGTGTAGCAGTTAGCGACAGTCTGCGCCTCAACGCCCTGGGATGCATCAACGACCAGCAAAGCACCCTCACACGCAGATAAAGAGCGGCTGACTTCGTAGCTAAAATCGACGTGTCCCGGTGTATCAATCAGATTCAGGTTGTAAATCTGACCATCACGTGCTTTATAGTGCAGCGCAGCTGTCTGCGCTTTAATTGTAATTCCGCGCTCGCGCTCAATATCCATAGAGTCAAGGACTTGCGCTTCCATTTCGCGATCAGACAGGCCACCACAAATTTGAATAATCCGATCCGCAAGCGTGGACTTACCGTGATCGATATGGGCGATAATAGAAAAATTCCGGATATTGTTCATTGAAATTACAAATATTTACTGAAATGAGGCAAATAAGGGCTAAAAAAAAGCGCTCCAGTCTGGGCAACAGTCCCCAGGCGAGCGCCTTCAGTTCTGGTTTTGCATTCCGGCATTTTACCGGATTTCAAGGTGGGTAACTGATAATTCACATAAAGCGCACGACTAAATACTATAAAAGAGATAAGAACCCGGGAAGATCCGAACCTGCAGACTGCGGCAATCCCCACTTCTCTTCGTAGTCGATTTTTGCCAGGTATAAACCATCCGGCATAAATGTCGGCGCTGCAATACTTCTGTCTTTACTTATCAGTACATCAGCGATCCATGAAGGCTCACGCTTACCTGTACCGACAAAAATAAGAGAACCGACAATGTTTCTCACCATGTGATGCAAAAAAGCACTTGCCCTCAAAGTAAAAACAATCAATTCTCCTTGCTGCCTAATCCGGATCTCATACATCTGTTTAACCGGGGTCTTTGCCTGACAACCTGAAGCACGAAAAGCAGAAAAATCATGCTCTCCCAGTAAATATTCAGCCGCCTCGCGCATCCTCGCAACATCAAGCGGACGAAACACCCATCCTGCACGCCCGGACCACATAGGAGAACGTATTTTACTATTACTTAATACGTAGTGATAGGTTCTGGCTCTGGCACTGAATCTGGCATGAAAATTATCCAGCGAATTCTCATCCAGCACCAGTTCCTTCGCCCACTGTATTGCTATCGTCTGAGGCAAAAACGCATTGACACCATTGACCCAGGAATAAGGAGCACGGGCAAGCCCGGTATCAAAGTGGACGACTTGTTCGAGGCCATGCACCCCTGCATCAGTTCGTCCGGCGCAAACGGTGTCAACTTTTGTCCCGCAAAATTGATAAAGCGCCGACTCTAAAACGTCCTGTATTGTTTCACCGGACGGTTGCGTCTGCCAGCCATGCCAACCACTTCCGTCGTACTGCACTCCCAACACAAGACGTTTCACAACAAATCACCATTCAAAAAGAAAAACGGGCGCAAGCAAAGCGCTGCGCCCGCAAAAATTTCAAGAGCAGATTATGCCATCTGATCCAACATAGCACTCGCCCGCTCTTTCTGCGATGCGGTACCACCTTTGAGCACTTCATCAAGCAACTCTCTGGCACCTTCTTTATCGCCGATTTCATGATAAGCAACCGCCAAATCGAGCTTGGTGGACATCTCAGCGTTTTCCTCAACAGACTCTTCGACTGCAGCCGAAGGCAAATCAGCGTCAACAGCTTTGTGCGTATCGTCTGACGGCAAATCAAGATCAATTCCCGATAAATCAAATTCAAATGCAGCTGCGTGATCTTGCTCCTGAAGCTTCGCAGAGTCGGCTACGACTTCGGCAACTGACTCGACATGCTCATCAACTACCGGCACTTCAAGCACACCAGGCTCAACCGGAGCAGCTTCTATCGCAGGCACATCAAAGTCAAGCGATGCGAAGTCAAAATCTGCAACCACATCATTCACTGGCTCCTCTTCTGGAACCGGTTTAACTTCAGCATCGACAGGCTTATTATCGCCAAAGTCAAAATCAATACTGCCGAAATCGATATCATGGGTTTGCTCATCAGCCGCGACTGCTGGTGCAGTTGCCTGAACTTCAGAAACTTCCGGAGTCGCTGGAATCTCTGGAACCGCAGACTCGCTCAGCCCCAGGTCAAAATCAAGCGCTGCAGCATTATCTGTTTCCGTATCTGAGACCATTTCCTTCTCAGCTTCCGGCGTCGGTTCCGGTGCATGCGATGCAGTATCAATAATACTGATGGCATCAAGCATATCTCTTGACAAAGAATTTGCCAGCAAAGCATCAGGATCAAGATCTTCTAATGGTTGAGTTGTCGCCCCCAAACCACCCTGCACACCCGCTTCCGGCATCGCTTTACCACCAGCATACAGAGGATTACCAGGTTCCAGCGCAATCCCCATCGAGGCAGCCTGCGCCCATTCCTCACCCTCACCACCTGTCATACCATACAATTCACTGGCCAGACGTTCAAACAACTTTGTGTCTTTTCTTGCCGAATAAATTTCCAGCAATTTAACTCTGACAGCATGACGGTCAGGCTGAGTACGCAACGCCTCTTTCAAAATTTCCTCAGCCTGAGAATCTCGTCCGTAAGCAATATAAACATCGGCCTCAGCGACAGGATCAACTTCATTCGCATCCAGCTGACTGGCAGACGGCGCAAAATTTGAATTAAAGACACTATTATTTGTATCGACGCTCTGACCGCCAGTTGAACCAAACATTGAGTTTGCCTTCATGCTGGAACCAGTCAGAATACTGTCCTCAAACTGCTGTGCCTTTTTCTTTTTATTGTTAAACCACAGACCCGCACCGGCAAGAAGCGCCAGAGCGACAGCTCCGCCCGGAAGCAGGAACTCAGAAATACTTTCAAAGAAACTTGGTTCTGGCGGAGGTGGTGGAGGCGCAACAGGCTTGCGTCTTGGCGGCTTGTTTGATGCTGCCGGAGCACTCGCTGAACTCGCGGCCACAACAGACGCAGATCCAGAAGCAACGTCGGCACGCTCAGGCGTGGCGACGACATTTGAAGCGACTACGGTCTTTCCAGTAGCCGCAACAGCTGCACTTGCCGGCACCGGATTCTGTTCAGCCTTTGCCTTCGCATTTAACTCAAGCTCTTTTGCGGCAAGATCTTTATTTTTTATATCAAGCAATCGCTGCAGATCACCGACATTTTTCTCTAATTCTTTCAGACGGCCGGCAGCCTCTTCGGCAGCTTTGCTTTTTGCCAGTTTATCTTCTTCGGAAACACCTTTCCCATCGCTGGTTTTAGCTGCAGCATTTGCTGACTTTGATAATTTCAGCTTATCAGCGGATTCGCTGGTCGCGGTAGGCGTTTCTTTTACCTTCGCAGTAATGGTACCGCTCGCTGTCTGCTTTGCTGCCTGTCCTTTTTCCGCAGGAGCACGATCTACATGATCAGCAAGTTTATTACGATAGGCATTAAAATCTGCGGCATGCGCCAGAACGACGGAGCGTGCGCCGGCTGCGTTTCCAGCACTCGTCTTTACGGTATCGCTGTCTGGTATTGTCAGAATCTGACCAGCCTTCAGGCGATTCATATTCTGACCAACGAATGCCTGCGGATTCGCCTTGTACAGGCTCACAAGCATCTGATCCAGGGAAACACCCTCTGCACGATGTGCAGACGCGACCTTTGCCAGCGTATCGCCTTTTTTTACAACATACTCACCGGCAGGCTTAGTTTGTGTTTGTGCCTGGGCAGGAACAGCAGACTCTTTTCCCTGAACCGGTGATTTCTGATTTCCGTTAAGGGGCATAGGCGCAGCGGCGCGGGATGCCGTTTCAGGTGTCGCCGTTGCTTGTCGCTTATTTGCTACAACCGTCGGATTTGCCAGCTGAGGAGACTGACTATTTCTTAACTCCGCAGGGTCAAGCAGGAATGTGTACTCACGGAGCAACTTCCCATTCGATGAATTCATTTCCAGCAACATATCGACAAACGGTTCATTCATCGCTTGTGACGACGTCACTTTAATCACGTAACCTGAGCCACGCGGCTCGACTGCAAAACGCAACGATAAAAGCGCCGCATTAAAATCGATGTTTGCCTGACGAAATGCCTCAGGAGATGCCAGCTTAGGCACCAGAGAACCGATTTCTTCTTTGCTGGGCGATGTCAGTTCTATTTCTGCACTGAGTGGCTGCCCCAGAGAAGAAAGCACTGTCAGTCGCCCCAAGCCCGTCGCATTTGCCTGCGACATGAACAGCAAGCTGGAAGTTACCGCAATGCTCAAGACTTTACGTCCCAGGGAAGTCACAGATGTTCTTTTTTGTTTATGCATTTTGTCAGACATATTGGGAATTTGGCGAACAAAGTCCGCTGGGATAGGCTTAATAAATTGCCGAGCTAAGCATCATATCGTTTTACGATAACATCACCATCTTAGCGGTGCAAGCTTAACCCGATTTGCAAGCATGGTAAATACACGAAGAAGAGAATGAGGACACGATTTGCCAATATCGTTGTTGTCATTTGACAATGCAAGTAATTTAACAACGTATTTTGTAATTATTTGTAAGAAAAAAAAGGGAGCAAACGCTCCCCTTTTTTTTGCTTTTTAATACATATCGATGTTAGTCGATCAGAATACGCAGCATGCGGCGCAGAGGCTCAGCAGCGCCCCACAACAGCTGGTCGCCGACCGTAAATGCCCCCACATATTCTGGTCCCATTGCCAGCTTACGGATACGTCCGACAGGAATTGTCATCGTGCCTGTGACTGCAACCGGTGTCAGGTCACGAATACTTGCTTCGCGCGTATTTGGCACAACTTTCACCCATTCATTGTCGGCAGCGATCATTGCCTCGATATCTGCAACAGGAACATCCTTTTTCAACTTGAATGTCAATGCCTGGCTATGGCAACGCATCGCTCCGATACGGATACAGAACCCGTCCACTGGAACTGCTGTCGTACCAAAACCTTCGCCCTGACCAAGAATTTTATTCGTCTCAGCCATGCCCTTCCATTCCTCTTTGGACATACCGTCACCAAGGTCTTTATCTATCCAAGGGATCAGGGAGCCGCCCAATGGCACACCAAAGTTCGCCGTTTCAGTAGCAGACAGTGAACGCTGTTTTGCAATGACCTTACGATCAATTTCCAGAATTGCGCTCTTAGGATCATCCAGCAGGTCTCTGACTTCCGCATTCAGTGTTCCATATTGTGTCAGCAATTCACGCATATGCTGAGCGCCTCCGCCAGATGCTGCCTGATAAGTCTGGGTACTCATCCACTCAACCAGACCGGCTTTATACAAAGCACCAACACCCATCAACATACAACTGACCGTGCAATTACCACCGATCCAATTTTTCTGCCCTTTCGCCAGCGCATCTTTAATCACAGGCAAGTTGACCGGGTCCAGCACGATCACCGCATCGTCGTTCATACGCAGACTCGACGCAGCGTCAATCCAATGACCATTCCAACCGGCAGCACGCAATTTTGGGAAAACTTCATTCGTGTAATCACCACCCTGGCAGGTAATAATAATTTCGCACTTCTTCAATGCGTCAATATCATTTGCGTCTTTCAGCATCTTCTCATTTTTTGCCATCGCAGGCGCGGTACCGCCTGTATTCGATGTTGAAAAGAATACTGGTTCTATATGAGCGAAATCGTTTTCTTCCTGCATACGCTGCATCAGAACCGATCCCACCATCCCACGCCAACCTACCAAACCCACCAGTTTCATCATTTTTCCCTAAAAATTGCAGGACGTCCCTGCCCATCAATAAAAACCTTAACTCGACAACGCATTCACCACCGCGCGCCCCATCTCCGCGGTACCAACTTTGGTTGTACCCGCTTCGTAAATATCCGGCGTGCGCAAGCCCTGAGCCAGCACCTTCTTCACCGCATTTTCGATACGATCCGCCTGCTCCGCTTTATTCAGTGAGTAGCGTAGCATCATCGCTGCAGACAGAATAGTTGCCAGCGGATTTGCCACGCCTTTACCAGCGATATCCGGCGCTGAACCGTGTGAAGGCTCATACAAGCCCTTGTTATTCGCATCGAGTGAAGCCGATGGCAACATGCCAATAGAACCGGTCAGCATCGCTGCTGCGTCAGACAAAATATCGCCGAACATATTACCTGTCACAATCACGTCGAACTTCTTCGGGGCCCTTACCAGCTGCATCGCTGCATTGTCGACATACATATGATCCAGCGCGACATCCGGGTACTCTTTATGCACATCCGTAACAATATCTTTCCAGAACTGGAAAGTTTCGAGTACGTTCGCTTTGTCAACACTGGTCAGGCGCTTGTCACGCTTTTGCGCAGTCTGAAAAGCAACGTGCGCAATACGGCGGATTTCCGTTTCGGCATAACGCATGGTATCGAAACCCTCGCGCTCACCTTTGAACGGGCCATCAGGGCATTCACGCACACCACGCGGCTGACCAAAATAAATATCTCCCGTCAATTCACGGATAATCAGAATATCGAGACCAGAAACCACTTCCGGCTTCAGCGTCGATGCGCCCGCCAGCTCAGGATACAAAATCGCCGGACGCAGATTAGCAAATAATTTCAGGTTTTTACGCAAACCCAGAATCGCTTGTTCAGGACGCAAAGCACGTTCCAGCGTATCGTATTTCCAGTCACCTACGGCGCCGAACAATACCGCATCCGCTTCTTGCGCCAGCTTCAGCGTCGCTTCGGGCAACGGACGACCGGATGCCTCATAACCTGCACCACCAACTGGCGCGGTTTCCATTTCAAATGACTCACCCAGCGCATTGAGCACCTGTACAGCCTGGTCGACGATTTCAGGACCGATACCATCACCTGGCAAAATTGCTATCTTCATTTTCTCTGTTCTTTATTAAATCGTATTAGCCAGCCACGGTTGGGCGGCAATGTGACGCTCCTCAAACGCACGGATTTTGTCTGCCTGACGTAAGGTCAGACCAATATCATCCAAGCCATTCAACAGGCAATATTTACGGAACGCGTCAATTTCAAACGGATAACTGACACTGCCGTTCGATGTTGTGACCATTTGTTTTTCAAGATCTATCACCAGACGGAAACCTGGAAAAGCTTTAACCTCGTTAAATAAATGATCGACTTGCGTCTCACTCAGAACGATAGGCAGCAGCCCATTTTTATAGCAGTTATTGAAGAAAATGTCGGCAAAACTCGGCGCGATAATCGCGCGGAAACCGTATTGCTCCAACGCCCACGGCGCATGCTCCCGCGAAGAGCCACAGCCAAAATTCTTACGGGCCAGCAGGATTGAGGCACCTTGATAGCGCGCCTGATTCAACACGAAATCAGGATTCAGCGGGCGAGCACTATTATCCATGCCCGGCTCGCCGTGATCCAGATAACGCCATTCGTCAAACAGATTCGGACCGAAACCAGTACGTTGTATCGATTTCAGAAACTGCTTAGGAATGATGGCATCGGTATCCACATTCGCCCTGTCCATAGGCGCTACGACGCCATCCAGTAAAGTAAATTTTTCCATATAACGACTTATTTTTTCCCTGCGCCTTCAACAACCTCACCGGCTTTTTTCACATCTTTACCGATGCCCTGCACAGTATTGCAGGCAGACAAAGTCAGTACACAAGCCACACAAGACAAAATAAAGAAGATTTTTTTCATGATAATTCCTTTTGCAAATGTTTATGACAAGCGACGTACGTCAACAAAATGACCTTCAATTCCTGCTGCTGCAGCCATCGCCGGAGACACAAGGTGGGTGCGTCCACCCTGCCCCTGGCGCCCTTCAAAATTACGGTTAGATGTGGAAGCGCAGCGCTCCCCCGGCTCCAGACGATCAGCATTCATCGCCAGGCACATAGAGCAACCTGGCTCACGCCATTCAAAACCGGCATCACGGAAAATTTTATCCAGACCTTCGCGCTCCGCCTGCTCTTTGACCAGACCGGACCCCGGCACAACCAGTGCCAGCTTCACGTTGGAGGCGCGGAATTTGCCACGCACTACGGCAGCGGCGGCACGTAAATCCTCTATCCGTGAATTGGTACACGAACCGATAAAAACTTTGTCGATACGAATGTCAGAAATCGCTGTATTTGGCTTCAATTCCATGTATGCCAGCGCTTTCTCAATCGCATCGCGCTTCACCGCATCTTTTTCCTGATCCGGATCGGGGACGCGGCTATCAATCGCTACCACCATTTCCGGCGACGTTCCCCACGTCACCTGCGGTTTAATTTCTGCCGCATTCAAGGTCACCACCATATCGAACTTGGCGCCCGCATCTGAATGCAGGGTTTTCCAGTATTCCACAGCACGATCCCAGTGCGGGCCAACCGGTGAGAATGGACGGCCTTTGACATAATCAATCGTCGTCTGATCGACGGCCACCATACCGGCACGGGCACCAGCCTCAATCGCCATATTACAGATGGTCATCCGGCCTTCCATCGATAAACTGCGTATCGTCGAGCCAGCGAACTCAATCGCATAACCGGTACCACCAGCCGTTCCTATTTTGCCGATAATCGCCAGAACAACGTCCTTTGCCGTCACACCTGCAGGCAATACACCATCAACCTGCACCAGCATGGCTTTCGATTTCTTCGCAACCAGAGTCTGCGTTGCAAGTACGTGCTCGACTTCAGAAGTGCCGATACCGTGCGCCAGGCAAGCAAACGCACCATGCGTCGAAGTATGGGAGTCACCACAAACGACCGTCATACCAGGCAAGGTGGCACCTTGTTCAGGGCCAATGACGTGGACGATGCCCTGACGCTTATCCGCCATACTGAAATAAGTCAGTCCATATTGTTTCGCATTTTTATCCAGTGTTTCAACTTGCAAACGGGATGTAGGATCATCAATGCCATTAATACGATTCGTGGTCGGAACGTTGTGGTCAGCAACCACCAGATTCGCGGAATTACGCCAGGGCTGACGTCCCGCTATCTTTAAGCCTTCAAACGCTTGTGGACTAGTGACTTCGTGCAGCAAATGACGGTCGATATACAGAATGGCCGTGCCGTCGTCTTCGGAGTGAACTACATGAGATTCCCACAATTTGTCGTAAAGCGTTTTGAGCATAATCTGAAGCCTGAAGAAGTCGTGATGAATTTGAACCGCGAAACCGCATTGGGTCTGTTTTTTGCATTTGATTATGCCACAATTGTGCTATGCAAAACCACGCTGAAAGCCAAAAATGGAATTCTAAATCAGTAGAAAAGTCTGAAATTTAAAAAAATTCCCGAATTTTCATCTGCATAAAAAGGAATTTTCACAGAATAACCAATATTTATTCCGTCATGAATAAAACGGCCAAGGAGTAGAAACGGGAGTAATAACACCCGTGGGAAGCCGAAATATACTCCCCCCAGTATATCCAGAGAACCAGTCTTTACGCGGAGATAAAGGCTAAAACACCGGATACTCCCCTAAATACTAAATTTGCGGTGACTTTAAGGCAGGCTGAGGGAGTGCGTACTTGGTTTACCGTGCAAAAAAGTCCGGGCTGACCACATCACCGCATTGCGCCCGGTGACGCAGCGCATGATCCATCAGCACCAAGGCCAGCATCGCTTCGGCGATCGGCGTTGCACGTATACCGACACAAGGATCATGCCGGCCGAAAGTTTCGACCATCACGGGTTTGCCGTCTTTATCAATCGACTGGCGCGGGGTACGAATTGATGAGGTCGGCTTAATTGCTATCGACACCGTAATATCTTGCCCGGTAGAGATGCCGCCCAGAATTCCGCCTGCATTGTTGCCGACAAAACCTTGCGGTGTGATTTCATCGCCATGGACAGAGCCACGCTGTGCAACCGATTGAAAACCGGCGCCGATTTCCACGCCTTTAACCGCATTGATGCCCATCATGGCAAAAGCAATATCGGCATCGAGTTTGTCGTAAATCGGCTCCCCCAGCCCCACCGGCACGTTGGTCGCTACCACATCGATTTTCGCCCCGATAGAGTCGCCGTCTTTACGCAGGTCATCCATGTAGTTTTCCAGTTGCGCAATCAATGCGGCATCGGCAGTCGGCGCGAAAAAAGGATTTTCCGCTGCATGCGCCCAGGCCTGAAACGGAATCGCAATCTCGCCCAGTTGGCTCATGCCCCCTTTAAATTCCGTACCGAATTTTTGCTTCAGCCACTTTTTTGCAATCGCCGCCGCACCAACCACCGGTGCGGTCAGGCGTGCCGATGAACGGCCACCGCCGCGCGGATCACGAATGCCATATTTGCTCCAGTAGGTGAAATCGGCATGCCCGGGGCGAAAGGTTTCAGTAATATTGCCGTAGTCTTTGCTGCGCTGATCCTGGTTACGGATCAGCAGTGCAATCGGCGTTCCCGTGGTTTTACCCTGATAAACACCGGAAAGGATTTCCACTGTGTCCGGCTCCTGGCGCTGAGTAACGTGGCGGGATGTTCCGGGTTTCCGGCGATCCAGCTCCGGCTGAATATCAGACTCTGATAACTCCATGCCGGGTGGACATCCGTCGATCACACAACCGATCGCAGGACCATGAGATTCACCAAACGTAGTAACAGTAAACAGCGTTCCAAAAGTGTTGCCAGACATAATATTTTGCGAGAGAGGTTAAAAACAGAATTTAAATCATTCTAACAGCTTAATCGGGGCTTGCTGCCGGTGTACGCATCGCGGCCCCGTCTGTTGGACGGCGAAATACAGACATTTGATGTTTTCCGCACTAATATTGCTCTTTTTATTGCGAAACAAAAGGCCCGAGGCTTGGCTTAGGTGTTTTTTAATGTCATAGTTGAAGCAGATGACAAAATCACGCAACCTGAGTACAAAGATATGCAACGCATGGAGCAGCATTTCCGATGATTTCACAGACTCACCCCGCCGAAGATAATCTGATTTTTCTTGATGAGCACGATCAGGAAACATCGCCGGCGGAATCTAAAGCGCGCTCCAGCTGGAGAATCATGATCATCGATGATGATCATGATGTGCATTCAGCAACGACGTTTGCGCTTGGCAGCCTTGAAATACAGCACAGGCCATTGAGTTTTCTCCATGCCTACTCTGCAGCAGAAGCACAAGCCATATTGGAATCCGAATCGGACATCGCCATTATCCTGCTCGATGTGGTGATGGAACAGGAAGATGCAGGCTTACAGCTCGTCAATTACATTCGCAAAACCCTGCGGCTGAGTGATGTCCGCATTATTCTGAGAACAGGGCAACCTGGCTACGCACCTGAAATTGATGCGATCCGGGACTACGACATCAATGATTACAAAACTAAATCAGAACTGACCCGCACCAAGCTTTATACCGCAGTCACCTCGGCGATACGCTCTTACGAGCAGATCTGCGACATCAACGCAAGCCGGCACGGACTCGAGAATGTGATTAATGCGAGCACTGAGTTAATGGCACTGCATGGCCTGCCTCATTTTGCCGAGGGCGTGCTCACACAGATCAATAATTTGCTCGGAATTAATGCGGAAGGCTTCATCTGCGCTCGACAAAATCCGCTCAGTAATGACGAGCAAGTTCATGATCTGCACGTCGTCGCGGCAACAAAAGCGTTTTCCGAGCTGCTGGATCAGCCGATTGCAGCGATCAGGAATACCAACGCACTGGACATCATCAGGCAGTCACTCACGGAAGGACAAAGCATCTACGGCAGTGATGCCACCGTACTCCGTTTCAATAATCCTGCCAGAAAAGACTTCACGCTCTACCTTGAAAAAGGTTTGCGCCTCAATGAAATGAACAAGCGATTGCTTGAAGTCTTTTGTAGTAATGTCTCCGTGGGGCTGGATAACGTCGTGCTGACTTCCCGCCTGCACAATTATGCGTTTTATGATGTATTGACCGGCCTCTCCAATCGATTAAAACTACTACAGACCCTCAATGAAATTATCGCGTCACCGCTCAAGAATCACAGTACGCTGTCGCTGATCGATATTGATCATTTTGCTGAGACCAATGACGCGCTCGGCCATCATTTCGGCGATCTTCTGCTGTATTCTGTAGCGCAGCGCCTGATTAATCATTTCGGTTGCGAATGCAAGCTGGCCAGGGTCGGCAGCGATACCTTTGCCCTGGTGGGAGACCAGAAACTAGTTTGCCCCGAAAATATTCTTGCGCTCTTCACCAAGCCGTTTGATGTTGACAATCAGGAAGTACAACTCTCTGCGACGATAGGCTTAATCAAACTCGATGAATACGACGGCGACGGCTCTGAAGCATTAAAAGACACCAATATCGCACTCAAACGCGCGAAGACACACCAACGGGGCGGTTACGAGTATTTCACGCGCAATATGGGTGTGGAAATCCGCGAGCGTGTGCTGCTGATGCATGCTTTGCGCGCTGCATTTGAGCATCAGCGTTTATTCGTTGTCTATCAACCGCAGGTCGATATCCGTAACGGTAAAATTCTCGGCGCCGAAGCCCTGTTACGCTGGAAAACCGATGATGGTAAATTTGTCCCGCCAGATCAATTCATCCCCATTGCGGAATATTCAGGTCTGATTGTTGATATCGGCGAATGGGTGCTGCGCAGCGCCTGCCATGAATTGGTCTATCTGCGCGGCCTTGGTTACACTGATTTCCAGATGGCGATCAACGTTTCTCAGGTTCAGTTCTCTCATCCACTGTTCCTGCAAACGCTCAACAAAGCTCTCGAAGAAACTCATGCCCCACCACAATTCATCGAACTCGAGATTACCGAATCGATGGCGATGAAAGATCCGGAATTACTGATTAAAACCCTGCGTCAGATTAAACAACTTGGCGTCAGTATCTCGATCGACGATTTCGGTACCGGCTTCTCCTCATTAAGTCATTTGCAAAAACTCGATATCGATAAACTTAAAATCGACCGCGCCTTTGTTAATGACATAAAGGAAAATGCCAGCGAGGGCAGCATTGCAAAAATGATCGTTCAGCTGGGTCAGAATCTTGGACTGGCTGTGATTGCTGAGGGCGTGGAAAATCAGATGCAGGCAGATACCTTACTGTCTTATGGATGCAATCTGGCGCAAGGCTATTTCTACACAAAACCGCTGACACGCAGCGATCTTCACGCATGGCTGGAAAGCAGACCTTCTCCCTGAATTTTCAGACGCAAAGTCCGCATAGATAAATTACGGAAGGCGACACACTGCGCAGTCGTGTCGCCTTTTTTTCATTCTGCCACCCGTTTCTGACAGACTATCGCATAACGGTGGCGTGCGGACCTTATTTTTGTCACAGTCTGTCCATCAACAAAAAAACGCTTCTGCGGTGAAAAAGACGCAGGGCACAACGGTACAGCGCAACAGACAGGGAGATCATCAATGAACCCAACAACAACACAAACGATCAAAGATCTGATTGGAGAATTCAGTAACTGGCTGAGCAAACGCTTCGATCAGACCGCAGCATGGGTGACTAAATTATCCTGGTGGAAATTTTTTTTGTTCGCTCTGATCACAATAATCGCCGGTGCAATGCTGCAGGATATGCTGTTCACGTCGGAAGAAAGTGTGGTTGTCACAAAAAACGTACCGGCAAAGAAAGCAAAAAAGAAAGCACAGGTCGTTGACAACGATACCAGCATCGAGATTGATGACACGGGCATCCGCATCCGTAAGGCCAATTCGAACGGCAAAGGCAAGCAAATCGAAATCGATGAAAATGGTATCCGCACCAAAAGCGATATCGATTTAAGCTCCGGCAACTCCCTGCCCGCACCCGAGGCTCCTACCACCCCGGCTGCTCCAGCGACGCCGGCAGCCCCGGCCGCTCCGGGAATACCGCCGACACCCGGCATAATGGAAAAAACGGGCCCGGCAACAGAGGACATCCATATCAAGCTTCCTCCTGATGTCGCCAAAGAAATCAGTGAAGATATCAACAATGCTGTTGCTGATGCAGCCGATGAGGAGGTGCGCAGCTACAAAAAAACATCGTCGAAGTGGTTTGTTAATTTTGTTCTGCTACTGGTATTCGGGCTGTTCGGTATGAAAATACTGATGGGCGGCAAAGTCAGAGCTGAAGAAAAAGCAGAAGAAGCCGGTCTCGCAGCAGAAAGAGAATCCTTACTGCGACAGGTCAGTGAAGCCAAGATGCAGATGATGCAAGCGCAGGTCGAACCACATTTCCTGTTCAACACACTAGCATCTGTCGAGCACCTGATCGAAACTGATCCGCCTCGTGCCGCCGCGATGCAACGGAGCCTGATCAGCTATCTGCGTGCGGTCTTGCCACAAATGCGGGAGAATGCATCGACGACCAATCTGGGACGTGAAGCTGACATGATCAAAGCCTATCTCGACCTGCTGAAAATGCGGATGGAGGAAAGACTCAATGTTGACTTCGTTATGCCAGAAGGCTTACGCAGTGCATCTTTCCCACCGATGATGTTGCAATCTCTGGTCGAAAATGCGATTAAACACGGTCTCGAATGTAAAGCCGAAGGTGGCACGATTAAATTCAGAGCGGAAGTTGCGCATAATAAGCTGCGCGTCTCCGTCACCGATGATGGCCTGGGATTTGGTGCAATGCCAAGTAATGGGACCGGGCTGGGCCTGCAAAATATTCGTGAACGCCTGAAACTCATTTACAAAGAAAAAGGGCAAATGATCATCACGCCGAATCAACCCAGCGGTGTTTGCGTTACCATAGAAATTCCTTATGAATTAGCCAATTAATAATTATGATGCCAACCGCAATCCTTGCCGATGATGAGAGACTGATGCGAGAGCAGCTTCGGTCACGTCTTGAACAAGTATGGCCAGAACTTCAAATTCTGGATGAAGCAAAAAATGGAGAAGAAGCCATACAACTGGTTGAAAAGCACAAACCGGATCTGATTTTCCTCGACATACGGATGCCGATTAAAACAGGACTTGAGGCAGCACAGGAGATCGGTAACAAAGCTCATATCGTATTCATTACCGCCTATGATCAGTATGCAATTCAGGCGTTTGATCACGGCGCTGTTGATTATGTGCTGAAGCCTGCAGATGTCGAGCGACTCAGTAAAACCGTGGAACGCCTGAAATCCCGCTTAAAGAAACACGATCAGCCAGCAGACATGAGCAATATGCTGTCACAGCTGGCGAAACAGATGGGGATGTCGAAACCTAGCTATCTGCAATGGATACAAGCCTCAATCGGACAGGAACTGCGCCTGATTCCGGTTGAGGAAATACTGTTTTTTCAGTCTGATGAAAAATACACCCGGGTTCAGACTGCGAACTATGAGGCACTGATACGCAAACCTGTAAGAGACCTGTCCGAAGAATTGGACCCGGCTTTATTCTGGCAAATTCACCGCTCAACGCTGGTCAATGCTAAAGCAATTTCGGGCGTTGTACGGGACTTGCGCGGCAGGCATCTGGTACAGGTCAAAGGGTTGACGGAAAAACTGGAAGTCAGCAGAAGCTTCGTCCATTTATTTAAACAGATGTAGTGAGAAATGCCCCAGATCAGTTGTGCTATGAATAAAAAAGCGCCCACATCAATGGGCGCTTTTTTCTCAGTTAATACGTTGTCCGTTATAAAATTTTCGTTCCCGCCCACCATGCAATCGAAGCAACGAACGCAGACGCCGGAATCGTTAATATCCAGGCCCAGACGATGTTACCGGCAACACCCCAGCGCACCGCTGACATTTTTTGCGCAGATCCAACACCGACAATTGCGCCGGTAATCGTATGCGTCGTCGAGACAGGGATACCCAGTGCTGTCGCGATAAACAGGGTGATCGCACCACCTGTCTCGGCACAAAAACCACCAACCGGTTTGAGCTTGGTAATTTTCTGTCCCATCGTTTTCACAATACGCCAGCCACCAAACAAAGTCCCCAGACCGATCGCGGTATAGCAGGACAAAATTACCCACCAGGGCGGCATCGCATCCTGCGTACTCGAGTAACCGCCGGCAATCAGCAACATCCAGATGATACCCATGGTCTTCTGTGCGTCGTTACCGCCATGACCCAAGCTGTACATAGATGCAGAGACCAGTTGCAGACGACGGAACCATTTATCGACTTTCATCGGCGTTGAACGGACAAATAACCACGACACCAGCAGCATCATCAGAGAACCAAGAATAAATCCCAGTAACGGAGAAACTATGATAAACGCGATCGTTTTAATCAAGCCGGCAGAGACCAGCGCTGTCGTGCCCGACTTTGCGACTGCAGCTCCCACAAGGCCGCCGATCAGCGCATGCGATGACGAGGATGGAATACCAAAATACCAGGTCACCAGATTCCAGAATACTGCGCCGACCAGTGCTCCGAAAATAACATAATGATCAATTGCCCACGGTTGTATCGTGCCCTTACCTATCGTTGCCGCGACCGTCAGCGGAAACACCGTCACCGCGAGAACATTAAAAAACGCGGCCATTGCCACCGCTTGCTGAGGTTTCAATACCCCGGTAGAAACAACGGTTGCAATCGCATTGGCTGCGTCATGAAAGCCGTTCATAAAATCAAATAGCAGTGCCAGCACAACCAGAGCTGCGACGACATAAATGCTGATTTGTAAAGTCTGCATGAAATTTACTCTACTTTATACAGCTCCCGATTCATCGGGAGCCAGGTTATTCATTTGCGAGAGAGTGACATAGACAGACCCGGCTCAGAGTACTGGCAGGGTCAATATCTGCTGTTAAGCGTTTTCAACGATGATGCCTTCGATAATATTCGCGACATCTTCACAACGATCGGTAACAGTTTCCAGAATTTCGTAAATTGCTTTCAATTTAATCAGATTACGCACGTCCGGCTCGTCGCGGAACAGCTTAGACATTGCAGCGCGCATCACGTGATCAGCATCAGACTCCAGACGATCGATTTCTTCACAGATAGTCAGAATCTCGCGTGAGTTATTCATGTTATGCAACAACGCAACTGCAGCTTTAACCTTCTCAGCACAAGCCAGGCACAACTCAGCAAGACGCTTTGCTTCCGGAGTGATTTCACGGATATCGTAGAGCGAGATCGTCTGCGCAGCATCTTCCTGCAGATCAAGAATGTCATCCATGCGCGTAATCAGTTTATGGATATCGTCGCGGTCAAGCGGCGTGATAAATGTTTTATGCAGCAACTCTATGGTGTTGTGTGTCACTGTATCTGCTTGCTTTTCAACGCTCTCGATTGCATGTACCCTGCTTTCCAGATCATCAAAATTAGTCATCAAAGCAAGCATTTCTTTAGATCCTTTGACACACAGATCTGCATGCTGATTGAATAATTCAAAGAATTTGCCTTCCGTAGGCATCAGGCGTCCAAACATTTTTTTCTCACTGAAATTTGAAACAAATTGGAATATATTTATCAGGATACAAGCGGATTGCACCTGCAAAACTGAAACGACATTTGGTGAATTTCACTCACCGGGTAAAAATGATTCTGTATTACTCACTATCGCCATACACTGACAACGAGCCGACATAATTATCAAACTTAGTATATTCACCGAGGAAAGTCAGCCGGACACTGCCAATCGGACCGTTACGCTGCTTACCGATAATAATTTCGGCAGTGCCTTTATCGGGAGAGTCAGGGTTGTAAACCTGATCCCGGTAAATAAACATAATCACGTCAGCATCCTGCTCAATCGCGCCTGATTCACGCAAGTCTGACATCACAGGACGCTTATTCGGGCGCTGCTCCAGTGAGCGGTTTAACTGAGAAAGAGCGATCACCGGGCAATTCAACTCTTTAGCGAGACCTTTCAGATTTCGTGAAATTTCAGAAATTTCGGTTGCCCGGTTTTCACCTGCGGAATTGGCTGACATCAGTTGCAGGTAATCGACAATGATCAGACCAAGCTTGCCGCACTGGCGGGCCAAGCGACGCGAACGTGCACGTAATTCGATAGAGCTCAGCGCAGGCGTTTCATCGATGTACAGCTGGGCATCATTCATTTTTTGAATGGCATGCGTCAGCCTTGGCCAATCTTCGTCACTCAGTTTACCTACACGCAAACGGCTCTGATCCAGTCGCCCCACAGAACCGAGCATACGCATCGCTAACTGCGCGCCGCCCATCTCCATGGAGAACACCGCGACCGGCAAGCCACTGTCGATTGCGACGTTCTCGCCGATATTGAGTGAGAACGCCGTTTTACCCATGGATGGGCGCCCTGCAACAATAATCAGATCTCCGGGTTGCAAGCCTGAAGTCATCTTATCCAGATCGACGAATCCGGTAGGAACACCGGTAATATCATTCTGGTTATCACGGTTGTACAACTCATCAATACGCTCCACAACCTGTGTCAACAAAGGTTGAATCGCCTGAAAACCTTGGGCACCGCGTGCACCTTCTTCAGCGATCGCAAAGATTTTCGATTCAGCCTCATCCAGCATTTGCTTGACTTCCTTACCCTGAGGATTGAAAGCATTACCAGCAATTTCATCTGAAACAGTAATCAATTTGCGTAACACTCCGCGATCACGTACGATTTCTGCGTAACGGCGGATATTTGCTGCCGACGGCGTGTTTTGCGCCAGCGCATTCAGATAGGTAAGGCCGCCCGCCTCTTCTGCCTTGCCCATACCATTCAGCGCTTCGTAGACAGTAATCACGTCAGCCGGCCTCGAAGAATTAATCAGTTTGACAATGCACTGAAAAATAATTCTGTGATCATAGCGATAGAAATCCTCTTCACCGATAAAGTCTGCAATACGATCCCATGCAGCGTTATC
The DNA here is from genome assembly GCF_049544825.1 of Undibacterium sp. WLX3042. Taxonomy (NCBI): domain Bacteria; kingdom Pseudomonadati; phylum Pseudomonadota; class Betaproteobacteria; order Burkholderiales; family Oxalobacteraceae; genus Undibacterium; species Undibacterium sp. WLX3042. The sequence continues at coordinate 2,182,881 of NZ_CP186698.1, forward strand.
AAGTAAAAGACCACCGAGAACAGACTGCTCTGCCTCAATGGAATGGGGGGGGACGCGGATTGCATCAAGTTGTGGATCAGTAGCGGCTTTCATGGCGCGCATTATACCTGCTAAATAGAATTACAAATAAAGACCGTCAATGACAAAGTACGGTGTGTACAACAAAATAAAAATACAAAATTATTTATATAATTTACGCTCAAAATAAAAAAAGCCGGGGAAACCCCGGCTTTTAAAATTTTTAGCTGACAGCTGATTAAGCGTGCTCGCCAACAACGGAAACGTTCACGTTAACAACAACGTCAGTGTGCAGAGCAACAGAAACAGCATGATCACCTGTTGTTTTCAATGGACCTTGTGGCATACGCACTTGAGCTTTTTCTACAGTGAAACCGGCTTTAGTCAGCGCTTCAGCGATGTCAAAATTAGTCACGGAGCCGAACAAACGACCATCAACACCAGATTTTTGAGAAATCTGGACTGTAGAGCCTTCCAGTTTCTCTCCTTGCGCCTGAGCTGCCGCCAGTTTCGCTGCAGCTGCTTTTTCCAGTTCTGCGCGCTTCGCTTCAAATTCAGCGATTGCAGTTGCAGTCGCACGACGAGCCATGCGCTGTGGAATCAAAAAGTTACGTGCATAACCATCTTTAACACGAACTACATCACCAAGATTGCCGAGATTAACGACTTTATCCATCAGAATAACTTGCATATTTTTCTCCTAATACCTGTCGTCAATTACGCTGTGTGCAGATCAGTGTATGGCAGCAACGCTAAGTAGCGTGCGCGCTTGATCGCTGTATCAACTTGACGTTGGTACAGTGCTTTAGTACCTGTCAGACGTGCTGGCATAATTTTGCCGTTTTCTTGCACGAAATCTTTCAGTGTGTCGATATCTTTGTAATCAACTTTTTCTACATGTGCTGCTGTGAAGCGGCAGAATTTTTTACGCTTGAACAAAGGGTTTTGTTGTTGACGCTTTTGCTTCAATTTGCTTTTATCAAATTTTTTACCGAATGCCATTTTTGGCTCCTAATCTAGTAAATGTGCCTGTATTTCACTGATATGAAATACCAGACTTTTGCTGTTGCGATTTTTGCGTGCTAAAAAACCTGTGAATGCAATCTCAACATCTAAAGGCAACTCATTGAATGTTCCTGAAATGTCACCGGCAGCCTGTGCCGGAATTTCAAATTCAACCAATCGCCCTGTTCCGGCTTCCACCTGCTGAGAACTGTGCATCAGTATCGCAGACGCTATCGGTATCCCAGCCGGCGTGTACCGTATCACTGATTTCTCTAAGATACGTGCCTTCACTGTCAGTTGATTCACTGTTTTTTATACGACCTTTTTCAAATCAAATGAATTAAGCAGCTGGTGCTTCGACGCGTTGCGCTTTAGCTGCGTCTTCTTTTTGAACAGCTTTCATCATTGGAGATGGTGCTGTTTCAGCTTTTTTCATTTTGACTGTCAGGTGACGCAGAACGGCATCATTGAATTTGAATGCTGTTTCCAGCTCAAGCAATGTTTCTGCATCGCACTCAATGTTCATGCAAACATAATGTGCTTTAGCCAGTTTTTGAATCATGTAAGCCAATTGACGGCGGCCCCAGTCTTCAACACGGTGAACCTGACCACCGCGTGCAACAACGCTAGCTTTGTAACGTTCGATCATCGCAGGAACTTGCTCGCTTTGATCGGGATGTACAATAAATACGATTTCATAATGACGCATATATTCTCCTTGTGGACAATAAAAATAGCCTGCCTCGGCGTCAAGACGAGTGCAGGAAGAGGAAAGCCGACGATGATAGCGCACTTTTTCGTTTTATTCAATCAATTCGGCGCATGGGAACTTTGGCGGCGCAAGATTACATATAATCATAAAATTTTCTTGCACTTCGCATCTTACTGTATAAAAATACAGACTGTTCTTATATACAGCGTAATGACTTACGTTTACACAAAATGCTTAAGCTGACAGCCCGACAAGAGCAGATCCTGAATTTAATCAAAGATGCCATTCAAAATACAGGCTTTCCACCAACACGCGCTGAAATAGCCTCAGAACTAGGCTTTCGATCAACGAACGCTGCCGAGGAGCATCTGCAAGCACTTGCGAGAAAAGGCGTCATCGAAATAGCTCCAGGAACATCACGCGGCATACGCCTGCTGGAATCAGAGTTATCGAGCCACATTACAGGTCAGCAAACCGCTTCAATGCAAGCCGCACTGCACCAAATCAGCCTGCCACTGGTTGGTCGCGTCGCCGCCGGATCTCCAATACTCGCCTCCGAACACATCGAAACCAGTTACCAGGTCGATCCTGCACTGTTCTCGGCAAAGCCGGATTTCCTACTGAAAGTCCGCGGCATGTCTATGCGGGATGCGGGGATTCTTGATGGCGATCTTTTGGCGGTAAAGAAGACTGACGTCGCGCGAAACGGACAAGTCGTTGTCGCAAGAATTGGTGATGACGTCACAGTTAAGCGCTACAAAAAAACCGGGAATTCGGTTGAATTAATTCCCGAAAATCCTGACTATTCAACAATCAGAGTCAGTGAAAACGAAGAGAATTTCTCATTGGAAGGGCTGGCTGTCGGACTCATGCGGAACTGGGTCTGAAACACAGCGAGATTTAATAAAAAAAAGCGCCCGGAAATTCGGGCGCTTTTTTATTGAGGAAAATATTAATGTTTCATCACTGCAAGATCAGCCTGAGGCTCAGCTGATCCTGCTGCAACGGGAATCTCCGCATCCACCAGAGGTTCAGGCTGTCGTTCTAAAGCAACTTCTAACACTTTATCTATCCAACGCACGGGGATAATTTCCAGTTTGTTTTTAACATTATCCGGAATCTCAGCAAGATCTTTTGCATTTTCTTCTGGAATTAAAACTGTTTTAATCCCACCGCGATGTGCAGCCAGCAATTTCTCTTTCAGACCACCGATCGGCAGAACCTCACCACGCAACGTAATCTCGCCAGTCATTGCAACATCCGCTCTTACCGGGATTCCGGTAAACACAGAAACCAGCGCTGTTGTCATCGCAATACCAGCCGAAGGACCATCCTTTGGCGTTGCCCCTTCAGGCACGTGAATGTGAATATCACTCTTCTCAAAAACGTCCGCCTTGATGCCCAAACGCTGAGCACGGCTGCGCACCACCGTGCGTGCAGCTTCGATCGACTCCTTCATGACGTCACCAAGCGTACCGGTACGTATGACACCACCTTTACCAGGCATCGACACCGCCTCAATCGTCAGAAGATCGCCACCGACTTCCGTCCATGCCAGACCGACAACCTGACCGATTTGGTTATCTTTTACCGCAACACCGAAATCGTAACGGCGAACCCCCAGGTATTTATCCAGATTTTTAGAGGTAATAGTCGCCTTTTTCTCGCTCTTCTTCAGCAACAGCATTTTGACTACTTTACGGCAAATTTTGGAAATTTCACGCTCCAGAGAACGAACGCCAGCCTCCCTCGTGTAGTAACGAATAATGTCTCTGATTGCACTTTCTGCGACTGCGATTTCCGCCTCTTTCAGCCCATTATTTTTAATCTGCTTTGGCAGCAAATAACGTTGAGCAATACTGGTTTTTTCGTCTTCGGTGTAACCGGAAAGGCGGATCACCTCCATCCTATCCAGCAAAGCCGGAGGAATGTTGTAAGAGTTCGACGTCGCCACAAACATCACATCAGACAGATCGAAATCAACCTCGATGTAATGATCTGAGAAAGTATGATTTTGCTCGGGATCCAGCACCTCCAGCAATGCTGAAGAAGGATCACCGCGGAAATCCGCCCCCATTTTATCGACTTCATCTAACAAAAACAGAGGATTACGAACACCAACCTTGGCGAGACTCTGCAAAATTTTGCCCGGCATCGAGCCGATATAAGTACGCCGATGCCCACGGATTTCAGCCTCATCACGCACGCCACCGAGCGCCATTCGGACAAACTTGCGATTTGTTGCGCGGGCAATCGACTGACCAAGTGAGGTTTTACCAACTCCCGGAGGTCCGACCAGACACAGAATCGGAGCTTTTAACTTATCCACGCGCTGCTGCACAGCAAGATATTCAAGAATACGCTCTTTAACTTTCTCTAAACCGTAATGCTCATCTTCCAGCACTTTCTCAGCATTCGTCAGATCATTATTTACTTTGGATTTTTTCTTCCAAGGCAAACCAACAATAGTATCAATATAATTTCTGACAACTGTGGCCTCAGCTGACATCGGCGACATCATTTTGAGTTTTTTGAGCTCATTGAGTGCCTTATCGCGGGCTTCTTTCGGCATTTTGGCAGCGATGATTTTCTTTTCAAGCTCATCGATATCCGCCCCCTCTTCTCCTTCGCCAAGCTCTTTTTGAATCGCTTTTACTTGCTCGTTCAGATAATACTCGCGCTGAGATTTTTCCATCTGACGCTTGACGCGACCACGGATACGTTTTTCCACTTGCAGGATATCCAGTTCACCCTCGAGCTGACCGAGCAGATGCTCCAGTCGTTTGGCAACGCTGAAGATTTCCAGAATAACTTGCTTTTGCTCCAGCTTCAGCGGCAAGTGTGCCGCAATCGTATCTGCGAGACGGCCTGCATCATCGATGCCAGAGAGTGATGCAAGAATTTCAGGGGGAATCTTTTTATTCAGTTTTACATACTGATCAAATTGCTGGACAATTGCACGTCGCATCGCCTCAACCTCGGAATCATCTTCCTCAACTGCAGCGACCGGAGTCACTTCTGCACTGAAGTGAGATTCAGAATCGTGAATCTGATGTATGCGGGCGCGCTGAGCGCCCTCAACCAATACTTTTACTGTGCCATCAGGCAACTTCAACATTTGCAAAATATTGGCTATACAACCAATTTCATAAATATCGTCAGCCGAAGGCTCGTCCTTCGCAGCGGCTTTTTGAGCAGCAAGCATAATGCTTTTACCCTGCTCCATTGCAGCCTCCAAAGCCTTAATGGACTTTGGGCGCCCCACAAACAGTGGAATAACCATATGGGGAAATACAACCACGTCACGTAATGGCAGCAGCGGCAGTTGAATTTGCTCGGTAATTGAAGTAGTTGTCATGGCGCACCTTTCATAAATACTAGTTGGTAATGTTGGCGCACAAGGCTAAAACACAAGCCCATTATCAGAAAAAACAATAAAAAAGCTACGCAGAGAGCTCCTCCGGGTAGCTTTACGGCTGAAGCCATGTTTTTCCTACTTCATTCTACTTCGATTAAAAAAAATACGGTGAATAACCATAAAAAAAAGGGGATATCTCCCCTTTTTTTGCAAAAACTCAAGCTCCGGACACTTTGGCTTGCTCGTGATAAATAAGCAAAGGCTTAGCACCGTTAGTGATAGTCCCCTCATCAATCACCACTTTTTCAACATTTTGATGGCTAGGCAGATCGTACATAATATCCAACAATGCATGCTCCAGTATCGATCTCAAACCACGCGCACCAGTTTTACGGGCAATCGCTTTTTTTGCAATTGCCTGCAAAGCAGCCGGGCGTATTTCAAGCTCAGTGCCTTCCATTTCCAGCAGTTTTGCATATTGCTTAATCAGCGCATTTTTAGGCTCGACCAGAATCTGAATCAACGCCTCTTCATCGAGTTCATTCAGCGTTGCAATAACAGGCAAACGACCAACCAATTCAGGAATCAAACCGAACTTAATCAAATCTTGCGGCTCCGCATCCTGCATCATCTGACTTGCGCTCTTTTCGGTCTGACTTTTAACGCTGGCTGAAAAACCAATACTGCTACGCTCAGATCTGTCTGAAATAATCTTTGCCAGTCCGTCAAAAGCACCGCCACAAATAAACATGATATTCGTGGTATCGATCTGAATGAAGTCCTGATTTGGATGCTTGCGACCTCCTTGTGGTGGCACCGATGCCATCGTACCTTCGATCAGCTTCAGCAGAGCCTGCTGCACACCTTCACCAGACACATCACGTGTGATCGAGGGATTGTCAGATTTACGGGAAATCTTATCAATCTCGTCGATATAGACGATGCCCTTCTGAGCACGTTCGACTTCATAATTACAGTTCTGCAGCAATTTTTGAATGATATTTTCAACGTCCTCACCGACATAACCAGCCTCGGTTAATGTGGTCGCATCAGCAATTACAAACGGAACGTTCAGCATACGAGCCAGCGTCTGCGCCAGCAAAGTTTTGCCCGAACCTGTTGGACCAACCAGCAGAATATTACTCTTGGCAAGCTCAACGTCATCCTTTTTACCCAGATGTTTCAGGCGCTTATAATGATTGTAGACCGCTACCGCCAGAATACGCTTGGCATTTTGCTGACCAATCACATACTGATCCAGCAAATCGGTAATTTCCTGAGGAGTAGGCAACTCCGTCTTCGCGCTCGCGATATTATCAATTTCAGACGCTTCATCGCGAATAATGTCATTGCACAGGTCTATACATTCATCGCAAATAAAGACCGAAGGCCCTGCAATCAGCTTCTTAACCTCATGTTGACTCTTTCCGCAGAATGAGCAGTAGAGCAGTTTTTCACCGCTGGAGGATTTTTTATCGGGCATGGTACGAATATGAGAAAAACAAGTTAAATATAAATCGGAACGAAGAGCATATTACCTGCAAAAACAGTTTTCGTCATTGCACTCGCCAGATCCGGAAGCATTGCAAAAATTATCTGATTGAACAAACTAAATAAAAAACGCCCGAACCTTTATAGGAACGGGCGTTTATCTAATTCAGGCAAGTTAAGCGCGGTGAGTCAAAACTTTATCAATTAACCCGTATTCGACAGCCGCATCAGCCGACATAAAATTATCTCGATCGGTATCTTTAGCGATCTGTTCTAGGCTGCGGCCAGTGTTTTCCGCCAGAATAGCATTCAGACGCTCACGGAGATACAAAATTTCACGCGCCTGAATCTCAATATCTGATGCCTGCCCCTGGGCACCACCAAGAGGCTGATGAATCATAATGCGGGAATTTGGCAAAGAAAAACGCTTGCCTTTTGCACCAGCTGCTAGCAAAAATGCACCCATCGATGCAGCCATACCGGTACACAGTGTTGAAACATCTGGCTTGATAAACTGCATCGTATCGTAAATCGCCATGCCCGCAGAAACGGAACCGCCCGGGGAGTTAATGTAGAACGAAATATCCTTATCCGGATTTTCGCTCTCCAAAAACAATAACTGAGCAACCACCAGATTAGCCGTCTGATCATTCACCGGACCAACCAGGAAAACCACCCGCTCTTTTAACAGGCGGGAGTAGATGTCGTAGGAGCGCTCACCGCGCCCGCTTTGCTCTACCACCATAGGCACCATGCCCAGCATACTTGTATCCAACGCCGAATTACGGATGATGCCTGTCATGTGATTTTCCTTTTAAAACTTACGCTTGTGCGTTATTGCCCATCAACTCATCGAAAGGCAGAACTTTTTCAGTCACTTTCGATTTACCCAGGACATAGTTAACGACGTTTTCTTCTAATACAAGGGCCTCAACTTCTGCAAGGCGATTACGATCGCTATAGTAGTACTTGACTACCTGTTGCGGATCTTCATAGCTTTGCGCGAAATCTTCAACCTGCGCCTTAATCTGCTCTGCAGTTGCCTGCAGGTTGTTCGCTTTCACCAACTCAGCCAGAATCAGACCCAGACGAACGCGGCGCTCTGCTTGCGCATTGAACATTTCGATCGGGAACTGAACGTCTTTCACGTTCATACCACGCTGCGCCATATCCTGACGCGTCATTTCAGCCAGACGCTCGCTATCCTGAGCAACCAAAGAAGATGGCACATCGAATGTTACAGCCTTCACCAAAGCGTCCATCACGCTTTCTTTTGTTTTAGCTTTAACGCGGCCTTTAACTTCACGCTCGAGATTTTCTTTGATATCAGCACGCATCTTCACCAGATCGCCATCTTCAACGCCGAGCATCTTAGCAAATTCAGCATCAACCTCCGGCAAATGCGCCCATTCCAGTTTCTTCAGCGTAATCGTGAATTCTGCTGTTTTACCGGCAACATCTTTACCGTGGTAATCCTCAGGGAACGCCAATGGGAAAGTTTTAGATTCACCGACTTTCAGACCCACTGTTGCAGCTTCAAACTCAGGCAACATGCGACCTTCGCCCAGTACGAAAGCAAAACCCTCTGCTTTGCCGCCGGCAAACTCCACGCCATCGATCTTACCGACGAAATCAACGGTCACGCGGTCACCATTTTGTGCAGACTGATCTGCGCCGCCATCTCCATGCGCACCTTGCTCACCTTTTACGTGGTAATGCACACGTTGTTTGCGCAGGATATCAATCGTTTTCTCAATCTCTGCATCAGTGACATCAGATTTCACCTGCTCAACTTCAGCTGCGGACAAATCACCGACAACCACTTCCGGATACACTTCAAAAGTCGCAGTGAATGCCAGAGTACCTTCAGCCACACCTTCACCTGTTTTTGGCTCGATGTTAGGGTAACCAGCAACACGTAAGTTGTTTTCGCCAACGGCAGCAGCAAAAGCCTGACCGACTTTATCGTTCAGCACTTCTGTTTCAACCTGGTAGCCGTATTGTGCGGCAACCATCTTCATTGGCACTTTACCTGGGCGGAAGCCAGGTGCTTTTGCTGTGCGTGCACGCACCTTCAAACGCTTTTCAACTTCTGATTGCACATCAGCGATCGGGAAGGAAATTGTAAGGCGGCGTTCCAATTTATCTAAAGTTTCGACTGCAGTTGCCATGAAAATCGTCCAAATAGTAAAAATTCTGTGGTGCGAGGAGGGGGACTCGAACCCCCACACCATTGCTGGCGTCAGGACCTAAACCTGGTGCGTCTACCAATTTCGCCATCCTCGCGGGATGAGTTATGTTGCATACCGGTACATCCGACGCGCCCGGTACAAAAGCAAAGGGCGACCCGAACATCAAGCGTCGCCCAAAACTAATAAATAGTGGCATTACAACTCCAACCCACTATTCTACTGGATTTTATTAGGCCGTGCCTTATTTTTTTAATGCTTCAAAAAAAACATTTCAGGCAACCATGTATGAGTTGCCTGAAATACCCATCAACGCGGTTTTAGCCGGGCTTTTTTACGCGGAACCATGCTGCATACAATGCAGGTAAAAACAGCAAAGTCAGTCCCGTTGCAATGATCAGCCCCCCCATAATAGCGACGGCCATCGGTCCCCAGAATACCGAGCGCGACAAAGGAATCATTGCCAGCACCGCTGCTGCCGCAGTCAGAATGATCGGCCGGAAGCGACGCACAGCGGATTCCACGATCGCAGTCCAGACATCTGAACCCTCCTGAATATCCTGCTCAATCTGATCGATCAGAATGACTGAATTACGGATGATCATCCCGAATAACGCAATCACCCCCAGTTGCGCGACAAAACCAAAAGGTCTCTGCAGTACCAGCAGCGCCAGCGCAGCACCGGCAAGACCCAGCGGCCCGGTCAGGAAAACCAGAATCACACGGGAAAAACTATGCAGTTGCAGCATTAACAGCGTGAAAATAATGAACACCACTAAGGGGACATTAGCAGCAATCGATTCCTGCGCCTTACCACTATCCGCCGCAGCACCTGCCAGCTCCACTTTGTAACCCGGAGGCAAGGCAGCCTGAATATCTTTTAACTGCGGTGCAATCTGAGCCGATACAGTCGGGCCCTGAATACCATCCACCACATCCGATTGCACAGTAACCGCCCATTCCCGTCCTTCACGCCAGACCACGCCTGGTTCCCAAACCAGTTTGATCGTCGCAATCTGCGACAAAGGAACTGATTTCCCGCTCGCAGTCGGAATATTCGCGTTGCTCAACGCATTCACCGTCGAACGCTCGTCAACTGGCTGACGCACAACCATATCAATCAGTTTATTGCCATCACGGAATTGTCCGACGGTGGTACCGCTCAGAATCGTATTTGCTGCGCGCATCACATTTTGCGAAGTAACGCCCAGGGCCCGTAACTTATCCTGATCGAGGTCGATACGAACAACTTTGACCGACTCGTTCCAGTTATCGTTCACACCGATAGCGTTTGGATTTGCCATCATGATCAGCTTTACCTGATCCGCAATCTCGCGCACCTTCGTCACTTCCAGTCCGGTGACACGGAATTGCACCGGATAAGGAACCGGCGGTCCGTTCGGCAGCAATTTGACACGACCGCGAACCTCAGGAAAATCCTTTTTGAAAATATCAACGATTTTCAAACGCAGCGCCTCCCTTGCCTTTAAATCTTTCGGCAACACAACCAGCTGAGCCACGTTAGTCTGCGGAAAAATCTGATCCAGTGGCAGATAAAAGCGCGGACTACCGGTTCCCACGTAACTCGTCACACTGGAAACACCCTCTTGCTGCCGCACAAAGTTCTCAAACTTTTTCGTCTGCGCTTCAGTCGCGGCAAATGACGAACCTTCCGGCAGCCACAACTCGACCATCAGCTCGGGACGATTTGAGTCCGGGAAAAATTGCTGCTCGATAAATTTAAAACCAAATACACCAAGACCAAACACACCTAAAGTAATGGCGATCGTCAGCTTGCGCCACTCGACACACCAGTTCACCAAAGCGCGGAAACGGTTATAAAACGGTGAATCAAACAGTTCATGATGATGATTATCATTGATGTTATGTGGTTTAACTTTCAGCAACAGATAGCCAAGATAAGGCGTGAACAAGACGGCTGCCAGCCACGAAATAATCAGTGCCAGCGCATTCACGGAAAACATCGAGAATGTGTATTCCCCTGCTGCTGATTTGGCCAGTCCGATAGGCAAAAAGCCGGCTGCCGTAATCAGCGTTCCGGTCAGCATAGGCATCGCGGTTGAAGTGTACGCAAAGGTGGCGGCATCAAAACGGGAAAAACCCTCTTCCATTTTGCGCACCATCATTTCAACCGCAATAATCGCATCATCGACCAGCAAGCCGAGTGCAATGATCAGGGCACCGAGTGAAATTTTATGCAGATCGATGTCCAGAATACGCATAAACAGGAATGTAATCGCCAACACCAGAGGTATCGTCAGGCCAACAACAAGTCCAGGCCAGATATCCAGACGGAAAGGCTTGGTATGCAGCCCCAGAGAAAGAAAACTCACGGCCAGAACAATGACCACCGCCTCAATCAGAGTGTGTAAAAACTCACCGACGGATGCTTTCACTGCATCGGGCTGATTTGTCACTTGTTCCAGCTCGATGCCGACCGGCAGCTTCGCCTTGATGGTGCGCACATCTGCCTGTATGTGTTTGCCCAGCTCGATGATATTGCCGCCTTTTTCCATGGAAATGCCAAGGCCGATGACTTCTTTGCCGTTGAAACGCATTTTGTCCTGCGGCGGATTTTTGTACTCACGCCTGACGGTCGCAAAATCACCCAGGCGGAAAGTAATGCCGTTCGCGCGTAACTGCAGATTTTCCAGATCCTTCACCTTCATTAACGCGCCGGAAACCCGCACCTGCAGGTTATCCGAAGACGTCGTCAGTACACCGGCACTTTCAATTCCGTTTTGTGAACCGATCTGAGAAACAATCGCATCGAACGGAATACCTAACTGGGAAAATTTCTTTTGCGAGAATTCGATATTCAGTTTTTCATCCTGAACACCGAACAGCTCGACTTTCGACACGGAAGGTATGTGCAGGAATTGCTGACGGACAAAATCCGCATATTCCTTTACTTCTTCATAGGTAAAACCATCGCCCGACAACGCAAAGATAGAGCCATAAGTATCACCGAATTCATCATTAAAGAAAGGACCGATCACACCCGGCGGCAGGGTTGCTTTGATATCGCCTATTTTTTTGCGCACCTGATACCAGGATTGCGTTGTTTCTTTCGGCGGCGTCGATTCTCGTAACTGCAGGATAATCACCGTTTCGCCGGGCTTGGAGTAACTGCGGATACGATCGATGTAAGGCGTCTCTTGCAATTTTTTTTCCAGCTTATCCGTCACCTGGTCCGCCATCTGCAACGCGGTCGCACCCGGCCACATTGCGCGGACAACCATCGCGCGGAAAGTGAAAGGCGGATCCTCATCCTGCCCCAGCTTCCCATAACTGAAAATTCCGCCGAGCAGCAACACAACAATCAGGTAGCGAATCAGCGGAATATGCTCCAGCGCCCAACCCGACAAATTAAAACTTCTTGAAGATTGGCTCATTTAGAGGCTCCTGCTGCCGATGATGCCACTGCCGACGACGTAACCGGCGGCTTAGTTACGGGAGACTCAGCACCGAGTATGCTGACTTTCTGTCCTGGTTTTAATAAGTTAACACCAGCCGTGACAACCATCTGACCCGATGAAATCCCGCCAGCAATCAACACACCTTCTCCGGATGTGCCTGCAAGCTTCACCGGTACCAGTTTCACTGCTCCGCCACTGACGATCCAGACCGAGGTCTGCCCTTTATCCTGGAACAATGCCGTGGTCGGCAGTTTAAATACTGGAGCAGGATTCGGTGCCACAAAGCTGACATTGGCCGTCATACCGAGACGCACATCTTTTGCTTCCGCAGGCAAACTGACTTTAGCAAGATACGTGCGGGTCGCCGGATCTGCAACAGGCGACAATTCACGCAAGCTCGCCGGCAGCGTCAGGGAAGGATCTGCCCATAAACCTACTTTGATTTCAGTCATCTGCCGTATGCTGTTGATTTTATTCTCAGGAATACCAACGACCACATCCATCTCGCCGGATTGTGCAACGCGGACAACCGGTGTGCCTGCTGCAACCACCTGCCCGATTTCCGCATCAACCCCGGTGACGACGCCGTCGACATCCGAAACCAATGCTGCATATCCAGCCTGATTACTTTGATTTTTAAAGCCGGCAAGTGCCTGCTCGTAACTGGATTGTGCTGCTTTATAGGCAACCTCTTTACTGTCGAGTACCGCTGCGGCAACGAAATTCTTTGATCGCAACTCCTGATAACGTTTCAAATCTGCCTGCGCCAGATCACGATTACTTTCTGCCGCTGTCAACGCCGCTTTCGCCTGCGTTTGCGCCAGCAACAAGTCCTGCGGGTCAAGTTGCATCAGCAACTGACCACGCTTCACGACCGTACCCAATTCCACCTTACGCTGAATGATCTTACCGCCGACGCGAAAACCCAGTCGTGATTCAATCCGCGGACGCACCTCTCCGGATAATTCAAATGCCGCATCAGAATTCGTGCTGACAGCAGTCACCACGCGTACTGGCCGCACATCTTCTGTTTTTTCAACCGGCTTGGAACACGCAGCCAGTAAGCTCAGTAAGGACAGCGCAGCCAGCGCCCGCAACGAGGACAAACCTGAATGCCGCGCTTTGACACGATGGACAACGGACGAGGCGTCGGCGAACACGGGAGTTTTTAGTGTTAACACAAAAGTTTTCCTTTACTATGCGGACTGAGTAAGACAGCCGACGACGACGGTTTTTTGCGCTCGCCACGACTGCTTTAAATAAATGACTGACAGGTTAGTAATTATAATTAGCACTTACCTGATTGCCAATGACTTTTCGGTCATTAAGAATGTAACGACACCTATGTCCGTTGAACACTACGAAAATTTTCCTGTTGCATCGATCTTACTGCCAGCACATTTACGACCAGCCGTTGAGGTCATTTATGCCTTTGCACGCAGTGCCGATGATATTGCTGACGAGGGCGATGCGACACCAGCGCAGCGTCTGACAGCGCTTGGCAGCTATGAATACGAGCTGGACCTGATTGAACAAAACAGCAACAGCAGCTTACCCCTGTTCACGGCGCTGGCTGATGTTATCCAGCAACATCAACTGCCTCTGCAACCATTCCGTGATTTGCTATCGGCATTTAAACAAGACGTTGTCACCACCCGATATGCGGATTTCGCACAGTTACAGGATTATTGCCGTCGTTCCGCCAATCCGGTCGGTCTGATCATGCTGCACCTGTATGGCGCCGCAACACCGGACAACGTCCGCGACTCGGACGCCATCTGTTCAGCGCTGCAATTAATTAATTTCTGGCAGGACGTTGCGATCGACTGGAAAAAACAACGCATCTACCTGCCGCAAAGCGATATGCAGGCCTACCGCATCTGCGAGCAAGACATCGCCAGTCAGAACACTAATGCGGAATGGCAGGCGCTGATGCAGTTCGAGACCGCGCGCGCGCGCCAGATGATGCTGTCTGCCAGCGGGCTGGCAACGCGTCTTCCCGGTCGTATCGGCTGGGAACTGCGTCTCGTCGTTCAGGGTGGTCTGCGCATCCTCGAAAAAATTGACGCCGTACAAGGCGATGTGTTTCATCACAGACCGACGCTCAAAGCGTGGGACTGGCTGCTGCTCGTCTGGCGTGCACTGCGGATGCCCTCAGCAGCGTGATCCGCGCCATACATATACTCCCCCCAGTATCTAAAAACATCAAGTAAATGCGCTGAGATTAGCGGTGTTTTTTGAAAATGATGGGGGAGTATATAAATTATCAGCTGAATTACCTGCCCAACATGAGGTTACAAAAAAAATCTGCCATCATCGAAAGAGCGTAAAGCGCTGACGTATACTGAGGCTAAGCGGCAAAACGCCACTCAGGACATGCCCTTCCCCTCTGCCAACCAAACCGATACCAGGCCTGCTCATGCGAACTTGTATAACGCGAATGTTTTTCCTACTATGCGTTTTCCCACTGAGTGCGTGCACTGTCATTGCGATCGCCGATGTCGCTGTATCCACAACAGTCAAAGTCGGTGGCGCCGTGGTTGGAACAGCAGTCGATGTCACCGCCGCAGGCGTCAAAGCCGTAACGAAGAGCAGCCCTGAAAAATAAACCCAGATTCATCATCACGCCCAGCTGAAACGGAAAAATTATGCCAACCGCGTTCGAGATCGAACAGCACAGACAGGTACAGACCGCTGCCAAAACCGTATTGCAGCAACTGGCCGGCCTGATTACTGCGGACGACACCGAAAAAAGCATCGCAGACAAAGCACATCGGCTACTGCAAGCGCAAGGCTATCCGGATACCTGGTATCACTCCTGTCCGGCACTGGTGTTACTCGGCTCGCGCAGTTGTGTTTCGATTTCAGGGCGCGATTATCAGCCCAGCGAAGAACCTGTCGGCACCGATAATCTGGTCACGATCGACCTGAGTCCGACGCAGGACAGATACTGGGGCGACTATGCCCGTTCATTTCCGGTAGAAAATGGCAAAGTCACGCAGAAACCGCAGTTAATTGAATTCAGAAATGGTCTGAACTTTCTGCGGCAGATGCACCAGCAAATGCAGGCACTGGTGAGGCCCCACACCACATTTGGTCAGCTGTTCGACTGGGCCAATATGCGCATACGCCAGAACGGCTTCGTCAATCTTGATTATCGCAACAACGTCGGCCACAGTATTGCGAACGATAAAGATCAGCGTCAGTACATTGATTCCAGCAATGACATTCCTTTGTCGGAAGTCGGCTTTTTCAGCTTTGAACCGTTTATCAGGCTCAAGGGAGGAAAATGGGGTTTCAAACGGGAAGGTATTTTTTATTTCAACGACGCAGGGATACTCGAAGAATTGTGAGCGGCCCGTCATCCTGACAAAATTTATCCGGATATGAGATATGTGGTATCCGGATAAAAAAAGCCCCGGCATTTTTATGCGCCGGGGCTTTTTTTATGTGTACTTAATGCGCTCAGACGCAGTTAACGACGATATTACTTGCAGCATCAGGCTTACTCATGTCTGCAACACCTTTGCCATTCTGCACGGTACAAGTTTGCCCTGTCGGTTGGGTTGCCACTGTCACCTCATAAGGCATGCCATTGAGCAGGCTCCAGCCAAAGCTATAAATCCCGATCGTACTGATGGCAAGGTTATCCGCTGTGGATTTTGCTGTCGTCGTATTCGACAGCGTCAGCGTCTTGCCAGCAGTCAGACCATTCACTGTCACCTTGACCGGTACCGCAGGCACGCAGGAAACCGCGACGTTGTTAATCGCATTCGGATACTTGTTATCCGCCACGCCCGTACCATTCGCGACCGTACAATACTGCGCCGCCGGCGGTATTGCCACAGTCACATTGTAGCGATACCCGCTGACCACATAATTGGTCAGCTGGAATGAACCGTTAGCAGACAGGGCCATCGTCTTGTCTGTGCCAACGTTGGTTGCAGGGTTCACCGTATTGTTGTTGAGGGTTATGGAGCCGCCATCAGCCAGGCCGGACAAGGTTCCGGAAACCGGTACATTCGGCACACAAGTCACCACGATGTTATTTAACGCGCCTTCGCCCGTCATTTTCCCAGTACCATTCGCTACCGTGCAATTCACCAGATTTGGCTGTGTGTAGACAACAATAGAATAATTCGCATTGCTTGCCACATTGAATGAAAAAGAACCATCTGCTGTCAGCGTCCGGAAAAAATTCTGTTCATTCATCAGCGTCAGCGAATTCGAGCCCGTTGTTCCCAAGCCCGTGACGGTACCACCGACGGACGTGTAGACGAAGCCACCGCACCCGGCCAGGATCACTCCAAGGCCACCAAAAATTGCCGCAAGTTTCGATTTATTCAAGATGTTTGTCCAAATTTAAAGTTTCGAGTCAAAAGCCAGGCTCTTTTGTGCAGAGCGATAATATAATGCGCCCACTATTATACGAGCTGTCGCGTTTTGAGTTGAGAATTCTGCAATCTGATTACATTCCGATACTTCCATTCTGCGGATGGCAGCACAGTCTGACCATCATGAGGTCGATTGAAATTTGTTAGCATAGCAACTCCTTTCAACTTTACTCCGCACAGCAACCATTACTTTTTTATATTCCAGCATGTCACCAGACGAATATTGCCAACAAAAAGCTGCAGAAAGCGGCTCCAGTTTCTACTACAGCTTCCTGTTTCTGCCGGCAGATAGACGTCGCGCCATCACTGCGCTCTACGCTTTTTGCCGCGAAGTGGATGATGTCGTCGATGAAAGTACGGATGATATGGTCGCCCGCAGCAAATTGACGTGGTGGCGCAAAGAAATACAGGCCATGCTGGCGAATGTGCCGACTCACCCGGTGACCAGGGCATTATTGCCCCATATGGCGACTTACCAGCTGGATGGCGCACATCTGATGGCCATTATCGATGGCATGGAAATGGATCTGAATCAGACCCGTTATCTCGACTTCTCAGCCTTGCAAAAATATTGCTGGCATGTTGCCGGCGTGGTCGGCATTTTATCTGCCAGCATTTTCGGCATTAGCAATCCACAAACCAAAGTCTTCGCAGAGAAACTCGGTCTTGCATTTCAGATGACCAATATCATTCGTGATGTCGGTGAAGATGCGCGCAAGGGCAGAATTTATCTTCCGGTCAATGAACTGCAACAGTTTAAGGTGACCGCAGCCGATATACTGAATGCCAGACATAGTCAGGAGTTTGAGGCGCTGATGCAGTTTCAGTACGAACGGGCGCAGAAACTCTATGATGAGGCACTGGCATTACTGCCGCCAGAAGACCGCCGCGCGCAGCGTACCGGCTTGATTATGGCGGCGATCTACAGAACGCTGCTATCGGAAATTCAGCGTGACGGCTTTCACGTACTGAATCAGCGCATTTCATTGACACCAATACGCAAACTCTGGCTCGCCTGGAAAACCTATATCCGTGGCTGAAATGGCAAAGCGTGTTAAAAAAATTGCGGTGATCGGCGGCGGCTGGGCAGGCTGTGCGGCAGCTGTCACATTGACGCAGAACGGACATCAGGTCAGTCTGTTTGAGTCTGCAAAAACACTAGGTGGCCGCGCGCGCGGGGTTGAGATTAATGGACTCACTGTCGATAATGGCCAGCATATTCTGCTGGGAGCCTATCAGCAGAGTCTGAAATTAATGAGAACCGTCGGTGTTGACCTGAACACGGCGTTTTTACGCTTGCCGCTGCAAATGATTTATCCGGAGCACGACAATGGTATGCACTTCGTCGCGCCACGCCTGCCTGCGCCATTGCACCTGCTGATGGCGCTCTGGAGAGCAACCGGCTTGCGTCGCGAAGACAAACTCGCACTCGCCCGATTTTCATCAACAGCCCGATGGATGGGATGGCAGCTCAATACTGATTGTACCGTCACAGAATTGCTGCAACGCTTTGACCAGACCGACAGGCTGTGCCGTCTGATGTGGAATCCGCTGTGCATCGCCGCATTAAACACACCTGCGGAGCGGGCCTCTGCGCAGGTATTTCTGAATGTTTTAAGGGACAGTCTCGGCGCCAGCCGCGCCGCATCCGACATGTTGCTGCCAAGACTTAATCTCTCTGCGCTGTTTCCCCAAAAAGCAGCAGAATTTATACAAAGTCACGGCGCTGAGGTGGCATGCTCCAGCGCAATCAAGACAATCAGAAAAGACGATGTATCCCGATGGATCATGGAATCCACTCAACAGCAAGAACAGACATTCGACGGCGTCATCATTGCCACTGATGCCACTAATGCGCAACGCTTGCTGAGCAACACGGGTTTGACATTGCCGTCACTGACATACGAGGCCATCACGAGCTGCTATTTACAATATGCAGCGGGAACACGTCTGCCGCGCCCGATGTATGCACTATCAGACAATCCGCAGCAACAGCGCTGGGGACAATATGTATTTGACCGGGGACAGTTGCATGACGATCAAAGCGGCTTATTTGCCATCGTGATCAGCGCTCCGGAAAATCACCAGCAAGATCACCTGTCGCTCGCCAATTCAATCGCCAGCCAATTGGCTGACAGTTTCAGGCGCACCGAACTGGCAAGCCCGCAATGGCATCAGATCATCACCGAAAAAAGAGCGACCTTCAGTTGCACTCCGGCGCTACAACGCCCGCCAAACAGCACGGGCATACCCGGGCTGACATTGGCCGGCGACTATACACAGGGTGATTATCCGGCGACGCTGGAAGGTGCGATCAGAAGCGGCATTCATGCTGCGAATGAGGTGATCAGCAGCCTGCACGATTAAGTTAAACCATCAGCCATTCAATCAAACCACATCGTCAATATCACGAATGCGGCTCATTGCCTCATCAATCCTATCGACTGCAATGATGGTAAGACCCTCAATTTTTTGCTTGGGCGCATTCGCTTTAGGAATCATCGCAATCGTAAATCCCAGCTTGGCAGCTTCCTTCAGGCGCTCCTGCCCTCTCGGTGCCGGCCGTATCTCACCAGCCAGACCGACCTCGCCAAACACAACCAGACTACGCGGCAAAGGCTTATTTCGCATCGACGAATTAATCGCCAGCAAGACAGCCAGATCAGCTGCTGGTTCGGCAATTTTGACACCACCGACTGCGTTAATAAACACATCCTGATCAAACGCTGCAACACCGGCATGCCGGTGCAACACTGCCAGCAGCATCGCCAGACGATTTTGCTCCAGACCGACAGATAAACGCTTCGCATTCGGTGCGAAGGAGCTGTCAACGAGTGCCTGTATTTCCACCAGTAACGGCCTGGTTCCCTCTTGCGTCACCATGACGCAGGAACCAGCAACCTGCGACTCGTGCTGCGAAAGAAATAATGCCGACGGATTAGATACGCCTTTCAAGCCGCGTTCGGTCATCGCGAACACACCCAGTTCATTCACTGCGCCAAAGCGGTTTTTAATCGCCCGAACCAGACGAAAACTGGAATGCGTATCCCCTTCAAAATACAGAACCGTATCGACAATGTGTTCCAACACGCGAGGTCCAGCCAGAGCCCCCTCTTTCGTCACATGACCTACCAGAATCATGGTGATATTCATTGTTTTTGCGACGCGCGTCAGTTGCGCTGCACATTCACGTACCTGGGCCACGGATCCCGGTGCTGAGCTCAGTGCATCCGAATAAATCGTCTGAATCGAATCGATCACCACCACTTCAGGCTTATGGTCTGAGAGTGTGTTCAGAATTTTTTCCAGCTGAATTTCTGCCTGCAGAGCCAGCCCTTGCGTATCGAGCGCCAGCCGGTTTGCCCGCAAAGCGATCTGTGCACCTGACTCTTCACCACTGACATATAACACTTTTTTTGTCTTGGTCAGGTTCGACAAGGCTTGCAACAACAATGTGGATTTTCCGATTCCAGGATCGCCGCCGATCAGAACGACAGCCCCCGGTACCAGGCCTCCACCGAGGACACGGTCAAACTCATCGATCCCCGTACCAAAACGTGGTACATCCGACGCTTCGATATCCGACAGATTCAGTACCGGGGCCGTTTGCGCAAGGCTTTGATGCTTCCCGGAAAAACGATTACCTGACGCTTCCATGATCGTTTCCACCAAAGTATTCCATTGCCCGCACGAAGGGCACTGTCCCGCCCATTTATTGACGATGCCGCCACATTCGGTACAGGTGTAATTAGTTTTTGCCTTAGCCATAACTTTTCATAGAAAACGAAATAAACACTGATATTTTACTCAGTAATTTCTGATATACATGCTCTAATTCAGCGATCGGGCAAGATTTTCATGGTATAAAGCTGACCGATAACACTTTGTAACAGGCAAACGACAAGCATGAGACGTGGTTTCTATACAATTATGGCGGCACAGTTTTTTTCATCGCTGGCCGACAACGCGCTACTTATTGCCGCCATGGCTTTATTAGTATCCATGCAATCTCCTGGCTGGATGCCGCCTTTACTGAAATTTTTCTTTGCTGTTTCCTACGTGTTACTCGCAGCCTTTGTCGGAGCTTTCGCGGATGCCCTTCCGAAAGGTAAGGTCATGTTCATTACGAATATGATTAAAGTCGTCGGTTGCGCTTTAATGTTTTTTCATGTGCATCCGCTGATTGCGTACGCACTGGTCGGATTTGGCGCCGCCGCATATTCACCGGCGAAGTATGGCATCCTCACCGAATTACTCCCCCCCGAAAAGCTGGTTGCAGCCAATGGCTGGATCGAAGGCTTAACAGTCACTTCCATCATTCTCGGCACCGTACTTGGTGGTGCACTGGTCACTCCGCATATCTCTGCGGCCTTGCTGAGTTTTGATTTCCCTGTTATCGATTTCCCGATTAACACCCCTGCCGAAGCGGCACTCTGCGTCATCACCTTCTTCTATGGCCTCGCGGCATTGTTCAATTTACGCATCCCCGATACGGGCGCACGTTACGCCCAGCAAAAACCTCATCCGGTGCAGCTGGTGTGCGACTTTTCCCATTGTTTTGTCACTTTGTGGAAAGATAAACTGGGACAAATTTCGCTGGCGGTCACAACCTTATTCTGGGGAGCAGGAGCGACGCTGCAATTCATCGTTTTAAAGTGGGCTGAAGAGTCTTTGCAAATGCCGTTGAATAAAGCAGCGGTACTGCAAGGCGTTGTCGCAATCGGCATTGCAATCGGCGCTGTCGCCGCCGCAAAGTTTGTTCCACTCAAAAAATCACTGTCTGTCATGCCTATGGGCATCGCCATGGGATTGGTGGTCACAACGATGATCTTCGTTCACAGCGTCTGGCTTGCCTATCCTTTACTGGTTCTGGTCGGTGCGCTGGCTGGTTTCTTTGTAGTACCGATGAACGCTTTGTTACAGCATCGTGGCCATGTGCTGATGAGTGCGGGACACTCAATTGCGGTACAGAATTTCAATGAAAACCTGTCCGTCTTAATCATGCTGGGCTTGTATGCACTGATGATCTTTCTGGATTTGAATATTCAGGCTGTCATTGTGATATTCGGCGTATTTGTGGCGAGTACGATGTTCATCGTTATGAAAAAACATGATGCCAACCAACGTCAGTTTGATTCACTGGCATTGATAGGCGAACACAAACACTAGGCGTGTCATCTGCTGGTACGCGCCCGATCCCACCAGTCATCAGGAATCAGCATACCGCGGCGGACTTCTCGGGCCATACCATCCCGGATGACGGTGATTGCGAGCAGCAGCGGCGCTGTCGATATCGAAAAATGTGATTTGATCTGCGCAAGCAATTCCTGCTTCCCGAAAACAGCGTCAACTGCCATTTGTACCGGTGCCAGCCAGGCAAGACGCTGCAAAATAACACCTTCACACTCTTGCATGTCCTGCACATCACACAAGGTCCAGATATGACCCCGGCAATGGTGTTCAGACACACCATCAACCGCAGGACCTGACCGGCCAGCTTCCGTATCGCGATAAAACAGCCATCCTTTCACCAGCGCTTGCGAACGCAACAACGGCAACGGTAAAAATTTTTTTGCCGCAGGATGCATGCCGAGACGTAATTGCTGCTGCACTATTTTCTTCATCTTCGCCCCCAGGGTATCTGCCAGATTCGGGCCGAGATAACTGAACAAGTCAGGTGCGCCGCTTTGTCCGGATACAGCACCGGAAAAAAATAAATAAAATTTTGTCGCCAGCTCCCAATGCACGAGACCCTCGCCTTCCCTGACCAGAAAGTCAAACTCGCCGACGGTATGCGCCTGCTCATCATTCACTTGCAGACCATGTGCAAAAAGCTTCCCCGTCTCAGCTAGAAAAAAAGCAAATAAAATCTCCGCGTACAAACCCAGTCGTTTGGTCGGCGCATGATGCAAGGCCTGATGCAAAGGTCCGGGGTAAAGATCAAGATGACTCAGCCAGGGGGCCAATAGTTGCGGGGATGGCAGCACAGGCGCAACAATCGCACCTCGCCAGACAGGCGACTGCTGGTCGAGTAAGTCGGGAGAGCTTAACAGCCATGCAAGCGCGCGGACATGCGCATCCTTTAAATGACCCCACCGCTGATGAAACTGCGCCTGATAGTCTGGATAGTCTTGCATCAGGCACTGCCTGGCAAAGCTTTGCGGGCAAGGCACAAATCACGCCAAGCCTTACTTTTTTCTACGGGCTTACGCAATAAATAAGCCGGATGATAGGTTACAACCATAGGCACACCATTCAGATGATGTTCTTTGCCGCGCAATTGTGAGACCGGCGTCTCGGGATCGACTCCCAATAGGGCGACTGCTGCAGTTTTACCCAGGGCGACAATCACTTTCGGCTGTATTAAGGCAATCTGGCGCCGCAGATAAGGCAGACAAGCCTGTATTTCTGCGGGAGTGGGCGGCCGGTCTTTGCCATTACTATCTGTAGGACGACATTTAACCACATTAGCAATATACGCACGATCGCCACGCCGGATACCGAGCGCATGCAGCATGTTATCGAGCAACTGCCCGGCTGCGCCGACAAAAGGTTCGCCCTGTATGTTTTCGTTATAGCCCGGACCTTCGCCGACAAACAACCATGTCGCTGCGGTGTCTCCAGCACCAAAAACTGTTTTTGCCCTGCCTTTACACAAACCACAAGCCACACAAGATGCGACTTCGGCCTGCAATGTCTCCCAGGACATTCCAGATACGCTCTCCACGGGCTCAGATACCACGGTCACTGGAGCAGGAGGCACGTCCACCAACGACACAGGAGCAGCAAGACCAGCATCCGCCAAAACAACAGCCGGAGGAGTATCAGCAAATGCAGGAGTTGCAACTACTGGAGCGGTCTCGTCAGAGGCATAACGGGAGAGCCACATGGGGCCCAAACCCATCGCGTGCAGAATTTTGATACGGGTTGCTTGTTCAGCAGCGTCCATCAACACATCCTCCGCATTACTATTGCATCTTCACGGGTATTTACATCGACAGGATAGTAGGCTTTTCTCCTGCCGATTTCTTCAAATCCAGCGGCGAGATAAACCTCAATAGCACGATAATTGCTCCGCCGGACTTCCAATAAAACCGATGCAAAGCCTTGTTCTTTGGCGTAAATATCCAAGTATTTCAGCATGGCACTGGCATATCCCTGCCCCTGATTTTCCTTGCGGACCGCGAAATTCAACAGATGCAATTCATCCACGACGGGCATCACAAAAAAGTAAGCAAGAATTTCACCGGAATAATCGCGGATGCCAAACGCCTGATAACCGCTTAAAAACGAATCTGTAAAATTCCCCCTGGTCCAGGGGTGTGAGTACACCGTTTCTTCTATCGTCAGTATCTGATCAATGTCTGCAAAACCCAGCTTGACAAAGTTATGCATGTTTTTTCTCTGTACGAAAAAGCCGCATATTATTTCTGCCCCTGTACCAGATTGCGCTCAACAGTAGTCAGGGCAATCTTATTTCTCAGATAGAGCGGTTGCGCCAGTTCGGCTGGAACGTCCTGTTTATTTACCAACGCCTGACTGCCCAGCTCGGCAACCTGTCTGGCATGCGGCATCAGAGAAATCGATGGATACTGATCAAACCGGGATGGCAAAATGACGCCAGTCCCCAGCACAAAACATGGAATACCTTGGTCTGCGCGCGGCAGAATATCATCGATCTTCGCCAAAACGGGCGGACTGAGTTCTTCGCAGACGCCTTCGACGAAACGGTACTGTGCCCAATAGACCTCACTCATACGTGCGTCAAGAACGCAAATCAGATTATCCGCCTTGGCCTCGGTCAACGCCGCCAGTGCCATTGCACGCAAGCTGACAACCGGCACGACATTTAATTCAGCGCCATAAGCCAGTCCCTGAACAATGCCGCACGCAGTCCGGATACCTGTAAATGCGCCCGGGCCGCAACCGAACGCCAGAGCATCACACTCAGACAGCGCAATGCCAGCTTCTGAGAGTAAAGACTGCAGCGCGGGCAAAATACCCTGAGAATGGGTTTGCACGCCGGATAACTCGCGGGAATGCATTTGTCCATCAACAAGCAAAGCTGCTGATGCGAGTTCGGTAGATGTTTCTATTGCTAAAATCGTTGTCATAGCCGTATTTTACCGTGATCACTTCCGGTCCATACTGGATTTCTATCGACATTGAATCGGTTAAAATGACAGAATGAACACACTTATTCAAACCAATGATCTGAAACAGTTGAAAACTCAACTGAACACTAAACACTGGCTGGTGGCCTGCCTTTGCGCTGCCTGGTGCGATACCTGCAATATCTATCGCAAAGCATTCGAAGAACTAATCGCCCGTCACCCCGATAAATGCTTTGCCTGGATAGACATAGAAGATCAGGCCCATCTGGTCGAAGATATAGAAATTGAAAATTTCCCTACCATTCTGATTCAGTATGACGACGAAGTCGCATTTCTTGGAACGATGCTACCCGATGCCTCACAGCTTCACCGGCTCATTACGTCGCTTGAAGAGAGCATGCAATCCGGACCAATCAAACGCAACTCACTCAATCAGGAAGCGCCTGAACACTGGAGCCTTCGCCAGTTAATACTGTCAGACTGATACGAATACTTGCTCATCATATGCTCACATCCGCGTGAGCACATCTTCCATTGCTGCAAAATAGAAAAAAGGGACTAGATTTGCATCTAGTCCCTTGAATCTGGTGCGGCTGGCAGGAATCGAACCCACGACCCCTTGGTTCGTAGCCAAGTACTCTATCCAGCTGAGCTACAGCCGCGAAGAAAAAGATTATAGCACAAAGAAAACCAATATTTAAAGCCCCGGGGACTACTTTTATCCTTCTCGATTCAGCAACCGTCCAGGTTACCCACAAAACACCGCGCGAGCCAGAAAACAGAAAACCGGCGGATGCAAGAAGCGCGGAAAAGAAAAAAGGGACTAGATTTGCATCTAGTCCCTTGAATCTGGTGCGGCTGGCAGGAATCGAACCCACGACCCCTTGGTTCGTAGCCAAGTACTCTATCCAGCTGAGCTACAGCCGCGAAAAACAAGATTATAGCATAGGACTTTTGATTTTATAAGCCCTCCCGCCATTATTTTAGATTTCGACCTGAGCTCCGACCTCAATCACGCGATTGCTCGGGATGTGATAGTAGTCTGCTGCATCACGCGCATTGCGGGACATCGCGACAAAAATGCCCTCGCGCCACCTTGCCATACCACCGCCCGGCGTGGAAATAATCGTTTGGCGGGAAATAAAATAAGAGGTTTCCATAGGCTCAAAAACCAAACCATGAGAAGCGCACAAAGCAAGCGCAGCAGGAATATCCGGTTCATTTTTAAATCCGTAGAACAGATCGATCTGGTAACACGAGTTACCAAGATCGGAAATTTTAATACGATCAGAAAATGGCACCCACGGAATCTCCCTGTTATGCAGCGTCAGGAAAACCACCCGTTCATGCAATATCTTGTTGTGCGACAGGTTATGCAAAAGCGCATGCGGCACACCATCTGCTTCACCGCGTAAGAATACCGCCGTACCATAGACCCGGGTCGGTGCAGAGACGAACAGAGAGGCAAGGAAATCCTCCAGTGGAATTGCATGTTTTTTGAGATTTTCAAACACCAGCTCACGACCACGTTTCCAGGTCAGCATCAGGGTGAAAATAATCAAACCCAGGACAATAGGGAAGTATCCGCCGTGGAAGAATTTCAGTGCATTCGCGGAAAACAAGGAAACATCAATCGCCAGGAAGAAAAATGTCGCAGCAACACACAGCAAGAGATTGTATTTCCAGCCAAAGCGGATCACAAAAAATGTCAGCAATGACGTCACAAGCATCGTCCCGGTATTGGCTATACCGTAAGCAGAAGCAAGATTCGTCGAAGAACCAAAGCCAATCACGGCGCCAACAACAACGAATAACTGCATCCAGTTCGCAACGGGAATATATATCTGACCGATTTCCTTTGCCGACGTATGCACAATCTTCATACGAGGTAAAAAGCCAAGTGAGATCGCCTGTTTGGTCATTGAGAATGTGCCGGAGATCGTCGATTGAGAGGCAATCACCGCAGCGACCGTCGACAAAACCACCAGAGGATAAATACTCCATGCCCCCAGCTGATTATAAAAAGGATTAGTGACCGCAGCCGGATTCAGCATCAGCAGCGCACCTTGTCCGAGGTAATTCAATGCCAGCGCAGGAAACACGATAAAAAACCAGGCGGCACGAATCGGCTTGGCACCAAAATGTCCCATGTCCGCATATAAAGCTTCGGAACCGGTAAACGCCAGCACCACGGCACCCAGGGCAAAAAATGCGCCCCAGTGATGATCGATCACGAAGTTCAACGCATATAAGGGATTAAATGCAGCAAGAATGCCTGGAACGCGGATGATGTTATACAAGCCCATCAATGCCAGAACCGAAAACCACAGTAACATCACCGGGCCGAACATTTTTCCTATCCCTGCTGTACCTTTACGCTGAACCGCGTATAAACAGATCAGAACAATCAGCGTAATAGGAACGACAACCGGTTTAAAACTTGGGGTGGCAACTTCTATCCCTTCCATCGCCGACAATACCGACATCGCCGGGGTGATCACACCGTCACCGTAAAACAGTGACGCGCCAAACAAGCCGAGCACGGTCAGAGGGAAGTAAAGTTTAGAATTTTTACTGACCGATTCGAGTGACAACGCCGTCAGGGCCATAATCCCGCCCTCTCCACGGTTATCTGCACGCAGCACAAGTGTCACGTACTTGAGGGAGACGATGATGATCAATCCCCACAAAATCATAGAGACGATACCAAAGATATTGGCCTGCGTTAACTGCAATCCATGAGCTGGCGCAAACACTTCCTTCATCGTATACAGAGGACTGGTCCCGATATCGCCATAAACTATGCCGACTGCCGCTAAGGTCAATCCTGCCAGGCTGCTTTTCGTTTGATGATTATCCAATTGCGTACCTTGTAATTATTGGTGCGTTGCACAATAGGCCATTCCAGAGGCAAACTCAATAGTCCAAAACAAAAAAAGATTATATTAAGTGAATACGCAACAGTCGGCGCATAAATAGTCAATGTCTTCAGAGACTACATGCTACCGGCAAAAGAAGATCAGACGCGACACGCCCCAACTCACGCCGGCTGAAATGAAAACAAAAGCAAGCTGTTTCCATCAAAATTCAAACCAGATCAGCAACGATATCAGACCCGGCCCATTAAAACACGTCGCTAATATAGCAGCATGGGGCCGCTGACATCCCCGGCAGGCCGATGCAGATGCACAACATTTCATTGATCCAGTCGCGCCACATCTGTCAGCATGATATTTAATCTAATTTAACCTGCTCCACCGCTTCTGTTCTGACTTCATTAAATCGTTCCAGAGCGGCAATCAGCTCATCAATCGCCTCACTTCCGAATGCCTGCTCAATATATTGATACTGGACATCAATCAGGGGAGCTATTTTCAGCATAAGAGCATCCCCCTGCTCTGACAAACCTATTAATACGCGGCGTTGATCTCCTTTTACATCGCAACGGCGGATCAGATCCAGCTCTTCCATGCGCTTGAGCACGCCGGTCATGCTAGGACTGGAGATCTGGCATAAATCACATAATTCACGTGGTTCAAGCTGTCCGCGCTCATCAAGCACGCGAAAAATCCGCCACTGCTGATCCGTCAGACCAAATCGACTCAATATAGGACGAAAGTGACTCATCAGATTTGCGCGAGCCTTCAAAAAAAGTTGCGGCAGATTCCGGTAGGCAATCCTGTGGTTCATATTGACTCCATTCAAATTCATTATTTTTAATAATTTAAAGCCATTGTACAGATTGACTTACTAATATATTAGTGTTTTAATTCACTAACATATTAGTATTTTTACGGGCTACCGGTGAAACATTCAACACATTGGGAAAAATCATGATAGTCAGGGACCGTCCGTCCGGCTTTCGGTTATTTCTCATGTTGCGTGGTTCGGTATTGCCAAGAATACTGCCAGCCCTGACCATCAACATACTGATTGCAACCCTGGTCACGCTTTCGCATGGCGACTTGTTCAAACTCAAGATCACGCTGACGACCATCCCGTTCACCCTGATCGGCTTGCCCCTCTCCATTTTTCTCGGGTTCCGGAACAACACTGCGTATGACCGCTTTTGGGAAGCGCGCAAACTGTGGGGAGAGTTGTTGATCAAAAGCCGCAACCTGTCGCGTCAATGCCAGAGCCTGATCGCTTATCCGGTCACGGCACTCGCGTCCAATGGGCTGAACGATATCCGGGTTCGCATGATTTACCGGGCAATCGCTTTTTCCTATGCGCTGAAAAACTTACTGCGCGATTTACCGGGCGAAGATATGCCGCAATGGCTGACTCCCGAAGAAGTTCGCTTGCTGCAGACATCTCAAAACAAACCTGATTTTCTGATCAATCGTATGGCGCTGGACTTGCAGCAAAGTATGAATGAAAAGCGTATCGATCCGTGCCTCGCGGCAAACATCGATACCACTCTGTCTGCCTTTACCTCCGCTGCTGCCGCGTGCGAGCGTATTAAAAATACGCCCATCCCCTTTTCTTACTCATTACTGCTGCACCGGACAGCCTATATCTATTGCTTTCTGCTGCCTTTCGGACTGGTGGATTCCATCGGCTTTATGACACCTTTTGTGGTGGCAATCGTTGCCTACACCTTCTTCGGTTTAGATGCGCTTGGCGACGAAATCGAAGAGCCCTTTGGTCTGGATGCCAACGACCTGCCTTTGGATGCAATCTGTCGTGCGATAGAAATTGACTTGTTGGAGGCGATACAACACCAACCACTCCCCGCCCCGATGCTACCGGTCAGCTACCGGCTGACGTAGGGCATAAAACAGATACAGATTCAAGTAACACCGGCAACAACAACCTGATCGGAGAATCAGGACATCAAAAATATAAAGTAACTCCCCCATCTACTTTTCAGAGACAAAGGAACATGAAAATGCATGAAGCCCAACAACAACGGATACGTCTTCCAGAATTAAGAAACCGCATCACAACGGCTGAACATGCAGCCTCCTGGATAGAAGATGGAATGACAGTGGGCATGAGCGGTTTCACACGGGCGGGCGACGCAAAAGTAGTTCCCCTTGCTATTGCTGAACGGGCGAAATCTGAACAACTGAAGATCACCCTGATGACTGGTGCGTCATTGGGTAGCGATGTAGATAAAACCCTGACAGAAGCGGGCGCCATGACACGCCGAATGCCATTTCAGGCAGATCCGACATTACGCTCAGCCATTAATCGCGGCGAGATCATGTATGTCGATCAGCATTTATCCGAAACCGTCGAGCAGTTACGCACACGCCAGATCAACGCGATTGATGTCGCCATCATTGAAGCAATCGCCATCACCGAAACCGGTGCAATTATTCCGACCACCTCCGTCGGTAACAGTGCGAGTTTTGCGATTCTGGCAGATCAGGTCATCGTCGAGATCAATCTCACTCAATCAATGGATCTCGAAGGTCTGCACGATATTTTCATTCCTAAGCACAGACCGCAACGGGAACCGATTCCTATCATGTCAGCCAGTGACCGTGTCGGTACCACCGCCATCATGATCCCGCCAGAAAAAATTGTGGCAATCGTCATTACCGAAAAAGCCGACAGCGCCTCGACCATTTTGCCGCCAGACGAAGAAACAGCGCAGATCGCCGCCCATCTTGTTGAATTTTTCAAACAAGAAGTCAAAGATGGCAGACTGACCAATAGCCTGATGCCCATGCAGGCTGGCATCGGGACGATAGCGAATGCTGTGATGACGGGCTTCATCGACAGCCCATTTGAACATTTGCAAATGTATTCGGAAGTGTTGCAGGATTCTACATTCGATCTTTTTGATGCCGGAAAACTGGACTTTGCATCAGGCTCATCGATCACATTGTCGGCACAGAAAAGTCAGGAAGTATTTGCCAATATCGGCAAATACAAAGATCGCCTCGTGCTCCGTCCGCAAGAGGTCAGCAATCATCCCGAAGTCATTCGCCGTCTCGGTATCATCGCTATCAACACCGCTCTTGAAGCTGACATTTACGGCAATGTGAACTCCACACATGTACTCGGCACACACATGATGAACGGTATCGGCGGCTCGGGTGATTTTGCCCGTAATGCCTACCTGTCAGTCTTTGCGACCAAAGCAATTGCCAAGAACGGCAAAATATCTAGCATCGTTCCTATGGTTACACACGTGGACCACAATGAACATGACGTCGATATTATCGTGACCGATGTCGGCCTCGCCGATCTGCGCGGATTAGCACCTCGCGAGCGCGCACAGAAAATCATTCAGAACTGTGTAGCTGAACCCTATAAACAAATGCTGCTGGATTATCTGGCGGAGGCAGAACTGCGCGGTGGGCAGACACCACATGTGCTGGAAAAAGCATTTTCCTGGCACACACGTTACCGTGAAACGGGCAGTATGCTGGAACAGGAAGTGGCGTTGAAAGCCGTCGCCTGAGCTGATAATTAGCAGAGATAAGCGAGACGTGCAGGCAACAAAATACCCCTGCCTGCACGTTATCCAAAGCATGACCAACGCGTGCTCTAAGGATGCACCTGCACGAAAAGTCCTTACACGGTACTCCAGCCACTGCATCGCCCATCCTCCCTTGTAACACCCACCCTGCTTCTCGCGATATGTATGTGCCTATCCGGTCAGCAGCTGCAACTGCACTGACGCTGACGCCGCATGCACACAGTCGACCTTGAGCACGCCCCCCTCAATGAATAAGCGCCCTGCAGACCAAAAAGCTGCCACGAGGCTTATTTTTAGCGGGTGTCACAACTGTTAACTGACGCGACGATGTCAAAGCGTATCTGCAGAAACACTTGCTCTGCGCTTGCGGCAGATATGCTCTTGCAACATATGGGTAGACGATGCAGACCCGGTTATTCCCCCATATGTGCTCAATCATGGCAAAATCTGTCTGTGATGCAATATTTTCATCTTCCATGTCAACTTCAAAAATACTACTGATTGATGATCACAGCTTGTTTCGGACCGGGCTGCGAGTCCTGATTTGCAACGGTTCACAGGATATCGGCGTAGTCGAGGCGGCATCCCTGGAAGAAGCCATGCGGATTGCGCCGGCCGAACTTCATTTGATTTTGCTCGATATCAAATTACAGGGGCTTAACGGACTCGAAGGCATCGCTTTGCTCAAGAGGAGATGGCCACGGGCACCTGTCATTGTTCTGTCAGCCGACGATGCGCCTGATACTGCACAGCGGGCGCGTGAGCGCGGAGCGCACAGTTTCATCTCAAAAAGTGAGGTGGCAGAGAATATTTTTGCTGAAATCCGCCGGGTGCTGCGCACCGCAGAAGAAGATGTGGCAACACTGGTACACACGCAGGAAAAGGTCAGAACAAGCTACACAAAGCCGCTGCTGACCCCGCGTCAATACGAAGTGCTTGATCTGGTCTGCCAGGGCTTATCGAACAAAATGATCGCCCGCCGACTTGATCTCTCCGAAAATACGGTGCGCTGCCACGTACAGGTGGTACTGACGACACTGCAAGTATCAAATCGCTCTGAAGCCGCGTTCGCCGCGCGCCGTAAAGGTCTGGTGAACTGAGTGGTAAAAATGTACGGCGTTGTCGAGAACAATATTCAGCGCGAGCTGCAATTATTACTCATGAAAAATCTCGGCAGCTCTGCCGTGCCGGGAGTACTGGTCGCGTTGATTCTGTATCTGACACTGAAAAATCCCGGTAACGAGACTGGTCTGGCAATATGGCTGATCGCCGTCAGTTCATCGAAACTGTTTGATGTCTACGACGCGAAACGCATCATCCGTCGCGGTATTTCCCTTGAGCAGACGGCTACGTTAAAAATACGGCTGATACTTCTGCACGCGATTGATGGCGCGGTATGGGGCTCTCTCGCGTGGCTGAGTCTGCCTGCTTCCACCAGCGCCGGCAGCGTGCTGATATTAGCCGTACTGGCAGGTATTGCCGCCAACTCGATGTCGATCTTGTCACCCGTATTACCGGTATTTGCGGCGTTCGTCGCATGTGAGCTGGGTTCGATTGTCTACACGGTTATTTCACTCAACGATCCGGCTTATTGGGCGATAGGTGCAGCGGTGGCACTGTATGTCGTGACATTACTGGGACAGGCATATAACTCTTCGCGCACAGTCAGAAACTCCATTCAACTCCGCTTCGATAATCTGGATCTGATTCGCCAGCTGAGTACGGCATCGGAAAAAGCCGCAAAGGCACTCGCATCAGCAGAGCGGGCGAACGCTGAGAAATCACGCTTCCTCGCGGCAGCCAGCCATGATCTCCGGCAACCTATCCACGCTCAGGGTCTGTTTCTTGAGGTATTGCAGACAACGGATTTATCCCGGCATCAGCGCGAGCTGGTCCACAGCATCAGCCTTGCGACCACCGCTACGACCGAAATGCTGAACACTCTGCTCGACTACTCACGTATTGAGGCCGGTGTGATTGAAGCACAACCCAAAGCGTTCCGATTACAGAGTCTGCTCAGCAAAATAGAAAACGAGCTGGCACCACTGGCAAACAATAAAGGCCTACTCTACCGAAGCCCCGAAACTCACTATGTCGTTTATTCCGATCCGGCATTAGTTGAACTAATTCTGAGAAATCTGGTATCGAATGCAATCCGCTATACGCATCATGGCGGTGTGGTGATCCTGTGCAGAAAACGCCAGTCCAGACTGAGCCTGGAAATCTGGGACAGTGGCATCGGTATCCCATCTTCGCAATTTGAAAATATTTTCAGTGAATTTCAACAACTCGGAAATAGCGAGCGCGACCGGCAAAAAGGGCTGGGACTGGGACTGGCAATTGTCAGAAAGATGGTGAATTTACTGGGACTGGAGTTGCAACTCGCCTCTCGCCCGGGACGAGGCAGTGTATTCAAATTAAGTCTGCCTCTCACACAAATTGCTGTTCTGGCAGATGACATCAGCACAGTGGCACAAAAAATACAGCTATTGCATGCACATATTTTAGTCATTGATGATGATGCAATAGTACGTCAGGCAATGGCTCAACTGCTGACTGAATGGGGATGCGACTGCGATCTTGCCGAGTCTGAAGAAGAAAGTCTGGCACTGGCGTGTCAGCGCCAGCCTGACCTGATTATCAGCGATTACCGTCTGCGCGATCATTGTAAGGGAACGGATGTGATTCGGGCGATACGCAATGCCTGCAACGCTGAGATACCCGCTATTCTGGTGACAGGAGATACAGCACCGGTACGTTTGCGCGAAGCGACGGCAAGCGGCCTGCCACTGATGCACAAACCGGTATCACCCTCCCTGCTCTATGCGGAACTCTCCGCATCACTGGAGCGCAATAAGCAGGTGACTATCATACGGCATGGATAGCCCCTGCTATTTCGTCAGGCTTTAAGAACGGACGCAGGTAATAACCAGATTATTCGTACCAAACTGAAAACCACTCACTGCAAATCCGAATGCTTCGACCGCATAGGCACCCGGGGTACTCGGAAAAGGATCGGTTGCCCAGATATTTGCCGGTGTCGACGGCCATCCATGCGTCCCCTTCACACCGAAGGTGTCAATCGAGATCAGCTCTGCGACTTGCGGCATACGCCAGCCCGTCAGATTGCCAGTTGTCAGTCCGGCACAAAACGCGTTACCGTCAGTCCAGGTATAAGTTTTAGAATAATCCGGCGGCGTCCAAACCACTCCGTTTCTCGCAAAAACGTTACTGCTGATCTGAGTCACATGTCCGACAAAAGCAGTGACCATGAAGGTATTATTGCCAACATATTGCAGCAACACGGAATCTCCCTGAGCACCGGATAAGCCACCACCGTTGACTGCTCCGGTTCCAGCCATATTCTGTATAACACTCTGATCAGCATTTGGTATCAGCGCCCAAGCACTCATGCCTATCACCTGCACCTGGTCACCGATAGCCGGTGAGGCCGGCAAAATAATCGCTACCCCTGTACTACTATTACTTGCGATGTATCCGGAGTTTGTTACCGCCTGCACCGTCGCATCTGTCGAGGTCACCCAGCTCAGACGCCCGGAAGGACCCGCCGGCCCCGTGGGACCCGTTGGCCCGGTTGGACCTGTTGGCCCTGTCGGCCCGATTGGACCTGTGGGTCCAGTTGGCCCCGTGGGCCCCATCGGTCCGGTGGCACCATTACATACATAGGTCGTCGAAGTCACCTCACCAGCGGCGAGAATGCCATCCCGGTTCAGATCCAGACCAGATGTAATTTTACTGCCGCCATTGGTGCAATTAGCACCGGCAGGTTCAGTCACCGTTGTCACAAGAGTCGCTAAACCATCATTGCCAGTCGCTCCGGTTGGCCCCGTGGCCCCGGTAGCTCCCGTGGCCCCCGTTGCACCATTACATACGTAAGCAGTTGTGGTGACTTCTGATGGCTGCAAAATACCATCGTTGTTTGTGTCAAGACCAGACTGTATCTGATTACCATTCGCAGGGCAGATGTTGACAGCAACACCGGCAACAATTTTGACCAATGTTGTTAATCCATTCGTCCCGTTAGTACCGTTTTTACCGTTAGTACCATCGCTACCGGCAAGTCCATGACAAATATACGAAACTGAAGTCACTTCTGCACTGTCCAGAATTCCATTGCCATTGGTATCCGCTCCGGAACTGATTCTGGAACCACCACCGGGGCAATTATTCCCGGCTGGCTCAGCCGTAGTAGCAATCAGGGCGTTAAAACCGTTGAGCCCGTTCTTGCCATTGGTACCGTTAGTCCCGTTAGCACCATTGGTTCCGTTCGTACCATTGGCGCCATTGCAGACAAATTGGGTATTACTCACCTCACTCTGATCAAGAATACCGTTGCCATTTGTATCAATGCCTGACTGTACGGTAATACCACCATTAGGACAGGCAGTAACAGGAACGCTGTTTATCGTCGCATATGCAACGCTGTTTCTGGCGATGATCTGAGGCGTTGCCGGCGTCAACGATGACGTATCGGTAGCGACACTACTGCTACTTCCACCGCCACAGCCACTGAGCACCACTGCAGCAACCGCAACGGCAAAAAAACTTTTATTAACGCGGATATAAGGTCGGTTTATCAAATGAATTCTCCCTGTGCACTTTGAATGCCCGCCAATGATGCGATAGCAACTGTCGGGGAGTTTCTCTGAACCAGATTGCAATCAGGCACTTCTCTGCTCTACAACATGACGAACGATAAATAGCAAGATGATAATGCTCAAAATAAGTGAAACATATAGTCTGATTGGACTATGAATATGCCCGAGCGAAGAATACGGACACCTGACAGACAGATCAAACTCCCGTGCATTACCTGTGAGCCGCGTTAAGCAGCAATCAAGCGGTAAGCAACATCAACTAACGGCCAAACAGTAAATTCACTTCAGGCGGCGATAGCAGAAACACAGAAAAACAATGTCTGCATCTCTACTTGCATCCTAACGCACACCTAAATAGCGCCGCTCCTGTACACTTCCGGCTTTAATGTTAAATAGTGTCTGGTATGCGTGGGAAATGGTCTTCACTGAAAACGAGCCTCGCCTGGCTCAGGACTTTTTTACCTTCCGGCATGAGCATCAGTCATCTCGAGCGTCTGCGCACCTGCGCCGGAATGCTGGCGGGATTATTGCTGACAGGGCTGACAACCCAATTCATGCTCGGCTCAGTTTTCCACGTTCCGATGTTACTGGCACCCATCGGGGCCTCCGCAGTATTGTTATTCGGCGTTCCTTCCAGCCCGCTGGCACAACCATGGCCTGTTGTCGGCGGCAATGTGATCTCAGCGCTGGTCGGTGTCACCTGCGCACATTTTCTCGGCGTTTCCATGGAAACGGCAGCAATTGCCACCAGTCTCGCGGTCGGAGCCATGTTTCTCTCCCGCTGCCTGCATCCGCCCGGTGGCGCCGTCGCACTGACAGCCGTAATGGGCGGCCCCGTTATCCTCGGGCTGGGATATGAATTCGTTATTTTTCCAGTGATGCTCAATTCCGTGCTGCTGAT
Organism: Undibacterium sp. WLX3042; assembly: GCF_049544825.1. Classification (NCBI taxonomy): domain Bacteria; kingdom Pseudomonadati; phylum Pseudomonadota; class Betaproteobacteria; order Burkholderiales; family Oxalobacteraceae; genus Undibacterium; species Undibacterium sp. WLX3042. Next base: position 2,219,558 of record NZ_CP186698.1, read on the forward strand.
GCTGTTTGCACTCGCATATAACAATGCAACAGGCCGGCGCTATCCACATACATCCCAGCCGGATCACAGCAATACCCATGGCACAGCAGATACACGTCCGATTGATCGTCTGGGCTTTGCCCCGCGGGATCTTGATGAAGTATTGCGGCAATACAATCAGGTATTGGATGTCAGTCGAGATGATCTGGAGTCATTATTCCTCCAAACTGAGATGCACGCCTATCGCCGGCGTTTCGGTGAAATTACCTGCAGCGACGTGATGTCCAGGGACGTGATTACAGCAGAGTTCAGTACCACACTGGAAGAAGCGTGGACATTATTACGCCAGCACAGAATCAAAGCATTGCCAGTCACCGACCGCGCACGCCGCGTAATTGGCATTGTGACTCTGGTGGACTTTATGAAAAATGCCAATCTGGATGTCTATGAAACGTTCGAAGAAAAGCTGCGCCAACTGATACGCCGCACCCGAGACCTGCATTCCAGCAAACCCGAAGTCATAGGACAAATCATGACGCAGCCGGTTAAAACCGCCCGTCACGATATGCATATCGTAGAACTGGTACCTTTATTGTCCGACAAAGGCTTGCATCATATCCCCATCGTGGATGACGAGCGACGCCTGATCGGCATGTTGACGCAATCAGATCTGATTGCCGCACTCTATCGCGGCAAACTGGCAGATACAGAAATAAAAACAGCGGGCTAAGTACCTGCATTCAATGACGCAACAAATTCAGGTGCAGGAAGGAAATGACATTCAAGCTCACTTACTGAGCATGCCAGAAAAAGAAAAAGCCCTTGAAATTCAAGGGCTTTTTCAGTGTTACTGGCGGAGACGGTGTCCGCTTATCTAGCGTCCAACAAAGTTCATTAAAGTAAATAATTTCTTTTAATATCAAAGACTTAAATAATAACAATATCCAAAGATGGCTTGCAAAGCTTTAGAAAATCCAATATTCTATGTGGGACAAGATGTTGGACAAAAAAGGATAACTGCAATGCCCAAGAAAGCTAAAGAACTGTCAGCCTTGGCTGTATCGAAGTTAAAGACCGAAGGCCGTTACGCTGTTGGTGGCGTAGATGGTTTGCACCTTCGTATCGCAGGAGCTTCACGCGCCTGGGTCTTACGCTTGTCGGTGGGAACATACATCCAAGTTAAGGGCAAGGCTACCATTCGACGGCGCGACATAGGTTTAGGCAGTTATCCTGAAGTCTCATTGGCAGACGCTCGCGAGAAGGCAAGAGATCTGCGCAAAAAAGTTCGCGACGGAATCGACCCTCTCGAAGAACGGAACGAGGCGAAGCGACTAGCCAAGCAAGAAGCAGCGAAGACAAAGACCTTCGAAGAATGCGCCAATGCTTACATTGAGGCAAACCGTTCAGGCTGGAAGAACGAAAAGCATGTTCAGCAATGGCAAAATACGCTTGCAACCTATGCCTTCCCCAAAATAGGACAGGTTCCCGTCGATGCTATCGACACCAACTTAATTTTAGACGTATTGAAGCAGGAAACTGGCGAAAACAAGGCACAACTGTGGCACGCTAAGACCGAAACCGCAAGTCGCCTTCGTGGTCGCCTTGAGTCCATCTTGGATTGGGCCATATTTCGAGGTTATCGATTAGGCGAAAATCCAGCACGCTGGAAAGGTCACCTTGAACATGATTTGCCAGCTCGCAGCAAAATTCAGAAGGTCAAACATCACGCTGCATTACCGTACACAAAGCTTTGTGAATTAATGCCAGAATTAAGTAAAAGAAAAGGTTATTCAGCACGAGCACTGGAATTTTCCATTCTGACCGCTGCTCGGTCAGGAGAAGTAAGGGGTGCAACTTGGGACGAACTCGACTTTTCAAGTCGTATATGGACGGTTCCCGCCGAACGAATGAAAGGAGGCAAGGAACATCGTGTGCCTCTTTCCAACGAAGCTATAAAGTTGCTGGAAGCCCTGCCCCGCATAGTCGGTAACGATTACCTTTTCCCATCATCGCTCGGTGGACAATTATCAGATTCATCTCTTACTGCCGTTCTGCACCGCATGGGATATAAACTGACGCAACATGGCTTCCGTTCAACGTTCCGCGACTGGGCTGGCGAAACAACGGGATACCCGCGCGAAGTCTGCGAACATGCATTAGCCCACAAACTAGCCGATGGCGTAGAAGCGGCTTATCAACGCGGCGACATGTTAGTGAAGCGCGCCGAGTTAATGGCCGATTGGGCACGGTACTGCAGCGTTTCCCCGGAGAATCCGAAAAAGCATAGCTTGGACATCGTATAAAGAACTGGTGAATGGCATTAAAGCTCTGATCTGTAAATGCACAGCACACATTAGCTTCAATCGATATTTCGTCTGCCATCAGATGAATGTCTTGCTGCCCGCGTCTTCTGACTTTGATCTGCTCTCCAGCCAGATATTCCACTGGCGACTGATAGCCAAGTGTTGAATGCTGGCGGGTTCAAGTATAAAAGACTTCAATATATTAGAAACTGGCAGCCCTCATTCAGCATGGGTTTCATAACGCTTGCCATGATAGCATTCGTTCTAAAAACCGTTAAACCAGCTCTCGGTTGGCGCATTGTTCCAACAATTTCCTTTGCGGCTCATCGAACATGTCATGCCGAATTGCTTGAGCTTGTCCTGAAAAACATGGCTCGCACTGACTGCCACGATCCAAATGGACAATCTGACCCGCAGGTAGATTTCTCTAAGCAAGCGCCATTTATAATGGTGCTCAGACCAGTTTTGCCGACATACCGGGGGCCAACGACCAGCCAACTACTTTGCGCGAGTAAAGATTCAAGAGCCCCGACAGATAAAGCCATCCGCTGCGCGTGCGAATATAGGTGATGTCGCTGCCCCGGGCCGCGTTCGGCTGTCCGGAATGGACGGCGCGATTGAGAATATTCTCCACCATCGACAAATCATGCTTGCTTTCTGAGGTGTAAATGAACTTACGCTTCCAGACAGTTTGCAGACTATAGTGTTTCTCATCAGGCGACGTACTTGGTAGCGGACTGCGCGCATCTCTTGCAGCTCCAGGCTGGCTTACAAGCGTCGACAGCCATAGGTCTTGCCGCTGGCCATAAAGGCCGCTTGCAAATGGAGACTGGTGGCGCACACCGTTGCCAGGAGCGCTTGACGTTGTTGCGCCGTTTAGTAGCCGATACGGGTAATGTCCAATGCCCGGCATTCCTGACTGACTGTAACGGCCTCTTTTTGTAACTACTGAACTAGGCGATAGTTCATTTCAGTTCGCAGACAAAGCAAAGAAGACCGACGCTTTTTTTAAGATTTCTAGTCTAAGCGGATTTCCCGTTTTTTTGCTTCCAGCTTACTCAACCTGATCTGGTAACTTGAAGCCGGCGTCAAATGTTCTGCGTTTCTTGATCATACGGTTTTCCTCTATAGGTAAATTATTCACCTATTTCGGTGTCAGGGTATATTAGACCACTACACTTTCTATTGTTGCTGTTCAACACGGAGCCAAATACAAGCGGATTAACCGGGTAGAAACACAATACCGTACGCGCCCGGCGCTGCGCTAAGAGTCAAGGGCAAGGAAAGGTTTCATTCCACTCCCCTACCAAAAGTCGATTAATGATTTGGCGACAGGTTACACTGCAACTCCCTGGCATCCTGATGGCTGCGCAAGGTTCAGTCACGCACTCTTCTTTTTGGCTGACGAAGTCTTGTCTTTTTTATGTACGCGAATTTTCTTGTTGTCTTCAGAGTATTCGTAAGAGTAGATACGAGCTTTTTCAGCGACGGTATCATTTTTCAGTTTATCCAAAGCGCTGCAAATACCTTGTTTAAAGTTGTGTTTCGTTCCTGTATATCCAGCAAGTTCTTGGAGATAATCAAAACTATACTCATAATTTCTGTCAGAGTGGCTAGCATAAAAATTGGCAGTCCACCCCAAAAGCCCACGATATGAGGCTGTTTTCATATCGACAGCGGTCCAAGCACCAACACCAAACAATTCAGCAATATTTTCGCTAACTTGAATGCACAATTCATCACTGCCCTTGCGTTCCTCGTCGTTATCACCGAACTTTACTTCCAGCATTGAACCGCTGAAGTTCCAATGATCATGTCTCACACTCAGCCTTACACATTGAAGACGAAGCAAGCTTGCAAGAATGGATTTGTGGGGATTGACACCATAGCTGACACCCGTCCTCTTGCAGAACTCGTAGAAAGTGGTCCTGACGAAATCGTTAGACCCCACCGCAGCCAGAGGGCGCTCGCGGTAGTAGTCGAGGCAAGTTGAAAACACTTGGCGGTCTTTTTGACACAAGTGAGCGCCAGTCAGAACGATGCTAATGTTCCCGAGAGATGCCAATTTTACTTCAGTGCAAGATTTATTTATTTCGCGGACACCAGACGAATCTTTCCTTTGCTGCACTCCATCTTCTGTTGAAAAAAGAGCAGATCGCAAGAATGAACTAGGAATACCACGGCACCCTTCACTCCAGAGCGGGAGGTAGACAGCACTTCCCTGCTTGACGGCTTGAGTTATTCGAGCATTGTTCACTTCATTACGAGTGGCATTTTTAGGCAAATTCAAAATCGCCGGCTTTTTATTTTTATCTTTCTTCCTTTTTTCGCTTTCGATGTTTTCTTCGACAAGTAAAATTAGGCTTTCGAGCCTGTCTTGACTTAAAGGAGTGCCATAAATATAACTGGTATTAACAGATCCCTTAATATTTTTTAGATGATCTAATTTAGAAAGCTTAGATGAATAGCTAGAATCTGACATGTGCAAACGTTACGAATGAATGGTAATGTAAAGTATAGTGCTTTCGGGCAACATGATTAAATAAAATTCAAGCAAGGACTGATCGAAGAACTCCGAAAAGTTTTGACATTAAAATTGATTTTACCTGACATGCAAATTCATTTAGCTTGACTTACAAATGCAATAAACTTGACATACACATTAAATTTAACGCCTTTAAAGTAAAAAACTGACCTTATTTAAAGAGAGATTTTTGGAGCACCGGAGAGGCATAGAATAATAGAATAATAGACTGTCAAGCCCATTCCGCATGTGTTGAGCTTTTTTTTGCTAGTTTGAATGGTGACTTTACTACATACGCTCAGGCACCTGATCCAGATCACGAGACATTCTCGTCATCTCTCCTGGTTGCCGATTCTTCTCCTCACATGCGCATAGGAACGCAATACATGTTTGAACAATACACCTATCAAAACGGCGGGCAGCCAGGGAGGGCGATGAATGAGTTGAGTCGCTGCAGTCTCGCCCTCATTTACGCGTTGATATTGAAGTGACATTCGACAACGTGGCAAGTTACCCGGAATTTATCGATCCAGACTATCAAAATCGGCAATTGCAGCACACACTAACAAATTGCCGCTGAATTAAAGGCACCTGCAGGCGCCCTGAATATGCAATTAGCCACCCGAGTTCGGATCAGTTATATCTCAAACCCAACCCCAAACTCCTTCAACCAAGCCTTGCATTCCAAATAGTCCGGCACTATCTTCTCAACCGATTTCCAAAACGCGGGAGAATGATCGTGGTGTTTGAGGTGACATAGCTCATGCACCACTACATAATCAATGATACGGTGCGGCGCCATGATGACTTTCCAGTGAAATTGGATCTCGCCTTTGATATTGCAGCTGCCCCAGCGTGATTTGAAGGTTTTTACGCTGACATCCGTCGGCTCGACACCCACAATGCTGGCATAGCGTTTGACCTTCTCTTTGAAGCGCGTCTCTGCTTGTAAGCGATACCAGTGCGTTAGCATGTCGCGGATGATATGGTCGTGGCGCATGGCCTTGGGAACGACAACCTGTAGCCTGCCCTGCAGCAGCTTGACTGGTTGTAATTTGCCAGTCGTGATCTTGAGCCGGTAATTTCGACCTAAATACGGGAAAGCTTCACCACTCAGCATTTCGCGCTTGGGTGCGGGTTGCTGTTGTTGGTGCAAGTAGAGTTTTTCTTTAATCCAGCGATGCTTATCTTTGAGCAGTTGCTCTATGCGCTCGGCTTCCAATGCTTTTGGCACAGCGATAGATACCACGCCATCTTCTACTTGCAGGCGTGCAGATTTGATTCTGGCTGTGCGAATGACTTCTGCCACGTAGCCATTGCCTGAGATGTATTCGCTACTTGCCATTAGCGGAACTTCACTTTTGCCAAGTCCATGAAGCGGTCTTTGACTTGGTTAATGATTGCCGGATCATCAAAGTTAGAGGCAACTAAGGTGCGTTTAATTTCTCGCTGTACGCGTTTGATTTCATCTTGCTTGTTAAAAAAGTCAACGATGTTCGTTGCTTCATCTAACATCTTCACCAGCTCTTTGGTGATCGCAATGATTTCATCTTGCTTGGCTTCGCTCAAGGCTTCATCGCCTTGGATTCGAGCGACCTCTGCCACCAAGATATTGCGAAAGGCAAACTCGGTTTCATCCAACCCCAAATCAGTCGCGGCTTGCTGGCGATTGCTTTCAATGTTGTCGCGGAAGTCCAAAAGCAGTTGCACTAGCTCGTCCCAATGCTCAGACTTCTTCCGCAAAATTTCATCAAGTCTTGCGCTTAAAGATTTAAAGTATTCTTCGTCCTGCTCCAGATTAATGTCGATGTAATGCTTAATCGCGCTTTCTATCTCCGACGCTTTGGATTCGTCAGACTTGTGTTCTTGCAGTTTCTTCTTGTAATCAACCGCTAGCAGGTCAATCGGAGGGATCTTGGGATCAACGCCTGTGGCGCGGATATGTTCCTCGATCAGGCTACGCACCTTGGCGCCTACGCCCGTCAAGTCAAGTTGTGGGTCACGGTACAGATTACGTGCGCCTTGGTTAATCTTGCCCAACAACGTCATGTCGTGCAAGAAGGGATTCGCACCGACGTCTGGCATCACGATGTTGAGCTGCTTCGCAAACTTCTTGAAATCAATTTCAAACTGCTGGCGTACTTCTTCGTTCTTTAGCACCAATACACACGCGTCGATATCACTCAACTCTTTACCCTTGAAGTGACGAACCACGCGCGTATGCGCAGCCTTGAGCTTGGGAATTTCTTCGCGCAGGTCTTGCAAAGCGCCTGCCACGTCTTCTTTCGAAAACATCTCCAAGGCTTCAGTCAAATAATCGCTCAAACCGAAGTAGTCAACGATATAGCCTTTGTCTTTACCATTGGCGGTGCGGTTCACCCGCGCAATTGCTTGCAGCAAGGTGTGTTCACGCAACTTGCGGTCAAGGTACATCACTTGGCAGATGGGTGCATCAAAACCCGTCAACAGCATGTCTTTGACCACGATGATCGAAAGCGGGCTCTCACTAATCGGTTTCTTGAAGTTATCAATCTGCAGTTTCTGCTGCACAGGGTCGGTGTACGGCGTGTAGAAGGCCTCGTCGTTATGGCTGCCTGAAATAATCACAGCAGATTCTGGTCCTTCTAGCTCATCCAGCGTCTGCTTATAGATGACCGCCGCTCTGCGTGAAGAGGTGACGATCATCGCTTTAAAGCCATCTGGCTGAATTTTCTCGCGATAGTGCTTGAGAATATCGATACATATCCAGCGAATGCGCTGTGGTGCCTCCAGAACGGCTTGTTCAGTGCCAAATTTTTTCTTGATCGCGGCTTTATCTTCGGCGCTGCGGTCGGCGAAGTATTCATCAAACAGTTTGTCGAGTGAATCACCTGTGACTTTGGTTTTCGCTTCTCGCCCTTCGTACAAAATCTGGCACGTCGCGCCATCGGCTACCGCTTGCTCTATCGTGTAGGTATCGATGTAACTACCGAAGGCATGGGTAGTTTTTTCAGAGGTAATGAGTGGCGTACCCGTAAAGGCAATCTTCGGCGCATTGGGTAAGCCGGCATTGATCGCCACACCCAGAGAACCATATTGCGTGCGGTGCGCTTCATCGGCTAAGACGACAATCTTTTCCGAGGTATTCAACACAGGGAAGTTTGCGTATTCATTCTCTTGAAACTTCTGCACCATCGCCGTGACTAAATCAGAGCTATCACGCGCTAACAGTTCCTTCAGGTGCGCAATCGAATTAGCGTGGTACACCGTTTCACCCTGCGCCCGCTCAAATTGGGCTGTGAGCTGTTGATCGAGCTGGGTGCGATCAGTAATAAACACCAGCTTGTAATCGCGCAATTGCGGATCACGGCGCATCTTCATCGCCAACATCACCATAGTTAAGGATTTGCCCGAACCCTGCGTATGCCAAATCACGCCACCTTTGTCACGCTTGTTTGCGCCATTCTTTAAACGTGCAATCGTCTTATGCACCGCACGGAACTGCTGATACCGCGCAATCTTCTTCACCATGCGGCCATCAATGGTTTCAAACAAAGTGAAGCTACGAATAATGTCTAAGAAATTAGTGCGGTCAAACAAACCAGCCAAGAGGATTTCTTGAGAGTTGGCGACGACTGGCGTATTAAGAATCGCGTCATAAGGAACGGAAGAATCATTAACACCTAGCAAGCCATTAGCACCGCCGTCATTCCCGCGAAGGTGGGAATCCAGCGTCGTTACGCATCCCTCACCTTGCGCAGCAACTAACTTTGCCACTCCAACCTCATCCAGCGGATAAGCATCCTTCCATTCCAAATAATGCTCGTACTTAGAACTAATCGTCCCCACTCGCGCCTGATCACGGTGCATGCTCACCATCATCTGGTTATACCAAAACAGCTTCTCTGCACCTTCGTTTTCATGCGGAGCGCGTCGATTGGCATAGCGGCGCAATTGGTCTATGCCTTTCGCCATCGGATCGGTCACATAAGGTGACTTTGCTTCAATCACCGCCAAGGGCAAACCATTTACGAACAAGATAATATCCGGAATAATCGACTGATTAGGCCCTTCAATCTTGAACTGATTCACGCACAAAAACTCATTGTTCTCGATATTATCGAAATCAATGATCTTCACTGTTTGCCCACGACGACCATGTCCAAGGTCTTGCTCCACCGATTGATAATGCACCAGCATTTGCCATAGATTGAGGTTGGCTTCCATCAAGGTAGGAAATGACGGGTGCGTCATCTCGCGCATCACCTTGCGCAGATTTTCTTCGCTGATCCACGGATTGATACGACGTAGCGCAGCTTGGAGACGCTTTTCTAGTACGACCTCACGGAAGTATTCGCGTTCGCCATTGTCGGCGAAATTCAGCGGTGCAAATTGAGCGCCGTGTTGGTAGATCCAGCCTAAAGCTTGCAGTTGATTTAGCGCGGGGAGTTCTACTTTGTCGTATTCGTCGTTGGTCATATTCAGTTTTTAGAAGCGGCGCACTTAGTTTGGAAGCATCGTACAATTCGAATACGCTTTTGTGCGATTATAAAATTTCAATTAAGTGAAGTGCGCAACGTTTGAAAACCACAAATGCCTCTTCAAAACTTGGCCTGATTTCGCCATAGATCAGCGGCAGCAATCTCGTTTCATATTCAATTTGAGTTTGCTTATCCGTTTCGACTTGGTGCAATGTCTGCGTTAAACACGCTGCAGGGTCTTCTATGAATGCAGCATGCTTAGTGAATTCTTGTACATCAAAATTAAGTAACTCTTTGAAATGCGTCGTTGCTCGTTCAAGAGCGGCAGGATCTTTTTGCATGACGCAATACACATCGTAAATATGCCGCACTAAAGCAGCATCCCAGGGTTCAAGCATGTTGCCGCTACGGTGCAATGCAAACCGACGTAAAAACGAAAGTATTTTTTCTGCCAGGGTTTCTTCGACGGAGATACAAGGGAAGGAAATAGTCTCCCCATCCAATTCAGCCAATTGATTAACCAGGTAACCAATCTCATCAATTTGCAAAGGAAAGCAAGGCTGACGTAACGTGAACTCCAGAATCAAATGTGGACGCAAACTGACATCGCCACTGTAGCGACGCTGATAAAACCATGCCGTTCTAAAATAGCGGTTCTCATTGAAAGTTTTAAACTCAGCCTCATCCGCCACAAAACCAAACTTGGCCATCGCCGCGATCAGTCGTTTTTTTAAATCTTTTAGCTGCTTATTGATCGCGCTGCGCGTCAAACCAGGTACATCTGCAAGCACCAGCTTAATGTCAATATCTTCCGACATTCTGGCAATCATGCCATGTGCTTTAGCTAAACTTGTACCGCCACAAAACACCAATTTAAAATTACCATGACCAATGCCGCTTAACACCCTCAACACATCGGTGACATGGATGTCTTTTTCGAGAATAGCAGGCGTTAATCCACCCACTTCTTTTTCTGCGAGTACCGCGTCAATCAGTTCAACTTGCTCGTTTGTGATTGCTCTCATAGGCAATAGTCTGTTTTCCAAATCCAAGTTTTCGATTGATACGACGATTGCCAATGTTAATCACGTTGCCGGCGGGTAGCTGGGTGCTGCTGCCCGTGTTATAGGCTTGGGTTAATTGACTAGAAAAAGTTTTGACGCCCAATTTGCGCAGAGCAATGGGTGCCAATACTGCCACCGGCTGCACAGGAATCGGCGCACCGGACAGCACACTTTTCTTTGCCTTGGCATACACCCCCACACCTAACTTCACAATAACGCCACGGCTCACGAGACTACGCAAGGCACGACTTACCTGTGCCTCGCTGCCGAGCGCAGCAAATTCATTACGGATAAACACGTCGTCTTTACGACGCGCTATCGAACGCAGCATTTTCTCTTCAACCATCATCACAAACCCCGATCACCACTTATGACTAAATAGTAATTTAAATCATTGAATAATAAAAGAATTTTATTACAAGTTACGATCATCAACCGTACGAAACACTGTGCGACTGGTGATGCCCAATTGCACTTACGGCACTCGAACATTTCCGGTTAGCAGGTCTTGCATAAGAGCCTTTTTCAGATCTACCACGATCTCTAATTTTCTTTGTTTCGACTCAATATTTATATCGACAGCTTGCAGCCTTTTTCGTATTTCCACTTGCTCATCCATCGGTGGTAATGGAAGCAAAATTTCCTTTACGATCCCGGCATTAAGATTTTTTTGCGTACCCTCTTGCACTAACAATCGAAGGTTTTCGTATTCCTTTGAAAAGAAATAAAACAGAAAATATTTATCTAATTCGTTATTCGGGAGCATCGCAAGACATGCTTGGTTCAGGCATGCATCAATCCCCAGCAATGCTACCTTCCCTCTCGTAATTCCTTGCCCATACATAGCCATAAGTACAGAACCCGCTGGAATTAATTTTGTCGAGGAGTTCTTAAGCCCGAGTTCGGTTATGTATTCCTCAGCCGAATATATTGTCGTGTAATTTATTTCACCCGTTTTAATCCAAGGAATATTGCCGTTCCAAAACTCTAAGTTCGTTCGATCTGGAGTTCCACCTGACGTAACTTTACAAATATCACCAACAGCCTTGAACGTCCAAGCCTTCGGAATCCGCCCCACTGGGCTGTCTTTGAATTCTGTGTGACCGATGCCCTTGGTTAATAGCTCCTGCATCATGCCGGTTTTCAGGTCTTTGAGTTTGTTGATTTGCGCTGTTGTGGACGCTATCACCTCGTCAACAGCCGTGAGGATGGAGGCGATTTTTTGTTGTTCTTGAAGTGGTGGCACAACAATTGGAATTTCCTCTAACTGACTTTGATTAATAGAGGGAACTGCGCCACTTTGAACGAAGGTACCGAAATCTATATCTTGAAGTAGATAGTAAAGGAAATTATTGTCGTCTGCGTGAGGAATAGCAGCCATCATGTTGTTGTCGATGACAGTATCTCTCGTAAGTATTCTTCTTCTATTTAAGAGAAGTGCAGCACCAACCTTTGCAAATACAACAGCTTTTCTTGGAAAAGTTTTTGCTTTCGCTGATTTTAGAGTTTCTGGACGTGTAAGAAATTCTGTGTGTGCGGGGCCGGGTTTTAGTTAATCGCGTTGGTGAAGCGTTCGCCAAACATGATGGCAAACTGATTGGCCGCCAGCTTCCAAGTGCGCCACAATTGGCGTATGGCCTTAAATCGTTTTATGATTGAGTTTGGTGATCGCATTCAAAAATACGATCACTGACTTGTTCCGTGGCATTTACACAGAAATTCTTACAGGCTCTCAGAAATACCAACGCCATTATCTGCAAAGACGATCTCAACATGTTTTTCATCGGACAGACGGCTACTGATCGACATCTCGCCTTGATCTCTGTGGTCGAACGCATGTATCAACGCATTTGTCACGAAATTAGTCAGTATCTGCCCTAACGGTCCCGGATAGCTATCCATTTCTACCTGTCCGGCAAAATTCGTCTTTAAAATGTAAGGTCCCTTTTTGTACATAGGAGACAGTGTCGCAATAATTTCATTGAGCACTGTAGCCAGATCGAATACCCTGCGCTGACTACTCGATTGATCAACGGCAACCTGCTTAAAGCTGGCGATCAGATCACGAGCGATACTTAAATTACGCATTAATAATTCAGTTCCGTGGGTTGCCACTTCAATGTACTGATTGAGTGCAGAACGTTTCAGTTGTCCATTGGTGAGCGCCTGAGAAAACTCTGTAGTCTGATCTTGCAGAGTACTGGCAACGGTGACGCTGTTTCCCAACGGAGTATTCAACTCATGTGCAATGCCTGCAACTAAGGAACCGAGTGCCGCCATTTTTTCTGAGCGAATCAGTTTTTCCTGTGCACGATGCAATGACTCCACTGCGGAGGCCAGTTCTGCGTTCGCATCCTCCAGATTCTTGGTTCTCTGTCTGACGCGAATTTCCAATTCAGCTGACATCTCCCGGATTTCTTTTTCGACCTGATACTGCCGCGTCACATCCATTAAGGAAAAAATAAAAACCGTCTTAGCATTCATGTCCAGCAGACGCGCTGACATCAGACAGATGACCTCGGTACCAAGGTTGTTTTTCACCACAACCTCAATCTGATTGACTTCCTGTTGATTCAGCAGAGACTGAATCGCAGCATCGGGCTGCTCTGAACTCCCCCAGAAATCATGCATCTGCGAATCGGTGAAAATATGATGTGGCGCGAATTTAAATTGCGTCAGCCAGGCATCATTCACCTCCATCATTTGACGTGTACTGACATCGATCAATCCCAAAGGAAGTGGCGACAACTGAAATAACGTGGTGTATTTTTTCTCATTTTCACGCAACAGCGTTTCGGCTTTCAGACGCGCACTTTCCGTCTCTATCTCCATGTCAATATTACGAGAGATCAGCATCAGATAGTCGCATCCGTGTAAATTGAAACGCGCTCCCGAAATACGACATTGAAAGACGTGTCCGTCCTTATGACGGAATGCCACCTGAAGATTTCTGACATCGGTCTCATGCGCCACACGCGCAACGAGTTCGCTTCTTTGCTCCGGGTTCACCCATAAATTCAGCTCTGTCGAAGTACGTCCGATGGCTTCTTCGCGCGAGTATCCTGACATCGGCTCCCAGTTACGGTTCACATCAAGGTATTGCCCCGTATCCAACCGGGTAATTGTCAAAGTGTCCGGAACCAATTGAAATACGGTTTCAAACAATGCTGCAGGATTCTGAGATCTCGTTCCTCCATCGAAACTACGATGTATTTCTGACTGTAAATCTTCATACCTGGCGTTTAGCGGACGAGATTGATTTAACAGCAGTAGTATCGTCGTCAATGCCATTAGAAGCTGAATACTGAGAAGTACATTCTCAACTATCAGCTGTCGCTCTGCCTGTCCTGAATAAAACACGGAACTCAGCAAAAGCATGGCCTCCGCAAAAAATAGTCCCGACAAAAAACATACGATGAGCTTTCCCTGACTGTCCCCATGCCGGAAGCGACGGTATATCGCCAGCAGTGACCAGGCTGACAGACACATGAGTAAGACAGGCAAAATAGCTTCTGACAAAGAGATGGCAAATGGGGATGACAAATAAAATTGAGAGGAAAAGAGGAAAATGCCAGCAAAAACAACTCCGGTCAGGAGCGGTAAGACATTGCTTTTTTTCTGCGTATAAATACGCCCCCCCAGATAAAAAAGAAATGAAAAGCCCGATAAAAAAACTTTCTCAAGAACGACGGAAAGCACTGGTAAGGTGCGACAGAAGCTGAATGCCTGAGCACAAGCAAGGCATATGAACGCTGCGCACCAATACAACTGAAAACGCGGCGGTGTTGAAGATGGTTTCGGGACAATCAGGATCAGCGACGTCAACAAAAACAAAATGATTGAGAAGCCATTGAAGGAGAAAATGTATGTCGGCAACATAAAATACTAGGCATCCTCCCTGAGATCGTCACAATCCTTTAATACAGATCAGGAATACACCATCTGAGCTTCCCGACGGTCATCACAATGTGCCGATGCGAGGTGCAGTGAATCGGTATTAAATCTTTTGCATATTATCATTTGCAATGTAACACCAGAAAAATAAATGGCTGATTACAACATGTTCCGTCTTAATTAACATCATCCGATCAGAGTATTGATAAAGATCGCCTCTTCACATAAGATAAGAACTGGAAACAGATATTTTCAAGCACCAGGGAGAGCACTGATGGAACAACAACACAGTCACATGCCCGGCTTGCGAAAAGATAGCACCGATTACGGTATGGGCAACAGGCAGACGCCAGATCGTCTTTCGATATGCAATATTGATTTTTTCATTTCTTATTGCACGCGAAAAGATGCCTCATCCTCTGACGCGATTCAGGACGACATCATCGACTTTCTTGAGGAAGATGATCAGGATTTTTCTTTGGGAGCAGCTGTTCACCCTTGGAAAATACTGATAACCGATGATGACAGTAACGTTCACGAAACGACTGTCCTTGCATTAAATGGTGTGCGTATTCATGGCCGCCCACTGGAATTTCTGCATGCTTACTCTGCCAAAGAAGCTCAGGAACTGATACTCCAGAACGAAGATCTGTCCCTGATCTTGCTTGATGTTGTCATGGAAACCGTGGATGCGGGACTGAAACTGGTCAAAGTCATTCGTGGTGAATTAGGTAAAAATGATATAAGGATTATCTTACGTACAGGTCAACCGGGCTATGCACCGGAAGAAAAAGTCAGTAATCAGTTTGCGATTGACGGATACACCACGAAATCACAACTGACCCGCTCGCTCCTGATTTCTGTTTTAAACGATACGCTGACAGATGTAAAAATTCCGTCAAAGCAGTTGCCGAATTAAATATCTTCTTGAAATGACATGCCGTCCTGCTGACGGCGTTTTTTGTCTTGTCGTCTTTCTCGTTCACTTCAGTATTCCTCAAGCCGGTTTTTACCACTTCATTGTGCGTATTTGAAATAGATCGTCCTTTTGGAAATTGAGCGAAGCTTATCCGCCCGATATAATGGCGCTCCCCTTCAGAGGAATGCCATGAAATCTATCACCTGCTTACATCCCAAATACCTGATTCCAGTAGAGCCGAAAGCAACTGTATTAGTTGCTTATTCCCTGATCATGCAGAGCGGGAAAATCATCGCCTTACTTCCCGAAGCAGAGGCTCGCCTGCGCTATCAGGATGCCACTCACATTGAGTTGAAAGAACATGCACTGACTCCCGGGTTTATCAATCTGCATGCTCATTCAGCAATGAGTCTGTTACGCGGGCTGGCTGATGATCTGGTTTTGATGGATTGGTTGAATCATCACATCTGGCCGGCTGAAAAAAAACATGTCTCCGACGAATTTGTGCTTGACGGAACATTGTATGCAATGGCAGAGATGATTCGTGGCGGAACAACCACTGTCAATGATATGTATTTCCACCATCAGGCCGTTGCGAAAGCGGGGCTGCAAGCAGGAATGCGCACAATCGTTGGCTGTAGCGTTCTGGAATTTCCGACAGGCTTTGCTCAAAATGCGGGTGAATATCTGATCAAAGCGATTGAAGCAAAAGCCGCTTTTGCGAATCAGGAGGGTATTGATTTCCGACTCGCCCCCCATGCGCCCTACACTGTTGCAGATGATACCTTCAGAAAAATTATTGAACTCTCAGAAAAATATGATATGGGCATTCACTGCCACATCCATGAAACAGCGGATGAAGTCAATGACAGCCTAAAACAACACGGTATGAGACCGCTGCAACGTCTGTATCAACTCGGCTTATTAAGTAATCGCCTGATTGCAGCGCATATGGTGCATGCTGACGATGATGACATTGTCCTGCTGTCAAAGACTGGCGTTCACATCGCACACAATCCGGCCAGCAATTTAAAACTGGCGTCAGGTTTCGCACGTATCCAGGCTATGCGGGTAGCAGGTATCAACGTTGGAATCGGCACTGATGGTGCTGCCAGCAATAACAAACTCGACTTGCTTGGTGATCTTCGCTTGGCAGCGTTGCTCGCCAAAGCGCAATCGAATGACCCGACCGCGCTGGATGCACACTCAGCACTAGAGATGGCAACCCTTTCCGGCGCCAAGGCACTGGGGATGGAAGACCGTATCGGCAGTCTGATTGCCGGAAAACAGGCCGATGTTATCGCCATTGATCTCTCGTCGATTGAGACCCAGCCTGTTTTCGACCCGGTCTCTCAGATTATTTATGCCGCGGGGCGGGAACAAGTCAGCCATGTCTGGGTCAACGGGCAATGCTTAATGGAAAATCGTCAATTAAAAACCCTGGCAGAGTCAGATTTACTCGCAAAAGCAAAATGGTGGCAGGCACGCATACTCGATGATTGACCAGTTATCCTGAAACAAGTTAATTAAGAAAATACGGACGTGAATTCTTCCGTGTTTTTGAGAAATGAGCCCCTGCATATTTCCACAGGAACCATTCCGCTTATCTTTTACTCCCGCTCATAATGAAACGTTTACCAATTTATCTCACTTTCTTATTCAGTAGCAGCATCAGCATTGCAGCAGAAAATCTGATGACAATTGCGGAGCAGAGTAACTTTCAAAAGACTGGCCGTTACGATGAAGTGGAAATCCTTTGTCGCAATTTTCAAAAAAATTATCCTAAACTTGTCCGCTGCCAGGAGTTCGGACGAACCCCGGAAGGACGTCCGATACTGGCGCTTATTGCGACAAAAACCAATGCTTTCACCCCGTATCTGGCGAAAGAAAAACATATTCCCGTTACCCTGATTCAAGGTGGAATACATGCGGGAGAAATTGACGGGAAAGATGCGGGATTTCTGGTCTTAAGAGAGATGCTTGACAATGCAGCAGCGAAAGACACATTAGATAAGCAGGTATTTATTTTTATTCCTGTGTTCAACGTCGATGGACACGAAAGATTTGGAAGATGGAATCGCCCCAACCAGCGCGGCCCGGAAGAGATGGGGTGGCGTACCACGGCACAAAACTACAATCTGAATCGCGATTACATTAAAGCCGACAGTGTCGAAATGCAGGCGATGCTACGCCTCATTAATCAATGGGATCCTCTGGTCAGTGTTGATCTGCATGTCACCGATGGTGCAAAATTTGAACACGATATATCAGTTCAGGTGGAACCGCTGCACGCCGGAGATGAAGGCTTAAAAGCGGCAGGTAAAAAATTACAGGAAAATGTGCTGGCCGATCTCAGTAAAACTGGCTCGCTGCCGCAACCGTTTTATATGTCGTTTGACAAGGAAGATGATCCAGCGTCTGGATTTGTTGACAGTGTGCCGCCTCCGCGCTTTTCACATGGATATTTTCAATTGAGAAATCGCTTTGGCATCCTGGTGGAAACGCACTCCTGGAAAAATTACGCTACCCGGGTCCGAATTACTAAAAACACGATCAGCTCCATCCTGGAGCAAGTCGCGCAATATGGTAATGAGTGGGAAAAAATAGCAACAGAGGCAGATTCACGCTCAATAAAGATGGCGGGGACAGCCATCCCCGTGACTTATAAGACAACGGATAAATCGCATCTGATCAACTTCCGGGGTTATGCCTACACCAGAAAACCGTCAGATATTTCCGGTGCTTTGATGACAAGATATGATGAAAGCAAGCCACAAATATGGCAGGTTAAACTGCGCGACGAAATTATTCCGGATACCTACATCTCCCTGCCGCAAGCGGGATATTTAATTCCAGCATCCTATGCCAGAATCGTTATTCAGAAATTACGGGTTCACGGAATACAATTCCAAACACTGACGACCGCAGTCAACAATCTGGCAATACAACGGTTTAGCACAACGAAAGCGACATTGTCGCCACAATCAACGGAGAGCCATCAAACCCTGCAGTTACAAGGAGAATGGACCGCTGATCAGGCTTCATTCGGTAAAGGTTCTTTATTCGTCCCTGCAGCTCAGCCCAAAGCAGCACTCGTCGCCGCATTATTTGAACCGCAGGCACCGGATGCGCTCGTCAGATGGGGATTCTTTAATAATGCATTCGAGAAAAAAGAATATATGGAAGCGTACGTCGCAGAAGATGTTGCACGTGAACAGCTGGCTGCCAATCCTGAACTCAGGGCCGTCTTTGAAAAAAAACTGAAAGACGATGCTGAGTTTGCGAAAAATCCTCAGGCGCGCTTAGAGTTCTTTGCCCGTCGTCACTCATCCTGGGATCAGCGCTATCAGCAATACCCGGTCGTGAAGACAAATACCTTTCCTAAATAAAGCGTGAAATGAATGAGGACTTACATTCCTCATTCATTGAAGCGGATCAGATTAATGGAAAAATAAATAGGCAACAAAAATCGCAGCAATGACACCTGCTAAATCGGCGATCAATCCCACCGAAATTGCATATCTGGTTTTACGGATACCGACAGAACCGAAATACAGCGCTACGATATAAAAGGTGGTATCGGCCGATCCCTGGAAAATGCAGGCCAGACGCCCTACAAAAGAATCTACGCCGTAGGTTTTCATCGCATCGACCATCATCGCCCGCGAACCACTTCCGCTCAAAGGTTTCATTAAGGCAGTAGGCAATGCAGACGTGAAATCCGTATTAACGCCTATCTGAGTAAAAAACCAGTTAAAACCGGAGACCACAAATCCTAAAACGCCGGAATTTCGCAACACTCCGATCGCCACTAACATCCCGACCAGATAAGGGATAATCGTCAACGACGTTTGCATCCCCCCTTTTGCGCCCTCAATAAATGCCTCGTATACATTCACTTTTTTACGCATAGCGCCAAGAATGAACGCCACAATGATGGAGAACAACAGCAAATTACTGCTGACCTTGGAGAAAACCTCAATTTCTGCGCGGCTCATGTGCTGACTCAGATACCAGACCATGCCGATAATAAAAGCACTGATGCCACCGAGCCAGGACATCACTACCCGGTTAAATAAATTGATTCGCTGACAAATAGCGACCGCGATCAGACCGACGACAGTTGCGACATAAGTCGCAATTAAACATGGAATAAAAATATCAGACGGATCTTTTGCTCCGAGTACCGCGCGCTGCGCCATGATCGCCAGAGGAATCAGAGTCAGACCCGAGGTATGCAAAACCAAAAACATGATTTGCGCGTCACTTGCCTCGTCTTTTTTTGGATTGAGTGTTTGCAGGCTCTCCATCGCTTTCAGACCAAACGGCGTCGCAGCATTATCGAGACCGAGCAAATTCGCCGAAAAATTCATCACCATGTGACCATTAGCCGGATGACTCTGCGGAACACCTGGAAAAATTCTGGCAAAAAAAGGTCCGATAATTTTCGCTAATAAATTGATGGCACCTGCTTTCTCACCAATATTCATGATCCCTAACCACAAGGTCATGACACCGGCCAAGGGTAAGGCGATTTCCATCACACCTATTTTCGCAGAGTCAAAAGTACCATCGATAATCCGTTTGAATACCTCAACATCGCCGAGAAAAATCCACTGCCCTAAAGCGGCGATAAAGCTGATCAGAAAAAAACCTATCCAAATGTAATTAAGTGCCATAGCGCCAAAAGTTGAGATTACAAGTGAAATCTTTTTAACATGAAAACAAATCAGCTACGAATGATTTTTTCAGATCCGGGTATAAGTAGCAGGTATAGCAGTAACAGTTTGTTGCAGTATTTTCCTGCGTATTTATTTTATTTTGTCAGCGAACGTGTATCGCCGTGCGTTTTCTGATCATCTTCGTTTCAGGGAAATGATATGTCTGCTCACTTCAGGATTAACGCCATTGCCGCCATTGTCGCCAGCTTGCTCATTGCGGGTATCAGTCAGGTTGCGGAAGCTCACGATCATGGATGGCGTCGCGGGCATTACGACAGATATGACCCAGAGCCAGTCCGGAATTACAACTATATTTACTACCCATCGCATCAGGTATATTTCTCACCACAATCACAAACATGGTACTGGTCAGATGGCCGCGGCTGGGAAGCGAATAACAGACTTCCTTACTTTATCAGTATTGACGCGCGTTTCGGCGGTATTCCCGTGGTTCTGAGCTCAGCACGTCCTTATGTATATCATCAGTATGTGGAACAACGCTATGGCCGCCCATGGCGTGAACACGAGAACTGGCGCTCAGATCGCGATGACCGACATGAATGGAAAGAACGTCACCGACATCACCACCGGGAAGACTGAGATCCGGCTCAGTTACCGGCAAGTCCGGCAGCGACATTGATAGAAAAACCAAGCACGGCGAGGTTGAAGAAAAAACTCAGCACGGATTGCGCTAACACCGTTTTACGGGCGCTATGAGAGGAGACTGAGACATCAGAAGTCTGAGCGGCGACAGCAATCGTGAATGAGAAATACAGAAAATCCCAATAATCCGGCATCTGCTCATTATCAGGAAAACGCAATGCCCGCTGTTGTTCCGGAGAATTGTAAAACAACAATGCGTAATGGAAGCAAAAAACTACGCCTAGCAAAGCCCAGGAACCAAGTACGGTAATTCCTGCGAACAGATATTTCAGCGCCCTCAGGTCTGGTGCCAGCGCCCGGGTACCCGTTAGTTCTATCACTATCGCGACCAGGCTGATCGTCGCTGAAAATGACAATAGCGCGAGTACTGCGACCGCACTGTTATCTTCCTGCATTGCTATCTCGCGGACATGATAGTTCTTTGCCCGGGTCATCAGCCACGCCATCAGGGCAAGATACGACCACACACCGCTATTCCAGCAAAATAGCGCACGCGTTGACAAGGCCCAGTCGTCGGGTAAAACCACCGATACGATGGCTGCGATCAGAAAAGTAGCCACCAGGCGCGGTCTGTGTAACAGAAGATTACTCACTCTTTCCAGCCTTTATCTTTATATTTATTTTTGAAGGTTTATCAATAGAAACTTTTCAGACGAGATGTAGTATAACCAGTGAGGTAAGTGATTGGTCTGAATGAGCACAAAAGGAACATTGCCATCCTGTTGCAAATGTCGGTTTTTTTTCAACCGAAGCGTCTAGCGCACCTGAATATCCGGCAATATATGTGATGCGTTGAGCACCTGAATCGGGAGCCTGTAACATGAGTAAACATAGTCATTACCTGACACTGAACAAGGTTACTGCCGGAATGATACTGGCAGATGATTTGCTTGATAAGGTGGGCCATATTCTGCTTCCCGCCGGGACAGCACTGAGCGAAAACATGCTGCGTTCCCTGACGGCACACGGTGTCAGTCAGTTATGCATAGAGGCAGATGCCACTCCGACTCCGGAAGAGCTTAAAGAACGTCAGATGAAGATTGAACGGATCCCGTTGTTGTTCCGTAAGTATCCCGCTGAACAGCCAGTCAGTTTGCTACAGCAATACATACAGCATTACCGCGAAGGAGGCGCATCATGAAAACAGATGCCGAGAAAAATGCGCTTTTGCTTGACGTCATCAAACGTATAAAAGACCTGCCAATACTGCCGGCGGTTGCACGTGAACTGGTCTCCGTTCTGGAGGATGAAAACAGTAGTCTCGATCTGATCAACGAAAAAATTGCAATGGACCATGCAATTACGGCCAAAGTATTGCGACTGGTGAATTCGTCGCATTTCGGCGTTAATTCCAGGGTAGTGACTATTCAGCAGGCAACAGCCTTACTCGGCGTTGAAAAGATTAAAAATCTGGTGCGTCTGACGATACTTTCCAACCGCAGCTCTGTCTCTTATTGCGAGGGATTTAATTTTCAAGCTTTCTGGCAGCACAGCGTCGCAACCGCGATTTGTGCTGAATTAATCTCCCGCGCACTCCATATGAAACATGATTTCGCATTTACTGCGGGACTTTTGCATGATGTCGGACGCTTGGTACTGGTCAGCTATTATCCGGACAAATACGCCGAAGTCATCAGATATCGCCAACTGAAAGACTGTTACCTGCTTGATGCGGAACGTGAAATCATGGGCATAGACCACGTCGATGCGGGCGTGGCACTGGCACAGCAATGGCTATTTGCAGAAGCAATTCAACATGCGATCAAGGGGCACCATCGTCCGGATATACCGGGCATACATCCGTTAGCGTCTGTCGTTCACGTTGCCGATGCTATGGTGCATGCACTCGATCTCGCAGATGAAAAAAATGACATTGTCCCCTTGCTGTCGCCCCATGCTTGGGATACGCTTGCCCTTAGCGAAACAGAGTGCCTCAGCATATTCCGCGAGACCGAAATGCGGGTAGAGGCGCTGAATCAGATTTTAATTTGAACACGATAACCGACTCATGTATCTGGATAAAACGATTTTGGAACAACTGATGTATTTTAAGGATGCGAAATACCGGATTGAAGATATCCATTTATTTCGCGACATTACAGATGATCATCTTAAGCTCATCCGCAACATCATTAAAGATTGCCCAGTCGTCAAAGCAAGAGCCGGACAAGTTGTGCTGGATGCAAACAGTTCTGGTTCCCGCCTGTTTATTGTGCTCAATGGCGCTCTAGGCATCACCAAGCTCAATGAAGACAACAATCATATAGAAAATTCCATCACACAGTACCTGCCTGGCGAATGTGTCGGAGAAATATCGGTGCTGGATGAAGAAATTCACTCCGCGACAATTTCCGCATTATCAGACAGCGACCTGCTTGTGATTGAAGCAGATACCTTATGGCAACTGATCGATCAGTCTAACGGTGTGGCACGTAATCTGTTGCAACTGTTATCGTT
This sequence comes from Undibacterium sp. WLX3042, assembly GCF_049544825.1. Taxonomy (NCBI): domain Bacteria; kingdom Pseudomonadati; phylum Pseudomonadota; class Betaproteobacteria; order Burkholderiales; family Oxalobacteraceae; genus Undibacterium; species Undibacterium sp. WLX3042. The sequence continues at coordinate 2,242,542 of NZ_CP186698.1, forward strand.
TAGAATACGCACAGCTAATGCACAGATCCGCAGCAGACAAAAGGTCGGCGAATTTTACCGGCAGTTATCGATGGTCGATGGATTGACCGGGCTGCATAACAGAGCATGGCTCAATGCACAATTGCCGCCGATGATAGAACACGCTCACATCAGCGGTAATCCACTCAGTATCATTCTGGTCGATCTGGATCACTTTAAGCGCTTCAACGATGAACATGGTCACTTGGTGGGCGATGATGCATTACAGACGGCAGCCAAGGTATTAAATGCGGGATTAAGACCGACCGATTTTGCGGCGCGCTATGGTGGAGAAGAAATGATGGTCATCTTGCCGGGCACGACTCAAAAAGCAGCAATAGGGGTCGCACAGCGTTTGTGCTCGCGCTTAAGCAAAACAAAAGTATTCCCTGATCCCGCAAAGCCGTTGCCCCATATTACAGGCTCTTTTGGCGTCGCAACCCTTGAGGCCGACCAAGATTTCCTGCAATTGATTTCAGTTGCAGATGCCGCTTTGTATCGCGCCAAGGATGCAGGTCGGAATCAAGTCGCCGTCTGACTTTTTTACAGATGAAAAAAAAGGGTTCGATGTTCGAACCCTTTTTATTTAAACCACTGACGTCATCAGAAGCTGTAACCAACACCAAGAGTGACGACAACTGGTCTGAAATCAATCGTCGTTTTACGCTCAATGCTACCTGTTACCGCCGTCAAATCAGTCTTTACTTTTGCAGTAACGATCGCGCCAGTAACAGACCAGCGGTCATCATATTGATATCTGATACCGATCTGACCGGCAAGACCAAATGATTCTTTCAGTTTGAGTTTTGTCGGACCACCGGTAGCAATATCATTTGACGCAGTGGTAGTAGCATCAAAAAACTGCGTGTAGTTCAGACCAAGCCCTACGAATGGACGGAATTTTTCAGACGGAGCACCGAAGTTATAGTTCACAAACAGGGTTGGCGCCCGTTGTTTCACCTTTGCAATAACGCCGTAGCGCGCCATCGTTCCACGACCATAGACATTATGCTCAGGAGGCAGACCGGCAGTAAAATCAAGATCAAAATTATCGGTCAGCTTACGTGTAAAACCAAACATCAGGGTCTTACTGTCACCAACCGTTAAACCTGCTGGTTGCGGTGTCAGATAAGCCGGTCCGTTACTTGTGAAATCCGGTGAATCAGAATGAATCCAGAGCCCGATAAGACCAGCTTTCACCGTATTGTCATAAGCAAAAGCAGAAGTAGCAGACAGCGTCAGCGCTAATGCAGCAATCAATTTAGTTTTTTTCATGGTCAGTCTCCCTGTTATTTAGCCAGAACTTGTTGGAAGAAACCACGCGCTGCAGCGTTACAGAACGGTGGAACCAGAGTACCGTGGTAGGCACTTGCAACAGCAGTAGCCGGATCTTGTTTAGCCGCAATCGCTGCAGAAATAACACCTGCCTTAGACTGAGCAAAACCAACTTTCGCAGCAACAAAAGGATCGGCTGCGCTCGTTGGATTGGTATCCACGTCAAGCGTTGTCAGATATGCACTCGGGAAACCCTTCGCGAGGAAAAACCCTGCCGTTGCCTGTGTGCTTGCGAAAAACACGGTAGGATCGCTGCCACCACCACAGAGCATGACCGGCACGTTTGGAACATAGTTACGCAAATCGTTTTTGACGCCGGCTTTGCGGAATCCATTTGCTGGAGAGCAGTTCAGCGGATCAGCAGGATTGGTGCCGCACGGATTTTTCTGAGCATCAGCGAGGTAAGCGTTACGATAGCTCGTTTTGATCAGATTGCCGTCACCGAAAAAGCCGCCGAATGCAGGCGTTGAAGGACCAGGCAGGGAATCTTTCGCAAACAAGGCTAAGGAAGGCAATTTACCCGTGGTGAACAAATCCGTCATCGTCAATGAACCAGGAATTAAGGTTTCAATTCCAGTTGCGTATTTGTCTTCATAAATTTCATTAGCAGACGCATAAACGTTGCCGTAAGACTTCTGCCATGCCGTTGTTAACATTGGCAAAAATACGGTTCCGCCTGCATTCGGGCTGCCCGCAAAAACTGCATCACCCAACAAAGCGAGTGCATATGGACCAGACATACCTGCTAAAGCAGTAACCTTAAACTCGGATGCATATTTCTGCTGCATGGCACGTTGCGTCGCCATCGCTACATAACCGCCCTGTGAGTAACCAGCGATCACCAGCTTACCTGAATCCTGCGCATTGATACGTGGGAACGCAGTACGTGCAGCACGCAGAGAATCAACCATATCATCCGCTTGTTGATCTGCATTCAGATAAGGATGATAAGGCAGAGAGGAAACATCGTAACCGGCAAAGTTAGATGCTACAACGATAAAGCCCTGAGCAGCGTACATTGCAGCAACCAGAGAAGCTTCGGAGTTGTCTCTCAGGTTTGCCATGTTAAAAGACTTCTCAACCGTTGTACCGTGAGCATATAACAATACAGGGCGAGGACCTGTACATGCCGGGTCACTGCCTGATGGCACCAGGATCGCACCTGTTGCATCAGTTGGCTCGTTTGCGCCGCCAACAGTTGCATACTTCATGTAGTACGTGGAGATTTCACACTTCGGAACGCCCGTCACCTGTGTCAGACCGGGTTTTTTGGCTTCCAGCATGGCTTTAAAAACTACCGGGTCCAGTTTTGTTACAGCTGGTCCATTTTCTTGCGGAATAGGAACAAGAATCGGTGGATTCGCATATAAAGTTCCGCGAGCAACGGAGGTGTTGATAGCAGGGCCTTCGCTGCCACTGCCACCGCAAGCCGATAAAATGGCTGCGGACAACAGGCTGAGCGCAATGTGATAATGACGCATGAGTGTCTCTCTCCTATAAGAATTTGTGTATAAGTTACTAAAAACGCCGATGTTAAGATAAAGGAACGAGCGTTCTAAAAACTTAGACGCGTAGTATGTCATCTGTGCTGATGTATTAATAGCTACATTGATAAATCTAGAGGAAACATTCTTAAAATATTTCCACCTTAAAACCGGTAACAGATGTAGTTGAAATGACAGTATAAATTCATAATGACCTTCAGCCAGGGAAAATGATCATTCCTCGTCACAAAAGCTGACAATAGCCGAAAATATTTCCAGCTGAAACCAACGGTTCAAACTGGCCTGAATTGGAAATTCCTGCTCTTGCCGAAGAGCATAGTCCAATGCATTTTCAAGGCACTCACCGAGAAACAACTTACTTAACACCATCCACTCCGTCTTTTGCAAGCGGATCGCTTTTGGCTTCCAGTCAGGCCTGACAATCAGACCGTAGTTTTGCATGTCTGTCTGCGATGGAAAAATAACCGGACCTGGCTGCTGATGCGCCAGCCAGATATCAAGTCCACATCTGGAAGAGGCATACAGACTCACGGCCGGATGCTTCTGCAATATCACTGACGATAAATCCAGGCTGCGTGACGCTGCAGACGTAATCAATTCAGACAAGCGCAAAACGGGGACATTCGCTGCATAATACGAACAATGCAGTTGCCACTCCAGCCTTGCAACATCAACAAAATACGGATAATCGCTGCAACTCTCCGAGATATCCAGATAGGACGGCAGCTCCGCGCCAAACTGATTCAGATCGCCTGATCCGGAAGGATATGTTTCACCATACTCGCGAGCCATCTGCCGGAAAAAATCGTCACCAACGAGTTTGTGTAACACTGGATAAGCGTTTTTCAGAGCTGCATACCAAATTGCATTCAAGTTACCACGGTAGTACGACAAGCGGCTTTGGGATAAAGCTGACAAGGGTAATTCGTCGCTGACTGTGCTTGTTTGTCGCAACAGAACCGATGTAAATTGCTCCTGCAAGCTCGCGAGGTCAGGTGGTTTCATACTTGTCATTAGTCTGAAATAACCTGGTTGACTCCGACTGAATCAGCATTGCTTTTTCAGCTTCACCGACCAGAACAGACAAAGCAGGGACGTCGGTATCCCACTCGATCAGTACCGGAATATCCGCACCCAACATCTCGCAAGCCTTCTCATATAATTGCCACACTGGCTCTGCAACGCAACAGCCATGATGATCTATCAGGCAGTCATCAGCCTGCAAATGTCCTGCCAGATGTATCTCACCCACAGAGCCGGATGGCAATGAGGCAAAGCATTCGAGAGCAGACATCGCGCTCTCGTGGTGATTCATCTGATTCACATACAGGTTATTTATATCGAGCAAAATACCACATCCCGTAGCCCGGACCAGCTGGCACAAAAACTCCGCCTCGCTCATCGCATCATGCTGAAAGCGTACATAAGCAGAAACGTTTTCAATCAACACCCGGCGCTGCAACTGATTTTGTAAATGATCGACACGATCAGAAAACAGATGCAGCGATTCCGAGGTCAAAGGCATAGGTAACAGTTCATTCAGGCTTCTTCCTGCCGTCGCCCCCCAGCACAGATGCTCGGACACCAGGCAGGGCTGAATATCGTCGATCAGGCGTCTGAGTTTTGCAATATGCTCCTGCTGAAATCCATGTACCGAGCCAAGTCCAAGACCGACACCATGCAAGCTGACAGGATATGTCTCACGCAATTGCTGTAAAACATGGCGATCATAACCGCCATCCCCAAAGTAATTTTCCGCATGCACCTCCAGCCATTGGACCTTGACCGGTGCTGCCAGAAATTCCTGATAGTGCTGCGTTCGCAGACCGATACCGGCGCCAACCGGAGGATGAACATCTGGTGCTGAAAAATTTCCCGACATATCTGCAACAGCGCTAACGAAGTTAACCGGATGCCTGATTAAGAGTTTTTAGGGGCATCAGTTTTACCCCCCATTTTTTCGCAGGTGCCTGCGGGTACTTTTTTCCATTCATCCGGATCATTATCTTTCTTCGCCTGGCCAGCGCAGGAATGTGTACCTGATTTCGACGAACAATCGTTCTGACCTGCTTTAGCAATGCCGTAACATTTTTCAGTCTTCGCAGGTTCCGCCGCAGTCACACCGGAAGTACCGATTAAACCGGCAAGAGCTGCTGTAATTATTGCTTTATTATTCATTCTGATGTCCTGAAAAGTAAGTACGCTCTGAATTAAGGAGGATGCTGCCATTAATCCGGCAACTGAAGCTTTTTGCCTGACTGAAAATAATAAAAAATTCTCATATTTGAATCAAATTTCAGTGCAGGTCGTCAACTCTGGCAATAGTAAAATCAAATCATGATCACGACAATGTTTGACACTGTCCGCATTTTATATCTGACGGACGTGTACAATTCCTGAAGTTGTGCGCAATACCTCAGCTGTGCGTGGCAAATACTACCGGATCAGGCGCATTTCCGGCTACGCATCAAATTAGTGTATGCTGCGCCCTTTTTTTGAATGCCTCACCGGAGATCCTATGCAAAAACTGAGTTTCAGCCTGAATGGCGAATTTGTGGAATTAAATCAGTTACTGAAATTAGTCGGCATCTGCGAAAGCGGCGGCGCTGGTAAAGTCATCGTTGCCAGCGGTGATGTCAGCGTTGACGGGCAACAGGAATTGCGGAAAACAGCCAAGATCCGCGCAGGTCAGGTTGTCCGTCTTGGTGACGTGGAAATACGTGTCCTTGCCGACTGAGACTGATCAGACTGAGACTTTTTCCTGAACATCGCCGGGCACAGAATTTGCCGCCAGACTCATCATAAAGCGCGCAAGCATATTATCCATCGTGTCAACATGATGCTCGAACCAGTGCGGCAGCTCCTCAGCAAGACGCATCGCCAGCTCCTGATCACCCTCTTCCTCCACGCGGCGGCGAACCTCGCGCATCACTTCCAGTACCGCTTCATGCTCCTGCCGGTGACAGCCGGCGGGTGGAAATGCCGTTTCTTCCATCCAGCGATTTTCCTGCTCAAAATGATCAACTGAATGAGCAATCAGTGCGTCAAGGCGCCGAATAAATGTATCAGGATTATTTTCAGACAAGGCAGCACATAACTCAACGAATTCATGATGAATCTCATCCATCGGTGCATAACTTAAATTCAGCCGGTCTGACCAACCCCAGGTATTTTGTGTCATGTTTTTTCCATTGCAGTGAAGTTGCAAGATTATGGCTGATCAGCTCAAAGCTTGCTTGCGAAAGATCATCTTACAAATGAAAACAGCGCACTTAAAAGTGCGCTGTTTCGAGAAAAGTATTAACTGAGCAAGTTACTAACGGGCGATACGTCAGATACGATAACTTAAGCAGTGGTATTAATATTCTGACCAAGATACGGCGGAAGATTCTGCACCTTATTTGGATTTGGAATCGCCTGAATTAACGCAGTTGCGTTTTCAGTCTGGAGATCCATTGCTTTTTTTAATACAGCAATATTCACTGCCTGGCTGGTACCAACATCTGCGAGTGTCGTTGCAACATTTGCTATACCTGTAACGTCCATGACAATTCTCCTTATCAAACATTTTCTTTAACGGCTGAAGACAAGGTTTACTTTAATTTTTATTTTCAAAATCTTGAAAATTTTTTCTGACGAAGTTCTGTCAGCATCCATTGAAGTATCTCCGTCGTATTATTTAAGTCCAGCCAGACCAGACCGGGGCGGATATTCTCCGGTGCAGCCGCATCGGAAGCCACAGCGATAATATGCGGATCATCAGGAAAAATCGCCGGCTTACCGAGCGCGGGGCGATACACCTCGATTTTTGGAATGGGTTCCCATTTATAGCCTTCGACAAAGATCAGATCAGATCCCGACAATCTTGGCAGAATATCCATCAGCGCTGGCTCATCCTCTGCACGCAGTTCACGCGTAATCACATAGCGGTATGGCGACACTAACAAAACCTCAGCTGCACCGGCAGACCTGAAGCGCGCACTGTCTTTTTGTGGCGGCTCAATAATGATGTCATGGTGACTATGCTTGACGACGTTCACCCGATGACCAAGAGCAGACAATTCTCGCACCAGAAATTCCAGCAGCGTCGTCTTTCCACTGCCTGACCAACCAACCACACCCATGATGTTCTGTGACATTTACCGCGCCCCGAAATAATCCTGTCGCCAGTATAAACATATCTGTAACAAACAAAACGTCATCGCTGATCCGCCTCAGTACGATAACGAACCGGGTATGTAGTCATACAGTAACAATTCGGTGGCAAACTTCGGTGCACCGCAACAATAGACAAAAATCAATATGAGAACTTTCTCAGGAAAACTTGCCATCTTCGTTCTTTTTATCTGCAATCTGTTCATCTCTGTGACTTATGCTCAGGATAATCAGATTATTATCGGGCAGGCTATTGATTTATCGGGCCCGAACGGCAGTATCGGCCGCGACTATGTTGCTGGTATCACCACCTATTTCGACAGTATTAATAGCAGCGGTGGCATCAACGGACGCAAAGTCAAATATCTCGCCAGAGATGATCAGGGTGTCCCGGCGCAATCGGTCAAAGCAGTCGCTGAATTATTAGAAAAAGATAAAGCAGAATACTTGCTGGGCGGCATAGGTGCGCCTGTGACGGATGCTGTCGTCAGCTCGCCTAAATTTGCACAAAGCGGACAAACTCTGTTTGCACCACTGATCGGTGCGGTTAAAAGTTATGGTAACCGCGTCCTGTTCTGGCGCCCGAGTCCTGAGCAGGAAATGCAGTATATCTTCTCGTACTTTGACAAACTCGGCATCAAAAGTGTCGGTATTGCGGTGCAGGAAAACAGTGTCAATCAGGATATGTTCCAGTACGTGAGCAACGAAGTTAAAAAACGCAAGATGCAGTTGAGCGGTATTGTGCATATCAATAATTCTCCTGCCGATATTGAACGTGAATCGGTCGCCTTATCGAAAGCGAATCCGAATATCGTCATCGTCGTGGCAGATACCCTGAGTACCGGTCTGTTTTTAAAAGAGTTCCGTAAGCATGCGCCAAGAACATTCGTGGCCGGCATGTCGCTGACGAATCTCGATACGCTGGCGGAGGTTGCCGGTGCCAAATCGCTGGAATGGACAGTGTTTTCTCAGGTAATCCCGAATCCTCAGGGAAAGAAATCCATCGTGCAGCTTGAGCACAGCAATATGATGAAAAAATTCCGTGACGAAGATTTGTCGTCGCTGACATTTGAAGGCTTTGTCGTTGCCAAAACACTGGCAAAAGCGATTCAGTTATCCAAACCAGGCAAAGACGGCCTGCAAACAATCGCTAATCAGAAGTCAAGCATAGACCTCGGCGGCATCATTCTGACCCCGCATGATGGCAGCTACCGGATGTCCAGCTATGTTGATATCGCCCTGTTCCGCAAAGGCGGTGGTCTGATGTTCTGATCTTCGTGTTGTTACAAATACGACACTTACGCCTTTCAGGCTGCCAGTGTATAAAAAAAACCTCTCACATCGAGAGGCTTTTTTGTCAGTACCAGTTGATCAGCCGCTGTTTCTCAAACCTGCCGCAATACCATTAATCGATAAGTGTATACCACGGCGCACCCGTTCATCCGTATCGCCCTGACGGAAACGTTCGAGCAACTCGACCTGTACGTGATTCAAAGGTGACAGATACGGGAAACGATTCCGTATCGAACGTGCCAGTAAAGGATTCGCGGCCAGCAACTCATCCTGTCCGGAAATGGATTTCAACACGGATATCGTCAGTGCATGCTCAGCCTGAATACGCGGGAAAATTCGTTGGCGCAGACTCTCATCCTTGACCAGTTCCGCATAGCGGCTGGCAATGCCGATATCACTTTTTGCCAGCACCATTTCCATATTCGACAGCACGGTACTGAAGAAAGACCAGTCGCGGAACATTGCTTGTAAGGTCTGCAATCCATTATCCGGATGTGCCTGTAAATACGCCTGCACAGCAGCACCGAAACCGAACCAGCCCGGCAGCATCAGACGACATTGCGCCCAGCTGAAGACCCACGGTATCGCCCGCAAATCTTCAATCGCTGTCGATTTTTTGCGTGACGCCGGACGACTGCCAATGTTCAGACCGGCAATTTCAGAAATCACCGTCGATTCCCAGAAATACTGCTCAAAACCTTCAGTCTCATAGACCAGATGGCGGTAGGCTTTAAAGGCATGCGCAGACAGCTCTTCCATTGCCGATAAAAACTCCGGACGTGGCGGCGCTTCCTGATGTGCGAGCAGGCTGGCTTCCATCGTCGCGGCCGCCAGCACCTCCAGATTGCGGCGACCGACTTCCGGATTACCGTATTTGGCAGTAATGACTTCGCCTTGTTCGGTCAGACGAATCTGCCCTTGTACTGCACCGGCAGGCTGTGCCAGGATTGCCTGATAGCTGGGGCCACCGCCACGACCGACAGAGCCACCACGGCCATGAAACAAACGCAAACGCACCTGATACCGCGCAAAGACCTGAATCAGATCAAGTTCCGCTTTATACAATTCCCAGCCGGAAGTCAGGAAGCCGCCGTCCTTATTACTATCGGAATAACCGAGCATCACTTCCTGTGCTTGCTGCCGACTACCGAGCAAACGCGCATAAGCAGGAATCGCAAACAGCCTGTCCATCACCGGCGCACTGTTCTGCAAATCCTCGATGGTTTCAAACAGCGGAATAATATTCACATCGAGACGCCCTTCTGCCGGATGCAGCAAACCCGCTTCTTTCAGCAGCAAAGCCAGTTCCAGCATATCGGAAACACCATCCGTTTTTGAGATGATGCAATTCGGTACCGCGCCATCGCCATAACGTTGTTTCGCCTTCGCAGCAGCGCGGTAAATCGCGAGTTCCGATTGCGTTTCTTCGGAATAAGTCAGGTACGGCGAAGCCAGAGGCCGCGCTGAACTGATCTCTTTCACCAGCAACTCAATCCGCTGATCTTCATTCAAAGACAGGTAATCGATTTCCGGATTGGCAGCCTGTAACAACTCGGCTACCACGCGTTCATGCACATCGGAATTCTGGCGCAAATCGAGCGGCGCCAGATAAAAGCCAAACACCCGCACCGCTCGACGCAGATGGCGCAGACGGCCTCTGGTGATCGCCGCCGAACCATTGCTGATTAAGGATTGGTGAATGATATCGAGATCCGCCGCCAGCTCTTCGGCATACGCGTACGGCGCCGCGTCACCACTGGGCGGTATCGCCGGCAATAGACCGAGCAATTGTGTATAAGTCGCTGCCAGACGCGCATAAATACCGCTGATCGCCAGGCGATAGGGTTCATCGGCACGATGCGGAGAATGATCGGGAGAACGCTGAGCCAGCGCCAGCAAATCGTCTGAGACTTTCACCAGCAAAGTTGCCATCGACAACTGCGAACCCAGCGTGTGTATCTCTTCAAGATAAAACTTGAATGCACGCGTCGCCTGCATTGCCAGTGTCTTTTCCAGAATGGGGGCGGTCACGAAAGGATTGCCGTCGCGGTCGCCACCTATCCAGCTGCCCATTTTCATAAAACTCGGCAATTCCATTTGCTGCAACGACGGATCTTTGGATGCCAGCAAATCTTCCAGCCCCGCATACAGATGCGGTAATTCGCGCAGGAAAGTGTAGTCGTAAAAACTCAGGCCGTTTTCCACCTCGTCGAGCACCGACAACTTGGACATGCGCAGCATGCGTGTCTGCCACAGCGTGAGCACGGCGCGCGCCAGCGCTTCCTCATTGGCGCCCGATTCTTCCGGCGTCAGTTGCATGCGATCACGTTCATCCAGCAAACGCGTAATCACCATCTGGCAATTCAGTATGCTCTTGCGTTGCACCTCGGTCGGATGCGCGGTCAGCACCGGTGCCACCTGCGCATGCTCAAAAAAATCCAGTAACTGCTGCGTGCTGTGACCAGTGTTGTACAAAGCGTCGATCGTGAACGCAAGACTACCCTGACGCGGCGCCGAACCGGCGATCTGATGCGCACGCGAACGGCGGATATGATGCTGATCCTCGGCCAGATTCACCAGATGTGAAAAATAGCTGAACGCCCGGATTACTTGCGTGGTCTGGTCGTTGGTCAGCGTATTCAGGGTAGATTCCAGCTCGACGCGTGCGGCCTGATCGGCGTCACGACGAAAGCGTATCGAGTTCTGCCGCACCCGTTCTATCAGCTCGAAAGCGTCGTCGCCGTGCTGATTTCTTACCGTATCGCCTAACAGGCGCCCCAGCCGGCGAATATCGTCACGCAGTCGCTGGTCTTTATCATCGTCTTTATCAGTCATGTTGAGTTAGTAATGGAAGTGAAAATGCGTGCTGGGAAAATTGTACGTGAGCCGGGTCAGCCGATAGATGAAAAATCTTGCAAGCTTTGTGCGAAGTCATGCGCAGCGTCCGATAGTCAATACAGTCGTCTTTTCTGAACAATATCAACACACATCAGAAAATGATCAGTTAGCTCAAGCTTACCCAGCGAGCTTGACGGCAGACTTACAACACACCGATGTCTGTCGTCGCTCACAGAGCGAAAGCGCGGCGACCGCCCCGCTCGCGTTAAGCCAGATCGTTCATAACTGATTTCAGGCAGCTTTTTTGAGCTTCTGACTGCGTTTAACTGCCTGCAACAAACCTTTGGTCGAACTGTCGTAGTCTTCTTTGACGGCTGCCGGATCAAGGCTGATCAATTGCTGCGCAAGCGACTTGCCGAGTTCAACGCCCCACTGGTCGAATGCATTGATATCCCAGATCACCGATTGCACGAATACTTTGTGTTCATACAACGCAATCAGCGCGCCCAGTGAGCGCGGCGTGAGACTGTCGAGCAACAGGGTTGAGGTCGGGCGATTGCCTTCAAACACGCGCGGTGCCAGCATTTTTTCCGGTAAATCACCGAGTTCAGCACGCACTTCTTCCATATTTTTACCGAGCGCCATCGCCTTTGATTGTGCAAAGCAATTCGCCAGCAAGGCCTGATTGTGTCCGGGTAAGCCGGCATCGTCGTCGGCAACGACAATGAAGTCCGTCGGGATAATCGTCGCGCCCTGATGCAGCAACTGAAAATATGCGTGCTGCCCGTTGGTACCCGCTTCGCCGAACAGAATCGGCGAAGTCGTGTAATCGACCCGCTGGCCTTCGCGCGTCACCGATTTGCCGTTGCTTTCCATTTCCAGTTGTTGCAGATACGCTGGCACACGTGTCATGCGCTGGTGGTAAGGCGCAATCGACAAGGCATGCAAACCAAGGAAATTAATATTCCAGACGCCGATCAGCGCCATCAGCACCGGCAGATTTTTTTCCAGCGGTGCCTGCGCAAAATGCAGATCCATTTCATGCGCACCGGCCAGCATTTCTTCAAACCTGTCCATGCCGACATACAAGGCAATCGACAAGCCGATCGCGCTCCACATCGAATAACGTCCGCCGGCCCAGTTCCAGAATGGAAAGACGTTTTCCGGCGCAATGCCGAAATCGGCGGCGGCTTTGACGTTCGTACTCAAAGCCACGAAATGCTGACGAATCTGTTCGGCCGGACAACCATGCGCGAGCATCCATTCCCGCGCGGTGCGGGCATTGGTCAGGGTTTCCATCGTGGTGAATGTTTTAGAAGCGACCACGAACAAAGTCGTTTCCGGATCAGCATTCGCCAGCGCATCAGCCACATGGCGACCATCGACATTCGACACAAAATGCAGCGACAGATTTTTCTGTGACCAAGGCGCGAGTGCGATGCATGCCATCTGCGGCCCAAGATCAGAACCGCCTATGCCGATATTCACAATCGTGCGGATCGCCTTGCCGCTATAACCACGCCAGTGTCCGCCGCGCACCGCATCGCTGAAACTGCGCATCTGCGCCAGCACCTGATGGACATCGGCAGCAATATTGTCGCCATGCAGATAAAAACTTTCACCTTTCGGCAGGCGCAACACGGTATGCAGCACTGCGCGGTTTTCGGTGAGATTGATCGCTTCGCCACGCAACATCGCATCACGCCGCGCTTCGACATCCTGCTGTCGCGCCAGTGCCAGCAGATTCAGCTTTGCGGTGGTGTCGATGCGCTGTTTCGAATAGTCGAGCAGAATGCCGCAGGCGGAAGCGGAAAAATGGCTGAAGCGTTGCGGATCAGCGCGGAACAATTCTTTCAGGCTGGGCAGATTCGTTGCGCGTTGCTGCAACAGACACCAGATCGGTGTGCGGGAAACAGAAGTGGCCATGAGCGTGCTTTTTTACCTTAGCGGATACCGGAAAAACAAAGAAATGAGGGGGTATACCTCATTTTCGCCTTCATATCGTTGAAAACAAAGGCGATTAAAAAATACTCCCCCCAGTATATTTTTACCAAATGCAGCCTAAATTAAGCGCTGCAGCCGCATCTGGTCTCACCTTCTGTGGCACAGCAACGAGGCAGAAGGCGAAGGGAACATCACTGGCTGCCAGATTTTCCAGCCCCGGCAGCTTTCGCTGCGGCTGCCGCAAGCTGCGCAATCGCCGCCCAGTCACCGCTCTGAATCAGATTCGCGGGACACATCCAGGAACCGCCGACACATAAAACATTCGGCTGCTGCAACAGCACTGGCGTGGATTCCAGCGTGACGCCACCAGTCAGGCAGAAACGGACATCGGGAAACGGGCCGCCCAACGCTTTCGTCATCTTGGTGCTGCCGACAACATCTGACGGAAACAGCTTAACGACATCAAAACCATGTTCCAGCGCCAGCATCACATCGCTTGCGCCGCCGGTACCGGGAAAATACGGCAAACCGGATTCTGCGGAGGCTTTGGCTAAGGCAGGTGTAATGCCGGGGCTGATGCCGAACGCAGCACCCGCCTCCTTAACGGCAGCGAGTTGTGCCGCAGTCAGTATCGTGCCAGCGCCGACCGTCACGCCGGGGCAGGCGTTCACGACTTCGCGAAGCACGTTCAGCGCATTCGGCGTGCGCAAGGTAATTTCAACGGCGGGCAAACCGTTTTCTGCCAGCGTCGTCACGCAACGGATCGCCTGTTCCACATCATCAGCAACCAGTATCGGTAAAACGCGTACCTGGGCGAGTTGGTCAATGATGCTTTGTCTGGAAAAACTCATGTTGTCCTCTGCTGATTGTCATTGGCGCTGATGCGCGCTGTTGTGTTTGTGTTGTCTGTGTGGTGTACGCATTACCGATGCACACCGCGATCTCTTAGCTTTGATATTCGTTTCTATGAATGTCAGTCGATGAATATGGTCGAAGCGCCGTGTTCTGGCGCCGTCACTACGCGACGTTGTGCGGCAAACAGATCGCGACCATAGCCCGCCATATTTTCTTTGCTCAAGCCACGTGCGGAACGTTGCGCCCACTCGTCTTCGCTCACCAGTGCACGCAATTCGCCGGTATGCACATTCAGCTCGATCAGATCACCGTCACGCACCTTACCCAGTGGCCCGCCCTGCGCCACTTCCGGGCTCACATGCAGGGCAGCCGGTACTTTGCCGGACGCGCCGGACATGCGGCCATCGGTCACCAGCGCCACCTTGTAACCAGCCGACATCAGGCTGCCGAGCACCGGCGTGAAATGGTGCAGCTCCGGCATACCATTGGCCTGTGGCCCCTGGAAAATCACGACGGCCACAAAATCCATATTCAACTCGCCGGCTTTATACGCGTTGACCAGCGCCTCTTGCGATTCAAATACTTTGGCTGGTGCTGTGATGATCCACGCCTCTTCCGGCACTGCGGATGCTTTCACAATTGCCCGCCCCAGATTGCCTTGCAGCAGACGCAGACCACCGGTCGCGGCGAAAGGCTCGCTGACATTTCTGAGCACTGCAGTATCTGTCGATAATGCAGGCTGCGCCTGCCAGGCGATTTGCCCGGCATCGCTCAGCACCGGGCGCACGGTATGCGAATGCAAACCCTCGTCGCCATACACCGTCATCACGTCGCCATGCATCAGACCTGCTGATAATAATTCGCGGATCACAAAGGTCGGGCCACCGGCATCTTCAAATGCATTCACATCCGCCGTGCCATTCGGATACACCCGCGTCAACAGCGGAATCACGGAAGACAACTCATCAAAATCCTGCCAGTTGATCAGGATGCCGGCGGCACGTGCGACCGCAATCCAGTGGATGGTGTGATTCGTCGAGCCACCCGTCGCCAGCAAAGCGATGATGGCATTGACGATGGTTTTTTCATTAACCAGCTGGCCGATAGGTTTGTAGTTGCCGCTTTGTTCGGTCAGTTGCAGTACCCGTTCCACCGCCGCTTCGGTCAGCGCGCTGCGCAAAGGGTCGGACGGATGAACAAAAGCCGCCCCTGGCAGATGCAAGCCCATCGCTTCGAGCAGCATCTGATTGCTGTTGGCGGTGCCATAAAATGTGCAGGTGCCTGCGCTGTGATACGCGGCGCTTTCGGCGGCCAGCAATTCTTCTTTCGTTGCTTTTCCTTGTGCATACCGTTCGCGCACAGCGGCTTTTTCTTTATTCGATAAACCAGAACCCATAGGCCCGGCTGGCACAAAAATCGTCGGCAAGTGACCAAAGGCCAGCGCACCGATCAGCAGCCCCGGTACAATTTTGTCGCAGATACCAAGACAAAGCGTCGCGTCAAACGCATCATGCGACAAGGCCACGGCTGTCGCCTGCGCAATCACATCGCGCGAAAACAAGGACAATTCCATACCCGGACGCCCCTGCGTCACACCATCACACATCGCCGGCACCGCACCGGCCACCTGCGCCGTGCCGCCATAACGCAGCGCGGCCTCACGTATCTGTTGCGGATAAGTTTCATACGGCTGATGCGCCGACAACATATCGTTGTAGGCAGTGACGATACCGATGTTCGGCTTTTGCGCCTGATTCAGCCAGATCTTGGTGCCATTGCCCATCGCCGCATTCGCATGTGCCTGATTCGCACACGACAAACTAGCGCGGCGCGGCCCGCGACCACGCATTTTTTCCAATTGTTCAAGATAGGCATTACGCAGAGGTTTGCTGCGTTCAATAATACGTTGTGTCACCTGAGCGATAACCGGATGCAACGCAATCGATGTTGATGAAGAGGATGTCGTCATTGAACTCACCTGATGCCCTGAGGGCGTAATAGTAAAGCGTGCTGATCAGGCAGCGAGGCAGTGACATTGCAGATGTTCTGCATCTGCTTCAGCGCACACACAAGACCACCAGAAGGCCGCCTGAATACAATGAGTAGAAAGATACCATAAATCATAAATTTCTGTAACAAACTTTCATAATTTCATTTTTAAAGCATTTTTTTATGAAAAATGTTCTTTATTAACGTAATGAAACTACATTTTTGTAGCTTTTCTGGCATAATCAGGCTGTCCATACTGCATTCATCAACTTATCAGCATCACCGGTAACAATGAGAACAACGAAGTATGCGTCAACACATTTCAGGCAATTAATTCAGGCAACTAATCAGAACACCTCACGGAGTCAGCATGACCACTTTTGTCTTATTTGGCGGCACCGGCGATCTCGCCAAACGCAAAATCATTCCAGCGCTGTACAGCGCTTTTGTGAATGGCCGGCTCGACAACGAATTCAAATTTATCGGTGCGGCGCGTGAAGCCTTGTCGCATGAGGAATTCCGTCAGCGTGTCAGCGACAGCATCAGCCAGTACGCCGGAAAAGTAGTCGGTGGCAGCGCCGAAAAACTCGCCGCTTTCCTCGCTTGTACGGATTACGCCAAAATCGATGCGCGGGTACCTGAAGATTTCGCGATTCTGAAAAGCAGCCTGCATACCTCGGCAAGCAATGCCACCCTGTTTTATCTGGCGACCGGCCCGGATATTTTTATTCCTGTCGTTGAGCAGTTATCGAACCACGGTCTGGTGGAAGGCAATGCGCGCGTCGTCGTCGAAAAACCGCTGGGGCGCGATGCGCAATCGGCCAAAGAAATTAACCAGTCGCTGCGTAATTATCTGGATGAACATCAGATTTACCGTATCGACCATTATCTCGGCAAAGAGATGGTGCAAAACCTGCTCGCACTGCGTTTTGCCAATTCCTTCCTCGAACCTTTGTGGAACCGCAAGTGGATACAGGACGTACAGATTTCAATTTCAGAGCAAGTCGGCGTCGAATCCCGCGGTGACTTTTACGATCACACCGGCGCGCTGCGTGACATGGTGCAAAACCATTTGCTGCAACTGGTGTCCATTGTTGCGATGGAGCCACCGGTGAATGCGAATCCGGATGCGATCCGAGACGAAAAAGTCAAAGTCTTGCGCGCACTGCGTAAATTTACACCGGAAGAAGTCAGCAAAAAAACCGTGCGCGGGCAGTATCGCGCCGGCGCGGTTGATGGCAAACCTGTCATTGCTTATCAGGCGGAGCCCGGTGTACCGCCTGCGTCCCGCACTGAAACCTTCGTCGCGATCCGCGCAGAAATCGACAACTGGCGCTGGGCTGGCGTGCCGTTTTATCTGCGCACTGGCAAACGCATGGCAAGCCGCAGCGCTGAAATCACGATCAATTTCAAACCGATACCGTATTCGATTTTCGGTCAGTCGCAAGGGCCTATGCGCTCGAATCGTCTGGTGATTACCTTGCAGCCGGAAGAAAGCGTGCAGTTGTTCATGAAGGCCAAAGAACCCGGCGAAGGCATACGTTTATCCGATGTGGCACTGAATCTGGATTTTGCCGAAGCATCGAATTTACGCCGCGTCGAATCGTATGAACGTTTGCTGCTCGATGCCATGCATGGAGACCTGACGCTGTTTGTGCGCGATGATGAACTCAATGCGGCATGGTCATGGATAGACCCGATCATGAATGCCTGGCAGAACGATAGCGAAGGCTTGAAATCGTATATCGCCGGTAGCTGGGGCCCCGCAGCGGCCAGTTACCTGCTGGCGCAGCACGGTGCTGCGTGGGGCGAAGAATACGTTGAAAGCTGAAGCCATGAGCAGCATCCGTTACCACGATTTCGATGACATCGATACGCTGAGTGCCAGTCTGAGCCAGCAATGGCTGGACATCATCCACAGTGCAACGACGCCGCTCAGTTTTGCGCTGGCAGGCGGTACCACGCCGGCACCGGTTTACCGCCAGCTCGATGCCTTGTTCAGTGCCAGTACCACGCCGCACCAACCAATCACGCTGGTGGCGACCGATGAACGCTGGGTCGATGACGACGATGCGCAAAGCAATGAAGGCTTGTTCCGGCGCTGCCTGTCTGTATCCGCAGCACGTCAGGATTGGCAATTATTGTCACTGAAAAATGCAGCGCCGACTCCGGCCGCAGCCGCTGCTGCAATTGATGCCCGTCTGCGTGAACAATTGCCCCAGACTTTCAATGCGGTATTGCTGGGGATGGGCACAGATGGTCACATCGCCTCGTTATTTCCCGGCGCGCCGGTGCAGCAGGATCAGCGCACCTGCCTCGCTGCCCTGCATCCGCAAACCCAGCAAAGCCGCATGTCATTATCGCTGCCCCGCCTGCTCCATACTGAGCGGATCTGGCTGCTGATCAGCGGTGCAGAAAAACGCCGCGTGCTGGAAGACGCCGAACAACAGAAGTTACCGATCAGCGCCTTATTGCGCGATGCGGGCTGCCCTATTGATGTTTTCTGGTGTCCCTGAAAAATAGAAAACTATGGCACATTCACATACCACCCCCTCCTCGATAACACCAACGGAAAAAGGTTTGCTGGCCCGCATCCGCGTCGCCAGCACCGCGCTGAGCCGCGCCGAACGTCAGGTTGCCGAATTTTTACTGCAAAAGCCGCATGATGCACTGGAAATGTCGATACGCGTGCTGGCACAAGCCTGCGATGTCAGCGAACCGACGGTCGCGCGTTTTTCGCAAAGTCTGGGTTTCGATGGGTTCAAATCATTCAAACTGGCGTTTGCCAAAAGTCTGGCCACCGGCATTCCGTATCTGCATCTGGATGTGAATCAGGCTGATCATGTGCGTGATGTGTTGCCAAAAGTCTTTGACCGCACCATTGCCGCTTTGATGGAAGCCAGAAATAATGCTAACGTGACCACCTTTGAAGCCGCCGTACAATTACTTGCCAGAGCCCGCAGGATAGAATGTTACGGGCTAGGCTATTCCGGCGCGCTGGCGATTGATGCACAACTCAAGTTTTTCCGGTTCGGCATACCCACCACAGTTTTCTGCGATGCCCATTTGCAGGCGCAATCGGCCACCCTGCTCAACAGCGATTGTGTCGTGGTCGCATTTTCGCGCACCGGTCGCACACGCGACCTGATCAATAGCGTGCAACTCGCAAAAGAAGCCGGCGCGAAAATACTGGTGCTGTGCGCCAGTGGCGGCCCGCTGGCAGAGCTGGCAGACGTGCACATCAGCGTGGACGTGGAAGAAGACCCGGATATCTATACGCCGATGACATCCCGCCTCGCCCATCTGACCTATATCGATGCGCTGGCAGTTGCCGTCACTTTACTGCGCGGCCCGGCGGCTATCGATATGCTGGAACGGGCCAAAGCCAGCATCAGTGAAAAACGTCTTGTACCTAAAGCGGGCTGAATACTATTCCGCCGCACGCGTCCATTTTGCGGTAGTCGCCACAAGCACGGATGGCAAGGTTTCTCGCAACATCATCCAGGCTCATCGCTGAAACGCGCTTGCGCCATGTCTAACGATGTGTAAATTTTGCATCAAGCATGCCCATATCTTGTCGTTTTGAGTAATACTCCGAAAAAAGGAGCGGGACATGAACCGAATAGCTATTCATCAGATTGTGGAAGAAGTCAAAGACTTGCCGACCCTGCCTGCGGTCGTCATGGAGATACTGAATAACATCGACAAAGAAGATGTCGATACCCACGAACTGGCCGACAAAGTCACTCGCGATATTGCCCTGACCGCGAAAACCCTGAGGCTCGCCAATTCAGCGTATTACGCTACGCAATTCAAAGTCACCACCATACAGCAGGCGATCGCCCTGCTCGGCATGACCACCGTTAAACAAATCATCGTGACCGCCGCGCTGACCGGCTGCTTCCCCGAAAATAATTGTCAGGGCTTTAGTCACAAAGATTTCTGGCGTCATTCGAATGCCGTCGCCATCGTCGCAAAAATTCTCGCACGACGCCTGAACCTGAGTCTGGACGTCGCCTTCACCGCAGGCTTGCTGCATGACATCGGCACACTGGTGCTGGTCACTTACCACAGCGCCGAATACGAACACGTCATCGCCTGGCAAACCGAACACCAGTGCACACAGTTTGACGCCGAAAGAGAAATTCTCGGCATTGATCACGCCGCCGTCGGCGAAGAGCTGGCGATATACTGGAATTTTTCCGATCAGATGAAAAACGCGATTGCCGGCCATCACCAGCCGGACAAACCGGGGCTGGGTTTTCTGGCCACCATCGTGCACGTCGCCAACGGTATCGCCCACGTCCTGAACGTCACCGAAAGCGCCGATCACACCACGCCAGAAATCACCGCGCTATCGTGGCACAGCCTCGGCCTTGATCAGGAAGTGCTGGATAAGGTGCTGCAGGAAGCCAGTGACGAATTTAACAAGCTGAAACAGCAAATTGATGTTTGAAAGCACCAGCATCAGCGCACGAAACAGTCACAAAACAGCGACTCATAATATCACCGCCCGAACGCTGCGCCACTCCTCTTAAAAAGGCATTTTCAGGGGAGTATGCGCCAAAAACGCCTTCATCTCCTTATAAATAAAGGGCTTTTAAATATACTCCCTGGGGTATATTTTTTGCTCCCGAAGCCATTTTTGCGCACTACTGGCGTTACAGGCATAAAAAAAGCGGAACCTGTTGCAGTTCCGCTCGTAGGAATACGATGTCGGCAAGCTTCAAATCAGCGCAGATCAGTTGCGCTTTTTAGCTGCTTTTTAGGCGCAGTCTTTTATCCACCGCTATTTATCCACTGTATTTTTTATCCGCTGTATTTTTTATCCGGCTGTTCAAAGTTCCGGTGACAGCATGTGCCCGAGTTTGCTGACCTTGGTGTTCAGGTAGCGGTCGTTGTAGGGGTTGCGTTCGATGATCAGCGGCACGTGTTCGGCGACTGTGACTTTTAATCCTTCCATCGCTGACAGTTTGCGCGGGTTGTTCGTCATCAGGCGCAGGGAATGGACGCCCAGATGTTGCAGCATCGGTTCAACGAGGCTGTAATTGCGCAGATCGGCGGCGAAGCCCAGTTTCTGGTTGGCTTCGACGGTATCGGCGCCATCGTCTTGCAGATGATAAGCGCGGACTTTATTCAGCAAGCCTATGCCACGCCCTTCCTGACGCAGATACAGCAAAGCGCCACGGCCTTCGTCGGCAATTTTTTTGAGTGCCATTTCGAGTTGCGGGCCGCAATCACAGCGCAGGCTGAACAAGGCATCGCCGGTCAGGCATTCGGAATGGATACGCGCCAGCACTGGCTTGCCATCGGCGACATCGCCCAGCGTCAGGGCAATGTGTTCTTTGCCGGTCGCAGGTTCGACAAACGCATGCATGCGGAAGTTTGCCCAGGTCGTCGGTAAGTTGCAGGAATCGACGTATTCCAGCGCCAGCTTTTCTTGTTCTACAGGCGGATTGTTGCTTGACATACAGTGCTCGCGAATTCTGTTGAGTGGATTCCCGTCTTGCGGGGCAACGCAATAGCCGTCTATTGCGCTTATCCTGTTGCGGTAAATGCGTCTGTCGATCAGTATTAATACAACTACTGATACAGCGAAGACCAAGAGTATAAACGACCAGAGGCGGATGCGTCTGGCATACCCGATATGGCTCTCGTTAGCGACGTTCTTTGCTTGCTCAAATAAATAGGGATGATGTGGAAAAATACAAGTTGTGAAAAACTGTCAGCACATGGCAAAAAAAATCAGGAATACGCAACGATAAGATCATCGTCATGCATTCCTGATAGTGGCAATCTGGACGCGATGCCCAGAGCGCCGCCTTTTCTAGTTTTTATTACTCTTTATCGCCCAGCAATAAGCGTTTCAGCTTGTTATCGGCGACGTTATCACCTAACCAGATTTTCAGAATCGCGTGCATGGTCAGGTCGTCTTTCAGCGTTTCGCCGATTTGCCGGTTGTTTGAGCGGAACACGGTGCCTTTACCCTGGCTCCAGTCTATCGTCATCACATCGCCGACTTTCCAGTCGCCCATTTTGGCAAAACCTTCGCCGATTGCCATCAATTGGTAAACGAGTTGATTGCGTTCTTCTTTGGTGGTGCTGGAACGGATGTCGGCGAGAAAACGCCGCCCCATCAATTCACTTTCCACTTCTTTCACCATCACCAGTTTCAGGCGCACCGGACCGGGTGACGCCAGCAGATCTGCCTTATTGTTTCTTGGCTTAGTAGTGTACAGGCCGATATTGAAAATCTTGACGCGCTTGATGATGTGCGTGCCACTGCCATTCAGGTTTAAACGCTGGCCGTCAACCTGTACCGACTCTTCCAATACTTGCGACACCGGCTCGTTGGCAGCCTGCGCTGGCGATAAACTGCCAGCCAAACCGGCAACGACGCACATCATGCGTGCGATCTGCATTATGTGCCTCACCTGCCTTGAGTGCTTTACTGCCTTCATGCGTATCTCCTCAGATTTTTTAATTGTTATCATTGCCAAGTCTGCCGATCAGAACATCCGGCTAAGCGTCAGCAGAAACAAATCGCCCTGCGGACGTGAACGTGCTGAAAATTCTTTCAGATACTTGAATTCCACCTGTGTTTTCAGATCATCGGTCTGATAGCTGATCACCGGGCCGAACGACGCTGCACGCGCCTTATTGCCATTGATCAGTGGCAGCGCGCTGGTGCCGTTCGGATCTTTATCGTAGGTCGTCTGCTTCAGGTAATAGCCGTGCAGTCCTGCTTTGACGTTATTGGAAAACTGGTAGCTGCCGACGTATTCGAGATGCAGATACTGTCCGGATTTATAGTCGGTATCGCGATTTGCGGTACTGATGTTGTAAGCCAGGGATGCGGCAAAATCAAAGCCGGATTCGGTTGACCAGGCAGCCGATACCAACGGACGGAATGAATACGAATTCATGCCCAGATTCACCTGACTGTTTCTGTCAAAGGAACCGGTCGGCAAATCGACATTCATCGCGGCCACAATCGACAGACTTTCATATTTCCAGCCAATGAAACCAGCGAGTTCAATATCACCCAGACCACTGGTGCTGCCACTGGCCGCTGCGGATGCCTGCGCACCGATTTTCTGCTGAAGCGCAGCAGGCAGCGGCGTTGTGACCGATACCACCACATCGCGCGATTTTTTCAGCAAAGGAATTGCGATATAGGCGCCATAACGCCCGCCAAGTATTGCTTCTTCGCTGATGTAATTGAGCTTGGGAATAATGCCATCAACTTTGATTTTCGCATTGACTGTGCCATTCACGGTCACCGGAATGCCGCTGATATTTTTATGGAAGGCGATGTCATTGCCGTCGCTGCCTTTCACACTGTCGGCACGATAGTTCGCCAGCAACACTTGCCCGTAAGTGCCGGATAAAGGCAGAATTGCCGAGTCCAGATTCCAGAAACCCATAGGCACGGCCACTTCATTGTTTTCTGCCGCCTGCGCTAACGAAGCAAAGCCTGACACGCCAAACAAGACGGTGCTGAGCACAACACGGCGCATGGTGGACTGAGGAAATTTCATTTTTTCTCCTGATGATGACGACCGATTGCCAATGCGCTGCCTCAGAGTGGTCTGAAGTCAGCCATCACGATCGATCCGAATTTATTGTGGGAATACCAAACACGACATGCAGAAAAACTATTTCGGTGCACTGAACCTGATGTCATGACGATGCAAGCGCAGATCAGGTCGCCGATACGGATCGGCTCAATTGCAGAAGTGAGTGTCATCGCGGAAATCGCGATTAGTCGTTCGTGCTTTTCCGCAAAAGAAAAGCAGATGCAAATGATGTAAAAAAAATAGTTCAGACAAACAGGCGTGCTGCCTGACCCGAATGATAACGTGAACCGGCAGATCGTCGTAGCGGCCGGATTTATCAAAAAAATATCAGAAGAAAAAAGAATGATTCTATGAACAATATCTGCCGAGCGCACAAATTTCGCCCTGTTGATAGTGAGGCAGCTATTTATCTGCGGTCTGCGCCAGACGGCAACATAGATTGCGTTTCCGGCATACCATGAAATGATATTTTTAAAAACATTTGGGGCGATTCCTCTAATCGTCCGCGCCAACGGGCATCTGAAGAAAATTTACAACGAACCGCCTGGCGGCTATGAGGGTTATGAGGGATCTGCGGCATCAGACGGACCACCGGATAAGATGTCCAGCGCATGAATCCGATAAAAAAACAGGGCAACAGCAAAGGCTGTGACCCTGTTTTCATACGACACTGTTTCCGGTGCTGACCCCATTACGGGACAGATACAAGCTGTGTCTGACAATACGTATTACAGCCGGTTGGCATCACATTTATTTGCGTTTTAACTGCGACAAATCACGCACCGCACCGCGATCTGCCGACGTGGCCAGTGCCGCATATGCCTGCAAGGCCTGCGAGACATAGCGGTCACGATTGACTGGCAACCATGCCGCATCACCACGTGCTTCCATTGCGCTGCGACGGGCGGCGAGATCGGCATCGCTGACACGCAGATGGATAGTGCGTTCAGGAATATTGATCTCGATGATATCGCCCTCTTCGACCAGACCGATCGCGCCGCCTTCCGCCGCTTCCGGCGATGCATGACCGATCACCAGACCAGACGAACCGCCGGAGAAGCGACCATCGGTAAACAAGGCACAGGCTTTGCCCAGACCTTTGGATTTGATATACGAAGTCGGGTACAGCATTTCCTGCATACCTGGGCCGCCTTTCGGTCCTTCGTAACGAATCACGACCACATCGCCTTCATGCACGGTATCGCCGAGGATCGCTTCAACAGCCGCATCCTGACTTTCAAAGACGCGCGCTTTACCGGTGAATTTCAGAATACTTTCATCGACGCCCGCCGTTTTGACGATGCAGCCTTTTTCAGCCAGATTGCCGTACAACACCGCGAGGCCACCATCTTGTGAATAGGCATGCGCTTTATCGCGGATACAACCTGAGCTACGGTCGGTATCGTTCTGTTCAAAACGCTCCGATTGTGAAAACGCGACCTGCGTTGGCACGCCGCCCGGCGCGGCACGGAACAATTGCAGAACCGCCGCATCCTTGCTGACGGCGATATCGTATTTCGCAATCGCGTCACCCAAGGTTTTGCTGTGTATCGTCGGCAGTGAGGTATCAAGCAGACCGGCACGTGCCAGTTCGCCCAGAATACTGATGATGCCACCGGCACGATGTACGTCTTCGATGTGGAATTTATCCGTCATCGGTGCCACTTTGCACAGGCAAGGCACTTTGCGTGAAATGCGGTCGATGTCTGCCATGGTGAATGCCACACCAGCCTCATTTGCCGCCGCCAGCAAATGCAATACGGTATTGGTGGAACCGCCCATCGATACATCGAGTGCCATCGCGTTTTCAAATGCGGCTTTCGAGGCAATGCTGCGCGGTAAAACTGACGCATCATCCTGCTCGTAATAGCGTTTCGCCAGATCGACGATCAGGCGACCAGCCTGTAAAAATAATTCTTTGCGATCCGAATGCGTTGCAACAATAGTGCCATTGCCAGGCAAGGCCAGACCCAGCGCTTCGGTCAGGCAGTTCATCGAATTCGCGGTGAACATGCCGGAACAGGAACCGCAAGTCGGACACGCAGAACGTTCGATCTCGGCCACATCCGCATCACTGACCGAGCTGTCACCGGCTTTAATCATGGCGTCGATCAGATCGAGCTTGATCACTTTTTTCGCGCCATCCACCACCTTCAGCACTTTGCCCGCTTCCATCGGACCACCGGAAATAAATACCACAGGAATATTGATGCGCATCGCTGCCATCAGCATGCCGGGCGTGATTTTGTCGCAATTGGAAATGCAGACCATCGCATCGGCGCAGTGCGCGTTGACCATGTATTCAACAGAATCGGCAATCAGATCACGCGAAGGCAATGAATACAGCATGCCGCCGTGGCCCATCGCAATACCGTCATCCACGGCGATCGTATTGAATTCTTTGGCGACACCGCCAGCCGCTTCGATTTCACGCGCAACCAGTTGCCCCAGATCTTTCAGATGCACATGTCCGGGCACGAACTGGGTAAATGAATTGACGACAGCGATGATAGGTTTATCAAAATCGCCGTCTTTCATGCCAGTGGCGCGCCAGAGTGCGCGGGCGCCCGCCATATTGCGGCCATGTGTGGTGGTACGTGAACGGTATTGCGGCATAGCTTTCTCCTGCAGAATCAGATGTGGAAATGCCAGAGTGCACTCCGGCATTCTATATGTCAAATATCAAATTTGATGATTATTCATACTTTAATCGTATAAATCAAAGGAGTCTGCCGGGATGCTGCATCCACATATTCATGCAGCGTCTCTTTGCCCGACGGTCTTGACCAGTTTAAATGAATTCACCAGCGAAATTAAGGTCAGAGACTGCCCTTTCAAACCATCGGCAGATGCTGCCGCCTGCTCGACCAGCGCTGCATTTTTCTGCGTCATATCATCCATCTGCGTCACGGCATCATTGATCTGATGAATCCCGGCGCTTTGCTCCTGACTGGCGCTGGTAATTTCATGCATGATGTCGGCGGCCCGCTTCACGCTGCTGACGATTTCCTCCATCGTATGCCCGGCCTCATCCACCAGACGAGCGCCTTGTTCGATCTGAGACACCGAATCCTGTATCAGATCTTTGATTTCTTTCGCAGCGTCAGCACTGCGGTGGGCCAGCTGTCGCACTTCATTGGGAACCACGGCAAAGCCGCGCCCCTGCTCACCGGCGCGGGCAGCTTCGACAGCAGCGTTTAACGCCAGAATATTTGTCTGAAACGCGATGCCGTCAATCACGGTAATGATGTCCGCTATTTTGCCCGAACTTTGTTTAATCGCGCCCATCGTACTGACCACATTCGCCACTGCGACACCACCTTTTTCCGCCACTTGCGCAGCAGACATCACGATGTGGCTGGCTTGTTTGGAATTATCGGCGTTTTGTCTGACAGTGGAAGTCAGCTCCTCCATGGACGACGCGGTTTCTTCGAGCGAACTGGCCTGCGTTTCGGTGCGGGAAGACAAATCGGCATTACCGGCCGCCACCTGACTGGCACCGTTGCGAACGTACTCGGTGGTTTGCTTGATCTGGCCTATCAGTAACTTGATATTCGTTTGCAGGACACGCAATGACTGCGTCACGCGTCCGACTTCATTCGCACCACCAGCCCTGATCGTGACGGATAAATCGCCGGACGTCATGGTCTGTATGCATTCATCCAGCATCAGCAGAGGTTGCACTACTTGCTTTCGCAGGCGCTGCAATATCATTATGGTCGCAGCGCCTGCCAGCACACTTAATCCGGCGATCAGATAATCTGTACCACTGAAATCCGGTGCCAGGCTCAGAACTGTGATCACACTCAGCAATACCAGCATCGCGGTCACATACAAATTAAGTATGGCTCGCACGCTGAGACCAGAGAAATAAGCGGCTGCTTTAAACAAGGGCACCCGAACCACGGCTCCACCGCTGATGCGGATAGACTGGTCGCCATTCTTTAACGCCGCGTAGACAGCTTCCGCCATACGGACTTGCTCACGATCGGGCTTCACCCTTATTGACGTGAAACCGGCGATCCGGCCATCGTGCATCAGGGGCGCGGCAGTCGCCTCGACCCAGTAATAATCACCGTTTTTACAGCGGTTCTTCACCAGTCCGGACCACGCGCGTCCGCTTTTGATCGTCGCCCATAAATCGGCAAAAGCGGCTGGCGGCATATCTGGATGGCGAACGATGTTATGCGGAGAACCTATTAATTCTTCGGCTGAAAAGCCACTGATGCGTACAAAATCATCGCTCACATAGGTAATCCGGCCTTTCATATCTGTTTTAGAGACGATGGTTTCATGATCCTGCAAGACATACTCTTTACCAACAGGTGCAACATAGTCAGACATACGCAAACCTTTACATGCAACAAAAACTGAAAGAGGGAAAAAAATAGCCCGCCATCATGGCATTGCGTAAATTGCTCACCATTGATCATTCTCAAGCTTATGTTGTCACGCTGTTCGCTCAGAACAATTTACAACAACAGCCTGACGTTATTTATTGAATACTGGATCTGGATCAAGATTGGGACTGGTAAAAAAAAACTGAACTGAGATAAGCCACCGATGTGCGGCAGGCGAACGCGATGCTTAAGCTGAAGTTCCTCCCACGTCAGCCGGGCAAATTGAGAGCTGGCACCGCAGGGAGATGGCACGGCATACCGTGCCTTCAGCGCAGCTTGAAATCAGTCTTAATTAAACGAGAAAGTGTAAGTCACATCCACAGCAGACTCATTGCCCGTGCGGCCTATCACTGTGATACGGCGGGTCAGTTGCCAGCTGAGACGAATTGCGCCGCTGGCATCGCCGAGGCCGCGTTCGACGGAAAGCACAAGACCGGGCATCAGACGTTTTCCTACGCTGACCACCTGATCGCTACTGGAAGAACCATTGCCGCTACCGGTCGCACCGGCAACCGTCTGAACCGGAACGTGGGACGATGAGTTCTGTCCGGCAGCACCAATCGAAAATTCATCGAAGCCCAGCCCCTGCACAATATCGCGCGGGATATTACGACTGCCATCGCCCCCAAAAATCGCGGTCGCCGCCGACATCAGCAAAGATGCATCGCCACCGGCCAGCTGATCAGAACCGCGTCCCAGTACCAGCCAGGATAATTTTTCAGCATCAGGCACTGCAGGCTCGGATACCAGCCGCACTTGCGGTGCGGCGACACTGCCCACCACTTCCACCCCGGCCTCGACCGCCAAGCCCTGACGCAAGGCGCGGATATTCAAGCCTGGATTCGCCGGCGGCCCCTGAAAATTCAGGATGCCACGCTCAATCGCCAGCTGTTGTCCGTAACCTTCGTACACACCTTTGACCGTGTTGATCGTTCCGGTCGCCTGCAAGGGACTGCCATCAATTGAGCGCATACGCAAGCTACCCGCCAGCCCGGTGTCCAGCCCGCGACCGACGAATACGAAACGCGGCCCCATATCAAAGCTGACATCAACGCGGGTTTTCAGGCCTTTTTTGACTGGTACGGCATCCGTTGCTTTAGCCTCACGTTTATCCGACTTCCGTGTGACATGAACATCGTCCGATAAACTTGGCGGCGGCATTTTAGGCAATTTGAAATAAGCACCATCGGCCAGCACTTTTCCGGTCAGACTCCAGATATTTTTCGACTCGATGATACTGGCCTGACCTGACACCACCAGCCAGCGGTCTTTTCTTTGCAGCATAGGGAATTGCTGCCATTGCGCCTGTATCGATCCTGTTTCTTTACCGATGTCAATCTCGCCGCTGGCATTGAATTCCCCGCGCTTGCCCAGCATGTCCGTACCTTTAAACTGTGCATGCGGCGGCAGCATGGTCACTGTATTGGAAAATTGCAGCTGACTGAGCGTCAGACGATTATCTTCGATATGCGCTTCCAGCAAACCATGAGGCAGTAACAGGCCCTCAGAAGCGAACGCGAGTTCCAGATCGCGCCCGCTGACATCGGCACGATAACGCGGTTTACCCATCGTGCCAGCCAGCGCACCGTCGAGGCTTAATTTTCCTTTCAGTACCAGTCCCGGATTAATGGATGGCCCCAGCCATTCAAGATCCGGGATCAAAGCCTTGATGCGTCCGTTCAATGCTGCGCCGGGCGAAATCATCCAGCGCCCATCCTGTTTGCTCAGGAAAGAATCCGCGTTCATTTCCCACTGTCCGAGACGGGCACCATCAGCGGTTGCCGACAGCTGCAGGCGTTCGCCATCCGTGCCGGCAACCAGACCGCCCATGCGTAATTGCATCTGTACATTGCGTATGCCTAAAGGAACCGGAGTACCGGTACCGTCAGGATCATTGAAGCGCAAATCCCCGCTTTGCCGCTCGATACGGATATCCCCGCGCACACTGTCCTTCAGTTGCAGATCCCATCTGGTATTGAGTTTCAGATTTCCGGTGACCGTGTATTGCGGCCGGAACAGGTGAATGATATCGAGCAGACGCACATCGGTCATACTGCCCTTCGTGCTCAGCGTGCCAGGCAGCCATTCAAACTGATCCAAGGTCAGCTTTGCCAGTTCGCTTTGTAACTGCAGACTGCCGAGACGCACCGAATCCGGCGTGATCTGCAGACTGGCGGGACTCACTAAACGCAAATCCGGTTTCCCCGCCAGCGTCAGCGACTGCAATTGTCCTTTCCAGTCCCAATGACTCAGGTCATTTTTAGCGCCTGCGCTGAGCGCGCCATTTGCTGCCAGATGCAACTGCTGTTTGCCGCTGAACGATATGTCCGCCTGCAAAGTATGGGCGGCTTTTTTTCCTTTGAGCTGCAGCTGCAACTGCCGTATTTTTTCGGCCTGCACAACTCCGGTCAGATCGGTATCATTCAGCGCAGGCAAATCGCCGCCCAGGTGCTGTGCACTGATATCCCCTTCAATCTGACCGTCGAGTCCTTTGCTCAGGCTGAGCTTGCCGGATAATCTGGCAACGGTATAATTTTTGTTATTGTGTGAAAAACTGAGTTGCTCTGCATCGGTGCTCACGCTGCCCGCCAGATCGTTGAAACGTCCCAGCAATTGCACATCCGCTTTTAATTTGCCACCGAAGGCGAGTAATCCGCTGCCAAACAGACTATTCAGACTATTGAGTTCTGATAATTCCGGTGCATCCAGATTCAGCGTCAGGAGGTCGCCCGCAGCCCCCCAGGCACCCTGCCCTTTCAACGTATTTTTACCCCAGCGCAGATCCATCTGCCGCAACATGAGCTGCTGATCCTGACGCCATTGCAGATCGACATTTCCCTGCACCGGCTGTCCTGCATATTGCCCTTGCAAGGCAGGCATTCTGAACTGTAACTGCACACGCGGCTGCAATTGTCCATCGCTGCTGAATTCCGCCTGCAAGCGTCCGGCAGGTGCCGCGACCCAGCGCGCCGGGTCAAAATTGCTGAGATGCCCCTTAACATGAAATACCTGATTGCCGCTGAAAGCAATCTCCCCCTTCGCCTCGAGGCGGGATTCTTCCGCCTGCAATTCAAATTTGCTCAGACTCAGCACCAATTTATTCAGATCGTAGCTGAGTTCGGTGTTCAGCCTTGCTTTAGCATCAGTCAGTTGCGCCTGCGTCAGTATGGTCTGATCTGGCGCGGTCTGTACTTTTGCGCTGCCATTGATGTTTGTGCTGTGCAAGCGCTGATCGATTTGTTTCAGATCGATATTCGTCAGGCTCAGTTGCGCTTGCGCCCGGGTGGCTCCCGCCTGTAGCTCAAGACTCGCATCGCCACGGATCTGGCCCTGACTACCGGCTTGCACCATCAGATGGCTGACATCGAGATGCGTCCCCTGCCATTTCAGTCTGGCACTGACAGAACGAAGCGGTATCACATTCCGGTTAAGCGGACCGGCGGCGGCATTGGTGATGGAAACGTCGCCTTCCACAAGGTCGGCGGCGGGAGCAATATTTTTTTCTGCGTCTTTTTTAATGCTACTTTTTACCTTCGCTTCCGCAATATTTTTTTCAGTATTCTGAGGTGTGCTTTGCTGCACTTTTTGCGCCGTCTGTGGCCGCAGATCTGCCAGCAGACGTAAATCGGCTGCCGGTGCTGCACTGGCCCAGGCAGCCGGATTGAAATGCTGAATATCGACGTGGGCGCTTTTGAATATCTGCGCATCAAACGGTGCAATCACAGCCCTGGCGGAGCCATTCAGATGAGCTGTCTTTTTATTCGTCAGTAGTTTTTTTTCTGCATCGCTGGCAGGTCCCTGCGGAATGGATTTTTCCTGTAATTTTGCCTGCAAAGCAAGTTGTATTTCCTGCAGGCTGCCAGCGACCTGAAGCTGCGCCGCGACTGGTAGTACGTCGGCTCTGACCTGCCCCTGTATTAGTGCATTGCCCTTGATTGCAAATGGGCGCAGACTTGCCATCGTTGCGTCTGTCACGCTGGCATTTCCCCACGGCGAACTCAGTGCCAGTTGCGCCCGATACTGTTGCGCGACGAATTCTAAAGTTCCCTTCAGCGCGGTCAGCGTCACGATTTCTTTTTGTTTGCCACCAGCGAGAATATCGGCCACCACCAAACGCCCCAGCGCCAGCTCACGCGCCTGCAATGCAAATGGCAAACCAAGATCAGCGGGTAAGCTTACAGGCGTGTTGCTCGATGCTGTCGCGACCCGCAAAGAACTGGCCTGTAAGCGATCGACCAGCACTTGCTGATGCCACAAAGCGGCAGGCTGCCAGCGTAATTGCACACCACTGGCTCTGATCTCCAGCGTTGAGGTTTTCAGCGATAACTCATCAATCTGAATATCGTCGCCGATACTGCCCTGCACACCGCTGGCTTTGAAACTGCCCAGACTTACATAATCGATCAGCGCAAACAGACTGCGACTGCCGCTGTCAGTTTTTACCAGCCAGGTCAGTAGCAGACCAGCGCTCAGTAACAGCAACACCAGCGTTACCAAAAGACGCGACAACCATGAACGCCGCCGGCGTGCTGGCTGAGTATCTGCAGTCGTCTGCTCTGCTGGGGTCTGTGGCTCTTGGTGTCCGGTGTCGTTCATATCAGAAGGCGATCGCAATAGAAAAATCCAGACGCGCTTTTCTGGTCTGCAGACCATAAGCAAGATCCAGCGCGATCGGCCCCGCCGGTGTGTGATAACGGCCACCGGCACCGACCGATTTACGCAAACTGAAATCCTTCCAGCTGTCAGCAGCGTCACCGGCATCGACAAAGCCGGCGATACCCCAGGTGCTGTTGAGCCAGTGCACATATTCAGCGCTGGCGACACCCATCACACGACCACCGGTAACCGCACTCGGATGCTGAACACCCAGACTTTGGTAGGCATAACCGCGCACCGTTGAACTGCCGCCGGTACGGAATAAATAATCTTCCGGAATACCTTCATTTTTGGGCGAAAAGACCTGCCCGGCTTCGGCCCGCAGAATAATACTGTCACTGCGGCCAACCGGTATCCAGCGATGGTATTTGCCGTAACTGCGGATAAAACGCTGATCCGATAACAAGGCTTTTTCCGAAATATCCAGATCGAACTGATAAATCTCACCGCGGCGTGGTGCAAACGCATTATCGATATCACGCCAGGTCCAGCCCACGCTGGCAACCAGTGCCTTGCTGACGCTATCGTCTTCGCCGTCCACTGTTTTTCTTTCGCGTATCAGTTTCAGCGCCAGTCTTTGTTCGATATGGCCGTGGGTATTCGTACGTTTGATCCCGACTGCATTGCGCAGGGAATTGACGCCGGATACGTCCTGCCTGTCAAGAATCACCCCGAACGAATCAAGTTTATTGTCGTAAGGCGGCAAATAGATATCGGCATAACCAAGCTGGCGTTGCTGCTCTATCCGTATCGCACTGCGCAGATCCCATGCTCGCTCAAGGATGTCGCGGTCGCGGTAAGCAACTTCACCACGAAAACCGGTGTTGCTGCTGTAACCGACACCGAAACTGAGGTCACGCGCTTTACGCTCAATCAGATTCACATCAACCGGTACGGCGCTGGCTTTTTCAGGATCGGCATCGATCGATACGGCTACCGTTCCGAAATAAGGTGAGTTTTGTAAATTACGCTGAAACTCAAGCAGGCGGCTGCGTGAATACGCTTCGCCGCGCAGCGGTGGCCGGTAACGATCGAGTAACCATTGCGGATAGCGCTGCAGGCCTGTGACCCTTAATTCGCCCAGAAAAAATGGCGGCCCGCTGTCAACGTCAACCTGTAAATCAGCGCGGTACTGATCGGCATTGACATTCGCTGCACTCTCCGTAATCTGCGCAGCCGCATAGACATCTGAGCGCAGCGTTTCGGTCAACTGGGTTTTGGCCTCGCGCCAGTCGGATTCGCGAAAAAATTGCCCGACACCGAGTCCCCAGTCCTGAATCAGTGCCTGATGCCGCTGCTTCGCACGCGGGTCGCCCGCGGCCAGCGTCGCGGCAAAGTCGCCCTGAAAAGTAATATTCACATTTTCTATCAGCGTACGCTGCCCGGCATCGACCATCACTTCGATCATTTTTCCGGCAACGCCGGCATCGCTTGCCTCTGCCGCATCCGCGGATATGGCAGTGTTATCAGCATCGTCGAGATTCAGATTACGGAACTCTGTTTTCGGCGAAAAATAACCTTCGGTTGCCAGAATGCCGTTGATATCCTGGCGCAAGCGACGGATCAGCGCGGGCGTAATGTTCTGCGCTTCGCTGTTGCCGGAAAACTCGGCGATATGCTCGCGCAGTAAATCCGCCCAGTCAGTCTTTGCTGCCTGTAAACGAAAACGTCCGCTGATACTGCGGACGAATGGTTCCGTTTCGTTTTCTTTGTTATTTTCCGCTCCTGCGGTCGCCGCAGGCACCTGCGCTGCAGGTGAGAGCGCAGACGCTACTGGCTCCTGCGCCAGAGCAGGTGCGGCCGCCGCAGCTGCCGCGTACAGCAGCCAGCCGGAAAAACCCAGGCATTTGCGAATAGGTATCATGCTGACTTATTTTGTTGCGAGCCCGACGCGGTTGATACCCAGTTTTTTTGCCTCGGAAATCACCTGCACCACGTCGTCATAGATGATGCCTTTATCCGCAGAAACCAGCACCGACAGATCAGGCTTTGCCTCGTGATATTCGCGTAATTTCAACAGCAGTTGCTGGCGGTTTTTCGCCTGCTCTTTGCTTTCCTGAAGATTATTACCGTTGCTGCCGTTCTTGCTGTTGATGCTGATGGTGGCAAGCTCATTCGGCCGCAAAGTGACTTCGATATATTCAGACGGCGGCTGCGTTGACTGACCGGCCGTCGGCAAATTGATTACGCTGGGATTTGTCATCGGCGCGCACACCATGAAAATCACCAGCAGCACCAGCATCACGTCGATGTAAGGCACGACGTTAATCTCGGCCTTGAATTTGCGTTTACGTTCGCCACGCAGATAACTCATGCTGACTCACTTTGTATTAGCGTGACTGACGCTGAAGAATATTCGAGAACTCTTCAATAAAGGTTTCAAAGCGAATCGCCAGACGATCAATGTCGTGCGAATAACGGTTATACGCGAGTACCGCCGGAATCGCAGCAAACAAACCGATCGCCGTCGCAATCAGCGCCTCGGCAATACCCGGTGCCACGGCTGCCAGCGTCGCTTGCTGCACATTCGCCAGACCACGGAAAGAATTCATAATCCCCCAGACGGTACCGAACAAACCGATATACGGCGATACCGAGCCGACCGAAGCGAGGAAAGATAAATGCGCTTCCAGCATATCCATTTCACGCTGATACGCGGCGCGCATCGCACGCCGTGCGCCATCGAGCATCGCGCTGGCATCAAGCGAAGCTTTATTGGCGTTTTTGACTTTGTGGTATTCACTCATACCGGCCTCGAAAATACGTTCGAGTGAACCGGTTTTATCACGGCCGCGACGATTGCTGGTGGCATCCTGATACAACTCCACCAGATTGCCACCGGACCAGAAATTCCGCTCAAACACCTCGGTCTGCGCACGCGCCTTTTTGATCGCAAACATTTTGCTGAAGATATACGTCCAGCTGGTCAGAGAAACGCCCAGCAGTATCAGCATCACCAGTTTCACCAGAACAGAGGCATTGCTGATCAGGCTGAAAAAAGAAAGGTCTTGAGTAACATTCATAATGAATCACAGTTGAGAACAACAAATAACAAAGAGTAAAAAAACTATCCCGCCGGCCGGGCTATGCCGTCAACCGCATCAGGTATGGATTTTTTCAACGACCACATCCGGAATCGCTGCGGGCCGCAGGCTGTTTGCACCGACGCAGCCGACTTTGATCGTACCGCTGGCCAGCAGACGCTCGCCGCACCAGGCTTCCTGCGCAAACAGGATCGATGCTCGTCCCAGTTTTTCGACCACGGCAGTGATACGGAGTTCATCATCGAGTCTGGCGGGTGCATGATACTCGACTGTGCTTGCTTTGACGACAAACATTACCTCATGCGTCTGCTTCAGTTCCTGCTGGTGAATGCCGGTGGCGCGCAGCCATTCGGTACGGGCGCGCTCAAAGAACTTCAGATAATTCGCATAAAAAACGATACCGCCAGCGTCCGTGTCTTCGTAATACACACGCACATTCCAGTTAAAATTTTTCATCATCAACCGCCGTTTCGGCTTTCTTCTCTCGTATGACGTGATTTCTATCACGCAATTTACTGCATAATTTTTACAAAACAGGGGGAGTATCTGCCTTTTTCGCCTTAACGTCAGCATCGACAAAGGACTTTAAAATATACTCCCCCCAGTATTATTTCAGCAAAAATCCGCTTAAACGAGGTTGCGCTTGATATTCAACGGACCAAAGCCCTGGCAGGTCGGCATCATCTCGATATAGTTGATATTGACATGCGCCGGCAAAGTGGCGATCCAGTATGCCGTTTCAGCGATATCAACCGCGGTCAATGGCACCGTGCCTTCATAGACTTTCGCGGCGGCATCATCGTTGCCACGGAAACGTACATTCGAAAATTCCGTCCCGCCACATAAGCCCGGTGCAATATTCGTGGTACGCACGCCGGTACCTGCCATATCTGCCCGCAGATTTTTGGTGAACTGATCGACAAAGGCTTTTGTCGCGCCGTACACATTGCCGCCCGGATACGGGGTCGAGCCGGCGATGGAGCCGATATTGATGATCATGCCGCTGTTACGTGCCACCATATCCGGCAGAATCGCCCGCGTGACTGTGACCAGACCTTTGGTGTTGGTGTCTATCATGGTTTCCCACTCTTCCTGCGACGCCAGATGGGCGGGTTCGGTTCCCAATGCCAGACCGGCATTATTGATCAGCACATCGATCGTTTTCCAGTCCGCAGGCAAATCCGCCAGCGCCTGCAGTATCGACGACTTTTGCGTCACATCCATCGTCACTGGTAATAACTTGTCGCCCAGTTCTGCATGTAAAACAGACAGACGTTCCAGCCGACGGGCGGCTGCGATGACCTGATGACCTTCGCGTACAAATTTACGCGCCATTTCCTCACCAAAACCTGAGCTTGCACCTGTAATTAATACGATCATGCTGAAATCCTTTATGCCATTGAATAAAAAATGCGCTTGTCTGCCGTGTGTACTGTCGTTCAAAACAAATATCTGTCAGTTATCTATTTTAAGTGCTTTTGTGCTGCAGGTCAGGGCATACGCGTGCTCAGGCAATCGAAAGCGCCCGTTTTTTAGCAAAATAACCATGCCTTTGATCTGCGGATGAGTGGCTTGCCCATTCAGAGCGCATCACGTAAAATCTCAGCACCATTTTGTCTCACGTGACTGGCGAAATTGTGGTTGATCCTGATACAGGCAACGGCAAAAGATGGAGATCCATCGGGAAGCGTGAGATGTCGGGGTTGTTATGTAACTTAACCCCAGCCGTGCGCCTGGGTAGCCTGATGGTAAAAGTAGTGAGGCTGCCCCTCTTCGTCCGCGTCAGACTGACACCTCGCTGAAGACAATCACCAATCCCGTTTGTTTAACTCGTTACTCACTTGTTCGACTCACCCTCACGATAATCAGGAAAACCATGTTTGCAAAAAACCATACGCTCGCCAATATCGATCCCGAATTGTTCGCGACGATACAATTAGAAAATCAGCGTCAGGAAGATCACATTGAGCTGATCGCATCTGAAAACTACACTTCGCCAGCCGTGATGGAAGCACAAGGCTCGCAGCTGACCAACAAATATGCCGAAGGCTATCCTGGCAAACGTTACTACGGCGGTTGCGAACACGTCGATGTCGTCGAGCAACTGGCGATTGACCGCCTGAAACAACTGTTCGGCTGTAACTTCGCCAACGTGCAACCAAATTCAGGCTCACAAGCCAATCAGGGCGTATTTTTTGCCTTGTTAAATCCAGGCGACACCATCATGGGCATGAGCCTCGCTGAAGGTGGCCACCTGACGCACGGCATGCCGCTGAATATGTCGGGTAAATGGTTCAATGTTGTGTCTTACGGCCTGAATGCACAGGAAGACATCGATTACGATGCAATGGAAAAGCTGGCGCGCGAAACCAAACCAAAACTGATCATCGCCGGTGCTTCTGCATTTGCACTGCGTATTGATTTTGAACGTTTCGGTAAAATCGCCAAAGAAGTCGGCGCGTATTTCATGGTCGATATGGCGCACTATGCGGGCCTGATCGCTGCTGGCATGTATCCGAATCCGGTGCCGTTTGCTGACGTCGTCACGTCCACCACGCATAAGAGCCTGCGCGGTCCACGCGGCGGTATCATCCTGAGCAATGACGAAACCATCGCCAAGAAAATCAATTCCGCTATTTTCCC
The DNA here is from genome assembly GCF_049544825.1 of Undibacterium sp. WLX3042. Classification (NCBI taxonomy): domain Bacteria; kingdom Pseudomonadati; phylum Pseudomonadota; class Betaproteobacteria; order Burkholderiales; family Oxalobacteraceae; genus Undibacterium; species Undibacterium sp. WLX3042. The sequence goes on from NZ_CP186698.1 coordinate 2,280,797, forward strand.
TGGTATTCAGGGCGGCCCGCTGATGCATGTGATCGCTGGTAAAGCAGTGGCGTTCAAAGAAGCGCTGTCACCAGAGTTCAAAGAATATCAGCAACAAGTGATTAAAAACGCCGCAGCACTGGCGCAAACACTGACAGAACGCGGTCTGCGCATCGTTTCCGGTCATACTGAATCTCATGTGATGCTGGTGGATCTGCGTCCTAAAGGTCTGACAGGTAAAGAAGCAGAAGCGATTCTCGGCACTGCGCACATGACCTGCAACAAAAACGGTATCCCTAACGATCCGCAAAAACCGATGATCACTTCCGGTATCCGCCTTGGCAGCCCGGCATTCACTACCCGCGGGTTCAAAGAAGCGGAAGCAATCAAAGTCGGTCATCTGATTGCTGACGTACTCGATAATCCACATGATGCGGCTACCATAGAACGCGTTAAAGCAGAAGTGAAAAAACTGACCAGCGCTTTCCCTGTGTACGCGAAGTAATTTCTGCTCGTCATTAAAACGCCACTCTGCTGAGTGGCGTTTTTTTAATTTGCGCTGCCTGACAGCACAGCTCAACCACTACGGCTCTATTCATGAAATGTCCTTACTGCCACCATCCTGATACTCAGGTCGTCGATACCCGCGTTTCCGAAGAAGGCAATGTTATCCGTCGTCGTCGTCGCTGCGCACATTGCGATAAGCGTTTCACCACGTATGAACGGGTGGAACTGGTGATGCCCGTCATCGTCAAGAAAAATGGCAGCCGTACCGAATATGAATCAAATAAGCTGCGCGCCAGCTTTATGCTTGCGCTGCGCAAACGCCCGGTTTCCGCAGAAGCGATCGACAGCGCGATTCAGCGCATAGAAGAGAAACTACTCTCCAGCGGCGAACGGGAAATCATGTCCGTTCATCTGGGCGAGCTGGTCATGCATGAATTAAAACGCCTCGATAAAATCGCCTATATCCGTTTTGCGTCTGTCTACAAGAGTTTTAAAGACATCTCTGAATTCGCTGAAGCGATACAGGAAGTGAATGTCGATAACAGAACTGCCAAGAAATAAAAAAATACATGGAACACATGAACACCGCCGGCTGGCTGGTCGCCGCCTTTGCTGTGCTGATCACCGGTATCTCCAAATCCGGGCTGGGTGGTGCATTGGGCGGACTGGCCGTTCCCTTTCTTTCGCTGTGGATTTCACCGCGTGACGCTGCAGCGGTCATGCTGCCTATCCTGATCGCGATGGATATGGTCGGCATCCGCGCCTGGAGTGGCAAAGCCGACTGGCGCGATCTGAGAGTGCTGATACCGGGCGCCATTGTCGGCATTGTGCTGGGGACGCTGGCCTTTGGCGTCATGTCTGACCGGCTGGTCAAAGGAATGATAGGGCTGATCGCCGTCGGCTTCACGCTCGACCGGCTGTTGCGTCATCGCGGTCAGGCAACAACAGAACAACGTCCGCCACGCATGTTCGGCTGGTTCAGCGGCGTCGGTGCCGGTTTTACCAGCACCCTGGCGCATGCGGGCGGGCCACCGGTGATGATTTACCTGCTGTCATGGCGGCAGCCACGGGAAACCTTTGTCGCGACCACAGTCTTTTTCTTTTCCGTCATCAATCTGGCGAAGCTGCCTTTTTACATCGCGCTCGGCCTGTTCAGCATCGACACGCTGACGATGTCGGCGATACTGCTGCCGCTGGTGCCTGCCGGCGTGTGGATAGGGATGCGATTACTGACACGCATACCGGAGCGTCCGTTTTATCTGTTCGCAACCGCCGCACTCGGGCTGTCCGGCGTCAAACTATTGTGGGATGGATTGATGGCGTAGTCCGGCTTTTTCTGAGCCAGGCCACGCCCTCTTCCGTCTGATGTCTTTTCGTCCGGAAAGCGGCTTGCGCCAATCCCGGCACAAGAATTGGCGCTGAGGCTGACTCCAGTCAACTGCAAAAAAATCCTGATGCGTTCTTAATATCGTCTATGGTACGCTGCTCAGATGAACAAAATCACTGAGCTCCTGCAGCGACCACACTCTCCGTTAAGAGATAGCTTTTCTATCTTTTTACTGCTGGCACTAGCCAGCGGCGTCAATGCCCTGATCGACCCTTATGTCTCGCTCACCAGCCAGTCTATGATCTATGTGCTGGCGGTCGTTATCGCTGCATACAGTCTAAGCTGGATTTACTCTGTCACCTGCGCCCTCGCCGCGGTGGCTGCGCTGAATTTCTTTTTTGTGCCGCCGCGCTGGACCTTCCGCATCGATCAGTCGGAACATTTCATTGCCCTGATCACGATGCTGGTGCTGGCCTTGGTGATTCACCGCCTGACATCCGGCCTACGCCGCGAAACTGAGATCGCGCACCTGAATGAGCAACGTGCACGACAATTACAACATCTGGCGGTGCGACTCGCCGCATGCAATACCGCGGAAGATATTTCCAGCTTAGGGCAACAAGCGTTCGACGATTCTTTTTCCGGCGTCAACCTGCTTGGTCTGAACGACGCCAGCGGAAAACTACATGGTCGCAATGAGCTACCCGCAGCCATACGCGATGGCATGGCATGCTGCATGAAAGAAGGCAGAGTCATCGGCGCAGGCACCAATCGCTGGTCTGATCTCGACGCATGGTATTTACCCATAGCAGATAGTCACCCGCACGGGCAAATGCTGGGCGCTGTATGCATACAATCTGTTGCGGCAAATGACAGCAGCGGCCGTCAGCACGCCGAAGCGCTTTGTACGATACTAGCGCAGGCGCTCTTGCGTTTGCGGCTGAACGCCAGCATTCTGGCCGCGCAACGCGAAACAGAGCGCCAGCAATTACAAGGCATATTTTTAGCGGCGGTCTCGCATGATTTACGAACGCCATTAGCCGTCGTGGTCGGTGCCGCATCCGCTCTGCAACTTCAGCATGCCAAACTCAGCGCGGCTGAACAAGAACACCTGCTCGACAGCATCATCAAAGAAGCCGGATATTTATCGGCGCTGACAGAAAACACCCTGCAACTGGTACGTTTGGAAAACACACCGCAATCACTGGTGCGGGATTGGGAATCGATAGAAGAAATCATCGGCAGCGTGCTGGCACGGGTGCGCCAACATGACACAGACAAACGCATTCAGCTTCAGCTTCCGAAAGGCCTGCCATTGGTCAGAGTCGATCCGGTTTTGATTTCGCAACTGCTGGCGAATTTGCTGGAAAACGCCCTGAAATACACCGATGGCGACATACAACTGCACGTCAGCATACAGAGCGCACAAGGTTCTGATGAACACAACGCCGATCAGCATCAGCAATGGATGCGGATCTCGGTGAAAGACAGCGGCAAAGGCATACCAGAACACGAACAACTCAGTATTTTTGAACCCTATGTGCGCGGCGATCACACTGATCGCAGCAGCCAGCGCGGCTCCGGGCTCGGGCTCGCCGTTTGCAAAGCCATCGCAACTGTGCATGGCGGCAATCTGGTGCTGAACCAGCCGCAGGAAGGCGGCAGCGAATTCAGCTTGCAGTTGCCATTAGATGCGCAACCACCCACCGTCGCAGGAGAGTTGTCATGAGCATCCGCGTGTTAGTGGTGGAAGACGACAAAGAGATACGCTCACTGATACAGGCGTCGTTGTCTGTCGAAGGTTTTACTGTCCAAACCGCCGTCTCCATCAGCGAAGCCAGCGCCATCTTAAAACACGCGCTGCCAGACGTCGTCGTGCTTGATCTTGGCCTGCCCGACGGCAATGGCGCAGACCTCGTGCGCCATGTGCGCAAGCAAAGCAATCTGCCGATTCTGATCGTTTCAGCCAGACATCAGGAAACCGAAAAAATTGCCCTGCTGGATGCAGGCGCAGACGACTATCTGACCAAGCCATTCAGCGTCGGCGAAATGCTGGCGCGCATCCGGGTCGCCTTGCGTCACCGGGGAACCAACGTGCCCGCCGCCACGACCGAATACACGCTGGATGGATTACACATCGATCTGAGCACCCGCCTGGTCGAGCGCCACGGCCAGGTTCTGCATCTGACCAAAACCGAATTCAGCTTACTCGCACGCCTGGTGCGCAGCAGCGGCAAAGTTGTCACGCACCGCCAGCTGCTGGTCGATGTCTGGGGCGAAGAATTCATCGACCACACGCATTACCTGCGACTCTACATGGCGCAGCTGCGCGCAAAAATCGAAGACAACCCGACCGAACCCCGCTACCTGCTGACAGAAACCGGCGTCGGCTATCGCCTCGCCTCCATCTAGCGCCACCATCGTCATCTGCCACTAGCCCGTCAAAATGCTCAAAATATACTCCCCGGGGTATCTCTACAAGCCCAATGTTTCTGCAGGGATTAAGGGTGTTTTCTTAAAAACAGGGGGGAGTATGCAGAATTCTGGCTGTTTACCTGCCGTTTTGAGGATGATTTTTGTCTGTTGCCAGCGCAGGCAGAAACTTATTCCGTGCGCGTGGCTTTTCAAGTACGAAGCGGTAATACTGATAACGCAAACGTTCCCGCACCTGATCGAATAAACGGGGCTTTGGCGATGTCGGTAACGTTATGCTTTTGTCCGCATGGATAAACTGCATCTGTATTCAACATAACAAAATAGAGCAAGGTTCCATGCAAATTTCAAGGCAATTGAGGAAAATTGTCTTTTTTAACATTCCAAGTTAAGCTTCACTTTTGTCAAATTAAATTGTGTTAACCATCACAAACTTCCACCATGAAACTCCCACCTAAACCGAGGGCAATAGAATCAAAACACTTCATGGATAAGGTCACGGGAAAAACCTATCGCTTCTATACATACAAGCGTCGCCGATGCAGGCGGGTGGAGCTCAAGTCCAGAATCGTCGATCAACTTGCGGGCTACACACTTATTGAGAAAGATTTAAGAAGCGTCAGCATCTGGCTTGAGGAAATCGAAAGACTGCATACTGACGGCCCAAAAGGCAAAGACGAGAGCTATTGCGCGTCCCCAGACAGGGAGAAGTACAACATCGTTAAAGGATTATTTGTTGCTGCGTTAACGTTCTATGGCAAATGCTTCACCAAATGCGAAGGAAGACCAGTAAAGCTTGAACGAGCGCAGATCGATATTGAATTTCACGAAATCTTCGATAGATGCATTGGCCTAAGACACAACTTCGCTGCTCATAGTGGCTCCGAAAAGATTGAACATGTTGAAGTTGCATTGGTGTTTCCAGAAAAGTCCAAATCAACATCGCAATGCGAAATTTTCCGTGAGCTGCATCAACCCGACCTCTACTGGCCACTACCTCCAGATAAGACCTTAATGGAATTAGTGACCCACACGCGAGAAAAAGCTCAGGCCAAAATTGACAAGCTGATTGAAAAAATAATGAAAGAGGATGTTGCTGTGAATTATCGAAAATACGGATTGGTGCCGTGAAGGTTAACTAATCGCTCAACCAAACCCGCGATGGCATATCGCCTGCGGGTCTCATTTCATTCTGGCCCTCTGCATCATGCCGTCGCGGGTCGGTTAGCTTCAACGTTAGAAGAATCCACATGACTCCGTTACGAAGAATCAAAAAAAGAAACTCGGCAATCAAACGAATAGTTGAACTAGATCAGCGAGCTGAAACCTGCGTGGTCATCCACTACTCATGCGAGTCCTTCTACGACAAAACAGATGGTAAAACGCCACGAGTCACGTCCATTGCAGTTCGAAACTTGGCGTCAGGTCAAACAGAGTCTTTCTCTATCCACAAGATCGCGGAGCAAAGAAAGATTAATTTCGCCAATATAGAGTCAAACTATGACTCCCTTGAGAAAGAAATGCTTGACGAGTTCTACCAGCACCTCTCGAAAACAAAGCACTGCACATGGATTCATTGGAACATGCGAGATATAAATTACGGATTTCCTGCAATTGAGCATAGATACAAAGTTCTTGGTGGGAATCCAATCGAACTACCTGAAGAGCGAAAGTTTGATCTGGCGCGTGCCCTGATTGATGTCTTTGGGGTGAAGTACATAAATCATCCAAGGCTGGAGAATCTAATAAAGCTTAACAAAATGACTGCGAGGGATTTTTTGGTTGGTAAGGATGAAGCTGATGCATTTACCAATAAGGAGTTCGTAAAGTTACATCAATCAACGCTCCGCAAAGCGGACATCATGGCCAATATTTTCGAACGACTTTCTGATGGAAGCATTAAAACCAATGCAACGTGGAAAGACATATATGGCTTGTCCATGGAATCTGTCGTTGGATATATTAAGCAGCATTGGATTATTTCTGCTCTTAGCATTGTTTCGGCCATGATTGGGCTTATCGCAAAGCTCAAAGGCTTATTCTAACAATTCAATCAACCAGATGCGCTAAAGCGTCCCTCTTATTTCAAACGTTAGGTAACAGAGGTATTCATGAGTCGCCTAGACACAAGGCTAGAAAGTGAAGGAGCCGAATTTCTTGTATTGGGTCAACTACTGATTCACCGAATTCCTGCATATAAAACATATACAAATATGCCTGGCTACGATCTGGTCGCTACTAATCCAGAAAAAAATACATCTGCACGCATACAAGTAAAAAGTCGCTGGAACACTGGCGCAACAGATTTCCCAATCAAGAACTTTGATTGTGAATTTGTTGTTGCAGTTTTCCTTAATCGGGGCTCCAAAGACGGGCGCAAGGAAGTTATGGCTCCTGATTACTACGTTTTGCCAGTAAGCCTTATAACTTCTTTGCCCCGTAGTGCAAATTGGGAAAAAGTAAGCATGAAAAATGTGGAAAACCTTGAGCAGTACCGAGAGGCTTGGCACTTAATATCGTCATTCATGGAGTCTGCAATCTAACTATGCGCTCAAATCGTTCACTCCTTTGGCTGGGACGGGCTAAAGCCCGCCCATCAAATTTAAACGTTAGCCTTTATGACCGAAAGTAATCTAATTGATCAAACTGACGCGTTACTTCGAGCCATTGGTCATACTGTCGTTCGATTTCAACAAGTTGAGCAATGGCTAGCCGAAGAATTGGCTGTACTTCTACGCATGCGCGAGAAGGAAGACCAATACCTTGTCTCGGCAGCAATGAGTTTTAAGCAGAAGGTTGATCTTTTGGTAGAGATATTTCCCCGCCGAGCGGAACGCCATCCCAAACTTCCTAAAGTGGAAATGACAGATGTTCGGAAAGCACTTTATGCAGCTGAAGAGTACCGCAATCGGGTAGTTCACTCTTTTTATGCAGTGGAATGTGGCGATTCATACAAATGGGTCCGAATGAAGGGGTCACTCCGTGGTCGGGCTGGGTTTTCTCTCAATTCAGTAGATGCCAATGTCCAAATTTTTGAGGAATGCAACAACGCACTTGGAGTGATACGCGAGTGGAGTCTCAAAGATCCAGAAGCCATACGCGAAGCCACAGCCGTTCTCGCTAAATACATGAATGGCGGTGGTTTATGAAATTCCAGTATAAAAGATCGCTGTAGCGAACGACTTCGCCGCCCGAAGTGCTTTGCCCCCCAAGCTTTCTCTAAAAATTATCACCTCAACTGATGACAGTGCTATCTACTCAGGGTCAAGTACCCTATTCACCGCATCCCACACTCTCAAAACGCACAAAATATACTCCCCGGGGTATATCTACAAGCCCAATGTTTCTGCTGGGATTAAGGGTGTTTTATTAAAAACAGGGGGGAGTATGCGGAATTTAGGCTGTTCGCATCTGGTCTTATGCAATGTTTCATCCTGTTGCTGACTTAACGCCTGCTGTACGGCTCAGTAGCGCCGAACTATCTCAAAAACCACACGTCGGCTGCAAAAAGTAAATCTACCCTGCTGAACCTGCGCACCTCGCCAACAGCTGCGCCGCTGCGAGGTGCGGGCTGAGTTGTGTTGGAAAAGCGCAAGCCTGACACAGCTACTAGTGCATTCCTGATTTTTCCTTATGCTTTCCTGATACCCGCCGCGGCATAGTGCATTCCTGTTCATTGAATTTCGGGAATTGTATGAGTCAACATTCTGGCCGCGAAAGCATGGCTGCCCTCACCCTCGGTGCGCTGGGCGTGGTCTATGGCGATATCGGCACCAGCCCTTTGTACACTATGAAAGAGGTATTCAGCCCCGCGACGGGTGTGCCTTTGGATACCACGCATCTGATCGGTGCGGTGTCGGTCATCTTCTGGGGCTTGATGATGGTGGTGACGCTGAAGTATGTTCTGCTGATCTTACGTGCAGATAACCGCGGTGAAGGCGGCATCATGGCGCTCACCGCATTAGCAGCAAAAGCCGCTGGTGATACGGGGCAGCGGCGTTTAATTCTGTTGCTGACCGGTGTCTTCGGTGCGTCTTTATTTTATGGCGACAGCATTATCACTCCGGCGATTTCTGTACTGAGTGCGGTCGAGGGATTGGAGGTTGTCTCAATGGGATTCAAGCCCTATGTCTTACCGATCTCTATCGGCGTATTGATAGCCTTATTCGCCGTGCAGCGCTACGGCACATCCGTGGTCGGCAAATTGTTTGGCCCTGTGATTGTGATCTGGTTTGCTGTGTTAGCCGTCGCGGGGATCAGTGAAATCATTGTGCAACCGGCGATTCTTGCTGCACTGAATCCCTTGAACGCGATTCGTTTTTTAAGCTCACAGGGTTGGCATATTTTTATTGTGATCGGTGCGATCGTGCTCGCGTTTACGGGGGCCGAAGCGCTGTATGCAGACATGGGGCACTTTGGAAAACGCCCTATCCAATTAGCCTGGACTGGCATGGTTTTACCTGCGCTGGCGATCAACTACATGGGCCAGGGCGCTTTGCTGATGCGCGATCCGTCGGCGATTGAAAACCCGTTTTTCCGCTTATTCCCAGAGCATCTGTTGATACCCGCCGTCGTGCTGGCAACGATCGCCACCGTGATTGCTTCGCAAGCGGTTATTTCAGGCGCATATTCGATGACCAAGCAGGCGGTGCAGTTAGGGCTGCTGCCGCGCATGCAAGTGAACTTCACTTCGGCGAAAGAAATGGGGCAAATTTATATGCCCGGCGTGAACTGGTTGCTGCTTGTTGGCGTATTGCTTGCCGTTGTCGGCTTTGGCAGCTCCTCCGCGATGGCAGCTGCCTACGGGATAGCCGTGACGGTGACGATGATGATTACGACCATCTTAACTTTTTTCGTGATTCATCACGGCTGGAAAATGCCTTTCGCTTTGGCTATCACAGCGACCGGCGTATTTTTAACTTTGGATATCTTGCTGGTCGTCGCGTGTTCGCTGAAATTTCTGCAGGGTGGATGGTTTCCGCTGGCGATGGGCGTTGCGATTTTTCTGGTGATGGCAACCTGGAGACGTGGCCGCGAATTATTGATCGACAGCATACGCAAAGGTGACCCTGAGTTATTGCCGTTCGTGACCGCCTTATCCGGTGACAACACGCCGCGCGCCTCACGCACAGCGGTGTATGCCGTCGCGAACCCAGATACGGTGCCACAAGCCTTATTACATAATCTGAAGCACAATCAGGTGCTGCATGAACGCAATATCATCTTGACGGTGAAGTTTCATGATGTGCCGTGGGTGCCGTTTGAAGAACGGGTACAGGTCGAAGCCTTAGCACCGGGTTTCTGGAAAGTGAAACTGAACTATGGCTTTAAAAATACGCCGGACATTCCGAAAGCGCTGGAGTTGTGCAAGGCACATGGCCTGACCTTGAATATGTTTGAAATATCGTATTTCCTGAGCCGCGAAATCGTTGTGCCAACCAAAGGTACGGGGATGGCGCACTGGCGGGAAATTTTATTCGCGCTGATGTCGCGTAACTCACTGAGTGTCGTCGATTATTTCCATCTGCCGAATAATTGCGTGATCGAACTGGGTACGCGGGTGCAGATTTAAACCGGGCACATTTCTCAACAAAAGTCTGTTTCAAGGGGACGGTGAGATGTCATCGTCCCCTGTTGACAGTACCAGCAAACTATCCGCGCGGCCGTCATCTGTTTGTGCGGAAATCGCTGAAAAGTTATCACTCCGGCAGTTGCACAGATCCCCATCCGCCACAGAGATGCTACACAAATATCCAAAATCGTGTGCACTCAGCATATCCACCGAAACCCCTTGCCCGCTCAGCTGTGCAGCTCATGAACACAGAGATATACCACGCCCGCCAGACTAAGCCGTATGCGGGTAAATGCGTTTCAGTAAGGTCATAACGAGGTCATATTTAAGATCTATTCTCACGCCAAATGTTTCCTCCACGCATCTTTCCTAAAGCAAATCGTGCTCAAACTCCTCTCTCCTGCCGTTCGTCTGACGCAAGGTTTCCGTATCGGACATAAAGTCGCATTCATCGGCGCAGCTTTTTCTATTCCTCTTTTCATCGTGCTGACGCTGCTGTTCATCGAAATGCGGACAGAAGTTGGCATCACACATGAAAAGCAACTGGCGATACAGCAGATACACGGACACCAGAACCTGCTGACGCTGTTGAGAAAACAAAGGGCATTACAGCACCTGCAGATCAATGGCAATAAACAAGTTGCCGACGCGATCAACACCAATCAGCAGCAAATTGCTGAGATGCTGAAAAAGCAGGACGTTAGCGACGATATAAAAAAGCGCTGGCAAGATCTGATCGGGCAGCAAGCAAGCTTAAAATCTGCCGCCAGTTTTACCGAATACACAAAATTATCAGAGGGCCTGAATCAGCAAATTCAGGAGCGTGCTTATGCCTCCAAGCTCGCTCTCGACAGCGATTTCGTCACGCATGAACTGGCGAATATCTATCTGAGCGGTATTCCCTCCATCGCAGAGAAAATCGCGGTCATGTCAGCCCGTGGCGCAGCATATATCGACACTGGCTTATTTGAAGCTGGCGAAGATGTGATGCTGAATTCACTGCAACTGATGGCGAAATATGAGTTAGTGCAGTTGCGTCAGAGAGTGGATTCTTTGGAAAAAAGTAATCCCGCTTATCAGACGCAATTCAGCCCGATAAAAGCCGCGATCGCTACATCAGAACAATATCTGGAAAGAGCCAAAGATGAAGTGCTGGCTTCCGTCAATCAAAGCTCAGGAAACGCATTTTTAAAAGCCGGTGATGACACGCTGACGAATCTGAATGCGGCGAGTAATAACGTATCCACGCTGATTGATCAGCGCCTGACGCGTCACACACAACAATTGAATCAGAAAATAGCCAAAATGTTTTCCGCACTCATGTTGCTGGTACTGATCGCGAGTTATTTTTTGTTCGGAATCTATTTTGCGCTGTCGAGAGATATCAAAACACTGACTGAAAATATCGAGAGAACCGCATCAGGAGATTTGATACAGATGCCGCTGCGCACTGGCCAGGATGAGCTGGCGCAATTGATTAACGCGGTCACAAAAATGAATCAGGGCTTGAGTCATCTTGTACAAAATATCCGCACCGGCGCGGAAAACGTCAGCAACATTGCCCATCATATCCATAATGAAAATGCAGAGCTTGCCAGCCGCACTGAAACGCAGGCCGGCTCTCTGCAACAAACTGCGACCTCCGTTGAGGAACTGACCAGTACCGTCAAAGAGAATGCCGGTAATCTGGCGCAGGCCAGCAGCCTCGCCAATACTTCCGCAGAACACGTACAACACGGCTTACAGGTCATGAATAAGGCCATCGTATCGATGCAATCGGTCACCTCAGGAACGCACAAAATTGCGGAAATTATCGGTGTGATGGATGGTATTGCATTTCAGACCAATATCCTTGCGCTCAACGCCGCAGTGGAAGCCGCCCGAGCCGGCCAGGAGGGACGTGGCTTTGCGGTCGTGGCCAGCGAAGTCAGAAATCTCGCCCAGCGCAGCGCGAATGCGGCGAAAGAAATCAAGTCCTTAATCAACACATCAAGCGAAGCAGTACAACACGGTAACAACATGATTGATTCGGCAGGAAAAACGATGCAGGACATCGCCGACAATATCGCCCAAGTGACCGCTCTGATCCGGCACGTCGCAGACGTCAGCCGTGAGCAAAGCATGGGCATTTCCAGCGTGAATGAGGCGATTGCAGCGATTGACGAGATCACGCAACACAATGTCAGTCTGGCCGATGAGGGAGCGAAGTCAACCGCAAGTCTGGAAGATGAAGCATCTGCACTGATAGACGCGGTCAGTGTCTTTAAAACTTACCAGGACGCACCTGATGCCGCATATCACGGTCAGGAACAAAGGCTGAAGCTGGAAAACAGAAGCGGCAAAATGGTTTAAAAAAAACCGCAGAAACCCGGATGGAATCTGCCGTAGTAAGTTCGCGGACAATCAGGAATACAAATACTCAGGGGGCACTATCAATGCCCCCTGAGTATTTGTTAAGGTGTGAGAGTTAAGGTGCGAGCAAATTCAGTATTGAACGCAACTCATCACGGATGTAATGCAGATCCACGGGTGCTTCCACGACCTCATCCGTGTCATGGATACGCCCGGCAGCGTTGCCGAGTTTATTGCGGGCACCGTTAATCGTGAAGCCCTGCTCATATAAAAGTTCGCGGATACGACGTATCAGAAGCACTTCGTGATGCTGGTAATAGCGGCGGTTGCCCCGGCGTTTTACCGGCTTCAGTTGTGAAAATTCCTGCTCCCAATAACGCAGCACGTGTGGCTTGACGCCACACAATTCGCTCACTTCTCCAATCGTGAAATAACGCTTGGCCGGAATCGGTGGCAAGGTCACTGTTTCGATTTTAATTTCAGTCATGAGAATCTTTTAAGCAGCGTGAGCCAATGGTTGACCGCTGATATCATCGACCATGCCCTTCAATTTCTGACTGGCATGGAAGGTGACGACACGACGGGCAGTGATCGCAATTTCTTCGCCGGTCTTGGGATTACGTCCCGGACGCTGAGGTTTGTCTCTTAACTGGAAATTACCAAAGCCAGATAATTTGACCGCTTCGCCGCGTTCCAGCGCATCACGAATTTCATCGAAAAAGGTTTCCACCATATCTTTAGCTTCGCGCTTATTCAGGCCAACCTGCTCGAACAACAGTTCGGCCAACTCCGCTTTAGTTAAAGTGGGTAACTCTTTTTCCGCCTGAGAACGCGCCCTTGCTTCCAGCATCGCACGATTTAAATCGGCATCTAACACCGATTGAAATTCTGCGGAATTTACGTCATTCATTATCAAACTCATCTCGTCTATAAGGGCGTGAGCCAATCATCTTAGCGCAGCTTGGCAGCGAACTTCAAGCCTGCGGCCTGAGTCAGTGCAGTCATAGCGGCCTCAACCTTGTCATCCTGCAATGTAGCTTGAGTATCTTGTAAGCTAAAGCGGAAAGCAAGGCTTTTCTCATCAGCCTCCAGTCCCTTACCGCGATATTCATCAAACAAAACAATCGCTTGCACAATTTTGCAGGCTTCATTCCGGCCTATTTCAGCGTTAAACACGTCGATCATTTCCTGTACAGAAATGGATTGTTTAACAACAAGCGCCAGATCGCGCTTCACTGCCTGGAATTTCGATATTTCCTGATACACCGGTACCTTGACGGATTGCAAAGCGGCTGTATTGATTTCAAACACCACTGGTGCCAGCGGCAAATCGTATTTTTGTTGCAAGCGCGGATGCAGTTCGCCGATGAAGCCGACAATGTTGCCATCACATTCTATGCTGGCACTACGCCCCGGATGCAAGGCAACGTGTTCATTTTTGATGAAACGCAAGATTTTTGGTGCAAACAAAGCCTCGACATCGGCCTTGACATCGAAGAAATCAACGTTCCGCGTTGCCACGCCCCATTGCTCTTCGACGACGGGACCATAAGCGAGTCCCCCCAGATGCTTAGGTTGACGGTAACCCGCGACTTCCAGCGGACCATCCTGCACCGAAGAATCCGGCAGGTAAACCGCACCGATTTCAAACACGCGAATACGGCTGACTTTACGGTTCAGGTTATAGCGGGCATTGGCTACCAGGCTACCGATCAGATTGGTACGCATCACACTCATCTGGCTGGCGATAGGATTCAGCAACTTCACAGGCTGATCATTACCGGCAAAATCTTTTTCCCAGGCTTCCTCAACGAAGCTGTAGTTAACTACTTCCTGATAATCCATATCAGCGACCAGCCCGCGTAAATCAAACAGGGAACGCTGATTTTCCGGCGCGATCAACATGGAATTAGCGGCAACGGGCGGTAAAGCCGGAATATTCTCAAAACCATAGACGCGCGCGACTTCCTCAATCAGATCCTCTTCGATTTCGATATCGAAACGATAGGATGGTGGCGTCACCAGGAATTCACCTGTCTGCTGCGTGAATTGCAAGCCAAGACGTTTGAAAATATCGGCAATCACTTCATCAGTCAAAGGTACGCCAATGACTTTTTGTGCCCGTGCAGTGCGCAATTTCACGGGTAAACGTTGTGGCAGATTAATGATCTGATCATCAACCGGTCCCAGCTTGACCTGTTCGCGGCCACCACAAATCTCAACGATCAAAGCACTGATACGTTCGATATGTTCGACGATGTTTTCAAAATCGACGCCGCGTTCAAAACGATGACCGGCATCGGTAGAGAAATTAAAACGGCGGCTGCGGCCCTGAATTGCCTGTGGCCACCAGAAAGCAGCTTCGAGGTATATGTTTTGCGTATCCAGAGAAACAGAGGTTGAATCGCCACCCATGATGCCAGCCAGGGACTCGATCTCTTTTTCATCGGCAATCACGCCAACCCATTCATCAACCTCAACGGTATTACCGTTCAACAGTTTCAGCGATTCGCCTGCTTTACCCCAGCGCACATTGAGTCCGCCATGAATTTTATCGAGATCGAAGACGTGAGATGGACGTCCGAGTTCAAGCATCACATAATTGGAAATATCAACCAGTGCAGAAATAGAACGCTGTCCGCTACGTTCCAGACGCTGTTTCATCCAGTCAGGAGTCGGTGCTTTCGCATTGACGCCACGAATCACCCGCCCACAGAAACGGCCACACAGATCCGGCGCGGATACTTTCACCGGCAACACCTCCTGTAAGGATGGTGCAATGACGTCCGTCGCTGGCATCTGCAAAGGCGTTCCGGTCAGGGCTGACACTTCTCTTGCAACACCTAAGACGGATAAGCAGTCAGCCTTGTTCGGTGTGAGCTTGATCGTAAACTTCAGATCATTCAACTCATAGTAATCACGGAAATTCTGGCCCACTGGCGCATCTGACGGCAATTCCATCAAGCCGCCATGGTCTTCAGACAATTTCAGTTCGCGAGCAGAACACAACATGCCTTGTGATTCAACGCCGCGTAACTTGCCCACTTTAATCACGAAAGGCTTGCCATCAGCTCCCGGAGGTAAGACAGCGCCAGCCATTGCACAAGGTACACGCATGCCAACGCGGACATTCGGCGCTCCGCAAACAATATTCAACAATGTGCCGGTGCCGACATCAACCTGGCACACATTTAAACGATCAGCATCGGGATGCTTGACGATTTCACGAATCTCCGCAACCACGACATTGTTGAAAGGAGGAGCAACAGGCTCCACTTCTTCGACTTCCAAACCTGACATGGTCAACAGATGAGACAACTCATCCGAAGTCATCTTCGGATTGACCATGGTACGGAGCCAGTTTTCAGAAAATTGCATAATTCAGCCGTCTATTGTTAGATGCTTGGGCTCAGATTGCCCAAAAAAATTAGTTGAATTGCTTCAGGAAGCGCAAATCGCCTTCATAGAACAAACGCAGATCGTTCACGCCGTAACGCAACATCGTCAGGCGCTCCAGGCCAGAACCAAACGCAAAGCCTATGTATTTTTCAGGATCGAGTCCCATGTTGCGGATTACTGCAGGATGCACCTGGCCGGAACCCGACACTTCCAGCCAGCGACCTTTTAAAGGCCCGCTACCGAAAGCGATATCGATTTCAGCGGATGGTTCGGTAAATGGAAAATAAGAAGGACGGAAGCGCACCTGTAAATCGTCTGTTTCAAAAAACGCTTTTACAAAATTCAGATAGACACCTTTCAGATCCGCGAAGCTGATATCTTCGGCAATCCATAAGCCCTCAACCTGATGAAACATCGGGGAGTGTGTCGCATCACTGTCAACACGATACGTGCGGCCAGGTGCAATAATTTTGATCGGTGGTTTGCTCATGCGCGCATATCGCACCTGCATCGGGCTGGTGTGCGTACGCAGCAGCAATTGCTTGCCCTGACTATCCTTGCCATCGATATAGAACGTGTCCTGCATAGAGCGGGCTGGATGATTTTCAGGGCTATTCAAAGCAGTAAAATTGGTCCAGTCGGTTTCGATTTCAGGACCATCGGCGACGTCAAAACCAATTGAGCGGAAAATCTCTTCAACGCGCTTCCAGGTACGCATCACAGGGTGAATACCACCGATACCACGGCCACGCCCAGGCAGTGTCACGTCGATCGCTTCGGCATTTAAACGCGTCTGCAATTGCGCATCAGCCAAAGCGTCACGGCGCTCAGTTAAAGCATTTTCGATTTTGACTTTAGCTGCGTTAATCACCGCGCCCTGCACTTTGCGCTCATCCGGAGACAGTTTCCCCAGACTCTTCATCTGTTCGGTAATCTGACCACTTTTGCCCAGATACAATGCCTTCGCATTTTCAAGAGCAGCGGCATCCGGTGCCGCGAGAAAATCAGCACATGCCTGGCTGACGATTTGATCTAATGGGTTCATGCGTTGTTCCCGCTTACTCTGAAGCTGAAATAATGAGCTGAAAACAAAACGGGGCATAGGATTCAACCTCTGCCCCGCTTGATATAGCGATGTAACACATCGCAACGACTACAAATTACTTTGATTACGCAGCCAGGTTGGCTTTTACTTGATTAACAATCGCAGCAAATGCTGGTTTGTCCATCACAGCCATGTCTGCCAGTACTTTACGGTCGAGTTCAATGGAAGCTTTTTTCAAGCCGTTCATGAACACGCTGTAGGTCATACCGTGTTGACGGGTTGCTGCGTTAATACGAGTAATCCACAATGCGCGGAATACGCGTTTTTTGTTGCGGCGATCGCGGTATGCGTACTGACCAGCACGCATAACTGCTTGCTTAGCAATACGGAATACTTTACTACGACGACCACGGTAACCTTTAGCAAGGTTCAGAACTTTCTTATGACGGGCACGAGCGGTAACCCCACGTTTTACTCTAGGCATAATAACTCCTTAAAATAGTGAGTATGAGGTTAAGCGGTAGGCATCATGCGCATGACTGATGTCACATCAGACGCATTGATGTTACGTGTACCACGTAATTGACGTTTGTTTTTTGTGGTCTTTTTAGTCAAGATGTGACGCTTGAAAGCGTGGCCACTCTTCACTGTTCCACCTGGACGTACACGAAAGCGCTTCTTAGCAGAGCTCTTTGTTTTCATTTTTGGCATAACACTATCTGTCGTTGACGACAGCTCCGGTTTTATATGATGGTAGGTGGCAGCAATAAACGCTGCTCTTGGATGCCTACTTCTCACTTATTGTGATCTGTTCCTGACGAAACAGATCTTTCGTAATACCCGTACCAAACAGGTACTACAAAATACTTATTTCTTTTTCTTCGGCGCCAGAATCATAACCATCTGGCGTCCTTCCATTTTTGGAAACTGCTCTACCTGGCCGTAAGGCTCCAAATCAAGCTTCAGACGTTCAAGCACACGCATACCGATTTCCTGATGCGCCATCTCACGACCGCGAAAACGCAAAGTGATCTTTGTTTTATCGCCATCGTCCAAAAACTTGATCAGATTACGCAGCTTGATGTTGTAATCACCATCATCTGTACCAGGACGGAATTTTACTTCTTTCACCAAGATAACTTTTTGTTTCAGCTTGGCTTCGTGAGCTTTTTTCTGCTCCTGATATTTAAACTTGCCGTAATCCATCAAACGACAGACAGGAGGCTGGGCAGTGGGTGCAATTTCCACCAAATCCACATTAGCCTCTTCGGCCAAACGGAATGCCTCACTCAGTTTAACGATACCCAGAGGTTCATTATCAACGCCAGACAAGCGCACTTCAGGCGCAGTTACTTCTCCGTTGATACGATGTGTTCTTTCGGTAGCTATTGCAGTTTCCTTTAAAAAATTAAATCTTTACCATGCAATCTCACCCCAGGCAAGATAGCGGACTGATCTGTTAAACCTTATTTTCTACTTCGTTATTTAAACGAGCTATGAAGGCATCAAGAGGCATTACCCCCAGATCCAGATTGCCACGCGTACGCACAGCGACTGTATTTGCATCTCTTTCCTTATCACCGACGACTACTATGTAAGGCATTTTTTGTATAGAGTGCTCGCGTATTTTATAGGTAATTTTCTCATTACGCAAATCCGTGTTCACTCTAAACCCTTGTTTCTTCAGGATTTCAGCAACAGATTTTGCGTATTCCGCCTGAGATTCAGAGATGTTCAGCACAGAAACTTGCACAGGAGCCAACCACAAAGGCAAAGCGCCAGCATGGTTTTCAATCAAAATTCCGATGAAGCGCTCCATGGAGCCAACAATAGCACGATGCAGCATGACAGGAACTTTACGGCTATTGTCATCCGCTACATATTCAGCGCCCAGACGTCCCGGCATGAAAAAGTCAACTTGCATGGTACCGACTTGCCACGGGCGTCCCAAGCTGTCCTTCAGATGATATTCGATCTTCGGACCATAGAATGCACCCTCACCCGGCAATTCTTCCCACTCCGTCACACCGCAGGCGCGCAAGCCGGCGCGCAGCGTCTCTTCAGCAGTGTCCCATACTTCATCGCTACCAATACGATTTTCTGGTCGCAAAGCCAGTTTGATCGCAATATTTTTAAAACCAAAGTCGTCATAAACTTTCATGGCCTGGGGATGAAATGCGATCACCTCATCCTGAATCTGCTCTTCAGTACAGAAAATATGTCCATCATCCTGAGTAAAGCCTCGCACACGCATAATTCCGTGCAGAGCACCGGACGGCTCGTTGCGATGACACTGACCGAATTCGCCAAACCGCAAAGGCAGATCGCGATAGCTCTTCATCCCGGAATTAAAAATCTGCACATGCCCAGGGCAGTTCATCGGTTTCAGCGCGTAAGAGCGATTTTCCGACTCAGTGATAAACATATTGTCTTTGTAGTTATCCCAGTGCCCGGTTTTTCCCCACAGACTACTATCAAGAATCTGTGGTCCTTTCACTTCCTGGTAGCCACAGTCCCGATAAACCTTACGCATGTACTGCTCTACTTGCTGCCAGATAGTCCAGCCTTTCGCATGCCAGAATACCAAGCCCGGTGCCTCATCCTGAAAATGAAACAAATCAAGCGCCTTCCCTAGCTTACGGTGATCACGCTTTTCAGCCTCTTCCAGCATGTGCAGGTACTGTTCCTGATCTTCTTTTTTTGCAAATGCAGTACCGTAAATGCGCTGCAGCATCTCATTCTTAGAGTCGCCGCGCCAGTATGCACCAGCGAGCTTCATCAGCTTAAAGACTTTCAGCTTACCGGTCGAAGGCACGTGCGGTCCGCGACACAAATCGGTGAACTTACCTTCCGTGTAAAGAGAAACATCCTGATCAACAGGAATAGACTCAATAATTTCTGCCTTATAGGCCTCACCTATCGATTTAAAGTAAGCAACGGCCTCATCCCGCGGCAACACCTTGCGAACAACCGGCTCATCTTTTTTAGCGAGCTCAGTCATTTTCTTTTCTATCGCAAGCAAGTCATCCGGCGTAAACGGACGCTTATAAGAAAAGTCATAATAGAAGCCGTTTTCGATCACAGGACCAATTGTCACCTGTGCATCTGGAAATAATTCTTTTACTGCATAAGCCAGCAAATGCGCTGTCGAATGACGAATCACATCCAACCCATCCGCATCTTTGTCGGTCACAATAGCCAGCTCAGCATCACGCTCAATCAGGAATGAGGTATCCACCAGATTACCATCAACTCTGCCCGCGAGCGCCGCCTTTGCAAGACCAGCACCGATGCTGGCAGCTACCTGCGCCACGGTTACAGGTGCATCAAATTGACGTTGTGAACCATCAGGAAGTTTTACTGAGACCATGTCACTCTCCATAGTGGCAGAAGTTTGCCGAAATTTGCGATGAGAAAATTAAAGACGAAAAAAAAGCACGGCTAGCCGTGCTTTTTCAAAATTGATACAGACGAAAAAGATCCTCGACTAGAGTCGCTCCCAAACCATTTGCGTGGTAGTTCGCGGTGTCATAACCAGGATGCCTTTCTCGCTCTTATCTAAAAATAATTTTACTTCTTGAATTCGATGGTAGACACGATTGGACTCGAACCAACGACCCCTACCATGTCAAGGTAGTGCTCTAACCAGCTGAGCTACGCGTCTAAAGAAACCGAAGTATAGCAGAGTCCTACGGACAATTGCTAGTCCTGAACCTAACTTTTTCTGTGAGGCAGACAGTAATCGGTGTGTTTTACCTGTTTTACCATCTCAGCACACACGTGCAGCGCACCTGCAATCACTCTCAAGCTTTATTGCCTCCGGACTTCAAGCACACCACTCACTTCGCGAATGGTTGCTAAGGCTTTTTGTAATTGTGAGGTTCCGCCTATTTCTGCCGTGAATGACATGCGTGCCTGAGATTTTGCACTCTGCGTATTGACACCGACTACATTAATTTTTTCCTTAGAAAAGACCTCTGAAATATCGCGCAGCAAACCCTGCCTGTCCTGCGCCAGTACAAAAATATCAACCGGATAAACAGTGTCCTTTCCGTGTTCACCCCAGGTGGTCTGTATCACCCGTTCGGGTGCCTTATTACGCATTTCTGCGAAATTTTTGCAGGTCAGCCGGTGAATCGAAACACCCTTACCACGCGTAACAAATCCGACGATATCGTCCGGCGGTGCAGGCTTACAACACCGTGCGAGCTGCGTCATTAATCCGTCTGTGCCGACGACCAGCACACCGGACTTTGCACCCAGCGTCACACTCGATGCACGACTCTTGTTCGTGATATTCAGATCAACAGGAGCTTCAACCGGACTATCCCTGAGCGCGGTTTCTATCTGCCTGAGACTAAACTCCTCTTTACCGACGGACAGCAACAAATCATCTAACGCGGCAAATCCCAGCTTCCGCGCCAACTCTTCGAGATTGACGGCGGTTTTACCTTCACGCTGCAAAGTCTTTTCAACCATTGCCCGCCCAGATGCCAGGGTTTCCTGCTGATCAATCGCATTAAACCAAGCCCGTATTTTGCTACGGGTACGTGTACTGACAGAATACTCGGAATGCAGCCAGTCTCTCGATGGGCCGGACTGAGCAGATCCTGCCTTCAGCGTGATGATTTCGACCGTCTGCCCATTCTGCAGACGCGTGTTCAAAGGCACCATCACGCCATCAACTTTAGCACCACGGCAACGATGGCCAACATCCGTATGTAGCTGATAAGCAAAATCTACCGGTGTCGCGTCACGCGGCAACTCGATCACTCTCGCTTGTGGTGTCAGCACGTAAATCCGCTCATCAAGACTCGCAGATTTAAGTTTTTCCACCCACTCTCTTTGTATATCTTCATGCTCAACGACCGCATCAGCAACCTCGCTTTTCCAGGCAAGTAACTGTCGCAGCCAGGCGATTTTTTCGTCGTATTCTTGCGCCGTGAAGTTAGAGCCGCCACTCTCTTTATAACGCCAATGCGCAGCGACGCCGTATTCTGCGAACTGATGCATCTCTTTCGTGCGAATCTGCACCTCAAGCGGCCTGCCATCCTCAACCACAACGACCGTATGCAGGGATTTATAACCGTTGGGTTTTGGGCGGGAAATATAATCGTCAAATTCTTTCGGTATCGGTGCCCAGACGTTATGCACAAGTCCAAGTACTGTGTAACAGTCTTTGATATCGTCAACAACAACCCGGAACGCACGCACATCATAGAGTTCGTCAAAATTAACTGACTTACCCTTCATCTTTTTCCAGATACTGTAAATGTGCTTAGGACGGCCAGACACCTCGCCTTTAATCCCGGCATTTTTCAGTTCAGAAGTTAAACGCGCCAGTGCGGTCGCAACGAAACTCTCACGCTCGACACGCTTTTCTTCCAGCATCTTTGCAATGCGTTTGTATTGTGCGGGTTCAAGAAAGCGAAACGATAAATCCTCCAGTTCCCACTTCAGTTGCCACACGCCCAGCCTGTTAGCCAGCGGCGCATACAGGTTCATCGTTTCGCTGGCATATTGCTGCGTCGCGCTATCTTCACGCTTACACTCAGCAAAATAACGCAGGGTTGTGACCCTTGACGCCAACCTGATCAGGACGACCCGCATGTCAGTAGCCATTGCCAGCATCATCTTACGCAGCGTCTCCATCTGCGCTGCGGCTTTCTCAGCAGCATCTTTACCATGACCGACAGCATGATGGGTCAGTGCGGCTTCCCGGAGTTTCATCAGACGCCGTATGCCACTGACCAGATCAGCAATCTCGCGACCATAACGGGCCTCGATTTGCTCAGCCGCGACCGGGCTTAATTCAGGTAATTCAAATAATAATGCGGCGATACGAGAATCGATATCAGTACGCAACATCGCCAGCGTGGAGGCAACCCCGCGAACAAACTGCAGCGCATTTTGTCCGGTCACAACCTCTCTTTCCGCGTAAAACGGTGTGACAAATTCAAGTGCCGAAATGAGGCGGTCTTTCTCTGCCTCAGAAAGCCCTTCCAATAACTGCGATTCTGATGCGGCAACGGATGTCGATACCATACAATTCTTTATTTTTGCGCTGCTGTTACAACGATTTCTATCAACCAGTCAGGATTGGCCAGCCGGGCTTCTACGGTCGCGCGTGGTGGTGAATTATTTTCTGCAACCCACTCATCCCAGACGGTGTTCATCTCACCAATCTGACTGATATCAGACAAAAAAATCTGACAAGATAAAATCCGCGATTTATCACTACCTGCTTCCGACAAAAGGCGATCAACATGAGCAAGCACCTCTCTCGTCTGCCCGGCAATGCCCTGGCTCACATCTTCCGGTATCTGCCCGGCCAGGTAAACTATGCCATTACATATCGCCACTTCAGATAAGCGCTTACCAACGTGCAATCTCTTTATTTCCATCATTCACTCTGTTTATCATTTAACAAAAAACCACGCACCAGTTTGATTTGCTCTTCACTGACAAAAGTTGGCGCATGTCCGACGTGAGGCACTTCAATCAGCTGAGCACACGGGCCGCGCTTGGTCATTGCAAGCGCAGTATCTGCTGTCAGCAGATCAGACTCAGCACCGCGTACCAGCAAGGTTTCACAACGAATCGCATCATACGCAGCCCAGAGCATTGCCTGGCCCGCTGCAATCATTTCCGGCGTCGTCGCCTTAAACACTTCCGCCAAGGACAAATCATAATGCTTGCGCCAATGACCATCGGGCGTCTGTCGCAACACATCTCGCGCCAGCTTACTCCACTGCGCTTCAGTATGCTCACCAAATGAGAGCGAAATCGTTTTAATGTACGTAGCAGCCTCTTCGAAAGTACGAAACTGTAAATCCTCACCAATGTAAGTGCCGATTCGTGACAAAGCCTCAGGATTTAGCGCAGGCCCAACATCATTCAAGATCAGCTTACGTATCGGGTTACCTTCCAACGAAGCAATTCCCATTCCTATCAGCCCGCCCATCGAGGTACCGAGCCAATCGACAGTTGTTGCCTGCAAACGCGCTAACAAAGTCACCATGTCACTGACATATTGCGGCAACTGATAGTGCAAGGGATTGCGTAGGCGGCCAGAACAGCCACGCCCAACAACATCAGGACAGACTACCCGGTAATGGGAAGACAGAGATAAAGCGACGGCATCAAAATCATCGGCAACCCGCGTCACACCGTGTACACAGATCAGTACGTTGGAATTTTCAGGATCACCCCACTCTTTGTAGGACATGGTATGCAGTCCCGACGGAGACAAGCATTGAACGGTATTACGCCTTGGCTGCATGAGGCATTCCTCTGAGATAGTATTTTTACTACTGCTGGTAACGCACATTTTACCGATCGTTAAGCTTAAAATCATTCACATTCGCTTTGTTACGCATGCTTTTTTATATAACTAATGTCAGGAGTCAACATGCAAGCATCTTTTTTACGCGGGAAAACAGCCCTGGTAACAGGTTCAACATCAGGAATCGGCTTGGGTATTGCACACTCTCTCGCTGCCGCGGGCGCAAACATTGTATTTAATGGCTTTGGTGATCAGAATGAGATTCAGGCAATTCAGAAAGCCACTGAAGAAAAATTCAGCGTCAAAACGGCTTATCACAATGCCGATATGAGCAAAGCCAGTGAGATTACCGCCTTGATGGCATTTGCCAGCACAACATTTGGTGGTGTCGACATACTGGTGAATAATGCGGGCATTCAATATGTTGCCAATATTGAGGATTTTCCGGTCGAAAAATGGGATGCCATTATTGCGATTAATCTGACCTCCTGCTTCCATACGACAAGGCTGGCATTACCGTATATGAAAGAGAAAAACTGGGGGCGCATCATTAATCTCGCGTCCGTACACGGCCTAGTCGCGTCAGTACAGAAATCTGCCTACGTTGCGGCAAAACATGGCCTGATCGGACTGACAAAGACAACAGCGCTCGAAAACGCGCAAACGGGAATTACATGTAACGCGATTTGCCCGGGATGGGTACTGACACCCTTAGTACAAAAACAGGTCGATGCCCGCGCCGAGCGGGATAACATCAGCAATGAAGCGGCAAAAAAAGCGCTGCTCGCAGAAAAGCAGCCTTCTGGAGAATTCGTGACTCCGGAACAACTTGGGGCTCTGGCAGTATTTTTTTGTAGCGATGCCGCTAGTCAGATCAGAGGCGTCGCCTGGAACATGGATGGTGGATGGGCCGCACAATAAGCAGATTTTTCCCCTTATAAAAAAAGCCGCTGTCAGGAAACAGCGGCTTTTTCAGTTTTACATGTTAGGGTAATTTGGTCCACCACCACCTTCCGGGGTTACCCACACGATGTTTTGCGTCGGATCTTTAATGTCACAGGTCTTGCAATGAACACAGTTCTGTGAATTGATCTGCAAACGATCCTTACCATCATCGGTCTTCGTAAATTCGTACACACCGGCGGGACAGTAACGCACTTCCGGCCCGGCATATTTCGCCAGATTCACCTCAACCGGGACATTACTATTTTTTAAAGTCAGATGGATAGGCTGATCTTCCGCGTGATTCGTGTTAGAGATAAACACGGAAGACAAACGATCAAAAGTCAGTTTACCATCCGGCTTCGGATAGACAATAGGCTTAAACTCAGACGCGGGACGCAGGCATTCGTGATCAGCATGTGTATGTCTCAGCGTCCACGGTGCTTTACCGCCAAAAACGACCTGATCGATACCAACCATCAACGTACCCAGTACCAGACCTTTACTCATGGACGGTTTGAAGTTACGAGCTTTGTGTAACTCCTCGTGCAACCAGGAGGCTTCAAATGCTGTACTGTACGCAGTAACTTCATCGTATTGGCGATTTTCACCCAGCGCATCAAATACCGCATTTGCAGCTAACATCCCGGTCTTGATTGCAGCGTGACTGCCTTTGATGCGGCTGGCGTTCAGGAAACCGGCATCACAACCAATTAATGCACCACCCGGGAAAGTCAGCTTAGGCAATGACTGCAGACCACCGGCTGTAATCGCACGCGCCCCGTAAGCGATCCGCTTACCCCCCTCAAAGAACTGACGGATTTCGGGGTGAGTCTTATAACGCTGGAACTCCTCATACGGAGAAAGGTAAGGATTTTCATATCCAAGCCCGACCACATAACCGACTGCAACCTGATTATTTTCCAGGTGATACAGGAAAGAACCGCCGTAGGTCGCGTTATCCAGCGGCCAGCCGGCCGTGTGAATTACCAAGCCTGGTTGATGTTTTGCCGGATCAATTTCCCACAACTCTTTAATCCCGATACCATAAGTCTGAGGGTCTTTACCCGCATCCAGCTTATATTTTGCGATCAGTTGCTTACCAAGATGTCCGCGTGCGCCTTCAGCAAACAAAGTATATTTTGCGTGCAACTCCATGCCGAGCTGGAATGCCGGACCGGGCTCACCCTCGCGGTTCACGCCCATATTGCCGGTTGCAACGCCTTTTACAGATCCGTCGTCGTTATACAAGATTTCTGCTGCCGGAAAGCCCGGGAAAATCTCGACGCCCAATGCTTCCGCCTGTTGTCCCAGCCAGCGCACTACGTTCGCCAGTGAAATTACATAGTTTCCATGATTCTGGAAACAGGCAGGCAGCATCCAGTTCGGTGTTTTATACGCTTTAGTTTCAGATAAGAATAAAAACCGGTCTTCTGTCACCTCAGTATTCAGAGGTGCGCCAAGTTCTTTCCAGTCAGGGAAAAGTTCGGCCAGCGCTGTCGGGTCCATCACAGCTCCGGAGAGAATATGCGCACCAAGCTCACCGCCTTTTTCCAGCACGCAAACGGAAACTTCATTTCCTTTTTCCGCGGCAAGCTGCTTGAGTTTGATCGCGGCAGACAAGCCTGCAGGACCGCCGCCGACAATGACGACATCGTACTCCATCGCATCGCGGGGACCGTACTGTTCAAGAATGTTTTGGGTCATGACTGTAATCGCTTTAAAATAATTTTCGAACGAACGTGCTAAATTAATCACCGCATGTTATCTGTTGGACTGCCAATGCGCAAGCAAGCGATTAGACGAAGACATCCATTGCGGAAAAACTGACTCTTAGTGTTGGCGAAAGATAATTATCGCAGAGCAGTGTTCAGCCCGCACCAATTAAAACGACGAATCTCTTAGGATTATTGATGAAAAAGAGGCGCGCGCTACATTCTGAGCCACACAGCAGGACACCGTATGTCATGATAGTGCATCAGACAGAATACTGAACTTATCCAAAATTTTGCAGGAGATCATGATGGGAATAGAAATTAATTTTGAAGGAAAAATCGCACTGATTACAGGTGCATCCAGCGGTTTGGGGGCACGCTTTGCGAAAGTGCTGGCGAAAGCTGGTGCGCAAGTGGTACTGGCTTCCCGGCGCGTCGAAAGACTGAAAGAATTACGCGCTGAAATTGAAGCCGATGGCGGTGCAGCTCACGTCGTCGCATTGGACGTAACAGATTATGCCAGCATCAAATCAGCGATCGCCCATGCTGAAACCGAAGCTGGACCTATCGACATTCTGATCAATAACTCAGGTGTCTCAACGACACAACGTCTGGTCGATGTCACACCAGATGATTACAACTATGTGATGGACACCAATCAACGGGGTTCATTCTTTGTAGCACAGGAAACCGCGAAACGGATGATCACCAGATATAAAGGCGATCAACGGAAGCAACACCGCATTATCAACATTGCTTCAGTCGCGGGGCTGCGCGTACTCCCACAAATTGGCATCTACTGCATGAGCAAAGCCGCAGTCATACACATGACGAAGGCAATGGCAGTTGAATGGGGAAAATACGGCATTAATGTCAATGCGATTTGCCCCGGATATATTTCGACGGAAATCAATCAGGAATATTTCGACACTGAACAGGGGCAAAAACTGATAGACATACTGCCGCGCAAGCGTGTCGGAACACCAGAAGATCTGGATGGACTGTTGTTATTGCTGGCTGCAGAAGAGTCGCGCTTCCTGAACGGCGCAATCGTCACAGCAGATGATGGAATGAGTGTGCAATAACCGATACCGGTTACCGGCTATATCTCTGTCAGTGAACTCGTATGAGCAGGACAACACTCCTGACCATACGAGTCGAAAAATTTCAACATCATCACTGAGACCGGAATAGCAAAAATGGTCATTTCCGACACGAGCATACTGTCAGTGGATGTAACCTGCCCATACATTGTCAACATGCGAAGCGCTAAACGATGGTCGCTGAATAAAACTTCAAAACTACCTTCCCCGCACCTGGAAAGTGTACGTAAGCAGCACCTATTAAGCAGATGCTGATCCAGCACACATCACAGTAAGTCAACGCATAATCCCCAACAGCTTATGCACGAGCTCACTTGATGTTGCGGCAGAAAATTTTCTCATCAGCTTAGCCCTGTGCATTTCAACGGTTCTCGGACTAAGTGATATCTGTCTGGCGATCAGTTTACTGGTTTTCCCCTCAACAAGAAGAGCTGCAATCTCTCTTTCTCTTGGTGTCAGTTCCGCGCTTACAGGGCGCTTTGCACTCAGGTCTTCAAATGTCCATATTCCTGCCGCGTGTGGATCATTTTTTAGCAACCCTCGTCCCGTTACATGGCACCAGAATAACTCCTGATTCGCTCTCTTCATGATGCGTTCGTCAGAATATGACCCCTTCGCATTCATGATGGGTGTGATGCGTGCGCCGGTTCGTTCAAACTCATCAGGACTGGGATAAAGTATCTGGAAAGACTGCCCAATCAGATCGTTTTTCTCATAGTTAAACATCTGTGCAAGATCATCATTGCAGGCACAAATTATACGGTTTTGAGACACACACATTCCTATCGGTGCTTGTTGGAAAATAATCTCAAAATCAATCGTGTGCGTCTCTATCATATGGCTATTCTTGTTCAGATGGATAAGGTAAATTTATTCAGGTAGTTTTACGGTATTGCGGAGTATAGCGCAGCATCTTATGCTGAGCTCTAATCTGAAAAAAGTAATACGCAATCAACCGCTATTCGTGTTGTTGCGAAAAAAAATGGATAAGTATTTCACTGAATATCTGCGAGGAGACAAATAATGAATAAGGAATACCCTGACGCAAAGGCCGCCCTGGCTGATGTAGTCAAAGATGGGCAGACGATTGCGGTAGGTGGTTTTGGTTTGTGTGGCATACCAGAAGCATTGATTGCAGCTTTGCGCGATTCTGGTGTCAAGGGATTGACCGCGATCTCTAATAATGCCGGAGTCGATGGCTTTGGACTTGGTCAATTACTGACAACACGCCAGATCAAAAAAATGATCTCGTCGTACGTCGGTGAAAATAAAGAATTTGAACGCCAGTATCTGGCTGGTGAATTAGAGCTCGAATTTACTCCGCAAGGAACGCTGGCAGAGAAGTTGCGCGCTGGTGGCTCCGGTATCCCAGCATTTTTTACGAAAACCGGCGTCGGTACTATCGTAGCCGAGGGAAAAGAAATTCGTGAATTCGATGGTCAGAAATATGTGATGGAAAGATCCCTGGTTGCTGACGTCTCGTTAGTTAAAGCCTGGAAAGCAGATAAGGCCGGCAACTTGGTCTATCGTAAAACGGCGCGTAATTTCAATCCTAACGTTGCCATGGCAGGGAAAGTCACTATTGCGGAAGTCGAAGTACTGGTAGAAACAGGCGATCTGGATCCGGACGAAATTCATACTCCGGGTATTTTTGTGCATCGTATCGTTGTCAATGCGCATCCGGAAAAACGCATCGAACAACGTACTGTGCGTCCGACTAAATAAAATACCAGGAGAACGAATATGGCATGGAATCGTGATGAAATGGCTGCGCGCGCAGCGTTGGAGTTGCAAGATGGATTTTACGTCAATCTCGGCATAGGTCTGCCTACATTGGTGGCTAACCATGTGCCAGCGGGCATGGAGGTCTGGTTGCAATCAGAAAATGGTTTGTTGGGAATTGGCCCATTTCCAACCGAAGATGAAGTTGACCCGGATCTGATTAACGCCGGAAAGCAAACAGTAACTACGCTGCCGGGATCTTCGATTTTCAGCTCGGCAGACTCGTTCGGAATGATACGCGGCGGTAAAATCAATCTCGCTATTTTAGGAGCAATGCAGGTCAGCGAAAACGGTGACCTCGCTAACTGGATGATACCAGGCAAAATGGTCAAGGGTATGGGTGGGGCGATGGATCTTGTCGCTGGTGTCGGTCGTGTCGTGGTTTTGATGGAGCACGTCGCAAAAGACAATGCACATAAACTGCTGAAATCCTGCAATCTGCCATTAACCGGCGTTGGCGTCGTCAACCGGATTATTACCGACCTGGGAGTGATTGATGTAATGCCTGACGGCTTCAAGTTAATTGAACTTGCTCACGGTATCAGTGTAGACGAAGTTGTCGCAAAAACCGAAGCTCGAATCGATACCAGCGCATTTCAATAAACAATCCTGCTGATTCAAAAGCGAAAAAAGCCGGCAAGAATTGAGCCGGCTTTTTTTATTTTCGATACCTGATAATTCATTTACCAGTGATCGTTCAGTATTTTTTCCAGCCAGAAAGTACCTATCACTGTTTTTACATCGGTAATCTTGCCTTCTCTCACCCATTTCAGCATTTCCGTTGGCGTGGCTGTAAAGGTTTCCAAAAATTCTTCATCATCTAAAGACGCCTGCCCGGCTGTTAATCCACGTGCAACGTAAATCTCCAGCCTTTCATCCGAATACGCGATTGCATTGTGGATAGTAAAGATATGCCGCCAATCAGTCGCGCTATAACCAGTTTCTTCACGCAGCTCTCTTTTTGCACAAATCAATGGATCTTCGCCAGCATCAATTTTACCTGCTGGAAATTCAATAAAAACACGATTCAGCGGATAGCGGAACTGACGTTCAAGCAAAACACTGCCATCATCAAATACGGGGATGATGACGACTGCTCCCGGGTGACGTATAAACTCCCTGGTAGCAACATTGCTATCAGGCAAAGACACTGTGTCCTTCTGGACCTTCAGAAAATCACCGGCATAAACCAGACCACCGCTGATCTTTTCCTCACGCAAATGCGCCTCCCCTGAAAGTCTATCAGTCACGCTGCCGCCTCAGATAGCGGAAGACAAATCCGGGAAACGCTAAAACCAGAAATAAAAAAGCGGTTATTGCGAAAAACTCCCATCCTTGCGGGAAGCGATTACCACTTCTGCTTTCCAAAAAAAAGCCGACAGCACCAATCAAAAAATAGAAAATAAGCAGCTCAAGCAAACGCACCCAAAATGGCTTAATAAAAGAAAAACGCCGTAACGCAAAAACTGCGAAACAGCGTTCATTCACAAAGGGTATGTTGGCAGCGATCACTGCCAACAATACGATGAGCCAGACGGAAGTCAGACTAGTCAAAAGAAACCAACCTTATGATGCGAGTGTCTTTACAACTGCATTCAAACATGCAGTCATCAAGCCACCTGGCACAATTCCAAGAATCAAAACAGCCAGTCCATTCAGACTCAGTACGAGGCGGACATCTACGCTAGGGCTAATTAAAGCGCTATCAGTCGCATCATCAAAGTACATCAGTTTAACAACACGAAGATAATAGAACGCTCCGATCAGAGAGAACAACACAGCGACGACTGATAACCATACCTGACCAGTTGCCATGACAGACTGCAATACAGATAACTTTGCGTAGAAGCCCATCAATGGCGGGATGCCAGCGAGCGAGAACATCAACAACAACATAACCAGAGCGAACCATGGTGAACGCTTATTCAGCCCTTTCAGATCATCCAGATTTTCTGCCTCAAAACCTGAGCGTGCCAGCAACATGATCACGCCAAAGGTACCCAAAGTGGTGAGCACATAGGTGATGCTGTAAAACAGCGCGGCACTGTAAGCATCCGCAGCAAGAGTGGTATTGCCGTGAGCGACACCGGATAACAGACCCAACAGCAAAAAGCCCATATGTGAAATCGTAGAATAAGCGAGCATACGCTTCAGATTGGTCTGGGCTATAGCAGTGAGATTACCAATTGCCATAGACAGTACAGCGAGGACAACCAGCATTTGCTGCCAATCTACCGCCTGAGAGAACAAGCCTTCGACTAATAACCTGAATGTCATAGCAAAGGCTGCTAATTTCGGCGCACCACCCAGTAACAATGTCACTGCCGTAGGGGCCCCCTGATATACATCGGGAACCCACATGTGGAACGGAACAACGCCTAACTTAAATGCCAGACCTGCTACGAGGAAGACAATACCAAATACCAGAATTGTCTTATTTGCAGTCGGAGAACTCGCTACCTTAGCGACTTCTGCTAATTCCAAAGAACCTGTCGCACCGTACAACATGGAAATACCGTAGAGCATGAAACCGGACGCGAGTGCACCCAGAATGAAGTATTTCATTGACGCTTCGGTTGATTGTGTATGTTCACGGCGCAACGCCACCAGTGCATACAGAGACAAGGACATCAGTTCCAAGCCAAGATAGATGATGAGGAAATTATTCCCCGAAATCATGATCATTTGGCCTAACAACGAAAACAAAGCTAAGACATAAAACTCGCCGCCCAACTTTCCATTTGTCATACCGCGATCGGATACGTATTGACGCGAATAAATGAAAGTTGCACCCACTGCTACGTAAGAACACAACTTCAGCAAAGTCGACATTGGATCGGAAACGAACATGTTATTCGCAACATAAGTTGAGCCGTCGCTATTTGAAGTCGAGATAGTCAGCGCACCACAAACAAACAACGCAAGTATGCTCATGACATATGTCAGATTACGTTTGTTATCAGGCAAAAACATATCAACCAGCAAAATAGTACAGATTGCCAGCAGCAAAAATATTTCAGGATAAAGTGGTGTGAAGTTCATATTATTCAGTTCTACTAGCATTAATCTGCTGTCACACAATTAGCGCAACGAAAATTGTCGACGGGCTTACTTGTCTATATCCTCAATCAAAGCGGTAACTTTGACGTCGCCACATGCTTCAAAAGATCAGTCACGGAAACTTGCATCGCGTCGGTAAATGGTGCTGGATACAATCCCATTACGATCACAGCGATCGCCAATACGCCTAACATAAAAAATTCACGTGCATTAATATCGCTCAGATGAGCAACATGATCATTAGTAATCTTGCCGAAGACAACCCGTTTGACCATCCACAAAGAATACGCTGCACCGAAAATCAACGCTGTTGCGGCCAGCATGCCAATCCAGAAGTTAAACTTTACTGCGCCAAGAATCACCATGAACTCACCAACAAAGCCTGAAGTTGCTGGCAAGCCGCAGTTCGCCATTGAGAACAGAACAAACAGCGCCGCAAATTTAGGCATGGTATTGACAACACCACCGTAGTCAACAATCTGACGCGAATGCACACGGTCATACAACACACCGATACACAGGAACATCGCACCTGAAATAAAACCATGTGAAATCATTTGCACAATCGCACCCTGAACAGACATGTCGTTAAACATGAAAAAACCCAGTGTGACAAAACCCATGTGCGCAATGGATGAATACGCGACCAGCTTCTTCATATCCGCTTGTACAAGTGCAACCAGGCCAATATAAATCACAGCAACAAGAGACAAAGTGATCATGAAGCCAGCCATATAGTGGCTTGCGTCCGGTGCGATAGGCAACGAAAAACGCAGGAAACCGTAAGCACCAAGCTTGAGCATGATTGCAGCCAACACTACAGAACCGCCTGTCGGTGCTTCAACGTGTGCATCTGGCAACCAAGTGTGCACTGGCCACATCGGTACCTTCACAGCGAACGCCATCAGGAACGCGCAGAAGATCGCAATCTGAGTCGACATCGGCAGAGGCAGTTTGTGCCAGACCAGGATGTCAAATGAATGACCAGCCTTAATATAAAGATAAATGATAGCAACCAGTGTCAGTAAAGAACCAAGCAATGTGTACAAGAAGAACTTGAACGCCGCATAAACGCGGTTCGGACCACCCCAGACACCAACGATGATATACATCGGAATTAGTGTCGCTTCAAAGAACACGTAAAACAACATGCCATCTAAAGCACAGAAAACACCGATCATCAGGCCAGACAGAATCAGAAAAGCCCCCATGTACTGGGCGACCTGTTTCTCGACAACTTCCCACGCAGCAATCACTACAATGACAGTAATAAACGCCGTCAATGGCACCAGCCACAGAGAGATGCCATCGATACCAAGTGAGTAGAAAATATTAAATTTCTCTATCCAGGCAAACTTTTCAACAAACTGCATACCATGTGCTGAATTATTGAAGTTAGTAATCAGCGGCACAGTGACGATAAAACTGGCCAAAGAACCAAGCAGAGAGACGCCGCGAACTAAACCACGGTTACTATCGCGGCCAAAAGCCAGAACAAAAATACCAAATGCGATTGGACACCAGATCGCCAGGCTGAGTAAGGAGGAAGTTGACTGCATCATGATTATATTTTTTTAGCCGAGGTCACTTATTTAGCAAAAGGGAATGGCATGAAATACACGAGGAATGCCAACACGCCTAATATCATTACAAAAGCATAGTGATAGATGTACCCGCTCTGGAATAAGCGAACAAGCTTCGAAAACCATCCTACCAGTTTTGCACTACCATTCACGACCAGTCCGTCAATCAATCCCTTATCACCGACGTTCCACAGCCCGCGCCCAAGGAAACGTGCTCCGCCGGCAAACACGATTTCGTTAAAGCGATCCATGTAGTATTTATTATCCAGCAGCGTATAGACAGCACTTGCATTCTTCTTGATGGCGGCCGGTATCGACGGCTTCACCATATAGAAGAAATAGGAAACAGCCACGCCTGCCAACGCCAGCCAGAATGGAGCTGTTGTCAAAGCATGAGTTGCCATTGCGACAGGACCGTGGAATTCATGTCTTAACTCTTCCATCGCATGGTGAGCTTCGTTGACAAAAATAACGTCTTTAAAGAAACTGCCGAAGAGCATAGGTTCTATTGCTATAAAACCGATGGCGACTGATGGAATTGCCAGCATCACCAGCGGGAACCAGACGACGAAAGGTGATTCATGAGGTTTTTGACCCGGAGCCAATCCGTGATGATGCTCATCATGATCATCCGCTGCGTGATGTGCGTCATGATGGTCATGTGCGTGACCAAAATTTTCTTTTCCGTGGAACACCAGGAAGTACATACGGAAGGAATAAAACGCTGTGACAAATACACCTGCTAAGACAGCAAACTGAGCAAAGCCAGAACCAGCAATGTGAGACGCCTGAACAGCCTCGATGATACTGTCTTTGGAGTAAAACCCTGAGAAGAAAGGAGTACCAATCAGCGCTAACGAGCCTAACAATGACGTCAGCCAGGTAATCGGCATGTATTTACGCAATCCACCCATGTTACGGATGTCCTGATCATGATGCATACCAATGATGACAGAGCCGGCAGCAAGGAACAGAAGTGCCTTAAAGAAAGCGTGTGTCATCAAATGAAATACAGCAACCGAGTACGCAGAAGCGCCCAATGCAACCGTCATGTACCCGAGCTGCGACAATGTGGAATATGCGACAACGCGTTTAATGTCGTTCTGGATAATACCGAGGAAACCCATAAACAGCGCAGTTATCGAACCGATCACCAAGATAAATGACAAAGCAGTATCCGACAATTCGAATAACGGCGACATACGAGAAACCATGAAAATACCAGCAGTAACCATGGTCGCTGCGTGAATAAGCGCAGAAATCGGGGTTGGACCTTCCATCGAATCAGGCAGCCATACATGCAGTGGAAACTGCGCAGATTTACCCATCGCTCCGATAAACAAACAGATGCATGCAACCGTAATCAGCATCCAGTCAGTTCCAGGGAAAATCAGTTTCGCAAGTTCTTCTTTTTTGGCGAAAACTTCTGTGTAATTCATCGAACCGGCATAGGCGAGCAACAAACCGATACCAAGTATGAAACCAAAGTCACCGACACGGTTAACCAAAAATGCCTTCATGTTGGCATAGACAGCCGTCGGTTTGGTGTACCAGAAACCGATCAGCAAATAAGATACCAGACCGACAGCTTCCCAACCGAAAAACAGTTGCAGGAAATTATTGCTCATAACGAGCATCAGCATGGAGAAAGTGAAAAGCGAGATATATGAGAAAAAGCGGTTATAGCCTTCATCTTCGGCCATGTAACCAACGGTATAAATATGCACCATCAGCGACACAAAGGTCACCACACACATCATCATCGCAGTCAGATTATCAACCAGAAAACCGACTTCTAGTTTTAAACCAGCTACCTGCATCCATTGATACAAGGTAGCGTTGTAAACTGGCGCACCATTCATCAAAGCGTTCAGTGTCATGCACGAAATAATGAATGCAACCAGCACACCGAGTATAGTCGCGGTGTGTGAAACTTTACGCCCTACGACGTTACCAAAAAATTTGGTGCCCAGTAAACCGGCAATGGCAGATCCTGCCAATGGAGCCAGAGGTACTGCTAATAGTAGTTGTGGGTTAAGTTGCCCCGCCATGATGACCCTTTTTTAGCTTATTACTTTTTTAAATCGCCAGCGAATGATGAGGAAGATGCATACTGCTTCCGCCCCCATGAAACATTATCCTTTGAGAGCGTCCAGATCTTCTACATTAATCGTATCCAGATTACGGAACAAGACCACGAGAATAGCCAGTCCAATCGCAGACTCAGCTGCAGCAACTGTAAGAATAAAAAATACAAAGATCTGCCCTGCCGCATCACCCAGATAATGAGAGAACGCAATGAAATTCATATTCACTGCCAGCAAATTCAATTCAATCGCCATCAGCAGCACGATAATATTTTTTCGATTCAAAAAAATACCAACGATAGAAATCGCAAACAGAATAGCGCCAAGTATCAGATAGTGTGTCAGTGTCAAAGCCATATCAGCCCTCTTGCTTTTCTGTCGATGAAGTTAAATTACGTTCGGATTCTGCTTTCATTTTTACAACGCGAACGCGATCAGCACTTCTCACTTTTACAGCTTTTGCCGGATCAAAATATTTAGTATCTTTGCGACGGCGTAAAGTCAATGCAACGGCTGCAACGATGGCAAGCAACAGAATTGCCGCTGCAATTTCAAACGCAAATGTATAACGGGTAAAAATTTCGATACCAAGATTTTTCGTGTTGCCTATGGTGTCAGCTGCGGCAGGTACATGGTTATCCGGACGTAAGAATCCACGCCATAAAACAGCAGACATTTCCAGGACGATTACGACACCGATTGTTGCTGCCAAAGGGAGGTGTCCCCAGAATCCGGCTCTTAACTTATCAATATCGATGTCCAGCATCATCACCACGAACAAGAATAAGACCATAACCGCACCGACATACACCAACACCAAAACAATGGCCAGAAACTCGGCTTTCAACAATAACCAGATTGCCGCAGCAGAGAAAAACGACAGCACTAAGAACAATGCGGCATGCACTGGATTACGGGCGGTAATCACCTGCGTCGCAGCTAGCACAAGAATCGCTGCGAAAACATAAAATAATGCAGTAGTAAATTCCATATTGAAACCGTTCTAATTAGCGATATGCAGCGTCAGCAGCACGAGCGGCTGCAATTTGTGGTTCATAGCGATCACCGACTGCCAGTAACATCTCTTTCGTAAAATAGAGATCGCCGCGCTTTTCACCGTGATATTCAAATACATGTGTCTCGACGATGGAATCAACCGGGCAGGACTCTTCACAGAAGCCGCAGAAAATACACTTGGTCAGATCGATGTCATAGCGAGTTGTCCGACGGCTGCCATCTTCACGCTGATCAGATTCGATCGTAATTGCCATCGCAGGACAGACGGCTTCACACAATTTACATGCGATACAACGTTCTTCTCCATTAGGATAGCGACGCAACGCATGCAAACCACGGAAACGTGGTGACTGCGGCGTTTTTTCTTCTGGAAATTGGACAGTAATTTTGCGGGCGAACATGTAGCGACCTGTCAATGCCAGTCCTTTTATCAGTTCGCGCAGCATCAGGCTGCCAAAAAAATCTTTGATTGCTTCCATCTTTTCAGCCTCTTACTTCCAAATATTCCATGAAGTTTGTATCCATGCGGCGACAAATACCAGGTACACCAGGGTTAAGGGAATAAACACTTTCCAACCCAAACGCATGATCTGATCGTAACGGTATCTCGGGAAAGAAGCACGAGCCCAGATAAACATAGAAACAACAACAAATGTTTTCAAACCGAGCCAGATCCAACCTGGAATCCAGTTCAATACGATGGAATTCAAAGGTGCATCCCAACCACCCAGGAACATCAGGGATGCCATTGTAGAAATCAGGATCATATTGGCGTATTCCGCCAGATAGAACATGGCGAAAGACATACCTGAGTACTCAACCATGTGCCCTGCGACGATCTCTGATTCGCCTTCAACCACGTCGAACGGATGACGGTTCGTTTCAGCAATCCCGGAAATGACATAGACAACAAACATCGGCAGCAATGGCAACCAGTTCCAGGACAGGAAATTCAAGCCCATCGAAGCAAAATGACCTTTTGTCTGAGAGTTAACGATGTCCGTCAGATTCAAACTTCCGGAGACCATCAGTACGATGACCAGAACGAAACCCATTGCAATTTCATAGGAAATCATCTGAGCGGATGCACGCATCGCCCCCAAGAACGAGTATTTCGAGTTAGATGCCCATCCAGCGATGATAATGCCGTACACCTCAACTGAGGTGATCGCCATGATCAACAATAAGCCCGCATTGACATTCGCGAGCACGACTTCAGGGCCGAAAGGAATGACAGACCACGCAGCCAGCGCTGGCATAATGGTCATAATAGGTGCGAGGATAAAAAGTACCTTATTAGCTTTTGCCGGGACAACAATTTCTTTCAGCAGCAACTTAACCGCATCAGCAATCGGCTGTAACAGACCTGCTGGTCCGACGCGGTTAGGACCAAGACGGATGTGCATCCAGCCTATCATCTTACGTTCCCACAAAGTAAGATAGGCAACGAGACCCATGATAGGAGCAACGACGCAAATAATTTTGATCAGATTCCAGACCAGAGGCCAGAAGTAGCCAAAGACACCCTGACCGAAAGTTTGTACAGTGAGCAGCCAATTCATTATGCACGCTCCACATTAATAGCACCGAACATACCGTCCAGCTTACTAGTCAGTACCGAACCTGCTGAAACCCGGACTACATTTTCAGGTAAAGATCCATCGATGCCAACATTCAACAGAATACTTCCGGCCTTCGTCACTTTCACCATATCACCAGCAGATACACCGATTTTTTCTGCCTGTGCCTTGCTGATCCATGCCTGAGGCGTACGTGCGTCTGCCGTTTTTTGCAATGATTCCGCTCTTCTTACGATAGCGTCAGTACTGTAAATGGCGACATCGGCGACACGCTCCAGACCTGCCGCAGACGCAGTCGCCAGCGCAGGTTTCAAAGCAGAAGTGTTACTCAGTTTCTCAATCACGTCGCTACCACCCAAAGCTTCATCGCGAATGGCCTCTGAAGTTTCGTAGTCAAAATTATCGAGGCCAAGCAAATTGCCTAAGACACGCAGAACTTTCCATGCTGGGCGTGTTTCTCCCAGTGGCTTGACTACACCATGGAAACTCTGAACACGTCCTTCGCAACTGACAAACGTCCCCGCCGTTTCGGTGAATGGAGAGACTGGCAATAAAACGTCTGCGTATTCGGCTCCGTGCTTGAACGGTGACATAACTACAACCATATCAGCCGCGGACAAGGCTTTCTCTGCCTGAAGCGGATTTGCACTGTCTAAAGCTGGCTCCGCGTGAAGCACAACGTACGCCTTCTTTCCTTCAGTAAATACTGGTTTAGCGTTGTTAGTTGGAATCGCATTTGCAAGATAGCCACCAACGGTGTTTGCAGCTTCCGTCAGGTAACCGAAATCTGCAGCAGTTTGCTCGGCAATCCACTGTG
Organism: Undibacterium sp. WLX3042; assembly: GCF_049544825.1. NCBI lineage: Bacteria > Pseudomonadati > Pseudomonadota > Betaproteobacteria > Burkholderiales > Oxalobacteraceae > Undibacterium > Undibacterium sp. WLX3042. The sequence continues at coordinate 2,320,382 of NZ_CP186698.1, forward strand.
CAAGTGCGTGCAGGCGTGAGGCTTCCGGATGATACGAAGCGGTATTGCCTAAAAATACGCCGGCGTCGCCAGACAACAGGGTCGCTGCGATACTTTGAGCAAGTGCTCCAGCATCAACAGATTCCAGGCCCGCAGGTTTCGCGATCTCTTTTATAGTTGCTACGGCAACCGCTACCTCAGCAAGGAACTGAGCCCATAACGAAGGTGCCAGAATCGCTTTATTTGCTAACTTGATCAGCAGATCATCATCGGTTGCATTCAGCACACTGAGTTTCGTGCCCGACTTCACAGACTGACGCAGGCGCGCGGCCAACAATGGATGATCTTTACGCAAGAATGAACCGATAACGAATACATTCTTCAACTGCGCGAATTTAGTTATGGAAGTTCCCAGCCAAGGTTTAATACTTCCACTCAGTGCAAAATCAGACTGACGTAAGCGGAAGTCAACATTATCAGAACCGATGCCACGGATTATCCGTTGCAGCAGGAATAATTCTTCCACTGTAGAGTTTGGTGCTGCGACCGCAGCTACAGAATCAGCACCGTGTTCATGGCGAATATTACGCATGGCATGGGCAACATACTCCAGCGCTGTCTGCCAATCAGTCTCTTGCCATTGACCGCCTTGCTTGATCATAGGCTTAGTCAGACGCTCAGCACTGTTCACGCCCTCATAAGAGAAGCGGTCTTTATCAGAAATCCAGCACTCGTTGATCTCTTCGTTTTCGAAAGGAACAACGCGCATTACTTTATTATTTTTGACCTGAACAATCAGGTTAGAACCTAAACCATCATGTGCGCTGACTGATTTACGACGGGACAACTCCCAAGTACGTGCGGAATATCGGAATGGTTTCGATGTCAACGCACCAACCGGGCACAGATCAATCATGTTACCGGACAATTCTGAGTCAACAGTCTTGCCTACGAAAGAGGTAATTTCGGAATGCTCACCACGATTCAGCATACCCAATTCCATCACACCGGCAATTTCCTGACCAAAGCGAACACAGCGTGTGCAATGAATACAACGGCTCATTTCTTCCATCGACACCAGCGGGCCGACATCTTTGTGGAAAACAACGCGCTTTTCTTCTTCGTAGCGAGAAGTTGTACCGCCATAACCAACCGCCAAATCCTGCAACTGGCATTCACCGCCCTGGTCGCAAATCGGGCAATCCAGAGGATGGTTAATCAACAGAAATTCCATTACTGCTTTTTGCGCCTTCACCGCTTTATCGCTGTGAGAGCGCACGATCATGCCTGGTGTGACTGGCGTCGCGCAGGCCGGCAGCGGTTTAGGTGCTTTTTCAACCTCTACCAAACACATGCGGCAATTGGCCGCAATAGATAATTTTTTGTGATAACAAAAATGCGGGATATACGTGCCAAGCTTATTGGCAGCGTCCATCACCATACTGCCCTCTTGGACTTCGACTTTTTTGCCGTCTATTTCGATTTCAACCATGGTCTACTCTAAGTGTGCTAACCGAAGCTGGCTTACAGGTAAGTGGGAACCAAGCAATGCTTATGCTCGATGTGATATTCAAACTCTTCGCGGAAGTTCTTCACGAACGCACGTACTGGCATCGCTGCAGCATCGCCTAACGCACAAATCGTTTTACCCTGAATGTTGTCAGCGATGGAATTCAGCATATCCAGATCTTCTGGACGACCTAATCCATTTTCTATCCTGTGAACAAGACGATACAACCAGCCTGTACCTTCGCGGCAAGGCGTACACTGCCCGCACGACTCTTCAAAATAAAAATACGACAGACGTTCCAGCGATTTGACCATGCAACGGGTTTCATCCATGACGATGACGGCTCCGGATCCAAGCATAGAACCCGCCTTGGAAATCGAATCATAATCAAGATCCGTATTCATCATCACATCACCAACAATCACCGGTGCGGAAGAGCCGCCCGGGATCACTGCCTTGATTTTCTTTCCGCCACGCATGCCGCCCGCCAACTCAAGTAACGTGGCAAATGGCGTACCCAACGGAATCTCATAATTACCAGGCCGCTCAACGTCACCTGAAATAGAGAATATCTTTGTACCACCGTTATTTGGCTTACCAAGGGCAGCATAATTTTCACCACCCATGGCAAATATGAACGGTACTGCGGCAAATGTTTCGGTGTTATTAATTGTTGTCGGCTTACCATACAAGCCGAAACTGGCCGGGAACGGTGGTTTAAAGCGCGGCTGGCCTTTTTTACCTTCCAGCGATTCTAACAATGCAGTTTCTTCACCGCAAATATAGGCACCATACCCATGGAACGCATGCAATTGAAAACTAAATTCAGAGCCCGCAATATTGTTACCAAGCATCCCCGCTGCGCGCGCTTCCTCAATCGCTTCCTCGAAACGATCATAGTCAGCAAAAATTTCGCCGTGGATGTAGTTGTAACCGACAGTAATGCCCATCGCGTAGGCACCGATCGCCATACCCTCGATCAGAGCATGAGGGTTATAACGAATAATATCGCGATCCTTGAACGTACCAGGTTCGCCCTCATCGGTATTACAGACAAGATATTTTTGTCCCGGAAACTGACGTGGCATGAAACTCCATTTCAGACCAGTCGGGAAGCCTGCACCACCACGCCCACGTAAAGACGACGCTTTTAGCTCCGCAATAACCTGCTCAGGCGGAATTTTTTCAGAAAGAATACGTTTTAATGAAGCATAGCCACCGCGCGCTACGTAATCTTGCAAGTGCCAGTTTTTGCCATCCAGACCGGCAAGAATCAAAGGCTTGATATGGCGATTGTGCAGACTCGTCATTATTTACCCGCCTCTTTCAGTTCATTCACCAGTCCATCGATTTTTTCGTTCGACATAAAACTGCACATACGCTTGTTGTTGACCAACATAACAGGCGCATCGCCGCATGCTCCCATGCATTCACCCTCAACCAGAGTGAAGCGACCATCAGCGGTCGTCTCTTTGAAATCAATACCCAATTTCTGTTTCAGATGATGAGCCGCGCGCTCTCCGCCCGACAAAGCACAAGGCAAATTGGTACAGACGGTAATTTTGAATTTACCGACCGGCTTCGTGTTGTACATATTGTAGAAAGTCGCCACTTCCTGAACTGCAACGGCAGGCATACCAATATAGTCAGCTAAAGTCTGCATTACATCCGGGGAGATCCAGCCAGTCTCATCCTGTGCAATGGCCAAAGCGGCCATCACAGCAGACTGCCGCTGATCAGGAGGGAACTTTGCCAGTTCACGGTCAATTTTTTTAAATGCCTGCTCTGATAACACCATAGCTAATGCCTCTAATAAACGTCAGACGACGTTCTTTTATCTGTCAATCTCACCAAAAACAATATCCTGAGTACCAATAATCGTTACCGCATCGGCAATCATATGACCCTTCGCCATTTCGTCCAGACCTTGCAAATGAGGGTATCCCGGAGCACGAATCTTCAAACGGTAAGGCTTATTAGCACCATCAGACATCAGATAGATACCAAACTCACCCTTTGGATGTTCAACAGCAGCATATGCTTCACCGACAGGAACATGAAAGCCTTCGGTGAACAGCTTGAAGTGATGGATCAAATCTTCCATATTCGACTTCATGTCAACACGATGCGGCGGGGTAACTTTGTGATTATCTGAAATGACAGGACCCTGATTATTTCTGAGCCACTCAACACATTGCTTAATAATACGGTTTGATTGGCGCATTTCTTCTACACGAACAAGGTATCGGTCATAGCAATCACCATTGACACCGACAGCAATATCGAAATCAAGCAAATCATATACTTCGTATGGTTGCTTCTTGCGCAAATCCCATTCAACGCCAGAGCCTCGCAACATCGCACCGGTAAAGCCCATCGCTTTCGCGCGCTCAGGCGACACGACGCCAACACCGACCAAACGCTGCTTCCAGATACGATTATCCGTCAACAATGTTTCGTACTCGTCGACGTATTTTGGGAAGCGATTTGTAAAATCTTCGATAAAATCAAGCAAAGAACCCTGGCGGTTTTCGTTAAGAAAACGCATTGTTTTCTCGTTCTTCAGCAAAGATGCTTTATGCTTAGGCATTTCATCAGGCAAATCACGATAGACACCACCCGGGCGATAGTAAGCCGCATGCATACGCGCACCGGACACCGCCTCATAGCAGTCCATCAGATCTTCACGCTCACGGAATGCATACAACATCACCGCCATAGCACCAACGTCAAGCGCATGCGCACCAATCCACAACAAGTGATTCAGCAGACGCGTTATTTCATCAAACATCACCCGTATGTATTGGGCGCGTAACGGCACTTCCAACCCGAGCATTTTCTCAATAGCCATCACATAGGCGTGCTCGTTTGCCATCATCGACACATAATCGAGCCTATCCATGTAAGGAACGGACTGCAAAAATGTCTTTTGTTCGGCCAGCTTTTCTGTCGCGCGATGCAACAGACCGATATGCGGGTCAGCACGCTGAATAACTTCGCCATCCAATTCAAGCACCAGACGCAAAACACCGTGCGCAGCAGGATGCTGAGGACCAAAGTTGAGTGTGTAATTCTTAATCTCAGCCATTATTTCATCCCGTAATTTTCTTCACGAATAATACGTGGCGTATTTTCGCGTGGCTCAATAGTCACAGGTTGATAGACAACGCGCTTTTGCTCCGCATCGTAACGCATCTCCACATAGCCAGATACAGGGAAATCTTTGCGGAATGGGTGACCAATAAAACCATAGTCGGTCAGAATACGACGCAAGTCGTTATGACCATCAAACAATATACCGTACAAATCAAAGGCTTCACGCTCATACCAGTTGGCAGCGTTCCACACGTCAATCAGAGATGAAACCAGGGGCATTTCATCGTCCGGCGCAAAAACACGGACACGAAGGCGCCAGTTATTTTTAATCGACAGCAAATGAGAGACAACTGCGTAACGAGCACCATCCCAGGCACCGTCCGCATAAGTAGAGTAATCAACACCACACAGGTCAATCAACTCTTCAAAGCATGTCTCCGGATGATCGCGCAGATCGCGCATGACCTGCAAGTATTCAGCTGCCGACACAACAACCGTCAACTCACCGAGAGCATTTTTCAGCTCAAGAATACGCTCACCCAAGACTGCTTTTAATGCCTGCTCGAGTTTTTCTAATTTGATCGTCATAGTTAAAAGCTGCCTAAGCAATCACGCAATCAGCGCGCGATGGTGTTTGTACGTTTAATTTTGTTTTGCAGCTGAATGACACCGTACAGCAACGCTTCTGCCGTCGGCGGACAACCAGGCACATAAATATCAACTGGAACGATACGATCACAGCCACGAACCACGGAATAGGAATAGTGGTAATAACCGCCACCATTAGCACAAGACCCCATAGAAATAACCCAACGGGGCTCTGCCATCTGATCGTAGACTTTGCGCAACGCAGGTGCCATCTTATTACACAAAGTACCCGCAACAATCATCACATCTGAGTGACGCGGCGAAGGACGAAACACAACACCAAAACGATCAAGATCGTAGCGCGACGCACCTGCATGCATCATTTCAACTGCACAGCAAGCCAGACCGAACGTCATCGGCCACATCGACCCGGTACGAGTCCAGTTAATCAGCTTATCAGCCGTTGTCGTAACAAAGCCTTCGTTCAACACACCTTCAATAGCCATTTTCCATCACTCCCAATCCAGAGCGCCTTTTTTCCAGATGTACCAGAATCCGACAGCAAATTCGAGCACAAAGCCAAGCATAATCAAGAAACCAGTCCATCCAAGGTCACGCATAGCTACGCCCCACGGAAAGAAAAATGCTGTTTCAAGATCAAAGAGAATGAAGAGAATCGCGATCAGATAATATCGCACATCAAATTTCATACGCGCATCTTCAAATGCTTCGAAGCCGCACTCGTATGCAGATGTTTTTTGAGAGTCTGGCTTATACGGACCGAGGACTCGCCCCAAAACCTGAGGCAACACACCAACTCCGATACCAACCAGAATAAAGAGAAGAACTGGGAAATAATTTTCGAGGTTCACGTTAGGCTACCTGTAATTGAACGCCATATGAAGCAAATTACTTTTGAATTACAGCATCAGAAATAACCGCTTCCTCGACAAAACCAGCAAGGAAAACTGATTTGTTTTTTGGTGCCGACGACGAGACTCGAACTCGTACAGCTTTCGCCACTACCCCCTCAAGATAGCGTGTCTACCAATTTCACCACGTCGGCCTAAGCCCAGCATTCTACCCTGAATGACCTCATTGTTCAACGCACAATCGAGGAAATTCAAGAATTTTTACCGGGAAATATAAATTTATTTTGGAATCTGATTTGGCTGCGCCGATGAAGCAGCCGCAGCAGAAGCTGGAGCAGGCGCCTGCACAGCAACAGGAGCAGCTTTTGTCACTGGCAAATTATCCATTACACCACCTGCAGGTTTGCGTTCACCACCAAAAACACCCAGCGCTAAAGTTGCCGCAAAAAATATTGCTGCCGCAATACCTGTAGAACGGGACAAGAAATTTGAGGAACCTGTTGCTCCAAACAGACTACCGGATGCCCCCGAACCAAAAGAAGCGCCCATATCAGCACCCTTACCATGCTGCAGCAAAACCAGGCCGATAATTGCCAATGCAGAGATCACCTGAACAACCACTACCAATGTAAAAAAAGTTTGCATTCAAAACACCCAAAAAAATTAATCTTCAATCTTTAGTCAAACAATCAAACTGCAGCAACAATGGCGAGAAAATCTGCCGACTTCAACGCAGCACCACCAATCAGACCACCATCAATATCTGCCATCGCCAGCAAATCTTTTGCATTATCCGGCTTCATACTGCCGCCATAAAGTATCTGAACCGTCGCCGCCGCCGCCGTGTCTTTCAGCGCAATTTGCTGACGCAAAAAGGCATGAACATCCTGCGCCATCTGAGGCGTTGCTGTTTTACCGGTACCAATCGCCCACACAGGCTCATAAGCAACAACCAGACGAGCGATTTGAGTCGCATCCAAAACATCCAGCACAGCCTGCAATTGCGCACCAACCACCTCTTCAGTCTGCCCGCTCTCACGCTGCTCCAGAGTCTCACCGACACAGACAATCGGAATCAACTGTTCAGACATGGCACGCAGCGCTTTTTTTGCAACGACAGCATTGGACTCGGCATGATATGCACGACGCTCAGAATGCCCGACGATCACATAACGACAACCGCAATCAACCAGCATCGAAGCAGCAACTTCACCGGTAAACGCTCCCTGCGCATGCTCAGAGACATCTTGCGCACCCCACTTGACAGAGCTTGCATTCAGCAGCTCCGCACACTGAGCAAGATAGGGCGTTGGGGCGCATACCAGCACATCACAATCCGGAGACACAGATAAACCGGCTACGATTTCAGATAACAAGGAACGGTTAGCAGCGAAGCTGCCATTCATTTTCCAGTTACCAGCAATGAGAGTACGTCGCATAAGAGATCAGAATATAAATAACCGTCTATTGTATCCCGCTGATAATACCCGGTCAAACAAAGCCAACATAAAACAAACAAGCCATGAAATAGCACGACGATTATATCCCCCCAGATATCCACTCATTCATCCTGCACACCGATCATACTGACACGCCAAAATCCGCTCTCCCTCAATCTCGTCACTCAGACCATGGGAAATCAGACTACTTGCAGCATAATTTTACCGATGTGACGACCATCTTCCATCAAAGCATGTGCCTGCGCCGCATCACTCAAGGAGAGTACCTGATGAATGACTGGTCTGATCTTCCCGGCTTCAAGTAAGGGCCAGACACGTTGCTGCAATTGTGCAGAAATTTGCGCTTTAAACTCAACTGAACGTGGACGTAAAGTTGATCCGGTTATGGTCAGCCGCCGGCGTAATACCTGCCCAAAATCTAACTCCCCACGACTACCACCCAGCAAAGCAATAATCGCAATGCGACCGTCATCTGCCAGACTGTCAATCTCCAGCGGTATATAACTTCCTGCCACCATATCGAGAATTACATCCACCCCCTTACCTGCCGTCAGTAATTTAACAACCTCAGGGAATTTTTCAGTCTTATAGTTGATGACCCGCTCAGCACCAAGCTTTTCAGCTGCTCGGCATTTTTCATCCGTACCAGCCGTCGCAAAAACCCGGTGACCAAGCGCACTCGCAATCTGAATAGCCGCAACACCAATTCCAGATGTACCGCCCTGCACCAACAAGGTCTCACCAGTACTCAGCCTGGCCCGATCGAAGACATTACTCCACACAGTGAAATAAGTTTCAGGCAATGAAGCCGCCTCCAACATGCTCAGACCCTTCGGCACCGGTAAGCATTGTGCCGCCGGGGCAACACAATATTCAGCATATCCGCCACCCTGCACCAGAGCACAGACAGCATCACCTGACTGAAACTCCGTCCCCGACAAATCTCCACCGACGATTTCCCCTGCAACCTCCAGACCCGGCAAATCAGAAGCCCCCTTTGGCACCGGATAATAGCCGAGTCGCTGCAACACATCAGGACGATTCACGCCCGCAGCGTGCACCTTAATTAATATCTCACCTACCTTTGGCTGCGGAACCTCACGCTCACACAACTGCAGGACCTCGGGCGCCCCATATTTTGTAATTTCAATTGCACGCATAAAAATCACCAGTTAAATAAAAAAAGTCATAGTATGCCAATAAAAAAACGCCCGTCTGAACGGGCGTTTTTTAATGCAACATTTTAACTAAAGCCAGCGCTTACTGTGCTGCTTGCGGCTCTTGCGATTGTGCTTGCGCATCGCCTTCGACAACAGCAGCTTTCATGGACAACTTGAAGCGGCCACGATCATCCGTTTCCAGCACTTTCACACGCACTTGCTGCCCCTCTTTAAGATAATCAGCAACTGCATTAACGCGTTCGTTAGCAATCTGACTGATGTGCAGCAAGCCATCTTTACCTGGCATGATTTGCACAATCGCGCCGAAGTCCAGCAACTTCAATACCGTACCTTCGTAAATTTTACCCACTTCAACTTCCGCAGTCAGCTCTTCAATACGGCGCTTGGCTTCTTGTCCGGCAGCCGCATCAACAGAAGCGATAGTAACAACGCCTTCGTCGCTGATGTCGATCTGAGTACCTGTTTCTTCCGTCAACGCGCGGATCACTGCTCCGCCCTTACCAATCACATCACGGATTTTCTCAGGATTGATCTTGATCGTAATCAGGCGTGGCGCAAAATCAGACAACTCGGTCTTACCAACCGGAACCGCCTCTTGCATTTTACCCAGAATATGGACGCGACCTTCTTTCGCCTGTGCCAGAGCAACCTGCATAATTTCTTTAGTGATACCCTGGATTTTAATATCCATTTGCAACGCAGTGATACCTTCGGCAGTACCGGCAACTTTAAAGTCCATATCGCCAAGGTGATCTTCATCACCCAGAATATCAGTCAGAACAGCAAACTTATTACCTTCTTTGATCAGACCCATGGCGATACCTGCAACATGTGCTTTCATCGGCACACCCGCATCCATCAAAGCCAGACAGCCACCGCAGACGGATGCCATAGAAGAGGAGCCGTTGGATTCAGTAATCTCAGAAACCAGACGGACGGAGTAGCTGAAATCTTCCGGATCAGGCAATGCAGCCTGCAAAGCGCGTTTCGCCAGACGACCGTGACCAATTTCACGACGCTTAGGCGTACCAACACGACCTGTTTCACCAGTAGCAAACGGAGGCATGTTGTAATGCAACATGAAGCGGTCAGAGTATTCACCCATGAGCGCGTCAATTTTTTGCTCATCACGGGCAGTACCCAGCGTTGCAATCACCAGCGCCTGAGTTTCACCACGGGTGAACAAGGCTGTACCGTGCGTGCGCGGCAAAATGCCGGTACGAATAGTGATGGGACGTACAGTACGTGTATCGCGACCGTCGATACGTGGCTCACCCTCAAGGATTTGCGAGCGAACAATTTTCGCTTCCAGATCAAACAGGATGTTACCGACTTCAGCAGAGTCAGGAGCAGCCTCGCCTTTAGCAGCAGCTTGCTCAGCCAGCGCTGCAGTCACTGTAGAAGTTGCTGCCTTCAGTTGCTCAGTACGAGCTTGTTTTTCTTTGATTTGATAAGCAGCGCGCAACAAAGGCTCTGCAACAGCAGTAACAGCAGCAATCAGTACTTCATTTTTCGGTGCAGGCGCCCATTGCACTTCAGGCTTACCACCATCACGTACCAATTCGTGAATCGCATCGATCACGGCTTTCATTTGCTCATGACCGAACACAACCGCACCGAGCATGACTTCTTCAGACAATTGCTGCGCTTCAGATTCCACCATCAGCACAGCTTGCTCTGTACCCGCAACAACCAGATCCAGCTTGGAAGATTTCAACTGCGTTGCCGTTGGATTCAATACATACTGACCGTCAATATAACCAACGCGCGCAGCACCAACAGGGCCATTAAAAGGAATGCCAGCAACAGAAATCGCTGCAGAAGCGCCGATCATCGCAGCGATATCCGGATCAATTTCAGGATTGACGGACAATACATGCACAATCACCTGAACTTCATTCAGATAGCCCTCTGGGAACAATGGGCGAATCGGGCGATCGATCAAACGTGAAGTTAATGTTTCTTTTTCTGATGGACGACCTTCTCGCTTGAAGAAACCACCAGGAATGCGGCCTGCAGCGTAAGTTTTTTCCATATAATCCACGGTCAGAGGAAAAAAGTCCTGACCAGGTTTAGCATCTTTTTTTGCAACAACCGTTGCCAGCACCACGGTATCTTCTATCGATACCATCACAGCGCAGGAAGCCTGACGTGCGATTTCACCGGTCTCCAATGTCACCTGGTGTTGACCATATTGGAAAGTTTTCGTAATTTTGTTAAACACAATGTGTCCTTTCTATTTTGCCGACAGATTTTCAGGCGCTGTCGTTCACCTCACCACGTGCAATCCGTCAGGATTGCCTTTTGCCAGTTTTTCACTTATTTCCAACAAATTTTGCTAAAAATTTCGCGAAAAACCAAAACATCAGATAAACAAAAAGCCTGCGACAGTCAACTGACGCAGGCTTTTTGCTATAAATTTTTTGCTAAATTCAGCAAGAATTACTTACGCAAGCCGAGTTTTTCGATCAGAGCGCGATAGCGATTCAGGTCTTTACCTTTCAGGTAAGACAACAGGCTTTTACGACGGTTAACCATCATAATCAGACCACGACGGGAATGGTGATCTTTACCGTGGGCTTTAAAGTGACCGTTCAGATCATTGATACGGGCTGTCAGCAAAGCAACCTGAACTTCTGGAGAACCTGTGTCGTTCTGACCACGGGCGTTATCCGCTACGATAGCGGCTTTTGTACTTTTTTCGATAGACATAACTTTTCCTTTACATGCGATAGCAACAGTTGTTGAGTAACAAAACCATCACTATCGTGAAATAAACTCCCGCCAAAATGACGGGAGCCGAGACTATAGCACAGAAATAATCAATGAATCAAACTTGTGGATTCAGCTTTTCTGACTTGGATTCGAGTTTATTCAGCGCTGACAAGTAAGCCTTCGCAGATGCCACAACGATATCAGGATCAGCACCGACACCATTGACGATACGTCCGGATTTTTGCAGCCTCATCGTTACCTCTCCCTGAGACTGTGTGCCGGTCGTGATTGCATTGACTGAAAACAGCAGCAATTCAGCGCCACTGTTAACCTCGGATTCAATCGCGTTCACGATTGCATCCACTGGTCCATTTCCATTTGCTTCGCAAGTCACTTCCTTACCGGCAAAAGCAAACACCACTTTTGCCTTCGGTGATTCGCCAGTCTCAGAATGCTGGGCCAGCGAAACAAAGCGGTATGCTTCTTTGTCATTGGCCTGTTCTTCGTCTGACACCAGAGCAAGGATATCTTCATCAAAAATTTCAGATTTGCGGTCAGCCAGTTCCTTGAAACGGGCAAAAGCGGCGTTGATTTCTGCTTCAGATTCCAGAATGATGCCAAGCTCTTCGAGGCGCTGTTTGAAGGCATTCCGGCCTGAGAGCTTACCGAGAACAATTTTATTTGCACTCCAGCCCACGTCTTCGGCACGCATGATTTCATAGGTATCACGCGCTTTCAGTATGCCATCCTGATGAATGCCGGACGCATGGGCAAACGCATTTGCGCCAACCACGGCTTTATTTGGCTGCACTGCAAAGCCGGTAATTTGCGACACCAGCTTCGATGCCGAAACAATCTGAGTCGTATCAATACCCAGATCGAGATTAAAGTAATCTTTACGCGTACGCACCGCCATCACGATTTCTTCGAGCGCAGTGTTACCAGCACGCTCACCAAGACCATTAATCGTACATTCCACCTGACGTGCGCCACCAATCATCACACCCGCAAGCGAGTTCGCCACGGCCATTCCCAGATCATTATGACAATGCACCGACCAGATCGCTTTATCAGAATTCGGGATACGCTCACGCAAGGTTTTCAGCATATTGCCGTATAACTCCGGCACACCGTAGCCAACCGTGTCAGCGAAGTTAATCGTCGTTGCACCTTCTTTAATTACCGCCTCAATCACGCGGCATAAAAAGTCCATCTCCGAGCGGCTGCCGTCTTCCGGACTGAATTCAACGTCGTCCGTAAAATTTCGCGCAAAACGTACTGCCTGAATCGCTTGTTCCAATACCTGATCCGGAGTCATGCGCAATTTTTTCTCCATGTGCAAAGGAGACGTCGCAATAAAAGTGTGAATACGCTTGCGCTGCGCAGCAGCCAGGGCTTCCGCTGCACGGGAAATATCGCGGTCATTGGCGCGTGACAAAGAGCAGATCACGGAATCTTTAATCGTCGCAGAAATAGCTTTGATCGATTCAAAATCACCGGGCGAGGCTGCCGCAAAACCGGCCTCAATCACATCGACTTTCAATCTCTCCAGTTGTTTCGCAATCCGCAGTTTTTCATCTTTCGTCATCGATGCGCCCGGTGATTGCTCGCCATCGCGCAAAGTAGTATCAAATATGATGAGTTTGTCTGCCATGATTTTCTCCTGAAAAGAATGATTGAGATTGAAAATGAATCGATAAAAATGCTGAATATTCTCCGCCCCACCCTTGCAACGCACACAGGGGTAAGAGATTACTCAAATTGTGGGTATAGGGGATTTAGCGCGTTACCGCACTAGCAGAAATGCAAATAGCGATAGCAGACGGGATGCGTCTGCTACAGTTTTTAATGTGAGGGATGTGACTGAAAAGTTCATGCATTCGACTATAAGCGCGAACACAGAAAAGTGCAAGAATTTATAGCAGCATCTTTCTAATTTAATTAATCCGAAAAGAAAAAAAGCCACAATGCATTTTGTACATTGTGGCGATTCTGCGTTAAAACAAAATTTTATTTATCGTCGTGCGTTTCCACGCTGGTCTGGATGATGCTGATCGGCCGACCTTTGCGCCAGCGCCACAGCAACACAACGTAACCGGATAAACCATACAACACAAACAAACCAAATAACACTTTAGGCGGATCACTGACCACGACCACATACACCAGTAACACTAACAAAGGCGCAATAAAAGGAACGCTTTTTTTCAGATTCACATCTTTGAAACTGTAAAACGGCACGTTCGTCACCATCGTCAGACCCGCAAACAAGGTGATGCCCCAGGCAATCCAGCGCAGATCGCCACCAGCAAAATGCAAATCATCCATCAACAGCACAAAACCAGCGACCAGCGCCGCTGCGGCCGGACTTGGCAAGCCCTGAAAATAACGTTTATCAACAATACTGATATTCGTATTAAAGCGTGCCAGTCGCAACGCGGCGCCTGCACAATAAACAAATGCGGCCAGCCAGCCAAGTTTATCCATACCGCGCAACGACCATTCATACACGACCAGTGCCGGTGCAGCACCAAAAGAAATCATGTCTGACAGACTGTCGTACTGCGCACCGAATTCACTTTGGGTATTCGTCATCCGGGCAACCCGGCCATCCAGACTATCCAGTACCATCGCAATAAAAATCGCCAGCGCTGCCTGATAAAAACGCTGATCCATTGCCATAACAATGGCGTAAAACCCGCAGAACAAAGCAGCAGTTGTAAATGCATTCGGTAACAAATAAATGCCACGTCCGCGCGCCGCCGTTTTCACAGGCAAAGCCACGCTGTCGGCATCGACTCTTTGCTGCGTTTTACGTACGCCTTTAGGGAAAAGCTTGAAATTACCTTTGGGTTTGCGTCGATTAAAAGATGGCATGTGAATCTGAAGAAATAAAATAGCCCGAACATGTCGGGCGGAACCTGGCACTTTGCGCAGGAAGTATAACCCTGTTTATCAGTCAGGCAAACCCGCAAGCCTGACTGTATGGTCTATTTCAGGCGCAGTTTCCCGGTGATTTTTATATTCAGGGAAGTAAATCCCGGCTCAAAGCTGGGTTCCGTTGCCGCCGCATCAGCTCTGGCTGCCTTGAGCATCATGGGTGCAGCCTCAAACTGACGCAACTCACTACCGGCGTTATCAAAATCGAGAGACTCGATCACAATATCATCAAGCTTCTTCCCCATAGTAGCTGCAATCATTTTGACTTTCTCAGAAAACTGACGATAACCAGCGTCAACCCGCGCGGCTTCGAATTTTTTGATCGCGGCATCAGACAAACCGAAATTCACACCGTTCAGCGCCAGCACTTTCTGACCTGCGGCTGCCGTCGAGGACAGCTGCGCAAGATTGGTCGTTTTCACTTCCAGATACTGACCAGAGCGCCAACCTGTAATCTGGCGCTTGACTGGCTGCCCTGCTGCGTTCACCGGGGTTTCAGCATAGATGGGATAAGAATAATAAGATCGCGTGCGTAACTCTGCCTGCGGGTCTTCTTTCCTGATCAGCTCAGTACCGGATTTCATTTTCTGATTAACCCTGGACGCGGCCACGGTTTTGTCTTTATCCTGCTCTTCGATATAAAAATTGAGCACTGCCTGATCATTGTCAGCCTTCACATCTGCCGATCCTGAGACGGTAATGACGGTACCGGTAAGCGTCTGCGCGGCAACGGGGATTGCCAGCACACAAGCCGCAGTAAAGCCAAGTAATTTTTTCATGATCATTCTCCGGAAATGTTGGTATTGTTGATTCAGACAAGTCTTCTTGATTCAAGTTGCTAAGATACCTTGTTTTCAGCGTTCTCACCCATCCAATATTCCTGCAATGACTCCAACAGGATTTGTGTTTCAAAGCTAAATCAGCTTCCCACCCCGTTTTCAGCCATAAAAATACTCCCCCCAGTATATTTATATCCCCTTTATTTTATTGGGACATATAGGTGAAAATGAGACATACTCCCCTGTTTTATTCAATTTAGCGACAAACAACAGATATTTTGAGGCGAAAAAAAGTCGTCCCAATGGACGACTTTTAGCCTTCGGGCTGCGTGCGCCTGTGAGCGCACGCTGGATGATGTCCGGCGATCTTGGCAATTAGTTTTTGCTTTGATCAACCAGTTTGTTTTTAGCAATCCAAGCGCACTCGTAGGCGTAAAAAAAGTCGTCCCAGTGGACGACTTTTAGACTTCGAGCTGCGTGCGCCTGTGAGCGCACGCTGGATGATACCCGGCGATCTCAGCAATTAGTTTTTGCGTTGATCAACCAGTTTATTTTTCGCAATCCAAGCGCACTCGTAGGCGTAAAAAAAAGTCGTCCCAGTGGACGACTTTTAGCCTTCGGGCTGAGTGCGATTGCAAGCGCACGCTGGATGATGCCCGGCGATCTTGAAGATTAGTTCTTCGATTGATCAACCAATTTGTTTTTCGCGATCCAAGGCATCATCGCACGCAGTTTTGCGCCGACTTCTTCGATCTGATGTTCTGCAGTCAGACGACGACGGGAAATCAAGGTAGGCGCACCTGCTTTGTTTTCCAGGATGAAGCTCTTCGCGTATTCACCAGTCTGAATATCTTTCAGGCATTGGCGCATCGCATTTTTGGTGTCTTCAGTCACAACGCGTGGGCCTGTCACGTATTCGCCGTATTCTGCATTGTTAGAGATCGAGTAATTCATGTTAGCGATACCGCCTTCATAGATCAGATCAACGATCAGCTTCAGTTCATGCAAGCATTCAAAGTACGCCATTTCAGGTGCATAACCAGCTTCGACCAGCGTTTCGAAACCAGCCTTAATCAGTTCAACCGCACCACCGCACAACACAGCCTGTTCACCGAACAAGTCTGTTTCTGTCTCTTCGCGGAAGTTGGTTTCGATGATACCGGCACGGCCGCCACCATTCGCCATTGCATACGACAAAGCGATGTCGCGGGCAGAGCCGGATTTATCCTGATAGACAGCGATCAGGTGCGGCACGCCGCCACCTTGAGTATAAGTACCGCGTACGGTGTGGCCTGGTGCTTTCGGAGCGATCATGATGACGTCCAGATCAGCGCGTGGCACAACTTGTCCGTAGTGAACGTTGAAGCCATGTGCAAACGCAAGTACCGCGCCTTGCTTGGCGTAAGGTGCAACGTTTTCGTTGTACACCTGAGCGATATTTTCATCCGGCAGCAAAATCATGATGACGTCAGCAGCTTTCACTGCTTCATTGACTTCTGCCACTTTCAGGCCAGCGCCTTCGGCTTTAGACCATGATGCGCCGCCTTTACGCAAAGCGACTGTCACGTTACAACCGGAGTCGTTCAGGTTTTGAGCGTGTGCGTGGCCTTGTGAACCATAACCGATGATAGCAACGTTTTTACCTTTGATCAGGGACAGATCACAATCTTTATCGTAGAAAACTTTCATTTTTTATCCTATTTAATTTGAATGATTTTTATATGCCAGAGGCAGATGAATACTTGCTTATACCTTGAGGATGCGTTCGCCGCGTCCTATACCTGAACCACCTGTTCTGACAGTCTCCAGAATTGACGCACGATCGATGGAATCAATGAATGCATCCAGCTTACTTTTGTTACCCGTCAATTCTATGGTGTAGGTTTTTTCGGTCACGTCAATGATGCGGCCGCGGAAAATATCTGCCGTACGCTTCATTTCTTCGCGTTCTTTACCCACTGCCCTTACCTTAATCAGCATCAGTTCACGCTCGATATGAGCGCCTTCTGTCAGATCAACCACCTTCACCACTTCGATCAGACGGTTCAGGTGTTTTGTGATCTGCTCGATGATGTCGTCCGAACCACTGGTGACGATAGTCATACGGGACAAGGTCGAGTCTTCAGTCGGAGCAACCGTCAGCGTCTCAATGTTGTAACCACGGGCAGAGAATAATCCGACCACACGGGACAAAGCACCGGCTTCATTTTCCAGAAGGATGGAAATAATGTGTCTCATATCACAGATCCTCCGAGCCAAGCAGCATTTCAGTCAGGCCCTGACCCGCCTTCACCATAGGCCAGACGTTTTCAGTCTGATCGGTAATGAAGTTCATGAATACCAGTCTGTCTTTCATTGCGAACGCCTCACGTACGGCACCATCAACGTCTGCAGGATTTTCAATTTTCATGCCGACGTGACCATAAGCCTCCACCAGTTTGGTGAAGTCCGGCAGTGAATCCATGTAAGACTCGGAATAACGTGAACCATAATCAATTTGCTGCCACTGTCTGACCATGCCGAGGAAGCGGTTGTTCAACAGGATGATCTTGGGTGTCAGGTGATATTGCTTGCAGGTCGCTAATTCCTGAATACACATTTGTATCGAGGCTTCGCCGGTAATACAGGCGACGGTCGCATCCGGATTCGCCATCTGTACGCCCATCGCGTAAGGCAGCCCGACACCCATCGTTCCCAGGCCACCGGAATTAATCCAGCGACGTGGCTTATCGAAACGATAGTACTGTGCTGCCCACATCTGATGCTGGCCCACGTCGGAAGTCACAAAGGCATCGCCATTGGTTACTTCCCAGACTTTTTCAACCACAGATTGTGGCTTGATCAGCTCAGAAGACGGTGTGTATTTCAGACATTCGCGGCCACGCCACTCGTTGATCTGCTTCCACCATGCCGCCAGTGCCTTGGGATCAGGACGGGTCTCAACTGCGCTTAACTGCGACAACATCTCTTGCAATACGTCTTTGACATTACCAACAATAGGAATGTCCACTTTCACGCGCTTGGATATTGAAGAAGGGTCAATGTCGATATGAATAATTTTGCGCGTATTCGACGCAAAATGCTTAGGATTACCAATCACGCGGTCATCGAAACGCGCGCCGATCGCAATCAGCACGTCGCAGTGCTGCATCGCCATATTGGCTTCGTAAGTGCCGTGCATGCCGGGCATACCGACAAATTTTTCGTCACTGGCGCGATATGCACCGAGACCCATCAGCGTGTTAGTGCAAGGGAATCCCAGTTCATCCACCAGCTTGTTCAGTTCCGGGGAAGCATGCGCCAGAATAACGCCGCCACCGGTGTAGATCATCGGGCGTTCTGCCTGCAGCAATAACTGAACCGCTTTACGAATCTGTCCAGCGTGCCCTTTATCGACAGGTTTGTATGAACGCATTTCAACTTCACGTGGATAGCTGTAAGTCGTTTTGTGCATGCTGATATCTTTAGGAATATCGACCAGCACAGGACCGGGGCGTCCGGTTGTTGCGATGAAAAATGCTTTTTTGATCGTCTCTGCCAGATCCCGGACATCTTTGACCAGGAAATTATGTTTCACGCAGGGACGTGTAATACCTACCGTGTCGCATTCCTGGAAAGCATCCTGGCCGATAACAGCACTAGACACCTGTCCCGAGATAACCACCATAGGAATCGAATCCATGTAAGCAGTTGCCAGACCAGTCACCGCATTGGTAACGCCGGGTCCGGATGTGACCAGAGCCACGCCTACTTTATTCGAGGAACGTGAGTAAGCATCAGCAGCGTGAATTGCAGCCTGTTCGTGACGAACGAGGACGTGCTGAAATTTATCTTGTTTGTAGATTGCATCGTAGATATAAAGTACTGCGCCGCCCGGATATCCGAAAACATGCTCAATACCTTCTTCGGCAAGACACTTGACCAGTATCTCTGCGCCGGTTAATTCTGAACTCATTATGTTGTCCTTTCAAGGTCCATAGGAAATTGATCGGATGTTCTTTCCTGGCGAAACCGACATGCAAATCCGGCGAGCTGATATTCCTTTTTGTGCCGCGACATTTTCTTTTACACCCCCGTTGGGCGTGGTACCGGAAAATGCTTAAGGTACTCGTTCAATCAGTGTTAAGGCTTTACAACGACAAGTTTCTCACGCTTGTGGCATGGGTCAGAACAAACAGCTTCATTAAAGCGCACTTGCTGGCAATAACATTGTGGGTCATTCCTGACAAGTATTTGACACTCCGAGATTTTGAAGTGGACTTACACGGTAATGCGTTGCAGCATTTTGGTCAAGCAGAATTATTCCTTTCTGTTTTTATCCACGTTCTATTTCATCCTTAAAAATTCGTCGTATGACAAAATTTGGGACACGTAAGGCTATTTTTGCTAGGATATGCGCAATTTTAAAAGCAGGCAGCTTTTTAACGGCGAAGGCCGCTATTGATAAATAAAAGCACTATCACCATATGAATATCGCCACCAATGGCTGCTGATAAAGAATTATCGAATTTCCTCGAAAATGTAGAGAGACGTGCGTACAAGCATGCTGTCTACACGGTCAGAAACGAAGAATCAGCGCTGGACATTGTCCAGGAAGCAATGATTAAACTCTCTGAAAAGTATGGCGACAAGCCAGCAAATGAGTTGCCTATGCTGTTTCAGAGAATATTACAGAACACCATATTGGATTTTTTCCGGCGCGAGAAAGTACGGAATACCTGGGTCAGCCTGTTTTCCAGCATTATCCCCGGCAACAACAAAGATGATGATAACTTTGACTTGCTCGAAAGTTATGCTGCAGAAGAAGGTACGGAAGCCGCAGAATCGACTGCTGATAAATTAGAACGTGAACAGGTTCTGAATATTATTGATGATGAAATAAAAAAGCTGCCTGCGCGTCAACGGGAAGCGTTCCTCATGCGTTACTGGGAAGACATGGATGTCGCCGAGACAGCCGCAGCAATGGGCTGCTCAGAAGGCAGCGTCAAAACGCATTGTTCTCGTGCAACCCACGCACTGGCCGCCAACCTCAAGGCTAAAGGAATACAGTTATGAACTACTCAAAAGAATCAAGGGATCTGGATTTTGCCTACAAGGTAAAACGAGCTCTGAACGAATCAGCAGAAAACATTCCGTCTCCGGCAATGGAGAGGCTGGCGCAAGCGCGCAAGCTGGCTCTTGCCCGTAAAAAGCCGGAAGCAACGGTCAGCGTGTTCGCAGTCAAGAACGTCCTCGCCGGGGTGAATGGCTTTTCATCGCAAGGCATGGGTTCATGGTTTGGCAAAGTGGGATTAGTGCTTCCTATGCTGGCGCTGGTTGCCGGATTATTTGGTATTTACGAGTATGAACAGCAACAAAATATCAGCGAATTAGCGGATATTGATGCCGCTGTGCTCGTTGACGAGTTACCTCCCGCAGCCTATGTCGATACTGGTTTCAGCGCTTACCTGAATAAAGCGGAGGAGTAAACGTGGCGTTTTTCAACTTACGTCATTGCGCGTTTTTCCTGCTTATTGGTACCGGACTGCCTTTTGCGCTGGCAGGCGGTAGCAGTGTTGTTCCGGCCTCAAAGCCGGCCGTCGCGCTTTTGGCACCGGCTGAACAGGCCAGACCATTGTGGTCGGAACTGAATCCGGCACAAAAGCAAGCTTTGGCACCTTTGGCAAGCGAATGGGACAAATTACCGGAAAGTCGTAAGAAAAAATGGCTGGAAATCAGTAATCGCTACGCGAAGATGAAGCCTGAGGAACAGGTCCGGCTTCAGGAAAGAATGCGCGAATGGCTGAAACTGACGCCCGAACAACGGATGGCAGCACGTGAAAATTTCGCCAAGAGCTCACTGGTGAAGCCTGAGCAGAAATCAGCTCAGTGGCAACAATATCAGCAGCTCAGCGCTGAAGAAAAACAACGTCTCGCACAAGAACATGCAAAGAAAAAAAGCGTGACCAATTTGTCGCCTGATCTGGTGAAAAATCCACAGATACTGGCACCGATCAAGCTGGGCCCCAAACCTCCGGCAAAGCCGGTAACGCCTGCGCCGGCATCGGCAGCAGTAATCGCCGCACCAGCGCCGGCTTCCGGCAGCGTACCGGCCGTCAGTGAACCTGCCATCGCTCCGGCTGCAGTTTCTGCATCCCAGGTCATCTCGAAATAATCTGTGAACAACGCTTTAACCACTCCTACCTTACGTCGCCGTTTGATTTGCATGGTCTATGAAGCTCTGCTGGTCTTCGGCATCGTGTTTGCTGCGGGTTTTTTGTTTGATGTCATCACGCAAAGCAAGCACGCACTGACTTTGCGTCATCTCCGGCAGCTCTGGCTGTTCGTCATTATCGGAATCTATTTTGTCTTTTGCTGGACGCGCAGCGGGCAGACACTTGCGATGCAAACCTGGCGCATCCGTGTCGCGGATACCGACGGTAAAAGGCTTCCCTTAATCAAGGCGATCGTCCGCTATTGCCTGGCATGGATGTGGTTTCTTCCTGCAATGGCAATCATCTACCAGCTTGGCCTCAAAGAATGGATGATGGTGATCGTTCTCGCGCTCGGTATCGCCGGCTGGGCTATGACGTCCCGCTTCGATGCAAATGGTCAATTCTTACACGATAAACTCGCTAAAACACGTTTATTCCACGTTTCTACTGAGAACGAGAAAATTGCCACGATGTAGAGAGAGGTTTTGCTGTTAAACAGAACGATGTTATTCTAATGAAATAATTTTTCGAGAAGAATCACATGCAACACAAAGCTCCTCGCCGTACCCGCGAACGCATCCTCGAACTTTCCCTCCGCTTGTTCAATGAATTTGGCGAGCCAAACATCACGACTACGGTAATTGCCGAAGAGATGAACATCTCTCCCGGCAATCTGTACTACCATTTCCGCAATAAAGACGATATTGTCAACTCCATTTTTACGCAGTTTGAGGCGGAAATTAATAAAAAGCTCGCCTTCCCCCAAGGCAGAAAAGCCAATATCCAGGATATCTGGACTTATCTGCACCTGACTTTTGAGTTGGTCTGGCGCTATCGTTTTTTCTACCGCGATCTGAGCGATTTACTGTCGCGCAACCGTAAGCTGGAACTCAATTTTAAAGAAATCCTGTCGCACAAAATCAAAGTCGCCACTGATCTCTGCCACGACTTGCGTGCCGACGGTGAATTCGAAGCAACCGATATGGATATAGATGCACTCGCGACCAACATGGTAGTAGTCGCCACTTACTGGCTGTCGTATGAATATGTGCGCAATCCGCGTAAATATTCAGAGCTGCAAACCATGTCAGAATCACTGGCGCGCGGCTGTTATCAGGTGATAGTACTGATCAGCCCTTACTTACGCGGCGAAACCAAACAGGTTTTTGAAAAAATGTCGCAGAATTATCTGCAAAAAATGAATCACTCATGAAAGCAATCTGCGTTTATTGCGGCTCAGCGGCAGGTATTCTGCCCGCCTATGCAGCGGGTGCCAGACAACTGGCAGCAAATCTGGTCAAACAACAACTGGGGTTGGTCTATGGCGGCGGCAACGTCGGCCTGATGGGCATCATCGCCGACGAAGTCATGCGACTTGGCGGAAACGTCACCGGCATTATTCCCAAAGCCCTGATGGATAAAGAAGTCGGTCATCGCGGTCTGAGCGAGCTGCACATCGTCAAAAATATGCATGAGCGCAAAGCCATGATGGCTGAATTATCAGATGGTTTTATTGCCATGCCAGGTGGCATAGGTACACTCGAAGAACTGTTCGAGGTCATGACCTGGGCACAACTGGGTTTTCATGACAAACCGATAGGCTTACTGAATGTCGAAGGCTTCTACGACGGTCTGCTGGCATTTTTAAAGAATACCCAGCAACAGGGTTTCTTGCGCTCCGCACATCTGGAGTTACTCTATTCCAGCAGTGATCCGGCAGAATTATTACAGCATTTCAGCACATATCAACCTGTACACGTACGCAAATGGGTAGATAAGCCGGACTTGTAATCCATCTCTGCTCAGTCACAGATGTGACGCAGTACAGTATCTGTGACTGAGAATACTTTATCATCCTTGCCCTGGCGAATGCGGTTTTCCGGGAAATACAGAGTAAAATGCCGCTTCGTCCGTTCTTTACGTGTTTATTTCAAAGCTATGAAATTCTCCAAGCAATTCTCCCTGTACGAATCTGAAGCAACCAGCTTTCTCAAAAGCTTAAAAACTGCGAATCCTAAGCTGGAACAGAGCCAGCGTGATGGCCGCGCGTTGTTGTGGGATAAAGCGCCAGTTGATCTGGAGATGCAAAAACGCAATCAGGAATCCCGCGTACCGCAACAAGCTTACGTTTACCAAAACAAAGGCTGAGATCCTGTCAGAGCACCCTGCTTGTGACCACTTCTGAACTCCCTTCGACAGAGTTACCTCTGGTCGGTGCCGTTGATAGCACGCCCGATGTCGTTGATGGCATGGCGTTTGCGCGACTGTACGGTGAGCCTCTATTCAAGCTGCCGAATGATTTATATATTCCGCCGGATGCGCTGGAAGTTTTTCTGGAAGCATTCGAAGGGCCGCTGGATTTATTGCTGTATCTGATCCGCAAACAGAATTTCAATATTCTCGACATTCCGATGGCGCAAGTGACCTTGCAGTATCTGAAGTACGTCGATCAGATTCGCGAACACAATCTGGAACTTGCAGCAGAATACCTGCTGATGGCCGCGATGCTGATCGAGATTAAATCGCGCATGTTGCTGCCATCAACCAAAAGCAATGCCGACGATGAGGCCGAAGATCCGCGTGCGGAATTGGTGCGGCGTCTGCTCGAATATGAACAAATGAAACTGGCCGCTTACGATTTAAATGCGATTCCGCAGTTAGGCCGCGATTTTTTACATGCGCAGGTATTCGTCGAGCAGAACACGGTATTGCACTGGCCACACGTGGAAGTCGCTGATATACAAGCCGCCTGGGCCGACATCATGAAGCGGGCAACGCTGGTCGCCCATCATAAAATCAGCCGCGAGGAACTATCGGTACGCGAGCACATGTCCGCTATTTTACGCAAGCTGCAATCGACTAAATTTGTCGAATTTTCCGAACTGTTCGACCCGTCCCGCGGCGCACCGGTGCTGGTTGTGAATTTTGTCGCCCTGCTCGAACTGGCAAAAGAAACACTGATAGAAATCACGCAGGCCGAAGCCTTCGCGCCCATCTACGTCAGACTCGCCTATTCGCCAGTCTGAGTATTGTTGATAACCGAAACATCACTCATTCATCATGAAAATCATTTCATCCATTGAAGAATTACGCGACCATCTCAGCGGTCAGTTACGCACAGCATTTGTGCCTACCATGGGCAATCTGCACGAAGGTCATCTGTCGCTGATGCGACTGGCGAAAAAACACGGCGACCCGGTGGTCGCCTCGATTTTCGTCAATCGTCTGCAATTCGGACCGAACGAAGATTTCGACAAATATCCGCGCACTTTCCAGGCTGACGTCGAAAAGCTGGAAAAAGAAGGCGTCTATATTTTGTTCGCACCGACAGAAAAAGATCTGTATCCGGAACCGCAGGAATTCCGCGTTCGTCCACCTGACGATCTCGGCAATATTCTCGAAGGCGAATTCCGCCCCGGCTTTTTCACTGGCGTGACCACGGTGGTGTTGAAATTATTCTCTTGCGTACAACCACGCGTTGCCGTATTCGGTAAGAAAGATTATCAACAGCTGATGATCGTCAGAAATATGAGCAAGCAATTTGCCTTACCAACCGAAATTATCGCAGCCGATACTTTCCGTGCCGAAGACGGCCTCGCCTTATCGTCGCGCAATATGTATCTGTCTGCCGAAGAACGGGCCGAAGCACCAGCGCTGTATCAGGCGTTGAATCAGGTTGCAGAAGAAGTCCGTGGCGGCCACCTGGATCTGTTTGAACTCGAACGTAAAGCGATGGCCGGCCTCACAAATCGCCACTGGAAACCGGATTACATCGCGATCCGCAAACGTGCTGATCTGCAGCCACCGTCGGCTGGCGATATCGCGCAAGGCGCGCCGCTGGTGGTGCTGGCAGCTGCGAAGCTCGGCAATACCCGTCTGATCGACAATCTGGAAATCTGATGACACCGCTGCGCATGCTGATAGGCAGCGTCTGCATACTGTCTGCACTGCTGGTCAGCGCCAGCAGTGTGGCGGCGGTCAGTGTCAAAGATGATGCTGATCGCACGATCACACTCAGCAAACCGGCGCAAAGAATCATCAGTCTGGCGCCGCATGCGACCGAATTATTATTTGAAGCTGGCGCGGCAAAAAGCATCGTTGCCGTCAGTGATTACAGCGATTTTCCGGCGGCCGCAAAAGCATTACCGTCGGTAGGCAATGTCTTTGCCTTAGACCTGGAAAAACTGCTGGCCTTCAAACCTGATCTCGTTGTCGTCTGGGGCACAGGTAGCGGTAAATTGCTGGTCAACAAATTGCGCGACAATCACATCACCGTTTTTGAAAGCGAGCCACGCGATTATGAGATGGTAGCCACCTCGCTGGAACGACTGGCGATACTGGCTGGCACGCCTGCAGCAGGCAAAGCGGCCGCGGAGCAATTCCGTTTGCGGCTCGCCAACCTTCAGAAACAATATCAGAGCGCTCGCGACAAACCTGTCAGTGTTTTTTATCAGGTCAACCGCAAGCCGCTGATGACGCTGAATGATACGCACATGGTCTCGGCAGCGATACGCTTATGCGGCGGCAAAAACGTTTTTGGTGCGCTGAAAGAAATCAGCCCCACCGTTACTGTCGAAGCCTTGCTGGCGGCGAACCCGGACGCGATCATCACCGGTGGCAGCAACACCGACAGCCTGAATGAGTGGCGGCAGTTTTCTGTGCTGACTGCGGCAAAGAAAAATCATCTGTACGCCGTCAATGGCGACTGGCTGAACCGCGCCGGGCCGCGCATACTCGATGGTACCGAGGCACTCTGCAAACACATTGCCGCAGCCAGAGAAAAATAAAACGCTGCGAAGGCAAGTTTGTCTGCGAGCTGACAGCCGATGTACTCTGTCGGTGTGCAAAAATAATTTGCTCTCAAGCATGATTCCGTCTTTGCGGGGATAATGCTTAGCTCAGCCGCTGTGCGGCTTTTTTCTGGATATGATACATGCGTAAAGGCATCTTCCTGGCAGGCTCGGCTTATATCGTCTGGGGCCTGTTTCCACTGTATTTCAAAGCACTGCAAAGCATTCCTTCTTTAGAAATTTTGATCCATCGCATGTTATGGTCGCTGCTGTTTTTAGCCGGCGTGCTCGCCTGGCGTCAGCAATGGTCATGGCTGAGCGCGGCTTTTCGTCAGCCGAAAGTGATTGCCGGTTTTACGCTCAGCGCCCTGCTCTTGTCTAGCAACTGGTTTATCTATATCTGGGCGGTTAACGATGGTCATGTGGTGGATGCGAGTCTCGGTTATTTCATTACGCCGCTGGTGAATATTCTGATTGGCTCGGCAGTGCTGCGGGAAAGGCTGCGTCCCGGTCAATGGCTGGCTGTTGCCTTTGCCGCGCTCGGCGTTGGCTGGCTGACCTGGCAGACCGGCCATCTGCCCTGGGTCGCCTTAGCGCTGGCGATCACCTTCGGCACTTACGGTTTATTGCGTAAAACCTCGGCGCTGGGCGCGCTGGAAGGCTTGTCGCTGGAAACAATTTTACTGTTTCCATTCGCTTTCGCTTATCTGGCCTGGCTGACTGTGCACGGGCAAAATGCGTTTATGACGCAAAACAGTCACATGCAGATACTGATCGCACTCAGCGGCCCGATCACGGCGATTCCGCTGTTACTGTTTGCAGCCGGTGCGCGCCGGATTCCGATGACGACACTCGGTCTGCTGCAATACATCGCCCCCAGCGTACAACTCTTACTCGGCATCTGGGTATTTCACGAAGCGTTTGATCACCATAAACTGCTCGGCTTTATCGCAATCTGGGCGGCGCTGCTGGTGTATTCGATGGAAGGCATGTGGATCAGCTTGGGAGCAAAAAAACAGGGAGTATGAGCCTGTTTGCATCAAATCTCAGCGTATTTGCTGGGGGTTTTAAGATACTCCCCCCGGTATATTTGAGGCAAAAAAGCACACCTGGTGTGCTTTTTTTATGGTGCAAAACGATTCATGTTAAAGTAGCGCCTTCGCTAGGGGTCCTGGGAATTTTATTTCCGGGTGAGAGAGTCCCTTATACCTGATCTGGATAATGCCAGCGAAGGGAAGCGCAAAGTTCATGCCTCTGCCACGTCCTTTTGTGTACTCCCGCGCTGTACTTCATCGCAACCGAGAGTACAACATGAAAAAACCATCTGCACATCATCTTCATCCACGCCGCTTATCGCTGATCGCGCTTGCCGTGGCTCAGACATTCGCATGGAACACGGCGCACGCGCAATCGACTGAAAAAGAATTACCGGAAGTCGTCGTCAGCGGCAACCGCCTCAGCGATGCCAAAGCCGAGCGCACCAAAGCCGCCGGTTTTCTGGATACCGCACTGATCGAGACGCCGTTTTCGGTCACCGCATGGACAACGCTGCAAATGCAGGATTTGCGCATACGCCAGACCACCGATGCGATGAAATTTGATGCCAGTGTGAATGATGCCTATAACGCTGTCGGCTATGCCGAGCAATTCTCGATTCGCGGTTTTGCGCTGGATAATTCCAGCAGCTATCGCAAAGATGGTTTTGCGATTCCGGGCGATGCCTCGATCCCTTTGGAAAATAAAGAACGCGTTGAAATCCTCAAAGGTATTTCCGGATTTCAGTCTGGCTTTGCCACGCCGGGCGGCATCATTAATTACGTGACCAAGCGCCCGACTGCTTCCGCGCTGCGCAGCATTACCACGGAAATCTCTGAACGCGGCACCTTGTATGGCAGTGCCGATCTGGGCGGTATGAGCGCCGACCGTCAGTTCGGTTATCGCATCAATGCCGCCGGCGAACGCCTGCGCTCGTATGTCAAAGGAGCGAATGGTGAGCGTCAGTTCATTTCCGGTGCGTTCGACTGGCATTTGTCGTCGCAGGCTTTACTGCAACTCGATCTCGATTACCAGCACAAATCGCAGCTCTCAGTGCCGGGCTTCCAGCTCACGAATGGCACCGATCTGCCGCGCAATATCAGCGCCGATATGATGCTGAATCAACAGCCGTGGGCAAAACCGGTCGATACCCGCAACACCAATGTGGGCCTGCGTTTTGAATACAAAATTAACGCTGACTGGAACGCCAGTTTTGCCGCCAATCAGCATGAATTCAAACGTGACGATTACACCGCATTTCCGTATGGCTGCAGTTCTTCCAATCTGTTTCCCGGTTACTGCGCGAACGGCGATTACGATGTGTATGACTATCGCAGCCTGAATGAATCGAAATCGATGACCGGCACGCAGGCACTGCTCAGCGGTAAATTTAGTACCGGCGTATTTGCTCATGCATTCGCAGCGGGCTTATCGACTTCGCGCCGTAAAGATTATTTTGGCGATTACATTTACGACTTCGTTGGCACCAGCAATCTGTATAACCCGGTCGCCGTTGCACCATCGCCAAATCAGCCTGGTGCGGCCAGCTTACGTCGTACCTATAAAGAATGGTCTGTCTTCGCGCAAGACATTATCAGCCTCAGCGACAGCTGGAAACTGCACGCCGGCGTGCGTCACCTGCATATAACACGCAGCCAGCTCGATAATCCCGGTTACGACCGCAATACCTGGGTATCGAATGCAGCGCTGGTGTATCAGCCTGTACAAACCATGTCTCTCTACGGTTCGTTTGCGCAAGGGCTGGAACATGGCGGCATTGCGCCTTTCGGTACCAGCAATCAGAATGTGATGCTGAATCCGGCACGTTCGAAACAACTGGAATTCGGGATCAAGAATGATCTGAGCCGCGATCTGAGCATCACTGCGGCTGTTTTCCGCATTCAGAAACCCCTCGAATACACAAACAGTGTCAACGTTTATGTACAGAATGGCGAAGCGCAACACACCGGACTGGAACTGTCAGCGCAGGGTAAGCTGAGTTCGCAACTGTACCTCGGCGCCAGCATCACCGCACTCGAAGCGAAACAGCAAGACACGGGAAATGCCGCGCTGGATGGCAAGCGCGTGTTGAACGTACCTAAGCTGAAATCCAGCATCTATGCCGACTACGCCGTGGCGCAAATCAAAGGTCTGAATCTGAATGCGAGCTGGCAATATTCCGGCAATAAAGCCTATTCGCCGGATAACGCAGTAATTGTGCCCGGCTACCAGGTCGTGAATCTGGGTGCGCGTTATGTGACCAGCATCGCCGGCACCGCAACGACATTGCGCTTTAATATCGACAATGTATTCGATAAATTCTACTGGCGCGATGTCACGCAGTCCCTCGGCGGTTACTTGCTGCCGGGCGCCTCGCGGATTTACAAACTGTCTGCACAGTTCGACT
Source organism: Undibacterium sp. WLX3042 (assembly GCF_049544825.1). Classification (NCBI taxonomy): domain Bacteria; kingdom Pseudomonadati; phylum Pseudomonadota; class Betaproteobacteria; order Burkholderiales; family Oxalobacteraceae; genus Undibacterium; species Undibacterium sp. WLX3042. Next base: position 2,349,928 of record NZ_CP186698.1, read on the forward strand.
TCTGATTCTGTGGTGTTGTATTTCGCGTCAGCCTGAACCGCACTGACGCGGTAAATAAGCGCGCCAAGAATCTCCGGCAACAACAACGACGATACGCCACGGCGATCGTCGTTTTTTTATTCGCAGACCGATTACCTGCCTGCCGGATTGACTCAATAGACGATGACCCGCCTCATATCGGCGGCCCAAGAGCATTTTTGACGAAAAATATACTGGGGGGAGTATTTTTTAACAGCCACTGTATTCAAAGAGATAACAGCGAAAATTCAGCATACTCCCCGTCTTTTATACAAACACAGGCTGCGGGTACAGGGATTGCAGGGTGAGCGCAAACCAATGTGAAGATAGCGGAGTCTCAATCAACAGCACAAAGTGACTAAACAGGAAAATACTGGCGCGCCTGTTTTTCAGCGCGATAAATCCAAAGTAAAGCGAAAAATGCGGACAAATTGTGTTTGTTGTTATTGCCATAATGTTGATATAAATCAAGGTTTTTATATTAACATAGTGTCTGATATTGAATTGATCGGTTTGATAGTCTGAATCGGTTTGGATAAAGTGACCCCATCTTTATCGAAAACAAGCGTAAATCTGTCCTGATTTAAGCTGAATCAGTCAGTACAACTCGTGAACAATGAGGTGCTCTACCCTTGCGACCTCAGATCACTCAGAGTATCCCGGATTTGCCATACCTCGTTTAAGAAGAATTTCCGTTACCACGATAGGAAGAGACATGAAACTCAGCTTTCGCAGCAAACTTTATTTACCACTCATCATCAGTTGGCTTTGCCTGCTCGGTATCAGCACGGTCAACGTGTTGCAGAATAAAGCACATCGTTTTGAAGAGCGGCAGATTGCATTGCGCTTTGCGACTGACGTCGGCATGTCAACGGTCAAAGAATATGCTGCACTGGCAGATTCCGGCGCGATGCCGCTGGAAGAAGCCAAGAAACAGGCGCTGGCACGTCTCAAGGCGATGCGCTACGGCAAAGATGGTTACTACACCGTGATCAACTCTCACCCGACGGTGATTATGCATCCGATCAAAGCCGAACTCATCGGTAAAGATGTCACAGACTTTAAAGACCCTGGCGGCCAGTTTTTTTATCGCAATGTCGCCACCATTGCGAAAGGGCCAGGAGAAGGCTGGATAGAATATGTCTGGACCAAACCAGGTAATGCAGATCCTAAGCAGGTATTTCCCAAAGGCGCCTACGTTCTGACTTACAAACCGTGGGACTGGACTTTCATTACCGGCTTGTACCTCGATGACCTGACAGACGCGTTTATCAAGGATTTATGGAGTGCCGTCATCTTGTTGATCGGTATCGGTATCGTCCTGAGCCTCATCATCGTGGTTGTTGCACGTAATATTGAGCGCGCCATCGGTGGTGAACCGGAATACGCTGCCGACATCGCCAAAGGTATTGCTGCCGGCGATCTGACGGTCAATGTGGAAACTGGCGAAAACGATAAAGACAGCCTGCTGTTTGCAATGAAGACAATGCGTGACAGCCTCGCTAAAGTGGTCGGGGAAGTCCGCCAAAGTACCGATATGATCGCAACTGCTTCCAGTGAAATCGCTTCCGGCAATCTGGACTTGTCTGCACGTACTGAAGAACAGGCTAGTTCACTCGAAGAAACAGCGGCGTCCATGGAAGAGTTGACATCGACTGTCAAACAAAACGCAGAAAATGCACGTCAGGCGAATCAGCTGGTGCTGTCAACCGCAGACATGGCTGCCAAAGGTACCGATGCAGGAACAACGGTCGTCAATACCATGGGAGAGATTAACAACTCCTCCAAGAAAATTGTTGACATCATCAGTGTGATTGACGGCATTGCGTTCCAGACCAATATTCTGGCACTGAATGCGGCTGTTGAAGCCGCCCGCGCCGGTGAACAGGGACGCGGGTTTGCCGTCGTCGCCTCAGAAGTCCGCAATCTGGCACAACGCTCGGCAGCCGCCGCCAAGGAAATCAAGACGCTGATTGACGATTCCGTCGAAAAAGTAGAGCTGGGTTCTCAGCAGGTAGGCCAGGCCGGCGCAGCGCTGCAGGAAATTGTGAATGGTGTTAATCGCATCACCGATGTCATGAGCGAAATCACGGCTGCCAGCCATGAACAGCAATCCGGTATCGAACAGGTAAATCAGGCCATTATCCAGATGGATCAGGTTACACAACAAAATGCTGCACTGGTAGAACAGGCCGCCGCCGCTTCCGCCGCGATGCAAGAGCAGGCAAGAAATCTGGCGAGCGTGGTCAGCATGTTCAAGCTCGATGCGTCACAAAGCGCCGTCAGCGCTTCTTTTGCAACACCGCGCTCTGCCCCCGCGAAGGCAGTACCGCGTAACGCCGGTACGCGTCAGCCACAACCGCTGAAAAAAATTGCGGCCATGACAAAACGCGCGGAAACTGCAAAACCGTCAGCAAACAAAGAAAACTCAGACTGGGAAGAGTTTTAAGCATCCAGACTGCACTTATCGTCACGACGACACAGCATAGTCGCTGCGAAAAACGGCTAACACATCATTAAAAAAAGGCCCGCAAATGCGGGCCTTTTTTACTGCCTGTTTTATCGGTCTGTCTTTATCGCTCAGTTTAGCGACCTGCCGGATCAGACATTGGCGCGGACCAGAAAATCCATGCCCACCTCACGCCAGCATTCGGTTTCTTTCTGCAACCAGTAAGCCACCGTCGGATGCAGAGAAACCCAGTCGCGACGCATATCGAGTTCGATATTCTTTTTCATTTTGAGGCGAATATCTTCATAGTCAATTTCTGCCCGCGAATGCATCAGCATCACGGCCAGACGCAATGCCAGCACCGCTTTGGCAAAATCCGTATCACCCAGACCTTCACTGATTTTGCGCAAATTACCTTTCTGACTCAGAATCAGCTTGCTCATGATTCTCTGCTCGCTGGTGGTAAATCCCGCCATATCAGCATTCTCTATCATGTAGGCACCGTGCTTATGGTAACCGGTGTGAGAAACGACCATGCCCACTTCATGCAGAATCGCACTCCAGTACAGCAGACGCAGATAGGTATCTTTCGCCGGTTTGAGTTGCTGATATATCGATTTCGCCATATCCGCAACGCGGTTCGCACGCGACATGTCAATATGGAACAGCTGGCCGATTTTCTGTACCGATACCTCACGCCGGTCGCGCTTGGTTGCGCGCAAGTACAGATCCCACATGACGCCCATACGTAATCCTGCCTCGACCGGCGCCAGTACTTCGATGTTGAATTCTTCCATCAGTCCGATCAGTATGGCCAGCCCGCCTATCACCATCGCGACACGTTCAGGCTTGATGCCACTCAACTCAAGCTCGCTGAGTTGTCCGCTGCGGATACAGTATTGTTTCAGCGCATTCAGACTCTTCAGGGTAAGCCTGCCATCGCCAAGACCAGTATTGATGATGGCATCGGCAATCGCCCGCATCGTCCCAGACGAGCCGTAAGCCTTGCGCCAGTGCTGCGGCTGATACGGTGGCGCAGCGTCTTCAAACATCGATCGGGCGGACAAAATAGCCGCTTCAAAAGCAGCTTCCGTCAGGCGTCCATCCGGGAAAAAACTGGCGCTGTGCTTGACCGTTCCTATGCTGAACGATTCCACCTTGATGATCTCATGGCCGCGCCCTAGTATCACTTCCGTTGAACCACCACCAATATCCATCACCAGCCGGCGCTCGTCCGGGACACGGATTGCATTCGATACGCCCATGTAGATCAGGCGGCCTTCTTCTTCACCGGAAATCACATCAATCGGATGACCGATCGCCGCTTCGGCACGCGGTAAAATCGCCGCAGAATTTTTTGCGATACGGATCGTATTGGTTGCAACAACACGGACACTATCGATCGGATAAGCATTCAGAATTTCACGGAAGCGGGCCAGGCAATCTACCGCATTCTGTATCGCCTGCGGCGTCAGATTGCCATCGGCATCGAGCCCGGCTGCCAGCCGTATCGGCTCACGCGCACTTTTAACAACACGGATCACGTCACCTTCATGACGACCGATGTGCAAACGAAAACTGTTGGAACCAAGGTCAACGGCGGCCAGCATGTTTTCTATCCTTTACTATCAATACTATGAGAAAGTACAGCACGTCAGAATGAAAATGATATTAATCATTTTTTATGACCTGCAAGTGACGCCAGATTTACGGTGTGACGAAAAAACGTCGCTGCATCGATTCCAGCCCGGTCGTCCTGAGCACTTCTGCCAGCCGTTCTGCGGGGCGTTTCGCAGGCAGACCTTTGTATTCCGCGATGATTAATTCATTTTTCATTGAATGCTCCCATCCTACCAGTTCAGTTACCCTGACCTGATAGCCATGCGCTTCTAACTGCAGGCAACGCAACACATTGGTGATCTGGCTGCCGAACTCGCGTGTATGTATGGGATGACGCCACATTTCAGATAAGGGATTATTGCGAACAGCATCCCCCTTATTTTTGCGCAATTCAGCAGCAACTTCCGCCTGGCAGCAAGGTACCAGCACTATAAATTTAGCCTTCTTTTTCAAGGCGAACTGTATCGCATCATCCGTTGCGGTATCACATGCATGCAAAGCAGTCACGATATCAATCTGATCCGGCAACTGATCTGAGGTAATCGAATCTGCTACGGATAAAGTCAGGAAAGACATGCCCGGAAAATCCAGGCGCCGGGCAAGTTCTGTCGATCGCTGCACCAGTTCATCGCGAGTTTCAATCCCATAGATATGCGCTTTGCTTTGTGACTGGCCAACTTTAAAGAACAGGTCATACAGAATAAAGCCGAGATAAGACTTACCCGCCCCGTGATCGACCAAACTGATATCAGCATGGTCTTTTTGCAGAGTTTCCAGCAAGGGCTCAATGAATTGATATAAGTGATAAACCTGCTTGAGTTTGCGGCGACTATCCTGATTCAGTTTGCCATCGCGCGTGAGGATATGCAGCTCTTTGAGTAACTCCAGCGACTGACCGGGACGGATTTCATGTTTTTCGTTGTGATCAGTTGCATCCTGCCCGCGTTGCCCGTCTGATTTGTTTTGTTTGCTTTTTTTGACTTCAGGCTTTTTCATGATGGACTGTCCGCTAAGCTAATCAGGAATGATAATTCCAATTCACAGGCGATGGGAGAACAATACAAAAGTTTGCATTGTGCCGGTCACGGCTTCTCTCGTCATGATTGGAAAAACAAAAAAGGACTCAGGTATACACCTGAGTCCTTTTGTTTTGGTAGGCCGTGCGGGATTCGAACCTGCGACCAACGGATTAAAAGTCCGCTGCTCTACCAGCTGAGCTAACGACCCAAAACTTGCTAAAAAAATTAAAGACTTACATGACATAAGTCTTTTTTGTATTCGTGGTAGGCCGTGCGGGATTCGAACCTGCGACCAACGGATTAAAAGTCCGCTGCTCTACCAGCTGAGCTAACGACCCGAAAGACCGAAATTATATGGCGTTTTCAGGATGCTGTCAATGGCATTCACTGGATTAAATCCCTGCCGTGCTTACTTTGACGACGTCAAACGGCTCTTGGCAGCATGTGCTGCCTCGCTTTCCGGATATTGCGCAATCAGGCTTTCCAGCGTCTTTTTCGCAGCATTTTTATCTTTCATCTCGGTCTGACAACCGGCAATATTGAGTAATGCATCAGGTGCCTTAAGATGATCCGGATAAGTCTTCACCAGTTGTTGCATAGCCACAATCGTGTTTTTACAATCACGCTGCGCATAATAGGAATTACCCATCCAGTACTGCGCGGAGCCAGCAAATGCGGACTGCGGATACGCTGCCAGAAAGCTGCTGAACGAGGTCACGGAATTTTTATAATCACCAGCCTTGAATAAACTGAGTGCATTATCGTAAGCACGCTGCTCATTTGGTTCGACCGTCGCCTCTTTACCGTCCACAGTCAGACGCTTAGGTTCAATCTTACGCAGACGATTATCCAGATCCACGTAAAAATCCTGCTGACGACGCTGAGTATTGGCGATATCATTCGCCAGCACTTCCACCTGTCCGCGCAACTTGGCAATTTCGGCACGCAACTGTTCATTGTCATTAGCCAGATCCAGTGCTGTACCTTTGTCTGCCTTGGTATCAAGCTTATTATCCAAACGAAGATTCAGGGCATCTACTTTGGCACGTAAATCCAGAATCGCTTTACGCGCTTCATCGTCATCAAAAATGCCTGCCGACGCCAGCGACGGGATCAAGGCAGTAGAAAGAGCCGCTGATATAGCAGCAATAGCGAAAGAACGACGAATAGAGATCAATGTCATAGCAATCAAAATAGAATGAAAGACGCCGGATATCCCGCATAAGGAATCCGGCGTCAGATAAGCTCAAAAGACCATCAAAGGCACTTTTAAACTACGCAGCTATTACTGATAGACGATATCAGCACGGCGGTTTTCTGCCCATGCAGCTTCATCGTGACCTTCTGCTTTTGGTTTTTCTTTACCCAAAGAGACGGCTTCGATCTGCGCTTCAGAAACGCCCAGCAAAGTCATGGATTTACGAACAGCTTCAGCACGTTTCTGGCCCAGAGCCAGGTTGTATTCGCTGCCGCCGCGTTCATCCGTATTACCTTGAATCAGGATCTTACGGCCTTTGTTTGTGCTCAGATATTTGGAATGCGCTTCAACAACGGACTTGTACTCATCTTTAACAACATAGCTGTCGAAGTCGAAATAAACACTGCGTTTCGCCAATACACCTTTTGGATCATTCAAAGGATCGACAGAACCAGTATTGACTGTTTTAACTGCATTAGGATCAGCCGGAGTCTGCGTTGTTGCAACAGGTTTTTCTTCGATTTTTGCTTTGTCTTCGAGCGGTACTTTAGAAGCACAGGCAGTCATCAGAACAACGCTGGAAACCAGCATAGCCAGAGTTTTGGATTGGGATGTGAAGCGCATTTTCTCTCCTGATTAAAAAAAAAGTGATTACAACTTATTTCATGAAAGGACCCCAGGTGGGCTCCCGAATATCTCCGGCTTGCACCGTCAATTTTTGCTTAACCTTACCATCAACTGAAACTACGGCCAAAGTACCACGACGACCAGATTCAGTTGCGTACATGATGTAACGGCCATTTGGCGAAAAACTTGGAGATTCGTCTTTACTTGTATCTGACAGTCTCTGTTCCTGACCACTGACCAGGTCAAGTGCATACAACTGGAACTTACCGTCACGGCGTGAGATGTAAGCTAATGTGCGACCATCCGGCGAAATCCGCGGTGTAATATTATAACTCCCGCTGAACGTCACACGCTTCGCCTCGCCACCATTACTGTTCATGCGATAGATCTGGGGACCACCGCTACGATCACTCAGAAAGTAAATCGACTGTCCATCTGCAGAAAACTGCGGTTCAGTATCGATACCGCTACTGCTGGTCAGGCGCTGCAATCCAGAGCCGTCGGCATTGACGGAATAAATCTGCGTCAAACCATCACGTGACAATGCAATCGCTAACTTTGAGCCATCCGGCGACCAGGCCGGAGCCGAGTTACTGCCTTTGTAATTCGCAATCACCCTGCGCTCACCGGTCATCAGATTCTGTACCCAGATCACAGGTTTTTTTGCCTCAAATGACACATAGGCAACCTTAGTACCATCTGCAGACCACGACGGCGAAATAATCGGTTCATTTGAACGCAGTGCAACGCGGACGCCTTCACCGTCCGCATCAGCGACTTCCAGACGATACTCACGTCCCGCCTTGGTCACATAAGCGATTCTTGTTGAGAATACGCCACGGACACCAGTCAGCTTTTCATAAATATCATCCGCGATCCTGTGGGCAGTCTTACGCGTGTTCTCAGGTGCTGCAGCCACCGAAAAGCCCGACAAAGACGCGGACTTCATAGTATCGAGTAACTTGTAGCGAACATCAAAGCGGCCATCTGCAAGACGCTGCACACTACCAACCACCAGTGCTTCGGCACCACGCTTTTTCCATTCATCAAAATTGACCGGACTGGTTTCCGTGATGACGGCACCAGCCTCGATAATTTTGAAATATCCGCTGCGGTTCAGATCGTCTTTGATAATGCTGGTGATTTGTTGCGGAGTCATCGCTTCGTCCGCAAATGCGGCAATCGCCACCGGAATCTGGCTCGATCCGACGCCTGCAATTTCAATACGTAGCTGTGCGCTGGCCGGTGCAATCAAGGCGCTGCCAGTCGCGGAAGCGAGTACGACACGAACAATAATTTTTCTCAAAAAAGACATCATTACCTATCACTCTTCCTTCATTTTGTAAGCGAAATCCAGGGTTGCCGGGACCTGACCGTTTTTATCTTTAGGGAAAGGAGCAGATTTTTCTATCCCTTTTGCTACCGCTTCGTCAAACGCCAGATTACCGGACGACTTCAGTTTTTTAACGGCTCCGCGTAAAGAACCGTCAGGAATCAGTTCAATTCTATACTCTACCGTTGGGTTACCAGCAACAGATTCAACGCCACTGTAAATTGTGTTCGAGCGCACTTTCGCCGCAATTTTTGCCATGTAGCTCGGATCGCCACGATTATTGCCGGTCGATTTCGCGGCTGTACCTGTGCCTCCGCTACCGGTGACACCGGCTTGCGCTGATAAACGCTGCATATTTTCTTTGAACAATTTGTCGCTGGCGGCTTTTTCTTTTGCCTGCTGCGCTTTTTGATCCGCTAATTTTTGTTTCTCGGCTTTTTCTTTTTCACGCTCTTTTTCGCGCTCTTTTTCTTTCAGACGCTCTTTTTCCTGCTCACGTTCTTTTTCGCGTAATTTCTCACGCTCTTTCTCTTTTTTCGCCTGCAGCTCTTGCTCTGCCTGACGTTTTTCCTCAGCCAGCGCACGCTGATGTTCTTCGGCTTTTTTCTTTTCCGCGAGCAGTCGTTTTTTCTCTTGCTGCAAAGCGATCTCAGGATCTTCCTTTGGCAATTCGTTTTTTACTACGGGAGGTGGAGGAGGAATATCTTGAGATTTGACCGGTTCTGGTTCTGGTTGCGGCGCAGGAGGAATCTCAACAGCGACGGGTGCAGCTTCACGCGTCGTCATATCCCAGACTTCGGCTTCGACTGCGGTCGATTCTTTATTTTGCCAGCTGACTCCGATCCACAAAAAGCCTAACAGTAAAACGTGAACCAGCGCCGCCAGCACAACTGGACGCCAGTTAACCGCCTCAGATTGGTGGATGTTTCCCGGGTAAGCTGAAGTAGAAACTTGATTCATAACCTTTTATGATTCGCCAGCACTGGATTAGTTCCAATCAGTCTGAGATTTCGTGGGCGAAAGATTAAATTGATACCGCACATAGTGAAATTATAAACCTCTCCATGAAATTCGCCTTATTTTTTGCAAAAATCAGGAAATTGACGGATAAACATCGTTATTCTTCAGCACTGTGATAGCAAAAAGCGAAGCATATTATTGCTCCGCTTTCTGATAGTCACAGTTAAAACCGCTTAATCCTGATGATAACGGGTCACGCGCTCCACTTCGTTTTTAGAGCCCAGAAAAACTGCAACACGTTGATGCAAAGCGGTCGGCTGCACATCCAGCATCCTTTGTTTGCCATCGGTCGAGGCGCCACCGGCTTGCTCGACGATGAATGACATAGGATTCGCTTCGTACATCAGACGCAACTTACCTGGCTTCTCAGTATCGCGCTTATCTGCCGGATACATGAAAATACCGCCGCGACACAGAATACGGTGGACATCGGTCACCATGGAAGCAATCCAGCGCATATTGAAATCTTTTTCACGCGGACCAGTCACACCAGCCAGCATCTCATCGACATAACGCGTGACTGGCGGATACCAGTGACGCGAGTTCGACGCATTGATGGCAAATTCCTTGGTATCCGCCGGAATCTGCATATTCCTTTGGGTCAGTACCCAGGAGCCCATTTCACGATCCAGCGTGAAGCAATTGACGCCATTGCCTGTTGTCAGCACCAGCACGGTTTGCGGGCCATATACAGCATATCCAGCTGCGACCTGCTTGTTACCCGGCTGCAGGAAATCCTGTTCAGTCGGCGCGGCCATTCCTTCCGGCGCTTTCAGAACTGAAAAAATCGTGCCAATAGACACGTTGACGTCGATGTTGCTGGAGCCATCAAGCGGATCGAATAACAGCATGTATTCGCCCATAGGATAACGATTCGGAATCGGGTGGATCGTTTCCATTTCTTCCGATGCCATTGCGGCTAAGTGACCGCCCCACTCGTTCGCTTCGAGCAAAATCTCATTCGAGAGGATATCGAGTTTCTTTTGTACTTCGCCCTGAATATTCTCGCTGCCGGCACTTCCCAAAACCTCGCCAAGCGCTCCTTTACCGACGGCATGACTGATGGTTTTACAGGCGCGAGCGACAACTTCAATCAGTAAGCGTAACTCGGCGGGGATAGAGTTGTTCAGACGCTGCTCTTCAACAAGATACTGGGTCAGACTGACACGTTTCATGATGTTCCTTATGTTAAAAACTAAATTTCAATATTGAAATAGCGAAGCTTTGATGCGGGTTCTGGCTGTTTTCCGGCCCCGAGCCCGCATGTTGACGAGGTGAGTAATCCAGATATCAGAAAGCAGCTTATGCGGCCAATGCTTTACTGATGACTTCAGCCACATCTTTGGATAATTTTTTCGTCGCTGCTACTTTTTGCAAAGCCGCTTTCATTTGCGCCTGCAAGCCAGCCGGATATTTTTTCCATCTGTCGAGGCTACGTGCAAGACGTGCCGCCACCTGTGGGTTAATTTTATTCAGCGCAATCACTAATTCAGCCCACAACGCATAGCCACTACCATCAGCTGCATGGAACTGCGATGGATTGGCATTACAGAAGTTAAACACCAGACTCCGTGCGCGATTCGGATTCGTTAAGGTGAAAGCCGGATGCTGCATTAATTCTCTTACTTTTTCCACGTCTGTTGTATGTGCCGTTGCCTGCAGCATGAACCACTTATCGATCACCAGATCTTCTTTTTTGAAGTCTTTGAAGAAGCGACGCAGCGCTTTCTCTGATTTTTTCTTCTGCTTTTCAGTGCCATTGAAGTTTGTCAGTGCTGCCAATGCTGCCAGACGATCTGTCATGTTTGCAGCTTCTTTAAACTGCAAATATGCCAGATCAAAGGTGCTTTCATCTGCCCATTCGAGTAAGTACGAAAGTGCCAAATTTTTCAGACTGCGTTTTGCCATCGATACGGCGTCGGGACGATATTTACCCGGTGTCTGATGAGTTTCATAGGCATGCAGCAAATCTGCTTTCAAATGGTGGGTGATCGTCGCACGCACAAACTGACGGGCGGCATGTATCGCCTGCGGATCAACCACCTCAAACGCTTCCGCAATCATCGCTTCGGATGGCAACGTCAGCATGAGCTCGCGGAATGCAGGATCGAGAGATTCATCATTCAGTGTTGAGCGCAAAGCATTGATGAACAAATCATCAAGCAAGAGTTCTTCGCCCGCCTGTATCGCCTTGGTCAATTTCACCAAGCGGCGTGTCGCGAGGCGCTGCCCGGCTTCCCAACGGTTAAATGGATCGCTATCGCTAGCAAATAACAATCCCAGTTCTTCATCGGTGTAATCAATATCCAGAACAACCGGCGCCGAGAAGTTACGCAACAAAGATGGCACAGGCTCTCTGGCGACTTTATTAAACCGGAAGGTTTGTGATGCCGCCGTCAGTTCAAGTACCAGATTCGTGGTGCCCGCCTGCTCAGGGTAATCATCGCAATACAAAGGAATATCTTTCCCCTCCGTATCAAGCAAACCCATCGCAACCGGAATATGGAACGGTAACTTTTTCTCCTGGCCCGGAGTTGCCGGGCAAGACTGCGTCAGCTTGATATCGTATGTCTGCGCTTCAGCATTATACGCCGTCACCACGCTGACACGCGGAGTACCAGCCTGACTGTACCAACGCTCAAACTGAGTAAGATCGCGGCCACTGGAATCTGCCATCGCCGCACGGAAATCATCGCACTCTACCGCCTGACCATCGTGGCGCGCAAAGTACAGATCCATTCCTTTACGGAAGCCATCATGGCCGAGCAAGGTGTAATACATACGAACGACTTCGGCGCCTTTTTCGTAAATCGTCACCGTATAAAAATTATTGATTTCAACGAAGGAATCTGGGCGTACCGGATGCGCCATAGGGCCGGCATCTTCTGAAAACTGCACCTGCCGCAGTACACGCACGTCTTCTATGCGCTTAACGGCACGCCCTGTCGCCGTACCAACCAGATCAGCCGAAAATTCCTGATCGCGGAACACGGTCAGTCCCTCTTTCAAGGAAAGCTGAAACCAGTCGCGGCAGGTGACCCGGTTACCGGTCCAGTTATGGAAATACTCATGTCCGACCACGGATTCAATACCGGCATAATCAACATCAGTAGCGATGCTGGAATTCGCCAATACGTACTTGGTATTAAAAATGTTCAGGCCCTTGTTTTCCATCGCGCCCATATTGAAGTCGCCGGTAGCGACTATCATGAAACGGTCGAGATCGAGTTCCAGCCCAAAACGTTCTTCGTCCCAGCGTATGCTTTTTTTCAGCGAGTCCATCGCATGCTGGGTTTTATCAAGATTACCCTCTTCCACCCAGACTTGCAGTAAGGCTTTACGTCCCGATTTCAGCTTGAACTTTTCTTCCTGACAGACCAGCTTGCCTGCCACCAGTGCAAACAGATAAGAGGGCTTTTTAAACGGATCTTCCCACTTCGCAAAATGACGTCCGTCGTCAAGCTCTCCTTCATCAATCAGATTGCCATTGCTCAGTAATACAGGAAATTTCTTTTTATCTGCGCGCAGCATGACTGTGTATTTGGCCATCACGTCGGGGCGATCAGGAAACCAGGTGATTTTACGAAATCCTTCAGCTTCACACTGCGTGATGAGATTTCCTTTGGACGCATACAAACCAGACAGCGACGTATTTTTCAAAGGCTGTATCTGAGTCGTGATTTCCAGCGTGACCTCATCGGGTGCATTGGGGATACGCAGCGTCTCGCCATCAATCTGGTAGTCCGCTTTCTTCAGCTTCACGCCGTTCATGCGCAACTGTACTAATTTCAAGGACTCACCCGACAGCACGAGATCTTTTTCCTTGCTCGCGTGATTGCGTCGCATGACCATGCGGTTGGCGACCACGGTAGATTTCAGGTCCAGATCAAAACCCATTTCTACGGTGTCAACCCAGTAACCCGGGGCAACGTAATCTTGACGAAGTATGGCTTGAGGAGTGATGACAGTATCGTTACGCATGGCCTTGGAATCTCGCGAAAATTATATAAATCAAAGTCTTATGAACTTTGTGAGACCGACATTTTACCAAGACAAAAAGCAGCGCACGCTAAACCGGACAAAGATAGTCCAATAAACACAAAATTGCTTTTGTCCCGATGCCTGGCGCAACCATCTCTTCCACAAAAAATGGAGACAAAAACAGCTGGCATACGTAATCCGGATGCGACATTTTTCATATACAAATCAATACAAAAATCTCTGCAATGACGCCGAATCACCGCTATCATGAAACCATCGGAAGATTTGGAGCGTAGTTATGAAAAGTTTCTTATCCTGGAGCGTCATCTTTATCAGTACATTGCTAACCGGATGTGCCAGCACATTCACCAGCCAGGTCAGTGTATTTCACGAATGGCCAGGAAACCAGCAGGCAAGGTCTTATATCGTGGAAAGATCGCCATCTCAGGAAAACAATCCCGAATACAAATTGTATGAAGAAGAACTGAGAAAACAATTAGGTTTACACGGTTTTCAGGAAGTCCGGGTCGACGCGACGCCGGCATTAAAAATAGGTATGCAGTACGGCACAGCGTTGAGTGAAATTCAGGTCTCAACGCCGTGGGCACCAGCGATGTATGACCCCTTCTGGCAAACGCACTTCAGTCGCGGTTATCGGTTCTGGCCTTATTCACCGTATTATTTCGGCGGCCCCTACTATATGGGCAGAAACCTTGATTTCAGTGTCAGGCGTTACTATCTGCATCAGCTTGAAATAAACATCAGCGATTTCCAGAATGGAAAGAAACTGGCTGACATCAAAGTGAGCTCAGAACAATTAGGGCAACAGATTTCTGAACACATGCCTTATCTGATAGAAAGTGCCCTGAAGGATTTCCCGGGAACCAATGGCACTACCAGAACCGTGGAACTGCCATTGAAAAAATAGAGCAGCCTGTTTAATTTGGCGGATCGCGCAAGGCTTCAACCAATGCGCGATCCACCACGGATTCAGCGGACACGACAGTTGCATCGCCATTACGCAACTGTACCAGCAACTCTTCACGTGAAATCGAAAATGAATCGTGCCCCTGACGATTCGTAAAAATATAACGGGTACGTTTCGGACTTACCCAAGCTAGTTTGAATCGATTCGTGACACCTGCAGTGGTTGTAAAGTTAAACCAGACGCCACGCTCAAGCTCCTCAACTAATTGTACCCACTCATCCGTTTCCTGTTCACTCTGATCGACCATGTGGCGGTTCAGCCTTTTCTCACTCGCCCGTTGCGCAATATTGACGGCAATTTCGAGTTGACGGCGAGGTGATAATTCCAGAGGCGCGCGTGCAATCGCAGCGTGACGCTCCGCCAGCTTGGAAAAAAACAAGACGCGGTCCGGCTCATCCCATTTGATCGCATTTAACCAGGCATTCAGCAAAGTCAGCATTGCCGGCAATTTGCTCACCAGCTCTTTACGTTCTTCCGACGTATTTTTTGGCTTCAGACTCCAGATCAGGTCATCCATCGTCCGCAGCGCGTTTTCCAGTGCGTTCGGCTTTTCTTCTTTTACGTTGTGCGCAATGGTGAGAATACGTATCCACTGCTTACGCAAAAACTCTTCAACAAACCCGGCAACTTCTCCCGTATCGGTACGTATCGCCACGTCATTTTCAGCGAATTCGCGTGCCAATCGCATTTTTTCCTGCTTCAGCGCTTGTTCTACCGGCTCGGAAATTGCCTGTTCGGCCTGCTCTTCTTCACTCTTGAGAAATGCCTCCAGATCGGCAACCACATCTGAAAACAATTCAATCTGCTGATCAAAGTCCTGCTGAACCCGGTCAACAATTCCTTCTATCATCTGAAATAAAGGATCGTCGTTACTCGCGTCGTTGCCCAACAGCACGCTGGATTTTGCCAGGGTATCGATCAATACCCGCGCAGGATGATTTTCTTTAAAAAAGAAGTCTTTATCGAGCAGAGCGACCTTCAGCGTAGGTATCTGTAATTGTCCGATCAGGCTTTTAATTTCTTCCGGAATACTGGCATCACTGAAGACGTAATCAAAAATTCTGGCCAGCAGCTCTATCGTATTCTGATCAATGTGAGTCAACTCTCCCGGAGGCGCTTCTTGTGACAGGCGTCGCAAATGCGACCGCACTTCCGCTTGCTCCGGCTGGCTTTGCAGTATCTGCTTCTGCAATCCGGTCAGATAATCAAAGAACTGACGATCTATCGTCACTGTGTCCACCACATCACCTGCGTCTCCGTATGACCACGATGAACCTTGTCCCACTGAGCCGGAACCACTCTGAGCAAACGACCCAATACTTCCAGGCTGATTCCTGTCTTTAGATGCCTGCGGAAAGAAAATATTTCTTAATTTATTTTGCAGATACGGATCGCGCGCATCCAGATCTTCACTCTTGAGCGGTGCATGACGTTTTTTACTTTCCCGCTTCACGGCATCGGTATCGACAACGATGCCGCGTTCGGCCAACGCATCATTGAGTCCCTGATATACCGTGCTTAAGTTCAGAAACAAGTCCGGCTGCATGATCCGTATGATCAGATGCGGCGTCACTGTTGTTGATTCAAGCTCCATCCACGCCTGTAATACCGAATTGACAAATATTTCTGGCCGAAAAGGATTTTGCGAGACAGTGATCGGCGTGCGCTTCATCACCAAACCGATACGGCAATTCAGCTCCACCAGCTTTTCTGCGTTATTAACTTCGAGTGACTTTGTCAGATTATTCGTCAGGACTTTATTTTCCATTTCCTCGAAAGTAACGAGAGAAATATCCTTGATATCGTGATTATCTTTGAGTCGCTTACGCGTGTTAATCACGCTGACTTCTTTCATCAGTATCGCAGAGATATGCGACGCCATCAGACGATAAAAAGTGGTCTGATTACGCTTCAGTAACTGACACGCCTCAAAACTGCGCGCGGCTTCTTCTGGTTGCAATGTCTGATCAGAGATTTTAAATAAGGCATCCGTCAAGCGGGATGAAAAAGCCTCTAATTGAGACGAGATAAGATTGGTGGCGACAGGCACCAGACTTTGCAACATCAGCAAACGACTAGAACTCGAAAACTCACTGGTTTTGGCGGTATTTAAAGGAACAGTATCCATAATTCGAGACTAGTTGTAAAAAAAGACAGCAAGAAAATTCAGATAAGCAAGCGTCACGTCAGCAACAGCCAGCAATTAATTCGTGTAGTAAGCCTCCGTCGCCAGCGTGATTACGACGATCACCATGACAGCAGCGAACAAAACCAGCAGTAAACGTCCGAACTTCGGACGACCATCATCTGTTGGTGGTATTTCTTTATTTTTCGGAAGCATATTCAAGCGCCTATGGAATCAATAAACTCGACCCTGTCGTTTTGCGTGCCTCCAGATCCTGATGCGCACGGGCAACTTCACTTAAGGGATAGCGCTGGCGGATGTCGATTTTAACTTTTCCGCTTTCAACCATCGCAAACAAATGCGCCGCCATCTGTTCCAGATCAACTCTGTCAGCAGTGTAGTTCATCAGACTCGGCCGGGTAATAAACAAAGAGCCCCGCGAGGCAAGCTCACTCAGTGAAAACGCGGGAACCGGGCCGGAAGCACTGCCAAAACTCACCATCATCCCCAGAGGTGCAAGGCTATCGAGAGAACCAATAAATGTGTCTTTGCCGATAGAATCATAAACGACAGAGACGCCTTTACCTCCTGTAATTTCTCTTACCCGCTCGACAAAATTCTCTTTATTATAATTAATCACGTGGGCACATCCGTGTGCTCTCGCCAGTTCGCCTTTTTCGTCGGACCCCACAGTGCCTATCATATTGACTCCGATCGCACGAGCCCATTGACAGGCAATCAGGCCCACGCCTCCGGCCGCAGCATGAAAAAGTATTGTCTCTCCTCCCTTGAGCGGATAAGTACGGTGAAACAGATACTGCACCGTGAGTCCCTGCAACATCATGGCCGCCGCAGTCTCAAATGAAATGCCGTCAGGCAGGCGCACCAATTGTTCAGCCGGCATGACACGTGCCTCCGAATATGCGCCCAACGGCCGCCCTGCATACGCAACTCTGTCACCTGCTGCTACGTGCACAACACCTGCGCCGACCGCCTCAACAATACCGGCAGCCTCCATCCCCAAACCAGCAGGAAGGGGGTGCGGATATAAACCTGTACGAAAATAAACGTCGATATAGTTGAGACCGCATGCCTTATGCCGGACAATAACTTCACCCGGTCCCGGAACACCTAAATCAACATCCACATATTCCATCACTTCGGGGCCGCCTACACTGCGCATTCTGATTGCTTTGACCATATCTCCTCCTACATTTTTTTTCTGGTTAACAAATACATCCCCCCCATAACCAATACCGTGCCAGCCATCTGCCATGTGGTAATCGGTTCCGCAAGAAAAAACGCACCTAAAAACAAGGTCGATACCGGGCCTATCATCCCGGCTTGCGAGGCTGTTGCTGCACCTATACGCTGTACTGCCATCATTGTCATAAACACGGGCAGTACTGTACAAAATATTGCATTAACAATCGACAAAAAATAGACAGGTGCTGGCTGCAGCAGCATAGAAGCCGGGCGCAACACAAAGAACTGGCCTATGCAGGCGACACTGGAGACGCACATTGCATAAGAGACCAGTCGCAGAGAACCCAATGTACGAACCATTTGTCCGGACTGAATCAGATATACGGCATAAGAAACGGCCGCCCCCAGCACCATTACCGACCCGAGCAAGACATCATCCCCGCCGAATTGAAGATCGTGCAGAAACACCAGAACGATACCAAAGTAACTGACGATCAACGCCGCCCATTCCAGCATAGATACCTTGCGGCGATACCACATGGCCGACATCAGTAGCACAAATGAAGGAGTGAGGAAAAGGATCAGTCGCTCCAGCCCCGCAGTGATATATTGCAGTCCAAGAAAATCTAAAAACGACGACAGGTAATAACCCACCAGGCCCAGTCCTACCAGCCGCCAGCGGTCAGAGGAGGACAGCGGAGGTGAATTCCTCATCTGCCAGAATGCAATCGCTGCAAAAATAGGCAAAGAGAAAGCCATGCGAAATGTAATCAGGGTCACTGCATCAACCTGATAACGGTATATCAGCTTGGCAACGATGGCTTTGGTTGAAAAAAGAATGGCGCCGGCAATGGCGATTGCGAGTCCGCCAAGATAATGGCGTCGCGTATGAGTGTTCGTTTGTTGAGGATGCATAAACCGGATTGTAAAGCCATCTGAAGAAATAGTAGGAAGTCCGTATCCTGAATTTACGTCGTTCAGACTGGGTTACCGATAATTTCAAACAGGAAAGACTTGTTGATTGTCGGTAACTTGCAACACTGAAACAGCATGCAGGAATGGAAAGCATTCATATCTTTCGGTCATATCAACTACGCAGTGAACACAGGACGATTTACTCGGCTAGTCAAAACTATTCCGGAAAAGAGACAATACTTGCCTCGGCTTGAGAGAACGTTTACTCAGCGCAGCTGATCATGCATAAGATTCAGTGTTATGTCCTCGTCGTGACAGTATTACTTTCGCGAATTATTCAGGCAGACAACGGGTGTGTCTATATGCCGATAGGACTGTCGATTTCGCCATTTTCCGCCATGCCAGTATGATAAAATGCGCGTCTTTAATATCAAACTAAGCTAGGCAAAACTGCTGACCGGATGGATCGGCAATTGCCGAATCAGGGAAGAACGACCATGGCAGGACACAGTAAATGGGCCAATATCAAGCATAAAAAAGCGGCTACCGACGCGAAACGCGGCAAAATCTGGACGCGTCTGATTAAAGAAATTACCGTGGCAGCGCGCATGGGCGGAGAAGATGTCGATTCCAATCCACGCCTGCGCCTCGCCGTCGATAAAGCTGCCGATGCCAATATGCCTAAAGAAAACGTCACGCGTGCGATACAGCGCGGTGCGGGAACTCTGGAAGGCGCAAACTATGAGGAAGTCCGCTACGAAGGATATGGTATCGGCGGTGCCGCACTGATCGTTGACTGTATGACGGACAATCGTGTCCGCACTGTCGCAGAAGTGCGTCATGCTTTCAATAAATATGGTGGCAATATGGGCACAGAAGGTTCTGTTGCCTTCTTGTTCAAACACTGCGGTCAGATGTTTTTTGCACCGGGAACAAATGAAGACGCGCTGATGGAAGCGGCTCTGGAAGCTGGTGCCGATGATGTCATCACTGATGACGAAGGCGGTATCGAAGTATTGTGTGCACCATTTGACTTGTCAGATATACGCGCCGCACTCGAAGCAGCGGGCTTTAAACCAGAAGTCGCCGAGGTCACGATGAAGCCTGCGACAGAAACCGTCTTTACCGGTGAAGATGCGATCAAAATGCAGAAACTGCTGGATGCACTTGAAAATCTGGACGACGTACAAGAAGTTTATACCAACGCCATCATAGAAGAATAATATGAAAATTCTGGTTGTCGGCTCTGGTGGCCGTGAACATGCACTTGCCTGGAAACTCGCGCAGTCTGAGCGGGTACAGACGATTTTCGTTGCCCCTGGTAACGGTGGAACGGCAACGGACATCCGTCTCAAAAATATCGACATCACTGATCCCTCCGCACTTGCTGATTTTGTTCAGCAAGAGCAGATTGAGCTGACGGTCGTTGGACCGGAAGTTCCGCTGGCGGCCGGTATCGTGAATATTTTCCGTGACCGTGGTCTGAAGATTTTTGGTCCATCGAAAGAAGCTGCCCAGTTGGAAAGCTCGAAAGACTTTGCTAAAGCGTTTATGCATCGTCATCAGATCCCAACCGCTGAATATCAGACTTTTTCTGACGTTCAGGCTGCGCATGATTACATCAAAGCCAAAGGCGCACCTATCGTCATCAAGGCTGATGGTCTCGCTGCCGGTAAAGGGGTTGTAGTAGCGATGAACCTGGATGAAGCACATGCTGCTGTTGACATGATGCTGTCCGACAACAAGCTCGGTGACGCAGGCGCACGCGTGGTCATAGAAGAATTTTTAGCCGGTGAAGAAGCCAGTTTCATCGTCATGGTGGACGGTAAAAATATTTTGCCGCTGGCAACCAGTCAGGATCATAAACGCTTGCTGGATAACGATGACGGCCCGAATACTGGCGGTATGGGTGCGTACTCTCCGGCACCAATCGTTACGCCACAATTGCATGCCCGTGTGATGCGCGAAATCATTGTGCCGACAGTACAGGGCATGGCAAAAGATGGCATCGTGTTCACCGGTTTCCTGTATGCTGGGTTGATGATTGATGAGCACGGCACACCGAAAACACTGGAATTCAATTGCCGCATGGGTGATCCGGAAACTCAGCCTATCATGGCGCGCCTGAAAACCGATCTGGTCAGTGTAATGGAACATGCGGTCAACGGCACGCTGGACACCGTCGAACTTGAGTGGGACAGACGTACAGCGATGGGCGTCGTGATGGCCGCCGCCGGTTACCCCGATGCCCCGCGTAAAGGTGACAAAATTACGGGTATTCCTGCAGAAACGCCTGACAGTGTTACATTTCATGCTGGCACAGTGTTGAACGACAAGGTACTCAGCACCAATGGCGGCAGGGTTTTGTGTGTGGTCGGCCTGGGTGACACGGTGAAACTTGCGCAAAAACATGCCTACGATGTTGTTGAAAAAATTCATTTCGACGGGGCGCAATACCGTCGTGACATTGGCTGGCGTGCACTGAACCGTAAGCATTAATGCAGCTTCGGGCGAGCACTCCCTGAGTAACAATGAATGGGTTGGACTAAGTCCAGCCCGTCTTGCTTTTTGAAGACCACCCTGTTCAACAAATAATGACCGATACACAAGCCGTTAAGAATTATTTACTGTCCTTGCAAGCAAGTATTGTTGCCGCGCTTGAGGCTGCCGATGGCCGTCAGTTTATCAGTGACAGCTGGGAACGCCCCGATGGAGGTGGAGGTATTTCCCGCGTCATCGAAGAAGGTCAGGTATTTGAACGTGGCGGGGTTAATTTCTCCCACGTCATGGGCAATAATTTGCCGCCCTCGGCGGCTGCCAGCCGCCCGGAACTGGCAGGCAGAAAATGGGAAGCCATGGGTGTCTCCCTCGTGTTACATCCGCGCAATCCCTACGCTCCGACAGTACACATGAATGTGCGTTTTTTCACCACCCACGCTGAAGGCAAAGATGCCGTATGGTGGTTCGGTGGTGGTATGGATCTGACGCCGTATTACGGTTTTGAGGAGGATGCCCGCCATTTCCATCAGACCTGTAAAGACGCATTAACGCCGTTTGGTAGTGATTTACATCCGCGCTTCAAAAAATGGTGTGACGAGTATTTCTATTTAAAACATCGTAAAGAAGCACGCGGTGTCGGCGGCATTTTTTACGACGATTTCAACGAGTTAGATTTTGCGCAAAGTTTTGCGATGACCAGATCGGTCGGTAACGCCTTCATCCCTGCCTACCTGCCGATTCTTGAAAAACGCAAAGTACTCTCCTACGGTGAGCGCGAGCGGGATTTCCAGGCATATCGTCGTGGTCGCTATGTTGAGTTCAATCTGGTGTTTGACCGCGGTACACATTTTGGCCTGCAATCAGGAGGAAGAACAGAATCGATCCTGATGTCCATGCCTCCGGTAGTGAAATGGCGTTACAACTGGACTCCGGAAACGGACAGTGCAGAGGCGCAATTAACCAATCATTTTCTGGTGCACAGGGAATGGGTTTAAATAGCAGAGAACCTTATTGTGCCTTGGTTCTGGGTGGTAGTTTTGATCCTGTCCATATTGGCCATATCGCTTTGGCAAAGCATCTGTGCAATGTACTTAAACCGGATGAATTACGCATAATCCCGGCTGGACAGCCGTGGCAAAAATCCGCTCTGAAGGCTACATCAGAGCAAAGAGTCAGCATGCTGAAACTGGCTTTTGAAGCATGGTCAGACTGTAATCTGATCATTGATGAGCAGGAAATACGACGCGCAGAAGCCCATGTCGCCAGTTACACCATAGAAACGCTGCGCGAACTGCGGACAGAACTGGGGGCGCAAGCCTCTATCTGTTTTGCTATGGGGGCAGATCAATTGCTGAATC
The DNA here is from genome assembly GCF_049544825.1 of Undibacterium sp. WLX3042. Classification (NCBI taxonomy): domain Bacteria; kingdom Pseudomonadati; phylum Pseudomonadota; class Betaproteobacteria; order Burkholderiales; family Oxalobacteraceae; genus Undibacterium; species Undibacterium sp. WLX3042. The sequence goes on from NZ_CP186698.1 coordinate 2,372,284, forward strand.
TGCACACATGGCATCAGTGGAAAGACTTATTCAGCGTCGCGCATTTATGTGCGGCAAGTCGTCCCGGATTCGATATCAAGCTCGCCGTCCCTGAAGTAACACGAGAATGGCAGAAAAGATTGATAAGTCCACAAGAAATGCGCACCAGTGCTGCCGGTGGAACATATCTGGACGCAAGTCTGGCGGTTGATGTATCTGCGACCGAACTGCGCAAAGAATTAAAACAGCATAACCCGACAATCAGATTGCTAGTCACTCACAAGGTGCTAGACTACATACAACAACATTCAATTTATCAAAAATAATGGATATTAAAAAATTACAAACACTCGTCATTGATGCTCTCGAAGATGTGAAAGCACAAGACATACAATTGTTTGACACCACGCATCTGACCAGCCTATTTGACCGTGTGCTGATCGCTTCAGGTACATCGAATCGTCAGACTAAGGCATTGGCTGCTTCTGTGCGTGATAAAGTTAAAGAAAATGGTGGCACCATCGTCAGCATGGAAGGCGAAACCACGGGCGAATGGGTACTCGTCGATCTGGGAGACATGGTTGTACATATCATGCAACCTGCGATCCGCGCCTACTATCGTCTCGAAGAAATCTGGGGCGACAAACCGGTCAAACTCGGCGCAGCAAAACGTACAGCAAAAGTTGCGTCAGCGGCGACCACTTCTGACGACGCAGAAAAAACAAAACGTGCACGCAAACCTGCGGGCAAAGCAGCGCCGCTGGAAGTCACTCACGACATGATGGCAATTCAGACGACGATCGATGACGAGAAAAAGCCAGCGCGCAAACCACGCGTGGCAAAAACGGTGGATGGTGAAGCGAAACCTGCACGCAAACCCGCTGCCCGAAAAGCGGCTGATGGCAGCACCGTGAAAGCACCTAAAATTCCTACCGGCGGCCGTGTCAAAGTTGCGGCGACTAAAACTGCCGTCGCATCTGCAAAAGAAGCAGCTGCGAAACGTCCTGCGCGTAAGAAAACAGCCGAGTAATCAGCGCTGCTCTGCCCCAAAAAATGGCTGCCTTGTGCAGCCATTTGTTTGCCTCAGATCATTCGTTTCAAACCAGTTTCAAAAGATATCATGCAACTCATCATCGCCGCTGTTGGTCATAAAATGCCGGAATGGATAGAAACGGCTTTTCAGGAATATGCAAAAAGAATGCCGCCTGAGTGCCGGATTCACCTGAAAGAAATCAAGCCTGTGGAACGCTCCGGCAGTAAAACTGCTGAAACAGTCATGGCATTAGAGCGCGCGAAAATCGAAGCCATCATCCCCAAAAACGCGCGAGTCATCGCCCTGGATGAACGCGGTAAAGACTGGACCAGCGTCGCCCTCTCACAAAATCTGAGTCAATGGCAACAGGATGGGCGGGACGTGGTATTTGTCATCGGCGGAGCTGATGGCCTGGATGCAGAGTTCAAAGCAAAAGCAGATACACTGATCAGAATTTCCAGTCTGACATTACCGCACGGTATGGTCAGAGTCGTGCTGGCAGAACAGCTTTACCGTGCGTGGTCCATCACACAAAATCACCCGTATCATAGGGTGTAATTTGAGTAAAGTAAGACAATGCAACAAGAAAATAAAATCTACCTCGCATCAAAAAGCCCACGCCGCCGCGAGTTGCTGACCCAGGTTGGCATAGCGTATGAATTGCTTCTGCTCAGAGATGCGCCACCGCGTGGCCCGGACGTCACTGAAATTGTGTTACCCGGAGAATTACCACACGATTACGTCCGCCGTGTCACCCAAGAAAAAGCCGAAATGGCATGGAGAGTCATGGCTATGCGCAAACTAGCGCTGCGTCCGGTGCTGGCAGCAGACACCACCGTCGTAATCAATCAGCAGATACTCGGCAAGCCGGCAAACCGCGATGAAGCCGTTTCAATGCTCACGCTGCTGGCTGGTAAGAAGCACGAAGTACTGACCAGTATAGCGGTCCGGCATGAGCATGGTCTTATCGCGGCAACACAGGTGTCAGAAGTCAGCTTTGCCGCTTTAAGCGAACAACAAATCCAGGCTTATTGCGACACACCTGAACCCTACGATAAAGCCGGTGGCTATGGCATACAAGGTGCTGCAGCACGTTTTATTTCCCACATCAATGGCAGTTATTCTGGCATCATGGGCTTGCCTTTGTTTGAGACTTGCCAGGTGTTACGTCAGTCTGGAATTTTTATCCCTTAATTTCTGAACTTCATGAGCGAAAATCTCCTCATCAATATCACTCCGCAAGAAACCCGCGTCGCCCTGATTTTTCAGGGTGCTGTGCAGGAATTGCACATAGAAAGAACCTTATCCCGCGGCCTTGTCGGCAATATTTACCTCGGCAAAGTCGTACGCGTCCTGCCCGGCATGCAGTCGGCGTTCATTGACATCGGTCTTGAGCGGGCTGCTTTCTTGCATGTTGCCGATATCTGGGATGCGCGACCGCAGGAAGGCAATATGAATGCGCCGCTGACGCCGATAGAAAAGCTGCTGTTCGATGGGCAGGCCATCATCGTTCAGGTCATTAAAGATCCGATAGGAACCAAAGGCGCACGCCTGTCCACCCAGATCTCGATTGCCGGTCGCATGCTGGTGTTTCTGCCGCAGGACACACATATCGGTATTTCACAGAAAATTGAAAATGAAGCAGAGCGTGAAGCACTGCGCAGTAAAGTACAGAGTCTGCAACAACCCGATGAAAAAGGCGGATTCATCGTCCGCACGATGGCGGAAGACGCGTCGGAAGAAGATTTGAAAGCCGACGTTGATTACCTGCGCCGCACTTGGTCCACGATTACTCAGCTTGGAAAAACCAGACCACCCACGACCTTGCTGTATCAGGATCTGAATCTGGCGCAACGAGTCTTGCGTGATTTCGTCAATGAAGAGACCGACAATATTCAGGTAGATTCACGCGAAAATTATCTGATGCTACAGGAATTCGCGCGGCATTACATGCCTTCTGTGCTGACCAAGCTTCAACACTACACAGGTGAACGCCCGCTGTTTGATTTGTACGGTGTAGAAGAAGAGATTGAACGCGCCTTAGGCCGTCGTGTCGATCTGAAATCCGGTGGTTATCTGATTGTCGATCAGACAGAAGCCATGACCACGATTGATGTGAACACGGGAAGTTTTGTCGCTGGACGCAATTTTGACGACACCATCTTCAAGACCAATCTGGAAGCAGCGCACGCAATCGCCAGACAACTGCGATTAAGGAATCTGGGCGGCATCATTATTCTCGATATCATCGATATGGAGAACGAAGAGCATAAAGCAGCCGTACTGTCAGAGTTGAATAAGGCCTTATCGCGTGACCGCACCAAATTATCCGTGTCCGGTTTTTCTGCGCTGGGTCTGGTTGAAGTGACGCGCAAACGCACACGTGAATCCCTGGCGCATGTATTGTGTGAAACCTGCCCTGCCTGCAATGGGAAAGGACTGGTCAAAACGGCCCGCACTATTTGCTACGAAATTTTGCGCGAATTATTACGTGAAGCGAAACAATTTAATCCGCGTGAATTCCGTATCATGGCGTCGCAGGTCGTGGTCGATATGTTCCTTGAAGAGGAATCACAACATCTGGCCATGCTCGGTGACTTTATTGGCAAACCGATTTCACTGCAGGTTGAAAACGTGTTCCATCAGGAACAATACGACATCATCCTGATGTAATTTTTCTGCTTATTTCATGCAAAACCGCGATCAATGGGTTGATTACGCCAAAGGCCTGGGCATACTGTTAGTGGTATACGGGCATGTCAGTCGCGGTGTATTTAATGCTGGCATCGAGGTCGATGCAGAGCTGTTCAAGCTGGTTGACAGCGTCATTTACAGCTTCCACATGCCTTTGTTTTTCTTTTTGTCGGGACTGTTTTTTTTGCCGTCCTTGCAAAAATATGGTCGCACCGGGTTAATTGCCGACAAAGTGGACAGCGTGCTGTACCCTTATATTCTCTGGTCATTGTTGCAGGGTTTTATCGAGGTTTTTTTATCCGGATATACCACGTCTTCAACAACGACTGGCGAAGTGTTATCGCTGTTCTGGCAGCCACGGGCGCAGTTCTGGTTTCTGTATGTGTTATTTGCTATTTTCGTTTTGATGGCAATTCTATATCGCGACCGCGAAACTGTTCCCACCTGGGTCTTACCTCTGACAGCGCTTGCCGCCTGGTTTTTACAGCTATTTGTACAACTTCCATTCCCTCTGGATTTCATCGCCAGTTATCTGATTTTCTTTGTATTGGGAACCCGCGCCTTGCACTGGAAAGATATACTCAAAAATAAGGCACTCACAACAACTCTATGCGCAGCAGGGATTTTTACGGGACTGGAATATCTGTTTCATGCACAGCTGCATCTGGCCTATACCGATAAGTCTGCGTTGAATCTGGCATTGGCAATCGCAGGCATTGCATTGATCTGCAGCGCAGCGTTGTTGCTGGCGCAATGGAATCAACAGTGGATGACATGGCTGGCGATGCTGGGATACTGCTCAATGCCGATTTATCTGATGCATATCCTGACCGGCAGCGGCGTCAGGATAGTGTTGAGCAAATTACTGCACATACAAAGCGCAGCCCCACATTTAATCACCGGCAGCCTGGCAGGATTACTGATACCGATCGTCGTGTATCAGTTGACCAAAAAAAGAGAGCTATACGGCTTACGTTATTTATTCATGCCACCAGCGGGCTTATCTTTGAAAGCACGTTTAGCCAGGAAATAGCAAAGCAAAAGCGTCCATAGCAGCAATGCGCCCTTCATCAGTTGGGATAACCCAGATCTCAACCCGGCTGTCACTCGCATGTATCGCGCAGATTTCATCGCCTCGCGCGGCCAGATTTTTATCCAGATCTATCCTGACACCAAGATATTCCAGCCCTGCACCGACCTGCTGACGCAAGATCGCATCGTGCTCACCGATACCGCCAGTAAACGCAAATACATCAACGCCGTTCAGGCATGCAGTTAAGGCTCCAGCTTCACGAATGACGCGATACGTAAATAAGTCTATCGCAGCCTGAGCCTGCGCCTGTCCGCTGCTGCGCAAGGTTCGCATATCTGCCGAAATACCGGAAACGCCCAGCAACCCGGATTCCTTGTAGAGAGTCTTTTCCAGTTGTTTCGCATTCCATCCCGCCTGCAATAAATGCAGGATGACACCGGGATCAAGAGCGCCGCAACGGGTTCCCATCATTAGTCCGTCTAATGCAGAAAAGCCCATCGTCGTCGCGATACTACGACCCTCTTTCATCGCGCAAACACTGGCGCCATTGCCCAGATGCGCCATCAATACGCGCTGGTCAGCCTTTTCTGAATTCTGGCGCAGACGACCGGCCACATAACGATAAGACAGACCATGAAAGCCGTAACGACAAATACCCTCTTCACGTAAGCGTTGCGGCAAAGCTATCGTGCGTTCAGTCTGAGGCATATCAGCGTGAAAACCAGTATCAAAACAGGCAATCTGCGGCACTTCGGGATAGGCTTTCTGAAACGCCAGTACACCATCCAGATTGTGCGGCTGATGCAACGGAGCTAGCGTATTCAGCGTCCGCAGATAAGTCATGGCGTCATCATCGATCAACACTGACTGCGCGTAGCGGGCACCACCATGCACGATCCTGTGTGCGACGCCTGAGATACGTATGCCAGCACTATGCTGGTCGATTAATTCCCGCAAGGCTTTGAGTACGGCGGCAAACGCGTCACCATCCTCATCCTGCTCAAGATCTGTCAGCATGAACTGCTGCCTGACGCCGTCGGTATCAAATCGGATACGGGGCTGTCCACCTGGCTCCAGCCCCTCTACGATGCCGGACATACTGGCAGTATCGACCTGACTATCGTGCAGAGGATACAGAGCAAACTTAATGGTGGATGAACCGGAATTCACCGATAAAATCGCGCTCTTATTCATGGCGTGTTTTTTCTGTATTCATGCGCCAGCAATTTAACCAGCGCCGCAGAAGCAACCCGGGCAACAGGCCCGTCAGCACGGCTGGTGAGAGCAATCGGTACCCGTGCACCGAGTACCACACCACACGTCGATGCTCCGGCAAGATATTCAAATTGTTTCGCCAGCATGTTGCCGGACTCAAGATCAGGAACCATCAGAATATCTGCGTGACCAGCGACCACAGACGTAATACCTTTGATCCTCGCTGCATCTGCAGAAATCGCATTATCAAATGCCAGTGGTCCATCCACAATCGCACCGGTAATCTGGCGGCGATCCACCATTTTGCACAAGGCCGCCGCATCGAGCGTCGAGGCAATTTTTGGATTGACAGTCTCGACGGCCGATAAGATCGCCACTTTAGGTTCGGCCGTTCCCAGTGCATGCGCGAGCTGAATCACGTTTTGTAAAATATCGGCCTTTTCCAGCAGATCAGGAGCAATATTCAAGGCAGCATCGGTCAGTAATAAGACCTTGTGATACATGGGAACATCAAGGTGAAAAACATGAGACAGCCGCCGCTTAGTACGCAATGCGGGGCAATGAACAACAGCGGCCATTAATTCATCGGTATGCAGACTACCTTTCATTAAGGCTTCCACCTCACCTGCGGCAGCCATCGCAACCGCTTTTTCTGCAGCGGCATGGCTGTGCGGTACATCGATCACTTCGATACCAGAAATATCGAGTTGAGCAAACTCGGCGACTTCGTTCAACTTGGCTGACGGTGCGACCAGCACAGGCACGATCAGCCCTTGTTTCATGGCGTCCAGCGCACCCGCGAGAGAATCGGCGTCACACGGATGCACCACCGCACAACGTACCGGATCCAGGCTGCGCACACTGTCCAGCAATTTTTGCTGACGGGCGCCCAGATCGAACATAGTCACTGTAGGTAAATGCGCGCGCGGGCGACTGACCCGCTCGACAGGTGCGATCACCAGCGCGTTTCCGAACACCACTCGCGCGCCATGCTGATTCACGATTTCACAACTCAGCGTAACGCGTTTTTTTTCATCATCTTTAGCGGCTACCGTCACCGTCGTCGTCAGCGTATCGCCGATGCGCACAGGTTTTACAAAATGCAGATCCTGCTCGAGATAGATCGTACCGGGTCCCGGCAACTGCGTACCGAGTACACTAGAAATCAGCGCCCCGCCCCACATACCATGCGCAATCACTCCGTGGAATAAAGTTTTTCCGGCATACTCAGGATCGAGATGTGCAGGATTCACATCACCCGAAATCGCTGCAAATGCCTGTATATCTGCATTACTCAAAGTCTTGATATCACTGGCGGTCTGACCGATCTGTAATTCGTCATAGATCACATTGACTATCATGTCAGGCACATTGGTATCGCTATTCATGCGGTCATTCATAGTGGCATTCCAGAAAGAGATAAACGTGGAAACAAAAAAACAGACGGATACAAGAAACGATCAATTTACAATATGATAACCAGCATCGACATACAGTGTCTGCCCTGTCATTCCTGAAGAGGCATCACTGACCAGAAATGCGGCAAGCTGCCCGATTTCATCCAGACTCACCAAACGCCGCAACGGGGAACGTGCCACAGCTTTGGACATCAGTGCATCAAAATCCTGCAATCCTGATGCGGCACGGGTCGGTACCGGACCGGGTGACATTGCATGAACACGGTGACCGTTCTGCCCCAATTCCATCGCCAGATATCGTACCAGCGATTCCAGCGCTGCTTTGACCGGCCCCATCAGCCCGTAGTTAGGAACGGCTTCATCTGCGCCCAGATAACTCATCGTGATCAGGCTCGCACTCTGGCTTAAATGCGGTTCACATAAACGCGCCACGCGGGCGAAAGAGTGACAGGAAATATTCATGGCCTGCAAAAAGCCGGTCGCAGAACTGTCGATCACCCTGCCGTGCAAATCTTCTTTCGGTGCCCAGGCAATGGAATGGATAAGAAAATCGATTTGTCCGAGATGGCTCACGCTGGCATTTACAAGAGATTCGAGCGCATCATCCTGCTCAACATTACAGACTATCAGCGGCGCATCCAGCTCTGCCGCCAGAGGTGCAACGAACGTCTGAGCTTTCTCATTGACACAGGAGACAACCAGCGAGGCACCCAATTTTTTTAACACCGCCGCGCAACCATAAGCAATACTGTGTTCGTTGGCGAGGCCGATAACCAAGCCCCGCTTTCCTGCCAGTGAAAAACTACCGCCTGTATTTATCATCGTCATTCCTGTTCTTATTCACAAGTCTTCAAATACGTTCTAACCAAACTGTTTTTTGAAACGTAATATGGTCGCACCGCTGACAATATAACCGATGACAAGAATGCCTGCAAACAAAGGCCACAATATGTTGATGCCAGCCCCTTTCATCAAAATGCCATAACTGGCATTGATGTAGTAATACAGCGGCGACACATACATTCCCCAGCGCATCAGCGTCGGCATCGCTTCGGGCGGCGTCCAGGCTCCGGATAAAAACATCATCGGTGCCAGTATCAGGATCACCATCATACCGGCCTGCGCCATATTGTTCGTCAGCGTTGCAATCCAGATTCCTATGCCCGCCAGCGTGCTGACATACAGAGTGGTTAACGCAAAAAATAACAGCAGGCTACCGCTGACCGGAATAGAAAAGATCGGGACTAAAATGCCAAACAACCCCAGTGCTGTTCCGCCCAGTAAGACCGCCACCATCGCCACAATTTTTGGAATCATAATCTGCAAAGGTGACAACGGTGAGACAAGCAATTGCTCTATCGTTCCGCGTTCTTTTTCCCTGACCATCGCCGCTGCCGGTAGCAGCATAGAAAATAAGGTCACCACGTTGAGCAATTCTGAAATACCCATGAACCAGGCGTCGTTCTGATTCGGATTAAACCAGACCCGGCTGTTATTGTTGATCACCGGCGCATCCAGCGCGGATAAATCAGCACTGAAACCAAGATTGCCTGCCGCCTGCTCCAGCCCGTAGCGGGCCACAATCTGGGTCGCATCAACAGCAGCTAAAAAACCCAGCACAGAATTCGACGCATCAATCTGCAATTGCACAGAAGTGTTATCACCGCGCGTCAGCGCTGCACCGAAGCCAGGGGGAATATCCAGCACAGCCATCGCTTTGCCATCATCAAGCAACTGCTGCCCTTGCTTTGCATGATCGATCGCACCTGCCCAGCGAAACTCAGGGGGCATAAAGCGTCCGGCGAGTTCGCGTGATGCAGCGCTGCGATCAAGATCAAACAACACCAATGCCGCATTATTCAACTGAAACGAAACGCCGGAAGCCGCGTTATAAATATCCGCCGAGAATGCATACAGCACAAACACCAGCAATACAGGATCACGTAAGAGTTGTAATAACTCTTTCCAGATCATCGCCTGCAAACGGCTCCACCAGACCCGGTCAAACAGAAATAGCATGTCAGTTTCCTCGTTACTCAATTATCCGGACGTTTGTGAAACGCCAGAAATCCGGCAGTAAATAAGGCGGCCGCATAGAGAGTCAGTATCAGCAAATCCATCCACAACGCGGCAAAACCAACGCCTTTCAGAAAACTGCCTATCGTAATTTCGGCGTAATACATACCGGGTAAAAGATGTGCAATCACCGCAGCAATGGCCGATAACGATGGGATAGGAATAATCATTCCCGAATACAGCACCGCCGGTACCACGGTCACTATCGCTGTTCCCACCATCGCTGCTACCTGCGTATTCACCATCACCGATACCAGCAAACCGATACCTGTTGTGCAGATCACATACAGTATCGTGGAGATAAGGAAAAACAGCGGATCACCTTTAAACGGCGCACCAAATAACAGCAGCGCAAATCCGCTCAGCGCGCAGGCATTGACGATAGAAATACCGACATACGGCAGCAATTTACCGATCAGATATTCGCCGCGCGATAAGGTCGAGGAATACACGTTATAGATCGCTCCGGATTCTTTTTCCCTGACCACCCCCAGCGCGGTCAGAAATGGCGGTGATAACATCAGGATCACCATGATTAATTTCGGCGCAACCGACCAGATACTTTTAACCTCCTGATTGTAGAGGTAACGTGTTTCCAATTTGACTGGTTGCAAACTGCTGCGTATCTTTTCCTGACTGATACCCGTCATCGCGGAAAAATGTGCCGATAAGTTTTCCACATTAATCGCCGCGTTGATTGCCGTCACATAGCCTTTGGTGGTCAAAGCGCGAAACGGAAACGTCCCGTCTATCCAGGTCTGAACTTCTGCTGAACGCCCGGCTTTCAGGTTTTGCCCGAACTGCGGCGGAATCACAATCACTGCCCGCAAGGTATTATCGATCACCAGCTTTTCCACCTCTTTCTCATGTCTGGCATACCCCTGAAAGGAGAAATAACGGGAATCTGTAAAACGATGTGCATAGTCACGCGAAGTGACAGACTGATCGTAATCGACTATCGCCAGCGGAATATTTTCCACATCCAGCGACAGGCCATAACCAAACAAGAGCATCAGCAAAGACGGTACAAAAAATGCCAGCGCAAAAAATAGCCTGTCACGAACGATTTCGCGCCATTCTTTATATGCGACCACCCGGATACGGCGCAGGTTCATTTTTTTTCTCCTCTGGCTTTCGCATCTTCCGCTTCAAGACGAGTCACGATATGCACGAACACATCTTCCATCGCCAGACGTTTCGGTGCGACTTTCAGCACGCCGGTATCTGCAATCACTTCCGTCATCTGACGCAAAGCCTGCTCATCGTCAGGCATCAACACATGGACTCGCGAACCAAACAATGCAGCACTTGAATAACCTGCGGCCTGCAAACGATCCAAAGCTGCCTGCGCATCGCCGGTGTGAATTTCATAAAGTTTTCCCGCTTCTTTTTCGACATCGGCTTTTAACTGATCGGGGGAAGCATCCGCAACGATACGACCTGCATACATCAGCGCCAGATGATCACAATGCTCGGCTTCCGACATGTAATGCGTCGTGACCAGAATAGTTACGTTCTCTTCGCGCGAAAGACGAAACAGCACATCCCAGAATGCGCGTCGTCCCATAGGATCCACACCCGAGGTTGGCTCATCCAGAAACAGCACTTGTGGCCGGTGTATCAGCGCACATCCCAGCGCCAGCCGTTGCCGCAAGCCCATAGGCAGACTGGCCGCCAGTGCCTTGCCAAACGGGCGCAAACCAGCCATGTCGAGTATCCAATCCATGCGTGCGGCTGTTTGTTGCCGTGTCAGACCATAGATGCCGGCATATAAGCGTATGTTTTCGAGTACTGATAAATCCAGATACAGGGAAAATGCCTGCGACATATAACCAATACGTTCGCGTATCTGGCGCCCGGCAGTGCGCATGTCAGCACCAGCGACCCGCCCCTTGCCATCGGTCTGACTCAGGATTCCAGTCAGCATTTTGATGACGGTACTTTTTCCAGCGCCATTCGCGCCCAGCAAACCAAATATCTCACCTTGCGGCACCTGAAAACTGACCTGATCAACGGCTTTAAATTCGCCGAATGTGCGACACAGTTTCACCGCTTCTATCGCCAGACCATTATCTGGATGCCGTTGTGCGGCAGGTTGCGCTGCAGTGTTTTTTTCATCTTTGCCGACCAGCTCTTTTTTTCTCAGCAAGGCGATAAACACATCTTCCAGTTCGGGCTCAAGCACCTCGGTCCGCTGCTGCGGTATGCCTTGCAGACAAGACACGACTTCCGCTTTTGCTGACGCAGGATCTGGCTGATCGACAAAAATCCGCATATCTTGCCCAAGCACTTCCAGCTGCGGGAACGTCTGCGTCAGACGATGTACCGCATCCACCTGCTGCGAGGCATCAGCACAGACACTGCTGACAATAGCGCCTTGCGCGAGCGTTCTGATTTTTTCCGGCTCTCCTGAAGCCAGAATTTTCCCTGCATGCATCAAAGAGACGCGATGAAAACGACTGGCTTCATCCATGTACGCCGTTGATACCAGCGCGGTAATTCCTTTTTCCTTCAGCAGCCGGGAGAGAATGCTCCAGAATTCCCGTCGGGATACCGGATCAACACCTGTCGTTGGTTCATCCAGAATGACCAGTTTCGGCTCGTGGATCAGGGTACAGACCAGACCCAGCTTTTGTTTCATGCCACCGGAAAGATTCTTCATCGGACGGTCACGGAAACGCTCAAGCCGGGTGCTGCGTAACAAGGCTTCCTTGCGCGTACGCAGCTCTTCACGGCTCAGTAAACGCAAGCCGCCAAAGTAATCAATATTTTCTTCTACGGATAAATCGCCATATAAATTCTGTCCCAGCCCTTGCGGCATCAGACCGATGCGGTCTTTAATCTGCTCACTGGATTTTTCAGAATTGATCAGGCAGCCGAATACCCGTAAGTCGCCGCCATCATGGGCAAGCACACCTGCCACGGCTTTGAGCAAACTACTTTTACCCGCACCATCCGGCCCGATCAAACCGTAAATTTCACCGGCCTGCACCTGCAGACTGATGCCATCCAAGGCAACGGTATCACCATAGCGTTTAGCGAGTTCGCGCGCATCCACCACTGGTGCGGACGATGCAGAAGATGCAGGAGCACTATCCGCGTCTGGCTGCTGATCAGATTTCATTAGCACAGACAAATTCATTTCCAGCGTGGCTTTTGCCAGGTGACGTTCTCTTTCCAGCGTATAACTGCATCGGCTGGAATACCCGGCATCAGCTTATGTTCAGGATTTTTTGCAATCGCGAGTTTGACCGCATACACCAGTTTCACGCGCTCATCCGTCGTCTGCACTTCTTTAGGAGTGAACTCAGCGCGCGATGAAATATAACTGACGGTCGCCTCATAAAACTGATCAGGTTGCGCGTCGGTATAGATACGTACTGGTAAGCCCAGGCGCAACTGACCGATTTTTGATTCAGGCACATAAACTTTTAAATGCAACTGATCCAGATTGACCATTTCCACGACTGCACCGCCTGGTAACACTACTTCGCCCGGCTCCCGCAGACGCGTCAGGACGATGCCACTTGCAGGTGACTTGATCAGCAAATCACCGAGCACAGAATCGGCTTCCGTCACAGCGGCGGCCGCTCTGTCGCGTTGCGCTCTTAGGGCTTCCACTTCCTGTTGTCTGGCTTTGACTTTATCTGTTCCGAGCCCGGCCTGAGATAAACCTTGCTGCGCGCGTCTTACTGCTTCCTGAGCCGCTTTCACATCCGATTGCGCGACCTGCCATGCGAGATCAGCCTGCTCGTAGCGATGACGTTCTATGACACCGCGCTCAAACAGTTCTTTGTGTCTCTGCGCATCGCGCCGTGCCTGCTGTTCAACAGCGCTGGCCTTAGCAAGCACCGCCTGTGCCTGACTGACGCCGGCATCAGCAACACTGACGCCCATCGGCACTTCACGTTGTGCAATATCTAAATTCGCTTGTGCTGCTTTCAGTTGTGCATCAGTCGCATTCAGCGCCTGTTTTGCCTGCTCAGCCTTCGCCTGAAAACTGGTGTCTTCCAGCTGCGCGACCACCGTACCAGCCGCTACGGTGTCACCTTCTCTGGCGAATATTTTGCTGATACGGCCGGGGTACTTAGCGGCAGCGACGATACGATCACCTTCGATACGGCCGCTGGCGGCGATCAGCCCTTCAGGTAGTTTCCGGCTGCTGGCAAGATAATAAAAAAATCCAACGCCAATCACGATGGCGGCAACACCCAGCAATGCCGGGCCGATCAACTTACGATTTTTTTCCATCTGTATTCTCACATTGATAAAGGGGGGCGCAAGGCAGAGACGAGCCTGAGTGCGCTTGTAGTGCGCGGCGACTGCTCGCAATCAGGACCTGAATGAACGACGACTGAAGCGTATTCATATCAAAGCTGTCCGGCTGCATGTTGCAATTGCAGACGCGCAAAGGCTCTGTCGTACAAGGCATTGTCCCGGTTTGAGTACGCCTGCAAACGACGCGTTTCCGCATCCAGCACATCGCTGTTCGGCGCAAGGCCGGAGCGATAACGTTCCCGCGCCAACAATAAGGTTTCATCGGCCTGCTCAACCGCTTTTGACACCAGTTGCATGCGGGCGTTCGCCTCTTGCTGAGACAACCAGGACTGGCGCACCTGCAAGGCGATCTTTTCCCGGACATCGAGTTCTGCTTCGCGCACGGCCTGCGCATTGACCGCAAGTTGTGACGCCTGATTCCTGATCAGCCCGCCGTCAAACAATTCCCATTTCATGACGACGCCAACCCACCAGGCTTTATCTTCGGCCAGATAACGATTTTCAAGTTTGCTATAGCCGGCGCTGACACCGATTTGCGGCAAATGCCCGGCACGCACACTGGCAGCCTGATTTTGCAATGCCGTACTTTGCATCGTCAGTTCCTGCAATTCTTTACGCTGGGTATTGGCGGTCTGTAATAAGGTATTCAGATCACTTTCAACCGGTGCCTGACCTGCCAAACCAATGTCGACCAACTCCACCGTCTGATCGTATGGACGCCCCATCCAGCGGTTATACGCGGCACGCGACAGTTCCAGTGCATTCGCTGCCTGTAAGCCGAGTTGCTGCGCATTTGCAAGGGCAACCTGAGAAGCCAGTAAATCATGTTTCGCCACGTAGCCTTGCTGGAACAATTCCTGCACATCGCTGACATGTTTGCTCACCGCGCTGATATGGCTTTTCGCAACCTCGTTCGCGTGTTCGGCCCGCAGCACGGCGATATACGACTGCGCGATTGCCAGTTTTAATTCACTGCGGGTCAGCTTGGTCCGGGCTGCGCTGGCCTCGGCCTGCGCCTGCGCAGCAGCCACACCGGATGAAATTTTCCCGCTGGTGTAAAGCGGTGCGGACACCGTTACACCGCCAAAATAGGCGGAATCTTGTGCAAACGGCAGACTGGCGCCTTTCAGCATTGGCAAAGCAGGAATATTAATTTTGGCGGCAGGCTCAAATTCTGTTCTTAAATACCCCGCCTCGACTGCAAGCTTAGGCAGGTAATTCGCCTGCGCAGAGCTGAGCTGATGTTGTGCTGCCTGTTCTTTGTATTGTGCAGAAGCCAGCACATGATCACGCTTGAGAGCAATATCCCATGCCTGCTCCAGCGATTCCGCCGCACAGGTCGGACTGCTCAGCGCCAGCCATTGCAGGCAGACTAAACCGACGGTCAGCCACTGTTTTTTTAACGGATAAAGGCTCTTTTTCACTCTGCCCTGGTTTGCCGGACAAGTGCATAATGGCAAAAATTGAAGATGGAAAAGAGAATGTTTCATATTAGCACCAGACAATAGTCATCGCAGTGTATTGATAATAGTGCACAATCAAATTGATTTGCATCAATTCCCCTTGTTTGAAGTTTGTGACAATCAGAACTACCGCTAAAGGAAAGTCAGATGAGTACAAATAAACCCTCCCAGGATAAGATAACATCCCCGCCAGCAAAGAAAGAGCATCACGATCAGATTTGTTATCTGACCGGAGAAGAAGCGCCGGTTAATCCCATGGACATGGCACTGCAAAATCACATTGCGAAACTGACCGGTGGAATCTCTCCAGCGAGCGTCAATCTGGCGTGGGCTGACTGGGCCATGCATCTGGCAGCGACACCGGGCAAACAGATGGAATTAGTCGGTCTGCTGCAAAAGCAAGCTGCCGAATGGCCCGCATTCATACGCACCACTGTGCTCAATCATAACGCAGCAACTGCAACAACTGCAGCGGCAACGACTGGAACAACGGAGACTCCGACGTATGCTACACCGGCGAGTACGTCCGACACCCGGTTCTCTCATGCTGGCTGGACCCAGTGGCCTTTCAATGCGATGTCAAAAGCCTTTCTGCAGACGCAGGATTTCTGGAACACCGCGACTACCGGCATACGCGGCGTCACTGCACATCATGAAGATATCGTCAATTTCATGGCTAGACAGTTTCTGGATATGGCATCACCATCCAATATTCCCTGGGCGAATCCTGAAGTCATAGAGGCAAGCCAGCAAAGCGGTGGAAAAAATATCCTGTCAGGTTTCATGCACTGGCTTGAAGATGTCGGCATCAATCTGCCGCCCGGTGAGTACAAAGATAATGATGAGGAGCAGGCTCCGTTTAAACCCGGGCGGGACGTTGCCGTCACGCCGGGTAAAGTGGTTTTCCGCAATCACCTGATTGAACTGATACAGTATTCTCCGCAAACACCTAAGGTTTATGCAGAACCCGTTTTCATTGTCCCTTCCTGGATTATGAAATATTACATTCTGGATCTGTCACCGCATAATTCTATGGTGCGCTTTCTGGTTGAGCAGGGACATACCGTGTTCATGATTTCATGGCGTAACCCGGGGCGTGAAGACCGCGATCTCGGTATGGATGATTATCTCGACAGTGGCTTATTTACTGCATTGAGAGAAGTTCACGCTATTTCCAAAAAACCACTGCACGCAGTCGGCTACTGCCTCGGCGGTACCTTGCTGGCGATTGGTGCTGCGGCACTGGCAGGACAAAAAATGCACGGTGAAAAGCCGCTCGCCACCATGGTCAGCAGCATCACTTTGCTCGCTGCGCAGACCGATTTCAGCGAACCCGGTGAACTCGGATTATTTATCGATGAAAGCCAGTTAGCCATGCTGGACGCCCTGATGTGGAAGCAAGGCTATCTCGATGGTAAACAAATGGCTGGTTCTTTCCAGTTACTGAATTCCCGCGATCTGATATGGTCAAAAATCATGCGCGACTATCAGCTCGGGCTGCGCAATAAGCCGAATGATCTGATGTCATGGAATGCTGATACAACCCGTATGCCCTACCGTATGCACAGCGAATATTTAAAACATCTATTCCTGCATAATGACCTCGCAAAAGGCCATTACGAAGTCCATCAACATGCGGTGGCACTACGAGACATACAAATACCGATGTTTGTCGTAGGAACGGTAAAAGACCATGTGTCACCGTGGCGTTCGGTCTACAAAATTCATGTCCTGACCGATACCAGCATAGACTTTGTCCTGGCGTCCGGCGGACATAATGCAGGCATTGTTTCAGAGCCGGGTCATGCTCATCGCAGTTATCAATTTTTACCAAGCAAGGGGCACGGTACCAGTTATGAAGACCCGAATGTCTGGCTGAAGGAAGCGCAGACAGAACAGGGGTCGTGGTGGACGTACTGGCAGCAATGGCTGGTCAGACATTCATCAGCAACACAAATCAAAGCCTTGCAGCCACGCCATAATCCTGATCTCGGTGACGCTCCGGGGCAATATATTTTTGAAACCTGAACAGGATGGCGTGATCGTCAGATGTCAGATCAGTCCGGATCAATCCGTAAAACCTGAATAAAAAGAGAGACAGGTAAAATCTGTCTCTCTTTTTCTATCCACACCTTATTTCAAGCATTAACAGTCAGCCTGCTCACGTGCTCAGGCGGCATGCCGTCTGAACTTATTTCTGATCTTCTCAGCGAAGTTCACAAGCGTTAAAACCAGTCCACCGGCAACGACGCCAAACAGCATATCCAGCAAAGATGGCGCAATAGCCACTGTCACGCCGCCTATCAGTGGCAGATCTGCGCTGGCTTGTGCGACATTCTGTATCAGATCGTGCACCACATGAATACCATGTGTGAGGATGCCGCCACCCACCATGAACATAGCGACAGTGCCGATCACCGTCAAAGATTTCATCAGCCGAGGTGCAAATGCAAGCAAGCCATTACCCGTCACGCTGAACAAACCTTTGACAATACCGGTCACATTTCTGCGTTTCAGATACAAACCCACATCATCCAGTTTCACGATCGCAGCAACCAGACCATAAACACCGATAGTCATGATCACAGCGATCATCGCCAGTACTGTCAATTGCGATGCAAACGGAGCAGATGCCACTGTCCCCAGCGTAATGATGATGATTTCGGCACTCAGGACAAAATCCGTACGGACTGCGCCTTTGATTTTTTCTTTTTCAAACGCCATGATACTTGCTTCATCATGGGCTACCGCCGCCAGTAACTGTTCCTGCTGATTGCTGACTTCTTCTGAGCTGTGCAGATACTTATGCGCCAGCTTCTCAAATCCCTCAAAACATAAATAGGCGCCGCCCAGCATTAACAAAGGCGTTACCGCCCACGGTGCGAGTGCATTCAGTAACAAAGCCAGCGGCACCAGTATCACTTTGTTTTTCATAGAACCCAGTGCAACCGCCCATACGACGGGCAGTTCACGATTCGCGCGCACGCCCGCCACCTGCTCTGCATTCAGGGCTAGATCATCGCCCAGAACGCCGGTCGTCTTTTTCGCAGCAATTTTAGTCATTGCCGCGACATCGTCCAGCACTGTGGCGATATCATCAAACAGTGCGAGTAAACTTCCTCCGGCCATATTGCCTGTCCTCTAAAAATGAATTCAAATCACCACAGAAGTATGGGAATCAATCAATTGCCATGAAAAATCTTTCACTGGCAGTCCGAGTATCCTCAGTAATGACGTCAGGTTTGTATGCGCTTACGGATACGGCTCAGTGCCTCCGGCGTCACGCCCAGATAATGGGCAACATCTCGCAGCTGTATGCGCGAAGCAATCGCAGGATAGCTTTTTAAAAAAGACTGATAACGCTCTTCAGGATTCATCGTCAGCAGTTCACGCTCGCGCTGTTCTTTACGCACAATGTGCCATTCCAGTAACTGACGCACCGCCCGTTGCCAGTCCGGATGCAGTGCGATCAGCTTATTGATTTCGGAATAATCGACTTGCTCGATCTCGCAACGCTCAACCGCCGTCGCAAAGTAATCCGTACGCAAACCAGCGAGCAGTACATTCGGGCAGGCAAAAAAATCTGCCTCACCGATAAATGATTTAATCCACTCCTGCCCGCCTTCACTCAGATAAGTCAGTTTCACGATGCCGGAACGGACGACATAGACATAAGGTTGCCATTCGCCAGCACCAAAAATGTTTTCGCCTTTACTGAACTGACGTAACTGATACGATGAACGTAATACCTCCCAGTCCGGCAAAGTACTGCCAGCGGCACGTTCGAGTAAATCCTTGATTTGCTGCATCTCGCCCTATTCCTTAACCACGCTCAAATGCCGCCTTCATAATCGCCTGCAAAGGCGGCCAGACCATATCAGGGCTTAATTTTTGCATGCAATCGTGATGCGCCAGTGGACATTCACGCTGTTTGCACGGCGCGCATTTGAGACGCAGGGAAAAAGAGTGTGCAATATCTGAAAACGGTGGCGCATGATCAGGATCTGTCGGCCCGTAAATAGCCAATGCCGGGCGATTCAGTGCCGAGGCGATATGTAAAAGTCCCGAATCATTTCCCACCATCGCGATCGCGGTTGACATCAGGGCCACTGCATCATCGAGGCAGGTTTTTCCTGCCAGATGATGAACCTGCGGACAAGCCGCCTGTATTTCATCGCAGACCGGCGCATCTTTCGGCGATCCCAGGAGTACTACCTGTGCCTGCGGGCAGCTGGACAGCACCATGTTGGCCAATGCAGAAAAATGGCTGGCTGGCCATCTTTTCGCAGGACCGAATTCTGCGCCGGGAGCAAAACAGATCACAGGATATTCCCCGGATAAACCGGCCTTCTGTAATGCCGCCGCGCGTTGCGCGGTACTGACTGTCAGCGTCGGTCTGGGCAGATTCAGCGGCAACTGCAGCGAAGGCGCAAAAGCCAGCGCCGCATAAAACCTTACCATGGGACGCGGATGCGCTTTGTCGTCAAAGTGCATCACATTGATCAGACCGTAACGACTTTCGCCTTTATAGCCGACACGCTTTTTTATTCCTGCCATCCAGGGCAGCAGCGCAAATTTCAGGGTATTTGGTAACACGTAGGCAGCATCATAGCCACGACTGCGCAATAAGCGGGCAAAGCGCCATCGCTCACGTAACTGCAATGCGCCATGTTTAAACGGCGTTTCCAAGATCGTGGCAACCTCAGGCATGGCGCGCAGTACGGGCGCCACCCATGTCGGTGCCAGCACATCGATTGCATGCAAGGGGTATTGTTGCCGGAGTAGTTGCAACAATGGCTGCGCCATTACTGCATCACCTATCCAGTTCGGAGCGATCACCAGTAATCGCGGCGTTGGTGGTGAAACTGATTGCATCATCGTGCTACTTGTTCCATGAAAAAGAGCCCATCGTCCGGATTCAAAAAATGTTTTACGGCATAGTACCTAATATGTCATCACAATGACGCAAAACTGATGCCAGCTGCATGCAAGCTCATCAAGCCGGTATGCGTTTTATATCAAGCCTTGTCTGATTTAATCAGCAAATTGCAAACGATACAGGTTTGCATACACGCCGTCTCTGGTCAACAGTTCTGTATGCGTACCTGTTTCAGCAATCTGTCCGTCCACCAGAACCACAATCCGGCTGGCACGTTCTATCGTCGACAAACGGTGCGCGATCACCAGCGTCGTCCGCCCTTGCATCAGTTCATCCAGAGCTTCCTGTACAGCACGCTCTGATTCACTGTCGAGTGCAGAAGTCGCTTCATCAAGAATCAGGATAGGCGCATCTTTATAGATTGCCCGGGCAATTGCGAGACGCTGACGCTGACCGCCGGATAAGCGATTGCCGTTATCACCGATAGTGGTATTCAAGCCATCCGGCAAATCACGCACGACATCACTCAGATGCGCCGCCTGCACCGCAGCAGCAATGCGCGCCGGATCAGGCTGCGGGTCACCATACGCAATATTGGCAGCGACAGTATCATCGAACAGCACCACATTCTGACTCACCATCGCTATTTGCTGGCGCAGGCTGGTGAGCGAGATTGCGCTCAGTGAACGTCCATCCAGCAAAATGTCGCCACTCACAGGCGTATAAAAACGCGGCACCAGATTCACGAGCGAAGTCTTGCCACCGCCCGACATGCCAACCAGCGCAATGGTTTCGCCCGGTTGTATGCTGAGGTTGATATCGTTCAAGGCGCGCTGTTCTTGTCCGGGATAAGCAAAACTGGTCGCCACGAATTCCAGTTTTCCTTGCGCGCGCGCCGTCAGGTTTTCACCACTGTCTGTTTCCGGTGGAGTATCAATCAGACCAAACACCGATTCAGATGCGGCAAGCCCGCGCTGCATGGGACCATTCAAATCCGCCAGACGTTTGAGTGGCGTCAGCAACAACAGCATCAGGGTAAAGAATTCCGCAAAATTACCGGCCGTGGTCTGATTTGCTGCTGCCTGCGACACCGCGATCATAATCACCACAGCAACTGCAAAAGCGGCTGCCAGCTGCGTCAGCGGCGTGGTGGATGCCACCGCCACCGTGGTTCGCATCGCATAGCCACGGAGTTTTTCATTTTTCTCTTCAAAACGTTGCTGCTCATATTGCTGACCGCCAAAAATGCGGATTACCTGATTCGCGCGCGACGCCTCTTCTATCACTTGCGTCAGTTCATTATTCACATTCAGCTGATTCTGATTCAGCTTACGCAAGCGCTTGCTGACGCCGCGCACCAGCACCGCCATCACCGGTATCAGCACCAACGCGACGATCGTCAGTTGCCAGTTGCGCCACAATAAGGCCAGCAGCAATACCAGTACCGTCAGCGAATCGCGGAACAGGGTTGTCATCGATACCTTCAGCATTTCCACAATCTGTTGCGCTTCAAACATGATGGTGTTGATGATGCGGCTACTGGATTCTGCCTGATAAAAACTGACCGGCACGTTCAGTATGCGATCAAAAATTTTGGCGCGTAATTCGTTCAGTAATTTGGTGGAAATCCAGCTCATCAGATAGCTGGTTGTAAAGGTACACAATCCTCGCACCAGAAAAATACCGATAATCGCAACCGGAATTTTCCATAAAGCCAGATGCGATTGTTCACCTTTAAAGCCGTGATCAAGCAGATAACCCAGCACTTTCGGAAACATGACCTCGGTCGCTGCCGTGCCCAGCATCGTCAGCAATGCCAGCAAAATCCGCGAGCGATATGCCTGTACCGATATCCATAGCCGCTGAAATACTGTGATCGTTTCTTTATTAATCAAACTCATATTTTTATAATGTTTTCTATTTTATGCGGGTTTTCAGGCATTTTTGACCTGACAGGCGCAGCAGATATGGGGGATTGCGTTTCATTCTGAAATATTCCCCATAAAAACTGCTCCTGCACACCTTGTGCATTCGAGCCTATCGTTACAACACAACCGGCACCAATTGCTTCAGGCCTGATTTGCTTTGTCTCTGAGCATATTCTGACGCAAACCGGCGAGTGGAATCGCCAGCAAAATCATGAAGGCCAGACCGAACACCGCATCGCGCAATATCGCATTGAACATCGCCCCTGTGATCATCGCCAAGGTTAACATGCTCAGCAGCATGGCTTTGTCTTTGATTGACTTATCCTTACTGAGCGCCATTCTTCTGGCGATTCTGAACTGACTGAACCAGATCCACAACAAGGCCGCAACGCCCGCCATACCTAACTCTGTTGCATACAGCAAGTAGTCATTATGCGGTGTCGTCATGCCGTTGCTGCTCAAACCTTGTGAACGCTGCCGGTAATTCGGCATCCAGGATGCAATGCCATGCCCACTCCACGGTTTTTCCGCAATCATGCCAGCCGTAATTCTGTAAATCTCAGCACGCATGCCGTCATCATCCGCCGCTTTTTTTCCATGAGCAAAATCGTTCACTTGTTGTATTGTGCAAACGGCGCGTAATTTCGCAATATCCCACGGCTGCAGTTGCACCTGACTCACAACGCAATTCGCCGGACGAGGTAAGTCTGCGACATATTTCAAGCAAGCTGCGATGGTGATCAACAATACCAACGGTAACAACAGGCTGCGTAAATTCCATCGCAGATTGCGTAATAAAATCATCCCGGCCATCAGGAAAAACATCAGGCTCGCGGTACGCGTCTTTGACAGCAATACCAATGCCGCCACCACATACAACAAGGCCAGAATGCGCAACAAATAATGATTCTGGCGCAAACGCAGTTCATGCAGCATCCAGCCCGCCGCGATCGCTAACAAGACGCCGAGCAAAATGGCTTTATTCCCCTGATACAAAACATAGCTGTGGAACAGCGTGTTATCCGGCAAGACATGAAAGAAATTCGCAACGAATAAGGTCGAAGCCATCACGGCACCGGCAAAAAAAACCGATACTGCTTTGCGCTGCCACTCTCCCGCATCAAGCGCCAGAAACGGCAGCAGCAAAAGATAGGTCTGGTAATGCATCAGCGCGGGCCAGAACTCTTTTTCCATCTCCGCAGGTCGCTGCTGTGTCAGTGCGATAACGATACTGACCACCGTCAGCAGCAGCACCGGCATCAACATGGGGTTTTGCCGGATATTATCCAGTTTCCTGACGCCATCGCCTGACGCGATCGCAGCGAGATAAAAAAAGAGGATACCTGCATACATCACACCGACCGGGAAAAACAAAGTCAGCGGCAGACACATCAGTATCTGCTCAGGTAGTTTCTGACGCCAATTTTTTTCCGGCGAGGTACTCCGATGTGCTGCAGGCGTATCAGTAATAGCGAGGATATGAGTCGGCATGAAATCAGGCGTATTCGATCGTGACATTTTTCGGAGACAACCATTCGCCCAGACTCAGACGTAAATGATCGTCAGGATTCACGCGCCACTGATCGGATAAATACAATTCGGCACTCGCCTCAGCGTTCTGATAACTGATCAACACCGGACAACCATCTGGATTCAGATGCGGCTTCAACAATTCCTGCAGTTTTTTGGTATCGGTACTGGCTTGCAAGGTCAGACGTAAGCCTTGAGAAAACTGCACCCGTGCGCGACCGATGTCCATGACTTTTTCTGCAGAAATCCGCAGACCACCGGAGAAACGGTCTTCCGAGACTTTGCCCAATACCGCCAGAAATTCATCTTCCTTAAACAAGGATTTGAACTCTTCCATGATCTCGCTATAAACGGTGACTTCGACCACAGCCGTACTGTCATCCAGCGTCACGATCAGCAGCTTGCCACGCTGCGTCATCTGCGTGCGTACGCCGGTAATGATGCCGCAAATCAGGCGCAAGTCACGCGAAGGCTCTACTTTCGCTAACGTCGTCTTGATGAACTGACGCACTTCCGGCGCATACGAATCAAACAAATGACCAGATAAATAAAAACCCAGCGCCAGTTTTTCTTCGGTCAACCGTTTCTTGTCCGTCCAGGCCGGAACCTCAATATATTCCGGTGGCGGGATCAGATCATCATCGTCACCGAACAGGCTGACCTGATTTGCCGCAGCCTCAGCCTGATCCGCTGCCTCTATCGCCAGTGATACCGTCGCTAATAACACTGCACGGTCTTTGCCCAGGCAATCCATCGCACCGGCGCGAATCAGCGATTCTATCGTGCGGCGATTAACCTGCCGCTTATCGACCCGCTTACAGAAATCAAACAAATCTTTGAACGGGCCGCCGGCTTCGCGCACTGCCATGATGTTTTCTATCGCGTTCTGGCCGGAGCCTTTGACAGCGCCCATACCGTAACGTATCTGCGTCGCTTTTTTACCGGGTTCACTGACCGGCACGAACCGGTAGTCTGACAAATTGATATCCGGCGGCAGCATTTTCAGCTTGCAGATATCGATCGCGTCCTCAACCAGAATCTTGACTTTGTCCGTATCATCCATGGCCAGCGACATATTGGCTGCCATAAACGCGGCGGGATGATGGGCTTTCAGGTAGGCGGTGTAATACGACAGCAGCGCGTACGCAGCAGCATGGGATTTGTTAAAGCCGTAACCTGCAAACTTCTCCATCAGATCGAAAATTTCGTCGGCTTTTTCTTCGCTCAGGCCATTCTTACCGGCACCCTCGCGGAAGATTTTGCGATGTTCGGCCATTTCCTCGGCCTTTTTCTTACCCATCGCACGGCGCAGTAAATCCGCCCCGCCCAGTGAGTAGCCACCGACCACCTGCGCCATCTGCATCACCTGTTCCTGATACACCATAATGCCGTAGGTTTCGGACAAAATGCCCTCCGTACGCGGATCAGGATAATCAAACTTTTCACCGTGCTTACGCTTACAGAAATCGGGAATCAGATCCATAGGCCCCGGACGATACAACGCCACCAGCGCGATAATGTCTTCAAAACGATCGGGACGCGCATCTTTCAACATGCCCTGCATGCCGCGACTTTCAAGCTGGAAGACAGCGACTGTTTTGGCTTTGGTCAGCAACTCGTAGGAGGCGCGATCATCAAGCGGCAGTTTGGCAAGGTCAAACTCCGCCATCGCCGGGTCGAGCATCTTGATATAACGTACAGCACGATCAAGTATCGTTAATGTCGTCAAACCCAAAAAGTCGAACTTCACCAGACCGACAGCTTCGACGTCATCTTTGTCGTATTGCGACACCACTCCCGAATCGCCGCCCTGCGTGTACAGCGGACAGAAATCGGTCAGCTTGCCCGGCGCGATCAGCACACCACCGGCATGCATACCGATATTACGCGTGATGCCTTCGACCTGTTGTGCCAGATCAAGCAGGGTTTTGACTTCCTCTTCATTTTCCTGGCGCTCTGCCAGCAAAGGTTCTTCGATGATTGCCTCCGCAATCGTGACCTGCTTACCCGGTTTGAACGGAATCAGTTTCGATACGCCATCGCAAAACATATAGCCAAAATCCAGTACGCGCCCGACGTCGCGGATCGCACCTTTCGCCGCCATCGTTCCGAAGGTCGCAATCTGTGATACCGCCTCTTTACCATAGCGGTCTTTCACATACTGAATCACGCGGTCACGACCTTCCTGACAGAAGTCAATATCAAAGTCGGGCATCGATACCCGCTCAGGATTTAAGAAACGCTCGAACAGCAAGTTATATTGCAAAGGATCAAGGTCGGTAATCAGCAGCGAATACGCCACCAGCGAACCGGCACCGGAACCACGACCCGGCCCAACAGGCACACCATTGTTTTTTGCCCATTGAATAAAGTCGGCAACAATCAGGAAGTAACCGGGGAAACCCATCTTGATGATGGTATCGGTTTCAAATTTGAGACGCGCTTCATAGCGTGGCCGCTCTCTCTCACGTTTTGCCTCATCCGGAAATAAATGCTGTAGCCGGAATTCCAGCCCGCGCTTCGCTTCATGGATCAGAAAGTCGTTGATATCCATACCATCCGGGGTAGGAAAATCAGGCAACTTTGGCTTACCGAGTTCCAACGTCAGATTGCAGCGCTTGGCAATTTCTACCGAATTTTGTAAAACGGCAGGCATGTCCGCAAACAATGCCTGCATTTCCGCCTGCGTCTTGAAACATTGCTGATCATTGAAACGGCGCACACGCTTACCATTTGCCAGCATGTCGCCTTCTGCGATACAGACACGCGCTTCGTGCGCCATGTAGTCGTCTTTACTCAGGAACTGCACGGGATGCGTCGCCACCACCGGCAGACGTAATTTTTTTGCCAGCGCCACCGCATGCCGCACATGATTTTCCATGTTGGGCTGACCTGCGCGTTGAATTTCTATGTAGAAATGGTCAGGAAAAATACTTTCCCAACGGCGCGCATGCTCTTCTGCCAATGCCAGATTGCCATTATCAATGGCCACACCGACATCGCCAAAATGCGCGCCGGACAAAGCAATCAGCCCGCCGCCCTCGTCTTGCTCATGTAATTTCTGCAGCCACTCAAAGCGGATCTCTGCCCGTCCTTTATGCTGATTCGTCAGCCACGCCTGTGCTAACAGTTCGCACAGTTGCAAATAACCTTTGCGATTTTTGACCAGCAACATCAGACGTGTCGGCTTGTCACGGTCTGTCTCATTGGTAATCCAGGCATCACAGCCGGCAATCGGTTTAATCCCTTTGCCCCGGGCCGCCTTATAAAATTTAACCATGGCAAATAAGTTTGCCAGATCGGTAATCGCCATTGCTGGCTGCATGTCTTTGGCTGCGGCCTTAATCACGTCATCAATACGTACCAGACCATCCACAATCGAATATTCAGAGTGGATGCGCAAATGAATAAATTTTGGATCGGACGGCGCAGCGGATGTTGCTTGAGCGTTCGCTTCTGGAGAAAGTGTTAATTCTGTAGTCATCCCGCTATTCTACCGCGAGCCTACTGCGGCACATCAAATTTACGCACGACAAATATGGATAAGACGACATGTACTGATAATGAAAACACCTCTGTTCAGCCATACTTTTGCCGAAGAAACAAAAAGTTTTGCTTTTAAAAAAATTCTCTGTTCCGTTTTATGAAAAAACCACGGCAGATAAGCAGCAAAGTTGCATCGGCACGACATCTGCGTGTAAGTGCTGTGATAAGCTCAAATCAAGTACTGATGTCTTCTGGAGCTTATTTTGCCTACCGTTTTTAGCAAGTCGGATGCTGTATTTTTGCATCACAGATCACGCTGCACATACAGACATTTGTTTGCTGCTTTGTTATCTCTTCCTTATCTGAGTTCACACGCGGCAGTTGTCGGAGAATCGGCTGAACGGGGCGAATCGATTTTTCTTGATGATATTCCCGTGGTTTTATCTGCCTCGCGCTTATCTCAGCCTATTAATGAAGCGCCAGCGGCGGTCACCGTCATTGATAAGCAAATGATCAAGGATTCCGGCGCCTGGGATCTGTCTGAAATCTTCCGTCTGGTTCCCGGCATGTATGTCGCTTATCATGCCGATCCTTATTTCTCCGCAGACAGTACGGTTGCCTATCATGGTATGGTGACAACCACCACTTCCGACCGCATGCAGGTACTGATTGATGGCCGCTCGGTGTACTCCGGGCTGTTCGGCGGGGTCAACTGGAGCGATGTCCCCATTGTTCTCGCAGATATTGAACGCATAGAAGTTATACGCGGCCCGGATTCAGCCAGTTATGGCGCTAATTCTTATCTTGGTGTCATCAACATCATCACACAGCACGCAGCAGAGTCGCGCGGCGCATCGGTCTCACTCTCTTATGGCGACAGCCGCTCTGAGGGAGTGTTCCGTTACAGTGCAAAAAGTGGTGACCTCAGCTATCGCCTGACTGCAAGTATGCGTAAGGACGACGGAGAAAATACCTTCATCCAGCATCCGACCTCGCAGGATAAATACTGGACGCTGAATAAATACGATAACAAGACAATCCAGATTTTCAATCTGCGTACCGATTATCAGCTCAACGCCAGCGACACGCTGGAGTTTCAGTTTGGCTACAATGGTGGCCCGCGTGAAGTCGGCGAATATAAAAACGTCTCAGCTCTTACCCGGCAAGCTGAAAATCATTTTGAAATGCTTTACTGGCGTCGTGCTCTGGAATCTGGTGGTGAGTTATCTGTGAAAGCGTTTCACACCCAGGAA
Source organism: Undibacterium sp. WLX3042 (assembly GCF_049544825.1). NCBI lineage: Bacteria > Pseudomonadati > Pseudomonadota > Betaproteobacteria > Burkholderiales > Oxalobacteraceae > Undibacterium > Undibacterium sp. WLX3042. The sequence goes on from NZ_CP186698.1 coordinate 2,400,549, forward strand.
AGAGTCAACGCAAAGTTGCAGGACTCTGATGGCATCAGCGATGGTGATGCGAGATTCAGCCGTTTCGATCTGGAGGCGCAACATACCTTCTCGCCCTTCAAGAATGCCCGCCTGGTCTGGGGTGGCAGTATCCGTTACGACAACACATATGCGCCGTATTACCTCGGTGTCGGCGACAATCAGTATCTTTACGGCGATTTTCCCTACCATCTGCAAAGATTGTTCGGCAATCTGGAGTGGCGCTTTTCTCCCGATCTGGTCTTGAACGCAGGCGCAATGGCAGAACGCAATACCTATACCGGCAGCGATGTCACTCCGCGGATTGCGCTGAACTGGCATGCCACTCCTGAACACACATTCAGAATCAGTCATTCACGTGCAACCCGCTCACCATCTGTGTATGAAAAGGTGTACGAAGGTTACTGGCGCGGTGCCGATATGTACCCTAATCTGCCACCGCTGCAAACGGAACGCGTCAAATCTACAGAAATTGGTTATATGGGGAAAATCGCCAGAGCGGATGTCGATTTCCGTATTTTTTATGATGATTACAGCGAGTTGATAGATGTCCGTAAAGAAAAATCAGCCGCCAGCGGTAATCTAAATGCAGGTCGTGCATTAATGCGTGGCTATGAATTACAAGTCAAAGCGCCGATAGGCGAATCAACCCGCATTGTGTATGGTTTATCCGGCGGCACAGTCAAAAGTGATGATGTGAATGGTGTGATTTACAGCGACTCTTTACCTAAATACAACCATAGCCTGTTGCTCAGTCATAAATTCAATGAGCAATGGCAAGGCAGTCTGGTCGCCTATCAGGTAGCAAAAACCAAATTCAATGCGACTGATTACAATCCTGTTATGAATCGCGGCTATTATGTCGACGGCAATCGCCGCTTCGACGGACGCCTTGCCTACCAGTTTAAAATGGGCGGCAATCAGGCCGAACTCGCACTGATCATACAAAACATTGCCAATGCGCATTATTTTGAATATCGCCACGATAATGAATTTCCAGGACGCTTAACCAGACTGAAACTGAAGGTCGATTTTTGAATCATGCTTATTACATCATGAGATTCTGGCACCTTCTGGTCAGCGCCGATTGGCGACGTACATGGCTGGTCGGCCTGTTCGGAGCAGCGCTCATGCTATTTTCCGGCATGAGTGCATCGGCATACACACTCGAGAGCATCACCGTCGTCCTCAGTGATGAAGGCGGAGCCTACGAAGAATTTGCCAGTCATTTCAACAGTCTTCTGCAGCCAGCGAATAAAACCTCCGTCAAATTAGTTTCGCTGAAAAATGTCGCAAATGACGACTTCACCCGTACCAATAACAACCAGCTGGTGATCGCCGTCGGCACGCCGGCGATGGTGGCGATGGCACAAAAACCCGCCAGCAATGCAGTATTGAACGTATTGGTACCGCGTGCGACTTTCATCAAGACGGCAAAGCAATACAACCGCAGCCAGGATCACCGGCGTTTCTCAGCCGTGTATATGGATCAGTCGTGGACGCGCCAATTGCGGCTGATACGCTCGACAATGCCGACAAAGCCGAAAGTCGGCATACTGCTGGGCAAAGAATCCAGCGAACATATTGCTAGCCTGCAGAGCGCCGCAAAAGAAGCCGATGTGACCTTGAATATTGAAACCGTCAACGATGATGCCGACTTACTGAATGCCCTGCGCCGGCTCCTGAGCAGCAGCAACGTGATACTCGCGGTACCTGATACGCAGATCTACAACCGCAATAATATCTCCAGCATTTTATTGACCAGTTATCGTCAGCAAGTGCCTTTATTCGGTTTCTCCGCATCCTACGTCAAGGCAGGCGCACTCGCGGCGGTCTATAGCTCTCCAGCCCAGATCGGCCAGCAGGTGGCAGAAATCATCAGCAATTTATCCTCTGCCAGCAGCCTGCCCGCGCCGCAATACCCGCGCTATTTTTCCGTCAATACGAATCCACAAGTAGCACGCTCGCTGGGCCTCAGTATCGATTCTGAGAGTGAAATTCAACGCCATCTCAGGCAATTGTCGGAGCTGGCACAATGAAAAACTGGCAGCTCTCAAAACGTATCCTCTTTATCGCCCTGGTGCCTGTCTGGGCCATCATGATTCTGCTAACGATACTGATCGTGGTCGTTGGTGTTACTGAAATCGATGGCGCGCTGAAGGCACGCGGTGCGCTGATTACCCGCCACCTCGCTCCCGCCTGCGAATACGGCGTGTTTTCGGGTAATCGTGAGGTGCTGCAATCAATGGCGCAGGCGATCATGAAAGAAGATGACTCGCAGGCGGTGATTATTACCGACACCGAAAGGCATATTCTCGCTATCAGCGGCAAACCCGACGCACTCACTGCAGAACACCAGCGAGCAGCGATGGAAGGCCGTATCTCCAAAGGCAAAGGCAGTCTGATTTTCGGTGCACCGATTTACCAGGGCAATACCGAAGGCGACGCGTTTGATTTATTTGACAGCACGACGAAAGAAAAATCAGAAAATGCCAAGTTGCTGGGGTATGTGTATCTGGAGCTCAGTACCGCCTCCAGTCAGCGCAGTAAAAACCTGTTTGCGATTGTCAGCCTGCTGATCGGCATCATCGGTACTGCTTTTGCATCCGTACTGGCGCTGCGGATGAGTAATGATCTGACACGCCCGCTGTCGCGCCTGATTGATGGTGTACACCGCATGGCGCAAGGCGATTTCAGTACCCGCATCGTCGCTAATTCCGGTGGTGAAATTCAGGAACTTGAAGACGGATTCAATAATATGGCGTCTGAAATTCAGCGCAGCCACGATGAAATGCTGGAAATCAACGCCAATCTGGAAAAAATGGTCGGTGAACGTACCCGCCAGCTCGAACTGAAAAATCAGGATCTCGAATATCTTTCCAATACTGACCGCCTGACGGGCTTATACAATCGCTTCAAACTCGAAACAATACTTGAGGAAGAACATCTGCGCAGTCAGCGCTATGGCAGCGATTTTGCACTGACCATTATTGATGTCGATAAGTTTAAATCCGTCAACGACACCTACGGACATCAGGTCGGCGATCAGGTACTGATCAGCATCGGCAAAATCCTGCAGAAAAACGTGCGCAGCAGCGATGCGGTCGGACGCTGGGGCGGCGAAGAATTTATCGTTATCTTCCGCGAAACTACCGCAGAAGACGCGATTGCTGTTGCTGAAGAACTGCGTGCTGCGATCGAAGCCTACGAATTTGAAACTATAGGCAAACGCACCGCCAGCTTTGGCGTTGCCGCTTACCGCCATCCTGACAATATCTCAGAAATGATACGGCGCGCAGATAACGCCCTGTATATCGCCAAACACAATGGCAGAAACCGCGTCGAATACAAAGAAGACTGAGAGTGTGAAAGAGGCACAAAGACAGTTTTCAACGGTAATGTCTGAGCGATCTCAGCCCCGCGCCGGCATCGATATCTGAATCAGCAAATTAAATCAGGGTAATGCCGGTACTATGTCCACGTCATCCCGCATAGAACAAGCTGACCTGCGCATGCTGTTTTATCGTCAATCCCTGCCCTGCCGTTACCACTGGATTCTGCGCCCGGCAACTGACAGGCCAAACGCCAACACCCACACCACAAACCGCCCTCAAACAAATGCGCTTTCTGTGCTGCGCTACGGTAAAATGCTTGTCATCCCATTATGGAAGCACTGAATCGCATGTTCGCTCATGAGCACAGATGAGGTTGGGCGCCCCTTGCGCATCACCTGCGTAAAGCAATTCACCAGACGCCGCCTGCCATCTGCCTGCCTGTCAACGAACCAGCGCGCCGGTCTCGTATCCAACATTTTATTTTTATCGGTTTAATTTATGAGCAACGACAACAAAAATAAGGCAGCAGCAGAAACCGCCGCACCCGTTTCCAATTTTTTACGCGCCATTATCGATAACGACAACGCCGCAGGTACTTACAAGCGTGATGGCATGCCAACCGTCATCACCCGCTTCCCGCCAGAACCCAACGGCTACCTGCACATCGGCCATGCCAAATCGATCTGCCTCAATTTCGGTTTAGCCCGCGATTACAACGGCGTCTGCCATCTGCGCTTCGACGACACCAATCCAGAAAAAGAAGATCAGGAATACGTCGACACCATCATGGACAGCGTTAAATGGCTGGGGTTCGACTGGCAAGCCTCGGCACAAAACGGCGGTGGCAATCACCTGTATTACGCCAGCAATTATTTCGACACTTTTTACGCGATTGCCGAATACCTGATTAATGCCGGTCATGCCTACGTTGACAGCCAAAGCCCTGAAGACATGGCGGCGAATCGTGGTGATTTCTCACGCCCCGGCGTGAACTCGCCTTTCCGCGACCGCACAGCCAGCGAATCGTTGGATTTATTCCGCCGCATGAAAGCCGGTGAATTTGCTGATGGCGCTCACATCCTGCGCGCCAAGATCGACATGGCATCACCCAACATGAATATGCGCGATCCGGCCATCTACCGCATTCGTCACGCCCATCATCACAATACCGGCGACAAATGGTGCATCTACCCGATGTACGACTACGCGCATCCGCTCGAAGACGCAATCGAAAACATCACGCACTCGATTTGTACTTTGGAATTTCAGGATCACCGCCCGTTCTACGACTGGATCATCGCCCGCGCAGCCGAAGGCGGCTTCTTCAAACAACCCGTGCCACGCCAATACGAATTCGCGCGCCTGAACTTAACCTACGTCGTCACCAGCAAACGCAAACTGCGTCAACTGGTAGAACAAAACATCGTCAGCGGTTGGGACGACCCGCGCATGCCCACCATCGTCGGCATCCGTCGCCGTGGCTACACACCAGAATCCATCCAGCTTTTCTGCGAACGCATAGGCGTGACCCGCTCTGATGGCTGGATCGATTACAGCACACTCGAAGGCTGCCTGCGTGAAGACCTCGACCCGAAAGCAGCACGCGCCACCGCCGTGCTGCGCCCGTTGAAACTGATCATCGACAACTTCCCTGAAAGCGAAAATATTGCCTGCAGCGCCCCCGTTCACCCGCACCACCCGGAACGCGGCAACCGCGAATTCACCATCGGCAAAGAACTGTGGATAGAACAAGAAGACTTCATGGAAGAACCCGTCAAAGGCTACTTCCGCCTGTTCCCCGGCAACAAAGTGCGCCTGCGTTACGGCTACGTCGTTGAATGCACCGGTTGCGATAAAGATGACAACGGTAATGTGATTGCCGTACATTGCAACTACTTCGCCGACAGCAAATCCGGCACTGAAGGCAGCGCGAATTACAAAGTCAAAGGCAACATCCACTGGGTCAACGCCGCCGATGCCTTAGAAGCCGAAGTACGCCTGTACGACCGCCTGTTCACAGATGCAAACCCGGATGCAGGCGGCAAAGACTTCATGGCCCTGCTCAATCCAAACGCATTAGAAATCGTCAAAGCCTACGTAGAACCAGGCATGAAAGACGTGACACCTGATACACGTTTGCAATTTGAACGCCACGGCTATTTTGTCGCAGATCGTGTGGATTCTGTGGTCGGGAAACCTGTGTTTAATCGGGTGACTACTTTGAAGGATGGTTGGGGGAAGTGAATTGATCCGATCAAAATAAACTTATAAGCATTTTAATTTATTATTTATTTAACTCAACGCGAATATTCTGACAATAAAATTCACGATGCAAAAGGCAAATATGGCTACCGGATTCTTCTTCAAGTCTCTTGAATTTAGGAACTATCGAGGATTAAGAAAACTTAATTTAAAAGATCTAAAAAGGATAAATATCATCGGAGGCAAAAATGGCGCGGGAAAATCAACCATTTTGGATGGGATTTTTCTAACACTTGGAAGAAATAATCCTTTTGCATTACTGCGTCCATTTCAGATTAAACAATCAAACGTCGCATTTCCTGATGGTCTAAATTACCTATTTAGCGACCAAGACATAACAAGCGAAGTCAATATATGTGCTGATCTAGCTAATAGTAGAAAACTAAAACTTGTACTAAGAATGGAGCCCGTAAAAGAACTTCATGTGTCAGCATTCAATGGAATATCGAACCGAATTAGTTCAACTATTAGTACACAAAGCTCAGATACTGGCGTCAAATGTGAAATGTCGATAACTGATTTTAGTGGAACAAAAACCGATAAGATTTTTTATTGGCAGCAATCTGCCGAACAACTAAATCTTCATATAGAAAAAAATAATGGCGCGATTACGCCGCATGCGGTAATCGTTTCGGCTGGATTATCTGGTAATCCGAAAGAAGATGCTGAACGATATAGCGTGCTCGCAAAATTGAATAAAATTGGAAAATTAATTGAAGTACTTCAACAAATAGATCCTGAATTGAAAGGACTGAGTCTTTTCCAAGAAAATGGAAACCCGGTACTTTATGCTGAATTCAAAAACGGGGACATTAGGCAGACTTTCCTTCTCGGAAGCGGCTTCCAGTTGATTTTATCAGTTTCAATGATGCTAATGACGATGAAAGATGGCATTTTTCTATTCGACGAAATTGAAAGCTCGATTCACTATAAATTTTTAGAGGAATTTTGGAAACAAATAACAAAGTTAGCCAATGAAAATAATGCCCAAATTTTTGCAGTAACTCATTCAAGCGAATGCATTGCTGCAGCAATACGAGGAATTACATCTACAGGAAATATGCAAGACCTAAATTATATTAGGTTAGAGAACAGAGGATCTGAAACAGCAGCGATTCAATATACCGGTGAAGAATTAAGTGATGCTTTTGAATTTAATTCTGAGGTGCGCTAATGTCAAATTCTACAAAAGCTATTTTCTTCAAAGAAGGGCAAGAATTTAATCGACAAAGGGAAACATGTCCATATGTAATTTTTGTTGAAGGAACTGATGACGCACACTTTGTAGACACTCTCCTTTCTGATATTGGTGCATCTACAGATGTTGTTGGAATTGTTATAGTGGGAGGCAAAGGTAATTTTCCAAGTTTTATTAATTCCTTTTGCAAGCAATCAAATTTTACTCAAGGCACGACAAAAGGAATTGCAATTATCAGAGATGCGGACGAGGATCATCTTGCAGCGACCAAGGAAGTTCAAGAAATTTTTCAGAAAATTTCTAGTATACAGATCAACAACGCGAGCCCAATACGAGACGGAAATTATAGGTTTGGATTTTATTTACTTCCAAAAGAGAATGAAAATGGAGACTTAGAAAAATTGTGTCTCGAAACTGTTAAAGATGAACCAATTGAAGTACTTGCTGAGAAATTTATTCAAGAAATCCAAAGTCTTAATCAGACCGATCAATTAAATCAGATCAACAAAAGAAAAACACAAACGTACTTGTCTGGCGTTATTGGTGAAATTTGCAAAGGCCCCGGTCTTGGTATCAAAAGAGGGCATTTCAAGTTAGATCATCAAGCATTATCTCCTTTAAAACAATTTTTAAAAGATTTTATTCCTTCAACTCAGTAAGTCATGTTGGAACATGTGCTGACTAAAGTAGCAAGCGTAGCGAGCTTATCACTGTAGGGTGCGCCATGCGCACCGTTTCACCGGACTTCCTCATTTTTTACGCCGTTCGTTTTTCCATCATTGGTGCGCATGGGCACACCCTACTTAATTTTTATGCGGCTTGTGGCGTGTTTTCGGCCTGCAAGCCGCATTTTTATTAGGGGTTCATTTTAAGAATATTGACGAGTCATCGCGTTGAAAGCGCGCTGTGATTTTATTTCTCGCGCTTCGCTCAACGTCAAATGTGCCGAAGGGCAGCAAGCGTAGATCGAAGTTTCCAACACTCTCATAAACAAGCCTGCCTCGTCATTCGCAGAAAAATCTTCTACAATCCAGACACGCTAGCAAAATTCAGGTGAACGCAATGAGCACATTACTCGATGAAATCCAGCAACTGGGTATCGCTGAACGCATACAATTGGTAGAGGATTTATGGGATAGCGTTGCCAGCCGCACATCAAATTTTCCGATAACCGATGCGCAAAAAGCGGAGCTTGATCGGCGTTTAGCCAAACGTGGATCTGCAAAACCAAGTGGCGTCAGCCTCGATCAGATAGCACAAAAACTCGGCGTCGCCATATGAGTTTGTCGGTCATATTTGAACCGGATGCAGAGCAAGAAATCATTGAAGCATTTCAATAGTCTGAGGAACAATCCTTTGGCTTGGGTGGCGAATTCCTCCGTGCTGTCAAACAATGCGAAGCAATACTCTCCCGCAATCCCCTTCAATATCAAATCCAATACAGAGAAGTACGCCGCGCATTTTTGCGGCGTTTCCCTTACGCGTTGCATTATCTAATTGAAGAAAACACTGTCTCGGTATTAGCGTGCTTTCATTTCCGCCGAGACCCCAAAGCCTGGCGGTGAATGTCAAGGTAGTTGTCGCCTGAATCATGCAGCCTTGAGGGATAGACCCTGGTTGGCTTTTGTCTGGCGCTCTGGGCAATCTCGATCAGGATTGAGCGTGACCACGGCGACGTGATCCCAGTTGCGGGTATTGCGCGCCCAGCGTTGCGGCTTTTGCTGCTTGGCACTCAGGTACAGGCGGTCTCGTGCAGCCAGGATGTCGATGTCCTGACCGCTGTGACGCTGTGCAGGTGTGACGTACTGGATGCCACAGTGGCGGTGCTCCATGTTGTACCAATGCGCGAATTGGCTTGCCCACTGGCGAGCCGCCTGTAGATCAGCAAAGCCCTTTGACGGGAACTCGGGCCGGTACTTGGCCGTGCGGAACAGCGACTCCACAAATGCGTTTGTAAACCTCCCCCAATCAGTGCCAGGTATTACTAGAGTTTTGAGGTTGATGAAATAATCGGTATTCAACAGGTGTCATCCCGTTGAGCGAATCATGTGGACATTGCTCGTTAGCCAGTATCTGGCTGTCACTGAATTTGGATGTTTTCATCAAGAATCTCCTGCGTTGATCATACGAGAAAATTCTACTTTTAGCGTCTGTTAATTTTCGGGATGATTACCCGCCCACGCCTTGCCAACGGTTCCTGTCTAGGTTTTCGTCGCGATTCGTCAACAGTCCCAAAGAACGGTTTTTAGACTTTACTTACATCGGCAGTAATGGCGAACTATGTATGTCTCATAGCTTTCGATTAAAACACGGGTATCAGAAATCGGACGCCGTTGTCCCTCTGCCGGAAAATATCGAGCAAATGTTCGTTGAAGCCTTGGATAAGGCACGTGCAACAATGCGTCTGATCGGGGAAAAAAGTCCATACGAGTGTGTTGCCCAAATTTCTGGTGGCATTCGCCATAGCGTGTTACCTATTCTCGGTGTTGATGGACGGACCAATGGCGCTTTGACAAGTGTTTGCGACGAAATATCGATTGAATTGACATTCGTAATCCCCTCAGAAGAAGTATCGTCAAATAAGATGCTTCTACCGTTCTTTTTCAGGCTTTGGGAATCTTTGCGGACAAAAAGGCCTGTATATTATGATGACTTGAATAGTTCAGATCTGCGGTACGGTAACAGCCATCAAATACATCAGGAATGCTGACGCTGGGTGCCAAATTAACCAAACATTATTGAGGACTCTTATGCCACTGGCATCTGCAAAAACGTTCGAAGAAATTTTGATGTGGCTTTCAGTACTACGATATATCTTTAAATCGAGGAGCAAAAGAAAGCTCTATGATTTAAATAAGCAGGCAGAGCGTTTTTTTAGGGACATTCTCAACAAGGTCGAGAATCTTCAGCTAGAAGACCTTAATGAAGAGAAGGCGAATGCTGCAGCAATTGATCTCGGCGACAAGGCCAGTAAAATTTGTATACAAGTTACAGCCGAAAATTCCTCTACGAAAATCAAAGACACATTAAACGGCTTCATTAACAATGAACTTTATAAGACGTATTCAAGGCTCGTGATCTTAATCATTACGGAAAAGCGAAATTATTCAAGCAATTTCGACACCAAAGGGAAATTTACATTCTCTAAAAATAGCGATATTTGGGATATTGACGATTTGCTAGAAAAAATTGAAATGCTCAAGCTGGGAAGGGCTGAAGAGCTAAAGGAGTATATTTCTAAAGAGCTTGCGCCTATAGTGTCCGCTTTCGCAGCTCCAGAAAGTTTGCTCGCTAGGGTTGAGAAACTAGTTGATTTGCCGCCTCTAACAGCGAAGAAATTTTTGACACATATAGGCTACGAGCCAGACGATGGTTATTGGAGTGATGAGTTCAAAAAGATCAAAATATTCTATGAAAGGCTTAAAAAATTCTCTCGCAAGCAGAGAGAATATCTATTGCTTATTATTGACAGGGGGAGATATCAAGCCACTATGGAAAAAATAGAATTCGAATTTTCCCCTCTGAATTAGACAACATGCTGTTTCTTTCTGAGGGTGAGCGGAGTCAATATTTCCAGGTTTTGGAGAGTGCTAGACTTGCGTCAATTGACCCGGACGACTATCCAGTAAAAATCGAGCTTCATTTTTTGCTTGAATCTAAGGTTGACCTTTTTGTTTTGCTTAAGGAGTATTGCAGTTCGGAGGATTTGATGAAAAAAATTCTTGTTGACTGTGATTTTACGGCGCTAGATTAGTGCCTCCAAACTCGTTTGTAACACTAACGGCCTGCCATGTAAAACTGAGAGCCTTTCCCATAGAGTGAGTGAACCGCTCTAGTTCACCAAGTCAGCTGTCTTATCGTTGCTTTACACCTTTACCTATTCTGACTGGCGAGGATTCTGCTTGCCAGTTTAAACCTCGGTCCTCTATTGTCCGTTTTGGGGCGACTTCCGCTTGCCGCGACAAAGCGTGAACCCTCTGGGCGAGAAAGATGCTACTCTAGCCACAAATGACTAGGTTCGGCCAAGACCGGACGGTCAAAGGGTATGCTGTTGATTTGCATTTAAAACTAATTCACATTAATTAATCCACCTTGCAACGAGGCACCATGATCGAAGATGTCAGCATAGCGTTTTACCATGTTTGCAACGAAGCAATGATGCTGATATCATCGAGCCTTCCCGTTGAAATTGCTATTGTTACAATATGATTGCTTTTGAAGGATTCCATGGAACGAGTAAAGCAGCCTCGGAGAATATATTAAAAACGGCATTTCTTAGAAGCACCAAGAAAGATGAATGGCTTGGACACGGCATTTATTTTTTTGTGGACGGCATATCCAGTCCAGACCTAAATGCTGATCATTGGGCCAAATGTAACTCTCGGGATAGCGTCGCCGGAATACAGAAATACAATGATTATGCTATTCTTAAATCAGATATCAATGTAGATGAGGATTTTCTGTTGGACATCACCACTATTGAAGGGTTGAAGCGCTTCAATATTGCGAAGGAATTTTTCTTCAACAAGATGATTGAAAACTTCGACTTCCACAAGAAAGCCGAGCACAACTGCATTCTGTTTAATTACTTTGTTAAGATGCTTAAGTCTCAGGCTGTGAAGCATAACTTGTATATTAAGAACAAGCGGGAACGAATAGCGGGGTTACGACTAAATGTCCCTAACACAACCGTGTTATGTGTGATCAACGCAGCTTCAATTGGTCACACACAAATAGTGAAAGAAGGAAAAGTAAATGAATGAAGCATTCTTACAAAGAGCGCTCAAAATTATTGAAGCTCTTACTCCGGAAGAGCTAGAGTCGAGCATGGCCGAATATGGGATCGAATTCACAAGAAAATATACATTTTTTGAGGACGTCCCCATGGACTTTGGTGCGCAAGACCCCGTCATTGCGCCTGTTATGGATCTGGACGCAAAGCTAAAATCTTTCGTAAATGACTTGGCGCTTGATATCGACTATTCACTTATAAGCCCAGTTCAAAATAAAGCAGTTAATGATGATTCCTATATGATGGCTGCCTGAGATGTCCGCAACTCCAATCCAAATCAAGCCAGTAAAATTTCAAGCTCAGAAGGTTGTAATTGGTGATCCAGATGATATTGACATCGGAGAAAGAGATCTTTCTTTAAGGGTAGTATGTCAGAAGCTCTCAGATAATTCAGTAGCAATTATCTTCAACATTAAACTTAAAGTTGAAGATATATCGTTGCAGGTTTTGTATGCTGTGGATTTTGAAGTTGCCTGTGAGACAGACACCAAGTTTGTCGTTTCCGATGAAACGATCGAGCATCCCTTCATGAACGTGAATGCTCCTGCAATTGGATATCCATTCGTACGTGCGTACATTGGTACTCTGTTGCTTAACTCAGGGTATAAACCTTTTATGCTACCCCCAGTTAATTTTCAAGCGCTTTACACAAAAAAGAAAGCGCTTAAGATCGACAAGAACGCAGATGCTGAAGAGTAGTTTTCAATATGATTAAACAGCTCAATAGTTAAAGCGCAGACGTCTGCACAATAACTAGGCCGTCAAATTTAGGCGGCCTTTTTCATTGAATCAAACCGTTGAGTCGAACGAACGTCTGAGTCGCCCTGCAATTAGCGACGACCACGGAAGACTGGAACATCTGCGGTAAGCAGCACACTGCATATATAGGTAACGGCCACAAGCGGCCGCTCGACTTCCTCCTCTGCTATGTCCGCAGCTTCATTTACTTCGGAATTTGTTGGAGCAAGCATCAACAAGGGAATTACCCACACAATTTGCTATTTTGCCTGCATACGCAGAGCATGTGTAGATGTTAGACTCTTAGCACATGATCACAGAAGACAAACATGCAATTTAATCCCATCTCTATCGTTCTTACACTAGTAGGCGGCCTGTTGCTCGCGGCTATTTTAGGCTGGATTCGTCGTCCGCGCCTTACAGTGTTCGTACCCCGAACGTTTTCTTATAATCAATTAAGCGACAAGGGTCACCTTGTAGAAGTTACCGTCTTCAACCGGGGATTCAAGACAGAGGAGAATATTGATGTAACTTTGAATCCAGCTTTGAAATATGAGTTATTAGGCGCAAATAGTCCAGATGCGACGGTTGATAGGAATCGGCTGAAGATGACGCGTATTGCCCCATCAGATGAAATTACTATGCTTTTAAACGTTGAGGGCGGAGTATTCAAACCTGATGATATAGTTCAAACGATTTCCAAAGAGACTAAAGGTATTACAGTCGCGAAGCTTGAAGAAGTTCCACCAACTGCATCACAAAGGGTCTGGTTAGTTGGTATTTTCATTGTCTTCCCAGCAGTTTGCTACTTGAGCTATGTTGCACTTCAAAATGTGTTAGCTACTCCAGAAAAGACTGAAAAAGAGGTTGCAGTAGAAGTGGAACAAACGGGGGGCTGGAATGTGCTTTCGATATACAAGAAAAAAGAGAATAAGCTTTATGCGGCTTTAGTATCTGGAAAATTGTCTATCGATATCGGAAAATTGAGCGCAAAAAACGATCTGGTTTCGGTTCCGTTTAAAATGACCAATAATAGTAGCGCTATTATTACGGCAACTGTTGAGGCGATTACCAGTACAGAGGACAAGCGTGCGCCTCGTTACCAACAGCGCTTCAGTGATGTAATTATTTTCCCTGGGAAAACAGTTGAGAGGTCCATTAATGTGATCATCCCTGTTAACGCCACTGCGGACGAGAGAACAGTTTTTGCAGAGGTCTTCCTTCAGAACGCCGAGGGTGAAACTATGCAAATGAAGCGTAGCTATGTTGCTCCTGAAAAATTGTAATCGGCATTCAACAAAGAGTTACTGATAATGGGAAAAGGCAGGCTGGAAGCTGTCCACCTTGTTGTATACCTCTGGCATGGCGTTGTCGTTCGTCCAGCCGTTGATTGGCTTTGCGGTCTATGTGGTTGTCGCAATGATCTGGTTCATTGCTGATCGCCGGTTTGACGGAATACACTCCTATGCCTAACAACCACGGGCAAACTGATGATCAAGAACCGGCTCGAAGCATTCAGCGACGGCGTCATTTCCAGGCTGCTCTTGGGAATTGCCACAGTCCGCTATTGGGGCGCAATCGGACGAAGTGTGTCAGATCAAGTATGAATTAGTACATTTAAGTACTTATTTTTTAATCGCTAGGAAATAAAATTTGCTTTTGGTGCGGAAGCTTATTTTCATGCGTACCATCTGCGTACCTTCGTTTGCGTACCTTATACATACGAGCCACTATAGGTATTCTTCGTCGCAAAGTGGATTGCAAATGAAATGCGATTGAGCACTGTTGCCAACACGTGACAATTATTTTTGCATCCATGTATGCATCCACGTGGAAGTTATGTGTAAGTAAAACCCTTTATCTATGCGGGTCTTGGTATGTTGTTTGATTCCCACAGCTGCCAAAATAAAATGATAAGCCCTTGATTTTTAAGGGCTTTTTCTTTTTCTGGCTTGCTTAGTATGCCATCTGGTATGCCATTTTGGGTTAGAACGGATTCATCCATATTGGACGGCTGTTTGTGATAAATCACTCTTGGAGTGATTTTGAATCCTTGTCTTATCGACGATTGCCAATCGACGGCGAACTCCTTCTTTTTTTGGGGGCGCTAAGAAGGCTGAGATCCAACTTAATAAAATTGGTCTTTTGTAGTAAATGGCTTTCCCACCAAGTCATCAAAAGCCGTCTGGCGCTGTTGCTTATCCCACATTCATTTTGTCCGCGTCTTTTTTTTTGTGTAATCCTTGATGAATTCGCTACGGAAACAGCTGAATTTGACTGCAGTAAATTCAAAGTAAGCAATAAATTTATTCGTATCAATGACGTAGGTTGGGGATATTTTGTTCAGGACTTGCTTCATTTCATTTTTTAGCTCACTTTTACTTAATCTGCGAAGTAGAGGAAACAGTCCTTCTCTGTAAGAATCTCTGTCAAGTTTCATTTCTAGCGCTTCAAAAATTGTAATTGCGCTATAGGGCAAATCAACTTCCAAATGGGGAGTATGTTTTTCTGCTCTCCGGAGAGTCAAATATGGTTCCGATCTTTTGCTTTGGATATCTGTTGTTGCTAATTGCAGCAAATCTTCCATGCTAAGTGGTAGCAGGAGCATCAGCCATATGATTCCATAGAGCTCTAGTTCAATTGGCTCTAGATTTCCACCTGTAAAGCGTCCTCGATTGAGTGGGGCAATTTGATTTAATTCCTTAACGAAGTTTCTAGCGTATTCATAGCTCTTAAAGCACGGAATACGCGGCATTGCCAAGTCTGCGGACAGTTTTTCAATGCCGTTCTTGTGTCTTTCCTTAAGAATTTTTGTACGATATTTTTCAGCTTCTATCCTGGCCTGTTCCTCAGAAAGATCTTTAGCGCTCCCAAGTGATTTTTCATAGGGTGTCCCCTTGTGCATCATTCTAAACTCGGGGAGCAGGTCACTGACACCACGACCCTGTATCTGGACACCACCTACATAAGTAAAAATAGATACGATGAATGGAACCGCCTGATTCGCCAGCAATACCAGCGAGGAAACGCCAGTCCAAAAATCTTCGATCATCGTTATAACAGCTATGGGTATCTTGAACGCCTGGAAAGACGGAGCCTTGTCTTATGGCGAGCCACCGTCCAGGATGCCTCACAACACGTCCGTCAGGCGAAACTGGGCAATGGCCTGGATGTTAAATACGACTACAACCCCTACACAAGTCGCCTGAAGCAAAGCATTCTTCAAAACAGCCAGGGAATCGCACTGCTACAAGAAGGCTACACCTACGACGTATTGGGCAATGTAGATCGTCGCAGCCAGTATTGGAACAACAGTGGATACAGCGAAGGCTTTACCTACGACGAACTCAACCGGCTCGAAAGCGCCACCGTCGATGGCCAGGCCAGCCAACACTTCCGCTACGACGCCATCGGCAACATCCTCAGTAAAACCGGTGTCGGCATGGGCGACTACATCTACCCCGCCGCCGGCAGCAATAGCGTGCGTCCCCATGCCGTCAAGCAAATCCCCGGAATCGGCGCGCATGAATACGACGACAACGGTAACCTGCTGAGCACCATCCGCAGCAGTCGCTGGGTCAACATCGACTGGACCAGCTTCGACATGCCAAAACGCATTAGCAAAGGCGAGGCCGACAGCAGCCAGTTCACCTACGGACCTGAACACCAGCGCAGCAAACAAACTAAAATCAGCCAGCCCAATGGCAACCCGGCAGTCACCACGACCTACTATGCCGGAGCACAAGAGGCTGACATCAACAATGGTCAGGCGACCGTCAAAACCTACTGGCCGTATGGGCTCGGTGTTGAGATCGACCAACCCGGCAGCAACACCAGCGAACTCAACTGGAGCCACCACGACAGACTGGGCAGCATCATCAGCATCAGCGACAGCAGTGGCAACCTGAAAGAAAAAATGGCCTACGACAGTTGGGGCAAACGCCGAACCACCGATGGCAGCGCGACACCGGATAATCTGGATGGGCAAGTCGACAACAAAGGCTACACCGGCCATGAAATGCTCGATCAGCTCGATCTGGTGCACATGAACGGCAGGATCTACGACCCGCTGATGGCAAGGTTTCTGAGTGCCGACCCGATGATTCAGGATCCGGCACATAGCCAGAGCTACAACCGGTATACTTACGTGTGGAACAACCCGACGAATTTGACAGATCCGACGGGGTTTGAGGCTGGAAATGCGGGCGATAATGGGTTGATTCAGAAAGAGGAGGCAAACAAGAAAGACTGTGACCTCATCTGCCAAGGCGTTCGACGGATGATGGATGTATGCCGCGCAATGGGTGGGAATTGCGGGATGATTGGCGATACGTCTAAGGCCACAGGTAACGGTAAAGACAAGACTGGTACCGGACAGGGGCAGGCTGCTCCTCTAGGTAACGCGGCAATCAGTGGAGGTAACTACATTGGTGGGCTTGCTCCGTCGTTCCCACTTGCGTCGGGTGGAAGAGAAAAGCCAAGTTGCGATGCCGGAATGCAGTGCGTCGAGATCGTCGGTCACAACCCCGATAAGAAGCAGGATTCAGGGTGGGGAGCGGCTATCGGGATGACGTTCGATTGGGCTACTGGCCATGGTTCTGCAAATCGCCATTTCGATGCGAGCACGTCATCGACCCAAAATATGATGTCGGCTCGCAGGGTCGGCGAGGCACGAAACTATTTCTACAAGAAGAACGCTGAGGCTCTAGCTGCCGGAAAACCTCTTGCCCCGGTTACCGGGTACAAGGGCGACTTCGGTTTGACTGACTTGGTCTGGTATGCGGGGCTGAATCCGACACAGCAGTTTGTCGGCAGTTATCGCATTGATATTTTCCCTGTTGGCCAGGATCAGATTCGTTTTGACCTTTCTAACAATTCGAGCATGAAGTCATTCCTATACGGGGTCGGGCCGGATTGGGAGCGCGACAAGGCTGCGCCCTTTGGAAATATGCGACAGACTTATTCTTGGACGGAGCCTGTGAAACGATGAAACGATTAATCACTGCCGCAGCCTTGCTTGTCGGGTTGGTGGGCTGTTCAAACAAAATTGATCCAGTTGGCGTGTACCTTCTCGACACAGGAGGGAAGTCATACACGCTGACGATGCGCACCGGAGGCGACTACTCGCTTAATATTGCGAGTCCAGGTATTCGTGGCGATGAGATTCGAGGGCGATGGCAGGACGAGGATGGCACCGGCCGGTCAATTTCTTTCTCTGGGATCGTGTGGGCTGGTACTGAGCCTCAGGCGGGCAATGGCTACTGGAAGGCTAACATTGAAGGCCGCTCACAAAAGATTTGCCTGGATGGTGAAGGATTGACCTGCTTCTCAAAAAAACAATAGCGCCCTTGCTTGAAAATACCAAGCCTTTCGTTTCTCACGCAGGATAGGCTTTTTGCGCCATTTGCAATGCAAGCTCAAAGCCGGGTAGGACCGGTGAAGCCCGCATGGTGCATACGTCAAGCTAACAGCGTTGGCTTTGGCGCTGAGTTTGCGAAGCCCGGCCTTCTGTTTTTACTTAAATCTGTACTTGCTCTGTACTTACCGATTTTGCGTTGATTTCTAAAAAACAGAAATTGACGCAAAATCGGTGCAAGGTGCATTTTTAAAAAATCGCATCAAACTTCCCGCGCATAAAAAATCTAATTTAGCTAAATTCCCCAAGATTCAGCTAAACCTCTCTTCACTGCCAATTCCCTAGTTCCTAAAATCCGAGCCCGCCGGTGCAAAAAATCCAGCTTAAAATCCGCAACAATTAGTTGGCCTAAAACAGCTAAAACCTCCCCCAATTAACCCACACACATGACGCACGCTTACGTGCATACTCCCCAACCGCCGCAAACCTAAGCTGGGCAACGGTTTGCCGTGTCAGACACACCAAGCCCAACTTCAACACGAAAAATTGGCTTGAGCCTATTTCATGTTGAAAATCAATCGCTTATCTTGTATAACAATTGTTATCAACAAAGGAAATGCGAATGATACTCTCCAAACAATTAAACTTCCGATTGAACGAAGAAGAATGGCAGGCGCTCAGTGAGCGAGCGAAGCAAAGTAATCGAAAACCCGGAGAATTGGCGCGCATGAATACGACGACAACGGCAACCTGCTGAGCACCATCCGCAGCAGTCGCTGGGTCAACATCGACTGGACCAGCTTCGACATGCCAAAACGCATCAGCAAAGGCGAGGCCGACAGCAGCCAGTTCACCTACGGCCCCGAACACCAGCGCAGCAAACAAACTAAAACCAGCCAGCCAAACGGCAATCCGGCAGTCACCACCACCTACTATGCCGGAGCACAAGAAGCCGACATCAACAATGGTCAGGCCACCGTCAAAACCTACTGGCCGTATGGGCTTGGTGTTGAGATCGACCAAGCGGTTAACCGGATACGGCCACGTCAATTCCATGAGGGATTGAGGTGGCCATTACCAAGCCCAAAGCCAGTCTTTAAAAATGGATGGTATTAAGCGCTGATGTGTTTCTATATTTTTCAGCATCAATGAGTCGTGGCTGATTATGATTTTTGGTCACATGAAGGTCATTTCCAAACCGCTCGTCCTGGCGACGACGTAGGTAAGAAGCCCCAGACCCAGCAGTAATAGCGTGAAGGCGGCGAATACCTTGCTACTGGCGCGCAGAACTGCTCGCGCCTCTCTCGCGGTATTTTTCCCCTTTTTCGCTTTGTCGTAATGCCACTTGATGGCGAAGAACATGCCGGTGCCCAGCACGAGTATCTTAAACGTCACTAAGATTATGGGAATCCATTCCATCATTTTGATTATTTTCCAGACTAAGAATCGGCACTGTCGATAACATCAGAATATATCGTCGGCAGTGTTGCCTTAAAACGCTGCTCCGACAGCGATATGGCATTTTTAAATTGTCCATTCCTTACTGCGCTTGACTCTTCACGATACCTTTCTGCGAAATCAGGAAGGCATTCAAACCGGTGAATTAGCAAATCCAGAAGAAGATATGAACGGTTGCGCCAGGAGGGCAATGTTGTTACAGGGCATAACGCATTCTACTTAAAAGCAATAGCCATAGACAGAGACAAACTGTCCCAGTTGAAAAAACAATAATGCAAAAATAAGGATCTGATTGCCGCGGTGACCTGTGCAGAGTGAGGTTTTTTATCTGTTGCCGATGACGTGTTTTCAGTACTGGCTAAGGATTCGTGAGTGACTCTTCCGGCGCTGCTGATTCAGTATTTTATCGGGCAGCAAATACCTTTGCCGGCTCCAGTTTAAGAACCGGACGTGCACTGACGATTGCTGCGATGACTCCTGTCAGCATAACCATGCCACCACCCGCAAGCGGAGCAAACCACATCATGCGGAAAGGGTAGTCGCTGTTACGCAAAAACAGATCGGCAAGGGCGCACAGACCCGTGCCCATTCCTGCACCCGATAGTCCGCATACCATCGCTTGTAAGAACACCATTTTCAGTAATTGTGAAGGGAGTGTGCCGAGTGCGCTCAGCACGGCATACTGCTGCAGGCTTTCGCTGGTGAACATATAGAGCATGACGCCAGTAACGCCGAATCCTACGGCAATCGCCAGAATCAACATGGACATGACATCGCCTACGTCTTCAGAATTACGCAGATACCAGTGCACCGTCTCTGTTTTGAAATCAGCGGCTGTTCGTGCTTTCAGGCCGGTCTGTTGCTCGATGCGCGTAGCGAGTGTCTGCATGCTGTTGTCTGATCCGGCGCGAACCAGGATAAAGCTGATTTGCCTGCGTTCGGAGGGCAAAATATGGCGAGCGTTGGTGAGCGTCATGTACATCAGCGGTTTGGCCGGATAACGAGGATGCGCATTCGATACACCGGCAATGCGTATGCGGTGATCATTGAGTTCCAGCTGATCGTTCCTGGCCAGCCGTCGCATCGCCGCGTTGACGTTTGAACGACCACCGCTCGGCCATGTATCACTGGTATGCAGCGGCGTCACCAGTTTGTCTTCTGTGCCACCGTCATCAACCACGACCTGACCCGGCTGGCGCAGTACAGCATGATCCAGGCCTGCCATTCGCGGAAGACCGGCGAGACTGCTGTCGTCAACGCCGATTACCTGAAATGACTGAAACGAACCGTTCGGAAAGCGGACTTCAGCAGAACTGAGCAGCAGTGGTATGGCGGCGGCAACACCCGGTACTGAACGGACACGTAACAATGCTGCGTCAGATAGATTCGTTGTCTGCTCAACGGAACTGACTGCCGCGTCCATGACCCAGATATCGCCTTGCGTTTCACTGATCAGTGCAAATCCGCGTGTCATAAAGCCGCAAAAATACGAAACAGCAAAGGTGACCAGAAAGGCGGTAAAGGTTACGCCGAGTATCAGTGTGATGAATTTCGTCCGGTCACCACCCAGCATTTTTAATGCGATGTGATACATGTTGAATTATCCGGTGTCTGTTTCTGAAAACAAGAGTCTGTATCGCTGAGCTGGGATTCTGCCGATGAATGGTAAAGATGGCCGGCAAATGCCTTGTTGATCGCTATCCAGCTCGAAGCGAGGGCGGCGGTACTGCGTATCTGCTCTTGCTGGGTAGTGATCCAGGTATGTCTGGCATGCAGAACTGCGCGATAATCGCTGAGTCCCGCAGCATAATGTGATTCAGCCAGAGCGAGCCGTTTTTGAGCAAGTGTGACATTTTCTGAATATTGAGCTTGCAGTTTTTTTTCCTGCTCATAGCCGGTCAAGCTGTTTTCCACATCTTCTGTGGCCTGCAGAATAGTCTGACGATAAATGATCAGCGCCTGCTGTTGTTCTGTATTACGTACCTGTATGGTGGCAGCGATTTGTCCACCACGCAGCAGGGGCCACGATAAGGATGGACCGATACGCCAGATGCGGCTTGCGCCTTCGGCCAGTTTGCCGAAAACAGAGCTGGCCAGACCGATTTGTCCGAGCAGAGAAAAGCGTGGATACCAGTCGGCCTGTGCTGCACCTGCTCTGGCGGATGCTGCTGCCAGAAGTTTTTCTGCAGCCAGAATATCAGGGCGTTGCCGCAGCAGTTCAGACGGCAGGGCGGATGGAAGGGCAACGGGTGTTACAGGTAACTGCTGAAAACGACTGAGTTGCAGCTCGCCGGGGTATCTGCCAAGTAAGACACTCAGCCGGTTCAGTGCGACATTCTTCATTACGCGCAGCGGTACGAGCGCCATTTGTGCCGAGCGTAATCCAGTTTCTGCTGTGATCAGATCAGCGCCGCTCGCAAACCCGGCATGACTTCTGGCGCGTACCAGCTCCAGTATATTTCGTGCTGTTTCCTCGTCATCCTGTGCTGCTGCGATCAGCGCCTCCGCCTTTCTCAGTTCAATGTAATTGCGGGCGACCTCCGCCAGCATCGTTACACTGACATTAGCGAGTCCGGCCAGTGTCGCCTCTGTCTGCGCCAATGCGGCATCTGAAAGCTGATGGCGCACACCAAAGAAATCCAGCTCCCAGCTTGCATCAAAGCCGAATTGAAACAGACTGCCGGTTTCTCCTGGCTGGCTGAATGTACTGCTATCGATGTTGGCGCTTTCGTGTTCACGCTTCGATAGTGCATTACCCTGAAGTGCAGGATTTCGCATAGCGCTGATGCTCTGGTATTCAGCGCGGGACTTACGCAGCAAAATGCGGGCGCGTTGTATATCCGGATTAAGGTGTTTAGCTTCCGCCATTAACAGATCCAGTTGCGGATCGGCAAACGCTTGCCACCACGGAGCATTATCAGGTAAAGCCGTCGTCTGTTCCGGCATGGTTTGCCATTTTTCCGGTAGCGTGATGACGGGGCGCTGGTAGCCAGAAGGCGTGGAACATGCCGACAACATCAGACAGATCAAGGCACAGATAACAGGTATCAGTTTCATGGTCGTGATGTTTCTGCTCTTACTTGTCTGCCTTTGATGCTGTTCGCTGGCGCAGACCCGGCATCAATAAAGACATCCAGCACTTGACCAATATACAGTGGTATTTCTTTTGTCTCTACACTGTAGATAACTTGCAGAACGCGGGTATCAATCCGTTCTGCGCTTGCTCCGGTCAGAGTTGACTTCGGGCGTAAATACGGCTCTGTCCGTTCAAAACGTAAGGTGAGCGGATGTTCTGTGTCGTTCCGTAAATAAGCGATCGCTGCTGCATCCGGGCGGAAGCGGCGGACATCGTTTTCGTCAATATCGACACGCACCTGACGACGAGCGGCGTCACCCATTAGTATTAATGGAGCACTGTTATCAGCATATTCGCCGCTGTGCAGGCGGATCTGCAATATCTGACCCGATACAGGTGCGCGAATGATACGGCGCTGCATCTCCATTCTGATTTCATCGACGGCAGCTTGTGCGGTGGCGACAAGCGCTTCATCTGTTTTGGCGGCGAACCGCCGGTTGTCAAGTTCTTCTGTGCTGATGGCACGTTTATCCGTTATCTGCTCAGCGCGTTCGCGGGCAAGACGTGACATTGCCAGCCTGGTCTGTGCTTCCTTCACGCGTGCATTAGCTGACGGCAGACGGGCTTGCAGATCGCTGTCATCCAGATACACCAGTGGTGTACCGGCACTGACCGTACTGCCCCAGCTTACGGGTATGCTTTTGACAATCGCAGTCACGGGCGTGCCGACAGCGATATTGCCTCCAAAAGCTTCCGTAATTCCTGTACCAGCGACCTGACTGGAAAATGGCGAGCGGATCTCTGTGCCCGGCGCTTTATCCGGCATGGTGACCTGCTCGTCGCGGATAACGGAAAACACGGTCAGTACGAGGCCGGAGAAGGTCAGTAGAGCCAATACATAATAACGATTCATAACGTCTAATTTCAGGAAGGGGACGTTTCAATGGAAATCACGCGGCCGTCGTCCATATGGGCGATGCGGTCAGCAAAACAAAAAATACGCGGATCGTGTGACACCACCAGCAGCGCTCGTCCGGCAGTTTTCGCAAGCGTGCGCAGGATTTCCATCACGTTTTGTCCTGCATCATGATCGAGACTGGAAGTCGGTTCGTCACAGATGATCATTTGCGGTTCGTGTACCAGCGCACGCGCAATGGCTACCCGCTGTTGCTGACCGCCACTCATACGTCCGGGTGAGTGGTCGGCACGACTGGCCAGCCCCAGCGACTCCAGCACAATTCTGGCCTGAGCTTCGGCGGCTTGACGCGGAACGCCTTGCAGTAAAAGCGGTACAGAGACATTTTCAACAGCGGTCAGCGCCGGTAATAAATTAAAACTCTGAAAAACAAAACCGATGTGCTGTCTGCGAAAATGTGCCCGCTGCTGCGCGGACATCGTTTTTATATCGTTGCCAAGTATTGTGCAATCTCCGCTGTCGGCATCGAGCATACCGCCGATAATCGAGATCAGACTGGTTTTACCGCAGCCTGACGGCCCGGCCAGCATCAGTAATTCGCCATCCTGAATATCGAGATTAACGCCGCGCAGGGCAGGGGTCTGCACCTCACCCTGATAGTAGGTTTTATGAATCGCTCGGCAGGAGACCAGCGGAGATACAGAGGGCATATTCTGGACAGGTATTCATTCGGAATCTGATTAACCAGAATAACAGTCACGTCTGATAGCAGCATGACGCGAATCTGACGATTTCGTCAGATTCGCTGCGGCATTCAATATGCAGAGGAAATAGGTCTAGGCCAGCACGGTTCAGCGCTGATGCCTTGCGTGGTGTGGCGATGCGGCATCAGGTGGAAATTTTCAGGCAGATGCACTGTGTCGGGATAGATCGTCTGCCGGGAATTGCAGTTTTACCTCGGTGCCCTGACCGGGAGTGCTGCTGAATGTGATCGTGCCACCGTGCAGACGCATGATGGACTGCACGATGGCAAGGCCCAGGCCACTACCCTGACCGAGACGCTGCCTGGATCTGTCTGCAGTATAAAAACGTTCCGTGATGTGTGGCAGATCTTCGTTCGCAATTCCACAACCGGAATCGCTGACGCTTAGCTCGACGTCGCCATCTTGCAGAACGAGGGCGTTCAGTGTCACTGTGCCTCCTCTGCCGGTATGTCTCAGCGCGTTATCCACCAGATTTGCGAGAGCGCGCCGTAAAAGTCCCTGATCCGCCGACAGATGGCCGTGCGCCTGCATGTGAAGAGTGATATCAAGCTCGTCCGCCATGGCCTGAAAAAAATGGCAGACAGACTGTAATTCGGCGGACAGATCGAGATTTTTATAATCGAGAGCAGTATCGGCTTGCTCAGCGCGGGCGAGGAACAGCAGAGCATCCACCATACGTGATAGCCTGGCGTATTCATCAAGCCCGGATTCCAGGCATTGCCGGTATTCCGCCGGGGAGCGCTCACGCGATAAGCTCATTTCAGCCTCGCTGCGTAATATCTGCAACGGTGTGCGCAGTTCATGTGCAATGTCTGCGGAAAAACGTGACATACGGGAAAATGCGTCGTCCAGTCGTATCAGAAGTCGGTTGAAATTATCTGCCAGCAGGCGCAATTCTTGCGGCCAGTCGGTTTCGCCGACACGCTGATTCAGCTGCTTTACACTCAGTCCGTCAACCAGAGCGGCCAGACGATGCAGCGGTGCCAGCCCGTAGCGCGCAATCGCGTAACCGGCGAGCATGGCGATCAACAACACGGCGGCGACGCCGGTCAGCAGCATATCGCGATAGAAGTTCAGCAAGCGCTGTTCCTTGGCGAGGCGCATGGCTGCGTGTATGGTCAGCTTACCGGAGTGCTGTTGCATCAGGCGGTAACGCGTTTGCTGACGGTCGTACCAGTCTGTTTTTTCTGTTGTCCACGGCATGGCATCGAATATTTCTGACGCAATACCATGTGTATTTTCATTATTGGTATCAGCAATGACAGCATGATGCTCATCAAGAACTCTGACGCGAATATCAGGAAAGGTCTCGCCTTCGTGTTGCAATTCCTCTTGCAGAGCGTCGTAATTTTCCGGGTGCAGGGCGATCACGGCGCGCGCTTCTGAGACTTTACTCAATAAAAAAGTATCGTCTTCGCGCAGCAGCCGGTCAGCCAGCATCCAGTACATTGTGTAACCCACTGATGCGATCAGTGTCGTACTCAGCAATGCGTACCAGACCGTCAGCCGGATGGAAATCGAATTCAGTTTCATCGTCAATCAGTGTCGTACTTCCAGCACGTAGCCGACACCGCGCAAGGTATGGATCAGTTTTGGCTCAAACGGATCGTCCACTTTTTTACGCAGGCGACGGATAGCGGCATCGATCACATTGCTGTCGCCGTCGAAGTTCATATCCCATACCTGTTCAGCAAGATGAGTGCGGGTCAGCACTTCACCTGCATGGTGCATCAGATAATCGAGTACCCGGTATTCTTGTGGTGCCAGATCGAGTATCTGCCCGGCACGGGAGACACGGTGTCTTTTTCTGTCCATTTCAAGATCGGCAACCCGGATTAAATCTGATGCTTGTACCGGTGCGCGTCGTAAAACATTACGGATACGTGCCAGCAATTCAGAAAAAGCAAAGGGCTTGACGAGGTAGTCGTCCGCGCCGGCATCGAGTCCTTTGACGCGATCAGATACCGCATCCAGTGCGGTGAGCAGGATAACAGGCAAGTTGGCCCGCTCCGCTTTGAGTGTACGTAAAACAGACCAGCCATCACACTTGGGCAACATGACATCGAGTATAATCAGTTCGTAGCTTTCACTCAGTGCCAGATGCAGACCATCGATGCCGTTCTCAGCGATGTCCGCAGAATAACCTTCCTCCCGCAGGGAACGAGCCAGCGCAGCGGCAGTCTTAGGTTCATCTTCGATAATGAGAATTTTCATAAAGAGGGGCGTGTGACCGATCAGAAATTCGCGCCATTGTAACGCGAATGACTGTTACCGCTTTGCCCGGATAAACACTGGGGAACTGACGCACGACTTCGTTGCGGCGGTCGGCGGGATGACAGTGAAGCCAGCTGCAACTGAATGTCCCGGAATACGATTTGCCGCGTATTGCGTATGCTGGCCGTCACTCAGTCCTCAGGCTGGGAAGGATGCCAGCAGCATATTGACGCCATTCGTTGCGGCTTCTATTGCGCCGGCGACGTAGCCTGGAAACTGTGGTGACCATTCGCTGGCGATACCTGTGATTCTGTTACGCCACGGGCCCTCCGCAACAAAGGAAACAGGCGCACTGGTGTGATGTCCTGACACTTCCAGATCGGCGCTGGTGGCCGTCCAGGGATCGGCAGCCCAGTCTTTGATGAAATCCGCTTTCGGCGTTGATGCTTGCCCACCAAACAGCCGTGACAATTGGGCTCTGCAGTGTGCCCGCAATGCATCTTCACCGACATCGCTGCGGGTACGGGCAGGAATGCCAAAAAAGCCAAAAAGCGCCGCGTTGCCACCGGGTATCGACGCATCATGAATTTCGGCAAGCGGGCCTTTGGCACTGCGCGCTTCGCCGGATAATCCTTGCATACGCCAGAAAGGTTCATCGTAAAGGGCAAGGTACTTGGCATGTGCTGCCATCCAGGTGGAGGTATGACGCCAGGCACGTACCAGTGACTCCGGAAGCAAGGGGGCGAAGTCGATTTTTGCCAGTGCCAGTCGCGGCGGCACAGCCAGCAGCACATGTTCGACCCGAAAGCTGTTGAGTTTGCCTTGCGTATCGAGAGTATCTTTAGTATCGAGTTCGATATGGCCGTCTTCACTGCGCATGCGCAGTATCTGTTGCCCCGGGAGCAGATTTTCTGGCGTTAATTTCAGACGTAAGGCCTCGGTCAGCGAGCGCATTCCTCCTGGCAAGCGCATGGATGCTGGTGTCGATGCGTAACCTCTCATGCGCATGGGGATGGCGTGCTGCGTGTGTTCGACCAGCATATCGCCGTCTTCATATTGGGCGAAACTTTCCAATCCCAGATGCTTGATGAGCTGATCGAGCTGCGGCTGATAAGCAGGCCAGAACCACGTTGGCCCGAGATCAAAGCGATCAAGCGGATGCGTACCTTCGAGGTGTGATGCAGATGCGATTCGGCCGCCCCATACTTTTCGGGCATCCAGAATAATGTAATCATTGATACCGTTCTCTTCCAGCAGATATGCTGCGTACAGGCCGGAAAGGCCTCCTCCTGCGATGGCGACGCGTGCTGTCTGTCTGCTCATATTTCTGTTCCGATTTCCGCGAGGTGACTGATCTTGAGATAAAGGATCGCGCCTTGTGTGCCGGCAACGATATCGGGATAGTGGCCTGCCGGCAGGCGAATCCAGCTGCCGCGCTCATAAGATTTATGATCTGCCACGATATTCCCGCTCAGAATGAATAACTCAGCACGTTGAACCGGTGCGCTGAACAGGGGCTCTCCAGGAGGCAGTCTTTGCAGACTTGTACTCTCGGCTTGGTCCTGATACAAGGGGCAAACATCACGTCCCGCCTCGTTGTGCCAGGATGCAGCTGCATGGGTGTCAATACGTACAGTTTGCGTTTCGTCGGGGCGCATCTGTTGCAGTTTGACGAAAATGACCGCTCCCTCACGGCTGGCGGGCTGATGAGCGGAGCCGGGAGGATTTCGCAAATACCAGCCCTCCGGATAGTGTGTTTCCCCCTCAGAAAAAACACCGGACAGAACCAGAATTTCCTCGCCTCCCGGATGCTGGTGCGGGGGGAACCGCGAACCGGGAGCGTATCGCACGATGCTGGTCGCGCGGGCCTGCTCAGCACCGATACGATCCAGCATAACGCGCTCCACTCCGCTTTGTGGTGATGGCAGCCATTCGTACTGGCTGGGAAGTACAACGGCGGGGCGTGAAAAGTCGGCATTAATCAGCATAGTTATTCCAGAAGTGCGTACGGCAACCTATTGCAGAGACTGGTATGGGGGCATTTATGTTGTCTCTTTGTCTGCACAATGACGCTTTTATTTACGATCAGTGAGCAGTTCACTGGGATTTGTTCTCTATGAAAGAAAATCTATGGTAAATTTTTTTACTACTCTCTCTCAGGAGAAGATTATTCATCGATTTCAGGCGGATAACAAATCAGATAAAGTATCTGTCCGAGAAAGAAAATATTTAATGCTATGAAATTTCCCATCCATCTGAATGCGCTTCGCGCCTTTGAGTCCAGTGCCAGACACCAGAGTTTTTCGGCGGCAGCGCAAGAACTGAATGTCACTCCGGCAGCAGTCGGTCAACTTGTCAGGGGACTGGAAGACTGGTTGGGAAAGCCATTGTTTATCCGCAGCACCAGCGGTAAAGCCAGACTTGTGATGACCGATGCCGCAGCGCGCGCGTTGCCGGATATCCGTGCCGGCCTGAATAAGCTGGCCTCGGGCATGGAACTTCTGAAAGAAGACGAGGCCCGCAATTTGCTGACGGTTACCGTGAGTCCTGCATTTGCCGCTAAGTGGCTGCTCCCGCGGTTTGAGCGATTTCAGGCAATTTGTCCCGACACTGATGTACGCCTGGAGACGCATCTGAAACCAGTCGATTTCATTGCGCAACGGGTGGATGTCGGTGTGCGTTACGGCGCTGGTACCTGGCCGGGCTTGACTGCTGAGAAATTGATGGGTGAGGAGATTTTTCCGGTCTGCTCTCCCGGTTTTTTACGGAAACACCGACGCTTGCACTCGCTGGCAGGGTTAAATTCTGTGACCCTGATTCACGACCTGTCGATGGACGGTCAATCGGGCTTCCCGACCTGGGAAAAGTGGTTTGCAATAGCAAAGCTCTCAGGTATCAACGCTGAGCGGGGGATGGAGATCAATAACTCGGCAGCGGTTCTGCAAGCAGCAATCGAAGGTCGTGGTGTGGCGCTGGCACGCAGCATCATGGCGCATGACGACCTGGCCGCCGGAAGATTGTTACGCTTGTTTCCAGAGATTCAGTTTGATTCAGAACTATCTTATTACGTGGTATATCGGCCTGAGTGCGCAAGTCAGCCACCACTGGCGGCATTCCGGGACTGGCTGATAAGCGAAGCGGCACGCCGCAACGAATTATGTCCTGAGTTCTGAATGCGGATTATTGTTGACACGCGAGTTCTGCTTTTTCTTTTGTACGCCTCAGTTTTTGCCGCGCTTTCGCTTCGGATTTTGGGGAGGCGTTACGCGCATCTTCTTCAGCCCATTTTATTTGCAAACGTGCTCTGTCGCATTGGCTTTTTTGCTTTTCTGTTTTGGCTGCCTGCCGACTGAATTCTTTGTCTCGTTTATCTTCTGTTTTATGCCGCTCACGTTCTAATCTGGCTGCTTCTTTTTTATCCTGCGCTAATTTTTGAATATGATGCTGTGTTTCGTTTGAGTTCTCCGTTGCATCCTGAGTGACTTTTTTTCCTAATGTCTTTTGATCAGGCGTACAAGGTGTCTGGCTGTATTGGATACGCCCGTCTCTTTCACATTGATAAACTTCGGCTGCAGACAGATGTTGAATGCAGGAGCTACTGAGCAACAAAGCCATCAGAAAACGTCTCATCACTTCTCCCTGATCAGATAATTTTTCCCGGATTCATCAGATTATGAGGATCTAAAGCCTGCTTAATCAATCGCATCAGATTCATTTCGATGGGGGATTTATAACGTAGAATTTCTTCTTTCTTTAACGCGCCGAGTCCATGTTCTGCTGAGATCGATCCCTGGAAATGATGAACCTGATCGTGTACCAGCCGGTTAACTGCTTGCTGGTTCTCGATAAACACGTCGGCCGCTTGCCCGGTTGCAGGTGAAATGTTGTAATGCAGATTACCGTCGCCCATGTGGCCGAAACAGACTACTCTGCTTCCGGTGAAATGTCGTGCTAATAATTGATTCGTTGTTGCGATGAAGGCAGGGATACTGGAAATCGGGAGAGAAATATCGTGCTTGATATTTTTACCTTCTTTGGCCTGTGCCACCGAGATGTTTTCCCGCAGACTCCACAAGGCCTTCGCCTGACTGATGTTTTCTGCAAAGACTGCATCGTGTATGTGTCCCAGACTGAACTGGGTTTCCAGAAAGTCTTTAATCAGTGCCGCTGAGAGTTCTGCTGACTGATGCTCTGAGGTTTCTAACAGCACGTAATACGGATATTGCTGTGTGAACGGGTCTGACTGTTGCGGGATATGTTTGATCACCAGTTCCAGGCAAATCCTGGAAATAAATTCAAATCCGGTCAGGGTGGGGCCGAGTTTTTTACTCGCCTCATTCAGTAATAATAAGGCGGCTTCCGGGCTTTCCAGTGCCACCATGGCAGTCATCTTGGCTAATGGTGCCGGATACAATTTGAGGGTCGCGGCGGTAATGATGCCGAGAGTTCCTTCAGCTCCGATAAACAGATCACGCAGATCGTAACCAGTATTATCTTTACGTAATCCTCGCAAGCCATCCCAGATATCGCCGTTTGCCGTGACGACCTCCAGCCCGAGACATAAATCACGTGCGTTGCCATAACGCAGTACGGCGGTACCACCCGCATTCGTTGAAAGATTGCCGCCGATAGTGCAGCTTCCCTCCGATGCGAGCGACAGAGGATAAAGTCGGTCGGCATTTGCCGCCGCTTGCTGTATATCGCTGAGCAGGCAACCGGCTTCAGCAGTCAGTGTGTTGTTGGCCGTATCAATCGTACGCAATTTGTTTAAACGCCTGAGTGATATGACGACCGACTTACCGCTGTTGTCCGGAACGCTGCCTAATACCAGCCCGGTGTTGCCGCCTTGTGGCACGACAGACACGCCGAAGGTGTTACAAAGAGTGATCAGCCCTGCAACCTCTTGCGTTGATGCTGGCCTTAATACTGCAAGGGCATTTCCGGTAAAGCGTTGGCGCCATTCCTGTTCGTACGCGAATGTCTCGTCTTTATCCGTCAGAACATGACTACTGCCAATGGCGTTACAACACTGGCGGATGAATTCATTCATTCTGATTCTTTCTCACTTTTTTTGCTTCCTTTTTAATCGGACGCAAGTAACCCAGAACACCGGTGACGTAAGCGACAGAGAGCATAACTTCCATCCATGCAAGTTTAACTGACAACAGGTTGATGTCGCTGTAGGCACGGACGATACCTTCCGTGAAATACAGCCAGATCAGCATCGACGTCCATTGCATCGTGTAATTATCCTTGCGCAAAACGCCACGTAAAGGAATGAACAAAGGTAATGCTTTCAGTATGAGCCAGAAGCTGCCCGGCCTGACGGGGGCCAGCCAGGCTTCCCATAAAATACACAGCAAAATCAACGCAGTCAGACTGAGACAAGCCAGCAGATGAAATTGTTTCTGGCGCGCCGTAATCATGATCTTGTATTGAGTTTGACTGCCGTTTCAGCCAGACGACGACCCAGCGCGATCGCGAGGCGCCGGCTGTCTTCGGAAATACTGTTTTTACCATCCAGACCGGACCAGTGCGTCGCTCCATAAGGACTGCCGCCGGTGGATGTCGTCATCAGTTCAGCTTCGCTGTACGGCAGACCGGTGATCAGCATGCCGTGATGCAGCAGCGGTAACATCATACTTAATAAAGTTGACTCCTGACCTCCATGCAGACTACCGGTACTGGTGAATACGCAGGCTGGCTTTCCGCACAGTGTTCCTGACAGCCAGTCGGCAGCAGTGCCATCCCAGAAGTACTTCATTGCGGACGCCATATTGCCGAAGCGCGTCGGTGATCCCAGCGCCAAGCCCGCACATTCCTTCAGGTCTACGAGTTCGACATACGGTGCACCGCTGACGGGAATATCGGATTCGCTGGCTTCTGTTGTCGGCGACACCGATGGTACGGTACGCAATCTGGCATCGCAACCGGGCACGCTGTCGATTCCCTGCGCGATAAATTCCGCCATTTTTCGCGTGCTTCCGTGGCGTGAGTAATATAAAACGAGTAGGGTGAGGTTAGTTGTGTTCATATTTATTATTATATGGGGCTTTATTGTGGCGCTCTCAGTAAAATAGAGGACTTGTAATTTTTTATTTAAGAAATGTATGCATGGACCGTTGTGGAAGCATTTGCAGAATTTGTTT
Source organism: Undibacterium sp. WLX3042 (assembly GCF_049544825.1). Taxonomy (NCBI): domain Bacteria; kingdom Pseudomonadati; phylum Pseudomonadota; class Betaproteobacteria; order Burkholderiales; family Oxalobacteraceae; genus Undibacterium; species Undibacterium sp. WLX3042. The sequence continues at coordinate 2,432,825 of NZ_CP186698.1, forward strand.
CAGTTTGCCCGCAAGCGATTGCGGGAAGGGCAGTTGTCACAGGTGGCAGGCAGCCTGACGTTTACTACGGTACTGGCACTGGTACCGATTCTGACTGTTGCGTTTGCCATATTCACTGCGTTCCCCCTGTTTAATACTTTCAGGACTTCGCTGGAAGCCTATTTCATTCAGAATCTGATGCCGAAAGGGATTGCCAATACTATCCTCGGCTATCTGACTCAGTTTGCAACCAAAGCGACCCGGCTTTCAGCTGTGGGTGGTATTGCCCTGATGATCACCGCGATCGCAACGATGGCGATGATAGACAAGACATTTAATCAGATATGGCAGGTCAAACGGTCTCGTCCTGTTTTTCAACGTATTCTGGTGTACTGGGCGATTATCACACTGGGCCCTTTGCTGATCGGCGCTTCAATTTCTGTGACGTCTTATTTATTCACCGCGACCAGCGGTGTTGTGAAATCGGTTCCGTTTGTCGGAGGAATTTTTTACACCTCGATTTCTATTGTGTTCACAATGGGGGCGTTCACCTTATTGTATCTGGCTGTGCCTTACCGCAAAGTCAATCTGCGCGATGCTGCCTGGGGTGGTTTGTTTGCGGCATGCGTATTTGAAATTTCCAAACGCGGTTTTGCAGCCTTCATCACCCATTTTTCTACATATACCGTAGTTTATGGCGCGCTGGCTGCCGTGCCTATTTTCCTGATCTGGATTTATCTTTCGTGGCTGGTGACTCTGATTGGTGCGGTGATTGCGGCAGCGCTGCCGATAGTGAAATACGAACGCTGGTGGCATGTGCCGACGCCCGGCAGCGCGTTTGAAGATGCGATCAAAATATTGCAGGTATTGTTTTTTGCCCGTCACAGTTCGGATAACGCGATTGTTAATGCGGCGCAGATCCGTGCGCAAACAAGGTTCGGACTGGATGAGATAGAAGGATTGTTGCAGCGTATGCTGGAAGCAGGGTGGGTGGCACAGGTATCATCACCTGCCGTCGGGCCAGCTTCAACTCTGTGGGCGCGTAACAGCGATGGCGGGGATCTGTGGACCATGGTAGCGAACCCGTCTTTATTGAAAATGGCCGACGTTTATAAGGTGTTTGTATTTGAACCTGTGCAAGGCAGCCGTTTATCCGCACTCGTGGAAGAGGTGATAGAAGTGAGTCTGCAAAAAAATCTGCAAGAATATTTTCTGACACAAGAGCAGACAAATGAAGTTTAGTCAGATCATCGCCGCAGAATTAGATACCGCTCTGCTGATGCAATGGGAGCAGTTGCAGTCGGTATCTCCGGTGTACGGCAGCCCTTATTATCATCCGCACTATTCACAGATCATCGCCGCTGCGAGGCCGGACGTGCGTGTTCTGGTCATAGAAGATGCCGGGCAGGTGACGGGTTTTTTGCCGTATCACAAAATAAATCGTTTACGAGCGGATGTCATCGGCGGCGGTCTTACCGATTATCAGGGGCCGGTCTGTTCTTTTCAGAATTCATTGCCCGTTGGCGAGCTGCTGAAAGCCATGGGTGTCGCATACATGGGCTTTAATCATATGCCGCAGGAACGCTCAGATTTTTCTGCTTATGCCTGGAGTCACAGCCGTTCATTGACACTGAATCTGGAAGGTGGTTTTGCAGCCTATGCTCAACGTCTGAATGATAAGCGTGATGCGTCTTTGTTCAAAAAAATTGAAACCAATGAGCGCAAACTTGCGAAGAAATGTGGTGCGCTGTCTTTCACTATGAATTCTGCAAGCAAGGCGGAATTTGAGGCTTTGTTGTCGGGTAAATCGGCGCAATTTATCAGAACACTCGGAGCCGGACACGATATCTTTGCGACCACCTGGATACGTGAAGTTGTACATCACATTTTTTCGCATAATGGCCCCGATTTTGGCGGGATATTGTCAAGCCTGTATGCAGGCGACAAGATGGTCGCCGCCCATTTTGGTATGCGTTGCGGCAAGGTTATGCATTATTGGTTTCCGTGGTATGACACGGATTATGCCGAGTTTTCACCGGGTCTGATTTTGCTGGCATTTTGTGCCAGAGAGGCGCAGGCGCATCAGATTGAACTGATTGATCTTGGTCGCGGAGAGCAGGCATATAAGCAGCGTTTTGCAACCGGATTTATACCTCTTTGCGAGGGGGCAGCGTCTGTGCCGGCCGTTATCAGTCAGACGCAGGGTGCGTACTTCTCGGCCCGGATGCGTCTGAAAGAATCCTCTTTGGGGAAAGTTTTCCGCACATGGAAGAATGCTAAAAAATAAGACCTTACAAAGACCACTCAATAAGCATTTTTGTCGCCAAAAACGACTTTCAGCGTACGCCAGATGATGACGATATCCAGCCAGACCGACCAGTGCTGCATATAATAAAGATCGTAATCAACGCGGGCCTGCATTTTTTCCAGCGTTTCTGTTTCTCCCCTGAGTCCGTTGACTTGTGCCCAGCCAGTGATTCCCGGTTTGATCTTATGGCGGAACATGTAGCCAGTCACTAGCTTTCTGTAGAGTTCATTGTGCTCAACGGCATGGGGCCGCGGTCCAACCAGACTCATCTCACCTTTCAGTACATTAAACAACTGCGGCAATTCATCGAGCGATGTTTTCCTGATAAAGCTGCCAAATTTAGTTACTCTGGAATCACCGACTTTGGCCTGAATGACCGGAACATCTTTCGGCGCTGCCTTCATACTGCGAAATTTATAGACGTTGATCGGTCGTCCTGCAATACCGTAGCGCACTTGTTTGAACAATACAGGGCCGGGTGAACTGAGGCGTACGCCGATGGCAATTGCCAGGAAAACGGGGGCCAGCAAAATCAGGCCGATCAGAGCGCCGGTAAAATCCAGTATCCTTTTGGGGAGCGCGGCGAGCCCGATGAATGGCGTTTCAGTGGATGCCAGAACTGGCTGACCTGCCAATTCACGCAGCTGTATGCCCGGCATGCCGAAAATTAAGGACTCCGGAACAAAATAGGTCGTCGCTGTGCTGTCATACAGAACCTCAATAATTTCCTCGAGTTCCGGGGATTCTTTGCTGCTCATCCCTATAAAAACGATGTCGACATTCATTTTTCCGGTTTCCTGATCAACGATCCAGTTCACCGCGTCTTCGATATTCCCCAGTTTTTTCAGATCAATCGGTGGACGAAACTCATTCCTGTTGTCAAAAAAACCGATCAGATCAATTGCAGCCAGAGGTGAATCTCTTAACGCCCGTACCAAAGATGAGGAAGCTGAATTTGACCAGATCAGCACCGCTTTTCTGCGACGAGCGGGATTGGAATAATAAGCTTTGGCAAGCGACCGTATCAGCATCGCAACGGTCATCAGAACAAAGGGGGTTATCACCAGCCACAAGAACATGACTTTACGGGAGAGTTGTTCTGATGCTTTGTCGATATACGCGGTCAGTAACACAACCATAAAGACGATAAACCAGCGCCAGCTCAGTTTAGGAAATAAAGGGAGCGCATCTTTGGCCTGAAGTGAGTTAAGTAACTGGTGGCTCGAAAATACGATGATGCTGGTGAAGCCGGCAATAAGGATACGGATACCAAACACATCCGGATCGGTTCCCTCTACATGATGCAGAATGGCAAACAGCGTGGCACAGACCGCGCTACCGAATGCTATCCCCGTCAGCACAGAAAGCAGATGTGCCGGTTGCGATGAGCTAGCATGCGAGTAAGAATTAAACATAAGTGCTGAATCTTTTATCTGGTTTTACTTTTGAAAAATAAATTTTTGATTTGTGCCAGTTGCCATTGATGCAGGTGTTTCCTGAATTCCGGATTGTCGTATCTGGGCGCATTCTTCAATGCTGCCTGCAGATAGCCGGCAATAATCAGCAAACCGCCGATAATAAAGGGCTTTTCGCGCATCCTGAAGACCCCGGACGCAATTGCATATAGTGGGTGGTACCCCATAAACCAGATTCCCCGGCCCCAGCGCAGACGACCACGATACACATTTTTATCTGACGACCCCATCAGCCTGTGATGCATCAGAATCGCTTCCGGATGATAAAAACTCAGCGTATTCCATCCCTTCATTCTGGCGGTGTGCACATCGATTCCGTCCCACAATACTTCTTCGACAAATCCTCCGATCTGCTCGAAAGCCGACCGCCGGTAAAGCTTGAACTGACCTGCAACATGTTCGTCGATGATGATTTCTTCGATTTTCTGACTGCCTTCTTCGCGAAAGACTTTGCCGGAAACGGCGGCTAATTTTTCATCCTTTGCAAACTGATCAAACATCAGCTCGAGGTAGCGCGGGCCGAACGACATGTCGCCATCCAATTTCGCGATGTATTCATAATCCTGGTGTTTGATCTGCGATACGCCGTACTTGAAAGCGGCAACCACGCCGCCGCCGACTTTGCGGAATCCCCGGTCTGGTCTTTGCACCAGACGGATGAAATCATATTTTTCTGCATATTCACGAACGATGTCTGGTGTTGCATCTTGTGATCCGTCATCGACGATGATCCACTCAACAGGACGTATGGTCTGACGCACCATCGAGTCCAACGTTAAACGGATTAAATCTGCTTCGTCGCGGACAGGCGCGATGATGACCAATGGTACGGTCTTGTAGCTGACTGAGCCGGCACTGGTATTTGTATCGAAAAGGGAATGCTGCGGGACTTGCTCTGTTGAGGATGGCACCATAATTTGCTTTCATTCATTTTGTGCAATATTAACGTAGCAAGTGTCGCGCTAACAATTGTTAATGGTTAATAATTGTTATGTTTGTGTTTTCAGTCGCTGCAGTTGACGAGGGATTTTAAACTAACGATATTTTGTGTCTATGACAAAAATTTGCATCTTTATTTACTCTGGCAAGATAAAATAAAACCGTTTTCTCTCTCAGTTCAGGTTTAAATGATTTTTACTTCTATTTTGAAATTCAATACAGGATTTTTCGGGCGCCTATGCGCTGGAATTCTGCTGATTTCAATATTTGCGAATGTTGTTGCGCAGGAGGCTGAGCAGGGTATCAGCGCAAGACTGAAGTTTGAAAACAAATTATCCAGTGTACCTCCGGAGAAAACGCCTGCCGCCGGAGAGGAACAGCCTGCTGCATCTGCAGTTGAATCTTCTTCAGATCTGGTCGGTGAAGGCGACCAGTTGCTGATTACCGTATTCGGGCAACCTGATCTGAGTGCTGATGTGATTGTTGGCCCGACCGGGATGATTACTTTGCCTCTGGTGGGGACGATTAGCATCAAAGGAAAAACTGCCAATGAGGTTGCCAGTATTTTTTCCGGCAAACTCGAGCAAGGGCAATATTTACTCAATCCCAAAGTATCGGTCAAAATCAATCAGCAGATCAGTCGCAGTTTTTCCGTGATTGGTGAAGTGCTGCGTCCGGGGCGTTTCCCGCTGCAAGGACAGATGAGTATCGTCGAAGCACTGAGTCTCGCGGGTGGGGTGACTCCCAGAGCGGACAAACATCTGCGGGTATTACGCCGCGCAAATCAGGGCGGACAGAATGAGTTGCGCGAATTTACTTCTCTGAAGCTGGATTTTGACGATGAGAAAAGTAATGACAGCCTCATGCAAAAAATTCTTCCGAACGATGTGCTGATTGTTGGGCAGCAAAAGAATTTCTATGTGTACGGTGAAGTCCGCCGGCCAGGTATGTATCCGATGGAAGATGATCTGAATGTCGTGCGCGTCTTGTCTATCGGTGGCGGCATTACTGATCGTGGTTCCGCTTCGCGGATCATCATTCACCGGAAATCAGAGAATGGAGAACTGAAAGAGATTCCGGCAAAAATTTCCGATCCGGTATTGCCAGGGGACGTGGTCATGATCAAAGAACGGATTTTTTAATGACTAAGACGAAAAATCCTTCGGTTGAGTTGATCCTGTCATTTACCCAGATCGGCGCGATGCTGCGTGCCAGGCGCTATTTGATTTTCATCGTGGCGGCGATCGCCGTCGTTGGTGCAGGAATTACCAGCGTTTTACTGCCCAAAACTTATGTTGCGACGGCTGATATTTTTATTGATTACCGTGTCAATGATCCTATCGGCGGCCGCCAGTTTCATCCTTTGCAGGATGAAAGTTATCTGCAAACTCAGTTTGATGTGATTAAAAGTGTGCAAGTGGCAGAGCGCGTGATTGCCCAGTTGCACCTGCAGGATTCTGACGAAAGCCGGCGCCTGATTGCCCGATACGGTGAGCAGGGCGGCTTGCGTGCGCTGGCAGAGTCAATCGCAAAAAATATCGACGTTGCCCCGCACAAGAACAGTCGCGTGATCGGGATACAGTATTCTGCCGGCACTCCTCAGCATGCAAAAGAAGTCGTGAATGCAGTGGTGAAATCCTATATTGATCTTTCATTAGAAATGATGAATGCACCGGCACGCGCGCGCAAAGATCAGTACAACGCGCAATTGGAGACTTTAAGCCGGCAGATGGATGAATTGCAAAAAAAACTGACGGCATATCAGGAAGAATTTCAGATCGTTGATGTAGATGAGCGTGCTGATCTGGAATCCCGTCAGATGGCGGCATTGAGCGCGAAACTGATGGAAACTCAGTTGCAAAAACTTGAGGCACAGGCCAAACGGCAATCTTTAGAAAAGTTGCTGAAACAGGGTAATCTGAATTCTGATATACCCGAAATTGCCGGTATCGGTCATATATCCGGCCTGAAGGCAGCTCTGATTTCTCTCGATACGCAACTGGCAAATGCGAAGACCACGCTCGGTGCAAGACATCCCCGTTACATCGCGATTCAGGATGAGCGAAAAGCGCTGATGGATAAGCTGGAAAAAGAGTCCGGCACTGCTTTGCAATCCCAGTTGGTTGTCGAGAGCAGACTGGCGCAGCAGGAAAAAGTGATGGAAGCGGAATTAGCTGCCTATCAGAAAAAAACATTTGAAAACAAAAAACACCGCGATGTCATCAGTTCTTATCAGCGTCAATTGGACAGTGTTCAGAAAGTTTATAACGCGGCGATACAGAAATTTGATGAATTGCTGATGACGAGTAACGTTGTAATCTCAAATGCGACAGTCATGCAATGGGCTGAGCTGCCGGAAAGACATGCGAAACCTTTGTTGAAAAATAATCTTATTTTTGGTCTGATCGCTGGACTGATGCTGGGTTTTAGTCTGGCGTTTTTACTGGAGCTGATGCACAGAAAAGTACGTTGCCGCGAAGATCTTGAACGTGAATTCGATGTTCCTGTGATGGCGCAGGTCGGCTTTTATGAAAAGCTGCTGGATAAAGATGAGAGTGCCGGTCGTATTGCTGAGAGGAAGACCCATGCCTGAACTGAATGAGACACCATCAGGCGCAACAAAAATCGGGCGTCTTGGAGAGTTATTTTTACAGAAAGGCTTGCTGACCGAAGCCCAGGTTGAGCAGATATCTGTCGAACAGAGAGAAAAAAAATTGCGTTTTGGTGATGCGGCACTGGCTCTGGGTTTGCTGAGTCAGGCTGAAATTGATTCCGCTCTGGGTGAGCAATTTGGTGCTGGCAGCAAGGATTTATACAACGGTAGCGCAGACAAGAAACTGCGTTTTTTTCATGCGCCTTTTTCTAAAGAATCAGAAGAAATCCGTGGATTGCGGAGCGAATTATTGCTGAAATATGGTGCGCAGGAAAAAATTAAATTTGCGCTGATCAGTCCCGGCACGGGTGAGGGTAAGACGTATATGGCTGCCAGTCTTGCGATTGCGTTGTCGCAGGTTGGTCGAAAAACCTTGCTGATTGATGCAGATTTGCGTACCGGCGATTTACACGAGCTGTTTTCGCTGGGAATCCGTGATGGTCTGTCGTCGGTCCTGGTCGGCCGGCTACCACTCAATGATGCCCTGATTCCGTTGATGCCGAATTTACACATTCTGCCCGCCGGTCCTCGGGCGCCGAATCCTCTGGAAATCTTGCGGGTTCCGAGACTGCGTGATTTGCTGGAATCATGCCACGACCAGTTTGACGCGTTTGTATTTGATACTTGTGCGGCTTCTGAAAGTTCGGATGCCCAGATGGTTGCTCATCAGATTGGCGATGCTTTGCTCGTTGCGCAGAAGGACGTCACCGAATTAAGCGATTTGCGTCAGACCAGAAGCGATATGCAGGCGGCGGGTGTGAATGTGATAGGGACGATATACAACCAGTATTCACCCCGGGCGGGCGCTGGTCTGCGGGTCAGCATCTTGTCTGCCCTGCGCCGGCTGCCATTCTTCCGGCGTACGGCTTAAATTACGGACGATACACCAGATGATCGATGTCAGCGTCTGTATTTGTACTTTTCGTCGCCCTCAGTTATTGCGCCGCTTATTATTTGCTGTTTTTTCGCAGAACATCCCGGATTGCCGGATTGAGGTCGTCGTTGTCGATAATGACCCGCAACAGTCAGCAGCAAGTGCATTGGCGGAATTTAAAGCAGAGCATCACGATCAGTTGATCGTGCTGAATTTAAGTCAGCCGAATATTTCCCTCGCAAGAAATGCAGCCATCCGCGCTTCTCGTGGCGAATGGATATGCATGATCGATGATGACGAGCTTCCCCGGCGTGACTGGTTATTGAATTTGTTCAGCGCGCAAAAAAAATACGCAGCAGACGTCGTGTTTGCACCGGTGTTGCCCGAATATCAGGACGGTGTGCCTGAATGGATCAAAAAAGGTGGCTACTTTGACCGGCGTCGTTTAGCGACTGGAACCGTGATCGATCATCGTGATGCCCGTAGCGGCAATGTGCTTGTTCGTCGCTCGGTACTTACGCAGATAACTCAGACACAAGGCGGTACGGAGGGGCCGTTTGATCCGGCGTTTGGCCGCACTGGTGGCGAGGATTCCATGTTATTCCGTCGTCTTGATGCGTCCGGTAGCCGCATGGTCTGGTGTGACGATGCACCGGCGCTTGAATTTGTGCCTGTGGATCGTGCCAGGGCAAGATGGTTGTTGCAAAGATCGTTTCGCACCGGGCAATTGTTTATGCGGACAGAGTTGGCAATGTGCCCGCCGTCGGCACGTTCAGGGCGTGCGCTCTGGTTGTCTTTCCGTGCGCTTGTGCAGATGACTATCGCGTCAGTTTTAGTGATTGCACTGATGCTGTTCGTTCCTCCGAAAGCGTTTCATTGGGCGCGGGTCGCAGCTTCTCAATTAGGTAAGCTCAGCCATTTCCGTGGCAAGGTATCAGAGGCTTACGGTGGTTAAAAAATAAAGTAGCGGGTTTCTTATGAGTGCTTCGTATCAACAGCGGCTTCTGGCATTAGATGGCCTGCGTGCCGTATCAATCTTGCTGGTGCTGGTGTCACATGCCTGGCTGGGGCACATCGTTCCCGGCGGTTTAGGCGTCACGATTTTTTTCTTTATCAGCGGCTTTATCATTACCCGCCTGATGATTGCCGAGTGGGATAAGACGGGTACGATCAGCATTAAGAAGTTTTATATACGGCGCTTTTTCCGCCTGATGCCAGCATTGATCGTATTTGTTGTTCTCTCACTCATCACGATGCAGTTAGCTCATGTTGACTGGACGTGGACAGAGCTGAGTTCGGTATTTTTTTATTTTGCGAACTATTTTGGTATCTTTATTGGCTTCAGTGGCGAAGTGTTGCCGCCGCCTTTGTCGATTACCTGGTCACTGGCGGTCGAAGAACATTTCTACATGATCTTCCCGGTATTTTTTCTTGCGGTAATTGCCGTACCCAAGCGCTTTTATCGTGTCGCAATTTCTCTGCTGATCGGCGTGCTGCTCTGGCGCATCTATCTGGTCTATGGCGTCGGGCTCGACAATTTGCCGCATTACCGTATTTACAAAGCGACCGATACCCGCGCAGATTCGATCGTGTACGGCACCTGTTTTGCGTTTTTACTCGCACGGACAGAGTGGGCCTTAGAATTTTTCAGTCAAAAGAAAGTGATCATCGCTGGTGCTGCGTTAATGCTGTTGTCGCTGTTGTTTCGTGACGAAAATTTCCGCGAAAGTTTTCGTTACTCGATACAGGGTGTCGCTTTAATGTGCCTGTTTCCGGCATTGGTTTTGAATACCTCCTTGGCTAGTCGCATCCTGAGTACGCCGGTATTTGTGTATATCGGGCGCGTCAGTTATTCGCTTTACCTGTATCACTGGCTGGTTTTTGGCATCATCACCATGTGGCTGCCTGATCTCAGTTTTGCGGTGAAATTTCCAATGATGATCGTGCTCTCGTTCATTCTTGCAGACTTGTCGTGTCGTTGGGTGGAAACTCCGTTTCTGCGCTTGGGGCGCCGGTTTACACATTAAGAAACAGTAGCCTGATTTGATGCTGATTCCGTTTCTGCATCAGGATGCTCTTCATTCTGATTCAGCCTGCGTGTGGACGATGTGACCGCGACCAGTGCAAAGATAAAAAATACATTCTGAAAACCGAATCCGCGGAACAGACTGCTTTCCGTAAAATTCGTCACCACCACAACCAGCAACATCGCGCTCCAGAATGCGGCTTGTGTTCTGTCTTTATGTGATAGCAGAACCAGCATTCTGATCTGCACCAGTAAAGTTAATATACAGAGCGTCAGTCCTGTCAGCCCTTGTTCATTTAAGATATCGAGATAGCCGTTGTGCGATTGCAGGGGAATCCAGTTCAGCGCGTCAATCACGAATTGCGAGAGACTGTCCGGCCCTAACCAGAAAGCGCCGTAACCCAGCCCAAGCACCCAGTGCCGCTCAATTTCCAGCCAGACCAAGTCCCAGATATCAGTGCGCCCGGTCAGATCCGAGCCTTTGCCGAAAATACTTGCGATCGGCGCAGAGATTTCCGGCCAGGTCGGAAAGCGCGATTCCTGCATATAAAAAATATAGACCGCAACCAGACACACGCAAAGCAGACTCAGCAGCACGCGGGTGATCGAGTAATCAGAACTCAAGCGGCGTTTTCTGAGTAAATGAAAAATAGCGCTGGTCGATAAAGTAATGATCATGCTGGTTGAACTCTTACTCATCACCAGCATAAAAAAACTGAACAGAATCACGAATAACAGCAGCTTGAAATCGACCTTTTCCAGACATGCTTTTACTTGCCACAACAAGATAGACATCGCGGCAACCTGGCCTAATTCATTTTTTTGTGAGAGTGCGCCACGCCACGCGCCCCCCAGTTCATAATCAATACCTATGCTGGGCACGGCCACCGCCATCACCAGTGAGAGTGCCAGCATGCTCATCAACGTATAAATTAAACAATTCACAATCAGATACAAAGGGCGTGGTGCAAGCTGTATGCTGAGACCGATCAGAACGATGCCGTAAAGTTGTATTGCCCGTTTGAATGTGACAGCAGGTAAGGGCGACCAGATACTCGACAGCACGCACCAGATCAGTACCAGCACCAGAAAAGGATTCAAAGCACGCAGGTCTTTCAACACCTCCGGCAGATGTTTTGATATGACGAACAAGGCAACCAGAAACAGACTGCCCCATTCTAATTTTGTCGTCAGCGAGCCTTCCATCGTCAAGGAAGATGTGCCAACATAATCCCAGGAAATACCGTAAGGCAGCAAAGAAAAGACCGCAAATAAGACCACCATTGCTCTGATGAGCAGGATTTCATAGTCTTGCATGGGCTTAAATTGTTCTGAAACCGGCGGAATTGTCATTGACTCATATCTTTGTCATTTGTTTGTGCGATATTCTAATGTCTTGCTCTGTTGTCGCGATTTATTTCATGAACTATTTTCTGCATTTGGCCAAACACGCCTGGCGCTCACTGACTTTTCAGTTAACATTGGCGCTTGCCGTATTTTCTATTCAGGCAAGTCCTGTCTTTGCCGCAGATGCAGAGTGGTTTCCGTTCAGCGTGAATGAAGATCAGCTCTCCACAGTGACGGATTTCAGCGCAATGAATAATCCGCTGACGCACAGTGATCGTTTGTTTGTGAAACAGGCGCACTTTTATCGCATCGGTGCCGACAATAAAATCAATACCGCAGATGATCAGCGCATACGCTTGTTCGGTATCAGCCTCAGCGGTGCCGCGAATTTTCCACCGGAAGAAGATGCCCCGAAAATCGCACGACGTTTGCGGCGTCTGGGTTTTAACGCAGTCAGATTACACCATCTCGATTCTGTGCTGAGCGATAGCGACGTACAGCCGCAGGGCATATTAAACAGCGGTGCGTTTCCCAGCTTTAATCCGGTTGCTTTGCAGCGCTTGCATACCCTGATCGAAGCGCTCAGGCAAGAAGGTATTTACGTTAATCTGAATCTGCATGTCGGCTATACCTTTCGTTATGCAGTTGACCGCCTGACGCCGATGTTGCCAGGTGAAACCATGCCGTACGCGAGCCACCCGCTGCATATATTCGAGCCGCGCATGATTGCACTGCAAGTTGAGTACGCGCAGCAGTTAATCCGGCGTTTACAGCTCAATGATGACCCTGCGCTGGCCATGATAGAAATTAATAACGAATCCTCGCTGGCAGGCGCGTGGCAACGCAAAGAACTCGATGGACTCTCCGGTGAATACGAACGTTTGTTGCAGCAGCAATGGCAGCACTGGATTACGCGCCAGCATGGCAGTCTGAAAAAAGCATGTGAACTCTGGCGCAGTTGCGGTCTTACCAAACAAGGTGCCTTACTCGTCAAAAGTGATGAGGCGCGTGTTCTGGCGCGTGGCGAAGGCTGGTTTGCGCAGTTCAAATATTTTTTGCAGCGTGTTGCCAGCAAATTAGGCTGGTCTTCGTCTGCGTTCTTTCAGCAAGAGTATGAAATTCATGAGCAGGGCGCCGGTCGTCGCGTTCTGGATTTCACCCGCTTTCTGGTCGAGATGGACAAGCAATATCTGGCGACGATGCGCAAAGCAATACGCGCAGAAGTAGGCCCGAATCTGCCGCTGACCGGTACGCAAGTGTACTTTGGCGGCTTGCTCAATACTGATGCTCAGCAAGAGATGGATTACGTCGACGAGCATTTTTATGTTGATCATTACGATTTTCCGCATCAGGCCTGGGACAGAAATGACTGGCGCATCCGCGATCATTCTGCCTTGCGTGAAGGCTGGGAGCCCTTGTTGAAAAGGGCGTTTTATCGCGATGCCAGAAAACCATTTGTGGTCAGCGAATTTAATCAGGCGTATCCGAATCGCCAAAGCGCAGAAATTATTCCCGTCATGACCGCGATCGCCAGTGCGCAGGATTGGGACGGATTATTTTTCTTTCACTACGCCGACGGCAATAGCTGGCAAGCCTTACCGGATAGTTTTGGCCTCAGCGGGCAGAGCGGGCAACTTGCCACGGTGGGCATGTCGGCCGCCATGTTCCGTTATTTTCAGATTCCCGTTTTGCGCGAACAGTTGCGCATACCCATCAGCGCAGAACAGCGGCAATTGTTTGGCGCGCTGGGCGATGGCGTTTCATCGGCGGCATACACCGATTATTTGAAAAGCAAGCGCAACATCGATATCAAAGACGCTTTTTCCAAACACATTACGGTCAGCGACGCGCCGGATAACAACGAACAAATATCGCAGTCGAAAGAAGAAATGCAAGCATCGTCAACGGATAATTCAGCCATCTGGTCTGCCGCCGGTGGTGCTTTGCAGTTTCACATTGACGGCCCGAATATGCGCGTCACGACGCCATACAGCGGGCTGTTTGCCGGGTTTGGCACACCAACGGATAAGCCGGTTGCAGAGCAATGGATGTCGCCCGTTTTTGCTAAAAACACGCGGCGGTTTGGTGTGATGCTGGCGATGAGCAGAGACGGCAAGCCTTTAAGCTCTTCGCGACGTGTATTGCTGAGCCTGAGCGGCGCAACGATGGGTAGCCAGCCCGATGAAATACCCACCCGACCAAAAAAACTGGTGCCGTATGCCGGTGATCATCAATGGTGGACGCTGGAGCCGGACAGCCGCAATGCAGGCAAACCATCTGGCCCACGCGACGCCATCGGCCCAGTCTGGCAGGAACGGGTTGCAGCAACGATCTTCTATCCGACCAAGGCACATAAAATCCAGATTTACCCACTCGACGGCCAGGGCCAGCGCCTGAGCGCGATTGCGGCAAATGACATCAGTCGTGTCGCTGGTGGTTTCCAGATCGCGCTGAATAAACCGACGGTGTGGTATGAGGTGTTGATTGAGGGAAGGTGAGGTTGATCCTCGTTGTTTAACTTATTTGTATCGAGTGGCGCTAATGCCTAATGTGGTCGCAACTTGATTCCAGCGAGCTTTAATCTCTCATAGGTGTCGCCATCTTCGAATGTCCAGCCAGACGGCATTTTAGATTTGAGGTCTTTCTCATCCTTACGGTCAAGGATTTTTTATAAAAAAGGGGAGTATGTGCCAAAAAACATTATTCTCAGCGTATTCATTGGGCGTTTAAAAATACTCCCCCCAGTATATTTTGGCCGTTAACAGGCAAAAAAACGATGAAGCCAGCACCATTGCCAAACTGAGCGGCTTTTCAGGCAGGTGTACTCAGAGCGTTGCCTCAACCATGCGCCTGATCTTTGCTGCTTTTTCAAAGTGATCCAGTTTGTTTTCCAGTATCCACCACCTTGCGGCTTCCATGAGCAGTTCAGGATCATCGTTTTTGTTGGCAAAGAATGCATAAAAGGACAGGCCAACGCTGTCGCCTTTAGTCTCGATCTTTTCATCACAGACTTTGATGATCTTTCTTTTCAGTGTGTCTCTCATGTGCTCAATATTCCTGCGTGTGTTTGGCTGGTCGGGATAACCGTGAAGAGATCGACGTTAACATGCTTGTGTGAAATTGACACGCAGCCCGCACTGATACAAAAGGTTGGCATGCATGACTTGCTGTTATTTCATTGACTGCACGATCTTCCGCCCTAAAAAATACCGTGATATGAAATCAGCTTGCCGCATTATGAGAAATCCTGTTTCGGCGCATCAATCTGCTTTCTCATTTTGAGAAAAACACTTCCGCATCGCGAAATAAAAAATGTAGGGCCTTGATTTAAAAAGGTTAAATATCTGTTTTCTGTCTTATATAAGACATTGTTGCTGCGCAAAAAAACTCCTATGATTTATATCAATAGAAATCGAATTTCATTGATCAGCAGGGGATAGTATGAGTACGCGGGAACAGCAAATTGCTGCTTTACAGGCAGACTGGGATGCCAATCCACGTTGGCAAGGTATCAAACGCAATTACACGGCAGCGGATGTGGTGCGGCTGCGCGGGTCAGTGCAGGTGGAGCACACGCTGGCGAAAAACGGTGCGCTCAAATTGTGGGATCTGCTGCACCGCGAGCCGTTTATTCACGCACTCGGGGCGATGACGGGCAATCAGGCGATGCAGCAAGTAAAGGCGGGTCTGAAAGCGATTTATCTGTCTGGCTGGCAAGTCGCGGGTGATGCGAATGTTGCAGGCGAGATGTATCCCGATCAATCGCTGTATCCGGCCAATTCTGTGCCGCTGGTGGTGAAACGCATCAATAACACGCTGACGCGTGCCGACCAGATTCAATGGGCGGAAGGCAAAGACGAGATTGATTATTTTGCGCCGATTGTTGCCGATGCAGAAGCCGGTTTTGGTGGCGTGCTGAATGCGTTTGAATTGATGAAGGCGATGATCGATGCCGGTGCGGCGGGCGTGCATTTTGAAGATCAGCTGGCGTCGGTAAAAAAATGCGGCCACATGGGCGGCAAAGTTCTGGTGCCGACCCGCGAAGCAATTGAAAAACTGAATGCGGCGCGTCTGGCGGCGGATGTGATGGGCGTGCCGACCCTGATACTGGCGCGCACCGATGCGGAAGCTGCCGATTTACTGACATCGGATATCGACCCGAATGACCAGGTTTTTTGCACCGGTGAGCGCACGGTCGAGGGCTTCTATAAATCCCGGCCCGGATTACAACAGGCGATTTCCCGTGGTCTGGCATATGCTGAATATGCCGATCTGATCTGGTGTGAAACCGGCAAACCCGATCTGGCTTTTGCACGGGCGTTTGCCGAGGCGATACACGCGAAATTCCCCGGCAAATTACTGGCGTATAACTGCTCGCCTTCGTTTAACTGGAAGAAAAATCTGGATGACATCACGATCGCCAAGTTTCAAAAAGAACTGGGCGCGATGGGTTATAAATTTCAGTTCATCACGCTGGCCGGATTCCATGCGCTGAATTACGGCATGTTCCATCTGGCGCATGGTTATGCGCGCCGTCACATGTCTGCCTTCGTTGAATTGCAGGAGCAGGAATTTGCTGCCGCCGCCAGAGGTTTTACTGCGGTGAAACACCAGCGCGAAGTGGGAACCGGTTATTTTGATGCAGTGACGCAGGCGATACAACAAGGCCAGTCGTCAACCACCGCTTTGCATGGCTCGACTGAAAATGAGCAATTTTCGGAAGAGCTGAAACAGATTGCGTGATTGAAAAAGGGTGTCAATGAATAAGGGCATCAATTGACGGCCTACAAACGGTGGCATCGTCGCAAGCAAAAAAAAGACCGCGCTGCTCATGATGCGCGGTCTTTTTTATTTTTGCGATGCTTGTTCAGGACTGGCGTCGCAGCGCTTGCTGTGCGCGGCGTTCGCGTAACAGGATGCCGATATATTTTGAGCCTTGCGTTGTGTAACGCTGCCACAAGCGGCGCGGTTCGCTGGCGAGACGCCAGAACCATTCCATGCCGATTTTTTGCATCCAAAGTGGCGCACGTTTTTTCTGGCCGAGCGCAAACTCCATCGCCGCACCGACGCACAGCAACAGCGGGGCGTTACGGCTGGTTTGCTCGCGGCGATAGCGGAAGGCGAAGTATTCCTGTTTCGGCATACCGAGGCAGATGAATACGATATTCGGTTGCGCCTGCTGTATCAGGTCAATCGCGGTATCAGCTTCGCTACCATCCGGTGTGAATTGCATTGACGGACAGAAGATTGAGACTTGTAATCCCGGGTAGGTTTGCGCGAATGCCCGCAGTAGCATGTCTTCCTGATCCGGCATGCCGCCGACGACAAAGATGGACATGTTTTTTTCAACGCAGCCCTTGCATAAAGAGACAAATAAGTCAGCACCGGTGACGCGTTCTGGCAGTGGGTTTGCAGACATTTTGCTGGCCCAGACGACAGGCATACCATCGGCAAAAATGTAATCAGAGGTTGAATACACCTGTTTGAATTCAGGCTGACTGTCGAGCCGTACTACGTGATCAACATTCGGTGTGACCACCACTCGCGCAGGATGCTGGCGATCGGCGGCAACATCTAACAAATGCTGATTTGCCTCTGCAAAAGACATATTGTGGATGTTGAGCCCGAACAGGCGTGTGCAGGAATTGCCGATGTGGGATTGCGATGCGGAGTTTGTCATAGTGCTGAGCCTGAAAAGATGGTCTGATTATCTCAGAACTCTGGTGTTTTGCCGCGTTATCGCGGGTGAAAAACATGAGCGAAAGGGTAAAATAAGTTTTCCTCCATTTTGCGGGCAGATGATGCAACACAGAACCAGAATTAAAATTTGCGGGCTGACTAATCTTGCGGACGTGAACACCGTCGTTGCCAGCGGTGCTGATGCTCTGGGATTTGTGTTTTACCCACCCAGCCCGCGTTATGTCGGGCCGGATGTAGCAGCGACGTTGTTGCAGGCGTTGCCGCCGTTTGTGGTGTCGGTAGGTTTATTTGTGAATGTGACTGAACAGGATTTGCAGGACACGATAAAAAAAGTGCCGCTGCAGCTGTTGCAATTTCATGGAGATGAAACGCCGCAGCAGTGCGCTGCGCTGGCGGCCAGTGTGCAGCGGCCGTTTATCAAAGCTTTTCGCGTCAGACCTGACACGAGCGCAGATGATTTGTTAGAATGTGAGCGTTCATATCGTGACGCAAGTCCTTTATTTAACGGTTTGCTGCTGGATACTTTCGTCGAAAGTTACGGTGGTAGTGGAAAGGTTTTTGATTGGTCTCTCATCCCAAAAGAGCTCGCGCCTCGGGTCGTTTTAAGTGGTGGCTTGAGCGTTCAAAATGTGACTGGCGCAGTTAGTCAGGTGCGTCCGTTCGCAGTCGATATCAGCAGTGGTGTCGAGTTATCGAAAGGGCGCAAGGATGAAGTCAAAGTACAGGCGTTTATCGCTGCGGTGCGTAGCGCTGATAGCGCTGATATCGAGACTCAGCGAAACTGATCAGTAATCTGCTGACAGCTATGCTGCACATATTGATGTTGCGCGTATCGCTGAAAAAACTACCATGAAGTCCGGTGCTGGTTCTGACTCTGACGTGATGAATCACGAGGAATGCATGACCGGGCTCAGCAAAAGAAATAAAGGAATGACATGAAAAACATCGTACCGGGCAGTGCCCATTCTGAATATCCTGATGTCGCCCGTCAGGCGATTTACCAATCTTCCGGTTACCATTTACCCGATCAGCGCGGTCATTTCGGCCCGTATGGCGGCACTTTCGTTTCTGAAACGCTGACGCATGCCTTGAATGAGCTCAAGGATGCATACGCGAAGTTTCACAATGATCCGGATTTCATTGAAGAATTTCGCAAAGAGCTGAAATATTTTGTCGGTCGTCCATCGCCTGTGTATCACGCTAAACGCTGGTCTGATCTGATGGGCGGCGCGCAGATCTATTTCAAACGTGAAGATCTGAATCATACCGGCGCGCACAAAATCAATAACGTGATTGGTCAGGCCTTGCTTGCCAAACGCATGGGAAAACCGCGCGTGATTGCGGAAACCGGCGCTGGTCAACATGGCGTGGCGACTGCCACGATCTGCGCCCGCTTTGGCCTCGAATGTGTCGTGTATATGGGCTCGGAAGATGTGAAGCGGCAGGCGCAGAATGTGTATCGCATGAAATTGCTGGGGGCGACGGTGGTGCCGGTGGAATCCGGTTCCAAAACCCTGAAAGACGCGCTGAATGAGGCGATGCGCGACTGGGTTGCGAATGTCGATAACACGTTTTACATCATCGGCACGGTGGCTGGCCCGCATCCTTATCCTATGATGGTGCGCGATTTCCAGTCGGTGATCGGTGAGGAATGCCTGTGGCAAATGCCTGAGCAAACCGGTCGTCAGCCTGATTATGTGGTGGCATGCGTCGGCGGTGGCTCGAATGCGATGGGTATTTTTTATCCTTACATCGATCAGAAAGATACAAAGCTGATCGGCGTGGAAGCGGCAGGTGAGGGCGTTGACACCGGCAAGCATTCCGCCTCGCTGACCGCCGGTTCGCCTGGCGTTTTGCATGGTAACCGCACCTATCTGCTGCAGGATGAGAATGGTCAGGTCATTGAAACCCATTCTGTTTCCGCCGGGCTGGATTATCCCGGCGTTGGTCCTGAGCATGCCTGGTTAAAAGACAGTGGCCGTGCTGAGTATGTGACGATTACGGATGACGAAGCATTAAAAGCCTTTCACGATTGCTGCCGCATCGAAGGCATCATTCCGGCGCTGGAATCGAGCCATGCGCTCGCGTATGGCGCGAAACTGGCGGCGACGTTGCCAAAAGATAAGATCGTGCTGGTAAATTTGTCGGGACGCGGCGATAAAGACATGCATACCGTGGCTGAACGTGCCGGGCTGAAGTTTTAATGCAGTCTTTGTCAGTAGCGTATAACCGGGCGTAAAAAAGGCAGTAAATGAGGTAAACGACAGATACTCCCCCATAAATTTTGATTTTCTCGCTTGAAGTCAGCATAAGTAAAGGGCTTCAGGATATACCCCGGGGAGTATCTGGATGCCTGTTTTGAGTGCCCGGATTGCACTATCTTTTGTCCGGGCGGCATTGCTGGTCAGTGATGTTTTGACGTGATGCCGCCGTACATTTTCTTATTTCATACTATGTCAAAAATTCAAGCTACTCTCGCCGCGCTCGCGGCGCAGCAAAAAAAAGGTCTGATTCCGTTTATTACTGCCGGTGATCCGGCGCCTGCTATGACCGTGCCGCTGATGCATGCGCTGGTCGAAGGTGGTGCCGACATCATCGAGCTGGGTGTGCCGTTTTCTGATCCTATGGCCGATGGTCCGGTGATTCAGCGTGCTTCTGAGCGGGCGCTGCAATTTGGAATTGGCTTGCGTGATGTATTACAATTCGTCCGCGAATTTCGCCTGAGCAATCAGACAACCCCGGTGGTGCTGATGGGATATGCCAATCCTATCGAACGTATGGGGCAGGATGCTTTCATTGCGCAGGCTGCCGAGGCCGGTGTCGATGGCGTGCTGGTGGTGGATTATCCGCCCGAAGAATGTGAAGACTTTGCCGCCAGAATGCAACAACAAGGCATGGATACGATTTTCCTGCTGGCACCGACGTCGACCGATGAACGCATCGCGCTGGTCGGTAAAATTGCCAGTGGCTATGTGTATTATGTGTCCCTCAAAGGGGTGACCGGTTCCGGCAATCTGGATTTGGATGCCGTGGCAGAGATGATTCCGCGCATCAAGAAACACGTCAAAGTACCGGTGGGCGTTGGTTTTGGTATCCGTGACGGAGCGACCGCCAGAGCGATTGCCTCGGTATCGGATGCCGTGGTGATCGGTTCGCGTATCATTCAGGAATTAGAGAATACGCCGCATGAAAACGGTGTTGCCGCAGTAAAAAGTTTTATTTCTGGTGTCAGACAGGCCTTGGACGAGTAAAATACGCGCCGAACGTACCTGAAAGTACACCATGGTTCCTGTATCAGAATGAACCAGATGCCGGTTTGCAGCGATTGCAGACTGGCTGTTACGAGGAGAAAACATGAGTTGGTTAGAAAAATTGTTACCACCGCGCATACAGCGCTCGGAATCTGCACACCGCAAATCGATTCCCGAAGGCCTGTGGGTGAAATGCCCTTCCTGCGAGGCAGTGCTGTACAGATCAGATCTGGAAGCCAATGTTCATGTCTGTCCTAAATGTAGCCATCACATGCGTATCGGCGCACGGGAGCGTCTTGACTCTCTGCTTGATGCCGGCGGTCGTTATGAAATCGGTCAGGAAGTCCTGCCTGTCGATACCCTGAAATTTAAAGACAGTAAGAAATACCCGGATCGCCTGAAGGATGCGCTTGAAACTACCGGCGAAACCGATGCGATGGTCGTCATGGGTGGTTCTATCATGTCGATTCCGGTTGTTACTGCCTGCTTTGAGTTCGAGTTCATGGGCGGTTCTATGGGCTCCGTCGTCGGCGAGCGCTTCGTGCGCGGTGCGCAGGCAGCGCTGGAGCAAAAAGTGCCATTTATCTGTGTGACGGCGACCGGTGGTGCGCGTATGCAGGAAGGTCTGTTGTCACTGATGCAGATGGCAAAAACAACTTCGATGCTGACAAAATTATCTGAAAAGCGTCTGCCTTTCATTTCTGTGCTGACTGACCCGACCATGGGCGGCGTTTCCGCTTCGTTCGCCTTCCTGGGTGACGTCGTGATCGCTGAGCCTAAAGCACTGATCGGTTTTGCCGGTCCGCGTGTGATTGAGAATACCGTTCGTGAAAAATTGCCGGAAGGCTTTCAGCGTGCGGAATTCCTGCTGCAAAAAGGCGCGATTGATATGATTGTTGACCGCCGTAAAATGCGTGAAGAAATCGCCCGTTTGCTGGCATTGCTGCAAAATCAGCCAGCCGATGCAGTTGCTTAATTAATCTGAATTTTCTCTGTAAGCCCGACATCATGTTGTTCGGGCTTTTTTTATCTTATGTCCAATTTGCCTGCAAGTCTGCCTGAATGGCTGGCTTTACTCGAAACACGCCACTCTAAAGAAATCGATATGGGGCTGGAGCGTGTTGCCTCTGTTAAAAATCGTCTGGGTCTGCAGTTTTCCTGCCCAGTCATTATGGTCGGCGGTACGAACGGTAAAGGCTCTACTTGCGCGATGCTGGAAGCGGTGTATCTGCAGGCAGGTTACCGCGTTGGCTTGTATAGCAAACCACATTTTCTGGATTTCAACGAGCGCGCCCGCATCAATGGTGAAAACGTCGATGACGCGAGCCTGATCAAGGCTTTCACCGCCGTTGAAAACGCCCGCGAATCGACCTCGCTGACCTATTTTGAATTTACCACGCTGGCGATTTGCTATTTACTTGCCGAAGCGCCGCTGGATGTCGTGATACTGGAAGTCGGTCTGGGTGGTCGCCTGGATGCGGTGAATGTGATTGATGCGGATGTGGCGATTGTTACCAGCGTTGATATTGATCACACCGATTATCTGGGCGATACGCGGGAAAAAATCGGCTTTGAAAAAGCGGGCATTTTCCGCTCCGGTAAAACTGCTATTTGCAGCGATCCGGTGCCGCCGCAATCGCTGGTCGATCATGCGAATGCAATCGGCGCGGATTTATGGCTGTTCGGTCGTGACTTTAATTACGCTGGCGATAAGCAGCAATGGAATTTCGGTGGCCGCGCCCAGCGTCGTAATTCGCTTGGTTATCCCAGCTTGCGCGGCGCGAATCAGTTGCTGAACGCTTCCGGTGTGCTTGCTGCAGTTGAATCGCTGCGTCATGTATTGCCCGTCGGGGCGCAGGAAGTCCGTACCGGACTGGTGATGGTGGAATTACCCGGTCGTTTTCAGGTGATGCCAGGGCGGCCTGCTGTGGTGCTGGACGTCGCGCATAATCCGCATGCAGCGGCAACACTGTCGCAGAATCTCGATAACATGGGCTTTCACGCCTACACCTATGCCGTGTTCGGCTCCATGCTGGATAAGGATATCAACGGTGTAATTGCGCAGTTAAAGGATAAAGTCGATCACTGGTATGTGACCGGCTTGCCTTTGCCGCGCGCTGCGACTGCTGCACAGCTGAAGCAAAAATTGCTGGATGCCGGTGTGTTAAGTGACCCGGAAAAAACCATCGTTGCGTTTGACTCGCCGGAAGCTGCCTATGCAGAAGCCATCAGCAAGGCGGGTGAAAATGATAGAATAGTAGTCTTCGGTTCTTTCCTGACGGTCGCCGGTGCAATGCGCGCCAGAAGGACTGCACTGCATTGATGTGATTTTGTCGGTTTGCCCGGCTTTTCCGGGCAGACAACGCTAACTAACCAGATTATTTGCACATGGGTTTGCTCTCGCGCTTTAAACAGAAGCAAGAAACTTCCGATAGTCAGGACAGCGGTGCATTCCGTTCCCGTTCTGAGGAAGACAGTATTCAGTCCCGGGCTCGTAGCAAAAAGACGGAAAGTGCCCGTAAAAATAAGATCAACGATCCTATTTTGCCGGAGAAAAAACGTGCGCGCCGTCGTCTGATCGGTGCGATGGCACTGGCGCTGGCCGCCATTATTGGTCTGCCAATGATACTGGATTCTGAACCCAAACCTTTGGCGGATGACGTCAATATCCGCATCCCTGCAAAAGACAAGGTGTCTGAGCTCGCATCAAATCAGGTTTCCGAACCAGCTGCACCGCGCAAATCCGCAGTCATCGATAGCGATCCCGTTGAAGAAATCATCGAGCCTGTCAGCAGCGTTAAAAATAAAGCGACTACTGATGTGATCGGTAAAGCTGCGCCAGCGAAAACCGATGTAGCGACAGTGACAGCGGATGCCGGCAAGTCAGTCAATGCTGAGCAAAGGCCTGAGCGCAAAGTTGAAACAAAAGCTGAAGTGAAGCCCGAGACGAAATCAGAAACCAAGCCGGAATCTAAGTCTGAAGCCAAACCCGTAGCGAAACCGGCAGACAAAACGGCAGACAAAACCGAGCATAAAACAGAGTCTAAGTCTGAACGTAAAGCCGATACCAAACCGGAACCAAAAACTGAAACCAAACTCGTGAAAACGAACGGCAACGATGACGATGCTGCGCGTGCATTAGCGATACTTGAAGGTAAGGCACCGCCAAAAGTAGCGAAACCTGAAGCCGCCGATAAATCTTCTTTTGTCGTGCAGATCGCGGTTTTGTCCACGCAGGAAAAAGTCGATGAGCTGCAAGCCAAGCTCAAGAGCGGCGGTATTAAATCTTACACGCAAAAAGTAGCGACAGCCTCTGGTGATAAAACCCGTATCCGTGTCGGTCCGTTTGAATCCAAAGAAGAAGCAGAAAAAATGCGCGTCAAACTGACGAAATTAGGTTTAAGTGGTTCGCTGGTACCGAACTGAACGGGGCGCGGATCTTGACTCTGTTTGACTACGTCGTACTGGTGATACTGATTTCCTCGATAGTGATCAGCACGATGCGCGGATTGATCAAAGAGATTCTGTCACTGGTCAGCTGGGTTGTCGCTTTCGTGGTTGCGAATGCCTACAGTGAAACTTTGGCTGAGTGGTTACCCGCCGTGTTTCCGGGGCAGATTATCAGGCTGATTGTGGCTTTTCTGCTGTTGTTCATCGGTGTGCGTCTGTTGATGGCGCTGGTGATGATGGCGGTGGACGCGGTCATTAAAGCTAGCGGCTTATCGCTGGCGGACCGTGGACTCGGTGGTTTATTTGGTCTGGCACGCGGCTGCGTGCTGGTGTTGGCGGCGGTGCTGGTGTGTGGCATGACGAGTATGCCGCAGCAGGCTTTCTGGAAAAACGCCTTGTTCAGCCCGTTGGCAGAAACAGCGGCGCGTACGGTGATCCCGTTTCTGCCAGCGTCGGTGTCAGATCATGTCCGGTTTTAATTTGTCTTTTTAGGAGTCCACCATGTGTGGCATCGTCGGTGTAGTTTCAAATAGTCCTGTCAATCAGCTCATTTATGACGCCTTGCTGTTACTCCAGCATCGTGGTCAGGATGCGGCTGGTATTGCTACCAATCACGGCAATAAATTTGCTATGCACAAAGCGAACGGCTTAGTGCGTGACGTTTTCCGTACCCGTAATATGCGTTCCTTGCCGGGGAATGTCGGTATCGGTCAGGTGCGTTATCCGACTGCTGGCTCGACCAGTGAAGAAGAGGCGCAGCCGTTTTATGTCAACGCGCCGTTTGGTATCGTGCTGGCTCACAATGGTAATCTGACGAATGCGGTTGAACTGAAAATCGAATTATTCAAAAATGACCGCCGTCATCTGAATACCGATTCCGATTCAGAAGTGTTACTGAACATTCTCGCGCATCAGATTCAGGAAGTGACCAGCGGTTATTCGCTCGACCCTGAAGGTTTGTTCCGCGCAGTGTCCATGCTGCATCGCCGGGTACGCGGTTCGTATGCTGTCGTGGCACAGATTTCCGGCTACGGCTTGCTGGCTTTCCGCGACCCGCACGGCATCCGTCCTTTATGTCTGGGTATTTCTGAAAATGCCGGTGGCACCGAATACATGATCGCCAGCGAATCCGTGGCGCTCGAAGGTCTGGGCTTTAAGTTTGTCCGCGATGTCGAGCCTGGCGAAGCCTTGTTCATCGACCTCGATGGCAAGCTGTATCAGCAGCAATGTGCAGAGAATCCCAGCCTCAATCCTTGCGCGTTCGAATACGTGTATCTGGCGCGTCCGGACTCGATCATTGATGGCGCGTCGGTGTATCTGACCCGTCTGAAAATGGGCGAATATCTGGCTGAAAAAGTCCGCCGCCAGTTTAACCTCGGTGATATCGATGTCGTGATGCCGATTCCGGATTCTTCACGCCCTTCTGCAATGGAACTGGCGGAAAAACTGAATCTCGATTATCGCGAAGGCTTCATCAAAAATCGTTACATCGGTCGTACTTTTATGATGCCTGGTCAAGCAGTACGCCGCAAATCTGTACGCCAGAAACTCAATGCGATCAGCTCTGAATTCAAAGGCAAGAGTGTGTTGCTGGTGGATGATTCCATCGTGCGCGGTACCACCAGCCGTGAGATCGTGCAGATGGCGCGTGAATCCGGTGCGAAGCGCGTGATTTTTGCCTCCGCTGCGCCACCGGTGCAATTCCCCAACGTCTATGGTATCGATATGCCAACCCGCAGCGAACTGATCGCCTTTGGTCGTTCCGAAGAAGAAGTCTGCCGCGAAATTACGGCGGATGCGCTGGTGTATCAGGATGTGGATGCGATGAAACGTTCTATTTCCGACGTCAATCCTCTGCTGAAAAACATCGAAGCATCTTGCTTTGACGGTTTTTACATCACGGGCGACGTGACACCGGCTTATCTCGATAAGCTGGAAGCTGCGCGTAACAGCCCGCGGCCGGACACGGAAGATTTGCTGCGTTCACAGCTCAATCTGAATCTGGCGGCGCGCGCAGACTGACCATCTGTTTTCATCGTTGCGCCGTTTCAAATAAGCCCGCCCGGATGTTTCCGGCGGGCTTTTTTTATCGGATTTATCTGCTTTTCAGGGGAGTATGCGACAAAAATGCCTTTATCTCCTTATAAATAAAGGGCGTGTAAATATACTGGGGGGGAGTATTTTTTACCTGATATCGTAAAAATACATGACTGTATGCCCGTATGTATCGGTGGGCAGCTGAGCTGTGCGGGCAGGGAAGCGCCGGAACATCGCGCTGACGTATGGTCACGTATCGCAAAGTATCAGCCCTGCTGCCGGTGTTTCAATTCCATACAAAACTGCCCCCACGGCGGGTAGCGTGCGCGGCAGTATAAAAATACAATCATCCTGTCGGCAGAGCGCCTCTTGTTGCATTGTCTGCTGATCTTTTCATACCTGATTGCTTTACTTTATCTGCTCTTTTTTTGACATCATGCTGATACCTTTTCGTTTTTCTCCTGTTGCGATCGCAGTTGCTGCTGCATTTGTTTCTTCGGCTTATGCGCAAACCGAGCCGGTAAAGCCTGCCAGTGCTGATGACGCCGGAAAGCTGGCAGCGCCGTCAACGAAAGCACCCGCATCGCAGTCACAAAAAACTGAGGCACCGGCCAAAGAGAATGTGCAGAAAGTGACGATCAGCGGTGGGCGCTCTGATATGGATGAGCGACGTCAGTCAACTGCGGCAAAACTGATTTTTGGTCGTGAAGAACTCGACAGAAATGGCGATACCAATATCGGTGATGTCCTGAAACGTTTGCCTGGTGTGACAATCGGTGGTCGTCCCGGGCGTGGTGGCGACATCCGCATGCGCGGCATGGGCAATGGTTATACGCAAATTTTGATCAATGGCGAGCGCGCGCCGCGTGGTTTCTCCATGGATTCTCTGACGCCCGATCAGGTGGAGCGCATAGAAATTGTTCGCGGCGCGGTGGCTGAATTCAGTACGCAGGCGATCGCCGGCACGATCAACATCGTTTTGCGCGAGGAATATAAGCAGAAAACAACCGATCTGAAATTTTCTCTGGGTTCAGAGCAGGGGCGGCTGGCACCGAATCTCTCGATCACCATGCCGGGCGAAATAGGGAATCTCAGTTACGCGTTCAGCGGTTCAGTGTTTCAGAATCGTCAGCATGATGAGAGTACGACGTTTACGTCTGAAAAGGATGCAAACGGTCAAGATGCTTTAATCCAGAATCAGGCTGATCAGACGAACCGGCAAACCACCGGCATTAATCTGGCGCCGCGTTTGAACTACCGTTTTGAGAATGGCGACACGCTGATGTTGCAACCGTTTTTAATGCACTCACGCAGCGATTCTGATAGTCGCAGTGAGGTGGATCAGCTATTCCGTTCTGACACTTACCGAGGCGCAACGCCGTATGCGCTGGCAAATGCAAACGCGCATGCGGAAACGACGTTCCTGCGTGGCTTTGGCAACTGGCAGCACCGCTTCGCAAATAATGCCAAGCTCACTGTCCGTTTTGGCGGCGGATTAGGGAAGATGGATAATGCGTCCAGTCGCAAGCAGTTTGATAGCAGCGGTAAGCAGATTGATCTGATTACCGATGTCAACAATACCCGTGACAGCAGTCTCAATACCGGTGGCAAATACATGCTGCCTTATGGCGAAGGGCATACGCTGGCAGCCGGATGGGAGTTGGAATTCGGCAGACGCGAACAGACGCGGGTGTCTTTGGATAATGGTCTGCCGCAATTTGCTGAGTCTGGCGACAATCTGGATGCGCGCACCCGCCGTCTTGCTGCATTTGTTCAGGATGAATTTGATATCAATCCGCAGTTCGCTGCGTATGCAGGTTTGCGTTGGGAATGCGTCCACACATCAAGTACAACTGCCAAAGGCGTAGTGACGAATGACAGCACGGTGGTGAGCCCGATTTTGCAAGGTGTCTGGCGCATTCCGGATTCAAAAGATCAGATCCGTCTCGGCTTCAGCAGCACCTATCGCGCACCGGCATTGAATGATCTGATTGCCTTGCCCAGCATCTCTAATCTGAATACGCCGACACGCCCCGATCGTACCGGCAACCCGAATCTGAAGCCGGAATTATCGAAAGGCATCGATCTGGCTTTCGAGCATTATCTGAGCCGCGCCGGCATCATTAGTGCAAACCTCTTTGTACGGAATATTGATGATCTGATCCGCCGCACGACTGAACCAGTGGTGACGGCACAGGAAACACGCTGGGTATCGTCGCCGAAAAATATCGGGCATGCAGTGACCAAGGGGATAGAGCTGGAAGCAAAATTTCAGTTGCAGGAATTTTTCCCGGAGGCGCCATCGGTTGATATCCGCACTAATTACAGCCGTTTCTGGTCTAAGGTGGACGATATTCTGGGTTCCAATAACCGCCTTGATCAGCAGCCTGCACAAACGGCGAACTTCGGTATCGATTATCGTCTGAGTGGCTTACCGCTGACGCTGGGCGGTAATGTTAACTGGACGCCCGCGTATTACACCCAGACCACGAATGCGCAGTTAAATTACGCCGGCATCAAACGCCAGCTGGATTTATATGCGCTGTGGAAATTCAATCCGAATCTGCAGGTACGTCTGTCCGCAAATAATCTGACGGCGAACGATGCCATCAGCAGTAGTCTGGTCACGACCGGCGGCATCAATCATATCGATTATAACGACGCCAGGACCTTTAAAACCCTGACTTTGCGCGTGGAGATGAAGATTTAATTTGCCTGATTTTTATCTCGTCAGGCCGAAATGGACATGCATTTTGCGCCGCAGCAGTTTGCGTGAGCTGAGAGTACAATAAGACCGTAATTGCATCGGATACTTCTTGTTACGCTGGCTGAATATTATGTCCATTCTTACTCTCAATGCTGATTTACACAGTCACTCCACCATATCGGATGGCGTACTAACACCCACCGCTCTGGCCGAAAGAGCAAAAGCGAATGGCGTCGATGTCTGGGCGCTGACAGACCACGACGAGGTCAGCGGCGTGGCTGCAGCCCGTGCGGCGGCACATGAGCTTGATATGGGCTTTATTTCGGGCGTTGAAATTTCCATCACGTGGGCTGGCAAGACCATCCATATCGTTGGTTTGAATGTCGATGAAAATAACCCGGATTTAATAGCCGGGCTGGCGAAGACGCGTTCAGGGCGTGAGCGCCGGGCGCAGGATATGGCCGCCGATCTGGCGAGTAAAGTCGGCATTACTGGTAGCTTTGAAGGTGCGCTGAAATATGTCGGTAATCCTGATCTGATTTCCCGTTCGCATTTTGCCCGTTATCTGGTGGAGATTGGTGCGGCCGCTTCAGTTTCCGATGTCTTTAAACACTATCTGGCTGAAGGTAAACCGGGTTATGTGCCACATCGCTGGGCAACGCTGGCAGAGGCGGTCAAGTGGATACGCGGCGCGGGCGGGGCTGCAGTCGTCGCCCATCCGGGGCGTTATGATCTCAGTCCAGTTGCATTCGATAGTTTTTTCCGTGAATTTAAGGAATATGGCGGCATTGCGATAGAAACGGTGACTGGCAGTCATACCGTCGATCAGTATGATGAATACGCGAAAGTCGCGAATCAGTATGGTTTTCTGGTATCGCGCGGTTCAGATTTCCATTCTCCGGAAGATGCGGACGTCGATATCGGCAAATTACCTTTGCTGCCTAAATTTTCCAAACCCGTATGGGAAAACTGGATCAGCGCTTGAAATTAACAATATTGCCTATATCTTCCCAAAAGATTAACTTCTTTCCCCCTGGCTGGAGACTCTGTATGAAACGTATTGTCTTATTTTTGCTGACTAACCTGGCGGTCATGCTTGTGATGTCTGTCGTCCTGTCTGCATTGGGTGTCAATCGCTATCTGACAGCAAACGGCCTGAATATGGGCATGCTGATGGTGTTTTCTCTGGTGGTGGGTTTCACCGGTGCGATTTTCTCGCTGTTGATCAGTAAGCCGATGGCAAAGTGGTCAACGGGTGCCCGCGTTATTGATGCACCATCCTCTTCCACTGAGTTGTGGCTGGTGAATACCGTGAAAGCGCTGGCTGACAGAGCTGGTATCGCTATGCCTGAAGTCGCTATTTATGATGGTGAACCGAATGCATTTGCAACCGGCGCATTTAAAAACTCAGCCTTGGTTGCGGTATCGACTGGCTTGTTGGAAAGCATGACAAAAGAAGAGGTTGAGGCCGTTCTGGGTCACGAAATTGCCCACGTTGCCAATGGCGACATGGTCACGATGACCTTGATACAAGGCGTGGTGAATACCTTTGTGGTCTTTCTGGCGCGCGTGGTCGGTTACGCGATTGACAAAGCCGTGTTCCGCAACAATGACGATGACAGGCCGGGTATTGGCTACATGATTACCGTCTTTGTCTGCGAAATTATTTTCGGTATTGCTGCATCGATGATTGTCGCCTGGTTTTCGCGTCAGCGTGAGTTCCGTGCCGATGCTGGTTCAGCGCAATTGCTGGGCAACCGTCAGCCTATGATTCATGCTCTGGCGCGCCTTGGTGGTATGGAGCCGGGTGAATTGCCGAAGTCGATTGCCGCTGCGGGTATCAGTGATAAACCGGGATGGGGTGCTTTGTTTTCCTCTCATCCTCCGATGGAACAACGTATCGCTGCGTTGCAAAATCTGAAATAATGTTGCACTAATTTATATAGCGGTAGCGGTTGCTACCGCTTTCTTCTTTTTATGACTCAATTTTTCCAGATTCATCCAGAAAATCCGCAATCGCGCCTGATTAGGCAATCGGCAGACGTGGTGGAGAAAGGCGGTATTGTCGCTATCCCTACCGATTCATGTTATGCGCTAGTATGCCGCCTTGACGATAAAGATGCGGTAACGCGTTTGCGGCGCATCCGTGGTGTTGATGAAAAGCACCACCTGACCTTGTTATGCCGCGATTTATCTGAAATTGCCTTGTATGCGAAAGTCGATAATCGTCAGTACCGATTGCTGAAAGCGGCAACTCCGGGGCCGTACACAATGATATTGGAGGCGACTAAAGAAGTGCCGCGGCGCCTGAGTCACCCGTCCCGTAAAACCATAGGTTTGCGGGTGCCGGAAAACAATATCACGCAGGCCTTGCTCGAAGAACTGGGGCAACCTTTGCTGGCAACGACGCTGATTTTGCCAGACGAGGACGAGCCATTGACTGATCCTGAGCTGATCCGTGAAAAGCTGGATAAAATAGTTGACCTGGTGATTGACGGCGGGGCCTGCAGCCTGTCGCCAACCACGGTGATTGACATGACGGGCGAGATGCCTGAACTGGTCAGACAGGGCAGAGGTGATGCCAGCCTGTTTGGTTTGTAATTTTCATTCATTCGAACGCAGATGTAAGCTGAGTGACAGAATATTTAAAAGACTTCCATGAATGAATTAATACAGACGGTACTGATTTACGCTTTGCCGGTGATTTTTGCGATCACCTTGCATGAGGCCGCTCACGGCTATGCTGCCAAATATTTTGGCGATACGACAGCTTATAGTCAGGGGCGTCTGAGTCTCAATCCTATGGTGCATATTGATCCCATCGGCACCATTCTGATTCCTGTCGTTTTGTACTTTGCGACCAGCGGATCATTTTTGTTTGGCTACGCCAAACCGGTTCCGGTGAATTTTTCGCGCCTGAAAAATCCTAAGCGGGATATGGCGTGGGTGGCGCTGGCTGGTCCTGCTGCCAACTTTGCGATGGCATTTGCCTGGATGTTGTTCGGCGCGGTATTGCAAGCGGCAGATATCGATGAAGCGTATTTTAATAGTATGGCTAAAGCGGGTTTGCTGACGAATCTTGTGATGATGGCGTTTAACCTGTTTCCTGTTCCGCCGTTGGATGGCGGCCGTATTCTGGTCAGTTTATTGCCATATAAACTGGCCTATAAATTTGCCCAGATTGAACCCTATGGTTTTTTTATCGTGATGGGGCTGGTTGTGTTGCACGTGCTGCAATTCTGGATGGTGCCGGTGATGGTGTTGACAAGCAGTTTCTTGTCGCTATTACTGACGCCGTTTTCTTTCCTGTTGGGTTTGTGAGTTGATCGAAGCCCTGTTTATGTCGAATTCCATGCTCGCAGAGCCATCACACTGGGTCAAAAGATTTGCATCGCTGAGTCCTGCAGGTGAGGTGCTTGATCTGGCTTGCGGCGGCGGCAGAAATTCCCGGTTTTTACTGGCAGAGGGTTTTACCGTTACCTGCCTCGATAGGGACGACAGCTCTTTTGCTGATCTGGCGTCTCGCGGCGCTAAAACTATTTTGCATGATCTGGAGCCTGATCCAGAAGAGTGCAACTGGCCATTTCCTTCTGCGTGTTTTGCGGCAATCGTGGTTTGTAATTATCTGCATCGTCCATTATTTCCGCACCTGCTTGACAGTTTGCAGCAAGGAGGTTTGCTGATCTATGAAACTTTTGCGACGGGCAATGAGCAGTTTGGTAAGCCATCCAGCCCGCGTTTTCTTTTGCAGCCCGGTGAATTGCTGCGGCAGATACATACTGCCCCGAAATCGCTTATGCATGTGATCGGCTATGAAGAGGGTTTTATTGTTGAACCAAAACCCGCGATTGTGCAGCGTATTTGCGCCAGAAAAGCAGCTGGCTCTGCGCCTGAAGATAAGCTGCCGGTCTGGTTGAATGAGGATCAAATCTAATTCCATCTATTTGCGCCCCGATTGCTGGTCTATCCGCTACAATCAGGGTTTTACTTTTTTCTCGCACTAACATGACAAAGATACAGGGTAGTCTGGTCGCGATTGTGACCCCTATGCATGAGGATGGCAGTCTCGATTTGCCATGCCTGCGCAAATTGATTGACTGGCATATCGCTGAAGGCACCGACGGTATCGTGATCGTCGGTACGACTGGCGAGTCTCCGACGGTTTCAGTTGAGGAACATTGTGAGCTGATCCGTGTCGCGGTTGAGCACACGAATAAGCGTATCCCTATCATTGCCGGTTCCGGTGCGAATTCCACTGCGGAAGCGATAGAGCTGACACGCTTTGCCAAAGACATCGGTGCTGATGCTTCGTTGCAGGTCGTACCTTATTACAATCGTCCGACACAAGAAGGCATGTATCAGCATTTCAAAAAAATTGCTGAGTCAGTTGATATTCCTGTGATTCTGTATAACGTGCCTGGTCGTACGGTTGCAGATATGTCGAACGATACTATTTTGCGACTGGCTCAGGTTCCAGGTATCGTTGGTGTTAAAGATGCAACCGGTAATATCGGGCGCGGAACGGATCTGATTCGTCTCGCACCTTCAGATTTTGCGGTGTATTCCGGTGATGATCCGACGGCAATGGCCTTAATGTTCTGTGGTGGTAAAGGTAATATCTCTGTGACTGCCAACGTCGCACCGAAAGCGATGAGTGAGTTGTGTGCTGCTGCAATGCGGGGCGACATTCAGGAGGCGATTGCAATTAATAACCGTATGTTGCCATTGCATAATAAGTTGTTTGTTGAGCCTAATCCTTTGCCTGTAAAGTGGGCGATGGTTGAAATGGGATTGATTCCTGCCGGCATCCGCTTGCCTTTGGTGCCTATGGCTGCGCAATACCATGACGTAGTTCGTGCAGCTTTGCGCGAGTCAGGTGTATTACAATAAACACCATTTTGAGCGGGTCACTGATTGACCCGCTTGCTCCACGTAGTTTTGATTGACGATAATGAGTAGGGACTTTCACATGGCAAAAAGCTTTGTTGCTAAAAATGGGATCATAGGCGCAG
Source organism: Undibacterium sp. WLX3042 (assembly GCF_049544825.1). Taxonomy (NCBI): domain Bacteria; kingdom Pseudomonadati; phylum Pseudomonadota; class Betaproteobacteria; order Burkholderiales; family Oxalobacteraceae; genus Undibacterium; species Undibacterium sp. WLX3042. The sequence continues at coordinate 2,466,583 of NZ_CP186698.1, forward strand.
TAGCGTTGGTTGGATTGACTGGTTGCAGCTCTATTAGCAATATGATTGAGCCGAACAAGATTGATTACAAAAGTGCGGGTAAAGTCACCACTGCATCCTTGGAAGTCCCCCCTGATCTGACTCAGATCCGTCGTGATAACCGTTTTGCCATTCCTGATGCGAATAAGAGTAGTGCAACTGCGTCTGGTTACAATCTTGAAAGAGGTATCAAGACATCTTCTGTTGCAGCAGCAATAGCCCCGACTCAGATCAAAGGAATGCGGATTGTCCGCGATGGATCGCAGCGCTGGCTGGTCGTCGGACAGACACCTGAAGTGTTATGGCCGCAAATCAAGGATTTCTGGCAGGAATCCGGATTTTTGATTAATGTTGAAAATCAGGAAGCCGGAGTGATGGAAACTGACTGGGCAGAAAATCGCGCCAAAATTCCTCAGGATATTATTCGCAGTACCCTGGGTAAAGTAATTGACTCCTTGTATTCGACTGGTGAGCGCGATAAATTCCGCACGCGTCTTGAACGTGGAGCGAATGGTGAGGTTGAGATTTATATCAGTCATCGCGGCGCGCAGGAAGTGTTGACCGGGGCGCAAAAAGACAGCACTACCTGGACAGCGCGTCCTGTCGATCCGGATCTTGAGGCCGAGTTTTTATCTCGTCTGATGGTGCGCCTGGGTTCGGACGCTGATGTCGCCAAGGCGGCTGTTAATGCACCCGCTGCGAATGTTAAGCCCCGCTCTCAACTGTTGAAGAGCGGAGATTCAAGCTATGTTGAGGTGGATGAGGGATTTGATCGTTCCTGGCGTCGAGTTGGTTTGGCGCTTGATCGTGTCGGCTTTACCGTTGAAGATCGTGATCGCTCTCAGGGACTGTATTTTGTCCGTTATATTGATCAGGATATTGATGCAAAAACGAAGGGGGCCAGCGAGGGTTTCTTCTCGAAATTATTCTCTTTTGGTTCCAGCGATAAAACGAACGATGCGAAGAGATACCGTATCCTGGTTAAAAATGCCTCTAACGGTGCGGTCAGTCATATTACTGTCCATAACAACGAAGGCAAGGTGGATTCCTCTCCGGTCGCAGCAAAGATATTGCAATTGCTGAATGATCAGTTGAAATAATTCAGTTCTTTATTTAAGAAAAAAGCATAGGAACTCCTATGCTTTTTTTGTTTTTGCGCCCGGTAAATTTTTCTGAGCAAAAAAAAACCGACCCGAAGGCCGGCTTTATAAGTAATTAAAAATTACTTAGATGCTGGAGCTGCTGTAGCGGAAGCTGCTGGAGCTGCTGCTGCGTCAGATGCTGCTGCTGGAGCTGGAGCTGCTGCTGGAGCTTCTACTGCTGGTGCAGATGCTGGAGCTGCTGCTTCAGTTGCTGCTGGAGCTGGAGCTGCTTCTTCTTTTTTGCCACAAGCAGACAAAGCGATTGCTAACAGGGATACGAGCAAGAGTGATTTTTTCATGTTTTACTTTCAAATAAGTAGATCAAAAATAAGATCAAAATTTTGCGATGAATAATTACCGGTAATTATCGCTCTATAGGCTTACCCGAAGATTCCGAAATACTAACCGTTATCTTCGAAAGTTTCCTAACCCGTGATTATAATGATTTTTCCGGCAATGGAATAGGTGTTGCCACCTAATTCCAGTTAATTTCCTAAATATTTGCAATAAAGAACTAAATACCTCGGTGTTTTTTGATGAAATTTTCATTTCTCTGACTTCGGTCAACGTTCAAAATCAGAAATTATCGTAATTCTAACCAGCCGTCTTCATACCACAAACAAAATGCCTCCATCACGTCTGCTGAAGCCACAGACAAGTCTTCACCTTCAAGAAAACGCTGGTTTGCAAGCTTGTTTAAAAGTATTTTGTCGTCTTTGCCAACGGCAAATGACTCACCATTAATAAAGACGTGTTTGCCTTTGTATAGTATCGATGATTTTAACGATAATTTAATTCCCTTTTTTTGTGCTGCTTGCTCAAAGCGCTTGGGAGATAATGGTTTTTCTGGGGATGTGAAAAATACCGAGGGCTTGGGTTCAGATAAATATTCACCCAGAAAAATAGTGATATCGTCAGGCGTAAACTGGATTTTAGCGATCTGATCTGTCACTTTTTTCAGGAGGTCGCTGTTGATTTCAGCAGGTTTTGTTGTCGCTTTCAGTTCAGGGTCACTGTAGCGACCTGGCAAGTCTATCGATTCAGACATAAAGTGCAGGAATGCTTCACCCAGTTCCTGGAATGCAGGTGCTCTGAAACCTACTGAATATGTCATGCACTCTCCGATCGCAATGCCATCGTGCGCATATTGTGGAGGCAAATACAGCATATCGCCTGGTTCAAGAACAAACTCCTCTTCCGGTTTAAAGTTGCGCAGAATTTTCAGTGGCATTCCTTCAATGAGGGACAGGTCTTGCTGAGCGCCGATTTTCCAGCGTCGCTGACCATGTGCCTGCAATAAGAAAACATCGTAAGAATCATAGTGCGGGCCGACGCCGCCGCCATCTGCGGCATAACTGATCATCAGATCGTCCAGACGCGCATCTGGTATAAAGCGGAATTGCCGTAACAGTTCATCGGCTTGTTGATTGTGCAGATTGACGCCCTGAACTAACAGAGTCCAGTCTTTCTTTTCTTTTACCGGAACCTGTTTTATCGGACCGGATTTCATTTCCCAGTGTTTTTTAAAAAAGGTGATTAATCTTGACTCTGTATCTTCTCGGGATGCGAGTTCAAATAATTCATCCGGGGTCAGCAATGGTTTAAAACCGGGTATCGCCTGACGGATAAGTAGTGGCTTTTTATGCCAGTATTCACACAGGAATTGTTCCGGGCTGATGTTGCCCAACAGGGCGAGGGGAGAGGTGATTTTTTTCATTCCGGCATTATAGGCTTGCCTGCGGCGCTGTTCCAGACGGGTATAATCGCACATGAATATATTTTTTAAGGATATCGTATGAAGATTGTCAAAAATTCAGTTGTTACCGCGCGCTACACATTAAAGGATGCGCAAGACAATCTGATCGAGGAAGGTCAGGAGCCTATGGTTTACCTGCACGGCGGTTACGATAATATTTTTCCAAAAATTGAAGAAGCTTTAGAAGGTAAGGAAGCTGGGTTCAGTACCGTGATCCAGTTAAATCCAGAAGATGCTTTTGGTGACTATGATGCGGCACTGATCAAAGTGGAGCCGCGAAACCGCTTTCCGTCCCCTTTGGAGGTTGGCATGCAGTTTGAAGGTATGCCTGAAGAAAGCGGAGAAGAGGATGCGCTTATTTTCACCGTGACAGACATTGCTGAAGATAAGGTCGTGCTGGATGGTAATCATCCGCTTGCCGGGATAGCCTTGCGTTTTTCGCTGACTGTTGAGTCTGTACGCGAAGCTTCGGATGAAGAGATTGCTCATGGCCACGTGCATGGTGCTCATGGTCATCATCATGATGACGACGATGATGGCATGGGTGATGAGTACCGTACGCATCATCTGCACTGAACGTTAAATTGCGCCGCTACAGATTTTCTTGGCCCCTAAAAACCGCACCTGAGTGCGGTTTTTATTTTGTTTGTCTGATCAGCGATTTGAGCTCGTAGAGTGCATCGAGAGCTTCTCTGGGTGTCATGCTGTCGGGGTCTATGGATGCAATAGTGTCCTGTAATTCTTGAAGTGCAGGCGGAATGACTGCAATCTCAGGTTCCGCTTCGGCCGGCGCTGCGGATGAGGAAAATAAATCAAATTGTGCTGTCGATTGTACGGAGTGCGCTTCCAGCTCGGCCAGATGTTTGCGGGCAGATCGGATGACGCTCTGAGGAATTCCCGCTAACTGAGCGACTTGTAAGCCATAGCTTTGTGATGCAGGCCCCGGCTGTACCGCATGCAGAAAGACGATGTTTTCCTTATGCTCAACTGCGGATAAGTGAACATTTTCAGCACTTGGGTGAAGCTCCGGCAATTGCGTTAACTCGAAATAATGTGTCGCAAACAAAGTGTAGCTTTTCGATACCTGGATTAAATGTTTCGAGATTGCCCAGGCAAGCGCCAGTCCGTCGAATGTGGAAGTGCCACGCCCGACTTCATCCATCAGTACCAGCGAATTTTCTGTTGCACCGTTCAGAATTGCGGCAGACTCTGTCATTTCCACCATGAACGTCGAGCGTCCGCCAGCCAGATCGTCAGCGGCACCTATGCGGGTAAAAATACGGTCAATTGGTCCGATGACTGCAGAGCTGGCCGGCACATAACTACCAACGTAAGCAAGTAAGGTGATCAGCGCAACTTGTCGCATGAAAGTGGATTTACCACCCATATTCGGACCGGTAATCAGCAATAATTTACGCTGTTCAGACAGATCGCAGTCATTGGCAATAAACCGTTCTATCTGATTTTCCACAACAGGATGACGGCCTTGCTTAATCTGCAGAATCGGTTCGCTGACGAGTTGAGGTGAGCACCAGTTGTTTTTACTGGCGTGTCCGGCGAGACTTACCAGCACGTCGAGCTGGGCAATTGAGTGTGCGATTGCCTGCAGAGAACCGATATATGGCAGCAGATCCTGCAACAATTTTTCATACAGCATTTTTTCGCGTACCAAAGCACGTTCCTGCGCTGACAATGCTTTGTCTTCAAATGCTTTGAGTTCCGGCGTGATGTAACGCTCGGCATTTTTCAGGGTCTGGCGACGGCGATAATTGTCCGGTACTTTGTCACTCTGACCATTCGTCACTTCAATATAAAAGCCATGTACGCGATTGTATTCGACGCGCAGATTAGCGATGCCAGTGCGTTCTCGTTCTGTGGCCTCCAGTTGCACGAGGAACTGACCTGCATTTTCAGATAAAGCTCGCAATTCATCTAATTCGGTGTCAAAGCCATTCGCGATGACACCACCATCCCTGACCATAGTGGACGGTAAAGGCATCAGTCCACGTTCCAATAAATCAAGACAATCTGCAGGCGTTGCTAAATCTGACAATATCTTTGTCAATAAACTGGTCTGATTATTGGCAATGCACATGCTGACGTAATTGCGCAGGTTAGGCAGATGTTGCAGGCCATCCCTGAGTGCGGATAAATCGCGCGGACGTGCCGACTGCAGCGCAATCCGTGTGGTGATCCGTTCTATATCCGGTATCGCATTCAGGGTTGTGGCCAGCCCATCGGTAGAATCCGCCAGAATCAGAGCTTTGATCGAACTATGCCGACTTGCTGCAATGGTCTGATCGCGTTTGGCATGGTGCAACCAATGTCTGAGCAAACGCGAGCCCATTGCTGTACGACAGTGATCAAGCAGTGAAAACAGGGTTGGCGATTCCTGACCGCGCAGTGTTTCGGTCAGTTCCAGATTGCGCCGGGTTGCGGTATCCAGACCGATAAATTCATGCTCGCTTTCGACACTGAGGCTATTGACGTGTTTCAAACCACGACCCTGTGTATTTTCGGCATAACGTAATAATGCTCCCGATGCTCCCAGGGATGCGCTCAGATTCTCTGCACCGAAACCTGTCAGCGTCGTTGTTCCCATCTGATCTTGTAACGCCTTTTGCCCCTGCTTGAGATCAAAATGCCAGTCAGGGACTTCAGAGAACTTGCCTGGCAGTTGCGCATAGTGTTCATCGAGCAGAAGGGTGCCGGCAGATAATAAAATTTCAGCTGGAGAAATGCGTTCTAATTCTTGTTGCAGGCGCTGAAACAGTGATTTTTCATCAGTTGAAAATTCCATGAGTTTCAGTGAGCCACTCGCTAAGGATAACCATGCGAGTCCGGCGGTAACGGTTTTCCGGTGTTGCAACAGGCAGAGCGAAAGCAGCGGGCGATCCGACTTCTCAGGCAGTAAATCAGTATCAGTCAGCGTACCTGGTGTGATGATACGCATGACCTTGCGCTCAACCGGCCCTTTGCTGGTGGCGGGGTCACCAATTTGTTCGCAAATTGCCGCAGATTCTCCCATTTTCACCAGCTTGGCGAGATAGGGTTCTAATGAATGAAACGGCACGCCAGCCATTTTGATGGGGCTGCCTCCTGAGCTGCCACGCTGGGTCAGCGTGATGCCTAGCAGGCGTGAGACTTTTTCTGCATCGTCAAAAAAAAGTTCATAAAAATCTCCCATGCGATAGAACACCAGCGTGTCTGGATGATCTGCTTTGATACGCAGATATTGCTGCATCATGGGAGTATGTTGTGTTTCTTTTGCGGTCATATTGCTTATTGTTATTCGATGTATTTTTTTTGCTGTTACCCGTCCTGGGTGTAGGGTATATAAGGTCAGATTTGTTGCGCACCTTATCACAGACGATGCTGGTGGTCTACGCTTGCTTCCAGATCTGCCTGATCCGATTTGGTAAACGGGAAAGTTCCCGTATGCGGCTAGTGTCTTTGTCGGAATTGTGAGCATACCTATCAGGACAGCTAGTTTGTGACTGGTAAAAAGCACTGCAATCAGAGACAGAAAGAGAGCAGGTACTGACATCACCGACTCAGCAGATGCATGAGCAGTATTTGATCAAAGTGAGAGTGAAATGGTGACGAAGAACGCAGGGAAATCAGTTGTATCTTCCTGTGTCCTTCGTTGTGTGAAATGAGTTAAATAATTAACTCTTGCCGCGTCCGCCAGAGCGGTGAGCGCATGATTGCTTTACCGCCGGACGATTTCCCTGCGGGCGGGGCTTGCCTGCGCCATCGCGGGCAGGCGCAGCTCCAGATGTTTTGCCAGGTGTGCGGGCTTGTCCCGGCTTGTTGCCAGCCTGCGAACGTGATCCTCGGTTGGGGTGACCGTGACCGCGTCCCTCAAAGCTACGCAATTGTATGGGTTGTGCTTTGGCGTTCGGATCGGGAATAAATCCATCAATTATTTCCTGTGGAATTTTGCGTTTGATGAATTTCTCAATGTCAGCCAGCAATTTGAATTCATCCACGCACACCAGTGACACTGCTTCACCGCTGGCGCCAGCGCGGCCGGTACGTCCGATACGGTGAACATAATCTTCAGGCACATTCGGCAGATCATAGTTGACGACGTGCGGCAACTGGTCGATATCAATGCCGCGCGCAGCAATATCGGTGGCAACTAATACAGGCAGGCTGCCATCTTTGAATTCGGATAAGGCTTTGGTGCGCGCAGACTGGCTCTTATTGCCGTGGATTGCCATTGCAGCGATACCGTCTTTCGCCAGTTGCTCCACCAGTTTATTGGCGCCGTGTTTGGTGCGGGTAAACACCAGCACCTGAGACCACGCATGTGTCTTGATGAGGTGTGCTAGCAGCGGATGTTTTTTATCCCTGTCAACCGGATGCACTTTTTGCGCGATCACTTCGACCGTTGAATTACGACGGGCAACTTCTATCATGGCCGGATTGTTCAGTAGCCGGTCGGCGAGCGCCTTGATATCATCGGAAAAAGTTGCCGAGAACAGCAAGTTCTGACGTTTGGGTGGCAGGATGGCCAGCACTTTTTTGATGTCGTGAATGAAGCCCATATCCAGCATACGATCAGCTTCATCCAGCACAAGAATCTCGATGTGACGCAGATCGATCGTTCCCTGCTGATGATGATCCAGAAGACGACCCGGCGTCGCAACCAGAATATCGATGCCATGCTTTAATACTTTGATTTGCGGATTGATACCCACGCCACCGAAAATTACCGCCGATGTCAGCGGCAAAAATTTTCCGTACAGCTCCACACTTTCCTGTACCTGGGCTGCCAGCTCCCGCGTTGGTGTCAGCACCAGTGCGCGGATGGGGCGACGACCAGTTTTATCCTTAGGCGCATTGGCTGAGGTCGATAGACGCTGCAAAATCGGCAGCGTAAAACCAGCTGTTTTACCAGTGCCGGTCTGCGCACCAGCCAGCAGATCCCCGCCTTGAATGACCGCTGGAATTGCTTGTTGTTGAATAGGCGTAGGAGATGTGTAACCTTGTTCGCTGACAGCGCGAAGAATGTCCTCGGATAAACCGAGTTCGTTGAATGAGGGCATGTGTTTCTGTAGATTTTCTTTAAAACCCGGACTGGTTATTACCAGTCCGGCGAAGACGGTGCCCCGGGATCCGGAGCATAAGAGATATTATTTTGTTGCCGATGCTGCAAATGGCTGCAATAAATTAACCATCTGTCCGAAAACTTTAGGTGTGCCGGCAAGTACATCACCTTTATACAGATAATCTGATTCGCCAGAGAAGGTGCCGACAATACCACCTGCCTCAGTAATCAGCAAAGAGCCGGCAGCAACGTCCCACGGAGCCAGTCCTTTTTCAAAGAAGCCATCAAGGCGACCCATCGCAACATAGGCAAGATCCAGTGCAGCAGAACCCGGTCTTCTCAGTCCCTGACATTTACCTGTCATCACTTTGAACATCTCCATGTACTGATCGAGGCCAGACAAATCACGTGAAGGGAAACCTGTGCCGATCAGCGCGTCGGCGATCTTGTCGCAGCGGGTGACGCGAATACGTTTTTCGTTGAGAAACGCCCCCGCACCTTTGCTGGCGGTGAATAATTCGTTACGGGTAGGATCGTAGACAACCGCTTGCGTAATAACGCCGCGATGTTGCAGGGCAATTGAAACACAGTATTGTGGAAAACCGTGGATGAAATTCGTCGTTCCATCGAGAGGATCAATGATCCAGACATAATCATTTTCGTCGTGCAAATTAGCGGAAGCTCCCGACTCTTCGGCGAGAATCGCATGATCAGGGTAGGCTGTCTTCAGCACTTCAATGATGGCGGCTTCAGCGGCCTGGTCAACTTCTGTGACAAAATCGTTGAAATGTTTTTCAGTGACGCTGACGCGGTCGAGGTCAAATGAAGCGCGGTTAATTAATGTCGCGCCGCGACGAGCGGCTTTAATCGCCGTATTGAGCATTGGGTGCATATAGTTTCCGATAAAATGACGGCAAACGGTATCTCCCTCTCTTGATGGGAGAAACTGGTTTGCTACACAAAAATGATAAAGAGCGTGCGCTATTGTCTTTGCCCGGCGAAAGCACGTAACCAAAAATAATTAACGCTGAATGGTGCTATTTTAAATGAACTTGACCCAAACCGACACATCTCTTTTTCAACGTCTGCGTTTTGTACTGGTAGAGACCAGCCATCCCGGTAATGTCGGTGCTGCGGCAAGAGCGATGAAAACCATGGGGTTTACGAAATTGCTACTGGTGCGGCCGCGATATCCTGATGTGTTGACCCATCCTGAGGCAATCGCTTTTGCCAGCGGGGCGCAAGATATTCTTGAATCTGCCCGCATCGTTGATACTGTTGAGGAAGCACTCGCCGGTTGTGATCTCGTTGCGGCAGTGAGCGCCCGTTTGCGCGAATTTTCACCACCTGTTATCACTCCCCGAGAGTTGGCGGAAAGTATTGCTCACCGGCAGGGGGGGGACGTCGCTTTTATATTTGGCAGCGAGCGTTATGGTTTGCCAAACGAGGTTGTCATGAATTGTCAGGCATTAATCAATATTCCTGCGAATCCGGCATACTCGTCTTTAAATCTGGCGCAGGCAATACAACTGCTGGCATACGAGGCCAGGATGGCGATGCAACTGACGTCTGCTGAACCGCAAGTCGGATTCCATGGGCAGGCGGCAACTAATGAGGCGGTCGAAGGCATGTATTCGCATCTTGAGCAGGCATTGATTGCGATTGATTTTATTGATCCGGCACATCCGAAAAAGCTGATGCCGCGTCTGAAGCGTCTGTTTTCACGTACCCGTCTGGAGTTGGAGGAAGTAAATATTTTGCGCGGAATCGCCAAGAAAATTCTGGATCACCGGCAAAAATAAACCTCAATCGAACCGGATGCCGGCGTTTATATTATTTGTTATTCGATTTGTTGCCTGAATTGATAAATATCATCAAATTACTTGCCGGAAAGCCAGATTGTTTTCTGTTTAGTATTTCCAGTTGTAACAAGTTTTGTTATAACGACAGTAATATTGCGATTAGAGCATATCGTCAGAATGCTGTTTCATTTTCATTGAGGAAATTATTATTTTTGCTCCCTTTCCAAGGTCGTCCTTACACTTGATATGTGCCAGCGTGATCGCGGCCGGTTCGGCTGGGTCGGCTTATGCACTTGGTGTTGGTGGCTTGCGAGTTCAGTCGGGTTTAGGGCAACCTTTGAAAGCGCAATTAGAAGTCACTGGTGCCGATGCGCGGGATGCCGATCTCCACTGTTTTAAAGCTCGTGTAGAAACAACTGATGGTGACTTACTGTCAGTAGTCAGTCTGGGCATGTCGGCTCAGGGCGACTCACGGATACTGACTCTGTCTACCCGCAAAAATTTGCAGGAACCTGCATTGAAGGTGGTGCTGAACGTCGGTTGTGAGATTCAGTTACACCGTGATTATCTGATATTGCTCGATCCTCCGGAATTTAAGGCTTTTGGTAAAAATCTGAGTTTGCCAGTCGTGAATCAGAATGACAGCCCGGCACCGGCATCGCAAGGCGCGATGGTTAAAGAACCAATACGGAGCAAAAAAGAACCGCAGCGCCCATCGCCGGTGGCAAATACCAAGGCGGAAACAAAAAAGAGCAATGTCGCTGCTGCGCAAAAAGTTCATGCTGCACGCGCATCCGGCTCAGGCCGGGATGCGTTGAAGTTATCTGATGAGGCGGATGTGCAGCTCATTCCGGCCGGGTTGAAAATGGCGGATACCTTGTCTGCCACAACACCGGAACAGCAAGCAGAAAATAGGCCGGATATCGCGGAGTTACGCCTGGCACAGGCACAGTTTGCGGCGATGTTGCGTGGAGAAAACCCGCCAGTCTCAGCTGATAAAAATAAGGCTGATCAACAGAAAATACAAAGCCTTCAGCAGGAGGCGATTCAGTTAAAACGCAAGATCCAGCAGGATAAAGCGGCTTTTGATGAATTAAAAGACACGGCTGTTGCGAAACCCTGGCTGTATGTTCTGGGCGCGTTGATCATTGCCGGTCTGGCGATGATAGGTCTGCTTTTCGTCCACATTCAACGCTTGCACAAACGTTATGCATCAACCTGGTGGGAACAGGAAGAGCCTAAGCAGCCAGTGCCTGAACATAAGAGAAATATTGAAGAGCTGGTCAATGACGTACAGGCAACCTACGGGCCGACGACGACCAATGGCATTAACAGTTCGATCTTATTGAAAACACCGTCCGGACCCGCGTCCGCTGCGACATCTGTGAGAGCGCAGCCAGCAGAAACAGCATTGGATACAGGCGCTGTGTCGGCTACCGTCCGCGCGTTTACTCCATCGCTTGAAGACACCAACAGCAGTACCTTTAATTTCTTCTCGTCTCGTGCCAATTCTTTGAAAGTAGAAGAAATTTCAGATGTGACGCAAGAGGCAGAGTTCTGGATGTCGGTGAACGACCCTGAACGTGCGATTGAAATTCTGGAGCCGCAGGCAGAGCAGGAACGCCCCGATTCTCCAGTGCCCTGGCTGTATCTGCTTGATCTTTACCGGGTGACAAAAAACAAAGAAAAATACGACGCATTGCGGGATCGCTTTATTGTTTTCTTCAATGCGAATGTCCCTGAGTTTGAAGTGGATCCTTTGACTTTGCCAACCCGTCATCTGGATGATTTTGAGCATCTGATGAATAAGATATGTGCACTCTGGAATACGAAAGACATCTTGCCTTTCCTCGAGAGTCTGCTGGTTGATGATCGCGACGGTAAACGCATGGGATTTGAGTTACCGGTGTACCGTGATATTTTGCTGCTGATATCCGTCGCCAACGAGTTAGACAGGATGAGGCCTGCAGACAAAGATACTTCTGGCTGGCAAAAAGTGCCTAATGTGGTACTGCATGCCGATAGCGGGAAAGCGGAGCCGGATACAGATACCAACGTGATTAATTTTGAGACTATCGATTTCAAAACTAATCCATAATGTCAGTGGCGCTGTTGTCGCTGATAATCTTTATAAACCTTGATTAACTGTTATTCAGTTGTATCAATCATGAGGCCAGACAATGATTAAACTCTGTGGATTTGCTGTCAGTAATTATTACAACAAGGTGAAACTGGCTCTGCTCGAGAAAGATATTCCGTTTGAAGAAGTTCTCGTATGGACAGACAGAGCGCCTGATCTGCTGCGTAAATCTCCGCTGGGTAAAGTTCCTTATATTGAAACTGAACAGGGGACACTGTGCGAGTCGCAGGTCATTCTGGATTATTTAGAACAAGCGTATCCGCAAAAACCATTATTACCCGCAGATCCGTTTGCAGCAGCAAAAGTGCGGGAACTGATCGTATTTATGGAGTTGCATCTGGAGTTACTCGCACGTGAATTGTATCCGCAGGCTTTTTTTGGCGGACAGGTGTCGGAAGAAGTCAGGAACCGTGTGGAAAAGCAGCTGGCACGCCATATTTCTGCTTTTTCTCAACTGGCAAAATTTGATTCTTTTATCGCCGGCGATACTTTTACCATGGCCGATTGCGTCGCAATATGCCATCTGCCATTGGTCTCCATGGCGACGAAAATAATTTATGGACGTGATTTCCTCGCGGATTTGCCGGTCAAGGATTATCTGGCAAGAATCAGCGCCAGACCGCACATGCAGACCGTGAACGCCGACCGTAAAGCGAATCAGGCTTTGTTTGCGAGTAAGAAGAAATAGTCAGTAATCAAGCGGGGCAATAAAAAAAAGGAAGCCAATCTGGCTTCCTTTTTGATTTCAGCTCTTTAATCTCAGATTGCTCTGCGCATTTTTTGTACGGTGTAGGTTTTAACTTCTGCCGGCGGCACGACTAATTTCACAATCGCGAATGTACAGTTGTCTCCACGTGGTGCGCCACGGTCCCGGGCTTTTCTGATCAGTAATTCAGAGGCTTGTCTTGGTGAATTTGCGGCAACAGCCGCAGAAAGCTCTGCATCGTCGAAATAATGCCAGAGTCCATCAGAACATAACAAAAAGCTGTCGTTGGCTTTTAAGCCTTCGTACTGACCAAAAGTGATATACGGCGGAGTCGTGGTGGAACCCAGCACATTCGTCAGTATGTTCGACAGCTTATGGGTTTTCGCTTCTTCTGGAAGAATCTTTCCTTCTTCAACCAGTTGTTCTACATAAGAATGATCACGCGTTTTTTCGGCAAAATTCGGACCGCTGAAACGGTAAAGACGTGAGTCGCCGGCATGTGCCCAGATCGCTTGTTGCTGCGGTGTGATGACCATTGCAACGAAAGTGCTGTGTGGTTCTTTTTCAGATGAGACGGCAGACAGTTTAATAACGGTGTGCGCTTCGTTGAGTATGTTTTCGAGCAGGACACGAACATCATTACCCGGATAGAAATCATCAAATAATTGTTTAGCCGTACGGACTACCTGTTCTGCTGCAAGCGCACCGCCACTTTTCCCGCCCATGCCATCGGCGACCACAGCCATCATATAGCCTGGTGCATTGGCAGCGGCAAATAAGCCGACACGGTCTTGTTGTTCCTGGCGGTCACCGATATGTTGTCCGGTACCAGCTTCGATCTTATATTGGCTCATACGTCTCGGTAGATTACACTAACGGAAATCAGCTCGTGCTGATTTCCAAGAATTCATCCTATTTTACTTTAAGCTGAAGGCTATGAGCCATCCTGAACAAGTGCGGCAACGAATAATTGAGTTAGAACTAGAACATCGCGATCTCGATATGGTGATTAACACCTTGTCCACAGACCCCGCACATGACGAGCTGCAGTTGCGTCGCCTCAAAAAACGTAAATTACAGCTCAAAGACCATATTACTCTGCTTAAAATGCAAATGATGCCGGATGTGCCTGCCTGAGTTTTTTTGCCAATAATATTTCTGTTTTAGCTTCTGATTGCCTCATTTTGATTGAAAATACCCTTCCCAGTACGATAAATCCCGGCGTATCGCACGATGCCGAAGTAGAGCAGATTTTTGGTCCGACAGGGCCGCTCAGTACCAGCATCGCGGGCTACCGGCCTCGTCAGGCACAGACAGAAATGGCAAAGGCAGTTGCAGCGGCGATCGCCGGGCAGAGTACTTTGCTGGCAGAGGCGGGCACTGGTACAGGGAAAACCTATGCGTATCTAACGCCGGCTTTGCTGTGGGGTGGGAAAGTAATTGTTTCAACTGGTACAAAAAACTTACAAGATCAGTTGTTTTTACGTGACATTCCTATGATCAAAAAGGTCTTGCGGGCACCGGTTTCGGTCGCTTTGCTCAAAGGCCGGGCCAACTATCTGTGCCATTATCATCTGGAACGAACCTTGCAAAACGGGCGCCTGAGTTCGCGCGAAGATGTCGGCTACCTGCGCGACATCGCACGTTTCATTAAGACCACCAGTAGCGGTGATAAATCTGAACTGTCGCGTGTCCCTGAAAATGCCAGCGTATGGAGTCTGGTGACATCGACTAAAGATACCTGCATGGGATCAGAGTGTCAGTACTACCAGGATTGCTTCGTCATGAAAGCACGTAAGGAAGCGCAGCAGGCAGATGTGGTGGTAGTCAATCATCATTTGTTTTTCGCCGACGTCGCACTGAAAGACACCGGCATTGCTGAATTGCTGCCGTCGGCCAATACCGTGATTTTCGATGAAGCCCATCAGTTACCGGAAACCGCGACGCTGTTTTTTGGTGAAACCGTTTCTACGTCGCAGGTACTGGAGCTTTGCCGCGACGTTCTTGCTGAAGGCTTGTCACATGCCCGTGACGGTGCTGAATGGGCCAAGCTGGTGGCACCTGTTGAACGCGCGGCCCGCGATTTACGTCTCGCATTTCCGCAGGATATTGTGCGTCTTTCTATCGATCAGATCGCGCCATCGAGTCCGTTTTTTGAAACCCTGGATACGCTCAAAGCCACGATGAGCGACATGATCGCTGTACTGGAAAAACAGGCCGAACGCGCCGAAACGATAGAACAATGCCGCACCCGCGCGATCCTGCTGCAGGATCAGATCGATAACTGGAATGCTGAGCCGAAAGACAAGGAAAAAGCGGGTGACTACGTTTTATGGGTCGAAGCTTTTTCTGTCTCATTACAACTGCATCGCACTCCGCTGTCGATTGCGCCGATATTCAATAAGCAGCGTGAAGGTGTTCCGCGTGCCTGGATATTTACTTCCGCGACGATGGCGGTGAAAAATGATTTCAGCCATTTTGTCTCGCAAATGGGATTGTGGAATGAACCCGCACATACCTGGCCGAGCCCGTTTAATTATCAGGAACAGGGTTACTTGTATGTGCCGAACGGCATGCCTGAGCCAAATTCACGGGACTATGCAGAAGCGGTGGTCGAAGCGGCATTGCCGGTGATTGCTGCGGCAGGTGGTCGCACGTTTTTGTTATGCACCACGCTCAAAGCGGTGAAATTCAGTGCGGAACGCCTGAAAGAAGAATTTGAAAAACGCGGTTTGAATTTTCCCTTGTTTGTGCAGGGCGACGCTGGGCGAACCGAGTTACTCGATCGTTTCCGGGCTGCCGGGAATGGTGTGCTGATCGGCAGTCAGAGTTTCTGGGAAGGTGTGGACGTACGCGGTGAAGCGCTGTCATTGGTGATTATCGATAAATTGCCATTTTCCCCGCCGGATGATCCTGTACTGGCTGCCCGTATCACAGCGATGGAAAAGAAGGGGCTGAACGGTTTTGTGCATCACCAGTTACCTGAGGCGATTATTAATCTGAAGCAAGGGGCAGGGCGCCTGATACGCGATGAAACCGATCGCGGTGTGCTGATGATCTGCGACCCGCGACTGATTTCCAAACCTTATGGTCGACGCATCTGGCAAAGTCTGCCTTCGTTTGCGCGGACCCGTGCAGAGGCCGATGTGGTCAGCTTTTTTGAGAAACTGCACGTTGCCAGAACATCCACCGTAACACAGGGATAAAGCATTTCACCCGATATCATCGAACGAATTGAAAAGGATACGTCATGTTTCTGACTCTTTTGCTGGTCACTTTTGCAGTAGCCGTTGCCGTTGCTTTGCTCGTTTCCCGTATGTTCACGCAGCCGATAGACATGATACTGAAGCGTATCATCGCCGACGCAATCAGCGCTGCGTGGCTGAAATACATGAAATTTGCGATTCTGGTGGTCGGCATTTCTTCAGGCGTGCGAATTTACGAGCTCGAAAAATACATCGTGCCAGCGAGATTTGATAAGGAAAACAAACTGCTGGAACTGACTTCAGAACGCTGGATACTCGAAATTTACCGCACCATTATCGCCACCTTGCAGGGCATTGCGTGGATGCTGCTGTTATTCTTCGTTTGTGCGCTGATTGCATATGTGGTTGTCCGTGTCGCTGAAATGCGTCGACGCCAGGCCGACGGTGAGTCAACATAAATCTGCCATGTGAACACATGGCGCGTGACGTAAATAAAACAGGAATGAATAAGACGTAATGAAGGCGATAGTCGGGGCGGAAATCCGGGATCAGGACAGGTTTGCCGCATGGCTGCCAGTATTGCAGGCGTGGGCTGCGTGTCACGTTGAATTTGCGCAGCAAGTCGATGATGCGGCCTACTGGTACACCGAGCGCAGCAATGTCGGCATACTGGCGCAGGCAGCCTGGCGTTCAGGGCGAGTGGCGCTGGAAGAATATCAGGCCAGAAAATCCCGCCAGCACGGTCATGCAACCAAAGAGTGGCTGGGGCGCTGTGATTTGTGGATTTCAGATGCGCAGGGCGGCGAGCTGATCGAGGCGAAACAGGAATATCTGGCGCTGCGTTCACGGCAGGCTGTTTTTCTGGCGAATAAAGTTCTGGCGTCAGCAGTCAAAGATGCCAGTCATACTCTTAATGGCATAGACTCAGCGGCCTGCGGCGTCGCATTTTTACCGGTCTATTTGCGGGCAAGCTGTGCGCCGACAGCTGAGCGACTTGAGGCGGATATTTTTGCCCTGATCGCCGCTTTGCGCACATCGGAGGCAGGCATGATGGCGTGGAGCTTTCCAGCCGAAACCCGCGAATACCTTGGTGCCGATGGGCGCAATCTGATTCCGGGAATTATCTTGCTGGGTGCTGCTGCGCCAGCCTGAATCAATCAGGCGTCAAGCTGAAACCACCCTGAATATTCCGGAAAAAATGGATTTTCAGGGGAGTATCTGCGTTTTTAGCCTTCATGTCCTTATAAATAAAGGGCTTTAAAATATACTCCCCCAGTATTATTTTTCTCATATTTAGTCTTTATCGAGCCGCTGGCGTGTGTCACGTAGACGTTGGACAATTCAGACACTTCGCACGCTATGTCTGCTGACAGGCAAATTCAGTACTTCAGACAAAAAAAGCCGGGCATATTTTTATACCCGGCTTTTCATATTGAACTGTCGCTGCCGCTGTTATACGGCAGTGTGACAATCAGCTGACTGATTACCAGATCGACACGCGTTCTGCTGGCGGCAGATACATCTTGTCGCCTTCTTTGACGCCGAACGATTGATAGAACGGGGTCATATTACGCAGTGAACCATTGGCGCGGAATTCGCCAGGGGAGTGCGGATCGGTCTTGATACGGATGATCGCTTCCTGTTCGCGCAATTTGCCGCGCCAGACCTGACCAAAACCCATGAAGAAACGCTGGTTACCGGTTAAGCCGTTAATGACTGGCGCAGGTTTGCCGCCAAGCGATAACTGATAAGCTTTGTAGGCAATTGCCAGACCGGAATTGTCGGCAATATTTTCACCCAGCGTCAGTTCGCCATTGACGTTGTAGCCGGGAACCGGGCTGAATGCATTGTACTGTTTGACCAGTGCGGCTGTTTTCGCAGCGAACTTGACGTGATCTTCTTTTGTCCACCAGTCACGCAGATTACCCGCGCCGTCATATTGTGCACCCTGATCGTCGAAGCCGTGGCTGATTTCATGTCCGATAACGGTACCGATACCACCGTAGTTCACGGCATCGTCCGCTTTCGGATTGAAGAACGGTGGTTGCAGGATCGCAGCCGGGAAGACGATTTCATTCATCTCCGGGTTGTAATACGCATTCACGGTTTGCGGTGTCATGCCCCATTCGTCGCGGTCAATCGGTTTGCCGAGTTTATTGAGTTCGGTTTGTGCAGCGAAACTACGGATAGCACGCAGATTGCCGACCGCATCGCCTTTGGTGATGTGTAGCGCGGAGTAATCTTTCCACTTATTCGGATAGCCGATTTTAGGCATGAACGTTGCCAGTTTTGCCTGTGCTTCTTTCTTCGTTTCCGGGCTCATCCAGTCCAGCGTATCGATACTTTCCTTGTACGCTAACAACAGATTCGCGACCAGTTTTTCCATTTTCGCTTTGCTTTCAGCAGGGAAGTACTTGGCGACATACAGTTTGCCTAAGCTTTCACCCATGCCGGAATCGACCAGGCGAACACCGCGTTTCCAGCGGATTTCCTGTTCAGGAACACCGCGCAGTGTTTTTGAAAAAAACGCGAAATTCTCGTCGCTGTATTGCTTAGGCAACTGGCTGGCGACCGAGCTCAGCAAATGCCATTTGAAGTACGCCTTGATCGTGTCGAGCGATGTTTCCTGCAATACCTTGTTCATGCCAACCAGATAGCTGGGCTGGCTGACGATGACATAATCAATTTTGCCGGTGACGCCGAGTTCTTTCAGATAGGCATTCCAGTCGTAGCCTGCAGTGAGTTCATTGATTTTGCTGATCTCGACTTTATTGTAAGCCTTGATCGGATCGCGCAAATCGACTTTGGTCCATTGTACTTTCGCGAGTTCTGTTTCAAATGCGAGAATCGCCGCCGCATTTTTTGCTGCTTCTTTGTCGCCCGACATCGTCAGCATGGTTTCGATATGCTTCAGATATTTGCTGCGAGTATCTTTCAGCTTGGCGTCGTCGTCTTTCAGGTAGTAGTCACGGTCAGGTAAGGCCAGACCGGATTGAGCGATGTCGAGCACGTATTTGGTCGAATCTTTATTGTCCTGATGCACCTGAATATCGTAAGGCGCGGTGACGCTGATGCGATTGAGCCACGCCATCAGGACAGGAATTTGCTTTTTATCGGTCAGCGCATCGATTTTGGCAAAATCCGCCTGCAATGGCTTCAGACCAGCAGCTTCTATGCTTTTCGTATCCATGAAGCTGGCGTACAGATCGCTGATTTTCTGCGCATCTGATCCGCTGGCATTCTTGGCTTTTGCCAGCCCATCGATGATAGCGTGCAGACGTGGCACAACTGCTTCGCGCAAATCCATGAAAGCACCGGCAGAAGAACGGTCTGACGGGATCTGGGCATTTTTGAGCCAGGTGCCATTGACGTGACGGTAAAAGTCTTCTTGTGGTTTGACGGATTTGTCGTTGTACTGAACGTCAATACCCGATTGCAGTGGCGCGGCTTTGGCAGGTTCTGCCGCAGATGCACTGGCAGCCCCAGCGATCAGTAATGCAATGGCGCTCACAATCTGCGCTTTGAATGTTGGTGTTTTAATTGCTTGAGTTTTCACTTTTGGTGATCTCCTGTCGGTGGGTGGAACTAAAAATATCGTCGCCTGGAGGGCGGGATAGAACTGTGACAGATAAAACGCAAGTGGTCACGTTTACCGTCGGCGTTGCCTGTCGCTGACCCAGGCGCTTGCTCATTTCAAAGGACTGAGTATCTTCGTGAGCCGGTCC
Organism: Undibacterium sp. WLX3042; assembly: GCF_049544825.1. Lineage (NCBI taxonomy): Bacteria > Pseudomonadati > Pseudomonadota > Betaproteobacteria > Burkholderiales > Oxalobacteraceae > Undibacterium > Undibacterium sp. WLX3042. The sequence continues at coordinate 2,486,134 of NZ_CP186698.1, forward strand.
GGATGACTGTTGTCACGTATTAATGCCGGATATTTTAATCCTTCAAAATAATCGAACCTGACTGTGCGGTAGTAGTCGCCATGTCTGACGATCAGCTCAATGGCTTGCTTTTGCGATTTGGCATTGGTGATTGCTGATTTCAGTGCCTCTGCTTTATAGCTTTTGCCATTAACGGCGATGATCAGGCTGCCGCTCAGGATATTCGCTTTACCGGCAGGGCTGTTTAATAGCATGCGAGTGATTTTGCCGGTTTTATCCAGACTGAATCCGAGCGAATACAGAAAGTCACCATCCTGCGCATCTTCTGTTGCTTTTGCATACTCTGACGGTTTCTCGGTGTACACCAGTTTCCAGCCAGCCAGTTCCAGACTCGCAGTCGGTGTTTTGCTTTGTAAACCTTCGACACGCTCTTGCAGGAAATGCCCCCAGTCAAATGGCTGTATTTCATTGAGGGTGTTGATCACGTCGCTCAATTGATAAGCTAGCGGGCGTATGCTGCCATCATTGACGCCAAAAAACTTGCTGGCAAAATCATTCAGCGAGCGTTTTTCTTGCGAAAGTGCGCGTAACTGCGCATCAACTTCCAGCCAGAGTAATGCGCCTTCGCGGTAATAATCTTCATCCCGCTGAAAATCGCTCCAGGCCTGACTGCGGCGGCTCACAAACACGGGATTATTAGTCGTGTCCTGCAAATTGCGCCAGCTGCGCCCGCTCTGATGATCGTAATAAGCGGCCATGTTTGCCAGCACGTCGCGAATATGTTCCTGCTTCATCAATCCCGAACGCGCTGCCAATACATAGCCCCAGTACTGAGTCTGGCCCTCATACACCCACAACAAGCTATCCTGCATTGGTGTGTTGAAGTGCGGCGTCAGCAGATCTGCGGGGCGGCGGAATTTTCCGTTCCATGAATGGGTGTATTCATGCGCGAGCAAATCGCGGCCACTGGATTTTTTTGCCCAATCGCTGAAGTAACCCGGGCGCACGCCATTTTCGCTGGACTGGTGATGTTCAAGCCCTATGCCGGAAAATTCATCGCTGAGCGCCAGTAAAAAATCGTAATGGCGATAATGTTGTGAGCCGAACAGGATAGTCGCTTGCTGCACCAGCGCCTTATGCGCTGCGATTTGTTCGGGCGTGGCATTCAGTGATTCAGGTTTATCCGCCACCACATTCAGATGCACAGGTACTTTTGCGCCGGGATTGAGATCAAAACGTTTGAAATATTTCCCTGCAAATACGGGCGAATCAACCAGCTCCTCCAGCGTGACAGGCTTGAACTGAAACTCGTTTTGGCTTTGACTTGGGCTCAGGTTCTCACTTTTTTCTGCCAGCTTCAGTGCGCTGCCGAATTGAAATCCGGCTGGCAAAATCAGGGTAGGCTGAATCTGTATCTGGTCAGACGCTGCGCCCGCCGGATACAGAATCATGTTATTCCATTGCACACCGATAATTTCCGGCGTGATCGTAACGCGGCCGAATTTATCATCCGTCGGTGACAGGAACTGATATTCGGCTTTGAGCTGACTGACGCCTGCAGGAATTTGCAGATGAAACGCATACATATTCAATGGGTCACGTTTCCAGGCGATGGATTGCTGGTTGCCGCTGAAGTGCAGCCCTGCAAGCTGGTTCAAGGCTCCGTTTGTGCCATGTTTGCCTGGCAGCCATTCGGGGAAATATAGTGTTAGCGGGCCAGTTTGTACCGGAATACTGGCGCGGATGTTAAAAATTTTCCTGTCCAGATCGCTGGCATCAACGGTCAGTTGCACGATGCCCGGATAAGCTTTGTTGCCAGCAGATTTCCCTGTGCTGACCTGAGTCTTGTCGGTAGCAACGTTTTCTGTCGCAGCAAGAGCGCAATTCAATGTAAAGAAACCGCTGAGGAATAATCCGAATAAGGGGAGCAGTGCGGTCGCTGATGATAAAGGTTTGCTGGCGGGCAATCTCATGTAATTGTTTCTTTTCGTCTTTCAGGTCTTTGAGGATCTTTTTTGGTTTTTGATTTGGGTAATATTGGTTACCTATCAATACATGGACTGCGTAAATGAAAATTAGTTTCCAAAACTAAGTTACTATTTAATTGAAAATTAGTCAAAACACAGTCGAAACATAGTCAAAACTGAATTAAACCTGAAACGATAGAAACATGACTTATGTCGTCGATTTTCCTGCCGGTAGCGGTCCTTTTCCTGCAATCGTGATTGTCCCGGGATTGCGTTATGCCATGCACAGGGAGTTATTCAGCTTGCTGGCGGAGAAGGCGGTCGCAGCAGGATTTGCGGCAGGGCGTCTTAACTGGCGTTTCAACGGATCCGCTCGCCGGCCAGCCATCATTTGCACTACAGGATGAGTTGCAACAGCTAAAAGAAGTAATAGGGCAGTTACGGGCAGAGTCACGCATATTGTCAGCGCAAGTACATATCATTGGAAAATCATTTGGCAGCCTGATTGTCTGGCAGGCATTGTGCGACGACGTAGAATTAAACAGCGGCGTGCTGATCACGCCTTTGTTCGATGAAATGCAGGATGGTAAGCTGTGCGATGTCCGCGCCACATATTACCCGGGTCTGCTCGCAGAAACCCGCCCTTTGCAGATCGTTAGCGGCGACAAGGATCCTCATTGCACGGTTGCGAGCCTGCATCGTATTGTGGATCTGGCGGCAGCAAACTTCACTCTGAGGCTGCTGCGCGGTGATCATCTGCTGCAAATTCATACGCCGGATATGCAGTTGCTCCCAAATGCATCAGCAGAAAACTTGGCGCTGGCAGCAGATGCCGTCGTGCAGTTTTTGCTAAGTCAGCATTCAATATGCTCGACCAGCAACTGAACTCTGGTGACACCGTTGTATTCATTGGCATCGAGCCTGAATGCGACATGCACATGTTCGCTCAGATTGTCGGTATGACCAAACCAGATCGCGTCATAACGAACACCATTTTTCTCCAGCACCAGTTTTAAATGGCGTTCTTTCAGGATGCGTTGTGAGATCAGTTTAAAGTCATCGCAGAACACCGGTGGCGGAAAACCCTGACCCCAGACCTGACTGTCCATTAATGCGATAAAGTCGGTGCTGAAATAGGCTTCTTCGAGTGGGCCATCGGTTTCTATGATGCGTTCCAGCTGATGTTGTTGCAACCAGCTTTTTCCTACGGCTTCAAACGCTTGCTGGAATGCGGGTAAATCTTCATGGCGTAAGGTTAGCCCAGCCGCCATTGCGTGCCCGCCGAATTTTTGTATCAGCGTCGGGGCATGTTTCGAAACCAGATCAAGCGCGTCACGCAAGTGAAAGCCGGGAATGGAGCGGCCCGAACCTTTGATCAGGCCATCGTCACCCGGCGCGAAAGTAATCGTCGGACGATAAAACTTATCTTTGAGTCGCGAGGCGACAATGCCGATCACACCCTGATGCCAGCTTTCGTCAAAAACGGTAATCGTATGGCTGGTTGCAGGCTCAAACTGATCAAGATGCAGCATCGCGACGTCCTGCATGTCGCGTTCTATGTCTTTGCGTTCGGCATTGATGCTATTGAGTTCCTGAGCGATTTGCCACGCACGGCCTTCGTCGTCGGTGGTCAGGCATTCTATGCCCAGCGACATATCGGCAAGACGGCCAGCGGCATTTAAGCGCGGGCCAAGTGCAAAGCCCAGATCAAACGGGCTGGCGTTGCGAGGCTCGCGACCAGCGACCCGGAATAACGCTGCAATGCCCGCGCAAACACGTCCTGCTCGCATGCGTTTAAGTCCTTGCGCAACGAGAATACGATTATTCGCATCAAGCTGCACGACGTCGGCAACAGTGCCGAGGGCGACTAGATCGAGCAGGGTATCGAGCTTGGGCTGTTGTTGCTGGTCAAATACGCCGCGCTTGCGCAATTCTGCCCGCAGTGCGAGTAACACATAAAACATGACGCCGACCCCCGCCAGATGCTTACTGCTGAAATTGCAATCGGGTTGATTCGGATTGACGATGACTTCTGCATCGGGTAACCGCTCGCCGGGTAAATGATGATCGGTCACAAGGACGGCGATACCCTGCGCCTGCGCTGCGGCGACGCCGTCAACACTGGCGATGCCATTGTCAACGGTGACGATGATATCCGGTGATTTTTCGCGTATAGTCAGCGCGACGATTTCCGGTGTCAGGCCATAGCCGTACTCAAAACGATTCGGCACGATGTAATCCACATTCGCGCCCAGCATACGCAAGCCGCGAATGGCAACCGCACAGGCCGTTGCACCATCGCAGTCATAGTCGGCAACGATTACCAGCTTCTTACGTGCGGCGATCGCATCTGCCAGAAAAACCGCTGCTTTCTCTACCTGCAATAAGCCTGAAGGCGGCAACATGGCGCTTAATTCTGTGCTCAGCTCCGTTGCGCTGTGTACGCCACGCGCAGCATACAGACGTGCCAGTACCGGGTGCATGCCGCTTTGTCGCAGCATTTCCGATTCGCGCAGGGAGTAGGGGCGGGTGGTAATGCGGGTCATGTCGGCTTCAGTGTGAAAAGTGCTTGCAGGCTGGGTTTGATCCAGAATTTGCGTAGCGACCACGGCGTCAGCCGAAAGCTGGTTAGCCGATGTGCATCAGAGCAGAACAGCGTGACGCTGTCGAGCTGGCGGTTTTTTAATGTGGCGAGTACAGGCGCAAACCAGTCGCTTTCCAATGTCTGCATTTTCGTCAGCCATTGTCCCCAGTCACTGTTAATCGCGGATTCGCTTAACTGTTCAAGTAAGACGCATACAGTGTCTGTAGAGCTTGCATCTGAACCGGTAAGTAAGTCACCAAATGAATGCGCTGTATGTGTCAGTTTATTTTGCGTCATCAATGTGTCGGTACCACCAGACAGCCAGACTGAGTTGATGACTTTTTTACCCAGCGCTTCGCGCTCATCATTCAGCGTATGTGCGAACCACAGCATCTGAATTTCATTTTGCAGTTTGCGCCAGGCTCTCGCATGTTCGCCATCCGGCATCCAGATATCGACATTATGGCCGCAGGCCGCGTCAGCGCTGGCTGTTGTTAAGCCAGTCCAGTTATCCGCACGCAGGAACCATGTCAACGCATCGCCGTACAGTAACGTCATTCCCGCTTCCTCAGTCGCTGTTTTTGCAATGCCATATAAGACGCGCGACTCTTGTTCTGAGATGTCGAGTCGCCGCTGGTCAGTCAGAACAAGATGATCGCGGGCGATATGGATATGAACAGGTTGCAGTGTGAACCAACGTCCCTCAGTTGGTCGCAAACCCTTCTCCTGCATGCGGTTTAACGTGACTGACGGATCGCAGTCGTGTGCACCCTCCAGTTCGTCTGCCAGCAAATATTCATGCACCAGTGCTTTGGCAAACGGATCAATGTTTTTGACGGTGGAGCGTTTTGCAGAGGCAATCAGACGCGCCAGGGCAGGCGTCTGCATCGCTTTAATCAGATCGTTTTCCAGTCCGGACGGGGGAATGCTGAACGGCAATATCAGTTCTAAATTTTTCATAGCGCGTATTGTATGGCAAACTTCTGTCTGCCTTAATTCTTTGAAACGACATTTGCAGTGAAAAATCTCTCTTTTGAATGGCTGGTGGGGCTGCGCTACACGCGCGCCGGACGTCGCAGTGGTCGTAATAGTTTCATTTCCTTCATTTCCATGATCTCTATGTTCGGCATCGCACTCGGTGTTGCTGCGCTGATTATTGTGCTGTCGGTAATGAACGGATTTCAGAAAGAAGTCCGCGATCGTATGCTATCGGTGCTGTCGCATATTGAAGTCTTTGATGCCGCCGGTTCCATGCCGGACTGGAAAAATACCGCACTGCAGGCCCAGAAAAATTCTTCAGTAATTGCCAGTGCGCCGTATGTCGATGGGCAGGCGATGATTATCCGCGACGATGTGATGCGCGGCGTGATTCTTCGTGGCGTATTGCCTGATCAGGAACCTAAAGTGTCGGAAGTGGCGACGAAAATCAAAGTCGGAAGATGGGAAGATCTGAGACCCGGAGAATTTAATATCATTCTGGGTACGGCGCTGGCGAGCAGCCTGCATGTCAGGGTTGGCGATAAGGTGACGCTGGCGGCACCCGAAGGACAGATGACGCCTGCAGGCATGGTGCCGCGTCTGAAAGCATTTAATGTGGTCGGCATTTTTGATGCCGGACATTATGAATTTGATTCAGGCATGGGATTTATGCAGATCGAAGATGCACAGAAATTTTTCCGTCTGCCTGCACCTTCCGGTTTGCGTCTGCGTATCAAGGATATGTTAAAAGCGCCGCAGGTCGCGCTGGAATTGTCGCAAACCTTGACCGGTGATTTACTGATACGCGACTGGTCGCAACAGAACCGTAACTATTTTTCTGCAGTTAAAACAGAAAAAACGATGATGTTCATTATTCTGGCGCTGATTGTGGCGGTCGCTGCGTTTAATCTGGTGTCCACGCTGGTGATGACCGTTACCGACAAGCAGGCGGATATTGCGATTCTGCGAACCCTGGGGGCGTCGCCCGGATCGATTATGAAAATATTCATGATACAAGGCGGACTCGTTGGTCTGATCGGTACCGGTTTAGGTGTCGCGCTCGGCGTTCTGGTGGCCTTGAATATTGATGTGATTGTGCCCGCGATCGAACATTTGTTAGGCGTCAATTTCCTGCCGAAAGATTTGTATTTCATCAGTGCCTTGCCATCGGATCTGCGTTGGGCCGACGTCTGGCAAATCAGCAGCATGGCGGTTGTACTGGCGTTTGCCGCAACTATTTATCCCAGCTGGCGAGCAGCCTGCGTTAAACCGGCGGAGGCCTTGCGTTATGAGTAATTTCACAGACAAAGCGATTTTAAGTTGTACCCAGCTTGGCAAAACCTTTAATGAAGGCGCGGAAGCGGTCAAGGTATTGCAGGGAATTGATTTGACCGTCAATGCCGGTGAACGGGTGGCGATTATCGGTGCTTCTGGCTCAGGTAAATCGACGTTATTGCATCTGTTAGGCGGCCTCGATACGCCGACCACAGGTCAGGTTTGTCTTCTGGGTGAAGATCTCGCAAATCTGAGTGAATCTGTGCGTGGCGTGATGCGTAATCGTTCTTTAGGTTTTGTATATCAGTTCCATCATTTACTGCCGGAATTTTCTGCGCTCGATAACGTCGCCATGCCCTTGCTGATTCGGCGTATTCCACGTGCGGAGGCACGTCAACAGGCACAGGTGATGCTGAGCAAAGTCGGGCTGGAGCACAGAGTCACGCATGTGCCCGGTGAATTATCCGGTGGCGAGCGACAACGGGTTGCTCTGGCACGTGCGCTGGTGACTCAGCCAGCCTGTGTGCTGGCAGATGAACCTACGGGCAATCTCGACAGTGGTACCGCGCAACAAGTATTTGCACTGATGTTGGAATTATCCAGAACATTGGGTACCGCTTTTGTGATTGTGACCCATGACGCCGGGCTTGCCGGACGTTGCGATCGTGTGTTCCGTCTATCGGAACAGGGTCTGCAACAGCAATGAGACTGCTGAGTCTATGAAGCGGACGGCGACGCAGTTCAATAGCAAGTGCAAAAAAACGGGCATGGCTTGTTTGTTGGCACTGAGCTCATGGCCTGCGTTCGCGACCACGGAACTGGTGCTGCAATTAGAAACGTCACTCTCTAGGGATACGAATCCCTTCCGCTTTTATGACGATCAGGCCGGAGGTGGGCAAAAGCGGGAACAGATACAGCGACTGACCGAGGCTGTGAATGCAAGCGATATCCGCGCCGGAGCTATCATCCCTTTGCTATCTGATCAGACGCGCCTGACTCTCAGCGGCTCTCTCGGCAATCGACATTACAAGGAATACCGCCAGCTTGACCATCAACCCGGTGCGGCTGATGCTGTTTTCGATTGGCAGGCGGGGCAATCCCTTAGTGGCAGGGTGTATGCGGGTAAGGATCAACGCTTATTTCAGTACATCAATGGCAGCCTGACGGAGCGGGATATCGCGCATACGCGCCGTGCCGGTGCCGACGTCAGAATAAAATCAGATGACGACTGGATGCTTAGTGCGAGCCTGTTTCGGAATGCGCTGAACTACGATCTGGACCTGAACCAGTTATATAACTTTGACGAACGCGGTCAGCAACTAGGTTTGCGTTATATGTCGCCAACGGGTTCCAGTATCGAAGCGGGGACGCGTTTATCTGAGACCCGTTTTGCCGACAGAACGCCAGAGCAAGTGCGGGATCTGGATAAAAAATACAAAGAAACGGAGTTGTATCTGGATGGTGAGTGGCGCTATAGCATCAAGGCTATCACCAGCGCCCATCTGGGGCTGATACGTCGCCGCTATGATGTTCTGAATGAACGTGATACCCGCTTATTTAATGCGATCTGGCGTGGCACTTATCATTATTCAACGATGCTAAGGCTGGATTTGCAGCTATTCGACAGACCATTTACGATCGTTGATCCATCTATTCTGTATGTGGTCAGCAAAGGCGCCCGCGTTGATGCGTTGTGGAAGTGGTCGGATAAAACAAACGTCAATTTTTCAGCCTTGCTGCAGAATAGTGATCAGGAACTCATTCCCAGATTAGTCAGACCCGACAATAATTCGTCCCGCAAAGAGAAATTACAGCGCATCGGTATCGGCGCGAGTTACCAGTTTGAACGCGGTTTCCGGCTGTTATTTGATAGCTTTTACGAAAAAACGGACAGAGCTGCCGATGACATCAAACTCAGGCAGACCGTTGTCCGCTTGGGCTTAGAATATACATTTGAAAATCTTCCCGGCAGCGCTGCACGATTGGGTTTGCAGCGTTATCAACAATCTTTGAGCGCCACAGAACCGATACGCGAATGATGTCCCTGTATAAAAAAGCCAGCCGCTTTGCCGCACGCCATCTCGCCGGGCGCTGGATCAATTTAAGCAAGCAACAAGGTGTCGTCAGTTTTTCATTTGATGATGTACCAGCCAGCGCTTGCCATGCCGGCGCAGAAATTCTCGAGCGCTATCAGGCACGTGGCAGTTTTTACGTCTGCGGTCAATTAACTGACCGTACAGAGCAGGGGCAAACCTGCCACAGCGTCAAAGATTTGCAGAAACTGGTTGCGAACGGCCATGAAATCGGCTGCCATACTTATTCGCACATGAATTGTGCCAATCACTCTCTTTCTGCGCTACGACAAGACTGGCAGCGGAATCAGGCATTTTTTGAAGAACACCATTTGCCAAGCAGCGGCTTTGCTTTCCCATTTGGTGCTTATGATTTGCCCAGCAAAATAGCTGCTTCAGAACGATTCCTGTATAACCGCATCACCGGTGGCGGCACACACATAGGAAAAGCCGATTTATATGCTTTGCGCGCGCAGGCTTTGTATGCGGACAAGACAAACGCGGATACCGTATTACAACTGATACAGCAAACTGCGAATGAGGGTGGCTGGCTGATTTTTTATTCTCATGAAGTCAGGAGCAATCCGGGACCGTGGGGCACAACTCCGGAGCAACTGGAAATGGCATTGCAGATCGCAACACAATCCTCTTGCCGCGTTCTGACTGTCGAAAAAGCGATCGCTTTTTTTCAATCGTAAATCGCGTGCCAGTCGTCTGACGGTATGTCGGGTCTCTGCCAGCTATCTGCGTGGGATCTGCTTTCAGACGGCATGATACGTATATGTCATGCCATGACTACTGTGCTTACAGATTCTTACTTAAATTGCAATCCTGTAAGTTACAATCTTAATCTTCATTTTCGTCAATTTTAACGAGCAACTTTATGAGCCAACATAGTCAGTTCGCGCTGCTTACCCAACGACGTTTTGCACCATTTTTCTGGACGCAATTCTTTGGTGCATTTAACGATAATTTTTTCAAAATAGCGCTGTTGACGATATTGACCTACGACGCGTTGAACTGGGCGAATACGGATATTGATTTGCTGAATAATCTGATCCCTGGTTTATTCATCCTGCCATTTGTCTTGTTTTCTGCGACATCGGGGCAGTTTGCCGATAAGTTTGAAAAAGGCAGCATGGCGCGGAAAATCAAGTTGCTCGAAATCATTATCATGCTGATCGCAGCGTATGGCTGGATGAGCCACAATCTGTGGGTGCTGATTGCGGCAGTGGCCGGTATGGGCATACATTCAACTTTGTTTGGTCCGGTTAAATATGCGTATTTACCACAGCACCTGCAAACTGACGAGCTGGTCGGCGGTAATGGCCTGATAGAAATGGGAACGTTTGTCGGTATTTTGTTGGGAGAAATACTGGGCGCGATGCTGGTTGTCTACAAACCTTGGGGGATAGAGCTGGTTGCTGCGGGTGCTGTGATTGTCGCGATCATCGGTTATATCTCGAGTTTGAAAATTCCGTATTCGCCAGCACCGGAACCGGAGTTAAAGATTAACTGGAACGCTGTCACCGAAACGGTGCGTAATATCAGTTTCAGCAAGCAGAACCGACCGGTATTCCTTTCATTGCTGGGTAATTCCTGGTTCTGGTTTTACGGCGCTATATTGCTCGCGCAATTTCCTTCGTATGCCAAAAATTATCTGCATGGCGACCATAGTGTTTTCGTGCTGTTACTGACTTTTTTTTCGTTCGGGATAGGCGCTGGTTCCTTATTATGTGAGAAGCTCTCCGGTCATAAAGTTGAAATTGGTCTGGTGCCGTTTGGCGCTATCGGTTTATCGGTGTTTGGTTTTGATCTATATTTATCCAGCGTTGCTTACATCAATGCCTCCGGCGTTGATTTTTTGCAGTTCCTCAAGCAGACCGGCAGTCTGCATATTCTGTTTGATATCGTCATGATTGGGATCTTCGGTGGTTTTTATATCGTCCCCTTGTTTGCCTTAATTCAGACCCGCTGCGACCCGAAACATCTGTCGAGAACGATTGCCGGCATGAATATTCTGAATGCCCTTTTCATGGTCGTTGCATCACTCTCGGCCATGCTGCTGCTCAAAAAGGGATATACGATCCCGCAGATTTTCATGGTAACCGCTGTTCTGAATGCGCTTGTCGCCATTTATATATTCAGTCTGGTGCCGGAGTTCCTGATGCGTTTTGTCGCATGGTTGCTGATCCAGACTGTGCACAGAGTCAAAACCGTCAATACCGACAGGATTCCGCTGGAAGGCGGTGCGGTGCTGGTCTGTAATCACGTGTCGTATATGGATGCGATTGTGATCGGGGCCTCCAGTCCGCGTCCGATACGCTTTGTGATGGATCACAGAATTTTTAAAATTCCGTTTTTGTCATGGATATTCCGTACGGCGAAAGCGATACCGATCGCACCGGCAAAAGAGGACCCATGGCTGATGGAAAAGGCCTATATCGATATCGCACAGGCACTGCATGAAGGGGAATTAGTTTGTATTTTCCCTGAGGGCAAGCTGACGCATACCGGCGATATGAATGAGTTCAAAGGCGGAATTATGAAAATTCTGGAGCGCTCGCCGGTACCGGTTTATCCGATGGCCTTACGAGGATTGTGGGGCAGTTTTTTCACGCGCGACAAAGGCAATCCATTCGAACGTGCGTTCCGGCGCGGGCCATTCTCAAAACTGGAATTAGTAGTTGGTGAAGAAATGGCGGCGTCAGAAGTAACGCCGCTGGTGCTGCAGGCAAAAGTAAAACATTTGCGTGGCGACTGGAGATAAAAAGATGGCTGGCCTGATCAAATCAATATGCGCGTTTGCCACTTTGTTCACCATCGGCAATCTGCCGGTTGCTGAAGCAGCAACGATAACGCGTTTTACGCCGCAAGGTGAAGTCGCTCAGATCAGGCAGGTCAGAGCAACTTTCTCAGAAGCCGCCGTAGCCTTCGGTGACCCGAAAGCCGGGGAGCCATTTAACATCAAATGCAGTGGCGAAGCCGTCAGTGGCATTGGTCGTTGGGCCGATGAGCGTAACTGGGTTTATGATTTCAACCAGGATTTGCCGGTCGGCAGCCAGTGTTCATTTACGCTGAAGACTGAGTTTAAAACGAAGTCGGGAGCGGGGCTGACAGGTAAAACCGGTTTTCAATTCAATACCGGTGGGCCGGCAGTGGTACGCACCAATCCGTATGCACAGTCGGATATTGAAGAAGACCAGATTTTCATTCTCCATCAGTCGGGAGCAGCCACTGAGGCTAGTCTGCGCCAACATGTGTACTGCGAAATTGAGGGCATACACGAGCGGGTTCCGGTTAAATTCGTGACTGGCGAGACACGTCATCTGCTGCTCAAAGAGTTTGCCCAGAAAGCGGATGCCAATAAAATTTCGACTATTCAATGCCAGCAAAAATTTCCCGCTGAAGCCGGAGTGAAAATTGTCTGGGATAAGGGAATTGTCAGCACCAACGGTATCGTCTCTACGCGTGCACAAAGCTTTCAGTTTAAAGTGCGCCCGGCATTCACTGCGAGTGTTTCTTGTGAGCGTGAAAATGCCAATGCTGCTTGTACGCCGATTTTGCCGATACGGATGAATTTCAGTTCCGGCATACCGCGCAAGTTTGCTGAAAAAATCCTGCTAAAAAGTGCCAAAGGATCTGTAAAACCTGAATTGCCCAAAGAGAATGGTGAAGATCTGATCACTTATCTCAGTTTTAAACCACCTTTCGCAGAAAAATCTGAACTCAGCATTGAGTTGCCGTCCGGACTTAAAGACGATAGCGGTCGTAATTTGTCGAATGCGGGACAGTTTCCGTACAAACTGATGACGGCTGATTTTCCGCCGTTGGCGAAATTTCCCGCAGCACCGTTTGGCATCGTTGAGCTCAATGCTGATGCGACCTTGCCTGTGACCCTGAGAAACGTTGAGTCGTCATTAGTGGCACGTTCGGCGAATGGTAAAGTCGCCCCAGGTCAACTGGCAAATTTGAAAGTCGATGAAGATACCGCGATTATTGAATGGTTGAGTAAGCTGAATCGATACCATGAATCGACGGTCAGTAAAAATAATCAATTGATAGAAACCCGCAGCATAGGCTTGTTGAGTAAAGAAGCAAAAGCAAGCAAGCTGGAATTACCGGCAATGAAAACTGACAATGTGCGCCCATTTGAGGTCGTCGGCATACCGTTCAAAGCGCCGGGTTTTTATGTGCTTGAGCTCGAGTCGCAAAGACTGGGCGCTGCGTTGCTCGGAAAGCCAGCACCGATGTTTGTACGTACCAGTGCCCTGGTGACCAATTTGGCCGTACATCTGAAATCCGGAAGGGAAAATGCCGCGGTCTGGGTCACCCGACTCGACAACGGTAAACCAGTGGCAAATGCAGATATACAGATTTCTGATTGTTACGGTCGTTCAGTCTGGAAAGGGCGGTCCGATGTCAATGGCATCGCAATGCTCGCAAAGCCACTCAGTGGGTGTAAAAACAATGAGGTTGACAGCGAAGGAAAGCGCAGCGAGTTAAAAATTAATGGCTATTTTGTCAGTGCACGTAAAACGGATGAGAAAGGCCGCGCTGATATGGCTTTCGTATTATCGTCGTGGAATAACGGAATTGAATCCTATCGCTTCAATTTGCCAACAGATCTCAATTCTGCCACATCGGTAAAAGCACACACAGTATTGGACCGCAGTTTATTTCGTGCCGGTGAAACAGTATCCATGAAGCATTTGATCCGTGCAGAGACCATGCATGGTCTGGCTTTAGTCAAAACAGAACAATTGCCAAATCGTTTGCGGATTGTGCATCAGGGAAGTAATCAGGAATTTCAGTTCCCAGTTGTCTGGAGAGGTCGAAATGCAGCTGAGAATACCTTCACCATTCCTGCGCAGGCAAAATTAGGTCGCTATGACATTATCCTTGATAAAGGGAACGTTAAACTGGCGACGACCAATGATGAAGGTGGCAACGAGGATTACCGATATAGTGATCAGACGTATTACACCGGTGGTTTTCGTGTTGAGGAGTTTCGTCTGCCACTGCTGCAAGGGCGCGTGATTCCGGCCAAGGGGCCGCATATTACACCGAAAGAGTTACCACTGAGTCTGCAATTGAATTATCTCAACGGTGGCGGCGCATCCGGCTTATCGGTACAAGTGACCAGTCTGTTACGTAACCGTATGCTGCACTTCCCAGATTACGAGCAGTTCTCTTTTTATACCAATGACGGTAACGAAGATGAACAAAAAATCGTCGCGAATAAGCTTCCCGTTACGCTGGATAAAAACGGCAGCGGGAAAACAGTATTGAGCGCTTTGCCTGAGATACGGCGTCCGCAGGAGTTACTGACTGAAATGACGTATTCCGATCCGAATGGAGAAATACAGACGATCAGTAGCGTGATTCCTGTATGGCCTGCTGCTGTGGTGGCCGGAATCAAGAATGAAGACTGGGTATCAGTAAAAAACAAAACCCGCTTTACTGCAATTGCACTCGATACCAATGGCAAGCCCGTGTCTGACGTGCCGTTAGTCATTACAGGTATTGCGAGACACAACGATTCACATCGGCGTCGTATTGTCGGTGGTTTCTATGCATACGAAAATACAGAATCGAGCAAGGAATTAGGTCAGCTGTGTAAAGGCAAATCAGACGCTCGCGGATTACTGATCTGCGAAGTTGAGATGACAGAATCCGGCAATATCGAATTACAGGTCAAAGCGTCTGATCAGCAGGGGCGGAGTTCTTATGCGAAAACCTCGCTCTGGGTCACAGGCAAAGGTGAGGTCTGGTTTGATGGTGAGAATCAGGATCGCATGGATGTATTACCTGAGAAAAAACAGTATAAGGCTGGCGAGGTTGCGAGCTTTCAGGTGCGTATGCCTTTCCGCTCAGCGACTGCATTGGTTGCGGTTGAACGCGAAGGTGTGATCGACACCATGGTGGTGGAATTGAATGGCCGTGATCCGACCATCAGGGTGCCAATCAAAGCCAGTTATGGCCCGAACGTCTATGTGTCCGTGTTGGCGGTGCGGGGGCGTATGCGTGAAGTGCCGTGGTATTCCTTCTTCAGTTGGGGATGGAAAGAACCTCTCAACTGGTGGAGTGAATTCCGTGAGTATCAGGCGCCAGGTGCGACGGTTGATCTGGCGAAACCCGCGTATAAATATGGCATTGCGGAAATCAATGTCGGTATTGCCGCTCAGCAGTTAGCTGTTACCGTCAGCAGTGATAAACCTGCCTATCCGATACGGGCAACATCGAAAGCCAGCATACAAGTCAGACTGCCTGACGGTAGGCCTGCGGCTGGTGGTGAAGTTGCCATCGCTGCGGTGGATGAAGCCTTACTGGAACTACAACCAAACGACAGCTGGAATGTACTGACAGCGCTGTTGCAACGCCGCAGTTATGGCGTTGAAACTGCCACTGCACAGATGCAGGTGATAGGCAAGCGCCATTACGGGCGCAAAGCCGTGGCTGCTGGTGGTGGCGGCGGAAAATCTCCGACCAGAGAGTTACTTGATACCTTATTGCTCTGGAAGCCTGCAGTACAGCTTGATGCCAATGGCCGGGCACAAATTGATGTGCCACTCAACGATGCCTTAAGCAGTTTCCGGATTGTGGCTGTCGCACAAAGTGGTGATGGCATGTTCGGTACCGGAACAACCAGTATCAAGGTAACGCAGGATCTGCAAATCGTCTCGGGATTGCCACCGCTGGTACGTGAAGGTGATCATTACAATGCAATGCTGACGGTGCGTAACACCACAAGCCGAGCGATGAAAGTGATGCTGCAAGCCAAAACCAACGGTGCCTCGGCATCATTGCCTGCACAAGAGTTACAGATACCGGCAGGCGAGGCACGCGAAGCGAACTGGCTGATAGAGGTGCCGCTACTCGGTGCCGATGTGCAAAGTCAGCAATTGCAGTGGGAATTTAGTGCGCAGGAGCAGGGGGCAACTAATCAGGGCGCGAAAGATAGTCTGAAGTTCGTGCAAAAACTGATTCCTGCAATACCGGTGACAGTGCAGCAAGCGACCTTGATTCAGTTGGATAAGCCTTTGAGTTTACCGGTGGTCAAGCCAGCAGATGGTTTACCCGGTCGAGGAGGCATTGCAGTTTCCTTCCTGCCCAGCCTGATCAGTGGGAGTGATAGTTTACGCCGTTATTTTGAAAACTATCCGTATATCTGCCTGGAACAAAAGACATCCAGAGCCATCGGCTTGCGTGATGCGGGAATGTGGCAGAAAGTCGTCAATGAATTGCCTACATATCTGGATGCTGATGGCCTGGCGTATTACTACCCACCAACAGACAGTGGACAAAGGCTGGGCAGCGATACGCTGACGGCCTACCTTTTGTCGGCAACGCAGGAAGCAGGCTATGCGATACCGGAATCCATCAGAGATAAGATGCTGCAGGGCTTGCAAGCGTTCGTGGAAGGAAAAATTACCCGCGATTTCTGGTCGCCGCGCAAGGATTTAGATGTACGTAAACTGGCTGCGCTGGAAGCTTTATCCCGTTATAACCTTGTCCAACCTAGAATGTTGGGTTCGGTGCAAATCACGCCAAACCAATGGCCAACTGGTGCGGTGTTGGATTGGTATCTGATACTGCAAAGAAGCAGCACATTGCCACAACGGACTGTGGCAATGAAAGAAGCAGAACAGGTCTTAAGCAGCCGGCTCAACTATCAGGGTACGCGCATGGGCTTTTCCAATGAGCGCGATGATTACTGGTGGTGGCTGATGGGGAATAGCGACGTCAATGCAAATCGTTTATTGCTGGCGATGATGGACAATCCGGCCTGGCGTGATGATTTGCCTAAGATACTCAATGGCACATTGCAAAGACAGGTACGTGGTCATTGGATGACGACAACGGCGAATCTATGGGGATTGCTCGCGTTAGAAAAATTTTCGAAAAAATTTGAAGCTGAAAAAGTCAGCGGTTCCAGCCGCATCAGTTTGCAGCAGGGAGCAAATCCGGCATTGAATTCGCAAACTTTTAACTGGCCAGCGAATGGTGGCGGTAAGCAGCTGTTACCGTGGCCGCAGACAATTGCTGCTGATACGAACCTGAAAGCGACACATGATGGTAAAGGCAAGCCGTGGTTGCAGTTGCAAAGTCTGGCAGCCGTACCGTTAAAGACAGCATTTTCCAGCGGTTACCGGATCACGAAAACGATAACGCCTGTGGAGCAGAAACAAGCCGGGAAATATCAGCGCGGCGATATATTGCGGGTCAACATCGATATTGATGCGCAAACCGATATGACGTGGGTGGTGGCCACCGATCCTATCCCCGCTGGGGCGACCTTGCTGGGCTCAGGTCTGGGGCGTGATTCTGCAATTGCGGCTGCGACCGAACGTAACTCCGGACAGGCTTTGCTGGCATACGAAGAGCGCAGTTTTGACAGTTTCAGAAGTTACTATCAGTTTGTTCCTAAAGGTAAATTCAGTATGTCTTACACGGTCAGACTGAACAACGCCGGTGAATTTCATCTGCCATCGACCAGAGTCGAGGCTATGTATGCGCCGGAGATGTTTGGTGAGTCGCCTAACGCCGTGATGATAGTGAAGTGATACAGACGATAGAAGTGAGTATCAGGTCATATACCCGTGGCGGTAACTACTCGTCAGGTCTGGCGGAAAAAATGCTGCGCCGTTTCTTTTATTTAATAGGGGTATTACTGCTTTTGTATAGCAGTAATGCTGGTGCGGTGCTCAGTTATCAGGAAGTCAAAGCCCGGTATGTATCCTCAGATGCAGTATTGTTGGACAGGCACGGCGCTATTTTGCAGCAGATGCGGGTGGACGCCAGAGAGCGCAAACTGGCGTGGGTCAGCCTGGAAGATATCTCTCCTGCACTCAGAAGCGCACTGATCGCATCCGAAGACAAACGGTTTTATCAACATTCCGGTGTTGACTGGAACGCGGTAGCCGCTTCCGCCTGGGGTAACTTGTGGAATACGAAAACACGCGGCGCTTCCACTATTACGATGCAACTGGCTGGTTTGCTGGAAGAGGATTTACGGCGCCGCTCGTCAGCACGCAGTGCTTCGCAGAAAATTTCACAGGCCATTGTTGCGCAATGGCTGGAACGTCAATGGCGTAAAGACCAAATTCTGGAAGCGTATCTGAATCTGGTGCCATTTCGCGGTGAAATCGTAGGTACACACGCGCTCGCAAGAGTGATGTTCGGCAAGCATCCGAG
This sequence comes from Undibacterium sp. WLX3042, assembly GCF_049544825.1. Taxonomy (NCBI): domain Bacteria; kingdom Pseudomonadati; phylum Pseudomonadota; class Betaproteobacteria; order Burkholderiales; family Oxalobacteraceae; genus Undibacterium; species Undibacterium sp. WLX3042. The sequence goes on from NZ_CP186698.1 coordinate 2,504,187, forward strand.
TGGCATGGATCAGATTGAGGCGGCAATTGCAGTCGCTTTGATACGCGGCCCGAATGCCAGCGTCAGTAAAGTCAGTGAGCGAGCCTGTTATATTTTACGTGAACAAAAACAAGCGGAATTCTGTGCCAATCTGGAAGGACAGACGGCGCTGGCATTTTCTCATCTGAGCAGTAAGTCAGGTGCCACCGTAGCCACGAATACTATCTACACAACGACGCAGAACGGATTCAACCTCGCGCCGCATTTTGCTCGCAGAGTCCTGACGACGGATGCACGTCGTGTCACATCGACACTGGATGCTCGCTTACAGGCTTATGCAAAAGACAGTCTGGTCCGTCAATTATCGGCACTCGTAGATCGCAATGTCGAGGATGGCGCTATTGTTGTGCTGGATAACGCCAGTGGTGATGTTCTGGCATGGGTGGGTTCCAGCGGCAGCTTATCCGATGCAGCCCACGTTGATGGCGTGGTCGCACTCCGTCAGGCCGGCTCTACCTTAAAACCGTTTTTGTATGAGCAGGCCCTGGAGATGCGTTTGATTACTGCAGCCTCGGTAATCGATGATACGCCGGTCAATCTGACGACAAGCAATGGTTTATATATCCCACAGAATTACGATAAACACTTCAAAGGGCTGGTCAGTGTGCGGACGGCATTAGCGTCGTCACTGAATATTCCTGCTGTCAGGATGTTGATCAGTGTTCAACCTGAAGTGTTTTTCAGACGTTTGCAAGCGCTGGGTTTTCAACTCCGCGAGTCTGGTGATTATTACGGTTACAGCCTCGCCTTGGGTAGCGCGGACGTGAGTTTGCTGAGTCTGACAAATGCATATCGCAGTCTCGCTAACCAGGGAAATTTTAGTCTTCCGCGATACAGAAATACTGATCTGCATCCTCTTTCGGTGAAGGTAATGGATACCGCAGCATCGTATATTGTGAGTGATATTCTCAGTGACAGAGCGGCGCGGGCAATGACTTTTGGATTAGAAAACGCACTTGCGACGCGTGTGTGGAGCGCAGTGAAAACCGGTACCTCTAAAGATATGCGTGATAACTGGTGCATAGGATTTTCTGAGCGTTATACCGTGGGCGTCTGGGTAGGCAACGCTTCCGGTGCACCGATGTGGGACGTCTCCGGCGTGACCGGTGCTGCGCCAGTCTGGCAGGAAATTATGCATTACCTGCACAAGGATTTCCGGCCCGAAGGGGCAGGGAAGCGCCGCTTACCTGAAGGTGTAGAGCAGCGTCTTGTCAGTTTTTCGGAAGGGATTGAGGCGCCCAGAAACGAGTTGTTTTTAAAAGGAACGGCACAGGACAAGATAGTCCGGGCGCGTTCAGATCAGATACAGACAAAAATTATCTATCCCAAGTCAGGAATGATCGTTGCGGTCGATCCGGACATACCACCAGAGCGACAACGCATGCGGTTCATTTCCGCGGGTGAGGGACAGTTACTGGTATTGGATGGGAGACACTTAAAAACGATTTCTGTGGCTACTTCACAGCAGGATAAAACCTTGCGATATGACTGGTTTCCTGTCCCAGGCAAGCATGTACTGAGTTTGTTGACGCCTCAAGGTCTGTTGCTGGATCAGGTTAGTTTTGAAGTGCGTGGCGCAACGCTGGTCGCAAATAAAAAAACGGGCCAACGCTAGTTGACCCGTATCTGGTTTAATGTGCGCCACCTGCATCTACCGGTGCTGATGATTTCTTTGGTTTAGTCAGCCAGACCAGTGTGATCAGGCCGAGGAACATGAAGGCGGAAAGATAAAAAATATCTGTTGCAGCCATAGTGCTGGCTTGCACGCTGATGGTTCTGTCCAGAACCGCGTAGGCTGCCTGATCGCTCATCCCTTGTTGTGTAAAGCCTTGTATGCTTTGCACGAAAGCGGAGGAGGCATATCCGCTGCTTTCAGTGATATGCGCGTGATGCATCGTACTACGGCTGTCCCACATCGTTGTCATGATTGAGGCACCCATACCGCCGCACATAATCCGGACAAAATTAGACAGGCCGGAGGCCGCAGGGATCTTTTCCGGTGGCTGACCCGATAAGACGATAGATGTCAGCGGAATGAAAAACATCGACATGGCGGCACCCTGAATCAGGGTTGGTATCATCAGCGTCATGGTATCAACTTCGGTGTTGAAGCGCGCCCGCAGAAAAAATACCAGTGCAAATCCGAGAAACGCAAGCGATGCCACTTTGCGGGCATCTACTTTCGGTAAAATTTTCCCGATAACCGGTGATAACAGAATCGCGAAAATACCCACCGGTGCCATTACTTTTCCTGCTTCAGTCGCGGTATAAGACAATTGGGTCTGTAGCCACAGCGGCATAATGACCAGACTGCCGAAAAACAAACCATAGCCCACGGAAATCGCAATGACACCTGCGGAGAAATTTCTTCCCTTGAACAAAGACAGATCAACAACCGGATGATCTTGCCCATTTTCCCAGATAATGAAATAAATCAGTCCGACCACTGCGATCACTGTCAGCAAAATAATTTCGCCCGAATTGAACCAGTCGAGTTCCTTGCCCTTATCCAGCATCAGTTGTAAAGCGCCGACCCAGATCACCAGCAGAAACAGGCCAACCTTATCAATCGGTAACGCCCTGATGGTTGATTCGCGTTTGTGATAAATCGACCATGTCGCCCATGCAGTAAACAGCCCGACTGGAATATTGATATAGAAAATCCACGGCCAGGTGTAATTATCTGAAATCCAGCCGCCAAGCAGAGGCCCCATAATCGGCGCAACCAGGGTTGTCATGCCCCATAGTGCAAGTGCCATTGAACTTTTGGCCGGGGTGTAACTCGATAACAGCAAGGATTGTGACAGCGGAATCATCGGGCCAGCAACCGCACCCTGCAAAATACGCGCCGCGATCAGTATTTCGATATTCGGTGCGATACCGCACAGCCAGGACGATAGAACGAATAACAGGATGGATGCCATAAACAATCTGACCTGCCCGAACTGCGTGGTCAGCCAGCCCGTTAACGGAACCGAGATTGCATTAGCGACAGCGAAGGACGTGATCACCCAGGTACCTTGTTGCGGCGAGACTCCAAGGTTGCCTGAAATGGCCGGAATTGATACGTTGGCAATCGACGAATCAAGCACATTCATGAACACCGCCAGAGACAGTGCAAGTGTGCCCATTGCCAGTTGGGTACCTTTCAGCGGCGGATGTGCTACGTGAGCTGCGCGGGATGCTGTACTCATTACTTTGCCTTGGTGTTGGCCGTATTGTTAGCCGAATTTGCGGCCGATAAATTTGCATTGATGATCGAAGTAATGCGTTGCTCGACATCTTTGCCGTTTTGTTCAAATACAGCCGTTTGATACGCTGGCGTTGCGCGGGCTGCCGCGCTTGCTGCGACCGGTGCGCCTTTTTGCTGAGAGATATTCACCTGCACCTGCATAGAAACGCCGATCCGCAGTGGATGTGCCTCTAATTCTTTAGGATCGAGAGAGATGCGCACAGGAACACGTTGCACAACTTTAATCCAGTTGCCTGTTGCATTCTGCGCTGGCAGTAATGCAAACGCAGAACCTGTGCCAGCGGACAAGCCGATAACTTTGCCGTGGTATTCGACATCGTTGCCGTACAGATCTGAATGTAAGGTGACATCCTGACCTGTGCGCATGTGAGCTAACTGTACTTCTTTAAAGTTCGCATCGACCCACAGCGAATTCAGCGGAACGATGGATAATAATGGCGCTCCCGCATTGACTCGCTGCCCGACCTGTACGGCGCGCTTCGCGATATAACCACTGACGGGAGCTGGCAACGTGCTTCGGTGATATGTCAGCATCGCTTCGCGGACTTTAGTCGCAGCACGCAGCACATTCGGGTGCTGAGTGATAGTCGTATTTTCTGTCAGCGCGCGGTTTGAGCTTAACTGTTCGCGCGTCGCTTGTAATGCTGCTTCTGCTGTCTTCAGCGCATTTTTAGCATGTTCCAGTTCTTCGGCGGAAATTGCCCCTGAGCTGAGTAATGTCTGACGACGCGCCAGATCGGCCTTCGCCCGTTCAACCTCAGTGCTACGCACGTCGATATTGGCCTGCAGGCTGGCGTTATTGGCGAACAGAACTTTTACTTCACGCACCGTTTGCGCCAATTGCGCTTCCGCTTGTTCGAGAGCGACTTTGGCGTCTGTTTTATCGAGCTCAATCAGAGGTTTACCGGCCTGTACCAGTTCTGTATCGTCGGCATGAATCGCAACGACAGTGCCGGTAATTTGCGGTGTTACCTGGATGATATTACCTGCGGCGTAGGCATCTTCCGTATGTTCAAAATTACGGGCGACCAGCGCCCACCATACACCATAAGCGATCGCAGCGATCACGATGATAGCGGTAACAACGAGCAGCCGACCGCGGCGCTTGCTTTTGTCAGGCGCAGCTTCGATTGCTGGAGTGGCAGGGGAGTTAGAGTTTTGTGCTGGAGCGTTCATTGCGCTGCCTCCGGTTTGTTAGATGCTGTAAAAGTGTCTGATGTTGCATTTGCCAATGCGGTGTTGCTGGCTTTGCTGTCATAGCCGCCACCCAGTGCTTTGATCAGATTAATCTGACTGTCAGCGCGGCGAATGGCTATGTCCATTGATAATTTTTGCTGTGCGAGCAGCGCCGTCTCTGCGGCTAAAACAGGAAGCATATTTGCTGTCCCTGCTTTTTGTCGTTGCTGAGCGAGTTGCAAAGCTGTTCTGGCGGCCTGTTCTGCGATGGTTTGCTGTCTGGCCTGGGCTTCGTTGGTTTGCAGAATCTGCAACTGATCTGCGACTTCATGCAGTGCATCCGTCAGACTCTGATTGTAGGTCGCAACCGCGACGTCATACCCCGCCACTTTATTTTTTAATTGCGCACGCAGACGGCCGCCTTCGAAAATCGGCAGACGGATTGCCGGGCCGACGCCAACGATACTGCTCCCGCTCTTGATGAAATTATCTAAACCCAGGCTGGATAAACCGGCAAAGCCAACGATATTGATGTTCGGATAAAACTGATTTTTTGCCAGATCAATCTCGCTCTGACCAGCTTCGACGCGCCAACGCGCGGCAACGATATCCGGTCTTCTTGAAATTAATTCCAGTGGCAGATTGGCCGGCGCTGCAATCGCCATGTTTTCCTGAAAACGCGGTACCGGAATCTGCTGTCCGCGCTCTGGTCCTGCACCCAGCAAGGCGGCGAGTTGATTGCGGGTCAATGCGATAGCTTCTTTCCAGCCGGTGATTTCGTTTTTGATGCCGGAGATTTGCAATAAGCTTTGTTGTAGTTCGGATTTTGTCTCTAATCCTGCTTTCAGTCTTTGCAATGTCAGCTGATCGATTTTTTCGCGCACGGCAAGCTGTTGTTCGCTCAGCGCGAGTTGCTGATATTGACGTGCCAGTTGTAACCAGCTGCGGGCAATCGCGCTGCTCAGCAGCAGGCGGGCACTTTGTTTTTCCGCTTCAGCGACTTTTTCCTGCGAGACTGCAGTGCGCATTTCTGCGCTGTGTTTGCCCCAGAAATCAAGTTCATAGCTGGCATTCAGTGCTAGCTGATTATTGCTTTCGTAACTACCGGCCAGCGGTCTCGGAATCAGCCCATTCTCGGTAAAACGCTGATAAGTGCTGTCCAGACTCGCGTTGACAGTCGGCAGCGAATTTGCGCCGACGGCCGCAGTTACCGCCCGCGCTGCATTGATACGCGCGCTTGCTACTTGCAGGGACGGATTGTTACTCAAGCCTGCGTCAATCAGGGACTGCAATTCTTTGCCGCCAATCGCAACTCCCCAGTCACTCGCAGGCCACAAGCCTTGCTGTTGCGCAAATATGCCGGAATTTGCTTCACCAGCAATTGACTTGAGTTGCGATTGACTTTGTATGCCGTCAAAGCTGACACATGCGGAAAGTAGTGCCAGCACTCCGGCAGCAATTGCATGATAAGCAATATGCTTGCTGTTCATCTTTTTTATCTCAGGAGGTTTCATTTGGTTTGGGTGTTCACAGTTGGTATGGCTGCTGATAAATTTAATTGACTATGCAATGATTATTTTATTGCGTCTAATAACGGTCGGTTCGCGAGGGCTTTGCGCAGCAGGCACTTCAGGAATCCGAGTTCTTCTTCCGTAAATCCTGTAAAGCCGATGTTCAGGACTTCTTTGTAAATCGGCGGCAGTTGAGCCGCCATTTCCTTTCCGCTCTCGGTCAGTTCGAGTTTAAACAGGCGTTTATCTGCCTGGTCTGGTGTTCTGCGCAGAAACCCCTTTGATTCCAGCTTGTCCAGCGTCCTTTTCATTGCAGCAGAGTCGATGAATAAATCACGCGACAGGTCTGCCGCGGTATGGCATTTTCCTAGCCCCAGCATTAAAAATACACTGGCTTGTGAATGGGTGATGCCGCGCGAACGCAAAGCGCCATCAGCGGCGCGGGATAACATCGTTCTGGTTCTTGCGATCAGATAACCCACGCTGTCTTCAACGTGGCTTACATCAAACTGCAAGGAGGATTTTTCGTCTGTCATTTCAATAAATAATCATTGCTTAGTCAATAGTTTATCTCAGGTAAAAAATAATTGCTGGACATAAAAAAAGCGCTGCCATAGCAGCGCTTTAAAAAAACCGGTAATTCCTTATTTACAGGATCTCACTGGCGTGATCTGCCAGACGTGAACGTTCGCCGCGGGCTAAAGTCACGTGACCACTGTGTGACCATCCTTTGAAACGATCAACGACATAGGTCAGACCGCTGGAGCCTTCGGTCAGATATGGTGTGTCAATCTGCGCGATATTTCCAAGACAGATGATCTTTGTGCCTGGGCCAGCTCGTGTCACCAGAGTTTTTACCTGTTTCGGTGTCAGATTTTGCGCTTCGTCGATAATCAGGAATTTATTGACGAAGGTACGACCGCGCATGAAATTCAGTGATTTGATCTTGATCTTTGAACGAATCAGATCCTGCGTGGCAGCACGTCCCCAGTCGCCGGCATCATTGTCTGACTTATTCAATACTTCGAGATTGTCGTCAAACGCGCCCATCCATGGCGACATTTTTTCTTCCTCTGTACCTGGCAGGAAACCGATGTCTTCGCCAACTGGCACGGTGACACGGGTGACAATGATTTCGTTGTAGGTTTTGGTTTCCAATACCTGCGCCAGACCGGCAGCGAGCGCGAGTAAAGTTTTACCAGTGCCGGCCTGACCCAGCAGCGTGACGAAATCACATTCCGGATCCATCAACAGATTCAGGGCAAAATTTTGTTCACGATTACGCGAAGTGATGCCCCAGACACTGTTCTTGACGTGACCGTAGTCGCGCAGCGTCTGCAATACGGCAGTTTTGCCATTAATCTGTTTTACTTGTCCGTAAAATGAAGCTTCACCATTATTCGGTTCAAGATAAACAAACTGGTTAACCAGCAAAGACGGAATCGCCGGGCCCGTGATACGGTAAAACGTAGTGCTGAGTCCGTTTCTATTTTCTTGCCAGGTTTCTATGCCTTTGCCGTGTTTATTCCAGAAGTCATCAGGTAACTGAACAATACCGGAGTACAGCAAATCGCTGTCTTCCATGACATGGTCATTGAAGTAGTCTTCCGCTGGCAAGCCGAGCGCGCGGGCTTTGATGCGCATATTGATGTCTTTTGACACCAGCACGACAGGGCGTCCCGGAAATTCCTGTTCCAGCGCCTGCACAACGCCCAGAATCTGGTTGTCCGCTTTTCCTTGGGGCAGACCGCGCGGTAATTCACCGACTTGCAGCTTGGTCTGGAAATACAGATGCCCCTTTGCTTCTTTATTGCCTAATTTCGATAAGGGAATGCCTTTTTCTATATCTTGATGATCGATGTCACTGACCAGCGCGTCGAGTGAGCGGGAGATCTGGCGTGCGTTGCGCGCCACTTCAGACATGCCTTTTTTATGATCGTCAAGCTCTTCCAGCGTGATCATGGGCAGATAGATATCGTGCTCTTCAAAACGGAATAAAGAGGTAGGATCATGCATCAGGACATTTGTGTCGAGCACGAACAGCTTGATGACGCCCGATTTATCGGCGGCACGGCTGATGCTGGATTTAACGCGGATATCCGGAATTTTTGTTTCGATGACTGTCGTCGTCATTGCCGGAGCAGCAATCTTCTCCGCTGCCTGCACAGATGTGCGAGGTGCTTTAGTTGCGGCCGTCTTTTGTGTTGAGCGAGAGGTTTTTGCGCTACCAACGGTGGTCTGCGTTTTTTTGGCTGCAGGCGATTTATCTTCAGACACTTTGTTTTTTTCAGTACGAGCGACTTTTACCGCTTTGCCAGGCTTGCCTGTCTCCGCTTTCGGATAGTCTTTTGGCGATAATAACGCTGCGGGTTTAGTCGGCATTTTTGGTAATGGCATGAATACCTCAATCAAAAAGTGAGAGCTGTAAAATCAAAAAGCCGCTGTGGCGATCCCGGCTGATTGCCGGTTCTGCCCATGGCGGCTTCTGAGTAAAGAAAATTGGTAGAGTTCAATTAAGTTTTGGCGCTCACGAATTCGAGTACTTCATCAACGTGACCTGCTACTTTGACACCTCTCCATTCTTTCACTAATTTACCCGTGGCGTCAATCACAAATGTACTGCGTTCTATCCCACGAACCTGTTTGCCGTACATGTTTTTCATTTTCATGACGTTAAACAACAGGCACAGAGTTTCGTCCGGATCGGATATCAGCTCAAATGGCAGATCGAGTTTCTTTTTGAACCCTTCGTGCGAACGCAGGCTATCGCGGCTGATGCCAAAAATTTCTGTGTTTGCAGACTCAAATTGTGGATATAAATCGCGGAAAGCAAGACTTTCAGTTGTGCATCCCGGAGTATTGTCTTTCGGGTAAAAATAAATCACCAGATTTTTACCCTTGTAATTACTCAGATGAAATTCCTTGCTGCCTGTCATTGCAGCAGAAAATTCTGGCACCTGGCAATTTAAAGCGGAAAGCATGTCAGCCACTGTAATCTCCTTGGTTAGTGGTGGCGAAGTTGTTGCTGACAGGCTAGATCAGGGCAACAAGTTCTCCGGACCTTCCGGGCAAACTGGCCCATGAAAGAGGATGTGTCGGCAAATTTTTATCTTTGATAGCGTCAAAATAATCAGCCATGGATATGCAACGATAACCTTGCTTATGCCAGCCCGTCAGCAGTTGCTCGAATATGGGGGCAAGTTTTTGCCCTTCAAGTTCTGCATGCAGGGTAAATACATGGTCTCTGGGCTTTTTTGTCAGATCCAGTATATGTGCTGCAATTGTTGAGGTAGTCAGTTCCTGTCCGTTGACTGTCCGCCCCAGCAGTTCGTCGAGAGTAGGCAGGGTAGTCGGCATTTGTACGCATGACTTTACCTCATTACCTACTTTTAACCGGTAAGGGCCTGCTTCTGGATTGGCAAGGCTGCCATCGTCAGTCAACATGGCGCGGCCATCAGACGCGTATTGCATTCCAAACTGATCAAGCTGGGCAAATGCATGTTCGTTCATTTGCCAGCCAGCTGCTCCATGTGTTGCAGGCTGATGGCCGAAAATTTGCTGAAACTTTTGCTGTGCTCGTTGCATCTGTCCGTACGTCCAGTCCTTGCCTCGCTGCCGGACATTGTCGTGCCAGACGACGTGATCCCAGGTGTGAATGCCGCATTCAAAGCCGGCATCAGCAACCGCGCGCATTTCTGTCGTGCAGCTACCGATGTCGGGCGCAGGAAGAAACACGCCATACATCAGAGTCTTGATGCCGTAATGTTCGACGACCGAAGTACGGGAAACCTTTTGAAAAAAACCGGGGCGAAATACTCGCCGCAAGGCCCAGCCGGTATGATCTTTTCCAAGCGAAAACAGAAAAGTTGCTCCGGCCTGATGTTGCTTGAGTATCCGCACCAGATTTGGTACACCTTCTCTGGTGCCGCGAAAGGTATCAACGTCGATTTTGAGAACAATATTCGGCATGTTGACCCGGATCAGTCCATCAGGGAGCGTGCTTCAGCGACCTGCGAACGATAAGCATCAAAAATATTGCGCATCGTGTCTTTCATTCCGGTTGTCGGTGCCCAGCCTAATTCTTCACAAGTATTGGTGATCTTTGGCACACGATTCTGTACGTCCTGATAGCCTGCACCATAGTAAGCGCCGGATGTCGTTTCTGTCAGTTGTACTTTTTTCGCTGTTTCAGCATATTCAGGATACTCAGCAGCAAGCGCCAGCATCATGTTGGCGAGTTCACGGATAGAGTAGTTATTGCCCGGATTGCCGATGTTGTAAATTTTGCCGGAAGCGACACCATTTTTATTGTCGATGATGCGCATCAGAGCATCAATACCATCATCGATATAAGTGAACGCGCGTTTTTGCGCGCCACCATCGACCAGCGAGATATTTTCGCCGCGAACAATATGACCAAAGAATTGTGTTACCACACGTGAGCTGCCTTCTTTTGGTGTGTGGATATTGTCCAGGCCAGCACCGATCCAGTTAAACGGACGGAATAAAGTGAAATTCAGGCCTTCCATGCCGTAGCCCCAGATCACGCGATCCATCAGTTGTTTCGCGCAGGAGTATATCCAGCGAGGTTTGTTGATCGGACCGCAGATCAGTTCAGACGCTTCCGGATCAAATTCTTCATCATGGCACATGCCGTACACTTCGGAAGTCGAAGGGAAGACCAGATGTTTGCCGTATTTTGCAGCAGAACGCACGATAGGCAGGTTGGCTTCAAAGTCCAGTTCAAACACGCGCAGCGGTTGTTTGACGTAAGTCGATGGTGTCGCGATCGCAACTAGCGGCAGAATCACATCGCACTTCTTCACGTGATATTCAACCCATTCTTTATTGATGGTGATATCGCCTTCAAAAAAATGCATGCGTGGATGATTGATCAGGTCGCCCAGACGCTCGGTTTGCATATCCATGCCGTAGACTTCCCAGTCTGTCGTTTCGAGAATACGTTTGGACAGATGGTGACCGATAAAACCGTTCACGCCGAGAATGAGGACTTTTTTCATGGTGAGTTCTTCTTAAATGTAAATGTTGGGAGCTATGCCGGATAACGTTACCTGATTACCTTCAAACAACGCCTGTCAATTGCTTCAGTTCGTTGACCTGAATCGGCTTTCCGTCACAGTGCAATTCAATTATACGTAAGGCTTTGCCATCGCCGCATACGCCAAGGGCAACATTATCTACTACATGCAAGCCTGTCGGCAAATTTCCGGTCGGTAAATTGGTTAAACGTGCTTTTTGAATAATGAAATGATGCCCTGACTGCTCGAAAAATGCCCCCGGATAAGGTGGTGCTACGGCCCGGTGCAGGTTATATACCTGTTGTGCCGACTGCGACCAGTCTATCCGGCCATCTTCAGGTTTGCGGCCACCGAAATAACTGCCTTCGCTGAGTTTGTTTTCTAATGCTTTATATTCGCCACTGATCAGGCCGGGCAGCGCGTACCAAAGCGTTTGCTCAGCAGCGACAGTTAATTTTCCGAACACTTCATAGGCAGTGTCATCCGGCAGGATGGGCACGGCTGTCTGCGCAATAATTTTGCCGGCATCCGGTTTGGCCGCCATTTCATGCAAGGTGGCGCCAGTTTCCGTTTCGCCATGCAGGACCGCCCAGTTAACCGGGACACGTCCACGGTATTTCGGCAATAAAGAACCGTGCAGATTGTAGGCGCCGCGTTTGGCCAGCGCGAGCAGATCCAATGGCAACATGTGGCGATAATAAAAGCTGAAAATGAAGTCAGGCGCTATCGTAGCGATACGTTGCGCCAGGTCGGCGGATTTAGGATCTGCAGGCGTGATGCTTTCGATGCCGTGTTCCTGGCATAAAGCGGCGACGGATTCAAACCAGATCGTTTCTGCCGGATTATCTTCGTGCGTGACGACCAGAGCGATATGTACGCCGCGGGCGAGCAGGGTTTTAATGCTGCGTACACCGACGTTGTGGTAGGCAAAGACGACGGCAGTGGGCTGGGAACTCATGTCAGTTTTCCTTCGCTGCACTAGCAGGCAGATCTTGCAAAATCGTTTGCACCACGTAACGCGGGCGACCTCGTACTTGCTGATAAATGCGCCCGATGTATTCGCCAAGCAAGCCTATGCCAAACAGAATCACACCCATCAGGAAAAAAGCGATGGCGAAAAGGGTGAACAGCCCTTCGGCTTCCGCGCCGAAAACGAAACGGCGTATCAGCAGCAAAGCAACTAAACCGCCGGAAAGCAGCGACAACATCATCCCAAGCATGGAGAATATCTGCAAAGGCATGATGGAAAAGCCAGTCATCAGGTCGAAATTCAGACGTATCAGACTGTATAGCGAGTATTTGGATTCACCCGCAGCACGCTCCTCATGCTCCACCACGATTTCTGTTGGTTTGCGTGAAAACGTGTAGGCCAGCGCAGGTACGAAGGTGTTGACTTCGCCGCACTGATTAATCAGATCAATCACGTTCCGACCGTAGGCACGCAGCATATTGCCCTGATCGGTGATTTTGATGCGGGTGATTTTTTCGCGCAGGTGGTTCATCGCTTTTGACGCATAGGTTCGCCAGGCAGAATCCTGACGCTTGCGTCGTATCGATCCTACATAGTCGTAACCTTCGCGCATTTTGTCGACCAGTGCGCCGATTTCTTCCGGAGGATTTTGTAAGTCAGCATCGAGCGTGACCACAATCTCGCCACGGGTTGCTTCAAAGCCAGCCAGAATCGCCATGTGCTGGCCGTAATTACCATTGAACAGTACGACGCGTGTGACGTCGGGGCGAAGGCGGAACTGGTCGGATAAAATCGCCGCGGTATTGTCGCGGCTGCCATCGTTGACGAAGACGATTTCATAGCTGATGCCGCGTGCCGCCAGCGTATCGAGAGCGGGATAAAGGCGGCTGAACAACTTGGCGAGGCCTGCTTCCTCGTTGTAAACAGGAATGACCACTGAGAGTTCGGGTTTCATCATAAGGCGTGCCAGATTCAAAGAAGGCGGGATTTTACCGCAGACACGACGCGTTCGACATCGGCCTTTGTCATTGCCGGGAACAATGGCAAAGTCACGATCTGATTGCCAATACGTTCAGCAATCGGGAACATGCCTTCTTTAAAGCCACGGGCGCGGTACATGGTGAACAGATGAATCGGACGATAGTGGTAGCCGAGACCAATCTGCACGTCCAGCATCTGCTGCATGAAGACTGCGCGGTTTACACGTTCCGGCAGCACGATGTGGAACATGTGCCAGTTGGAGTTGGTGAAGTCCGCGACCGGCAGTTCGGCACCGGTCTGCGCTTCAAAGTCCGGGCCGAATTGTTCGAAATAATATTGGGCGAGTTCTTTACGTCTGCCGTTGAATTCCGCCAGATGTTTCATCTGACCGAGGCCGATTGCTGCGGCGATGTCGGTCAGATTGAATTTTCCGCCCAGCACATCTACGTCGATACCATCCAGGCCGCTGCGGGTCACGCCTTGTAAACGGTATTTTTCGGCAAGGCGTGCTTCTTCTGCATTATTCAATACCAGACAACCACCTTCACCGGTCATGATATTTTTGTTGACCTGAAAGCTGAACGACACAAAATCGCCAAACGAGCCTATGCGTTTCCCTTTCCAGGTTGAGCCTATGGCCTGCGCTGCATCTTCGACCACGCGCAAATGATATTTGTCGGCAAGCTCGTACAATTTATCCATGTCGCAAGGCAGGCCGCACATGTGCACAGGAATGATTGCTTTTGTGCGTGGTGTGATCGCGGCTTCAACCCGGTTCAGGTCGATGTTATGCGTTTTCGGATCGATATCGACAAACACTGGCGTTGCGCCGGTTTCAATAATCACGCTGGCCGTGGCGACCCATGAGTTCGGCGTCGTGATCACCTCGTCACCAGCGCCGATGCCGGCGATGCGCAAAGCGATTTCCATGGTGCAGGTGCCGGAGTTAAACGTACGTACCGGACGGCCACCGAAGTATTCTGATAACTGCGCTTCCAACGCCTGCACTTTTGGTCCGCTGGCGAGCCAGCCGGAGCGCAATACTTCCGAGACAGCCGCAATGGTTTCTTCATCTATGCTGGGTTTGGTGAAAGGCAAAAATGGTAAAGAGTCGCTCATATTGATCCTTTAATAGCGTCTGAGACGCGTACGTACTGCATGTTTGCTACGTGTCTGGTGCAATTGGTGCTGCATCAGGATGTTTATATACTGGGTGGAGTATATCCGGAAGCCCTTTGTTTCCGCAGGGAATAGGGCGATTTTTACACATACTCCCCCAATTTCTCTAATTAACTCTTCATTAGTAAAGCCACGCCGATGATGATGATGCCGATCGCCAGCATACGTTGCAAGGTCATGGCTTCGCCGAGGAAATACCAGGCACCGATCGCATTGACGATGTAACCGATCGACAGCAGAGGGTAGGCGATCGTCACCGGTATGCGTGACAGACCGATGATCCACACCACAACAGACAGCCCATAACACGCGAGACCACCGATGATGGGCAACTGGGTTGCGATCTGTATGCCGATATGAAGCCAGTTGCTGGCATTGACGTGGATTTCACCGATGGCATTCGTGCCTTTTTTCAGCAGCAATTGTGCTAACGCGTTCAGCAGAATGCCGGTAATGATGAAGCCGAAAGTATTAATATTCATTGTGATTCTGATGTTTTTCTTTTTTTTTAAGGATGTATCGTCGCGATAATCACACGGCGCGGATCTTCACCAATCACGCGCATAGGCAGATGTTGCTGTTGGAATTCCTTGTAAATATCGGTGCGGACAATGGCAACAGCCGCTTCGCCGCGCTGATTATGCGCCCGCCAGCGTGCAACGAAATCGGCGCGGTCAGGTATCCATAATTCCGGTTGCTGTTTCAGACCGAATTCCATTTCATCCGGAAATTCTACCAGTGTCAGCGTACGTTCCAGATAAAACGGCAGCGCCTGTTCATATCGCCCGACGGCGTACAAAGGGGTATCCGGTTTTGTTAGTTCCGCTTTCATCGCAGGCACATGCGCAGAGCCGGCGATATATTTACCCCAGGGATCGTGACCGAGAAAGGCGACTTGTCCGGCGATAAATCCGGCACTCGCCAGCAGAATCACGGACCAGTCTTTGCCAGTGGCACCTTTGCCTGCAACAAACCAAGCGCCAAGACCGCCAGCCAGCGTCATGCCTGCGGCGACAAAAAGCCATACGGCATAACCCTGATTCAGCGAGATTTCAATGGGATTAGAGCCCAGTCCTGCTGCCTTATTTACAAACAGCAGACCGACCAGTCCCAACAACGCAAACAGAAGAGCCGCTATCTTCAGATCACGCGCCTGACATTGGTCAACATAATACGCAATCAGCAGAGCCAGCGCCGGGAAAATCGGCAGAATATAGCCCGGCAATTTAGAACCGGAAATACTGAAGAAGAAAAAGAAAAACACTGCCCAGACCAACAGCAGTTTACGCGGTTGAAAGCCTGTCGATGGCTCTTTGACGCCAGTCCACAAACCCTGCAGCAATACGCCTAGCCAGGGCACGATACCCAGCAACAGGAAAGGGAAGAAGTAATACCAGGCACCGCCACGATTGTGTACACCGCTGGTGAAACGCTGAAAGTGCTCGTGGATGAAAAAGAAGTGCGGATGTTCCGGATTTTTCAGTGCAATTAAAATGAACCAGGGTGCCGTGATCGCAAAAAACAGAATCAGACCTTTGCCCATGTGCAAGCGTGCCCACAAAGCCCAGTCTCTGGTCAGCAAGGTGTATATCACCAGTACTGCACCCGGTAAAACAAAACCTATCAAGCCTTTTGACATTGTTGCTAATGCCATGCCCGTCCAACACACCAACATGGCGTTGCGGCGTTCAATGTCACTGACGCCATCGCGTTGCCCGACGATAAGTCCGCACATGCAAAGCACCATCATGCCGGATAAACCCATGTCCAGCGAATTGACGTGCCCCATACCGGCCCAGTAAAAGCAGGAACCCAGTACCAGTGCGGCGATAATGCCGACGCGACGGTTAAATAATTTATTTCCGGTATAAGCGACAGACGCAACGCCGATCAGACCGCAAAGCCCGGTCCATAAACGTGCCTGCCAGTCACCGAGGCCAAACACGGCAAAGGTGAGGGCGTTCATCCAGTTTTGCAGTGGCGGCTTTTCGAAATACTTGATGCCGTTCAGGCGCAGCGTGATCCAGTCGCCGGTGGCCAGCATTTCTCGTCCCATCTCGGCGTAGCGGCCTTCATCAGTCGGCACCAGGGTTCTGGCGCCCAGCATATAAAACCAGATAATCAGGAAGCCGATCGCCAATACCCATAAGGTTCGCGGCGACTCGAACGGCGATTGTGTATGTTTGTTGATGTTCATGCCTTCTCCATCACCAGCGCCAGTGCAACCTTGCGGCCTTCCGCCATCAGAATGTTATAGGTGCGGCAAGCTGCCTGATTATCCATACATTCAACACCGATGCGTTGCGCTGTCAGTGCCGCAATCAGGCGAGGATGAATGAAACGTTGTTTGTTGCCCGTTCCTAAAATCACGACATCAGGTTTGGTGGTATCAATTTGCGCAAAATCATCAGCGCTCAGGTCATCAAAGCTGCTGACTGGCCAGACGACAGGCTTAGTTTCAGGCAAAACAATCAGACTATGAGTGTAGAGAATCGCGTTGATTTCAACGCTGTCCTTTTCGTAGCCTGTAACGGTTTGGTATTGTTGTGTCGGTGTCGAATGCAGCTTCATCTTTTTTGCTCTGTCTTTGGTGTACGCCTTGTGAGTGCAGCATTGTAACTTTTTTTACAGAATTTCTGACATCGATTGATCAATTCTGAAAAGCAGTCAGGTGCTTTAGCCGTACCGGGAACAAACTAACCGCTTGTTTTTTTGGGTCTTATTCCTCCGCAGGCCAGATTCTTGCAGTCAAAAAAAAAGCGGACAAAAATTTGTCCGCCTTGAGTGACTGTCTTGCTTGCGAAGCAGACGATTGAATTGCTGTGATCTGACTATGTGCAGTGATTCTCCCGCGTACGTGAGGTGAAATCTGACTGACGCAAGCGATACCTTACGCAATCAGAACTCCTCCCACTGATCCGCCTCGTCCTGTTTCTGGGCCTGGGATGTGATCGTTTTCTTCGCCGGGAGCGCTTTGTTTATCGTTTGTGATTTCGTCTGTCCCACGGAGCGGTTTGGGCTTGCCGCGCGCACCGCAGCTGGTCTGGCTGGTGCAGGTCTTGCCGCCACAGGCGCAGCAGCATCCGTCTTTAACTTGAAAATGCTGACTTCGCTGAGCAGGTGGGCCGATTGCTCCTGCATTGCGGCCGCCGCCGCCGCTGCCTGTTCGACCAGCGCAGCATTTTGCTGGGTGACGTTATCCATTTCTACAATCGCCAGATTAACCTGGGAGATGCCAGAACTTTGTTCGGATGTCGCCGCAGAAATTTCCGCGATCACATCGGTTACTTTACGCACACTTTCGAGAATCTCGTTCATGGTTTCACCAGCCTGATCGACCAGCTTGCTGCCGTGATTGACGCTCTCTACGGAGTCATTGATCAGCGCTTTGATTTCTTTTGCCGCTGTTGCGGAGCGTTGCGCCAGATTGCGGACTTCCGATGCGACAACGGCAAAGCCGCGTCCCTGCTCGCCTGCGCGGGCTGCCTCGACGGCAGCATTCAATGCCAGGATATTGGTCTGAAAAGCAATGCCATCAATGACGCCGATGATGTCGACAATTTTTTGCGATGAGGCATTGATGACTCCCATGGTGGATACAACCTCGGTCACAACGGCACCACCTTTTCTGGCAACTTCTGACGCATTCAGAACCAGTTGATTTGCCTGCCGCGCATTATCGGCGTTGTGTTGTACAGTGCTGGTCAGCTCTTCCATTGATGATGCCGTTTCTTCAAGCGAGCTGGCCTGCGACTCAGTTCGGGATGATAAGTCCATATTGCCTGATGCGATCTCGGTCGATGCGCTGGAAATCGCTTCTGTTCCGGTACGTACGTCACCGATGATTTTTGCGATGCTGTCACGCATGGATTGTATGGAGTACAGCAGACTGGACTGATCGCCGGATCTGAGCTGGATATCCGTGCTCAGATCACCTTGCGCAATCTGGCTGGTAATTTCCGCTGCATAGCTTGGCTCGCCGCCCAGTTGCTGCAGCAGACTTTTGGCAATCACGAGCGAAATCAGTAATAAGATACCGGTCAGTATCGCTGCGCCGACAGAGAATGACAGCAGGTGTTCATAAAATGTGGCGTTAACCGAATCAATATAGACACCCGAACCGATAACCCAGCCCCAGGGTTTAAATCCTTTGACAAATGAGACTTTTTCTACCGGTGCTTCACTGCCGGGTTTAGGCCACATATAGAACACAAATCCTTCGCCATGTTCTTTCACCGTCTGCACCATTTCGACAAAAAAAAAGTTTTCCCGTGGGATCTTTGTTATCGGATAAATCAGTGCCGTCAAGTGCCGGCTTAATCGGATGCATGACCATGCGGTTATTCATGTCATTAATCCAGAAGTATTCGTCCGCACCGTATTTCAATGCGCGTACAGCATCTTTCGCAGCTTGTTTGGCATCCGCTTCCGGCATCTTGTTTTTGGTCGCCAGATCGTGATAGTGCGCAACCAGTTTCTCAACGGTTTCTACGGTTTGCCTGACATTGCTCTTACGTTCTTGTAACAGCATGGCTTTTTCGGAGAAAAGAAACAGCCCTGTTAATACAACGATGCCCAGAACTGCGCTGACGATAATGATGCGCAGTTGTCTGGCGATACTCAATTTTTGTATAAATGATGTTACTGACATAGTCCCCCCCTCATCGCAGATTTTTTTCAGTAGTAGCATATCCTCGCCGGATTTGATACTACTCCGCTTTTGTAAATCAGAATAAACAATTAACAATCTGTGGCAATTTCTGTGTAATTTCGAATATTCGTTTGTTTTGATGTTGGCGTGGTATTAAAAACATCGGTTATTTGCACGAAATCATGTTTGTGACAGCGATTTATTGAAAACGAATTGATCAAACCGGATGCCCTGTGCAAAAATGTTTCGTTTCGCATTGCAGCAAAATAGGGTGTTCTGATTTTGCTGGCTTGCACGCTTATCATAGAAGGAATTTTCCAGTGCGTCCGATACAAAAATCACAAAAGTTAGCGAACGTTTGTTATGACATCCGTGGACCGGTGCTGGAAAAAGCCAAGCAGATGGAAGACGAAGGGCACAAGATCATTAAGCTCAACATCGGCAATCTGGCGGTGTTTAATTTTGATCCGCCGGATGAAATTGTGCAGGATATGATCCGTAATATGCATAACGCGGCCGGCTATACGGATTCCAAGGGCATGTTTGCTCCGCGAAAATCCATCATGCATTACACGCAGGAAAAATTCATCCGTGGCGTGACAATAGAAGATATCTATATCGGTAATGGCGCATCTGAGCTGATCGTGATGGGCATGAACGCATTGCTGAACAGCGGTGATGAAGTTCTGGTGCCTGCACCGGACTATCCTCTGTGGACTGCTGCCGTAAGTTTGTCCGGCGGTAATCCCGTGCATTATGTGTGCGATGAAAGTGCCGACTGGATGCCGGATATCGACGATATCAAGAGCAAGATCACTCCGAATACGAAAGCGATTGTCGTCATCAATCCGAATAATCCTACCGGCGCCTTGTATCCGGTCGAAGTGTTGCAGCAGATCGTCGAAGTCGCCCGTCAGCATCAGTTAATTGTGTTTGCGGATGAAATTTACGATAAGACTTTGTATGATGAAGCCGAGCATGTGTCGATTGCTTCGTTAGCGGATGACGTATTATTTCTCACCCTCAACGGTCTTTCAAAAAATTATCGCTCTTGCGGCTATCGTGCCGGCTGGATGGTGGTTTCCGGTGAAAAACGCCATGCCAAAGATTATATTGAAGGCCTGAATATGCTGGCCTCGATGCGCTTGTGTGCGAATGCGCCGGGGCAGTTTGCGATTCAGACCGCGCTGGGTGGCTATCAGAGCATCAAGGATCTGGTCGGGCCTGGTGGTCGTTTATTGCGCCAGCGCGATCTTGCGCACAAATTGCTGACGGCGATCCCCGGCGTCAGCTGTGTGAAGCCAAAAGCAGCGTTGTATATGTTTCCGAAACTGGACCCCGAGATTTATCCGATCACGGATGACCAGGAATTCATACATGAACTGCTGACCGAGCAGCGTGTATTGTTGGTGCAGGGAACAGGTTTTAACTGGATCAGACCTGACCACTTCAGGGTGGTATTCTTGCCAAACGCGGATGATCTGACTGAAGCATTCGGACGTATCGATTATTTCCTTGAGGGATATCGTAAGCGTCACGGTACTAATTAATTCCAATTTACTGTTTAAAAATCATATGAAACCCATCAAAGTAGGTCTGTTAGGTATAGGCACTGTCGGTTCCGGCACTTTCAACGTCTTGAAGCGTAATCAGGAAGAAATTACGCGTCGCGCTGGCCGTTCAATTGAAATTGCGATGGTGGCAGATCTGAATATTGAGCGGGCACGTGAACTCACAAATGGTGAAGCGGAAGTCGTCAATGATGCCAATCTGGTGGTGAACAATCCTGACATCGATATCGTAATTGAACTGATCGGTGGTTATGGCATCGCCAAAGATCTGGTGCTGAAAGCGATTGCGAATGGCAAACATGTGGTAACGGCAAACAAGGCATTGCTGGCAACGCATGGCAATGAGATTTTTAAAGCGGCGCAGGAAAAAGGCGTGATGGTTGCCTTTGAAGCGGCTGTCGCCGGAGGTATTCCTATCATCAAAGCGCTGCGTGAAGGCCTGACGGCCAATCGTATTCAATGGATCGCTGGCATCATCAATGGCACCACCAATTTCATTTTGTCGGAAATGCGTGACAAAGGGCTGGACTTCAATTCCGTGCTGAAAGAGGCGCAGGCATTAGGCTACGCGGAAGCGGATCCAACCTTTGACATCGAAGGTGTGGATGCGGCGCATAAAGCGACCATCATGGCCTCAATTGCGTACGGCATTCCTATGCAATTCGATAAAGCCTATGTCGAAGGCATCACCAAGCTGGAAGCCAGCGACATCCGTTATGCCGAAGATCTTGGCTATCGCATCAAATTACTGGGTATTACCAAGCGTACGCCGGAAGGCATAGAGTTGCGCGTGCATCCGACGCTGATTCCTGAAAAACGTCTGATTGCGAACGTGGAAGGGGCGATGAATGCCGTGCTGGTGCAAGGCGACGCCGTCGGTGCGACTCTGTATTACGGCAAAGGTGCGGGCGCAGAACCAACCGCTTCAGCGGTGATTGCGGACCTGGTGGATATCACGCGTCTGGCGACCGCTGACCCGGAACATCGGGTGCCGCATCTGGCGTTCCAACCGGCTGCGATCAGCGATCTGCCGATTTTGCCGATGTCAGAAATCGTGACCAGCTACTATCTGCGCATGCATGTCGAAGACAAACCCGGTGTGCTGGCTGATGTAACCCGTATTCTGGCTGATCTGTCGATTTCTATCGATGCGATGTTGCAGAAAGAACCGGGTGAGGGCGAAACCCGTACCGACATCATCATCCTGACGCATCAGACCAAAGAGAAAAATATCATCGCTGCGATAGAAAAAATCGAAGCACTGGCCACTGTTACCGGCTCAGTCATCAAACTGCGTCTGGAAGAGTTGAGTTAAGTTACACCGTATAAGATTATTGATGACTGTCACCACGAAATAGCCGTCATCGCAGGTGTCGCACAGAAAAAGCGCGTTCATGAAATAATGAGCGCGCTTTTTTTCGTCGATCTGATCCTTGATCCGATGCGGACGCATAGACGATGAACTCAAACTGAAAGAGACGTGCAGGTGAAAGTTTTTTCGCTCCCCAGATTGCTGGCATATGGTTTGTTTGGCTTTCCACTGGCCTTGCTCGCCTTGCCGATTTACGTGTACGTGCCACAGTTTTATGCCGAGCGCTTTGGCATGTCGCTGAGTCTGATTGGCTCTGCACTGTTGGTCTCGCGTGTGCTCGATGCGTTCCTTGATCCCTTGCTCGGCGCATGGATAGACAAACGTCCAGCGAATCAGGGATACGGCCGCTTTATTCTGTATTCACTGCCTTTGCTGATCCCTGGTTTTTACGCGTTGTTTCATCCGCCAGCAGCGACGGCGGTTTCACCAATGCTCTGGTTTTTCTGCGCCTTGCTGATGGTGTATGCCGGATATAGTCTCGCCAGTATCGCCTTTCAAAGCTGGGGCGTAGCGCTGACGCAGTTTCCGGGAGAACGTCTGCGTCTGACTGCGACGCGTGAACTCTGTGGCGTCGCCGGTGTCGTTACTGCTGCATTGTTATCGCAATTCGCCGATATTTCGTGGTTGTCTGCGGTGCTGATTTGTAGCTTACTGATCTGCGCCTTTTTGCTGCTGCGTTTTACCCCAGACTTGCTTAATCGCCATCTGGAACAGCACACTCGCTTGCGCTGGCGCCATTTGTTTTCGAATTCCTATTTCCGCTCATTATTCTTGGTCTTTGTGCTGAACGGAATTGCAGCGGCAATTCCAGCGACCTTGTTTTTATTTTTCGCCAAAGACCGCTTGCAACTGGCGTCGTATTCTGGCGTATTGTTGCTACTGTATTTTGTCGCTGCGGCGATGTCATTGCCGTTGTGGGTACGAATTGCGCATCGCATCCATGAAACCCGCGCATGGTTGCTGGCGATGCTGTTATCGGTGCTGAGTTTCATCTGGGCTTACAGTCTGCAGGCCGGTGATCTGACTGCCTTTGCGGTGATTTGCGTTTTATCCGGCCTGTGTCTCGGTGCTGACCTTGCTTTGCCTCCGGCATTGCTGTCGGGCGTGATACGGCAGGCGGGGCATAGTGAACGCTATGAGGGGAGTTATTTCGGCGCGTGGAACTGGGCCAGTAAAATGAATCTCGCACTTGCTGCGGGTTTGTCGCTGCCTTTGCTGGATTATCTGGGCTACACGCCGGGCATCAGCACTGGCGGCGGTTTGCATGCATTGTCATTCGCCTACGCAGTGTTGCCCTGCGTTCTGAAATGCCTGGCTGCTTTGGTGTTGTGGCGAGCGCCGCTGCGTAAGGTTTGATACCTTATTTTTGTCACTACAATCAACTCAGCGCAGGATTTTTTCGTGAAACTCTGCCGGGTAATCCTGATGTAGTTTGGCCAGAGTTGAAACGCGGGTGCCATAGTTGGGTGAGACGATGCAGGGGGCGGAAAGCAGGCGTTCCATTTCAAACGAGACGCCGGTATCCGGCAGGCAGCAATCGGGGGCCGGATTCGTATTGGCCAGCATTTCGAAGAACGCGTCTTCTGGAGCTAACTGACAGAGCAGACTGCAGAATTCTGCTTTGGTCTTGATGACTTTGTGCCAGCAGGTGTCTAAGGCGGCGTTGGAGATGCCGTAAATGCCAGGTGCCAGCGGCAGACCGTTACGCGGATCATCGGTGTGGCGATTCGAAAACCAGATCAGATCCTGCGCGTCACCGACGAGCAGGTTAAAGCCATTGTAGTGATCGACCTTGCCGCGTAATTGATCGACATAATCCTGCGCAGCCATGTCATTTTGCAGATACTCAGAAACAAGACCGCCACGCGAAGGTGCATCGTCACGTTTTTCAGAAGGTGCGCGGACGTTGGTGATGGCAGCAAATTTTCTGGCAGGCGCATCGGCTTGCGGGCTTTGTATTCCCAGCCAGGTGCCGCCGGATTGCAGATCGCGCCCGGCATAAATCTGCGGATGATCTTGCCACCAGCCTGCGGGTGCCGCCGGGCGGTCATAGTATTCATCGCGATTGGCTGCGACCAGTAGCGGCGTGGCGGGGAGTAACTTCCATGCAAAAACGATCAGGCACATACATCTACATCCAAAAAATATTCAGTACGACGTTCACTGTACTGCAATTCGGTTAAGCCCGTTTGCTGCACCAATATTTCCAGCTGCGCGGAGAAATCGTCGGGCACATTCGCGTACACCTCCATCCAGGTGTGCAGATCATTCGCCAATTCAGGGCGTCGTTGCAATTTCCCCCTGATTCCCAATCGCGCCAGTACCAGTTGTTGCAGGGATTTTTCTGCCGCGATCACTTTTTCCTCCAGCGCGGCTCCGGCTTTGAAATAAATATAACAATCCATCTTGTGTTTTAAGGAAAAAGGGGGAGTATCTGCCAATTTAACGCTAATGTCCGCATAGAATAAGGGCTGTAAAAAATACTCCGGGGAGTATATTTTTGCCCTGAAATCACTTTTCTGAGCTTGTTTTGCGCTTATTTTGTGCGGACGAGGTCTGGATCAACAGCAGATTTAACGCGTAATATCGGTGATCTCGTAGGGTAATGGCAAGAGTTGTGCCAGCGGACCGTCTATGCTGCCGCAACGGATTGCGCCGCTTTCCTGATCTGCCAGCGTCATTTCGATTAAGGCCAGAGTGCTGCTCTCATTGATTTGTTCCGCATTCACAATCACGCCGCATGGCTGTTTGTTCTCGCCAGCATTGGTCTCGTCGCCATCGTTGACATTAAAAACATCCATGCCGTCTGTCAGTCCGACACCGGGAATCTGCGCCAGTGTCATGCGGCGTTTCAGCTTGCCCAGATACTGGCTGCGGGCAACGATTTCCTGCCCCGGATAGCAGCCTTTTCTGAAGTTCACGCCGCCGACCAGTTCAAAGTTAATCATTTGCGGCACAAATTTTTCCTGCGTAAGCTGATTGATGTGCGCGATGCCTGCCTGAATATCGCTCAGATTCCAGTCAGCGGTATTGGTCGGCTGCAATTGTAAGCTGAGGGTAGCCCAGACCGCTGCGGCTTTGTCGGCAGGGCATAACCACTGATAGCGGGCGACGTTCATTACATCAGTGAAACGGATCAGCGTACCGGATTCATTGCTGATCTGCGCGTTGGCCGCTGGCAAGTCAGGAAACCAGTTGGTCAGCACCTGTGCTGCCTGTGCGCCACCGAGCCCGAAACTGACATACTGATCGCTGACATCGCTGAGTTTTACTTTGGCGCGCAACACAAACATGCTCAGCCGTTTTTGTACCGCTGTTTGTATCGAACGGGATAGCTGCAAAATGATTGCACTATCGGTTTTCCAGTACACAAAGCTGGCCAGCATCCGCCCCTTAGGTGTGCAATAGGCGGCGCGACGAATTTCACTGGTGGATAAATGTTCTACATCATTGCTGAGCTGGTTGTGCAGAAAATGCGCGGCTTCCTCACCCTCGGCACGTATCAGGCCGGTGTCCGGCAGCAGGGTGACAAAGCCTTCCTGAAACGCTGGTTTATTCCAGACGGATGCTTGTCCGCTCAATTTGCCATTGGTGATTGGTAGATGCTGTTGCGCTGTAAATTCTTGCCACATGATATCGATTTGCTTTCTGCTGAACTGAATGAAAACCGGCGACATTGACACTGACTATGCCTGTCGCCCGCTGACAATGCTTTGGACGAATTATAGTAGTCTCAGCAAATCTTGGTGCAGCAGGGGTGTTTTTTTGCGTTCCGTTACGGGTCTCAGCAGCAAATAGCATGGTGACTTGCGTTACACTACGCGCCTCAGATTTAATCTGCATATCATTTCCCGTATTTTTTTTCGCCATCTTTTTGTCACCAACACCACGCGCTTGTATGAGACTCATCAAAATTCTTTTTCTGTTATTTTTATTAACAGGCGCCGCAGCAATTGCAGGTTTCATTTACTGGAAAGAGCAACCGATAGTGCTGTCATCAGCCTCGGTGGAGTTCACGATCAAGGCTGGCAGCGGTGTTCGCAGCGCCGCGAAACAGATGCAGGACGCTGGCATTCCGCTACCGCCGTTTGCATTTGAAATGCTGGCGCGCGTGACCGGTAAAGCCAATAAACTGAAGGCAGGATCTTATGAACTGCTGTCAGGGAAAACTCCGGTTGAGTTGCTCGATAAAATTGTCAACGGCGATTTTTCTCAAGGCTCGGTCGCGATTATTGAAGGCTGGACGTTTGCGCAGATGCGTAAGGCAATCGACGCCAGTACAGCGTTAAAGCACGATACCAAGGGGCTGACGGATGCCGAGCTGATGAAAAAAATCGGCGCCGAATTTGTCGCGGGCGAAGGAATGTTTTTTCCGGACACCTATTTATTTGCCAAGGGTAGCAGCGATATCCAGGTCTATCAGCAGGCGCATGCGAGTCAGTTGAAGCGGTTGAATGAGGCGTGGGAAGCGCGTGCCGCGAATCTGCCTTATCAATCGAAATACGAGGCGCTGATCATGGCATCAATCATCGAAAAGGAAACCGGTCAGCCGTCGGAACGTGCACAGATTGCTGCGGTATTTGTGAATCGTCTGAAAACCGGCATGTTGTTGCAGACAGATCCAACGGTGATTTACGGTATGGGAGACAAATACCAGGGCAAAATTTATAAGCGAGATTTGCTGACCGATACGCCGTATAACACATATACCCGTGCCGGTTTGCCGCCGACGCCAATTGCCTTACCCGGACTGGCATCCATTACAGCAGCATTGAATCCGGCACGCAGCGATGCTTTATACTTCGTGGCACGCGGTGATGGCACCAGTCACTTTTCAGAAAACCTGAGCGAGCATAACCGTGCGGTGAATAAATATCAGCGCTAGAACTGTGTCGTTAGCAATGCCAACAACGATGCCGGCACGTCTGTCACGTGGATGGCAAGAACCAATATCAATAAAAAGAACAAATGAAAGTAACTGGAAAATTTATCACGTTTGAGGGCATCGACGGTGCTGGCAAATCGACGCATATTGCTTATGTCGCCGAGCGACTCAGACAAGCGATGTCGCCCCGCGGCATTGATGTCATCACTTCACGTGAGCCAGGCGGTACGCCGCTGGGAGAAACGCTGCGCGAGGTATTGCTGCAACAAAAAATGCATCTCGAAACAGAAGCACTGCTGATGTTTGCAGTACGGCGTGAACATATTGCACAGGTCATAGCACCGGCACTGGAGCGCGGCGACTGGGTGATTTCTGATCGTTTCACTGATGCGAGCTTTGCATACCAGGGCGGTGGCCGGCATTTGTCGCTCGACAAACTGAATGCGCTCGAACAATGGGTGCATCCGGATTTGCAGCCCGATCTGACCTTGTTGTTCGATGTGCCGCTGGCGGTGGCGCGGGCGCGTCTGGATGCGACCCGCGAGCTGGATAAATTTGAACAGGAAAAAGCGGATTTTTTCGCCGATACCCGTAACGAATATCTCCGCCGCGCTAAAGAATTTCCGCAGCGCTTCCGCATTATCGATTCGACACAAAGTATAGCTGCGATCCGTAATGAAATCGATGGCATTATTGATGCCTTATTAGCATCTGCTTCGGAACAGAATCCAACGAATCAAGTAAAGACGAGTATCGCCTGATATGAGTAATCCGCTATTTAGCTGGCAAACCTCTGCATGGGATTATCTGCAATCATTGCAGGGCCGCATGCCGCATGCTTTCTTGCTGTACGGACCTGAAGGCATAGGAAAAACCGTGTTTGCCGAACACATGGCAAAGTCTTTGTTGTGCGAGCAGCCGGATGCCGGCGGACATGCCTGTGGGCGCTGTGGTTCCTGTGGCTGGTTCAGTCAGTACAGTCATCCTGATTACCGTCGTGTCAGGCCCGAACTGCTGGATGAGGAAGAAGCGTCTTCGGCTGACGCTGATAGCGAGCCCGCTGCGAAAACGAGTAAAGCGAGCAAAGCGCCATCGAAAGAAATTGTGATTAACCAGATCCGTGCTCTTGCGGATTTCATGAATTTGTCCACGCACAGACAAGGGCGGCGTGTGATCGTGTTATATCCGGCTGAGGCGCTGAATATTCCTGCGGCGAATGCTTTATTAAAATCGCTGGAAGAACCCGGTGCAGATACGATATTTATTCTGGTTTCCAACAGCATCGATAAGTTGTTGCCGACGATACTATCGCGTTGCCACAAACTGCCGATGGGGATGCCGGAACAGTCAGTTGCACTCGCGTGGCTCAGACAGCGCGGCGTCAGTGATGCGGATGTCTGGCTCGCACAGCAGGGCGGTGCACCCCTTGCCGCGCTGGCGACGGCAGAGTCCGACACGCGTACGGAACTGGATGAATTTTTACGTCAGCTGGCGCGCCCCGGCGTGGATACGAGCCTGAAACTGGCCGATAAAATGCAGAAAACGGAGATGCCGGTAACGATTGCCTGGATGCAGCGTTGGCTCTACGATATATTTTCTTACAAACAAAGCGGGAGAATCCGGTATTATCCTCGCTATGAGAAAGAGGTAAGGGCGTTGGCTTCTGTTGTATCCAGTGAGGCCTTGCTGATGTTGATCAAGAGCTGTAACGAACGGCAGGCAATCGCGACGCATCCTTTATCGCCGAAATTATTTTTAGAAGATATGTTGCTTGAGTATTCTGCACTCTTCGCATAACCGCAGCGAAAGCACACTATGTCAGATTTAGCATTAGAACCGATGCACCATGCACCTAATCGCCCGTCCGTTTTATCTCTGGCGATCAAGGAAAAAGCCGCATTATTTGCTGCTTATATGCCGTTTCTGAAGAACGGCGGAATTTTTGTTCCTACCAATAAGGCGTATCGTATCGGTGACGAAATTTACCTGATCCTGACCTTGCTTGATGATCCGGCCAAGTATCCGATTGCGGGTAAGGTTGCGTGGGTGACACCCGCGGGTGCCGGAAATAATAAATCCCAGGGTATCGGCGTTCATTTCCCCAGCGATGAAAGCGGAACAAGAATACGCTTGCGCATCGAAGATGCACTTGGTGCCGCGATACGCTCAAGTCGGCCTACGCACACAATTTAATTTATCATGTCGGATCATTTTTCATACAGAATCGCCAATTTTGACGATTTACCGGCGATTGTTGCCATTTACAATTCAACGATCGCCTCCCGCCAGGTGACCGCTGATACGGAACCTGTCAGCGTGGAGTCCAGGCATCAGTGGTTTTATGATCACGCTCCCGAACGCCGGCCTTTGTGGGTCAGCGAACAGGATGGTCAGATTACCGGCTGGTTGTCGTTTTCTAATTTCTACGGTCGTCCGGCGTATTCCGGGACGGCAGAACTGTCGATTTACCTGCATGAGGGCGCGCGTGGTAAAGGGCTGGGAAAACGCTTTCTTGAACTCGCCATAGCACATGCACCAACAATCAATGTGCATACGCTGTTAGGATTTATTTTTGGTCACAATACGCCGAGTCTGAAATTATTTGAAAATTTTGGATTTGCAACCTGGGCGCATATGCCACGCGTTGCAACTCTGGATGGGATAGAGCGCGACCTGATTATTGTTGGCAAGCGCGTCGCCTGACATCCCTGTCAATGGCTTAGTTATCATGGCAATCTGCGCAGGCAGGTTGCCTTTCATTTTTTATAGGAATTCAATTCATGCTCAGTTATCGTCACGGCTTTCATGCCGGCAATCACGCCGACGTACTTAAGCATCTGGTCTTAATTCAGTTGCTGCAATACATGAATCAGAAAGAGGCTGCCTACACATATATCGATACCCATTCCGGCGCAGGTTTGTATGCGCTCGACAGTGGTTACGCGATGAAAAACGCAGAATATGAGACCGGTATTGCCCCTTTGTGGGACAAAAAAGACCTGCCGCCGGCACTGGCCGAGTATATGGCGCTCATCAAGGATCTGAATCCCAGTGGCAAAATGCGCTATTACCCCGGATCACCGTATTGCGCAGATAAGGTCATGCGTGAGCAAGACCGGCTGCGTTTATTCGAGTTGCATCCGAGTGAAATCAAGATACTCAGTGAAAACTTCCGTAAGCTTGATGCACATGCTGCTGAGCAGGGGCGCCGTCCGACGGTACGTGGCAAGCGCGTGATTATTTCTGACGGCGATGGTTTTGAAAGCATGAAGGCTTTATTGCCGCCACCGTCGCGCCGCGGACTGGTGCTGATTGATCCACCATATGAGGTCAAGGACGATTATCGCCGCGTCAAGGTTGCACTCGAGGATGCACTGAAACGGTTCCCGACCGGCGTCTATGCTGTATGGTATCCGGTACTGCAGCGCCAGGAGTCGCGGCAACTGCCGGAAAAACTGAAGCGGCTGGCGGCGAAAGATTGGCTGCACGTCACCTTATCGATCAGCGGACCATCGCCCGATGGATTCGGCTTACACAGCAGCGGCATGTTTATCCTGAATCCGCCGTGGACTCTGATGGCAACCTTAAAAGAAACGATGCCGTATCTGGTTGCCGCATTGGGGCGTGATAAAGATGCCCGCTTTGAACTGGAGAGTGGTGTACCGTTGACAGGGATGAGCGCAAAAGCGCAGCGTCCGCAACGTGGGTGAAGTAGAAATAAGGCCGGGGAAACAGTAGTTATTTGCATAGCAGCAATAATCTTTGTATTTTAATTAAAAGGGTGATGGATCGTACGGGTCTGTCGCCCTTTTTTTTATGGTCTCAGCAGCAGCTTATTTCCTCCATTTTTGCGCACCGCAATATGCTGAAAACCATTGTCAGGAAAGGCTTATTTAAAAATAGAGGGAGTTCTCTAGGAGCTAATGTTGCTACGCAAAAAAAATAGTGATTGACGGATTAGTACGGTCGTACAAAAATCAGTCAACAATGCGATTCAGAAAATGCAGTTAAAAACAAATTCAATCACTTAGCAGTTAACCAGAGGAGAACAAATGTCAGCGTACCCTAAGAGTCCGGTCATGGGCCAAATGATGGAAAAGCCTATGCTTATCTCAAGCATTATCGAGCACGCGGATCGGTATTTCGGACAAAGCGAGATTGTTTCTCGCCGAGTAGAAGGTGATACTCATCGTTACAACTACACAGAATGCCACCTCCGTTCGAAAAAGCTGGCAAATGCCTTAGCTGGATTCGGTATCAAAATCGGCGACAGAATTGCGACGCTGGCATGGAATGGCTACCGTCATCTAGAGGCTTACTATGCAGTATCCGGTTCAGGTGCCGTTCTACACACGATCAACCCTCGTCTGCATCCTGATCAAATCACTTATATCGTCAATCATGCTGAAGATCAGTATCTGATGTTTGACATCACGTTTTTACCTATCATCAAAGCGATTGCAGCACATTGCCCGACGGTAAAAGGCTTCATCATGATGTGCGGGCGTGAACACATGCCGCAAGACAGCGAGGTGCCGAATCTGTTGTGCTATGAAGAGTTGATAGACGCGAACACGGACGATTTTGTCTGGCCGCTATTTGATGAAAATTCTGCGTCCAGCCTGTGCTACACATCGGGCACTACAGGTCATCCTAAAGGCGCCTTATATTCTCATCGTTCCACCATTCTGCACTCGTATGCATCAGCGATGCCGGACGGTCTGAATGTTTCTGCGCGGGATTCTATCGTTCCTGTGGTTCCTATGTTCCATGTGAATGCATGGGGGCTGCCATATTCCGCACCGTTGACCGGTGCAAAACTGGTTTTCCCTGGCCCGCATCTGGATGGCAAATCACTGTATGAATTGTTCGAAGAGGAAAAAGTCACATTCTCTGCCGGTGTTCCGACGGTATGGTTAGGTTTGCTGAATTACGTAGAGCAAAATAAGCTGAAGTTCTCGACGTTCAGACGTACTGTCATTGGTGGTTCTGCCTGTCCTCCGGCGATGATGCATGCATTCCGTCACAACTACCATGTGGACGTTGTGCATGCCTGGGGTATGACAGAAATGTCGCCACTGGGAACAGCTTGTTCTTTGCTGACCAAGCATATGGAGCTGAGTGAGCCGGAAAAAGAAGCTGTGCTGACCAAGCAGGGACATGTGTTGTATGGCGTCGATATGAAAATTGTCGGTGATGATGGCAAAGAGTTGCCGTGGGATGGCAAAACCTACGGCAACCTGTTGGTCAAAGGTCCGTGGATTATCAATTCGTATTATAAAAATGAAGGTGGCGAAGTGCTGGAGGATGGTTGGTTCCCGACCGGTGACGTTGCCACGATAGATGCCGATGGCTTTATGCAGATCACCGATCGTAGTAAAGACGTGATTAAATCTGGCGGAGAGTGGATAGGTACGATCGATCTGGAAAACGTCGCTGTTTCTCACCCGGCGGTGATGCAGGCAGCGTGTATCGGCATTTTCCATCCTAAATGGGATGAGCGTCCTTTATTGCTGGTAGTGAAAAAAGCGGGCGCAGAAGTAACGAAAGAAGAACTTTTAAAATTCTTTGAAGGTAAGGTTGCCAAGTGGTGGCTGCCGGACGACGTCGCATTTATCGATGCATTGCCATTAGGAGCAACCGGTAAAATTTTGAAAAACAAACTGAGAGAACAATTTAAGGAGCACAAACTACCGACAGCATAATAGATCGCATCAGATTGCATTAATCTGGCTGCCTCTCATACAAAACATTTCAATGAGGCAGCCAGCGTAAGAGAAGTTAGCAGGGTAAAAATTTCCATTCCTAAAAAACGGAGAGAGACAAATGAAATTCCCATTACGCGCATCTTTCATCGCAGTTGCATTCGCATTAACTTCGCCTGTGTCGATGGCAGAAAATATTAAAATTGCCTACATCGACCCCTTATCCGGTCCATTTGCTCCGGTCGGGCAAAATATTCTGAATTCTTTTCAGTACATCGCTGATAAGGCAAACGCTGAAAAATGGGCTGGCAATAATGCCTTTGAAGTTGTTGGCTTTGACAATAAAGGCAGCCCGCAGGAATCGCTGAATGTATTGAAAACCGCGATCGATAAAGGTTTCCGCTATATCACGCAGGGTAATGGTTCAGGTGTCGGCCTGGCATTGCTGGATGCGGTCAATAAATACAATGAGCGTAATCCGGGTAAGGAAATCATTTATCTGAATCACGCGGCTGTCGATCCGGATATGACGAACAGCAAGTGCAGTTACTGGCACTTCCGTTTCGATGCGAACTCCGATATGAAAATGGAAGCACTGACGACCTATATGGCCGCAGATAAGACTGTCAAAAAGGTTTATATCATCGGACAGAATTATTCTTTCGGCCATCAGGTGACAAGAGCTGCGAAAGAGTATCTGGCACGCAAGCGCCCGGATGTACAGATCGTCGGTGACGATCTTCATCCTATCGGTCAGGTCAAGGATTTTTCTCCTTACATCGCCAAAATCAAAGCCTCCGGTGCAGATACCGTCATCACAGGAAACTGGGGCGCGGATCTGGCCTTGTTGGTGAAGGCTGCCAAAGATGCTGATCTGAAAGCGAATTTCTACACCTACTATGGTTCCACTACCGGTGTGCCGACCGCCATGGGCGCCGCAGGTATCGACCACGTGAAATACGTCGGCTATTGGAACGTCAATAACGAAACCTACGCTGGTAAAGACATCGTCGAAGGATTTAAAGCGAAATATAAAGACGATTACTATTCTATGGCGACGTATTCCATCATCCTTGCCATGTCGCAAGCGGTAAAACAGGCGAAGAGCGCTGAGCCGGCAAAAGTTGCAGTCGCTCTCGAAGGCGCAACCTTTAAAAGCCTCAACGGTGACGCAGTGATGCGTAAGGTTGACCATCAGTTGCAGCAACCGTTGTACATCGCTACCTGGGTAAAAGTGAATGGTAAAGATGTGAAGTACGATCAGGAAAATACAGGACTGGGCTGGAAAACAAATCAGAAAATTGATGCGTTTGTTGCTTCCCAGCCTTCGTCTTGCCAAATGAAGCGACCAGGTTAATTTTTAATCTGAAAAGAGAGTCATGCCGCAATTGACTCTCTTTTTTTGTCACAAAATAGTACGATCGTTCATAAGATGTCGCTGAAAGGGACGTTGCTGTGGAATTTACCCTTATTACTTTGTTGAATGGGATCAGTTATGGACTGCTGTTGTTCATGCTGTCATCCGGCCTGACACTGATTTTCAGCATGATGGGCGTGCTCAACTTTGCGCATGCCAGTTTTTATATGCTGGGCGCCTATTTCGCCTACATGCTGAGCTCTAAATTTGGATTCTGGACAGCTTTTTTTATCGCACCTTTACTGGTTGGGATACTTGGCGCGCTGGTCGAGCGTTATGGCTTGCGTTCCGTCCATAAATACGGACACATACCGGAATTGCTGTTCACTTTCGGTTTGTCCTATGTGATTGTGGAAGTAGTGCAGCTGATATGGGGGCGGTCTGTTGTTCCTTATGCTATTCCTGCGTCTCTGGATGGCCCGCTGTTCACTCTTTATACCACCACCTTCCCGATTTATCGCGGTTTTATGATGCTGGTCGCCTTGCTCATGCTGCTGTTTATTTACCTGTTACTCACCAGAACCAGGATTGGTCTCGTGATTCAGGCTGCATTGACACACCCTGATGCGGTGGAGGCGCTGGGACATAATGTGCCGCGCGTTTTCATGCTGGTATTTGGTGGTGGTTGTGCGCTCGCAGGTCTTGCCGGCGTTGTCGGTGGTAATGCATTTGTGACCGAGCCAGGTATGGCAGCCACGCTCGGCAGCATCATTTTCGTGGTCGTCGTTGTCGGTGGGATGGGATCGCTGGCAGGTGCTTTTGTGGCGTCGTTACTGATCGGTGTGCTGCAGACATTTGCTGTTGCGCTTGATCATTCGCTTGCGACCTTACTTGCTAAGTTTGGTGTGCTGATCAGTGCCACTTCTCCTGTCTATTCTCTGCTGAGTCTGACGATTGCGCAGATCGCTCCGGTAATGCCATATCTGTTGCTGGTGTTGATTCTGATCTTCCGACCACGCGGTCTGCTCGGCACACGTGAGGGATAAAAATGCCTACAACTTTACAATATAAGCCCTTGAATTTAGGTCGCTGGCTGACCTGGAGTAGCTTTGCTCTGATTCTGGTTGTCGCTCCGCTGATTTTTCATGAAGGTGCAGCCCTGTCTTTGTTGTCACAGATGGGGACGCTGATGATCTTCGGCCTGTCTTTCAACATGCTGCTGGGGCAGGGCGGTATGCTGTCGTTTGGTCATGCAGTCTATTCCGGACTGGGTGCCTTTTTTGCCATTCATGCGATGAATATGGCGAGTGATGGCAGCCTGCCGATTCCCGTTACGATGATTCCACTGGTCGGTGGAATTGCGGGAATGGGGTTCGGCATTTTATTTGGCTATGTGACGACTAAAAAATCGGGTACGACTTTTTCTATGATCACACTGGGGATGGTAGAGCTGGTCTTTGCATGTTCGCTGATGTTTCCTAAGTTCTTTGGTGGTGAGGGTGGAATCTCAACCAATCGGGTGATAGGACAGGCTTTCATGGGCATTACTTATGGTCCACAAATTCAGGTCTATTATCTGATTGCTTTCTGGCTATTTGTCAGTGCAGTCGCGATGTTTGCTTTCACGCAAACACCGCTCGGGCGCATGATTAATGCGGTCCGTGATAATCCTGAACGAGCTGAGTTTGTTGGCTATGACACGCAATGGGTACGTTATCTGACGCTGATTCTGTCTGCATTTTTTGCAGGTATTTCGGGTGGTTTATCTGCAATCAATTTTGAAATTGTAACGGCTGAAAATGTCAGTGCCGTTCGTTCCGGTGCGGTATTGCTGTTCACTTTCATCGGCGGTATCGGCTTTTTCTTTGGTCCACTGATTGGTGCTGTTATTGGCGTGTTTTTAACTGTGATGCTGTCTGATTTCACAAAAGCATGGCAGTTATATCTGGGTATATTTTTTATCCTGATCGTGATGTATGCGCCAGGCGGCATTGCCAGCATTCTGATGATGAATTTACGCGTGGTGAAATTTTCCAAATTCGGTCGTATCTGGCCGGTATTATGGAAATTGCTGCTGTCATCGCTGATCGGTATTGCTGGTCTGGTTCTGGTCATAGAGATGCTGTACCAACTGTCACTGGAGTCGACACAAAATCCCGTGATTTCCATCTTTGGCATGGCATTTAATTCTGCCAGTGGCGGTTCGTGGGCAATTGCTTTACTGACTTTAGGGGCAGGCATTGCTGGTTTTGTCCTGTTTAAAGCGCCTTTCCAAAAAGTATGGGGTGAGGTTAATACAGAAATAGAAGACGCTATGCGGAGGGCGCAGGTATGAGTGGTTTTTCGCTGGAATTAAAAGACGTCCGGAAAAGTTTCGGCAGCGCTGAGATTATCCGTGGTGCCAATCTGCAGGTGCCGAAAGGGGAACGATTTGCCATTATCGGCCCTAACGGTGCCGGAAAATCAACCTTATTTAATCTGATTTCAGGACGATTCGGTATCAGTTCGGGTGACATTCTCCTGAATGGCAATAGCATACGTAATCTGAAGCCCTACGAGATTAACCGCAGTGGTTTGTCGCGCAGCTTTCAGATTACGAATATTTTCCACCGACTCACTGTCTTTGAAAATTTACGCTGTGCAGTTTTGTGGTCGCTGGGCTATAAGTATTCGTTCTGGCAAAGGCTGAACGGCCTGAAAGATGCTCAGGAACGTGCAGAGCATGTGCTGGAGCAGATAGGCTTAAAACGGCGGCGTGATGTCACTGCTGGCTTGCTCACTTATGCCGAACAAAGGGCGCTGGAGATCGGTATTACGATTGCTGGTGGTGCCGACGTGATTTTGTTGGATGAGCCGACTGCGGGGATGAGTCGTTCTGAATCAGACGCTGCCGTCGAACTGATACGCAAGGTCACGGAAGGTAAAACTTTATTGATGGTCGAGCATGATATGAGCGTCGTATTTGGCCTCGCCGATAAAATTGCGGTGGTCGTCTATGGTGAGGTGATTGCCTGCGATACGCCACAAAATATACGCAATAATCAAAAAGTCAAAGACGCTTATCTCGGCGGTCACGCCCCGACGGAGGAACACGCATGAGTGCGCTGCTCGAAATTAAAGATTTAAACGCTTTTTATGGCAAAAGCCATGTACTGCATGGTGTGGATCTGCATGTCAAGGATAGCGAGATCGTCAGTTTGCTCGGCCGTAACGGCGTAGGGCGTTCGACTACGGTTAAAGCAGCAATGGGACAAGTTCATGCAACCGGATCTGTCTTATTCAAAGGCGAGCAGATGATAGGTATGAAAGCCTTTCAGATTGCGCACAAAGGCCTGGGCTACGTGCCGGAAAACCGCGATATTTTCCCCACGCTGACGGTAGAGCAGAATTTGCTGCTAGGCGAAAAATCGAATACCAAAACGAAGCCGCGCTGGGAAATGGAAGACATGTACCAGATGTTTCCACGCTTACGCGAAAGGCGTAATACCCTGGCCGGTGTGATGTCTGGCGGTGAACAACAAATGCTGACCTTGTGCCGGACACTGATGGGCGATCCTGATCTCATTATGATTGATGAACCAACCGAAGGTCTGGCGCCGAAGATCGTTGAACTGGTGGCTGAGTATCTGAAAGAGCTGAAAAACCGAGGAGTTTCAGTGTTGCTGGTCGAGCAAAAATTAGCGATTGCACTGCAGATTTCGCAGCGGGTCTATGTCATGGGACATGGCAGTATTGTGTTTGAAGGTACGCCCGAAGATTTGCTTGCCAACGACAAAATCAGGCAAGAATGGCTGGAGGTGTAATCGGTCTGTTGAATGGCGAAAAAAGAAAATCAATAAAAATAACACGACCGTACTATTTTTAAGTTATAGTCAAGTTTGTGAGTGTTTTGTTTGAATTCGCCCACCAGATTTGATTCATTTAGAAAAACCAATTCCATTCGTATTTCAACCTTAGGAAGAGACATGAGCGCAGAATACAAAGTTGACGGCAGCGTTGCCGTTATTACCCTGAACAATCCACCGGTCAATGGTCTGGGGCATGCGACCCGCCACGCGATCGTCGAAGGTATGAAGCAGGCGCAGAATAACGATGCGGTCAAAGCCATCATCATCACCGGTGCCGGCAAAGCATTTTCCGGCGGCGCAGATATCAAAGAATTTAATTCTCCCAAAGCATTTGCTGAGCCCAGCCTGCATACGGTGATCAGCGTCATCGAATCTTCAGACAAACCGGTGATCGCAGCAATACACAGCGTTGCCATGGGCGGCGGTTTGGAATTGGCTTTGGGTTGCCACTATCGCGTTGCCAGCCCCGGCGCACAGATTGCGTTGCCAGAAGTGAAGCTTGGCATTTTACCTGGTGCAGGCGGCACACAACGTTTGCCACGCGTCGTCGGGCTGGAACTGGCCTTGAATATGATCGTTTCTGGAACGCCGGTCGCTTCAGAAAAACTCGCGAAAACAGCGCTGTTCAATGAGCTTGCTGAAGGCGATCTGATGGCCGCAGCAACCGCATTTGCGAACAAAGTGGCGGATGTGCGTCCGCTGCCTAAAGTACGCGACATCAAAATCGATTACCCGAACTACGAAGCCTTCCTGCAATTTTCCCGCAATACCGTACGCGCAATGTCAGGCCCATTCCCTGCGCCATTGAAATGCGTCGAAGCGGTTGCCGCTGCGGTAACGAAAAAGTTCGATGACGGTATTAAATTTGAGCGTGACTTATTCCTTGAACTGGTACAGACAACAGAATCTAAAGCGCTGCGTCATGCTTTCTTCGGTGAGCGCGCTGCCAGCAAGTTGCCGGACGTCCCTGATGACACGCCGACTCGCCCGGTGAAATCGGTCGCAGTGATCGGTGCCGGCACCATGGGTGGCGGTATTGCGATGAACTTTGCCAATGCGGGAATTCCTGTACAGATTCTTGAAATGAAACAGGAAGCGCTGGACAAAGGTTTGGCAACGATACGCAAAAATTACGAAAACACGCTGAAAAAAGGCAAGTTGACGCAAGAGAAATTTGACCAGCGCGTTGCCTTAATCACAGGCACTTTGTCCTATGAGGCGATTGCTCAGGCGGACATGGTTATCGAGGCCGTTTTTGAGGATATGGGCGTTAAAGAGCAAGTCTTTAAAAAGCTCGATGAAGTCATGAAGCCGGGTGCGATTCTGGCGTCCAACACATCAACGCTTGATGTCGATAAAATTGCTGACTTCACCAAGCGTCCGCAAGACGTGGTGGGTACGCATTTCTTCAGCCCGGCCAATGTCATGAAGTTACTGGAAATTGTACGCGGCAAAAAAACGGCGAAAGATGTGCTGGCAACGGTACTGGCGATTTCTAAAAAAATCAAGAAAACAGGCGTGGTTTCTGGTGTGTGCGACGGCTTCATCGGCAATCGTATGATCGAGCAATACAGCCGTCAGGCAGGATTCTTACTGGAAGAAGGCTGCACGCCGGAACAAGTTGATAAAGCTGTTGAAAAGCTCGGTTTTGCAATGGGACCTTTCCGCATGGGTGACTTGGCTGGGAACGATATCGGCTGGTATATCCGCAAGCGTCGCTACGTGGAAAAGCCACAAATCACGTATTCAAAAACAGCAGATTTGTTGTGTGAAATGGGCCGCTTTGGTCAGAAAACCGGCGCTGGCTGGTATGACTACAAACCTGGTGATCGCAAGGCTTATCCATCTGCCGTGGTGAATGACATGATCGTCAAACATTCTGCTGATCTGGGTATCGAGCGTCGCAAAATTTCCGATCAGGAAATCGTTGAGCGCCTGATTTATTCGCTGGTGAATGAGGCTGCATACATTCTTGAAGAAGGCATCGCAACACGGGCTTCTGACATCGATATGGTGTATCTGACTGGTTATGGTTTCCCATTACATACCGGCGGCCCTATGTTCTATGCGGATACAGTCGGCTTGCCGAATGTGGTGCGGGCGATGGAAAAATATGCGAAGGGCCGTCATGGCGATGCGTGGAAACCAGCGCCATTGCTGCTCAAACTGGCAGAAGAGGGGAAAACGTTTAACTGAATCCGCCGGTGATCGTGGCTAAGACATGAGTCTGAATCACATTCGTGTCAGTTCTTTCAAAGCGCAACTTCGGGTTGCGCTTTTTTTATGGTTTATACTGAAGCCACCCGGTCCCGGCCGGCCTGCTTTGCTGCATACAGGCCCTTATCCGCCTGATCTACAGCAGTCTGAGCGGATTCCTGCGCCGGTGCTGCCATCGCAACGCCGATACTGACGCTGATGTGCCCGACAGGATCAACATGAGACGTTTTTATATTCTGCCGAATTTTCTCAGCAATGCTGATCGCATTTTCCAGATTTGTCTTGGGCAGAATAATCAGAAATTCTTCACCGCCGACCCGGCCTGCAAAATCAGTTTTGCGCAGTGATGTCTGGATTTGGTTGGCGACGTGTGTCAGGACTGCGTCACCTGTGGCATGACCATATGTGTCATTCACTTTTTTGAAAAAATCGATGTCCATCATCAGCACCGCATATTGTTCCTGGTTGCGCATCATACGGTGAAACTCATGCAGAAGTCGCTCGTTTGCTGCCAGACGGTTAGATAGTCCCGTCAGTGCATCGCGCCGGGCGAGTTGACTGAGCTCCTGATTGGCCGCTTCCAGTTCTGCCGTTCTTTCTGCCACGGTTGACTGTAAATCTTTGTTGGCATCTTCCAAGGCATGCTTACGTGCCAGCAGCGTAGCTGCCATATCTTCCATGGCAGAGTTTAATTCTTTCAGTTCCTTACTATTGGCAGAAACATTGAAAAGTATTTTCTCACCGCCATCGGACACTTTTTTCGCTAACTTTGATAGTTGAATAATCGGACGACTGATATAGTCACCAAGCATCCATGCTAGGAAAATAAAGACGACTGCCGCAGCCGCCACGATCAGCGTGACGATTCTCTGGAGCTTATTGACTTCCGATAAGACCTGATCGCGCGGTTGTCTGACCATCACTTTCCAGTTCAGTGGCCACTTGTTATCGGCCACCGGCTCACTGACGGCAGCGACGGTGGTCAGGTAGTATTCATTGCTGCCCCATTCATGAAAACCGGAATCGTCTGTTTTGTATTTTTTGGGAACAACAGGGGAGCCGGGCAGTTTTTCCGGGTGGTCAGGATAAATGATCTCGTTATTGCTATTGACGATAAATATTTCAATTTTCCTTTGGCGGGCATCATCCGGCATGACCTCATTGATCGCGTCTGATGTCCAGCGCCAATGTGCATGAGCGCCCAACACAGCGCGTAACTGTCCTTTCTGATCATAAACCGGAGCAGCAAAATCAATGAAACGGATAGGCCATTCGTGAATTTTATTGCGCAGTAATCCCGCAAGCAGTGCGGCTTCATGTAGATCTCCGACGTAGGTTCCCTGTTGTGAATGCTGAAACCACGGGCGACTACTGACATTTTCTCCGACCAGATTGTTATTAGTTGCATGCAGCACCTGGCCATGGATATCGACCAGTCCTATCCATGAGTAATAAGCGTATGACTGATGAAGGCGGCCGAGGCTGGCGTCAAAGTCTTTACTATCCAGAGGTGCGCGGACGAACAGCGGAGTTTGTGCCAGCAGTTCCACTTCGCGACGACGTTCTCTCATATTTTTTGCAAGCACAGTTGCCGTTCCCTTAGCCAGAGTGCGTAACATGATTCCGCGATCGTTAATTAACTGATCTGTATGGATTTTTGTGATGTAGAAATAGGTGGGAAAGCCTAGTAAAAAAACTAAGGTAATGAAAGAGCTTGCGATGATGGTATGTATGGGAGGTGGTTTCAGTTTCACTAGAGTGCACCTTATTTTTTACCGCAATGGATGAGGGAGGTATTTCAGTCCGGGCTCATGTTATTGATAATTTAGTCAAAAATCAATCGAGTAAATCAGCAATTTTCATTTGTATATCAGCATTTTATCTGCTCGATTCCGTCTGATTTTATTTCTTGTATCGCCTTAATGTCTGTTGGATATCGTATTCTCTGATTTGTTCATGTTGCCGGATGTCTGGTGGTAAACGTCGGATGGTATAATCGACGGTTAATTATTCATTTTTGCAAAAGGTTTTTCCGTGCTATCTACCGCAAATATCACCATGCAGTTTGGCCCTAAGCCGCTGTTTGAAAATATCTCAGTCAAATTTGGCGAGGGCAATCGTTACGGTCTCATTGGTGCCAACGGTTGTGGCAAATCTACATTCATGAAAATCCTCGGCGGTGATCTGGAACAGTCTTCCGGTACTGTGATGCTGGACCAGAACGAACGCTTGGGTAAATTACGTCAGGATCAGTTTGCGTTTGAAGAAATGCGCGTTCTGGATGTCGTGATGATGGGGCATACCGAAATGTGGGCGGCAATGTCTGAGCGCGACGCGATCTATGCGAATCCGGAAGCGACCGATGAAGACTACATGAAGGCGGCCGATCTGGAAGCTAAATTTGCCGAATACGACGGTTACACAGCGGAAGCGCGTGCTGGAGAGTTGTTGTTGGGGGTTGGTATTCCTACAGAGCAGCATCAGGGGCTGATGAGTGCGGTTGCGCCGGGCTGGAAGCTGCGCGTTTTACTGGCACAAGCCTTGTTTTCTAATCCTGATATTTTGTTGCTTGATGAACCGACCAATAATCTGGATATCAATACGATTCGCTGGCTGGAAGACATTCTGAATCAGCGTAATTCAACCATGATCATTATTTCGCATGATCGCCATTTCCTGAATCAGGTCTGTACCCACATGGCAGATATGGACTATGGAACGCTGAAAATTTATCCAGGCAATTACGATGACTACATGCTGGCATCGTCGCAGGCGCGTGCGCAGCAAATGGCAAATAATGCCAAGGCGAAAGAGAAAGTCGCTGAATTGCAAGACTTCGTCCGCCGCTTCTCTGCGAATAAATCGAAGGCGCGTCAGGCGACTTCCCGCGCGAAGCAAATCGATAAAATTAAAATTGAAGAATTTAAACCGTCCAGTCGCCAGAATCCTTTCGTGCGTTTTGATGGTGAGAAAAAGTTGCATCGTCTGGCAGTAGAAGTCCAGGGACTGACGAAAGCTTACGATCGTACTTTGTTTAAGAATGTTGATCTGACGATAGAAGCAGGTGAGCGAGTTGCGATTATCGGTGCCAACGGTATCGGTAAAACGACCTTGTTACGTTGTATCGGTGGTCAGGAAATCACCGGTTTGCATGCGGATCATGGCATGGTCAAATGGGCAGAAAATGCAAATGTTGGCTACATGCCTCAAGATCCTACCGAAGAATTTGCGTCGGATAAAAATCTGACCGACTGGATGGGTCAA
Source organism: Undibacterium sp. WLX3042 (assembly GCF_049544825.1). Taxonomy (NCBI): domain Bacteria; kingdom Pseudomonadati; phylum Pseudomonadota; class Betaproteobacteria; order Burkholderiales; family Oxalobacteraceae; genus Undibacterium; species Undibacterium sp. WLX3042. Next base: position 2,547,205 of record NZ_CP186698.1, read on the forward strand.
TGGACCCAAGAGGGCGACGATGACCAGGCCGTGCGTTCTATTCTCGGACGGTTGCTGTTCGGCGGTGACGATGTAAAGAAATCAGTGAAAGTTTTGTCGGGGGGGGAGAAAGGCCGGATGATGTATGGCAAGCTGATGCTGGGCCGTCACAATGTCTTGCTCATGGATGAACCGACGAATCACATGGATATGGAGTCGATTGAGTCATTGAACATTGCTCTGGAAAAATACGCAGGTACGCTGATTTTCGTATCGCATGACCGCGAATTTGTGTCCTCGCTGGCGACCAGAGTACTGGAAATCAAGGAAAATGAGATTATCGATTTCCACGGTACTTACGAAGAGTATCTGAGTAGCCAGGGCATTGAATAATTCTTTGACCGATATATTCGCCACAATAAAAAAGCCGGGCTGTCCCGGCTTTTTTTATTTCACTGGTTACTTGCTGAAATTAATTGCGCTATCGCGCAATAGTGTGTCATTTTGCTGAGCCTGTTCTCCTTTGTACAGCAGGTAATCAAGTCTGTCCCGCAGGCTGCGCGCCATTTCTCTGCCTTTTGACTTCATTACGGCTTCCAGATAAGGCTGGCGTAATTTCTTGAAATCGTCCAAGGTGCTTGCTCGTTCTACCTTCATCTGTAAGGTGAAGCCGCGTAATCCGAGCACACTTTTAATCGTTTCGTTGAAGAAAGTGTAGACCTCGCGAAACTGTTCGGATTCACTCATTTCTTCGACTGCAACGGCCGCCGCCGGAGGTAATTCGCTGACAAGATTGATTTCAGCCGCGGCAGCTTCGATGATTTCGCCACTTTTGCTGACCGCGGTGATCAATTCCTGATCTAACAATTCTTGTATATTATTTTCATCAAATCCTAACGTGGATACTTTTTTTAATAACTCCGTCGCAGTTTGTTTTCCGTCCACCATGACAAGTAGGGTGCGAAGACGGTTTGCAAGGTGATGTTTGCGGGTAGCGATTTCCTCGCGCCCTTTTTCTGTTTTATCGTAAATACTGTTCAACATATTGAGCATCGGCCCCAAATCATTTTTACACCAGAAGTACTAACTGGAACTGAGCAAAAGCATACAACACACTTGCTTCCGATGCCACAGGTATTGGTTAAGCGTAACGCTGAGTGAACGAGATAATGTCAGATTTTATGGATGGGAATGACAGGTTTAGAGTGCTGGCTCAATTGTGTGGGTTGCGATGTTTCATCGCAACTATTACACGATGAAGAGCAAGAGCTGGCGCAGTTTTTCACCGCTACTTCAAAATGACTTGCTAATTTCGGATGGCGCTTATTCAGTTTAAACTGTATTTTTTTTCTGACAGACGCGGGCATCCATTTCAACAGAAGATAAACAGATGCACCGAATAAAATCAGAAAAGTGATTGCCGTTTGTGTCATGATTATGCCCCCGTAAAATAGAGTGCCACGCGGTAGGTAATAAAAGATGCGATATAGGCGAGGCCAAATAGATATGCCGCCATCAGCAACGGATAGCGCAAGGTATTCGTTTCACGCTTTACCACACTCAGCGTTGCGATGCACTGCGGAGCGAACACATACCAGGCTAGCAAGGATAAAGCGGTGGGCAGACTCCACGACTGCGCGATAAGCGGTTCCAGCATACTGTTCAGATCGTCACCAGATTGCGACAGTGCATAGACGGTTCCAAGCGCTGCAACGGCCACTTCACGTGCCGCAAGCCCGGGAACCAGCGCGATACAAATTTGCCAGTTAAATCCGATGGGGGCAAAAATGAATTCAAGCAAACGTCCGAGGTGACCAGCTATGCTGTAATAAATCGGTGGTTGAGTTGCATTTTCAGGAGCGCCGGGGAAGCTGCTGAGAAACCACAATAAAATCATCAGTGCCAGAATGATGGTGCCGACGCGGGTAGTAAAGATTTTTACCCGCTCCCACAGACCTAACAATAAATTCCGTGCGTTCGGCAGGCGATAATCAGGTAACTCGAGCATGAGCGAATGCAGTCCTGCTTTGCCCCATTGATATTTAAAAAACAGAGCGACGAGCATGGCGGAGAAAATGCCTGCAATATACAAGCTGAATAAGACCAAACCTTGCAGGCTTAATACGCCGAATACTGTTTTTTCAGGGATAAACGCTGCGATAATCAGCGCATAAACTGGTAGACGCGCAGAACATGTCATTAAGGGCGCGATCATGATAGTCACCAGACGATCGCGTGGATTTTGTATCGTGCGGGTCGCCATGATGCCCGGGATTGCGCATGCAAAACTCGATAATAAAGGAATGAAAGCACGACCGGATAAGCCGACTTTTCCCATTACCCTGTCGAGTAAGAACGCTGCGCGTGGCAGATATCCTGAGTCTTCCATCACAAGAATAAAGAAAAACAGAATAACAATCTGTGGCAGAAAGACCAGAACACTGCCAGCGCCACCGATGACTCCTTTAACCAGCAATTCTTGCAGCATTCCTGCCGGTAAAGAAGATTCAACCAGACTACCCAGACCTTCCATTGTTGATTTAATTAATTCCATTGGTAATTGCGCCCAGGCAAACACTGCCTGAAATACAAGAAACATCAGGCTGGCAAAAATCAGTGGACCAAAAAACGGATGCAATATCCAGCGGTCGATACGATAGCTGAGCGGCGCTTCCTCATTGCCGATATTTTTTATTTGCTGCACGCATTCTGCGACCAAAACATTAACGGCTTGTTGAACTTCTTCCGGTAACAGTGTCGCAACTGCCTCAGAACTCGGGACTGTATTTGCTGTGTCTAAATACTGAGCAAGTGTTTCCAATTGACGAAGCAGGGCGTCTACGCCTTCGGTGTCAACGGCTATAGTCTCAACGACAGGGATATTCAGTGCTGTGGCAAGCGCATTGATATCAATGTGGATCTGACGTTTTTTCGCCAGGTCCATCATATTGACTGCGAGTATCAGTGGTAAGCCCAGATTCTTAAGCTCAAAAGCAAGCCGTAGACCACGCTTAAGGTTGGTTGCATCGACAACACACAGAACTGCATCGGGCAGTACTTCGCCGGAACGCTGGCCTTTGACAACTTCTTCCGTAATTTTTTCATCTGGTGTGATCGCATTCAGACTGTAGGTACCGGGAAGATCCAGAACACTCCAGTAGCGACCGTTTGGCGCAGTGAAATGACCTTCTTTGCGTTCTATAGTCACACCCGCATAGTTTGCTACTTTTTGTCTGGCACCGGTAAGCCGGTTAAACAGAGCCGTTTTACCGCAATTCGGGTTGCCCACTAATGCAATACGATGTGGCTTTAATTGATTCGTCATTGCGCTGCTTCCATTTTGCTGACGCCTATCAGGCTTGCTTCGAAATTCCGGAGTGCAAAAGTGGATTCTCCAACGCGAACAGCAATTGGTTCACCACCAAAGTAACCTTTGTGTAATATCTTAATCTTTTCGCCATGAACGAAACCCAGCTCTTTCAGACGACGTGTAATATCCGTGGCGGGAATCAGATTGTTCTGCGATGGCTGAAACAGATCGGTCACGATGGCAGTATCGCCAACACGCAGGTGATCCAATGTGATCGGGGAGGGGGTTACGGACGAACTGCTCATGGTGAACCAGACGGTGATAGATGTGAAGTGACTCTAAATGATAATGAGAATATATATCAATATCACCGACTGCACAATGATTCTTCGTCGTAGCAGAGGTAAGCCTATTGACCTTAATTAAGTGATTTGGGGATCGCACGCTCAGTGTCAATAGTCCGGCATATCTGGCTGGTGGTCTTTCGTATCTTATTTCCTGTAATTTTCTCGCACTGATTGCGCATCCTGGCTCTCTTTAATTGATTCCTGTTTTATTCTGACATTAATCAGCTCTGATATTAACTCCTGTTTCTCTTCTTCAATTTGCTTTACTTTCATTTCTGACTGTTTCAACTGATCGTTCAGCATTTCTTGTAATTTTTCCGATACTGCAGTAGATGTGATCAGACGCTGAGACTCAAGCTGACATTCTGTGAGATCTTTTTTGAGATCAAAGTTTTCTTGTTTTAATTCCTGACATAAAAATTCCGCCTGATATAGTTTGATTTGAATCGCTTCGAGATCTTCTTTGCGCTTCTGTGCATTATTGGCAATTTCAGTATTAATTAATACTAATTGCTGAATCTCTGCTTCTTGCTTTGCCTGCGTATTTTCCTGTGCCTGATTAGTTTTTCTGGCGAGCTGCAGTTCGTTTTCCATTTGTGTGAGGCGGCTTTGATAAGCCTTCCTGTCTTCGGAGCGTTGATTGGCTGTCGCAGTCTGGAAATGTTCGAATTGGTGCTGTATTGCCTCATTTTTTTGCTTTAGCTCTTTGACTTCCTGAGTTCTGTCTGCAAGTCGTAGCGATAGGCCATCTTTTTCGCTTTGCAGGCTCCCGAGTTTAAGTTGTAAAGATAGGTATGCCTCTTCGGTTGATTGCAATTTTGCATTGTTGGCTGCAAGCTGCCCTTCCAATGCGGCTTTGCTGGTAGTCAGTGACTGTATTTCTTTGGCCAGTGTTTCCTGCTGATTTTTTGCTGCGCAAATCAGCTCATTATGTTTTGCTGTCATTGCTGCGATTTCCTGCTCGAGGTCACTTTGCATTAGCGTGTAAACACCTCGCACTGCATTCAGGATCGATTCTGGCAGCCCGGCACCTGCTGCCTGGACCTCATTATGATGTTCCTCTTTCCACTGTTTAAGCATCGGCGCGATCGTACTTTTGCTGCCCGTGTCTCCCATCATTTTTCGTACGTTATCGACGGTTATCGACTGTCCTTTGGCTGCGACCTCATTAGCGGCTCGCGCAACATCAGAATAAAGAATTCCAGATCTGGCCATAGATTACCTCAATAAAATAATAAATTACGTATTACGTAATATTACGATAAAAATTGAATTTATTTATTTTTATTTTTTAATTTATAAGTGTCGATAATGTATATTATCGAATGTTATTTTCGATCAAAAATACGTTTCTCTTATCCTCTGTTACGAAATATGAATCCGGCTCCAATAAAGAAAAATCGGTTAACGAGTGAAAATTACACTTCAGACTGCAATGAGCCTGAAACGCTGGCGTTAACTCTTTCCCGTGTGCTTTCGCCAGTCTCTCAGCAGCAAGTTGAGGCATTCTTAGCTGCGGCTACTTCAGAAAATACGCGCCGCGCGTATCGGTCGGCGATCAGACATTTTTTAGCGTGGGGCGGACTGTTGCCGGCTGATGAAACCGGTCTTATACGCTATCTGGCAGAGCATGCAGGGTCTCTGAATCCTCGCACATTATCTTTGCGTCTTACTGCCTTATCTCAGTGGCATCAACATCAGGGTTTTTCTGATCCTTGCGCGTCCCCCAATGTCAGAAAAATCCTGACTGGTATTATGCGGGTTCATGCAAAGCCCAAAAAAAAGGCGAGGGCGTTACTTATCGAAGATCTGGAGCGCATTGTGCGTTATCTGTCATCTCAGCCTGATATAAAAGCAATACGTAACAGTGCGTTGCTACAGATCGCCTTTTTTGGCGGTTTCCGACGTTCGGAATTGGTGAGCTTGCAATGTGAGTACGTGAAATGGGAGTCTGAGGGAGTCTCCCTTTTGCTGCCGCGCTCCAAGACAGATCAGGCCGGGGAGGGAGTGCTGAAAGCAATTCCTTATGGTGATGACAGTTGTTGTCCTGCGACTGCGTTACAGCGATGGCTCAAGGTTTCGGGCATCGATACCGGAGCAATCTTCAGGCGGATAGATCAATGGAAACGTATAGGAGAGCAGGCGTTGCATCCTAACAGCGTGAATAAAATACTCGCTGAATGTGCTGCGGCAGCGGGTCTGGATTATGTGCCGGAATTCAGTAGTCACAGCCTGCGTCGTGGTATGGCTACCAGCGCTTACCGCGCGGGTGCGAGTTTCAGGGACATTAAACGACAGGGCGGATGGCGCTTTGATGGTACCGTGCAGGGGTATATTGAAGATGCAGATCAGTTTAAAGAAAACGCCATGCAGAGTTTATTGCGAACAAAAAACAAGTCTGCGCAATAACGGTTGCGAATGGAATTGATCTGGCAGCGCTATATTTGACGTTCCTCATTGCTTTGCCTCTTTCAGCTTGTAAATTGCGTCAATAAATTGCCGTAATTGCTGTTATCACCCGCAAATGACAGTCGCTCTTCTGCTATGATGACCGGGATGCTGTCCTGGTCTGGGAGGCAATTTTTCCGGTTGAACGATGCAAATAATTACAATGGTTTTGATTTTGCTGCTTGCTGTTACTGTAAGCGGCTTTATTGTCAGATTGTCTCCCGTAGCATTGCCGTTACCGCTGATCCAGATTGCCACTGGCGCCATCATAGCCTCATTTTCCCCGTTTGATGTTTCTCTGGATCCATCTATCTTCTTTCTTTTGTTCATCCCACCCCTATTATTTCTGGATGGCTGGCGTATTCCCAAAGAGGCATTTTTTCTGGATATGAAACCGATACTGATGCTGGCTATCGGACTGGTTATTGTGACGGTGGTCGGTGTAGGGTTTCTGATCGACTGGCTGATTCCGGCAATTCCTCTACCTGTTGCGTTTGCGCTTGCAGCAATCTTATCCCCGACAGATCCTGTCGCTGTTTCCGCGATTGCGTCGAAAACGCCTATACCACCAAGACTGATGCACATTCTTGAGGGAGAATCATTGTTAAATGATGCTTCTGGACTTGTTTGCTTCCGTTTTGCCGTTTTAGCAGCGCTGACCGGCAGTTTTTCTCTGGTAAAAGCATCCTGGACTTTTGTATTGGTTGCCGGTGGCGGTGCTTTGATAGGGGTTGTTCTCACCTATGTGATCAATCTGGCAAATCGCTGGCTGATACGACAAACTGGTGAAGAACCCGGTGTCCAGATTATGATCAGTTTGCTGATCCCGTTTGCTGCCTATCTGGCTGCTGAGCATCTCAATGTCTCAGGAATTCTTGCTGCAGTGACAGCAGGAGTCACGATGCATTACTCCGATCTGACAGGACATACGCTGGCGGCAACACGAATGCAAAGACGTACGGTGTGGGATACCGTACAGATGATTTTAAATGGCATCATGTTTATGCTGTTGGGCCTGCAATTACCCCGAATACTCGAAAGCATAGAAGAGATTGCGATCGATACAGGAATAGCGAGCCTTGCACATTTAACCGCCTATATCGTTTGTATCACTTTTGCGCTGACTGCCTTGCGGTTACTATGGGTTTGGGCTTCTTTGAAGCTGACATTATTTGGCAGAAAAGGTAATGTCGTAGATAAAAAGTCGTTTCCTAGATTATTACTGGTCACTGCATTTGCCGGAGTGCGCGGTGCAATTACGCTGGCGGGTATCCTGACATTGCCGCTGACCATGTTGGACGGAAAGGAGTTTCCCGCCCGCGACCTGGTGATTTTCCTGGCAATGGGCGTTATTTTGCTTTCGTTGATAGTTGCCAGTATGGCATTGCCGGTTCTCGCTGCCGGCTTTGAATTTTCTGAACCTGCGGTTCAGATTAATAAGGAAACGATTGCTCGTAATGCTGCCGCGTCGGCCGCAATCAGGCGTGTTGAAGATTTGTATCGGCGGATTCCCGATGATCAGCCGGAAAGTCTGGTGCAGATGGAGGCCGCAATGCACGTCATTGAATTATACCGACGCCGTTTAGCGCATGGATTAAGACGGAGCGGAACATCGCATCATATTCGTGAGTTAGATATAGAGCGACAAATGCGAATTGAAGCATTACGCGCAGAGCGTGATCAACTTTATCAATTACGTTTAAACCGGCAACTGGATGACGTATTGCATCGCCAGTTGGTACATGAAATTGATCTGATAGAAACTGCGCTGACAAAACAAAAACAACACTAGCTATGTGAGATTTTCATCTCTATCGGTGGTGAAGCTTTGGTTTTTGCCATTTCTCTGAATAAAGATCGCAGGCAAAAAAATAGCCCGCATAAGGCGGGCTTAAATCCAAACCTTGGTGGTATTGGAGGAGACAGGAGTAACTTTACTGCATCGCAGCAAATATGAACAATCACATTTTCAGATATCGATTATTCATTGGGTTAATAACTTGATGCTTTCGCCAGAAATTTAAGGTAACTTTTTATTTCGCATAATTTATATTATGTAAAATAAAACCATTCAAAATAAGTGCTTCGAAATCCCGTTCTCTCTCAGCGATGAAATTATTGTTATCATAGTTATTAGCTATTGATGTTGAAAACACTGCATCCCTTATTATTTGTGTACGGGATACAGTGTTTCGCAGATAATTTTTATCTGATCCGTCAGACCGATTTTTCAGGAATGACTTTGGGATTGGAGGCAGAGTTCAGCACTTGTTCTACAACATGGCTGGAATTATTTTTACCGGCCATCGATATGGCGATGCAGGCGATTGCACCTGGTATCGCAAACATGTAGAAGTTAAATTCCAGCGGTAAGTTCATACTTAGTAAGATACCACCCAGAATCGGCCCTAAAATCGCCCCGCTTCTGCCCACGCCGGATGCCCAGCCGATGCCAGTGGAACGGATACGCAAGGGATAGTATTGGGCGACGAAGGCGTACAGCAAAATTTGTGATCCTATCGTCGTCGCTCCTGCGATTGCAACCAGCAGATTCAGTATCAGCGTATTACTTTTTATTCCCAGCAGACTGATCGAGCATGCTGCGATGATGAAGAACAGTGACAGTACGCGACGCGGAGGAAATTTATCTGCCAGCCAGCCTCCGCCGACTGCACCAACAATCGCACCTATGTTCAAAACCATCAGGAACATCAGACTTGATCCTATCGGGTAACCAGCTTTATTCATCAGTTTGGGAAGCCATGAACCAAGCGCATACACCATCAGCAGACACATGAAAAATGAGATCCAGAACATGAATGTCGTCAGCATGCGGCCATCTTTAAATAAAGCGAGTAAAGGCCCCTGAGCTGAGTTGTTTCCAGTTGCATACTGATATTGCGTATTGTTTTCCGGTGTGTAGTCAGGATCGATACGAGACAAGACTTTGCTCATTTTTTTGTTGTCCCCGGAACGCAGTAAAAATGCGGGCGAGTCCGGCAGAAAATACAAGATCAGCGGCAACAAAATTAAAGGAATAATCGCCACAAAGAACACTGCGGACCAGCCATAGGCAGGAATGAGCCAGATACCAAGACCTGCTGACAACATACCGCCCACGGAATAGCCGCTGAACATGATCGTGACCAGCAAACTGCGGATTTTTTTAGGTGAGTATTCTGTCATCAGTGCGACGACATTCGGCATCACGCCGCCAATCCCCAGGCCGGCGATAAAACGGCAAATGGCGAATTCACTGACATTGCTGGCAAAGCCATTAATGAAGGTGAACAGACTGAACAGCACGACGCAAATGGCGATGACTTTTTTTCGTCCTATTTTGTCTGATAACGGGCCAAAGAACATGGCACCGAACATCATACCGAACAATGCATAGCTGCCCATCGTCCCAGCCTGCATCGGCGTCAGGTTCCAGTCCGCAATCAGCTTGGGTAAGACTACGCCGTAAATGACCAGGTCGTAACCGTCAAAAATGATGACCAGGGCACACCAGAATAACAATACCCAGTGAAAGCGATTAAATTTCGCCTCATCGATGATTTTATGAACATCTGTTTGTTTCATGATTCAAGTCTCCAGATTTATTTATTCATTATTTTTAAATTTTGGGTGTAACAGACCTCCCGCTATGGGTAATAGCGGTTCAGATCAGTTGGTTTTCTTTAGATAACCAGAGGGATACTCTGACCTTTAAGAAATGCGAAGAAAGCTAAGCAGCGCCTTGGTAAAGGCTTGTTCGGCTTCGATGTTCGAGATGTGTGATGCGGCTAGCACCACGGTATGTGAGTGAGGGATTTTTTGCTGCATAAAAGTAGCATCAGCTACTGTCGTTACAGGGTCATATTCACCAGCGACGATCATAGTAGTATTGGCGATCGCGCTGATCTGGTCGCGTAAATCGGCATCAGCCAGCGCTTCACAACAGCTCGCATAGCCTTCTGCGCTCTCCCCTGCCAGATGATCTGACAGCGCTGTCACGGCAGCCGATTGTTGTTCTATGAATGCAGGGCTGAACCAGCGTGAGGCGGCTGTATCGGCAAGACTTTGCAGACCATTCGCACGCACCGCTGCGGCGCGACTGAGCCAGGCTTCACTGTTACCGACTTTGGCTGCTGTGTTTGCCAGCACCAGACTGTTGATGCGGTTGCCAGCGTTGATCCCCAGCCATTGACCAGTGACGCCACCCATAGACAAACCGCAGAAATGAGCTTGATCGATGTGTAAAAAATCAAGCAGAGCGATGACATCTCGTCCCAGTTGCTCCAACTGATACGGGCCGGCCGGGCTGGCGGATTTTCCGTGACCGCGTGTGTCATAACGAATAACATGAAACGCTTTACTCAACGCATCAGCCTGCGCCTGCCACATGCTGTGATCGCTACCCAGCGAGTTGGAAAACACAATGGCTGGATGAGATGGATTACCTTGGGTGACATAAAAAATGTCAGTGCCGTTGACGTGGGCGATGGGCATACATTACCTTTGAATGTCGAAGTGATCTTGAGTCTTAGACGCGTTCTATGATCATGGCGATGCCTTGTCCGACGCCGATGCACATACTGCATAAAGCGTAGCGTCCCTTAGTACGGTGTAGCTGATACATTGCGGTCGTTACCAGACGTGCACCAGATGCACCTAATGGATGACCTAATGCAATTGCGCCGCCATTAGGATTGACGTGCGCCGCGTTATCCGGCAAACCCAGATCACGTGTGACTGCCAGCGCCTGTGCTGCAAATGCTTCATTCAGTTCAATCACATCCATCTGGTCCAATGAGAGATTTGCTTTTGCCAGCACTTTCCGGATTGCCGGCGCCGGGCCAAACCCCATGATGCGCGGTGCTACCCCGGCAGACGCTACTGCAATGATGCGCGCTTTAGGTGTCAGGCCGAATTGCGTAATTCCTGTATCCGAAGCCAGTAACAATGCACAAGCGCCATCGTTCACACCGGAAGCATTTCCCGCGGTGACAGAGCCATCTATACGCACCACACCTTTCAGTTTTGCCAATGCCTCCAGGCTGGTCACACGCGGATGTTCATCCTGACTGAAAATAAGGGGATCGCCTTTACGTTGTTGCAAGGTGACCGGAATAATTTCTTCTTCAAATATGCCATTTTTCTGTGCCTGTGCTGTGCGCAGCTGGCTCGACAGCGCAAACATATCCTGATCGTTACGTGAAATGCCGAATTCTTCCGCGACGTTTTCTGCGGTTTCCGGCATGGAATCAACACCATACAGGGACTTCATCAAGGGATTGATGAAACGCCAGCCTATGGTGGTATCTTCTATTTTCGCTGCACGCGAAAAGGCACTGTCGGCCTTACCCATCACGAAAGGCGCGCGCGACATACTTTCGACGCCGCCGGCGATCATCAGGTCACAACTATCGCTCTTTAATGCATTCGCTGCCACACCCAGCGCATCCAGACTGGAACCGCATAAACGGTTGATCGTGCTGCCTGGCACTTCCACCGGTAAGCCCGCTAACAAGCTCGCCATACGTGCGACATTGCGGTTGTCTTCGCCGGCCTGATTAGCGCAGCCGTAGATCACATCATCCACCCTGCCCCAGTCCAGAGACGGGTGGCGATTGATCAGCGCCTTAATCGGCAGCGCTGCCAGATCATCTGTTCTGACACCTGACAAAGCACCACCATAGCGGCCAAACGGGGTACGTACTGCATCGCAAATAAACGCGTTTTTCATCATCTCTCCATCATCCCGGAAACCAACCAGGTCATTTTATTTATATTATTTACCGGTAATAAGTATTAAGCGTAGATCCCGTTAATCAGCACTGCTGATGTCAGTTTCTGCAACTCTTCAAATAACAAACCCGGAACCACTTCACGCACGACCAGACCATCTTCCGTCACATCAATAACCGCAAGGTCAGTATAAATCCGGTCAACACAGCCGATTCCCGTCAAAGGATAGCTGCAGCGTTCTACAATTTTGGATTCACCTGATTTGGTCAGATGGTCCATCGTCACAAATACTTTCTTCGCACCGATAGCCAGATCCATTGCACCGCCGACCGCAGGAATGGCATCGGGCTCACCAGTATGCCAGTTTGCCAGATCGCCGTTGGCAGCAACCTGGAATGCGCCGAGTACACAAATATCTATATGTCCGCCGCGCATCATCGTGAATGAATCGCCGTGATGAAAAAAACAGCCACCGGTCAGTAAGGTGATATATTCTTTGCCAGCATTGATCAGTTCAGGATCACGCTGTTCCGGTGCTGGAGCGGGCCCCATACCAAGTACGCCGTTTTCGCTATGCAGGAAAATTTCTTTATCTTTTTCGAGATAATTAGCGATTTTTGTCGGTAAGCCAATGCCCAGATTCACGTAAGCACCTTCTGGGATATCCTTTGCGACGCGTTGTGCAATCTGATCTCTGGTTAAGCGTTGGTAAGTCATAAAATCATTCCTTGGTCAAAGAGTTCATTGCGTCACGACGTGCTGGACAAAAATACCCGGAGTAATAATATTCTCGGGATCCAGCTCCCCCAGCGGGACGATTTTGCTTACTTGTGCAATCGTGCAGGTCGCCGCCATTGCCATGATGGGGCCAAAGTTGCGCGCGATTTTCCGGTATACCAGATTGCCCCAGCGGTCACCCATGTGTGCCTTGATCAGGGCGACATCGGCAAAAATCGGATATTCGAGCACATAGTCTTTGCCGTTGATGTGACGGGTTTCTTTGCCCTCTGCCAGCAACGTGCCATAACCTGTCGGCGTGAAAATCGCTCCCAGACCGGATCCGGCTGCCTGTATGCGGGCAGCCGGATTACCTTGCGGTACCAGTTCAAGCTCAATTTTTTTTGCGTGATAGAGTTTGTCAAACTCATAAGAGTCTGACTGACGAGGAAACGAACAGATAATTTTTCTGACACGCCCAGCCTTCAGCAAAGCAGCCAGACCGATATCACCGTTGCCGGCATTATTATTCACGATGGTCAGTTCTTTCGCACCATGTGCAATCAATGCATCGATCAGTTCAGCAGGCTGACCCGCGGTTCCAAAGCCGCCAATCATAACGGTCGCGCCATCCTTGATCTGAGCGATGGCATCTGCCATCGAAGTCGACGTCTTATCTATCATGCTTAAACCTTTACAAAAATTATGAGTCGTGTGTTTCAGATATTGGATTTCTGCCGTTGCTGATTCAGAACCAGATAGGCAAACCCACCAATGACGATGCCCCAGAAAGCTGACCCAAGACCAGAAAATGTCATACCAGAAGCCGTGGCCAGAAACGTGATCATCGATGCCTCCCTGTGTTCTTCTTCCTGCACAACAGCCAGTACATTGGTCGTGATTGCGCCCAGCAGAGCAAGACCTGCCAGCACAGCAACAAATTCTTTGGGCAAACTGGTAAAGAGGGCGACGATTGTTCCTGCCATCAATCCGCCGATCAGATAGAAAACACCGTTAGCAATACCAGCGATGTAGCGACGATCTGCGTCTTCATGCGCATCTTTTCCGATACACAAAGCCGCAGTAATAGCAGCAATCACAATCGTGATTCCACCGAAAAATGCAACTAATAGCGAAGCGAAGCCCGTCACTGCGAGGATGGGTTTGGCAGGTGTCTGATAACCGGATAATTTCAGAATCGCCATGCCTGGTAAAAACTGTCCGGTCAGGCTGACAATGATTAAGGGTATCGTAAAGCTCAGCGTTGATTGCCAGGTCCATTCGGGCGCAGTCCAAACCGGTGTTGTGACATGTAACTCCACCGTGCTCAGATTAAGCACGCCTGTCAGCATCGCAATCAGTGCGCCAATGAGCAGTACCAGTACGATTGCGTAACGAGGCAATATCTTACGAAAAACGATATATGTCACGATCATGATTACGGCCAACAATGGCAACACCACAATCGATTTAATATCGGGTGGCGTTACGATCAACGATTGTCTCTGGCATCTCGGGCAGGAAGCACAGCCTTTTGGTGGCGTTGGCGCCAGTGGCACGGGCGCCTATCACGGAGAATGGGGCTTCCGCACGCTGAGTAAAGAAAAACCGGTTTTTTTTCAAAGCAGGTTGAACGGTATTTTCTTATTTCGCCCACCTTACGGTAAAACCTTCGCACGTATGCTGAAGTTGCTGAAAGTAATTTCCTGAATGCCTGCTATTTTTTATCACCCTGCTCTATTAATTGCACAAACTGCTCGACAGGAACCGGGCGGCTGAACAAATACCCTTGTGCTTCATCGCAGGCAGATTCTTGCAAAAAGGCCAGTTGCGCAGCGGTTTCAACCCCCTCTGCAATCACCGTTAGCTGAAGATTGTGGCCTAGTTGGATGATGGCTTTGACGATAGACGCGCCGTCCGGATCACTCAGCATATCGCGGACAAATGACTGATCTATCTTGAGTTTATCAACGGAGAGCCGTTTCAGATAAGAGAGGCTTGAATATCCGGTGCCAAAATCGTCAATCGACAGTTTGACACCTAATTCTTTGAGACCATGTAATGATTTGATGGTTGTTTCAACGTCCTGCAACAGGATGGACTCAGTCAGTTCCAGCTCAAGCAACTCCGGACGCAAGCCAGAGACAGCCAGAGCATTACTGACCATCTTGAGTACGTCACCGCGTTTGAATTGCAAGGCCGAGAGATTGACGGCAACGACCGGTGGCACAGGATATTTGTCCTGCCATATACGCGCATGGCGGCAGGCTTCGTTGATCACCCATTCGCCGATCTGGATAATATGGCCGCTGCGTTCAGCTAACCCGATAAATTTACCGGGAGCAATCAGGCCATCGATAGGATGTTGCCAGCGCACCAGCGCTTCTGCGGCGATGATTTTGCCCGTTTTGATATCAATCTGAGGCTGATAATGAAGTGTGAATTCATTATTGCGGACCGCACCGGCTAAACCACCGGTTAACCGGATCTGCTCGACCAGGCCGGCATTCATGTCCCGCGTAAAGAAACGATAGGTATTGCGCCCCGCTTCTTTTGCACTGTTTAATGCTGTGTGCGAGTGTTTCAGTAAGGTATCAAAATCCTCACCATCAATCGGGTAGAGTCCGATCCCGATTGAGCAGGAGAGATTCACAACCTCTTTATTGACACTGAATGGTATCGAGAATTCTTCCCGTATGGTATTGCCAATTTCTGCTATGCCGGGGACGTCATATTTACCCGTGAGCAGAATGACGAACTCGTCACCACTTAAACGGCTCATCGTTGCTGTCGCGGGTATGCAATG
Organism: Undibacterium sp. WLX3042; assembly: GCF_049544825.1. Lineage (NCBI taxonomy): Bacteria > Pseudomonadati > Pseudomonadota > Betaproteobacteria > Burkholderiales > Oxalobacteraceae > Undibacterium > Undibacterium sp. WLX3042. The sequence goes on from NZ_CP186698.1 coordinate 2,562,545, forward strand.
CTGCAAACGATTGGCGACTTCAACCAGAACCTGATCTCCGATACCGTAACCGAGACTGTCATTAATCTGCTTAAAGTGATCAAGATCAAGGTACAGCATGTTGACCGTCATGTTTTCATTTTTTGCGACAATCACAGCATGATCAAAACGATCGCGCAGTAACAAGCGGTTAGGTAGATTAGTCAAGGGATCAAAATTCGTCAAAAATTCCAGTTTTTCCCTGGTTTCGGCATTCTCTGTACGCGTACGCAAGCTGACTATGCAATAAGCAATGTCATTCACCATTTCTTCGAGAAGTCGCACTTCCGCCGTATCAAAAGCATCTGCCTCACAGGCATAGATATTTAAAGCACCGAGAATTTTTGCGTCGCAAATGAGCGGCAATGATACGCTGGATTGATAGCCCCGCTCTAATGCAGCCTGACGCCAAGGAGCCATGCTGGCATTGGTCAGGATATTCTGAATGATGTGCGGTGTGCCGGTCCGGATGGCGGTACCGGTCGGGCCCTGCCCTTGCGGATTGTTGCCCCACGAAATATTAATCGTTTCAAGATAGCCGCTTTCATAGCCAGCTTGCGCAATCGGGCGTACTGTTTTTGCTTCATCCTGTTCGGCATAGCCGACCCAAGCCATCAGATAACCGCCGTTATCGACGCACAGACGGCAAATTTCAGATAGCAGATGATGCTCGTTCTCACTGCGCGACAGAGCAATATTACAGTCGCTGATGAGCCTGAGTGCGCGATTCAGTTTCTTTTGTTCTGCTTCGCTTTGCCGTAATTCGCTGGTCATATTTCTTGCGATTGCCAGCGCTCGGGAGCGTCCGGTGACCAGCAACCAGACCACCAGCGCGAGCAACACGCTGGCGATGCTGCCGGTAACGGCAATAATATTTGCCCGGTCACTTTTCAGTCTGGCATCGAATGCCGGCAATGAAGTGATGACGATGTTCCAGTGGTGTCCGAATAAAGCCAGTGGTTTGACGGTACGGAAAACTGCATCGTAGTTTTCCGTCATTTTTTTTGAGTCGTACATCAACTGGGGCGTTTCGGTTGAGAGGCCGTCATAAACACTCAGATGAAAAGGAGCGCTGCTTTCATCGAAACGATGACCGAGTATTCCTGTCATCAGGTCATTCATACGGAATGGTGCATAGACCCAGCCTTCGATATTCTGATGTCGCTCAGTGATGTTGTCATGCTGGCTATGCAGACGGTAAATCGGCATATACATAAGAAAACCAGCCTGCACATCCTGCTCGGTTTCCTGAACCAGTTTTACCTTGCCGGAAATGATGGTCTTATCTTCTTCAATAGCTTTATTCAGTGCTGCGCGGCGAATGGCTTCAGAATACATATCGTAACCAATCGCACGCTGGTTTCGCCAGTTAGGTGGCTGCAGAAAGGTGATCGGAGCATAGATTTCACGTTCACCTGCCGGACGGATATCATATTCAATTGCGCCATTCGCCCGCATTTGGCTGATGTAGGCGCTTTTTTCTTTGGATGTAATAAAACGGGCAAAACCCACACCCTGAATCCCCGGAAATTTATCTTCAAATTTCAGTGTTTCAATATAGCGGTTGAATTCATCCTGACTGACGTTATGGGTGACGGTGAACAGACCGGCGACACCTTCCAGGACTTGTTCATAGCTTTGCAGGCGCCGGATAATATTATCAAAAGTCTCGTTCGATCTGTACTCGAACTCATCGTGCAGTGCCTGGCGATTGGCTTCGCGCGGCGTATCCTGAAGTGCATAGGTCAGTGCGAGACCGAGAATGAGAATGACCCATGGAATAAACTGGAAGCCGTAGTGGAGGTTTTCTTTTTTTAACATGGAAAATACAACGGTTAGTCGTTCCAGACACGATTACTAACTGAGTTCACTGAGAAATCTCCGCAGATTTGATTGATTTTGCATACCAATTAATCTAATGCAAACCATAGCTGACAGACTTTGGTATGGTCAACCGTTTTCCGGCGACATCGTCTTTTTTTGGTATTCCATGCGTGGACAGATCATGTCCGGATTTTTATCTTGCGCAATTCTTGCGCAATAAATAGAAACAGTTGCGATTAAGCGCGCTATTTCGACATTATTTAATTTCCCGAAATGATAAACTGCCAGACTATCGACATAGCGGCATATTCCCGCCTTCTGATCCAGATCAACGTTCAACGTTGCCTGTCATCGTAAAAAATATAAAACAATCAAACAATCGTTGTCACCAATTCTGAATACTTATGCCCTCGTCAAGCAGCACCTTTGTCAACACACCGGATAACGGAATTTTGTATGGTCAGTCTCGGCCCGATCTGATTCGCGAAGAAATCCTTGCAGACCTGCTGGAAGCGACAGCCTCCCGTTACCCGGATAAAACGGCGCTGATTTTTGAAAAACGCGCACTGACGTACAGTGAGTTAAACGCAGCTGCAGATCGCGTCGCATCATTTTTGATTTCAGCCGGGGTCGGCCCCGGGCAAATCGTCGGCTTATGGTTACCGCGTGGTATTGATCTGCTGGTCATGCAGGCAGGCATTGCGAAAACCGGAGCAGCTTGGCTTCCTTTCGATGCGGATACGCCGGTCGAGCGTATCGCAGTTTGCCTGGCAGATGCCAGTGCGGCCGGCATCCTGTCCTGCGCCGGGTTTGAAAGTCAGCTGCATCAATTGCCTCTCCCGATCTGGATCGCGGAAATTGCGGCGGCACATCAGCCTGAAATATTGTTGCGACGTCGCGGTAGTCACTCCACAGATCCTGCCTATGTTATTTACACATCGGGCTCGACCGGAAAGCCGAAAGGCATACTTGTTAGTCAGGCAAGTATCTGCCATTTTTTACGCAGTGAAAATCAGGTATTGCAGATTGCGCCGTCCGACTGGGTCTATCAGGGATTTTCAGTGGCCTTCGATATGTCATTCGAAGAAATCTGGATCAGTTATCTGGTGGGGGCAACCTTATGGCTAGCACCTAAAGCGATTACGGCCGACCCTGATCTGCTGCCTGTCGCGCTCGCAGAAAATCACATTACCGTTTTACATGCCGTCCCTACCCTGCTCGCTTTATTTTCGCAAGATGTTGCCAGCCTGCGTCTGATTAATCTTGGCGGCGAAATGTGTCCGGAAGCGCTGGTTAATCGCTGGAGCAAACCGGGACGGCAGATGTTCAATACCTATGGCCCGACGGAGGCAACGGTATCGGCCAGTCTTGCATCGTTGCAGCCTCAGCAAGCGGTGACGATAGGCAAGCCTCTGCCAAATTATTCGCTGATGGTGATTGCAACCGATATTGAACATGGTCTGCGCTTGTTGCCGTGGGGAGAGACGGGGGAACTTTGCATTTCCGGCCCTGGCGTCGCAACCGGTTATCTGGGACGCCCCGATTTAACAGCAGAAAAAATTCTGCCGAATCCGTGGGCAACACAAGCAAACGAAGCACGTTTATACAGAACCGGTGATCTTGCCTGCATACAGCCGGATGGCAGCGTTGTTTGTCTTGGGCGTGCCGATGATCAGGTGAAAATTCGCGGTTTCCGGGTTGAGTTAGGGGAAATTGAAACTGTCCTCGCACAGCAAACCGGTGTTGGTACTGTCGCCGTGGTCTTGCGTCAGGATCAGGGTATAGACCAGATCGTTGCGTTCATCGTCCGCGAAGACATTCATGCAGAAAATACGGTTGCATCGATGGCGACGCAATCCGACGCTGAATTCGGCGCAGGCTTGCGGGGCGTACTTAGCGCGCTTCTGCCACCATATATGGTGCCGTCGCGCTTCGAATTCATGACGGAAGTTCCGCGCCTGACCTCAGGAAAAATCGATCGCAACGAGTTAAAACGATGTGTCTTACAAGCCGTAGCCGCATCCGGCGAATCGGACGTTGCGGAGTCCGCAACTGAGGAAGTGTTGTTCAGCGCGCTGGCAAGCTTATTCCCCGGACAGACAATACGGCGCGACGCCGATTTTTTCAATGATCTTGGCGGCCATTCGCTGATGGCGGCAAAACTGGTGTCTGTATTACGAAAACATCCCCGTTTTGCGTATTTCAAGATTGCCGACATCTATCAGCGTCGCAGTGTGCAAGGTATTTCTGAGGTATTGGAGGCCGCCGGTTTGCTGCAGGATGCGGCCCTCGCAGATGCTCAGGAAACCTGGAACCCGGCACCAGTCTGGAAACGCTGGATCTGTGGCGCGGCGCAGGCTGCTACGGTGCCGTGGCTGGTGGCCATGCGTATGGTGCAATGGCTGACGCCGTTTTTTGCTTACCATTTCTTTACTGGTGACCCCGGTGACTCGATTACGCGCGCAGTGTTGTTGTCGGTTGGCGTGTTTTTATTATTGACGGTTGCAGAATTCGCGATTGCGATTATCGGCAAATGGCTGATTGCCGGACGATTGAAACCCGGTCGTTATCCGTTGTGGGGCGTGACGTATTTCCGCTGGTGGCTGGCAGATCGGCTGGTTGATGCCGCGCCAGTCTATATGCTGAGTGGTTCTGCATTGTATTCGTGGTGGCTACGTGCACTCGGCGCGAAGATAGGCCGCGATGTGATGATAGGTTCGATCACCTTGCGTGCGCCGGATCTGCTGTCCATCGGGGATGGTGCCAGCATAGGCAATGCAACGAATCTGGAAAATGTGCGGGTTCAGCATGGTGAACTTCTGATCGGCAGCATCAACATCGCCAAAGATGCTTATGTCGGTTCGTATTGTGTACTCGAAGGAAATGTCACGCTGGAAGAAGGCGCGCATCTGGAAGGGCAATCCGCATTGGCGGAAGGTCAGATTATTCCACGCGATCGTATCTGGAAAGGATCCCCGGCAAAAGATGTTGGCGCATTTGATGCCAATGCTTATCCCGCAAGACCGGCTTACAGTAAGCTGCGCGCGATCGGAGAAAACACCTTTTTCATCCTGGGCTCGCTGTTTATCAGCGCGCTGTTTTTTATGCCGGTCTTCCCCAGTTTTGTCACGATAGACTGGTTTGATAATGCGGATAATTTCCCTTGGTTGCAAACCAATTCGGTTCCTTTGCAACTGGCGAAATATTTCTTACTCGCGTTTCCGGCGACAGCTGTTCTGATCGTTTGCACCGCCCTGCTTTCTGCTGGTATACGCTGGAGCATTCTGCCCAAACTGAAACCGGGTAGTTACGCGGTACATGGCAACATCTATTGCGGAAAATGGCTGGTTAATCAGATTCAGGAATCGAGTCTGAATGTGCTGCATGGCGTGTATGCAACGGTATATGCACCGTTCTGGTACCGGATGCTGGGTGCCAAAGTCGGCAAAGGCGCTGAAATTTCGACAGCCTTGGGCGTGGTGCCGGACATGCTGACACTGGGCGATGAAACCTTTATCGCCGACGCTGTGTTACTTGGTGATGAGCAGATAGATCGTGGCTGGATGACCATGCATCCAACGGTCGTTTCGCGCCGTAGTTTTGTCGGCAACGGTGCCTACATCCCGGATGGAACAGTACTGCCCGAGAATGTGCTGATCGGCGTGCATACCTGCGCACCAGACAATGCGCAAATGACAAATGGCGATACCTGGCTGGGATCGCCGCCGATCAATTTGCCGGCACGCGAAGAGGTCAAAGGTTTTCCTGAAAGTTTAACGTTCAAGCCTTCAGTGATGCGACGCATAGGACGCACGCTGGTTGAAACTTTCCGGATTATTGCACCACACGCGATGGTGATTGCCGTTGGTTACACCGTCGTTCTTGACCTGATGCCGCTCGCGGGGGAAGACCGTTGGGCAGAAGTGCTGTATTACCTGGTAGCCTCAGGCTTGCTGTATGGAGTCGGCAGTTTTGTCTTTGTACTGGTGTTGAAATGGCTGCTGATTTTCCGCTACAAGAAAGCCAGCGTCCCCATGTGGACACCATTTGTCTGGTTATCGGAAGGTATTACGAATTTATACGAAGGGATTGCTGTACCGAATTTCATGCGCTATCTGCGTGGTACGCCTTGGTTACCGCTAGCATTCAATCTGCTTGGCTGCAAAATTGGTCGCGGTGTGTATATGGACACAACCGATATTACCGAGTTTGATTGCGTCAGCATTGGCGACCACAGCGAAATCAATGCTCTCGCCTGCCCGCAAACCCATTTGTTTGAAGATCGCGTCATGAAAATTGATCATGTCAGCATCGGTGAACGTGTTTACATGGGGCCGCGCAGTGCCGTGTTGTATAGCGCGGTTGTCGGTAATGATGCAAGCCTGGGGGCACTGACGCTGGTGATGAAAGGGGAGTTTATTCCTGCGAATTCGCATTGGCGCGGTTGCCCGGCCGCGATGACAGGTAAATAAATGCAAAAGCTAGCAGACATGCAAGGTATACGTCTGCCAGCTTTTGCTGTGTTTAACTGGGAAACACAGCGCTGGTCTGCTCTCGATTATTTCAGGCAACAGTCCAATGTGGTGATCGGACTGTCTTTCCCACCAAATCTTCAGCGCGAAACCGCCAGGCAACAATTGCATCTCGCCATCACCGAATTACTGATGCAGGCATTTTCCAGCGCAGCGGAAGAGATACGGCTGATACGTGTCGCAGGTAGCAAACTGCAATGCTTCATCGCTACACAAGAAGTTTTTATTTCCGTCAGCCATGAACCTGGCTTATCGTTGGCCGCGATCAGTCAGAAACAGCAGCCGGGTATCGATCTGATGGCAGTAAAGGCTATGGATGACTGGCAGGATATTGCCGGTATCTATTTCAGTCCTCAGCAAATCGCAGCACTACAACAGGTGCAAGATGGTGAACGCGCAACGCTGTTTGCGCATTACTGGACAATGATGGAAGCGCGTTTTAAATGTGCTGGCATTGCCATAACAGAGTACGACGACCACGTTCAGCAACAGATGGCATCGGTTTTAAAAGATGCTCAAATCTATGCGCTGGCATTGCCTGTTGGCTATATCGGCACGCTGATATTGCGCCCCTGATCATTTCCCCAGCCTTACCTGCAAGGCTACTGCTCAGGCTGTTGCGCTTGCTGATACTGCTGCCCTAAAGTATGCGCAAGCAATAACAAAAATAGCAAAATCAGGCGTACATATTGCGAAGCATAAGGCGCGAATCCTCAGCGCTTACCAGTTTGCCTTGGACAAAATAATCAGCCATTTCTTGCAGAACAAAATTTCCAGATGTCCTGGCTGTACACCTGTGGAGCAATCCAATACGGGATTGACGTAATAAGCACGCTGTCTGTAATCGCGGCAGACGAATATCTCACGACGGCCTAAGCGCAGTAAAAAAGAAGTTGGCGACAATTGCAGACTGAAACGCGTATCAAAAGACTGATCGAGGTATGCCATAAATGAATCTCCGGGTTGGTTATAAAGGCAGTTCATACTTTTTTCTGACCCTTGAAGCGCAGAGCATTTCCGGTTACTACAAAAAATAATGAACTACCTTGTTACAAAAAAGATCGCGAAGGACATCATCGACTGCATCGTTCAGTGAGGCTTTCATTCATCACTGACTCATCGTTTGTCCATGGAAAGCACTTTAACATAAGATACTGTATGTGCAATCAGTATATTTAAAAGTGTCGCAAACTTTCCACTGCCGAGAAATCTGTATATCCCCGCAAAGCATTATCTGGCTTCACTTTCCAGCGATATTGCAGCTACGTCTGAAAAACTATTGCAGTTCAGATAGTCTGATTTATACTGTACGTATAATCAGTATAAATTTATTTTGGCATGAATAAGAATACGCAAATCCCTGTTTTGAATGGCCTACAAGACCTGCACCCCGCACTCTGGCGAGCATCGCAACTCGCGCACGGCGTGGCAAAAACAGTGGCAAGCGGCTACATAGCTCTGAACCGGGAGTTGCCGGATAGCGGCTGGCCATTAGGTCAGCTGACAGAGATACTGACCGAACAAGCAGGCACAGCAGAGTTACGACTGTTATTACCGGCAATAAAAAAAATGGGCGCCCGCCCGCTTGCTTTGCTGGCACCCCCCTACACACCGCAAGTCACGGCTTTATTGAGTCAGCAATTGTGCTCATCGCAATTACTGTGGGTAGCGTGCGATAAACATGCAGACAGTTTGTGGGCTGCGGAGCAAATATTACGGCATGGCAGTTGCGGTACCTTGCTATTCTGGCAGCCGCAGATACGCACCGAGGCATTGCGACGACTGCATCTGGCAGCACAAGCCTCTGAGACTTTGTTTTGTCTGATACGACCTTTACGTGCGGCAGCCTCTGCATCGCCTGCACCTCTGCGTGTCAGCGTGCGGCCGACAGCATTTGGTTTGCAAGTGCATTTACTTAAACGACGCGGGGCATTGCGCGAGGCACCTTTGCCTTTGTATTTACCTGATCACCCGTATCTCAATCCGCATCTCAATCCCTATATCAGCCCGCGTGCACCGGAAATCTCACCTTCTATACCTGTCGAGACCACATCTGTCCGGCACAAAGTTTCCGCTGTTTTTCACAATCATCTGCAAGCTAAGCATGCATCTGAGTGATGCAAAAGGCTGAAGTATGACTGCCCCCTTCCTTTCGCGACATGAGCGAAAAATCAGTGTAAATGCAGATGCAAATACAGAAATGTCGTCAGGCAGATCGCACAAACTCGCAACAGCCAGTAAGTCAGCTGGACCACCGCAGCTCTGGATTGCGGTGCATTTCCCTTTGCTGGAGCTGGATGTGTTTTTACCGTACTGGCAGCGACGCAGAGAAGATCACGGCAGCGTCGTCTTACAACAAAACCGCGTGACAGCGATGTCTGAAACTGCGCAACAGGCTGGCGTACGCGCAGGCATGCGGCGTGGCGGCGTTTTCATGTTGTTACCAACGGCAAAGTTGTTTCAGCGGGATTTAGTCAGACAAAAAAATGCCTTAGAGGCTGCAGCCCTCGCCTTGTTGCGATATACGCCGCAGGTGGCCATCGCAGAAGAAGCCACCATCGTGCTAGATATCGGTGCCAGTTTGCGTCTGTTCGGTGGCTTGCGGGCATTACGTCAGCATGTACGGCAAACCATGGAAATACTGGGTTTGCATACCACCATTGCCTGCGCCCCGTTTGCCAAAGCCGCCTGCATACTGGCGCGTGATGCGGCCCGCCAGCACAAATCCGGCGCGCAGTGTTTACATCCGCAGCGCTTGCCCACCCGGCTGAATGGGCTGCCAGTCAGTCTGCTGATACATGCCCGTCCCTGTCTGGAATTATTGCAAGGGTTGGCATGTCACACACTTTTTCATCTGCAACAACTGCCGCGCGCTGGTGTGCAACGCCGTTTTGGTAAAGCCTTGCTGGATGAGCTGGATCAGGTCTATGGCAGGCAGAGCACTTTATTCACCTGGGTCGTGGCAGCGCCGCGATTCCATGCCAGCCTGGAATTGCCCGACAGGCTGGAGCGCAGCGATATGATATTGACGTATTGCCATAGCCTGCTCAGGCAATTAAGCGGCTGGCTCAGTGTGCATCGTCTCGCTGTGAAGCAAATCCGCCTGCAGTTGCAGCATGAGCGCGGTCGTCAGGCGGTCGCGCCAAGCATATTGAACATCGTTATGGCTGAAGCTTGCTGGCAAGACGCGCATTTGCTGCCACTGCTCAAAGAAAAGTTAGCGCAATTCAGCCTGCCATCGGCTGTGATTGCGCTGGTGCTGGAAGCCCCGGAAACAGTCGCACTGGATGTGCAAAGCGAATCCTTATTTCCCGAACCGGGAGGCAAGCCGGAAGACCATCAGCGTTTGCTGGCCTTGCTGGTGGCCCGGCTGGGCGAGGATCATGTCTTGCAAGCCGCGCCACTGGCTGATCACCGGCCTGAAATTGCGAATCAATGGATATCGGTCATGCAAAAACGCCCGGCAGGTGCAGAGATGCCTGCTGCTGCTCTGCTCCACAGACCCGCATGGTTATTGCCGCAGCCATTGCCGCTGACGTTGCGGCAACATCGTCCGTATTACCGCTCAATTCTGACGATAGTTTCACCCGCAGAACGTATAGAAGCGGGCTGGTGGACTACGCAAACCCAGGCCCGCGATTATTTTGTTGCCACCAGCGCAGATCATGTCCGTTACTGGATTTACCGCGAACGTTCCAGCGATCCTGAAAGCACGGCACCGCGCTGGTTTTTGCATGGGGTGTTTGGCTGATGCCCAACGATGAGCATGAACACAATGCTGCTGCGTCTGCTGGCCATCAATTGCCCGGATACGCAGAATTATTCTGCCTCTCAAATTTCAGTTTTCTGGAAGGCGCCTCGCATGCCGAAGAGTTAGTCAAACGCGCGGTGAATCTCGGCTATCAGGGAATCGCGATTACCGATGAATGCTCTCTCGCGGGCATCGTACGCGCGCATGAGGAAGCCAAAAAACATGCGTTGCCGCTGATAATCGGCGCTTATTTCAGGCTGACTGAAACAGAAAATAGTATGCCGGGGCCGACGCTGATTATTCTGGCCTGCAACCGCGAAGGCTATGGCAATCTGTCTGAGCTGATCACACTGGCCCGCAGCCGCTGCATCAAAGGCAGCTATTTGCTCAATACTACCGACTTCAGTCATCCGCCAGCCGGTTACGAACATCTTGCTGGTATGCCGGATTGCTTACTGATACTGGTACCCGAATATCCTTTGCGCCCACCCGTTCTGGCACAGCAGGCGGCCTGGTGCGCGCAGGTCTTTCCACAACGCAGCTGGATGGGGCTGAATCTGCTGCTGCAATTAGCTGACGCTTATCAATTGCAGCATGTCAGCCATATCGCCGCTGAATATGCGTTACCGGTCGTCGCCATCGGCCATGTCACCATGCATGTGCGTTCGCGCAAGCCTTTGCAGGACACGATGACAGCTATACGTCTGGGCAAAGCCATTGCCGATTGCGGTTATGCACTGGCCCCCAATGCAGAACAGCATCTGCGCTCGCGATTGCGGCTGGCCAGTATTTATCCACCATCGACGCTGGCTGAAACGCTGCGCATTGCCAGCTTATGCCATTTCTCACTGGATGAATTGCGCTATGAATATCCGGATGAACTGGTGCCCGAAGGCATGACGCCCGCGCTCTATCTGCGGCAGGAAGTTATGGCAGGTGCGCATCTGCGTTATCCCAAAGGCATACCGGATCACGTCGCGGCAACGATAGAACATGAGCTGCATCTGATTAACGATCTGGCTTATGAGCCTTATTTTCTGACGGTGCACGATATCGTCAAATTTGCCCGCAGCCAGGACATTCTTTGCCAAGGGCGTGGTTCCGCCGCTAATTCCGTCGTTTGCTATTGCCTGCACATCACAGAGGTGAATCCCGAGGTGAACACACTGCTGTTTGAACGCTTCATTTCCAAAGAACGTGGCGAACCGCCAGACATCGATGTCGATTTTGAACATCAGCGGCGTGAAGAGGTAATGCAATATATCTACAACAAATATGGCCGCAATCGTGCTGCGCTGGCGGCTGCCGTACATACCTATCGCCCGCGCGGTGCGCTGCGCGAAGTCGGCAAGGCGCTAGGCGTTGATCTGGCAATTATTGATGCTGTCGCAAAATCTCACCGCTGGTTCGACAGCAAGCAGGATTTACTGCAGCGCTTTGAAGAATGTGGTCTCGATACGCAATCCATGCTGGCACAGCAATGGGCAACACTGGCAACACGTTTATTAGGATTTCCGCGCCATCTGTCGCAACACAGCGGCGGCTTCGTGATTGCACGCGGTAAGTTATCGCGCCTGGTGCCGATAGAAAACGCCGCCATGAAAGACCGCCGCGTGATTCAGTGGGATAAAGACGATCTTGAATCGCTGGGTTTGCTGAAAGTCGATGTGCTGGCGCTCGGCATGTTATCGGCATTAAAGCTGGCACTCGATATGATGGCGATGTTTCCCGGCAAACCAGCCACGATGCAGGACATTCCGCGCGAAGACGTCGCCACCTATGACATGATCTGCAAAGCCGATACCGTCGGCGTGTTCCAGATTGAATCGCGGGCGCAAATGAGCATGCTGCCGCGCTTACGCCCGCGCGAATTTTACGATCTGGTGGTGCAGGTTGCGATTGTGCGCCCGGGGCCGATACAAGGCGGCATGGTGCACCCGTATCTGCGGCGGCGTCAGGGGCTGGAAGCGGTAGAAACCTATCATGATCCGGCGATGCAAAAAGCGCTGGGGCGCACGCTCGGTGTTCCTATTTTTCAGGAACAAGTGATGCAGATCGCCATGCTCGCCGCCGACTTTACGCCAGGCGAAGCCGACGGCTTGCGGCGTGCGATGGCCGCCTGGAAACGCAAAGGCGGGCTGGAGTCTTACCATGGTCGTATCGTCAATGCGATGGTCGGCAACGGTTACAGCGAAACCTTTGCCGAAGGCATATTCGAACAGATGAAAGGTTTTGGCGAATATGGTTTTCCTGAAAGCCATTCCGCCAGCTTCGCCATTCTGGCCTATGTCAGCAGCTGGATCAAACGACATGAGCCGGCGATTTTTTTATGCTCGCTGCTGAATTCGCAGCCAATGGGGTTTTATTCACCATCGCAGTTATTGCAAGACGCACGCCGCCATGATGTGCAGGTGCGCGCCGTCGATGTCATGCACAGCAACTGGGATAGCTCGCTCGAGCCGGATATGCATTTCAACCGCTACACCCAGACGCCGCAACCCGTGGTGCGTCTGGGGCTGTCTTTGCTGAATGGCATGTCGGCAGCGGCAGCGCTGCGCATACAGCAAGCGCGTCAGCAACAGGCGTTTACCGATGTCACCGATCTGGCGCGACGTGCAGATCTGAACCGTCATGATCTGCAGGTGCTGGCAGCTGGCAACGCCCTCACCTCGCTCGCCGGTCACCGGCGTCAGGCCTTGTGGCAGGCAGTCGGCTCCTTGCCGGATAAAGATTTACTGCGCCCGACCACGTTACAGGAATCTGCGCCAGAGTTGCGCGCGCCTTCGGAAGCGCAAGAGATTTTCAGCGATTACCACAGCATGGGGCTGACTTTGCAACGCCATCCGGTGGCCTTGCTGCGCACGCAATTGCTGGCGAAGCGGTTTCTGCCGGCAGACACACTCAACACTTTTCAGCAAGATCAGTTTGCCCGCGCCTGCGGCATCGTCACCGTCAGGCAACGCCCGGGAACTGCCAATGGCGTTTTGTTTTTGACGATAGAAGATGAAACCGGCCCGGTGAATGTGATTATCTGGCCATCGCTGCTGGAGCAGCAAAGGCGCGAGGTGCTGGGCGCGCGCTTATTGGGTGTGTATGGAATATGGCAACGCCAGAATGAAGTCTGCCATCTGGTCGCCAAGCGGCTGGTGGATATGTCGCATCTGCTGGGCGAGCTTGCCGTCAGCAGCCGTGATTTTTGTTGATCTGGCATGTCCAGACCGGAATCTCTCAATCATCATGCGCCTTCGCAGTCTTTTTTGCCCGGCAAGGCGCATGCTGATTCAGTCACGCTCAGGGTAGCTTCAATCTAAAGCCTGTATTAAGCTCAATACAGGCTTAATACTGTATCGATTGCAAATGCGTTTTGATGACGGTGGCGCTTTGTTTCAATGCCGCATGTTCTTCCACGCTAAGGGTTGGGAATATCGTCATTTCTATGCCTTTGCGCCCGATGATGTGTGGCAGCGACAAGGCCACATCCGTCACACCTTCGACTTCCGCCATCACAGAACTCGCAGTAAACACACTGCGCTCATCAAACAAGATACAGCGGCTGAGCGCCGCAATCGCCGCACCGATGCCGTAATAGGTAGAGCCTTTGCCCGCGATGATTTTATAAGCCGCACGCCGCACATCCTGATCCACCTGCTGCATGATTTCTGCGCTCAACGGCTGGCCGCTGGCGAGTGCAAATTGCTCGAGTGGCACACCCGCCACACTCGCGCCCGACCAGTTCAGCACCTCAGAATCACCATGTTCGCCCAGCACATACGCATGCACAGAACTCGGCGCCACGTTATAGCGCTGGCCCAGCAAAGTGCGGAAACGCCCGGTATCGAGCATGGTGCCGGTGCCGAGCAAGCGGGATGCTGGCATCCCTTCCCGCACCGCAAGTTTGGTGGCGATCTGCGTCATGATATCGAGCGGATTGGTCGCAATCAGAATAATCGCGTCCCGCGCCGCCCGCACTATTGGCGGAATAATGCCAGCGAAAATTTCTGCGTTTCGCTGCAACAGCGCAAGCCGCGTTTCGCCGGGTTGCTGATTCACCCCCGCCGCCACGATCACCAGCGCACAGCCAGCCAGATCGGCAAACGTGCCGCCATGCACATTCACCGGATACGAAAACGGCGTCGCATGCAAAATATCCATCACATGCGCCTCTGCCAGCGCAGGGAAATGATCAACCAGCACCAGCTCGCTGCCTATACCCTGCAACACCAGTGAATAAGCCGCCGTGCTGCCAACGTTGCCGGTACCGACAATGCCAATTTTCATAAATACTTTCGGGAAGAAATGCGTTGAGCCATGAGTGTATGAGAATGAGCTGAAGACGGTCTGACTTGCTTCAGCTTGAAGATGCCTCGCTACCGAACCAACTCTGTAATTTTTGCTTGGCCTGCGCCTTCACGTCTGCCGTGATATACAGCGACACCATCGCCACCGCTGCCGCCAGCGCACCCAGATCATCACTGAAACCCGCCAGCGGAATCGCATCGGGAATCGCATCCAGCGGCGAAATGAAATACGCCAGCGCACCGTAAATCACCGTCTTCGCCCACGCCGGTGTTTCCGGACGCTGCGCCGCATAGTACAGATACAGCGCCTTTTCTATCACATCACGCCCCGCCTTCAGCGCAAAGCCCTTGAGCTTTTCCCAGAAACTGCTGTCCGAATAAGCGGTATTTTCCGGCGTCGTCATCGCGCATCCTTTCACAAAAAAACATCCCACAAGCCCTGATTTTACGCCACAGAACCGCAAAAAATACTGGGGGGAGTATATTTAATCGCCCAATGAATACGCTGAGAATAAGGCGAAAATGGCACATACTCCCCTGTTTTTATCAAAACGGACGTTTTTCAGGAACAATTACCTTACCAAGAAAAGTATCGTCAGCGAAACATAAACTTCAGAAGTTTTACATGCGCTACTCAGACAGATTGTAAGTTAATTAAAAAATTGTCTTTTTAAACACTACAAGTTACACTTTATTTTTGTTGAATTAAATAAACATTGAGCACATTGACAACACATGAACAATAAACGTCTAAATCGCTCAGATGACCGCCAACTAGCTGGAGTATGCGGTGGAATCGCAGAATTTTTGGGCTGGCAATCTAGCGTTGTCAGGGCACTTTGGGTGACTGCGACGATCTTATCTGGCGGGTCTGGTTTTATTATTTATACATTATTGGCATGTGCTATGCCGCCGCCTGATGCCTGATCAGCCGTTCTCGTTCCGCCACATATAGTATTTTTTCCTTTGCCGTGCCTTTATGCTGCAACAAACGCCCCCTCATTCATTCAATCAGACTTACTCCGCTACTTTGTCACAAGCCAATTAATTCAAACACGATCAAGGAGAATATTTTGGTAACAAAGAAAACACACACATCTGCGGAGCCAAAGCTCTCTAATGAGTGATTGATTTCTCGGGATGATGCAAAATCTAGGATGCAAGAAAGAATTCAAAAAGGGCTAGAAATAAAACAAGTCCAGATAAATTCACGAGAGGCTCTTGATACTGCAAGAAACGAATACAGAAAATGGAATTCGTTTAATGCAGAACTTCTAAAAAGGATATTTTCTACTGAAGGAGCCTGTAAGAATTTCTGTGTAAATGCCACGGAACAAGTCAGTGATCGTATTTTTGAATGCGATCACCAAACTCAATCATAAAACGATTTAAGGCCATACGCCAATTGTGTATGGTTCTTTCTTTTTGCGAGGTTTTTTCGTGGTCATCGTATCGGTCATGGCAAATCCCTTTCGGTATTATTTCATGACCCCGGTTCACACAGAAATTCTTACAGGCTCATGATGCTGGTCACACGCTGAATACTATTGACGATTTCGACCATGGTCGATCCCGCCTGATCAACCAGTTTCGCACCAATTTCTACCTTACTGACAGAATCGTCAATCAACTTTTTAATCTCTCTGGCAGCTTCAGCCGAACGTTGCGCGAGACTTCTCACCTCCGTCGCAACGACGGCAAATCCACGTCCCTGCTCACCTGCGCGGGCAGCCTCAACGGCGGCATTCAGTGCAAGGATATTAGTCTGAAAAGCGATACCGTCAATCACCCCGATGATGTCCACAATCTTACGAGACGATTCATTGATCGAACCCATCGTCCGGACAACCTCGGCGACAACGTTACCGCCTTTAACGGCAACATCTGAAGCAGACACGGCAAGCTGATTGGCCTGACGTGCACTATCGGTATTCTGCTTCACGGTTGAGGTCAGCTCCTCCATCGAAGAGGCAGTTTCTTCCAGCGAGCTGGCTTGTTGTTCAGAACGGGAAGATAAATCCAGATTTCCTGACGCTATCTGTTTTGAAGCGGACGCTATGGTTTCAGTACCGGCACGCACCATACCGACAATATCAGCAAGACCATCACGCATGACACGCATTGCGTGCATAAGACTATACTCATCGCCTGCGGCCAGTTGGATATCGACACTCAGATCCCCAGCAGCAATTTTTTCTGCAATTTTTACCGCATAACGTGGCTCGCCACCTAATTGCCTCAGCAGGCTACGGATAATCAGCCACGAAGCGAGCACACCAACCAGGATCGCCAACAGTCCCAATATGATCAGCATTTTTCGTGCGTCACGATAATCTGTTTCTGCTTTAATGACTGCTTCTTTATTCTCCTTTTCCTGATCTACGACAAAATCATTGATCAGTTCCCACCATTTCTTTTGTACCGGACGATATTCATAGCGCAGAAGCTTATAAGAATCATCTTTATTACCTTGCTGAATTAATTGCAGACTTTTAGCGATGAAAGGCTCAGATAATTTTGCCTGTTCGCGGATTTTATTTAATGAACTAAGTTGTGCGTCATTCGTCTCGCTATCCCGTTTCATCAATTGCTCTAATTTATCCTCGGCCTCATGGTATTTTTTATTCTGGGCAGTAATACGATCAACTTCTATCTGTATCTCTTTTTGTTCAGTCAGCAATAACAAATTCCGCAACGCCAATGCTCTCTCAGTAACCGTCAGATACATACTCTGCGCCAACCGTATTTCCTCATCGTTAAAGTGAACGATTTGTTCCATCCGCTTATTCATCTGATGCAGATAGCTGATCCCCAACACGAGCACGATTAACAAAAAACTCAATACCAGACCAAATCCGGCGGTTAAGCGACTTGATACCTTGGTGTCTTCAATTCTCATGATTTGTGTCTCCCGGTAATGAAATGAATACTGAAATACTCAATGTCTGGTACGGTGTAGCTCACTATCTGAATCGTTTTTTAATCACCGGCTGCTATATACCAATTTCAATTACCAACACTTATAAATCTAACATCATATTTAACAGTATATTAATATTTTTCAATTTATATATGAAAGTACCCTGCGCAAAAATATTTTTAACAGGATGATGTATCTGTCGTGACTCAGATTTTTGAGGTGCAGACAACACAAATAAAAAAAGCGCACGGTGTATACCGTGCGCTTTTTACCGGACTAATCGAAAGAAGCTCTCAAGCTGCCATTTAATATTCCGTCAGATCACAAAGTGTGAGACATTGACACGTGCGGGATACCAGCTTCCATAAAAACCTCGCCATCGCGTGAAAACCCCTCTTTTGCGTAGAAATTTTCAGCTGTCTGCTGTGCGTTGAGCCGCACGCCGGTATGGCCGCGCAATCTGGCCTGCTCCATCAGTACACGGAGTATTTGTGCGCCGACGCCAGAATTACGGGCAGACTCCAGTACCGCCATACGACCAATATGACCGTCAGGCAGCAAACGGCCTGTGCCTATCGCCTGATTCTGCTCATCGTAAGCAACCGCGTGCAGGCACTGGGCATCCATTACATCCCATTCCAGCTCAACAGGAATATGCTGCTCAATCACAAAAACGGAATAACGTACTGCCTGTGCGTCTTTTTGCAGGGTAGTCCAATCACCTAAAACAATGCGTGCGGGAGTCATCATCACAAGTCACTCTACTGGTTTCAATTTTTCAAAGCTGGTGATTATCGCACGCCAATCCGCAGGCAATGCAGCTCCCTTACGCAGTGTGGTATCGGCGTACACATAAGTGAGCTCACCGGAAATCAAATGTTCTTCACCCCTGAAAATTTCAATCACAAACTGGACGGACGAGCGACCTATCGCCTGACAGCGCACACCTATGTCCAGCACATCATCAAACCTGGCAGACGCCAGATATTCTATGCTGGCCTTGCGGGCAAACAATTCTTTGCCTTCTTTGGCCTGGGTGATTGCGCTGGGTAAACCTGTGGTACGCCAGTATTCGGTAAAGGCGACATCAAAATAAGTCAGGTAATGACCGTTAAAAACGATCGCCTGCATATCGACTTCCGACCAGCGTACCCGTAATGTATGAAAAAAAGCGAAATCGGATCTTGCCATCATGAATTCCTGCTAAAAATCACTACGATGCATCATTGTCACCGCATCCGCGGATGCAGCGGATGCGCATACTTATTCAGTAAGAAACCGCCGTATCAGTTGATTGACTCGTTCAGGCTGTTCATGAATCAACCAGTGAGAACCTTCGGGGATGCGTTCAATACGAACATCTGCAACGAAGTTTTCTATGCCATTCAACAGGGTTTTCGGCAAGGCTTGATCGTTCTCGCCCCAGATAATGCGGGTAGGTACACTCACTTTAAAATCATCCGGATTCAGATGTAATTGCAAAGGCCCCTGATTTTCAGCTGTGGGCGGGTGCAGCGGTGAGGCACGGTAATAATTTACACCGCCTGACAAGCCCTTACGCCAGCAATTGTGATACAGCGCACGAGTTGCGTCGTCAAACCAGGTTGCAGGTGCCTGCCCCATGCCGTTAAAAAAACCATCCATCAGTGCAAAATCATCTTTTGCCAGAGCGACTTCAGACTCAGGCTTGCGCAGCCAGTTCATGTATTCACTTGCTGCTTGTTGTGCCGGATCCTGTGTCAGCGCCTGCATGAACAAATAGGGGTGCGGCGAATTAATAATGATCAGTTTTTCTATGATCGCAGGTAACGCGATGGCCATATTCCAGCACACGGCACCACCCCAGTCATGCGCGACCACGATCGCTTTCTGATAACCCAGATGCTGTATCAGCAAACGCAAATCATCGACGATGTGCTTTGCTTTGTAGGCACTCAGATCGTCAGGCATATCCGATAAATTAAAACCGCGCAAATCGGGCGCGACTGCAAAATAATCCTGCCCGAATTCCGCTAACTGCGCTGCCCATTCGTACCAGAATTCAGGAAAGCCATGCACAAATAAGATCAGCGGCTGTCCCTGCTTGCCAGCACTGGCGTAATGCAGGCGGGTACCATTCACTAAAGTGACAAACTGATTTGTCTGTATCGTTGCTGTCATCGTGTCTCCGGATTATCTGCAAATAAAAGCGTCGCTGTCAGCGACTGAGTCCGAACTCATCCTGCTCACAGCGACCTGCTTTGATTTATTTTTCTAAGTTTTTTCCTGAACGCTTTTTTGCTCTGATTTTTTATACTTTCAGCTTTTCTCTGAGCATATCGCGGATATGTGGTGTGGCCTTGTACGGATCGCCCGGATTGCGTTGCATGACGATATCTTCCATGCGTTCCTGCACATTGCTCAGAGCGCCCGGATGGGAGAAAATGTAGAACTGTTCTTCGCTGATGGCTTTAAACGTATTTTCTGCGACTTCCTGTGCTGTCACTTTACCCGAGCTGACTGCTTTATCCGACATGGCCTGCGCGGCACGCTGACTCGCCGTCGGTGCTGCGCCTGGCACATCGTCAGGACGATTTCTGTGCGATTGTGAAATACCGGTCGGGACAAAATAAGGACACAAAACAGAAGCGCCAATCGGCGCGGCAACCAGCTTCAGATCCTGATACAGAGATTCACTCAGTGACACGACGGCATGTTTGGAGACGTTATAAACACCCATGGTCGGCGCATTCAGCAAGCCTGCCATCGATGCGGTGTTCACAATATGCCCTTCGTATTCCGGGTCTTTTTTTGCACACTCCAGCATCAGATTGGTAAAGATGCGGACACCATGTATCACGCCCCACAAATTCACGCCCAATACCCATTCCCAGTCAGCCTGAGTATTTTCCCAGACCAGACCACCAGAGCCGACACCTGCATTATTAAAGACCAGATGAACTGCACCGAATTTTTCCATCGCTGCATCCGCCAGCGCCTGCACCTGTTCTGCGTGACGGACGTCGCAACGCAACGCTATCACTTGTGCACCAAGCTGCTCCAGCTCGGCCTTAGTCTTATCCAATGCATCCTGCTGCACATCCGCCAGCACCAGCTTCATACCGAGACGGGCACCGATCAATGCAAATTCACGACCAAAACCGCTGGCTGCACCGGTAATGACGGCCACTCTGTCTTTAAATACTTTCATTTTGTCTCCTGATTTTTACGAATGAAAATGGGATATCACTCCCTGATCACACAGTTGTTGAATTTATTCTGAGTTTATTTTTCAGCTCAGCTTAACGAGCTGCTTACCAAAGTTCTGGCCTTTCAGAAGACCAATAAATGCCTCCGGTGCTTGCGCGATACCTTCAGCGATGGATTCGCGGAATTTCAGTTTTCCGGTCGCCACCAGCGTCCCCAGTTCTTTCAGACCCTGCGGCCACAAATCCATGTGCTCCGATACAATGAAACCGCGCATTGTCAAACGCATGGTCAGAAATACACGCGCATTTTTAATAGCAATCGGCTCACCGTTGTAGCCGGAAATCATGCCGCACATGGCGATACGGCCAAACGGATTCATACGCGCCAGACTCGCGTCAAACACTTCGCCACCAACGTTCTCAAAAACAGCGTCAATCCCATCCGGTGTCGCTGCCGCCAGATCCGCCTCCAGATTGCCTGCTTTATAATCAACGCAGGCATCAAAGCCCAGCTCATTGACTACATAAGCACATTTTTCAGCGCCACCGGCAATGCCAACCACGCGGCAACCCATTTGCTTTGCCAATTGTCCGACCACACTACCAACTGCACCGCTGGCAGCTGATACGACGACAGTTTCGCCGGCTTTCGGCTGCATAATTTGTGTCAGCCCATACCATGCGGTCAGGCCCGGCATACCCACCGCACCGAGATAAGCCGATAAAGGAATAGGCGACGACGCATCGAGTTTGCGCAACAATGCGCCGTCGGATACCGCCATCTCAGTCCAGCCCAGCATGCCTAACACTTTGTCGCCGACAGCGAAGCGCGGATTGTTGCTGGCGATGATCTCGCCTACCGTGCCACCTATCATGGTTTCATTTAAAGGCTGTGGCGCAGCGTAGCTTTTCGTTTCCTCCATACGACCACGCATATACGGATCGAGCGATAAGAAATGATTGCGGACTAATACCTCGCCATCCTTGATTTCTGGTAGCGGCAAAGTCTCAAGACGGAAATTGTCTGCCCTGACGTTACCTTGTGGACGGGAAGCTAAAACGATACGTTGATAAGTAGAAGACATAAATAAATCTCACTTCATTAAATGATTAGCCAGCGCCTGAAACGCACGATAAGTGACAGGGTCACTCGCGCCATTCGCAGCGATGGGGTGGGATGAAAATTTAACGATGACCATTTCAGCCACCGGATCAATATAAATGCGCTGGCCATGAATGCCGCGCGCTTCAAAGGTCTGATGACTATTGTGTCCTACCCACCACATATTCCGGTATGAGTAACCGGGCAGCATCTTGTAGCCGGCCTGCGCAAACTTTGCCGGATCACCGCCTTTGCGGATATCGGCTACCACTTCCTTAGGAATAATCTGCTGTCCGTTAAACTGACCGCCGTTACGCATCATTTCGCCGAAACGCGCCATATCGCGCAGGGTCAGATTCAGACCGCCGCCGCCCTGCTCTGTGCCCAGACTATCGACCGCAAAATAGGCGTCGTTTTCTGCGCCGAGTTTTTGCCACAGACGTTCCGACATCAGTTCAGCTAAAGACTGACCGGACGCGCGGCGAACTATCCACGCCAGCACTTCTGCGTTCACCGTCTTGTAAGCAAAGGCCTGATCGTGTTCGCCTTCTTTTTTCAGCTTGGTCAGAAAATCGTAAAAATTCTTAGGCCCGCTGTAACCCGGCGCAGCCGGCAGCAAACCACCAGCGCGTGCGTAATCCCAAACCTCGGCTTTCGGATCAGCGTAATTTTCCGAATACTGCACACCGATCGTCATATCCATGACCTGACGCACCGTCGCATCTGCGTACGCGCTGTCCTTCAGCTCAGGGATATATTTCGTCACCGGATCAGCCGGGTTGATTTTGCCTTCCGCTGCCAGCATGGCCGCTAAGGTACCGACAAAAGATTTGGTGACCGACATCGCAATATGCGGCAGATAAGGTTTGCTGATACCGAAATATTTTTCGTAGATCACCTTGCCTTTATGCATGACCAGTACGCTGTCGGTATAGGTATTGACGAGCATATCGGCCCAGCGCATTTCAGTATTTTTATCGTCCTTAAAACGCAGATCATCAAGTGATTGCAATGCCTGCGGCAATACTGAAACAGGTCCGGCCCCGTGCCAGACGTTAGCAGTCGGTCCCAGTTCGCGGGAATGTGAGAATGACCAGCGGGTACGCGGAAACTGGTAGCTGCTGCCATTGGCAAACTGAACGAGTTTGTCCGGCGCGGGTGGGAATCCCTGCATCCAGCCCAGTTTTTGAGGGTCGGTGGCAGCTGGGTCAGGCAAGCTGCTCTGGGCGATGGCGCTGCTGATACAAAGCACGCCCAGTATCGTTGCCAGCGCCGTGGTGGTGAAAGTCTGCTGCATGTTGTCTCCTGTTTTTTTAATTGGACTTGCAAGCACTGCTTTTACTTTTCTGTTTTTACTTTCTATTTTTTACTGAAATTCAGCCAGCACATGAGATCAGGTTTCTTCGCCCCGTATCTCAATGGCTCATTCACGCAATCGAAAACGCCTAATCACTGCCGTATAACTTCTTCATGTTCTCACCTGACTTAAGACGTCGCAGATATTTAAACGTTCCCATCGCCTTGGCAACGAGCCTGTCGCCATTCCAGACTTCGCCTTCGCAAAAACACATCGTCGTCGATTGATGAAAAGCCTTACCACGCGCCTCGATGCGGCCGCCGGCGACACCGCCCGGCTGCAGAAAACTGGTTTTCATTTCTACTGTGACAACCCCTTTCAGATCTTCATGCAGTGAGCGACCAGCCATCGCCATCACCACATCCAGCATGGTCATGATGACGCCGCCATGCGTGATCTGCCAGCTGTTCATGTGGCGTTCCGTCAGATCAAGCGAGAGCCTGGCGTGACCGTCTTCCATTTCCAGAAATTCGACACCCAGATCATGCAGAAAAGGATTCAAGGTCTGGCTCGGCTGCTGCAACGGCTGCGCTGTTGAAGTTTCGCTGCTCATGCTTACACCGCCGACACACCGCCATCGACCGCCAGCGTCTGCCCGGTGATATGTTTGCCGGCATCCGACGCAAACAACAGGGCGACTCCTTTCAGATCCTCGTCATCACCGATGCGCTGTAAAGGTGCTTCTTTGGCGATTTTTTCTTCGCCCAGATGTTCGAGTAAGCCCTTGGTCATTTTGGATGGAAAAAATCCCGGAGCAATCGCATTCACGGTAATGCCGTGGACACCCCATTCACCGGCCAGTGTGCGGGTGAAGTTGATCACCGCCGCTTTCGAGGTGTTGTACGCAATCGTCTGCATCGTTCCCGGCGCGTTCCCTGCCAGACCGGCAATCGAAGCGACGTTGATAATACGCCCGGATTTACGCGGAATCATGGAACGTTTACCAACTGCCTGTGACAGCAAAAAGATGCTGCGGATATTCAGATTCATCACCTTATCCCAGGCATCGACCGGATAATCTTCCGCCGGTGCGCCCCAGGTGGCGCCAGCGTTATTGATCAGAATATCGATATGCCCAAGACGTTTTAATGCCTCATCCACCAGTGGCGTCACCGCTTCTTCTTTGGATAAATCGGCAGCAATCGCGCTGGCCTGAATGCCACGGCTGTGTAAGTGTGCAACGGCTTCATCCAGATCAGATTGCTTGCGCGACGATAAAACGATGCTGGCGCCCTGCTCACCCAGCGCTTCGGCCATTTGCAACCCCAGACCTCGGGAACCACCAGTGATCAGAGCGGTTTTACCACTCAGATTAAATAATTGCTGAACTGTACGTGCTGTGCTCATCGATCGTCTCCGTTATTGCCGGAACTAATGCCGGCATTTGTTCTGAAAATGCGATAAAAAGAGGATAAAGGGGGGAGTATCCTTAAAAATCCCCTTTATCTCCTTATATTCATTGGGCTTTAAAATATACTCCCGGGAGTATTAAAACCAGCTATCTTGCATGTCGTAGGTCGTTGTATCGATGCTGGCGAGTAAATCCAGTTGCGGATGGACCTTCGGCAATTCCCACTGGAAGAAATACTTACACGCCTGCAGCTTACCGGCATAAAAGTCAGCATCATGTGCATCTTCCTTATGCAGACTCTGCAACGCCTGCTCCAGCCATATCCAGGCCATTACGGTATGGCCGAATACTTCCAGATATATCGAGGCATTTGCCAGTGTTTTGTTGATGTCACCACAGGCATGCAACTGCTTCGTGACCTGGGCTACGCGCTGCAACACACGCGCCAGATATTTGTCGTAATCTGCGAGCTCGGGATGGGTCGCGGCCTGCATCAGGGTTTTGTGTATCACAGCACCCAGCGCTTCCAACGCTGCGCCATTCAGCATCACAACTTTGCGCCCCAGTAAATCCAGTCCCTGAATGCCGTGTGTTCCTTCATGAATCGGATTCAGACGGTTGTCGCGGTAAAATTGTTCGACGTTGTATTCACGGGTATAGCCATAACCGCCATGTACTTGTATCGCCAGATTATTCGCTTCCAGACACCATTGCGAAGGCCAGGATTTAGCGATCGGTGTCAGGATTTCCAGCAACAGACTGGCGTTTTTCCGCGCTTCCGGCGTGGTGCCGGTGCGCTCTTCATCGACCAGACGTGCACAGTACAAGGTCAGCGCCAGACCACCCTCAACATACGATTTTTGCGCCAGCAACATGCGTTTCACATCGGTATGCTGAATGATAGGCAGTTGCGGTGCTGCCGGATCTTTGTTCAGCGGTGCGCGCCCCTGCGGACGGTTACGGGCATAATCCAGCGCGTGCAGATAGCCGGTATAACCCAGCATCACCGCACCAAGACCGACACCGATACGGGCTTCGTTCATCATGTGGAACATATTCGCAAGCCCGTGATGCAAAGTACCAACCAGGAAGCCGATCGCACCAGCTTTACCTTGCGGCTTAAACTTGCCTTCACCGAAATTCAGCAGGCAATTCGTCGTGCCACGATAGCCCATTTTGTGATTCAGACCAGCCAGCACGACATCATTACGCTCGCCCGGATTACCCTGCTCGTCCAGCACGAATTTGGGAACGATAAACAAGGAAATACCTTTGACGCCGGGTATCAGTTTGCCGTTTTCATCCGGCACTTTCGCCAGCACCAGATGGATAATATTTTCTGACAGCTCATGCTCACCGGCAGAAATCCACATCTTGTTACCGGTCAGTCGGAAACTGCCATCGGCTTGCGGTTCAGCACGGGTGACGATATCGGATAAGCTTGACCCGGCCTGCGGTTCAGACAGACACATAGTGCCGAAAAACCTTCCTTCCAGCATAGGTTTGACATACAACTCGATTTGTTCCGGTGTGCCGCATTTCAACAAGGTATTGGCATTGCCTATCGTTAAAAACGGATAGGATGCCGTGCCGACGTTGGCACCCTTGAAGTAGGCAAAGCCTGCTTTTTCAACCACGCAAGGTAATTGCATACCGCCGAAATCAAAGTCCTGACCAGCTGCCAGCAGACCTGCATCGCGAAACGCGTTCAGCGCAGTTTTGACTTCAGGAATCATGTGCACTTTTTCGCCATCGAAATGCGGCTCATTCTGGTCGCTTTTCTTGTTGTGGGTGGCAAATAAGTCGGTGGCGATTTGTTCGCAGGTATCGAGCGCTGCGTTGAAGGTTTCGCGACTGTGCTCGGCAAAACGCGGGCGTTGATTGAGGGATTCGACATTCAGCCATTCGTACAACAGAAAATCGAGATCGCGACGGGATAGAATTTTGGATGACATGGCAGTTTTGGTGAAGTTTCGGGAAATTGGTGATCAGACATTGAACAGTGTCGTCAATTTGCTCGTTCATCAGATCAGACCGTAAAACAGTCCATGTGAGACAGTATCAGCGACACCGGCTCACATGAACCTCCAAGACCAGACTTTATCAGACGACTTCAAATAAACCGGCTGCCCCTTGTCCGCCGCCAATACACATCGTCACGACCACATACTTCACACCGCGGCGCTTACCTTCAATCAAGGCATGACCGGTCAGACGCGCACCGGACACACCGTAAGGATGGCCGACCGCAATCGCGCCGCCATTGACATTCAGTCTGTCCATAGGAATACCGAGCTTGTCGGCGCAATACAAAACTTGTACCGCGAATGCTTCATTCAATTCCCATAGACCGATATCTTCGACTTTCAGTCCGGCTTTTTTCAGCAGTTTTGGAATCGCAAACACTGGCCCGATCCCCATCTCGTCCGGTTCGCAGCCAGCAACCGCAAAACCACGGAAAATACCCAGCGGTTGCAAGCCTTTGGCTTCAGCGACTTTACTGTTCATGACGATCGCGACAGAGGCACCATCGGAAAACTGACTTGCATTACCAGCAGAAATCACACCACCAGGAACCGCGGAACGGATTTTGGATACGCCTTCCAGTGTTGTGTCCGGGCGTATTCCTTCATCCGCTGCAATCGTGACTTCACGTGTCACCAGCATGCCAGTTGCTTTATCTGCCACACCCATGGTGGTTGTCATCGGTACGATTTCAGCATTGAACAAACCAGCCGCCTGCGCAGCGGCTGCGCGCAACTGGCTTTGCACACCGTATTCATCCTGACGTTCGCGGGAAATGTTGTAACGTTTGGCGACTGTTTCCGCCGTCTGCAACATCGGCCAGTAAACTTCTGGCTTGTGCTGTTTCAACCAGGGTTCCACCAGCATGTGCGTGTTCGCTTCATTTTGTACGCAGGAAATCGACTCAACGCCACCAGCAGCATAAATATCACCCTCACCGGCAATAATGCGCTGCGCTGCCATCGCGATCGTCTGCAAACCCGAGGAGCAAAAACGATTTACGGTCATGCCACCGGTAGTGACCGGACAACCAGCACGCAATGCGATCTGACGAGCGATATTGCTACCAGTCGCACCTTCAGGTGTCGCGCACCCCATGATGACGTCTTCCACTTCCGCTGAATCAATACCGGCGCGTGAAATCGCTGCGGCCAACACATGCCCACCCATTGTGGCGCCATGCGTCATATTAAAAGCCCCTTTCCAGGATTTGGCTAAACCAGTGCGGGCGGTAGAAACAATAACTGCATCATTCATGTGGTGTCTCCTGTGAGTTGAATTTTAAGTAATTCTCAAGTATTGCTAAAAACTGACTACTGAAAAACCGATCTGCACAACCTGAGCAGGTAATACACTTGCGAATACCGCTCTTTCCGACATTCCTTTCTTGCACACGGCCAGCATCAGAACCTGACTTTGCAAGTCAAAACAGAAGCGAAACAGATTGCTTGCGAAGCAGAATAGCATAATTTAGTACGACCGTTCGCAAAATTTTCAGCTTATTTTCATCCTGCTTTTTGCTTTAAAAAAAGGGGGAAATATTTTCACTCTTGTAAGTTTCTGTAAGTTTGAAGAAAGCATGCCGTAAGTTTCAGCTTGCACACTCAAGTTGTGCAAAAAATGTCAGAAGTTCTATTTCGACCCATGACAGGCTTTGCCGACATACTTTATATATATAAAACATAAATCAGGAGACAAGCATGGCGACAGCACCTATTGCAACGTCAAGCGGAATGACAGCGGAAGAGCGCAAAGTAATTTTTGCATCTTCCCTGGGGACCGTTTTTGAATGGTATGACTTTTATCTGTATGGCTCACTGGCGGCCATCATTGCTAAGCAATTCTTTGCGGGCACCGATCCGAACACGGCATTCATTTTTGCCTTACTGGCATTCGCCGCCGGCTTCATCGTCCGCCCTTTCGGCGCGTTGGTATTCGGCCGCCTTGGCGATATGATCGGTCGTAAGTACACTTTCCTGGTCACGATTCTGATCATGGGTGGCTCCACCTTCTGCGTCGGCCTGCTGCCTGGCTACGCCAGCTGGGGCATTGTTTCACCGATTATTCTGGTCTCTTTGCGTATTCTGCAAGGTCTGGCACTCGGTGGCGAATACGGCGGTGCGGCAACGTACGTTGCAGAACATGCCCCGCATGACAAGCGCGGTGCTTACACTGCCTGGATACAAACCACAGCAACACTGGGCTTGTTCCTGTCATTGATGGTGATTCTCGGCACTCGTCAGGCTATCGGCGAAGAAGAGTTCTCATCCTGGGGCTGGCGCGTTCCTTTCCTGGTGTCTGTGTTCCTGCTCGCGATTTCCGTCTGGATTCGCTTGTCGATGAACGAATCACCAGCATTCGCGAAAATGAAAGCCGAAGGTAAGACGTCTAAAGCGCCTCTGACTGAATCTTTCGGTCAGTGGAAAAACCTGAAAATCGTTATCCTGGCTCTGATTGGTCTGACAGCTGGTCAGGCAGTGGTCTGGTACACAGGTCAGTTCTATGCACTGTTCTTCCTGCAACAGACACTGAAAGTCGATGGCGCAACAGCGAATTTGCTGATCGCCGCTTCTCTGGTCATCGGTACGCCTTTCTTCATCGTGTTCGGTGCGCTGTCCGATAAAATTGGTCGTAAGCCTATCATTCTGGCTGGCTGCCTGATTGCTGCAGTAACTTACTTCCCGATTTTCAATGCGCTGACACACTATGCGAACCCAGCGTTGGAATCTGCATTGAAAAATGCACCAGTGGTTGTGACGGCTGATCCTGCTGATTGCCAGTTCCAGTTCAATCCAACAGGTACGAAGAAATTCACTTCTTCCTGCGATATCGTGAAAGCGAAACTGGCAGCAGCATCAGTGAACTATTCCAATGAAGTTGCACCAGCCGGCACGACTGCTTCCGTTAAAGTCGGTGATAAAGTCATCACTTCTTTCAACGCAACAAGTTTGCCAAAAGAAGAAGCCGCAGCAAAAGACAAAGCATTCTCTAAAGAACTGGCTGATGCGATCAAAGCTGCTGGCTATCCTGCAAAAGCAGATCCAAAGCAGATCGACAAACCTATGGTACTGGTATTACTGGTTATCCTCGTGATCTACGTCACGATGGTGTACGGCCCTATCGCAGCGATGCTGGTAGAAATGTTCCCGACCCGTATCCGTTACACTTCCATGTCCCTGCCATACCATATCGGTAACGGCTGGTTCGGTGGTCTGTTACCAACCACGGCGTTTGCACTGGTCGCATTCAAAGGTGATATTTACTACGGTCTCTGGTATCCGATCGTGATCGCTTTGGTGACATTTGTGATTGGTGCATTGTTCATCAAAGAAACTAAGGATAACGATATTTACGCAGACGACTAAGTCTGAAAACGGGCAAGTAATTGCGCTATAACCTACCGGTAAAATAAGAAAGCCGCCCGATAATCCGGGCGGTTTTTTTTCTGTCACGATAAATTCCGCTGCACCTGTGCAACAGACTTAAAACTGATATTCCATACTGAGTTGAGCCTGCTGATTCGCAACTTTTAACGTGGCTGCACTACCGACAACCAGACTGGCACGATCAGAAATATGGCCGAACGGCAAACCGGTAATTACCGGAACCTTAACAACGCTGCGTATGTAACTGAGCATTTCAGAAAAATCATAGCCGTGGTCATGCACCGCCAGTTGATAGCCGGAAAAATCGCCCAACACGATCGCTTTTTGCTTTTCAAGAATTCCTGCAAAATGCATTTGCAACAGCATGCGCTCTACACGATAAGGATGTTCGCCTATATCTTCGAGGAACAATATTCCCTCCTCAATCTCGGTCCAGTATGGTGTTCCTACCAGATGCGTCAGCATTGCCAGATTACCTCCCCACAAGCGGCCCTGCACATCGATTGCTCCGGTTTCGGAGCAAGCAAACATGAGCTGATGCCGCTGTTGAGAAATGCACTGTATGAACTGAGATAAGGTGTAGTCGGATAAGTGCTCACAACCGAAGTCGCCATACAGCATAGGCCCAGCAACGCTCAGTCTGCCTCGCGCCAGCATGGCCTGATGCATCACCGTAAAGTCACTGTAACCAACAAACACCTTGCCACTATTCGCCAGAAAGTCGAGGTCAAGATGAGGCAATAAACGCGAAAAACCATAACTACCGCGCAATGCCATCACAATACTGACATCCGGGTTACTCGCTGCGGCATGCAACTGCGCTAAGCGTTGCTCATCACTGCCACCGAAACGCTGAAATCGTTGCTCTGGCTGGTAATAGTTGTGTACCGTAAAACCTTGTTGTCGCAAAATATCGATTCCACGGACAACCGCCGCCTCATCAAGAGGTGCACCACTTGGCGCAACAATTGCAATACCAAGCGGCGTCTTTAATTTTGGAAGTATGAATTGCATGGGGTTCCGCTACTCAGAAGTAAAGGACGATGCGCTCGCCCTGGCTTGTAATTTCTGTGCCGCCGCTGCCTGACGACGGTTGGCAAAAAAGTCTTTTAGCAATGTCGCACAGTCGTCAGCGAGCACGCCTTGTGTCACCTGAGTATGGTGGTTCAACTGCGTCTGATCAAAGATATTCATTAGTGATCCGGCGACACCGGTTTTAGGATCCCGAGCGGCAAAAATGACGCGCGATAATCTCGCATGCATCATCGCGCCGGCGCACATCACACAAGGTTCTAATGTGACGTATAACTCACACCCGGGTAAGCGGTAATTGCCGAGCACCTCTGCAGCAGCACGCAAGGCCATGATCTCGGCATGTGCGGTAGGGTCATGATCCACAATCGGCCGGTTATAGCCCGTTGCGATCACTACACCGTCTTTTACCACTACAGCACCGACCGGCACTTCCCCCGCCTCCCACGCGAGCTTGGCCTGCTCGTAAGCCAGACGCATAAATGGAATATCCGACTCAGCTTGCATGGTCGTCAACGCGTCAGTCACGATCAGCCGTCTATCTCTGCCCAGCAATTAGGCGTTTCGTACAAAGTCACTTTGGTCAGTTTCAGACTACGACCAAAGCGATCATGATAGACATCTTTAAGAATATCGAAAGCAATCTTTGCGAGGTTTTCGACGGTAGGAACGCGATCAATCACGACTGTTTTATGATCAGGAAGCTGCGCAAGAAAATTCTTGATCACATGATCGTTTTCATAAACGATAAAGGAATGATCCCAAAGACCAACCAGATGCTGATTCGCCAGCGCCTTGATATCGCCAAAATCCATAATCATGCCGTTATCGGATTCGCCGTCCTGTTGCACCACATCGCCAGTCAGCGTGATTTGTAAAGTATAGCGGTGACCGTGCAAATTACGGCACTGACTGCTGTGATCGGGAATACGATGACCTGCATCGAATTCCATTTTTCGGGTAATCGTTAACATGTAAAGCTTAAGGAATTTGTAGAAGTTTATGTGTCTGCAAACTCAGCTTCCACTGCGGATGCTGTTTGCAAAAATCTATCGCGCGGCGCAGATTATTGTCTCTTAACGGGCCATCCATCGCTTGCACGAAGTAATGTTCAAAATCAAGATTGCCGTATGTCGCCATATCCTGACCGATTTGCGGAATCACGACCTTGATTTCATTTCCCTTGCGAACCACAAGTTCAGAACCCATTTTCGGACTGACGCAGACCCAGTCAATACCCTCAGGCACCGGCAAGGTGCCATTGGTTTCAATCGCAATTTCAAAACCGGCAGCATGCATTGCATCAATTAACGCGGCATCAAGTTGCAGCAACGGCTCCCCGCCGGTGAACACGACATATTTGCAGGCAGTGTATGAGGCTGGCCACAAGGCATTAATCACCGCTGCCAGGTTCTGAGCCGATTTGAATTTACCACCACCAATACCGTCAGTGCCTACGAAATCTGTATCACAAAACTGACAGATCGCTGATGCACGGTCTTCTTCTCTGCCTGTCCACAAATTGCAGCCGGAAAAACGGCAAAACACTGCCGGGCGACCGGCATGATTGCCTTCGCCCTGCAAAGTGTAAAAAATTTCTTTGACGCTGTATGTCACGTCTTATTCCCACTCAATTGTTGCAGGCGGTTTGCCAGAAATATCGTAGACAACACGATTGATGCCACGTACTTCGTTAATAATTCGGTTCGAGACCTTGCCAAGCAACTCGTGCGGCAGATGTGCCCAGTGTGCCGTCATAAAATCCTGCGTCTGTACCGCGCGCAATGCCACCACGTAATCATAGGTGCGGCCATCGCCCATCACGCCGACTGATTTCACCGGCAGGAACACCGCAAATGCCTGACTCGTCGCGTCATACCAGCTGACTGGATTTTCAGCTTGTGGATCGACGAAATTAGCACGCAGCTCCTCAATGAAAATAGCATCCGCTTTACGCAGCAGATCAGCAAATTCTTTTTTAACTTCACCGAGAATACGCACACCAAGACCGGGTCCAGGGAACGGATGACGATACACCATGCCATGCGGCAGACCCAGCGCAACACCGAGCTTGCGGACTTCATCTTTGAATAATTCGCGCAGTGGTTCCAGCAATTTCAGATTCAATGTATCCGGCAAGCCACCGACGTTGTGATGGCTTTTGATCGTGTGCGAACCTTTTTTACCCTTACCAGCGCTTTCGATCACATCCGGATAAATCGTGCCTTGCGCCAGCCATTTGGCATTACTCAGCTTGGCCGACTCTGCCTGAAACACCTCGACGAATTCACGACCAATAATTTTGCGTTTCGCTTCAGGATCAGTAACACCGGCCAGATGCCCCATGAACTGTGCTGTCGCATCCACATGAATCACTTTGACGCCGAGGTTTTTGGCAAACATATCCATCACCATTTTGCCTTCATCAAGACGCAGCAAGCCATGATCGACAAATACGCAAGTCAGCTGATCGCCGATCGCGCGATGGATCAGCGCAGCAGCAACGCTGCTGTCAACACCACCGGATAAGCCGAGAATAACTTCGTCGCTGCCAACCTGTGCGCGGATTGCAGCCACAGCTTCGGCGATGTAATCCGGCATATTCCAGTCAGATTTACAGCCGCAGATTTCATGCACAAAACGGCCAATGATTGCCTCGCCTTGTACGGTGTGGGTGACTTCAGGATGGAACTGAACGGCGTAGAAACGACGCTCTTCATCTGCCATCGCAGCAATCGGACAATTATCGGTTGATGCCATCAGCTTGAAACCCGGTGGCATTTCATTGACCTTATCACCGTGACTCATCCAGACCTTCAGCATACCGTGACCTTCTGGTGTCACGAAATCGTTAATACCGTTTAACAAGGCTGTGTGACTGCGGGCGCGGACTTCCGCGTAGCCAAATTCGCGCACCAGACCATTTTCTACTTTGCCACCAAGCTGTTCAGCCATGGTTTGCATACCATAACAAATCCCCAGCACAGGTACGCCGGCATCAAATACCGCCATCGGCGCACGTGGGGTATCGCCTTCAGTCACACTATTCGGACCGCCGGACAAAATGATGCCTGCAGCGCCGTAATTACGGATAAATTCGTCACTGACGTCGTAAGGGTGAACCTCAGAAAAGACACCGGAATCGCGGACGCGGCGAGCGATCAGTTGAGTGACTTGGGATCCAAAGTCGAGAATAAGAATTTTTGAGTGCATAAATCAAATCATCATGTCAGGTTGCCCGGGCATAGCCTGTACAACAGTATTATTTCCTGCTCGCTTTGCAGAAAGCAGGGCTTTTTCAGCTAAGCTGATTAATATTTCCGGATCCTCATCGCGGTGCACATCGGTCGATGCTAATCCTATACAAACCGTCAATGAAATCCCCGCATTCTCTATCCATTCCGAATGCATCTTGATTGTCAATCTTATGCGCTCTGCAACTGCTATCGCCACCAGATGAGACGCTCCGGGCAGTACAATCAGAAACTGGTCATTGTCAAACCGCCCCAAAGCATCAAACGGACGAATGCATGAGCGAATACGGCTCACCATCCTTACGAGTATCTGATCAGCGAGCACTGTTCCATGCTTTGCCCGCAACTCCGTAATCTGATCTGCCAGCAAAAACAGCAGGGACATAGGTTTGCCAGCTTTCGCACATCGCTCCATTTCCAGACGTAACGAGCGCACAATGGCAGGTTTATTCCAGGTGCCAAGCAAGGGATCCACTAAGGTATCCCGCTTCAGGCGCCGGTTCTGCTTCATCAGCTCAACCTGATTCTGGCAAACCGCGCTTAATGCCAGCTCACGCTCCACCAACACCGCAAGATCAGCTAACAACAAGCGCTGTTCATCATCGAATATATGCGGCTTATAGTCGAGCAGGCGCAAACACGCGACAAGTTTTCCGTCCTGACCATAAACCGGAAACGAAACGAAAAACCGTATTGATGGCACCCCAGAAACAAAGCGGTGCTGCGCGAATTCATGATGGGCGCTCAGATCAGAGATCACTACTATCTCTTCGCTGAGAGGAAACTCATCAGAAAACGCGGCTTCCATTTCTGTAATCGAGTGTTCTGTAAGCCCTGAGCGGCCAGTAACGCGACCAAAACTTACAAAACAATTAGCGACAGAAAACAGCCCCATGCCGACGCGTTCAAAGCGGGCAATTTTCGCTTCAAATTTTTCAGCGAATATTTTGCTGAAGCCAGAATTCACCTGAAGCGTTGTCAAACCAAAATCTGTCGAATTTAAAGACATACAACACCCCAGGCGTATCGTTCAGATATTAATCGGCGCGATAATTCGGAGCTTCTTTCGTAATCTGCACGTCGTGCACATGCGACTCACGCATGCCGGCAGAAGTAATTTCAACAAACTCTGCTTTCGTCCGGAGGTCTTCAATCGTCGCACAACCACAATATCCCATCGACGAACGGACACCACCAACTAATTGATACAGAATTGCCAGTACGCTGCCTTTGTAGGCCACACGTCCCTCGATACCTTCAGGCACCAATTTATCTGCATTGTTTGCAGAGTCCTGGAAATAACGGTCAGCGGAACCATCCGCCATCGCACCCAGACTACCCATCCCGCGATAAGATTTGTAGCTACGTCCCTGGAACAGAATCACTTCTCCCGGCGCTTCTTCGGTACCCGCGAACATGCTGCCCATCATGACCGTTGACGCACCCGCAGCCAACGCCTTCGAGACATCCCCAGAGAAGCGGACACCGCCATCGGCGATACATGGCACACCGGTTCCCTTGAGTGCGTTCGCGACATTTGCGATCGCCGTAATTTGCGGCACACCGACACCGGCGACAATCCTTGTTGTACAAATAGAGCCAGGGCCAATACCCACTTTAACCGCATCAGCACCATGTTCAACCAGCGCCAGCGCAGCTGCCGCGGTCGCAATATTGCCGCCGATAACTTCTATGTGGGGATAATGATCTTTTACCCAGCGAACACGGTCCAGGACGCCTTTGGAGTGACCATGCGCAGTATCGACAACAATTACATCCACGCCTGCTTTCGCCAGCAAATCGATACGCTCTTCATTCTCGACACCAACCCCGACCGCCGCACCGACACGCAATTTTCCATGTTCATCTTTCGATGCAAACGGATGCTCAGTCGATTTCTGAATATCTTTCACCGTGATCAGACCGCGTAACTCGAACGCGTCATTGACAACTAAAACTCGCTCAAGGCGGTGTTTATTCATCAGACGTTTTGCTTCAGCAAGGTCAGCGGTTTCATTCACATAAACCAGCTTTTCGCGCGGTGTCATTTTGGTACGGGCTTCTGCATCCAGCTCCTGCTCAAAACGCAGATCACGATTAGTGATAATGCCGACAACGACATTACCTTCAACAACCGGAAAACCGCTGATACCATGTTGCTGAGACAGGGCAATCACTTCACGGATTTTCATGCCGGGCGGAATCGTGATCGGATCACGTAACACCCCTGACTCAAAACGTTTCACCTTCGCCACTTCACGCGCTTGCTCTTTGGCGGTCAGGTTTTTATGAATAATACCGATACCACCTTCCTGCGCCATGGCAATCGCCAGTCTGGCTTCAGTAACGGTATCCATCGCGGCAGAAACCAGCGGTATATTCAAATGAATATTACGCGTCAATTTAGTCGCAAGAGAGGTATCTTTCGGGAGAATGTCCGAATATGCCGGAACGAGGAGCACGTCATCGAATGTGAGTGCTTTTTGAAGTAAACGCATACTATTTCCTATAGGCGCAAAAGCGAATTATACAGAAAACT
The DNA here is from genome assembly GCF_049544825.1 of Undibacterium sp. WLX3042. Classification (NCBI taxonomy): domain Bacteria; kingdom Pseudomonadati; phylum Pseudomonadota; class Betaproteobacteria; order Burkholderiales; family Oxalobacteraceae; genus Undibacterium; species Undibacterium sp. WLX3042. Next base: position 2,599,122 of record NZ_CP186698.1, read on the forward strand.
TGCGAAGTAGTCTCGCTACGTGTAAAACTCTCTCATCTTTTTGTCCTCTTTGAAAGAACGATTTCATGCTCAACCTTAAGCTTATCAGCGGATTTATGATTGCGACGCTCACATGTACAAGCGCTTTGGCTCAATATGTATGGGTGGATGAAAAGGGTAATAAACAATTTTCAGACACCCCGCCTCCGGCATCGACCCCAAAAAACCGGATCATCAAATCGCAGGGATTATCGACCACAAGACCCGCCGAAGCGAATGACGCTGCAAGCGCATCAAAAGACGCTGTAAATGCAGCGCAAAAGCCGATGACAACATCCTCAAGAAACGAGGAATTTAACAAGCGTCGCGCTGAACAGGCCGAAAAAGACAAGAAAGCAACGGAAGAACAACAAGCCGCTGCTGATAAACAAAAAAATTGCGAACGAGCAAGATCCTACCAAAAAGTTCTTGAATCAGGGCAACGCGTCGCGACCACGGATAAAAACGGAGAACGCAACTATTTAACAGATGCTCAAAGAGAAAAAGAAGCTGCCGATGTGAAAAAAGCGTTAGCTGGCTGCCAGTAGTGCTATAAACATCATCAATCGCTGTTATGCAGCCGCCTTTTGCTGCTTCTTAGCACGCCGCCGCCGGGCCTCCATAGGATCAGCGAGTAAAGGGCGATAGATTTCCACTCTGTCGCCCTCATGCAATATTGCACTCTCGTCTTTAAGTTTGCCGTAGACTCCAGTTTTATATGTGGCATGACTCAGTTCAGGATGCGTATCCCGGATGCCGCTTACATCAATCGCCTGACCAACGCTCGCCCCAAGCGGGACCACGACATCGAGCAAACTTACAGCACTGCCTGAAGAATAACAGACCTGCACACGGATAGTGTCGTTCTCAGGCATAGATCGCCTCCGCTCTGGAGCAGAATGAATCTACAAAACTATTAGCAATCTTGCTGAACACAGGGCCAATCACATGTTCCAGCAACTTACTGGAAAAATCATAATTCAGGTCAAATTCAATCTTGCAGGCGTCGGAACGGAGTTCAGTAAATTTCCACCCCCCGGATAACTGCTTAAACGGACCATCAACAAGACTCATCTGCATAGAATGCGGCGGCTGATTGATATTTTTCGTCGTGAAGCTCTGCCTGATGCCATGAAAGTTGATCGCCAGAGTGGCCGTCAGATTCGTTTCCGTCCTCTCCCCTACCTTGACTTCACCGCACCATGGTAAAAATTCAGGATACTTTTCCACCTGTTCAACCAGTGCAAACATTTGTGCGGCGCTGTATCCGATAAAAACTGTTTTATGTACGACTGCCATCTAAAGAAACCATTTGGTAGAATCACAGGTTCGCATTTTAACCGAGTCGCCACCGTATCGAAATTATCATAAGAAATTTTGAAGCGGCAAGATAACCAACTTTCTTATTACATGAGTATTGCTGATAACAAAAAAGCCTTCCACGATTACTTTATCGAGGAACAATTCGAAGCAGGTGTGGTGTTGCAGGGCTGGGAAGTCAAGGCTATTCGTGCCGGACGCCTTCAATTAAAAGAAGCATACGTGATCGTGCGGAATGGCGAGATTTTTCTGTTCGGGGCGCACATCGGCGCTCTCCCGACTGCCTCAACACACATACATCCTGACTCGGTACGCACACGTAAATTGCTGCTGAACAAAGCGGAGATCAGTAAACTTATCGGTAAAGTCGAACGATCCGGCTATACGATGGTGCCCCTCAACATGCACTTCAGCAATGGCAAAATCAAATGCCAGATAGGATTAGCGAAAGGTAAAAAGCAACACGACAAGCGCGAATCTGAAAAAGAAAAAGACTGGCAACGCGAACAACAAAAAATCATGAAACAACATCGTCGTTAAACACCATCATTCAAAAACACAGATCCCCCGGGCCAAGAACCGATGATTTGGCAGTGTTGCCAGGCAGTCAGGCGTCAAGTAAGACTTGGCGCAATAATTTTACTATCGAGAGTGCATTTGATTTCATTCACGCAGGTAAAAGCAGCCTTATTTCCAGCCTTCCGGACTTATGTGCCTGCCTGTTCTGAATTCCGTTAAAAATGAATAAACACGGTTTGACTGACCGCAGTTTGCCATCTGCGTTTATATTAATTCGATTGTCATTCATCTCTCAGAGAAGTAAAGTATGTAACTCTTTGTAATCCTCTCTGCCTGTCTGTTCCCAGGCGGCAACGATGGCAGTACCATTACGGATATGACAAACCTTCAAACACCTTCAGAGAATACCCCAACGTCTGCCAGCAACGCACCTAAAGCAAAAATCCTGGTTGTCGATGACGACTTGAGACTGCGTGAGCTGCTAAGACGTTACCTGACCGAACAAGGTTTCCATGTCGTCGGTGCTGAAAATGCACAGACAATGAATAAGCTTTGGATGCGTGAACGCTATGACATGCTGGTGCTGGATTTAATGCTGCCGGGTGAAGATGGTCTCGCCATTTGCCGCCGCTTACGCGGCGCGGGAGACAAAACACCGATTATCATGCTGACAGCAAAAAGCGAGGAAGTGGACCGTATTATCGGGCTTGAAATGGGAGCTGACGACTACCTTCCCAAACCGTTCAACCCCAGGGAACTGGTCGCCCGTATCAATGCTGTTTTACGTCGTAAAGTACCGGATGAATTACCGGGTGCACCATCCGAAGGCCCGCAGACTTTTGCTTTCGGTGATTTTGTGCTGGATCTCGGTACCCGTACGCTCAGAAAAAACAACGAAGTGATTTCTCTGACAACCGGCGAATTTTCCGTACTTAAAGTCTTCGCCCGCCATGCGCGCCAGCCTTTGTCCCGTGAAAAACTGATGGAGCTGGCGCGAGGCCGCGAATATGAAGTATTTGACCGTAGCCTGGATGTGCAGATTTCACGTCTCAGAAAACTGATAGAGCCAGATCCATCCAACCCTCTGTATATTCAGACTGTCTGGGGACTCGGCTACGTTTTCATTCCGGACGCCAGCAAGGATTAGTTTTTGCGCTGATCACTTATGCGCTCATACCTGAATAGTCTTGAATGGCTGCGCAGCGGTCTTTTCTGGCGTACATTTTTTTTACTGGCCATCCTTGTGATGGCCAGCATGATGATATGGTTCATCAGCTTCAAGACCCTTGAACGCAGTCCCCGCGCACAGCAACTGACCGCGCAGATCACCTCCATCGTCACAATCACACGCACTGCGCTGACCCATGCCGCGCCTGAAAAACGCCAAGAGCTACTGCAGGATCTCGCTCACAGCGAGGGAATACGGTTTTATCTGCGTAACGATAGCGATATACTGGAAAAACTGGAGCCCACTGCATTCCTGACAGAATTCAGTGAAATGATGAGAGCGCAGCTAGGCAAGGAAACTCATTTTGCCCGTTCAGTCAATGGTAACAACGGATTCTGGATCACCCTGGAGATTGAAGGCGATCATTACTGGCTGCGACTCGATGAAGACCGTCTGGAACCGCCAACCACACTACCGGTCATCAGCTGGATCTCTGCTACCTTATTAATAACCTTGCTGGGTGCAGCGGTTATTTCTAAGTTCATTAACGACCCGCTATCCCGTCTGAGTAATGCAGCAAGATTACTGGCACAAGGCAAGCAGGCGCCAGTTTTGCCTGAACGTGGTCCGAAAGAAATCCGCGAAACGAATGCCAGTTTTAATAATATGGTTGCGGATCTGGCAAGAATAGATGCCGACCGTACCATCATTCTGGCTGGTATTTCACATGATTTGCGAACGCCGCTCGCGCGCATGCAACTCGAAGTGGAAATGGCAAATCTGGACGAACAGGCACGATCCGGCATGCAGTCAGATTTATCGCAAATGGATGCCATCATCAATCAATTCCTCGATTATGCGAAACCGATCGACAGTCTGCGCTTTGATCAGGTGAACATCAGCGAACTGCTGAAACAGGTGATTCGTGAATATTCACGGGTGAATTACCTGCACCTGCACTCGGCAATTGCGTCTGATATGTATATTTCAGGAAATGCGACCGAGCTCAGGCGACTTTTCAGCAATCTGATTGAAAATTCCTGTCGTTACGGCAAGAATCCCGACAAGCTCAATACCGTGATTGAAATTCAATGCAGCCACAAAACCAAAGGAAAAAAACAAGGTGTACTGATCAGCTTCCGCGATTACGGCGAAGGTGCTCCTAGTGACGATGACATCGGACGCCTGCTGAAACCGTTCACCCGTGCCGATGCATCACGCAGCCAGGCGAACGGGTCGGGGCTTGGTCTGGCAATTGTCGATCGGATAGTCCGCCGTCATCGTGGCAGGCTGAGGATTTATAACCATGAACATAAAGGTTTTGTTGCCGTTATGATTTTCCCTGAATTCAAATCCAAATAAAAAATCCCGCCAGGCGGGATTTTTTATTCGTTTCATCTCTGAGTTACTTCTACTACTTCACTGCCATCGCTAACTGTAAGCCAGACTTGTCGTCGGTTCCGACAGGTTCGGACTGCTGTGCAATGCCGCTTTCAGCAGATTTTTTATGTTGCTTTGTAGAAGGAGTCAGTTCATAGCTCAATTGCATGCCACCATTCAGTCTGGCTGACGGCGTGGAAATGTTTGCAGGGGTGGCAACCACGGGAGCTGCCTTAGCCGCCATCGCATTCGCAACCGACATCGGTGTCGAAAAGTTAGCGAAACCAGCAGCGCCAGCAACACCTGCGCACAACATCAGGCCAGCCAGTACGGAAGGACGCAAACGCAGACGGAAGCGCTCCTGTGCATCTTTCTCTGCTTGCTGAGCGATATCGTAAGTAATTTCCACTGGTGCGCTCGACAACATTTGCTGCGCCTGCAAACGCCATTCGGCGCTTTGCTGCTGATTGTTACGCAATTTTGCAATCAATTCCTGTGCCAGATGTTCGGCCTGCGCATGTTCTGTCGCCAGACTCAGATTTTCCTGCTCAGTTTCCGCTTTCAATGCGGCCTGTGTTGCCATTAACTGTGCCTTCAGTGACTCAAGCTGTTGCTGACGTGCTTGCTTCTGTTGTTCAATTGCCTCTTGCTGTTGCGCGAGCTGTTGCTGCAACGTAGCCAGTTCCTCTTCTTCCGGTGACAAGGCCAGGATGTTTTTCTTCGCTTGTTCCAGCGCTGCTTTCGCCGATGTCAGTTCAGCACGGCGTTGCAGCATCAGATCAGCCAACGCAGCCTCTTGCTCTTCCTGTTGCTGCAAATCAGCCAGCAATGCCTGTTCAGCCTGTAAACGAGCGGCAACCTCCTGCGCCAGCTTATTCTCAGCTGCAATTCTTTGCGCTTCAGTTTCTGCCAGTTGCTGTTGTTGTTCGAGTCGGGCGTTCATCTCGGCTGTCGCCATTCTGGCTTGTTCTGCGAGTGACTCAGATGCCGCGATCAGCGCCTGTTCTGCCGCGAGTTTTTCCTGTTCTGCCGCATTTGCCTCTGCTGCCTTTTGTGCGCGCAACTGGCTTTGTTTCGCCAGTTCCGCCTCAATCTGCAATCTCTCCTCGGATGCTTTAAGGATCAGTGCTTCTGCTTCCATTTTCTGGTTGATCGCAGTCAATGCCTGCTGCTTCAGGTCCAACTCATCCTGTTCGCGTTGCTTCTGCAGTTGTATTGCCTGAATTTCGCGCTGAGCAAGATCAGCCTTTTGCGCTTCCATTTGCTGTAATGCCAACAACTCATCAGCACGCATCTGCGCGAGTTCAGCTGCTTCTTTTTCTGCAGCCGCGTGCATTTGCGCTAATTCTGTCGCTTCTTTCTCTGCACTCAGTTTCATCTGCATCGCCACGTTCGCATCTTGCTCAGCCTGAGCACGAATCTCAGACAATTGCAGATAAGACTGCTCAGCTTGCTGACGCTGTTCCGCCTCTGCCAGTGCTTTTTGTTCTGCCAGCATCTTTTGTTCGATGGCGGCCAATTCTTCAAGTTCAGCCGCCGCGCGCCGGTTTTCGATCAGCGCCAGTGTTTCTGCTTCACGCAGTCTGGCTTCCATCGCCTCTGCCGCTGTGCGTTGCGCCTCAGCGTGTTGTGCCGATTGCGCAAATAAGGCCTGCTCAGTTTCCAGCTGCAATTGAGACGCCTGAGCCGCCGCCTGCTCCTGTTCAACACGTGCGGCGGCGATCTGTGCTGCCTCTTGTTCCGCCTGCAAACGTTGTTGCAGGGCTTGCTGTTGCTGTTGTTCCGCCAGTAATTTCGCTTGCAACTCTTCATTCAGTTGTTGCTCGGTCGCCAGGCGTTGTTGTTCTGCACGGCTGGATTCCAGCAACAAGGAAGTTTTTTCTTCGAGTGCGGCAGCAGTCTGACGCTTGATCAATGCCTCTTCAGCCGCCTGCGCCAGCCATTCCTTTTCTTTCGCATTCAGATTTTCTATGGCCAGGCGTGCCTCTTCGTCGCTAGTTTTGCGTGCTGCCAGCAACTCCACTTGCTCCGCTTCTGCATTCAGGCGCGCCTGCGCTTCCGCTGCTGCAGCAACTTCAGCCTCTTGCTTCGCCGTCAGCATTGCCACCAGCGCCTGTTCTGCCTCGATACGCTCTTGTTGCGCCTTCAGTAATTGCTGTTCTTGCTGCACACGCTGTTGTGCTATTTCTGCCATCAGCTTCTGCGCATCAGCGTGTGCAGCCAGTTCCTGATGTAAAGCCTGCTCTGCAGCGAGCGTTGCTTCGCCGGCCAGACGTGCCACTTGCTGTGCGTATGCATTAGCCTGAGCAAATTCATTTGCCTGCTTTTCACTGGCCAGACGGATTTGTACGTCTTGCTGAGCGCTTTGTTCCGCCTGCAATTTTGCTGTTGTTGTTGCCAGCAATACAGCCTCATCAGCGGAGCGTTGCTGTACGACTTGTTCCAATTCCGCGATGCGACGATTCTTTTCAACCACCAGCTGATGCGCTTTTTGCTGGCTGGCAGCATACGCCTGCGCCTGCAATTGCAAGGCTTTTTCTGCCTGCAGCTTCGCCTCAGCCATCTGACTAGCTTCCTGTTCGGCACGGGCGCGTTCAGCGGCAGCAATTGCTTGCTCCTGTTCGGCTGCAGCCTTTGCCTGCGCTGCTGTGTGGGCGATCTTTTCTGCTGTCAGTTTTTCTGCCGCAGCTTTGGCCATCGCTTTTTCAGCCTCGGTGCGTTCATGCTCCAGCTTTGCCTGTTGTTCCAGCGCTGCTGCAGCCTGTTGCTGTGACTGCGCCTTTTCCTGCTCCAGACGTGTGATCTGCGCTGCTGCCTTCACACGCGCTGCTGCAGCCTGCGCTGCCTGCTGTTCCGCCTGCGCCTGCGCCGCATTTTGCTCAAGCAGTTTCTTTTCTTCTGCGAGCTTTAATTCTGTTGCCATACGCAGCGCCTGTTCGGCTTCCAGACGGGCCAGATGCTTGTCACGTGCTTCCTGCTCGAGCTTCGCTTTCGCCTGCAATTCCTCGGTTAATTTTTTCTCTGCCCGCAGTTTTTCCTGTACCAGATTCAGTGCTTTCTGCTCGGATTCCGCACGCAGACGCAAGGTTTTACCTAATTCTTCAGCTTCTGCAGCTTTCGCCTGTGCCGCGCTGGCCGCCTGTTTTTGCAATTCAGCGTGTTCCTGCATTTTTTGCAGACGGGTCTGCTCAGCCAGAATCAATGCCTGACGTGCGGCACGTGCCTCCGACTCTTGCTGCTGACGCGCCTGCAGTACGCTGACATGCTGACGGTCAGCATGAGCACGGGCAATCACTTGTTCTGCGGCGGCTTTTTCTGCCTCCAGTTTCTCCTGCGCTGCGCGTACAGCCTGTTTTTCCGCCTCGGTACGAACCTGCTCAGCGCGCGTCATTTCCATCGCTTGCTGCGATTTCAGCACTGCCAGTGCGGCGGCTTTACGTTGTACTTCCTTTTGAATTTCCGCTTGTTCCAGCGCGCTCAGTTCAGCCTGATTCGCCGCTTCCAGCGCCAGTCTTTGTTCACGCTCAGCCTGCTCTTTTGCCGCGGCAATGGCTTTCATTTCCTCTTCGGCGCGTTGCTTGGCTTCTAATTCCAGTTGAGCAGCCTGCTCCAGCGCCAGTTTTTCCTCTGCCGTTTTCAGCATTTGCTGTACCGCCTCGGCACGACGACGCTCAGCCTCCAGTTTCTCATCGAGTAATTCCATCGCTTTCGCCTCATCCTGAGCAAGTTGCTGCTGAACGCGCAACAGTTCGCTGACATCCTTACTCTTTTTGACTGTTGCTTCCGCCATTTTTTGCTGCAATTCCGCTTGCTCGATCGCTTTTTCGAGTGCGATTTTTTCGGCCACGTATTCTGCTTCCTGCGCGACGCGTGCCGCGCGCTCAGCTGCTTCCTGCATACGCAGCAACTCTGCATGGGCTTCGTCCGCTTTGGCACGGGCTTCTGCTTCTTCTGCTTTCTGACGCTCTGCCTGCAGTTTTGCGTCAAGCGCGTTAGCTGCTTTTTGCTCTGCTTCTGCACGACGTTTTTCTGCTGCCAGCAATTCTTCTGCCTTTTTCGCCTTCAGTTCGGCTGCAGCACTGGCCCGCTTGAGTAACTCTGCCTGAAACGCACTGGCGCTCAGCGCCTGCTGTTCAGCATCAGCCTGCTCACGGGCAGCTTGCACCGCGACACGTTCAATTTCCATGCGTTCTTTTGCCAGCTTGGCGGCGCGCTGTTCTTCCGCTGCACGCTGACGGGCGACTTCAGTTGCTTCCTGTTCAGCGATACGGCGCTGACGCGCCTCTTCGGAGGCTTCTGCTTCCGCTTGCAGACGAGCGCGTGTCTGTGCATCCGCCTGTTGTTCACTCTCAATGCGATGCATCGCCGTCGATTGCAATTCGCGTTCTGCGCGGATACGGGACTCTGTCACCTGGCGAATTTTATCTTCTGCTTCACGGCGTGCTTGCGCAGTTGCAGTCGCGATCATTTCTGCCTGTTCGCGTTTTGAGGCTGCAGCATACAATTCCTGCTCAGCCTGCATACGCATCTGAATCGCTTCAGCAGCACGGCGTTCGGACTCCATGCGGGCCTGTGCAATCGCTTCCTGTTCCTGTTCAATCGCCACGCGTGCCAGCGCATCTTCACGTGCACGGACTTCGACCGGAGCACGGTTGATCGCACATTCCAGCGCCATAGCTTCAGCCTGATCACGCTCTTTACTTGCCTGCAGTGTTTCGCTACGCACCTTGAGCAACATTTCTGCAGTTTCACGCGCTTCACGTTCACGCTTTTCACGTTCGCGTGCCAGTTCCGCAATACGGGCATCTGCTCGGGCGCGCTCAACGGCTTGCTGACGCGCACTTTCAGAGGCGGCAAAACGCTCTGCTGCCCAATTTTTGGCCGCTTCTGTCTGTTTGCTTAACTCACTGACTGTCGCCTGTGCTTTAGCCGTAATTTCAGATTCAGCCTTGAACTGCATTTCGGCACGTGCTCTGGCTTCCTGCTCTATCTTCAGACGTTGCTCAGATTGCGCACGGGCACGGCTTTCCATCTGGGAACGCTCTTGTAATTCACGTGCTTCCTGTTCATTCGCCGCAATCCTGGCGGCAGCTGCGGCCTGCGATTGCTTTTCAGCGAGCAATCTGGCACGGCTGGCTTCTGCAGCTTCCTGTTCCAGCTGTAATTTTTTCTGCGCCAGTTCGGCGGCTTCGGCTTCTGCCTGCGCGCGGGCTTCTGCCATCGCACGCGCCTGCGCCTCGGCTTTCAGACGGGTTTCAGAGGCTACGGTGGCGCGGGCTTCCGCTTCAACACGGGCAATCGCCTCGCGTATGCCTTTGACGTCGATACGGGAATTCGACTCCAGATCATCAGGAGAAGATAAAAAATCTTCTTTCTGATCCATACGCTGATCAAGGGAGAAATTCCCTAAAGAAAATTTATTTAATAATGACTGATTGCTGTCCATTCTTCACTCCTGAGATAGTAGTCGTCCCCTAAAGTCGCTGGCCTGGCGGCTCCGGAACTTCTTAACCTGAATTATCAATCAAGAAAAATCAAACAATTGCCGGAGTAAAGCCAGAAAAACCCTTCTATTCCCGTTTATTCACGAATGAACGTCTCCCCTAAAACGACGCAGGGACGTAAAATAGCGGTCACACCAAAATAAGCTGGAGAAATACCTTGAATGAATTAGTGACTGAAATAAAACATCCGTTAGTGCAGCACAAACTGTCGCTGATGCGCAGTAAAGATACGCCAACGGATAATTTCCGCCGCCTGCTGCGCGAGATCAGCCAGATGCTGGCATACGAAGTCACACGTGATCTGCCTATCGAATTCACCCGTATCGAAACTCCGATTCAGGTCATTGATGCACCGATGATCAGCGGCAAAAAACTTTGCGTGATCTCTGTGCTGCGGGCCGGTAACGGCATACTGGATGGCATGCTGGATCTGCTGCCGAATGCGCGCGTTGGTCATATTGGTCTGTATCGTGACCCGGAAACGCTGGAACCGGTTGAGTACTACTACAAAGTGCCGGAAGATATCGCTGACCGTCTGGTGATCGTGGTTGATCCTATGCTGGCCACCGGTAACTCTGCCGCTGCCGCAATCACCCGCCTGAAGCAGGGCGGTGCGAAGTCGATTAAATTTGTCTGCCTGCTGGCCGCACCGGAAGGCATCAAGGTTATGCAAAATGCGCATCCTGATGTGCCTATCATTACCGCATCCATCGATCAATGTCTGAACGATCATGGTTATATCGTCCCGGGCTTGGGCGATGCTGGTGACCGCCTGTTCGGCACCAAATAAATTCAAGCGAATCGCCCCGGCAGCCTCACAGCGCCGGGGCTTTTTTGTTTCTGTTTTCAGAATGATGTATCTCTTTCCCTGCACTGAATATGACAACGACCGCCAGTTTCATTCCAGCTTCCAAATTACCCGAAGTCGGCACCACGATTTTTTCAGTGATGTCTGCACTTGCCGCTGAGAAAAAAGCCGTGAATCTGGGACAAGGGTTTCCGGATTTCGATTGCGACCCCACGCTGCCAGCAGCAGTCGCCCGCGCCATGACTGACGGGCACAATCAATATCCGCCGATGCCGGGTGTTGCTGTATTCAGAGAGCAGATCGCGGCTAAAATCGCGGCGATTTACGGTTACCAATATGATCCCGCCAGCGAAATCACCGTCACTGCCGGGGCCACGCAAGGCATACTGACTATCTTGCTGGCCTGCGTGCATGCGGGCGATGAAGTGATTGTGATCGAACCTGCGTATGACAGCTATGTGCCATCCATCAGACTCGCCGGTGGCGTGCCTGTTTTCGTCAGCATGGAATTAGGCGAGCATGGCTACAGCATACCGTGGGACAAAGTCCGCGCCAGCATCACCGGCAAAACCCGGCTGATCATGCTCAATTCGCCGCACAATCCTACCGGCTCTGTGCTGAGCGCCAGCGATATCGCGGCATTGACCGATATTGTGCGTGACACCTGCATCCTCATTGCCTCAGATGAGGTATATGAACACATGGTCTATGACGGGCAACGCCACGAATCACTCGCGCGCCACCCGGAACTGGCGCAGCGCAGCTACATCATCTCCAGTTTTGGTAAAACCTATCATGTGACCGGCTGGAAAGTCGGCTATGTCGTCGCCCCGGCGGCGCTGATGGCAGAATTCCGCAAGGTGCACCAGTTCAATGTCTTCACCGTGAATACGCCTATGCAGGTTGGATTAGCGCAGTACATGGCGAATCCCGCGCCGTATCTGGAATTGCCCGCGTTTTACCAACGTAAGCGCGACCTGTTCCGCGATGGCCTCGCGCATTCCCGCTTTCGCCTGTTGCCATGTGCGGGCACGTATTTTCAAAGTGTGGATTACAGCGCGATTTCAGATTTACCGGAACTCGATTTTGCGCGCTGGCTGACCAGTGAAATCGGCGTTGCGGCAATTCCCGTATCGGCTTTTTATCAGCAGGCAAAAGAATCCGGCGTGGTGCGCTTTTGTTTTGCCAAACAGGACGCGACACTGGAAACGGCGATTGCAAGGCTGGCGGCACTGTAACGCCGAACGACAATGACCGATCAGCCGCGACATTACAGTCCAGCTTAATTATCGTCTTTTGCCGCTGCCGCTTGCTGTGCCGCCATTGCACGCAATTTGTCTTTTTTACTCGGGCGTTTACCTTTTACGCCACCATTCACATCAGGCACGCGCTCACTGACAGCAACCGGCAAAGCGCTTACTTCAAAACCCGGGATCGATTCCAGCTCCAGACGCAAACCATGCTTACGCGCGATCAGCGCAAAATGAGCGGCAGATTCCGGCGTCACAAAGTTATACGCCAGCCCGCTGAGACCAGCACGGCCGGTACGGCCTATGCGATGAATATAATCATCGCTGGAACGCGGCAAATCATAATTCACCACCACTGGCAACTGCGCGATGTCGATGCCACGCGCAGCAACATCGGTTGCCACCACTACTTTCAGGCGCGACGCCTTGAAATCGGCCAGCACTTGTTCGCGCTTGCCCTGCGTCAGCTCGCCATGAAATGGTTCCGCTGCAATATGCGCACGACGCAATTTCACCGCCACCAGCTCCGCCGCATACTTGGTCGCGACAAACACCAGCACCCGCGGCCATTTCTCACTGGTCAGCAGATGCCGCAATAATTGGGTACGGCGAGGCGCATCAACACGGATGGCCCGTTGTGTGATATCCGGCTTACCGGCGTCAGTGACTGCTATGCGGATACGTTGCAGTTGCGGGCTGATACGCGCCGCCAGACTTTCCACTTCCGGCGCAAACGTCGCAGAGAATAATAAATTCTGACGCTGTGCCGGCAACATTGCCACAATGCGGTTTAACTCATCGGCAAAACCCAGCTCCAGCAAGCGGTCGGCCTCGTCCAGCACCAGCGTATTCACGCGTGCCAATGACAAAGCATTGTGATCGATCAGATCCAGCAAACGCCCCGGCGTCGCGATCACGATGTCGGCACCGCCACGTAAATGCAGCATTTGCGGATTAATCGAGACACCACCAAACACCACTGCCAATTTGGCAGCCGGTGCAGCCGATTTACACAGACTGCTCAGCGTGGTGCCCACTTGCGCGGCAAGCTCGCGGGTCGGCACCAGAATCAACACCTGCACCGCACGCGGACGCGCCGCCGTCAGCACCAGATTTTGTAAGAGCGGCGCACAGAAGGCGATGGTTTTTCCGGAGCCGGTCTGCGCCTCGGCAATCACATCCTTGCCTTGCAAGATCACAGGAATCGCGGCGGCCTGCACGGCAGTCGCTTCGGTATAACTACGGTCGCGCAAGGCGCTCAGAAGTGCGGGCGTGAGGCCCAGGCTGGAAAATGACATGAATAAAGCTTTGCTGAAAGATGGTCGGCACTATACCGTATTCTGAGGGTGAGAAAGTAAATGGGGCGATGCACACACGATTTGGAGCCTGGTAGCCTGCCAAATGAGGCCAAAAATACTAGGGGGGAGTATATTTAGAAGCCCAGCATTCACGCTGAGAATAAGGTGAAAATGCCATATACTCCCCTTTTTTTAACACTTTTACGGTCCCAAAGCGATCTGGGGAGTGTCGCCACTGGCTGTGGCGACGGGCCGGTAGAGCGAGGATTAATCGACTTGTTTGCGGGCTTGTTCGCGGTCTTTTTCGATCACGCGGATCTGGCGTTGTACGGCTTTGGCTTCGATAGACATGCGTTGCAGCGTTGGCAGGTAACGGCGGCGCTGCACTTTAATGTCTTGCAGGCAGTCATTGACAAAGAAAATGTCATAACAATGGCGCTCTGATGCCTGATACCAGGTTTGCAGGCGGCGTTGCAGCGCTTCGCTTTCGGCGATGACGGCATCAGCGACTTCGTTGGTTTGTATGCTGTTGACCGGATAGCGCGCGTCCATGTCCTGCACAAGCTGGGCGATGCTGGCGAGTTCTGCTTTTTCCTGATCAGCCGCAGTATCAGCATGTGCCACGCTGATGTACGTCAGCAGCAGGCTGGAAGCAAATAAGTGTGAGAGAAATTTCATCAGGCTAGGTTATCGGCAAGTTGGCGTTGATCAGCTTCCATGTATTCTTTGGACTGCATTTCTATGATGCGTGAGACGGTACGGTGAAACTCGTTCGAGAGTGTGCCCTTAGTATACAGCTCTTCGGGCGCAACTTCGGCGGACATAATCAGTTTGACCTTGTTATCGTAAAACACGTCGATCAGCCAGGTGAACCGCCGCGCCTCTGAGGACATGGCAGCGGACATGCACGGAATAGAAGACAAAATTACGGTATGAAAGCGGCTGGCGATTTCGAGGTAATCGTTCTGTGAACGCGGGCCGCCGCACAGTGTATGAAAATCAAACCAGATCACGCCACCGGCACGGCGCAGTGCTTTCAGTGTGCGGCCTTCGATATCGACATGCGGGTCTTCATCTTTGGTGTCGGCAATACGCGAAAACGTATCGCGCAGCGCTTTATCGGTCGCGGCTGAGAGCGGCGTCAGATACGCCTGCACTTGTTCCAGCGCACGTTTGCGGTAATCATTACCGGAATCGACGTTCATCACATCGAGCTTTTCTTTGAGTAAGGCAATCGTCGGCAGCATGCGGTCACGATGCAGGCCCTCTGGATACAACAGATCGGGCTGATAATTGGATGTCATGACAAACGACACGCCGTTATCAAACAAGGCTTTGAGCAGGTTGTACAGCAGCATCGCATCCGCAACGTCGGACACATGGAACTCATCAAAACAGATCAGGCGGTATTTTTTCGCGATGCGTTTCGCGACTTCATCCAGCGGATCTGCAACGCCTTTGAGTTCGTCTAACTGACGATGCACGGCGCGCATGAATTCGTGAAAATGCAGACGGGTTTTACGTACGACAGGGACGACGGAATAAAAACTGTCCATCAGAAACGACTTGCCGCGCCCTACTCCGCCCCACATATAAACGCCGCGCGGTACTTCAGGACGTGTGATAAGACGGGTCAGTTTATTGGCACGCTTGCCTTTGTACAGCACCCATTCTTCATAGGCTTGCTGCAGGCGATCAACGGCGCGTTTCTGCGCTTCATCGGCTTTAAATCCACGCTGGGTCAGCGCTTCGTCGTAAAACTGTTGTACATCCATAGTCTGTTTTTTCAAGCTGTTTCCTCACGTATTTTGTGCGGTACGCATCGATGCCATCATTCATCCGTGCGTTGATTCATGCTGATTCACATTGAGTCAGATTGACTCGCACTGACAACCGAAACCACTTCGTCTGCCGGTCAGAAAAATACGGAACCAGTCTGGCTGGTCGTTGACCGCCGGTAACGCCAACCACACGCGTTGACACCGCGGATAGAGCAATAATAAAAATGGACGAGTATCCGACTCGTCCATTTTTATCGTAGTGCAGATGACGTATCGATCAGAAGTTGAGCGAACGTTTATCTACTGCCAGCGCGGCTTCTTTTGTCGCTTCCGACAAAGAAGGATGGGCGTGGCAAATACGGGCGATATCTTCAGAAGACGCACGGAATTCCATTGCGACCACTGCTTCAGAGATCAATTCTGAAGCCATAGGACCAACGATGTGTACGCCGAGGATTTCATCGGTCGTTGCATCGGCGAGGAATTTCACCATACCGGAAGTATCACCCAGCGCACGTGCGCGGCCATTCGCCATGAATGGGAAAGTACCGGCTTTGTACGCAACGCCATCGGCTTTCAATTGCTGTTCGGTACGACCTACCCACGCGATTTCAGGGGATGTGTAAATCACCCAAGGAATCGTATTGAAGTTCACGTGACCGTGTTGGCCAGCGATACGTTCTGCAACGGCAACGCCTTCTTCTTCCGCTTTATGTGCGAGCATAGGACCGCGTACCACGTCACCGACCGCCCAGACGTTAGGCAGATTGGTTTTGCAATCGCCATCCACCGCGATGAAACCACGTTCATCGAGTGCCAGGCCAACGCCTTCGGCATTCAGGCCGTTGGTGTTTGGTGTGCGGCCGATAGAAATGATTAGCTTGTCGAATACGGCTTTGTGTTCTGCGCCTTTGTCATCGGTGTAATTGACGGTCACGTCTTTACCACTGTTGACGATCTCGCCGATTTTCACGCCGAGGTTAATTTTCAGGCCTTGTTTGTCGAACAGTTTTTTCGCTTCTTTGGCGATTTGTTCGTCCACTGCACCGAGGAACGTTGGCAAAGCTTCGAGTACAGTCACTTCAGCACCGAGGCGACGCCATACGCTGCCCATTTCCAAACCGATCACGCCTGCACCGATCACACCAAGTTTTTTCGGTACTTCAGCGATATTCAGTGCGCCTTCGTTGGACAAAATTGTCTTTTCATCGAACGGTGCTGCTGGCAATGCGCGTGCATTAGAACCAGTTGCGACGATGACGTGCTTGCCAGTGATGCTTTCTTCTGTTTTACCGGCAACCTTAATTTCGTAACCAGCCGCATCGGCTTTCACGAAAGAACCATGACCGTGGAAGAAAGTGACTTTATTCTTTTTGAACAGGAACAGAATACCGTCGTTATTTTGTTTAACGATGGTGTTTTTACGTCCCAGCATTTTTGCGACATCCATACCCAGACCGGATACCGAAATACCGTGGTCAGCAAATGCGTGACCTGCATGTTCAAAGTGTTCGGATGATTGCAGCAGGGCTTTAGATGGAATGCAACCAACGTTGGTGCAGGTACCGCCCGGTGCCGGGCCGCCTTTATCGTTACTCCAGGCATCGATACAGGCAGTAGAAAAACCGAGTTGTGCAGCACGGATTGCTGCGATATAGCCGCCAGGGCCGCCGCCGATTACGACGACATCAAATTGTTTGCTCATGGATTTATCCTGATTTCTGATTGTTTCTGATTACGCGTGAGGAAAAGACATACGGTGAACAGGCGGATTCACTCTTCTTCCGGCACAAAAATCCACGCTAAGACATAAGCGACCAGACCTGCACCGAAATAACAAGTGAAAAAGACAAACAACAAACGCCATATCCATGATTCAAGGCCGGTGAACTTGCCTAAACCACCGCAAATACCGCCCAGCCACCGATCAGTATTTGAACGACGGAAGCGGTTCAGCTGGTTCAGAGAATCATCGATACCGGAAAAAGAATTGCTATTTGCATTCTGAGCGGAAGCTCCGCTTCCAACGGAAGACAGGAGCTTCGCCTTGGCTTGCGCGAACTCTGCATCAGTCAGTGCTCCTGCCTGATGCAGTTCATGCAGACGTTTGATGTCGTCAGCGATGTTCACGACGATGGCCTCTTACAGATCCAGCAACAGGCGTGATGGATCTTCCAGCGCGTCTTTCATCGCAACCAGCGCCAATACTGCTTCACGACCGTCGATGATGCGGTGATCGTAAGACATCGCCAGATAGTTCATCGGACGAATCACGATCTGACCATTTTCAACCACTGCGCGGTCTTTGGTTGCATGCACACCCAGAATCGCAGATTGTGGTGGGTTGATGATCGGTGTCGATAACATGGAACCGAAAGTACCGCCATTAGAAATGGAGAATGTACCGCCAGTCAGGTCGTCGAGCGTCAACTTACCATCTTTCGCTTTGGCACCGAATTCACCGATTTTCTTTTCAATTTCAGCGATCGACATCTGATCAGCATTACGCAGAATAGGTACGACCAGACCACGTGGCGAACCAACTGCGATACCGATATCAAAGTAGCCGTGATAAACGATGTCATTACCGTCAACGGACGCGTTGATGATAGGATATTTTTTCAGCGCTGCAACAGCTGCTTTGACAAAGAACGACATGAAACCCAGCTTCACACCGTGTTCTTTTTCAAATTTATCTTTGTACTTATTGCGCAATTCCATGACTGGCGCCATGTTAACTTCATTGAATGTCGTCAGAATTGCATTAGTTGATTGCGATTGCACCAGACGCTCAGCGATACGTGCACGCAGACGGCTCATAGGAACGCGTTCTTCAGGGCGGTCACCCAGGTTCACAGCAGCAGGTGCATTCACTTGTTGCAATGCCGGTTTCGTTGCCGCAGGCGCAGCCAGTGGCGCAACAGCTGGAACCGCTTTGCCAGCAACAGCTGCCAGCGCATCACCTTTAGTGACGCGACCATCTTTACCTGAGCCATCAACCTGGCCAGCAGACAAACCGTTTTCAGCCAGGATTTTTGCAGCTGCCGGCATAGCAACGCCCGCCGATGATTTTGCATCAGCAGATGCAGCAACTGCAGGTGCTGCGGCGACCGCCGCTGGTGCAGCTGCAGGCGCTGCAACTGTTCCGGCGCTCGCTGCTGTATCAAGGATCGCGATCACTTCACCAGCAACAACTGTGCTGCCATCACCCTTGATGATTTGTGTGATCACACCAGCGTCAGGTGCTGGCAATTCCAGAACAACCTTATCTGTCTCAACGTCGATCAGATTTTCATCGCGCGCAACGGATTCACCTACTTTTTTATGCCATGTCAGCAAAGTCGCTTCAGCGACGGACTCTGATAATTGAGGAACTTTAACTTCGATAATTGCCATTTTTTACTCTCCGATTCGGGTAGCCAGACACGGCACCAGCTTCTGGTGCCGTGCCGCGTCATTATTTAGTCAGGACAAAGCCCTTGAGTTTGGAAAATGCCGTTTCCAGCAATGCTTTTTGCTGTGCATAGTGCTTGTCGTAGTAACCGACCGCTGGCGATGCACTCGCTGGACGACCTGCGTAAGCAAGTTTCTGACCTTCTTCCAGACTTTCAAAAATATTGTGCTGGATCTGGAACCATGGACCTTGATTTTGCGGTTCATCCTGCGCCCAGACCAACTCAGCCATGTTAGGGAATTTTTTCAATTCCGCAGCGAAGCTCTTATGTGGGAATGGATACAACTGCTCAACACGGATGATCGCAGTATCTGTCTGCGCGCGCTCTTTACGAGCATTCACCAGATCGTAGTACACCTTACCGGAGCAAGCGATAACGCGTTTTACTTTTTTCGCGTCAATCGTTTCATCGACTTCACCAATCACGGTATGGAAGCTGCCTTTTGCCAGCTCAGACAATGGCGAACCTGCATCTTTATTACGCAACAAAGATTTCGGTGTCATGATCACGAGTGGCTTGCGGAACTGACGAATCATCTGACGGCGCAGCAGATGGAAAATCTGCGCCGCAGTTGTCGGCTGAACCACTTGCATATTGTTATCTGCGCATAATTGCAGGAAACGTTCAGGACGAGCGGATGAGTGCTCAGGACCCTGACCTTCGTAACCATGTGGCAGCATCATTACCAGACCGCAGGCACGACCCCACTTCACTTCACCGGAACTGATGAACTGATCGATTACTACCTGTGCACCGTTAGCGAAATCGCCGAACTGCGCTTCCCAGATAGTCAGCGTATTTGGTTCTGCTGTGGAGTAACCATATTCAAAGCCGAGTACAGCTTCTTCTGACAAAACAGAGTCGATAACAGTAAATGGTGCCTGTTTATCAGAGATATTTTGCAGAGGGATGTAGGTACCGGCATCCCAGCGTTCACGCTTCTGATCATGCAGAACGGCATGACGGTGAACGAAAGTACCACGACCAGCATCCTGACCTGTCAGACGAATTGCGTAACCGGAGGACAGCAGAGAAGCGTAGGCAAGATGTTCACCCATACCCCAGTCCAGATTCATTTCACCGCGCCCCATCGCAGCACGGTCACCGAGAACTTTTTCTACCAGGCTATGTGGCTTAAAGCCTTCCGGTACGACAGTAATACGCTCTGCCAGACGTTTCAGCTCTGTTACCGGCACAGCAGTGTCAGCAGCATCTGTCCACTTGCGATTCAGGAAAGGAATCCAGTCAACTGCGTATTTGTTTTTGAAGTTAGAAATGACCGGATCATGGGTATGCTTACCTGCATCCATCGCATCACGGAATTCCTTGACCATCTGATCGCCGGTGTCCGCAGAAATCGTACCCTGTGCAGCCAGTTTATCTGCATACAATTTACGTGTACCAGGATGCTGTCCGATTTTTTTGTACATCAGCGGCTGCGTCAATGCTGGCGTATCTTGCTCATTGTGGCCCAGTTTACGGTAGCAGATGATATCAACAACGACGTCTTTCTTGAATTCCATACGGTAATCAAGAGCAATCTGCGTTGCCAGAACAACGGCTTCCGGATCGTCCGCATTCACGTGTAACACCGGAGCTTCAATCATCTTGACGACATCAGAGCAATACAGTGTGGAACGGGAATCACGTGGATCAGATGTCGTGAAACCGATCTGGTTGTTAATGACGATGTGCACCGTACCACCGGTACCGTAGCCACGTGTCTGCGCCAGATTCAAGGTTTCCATCACAACGCCCTGCCCTGCGAAAGCGGCATCACCATGCACCAGAATAGGTAACACTTGTGAGCCATCTTTGTCGCCGCGGCGATCCATACGCGCTTTGACAGAACCTTCAACCACAGGATTAACGATCTCGAGGTGAGAAGGATTAAATGCCAGAGACAAGTGAACCGGACCACCTGGAGTAGAGATATCGGATGAGAAACCCTGGTGGTATTTCACGTCACCTGCAGGCAAGTCGTCACCGTGTTTGCCCTCAAATTCAGCAAACAGATCCTGCGGCATTTTACCTAAAGTATTCACCAGAACGTTCAGACGGCCGCGATGCGCCATACCGATAACGATTTCTTCAACACCGCGCTCACCGGCGCGCTGAATTGTTTCATCAATCGACGCAATGAAACTCTCACCGCCCTCGAGCGAGAAACGTTTCTGACCAACATATTTAGTATGAAGATAGCGTTCCAGGCCTTCGGCTGCGGTCAGACGGTCAAGAATATGTTTTTTCTTTTCCGGAGTAAAAGAAGGTGTGGAACGGATAGATTCGAGTTTTTGCTGTATCCAGCGCTTTTCAGCCGGATCACTGATATACATGAATTCTGCACCGATGGAACGGCAGTATGTATCACGCAGGAAATTAATCAGATCACGCAAAGAGGCAGATTCAGGTCCGAAGTAAGTATTCGAGATATTGAACTTGATGTCCATGTCGGCATCAGTGAAGCCGTAGAAACTCGGATCCAGCTCAGGAATATTCGGACGTTCCTGACGCTGCAAAGGATCAAGGTTTGCCCAGTGACTTCCCAGAAAGCGATATGCAGCGATCAGCTGCTGCGCGAAAACGCGCTTACGTCCCATATCGGCATCAGCGTTAGCGCTGACAGCGCGAATCGGTCCGTGTTTTGCACGTTCGGCAAAAGAAGCAATCACAGGTGCATGAGCAACGTCAGGCTTACTGGAGCCATCAACTGCAGGCACGTGTTGCATGGCGTCGAAATACGCACGCCAGTTTTCAGGAACGGAACCGGGATTATTCAGATACGCTTCGTAAAGCTCTTCTACATACGGCGCGTTGCCGCCGAACAAATACGAATTAGCGTTATATTGTTGCATCATCTTGCTCACCTTTCTTCGCGTTTCGCGAGATTAGCGGGTTAACTAACCTTCCGCGACACGGCCTGACCGGTTAGCGGATTGCACATCAAGTTGTGGGGAAGGGCTTGTTTCAAACTATTTTCGTATCGGAGTCAAAACGCACATCAATCTCAATATGTTTTTTGATTCCAAAACGAAAAAACATCTAAAATTTACATTCGAGCCGAAGCATAGCATATTTAGCGAATAAAAAAAAAGCGAGCCACAAAGACTCGCTTTTTTCGATGCTGCAGTGCGATACCCAGCTATCGCGAATTAACGCTTATCGATAGCAGGAACATCACGTTTTGCTGCGCCAACAAACAATTGACGTGGGCGGCCAATTTTTTGTTCAGGATCAGAAATCATTTCTTTCCATTGAGCGATCCAGCCAACGGTACGTGCCAGCGCGAAGATGCCTGTGAACAGTGCAGTCGGGATACCCAGTGCGCGCTGTACGATACCGGAGTAGAAGTCAACGTTAGGGTACAGTTTACGGCTGACGAAGTATTCATCTTCCAGTGCGATTTTTTCCAACGCCATTGCCAGCTTGAACAATGGATCATCCTGCAGACCCAGTTCTTGCAACACTTCATAGCAAGTTTCACGCATCAGTTTCGCACGTGGATCGTAGTTTTTATAAACACGGTGACCAAAGCCCATCAGCTTAACGCCGGAGTTTTTGTCTTTTACCTGAGCGATGAACTGAGGAATATTATCTACGGTGCCGATTTCTTCGAGCATACTCAGCGCAGCTTCATTCGCACCACCGTGAGCAGGGCCCCACAAGCAAGCGATACCAGCTGCGATACATGCAAATGGATTGGCGCCGGAAGAGCCAGCCAGACGCACTGTCGATGTTGACGCATTTTGTTCGTGATCTGCATGCAAAATCAGGATACGATCCAAAGCACGAACCAGAACTTCGTTAACTTTGTATTCGGCGCATGGTGTCGAGAACATCATGTGCATGAAGTTAGCGCTATAAGACAAGTCATTACGTGGATAAACGAAAGGCTGACCGATAGAATATTTATACGCCATCGCTACGAGCGTTGGCATTTTCGCGATCAGACGTATCGCTGACACTTCACGGTGATGAGGATCGTTAATATCCAGAGAATCGTGATAGAACGAAGACAATGCACCAACCGTACCAACCAGCACAGACATCGGATGTGCATCACGGCGGAAGCCACGGAAGAAGAACTGCATCTGTTCGTGAACCATCGTGTGATTAGTCACGGTGGCGACAAATTTTGCTTTTTCTTCTGCCGTCGGCAATTCACCATTCAACAACAAATAGCAAGTTTCAAGAAAATCACCGCCATTAACCGCTAACTGCTCAATCGGATAGCCGCGGTACAGCAACTCACCTTTATCACCATCAATATAGGTGATCGAAGAATTACATGCCGCAGTCGACATGAAACCCGGATCATAAGTGAACATACCGGTAGAGCCATACAACTTACGGATGTCTATAACATCAGGACCAATCGATCCCTTGTAAATCGGCATATCCAGTGATGGCGAGCCATCAGAGAATGAGAGGGTTGCTTTTGTTTCAGAATTAGTCATGGCTCTTCCTTCAGATAAGAGGTGAGTCGTTAATCAAAAAAACACAAAAAAAAATCATTTCCAGTCAGGCAATCCGCAGACGAGAGAGCAAAGCGTGAACATGTGGCAAATCCACTTCTGCTTCCGGCTCTTTCTTCGCCATTATCAAGTCCATCAGGACACCGTCTGACAATTCCATCAGGCGACTGAAGGCATCCACCTCTTCGTCACTTAATGACTCTTCATTGAGATCCAGAAACCGCGTCAGTATCAGATCGTTTTCCAACAATCCTCGCCTTGCACGCCAGCGCAGACGGGCGCGCTTCACCGGATCACTTTGATGAGAATTTTCTGCAAGCTCAGACATAGTTACTTTCTCTTTTAATGCTTCCATTTCATGCAGCTCTACGTAAAAACTGCATGAAATAGAAGCGGCGCCTGCAAGCGCCGCTTCAAATTGATCAGACTGCGCGACGAACCATTAATTCTTTGATTTTGCCGATAGCACGGGTCGGATTCAGACCTTTAGGGCAAACATCAACACAGTTCATGATTGTGTGACAACGGAACAAACGATATGGATCTTCCAGATTATCCAGACGCTGCGCTGTCGCCTCGTCACGGGAATCTGCAATAAACCGGTAAGCCTGCAACAAACCAGCTGGTCCGACGAATTTATCCGGATTCCACCAAAATGAAGGACAGGAAGTGGAGCAGCAAGCACAGAGAATACACTCGTACAAGCCATCCAGCTCTTCGCGTTCTTCAGGCGACTGCAGACGTTCTTTTTCCGGAGGAATAGAATCGTTAATCAGATATGGCTTGATGGAATTGTATTGTTTGAAAAATTGCGTCATATCCACGATCAGATCACGGATTACCGGCAAACCTGGCAAAGGACGCAAAACGATAGGCTCAGACAACTCGTTCAGGTTGGTGGTGCAAGCCAGACCGTTTTTGCCATTAATGTTCATCGCATCGGAACCGCAAACACCCTCGCGGCATGAGCGACGCAACGCCAACGAATCATCCACATCCGCTTTGATACGCTGCAGAGCATCCAGCAACATTTTGTCGGTATCTTGCAATTCGACTGTCAGATCCTGCATGTAAGGCTTTGCGTCCTTATCAGGGTCATAGCGATAAATTTTAAATTTCAGTGTACGTGCCATAGTGATATCTCTTTAGAATGTACGAGCTTTTGGCTTGAAGGTTTCAACGGTCAGAGGCTTAGTCACGACTGGTTTGTAATCCAGACGATTGCCTTCTGAATACCAGAGGGTATGCTTCATCCAGTTATCATCATCACGTTTTTCATAATCACGGTGAGCATGCGCGCCACGCGATTCTTTACGTGCATTCGCTGATGTGATGGTCGCTTTCGCAGTCTCGATCAGATTATCCAATTCCAGCGCCTCTACACGGGCTGTATTAAACACTTTGGATTTATCTTTAAACGACACATGCTTACGGCGCTCATCAAGCTCCATAATTTCTTTGTAACCTTCTTGCAGCAACTCATCCGTACGGAACACGCCGCAATGCTGCTGCATCGTTTTACGGATCGCATTTGCCACATCCTGAACACGCTCAGAACCAGTGGAATTTTCGATGCGCGACAAGCGCTCCAATGCCAGATCAGCAGCATCGGCAGGCAGATCTTTATTGCTGCGTGCTTTAAGATTGCTCGCAACGATGTGATTACCTGCAGCACGTCCGAAGACCAACAGATCAAGCAGCGAGTTTGTACCCAGACGATTTGCACCATGCACTGAAACGCAGGCACATTCACCGATCGCGTACAAGCCGTTGACAATTTCATTGCTGCCGTTTTTAGTCGTAACGACCTGACCGTGAATATTGGTCGGAATACCGCCCATCTGGTAGTGGATTGTTGGAACGACAGGAATAGGCTCTTTAGTTGCATCCACGTTCGCGAATTTATGTGCAATTTCGAGAATGGAAGGCAAACGTTTCTGAATGGTGTCAGCACCAATATGACGCAGATCCAGCATAACGTGATCTTTATTCGGACCACAGCCACGACCCTCTTTAATTTCCTGATCCATAGAACGGGAAACGAAGTCACGCGGAGCAAGATCTTTCAGTGTCGGCGCATAGCGTTCCATGAAACGCTCGCCCTGGCTATTCACCAGGATACCGCCCTCACCTCGCACCCCCTCAGTAATCAAGACACCCGCGCCTGACACACCGGTAGGATGGAACTGCCAGAACTCCATATCCTGCAAAGGCAGACCTGCACGCGCTGCCATACCCATACCGTCACCGGTATTAATAAATGCATTCGTTGAAGCAGCCCAGATACGGCCAGCACCGCCAGTAGCAAAAATCGTTTGCTTGGCTTCCAGCATCATCACTTCACCTGTTTCCATTTCCAGGGCAACGACACCAAGAACATCACCCTCTGCATCACGGATCAGGTCAATCGCCATCCACTCCACGAAGAAGTGCGTACGGGCACGGACATTACGCTGATACAGCGTATGCAACAATGCGTGACCAGTACGGTCTGCCGCAGCACAGGCGCGCTGAACTGGCTTTTCACCGAAATTTGCAGTGTGCCCACCGAACGGACGCTGATAAATCGTGCCGTCCGCATTGCGGTCAAATGGCATACCAAAGTGCTCAAGCTCATAGACCACTTTCGGTGCTTCGCGACACATGAATTCAATTGCATCCTGATCGCCGAGATAATCCCCGCCCTTGACGGTATCGAACATGTGCCAGAACCAGTTATCCTCAGACATATTACCCAGAGAAGCACCGATACCACCTTGCGCTGCAACCGTGTGAGAACGCGTTGGAAACACCTTAGAGAGCACCGCGACATTCAGACCAGCTTCAGCCAATTGCAACGAAGCACGCATGCCTGAACCACCAGCACCGACGATAACCGCATCAAAACGACGGGTAGGAATTGCGGATTTAATTGCAGCCACTTTTATACTCTCCACAAAATCTGTGCTGCATAACCAGCACTAGCAACGAGCCACAGAATAGTGGCAACCTGAAACACCAGACGGACAAACACGTTGTGAGTCACATAGTCCATCCAGACATCACGCATACCGACCCAGGCGTGATACAACAAGCAGATAACTACGGAGAACGTCGCCAACTTAAACCACTGATGAGCAAAAATTCCGGCCCAACCTTCATAAGTAAAATTACTGCCAGTCAGGAACATCACCAGCAAAAGAACCGTGTACGATGCCATGACAATCGCGGTAACGCGCTGCGCCAGCCAATCCCGCACACCGTAATGTGCACCTACAACGAGGCGCTTAGGGCCAATGTTGTTATTTGCCATTTAAAATACTCCAAACAATTTCAAGCCGATCAAGGCAGCCAAAGAAACACTGACGATCAACACGCTTAAAGCAGATTTACGCGCTGTATGCTTATCCAGACCGTAGTGAAGATCCATAATCAGATGACGCACGCCAGCACAAAAATGATGCAGGTAGGCCCAGACGAGTGCGAGAATAACCAACTTAACAAATACGCCGGAAGTAAAACGCTGCAACTCCGCGAACGACACCTCGGAAGTAACGCTCTTGTCCAACAAATACAGAATGAAGGGCAACAACAAGAACATCAGCATTCCACTAATGCGGTGCAAAATAGAAACCACACCCGCCAGAGGCAAGCGGTATCCAGTTGCATCTACCAGGCGCATCACTCCATAGCGCGGCCTGTTTTTCACTACTTCAGACATAAATAATCTCCCCATTAACTAGTCTGTACAAAAACCCTGCAATTTTCGCTCATTTTGGTGCATTGCACCAACAAAAATGATCGCATTCTGCAAAACTTCTCTATCTTAATACTAATTACAATTACGCGCTGGACCAACTCCGGCGCAAATCTCACAAAAAAACTAACTCAATTCATTCCGGTAATGGTGATTCATGGTCAGATACAAACCGCGTCGCAACTCCACCGGTTTATCACCATAAGTAAAAGAAACGCGTTCAACATTCAGCAATGGCGTTCCCTTCTCCACATGCAGCAGATGTGCAGCGACGTCATCAGCACAGACAGCTCTGATCTGCTCAGACGCACGGATCATGTGAGTTCCGAATTCAGTCTCAAACAAACCGTACATCGGCCCCTTATATTCGTTCAGACGCTCTGCAGTCAGACCTTTGAAGATAGAACCCGGCAACCACAGATCATCCAGAATTGTCGGCACACCTGAAAATGACTGAACCCGGCGAATAAAGACCACGGAATCACCCGATTTAATTTCCAGCAAGCGCGCAACCTCCGCCGGCGCACGCAAACGACGGACTTCGATAATTTGATTTTCCGGATAATGTGGCACACCCTCGTCGGGCGCCAATCTGAGAAAACGAAACTGAGCCCTGGCCTCGTGATGAGTCGCGACAAAAGTGCCCTTCCCCTGGCGACGCACAACCAGGTTTTCAGCAGATAATTCATCGATTGCCTTACGCACAGTTCCCTGGCTGACCTTAAAACGACTCGCCAGCTCCATTTCACTCGGAATAAGCTCGCCCGGCTTCCACTCCCCGGATTGCAAACCCTGAGTGATCAATGCCTTGATTTGCTGATAAAGAGGACTAAAGGTTGGTGCCGCGCCGGCAACCGAACCAGCAACACCAGCACCGGAACTCATTGAGCTCCCCGGATAGATATTGGCATTTGGTGTGATAGAAGTCATAGTCTGCAATTTCACCACAAAAACACCCATCACGTCCACAAATAACTATTAAGTTATATGTCTTATATAAGACATAAGATAGTGATTGACATGGTAAAACATAGAGCCTACACTCGCGTCCGAGCGATTGAAACTGATAGCAATGAAGGCAGAAATCTAGCAAGCATCTACCAGGCAATATAGATCGAATGTCTGCAATGTAAACCGGAATCCACTTGAAAACGTGTAATTTTGGCTGACCAGCAGACAATTTCAGCGGTATCATTGAGTATTTTCCGTTGCGGGCAAGTTTAGCCGTAACATGTTTGAACATCGTTTTTCATACCACCTTTCGGAGATGCATCATGGCGAAATCCCCTATGCGCGTAGCTGTTACCGGCGCTGCCGGCCAAATCGGTTATTCCCTTCTGTTCCGTATCGCTAACGGCGATATGCTTGGCAAAGATCAGCCAGTCATTCTGCAATTACTGGAAATCCCTGACGAAAAAGCACAAAAAGCGCTGAAAGGCGTCATGATGGAAATCGATGACTGCGCATTCCCGCTGCTGGCCGGCATGACTGCTCACAGCGATCCAATGACTGCATTCAAAGATGCTGACGTTGCTCTGCTGGTTGGTGCTCGTCCACGTGGCCCAGGCATGGAACGTAAAGATCTGCTCGAAGCGAATGCGCAAATCTTTACAGTTCAGGGTAAAGCATTGGATGCTGTTGCATCACGCAACGTTAAAGTTCTGGTCGTTGGCAATCCTGCTAACACTAACGCATACATCGCAATGAAATCTGCTCCGAATCTGCCAGCGAAAAACTTCACAGCAATGTTACGTCTGGATCACAACCGTGCGTTGTCTCAAGTTGCTGCAAAAATCGGTAAGCCAGTTGCTGCGATTGAAAAACTCTGCGTATGGGGCAACCACTCGCCGACAATGTACGCCGACTACCGTTTTGCAACTGCTGACGGAGCATCCGTTAAAGATCTGATCAACGATCAGGTCTGGAACAAGGACGTATTCCTGCCAACAGTCGGCAAACGCGGCGCGGCAATCATTGAAGCACGCGGTCTGTCTTCAGCAGCATCGGCAGCAAACGCAGCGATCGATCACGTACGTGACTGGGTTCTGGGCACCAACGGCAAATGGACAACCATGGGCATTCCTTCCGATGGCTCTTATGGCATCCCTGAAGGCACCATGTTCGGCTTCCCTGTGACAACAGAAAACGGCGAATATAAAATCGTTCAAGGCCTGGAAATCGACGAATTCTCCCGCGAACGCATCAACATCACACTCAAAGAATTGCAAGAAGAGCGTGATGGCGTCAAACATCTGGTTGGCTGATGTGATTAAGGCAGAGTTCACTTTAATGTGCGCTCTGCCTGCCAGCAATATACTGCCATAGTCTGATGCATCCTTCTCAAGCCTTATTTCGAGATCAGCTAACACCGGTATTCTTACCGGTTTGCGATCACTATGCAGGTTCAGAAAAGTTAATGCGTAAGTCTATGGCACTCCAGCAAACGCTTGGTGCAGTGTTTGACATCACGTTTGACTGCGAAGATGGTGCCGCAACCGGCAACGAAGCCGGACACTCACAACTGGTGGCAGATCTGCTGACCAGTCAGGAAAATCATTTCAACCGCATCGGCGTCAGAGTACACGACCTTAGCCACGCTGCGTTCGAACAGGATTTATCTGTCATATTGCCCGCCGCAGCACATCGGCTGGCGTATATCGTATTACCCAAAGTTGATTCAGCAGCACAAGTAGCAGACGCGATAAAAAAAATAAATCTGTATGCCGAAAAAGCCGGCAGAAAGCATTTACCCGTTCACGTTCTGATTGAGTCGCACGAAGCACTAGCCAACGTCATGGCAATTGCTTCGATCCCGCAAGTTGAATGCCTGTCATTTGGAATCATGGATTTCGTTTCAGCTCATTTTGGTGCGATCCCCGCTTCTGCAATGCGCTCACCAGGACAATTCGAACACCCTTTAGTGGTTCGAGCAAAACTTGAAATAGCGGCAGCTTGCCATCGTTACGGAAAAGTACCATCACACAATGTAACAACTGAAATCAGGGACTCCAGTATCATCGTCAACGATGCGAAGCGGGCGAAAAATGATTTAGGTTACACGCGCATGTGGAGCATTCATCCGGACCAGATTCAGACCATCGTCACAACAATGACGCCGCAATATGATGAAGTTGCCGAGGCAGCAGATATACTGATGGCCGCTCAACAAAAACAATGGGCGCCGATTCAGTTTCAAGGAAAATTGCATGACAGAGCCAGCTATCGTTACTACTGGACTGTCCTGAAACGTGCTGAATCAGGCGCAATTAATTTGCCAGCAATGGCGCAAGCATTACTCAAAGGAGACTAACTATGAATACCTTGTCACTCCGCATTGCAGGCTTGGTCTTTGCCGCCGGCTTTATCTTCTCGCCATTGGCAGCACACGCTGAGATCGCGAAAAACAAAGCAAAAGTGTCTTCAAAAGCAAGCAAGACCTCGACACATGCAGCCAAAGATGAGGAAGAAGCCGAACCTGACGTGCAATTGCACGCCAGCACTGATTACAAATGTGAGTTAGGTAATTCGCTGACAATGTACAGTAACGCAGATGATCCGCAGCATATCGCTATGCGCTGGAAAAAACGTCTGTACCGCCTGTCACGCGTAGAAACAACGACCGGTGCTAATCGCTTTGAAAATTCGAAAGCGGGTTTTGTCTGGATCGGCATTCCTGCGAAAGGATTGTTACTGGATTCCCGTAAAGGTCTGCAACTTGCAAACGAATGCAAGACTCAACAGCAGGTACTGGCTGAATCGTCAGCAAACGCCGATACTGCCGTACAGACTAAATAAATAATTTTAAGCTTCCCCGGTTCAAGTCCACGCCACCCAATGCAGACACACAACTGTGTATGTATCGGGTGACGTGGAATAGTAGTAAATGTGTTATTTGATCTTTGATTTTTGTAAATAAGGAACAGCCATGAGCCAAAATGCGTATCAAGATGCATTCAAAACCCTGAAAGATTTTAAAATTTCAGACACGAAGAAAGGCAAGTTCTTCTCTTTGCCTGCACTGGAAAAAACCCTGGACGTGAAAATTTCCCGTCTGCCAGTTTCCATTCGCGTGGTTCTGGAATCTGTTCTGCGTAACTGCGACGGTAAAAAAGTTACGGAAGAACACGTAAAACAACTCGCGAACTGGGCACCAACTGCAGCGCGCGTTGATGAAATTCCTTTCGTGGTGTCCCGCGTTGTTCTGCAAGACTTTACCGGCGTTCCACTGCTGGCTGATTTGGCAGCAATGCGTAACGTTGCTGCGGCTCAGGGCAAAAACCCTAAGAAAATCGAGCCGCTGGTACCAGTAGATCTGGTTGTTGACCACTCCGTACAAATCGACCATTTCCGCGAAAAGAAAGCGCTGGATCTGAACATGAAACTGGAATTCTCGCGTAACAACGAGCGCTATCAGTTCATGAAGTGGGGTATGCAGGCATTTGATACATTCGGCGTTGTGCCACCAGGCTTCGGTATCGTGCATCAGGTCAACCTTGAATACCTGGCTCGCGGCGTACACAAAGTCAAAGACGCGAAGAAAAACGAAGTTTACTACCCTGACACACTGGTAGGTACAGACTCTCACACGACTATGATCAACGGTATCGGCGTTGTCGGCTGGGGCGTGGGTGGTATCGAAGCAGAAGCCGGTATGCTGGGTCAGCCAGTCTACTTCCTGACGCCTGATGTTGTCGGTGTGAACCTGACTGGCGCATTGCGTGAAGGTGTGACTGCAACCGACCTGGTACTGACGATCACTGAATTGCTGCGTAAAGCAAAAGTCGTTGGTAAGTTCGTTGAATTCTTCGGCGAAGGCACACGCACATTGTCCCTGACAGACCGTGCGACGATCGCCAACATGGCACCGGAATATGGCGCAACCATGGGCTTCTTCCCGGTTGATGAAGCAACCATCGATTACTTCAAAGGTACAGGCCGTACTAAAGCAGAAATCGACGCATTCGAAGGCTATTTCAAAGCACAGAAAATGTTCGGTATTCCGAAAAAAGGCGACATCGATTACACCACTGAAATCTCACTCGATCTGTCGACAGTTGCTCCATCGCTGGCTGGCCCTAAACGCCCACAGGATCGTATTGAAATTGGTAACGTCAAATCGACTTTTGCTGATCTGTTCTCCAAACCTGTCGCAGAAAATGGCTTCAACAAGAATGCTGAAGACCTGGAAAAAGAGTACACGAATGCAGATGGTGTTAAAGTCAAAAACGGTGATGTTCTGATCGCTGCAATCACTTCCTGCACTAATACTTCAAACCCTAGCGTATTGCTGGCTGCCGGCTTGCTGGCGAAAAAAGCAGTTGAAGCAGGTCTGAAAGTTGCTCCGCATATCAAAACCTCGCTGGCGCCTGGTTCCCGCGTTGTGACGAAATATCTGGAAGCAGCCGGCCTGCTGCCGTACCTGGAAAAACTCGGTTTTGGCGTCACAGCCTACGGTTGCACCACTTGTATCGGTAATGCAGGTGATCTGACACCAGCAATGAACGAAGCTATTGTTGCGAATGACGTTGTTGCAGCGGCCGTATTGTCCGGTAACCGTAACTTTGAAGCACGTATTCACCCGAATATCCGCTCTAACTTCCTGGCATCTCCTCCGCTGGTCGTTGCTTACGCGATTGCTGGTAACGTCACTAAAGATCTGATGACAGAACCAGTTGGCCGCGTAAAAGGCAAAGACATTTTCCTGGGCGACATCTGGCCAACCAGCGCAGAAATTCAAAAAATGATGAAGTTCGCGATGAATGCAAAAACATTCAAAGACAACTACGCGGACGTCAAGGGTGCACCTGGTAAGCTGTGGGAAAACATCAAAGGCGTGGCAGAAGGCGAAGTCTACAACTGGCCAACGTCCACTTATATTGCTGAACCACCATTCTTTGCTGACTTTACCATGGAGCCAAAAGCAGCTGCGACTGGCATCACTGGCGCACGTGCACTGGGCGTATTCGGTGATTCCATCACGACAGACCATATTTCTCCTGCTGGCTCAATCAAAGAATCCAGCCCTGCAGGTAAATGGCTGAAAGAAAATGGTGTATTGAAGGCAGACTTCAACTCCTACGGTTCACGTCGCGGTAACCACGAGATCATGATGCGCGGCACGTTTGCTAACGTACGTATTAAAAACCTGATGATCCCAGCCAAGGAAGACGGTTCCCGCGTTGAAGGTGGCGAGACCCTGTTCCAGCCAACAGGCGAACAGATGTCGATCTACGATGCAGCGATGAAATACATTGCTGAAGGCACACCAACCATGATCTTCGGTGGTGAAGAATATGGTACAGGTTCCTCCCGTGACTGGGCGGCGAAAGGTACACAATTGCTGGGCGTCAAAGCAGTAATCGCACGTTCTTTCGAACGTATTCACCGTTCCAACCTGGTTGGTATGGGTGTATTGCCTCTGCAATTCCTGGGCTCTGACAGCGTTGACTCCTTAGGTATCACAGGCAATGAATCCTTTGATCTGAAAGGCATCGAAAACGATATCAAACCTCAACAGGAAGTGACTCTGGTCATCAAACGTGCAAACGGCGAAACCAAGGAAGTGAAAGTGCTGTTGCGCATCGATACACCGATCGAAGTTGACTACTACAAACACGGCGGTATTCTGCCATTCGTATTGCGTCAATTGTTGTCGGCAGCGTAATGCATCAATGCCGCTGTTAAAACAGCGGCATTGTGAAATAAAAATGGGGTGCACTCCTTCTGGAATGCACCCCATTTTTCATCTGACAGTGCTGCAGATTAAGCAGTATTGCAAGGAAGCTGTAAGCCAGCCGGTTTAATGTAACGCTGTGCCTGAATTATATCTGCCGTGTTGCAGACGGCATTCAAACAATCAGATACCGAAACAGTTTTCAAATTCCCTCAGGAGACAATTATGTGGAAAATTCTCGTTGGCTTTATTATTTTTGCTGCTGCAGCTCTGTTTTTAATTTTCAAAGCGGGCGACA
Organism: Undibacterium sp. WLX3042; assembly: GCF_049544825.1. Taxonomy (NCBI): domain Bacteria; kingdom Pseudomonadati; phylum Pseudomonadota; class Betaproteobacteria; order Burkholderiales; family Oxalobacteraceae; genus Undibacterium; species Undibacterium sp. WLX3042. The sequence continues at coordinate 2,632,805 of NZ_CP186698.1, forward strand.
AAGTTGACATGCAAGGCGAAGCGGCTGGTCACAATCCAACTGAAGTTCACTCCGCCTCTGCCAGTGCCGAGACAGCAACGACAGCGCCGGTTGCCGCGCCTGTTCCGGCCAGCGATACCGCCGCCAGCAGCAAATAATTTAGCCGCTCTTCTCTGCATCAATCCGTTAATTTTCAGCATTGATTACTGAGTAAAAAAGGCTGCCTTACTTCAGGCAGCTTTTTTCATTTCCACCAGCGCCTGCTCAATGTCGGCGATCAAATCCTCCGGTTCTTCCAGGCCGATATTAAAGCGTACCAGAATACCTCTGAAATGCCAGCGATCCCGCATCTGCTCAATCCGGTAAGGCAGGCACAGACTGTGCGCGCCGCCCCAGCTAAAACCAATCTTGAATAATTTCAGACTATCGACAAAACGATCTGTCTGCTGCTCAGTATAACGATCATCAAACAGCACTGAGAACAAGCCACCTGCCCCACTGAAATCACGCTTCCAGATCTCATGTCCGGGACAATCGGGCAAAGCAGGATGCAGCACCTTGCCGATCTCCGGGCGCTGAGCCAGCCATGCTGCTATTTCGCGCGCGCCGCGATCATGTGCTTGAAAGCGCAACTTCAGGCTGGGTAAGTTACGCAGCACCAGATACACGTCATCCATGCCCACACCGAATCCCAGGCGCATGTGCGCCAGTTGCATGCGTGTATGTAATTCCTTGTCTCTGGTAATGACGGCACCCATTAACACATCCGAACCACCGCTCTGATATTTCGTCAGCGCCTGCATAATGATATCGACGCCGTGGGAAAACGCCGGAAAGGCGATGCCTGCAGACCAGGTGTTATCGAGCGCAACCACTACCCCTCTGGCATGTGCAGCCGCACAGATCGCCGGAATATCCGGCACCTCCATCGATACTGAGCCCGGCGCTTCGGCCCAGATCAAGCGGGTGTTTTCCTGAATCAGGTCAGCAATGCCGGCACCAATCAGCGGGTCATAGAAACGTGCACTGATACCGTAATTCTGGCTCAGCCAGTTTGCCAGATCACGGTTCGGGTTATAAACGTTATCCGGAATCAGAACATCGTCACCGCTTTTCAGTAATGCCAGATCAATCAGCGTGATCGCCGCCAGCCCACTCGGTACCAACAGGCAATGATTGCCCTGCTCTATCTCTGCCAGCCGGGCCTCCAGCGTGAAACTGGTCGGCGTCCCATGCAGACCATAGGTGTACGAGGATTTATCCTGCCAGCTGCGCGATCTCATCGCTGCGACGCTGTCGAACAACACTGTTGAAGCATGATGAATACCTACCGGGAATGCAGCAAACCCTTCAGGTGCAACATAGGTACTGTGGATTGCGCGCGTCGCAACACCACACATCAGAGATTCTTTTTTTGCCATATAACACCCTTGATTAAGTCAGCAGCATCAGAACAGCTGCACGGATTGCCATGCACAATAAATATACACCCACCAGTATATTTTAAGACCTATATTCGACGCCGAGATACGGTCTATTTATTGAAAAAATGGGGGGAGTATGCATCCAGAGCACCTACTTTGAGACTCTGCGAACAAAATACATACTCATTCAACGTCTGCGCAACATGACATGAAGTATCTCTTCCGGGCGTCAGCACAAATTACTATCGAGCAAAGTCGATTAAAATGTTACCTGCCGTACCGGGCTTCATCTTCATTTGCGCCTGAAGCAGCTTCACTACGGAATCCGTTCGTGATCGCCTGAGCGCCAGAAATACCAGATCATTGACCGCCATGTACACAAGATTAACGCCGCTATTTGTGATGAAATGAATCTTCTCCGTTTGATACTCCGCACCAGCTTACTGATTTACCTGATTCTGATTCCAGTCATCGCAAAAGCAACAGTTACCAAAGTCATCTACTCTGCCGGCGAAGTTCAGAACGAAACACGATTCAGTGACGTCATTGAAATTCTGTGTACCGCACTGGAAAAAACCCGCTCACGATATGGCAATTATGAGTGCATTGCAGACACACAGATCATGCCAAAAAAGCGTGTGTTACAAGAACTGGAAAAATCAGAACACAACATCAATGTCACATGGAACCCAACCTCGGCAGAGCTGGAGCAACGCTTTTCAACGATACGCTTTCCTTTGCGCAAAGGCTTACTCGGCTATCGCGTTCTTCTGATCAACAAAGAAAATCAAGAGAAATTTAATCAGATAAAAACACCGGAAGATCTCAAAAAAGTGAGTCTTGGTCAGGGAGTCGACTGGAATGACAATACGATCTATGAGAACTATGGCATCCGGGTTATTCAGGGAAAATACGCTCAGCTTTTCAAAATGCTGACAGCTAACCGGTTTGATGGATTCCCCCGCGGCGTTGGCGAAATCCTCAACGAATATGAAAAAAATAAAGACCGCAACCCGGAATTGACGATAGAAAAAAATCTGCTGATTTACTATCCGTTTCCTTACTATTTTTTCTTCAACAAACAAGATACGGCGCTGCGTGACAGAATTGAAGCGGGTTTACGTATCATGCAAAAGGATGGCAGCTTCGACGCCATTTTCAACAAATACCATCAAGACGCGATCAATAAGCTGAATTTAAAAGGACGCAACGTAATACGTCTTAACAATCCCTTTTTACCTAAAGATACGCCTATCAACGACATGAAACTCTGGTACGTTCCGACCAGATAACATTTGCCGGACTTATGTATTTTATGAAATCTGGGGGGGGGGAAATATCGATCAATAAAAAAGGCGCTCAAAGCGCCTTTTTTATTTCTTGGTGTGAGTTTTTTTCACTTTTTTCAGAGACTCAGTATCCACAATCTCCAGCGTAAAATCCTGCCGGACATTGCCATCTGCAGATAACCAGATACCGCGCACGGTCTGTCCAGCCAGATCACCATCCCATTGCCCGGAAACGTCAGTCCCGTCCACCGACTCTTCCATACTCAGTCGGTCCGCGGTCACTTCCCCGGCAAGCAAAATTTTCTGACTTTGCTGCGCACCTGCGACAACGATATAACTGCCTTCAACACTATCGCGATCTTCGGTTTTCGGTTGCAATTGCATGCGTACCTGCTTAGCACCCAAGTACCCACGCAATTCTATGGCTCTGGCAAACACGGGATTTGACATCGCACCAGCAGTTTGCAGCTCCTGCGCCTGGACTATTCCTACATACAGGCAAGCAATCAGCGATAGTCCGACTGATAACGTCAACTTCATCAAACTGCCTCACCCCACAAATCATGTGCATCTGCGGCTGTGATCCTGACATCGACGAATTCCCCCACCTTTAGCTTGCGATGCGGCTCAAATGGGGGTTTGACATAAACAACACCGTCAATTTCCGGCGCATCCGCAGACGAGCGGCCAACGCCACCGCTACGATCAAGAGAATCGATCAATACGCGTACGGTTTTACCAATTTTCGCCTGCAAACGTTTTTTGGAAATGTCTTCCTGCAACTCCATCACGCGACGGCGACGATCTTCGCGAACATCATCAGGTAATTGATTTTCTAACTCATTCGCGGTCGCACCTTCTACCGGCGAATAAGCAAAACAACCAAGGCGATCGATTTCGGCTTCTTTCAGGAAATCCAGAAGGTATTCAAATTCTTCTTCCGTCTCACCGGGAAAACCTGCGATAAAGGTTGAGCGTATCGTGATTTCCGGACACATCTCGCGCCAGGCTTTGATACGTTCTATATTTTTTTCGCCACTGGCTGGGCGCTTCATCCGTTTCAGCACATCGGGGTGTGCGTGTTGCAGCGGCACATCCAGATAAGGTAAGACATGACCATTGTTCATGAATGGAATAATCTGATCCACGTGCGGATAAGGATAGACATAATGCAGACGCACCCAGGCATCGTATTGCTTCGCCAGCTCGCCAAGTGCCTCCACCAATTGCGTCATGTGTGTCTTGACTGGCTTACCGTTCCAGAAGCCGGTGCGGAACTTGACGTCCACGCCATAGGCACTGGTATCCTGCGAAATCACCAGCAACTCTTTCACGCCAGCTTTAAACAGGTTTTCCGCTTCCAGCATCACATCCGCGATTGGACGCGACACCAGATCGCCGCGCATAGAAGGAATAATGCAGAAACTGCAGCGATGATTACAACCTTCAGAAATCTTGAGGTAAGCAAAATGCTTAGGTGTCAGCTTCACACCCTGCGCCGGCACCAGATCAATGAAAGGCTCGTGCGGCTTGGGTAAATGCTTGTGTACTGCGTTCATGACCTCACCGAGTGCGTGTGGACCAGTCACTTCCAGCACTTTAGGATGAATAGACTGAATCATATCGTTACCGTCTGCATCCTTTTTCGCACCGAGGCAACCGGTGACGATCACCTTGCCATTTTCGGCCAGTGCTTCTCCAATGGCATCAAGCGACTCCTGAACCGCCGCATCAATAAATCCGCAGGTATTGACGATCACCAGATCTGCACCGTCATAAGACTTCGCAGTGTCATAACCCTCTGCACGAAGCTGGGTCAGGATTTGCTCAGAATCAACCAGCGCCTTCGGGCAACCGAGGGAGACAAATCCAACTTTTGGAGAGTTAGTGGCTTCAGAACGACGTATTTCAGTAATGGACATAGAGTGCGTAAATAACAAAAAGGGTACAAAAGCGAATCCGCCATTGTACCCTTTACCACCTTTTCTTGCCCAGTTTTGCTTGAAATTTCCTGCAAAATCAGGGGGTTAAGCCGCTCAAAGGAAAATGATTTCTTACTTTTTATTGACATCTTCCGGATTAAACGGAAAAACATTGAATATGTTTTTCGCCTGATTTTGCATCTGTTCCTGCATTTGTACGAACAGATTTTTACTTTGATCGATGTAATTACCCATCATGCCTTGCATCATCGGCCCCTGAACGTTCATGAATTGCGTCCACATTTCTGGGCTGAAAGGCTTGCCTTCGTAAATTCCTTTAGAGTTTTCAGCAAGCTTATTCTGAATATCAATGAATGCCTGCACGTTTTTCTCAAGATACGTCCCCATCATTCCCTGCATGGCATGACCGTAGTAACGAATAATCTGAGACAACACAACACTGGAAAACATCGGCGTGCCACCGGCCTCTTCCTCGAGGATGATCTGCAGCAAAATGCTACGCGTCAGATCTTCACCAGTTTTAGCGTCAACGACGGCAAAATCATCGTTTTCTAGTACGAACTGCTTCACATCCACCAGAGTAATATAACTACTTGTCTGCGTATCGTAGAGACGGCGATTCGGATATTTTTTAATCAGATGCTGTGTTGATTTTTTTGCGCTATTCATTGAAATCTCAATTGATAACTTACACGTCCGGCTTCATCGCGAAATCAGATTTCGACAAAATAAAACCAGGACTCATTCAAACAAACGCATGCATTCAGATGTGACTGAATACAGCAATTTGATTGTCCCCTTTTTTTAGCTATTGTTGACGATATTATGTACTGGCAAAAAAATATGCCCACTAAAATCATTGCTTTAGTGAGCATATTCTACCGCATTGCAGTAAAAAAACAGCAGCAAACTTGTTTGAGTTAACAGCGGACAACAAACAAAAATAGCCGCCGGCACTGCATCAGCCCATGTGCAAACCACCGTTAATTGAGAAATCGGAGCCAGTTGCATATCCGCCCTCATCAGAGGCGATCCAGGCGACGATGGATGCAATTTCTTCAGGTTCCGCCAGACGTTTGACCGGAATACCGGATACGATCTTTTCCAGCACATCAGGACGGATCGCTTTCACCATATCGGTACCGACATAACCCGGCGAAACAGTATTGACCGTCACGCCTTTCGTCGCGACTTCCTGCGCCAGCGCCATCGTAAATCCATGAATACCGGCTTTCGCAGTGGAATAATTCGTCTGACCAAACTGCCCTTTTTGACCATTGACTGAAGAGATATTAATGATCCGGCCCCAACCGCGATCCACCATACCTTCAATCACCTGCTTGGTGACATTAAACAAAGAGTTCAGGTTGGTATCGATCACGGCGTCCCAGTCGGTCTTGCTCATTTTCCGGAACTGACCATCACGGGTGATACCGGCGTTATTGACCAGAACATCAATTTCACCAATTTCAGCCTTCACTTTATCGAAAGCAGCTTTAGTCGATTCCCAGTCAGAAACATTACCCTCAGAGGCATGAATATCGAGCCCCTCGGCACGCATATCTGCCAGCCATTTTTCTTTACGTGAAGAGTTCGGACCACAACCTGCGATAACGGTATAGCCCTCTTTACACAAACGCCTGCAAATCGGCGTCCCAATTCCGCCCATACCGCCTGTGACATACGCAACACGTTTTGCCATACTTGTTCTCCTGTTTAAAATTTAGACTGCAGAAATTTCCACAATTACACTAATCCGCTCTCACTTTCACATAGCGTCCGGGCGCCGCTTCGATTTCCGGATATTCTCTGTTTCCTGGTTTTACAGGCGCCTTCACCATTTTTCCGCCATGGTTGGCCAGAAATTCTGCCCATACAGGCCACCAGCTCCCCTGATATTCAGTGGCACCGGACAACCAAGTGTCAGCGCTCTCCACGGTCTCCGGATTGAGCCAGTAGCTGCGCTTTTTCTTCGTAGGAGGATTAACAACGCCGGCAATATGGCCAGAGGCACCAAGCACAAACATGTTTCTTTCTCGGTGGTCTGGATTTAATAAACTGAGCGATGCATACGCCGCTTTCCAGGGCACAATATGATCCTCACGAGAGCCATAAACAAACACTGGAGCATCGATTGATTCTAAAGAGACCCGATTGCCCGCGACAGTCAGCGCATTGGCCAGTCGTAATTTATTTTCAAGATAAGTATTTCTCAGATACCAGCAAAACATTGGTCCCGGCAGGTTTGTGCTGTCCGCGTTCCAATACAAAAGATCAAACGGCGGTGGCGCCTCACCTTTCAGATAGTTCGACTGCACATAACTCCACACCAGATCGTTCGCGCGCAAGCTTGAAAAAGTACTGGCCAGATCACGGCCCGGCATAATGCCTTTCCGTCCGATACTTTGCTCACGCAGCGCCACCTGCATTTCATCTACAAATACGTCAAGCACACCGGTGTCTGAAAAGTCCAGCAAGGTCGTCAACAGTGTCAGGCTACTTGCAGGATGAATCCCCCGCGCTGCCAATACCGCTAGCGCCGTCGAAATAATCGTCCCACCGACACAAAAACCGAAGGCATTTACTTGATCTTGTTTACTAATTGCACGTACGACTTCAAAGGCCTTAATTGCGCCGTCCTCGATGTAATCATCCCATGTCACTTCGGACATGGATTCATCCGGGTTAGCCCAAGACACCAGAAATACCGTATTACCTTGTTCGACGGCATAGCGCACTAGCGAGTTCTCGGGCTGCAAATCCAGAATGTAATATTTATTAATACAAGGTGGGATCATCAGCAATGGTCGCTGATGAACTGTCTTCGTCAGAGGAGTATATTGAATCAACTGAAATAAACGGTTTTCAAAAACCACTTTACCTTCCGTTGTCGCCACATTTTTACCTACCTCAAATGCAGACTCATCGGTTTGCGAAATGCGCCCTTTTTGCATATCCGCAAGCATCTGACTGATACCTCTGGCCAGACTCTCGCCTTTGCTTTCGATCAGCCTGGACTGTGCCTCGGGGTTCGTGACCAGAAAATTCGCAGGCGACATCGCATCGATCATTTGCTGCACCGCAAAACTGATTTTTTGTTTGATTTTGTGCGGCGCTTCAACTGCCTCAGCAATTGCCATCAAAAAACGGGCATTCAGTAAATAACTCGCGGCGCTGTATGCATGCATCGCGTGTTTCTGCCAGTCCGTCGCAGAGAAACGTTTATCGTTTAATTCAGGTAATTTTGAAACAGCAAAATCTTGCCATAAATGCCCGAATTCCTGCATATATTCACTCTGCAGGCGTGTCAGAACGGCAGGGTCTATCTTTCCGCCGATATCTTTTAATACATCTGCCACCGGCATTTCAGCCATAGCCTTTACGGGCCGGGCCCACTCCTGCCATGATGCCTGACTTCCCAACTGTGACATCCATTCGGAGTACATAGCTTGAGGATCGAAAGTCTTCATGCGAGTCTCCTGATTTTCGCGTATCGTTTCAAGTTAATTATTGAATGTCCTGCCGTCCTGTATTTCATTTACTTGCCGGACAGCCTGAATGCAGAAAGAAATTGTATGTACATTGTCGCAATCGCCTGGATCTATGTTGTTTTGCTGATGGCTATGACAGAACCTTCATTTATCGCGGGATGCATGACTTTTATCATGTACTGTGTTTTTCCTTTGTCTATTGTTTTATACCTGATGCGCGCCCCCCAACGCAAGCATAAGCATTCAGAAAATCAAGCTGCACCGCAGCAATCAAACCATGGTGAACAGCAGCCAGATATATAAGCCAACGGTTTATACATTGGTGGGATCAAGCCAAATCAGACTCATCATTCGTCCTGTCGCACCATCGCGCCGATATGAATAAAAGTTTTCCTCATCGGTGAAGGTGCAATAGTTGCCACCGAAAATATCATGGACGCCTTCAAGCGACAAAATTTCTCTCGCCAGCTGATAGATATCCGCAAAATATTTTTCCTGCCCACCAGAAGGTGTACTTCTACGAAAGCAGTGTACAAAATTTCCACCAGTAGATGCAAAAACATCAACAACATCTTGACCAACCTCAAAGGCGTCCGGACCAATCGCCGCCCCCATCCATGCAAAAATACGCTGGGCTCCCCGGAGGCGCATTTGGGCAACGGTATTCTGTAGCACCCCACTCGCCAATCCACGCCAACCTGCATGCGCAGCAGCCACAACGATCCCGTTTTCGTCACAAAACAGAACAGGCAAACAATCTGCAGTAAGAACAGCACACACTTTTCCGGCGACGGAACTGATAACTGCATCTGCCTCCGCTCCGCACTCCAGGACCGCAGCATCTACGACGATATTACCGTGAACTTGTGATGGCAATATGACATCGGATGGCAGGTGTGCATTTATTTTTGCGCGATTTTCAAGTACCGCCGCAGGGTGATCCTGAACATGTAGCCCGAGGTTCATCCCGCATACTCCGAGAGTGTTTCCGTATACCCCGGAACTCACGCCACCGCTGCGTAAAGTCGAAAATGCTTTTACCGACAATGGAACACCGTACCAGTCAGGCTGAATTACCGGAAACGGTAAGGTATTGTGAGGCTTACGATTCATGGCAAGGAAATTCCAGCCTCGTTCAGCAATTGAAGAAAATCATCGGCAACAGCCACTTCCCACTCGACGTGCTCCCCTGACTGCGGATGAATGAAACCCAGTTTTCTCGCTTGCAGAGCTTGTCGAGGGAAAAACCGTGCCAGATGCTGTTTGCCATACAAAGGATCTCCAACCAGAGGAAATCCCAAGGAGTGCATATGTACACGGATTTGATGGGTACGACCGGTTTCCAGCTGGCATGCGATCAGGCTGACGGGAAATTTTTCCAACATTCCGGTTGCGACACGCTGAAAATGCGTGACCGCAGGTTTGGCTGAAATACTTCGGGAAACAGCCATCTTGATACGATCACGTGGATGCCTTGCCATCGGTGCATCAACGGTACCGGAAACGTTAGGCGTTCCCCATACCAACGCAAAGTATTCGCGCTTCACGCTGCGGTCCTGCAGTTGACGCACCAGATCCGTGTGAGCGATGAGCGTTTTGGCAACGACCATTAATCCCGACGTGTCTTTATCCAGTCGATGAACAATGCCGGCCCGTGGCACACCTGCCAATTCAGGCCAGCGGAACAACAGGCCGTTCAATAAAGTTCCCGACCAATTACCCGCAGCCGGATGCACTACAAGTCCGGCAGGTTTATTCACAACGATGACGGACTCATCCTCATAGACAATATCGAGAGGGATGTCTTCGGGTGAAAAAGCGCCGTCATCGGGAGCTGCCTGCGGTTCTATAATAATTTTTTCATCACCAAGCATCGTCATTTTGGCGCGCCCCGGCTTGCCGTCAACGGTAACAAAACCGTCTTCTATCCATTGCTGTATCCGGCTACGAGAATATTCAGGAACCAGTTTTGATATGGTTTTATCCAGCCTCTCGCCGCATGCAGCTGAAGTTAGCTTTAATTCTATATTTTCTGCTGCTGACGAGAAGTCCTCATCTATTTCTGCGCTGTCAACGGCCATATCAAAATCGGCGTCAACATCAGAATCTGACAAAATCACTGTTGTAGTTGGTTTCACATTTTTTGTCATCGGCTATAATCCGTAAATTGTTTTTATGCTCAAGCACATATCTATGCACATTAAATCTTTAAAATTGCTGGTTCTGGCGATGGCCGCGTCGTTGACTTTAAGCGGCTGCGGGGCTTTTGGTGACAAGGGCGACGAGACCAGAACATGGTCCGCATCAAAATTATACGCTGAAGCAAAAGATGAAATGGCGAATGGCGGATATGAAAAAGCAATTCAGTACTTCGAAAAACTGGAATCGCGCTTCCCCTTCGGTACCTACGCCCAGCAGGCACAGATGGAAACCGCTTATGCTTACTATAAACAAGGCGATCAGGTTCAGGCTCTGGCTGCGGTAGAGAGATTCATTAAGTTGCATCCGAATCACAGTCATGTCGATTATATGTATTACCTGCGCGGTCTGATTAATTTTAATGATCAACTGGGCTTCCTCAATTTCCTGGCAAACCAGGACATTACTGAACGTGATCCAAAAGCTTCGCGCGATTCTTTTGACGCATTCAAACAATTGGTCACACAATTTCCTGACAGCCAATACACGCCGGACGCCATCTCACGCATGAAATACTTGGTGAATGCTTTGGCACAGTACGATGTGCACGTTGCACGCTACTATGTCCGCCGCGGAGCTTATCTGGCAGCAGCCAACCGTGCTCAGGCAGCCATCACCGAGTATCCTGATGCTCCGGCAATTGAAGAGGCAATGTTTTTACTGGTGAAATCTTATGATGCGATGGGAATGACTGCATTACGCGACGATGCAAACCGAGTATTCATGAAAAATTTCCCTAATAGCACTTACCTGTCAGGCAAAGCAAAAAACAAACCGGCATGGTGGAAATTCTGGTCCTGAAATAGAGAAGCTTAAAATAAAAAAAGCCGGTCAGAGATCGGCTTTTTCTTATTTTTACTATCCCCCTGCTACGTCAGCTCCTCTGTTTTGCGTCTGAACACCCAGCGCCCTTTTTCTGAAGACTCCTCGTCGTATGCATAACCTTCTGTATTAAAACTCTTCAATGACTCCGGATCAGAAATTGCATTTTCAGCGCAATAACGTGCCATCAATCCGCGCGCGCGCTTAGCGTAAAAAGAAATGATTTTGTAGCGACCGTTTTTCCAGTCCTGAAAAACAGGATTGATAATATCCGCATTCAGTATGGCAGGTTTCACAACCTTAAAATACTCGTCCGATGCCAGATTAACTAATACGTTCGTATTTACAGACACTAATTGCGTGTTCAATATTTCAGTAACTTTTTGCCCCCAGAATTGATACAGATTTTTACCATGCGGAGTTATTAAAGACGTTCCCATCTCCAAGCGGTATGCCTGTAACTGATCCATAGGTCGCAGTACCCCATACAAACCAGATAAAATCCGCACATGCCTCTGCAGATAAGACAAATGATGTTTCTTAAGGCTGCCCGCATTCAATCCTTCGTATACATCTCCATTGAATGCAAAAACTGCTGGCCTGACCAAGTCAGCACCTGGAGTTTTAGTCCATGACCGGAAACGATCCACATTTAAACGTGCCAGGGCTGGTGAAATTTCCATCAGTTTAATCAAATCCAGTTCGGATAAACCTCTCGCGATGGAAACCAATTCTTCCGCTTCGTCCAGAAGCTCAGGTATTGTGGAAATATTTGTGGGAACCGGGGTCTGAAAATCAAGACTTTTTGCTGGTGATAATACAATAAGCATAAAAATTTACGAGAATAAACACAATGACCGCAATCATACCCAAGCACATCATCATTGACACCAACGTATGCCTGGATTTATTCGTTTTCAATGATCAGCGCTGGTTGAACATTCTTGGCGGACTCAAAAATGGACATTTAAAAGCTGTCACCCGCGCAGACTGTCGTGAGGAATGGCTGGCAGTACTGAAGTATCCGCATTTACCCGTGAATCAGGACAACCTGGCAGATATTTGCCGGCAATTCGATCTCTTCATTGAGTGTGTCGCGCCCCCGTTAAAAGCAGATATACGATTGCCGGTGTGCAGCGATAAAGATGATCAGAAATTTCTTGAAATCGCACGGGATAGTTCAGCCGCCACACTCATCACTAAAGATAAGGCACTGCTCAAGTTGGCCAGAAAAATACGCAAAGCCGGACTTTTTTCAATAGAAACGCCTGAGCAGTTTTTAGTCACATGGGCCGGTGAAAACAGCAAAACCAACGACAATCAAGCAAAACAATGATAAATTTTATTCCCGTAGATCATTCTTAGATAAAGTCCTGCTACTATGTTGTGGAGACTAAAAATGCAATTTACAGGCAGAAATAAAGATTGCTGAAAATAGGATTGCACAATTAAACAAATAAACACATAACGCATTTTTGAGTAATCGAAAAACACTCATTCTTGCCTAAGATTAACGATAACCCATGATATTTGTGGAAAATTGCACAAAAGTCACAGCGATTATGGAGAGTGAAGAATTATGACCGATTCAGCAGATGATCTTGACGCATTGTTTGAAGAAATGGCAAGCCAGCGCCAGGAAGCGGAAGCGTCCAACGCATCAGGGACAGAAACAGCTTCAGTTACGACAAGCAATACGTTAATGCAGGTTGGCGAGCAGCCGCCGAAACTGAATCCACGCAACACAGACATCGAATCTACTAAGCCAATATTTGATCGTTTAGGTAATGTAGTCCGCATGTTGCATGATTCTATGCGACAGCTCGGCTATGATCGCTCACTCTCCGATGTCGCGATTCAGGTAGCAGATGCGCAGGACAGGCTGCAATATGTCGCAACGCTGACTGAACAAGCGGCAAATAAAGTCCTCAATGCGACAGACCTCGGAATGCCGGAGCAGGACGAGCTTGCAAAAAAAGCGAAAAACATGGACGTACGCTGGACTGATCTGTTTGAAGGGAAGCTCAGCGTAGAAGAATTTAAAACACTGGCCTCGGACTCTAAAGCGTTTGCCAATGCAGTTCTGACTGCGACGGATGCAGAGAAAGCTCGCCTTCTCGATATCATGATGGCACAAGATTTTCAGGATCTGACCGGTCAGTTGATCAAGAAAGTCGTTGCGATTAATAAGGCAGTAGAGCATGAATTAGCTCAGATACTTCTTGATAATGCACCGACGGAACTGAAAGAGAAAGCAGTCGAATTAATGGAAGGGCCATCCGTACCGAACGCAGCACTGGAACAGGATGACGTAGATAATCTTCTTGATAGCCTGGGTTTCTGATGGATGATATGCTCAAAGAATTTGTCGTAGAGGCTCTTGATCTCGCGACAAACGTGGAAGAACACCTGCTGTCTCTGGAGCGTAATCCGGACGACATGAACACGCTGAATGCTGTCTTCAGATCATTCCACACGATCAAAGGTGGCGCAGGCTTTATGAATCTGACCGCCATGGTTTCCGCATGTCATTTAACGGAAAACCTGTTTGACGCGTTAAGAACCGGACAAGTCGCTGTGACTCCGGAAGCGATCGAGGCAGCGCTAGAGGCCAGCGGTTTTGTCGCCGATCAGCTTACAGCACTGAATAACGGCGTCCCGCCTGAGCAACTGTCGACCATGCCAAAGGCACTGGAAGCGATGCTGACAGATGCGATTGAAAGCAAAGGTATCAGTAAAAAAGCCGCAGCGCCCGCATCTCATGCAGTAGCCACACCAGAATCAGTGGTTACCGGAGCAGTTCCGCCATCAGATAATAATACCGATGGAATCAACTGGGAAGCATATTACAGAGCGGTAACTCCTGAAGGCACATTACCAGAGTCAGCGCCGGCTGTCGCGGCCACTGCTCAGAAAGCGCCATCAGCAAAAGAAGAACATGAAGCAGTTAAATCTTCTCTGTCGAGTGCAGATGTCAGACATAATGCTCCGGCGAAAGAGGAAAGCATACGGATCGACGCCGTAAAGCTGAACGTACTGCTGGAGGTTGCCGGCGAATCAGTACAGGCAGCAAACCAGGCTGCGGTATTACTGGAAAAATTATCGCAATTTAAATTTGACGGTCAGGCCGCGCCTTTGATGGCAGCGCTGACTGAGACGCTCACCCGCGCCTCCCGCTACTCAACGGAGTTGCAACGAGCAACGTTGGCGACCCGAATGCAACCAGTCGGACGCCTGTTTCAGAAGTTCCCTCGTTTGGTGCGCGAACTGGCAAGAGACCTTGGCAAAGAGGTGGATTTAAATATCGAGGGAGCGGAAACAGAAGTGGACCGCGTCGTTGTTGACAGTCTTTACGATCCGCTGGTACACATGTTGCGCAACGCGCTCGATCACGGCATCGAAACTGCAGAAGAACGTCTGGCAAGCAACAAAACAGCCAGGTCCACCATTTCACTGAAAGCATGGCAAGAAGCCAGCAGCGTCATGATTGAAGTATCCGATGACGGCAAAGGTATGGATGCGCAACGATTGCGGGAAAAAGCAATTTCTAAAGGCCTGATCAGCGCACATGATGCGCGGACTGATGATGAGGCTTTCCAGCTGGTATTTTTGCCTGGCTTTTCTACCAAAGAAGTCGCGTCCAGCGTATCGGGACGTGGCGTGGGTATGGATGTCGTTAAAACAGCAGTAGAACGTCATCGCGGTGCGATCCGCATTTCATCTGAGTTGGGCAAAGGTACAACGTTTTTAATCCGCTTGCCAATTGAACTTTCCATCGTTCCGACGATGCTCGTACGTACCGATGGAGCTTCACTGGCACTTCCTATGGCTACTGTGCAACGTGTAGTGGAATTACCCGAGACATTTGAAAGTGTCGGCGGTCAGCCTGTACTTCGCGACCTTGGCCGGCCGTTGCCGGTGAAATCCTTAGGTAAAGTGCTCGGTTATACGCCTTCGTCTGAACGGGTCGGCATTGTTATCGCTGCGCCAAATCCTTATATTTTATCGGTAGATTCGGTAGATGGAACCGCAGATCTGGTGATCAAACCCCTGACCTGCATCAGCACCCCTGGTATTACCGGTACCGCCCGCTCCGCTGAAGGTGAACTCGTTCTGGTCACCAGCCTATCTTTCCTGATTGACGGCTGTAAAGTACGCGAGATGATGACAGCTTAATCTTGTCATACTATCACTCAACTAGGGTTTCATTCTGACCAGAATGAAACCCTTATATTTTTCACGTCGCTTAGTAAGTTCAGCAACTCTCCCTACATTGCCACGGGACAAAAAACAGAATTTCCCGTACTCTGTCAGAATAACGGCATTCATATTCATTCTTTTGCGTAATGCCTCCATCATCATTAGTACAGCAAGTAACTGATCTGGATAATTTTTTGCAGCCCAGCATGTTCTCAAGCCTGCCGGCGAATTTCTTTACCCATCTGCAACCAACTCCATTGCCGCAACCTTACATCATCGCTGTAAGCAGAGCCGCTGCAAAACAATTCAATCTGGCTCCGGAATCCCTGCGTGCGCCAGGATCCGTCGAAGCACTCACAGGCAACACTGATATTCGTGGTGCCAATCCCCTTGCCAGTGTTTATTCCGGTCATCAGTTTGGCGCATGGGCCGGGCAACTCGGTGATGGCCGCGCGATTCTTTTAGGCGACGCGATAGACAAACACCAGCAACGGTTTGAAGTGCAGCTAAAAGGCGCCGGCCCAACTCCCTACTCCCGCTCCGGCGACGGACGTGCCGTGCTACGATCCTCGATTCGTGAACTACTGTGCTCCGAAGCGATGTATGCACTGGGAATACCAACATCCAGAGCGTTGGCAATCACTGGCTCCGATCAGGGTGTGATGCGAGAAACGGCAGAAACCAGCGCCGTTGTTACCCGACTCGCTCCCAGCTTTATCCGTTTTGGATCATTTGAGCACTGGTACTATAACAACCGCCCTGACGAATTAAAAATTCTGGCGGATTTTGTGATCAGGCATCACTATCCTGAAGCGCTGAAACAACCTAATCCCTATCAGGCATTCCTCAGTACAGTAACAAAAAAAACAGCTGAATTAATCGCCTGCTGGCAGTCAGTCGGATTCATGCACGGGGTTATGAACACGGACAACATGTCCATTCTGGGCTTAACGCTGGACTATGGTCCGTTTGGATTTATGGAAAAGTATGATGAAAGGCACATTTGCAATCATACAGATCAACAAGGCCGATACTCCTACCGTATGCAACCTACAATCGGACACTGGAATACACATGCGCTCGGCCAGGCATTACTTCCACTGATAGGCAGTGTAGAAGATACGCAACTGGCACTGGATTGTTACTCGTCCTCCTTTTCAAATAAATGGGAAGCATTGCTACGTAAAAAACTCGGATTATTGACCATACAAAAAGACGATAAGGAACTGACTGATCAGCTATTCAATATCATGCAGGAAAACCATGCTGATTTCACACACACCTTCAGATACCTGAGCCACCTCGAAAATCACGCCAGCTCAAAAGACGACGATTTCGTCAGCTTATTCAGCAATACTAAAGCCGCGCTTGATTGGCTGGAACTTTACCGGGTACGGCTGGTCTCTGAAGGCAGTCAAGCAGAAGAAAGACACCGTCGTATGCAAGCAAGCAATCCCAAATATGTTCTGCGAAACTATCTTGCACAAATTGCGATTGAAAAAGCACAGAATAAAGATTTCAGTGAAGTCCAGAAACTGTTGGCAATTCTCGAACACCCTTTTGATGAACAACCAGAGCATCATCAATACGCAGATGAACCACCAACTTGGGCGCAACATCTCGAAATCAGTTGTTCATCGTAGTCGAAAGAAAATATGAATAAAATACATAAGACCGATGCCGAATGGCGTGCTCAGCTTGATCCTGTTGAATATCAGGTCACCCGTCACGCCGCTACAGAAAGAGCATTTACCGGAAAATACTGGGATCATCACGATATCGGTATTTATACTTGCGTATGCTGCAACACGCCGTTGTTTGCATCTGATGCAAAATTTGATTCTGGCTGTGGATGGCCAAGCTATTTTCGCGCACTGAATCCAGCAAATGTACTGGAAAAACTGGACACATCTCATGGCATGACTCGCACCGAAATTGTGTGTAATATCTGCGACGCCCATCTAGGGCACGTCTTCCCAGACGGCCCGCCGCCGACAGGATTGCGTTATTGCATCAATTCAGCATCCTTGAAATTTGAACCTTTGCCAGAGTAATTTTTAATGAAATTTTTATTTGATGTATTTCCCGTTATTCTGTTTTTTGTGACATTCAAATGGGGGGAAAACCACCCTGAAGCTGCCCAGGCATATGTGAATGAATTTCTGTCTGGACTTGTATCCGGTGGTGGTAACTATCAGGAAATTGCACCTATTCTGCTTGCGACCGCAGTGACGCTGGTAGCATCAGTATGCCAGATCGCCTATCTGCTTTTAAGCAGAAAAAAAGTGGATGCCATGCTGTGGATCTCATTCATCATCATCATGGTATTCGGTAGTGCAACCATTTACTTTCACAGCGAGGCATTCATTAAATGGAAACCAACTGTTCTCTACTGGTGTTATGCCTCAGCATTTCTGCTGGCACAGTTTGGCTTTAAGAAAAATCTGATCCGTACTGCAATGGAATCTCAGGTGAAGCTCCCTGAACATATCTGGTCTCGCCTCAGTATTGCGTGGATCTGCTTTTTTCTAGTAATGGGAATCGCGAATCTGCTGGTAGCCTACAATTTCACGACCTCAGCCTGGGCAAATTTCAAGCTGATATCCATGATAGGAATCATGCCTGCATTCGTTATTATTCAAAGCTTATTTTTAACAAAATACATGGAAGAAACTGAGTCATGACCCGTTTTGAAAAATTACACATACGTCTGACAGAAAATTTGCATCCTGTACTGTGTGAACTTCAGGATGACTCCCATGCACATGCAGGGCATGCGGGTGCCGCCTCAGGGGGAAGTCATTACAGTTTGAAAATAATTTGTCCTCAATTTGAAGGCTTAAATCGCATTTCCCGCCATCGTCTGGTGTATGATGCCATTGGCGATATGATGCACACGGAAATTCATGCACTGGCGATCAGTGCACTTGCTCCGTCAGAGATACCGACCTAACCTAAGCAGTTTACTTATAATCCGTTTTTTATTTTGTTATTTTAGGAACAGACAATGACTTTTAAACCTGCTCATTTGCTGGTAGTACTTCTTGCCGCAGCAGTGCCTGCAATGGCTCAAAATCTCGCTGTAGTTAATGGCAAAGCAATTCCCTCTTCTCGCGTAGATGCCATGGTCAAACAACTGGCGTCACAAGGTCAGCAGGACAGCCCGCAGTTGCGCGCAATGGTGAAGCAAGAGCTGATCAATCGTGAAGTACTGATGCAGGAAGCGGAAAAATCCGGCCTCGCATCGAATGCTGAAGTAAAAAATCAATTAGAAATCGCACGTCAATCCTTGCTGATCCGTGCACTGATGATTGATTATGTAAAGAAAAATCCAGTTTCCGACGCCGAAGTACAAGCTGAATATGATAAAGCGAAAGCACAGGCCGGCGACAAGGAATACCACGCCTACCATATCCTGGTAGAAAAAGAAGATGAAGCTAAAGCGATCATCTTGAAGTTAAAAGCCGGCGCTAAATTCGAAGAATTAGCTAAGCAATCAAAAGATACAGGCTCTGCAGCAAAAGGTGGTGATCTGGATTGGGCGACACCGGCGACATTTGTTCCAGCATTCTCCCAGGCAATGACTGCCCTGCAAAAAGGACAGTTTACTGAGACACCGGTGAAAACTGAGTTTGGCTACCACATCATCAAATTGGATGATATCCGTACCGCAAAATTCCCGACACTGGAAGAAGTCAAACCACAAATCATTGATGGTCTGCAGCAACAAAAAGTACAAGCTTATCAGCAAGCATTAGTAAAAAAAGCAAAAATCCAATAATCGCAGTCAGATTAAGTCAAAAAAGAGGCGCATTCAGCGCCTCTTTTTATTTGTGATGCAAACAAATTCCCTTGCCAAGCAGCAAAAACTAACAAGGGGGCGAAAGCCCCCCTTTCCTTTACTCAACGCCAGATCATCCGACCCATTTTCTTGCGTTACGGAACATGCGCATCCATGGTGAGTCATCGTTCCAGTCATCAGGATGCCAGGAATGAATCGTTGTACGGAACACGCGTTCAGCGTGCGGCATCATTACTGTGAAGCGACCATCCAGATTCGTCACAGCAGTAATCCCCTGTGGTGAACCATTCGGATTATACGGATAACTTTCAGTAGCTTCGCCTTTGTTGTTAATGAATCGCATTGCCACTTGAGCCTTTGCAATATCACCGGTAGTCGAAAAGTCAGCAAAGCCTTCACCGTGAGCAACGGCAATCGGGGTTTGCGTACCCGCCATGTCACTGAAAAAGACTGAAGCAGAATCCGTCACCTCGACCATAGAAAAACGTGCTTCAAATTGCTCAGATTTGTTCTTGGTAAATTTCGGCCAGGCTTCCGCTCCGGGGATAATTGATTTCAGATTACTCATCATCTGGCAACCATTACAAATACCCAGACCAAATGTGTCAAGTCTGTGGAAGAACTCTGAGAATTGCTGAGACAACATCGCGTTAAACAAGATAGTTTTTGCCCATCCTTCTCCAGCTCCCAATACGTCGCCGTAGGAGAAACCACCGACAGCAATCAAGCCTTTAAAATTATTGAGACTGGTACGACCAGCAATCAGATCGCTCATGTGCACATCAACTGACTCGAAGCCTGCCTTGTGCATGACATAAGCGGTTTCGATATGAGAATTCACACCCTGCTCGCGCAGGATCGCCACTCTGGGACGAACACCGGTGGCAATGTACGGCGCAGCAACGTCATCATTGATGTCGAATGTCAACTTAGGCTGCATGCCCGGATCTTGCACGTCACTGATACGAGCGTATTCAGCGTCAGCACAAGCCGGATTATCGCGCAGACGCGCTATCTGCCAGCTGGTTTTACTCCATGTCTGATGAAGTTCAGATCTGCGTTTTTTGAATATCTGCTTTACGTCACGGTAAAACTCGATAGAGTCACTGGTAGTCGGCTTACCGATAATGTGGCTGCAGGCACCGAGATTGTGTGACCGCAACACATCCATAACTTCAGAGCGTTGTTCAGTACGGACCTGAATCACGGCCCCTAACTCTTCATTAAACAGTGCCCGCAATGTCAGATCGTTTCTTCTTTCGGCGACCTGCCCTGCCCAATTTTTCGCATCCCCCTGATCTGCAGCGTGTTCGGCTTCCATCACCAGGATGTCAAGATTAATGACCAACCCTGCTCTGCCAGCGAATGCCATTTCACATAAGGTCGCGAACAAACCACCGTCAGACCGATCATGATAAGCCAGCAGCTTATCTTCGCTATTTAACTGTTGAATAGCAGCGAAGAAAGCTTTGAGATCAGCCGCACTGTCAACATCAGGCCCCTCGTTGCCTATCACTTGCATCACCTGTGCAAAAGACGATGCACCAAGGCGATTTTTACCACGGCCAAGGTCGATCAGGATCAGACTCGTATCTCCCTTATCAAGGCGCAATTGCGGAGTCAGTGTCTTACGCACATCATAGACGGGAGAGAATCCAGAAATGATTAATGAAACCGGTGACATGACTGACTTATTGTTATCACCATCTTTCCATGTGGTCCGCATAGAAAGAGAATCTTTTCCGACAGGAATACTGATACCAAGCGCCGGACACAAATCCATACCGACAGCTTTCACGGTATCAAACAGGGCAGCATCCTGACCCGGCTGACCGCAAGCCGCCATCCAGTTTGCGGACAACTTAATGTCTGAAATATCTTTGATCGGCGCGGCAGCTATATTCGTAATCGCTTCACCAACGGCCATACGCCCCGAAGCAGGCGCATTGATGACTGCGAGCGGCGTGCGCTCTCCCATCGCCATTGCTTCACCCAGGAAGCCCTCGAAACTCATCGTCGTCACCGCGCAATCAGCCACAGGCACTTGCCACGGACCGACCATCTGATCACGTACGGTCGTTGCACCTACAGTCCTGTCACCAATCGTAATCAGAAACGATTTATCAGCAACTGTAGGTAAACTTAAAACGCGCTCTGCCGCGTCATCAAGACTGATCCCCGTCAGATCCAGCGGCTTATAGGATGTCTGCAGACGTTCAACATTTCTATGCATTTTGGGAGGTTTACCCAGCAACACATTCATCGGCATATCAACAGGTGTATTGTCGTGCTCCGGATCAATGACCTTCAATTGCCGTTCTTCAGTTGCCGTACCGACTACCGCGAATGGGCAGCGTTCTCTCTCACAAAAGCCCCGGAAAATATACAGATTTTCGGGAGCAATTGCCAGCACATAACGTTCCTGGGACTCGTTGCTCCAGATTTCTTTCGGAGCCATACCGCTCTCTTCAAGATGAACTTTGCGCAGATTAAAAATTGCTCCACGCTTTGCATCGTTAGTGATTTCAGGAAACGCATTCGACAAGCCACCGGCACCGACATCATGAATCGATAAAATAGGATTTGCGTCCGCCATTTGCCAGCACGAATTGATCACTTCCTGCGCACGCCGTTCCATTTCTGGATTACCACGTTGAACCGAATCAAAATCGAGATCAGCAGTATTGGTTCCCGTAGCCATTGAGGAAGCCGCGCTACCACCCATACCAATACGCATGCCCGGACCACCGAGCTGAATCAACAAACTACCTGCCGGCAAATCATTTTTCTTGGTATGTTGCGCAGAAATATTACCAATACCACCAGCGATCATAATGGGCTTGTGATAACCATACACTGTACCATCGAGATTCTGCTCATAAGTACGGAAGTAGCCTCCTAAATTAGGACGACCAAATTCATTGTTAAATGCAGCACCACCCAACGGACCATCTATCATGATCTGCAATGGAGATGCGATGCGGTCGGGTTTCCCGTAAACAGCGTCTGTTTTTGCGCCGCCATTACAATCAGTCTCATTTTCCCAAGGCTGAGGCATTCCCGGGAGAGACAGATTAGACACGGTAAACCCAGTCAAGCCAGCCTTAGGTTTCGCGCCTCTGCCGGTTGCCCCTTCATCACGGATTTCACCACCTGCGCCGGTAGAGGCGCCAGGAAATGGTGATATTGCGGTCGGATGGTTATGCGTTTCGACCTTCATCAGAATATGGGTTAATTCCTCAGACAATTCGTAACTACCTGCCTTACTGTCACGAGGATAAAAACGTTGTATCTTAGCGCCTTCGATAATCGAAGAATTATCGCTATAGGCAACGACCGTTCCCTGCGGATGCAGTTCATGGGTGTTCTTAATCATCTGAAACAGAGACTTATCTTGCCCCGCACCGTCAATTGTCCAGTCAGCATTAAATATTTTGTGACGGCAATGCTCGCTGTTTGCCTGTGCAAACATCATTAATTCGACATCGGTAGGATTACGTTTGAGCGTATTAAATGCATCAACGAGATAATCGATTTCGTCATCAGATAAAGCGAGTCCGAGCTCCGTGTTAGCAGTCAGCAAGGCATTTTTACCACCGACCAGAATATCAACAAACTCCAGCGGTTTGGCTTCCAACTCAGAGAACAGTGCTTCAGCGTCATTGAGACTCGTCAACACCATTTCCGTCATACGGTCATGTAGTAAAGCAGCAATCGCCTCCCGCGAGGACTGTTTCACCTCTTTGGCTCCCCCAAAAAAGCCAGTTTTTACTTGTACAAAATAACTGATACCCCGCTCAATACGATGCACCTGATGCATACCACAATTGTGTGCAATATCAGTTGCTTTACTTGCCCACGGAGAAATCGTGCCAATGCGAGGAATAACGATGAAAGTTTCACCCTCCTGAGATCCATTAAAACGATCGCCATAAACTAATAAGGCTTCAAGACGTTCAATATCATTTTTTTGCAATTCAACGCTGACATCAACAAAATGCCGGTACCTTGCAGTGACGCCGATAATATTTGCATCGACTTCCTGCAAACGATTCAGAAGATTGGATGTACGGAAAGCAGACAGGGCATTGGAGCCTGGCAATATCAACATGGCTAGAGGAGTAGTTGAGGCAATAGCAGGAGACCGTTTTTCTCTAACTATCGCTGGTTGGATGAGAAAACCGTGATTATACCTTGATGCCCTTACAGGCTCCAGAAGACATCGCTCATAAATCCAGTAAATGTCTGAATTAATTGGTAAAAATCAGAGTATTACCGGATTCTCTGGTCAGTTTGAATTCGGGAAAATATTTCTTTTGCCTGAAATCTGGCAGATCTTCTTTCAGAACCAGCAGCGCAACCTTCTGATTCTCGAGCTGAGCCTGAAACTGAACATCACTGACAACAATATTATTTTTATGTAGCTTGTTGCCCCAGAATAAATCACTGCTTCGGCTGTCAACTATTCTGACCGGCGTCTTTAAATAAAATGGCAACGATGACTGGTGCTCGAAGACCCGATATAAGACGACTTCAGAATGTGGAAAGTCTTTCCTGAGCCATGCCGCAACTTCTTTTGTAGAGACGTAATTCTTTCTAACATCAGCCACTTGCAAGATAACCGGCAAACACAGCATCGGAATTAAAATGTATAACAACAAACCCCATTTTCGTACACGATAAGAGAAAAACGTCACCAGAACTGATGCCGCTAACAAAATTTCGGCAACATAACGGGTAAAAATACCCTTAACAAACAAACCGTTCAGAGCCTCGTTTTTTACTCCCAACAACCACAGATTCAATGCTAAAAATAGGATCGATAACAGGACACCCGGCATTATCAATCCCCATTTACCGCCGAATTTCACCTCTTCCAGCATCAATGCCATTTGAATAGCCGCAAACGGCATCACGATCACCAGATAATAATTTGCTTTAGCACTGGACACCGAAAAAAATACCAACGGCATCAACCAGGCAAGACACAGGAACAAATGAATTGCCCGCTGACGTACACCATCCGCCCGCGCAAACGCTAAGACCGGAAGGAAGAATGACCACGGGAACAAAAACAGCAACACTCGCGGAATGTAATACCACCAGGCACCCGCATAGTAATCGTGCGGCTCCCGCTTACCTAAAAACCTGAGGATATGTTCATTAATGAAGTAAAACCATGGGAAGATCGGCTCAACCATCATTGCTGCGATATGCCAGGGGGCTGCGATGAGGAGAAACACCAGCAATCCACGCCAGTGAAGACATTCAAAAACACGAGACAGAAAATTTCCCGGTGACGTTGAGCTTACGGAAAGATAAGCCCCCATAACAGCAGAGAATAAAATCAGTGCAACGAATCCTTTGGCGAGCAGAGCCAGTGCCAGCATTGCCATACAAATGTAAAGGAATCGCCGTTGCTTCCTCACGCAGAACAAGTATCCCGACATCACCGCCGCAGTCAGCAAAACAGTCAGCAACATATCGAACATCAGGGTACGGGACATCGCGGTAACGCCGAGACTACTGATAAAAATAAGTGCCGCCAACCCGCCAGCGTTCTTTCTCTCTATCGTTTTTGTGAACCATAAAATCAGGCACACGCATCCAACACTCGAAAATACAGGGACCAACCTGGCAACCCATTCAGATTCGCCAAATACCGCAAAACATAGTGCCGTCAGCCAGTACAAAAGAGGAGGCTTCTCCATGTACGGCAGCCCATTCAGATGGGGGATAATCCACTGGCGCCAGTCACCGGAACGCAACATTTCACGGGGAATTTCTGCGTACAAGCCCTCGTCGTTATCCAAGATAGGATAACTACCCAGTTTAAAACTCACAAAATAACAAACAATACCCCATACCAGCCAAAGAGGTATTTCTGGAAATTGAATGTCAATATTGCGCTTCATCAGTGTTTATAACGAATCAGTAAATAAAAAAACGGCAAGCATAAGGGCTTGCCGTTTTCGCCAGTCAGTGGCGTTACGCAGCTGTCGCTACATTTTTTGCCCATACTAAAGCAGCCAGATGCGCTGTATTGACGTCCTCAGCAGAAATTTTTAATGATTCAGCCAAAGAACCAACCAACATAGTATTCAACTCACATGCTTCGGCCAACGCAAGATAAGGCCCGAAAACGCCATCTCTGGAAATCAATGCTTCAGTAACCACTTCAGGTAACTGAATCGTTGAGAGTACATCTTCCATCGGCAAGCCAAGCAGACGGTCAAGCAAAGAAAACATCCCTGCGACAAAAAGATTTTCCGCTTCAGATTTTGGCATTTTCATTTGACCAAGTAACTCGGCAAAACGACCGCGTACAATTGCGGTTTCCAGCAGAACAGGCGAATATCCGCTGGTACTCGCTGTCGCCAGCAAAACAGTCAGCCATCTGTAAAGTGGACTATAACCGAGCATCTGCACGGCATGCTTCAGGGACTGAATTTCAGTACGCAGACCAAAACCAGCAGAATTAATGTAGCGTAACAACTTGTATGCCAGAGTAGCGTCGCGTTTTACAACCAGCTCCAACTGCTGTACGTCAGCATTCTTTCTGACCATTTCCATTAACTGCAATATTGTGGTCTGCGCTGGGTTAAGGCTCTTTGGCGCAGTGCTTGGTCTCGGAATCAAATGTAATTTTCCGACAAAACTATCCAAGCCTAAAGCGGCACAGGCATCAAAATCCTGCCAGGTAGACACGTTACGTGCCACCATCTTGACCGATGATTGTTTTAATGCTGCATACATCTTTGCCTGGGATGCAAAATTAGCTGCATTTAATTGCACTTCAATATGAGACACAAATGCAAAAAATGAGCGCTCCAGAGTAGTTACTTCCGCCCCCCGGAGGCAAATACCAAAGCCTAAAGCCCTGAGCTCTTTTACCGCAGCCAATGTCGCTTCATCGGCAAAATATTTCTTATGCAAAATCAGAACGGTATTTTTTGGGGGAAATGATTTAAGTCCGTCAGCATGTAACAGCTCAGGATGCGCCTCAAGAAATACTAAACTGTCAGCCAGCAGGAAGCCATCATCATCATTCAGGTGACCTGCTACAAACTCCAGTAAATAATCGAGATTTTGGCTGTCAAACAGAGCAGCGGAATCAGCTTGCTGCCATGAAAACTGAAAACCGATAACACGTTGCTTAGGATCAAGTAATGGTTCTCTTAAGATGAAATGATCTTCAATCATATTGAATTTTATTATTTATTTAACCACAAAGACAAATCATCAAAACAGATCACACAGGACAGCTCATTCTTTGAATGATGCCGACTGACAACAACATTTTTGTCTTCAGGATTTATAAAGGTAACTTAAAAAAAGAACGTCAACAGCTTCTTTTCAAAGACATCAGACTGAGTTCAGTGGATCAGTTGCAGAACACCCATTAAGTAAGCTGCAACTGACCACCAAAAAACTAACCATGAGACCAACACCGTCCGGAAAATATTTCGGATGAGTTTTGTGACCGATAGATATCTAAACTCATACAGATCCGGAATAAGGGACTAATGGCTCAAGCCCCCTTACCCAGCTTCTCAAAGATTTTTGAAAGTTTCTCATCCAAAGTTGCAGCAGTAAATGGTTTCACGACGTAGCCATTCGCGCCAGCCTGCGCAGCAGCAATGATATTTTCTTTTTTTGCCTCTGCTGTAACCATCAAAACAGGAATTTTAGAAAGCGCGGGATCGGCACGAATGTGTTGCAACATCGTGAGACCATCCATATTAGGCATATTCCAATCAGAAATAATAAAGTCGAAGTCGCCATTTTTTAATTTCGCCAACCCCATCGCTCCGTCTTCAGCCTCATCCACATTGGAGTAGCCTAACTCTTTAAGCAAATTTCTTACTATGCGACGCATAGTAGAAAAATCGTCCACAACTAAAAATTTCAGGTTTTGATCGGCCATGAATTACTCCATTATTATTTCTTTGAATACAATTACTAATATTATCGGTCAATTTACGAACTAGAGGTGGGTTAAATTGCATTTAAGCACGAATCTTAACTCATCAAACCCTGAGTGCCCTGCTTCCATGTGTTGCCAAGTAGTGCAAGACCTTTGACGGCAACTCATTTAATGGCGCAACTTCATGGGTTGCACCGATTGCAATTGCTTCTCGAGGCATTCCAAATACTACACAGGTTGCCTCATCTTGCGCAAAATTATAAGCACCCGCGTTTTTCATTTCCAACATGCCAGCAGCACCGTCTTTTCCCATACCAGTCAATATAACACCAACAGCATTTTTACCGGCATAAGCAGCCGCAGACCGGAACAAAACGTCGACCGATGGACGATGTCTGTTGACTGGTTCACCCGCATCCAGTTGAGTTACATAATTAGCACCACTGCGGGCAAGGAGTAAATGTGAATGCCCTGGTGCAATGTATGCATGCCCCGGTAAAACACGCTCGCCACCTACAGCCTCGGATACAGAGATTTTGCATAAGCCATCAAGTCGCTTCGCGAAAGAGCGTGTAAAACCCTCAGGCATGTGCTGAGTAATCAAAATACCAGGACAATCTGACGGCATTTGTACAAGAAAATTCTTTATCGCCTCAGTACCGCCGGTAGACGCCCCAATGATAATCAGTTTTTCACTACTGGTTAAAGGGTTTCTCACCATTGGTAAAGCTGCCGGGGAATCTTTAGTGTGGTCAATCGCCGATAATACCCGGGGGCGAATTTTTGCTTTAGATGCGATCCGAATCTTATCGGCTATCAGCTCCGCATAATCAAGCATACCACTTTGAATAGAGATTTTTGGCTTCGAGACAAAATCGACAGCCCCCAACTCTAATGCCCGCATTGTAATTTCCGATCCCCGCTCAGTGAGCGAAGAAACCATAATGACAGGCATCGGCCTTAACCGCATGAGGCGCTCAAGAAAATCCAAGCCATCCATCTTTGGCATTTCAACGTCCAGTGTCAGAACGTCTGGATTAGTCTGCTTGATCAACTCTCTGGCGACCAAAGGATCGGGTGCGACACCTACAACTTCCATATCCGGCTGGCTGCGAATAATCTCACTCATTACACTACGTATGAGCGCAGAATCATCAACAATTAATACTTTTATTTTCATCTGGAAAGATTCCATATCCACCTGAAATATAATAAATTTTCAGGTCAAAATTAAAACAAATCGACTTCCCCGCCCACAGAGGTTGTTTTTAAGCGACTTGCATAATCCTGCTCACGTTTTCTCAGCGTGTCATTGTGTTCTACTTTTAATTTTTTAACGAGAACCTTACCAGTTTTTGGAAAAAAATAGACTTTACGAGGGTATATGTCGTTAAGATCCTCGGCGACCACACGCATGCGTTCCGCTTTTAAATAATCCAAGACAAACTTCGCATTTCTCTCGCCGACATTGATAGCAGTAAAACCTCGTAAAACATTGCCACCACCAAAGACTTTCGCTTCCATGTTTTCTCGTTTAGCCCCTGCTTTAAGCAACTCATTGATCAGTACTTCCATCGCATAAGTACCGTAACGCATAGAAGCCGAGACAGGATTATCAGCGTCGCCACCGGTGTCGGGAAGCATAAAATGATTCATTCCTCCAACACCTGTCACACGGTCACGTATGCAGGCAGACACACAGGAACCAAGAACTGTCACGATCAGCATATCTTTGTTCGTGAAATAAAACTCTCCCGGTAAAATTTTTGCAGCATCACAATCAAACGTTCTGTCAAAGTAAACGTTGGTCGCAAAATGCTCTTCACTTAACTGACTCATAAGCTACCTTTGTGCAAAGGATTTGTTGCGACTCTCTGATGACCTGCATGACCAGAAGAAAGCTCGTACACAGTTTTCCCCTTCAACTTGAAATCATCCGAAACGTATAAAAAATTCTCAGAATGTCCCGCAAACAATAATGCATCCGGCTTCATCAAAGGTACAAACTTTCTGAGAATCTTCCCCTGTGTTGGCTTGTCAAAATAGATCATCACATTACGACAAAAAATAGCGTCAAACTCTCCCGACAGCGGCCAACTATCAGCAAGCAAATTAAGCTGCTTGAAAGTAATCATATCGATGAGCTCCTGCCTTACCCTGACAAGTCCATCCTGACTGCCTTTTCCTTTAAGAAAAAATTTTTTAACCCTGTCCGGAGACAATTTTTCTATTCTGTCAATGTTATATACACCCTTCGATGCTGTATTCAGAACATTGGTATCAATATCTGTCGCCACAATATGTGCAGGAGGGCGCAAAGTACCGAATGCTTCACAAAGAGTCATGGCGATTGAATAAGGCTCTTCACCGGTAGAACTGGCAGAACACCAAATCTGGATAGGCTGCTTACGATGTTTTACGAAATCTGCAAGAATCGGAAAATGATGCTCTTCCCGAAAAAAAGATGTCAGATTCGTAGTCAGAGCGTTGGTAAAAGCCTCCCACTCAACACTATCGTGCTCCCTTTCCAGACTGTTCAGATAATCAGTGAATGAATTTATTCCGGTCGCCCGTAAACGCCTTGCGAGACGACTATAGACCATCTCCTGCTTACTGTCGGCGAGGGATATACCCGCCCGCTTGTATATCAGCTCTCGTACGCGATCAAAATCACGAGAGTTAAACTCAAACTCTTTTGAGTTTTCCGATCTTTCTTTCGCGCCAATATTTCTCATCAAAATGACTCTCAATAACTAAACTCAGAACTTATTCAGCACCAAAGAATACAAGCATCAGAATACAACACTGGTATCAGTTGAAAAATCAGAACTCTTCCCACGAATCGTCTGTTGTCGCAACTTTTTTCAGGCTAGATTCCTCCGCACTTTTCACCGAAGAACTCAGAGCAGCGGGTTTGGGCTGATTTGGCTTTGCAACTGTCTCACGGTACTGAGCAACAGGTCGGACCGCTGGCTGCAGTGAGTTCGACACTTTAAATACACTCACAGCTCTCGCCAACTCAACCGACTGTTCTTCCATACTTTCAGCCGCCGCAGCCGCCTGCTCAACCAATGCTGCATTTTGCTGAGTCATTTCATCCATCTGAGTAATTGCCTGATTGACTTGCTCAATCCCTGCACTTTGCTCCTGACTTGCAGCAGCAATTTCACTCATGATATCGGCGACATGCTGAACGCTGGTGACAATTTCATCCATCGTTTTTCCAGCCTCGTCAACCAACTTACTACCCTGCTCAACCTTATCGACTGAATCATCAATTAAGGCTTTAATTTCTTTTGCAGCACTAGCACTACGTTGAGCCAGATTTCTCACCTCTGCCGCAACAACCGCGAAGCCCCTTCCCTGTTCACCTGCCCTGGCTGCTTCAACCGCAGCATTTAACGCGAGAATATTCGTCTGAAAAGCAATGCCATCAATGACGCCAATAATATCGACAATTTTTCTCGAACTATCTTTGATCGATCCCATTGTATTCACAACCTGTCCGACGACTGCGCCACCTTTGACCGCAACACCGCTAGCAGACACAACTAATTGGTTTGCCTGACGCGCATTGTCAGCATTCTGTTTGACCGTGCTTGTCAGTTCTTCAATTGAGCTGGCCGTTTCCTCCAAAGAACTTGCCTGGGATTCAGTACGACGGGACAAGTCCGCGTTTCCGGATGCAATTTCCTGAGCAGCGAAAGTAATTGTTTCCGTGCCTTCTCTCACTTTGCCAACGGTAGTAGCCAGGTTACTGTTCATGTTTTTCAAGGCGAGCAATAACGAGGAAACTTCATCATTTCCGACGACGGCTATATCGCTGCGCAGATCTCCGCTGGCAACAGTTTCTGCCAGACCAAGAGCTTCGGATAAAGGCTTTGTAATGCTGTTCGTCAGAATCCACGCAATCACAGCACCAATAAGGAGCGCGACAACCAGAATCGTATAAAGAATATAAGACAGTTTTTTAGCCGCTGAGTCTGACTTTTCAAAGGTCTGAGCAGTAGCAGCAGACTGCAGCTCAACCAGTTTGTTAATTTCAATAATTTGCTTATTACTGATTGGCTCTAATACAGTGGCAATTATTTTTATTGCGCCTTCCGCATTAAATGCCAGAGCCTGTCCGACCGCATCTTTAAAAGGACCTGCAGCCTCTTTATCCAGCTTCGCGATTTCATCAACTATCTTTTTTTCATCATCGCTCAGCCCCAACGCTGAAATTTTTTCTTTGGAATCATCGTATAACTTACGTTGCGACTTAACACGTCCTTCTTCTTTTTGCATCTCTGCGACATCCGACTGAATACCGATGTTACGCATCGCTATTCCACTTTCGTACAGAGAACTTTTCATCAGATTAGCGAGTATCTGTTTTTCCTTCGCCAATCGCAAATTCTCTAACATGTCTTTTCGATTCGACGCATTCAAGGAGTTGACCAACAACATGACAACAACGATTCCGCCAAGAATAAGAGCAAAACCCAAAGCTAAACGAGTACCGATTTTCAAATTACGTAAATTCACAACTATCTCCCCTGAGCCACAGTTATTCTGTTTTTATTGTGGTGTTAAAATAAAAATTTACTACTTACGCTAATTGGTCAACGAGTCCCATTTCCGGACTGGACATTAATTTATCGATATCAACCAAAATCAGCATGCGATCTTCTAAGGTTCCTAAGCCGATCAGAAAATCCGTGCTGAAAGTTGTACCCATTTCCGGAGCTGGTCTAATCTGACTAGGTAATAAAGTGGTGACGTCTGACACACTATCGACCACCATCCCGACAATTCTGCCTTCAATATTTAAAATGATGACGACCGTAAACTGATCGTAAGTCGGGCTTCCCAGATTAAACTTGATTCTCATATCTACAACAGGAACGATAATTCCACGCAGATTAATGACGCCCTTTAAAAACTCCGGAGCATTTGCAATCCGGGTAACAGCCTCGTATCCGCGGATTTCCTGTACTTTTAAAATATCGATACCGTATTCCTCGTTTCCCAATGTAAAAGCAAGAAATTCATTGCCCGCAACATCTGCATTTCCTTCCTGAGAGGACGATTTAGTTTCGTTGGCTGCTTGTGTCAGTTGTGACATGTTCAATCCTTTATTTACGGTTCTAAATATGACTATCTATTTGAGCGAAGTAATGCAGAAACATCCAGAATAAGAGCAACACCACCATCGCCCAAAATTGTTGCCCCAGAAATTCCCGGGACTTTTTTATAATTTGACTCAATATTTTTAACAACGACTTGTTGCTGCCCTACCAAATCATCAACAAATAAAGCGGCTTTTTTTCCATCTACCTCAACGATAACGAGAATACCTTCTGAGGGATTAAGAAATTTAGGAGTCAGATTAAAACGCTGATAAAGTGGAATCAAAGGCAAATATTCTTCTCTAACCTTAACAACGGTACCCTTACCACTAATCTCTTTCACATCCACTGCGGCAGGTTGCAAAGACTCGACTACAAAACCAAGCGGCAGAATATAAATTTCGTCGCCAAGCTTTATAGACATTCCATCCAGAATCGCCAACGTCAAAGGCAGCGAAATAGTAATCGTCGTACCCAATCCCGTTGCCGAGCGAATGTCAACGACACCACCCATCGCAGAGATGTTTCTCTTCACCACGTCCATGCCCACGCCACGCCCTGAGACATCGGTCACGATTTCTGCGGTCGAAAATCCTGGGGCAAAAATAAGCTGCCACACGTCAGAATCTGTCATCGAATCTGGTGCCGCCAAACCATTTTCACGCGCTTTCGCAAGGATCTTTTCGCGGTTCAATCCACCACCATCATCACTGACTTCTATGACGATATTTCCCCCTTGATGCACGGCAGATAGGGAGAGTTTTCCGGTTTCAGTTTTACCGTTTTGCGTTCTGATTGCAGGTATTTCTATCCCGTGATCGATACTATTGCGCACTAAATGCGTTAAAGGATCAACGATTCTTTCAATCAAACCTTTATCCAGCTCAGTCGACGCGCCATGGGTAATGAACTCGACTTTCTTACCTAGCTTGGTCGCAAGATCTCTTACCATCCGGGGAAAACGGGAAAAAACATAATCCATAGGCATCATGCGAATTGACATGACTGCTTCTTGCAGATCCCGGGTATTCCTCGTTAAATGCGCGACACTGCCTAAGATCCGTTCGTGAACAATAGGATCTAATTCTTGCGTTCTTTGCTCAAGCATTGCCTGAGTAATAACAAGCTCTCCGATCAAATTAATGAGCTGATCAACTTTTTCTATTCCGACGCGAATCGTTGAGGTCTCTTGAGCAGAGACATGCTTTTCTGCATCTTTCTTAATTATATTTTTCTTTTCAAGATGATTTACAGGCGTGGAAACACCCTCCGTTTGACTTGGAGGCGCGCCACTGTTTTCGGCACCCTGAGCAGGCTCCTGCGGAGGAAACATAGAATCTAGAGGCTCAAAGAAACCGTACCCTAATTCATCTTCTGTCTTTGCCTGATTTTCCTCGGGGGTTTGAGTAAGAAGCGGTACTTCTGTGACGGTAAAACAATCAGGGGTCAAGATAAACAAACAGATCGACACAATGTCGTTTGCGGCTTCATTTGTACTCAGGTAAAAAATCGTTTTATCTG
Organism: Undibacterium sp. WLX3042; assembly: GCF_049544825.1. Taxonomy (NCBI): domain Bacteria; kingdom Pseudomonadati; phylum Pseudomonadota; class Betaproteobacteria; order Burkholderiales; family Oxalobacteraceae; genus Undibacterium; species Undibacterium sp. WLX3042. Next base: position 2,666,513 of record NZ_CP186698.1, read on the forward strand.
CTTCAGATTCAATGTTAGAAATTGATCCAAGCAACCCCAACTCAACTTCTAAAGCTTTGGCATCATTTGCATTTAAACCTGTCATTTCAATTTTGAACGCAGATTTGTGTTTGGTGCCATCGGGTGTAATCAACTGAACTGGAGGCGGAGAAACCGAAGCAGCCACAGGCACAGGGTCATTCGAAAGAGACTGCAGAAGCATCCGGACGTCAGCAACGGCATCCTGATCCACTGGAGTACCAAGCCGGTGACCATCAACCTGCATTTTCAGAATATCTTTGGCAATGAGAAATGCATCAACGTGCTCAGCAGTTAAAGCCATTTCACCTTTTCTGATTTTATCCAACAGAGACTCTAAAACATGAGTTACCTCGCTCATGTCATTGAGTCCAAAAGTAGATGCTCCACCTTTTATAGAGTGAGCTGAACGAAAAATGGCATTTAGGTCCTCGGGCTCCGGGGACTGAACATCGACGGCAAGCAGCAGCTTTTCCATTTCGGCAAGAAGTTCATCTGCCTCGTCAAAAAAGACCTGAAAAAACTGACTCATGTCAATCGTCATTATTTAACTCCGGGATATACATTAATAAACTGACGCTCAGCCTATTACTTTTTTAACGACTTCCGTGAGCTTTTGAGGGTCAAAAGGCTTCACCAACCAACCGTTTGCACCAGCTGCACGTCCTTTGGATTTCATGTCATCACTCGATTCGGTGGTCAACATCAGAATTGGCACTCTTTGATATGTAGCCAACCCCCTTAAAGATTTAATCAAAGTCAAACCATCCATTCTCGGCATATTCTGATCAGTCAAAACAAGATCTACGACTTGATTCCTAGCCTTTTCAAGACCATCTTGCCCATCAACAGCTTCAATCACCTGATACCCGGCAGCCTTTAAACTAAAAGCAACCATCTGCCTCAGTGAACCAGAGTCATCTACCGCTAAAATTGTTTTGGCCATAATTACTCCATTTTTCGTATTAAATACAACGTGTCTGAGCGCTTGCAGAGCAATTTAAAACAACTCAACATCTCCGCTTTCCAAATGTTTCTGATGAACAGCCTTTCTCAACAAATTCTGCAAATCAGCACTTTGTTTTTCCAGTCGGGTGGTGGTTTCTTTCAAAAGACAAGCGATATCCTCGCTTTCAATGTCCAGCGTGACGTCCCCCCCAAACAGCCCCAGCGTTGTCAACACCTCTCTGAGTCCCTCGCAGCGCTGCATCGTTCGGGAAAGTAACTGACTCGTCATATCCTGAAACTGCAGGCCAGTCACTGCGGCATTAACATGTGTAGCAATCTCAAGCTGAATTGCCTTCAATCTGTCGCTTGTAGCGCCAGAAATCACACTAGAATCAATGAGCTGCTGAATTTCTTCTTGCTCCTTCAGAATTGCAGCATGAAGCGCGAAAAAGCTGGCACTCAGTTTTTCAATCGCCTCTCCAAGTAAAATTGCCGTTTGAGTAAGATCGGTTTCCACTTCAGAAAGATGGGCGTTGCCATGATCTGACACTCCGGCTAACAACTGCTTTACCTGAGAACTTAACAGTTTCTTTTCGGACATCTTAAGCATCCTCTCTGCATAATTTTTCAACAGCCAAGTGCAATTCAAGGTTACTTTGCAGACTTAACAGAAACTTCCGTGCCTGAATCTGGCTGACTGACCACCTCAACTGCACCTCCGTCTTGCGAAGCGGATTCTTCAGCTTTTTTATTCATCACGATAATACTAATTCTGCGATTAATCGGATTGAGCGGATCTTGCTTATCAAATAAAACAGATGAGGACAAGCCTACAACGCGCAAAACCTTAGACTCATCCATTCCGCCATAAATCAGCTCGCGGCGGGATGCATTTGCGCGATCTGCAGACAACTCCCAGTTACTGTATCCCTTTTCTCCCAGCCCATAAGGAGCAGAATCAGTATGTCCGGACAAACTGATTTTATTGGGGACCTCGTTCAATGCCTTACCTATTTCATGCAGTATCTCTTTTGTGTAGGGTTGCAGTTCGGCTTTCGCCAATGCAAACATCGGGCGATTCTGCTCATCCACCATCTGAATACGCAACCCTTCAGTCGTTATATCCAGTAACAACTGCTTTTTATACATCTTCAACGTGGCGTTAGACTCGATTGCTGCTTCGATTTTTCCTTTCAAAGCTTTAAGCCTATCGGCATCAGCTTTTGCTAATGCAGCCTCAGCAGCCTGAAGGTTATACGAGCGCTTCTGGGACTCAATATCTCCCTTGCGATTCTGCCCCTCACGCAAACTAAGATCCTTCCCACCACCTTTAATTACGCTCGAACTATCACCGCTACCATCACCGCCAGCCATAGCAACTTTTAACGGTGTCTGAAAATATTCCGCGATACCTTGCAAATTTCCCTTTGCTGTAGAACCAAGGAGCCACATGAGGAGAAAAAATGCCATCATCGCTGTCACAAAATCAGCATAGGCAATTTTCCATGCACCACCGTGATGACCACCACCAGACTTTTTTATCCGCTTTACTATTATCGGCCGCAGCTCTTCATTTGCCATTGGAAAACCTTAGAATCACTATTTTGACTTCGATTGTTTTATATGCTCTTCCAACTCGCTAAAAGTTGGTCGCTCAGTTGAATATAAAACTTTGCGCCCGAACTCGACAGCTAATGCGGGAGCATAACCATTTAAACTGGCAAGCAAGGTTACTTTTATGCATTGAAATGTTTTTGATGACTCCTCCAATTGCTGCTCGAGCAAACTAGCCAAAGGTGCCACAAATCCATATGCAATCAAAATACCCAAAAAAGTACCAACCAAGGCATGGGCAATCAAAATACCAAGCTCCGCAGGAGGAATACCGACCGATTCCATTGTGTGCACTACCCCCATCACAGCAGCGACAATACCAAACGCCGGCAAACCATCTCCTAGTCTGGCAATAAAATGAAAAGGCATCGCTCCTTCGTGATGATGCGTTTCCAATTCATTATCCATAAGATTTTCAATCTGAAAGGCATCCATATTTCCTGATACCATCAGTCTTAGATAATCACAGATAAATTCCATCATATGATGATCATGGACAATAGAGGGGTATTTACTAAACAAAGGACTTTCTTCTGGTTTTTCAATATCCCCCTCAATCGACATCAACCCTTCTTTCCGCACTTTTGTCAGCACATCGAAGAGCATGGTCATCAGTTCCATATACAGGGCTTTTGAATATTTGGATCCCTTGAAAACGTTAGGCAGCGTCTTAATTGTTGCTTTTAAATTCTTAGCGTTATTTCCCACAAAAGAAGCGCCAAGAGCAGCACCACCAATCATGAGTAGCTCTAATGGCTGAAACAAAACAGCAAGATGCCCACCTGCTAGCGCATAGCCACCAAACACAGACCCTAAAATTACAATATAACCAACAATAACTAACACGGAAATTTACTCCCTGACTGGAAAATTACGCTCAAATATCTTACGTCAATCATATCAGCCCAACTGATAGGAATCATCAGAAATTGATGCAAATCTATGCGGGAATGACACTTCTTTTAAAGAATCGAATACAAACATCACATTTGCCACACATACAACACCTCCCCATTTTCATTCATTTGAATTTCGAAACTCGGGGGCTCACCATCGACAGGAAACTCATAGCTCATAAAAATACTTCCAGGCACCATTTCATATTGCACCTTTTTCCAAATTTCCGACATCACTACAGGCGACAAATAAACAAAAACAACATCAAATTTTTCAAAATTTAAATGTTCATAACTCCCAAGTTGAAATTTGACGTTCTCACAGCCCAAGATTTTTGATCTTAAAAAGCTAAACAACCAGGGAACCGAGGAAATTTCTATGCCAGTTAACTCCCAGCCTGGCCTGCGCTCAGACAAATCGATAAGCAATCCACCAAAACCACTGCCAGCATCAAGCAAGTGCAACTTTTTCTTATCAGGGAGAATATCGAGAAGTGTTTCCGACAGAGATGGATGAGATGGAAAATATGGCACTCTTGTAGTGAAAGTAGTGCCAAAAATAAAAAAAAGAAAAAGGAATACCGCCAAGCTCAACGCAGACGAAATCTGCAGATACAACCCGAGAGCGACTCCAACGGGGAAGATGAACGCGATCGCACACCACCACCATTCAGACTTGAACAACAGAGCGATAAAAAGGGAGAGAAATGAGTGAAATGACAGAAGAAAAAGGAAGGCCCGCGAACTAAAGATATAACCAAAGTATTTTTTGGCAATAAAGGCAGAAATCAAACAAAAAGTAAGTGATACAACTTGGACTAATAGTGCCTTTAAGACTGGATATTTACCCCAGGCACTCGAAGGACTATAACTTTTGTGGCTAACATGCGATGCCTCCAAAAGCGCCTCCTTTTCAATTAATCACTAGGCCACCATCTCCAATGGAGTATCAGCCTCTTTCACTTTTTTAGTTTTACCCGCGCGGGAAGGTACATGACACAATCCACACTTATAATGATCATTCAAATCCAATGAATGTGCAACAAAATGCCCACCGCATTCCGAACATTTTGCAAATGTTAGCATTTTCCCTTCAAAAAATCGGACTAAAGTCCATGCTCTAGTCAAAGAAAGTACTGCATCATCGGGAGATACACAACCAACTTGCTCAAGATAAAGCCGATAAGATTTAACAACTGCCTCAATACCAAAAATTTCAGCATGCTCATTCAAATATTTATAAATATTCATAAATAAAGATGAGTGTATATTTGGTTGCCAGGTCGTAAACCAGTCTGTTGAGAATGGAAGCATACCTTTAGGTGGAGAAACACCTTTCAGCTCTTTATAAATCTTCAAAAGCCGTTCGCGAGATAGCGAAGTTTCAGACTCCAACAATTGCAGACGCGCGCCAAGATTAACCAAATCTATCGCCAATTGAATCTCAGATGCCTCATTAAGAACGCTTTTGCCAGCCATATCAACCTCCGATCATTACTCAGTGAATATTTTACAGACAGACTTAGTGAATTTCTTCAACAGTCTGCCCCGCCATTAAAATAGCCGCGTGAGAATGAGCGAGAGAACGCTCTTTGTTATAATTAGTGAGCATGCAAAGTATTGAACTATCCTCAAAACGGAATCGCGCCAACATCATATTGGAGCCGGCAAGTTTAAGAATTTGAGAATTATTCAAACCTTCAATTAAGTCAGCTATTTCCTTACCTATCCCCAGGCGGAAAATGGCGGTTGCCTTATCAGCACGAATCATTTGCTGAGCAAGCATCAAATAACTTAAGTTTGCATCACGTATTTCAGCCATCATGTCGTTCTGTGTCATTTCCCTACCCTCCAATACATATTCAAAGGCGAAATATCTTGCCGTTGAGATACATTGTGCTCGACCACAAAATTAGGGTGTATAGGAAAAAATAGGTATTTACAACAGGAATAAACAGAACTAGCCCGTAAGACAAAATCTTACAAGCTACTTTTTGAAGATGTATGCAGAAATTTTTACTTTTATTTTAAGCAACAAACAAAAATACTTAAAAACTAAAACCTATAAAAATCAAATGGTTAGTGCTTTAAATTGTGTTTCTTATTTTTAATAACGGCAGCGTTTTTTAAAACTTTAGGGCAATCAGAAAATATTTTTTAAAAATCTTCTTCTGACTTATTAACGGTAGTGGCGGGAAAAACTTTAGTTATTCTTTGAAATTTTTTTAAAAATTTTCCGCTTTTGTGTAATGTCGCAACAGATTGTGTTGATTTGAGACGAGAAACGTCTCAGGAAAGATGTAAAAAAATACAAAAAAAGAAATCTGAGATCAACGATTACTTGCTCTATTTTAATTTTATACAGACTGATTACGCCACAAGCAGTTCTGCTTTAACTGCTTATCCAAACCGGACAAAAGTGCCTCGTGTTCACTTAACTCTTCAGCTGACGCCACTTTAAGAATCACTTCATCAATAGGCGTATCGATAAACACGACCTTCTCAACGACTGGCTGCTCTTCATCAGGCAAATCGATGGCAAAACTATCCTGACCCCTAGACATCGCCAAAAAGACGTCTGCCAGTAACTCCGCATCAAGCAAAGCTCCATGTAACTTTCTGTGAGCGTTAGATATTTCGTAACGATCACATAAAGCATCGAGAGAGTTTCGCTTTCCTGGATGCAACTCTTTAGCCTGAACCAGAGTATCGGTAACAACCTCTACATGGTCAGTGAACAACCCGAGGCCGGCTCTTGTAAATTCTGCGTTCAGAAAAGAAATATCAAAGGGCGCATTGTGAATGACAATTTCAGCCCCCTTTACATACTCACAAAACTCATTGATCACTTCGGAAAACTTTGGTTTGTCGCTGAGAAATTCAGTAGTCAATCCATGTACCGCGAGTGCCCCCTCCTCAGAATCTCGCTCAGGATTAATATATTGATGATAATTATTTCCCGACAACTTCCTGTTTATAAGCTCAACGCAACCGATTTCAATAATTCTGTTCCCGTCTCGGACACTTAAACCGGTCGTTTCAGTGTCTAAAACGATTTGTCTTAATTTCTTTTCCATTACATAGATCCAGTACTAAATTAACCAGCGACCCATTCGAATGAAATTTTGTCGCCATTCCCATATGAGCAAAAACTGGACTGCATACCGACGCCAGCAGCAAACAGGAGGTGATCACCAATTGATACAAAAGGCAGCTTCTGTCGAACCCAAAAGGGAATTTTAAGGGATTGATAGTGGCTTTTCATATCTCGGGTAGGTCTGTTTTCAGCCAACTTAATACGCTCACCTCCCCGACGGAAATGAATTTCAAGGGACTGATTATTTAACCATTCGGAATCAACACCCAAGTCCGACTTCAGGAAGTACAAAGCCCCTCCCATCTCAGGAAACTCTATCGTTCCCTGACCTGCCCATCTGAAAATCACTGACTTATCCGACTGATCCTGCGCATCCCTCCTTGAAGTCGCATATATCCTGCCTTGGTATCTGTGTATTGCCAGATTATCGTGAAAAACCGTAACACGAGCATCATCGCGCGCCTCGAATAATTGCTTGCAAATCTCTGCCAGTCTTGAAGTGGTTGGGACTCTGGAGCGAAGCTTGGTGAACCATAATCGCAATAAATTGTTGACTCTTTCGGAGCTTAACAAACGAATGCTTTGCAGACTCAAACCATCATTATCAGCACAAACACGAAAATCTTGTTCAGCAATGTCCTCCAGTAATATCCGTGTAGATTTCATATGTATTGCAGTTCTCGCCACACGCAAAGAAAATCCCGGTGATATCTCTTCTAGCAAGGGCATCACTTTATGTCTTAACGCATTCCTCAGAAATCGTGCATCATCGTTTGACTCGTCGTGTATATGCAGAACATCATGGCTTTCAACAAAGCGCTCCAAATTTCCCCTGGCTTCCTGCAATAACGGCCGCATTAACGTCAAGGTGCTGACACCGAGCAAATTCTCTGCAGTATTAAAGCGGTCCATGCCAGACAAGCCGGCGACACCAGATCCTCGCAGCATCTGCATTAGAAGAGTTTCCGCCTGATCATCCTGATGATGAGCAGTCAAACAGAAATTAATCTGATGTTCATTACAAATTCGCCCAAGAGCCAGATACCGAGCGCTTCGTGCACTACTCTCTATCCCGTATTTTTTTGTGCCATCTAATGTTACTTTTTCGTAAAAAAAAGTGACATCCTGGCTAAGGCATACTGATCGACAATGTTCGAGCCATGAGTCAGCATTCGGGCTGAGTCCGTGGTGTATGTGAATAGCGAATAAGGGAATGGTGCGGAGGCGACAATACTCAACTGCCAGCTTGAGAAGAGCTGAGGAATCAAGTCCACCACTGTATGCAATCGCAATCCCAGAGACTGACTCAACTCCCAATTCGGAAAAGTAGGAATCCAGTGTTTCATTGAAGCGGTACTGTAAAGCACCGCTGTCACTACGTTGAATCATTCGGAAATTTTTGTTTCCTTAAATTTACCGTAACTCATCAGTTTTTCATGACGAGCACTGAGCAAATCTTTAGTCTTAACACCTTGGAACTGACGCAAGGTATCAGCAAGAGCGCGCTTGACCAGAGAGCACATCTGCTTAGGATCTCTGTGCGCGCCACCGAGCGGCTCGTTAATAATCTTGTCAATTAACCCCATTGCTTTCAGGCGGTGCGCCGTTAACCCCAACGCCTCAGCTGCATCGGATGCCTTATCAGATGTTTTCCATAAAATCGAGGCACATCCTTCAGGTGAAATGACAGAATATGTTGCATATTGCAACATCAATACTGCATCTCCTACTGCGAGTGCCAGAGCACCACCTGAACCACCTTCACCAATAATGGTTGTGATCAGCGGCACCTTCAGCTCAGCCATAACATATAAATTGTGCCCAATGGCTTCCGATTGACCACGCTCCTCAGCATCAATACCCGGCCAGGCGCCTGTCGTGTCAACAAAAGTGAAAACCGGAATATCAAATTTCTCCGCCAGCTTCATCAGGCGCATAGCCTTGCGATATCCCTCGGGTTTCGGCATGCCGAAATTACGCATTGCCCGCTCTTTCGTATCTCGTCCTTTTTGGTGTCCGATCACCATGCAGGACTGACCATTAAAACGAGCTAAACCGCCAACAATTGACTGATCATCTGCAAAGCTGCGGTCACCATGCAATTCATGAAAATCCGTAAATACGTTATTGATGTAATCCATCGTATATGGACGCTGCGGATGACGGGATATCTGCGACACCTGCCAGGGCGTCAGCTTTGCATAGATATCTTTAGTCAGCATCTGACTTTTTTTAGAGAGCCGGTCAATCTCTTCAGAGATATCAACAGCAGAGTCATCCTGCACGAAGCGTAACTCTTCAATTTTAGTTTCGAGTTCAGCTATTGACTGCTCAAAACTCAGGAATGTCGTTTTAGTCATCGTGCCTCCTTAAATCCACACGAGTTGAGAAAATTCTTACTCATTGACAAAGTCAAAATAAAAGCATTGAAATAGATTGCTTACCGTTTTGAAGCCCTCGTGCGCTACAACTTCAAACTGATCAGAACCACAGAATCTAAAATCAGCTAAAGAGACTACCTTGCGAATATATCCGGGCTTCCCCGAAAAAAACGCCAAAAATCTCGCAACGGGGCAGATTAAATATCAAAAACAACTATTCTGTCCAGCATCTGTTATCGCTCAGACCAAATCAACAGAAAACTACTGCCTTCGTCCTTTATCTGTCGACATTTCCCAATTGAGAAAATTTCAGTTTAAAACGGAACGGCTTCATCATAATGACAGTACCCCATCATCAGCTAAAGTGACAATTAACTCACGAATATCTGATGTTTACCTGAGCAAAAGCCCAAGAAGTACACTTATTTGATAAGATGTTGCTTACGTATCGCTTTAGTATAACATTGCCGCTCTTATGTTCAGTCAAACTCAGATAAATCCAAGCCAGAACGCTATGCGCCAAATTTTAAAAAGTATTTTCGTCATCTCGAACTTATCATTCGCATTATTCTCTCCCGCTTCTTTCGCTGATGATGCAGCTGATGTTGGAAAATTGCTTCGCTCTGGCCAAATATCTGAAGCCCTCCAGAAAGTAGATAGTGCACTGGCAGTACGTCCGAAAGATGCTCAAATGCGCTTTTTAAAAGGACTGATTCTCACAGAGCAAAACAAAAGTACCGAGGCGATTGCTATTTTTACCAAGTTAACTGACGACTATCCTGAATTACCTGAACCTTATAATAATCTGGCCGTTTTATATGCCGCGTCGGGACAATATGACAAAGCGAGAGCATCACTGGAAATGGCTATCAGAACGAATCCTACATATGGTACTGCGCATGAAAATTTAGGTGATGTTTATGCCAAGTTAGCCAGTCAGGCATATGATAAGGCACTGCAGCTAGACTCAGGAAATGCCACGGCGAAATTAAAACTGACATTGGTTCGCAACCTCGTTGGCAATACTACAGGCGGAACGAATCCGAAAGCGAACCCAGCACCGGCAACGCAAATTGCGCAGGCACCATCTGCAAAAGCACCTGTAGCTGCTGCGGCAGCAAAACAGGCAACACCAGTAAAAGCAGAAGCAGAACCTGTTAAAGCAGAATCCGCAAGCAAATCAAAAGCATCCCAGCTGCAGGACAAGGATGAGGATGAGGATGATGTGTTGAAAGCGATTGAGAATTGGGCTAAAGCCTGGAGCAACAAAGATACGAATGCGTATCTGGCACACTATGCCAAAGACTTTCAAACCCCTAAAGGCGAATCACGAAAAGCATGGGCTGAAGAAAGACGCGAAAGAATCGAAGGGAAAGGCCGTATCAGCGTAAAAATCGAGAACGCCAAAGTTAGCATTGACGGCAACACTGCAACAGTAAAGTTCCGCCAGATATATACCTCTGACCGTCTGACCGCGAATAGCCGTAAAACCATCAATATGACGAAACAAGACAGCAAATGGCAAATCAAGCAGGAGCGCGCGGGTAGCTGATGTTTTTCGACGTCAACAGGATTGCTTCGATCGATCATGTAATCGCGAAGCGGGTTTTTTGCGCCCTTTTTATCTGCTGTTTCTTCATCTGCATCAGCTCACCTGATGCAGATGCAAAGGCACGACCGCAAAAAGTACAGTACGATCAGATTCCAAGTTCGGTCAACCCTGACCAGCTCTTAATTGAAGTATATAAAAGTCTTGCAGAAAACAAACTTCAGAATGCTCAGGCGAAAATTGATGAATTAATTAAAGCCTATCCCCATTTTCAGTTAGCACATCTGATCAGGGGAGATTTGTTACTCATGCATACCCGTCCGGTAACCAGTTTTGGCTCGGGGGCAAATATTCAGGGTGAAAAATTAAAAGAACTGCGGGATGAAGCGGCAGCAAGAATCCGTTCGTATCGCGAACGCCCTGCTCCGGACTTACTCCCCAGACCTGTGATTCAGCTTCGCGATGATCAAAAGCAAGTGATACTCGTGGATGCGAAAAAGTCTCGCTTATATCTTTACGAAAACGTCGCAGGACAACTCAGGTTCGTCAGCGACCATTACATCAGTCAGGGTAAATTCGGCACCAACAAGTTTAAAGAAGGAGATCAAAAAACTCCTCTTGGTGTTTATTACATTACCAGTCGCTTATCAGGCAATAAGCTGCCCGACTTTTACGGCCCGGGAGCACTTCCACTGAACTATCCAAACGAATGGGATAAAATTAACGGTCGCAGCGGTTCTGGTATCTGGCTGCATGGAATGCCATCCAGCAGCTTCAGCAGACCACCGTTAGCGTCGGATGGCTGCGTTGTACTGACCAACCCGGATTTTCTGAAAATTGCAGCATCTGTTGACATTGGCAAAACGCCGGTCATCATCAGTGAGCACATTGAATTCGTGAACCACGCAAAATGGATGATGGATAAGCAGTTTGCGACAAAATTACTGGAGGATTGGCGCCTTGACCTTGAAAGCCAAAATGCAAACCGTATTTTTGCAAATTACTCTAGAAATTTCAGAGCAAGTCTGGGAGAAGATTTAAACTCTTGGTTTTCCAAACAAAGACAATCCTGGGACAACTGGATTACTCCCGTAGTTAAACTGAAGGACGTCACCTATTTTCTTTATCCAGGTAAGGATGAAATGATCGTCACTACCTTTACGCTAGAAGTCTCCTCAGGAAAAGCCAAAGTCAATACCAGGAAAAGGCAATACTGGAGAAAAGAAGCCGCCAAATGGCGAATTGTTTATGAAGCAAATGTATAATCAGGCGAAAAAATGACATCCGTACACAAAAAAATTTCAGGTTTTATTTTTGCTGGCGCAACTTTATTCAGTTCCCAATTGTTAATGGCTGAAGAGTTACCCAAAGTTTCCTTAAAAACCAGTATGGGAGAAATTGTACTGGAACTGTACCCCGATGCAGCTCCCAACACAGTCGATAATTTTCTTAAATACGTTAAAGCAGGTCACTACAAAGGAACGATTTTCCATCGCGTCATCAATGACTTCATGATTCAGGGTGGCGGGTACGATAAAAATATGAAGGAAAAGCAGACACGCAAACCGATTCCATTAGAAGCACGTCGCGCCCTGGATAAGGGGCTGAAAAATGAGATCGGCACTATCGCGATGGCGAGAACGGAAGACCCTAATTCGGCAACGGCACAATTTTTCATAAATGTAAAAAATAACGAATTCCTGAATCATCAGATATTGCCTGACGGCGATCCTGTGGAATTTAACTATCGGGGCAATATGGTGAAAGCACCGAGAAACAAAGCTTTGCTGGCGACAGCTGGCTACACACCGTTCGGCAAAGTAATCAAAGGTATGGACGTCGTCGATAAAATCAAAACAGTGGAAACAGGCGATGCAAACATGATGCAAAATGTGCCTAAGCAAAACATCGTCATCGAATCCGCAAGCATTATTAAATAATTTTTTTACTTATTACTAAGGAATATCATGGCCGTCATTCTGACCACTAATTTAGGTACCATCAAAATCGAACTGGACGCAGAAAAAGCACCGAAAACCGTCGCTAACTTCATTGCGTATGTTGAATCCGGTCACTATGCTGGCACCATTTTCCATCGCGTCATCGATGGATTCATGATTCAAGGTGGCGGCTTTGAGCCAGGCATGAAGCAAAAAGAAACGATGGCTCCAATTGAAAATGAAGCAAATAACGGCCTCAAAAATCAACGTTACTCTATCGCGATGGCACGTACTGGCGCCCCTCATTCTGCATCCGCCCAATTTTTTATTAATACCGCTAACAATAGCTTTCTGGATTATCCGGGCCAGGATGGCTGGGGCTATTGCGTTTTCGGCATGGTGACTGAAGGCACTGACGTCGTTGATAAAATCAAAAGCGTTAAAACTTCTCGTTCAGGTATGTTCCAGGATGTGCCGGTTGAAGATGTGATCATCGAAAAAGCAGAAATCGTCTAAGAAAAAAAACGCAGCATAGTGAACTTTCAACCATCACTGAAAACAGCGCAATCAGAAATGCTTGCGCTGTTTGTTTCCGACATCCATCTCTCCCCCGCGCTGCCCGAAACTACCAATATATTTCAGGCATTCCTGCAGCAGACAGCAACGCGAGCCAAACAACTCTATATTCTTGGTGATTTGTTTGAATACTGGGTGGGTGACGACGACATTACGGATGACTACAATCAGAAAATTGTCTCTGCATTAAAAACTGTGGCGGAATCAGGAGTTGAATTATTCTGGATAGCCGGAAACCGGGATTTTTTAGTTGGTGAATTTTTTGCGGAAATGACAGGAATCAGACTTCTTCCCGACCCAAGCGTAGTCAGTATCGGGGGACGCAATATTGTCATTTGTCATGGTGATGCTCAGTGCACAGATGATACCGATTACATAAAATTCCGGACGGTAGTCCGCAATCCGGAATGGCAGAAACAATTTCTGAGTAAGCCGCTTTCTGAACGCAAGTTGATTGTGCAGAGTATGCGCATGAACAGCAAGAGTGAGCAAGCGAAAAAAGACAGCAACATTATGGACGTCAATCCTGATGCGATCGCCAAGTTATTTGATACTTCAGCTTGTAACACCATGATTCATGGTCATACACACCGCCCCGCGCTACACACAGAAACAGGCCGATATCGCTATGTGCTGCCGGACTGGGATGCTGACACGGATAAACACAAATGCAGAGGTGGCTGGCTCAGTATCTTTGCCGACGGAAAAATCCTCCTGTCCGATCTGAACGGTCAGGAAATATAAAGTATCGCCATTTACTGAGTACTAAATTATTCAGTGACCAGGTGTCCGGCAGAAATTTTCAGTGTTCTGCCGCACCGTGCAGCAATCGACAAATCATGTGTGACCAGTACCAGCGTTGAATGTCGCTCACGGTTTAACGTGAACATCAATTGAATAATCGCCTCCCCCGTCTGAGCGTCAAGACTACCGGTCGGCTCATCTGCAAATAAAAGCGGGGGCTCAGTCACAAAAGCACGCGCCAGCGCAACACGCTGTTGCTCTCCGCCAGACAAGAATTTGGGATAATGGCGCAAGCGTGCAGCAAGACCGACTCTTTCCAACATCGCTTCTGCTTTTTCTCTGGCTTGCTTATCGCCACGCAACTCTAACGGCAGCATCACGTTCTCAAGCGCAGTCAGATGCGCCAGCAACTGAAAAGACTGAAAAACAAAACCCAGCTTTTCCTTACGGAACTTGGCGCGTTCATCCTCGCTTAAGGAAAACAGGTTAACGCCTTCCAACAACACCTCACCTGAACTCGGCACATCCAATCCGGCGATAATACCGAGCAATGTGGACTTACCGGAACCGGAAGCACCAACTATCGCAAGCGTCTCGCCCGCATGCGCGGTAAAATCAATGCCGTTCAGTATCGTTAAATTCCCGGTCGCATCATTGACCTGCTTAACAATATTTTTAACTTCAATTGCTACTTTTGCTGATTCTTTAGGATGTGTCATGCTGTCTTTTCGATCTGTGTACCAATTTTTATCTGAACTGTTAAAAATAGTGTTCGTTATCAGTTTGGGAATGACAACTGCAAATGCTCATTCTGCATCAAAAACCATACTCGTGCTCGGCGATAGTCTGTCGGCAGAATATGGTCTTGTAAGAGGAGAAGGTTGGGTCAGTCTATTAGAAAAGCAACTGACTGCAAAGAATATACATGCGCAGGTGATCAATGCGAGCATCAGCGGGGAAACCACTGTCGGTGGTAAAACACGGCTCCCGTCTTTGATGGAAAAATATCATCCGGATATTCTGATTATCGAGCTTGGTGGTAATGATGCCTTGCGCGGTTTATCATTAAAAGCATCCGAAGATAACTTTCGCGCAATGATTTCAACAGCGAAAAAAGATAAGGCACGTATCATCCTTACCGGCATGCAGATACCACCTAATTACGGAAAAGAATACGCGCAGAAATTTTTCTCTTTGTACGCCAAATTGGCTGCCGAACAGAAAATCGTACTGGTACCTTTTCTGTTAGAAGGCGTTGCCGACTCCAACGACTATTTTCAAGCAGACAGAATTCATCCTGTCGCGAAAGCACATCCCGTTATTCTCAATAATGTCTGGCAACATCTTTACCCTTTACTCAGAAAATAATTTATGAAATATCCTGAGGTCTGTTTTTTTGACGACATTGTCTCGGACTTAGATCAGTTTGATTGCATTATTGATGTACGCAGTCCATCTGAGTTTGCTGAAGACCATATTCCCGGTGCCATTAATTGTCCGGTTCTGAATGATGAGGAAAGAGTCCGCGTCGGCACCATGTACAAACAAATCGGTGCATTTGAAGCAAAGCGCCTCGGTGCAGCCCTGGTAGCCATCAACATAGGAAACCACCTGAATCATCTGTTTCAGGATAAGCCAAAAGAGTGGCGCCCACTGATTTACTGCTGGCGCGGTGGTAATCGCAGCGGTTCAATGGCGCATATTTTTTCCAAAATCGGCTGGCCGGCGGCACAACTGCACGGTGGCTACAAAGCTTACCGGCAACATGTGAATCAACACATCCCACTGCTCGCGCAAGGAATTAAATGGAGAGTGTTATGCGGACCAACCGGCAGCGCTAAAAGCCGCTTGCTGGCGGCACTGACCAATGTCGGACAACAAGTGCTGGATCTTGAGAAATATGCTTGTCACAGAGGATCGGTACTGGGAGATATTCCGGATGAAAGGCAACCATCGCAAAAACATTTTGAAAGCCGGATCTGGGAAAATTTACGCAAAATCGATAAAACTCAGTACGTCTATGTTGAAGCGGAGAGCAAGAAAGTCGGCAATCTGCGTGTACCTGATTCTATTATGGAGGGAATCAGAGGCGCGGCTTGCGTCTCTTTGAAACTTGATATCCAGAAGCGGGTAAATTTACTGGTCGAAGACTATGCACACTTCGTTGACAATCCTGACCATCTGGGAAAGCAGTTAGATTTTTTAACTTCTTTGCACGGCAAAGAGAAAATCACGCAATGGAAAACCCTGGCATCCCAGCACGATATTCAGACCCTGGTAAGGAAATTACTGGAGGAACACTATGATCCGGCGTATCACAAATCTATCAACAAAAATTTTTCTCAGTTTCTGACAGCCCAGGAAATCGCACTGCATGAAATTGATGAGCAGAGTATGCAGGAGGCGATTAAACACATCATCGCCGAACAGGAAACCGATCAGCCCTCCACATCATCGAGGATGCGCTGACCTTCCTGATCCAGTTCATCAAACTGATGATGATTCACCGCCCACCAGAATAACGCGCCGATAGCAAACACAACCAGAAGGCTCACAGGTATCAGCAAATACAATATATCCATAATTAATTTAAAGTCTCAGTCATCACAAATTCCGGCTGCGGTAAAAGATACAAACGCAAGGCATTTAACACAACCAACAGCGAGCTCAGTGACATTCCTAATGCCGCATGCCAAGGTTCCAGCCAGCCAATAATAGCAGCTGGAATGGCAATCAGATTGTAAAGAATCGCCCACGCCAGATTCTCGCGGATTAAAAGAAATGCCTTGTTCGCCACGACAAACCCGAAAGAAAGATCATTCAAGCGATTTGACATGAGTAACAAATCGCTTCTGGTTTGCGAAATCGGTGCTCCCTGCCCCATCGCAACAGCCACGTCTGCAATAGCCAGTACCGGGCCATCATTCATCCCGTCACCAACCATGACGACCCTCGCCCCCGTTGACTGAAGCTGCTGTACCACATCAAACTTATCCCGCGGACTCAATCCGGCACGAGCCTCCGTGATCCCGCATTGCTGTGCAACCGCCATCACCACGTCAAGTCTGTCGCCTGACAACAGCACTATTTTCTTTCCGGCAGCCTTGAGTTTTTCTATCGCTTCAACAGCGTCGTCACGCAATACGTCCGCCATCGCAAATAACAGTATCACTCCATCCTCGTCCGCCAGCATTGACAGGGTTTTGTTCGCAGTATCAGCAGGAGCAATAAAATCCTGATGCGTAATTGCAGTCACAAAATCTGCACTTCCAAGGCGATACAGCCTGCCGTTAATCACTGCCTCAACGCCACCGCCCGCTATTTCTTGTAAATTCGAGGAATTCATTACTGAGGATTGAGTATGTTGCGCCGCCAAACTGTCTGCAATCGCCTTGGCGGCGGGGTGTGCAGAACCCGAAGCTAAAATAAACGCAATTGTCTGGGCATCAGCATCATCTCTCAGCACCATCGTGTCCGATACACGCAGCTTACCGACAGTGAGCGTGCCGGTTTTATCGAAAACAAAATGTGTCGCCTCCGCCATCGCCTGTATCGCTTTACCATTTCTGATCAGGACACCATTTTTTGCCAGCAGGCCGATCGCAGCGGACATAACGCCAGGTGTCGCCAACGATAAGGCACAAGGACAAGTCACCACAATCACGCTGATCGCGATCCACAGTGCCCGCGAAGGATCAATATAAAACCATCCCAGCGCCGTTAACGCTGCGATGATCAGAATAATGGTTAAAAACCGGCTGGCGTGTTTATCTGCCAATAAAACAATCGGCGGTTTTTCCGTTGCCGCATTCTCCATCAGGCTGATCAGCGTCGATAACTGCGTATCACTGCCTACCTTTGCAGCCTGCATTGTTAAAGTGCCGGTCAGATTGATTGCACCAGCAATTAACGGATCACCGACCGTTTTCACAACCGGATGAGACTCGCCCGTCATCAAAGCCTCATCACATTCACTACGACCTTCCAATACTATGCCGTCAGCCGGGACTTGCTCTCCGGGAGCAACCAGCAGATAGTCACCAACCAGCAACTCAGAGGCGCTAACAGTCTGCGTCTGTCTGTTATGCGGGTAACCTGCCATTCTTTGCGCTGCCACCTCTGTTAGCTGTGTAAGGACACGTAAAGCCGCCGTGGTCTTCTTCTGCACCAGACTCTCAATCAGCCTGGCACCAAGCAACAAAAATACAAACATAATGGCCGAGTCATAATAAACAGCTCCGCCTTCAAAAGTCGCCCAGACACTTGCGAAAAACGTCAATAAAATTCCTAACGACACGGGCACATCCATCCCGATATGCCGGTTGCGGATATCGCGCCAGGCCGACTTAAAAAATGGCATCGAAGAAAAGCCTATCACTGGCACCGCGATCAGCATGCTCGCAATTTTCAGTAATTTATCCAGATCAGGAGTCAGATCACCATCCGTTTGCGGAACCGGAACTAGGTATGCCGGAAACGCATACATCATGATCTGCATCATCGCAAAGCCAGCAACGAATAAACGCCAGATTGCTAATTTATTTTCTTTCTTTTCCGCTTCATCGGTATCGTAACTGACGGGCAAGGCACCATAGCCAAGCTGCACAATCGAGGTAATGATATTTTTCAGATTATTTTTGTCGCCCTCCCATGCCAGATCCGCACGATGACTGGCAGCATTAATCTTGAATGAGGTAACGCCGGGAAGCTGACGAACGCGAAACTCGATCAGTTGCATGCATGCAGCGCAGCGCATGCCGGACAAACTGAGTTTTTCATGCTGAAGCTGATTGCTTTCTGTTGACGCAACGGCAACTGCGGGGGATGGATGAACACCAGACATGAATGTAGTTATGTTTCCGTTTGAACGGACTTCGCTTTCAAATATTCCGAAATCATATTGTTCTGCTCGACAGTCCGTAGAATTGCAAGACAACCGTGGCAACAAACCGGCTGATCCTTACCATTGAATTTGACGTAAATAGCTTTGCTCTTACGCATTTTCTCACCGCAATGATAGCAATCGATTTTCTCCGCTCTGTTCTGCGCAGAAGAAAACAGAGCTAACAGGTGACTGAGGGTGATTGCCATAAGAAATTACATATCAAAGCTGTATCTGGATTATCTTACATTAAATGGAACATAAGCGATTGATTTGACGCAACGCAGAGAGGGGCTAAGTCGGGTGTTCAGATCCGGAACAAGAAGGGCTCGCATAAAAAAAGACGGTAGCGTTGCACTACCGTCTTTTATTTTTGAGTCCCAATCGGTGAGGATTCCTAGAAACCTCTGTTCCATGCCTGATGATGGAAATGCTAATTCAAATTGTCATCCTTTTACTTCGCACACAACCGGAAACGCGATGAAATCCGGATCTCAGAGAACAACGAACATGGAAACGAAATATTATCTATATCGACCTCCTGTTTTGAACCAGCTACGCACCCAATATAATTGAAGCGGAAAAGATAGAAAAGAAAATTAAAACTATGTATGCCGTAAGACAGATTTAAAAAACCAACTAAACAAAATAGATCAATTCAGATCAGCGTATTGATAGACTATTGCTCTTTAACAGAGAACTGACCGCACTGCTTCCCACCGAAGCACCAAATTTTTTCAACACACGTTCAGGCAAGCCTTCTTTCTGCGTGTAATCAACGATATCTTCAGCCTTGATCACATCGCGTGCGACTGACTCAACGGTACCGAAGTCATCGGCCAACCCCATTTCTACGGCTTTGCTTCCTATCCAGAATAAGCCGGAAAAAGTTTCCGGTGTTTCTTTCAGGCGATTGCCCCGCCCTTTACGCACCACATCAATAAACTGCGCATGAATTTCATTTAACATCGCCTGAGATAACTCTTTATGTTTTTCCGTCTGCGGTGAGTAAGGATCCATAAAGCCTTTATTTTCTCCCGCCGTCATCAGACGCCGCTCAACACCAAGCTTATTCATCAGCCCCGTGAAACCGAATCCATCCATCAAGACACCGATAGAACCGAGCACACTGGCTTTATTGACATAAATTTTATCGGCGGCTGCAGCGATGTAATAGCCGCCAGAGGCGCAAATTTCATCCACTACCACATACAGCTTTTTGTCTGGATAATGCGATCGCAAGCGGACGATCTCATCGTTGATCATGCCAGCCTGAACCGGACTGCCACCGGGACTGTTAATACGTAATATCACACTCACTGATCCGGCATCTGCAAATGCGCGATTTAATGCAGGAATTACATCTTTCGCACTGGCATTGCCACCGGCATCAATTTCACCATCAATTTCAACCAGGGCGGTGTGATGCCCCAGATTTTCCGTCTGAGCATCTGAAAAACCGGAAAAATAGTAAAAACCGCCAAGAATAAGCAGAAGAAAGGTGAATTTAAAAAATATTCCCCACCGACGACGTAATCGCTGCTCACGCAGCGATTCGAACAGCAACTTCTCTAAAACTGCTCTATCCCACGATGCCGACGCATTTTCTACACTGTCACCGGCCTTTTTTTCAAACAACGGGTCGTTCATCATCTTACCTTTGCATTCTTTCAGGCAATTACCGGCTGAATATAATCATCCGGATGCCAGTAAACTGTTCCATCCGACTCGCTGACCTCAATTTTCCTGAGCCGACTCCCGCGGCAAGGTCCGCCGGAGCAATATCCTGTTTCTGGCTGATAAATTGCGCCGTGCGTTGCACACATAATGAATAAGCCGCTGGATTCAATAAACTCACCCGGATTCCAGTCCAGCTCCACAGGCACATGAGCGCAGCGATTCAGATAAGCATGCACTTCATCGGCGTAGCGAATGACAAAACCAACGGCATCTTCACTGCCTGCTGTCAGCGGAAAACGCACGCCTTTTCCACCGTTGATCAGTTCTTCAGATTTACATATTGCAATAGATTTCATTCAGTACGACTCCACTCAGGCATTTTCCCTGAGCCATTGATGCAACTCTGCTACGGTCTTTGCTGAATACAGAGGATTAAAACCAGACAGTAAATGCGCGTCATGTGCGCCATACTCGACGGCGACGGCGGCGGCGCCAGCATTATTTGCCATTTGTAAATCATGAGTCGTATCACCGACCATCAGTGTGCGCTGCATATCCTGCCCCAACTCTCTGGTCAGTTCTTGCAACATCGCCGGATGCGGTTTGGAAAAAGTTTCATCCGAACAACGCGTGGCATCAAATAAGGACGTTAGTTCGGCGGTATGCAAAGCACGGCTCAGGCCTACACGGCTTTTTCCGGTGGCAACCGCCAAAAAATAGCCTTCCTGCGACAATTCATTGAGCATCTCGCGTACACCATCAAACAATGGCAACTCGTGGTCTTTTGATAAATAGTGATAACGGTAACGCTCCACCATGCGCGGGTAGTATTTCGGGTCAACATCGGGTACCGCGGCTTTCATCGCTTCCAACAGTGATAAACCGATCACATAGGCGGCCGAATGATCGCCAGGTATCGGTAAACCCAGATCTTTTGCTGCCGCCTGAATACATTTGACGATAGTAGCGGTACTGTCCATGAGGGTACCGTCCCAGTCAAACACAATAAAATCAAATTGCTTTTTTGCCATATTAAGAATGAGCTCCCCGCCATTTCAGATGGGGACTGATGTTGCTTGTGAGTACCTCGATCATACCATTAATAAACGTTTAAGTTTTTCCACTAGGCCTCCAGGCTGCGGAGAAAGTGTTCGCACTCTTCCGGAAGCTGAGCATTGACTGTCATCTGTTTGCCGGTCTCGGGGTGCGTGAAAGTAATCTGATGAGCATGCAAGAACATACGCTTGAGGGCGCCGCGTGTTGCCGTTACTTTCTGCAATGCTTTATTTAAAGGAAAATCCCCGTATTTATCATCGCCGGCAATGGCAAACCCACTGGCAGACAAATGCACACGAATCTGGTGCGTACGCCCGGTTTTTAATTCCGCCTCTAACAAAGCAAATTCTTTAAACTTCTTCTTAAGTGTAAAGATCGTGTGGGATGCCATGCCATCCGCCTGCACCCGTACACGTCGCTCACCATCAGCCGTGGTGTATTTATGCAAAGGCAACTTCACATGTTGCCTGGCATTTTTCCAGTCGCCGGAAACCAGTGTGTAATAGCGCTTGTCGGTCAGTCCATCACGCATCTGTTCATGCAAATTTGTTAAGGCAGTACGTTTTTTCGCAATCAGCAGAATCCCGGACGTCTCACGGTCTAGCCGGTGCACCAGCTCAAGAAACTTGGCATCCGGGCGCGAGGCTCGTAATTGCTCAATCACGCCATAACTGACACCTGAACCTCCATGCACCGCAACTCCCGCAGGCTTATCGATGATCAGCAGATAGTTATCCTCAAACAAAATCGGGAACTCAAGTTTAGGCACCACTTGCGTCGCTTGCTCCGCCATGCGTATAGGAGGAACACGGACAACATCTCCCGCCACCAGTCTGTATAACTGATCGATACGTCCTTTATTGACGCGCACTTCACCGGAACGTAACACCCGGTAAACATGACTTTTCGGCACGCCTTTACATATACGCAAAAGAAAATTGTCGATGCGCTGACCTGCCTCTTCCTCAGAGATTGTCAGGAGCTGTACTCTGGGCGCAGAAGCTGAAGGCTCTTGCGGGGGCGTAGTTTGCATCTGTTTTTGATGCCTTCCCCCATTAATTATCGCTAAGTCCTTCATTTTGAATATATAATCATTTTCGCTTCAGCAATTACGCTTTAGCAGTGTAATAGAAATAAACAGCTATTTTACACAGGGGTCAGTCCATCAGCCTCGCCAGTTTGCAAATATGATGGAAAAGATGTGTATGCAGCATCGTTGACGGGTCAAGGTGGCAACCGGCTGTTGCTGTCGGACTTCAGTGAAACGAGGTTGGATCAGAGCGTTTGAATAGTAAGGATAAGTTAGGCAAGAGATGCTGGTTTATGATGAATAAGCATGCTTGCCTATGATGATTCTGGTAGTAAAGGCGATTCCGTCAGACACAACACAATAAGATGGTCTGACACCAAAGTTGCTCATCGCCTGGCGTTGTACTTCGCTATTGCACAAATTTAGCAAGTTCAGACAACGCGGGGGACATGTGCACTCGACTTCGCACCAGCATCAGACGCGCCCGGCGCGAAGCAGAATAAAAATTGAATTTAATTTTCGTCGCAAAGCAGTTTCATGACTGGCAGCGACTTCATTCTGCTGCGCCACAGGCATTTCCCCCTCCTTCAGACTCTCCTTTCTGGCATACATCCCCATATCAGTACAGTCACATGCTCATCGGATGAGTGTGTGACAAAAGATGACCAACAGGTCACGGAGTAAAAACATGAAACGTATGCTGTTCAACGCAACACAGCAAGAAGAACTGCGTGTTGCTATCGTCAATGGGCAAAAACTCATCGACATTGATATCGAGACCGCCGGTCGCGAATTACGCAAGTCCAATATCTACAAGGGTGTTATCACCCGCATCGAACCATCTCTCGAAGCCTGCTTCGTCAACTACGGCGAAGAACGTCACGGTTTCCTTCCATTTAAAGAAGTCGCCCGCTCTTATTTCAAAGAAGGTATCGACGTCCGCAACACCTCCATCAAAGAAGCCCTGCGCGAAGGCCAGGAAATCATGGTGCAGGTGGAAAAAGAAGAACGCGGCAATAAAGGCGCCGCGCTGACTTCGTTCATTTCACTGGCGGGTCGCTATCTGGTGCTGATGCCAAACAACCCACGTGGCGGCGGTGTATCGCGCCGGGTGGAAGGCGAAGACCGTCAGGAATTGCGCGACACGATGGATAAACTGGATCTGCCGACCGGCATGTCCGTAATTGCCCGCACCGCAGGCATAGGCCGTAATGTCGATGAATTGCAATGGGATCTGAACTACCTGATGCAACTCTGGCGTGCAATTGAAGGTGCTGGCAAATCCACACCGGGCGCCTTCCTGATTTACCAGGAATCCTCACTTGTCATTCGTGCAATTCGCGATTACTTCCAGCCCGATATCGGCGAGATCCTGATCGATACCGACGAAATTTACGAACAGGCACAACAGTTTATGAGCCACGTGATGCCCGACATGGTGCATCGCGTGAAACGTTACAGCGACGACGTTCCTCTGTTCTCCCGTTTCCAGATCGAACATCAGATCGAAACTGCGTACAGCCGTACCGTACCATTGCCATCCGGCGGCGCAATCGTGATTGATCACACCGAAGCCCTGGTTTCCGTTGACGTTAACTCCGCACGTTCCACCCGCGGCGGCGATATCGAAACGACGGCTTTCAACACCAATCTGGAGGCCGCAGAAGAAGTGGCCCGTCAGCTGCGTCTGCGTGACTTAGGCGGCCTGATCGTGATCGATTTTATCGACATGGAAAACGCAAAGAATCAGCGCGAAGTCGAACAACGCCTGAAAGATGCGCTGCGCTACGACCGCGCCCGCGTTCAGATGGGTAAAATTTCCCGCTTTGGCCTGATGGAATTATCACGCCAGCGCCTGCGCCCTTCCCTGTCCGAAGGCAGCCATGTGACTTGCCCTCGTTGCAATGGCACTGGTCACATCCGCGATACAGAATCTTCCGCCCTGCAAGTCCTGCGCATCATTCAGGAAGAGGCAATGAAGGAAAATTCAGCTGCAATTCATGTGCAGGTGCCGGTCGATGTGGCCGCATTCCTGCTGAATGAAAAACGTGGCGAAATCCTGAAAATCGAGACCCGTCACCGCGTAACAGTCATTCTGATTCCGAACACGCATCTCGAAACACCGCATTACAAACTGGACCGTCTGAAAACAGATGATCCGCGCCTTGAAGATCATCACGCCAGCTACGCCATGGCAGAGCAGGCTGACACCGATATCGGCTACAGCACACGCCAGAAAGAAGATATCAAGCCACGTCAGGAAGCAGTTGTAAAAAGTATCACACCGGAACAGGCTCCTATCGTTGAGCGCAAAGAAGCAGCGCCAGTAGCCGCAGCAGCGCCGGCACCGGGCTTCTTCAGCAAAGTGATGGGTTTCCTGTTTGGCAAACCGACAGCGCCTGCTGTTGCTGAAGCACCTGCCGTCAGCGAAGAAAAATCGTCCGACCGCGACCGTAACGGCCGTAACTCACGTAATGGCCAGCGCAACCGGAATCGTCGTAACCGCGACGAGCGCGAAGATCGTCCGGCAAACGCGAATGGTCGCAACGACAAGGCTGAAAAAGCGGAAAAATCTGACAGCGACAAACCAGCCTCAGCGCAAGAGTCAGCACGTCCGGCCAAACAGCCTAAGCAGGCGCGCGAGCCACGTGAACCGCGTGAGCCTAAAGAAACTCAGGAAGGTCGCCGCGAACGTCAGCAACGTCAGCGTGAGGAGCGCAAAGATGCACTGACGGCCGATGCTAAAGCAGAAGAAACAATTCAGAAGCATCTCGATCCTGTGCCGGTACAAGTCGTCCCGGACACAGCGCCGGTCAATGGTATTGAGGCCATTGCGGATAACGAGAATACGGAGCAAGGTGAAGAACGTCGTCGTCGCCGCCGTCGTGGTGGCCGCAACCGCAACCGTCGTGATCGCGAACCGGGTGAACTGAATGAGCAAGGCGAAGTGATTGCCGAATCCGGCAGCGAAGCCTTCGTTCCTGTCGCAAGCGAAGCAAGCAGCGACGTCGCACCGCTCACGATCACGGTTCCTGCTGCCACTGAAACAGCAGCACCTGCGGCAGACATTGCAGTTGCGCCTGTAACTCAGGCTACCCAGCCAGTTCAGGAAGTACCTGCAGCCGTTGTCGCTGCAGCAGCGCCTGCTTTCCTGGCGGAAGTCAGCACAGTTACGGCTGAACCCGCACAGGCAGCAGCACCGGTAACAGCGCCAGCGCCGGCGACAGAAGTGAGCAGCGTAACGCTTGCTCCTGCCGCAGTTGATGTCGTCGTGACTTCGGTGGAACCTGCTGAAGTGCAAACAACGTCAGTGCCTGCTCAGGCAGAAGTCGTGGCAGCAGTGAAAGAGGTGACATTCAGCGAAGCAGTGCCCGTGACAGCTGAAACCGCACCAGTCGTGGTTGAGTCTGTACCTGTTGCCGTCGCTGCGCCAGCAGAATCAACCCCGATAACACCAGCTGCGCAGACTGAAGCACCTGCAGCAAGCGTTGCAACAACGGCAGCAGCAGTTGCGGCACCAGCGCAGACACCAGCATCCGTCTCTGTGCAGCCAGCAGCGGCAAGCATGCCAGTTGAAGAGCTGAAGCAAATGCTGAGTGCAGCTGGCCTGGAGCTGGCGGTCACCAATCCTGAGAAGCTGCGTGCCGCACAGGAAAGTGCGAGCCAGATGCCAGCGGCAGTGCGTGTACCGCGCGAACGCAAGCCTTTACCACCGGCTTCGACTGAGCCTCTGGTATTGGTGGAAACCCGCCGTTAATCTGACGCGATAAGCAACCTCGTGCAAAGCTGGCAGACTCAACAAGTTTGCCAGCTTTTTTACTTTTAATGGATACTCCCCCCATTATTTGGAAAAATCAGGCTATCGTCAGCATATTTAAAGGGCTTAAAAATATACTCCCGGGAGTATATTTAATACCTCAATATAGCGCTGCACGCATCGCAGGATCACCTCTGACCGCAACAAGCCAGATTCGTCCTTATCCCAGCCAATATCCTCTCCGACGCCATGCAAACAACGACGCATCCTGATCAGGCTATTTCCCTCAAAACGGCGTTCTGGTACTGGCTGAAATTAGGTTTTATCAGCTTCGGTGGTCCGGCCGGACAAATAGCGATGATGCACGCCGAACTCGTCGATCAGCGGCGCTGGATTTCCGAGCGGCGCTTTTTACACGCACTCAACTACTGCATGCTGCTGCCGGGGCCGGAAGCGACGCAACTGGCGGTATACATCGGCTGGCTGATGCACAGAACCCTCGGTGGACTGATGGCGGGTATCTTGTTTATTTTGCCCAGCCTGTTTATTTTGATTGGTCTGTCGTGGGCGTATATGGTGTTCGGCAAACACCATATCGTTTCCGGCGTGTTGTATGGGGTTAAACCGGCGATCGTCGCGATTGTGCTGGCAGCCGCGTGGCGCATAGGCAGCCGCAGCCTGCGCACGCATTTTCTGAAGGGAATTGCCGCCTGCGCTTTCATTGCCATCACTGTGCTTAAGCTGCCCTTCCCCGCCATCGTTTTACTCGCCGCGGTTGCAGGAGCCTTATTCAGACAACATTGTCAGTTACCACCGTCACACGCAGCAGCAGACAGCGGGCAAAGAACCCATCCGCGCGCGCTGATTGACGATGACACCCCCACACCAGCGCATGCACGTTTTTCACTGCGCCATCTGATACTGGTTGCTGTCGCTGGCCTGCTATTGTGCGCTGGCGGCTGGAGCCTGATTGCTTATGCGACGGGCTGGCACAATCCATTGACCGAGATGGCATGGTTATTCACGAAAACAGCATTGCTGAGTTTCGGCGGTGCCTACGCCGTGCTACCGTATGTTTTTCAGTCAGCGGTCGATCATTTTCAATGGCTGAGCGCGGCGCAAATGATGGATGGTCTGGCATTGGGAGAAACCACGCCGGGACCGCTGATTATGGTGGTGGCCTTTGTCGGTTTCGTCAGTGGCTGGAATCAAATGCCACTGGGCGCAGAAAGCCAATTGCTGGCCGGATTGCTGGGTGCCTGCATCGCTTTTTTCTTCACCTTTCTGCCGTCGTTTATTTTTATTCTGGCCGGTGGCCCACTGGTCGAATCGACGCGTAACCAACTGCGTTTCACCGCGCCGCTGAGTGCGATTTCAGCCGCCGTGGTCGGCGTGATCGTCAGTCTGGCAGTATTTTTTGCGAGCCACGTTTTTTATACGGCACAACAACAATGGGATGTGCCCGCCATCGCCCTAACGCTGCTCGCCTGCATCCTCGTATTTCGCTTCAAACCCGGCACAATAACTTTGCTGGCCATATTTGGCGTGCTTGGGTTGTTGTGTCAAAAATTGATCTGAATCTACCTAATATAAGCGGGGAGAAATCTTATTTTCGTTCTCATGGTATTGTCTCGGCTTACGCAAAAAACAGTCTGAGCTAGCACTTCAATGACGGAAAAATTTATCCCCCTGACCGACCTGAGACAGCAGTTGTCGCAACTGAAAATACCGACCCGCCTCGTCGAGCCTGACGGTTTTCTCAGCGATACGCTGGCGCGGCCATTGCACGATTTACGCATCTCGGTCACAGATCGCTGCAACTTCCGCTGCGTGTATTGCATGCCGAAAGAAGTCTTCGATAAAAATTATCAATATCTGCCGCATACCTCGTTACTGAGCTTTGAAGAAATCACACGTATTGCGCGCATTTTCATTGCGCATGGTGTCAAAAAAATCCGTCTGACCGGGGGCGAGCCCCTGCTCAGAAAAAATATAGAAAAACTGGTGGAGATGCTGGCCAGTCTGCGCACGGTCGATGGCAACCCACCCGATCTGACACTGACGACGAATGGCTCGCTGCTCACAAAAAAAGCACAAAGCCTGAAAGATGCCGGATTAAATCGCGTAACGGTGTCTCTCGACTCGCTCGATGATGTCATTTTCAAACGCATGAATGATGTTGATTTTTCTGTCGCGCAGGTACTCGACGGAATTGACGCTGCACAGGCTGCGGGACTGGGCCCGATCAAAGTCAATATGGTGGTCAAGGCAGGAGTCAACGAGCATGAAGTCGCCGCTATGGCACGCTATTTCAAAGACACGCCGCATATCCTGCGCTTTATCGAATACATGGATGTCGGCGCGTCGAACGGCTGGAAACTCGATGAAGTTATCCCGTCGGCGCAGATCATTCAGACAATTCAGGATGCCGGCATGCCACTGAACGCCATTCCGGCGAACTACGCAGGGGAAACGGCGGAACGCTGGCAACATCAGGGGAGTCAGAGTGAAATCGGCGTCATTTCCAGTGTCAGCCATGCATTCTGCCGTGATTGCAGCCGTGCGCGCTTATCCACGGAGGGCAAGTTATACACCTGCCTGTTTGCGACTCATGGTCATGATTTACGGGCATTGTTGCGCGACCCGGCGAACCATTCTGACCTCGCGATTGCCAATGTGATTGCCAGCATCTGGCAATTAAGACAGGATCGTTATTCTGAACTGCGCAGCCAGCAAACGGAGCGCGATCAGGAGCAGCGCAAGAAAATAGAAATGTCATACATAGGCGGCTGACCGGCAACGGCTTTGTCTGAAATACAGCAGATCCTCTCCGGAGATCAGCCCCACAACCAACACACTCAACACACATCAGATCAAAGATAGACAATATGACTGGCATAGACAAACAACTGATCACCGGCCTGATTCTGGCCGGTGGACGAGGCACCCGTATGGGCCAGGTCGATAAAGGTTTGCAGAATTTTCGTGGCGCGCCGATGGCATTACATGCCTTAATGCGGCTATCACCGCAGGTCGGTGAGATCATCATTAACGCAAATCAGAATCTGGCGGTCTATGAGAGTTTCGGCACCCAGGTCTGGCCCGATCAGATTGAGGGTTACGCCGGCCCTCTGGCAGGAGTGCAGACCGGTCTGGTACATTGCGAAACACCGTATATGCTGACGGTGCCGTGCGACTCACCTTTATTGCCTGCCGATCTGGCAGACCGTTTATCGCTGGGCCTGCTCAGCAATGATGCCGATCTGGCGGTCGCAGTTACCACAGAATATGAAGATGGCATTGCCCGCCGTCAGTCTCATCCGGTATTTTCTCTGATGAAAGCCTCGTTACTGGATGACCTGACCGCTTTTCTGATGCAGGGCGGACGCAAAGTTGACGCATGGTTCCAACATTTGCGTATTGCTGAAGTCGTTTTCGAGGACAATACTGGCTTTCGCAACATTAATACCCTGCAAGAACTACGACAATTCGAGACCTGATATGACTCACGCTTCCAGCCCATCCAGCTTGCACGACATCGTCAGTTGTATGTCTGATTACGATCCGCATGCGCTTCCCGTCAGCAAAGCACAGGACATCATCGCGCAATTTATCACACCTGTTCAGGCAATCGAAAAGCTGGCAATACGTCAGGCATTAGGCCGGGTACTGGCAACCGATATCGTGTCCGGCATCGACGTTCCTGCCCACGATAATTCAGCGATGGATGGTTATGCGTTCAACGGCAGCGATCTTCCTGAAGCTGGCGTCCGCGATTTCAACATCGTCGGTACCGCCTTTGCAGGACGCGCTTATCAGGGCGACGTCGGTAGCGGTGAATGTGTACGCATCATGACCGGAGCAGTCATGCCGGCCGCATGCGACACCGTGATCCCTCAAGAATTTACGGTGAATGCCAGCGAGGCGCAGGTCGGCATTCCCGCCGGCAAAGTACGTACCGGAGACAATCGGCGTCTGAAAGGCGAGGATCTGGCGAACGGCAAAACAGCTCTGCAACGCGGCAAAATTTTGCGCCCGGCAGATCTGGGTCTGCTGGCCTCGTTAGGGGTCGCGGAAGTGCCGGTACAGCGACGTTTGCGCGTCGCATTTTTTTCAACCGGTGACGAACTGCGCTCACTTGGCGAGACACTGGATGAAGGCTGTGTATACGACAGCAATCGCTACACTTTGTATGGCATGCTGAGCCGTCTCGGCTGCGACATCATAGACATGGGCGTCATCAAGGATGATCCTGCAGAGCTGGAAGCCGCTTTCCGCTCCGCCTGTGAAAACGCCGACGCCGTTATCACCTCGGGCGGCGTTTCGGTTGGTGCAGCCGACTACACCAAGCAAATCATGGGCAAGCTGGGCGACGTTGCGTTCTGGACGATCGGCATGCGCCCCGGACGACCAATGGCCTTTGGCAAAATTCACTCACAGGGGAAAAGCGCCTACCTGTTCGGCCTGCCGGGTAATCCGGTCGCAGTGATGGTGACGTTCTATTTTTTTGCACGCCAGGCTTTGCTGCACATGATGGGCGCAAATGCTGCGCCGCTGCCTTTAATTCCTGTGATCAGCAAAACCGCGATACGCAAACGCCCGGGGCGAACCGAATATCAGCGCGGCATTCTCACAACGAACGCAAGTGGCGAACTGGAAGTCAGCGTGACCGGCTCGCAAGGTTCCGGTATCCTGCGTTCGATGTCCGAAGCCAATTGCATGATTGTTTTGCAGCACGATCAGGGTCAGGTGTCGGCGGGCGACAAAGTCACAGTCCTGCTGTTCGAAGGATTGCTGTAAAGCCATCATTTTCAGCTATTCCTGCATGAGACAAAGTACAATTCATTTTTCTATACAGACGGAGATCAGAGTGAAAGCTTCAACATGGTTACTGGGTACATGTACATCCCTCGTTTTGCTGAGTGGTTGTGGTGGATCTAAAGACACGCCTGCCGTGCTTGCCACAGTCAGCAGCGTGGAAAATTCCCAGATTGCTTATCGCAAGACATATACGATGACCGTCAACGGCCAGAATCTGGACAAGGGAATTAATGTCGCCAATCCGCTCTGCCTCAGCCTGACTGAAGTTGCAGGTGGTTCAGCGACAAAGCGCACATTCACTTGCAAGATCGTCGGCGTGGGTACGGCGATTGCAACCATCACCAATGCCAACGGCGGCGGCCTCTATCAGGCCTCACTGACATCCTCGCTGGCGTTACCGCCCCAGGTCACAATGGGCACCAGCAAAGGCAATATCGTGATCGAACTGAATCCGGCAAAAGCGCCCGTCACCGTTGATAACTTCCTCAACTATGTCGAGAGTGGCTTTTACACGAATAAAATCTTCCACCGCGTTGAAGCCAACCTTGTTGTCCAGGGCGGTGGCTACACATCCGACCTGCAATTGGCTCCAACCTCTGCCGGAATTAAACTGGAATCCAATAATGGTCTGAGCAATACCCGCGGTACCATCGGTATGGCACGTACCAGCGCTGCTGATTCAGCAACATCGCAGTTCTATTTCAACACTGCCGATAATCCCGGTTTTGATTACAGTAGTTTAAACAGCGGTTATGCAGTGTTCGGTAAAGTCGTTTCCGGTCTCGATGTGATTGATCTGATCCGCGTCGTTCCCGTATCGACACAAGGTAATCTGAACAATGTTCCTGTGACCCCGATCTTTATTACGTCAGCGACACAAACGCAATAAGACACGTGTGTGTGAATAGCTGATGTATTCTATTCATACACCGGCTGTTCATCGATCAATTTTGTACGCGTCATTGACAACAACACCTTAGTTGTTCAACCACTGTGATGGGAGTAAATATGAAAAACACCTTGAAAAAAATGTTGATATGCGCAGGTTTGACTTTGCTCGCCAGTGGCGTAGTCCACGCGAAAGATGAGCCCAAGAAAGCAGCAGCGCCTGCCACTGCATCCGCTGCTGCAAGTGCAAAAACTGAACTACTTGATATCAACAACGCCAGCAAAGAAGAGTTGGCAACCCTGCCAAAAATCGGCGATGCCCGCTCCGATGCGATTATCAAAGGTCGTCCTTACAAAGGTAAAGATGAATTGCTGACGAAAAAAATTCTGACTAAAGATGTCTATAACGGCATCAAGGATCTGATCATCGCCAGACAAAAACCCGCTGAGAAAAAATAAGCGATTCCTACCA
Source organism: Undibacterium sp. WLX3042 (assembly GCF_049544825.1). NCBI lineage: Bacteria > Pseudomonadati > Pseudomonadota > Betaproteobacteria > Burkholderiales > Oxalobacteraceae > Undibacterium > Undibacterium sp. WLX3042. The sequence goes on from NZ_CP186698.1 coordinate 2,698,862, forward strand.
GTTGCTCAGTATCAGCGGTTTATTCAGACAAAAACCAGAATACGATAGAAAAACGCCGGAATCCGCTGCCCGCCGCGAAACATGGTGGGCAGTGCAACAAAGAAATATGCATTATGTCTGACTGGTCATTCAAACTCTCCATACTGGCGCTTTGTATCCTCAGCGCACAGAATACTCACGCCGCTGATGACAACGGCTACTCCGTTACCGGTTTCGGTACTCTGGGTGTCGTCCACAGCGATACCCGTCAGGCAGATTTTGTGCGTGATTTATCACAGAACTCCGGTGTCGGTTACACACGACAGACCGATGCCAGCATTGACAGCAATCTCGGCCTGCAAATCAATCGTAGCTTCAGCGATAGTATTGATGCGGCAGTTCAGGTCGTCAGCCGCAAAGGAACGGATGATTTTCTGCCTGAAATTACCTGGGCTTATGCACAGTACAATCCTGACGATCGTTTTCAGCTCCGTGCAGGACGCTTAGGTTTTGACGTCTATATGCTGGCAGACTCCAGAAACATCGGCTACTCCTACACGTGGGTAAGACCACCTGTGGATTTTTTTGGCAGGCTCATCGTTTCTTATTTTGACGGTGCAGATACCGTCTTTTCCTATCCGGCGGGGGGTGGAATTCTGAAGGCAAAGCTGTTTTACGGGCTGGCACGTGAAAAAATTAATGTCAGCACTCAGCGACAGTTTTTTCCGCTGAACCGCTCGAAGCTCAGCGGGGGTCATCTGGAATATCAACAAAGAAACTGGACATTCAGAGTCGGCTATACCGAATTAAAATTAGCAAACGAATATCCGCCGTTTATTCCGGTACTGGCGTCAATTCAGTCTTTGCCAGTGTCCGCTAATTCTGTCGCAGCCAGTGTGACAGACCAGCTTTCCACGATAGATAAGAAATTGAAGTACACCTCTATCGGCGCTGTTTATGATCAGGGGCCGCTTCAGGCGCAATTCATGCTGGGCAGAATCGAAAGCGATTCCGTCTTGCTGCAAAACTCAGATGCTGCCTATCTGACGATGAGTTACCGGATAAAAAAATGGACACCGTATGCAACGGCTTCCGCGTCCCGCCAGCAAGGCAATGAAAAACGCGTGATTGCCGACCCGGCGCTGTCACCGGAGCTGAAATATTTATTCACTCAGGTGAACAAACAGATTATCCAGAATGGTCAGCAGACTTTCACCGCAGGTATCCGATACGATCTGGGCGAGAATGCCAATATCAAAGTACAACTGGATCACATCCGCAGCCAGAAACATTTTCTGATTCGCAATGCGCAACCGGGATGGGATGGTCACGCGAATCTGTTGAGTGTTGCCTATAATTTTGTTTTCTGAATCTGCATGCGAAACCTGATTAAATTTTTATGTCTGGCTTTGCTGCTGATCAGTGGCACAGCATCGGCAGAGCTTGCCGTGATTGGCAATCCGAATAGTGGTATCGAAAAACTGAGCAAAGATGAAGTCATCAACATCTATATGGGAAGAACCAGAAAATTAGCCAATGGTCTGACCGGAATACCTATTGATCTGAGTAATACCAACCAGGAAAAAATGCAGTTTTACTCTCTGCTGGTTGGTAAAGAACTGGCAGAAATCAACTCCTACTGGGCAAGATTGCGCTTCTCCGGACTCGGACATCCGCCAATTCAGGTCAACAATGCGGAAGAAGCAATCAGTCTCGTGAGTGAAAATAAAGGCGCGATCGCTTATATTGATAGCAGGAAAATTGACAAAAGAGTTAAACTTATACTTCTTTTGAGCAACTGATTCCCAATCTGCATGCGCCATCTTATTCGAAACAATATCGCGATACGCAGTTCCCTCGCCTTGCTGGGGGTCAGCTTAATCATAGGCATCTTTTTTTCGTTTGCCAGCTACGTTTATTTTTTTGATGACGAACAGAAGCACACCATCAGAACGATGCAGGATCTGCTGAATTCAGCCGAAAACACCACCAGCATTGCCTGTTATCTGTCCGATAAAAACCTGGCGAATGAAGTCGTCAACGGTATCAGCAAAAATAATGTCGTCAGCAAAGTAACGATTCATAGTGGTGAAAAAGTGCTGGCCGTCTCAAAAAAACAGGCGCTTCCGATTTCGTTTGAATTGCCTGTTGTTTTTAAACAATACCCTGATTTCATTACCAGAGAAATTTTTTCGCCGTTCAACCCCAGAGAAAAAGTTTGTACGGTGAACATGGAAATTAATCAGGCCACCGTCAACAAAAACAGTACCGACAAAGCCCTTTTCATTGTGGAACTTTTGCTGTTCCAGAATCTGCTGATTGCCTCGGTCTTATCACTGATCGTCTTTGTCTTTTTTACGCGCCCGATCAAACTGATCTCAGACAGATTACACGCCCTTTCACCACAAAAAGGGGAGTTACTGGAACATCCCGAAAACAATAAAGAAAATGAATTGGGGCGTTTAGTTAACGACGTGAATAAAATCATCGCCAATCTGGTTTCATCTCTCGATGAAGAGAAAAATCTGCGGATTCAACATGCGCTGGAAGAGAAAAAATTTCAGACTTTTTTTGAAAACGCTGAAACCGGTATCTTCAAAATGAACTCACATGGTGAGCTGATCTCATACAATCAGGCTCTGGTACGTATGCTCAGCCTCAAAACGGATGACGGCTCTACGTCTCCAGCGCTGCTTGATCTCATCAGCGGGCAGGAGTTACGTCTGCATCTGATGATTGATGCAGCCCTGAAAGAATCACGGGTCGTGTCAGAAGATTTTTGCATAGAGCCCGGCCAGCTGAAAGAAAAAAAATGGATCAATGTCGTTCTGCATGCTGCCGAAAATGATTTACTTCAGGGCTTAATCAACGACATTACCGATCGCAAATATAAAGAAGAAGCTGCCCAGCATCTGGCTGTCACCGATCATTTAACCGGCCTGAACAACCGGCTGGGCTTAGAGCGGAAACTCGCCCATCTGATGAAGGAAAATGCCCTCGGACATCCCTCACCATTTTTCCTTTTATTGATCGATCTGGATAAATTCAAGGAAGTCAACGACAAATACGGACATAAGGCCGGTGATATGGTGTTGATTCAGTTCAGCAGTATATTGACTGGTATTCTGAGAAAAACAGACTTCATTGCACGCCTTGGTGGTGACGAATTTGTCGTGCTGTTATGTGACCTGACAGACCAGAGCAAAGCAATAGAAATCGCCGGCAAGATCATAGCTGAAGCGTCACGCCCGGTTGATGTCGGCCATGGAATCAGTGCCCGAATCGGTGCCAGCATCGGTATTAATTATGCGTCAGGAACCTCGGTTTCGGCAGAAAAACTGCTCGCGGAAACAGATCAGGCCATGTATGAAGCGAAACAAAGCGGCAGAAATACATACGTGCTCGCTGAATATGCATCCAGCCAGGATCAGGCATCATCGGTCTGAACACGGGCAATTAAAATGCAGAGGCGGAATAAAAAAATGATTCTGCCAGCCTGTCATTCTGAACTGGTATCCTCATCAGCAACACCGAGCAGGCTTTGCGCAATATCGTTCGGCAATGCCTCTACCTGCTTGAGTTTGCGCGTCATCTGACGGGTCCTGACTTCGGCATTGTCGATATTTTTTGCTGCCCGCTCCAGCGTCAGTTTGGTCGCTGCCAGCACATCGCCAAACTTGCCGAATTCCGTTTTCACCGCACCCAGCACCTGCCAGACTTCGGAGGAACGTTTTTCCAGCACCAGCGTGCGGAATCCCATCTGCAGGCTGTTCAGCAAGGCCGATAACGTCGATGGCCCGGCAATGGAAACACGGCAGCTACGTTGTAATTCATCCGCCAGGCCGGGACGACGCATGACTTCCGCATACAAACCTTCGGTCGGCAAAAACAAAATTGCAAAATCGGTCGTCAATGGTGGCGACAGATATTTTTCGGAAATCGTTTTTGCTTCGCCGCGTATCGCCCGTTCCAGTTCCTTGCCAGCCACCGCAACACCTTCGGCATCGGCACGCTCAGCGGCATCGAGCAAACGCTCATAGTGCTCTTTCGGAAACTTGGCATCAATCGGCATCCAGACCGGTGCTTTGTCATCTTCCTTACCCGGCAATTTAATCGCGAACTCGACCCGTTCACCTGTGCCAGGTATGGTTTCCACATTCTTCGCATATTGATCTGGCGTCAGCATTTGCTCCAGCACCATTTCCAACTGCACTTCACCCCAGGTGCCACGGGTTTTCACATTGGTGAGCACACGTTTCAGATCACCGACACCTATCGCCAGTTGCTGCATTTCACCGAGCCCCTGATGCACTTTTTCGAGACGATCGGAGACCAGCTTAAATGATTCACCTAAACGCTGCTCCAGTGTTGCATGCAGTTTTTCATCCACGGTCTTGCGCATTTCCTCAAGCTTGCTGGCATTTTCAGCTTGCAGTTGCTGTATTTTCTGCTCCAGCGTCGCACGGATTTCCGCCATGCGCTGCGCATTGGATTCGGTCAGGCTGGTCAAGGTCTGATTCAGCGTATCCGCAAATGCTTTCAGACTAACGCCCTGCTCTTCGCGCGCACTCTGGCTTTGCTGTATCAAGGTCAGACGCATTTGCTCCAGCTGCTGGGCATTGCTTTCGCTGAGCTTGACTAATTGCTGAGAAAAACTATCGATCTGATTTTTCTGTAAGGTTGCGACACTGGTTAATTGTGTCGCCAGACCTTGCTGAAACCGGCTGAAATTGGCACCTATTTCCTGACGGGTTGCCAGAGCGGTTGACTGCACTTGTTCACGCAAAGAACGTTCAGTGCGCTCCTGACTCAGCATTTGCTGTTGCTGCGCCTGCTGTAAAAAATTTTGCAGCGCCAGCAAATCCAATGTCGGCACTTCGCTCTGCCCTGAACGATGACGCAGCAAGACGATCGCGGTTAAAACGATCAGAACCACCAGTGCAAGCAGAATCAAGATTTCAAATAAAGTCATGGATGAAAAATATCGACTACAAAAAAACAAGAGATACACCTAACATCAGGCGGTATTTCTGCCAGAACCGCATGCGCGCTTATCCCGGTGTGTTACGCATCCAGTCAGCGGTCTGATAAAAAGACTGCATCAGATGTTGCTGCAAGGGTTCTGCAATACCGACATCCTGCATCGCCCATGCCATGCAACGCAGCCATTGATCGCGCTCATCGCTGGCAATCGCATACGGCAGATGGCGCGCACGCAAACGAGGATGACCGAACTGGCTGATATACAAATCCGGCCCACCCATCCAGCCGGATAAAAACCAGAACAGCTTGTCACGCGAACTATCCAGCGGTGTCGGGTGCATGACCCGTATGCCTGCAAATTCAGGTTCCAGCTCCATCAGATCATAAAAACGATCGACCATTTCGCGCAATTTATCCGCGCCACCGATCAGTTCATACAGATTGGATTTTTCTTCTTCGGTGTCGACGCTTGTTGTTGTCGTTGTCGCTGCTGAGTTTGCTGTTTGCTCGTCTTGATTCATTGTTCACTCTTTGTCACTAAACGTGTAAGTCACTGTTTTGCTGTTATGTTATCTGTCCGCCGTCAGATACGCGTCTGCGACAGGTTCTTATAAAGCCGGACGTTTCTGATGAACCCAGCTTTGTACTGAAGCGCGCTGCCATTGATGCTGCGCATAGTCACGCAAACGCGCCGGTACTTCATCGCCATGCATGACCAGACGATTCAGCATCAATGCCAGATCGGTATCGGCAATACTCCATTCACCAAACAGATTTTCTGCTCCGGGCGGCAGTAAAGACTCAGCAAAAAATATCAGGCTGTCTGCCGCAGCTTTGGCTTCCGCCGATAAAGGAGGATACTTTTGTCCATAAAAATTCACCAGTGTGCTGCGTTCAACGCGAATAGGCATCAGATCGCTGCGCAGCCATGCCTGTACCTGACGCGCACGGGCACGCAGCTCTGGCGACTTCGGATATAAAGCCGTCCCCGGAAAAACTTCATCAATATATTCGGTAATCGCCGAAGATTCAGAAAGGCTGAAATCACCCTGTTCAAACGTCGGTACGCGCTGAGTTAACGAAATACCGGCGTACTCTGCCTGATGATGTTTTTGTGCCGCCAGATCGACCGTCACCAACTCAAATTGCACACCTTTTTCAAGCAGGGCCACATAGGCCGACATCGCATACGGGCTGGTGTACTTTGCATCAACGTATAAACGGATCGTGTCTTTCGTATTCTGGTTCATGCTGATTCCTTTCTTGTCCGGCGAAATTCTGCCTGATGTATTTTTCTGTGATTACTTGCTGAGCGCTGTTAATTTATGCCTCACGCAGACTTAATAACGGCGGCTGATTCAGGACATTCCGCAAACCCAGCCAGCCACCGACCATCGCGCAGACAGCACCGACAAACAAGCCTGCAATCCAGACCAGTGGTGAAAACGTCCATTCAAAATTGAAACTGAATTTCGCCAATGCCCAGCCTATCGCCGAAGCGCCGCTGGCAGCGAGTAATCCTGCAAGGCCACCGGTCAGTAAAAATTCCACCCACTGCGCGCGGGACAATTGCGCACGGGTTGCGCCTAAAGCTCTGAGCAACGCGGCTTCACGCATACGCACGTCCTGCGAGCCAGCCAGTGCCGCATACAACACCAGAACGCCGGACGCCAGTGTGAACATGAATAAAAACTCGACTGCCGTAATCACCTGATCCAGCACGTCCTGCAATTGTTTAATCATCGCGCCGACATCCACCACCGTCAGATTCGGGTAATCCAGCGTCAACTGGTTAATGAACGCCATTTGTGATGGCGGGACACGAAATGCGGTAATCCAGGTTTGCGGCATATCAACCATGGCTTTCGGGTTGATCACCACGAAAAAATTCACCCGCATAGAACCCCAGTCCAGCTTGCGCAGGCTGGTGATTTTAGCGGTGGTCTGTTGTCCGGCAATATCAAACGTCAACTGATCGCCAAGTTTGAGCTTGAGTGTTTTGGCAATCCCCTCTTCCACAGAGGCTTCAGGTGTCGTCGCGTTGGCATCGTCATACCATTTTCCCGCCACCAGCTTATTCATCTCCGGTAATTCTGTCATCGTCGAGAGATTAAACTCTCTGTCCACCATGCGCCGCGCCTGATCCTCCGCATAGGTATCAGGACCAATCGCATTACTGTTCACCGCAATCAGACGCCCACGTATCATCGGGTACATGCGTGGCTGCCCAAAACTCGCAAGGCGCTGCGCAATGTCCTCTTTCTGATCAGGCTGGATATTGATGATGAACTGGTTAGGGGCATCCGGTGGCGTTGATTTCTTCCATGCCGCGATCAGATCACCGCGTACCACGGTCAGCAACAGCAAAGCCATCAAGCCCAATGCCAGCGACACGACTTGTATCACCGTAGCACCCAGGCGCCGATGTAATGCGGTGACGGCAAAGCGCCACGCAGAAAAACGGAACAGATTGCGCATACGCTTGAGCGACAACACACCAGCCCACGCAATCAGTGCAAACAACAGCATGCCGCCGAGGAAACCTACCGCCGTCAGCAGGCCGAGTTTAAGATCGCCGGTCTGCCATAACAACAAGCCAAGAAACATCGCCAGACCCAGCGCATACGTCGCCAGGGTCAGCGGCTGCGGTGCATCCTGTTCGCGACGAATAACGCGGTTGTGCGGCACATTCCGCAATTGCAGCACCGGTGGCAATGCGAAACCCACCAGCAGCAGCAAACCGGTCGCAATGCCCTGCGCAGCAGGTAACCAGCCAGCCAGCGGCAAATCTTTAGCCACCAGCGCACCCAGCCATTCCAGCAACACATAATGTCCTGCATAACCAAGCACAACACCCGCCACGCTGCCGACCAGCCCCAGCATCAGAAATTCGATCAGATACATAGCGCTGACCTGATTCTGCGTCAGTCCAAGACAACGCAACATCGCACAAGCATCCAGATGACGCAGCATGAAACGCCGCGCAGCCATCGCGATCGCGACCGCCGCCAGCATCGCTGACAACAGGCTCACCAGCGATAAGAACTGCTCTGCACGATCCAGCGTTGCGCGCATTTCAGGGCGGCCAGAATCCAGCGACTCCAGACGTACGCCTTTCAGTTGTTCTCGTTCTATTGTTTGCTTGAGTTGCGTCTGATAAGCCGCAATCGCTTTCGCCTCTCCAGCCATCAGCAAGCGATAAGTTACGCGTGAGCCATCCTGTATCAGTCCGGTTGCGGCTAAATCGTCTAAGGAAATCATCGCGCGCGGGGCGAAGTTCATAAAACCTGCACCACGATCAGGTTCATTCGCAATCGTCTGCGTAAAACTGAATTCCAGATCACCCAGCTTCAGTTTATCGCCGATTTTCAGGTTCAGCGCCAGTTGCAAAGCCGGGTCGAGCCAGACCGTGCGCGACGCCGGAATACCCCTCGTCAGAACTTCAGCAACAGGCTTATTTTGTCCACCACCAAGCTGATGTAATTTGAGATTACCGCGTAAAGGATAGGCATGACTGACCGCTTTCAAGGACACCAGCTTTGCTTGTGCCTGATCGCCCTCACCGGCAATCGCCATGCTAGGGAAAACGACCGTTTCTGCGATAAGTAAGCCGCGCCGTTGCGCTTCAGTGCGCCATTCCTGCTTCACCGGCTGGTCTGCGCTGACGAGTAAATCTGCGCCCAGTAACTGATGCGCATCACGATTCAGACCGCTGCGCAGCCTGTCGGTAAAAAATCCGACCGATGATAAAGAAGCCACGGCAACCATTAATGCAACGATCAGAAAGCGCAACTCACCCGCCCGCCAGTCGCGCATGGTCATACGCCACGATAAACCAAATATCATTCGCCTACCTTTGCCAGAAAGATCAACATCGACTACATCAGGAATAACAACAACATCAACATCTCAGGCAGATCGCTGCGCTACATAAACAGCGCCAAAAGCCTTGCCACACTGCTGACATGAGTAAAAAATAGGGAGTATCGACTCAAAATCAATTACTCCCTGCATATTTAGATGGGGATAGAGGCATGTTTTAACATACTCCCCCCAGTATATTTTTTCCTTCTGGGCATATTTCTATGCAAGAAAGTGCTCAGCGCAAGCGCAGATGCTCAGACATTTAATGCCTGGCTGAAATCGTCCAGCAAATCCTGCGTATCTTCGATGCCGACAGAAACGCGGATCAGGGAATCAGCTATCCCCATTTCGGCACGGCGTTCAGCGCCCATTTCAAAGAAAATGGTGTGCGCCACCGGTATCACCAGCGTACGCGTATCGCCGAGGTGCGTCGCATTGATGGCCAGCTTCATCCGGTTCAGGTAATCAAAACAATCGATTTCCGGCTTCAGTTCAAAACTGAACAAAGCGCCATAAGCAAGGAACAATTCATTCGCCAGCGCATGTTGCGGATGCGATGCCAGCCCCGGATAATGCACCGCCGCCACACGGGAATCTGCTGCCAGCATGGTCGTAATCGCCATCGCATTCGCGCACTGGCGCTCCATCCGCAACGCCATGGTTTCAGCGCCAATCGCAATTTGATGGGCGGCTTCCGGCGATAAAGTCGCGCCGAAATCACGCAAAGCTTTAGCGCGCACCTGCGCCATCCCTTGCTGCGCGGGTGCCTGCTTACGGAAATTATCGGCAATATTCGGATACGCAGCCCAGTCAAATAAGCCAGTGTCAGTCAATGCCCCGCCGAGTACATTGCCATGCCCGGCGATATATTTGGTCAGCGAATTGACGACCAGACTGGCGCCCACGGTCTTAGGCTGAAATAAATACGGCGAGGTGATGGTGTTATCAACGACAAATAAAATGCCGCGTTCCTGACATAAGCGGCCAATGCGCTTGAGATCAGCGATCTGCGTCCGCGGATTCGCTATGGTTTCCACAAACACCATGCGGGTCGCTGGCGTCAGCGCCGCTTCGACATTTACAACCGAAGTCGCATCCACCATCGTGACATTCAGCCCCTGTGTACTCGCTGTTTGCCACAGACTATTTGTGTTCCCGAATAAAAATTTCGATGAAACGATGTGATCCCCAGCGCGCAGCAAAGCCTGAAACACCGCGCCAATCGCCGCCATGCCAGTCGCAAAGGTAATCGTTGAAACACCCGCTTCCATGCTGGTAATTTTGTCTTCGAGCGCAGACACCGTGGGATTACCCTGACGTCCATAACGATAACCGGATTGTTTGCCCTGAAAGACGGCAGCTAAATCGCGCGCATCCTTATAACCAAATAAAACAGAAGTATGGACAGGTTTATGGACAGAGCCGTGTTCAATGTTTTTTTGTCTATCGCTATGCAGAATAGTCGTAGTAAAACCGTAGGAATTTTTTTCGTTCATGATCAGAAATACGCAAAGTTGCTGCTTACAGGAAGACTGTCAGTGTACTCCAGATGTCGGCATTCGAACGAGTGGCCAAACATGTATCGGGCTCAGCGCCCGCCTGAATTCACCCGGTCGAAGGCAAAAAACCGGGTAAAAACGCGTACGGACAGCGAAATCAACGGCTGATGTTGTCCCCCGCCAGCGCCTGCAAAGCGCGTTGATAACCGTATTCCCATTGCAGTCTGACCATCGCAACAAAGTCATCGTAACGCTCAGGCACACGCAAGACGATACGATTACGCAGCCACTGAATTTGCTTGCTGATCTGATGCTGCACCAACGCCGTTTCCATATCCACGGTATCGATCCAGACATCCGCCTCTTGCTGTAAGACGTGCTGTAGGCGCTGATTGCCGTTGATGCCCAACACCATGCGCAATGCAGGCAACTCTATATGTCGGCCATACCAGCCCTTGCGTTCCATCATGACTTCCTTCGCCAGACGGCGGGCGATTTCTATCGGAAACAGATCAATCACACCGCCCGAATAATAATGCTCACCGATCTGATGGCAACGGAAATAATACATATCCGCAATCGAGGCGCGCACCGCATCGGCAACCGCAATCTGCGTTTCAAATTCTATCTGCGGGGCAACCACACTGTTTTTATGGACGTTGCTGGCAATCGGTGATGGCATACCAGCTAACATCGCGGCAACACGCGGCTCGGTAAAAATGGTTTCAGCAAATAATTTTTTTTTGCCGCGGAGTGTGCCTACTTCGTTCTGTGCGAATAACATGCGTCCCGCAACAATCGCCAGCGCAGGCGCGCCAGGATCACTGCGTTCAGGCGGCAGCGGTAAATCAGGCGGAATGTCGAACAGATAATCCTGAAACAAATCAGGAATACGTTTGGCATCATTGGCGAACAAAGCACGCCCGGCTAAAGCACGGATTGCACGCCATAAACTGATATCAGGATTCGCTTGCAGGCCGCGCCAGAATGCATGCATCTGCGGTGAGCTGATCCACGCCAGACGTTGTTCGTCTTCCGGCAGATGGCGAATCAGTGCACCGGCAATCGCCGCACCGCAACTGGCGACGATCACATCGGGCGTTTTCCCTTGCAACTGACATGCGCGATACATGCCGAGATAATAGCCAAAGCGAAAGCCACCGCCTGCCATGACCAGACAACGCTGAAACTGCGCACCGTCAGGCTCACGCGCTAACGGTTTTTCTTCAATAGTTGAGACTAAATTCTGATCCGGCAAAACACATCCTTTGCAACGCTTTTTTTACCACAGCAGTGATACGCAGACCGCCGCGATCACGTTGTGTGCCACGCGTCGGACTATGCTTTATTTTAAGAGAAACGCTTCGATCAATTGTGCCAGTAATTCAGGCTGATCGTGATGCAACATGTGGCCCGCGTCGGTAATCATTTCTTTTTGCAGATCAGGAATGTGCGCCAGGCGCCGATCAATTTCGATCTGCGCCTGCTCTCTTGGCCCCATCCAGTGCCAGACATCGGTATCGTCGGCCTGCATCCAGAGCACCGGAGCACTGATTTTTTTCCAGCACTCCATCACCTCGTCCACCTGAAACAGCAAAGGGCTGGTTTGTTTATGCGCAGGATCGCCAAGAATTTCCCAGCGCCCCTCGGCATTCTGTTTCGACCAGAACGCAGATAAAAAGTGTGCGCGCTCATCCGATAAGCGTGGATTGGTTTTTTGCAGACGCGCCGCCACCTCTGCTTGTGATGCATAAGTGCGCAATACCGGTGGCTGTCGCAATTCATCCAGCCATTTCGCATAACGCCCCGGTGCCTGTGCCGGGAACGTTGTCGGCAAACCGAAACCTTCCAGATTCACCAAGCGGTGCACGCGCTCAGGGCGCACACCGGCATACAAGCCAACCACGTTCGCGCCCATACTGTGACCCAGCAGATTGATTGCGCCTTCCGGTGCGTAATGCAGCAAAATAGCATCCAGATCGCCCAGATAATCGGGGAACCAGTATGTGTCGCTGCCCGGCGCTTCCGTCAGACCAAAGCCGCGCAAATCAGGCGCAATCACATGCCAGTCTTGCTGCAAATGATCAACCACAAACTGAAACGAGGCCGACACATCCATCCAGCCATGCAACATAAAGATTTTTGGCGCACCTACTTTGCCCCAGTGACGGACATGGTATTGCAGACCACGGATGGGAATGAATTCAGAGCGGGAGGCATTACGGGCAATTGTCATGGCAAATTAATTTTTTTCATCAAGAAACTCTGCGTTATCTATCTTCAGCCACAGAGATATGCAGTAGGATGCAAATGTAGGACGTCAAAATAATAACAACAATAGAACGACCGTTCGATAATTATAACGGAGACAGAATGAAGCCGCTGAAAACAACATCCTCAAAGAAAAAATCAACACCCGCAGATCACTATCCGCAACTGTATCAAGACTTCCGCTGGAACGTTCCAGAACACTTCAATATCGCCGAGGTCTGCTGCCACCGCTGGGCCGATGATCCGAAACGGATTGCGATTTTTCACGAAAACAGTGAAGGAATCAGTGGTCGTCTGACCTATGCCGAACTGCAAAAACAGGCAAATCAGCTCGCTAATTTACTCCGCCTGCAAGGTGTTGATCGCGGCGATGTCGTCGCCAGCATCATGCCGCAACGGCCAGAAACCGCCGTTACGCTGATGGCCTGTCTGCAACTGGGGGCAATTGCGATGCCGCTGTCTTTTTTGTTTGGCCCGGAAGCGCTTGAGTATCGCTTGCAGCACAGTGAAGCCGTTGCACTGGTGCTCGATGCAAGTGGACTGGATGCCTATCTGGAGATTGCAGCCCGTTGCCCGCATTTAAAAACGGTGATCACGGTCGATTGTCCCGATGCGCCTGCTGATTTTCATCCGCTGGAATGGGAAGCCTATGTCGCCAACATGCCCACAGAATTCACTTGCGAAAAAACACGGGCGACTGATCCGGCGATTCTGATTTACACCAGCGGCACTACCGGGGCACCGAAAGGCGCGCTGATTCCCCATTCGGCGATGATAGGCAATCTCAGCGGTTTCGTCGCTTCGCAAAACTGGTTCCCGAAAAAGCACGATGTCTTCTGGTCGCCTGCAGACTGGGCATGGACCGGCGGCCTGATGGATGCGTTGTTACCGGCGCTGTATTTTGGCAAACCTATCGTTGGCTATCAGGGTAGATTTACCGCTGAAACTGCGTTTTACCTGCTCGATAAATACAAGGTCACCAATACCTTCTTGTTTCCGACTGCCCTGAAAATGATGATGAAGGCCGTTCCTGCGCCGCGCGACAAATACAGGCTGAAATTGCGCGCCATTATGAGTGCAGGCGAAGCGGTTGGTGATGCAGTGTTTCACTGGTGTGAAAAAGCATTGAAAGTGACGCCGAATGAAATGTTCGGTCAGACTGAGATGAACTACATCGTCGGCAATAGCCATGAACACTGGCCTGCCCGCCCCGGCAGCATGGGCCGCCCGTATCCCGGCCACCGGGTCGCGGTCATTGATGACGATGGCAAAGAAGTCGGCACTGGAGAAACCGGCGAAGTGGCCGTGAACCGCTACGACATTCATGGTCACCCTGATCCTGTGTTTTTTCTCGGCTACTGGAAAAACGATGAAGCAACCCGTAATAAATTTACCGGCGACTGGTGCCGCACCGGCGATCTGGCGTTGCGCGACGACGATGGGTACCTCTGGTATCAGGGGCGCGCCGACGATATGTTTAAAGCCGCCGGTTATAGAATCGGTCCGTCTGAAATAGAAAACTGCCTGATCAAACATCCGGCAGTTGCCAACGTGGCAGTCGTACCCAAGCCAGACAAAGAGCGCGGCAACCTGGTCAAAGCCTACGTCGTATTAAGCCCCGGCATCAAAGCGAATGACAAGCTGACCAAGGAATTGCAGGCGCATGTACGCGGCAAACTGGCGCCGTATGAATATCCGAAAGAAATTGAATTTATCGCTGCCCTGCCGATGACAACGACAGGTAAAGTGCAAAGACGGGTATTACGTTTGCAGGAGCTGGAACGTGCGAATAAAAACGGCGATTGAGCCGCAAAGGCGCAGCAGACAAGCAGCGGTTTATTGCGTCTGACTCAGTAAGGTGGCGCTCAGTGCCTGCGTCGCCTGCTCTATCACTTCATCAATCGCCTTACCATAAGGTGTGGCTCTGAAAGCCTCGCCTGCGAAAACATGCTCCGCCCCGATCAGCACATCACCGCTGGCCTTGCCGCTGAAATCAAAACGCCCCAGCAAACTGCCAGCGCGCGCATCATAAACCCTGATCTCAACATCAATCACGCGACTCTGCTTTTCCCGCAATCCCCACAATACCGACTGCGTGCTGATACCGGCATCGCGGACCTCACCCGCCACCACATAACGCACATCATATAAACCGGCGATTTGCCCCAGCAGTTGCGGGCTCGCCGGAGATAAGCGCCATTCCGTCGATAATAAATCCGGCGTCGTTTTCACTTTCCATAACTGCTTTTCAAGCCGATGCCCGATTTCTCTTGGCAAGCCTTGCGCAATATTATCGATGTCTTTCAGTTGCGCCTGCTTGTTCACCGCAAACCCCGTCAACAAAATACTGCGGGCGCCATCCGGCGATAGCTCAGGCGTCTGCGCATGCACGATCAAAGGCGTAATACAGGCGAGAGTAAGCAAAAAATAGCAAATGACCGCCAATCGATGAACGCGCATGATTTTCTCTCAGGTTAAATACCGTTTAAATACCGTTTCATCATAGCAGCCCGCCGGATTCAGATAAACTGCAAACAGCAACAGATGGCACGTTTACATTTGATCTTAAACACCGCTAATACATCGATTACACCCCGATCAGACACGCACATGGACCACCACTTACGCATCACACTCGCCATGCCAGAGGACACCGATGCCCTGCTCGCCTTTGAAATCGACAACCGCACGCATTTTGAACAATGGATCGCCAGCCGCGGCGACGCTTTTTATAATGCCGCAGCCGTTCGCAACAGTCTGGAGCAAGCACAATGGGCAAGAAATGCACAAAAGGAATATCACTATCTGGCCTGGGTCAATGATGCCATCGTCGGCCGCGTGACTCTGCGCGGCGCAGAACGCGAACACTATTTCAAAGCCTCGCTCGGCTATCGCTTCAGTGCACAGCATGGCGGCAAAGGCTACGCTAGTCAGGCGGTCAATCATGTGGTCGAAGAAGCGTTCCGCTCACTCAATCTCTGGCGCATCGAAGCCGTGGTGATTGCCGATAATCTGCCCTCACAGGCCGTGATGCGTAAGTGCGGATTCCAACAATACGGCCACTCGCGGCAAGCCGTGTTGCGTCACGGCGTCTGGATGGATTTGCTGCATTACGAAAAACATGCGAGCGAGTTTCCGATTATCTGAGCACTTAAGATGATGATTGGTTTGCGTGTGGTGCGGATGAGCCTGACGTTGGAAGTAACTGGCTGCCGGAACTCACAGCGTGAAGGCTGTCGGGTTGACAGCAGGGTTAGCCATTTTCGATCATTGGGTTTTGTAGGTCAAAGGAACTTTCAGGGAGCACTTCGCCGGAGAACACACCGATAACCGCTAGATCCAAACGTTCGCAAAACTCGTGAATTTCGACATCATTCAAATTCTGGATCTTGAAAAAGTCATTCGCGTTGAAGTGCGCGCTGACCAATCCGCGTACGCGTGAGTAGATCCGGATCACGCATTCAGCCAAGTGCCGATCAATTTTCTCAGATCGTGCGGATAGTACGGCCGCGTCAAGGAGCGCACTGTGGATCCGCCAAAACTCCTGAGTATCCCAGTACGCATATTCAACTAGACGTTCGTAGAAGGTTCCCTCCCATGAGTCATTCCCAGGAGTATTCTGATAAATGTAGTCGATCAAATGCTGCCTCTTCAATTAACTAACGTGAAAGTTAGGGGTAGCCGGAGCGCGAAGTGCCGAGCACTAACAAGCGCAGCTTGTTGACCGTCCCTCTCGACTGCTGAGTTAGTGCTACTTTGCGGGTAACACATTCTTTTCTTTCTGTTCTCGTTCGGGTGAGAAACCTCGCGATAGCTCAAAAATAGCTTTGTTTGTTTCTGCTTGCCCTTTGGATAGGCGGTCAATTTTCTCTACGAATTCTAATGGGATGTTAATTGGCGAGTTTAGTTGCATGTAGGACAGGTACGCACTGATGATGAGTGAAATGATTGAGACGGCTAGTGCGGAAATTGCAAACCAAGTGGCTGACCTAGATGATTCTCTTGCTTCTTGAAGAGCAGCGTAATTGAGTAGCCGAAATTTATCTTCGACGGAAAAGTGAAGATCAATGGCTTGCTTCTCATAATCGTTTATGTAGTGGCTGGCGTGGTGGTTGAAAATTTGCTTATGATGAATTTGAAGGGCTAGTTGTGCTTTCTGTTCAGGAGTTAGCTCAATTGACGTCGCAAGTTCCCCGAGTGTGAAGGAACTCCGAGATTCTGCGTACTCAAGCGCACGAATATAGTGATCTTTCAAAGTGGACATCTTTTAGCTCTAACTTTTATTTAATTTAACAAAAATGAAGATTAACTCGGAATGTCAAAAAAGACAATTTCCGTCAAATGCCTTGAAAGACGCATGCTGGCTTGTTGCATTTATTTCTACTGAATATAGAGCCCGATTAACCAATCGAACAAAAACATTACTTCACCAGCATAGCCAAAATCACGTTGATTTCGACGACGCTTGAACTATCAACACATATCATTTTTCGCGTATTCAAACAACAGAAAGCGAAACGTTCATCACAATCCCTTTCCGCGCGGGTCGTTGATTACGCAGCCCAAACCACGGATTTTGCATTCCATCGCAAATCGCTGGGCGTTCCATTTTTCGCGGCTCATACTCTGCCCCATCACTCAGCGATCACGCATCGTTGATGCAAAGATTCCTACTGGATTACCACCGTTTCAACTTTACCGGAGAGCCTCATGCGCTATATGTTGATTTTGCCTTTACTGTTTATCTCTAGCATCGCATCGGCAGAGGATGTCAGCCGCGATGTGCCTGCCTTCAATACCATCCGCAGCCGCAGTGCGTTTAATGTCACGGTCGAAGTTGGCAAAGCGCAGTCCATCACTATCCGTGGCAATGACAAATTTACCGGCAAGGTCGTGACGGAAGTATTCGGCAATGAACTGCTGATTTCGTATAAAGAAAAAAATTCGGTGCGCATTGCTGATGATGCGCAAGTCATCATCACGGTGCCGGAATTAAACAGTTTCAAAATGGAAGGTGCGGGTGTGACGCGCCTGAAAAATATCAATGCCAATGATTTTTCTATTTCTTATGAGGGTGCAGGCAAGCTGGTGGCGAGTGGCAAAACCCGCTCACTGCATCTCGCGGCACGTGGTATCGGTTTAGTCGATACGAAGGAATTACTGGCCGAGCGTGTTGATGCCAACATCGAAGGCGTGGGTGCCGTTTCTGTGTATGCGCGTGACAGACTGAATGCTTCGGTGCAGGGCATAGGCAGTCTGACGTATTACGGCAATCCGCGCAGCCTGAGTAAATCGGTCGAAGGCATAGGCAGCATCAAGGCGGGCGACTGAGTGTAGATCGAGCGCAATGGCACGCTGATTACAGATTAAATGCAGAGCAAATACACGCGGCGGTTTATCCCTTATGCGCCGCGAGCAAGAGTAATAGCAGGAGGGTTTTACCCCGGAAGGCTGCCTTCCGGGGATTTTTTGTGTTAATACCGTTTAAACGACAACTGGCAAATCTAGCCCAGAAACGCAGATTACGCCTGATGCAATGCAG
Organism: Undibacterium sp. WLX3042; assembly: GCF_049544825.1. NCBI lineage: Bacteria > Pseudomonadati > Pseudomonadota > Betaproteobacteria > Burkholderiales > Oxalobacteraceae > Undibacterium > Undibacterium sp. WLX3042. Next base: position 2,717,000 of record NZ_CP186698.1, read on the forward strand.
TCAACTCATTCAGCTCATCTTCATTGAAACCGGCACTGCGTCTGGCTTCCAGATTGAAAGGCCCGCGTAATTTCGGTGCTGCGTATTGCTCCGCCAGGCGCGCATAGGTCGCGATCACATCCAGCCCCTGCTCATCACACAAGCGCTTATACCAGGCATTGCCAATCGCGACATGGCCGATTTCATCGCGATAAATAATCGTCAGAATATCGGCAGCAGCCTTATCGCCTGCCTGCATCAATTTTGCCGCGAGACCAGGCGTCACATCCAACCCACGAGCTTCCAGTGTGCGCGGCACCAGCGCCAGCCTTGCCAGCAAATCGTCGCGGGTTTTTTCTGCCATTTCCCACAAACTATTGTGAGCAGGATACGCACCGTAATAACTATCCATCGCCTGCAAATGCGCTTCCAGCAACTGAAAGTGATATGCCTCTTCTTTCGCCACTTTCAGCCAGTCGCGATAAAACTGCTCCGGCATTCCGGCAAAACGCCACAGAATATCTGCCGCCAGATTAATCGCATTCATCTCGATATGGGCGAGTGCGTGGATCAGTATGCGTCTGCCCTCCAGCGTCTGCATAGCTCTGCGCCCGACCTGGCCAGGCGGAATCAGCTCAGGCTTTGCAGGACGCCCGGGGATGCCGTCGGGAATCGCAAACTGCTGTTGTGTATCGATGGGCACGTCATCTGGTATCGCCCGCAGGATCGCGCATTTAACGCCGGTGTCGCTGGACAGCAGAGCGGACAGCGCCGCAGCGCGTAATTCCATAGGTGAATGTGTTTGCAAAATACTCTTCTTCTTGATGACAGGACTGGCGCAAAGCCGCCACAGCGGTTTTATGGTTCCTCGCCGGAGCAAATTGCGCAATCCTAATAACTCCGGCATCATCGGGCGCGGAGCGTTAAAATAACGGGCTAAATATACGTCGATACTGTATCAACGCTTCAGCAATGTCTCAGCGATGCTGCATCGATACCAGTTCAGAACGCAGTCTTTGTTACTATCGTTACACACTTCAGCGCTTGACTGTGTGAGCGACCGCAAACAAAGTTTTATCAGCCGCTATTTTACGGAATTATCATGCCCATCTACCAATTAGGCGATATCGCGCCGGAAATCGATGCCTCTGCTTACATTACTGATACCGCAAAAATCATCGGTAAAGTGAAAATCGAAGCGCAAGCCAGCATCTGGTTTGATGTCACGATACGTGGCGACAATGAACTGATCACGATCAGCGAAAAAAGCAATGTGCAGGAGGGCTGCATCCTGCATACCGACCCAGGCTATCCACTGATTGTGGGTAAAAACGTGACCATAGGCCATCAGGCGATGCTGCATGGCTGCACCATCGGCGACGGCTCACTGGTCGGCATACAGGCCGTGATATTGAACGGTGCGAAAATCGGTAAAAATTGTCTGGTCGGTGCCGGTGCGCTGGTGACCGAAGGCAAAAAATTTCCCGATAATTCGCTGATTATCGGCACCCCGGCCAAAGCTGTGCGCCAACTGACAGAACAAGACATTCTGGGCATGCGCTACAACGCTGAAAACTATGCCAGCCGTGGTCAGGCGTATAAAACCCAACTCAAACGTATTGATTAGTATTGATTAATCTTGATTAAAAATGACAGGACGCTGGCTTGTATTAGCGGCATCCTAAAAATTTTTACCGGCATCAGAAAAACAGAATCACCATGACAGACACCCTACAAAAATTTATGTTCGAACACGCTGGCGTACGCGGCGAGCTGGTCGAAATGGAAAGCGCCTGGCAACAAATGCAGTCGCACCAAACCTATCCGCCAGCAGTGCAAACCATGCTGGGCGAACTGATGGCCGCCGCTGCCCTGCTCTCTGCCAATCTGAAGTTCAATGGTACGATGATCATGCAGATTCACGGTGATGGCCCGGTCAAACTGATGGTGGTTGAATGCGACTCAGAACTGCGTCTGCGTGCCACCGCAAAACTAGCCGACGATGCCGTGATTGAAGACCATGAAACCCTGAAAGATCTGGTGCATGCACACGGACACGGACGCTTTGTGATTACACTCGACCCGAATGACAAGCTGCCGGGGCAACAAGCGTATCAGGGCATCGTTCCGTTGGATGGCGACAGCATTGCGACGGTTATTGAAAATTATATGCAGCGTTCAGAACAGCTCGACACCAAACTCTGGCTGGCTGCGAACGATAAAGTAACACGCGGCATGTTGCTGCAAAAGTTACCTAAAGTCGGCGGCAACGAAGCGCAGGTAGAAGACGAAGCCGAAGCATGGAACCATGCGGTGATGCTGGGCGACACCCTGAAAAAAGACGAAATGCTGAATCACGATATCGCCACGCTGATGCATCGCTTATTCTGGGAACAGACGCTGCGCGTATTCGACCCGCTGCACCCAAGTTTTCATTGCAGCTGCACCCGCGAAAAAGTCGGCGACATGCTGAAAATGCTGGGGATAGATGAAGTCGAAAGCGCGATTGCAGAATTCGGCAAACTCGATATCAACTGCGATTTTTGCGGCAAACATTACAGCTTCGACCCGGTAGATTGCGCCCAGTTATTCGTCGCCAAAACACTGGCAGAAGGCGTCCTGCCAGCTGGCGACAGCAAGCACTGATCTGCCGTACTTTTTCAAAGAAGGCTGCCACACTTTGGCAGCTTTTTTTATTTCACCAGCATTTTTTCTTTGGCACGATCGGTCAAAAGCTCGCAGTTCACTGATGCCAGCTTTACTCACAGCTCGCCACAGGCAGGCAAAAACAGATAAAAACAGGGTAAATATACTCCCCGGGGTATATTTTAAAGTCCAGTATTGACGATGGGAATAAGCGTAAAACTCAATATACTCCCCTGAAATTACTATTTTTTTGAATCTGGAAGGCAGATGTGCGTGCCACACCCGGGCGATGTGATGCAGTTGCCGGCGGTATCCGGAAATAAAAAAAACCGCAGCGAACACTGCGGTTTTTTTTGATTGTCGATGCAATCAGAAGGCGGCGATGCCGGTTTGTGCGCGCCCCAGAATCAGGGCGTGAATATCATGTGTACCTTCGTAGGTATTCACGACTTCCAGATTCACCAGATGGCGTGCAATGCCGTATTCATCTGAAATACCGTTCCCGCCCAGCATATCGCGTGCAGTGCGGGCGATTTCCAGCGATTTGCCACACGAATTACGCTTCATGATCGAGGTGATTTCAACGGCGGCAGTGCCTTCGTCTTTCATACGTCCGAGGCGCAGGCAGCCTTGCAGCGCGAGTGTGATTTCGGTCTGCATATCCGCCAGTTTTTTCTGCACGAGCTGATTTGCCGCCAGCGGGCGACCGAATTGTAAGCGATCGAGTGTGTACTGACGTGCCGTATGCCAGCAAAATTCAGCCGCACCCAGCGCACCCCAGGCGATACCGTAACGCGCTGAATTCAGACAGGTGAATGGCCCTTTCAAGCCTTCGACATGCGGCAACAGGTTTTCTTCTGGAACAAAAACTTCATCCATCACGATTTCACCGGTGATCGAAGCACGTAAACCTACCTTGCCATGAATTGCCGGTGCGGTCAGACCAGCCCAGCCTTTTTCCAGAATAAAACCACGGATGCGGCCATCATCTGTTTTTGCCCAGACCACAAAAATATCGGCAATCGGGCTATTCGTAATCCACATTTTGGCACCGGTCAGCAAATAACCGCCCGGGACGGTCTTGGCGCGCGTGACCATGCTGCCAGGGTCGGAGCCATGATCCGGCTCGGTCAGGCCAAAACAACCGATGTATTCGCCGGACGCCAGTTTTGGCAAATATTTCTGTTTCTGGGCTTCGCTGCCGAATTCATTGATAGGCACCATCACCAGTGAACTTTGCACGCTCATCATAGAGCGGTAGCCAGAATCGATACGCTCGACTTCACGCGCGACCAGACCATAACAAACGTAATTCAGCCCCGCACCACCATATTGGGTGGGAATCATGGAACCAAGCAGACCAAGCGCGCCCATTTCGCGGAAAATTGTCGGGTCAGTACGTTCGTGACGGAAAGCCTCCAGCACGCGCGGCGCCAGCTTTTCTTCGCAATAAGCGCGTGCCGCTTCCTGCACCATACGCTCTTCATCGGTTAACTGCGAAGACAACAACAAAGGGTCTTCCCAACTGAATACTGCCTTGGCCATCTGATTCTCCTGAATAATTTTTGAATTGTATTGATCTGCGTCCCGCGAGCGCATCAAACGCAATACACACAGTGCCGAAGCAACTGGCAAGGCTATTGCGCCTGCATACACCATCGCTGGTTCTCAGTTCATGCCCTGATTTGAACGCAGATTTTTGTCTCTTGAAAACTGTTTTGCATGCGCCATTGATCACAAGGAAATCACTTAACTGACCGGAATTCCTTCTGTCGGTGATACATGCAACAGCGATAAACCCAGCTGCGCCCGGCGCACCAGCCACGGACTAGGACGATAGCGGGGATCACCTGTGCTGTTCAACAAATTTCTCAGTATCAATAGTATACGCAAAGCACCCAGTTTGTCGCCCCACGCAAGCGGCCCGAGCGGATAAGCGAGACCGGCAACCACTGCCTTATCGAGATCCTGCGGCGTACAAATGCCCTGCTGCACAATATCGCAGGCGACATTGACGATACTCGCCAGCATACGCTGTACGACAAAGCCATAGCTGTCCTGTATCAGGCTGACAGACTGGTCGTATTTACCTAAGGTCAGCGCCAGGCCTTGTGCCAGCGCATGATCAGATGCCGGATTCAGCATCAGGGTCAGGTGACCGTGACCACCGGTCAGGCTATCGATTCCAAAGGTGCGGCGGGCATCCAGACCCAGTCGTGCAACACAGGTACTGACGTCTTCACCGTCAGGACTGACGATACAGATCGACTGTGGTAACGGCATCGCATTCTCATCAATGACGACATCGCAACGCACGAATAGATCCGTCAGGGTATCGAGTGCCAGCCGGTTTTCATGACTGAGCCAGACCTTACCTGTCCAGGCTGCGCTATCCGTCAGCCGAGGCACGACAGGCTCCGTCGGGTAAGCGTAAAACCCGCGCCCGGTCTTGCGTCCGAAGATGCCGGCCTGAACGCGTTGCGCCGCAATCACGCTGGGCCGATAACGCGGCTCTTCATAATACTGGTGGTAGATCGCTTCCATCACAGGATGCGAGACGTCAAGCCCGGTCAGATCCATCAATTCAAACGGGCCCAGCCTGAATCCGGCCGCTTCGCGCATGATCTGGTCGATATGAGTAAAGTCTGCCACGTTTTCCTGCAGCAAGCGCAACGCCTCGGTTACATAGGCACGTCCGGCATGGTTGACGATAAAGCCGGGGGTATCTTTTGCCCGCACAGGTGTATGACCAAGCTCGCCGACAAAACTGATCAGCCGTGGCGCGATCGTTTCATCGGTCAGCAAACCATCAATGACTTCGACCACTTTCATCAGTGGCACAGGATTAAAAAAATGCAGCCCCGCCACGCGTTGCGGCAGTTTGCTGGAAGCAGCAATCGCAGTCACAGAAAGAGAAGAGGTATTGGTCGCCAGTATGCAATCGTCGCGGACGATATGATCGAGCTGGCGGAACAGGTCACGTTTGATGTCAAGATTTTCGACGATCGCTTCAATCACCAGATCACTGGCTGCCAGCGCCTGCAGCTCATCGACGATATGCAGCTTTGACTTGGCGACAGCACATTGATGCTGCGTAATTTTGCCTTTTTGCTGCAGCTTATCCCATTGCGCAAAAATGTCAGTTCGGGCCGCCTCAACAGCTGCCGCATTCATGTCGAATAACAAGACCTGCAAGCCGGCCTGAGCACTGATCTGCGCAATGCCGCGCCCCATCGCACCAGCACCGACGACAGCAACCACTCGTATCATATTCATCACTCCTGCATCATGAGATTCACACTGCTTTGCTGCGCCTGCGATGAGCAAATCGGGGCAAACAGAATGACCGACCTTATTGGATATTTTTCAACTGTTTTCTTATGATAACGCGATACGCAGCAACTTCGCGCTGAGAAAATAGAGAAACGAGTGAAGAAAGTACAGAAACAATGAGCCGCAACAACATTCGTGTTATGTCAGCGCTAAATCGCTGATAACGACCGAGTATCAGTGATTGATGACAGCTTGCTGCTTCTCAGCAGGCGAGGCAGTGGGGGCAGAAGCGGGAGTAGGCGCATTTTTATCCAGAATCTGGACAAAAATCTCATCTTTTTTGATCATGCCTAATTCAAAGCGGGCGCGCTCTTCGACAGAGTCGGTACCGGTTTTCAGATCGGCAACTTCCGATTCCAGTTTGGCATTACGTTCTTTGAGTTTTTCATTCTGACTTTGCGCCTGAGCGACCTGACGTTCGAATTCCCACACGCGCAACCAGCCGCCCTTCCCTAACCATAAAGGATATTGGATCAGCACCAGCAAAATAACGAAGGAAACAGCAATCAGTCGCACAAAGACTCACATCAGAATAAAAATAGTAAAAAGGGGAACAGCGTTCCCCTTTTTTGCACCATGTTACCAGATCACTTCAGATTGTAAAATGCATCACGGCCTGGATAGCTCGCAATTTCACCCAAATCTTCTTCAATACGCAGTAACTGGTTGTATTTTGCCATACGGTCAGAACGCGACATGGAGCCGGTTTTGATCTGCAACGCATTCATACCAACCGCAATATCCGCAATCGTGCTGTCTTCTGTTTCACCGGAACGATGAGAAATCACCGCAGTGTAGCCGGCACGTTTCGCCATTTCAATCGCAGCGAAAGTTTCAGTCAGTGTACCAATCTGGTTAATTTTGATCAGGATAGAATTGGCGATATTTTTTTGTATGCCTTCTTTCAGGATCTTGGTGTTCGTGACGAACAAATCGTCGCCAACTAACTGTACTTTTTTGCCCAGTTTTTCAGTCAGAATTGCCCAACCTTCCCAGTCGCCTTCTGCCATCGCATCTTCGATAGAGATAATCGGATATTTATCAACCCAGGTCGCCAGCAGATTAGTGAAATCAGCAGAAGACAACGTCAGGCCCTCGCCTTCGAGATGGTATTTGCCGTCTTTGTAGAATTCAGATGCCGCACAATCCAGACCCAGAGCGATCTGTGTACCTGGCTCGTAACCTGCCGCTTCAATCGCCTGAATAATCATTTTGATCGCAGACTCGTGATTATCAACGGAAGGCGCAAAACCACCTTCGTCACCGACGGCCGTTGTCAGACCTTTGTCGTGCAGAATTTTTTTCAGAGCGTGGAATACTTCCGCGCCGTAGCGAATCGCTTCACGGAAAGTCGGTGCGCCAACAGGGATAATCATGAATTCCTGAATATCCAGATTATTGTCTGCATGGGCACCACCATTGATGACGTTCATCATCGGTACTGGCAACTGCATGGCACCGGAGCCGCCGAAATAACGATACAAAGGCAAGCCAGCTTCTTCTGCTGCTGCTTTTGCCACTGCCATCGATACGGCCAGGATGGCATTCGCACCAAGACGGGCTTTGTTTTCTGTACCGTCGAGATCAATCAGAGTACGGTCAAGGAAAGCTTGCTCATTTGCGTCCAGACCCATGATCGCTTCTGCGATTTCGGTATTGATATTTTCGCAGGCTTTCAACACGCCTTTACCCAGATAACGGGATTTGTCGCCATCGCGCAATTCGATTGCTTCACGTGAACCGGTAGAAGCACCAGATGGAACGGCAGCACGTCCCATCACACCAGATTCCAGCAAAACATCACATTCAACTGTCGGGTTACCGCGTGAATCAATCACCTCACGGCCGATAATATCAACGATGGCACTCATTTAATTCTCCTCAACGATCAATATAGATAATAAAGTAAAACCTGTTCTGACTATGTGCTCGGCGGAAAACCAAGCCGCAGATAAAACTATCGCGACGCCCCACTCATTTCAGAGCCGGACATCGCGGAGAACACATCGCTTTATCATTCGCCGCTTGCCATGAACTGACAACAGCAGCGCGTCATGCACATGCCAATTTATGCGAAGCTGGATTCGAGAAATCCGTTCTTTTTAACCACACGATCCAGATCAATCAGCGTGGATAATAATTCTTTCATGCGTCCCAGAGGCACGGCATTCGGACCATCAGACATTGCCTCTGCTGGATTCGGATGTGTCTCCATAAACAAGCCAGCCACACCAACCGCAACCGCAGCACGCGCCAGAACTGGCACGAACTCACGCTGACCACCGGACGTTGTCCCTTGACCACCCGGCAATTGCACAGAATGCGTAGCATCGAATACGACCGGACAATTGGTTTCACGCATAATCGCCAGCGAACGCATGTCTGACACCAGATTGTTGTAGCCGAATGAAGCACCACGTTCGCACGCCATGAAATTATCTTCATTCAGGCCAGCCGCTTTCGCTGCCGCACGCGCTTTGGCAATCACGTTGACCATATCATGCGGCGCCAGAAACTGGCCCTTCTTAATATTCACAGGCTTACCGGAACGACCGCAAGCTTCGATGAAGTCAGTCTGACGACACAGAAAAGCGGGCGTTTGCAGCACATCGACCACCGCCGCAACTGGCGCGATTTCATCAATCGCATGGATGTCCGTCAATACAGGAACACCGATCTGTTTTTTAACGTCGGCCAGAATCTCCAGACCTTTCTCCATACCGAGACCACGGAAAGAAGTACCTGAAGAACGATTCGCCTTGTCAAAAGAGGATTTATAGATAAACGGAATCCCCAATGCCTGCGTGATCTCTTTCAACTGGCCTGCAGTATCGAATGCCATTTGCTCAGATTCGATCACACAAGGACCAGCGATTAAGAAGAACGGCTGGTCGAGACCAACATCAAATCCGCATAATTTCATGCTTATTTTCCTTGAGCCTTTTTATGGGCAAGTGCAGCTTTGGCGAAAGAAATGAACAATGGGTGACCATCGCGAGGTGTTGATTTGAATTCCGGATGGTATTGAACACCCATGTACCAAGGATGCACATCACGCGGCAATTCCATGATCTCGCACAGACCTTCTGTCGCTGTACGGGAAGAGACCACCAGACCAGCCGCTTCAACACGATCCAGGTAATGGTTATTCGCTTCATAGCGGTGACGGTGACGCTCGGTCACTGCACTACCGTAAATTTCTGCAGCCAGCGTGCCTGGTTTAATCTCGCAAGTCTGCGCACCTAAACGCATCGTGCCACCAAGATCTGAATTTTCGTCGCGGCTTTCAACCTTACCATCATGGTTCTGCCATTCGTTGATCAGCGCAACAACCGGCTGCTCTGTCTCAGGATCAAATTCTGTGGAATTTGCCATTGTCAGTCCGGCTTTGTTGCGGGCATATTCAATCAGTGCGACCTGCATACCGAGGCAGATGCCTAGGTAAGGGATTTTGTTTTCGCGGGCATAACGTGCAGCAAGAATCTTACCTTCGACACCGCGTTTACCGAATCCGCCGGGCACCAGAATCGCATCATATTTTTCCAGCGCTTTAGTACCATGTGCTTCGATTTCTTCGGAATCTACGTATTCGATATTCACGCGGCTTTCGGTATGAATACCGGCGTGACGCAAAGCTTCCGTCAATGATTTGTAAGACTCTGTCAGATCAACATACTTACCAACCATGCCGATCGTGACTTCTTCTTTTGGATTTTCCAGCGCGTAGATCAGTTTGTCCCACATGGACAAATCTGCTGGTTTCGGTGACAAAGCCAGTTTGTCGCAGACAATCCTATCCAGCCCCTGATCATGCAACATCTGAGGAATTTTGTAGATGGTGTCGGCATCCCACACAGAAATCACTGCGTCTTCCGCCACGTTGGCGAACAAGGAAATTTTCGCCCGTTCATCATCGGGAATACGGCGGTCAGCACGGCACAGTAATGCATCCGGGAAAATACCGATCTCGCGCAGTTTTTGCACACTGTGCTGAGTAGGTTTAGTTTTCAATTCACCGGCAGCAGCAACATAAGGCACCAGCGTCAGGTGCACGAAGGCAGCGGCGTTGCGACCAGCGCGCAGACTCAGCTGACGTGCGGCTTCGAGGAAAGGTAAGGATTCGATATCACCGACGGTACCACCGATTTCAACCAGCGCCACATCTGCGCCTTCAGCACCACGGTAAATAAATTCCTGAATTTCATTGGTGATATGCGGAATCACCTGCACAGTCTTACCGAGATATTCGCCGCGACGTTCCTTGCGGATCACGGATTCATAAATCTGACCGGTCGTGAAGTTATTTACCTTCTTCATTTTTGAAGAAATGAAACGCTCGTAGTGTCCCAGATCAAGATCGGTTTCAGCGCCGTCATCGGTAACGAACACTTCACCGTGCTGGAATGGGCTCATGGTACCCGGATCTACGTTAATGTACGGATCCAGTTTGAGCATGGTAACTTTGAGGCCGCGCGATTCAAGGATGGCGGCGAGAGAGGCGGCAGCGATGCCTTTACCCAGTGAGGAGACTACGCCCCCCGTAACGAATACAAACTTAGTCATTGCAGAAGGTGCCGAACGGCACAAGCGGGAAATTCGAATTATACATCACTCTCAGACATGTAAGCGAATTTCCCCCTTCGTACCATCAACTTATTTTATTCTACATTGCGTATGAAAATTGCAATCTGACAAAATTCTGTGCACCAGTCGCATCGGATATCTGCTTTATTTCATTAGCTCTCCGCGACAATGATGCACTGACAGCATATTTTTCCGCCTGCCACAGATAACCAAGCTCTATTTCGCCCCCGTATCGTTTGGGAGTAAGTTTCCCCGGTTCATTGTTAAAGTAGCCCCCCTGTATTGTAGCGTTATAGCCCACGACTTTCGCCTCTGCTCTGGCAAAGGCATAATTTGCAGGCTGATACGGCAAACTATTTAAGTGACCGGCCCGCAATTCCAGCTGCGCGCTGGCATCCGTAAATATATTGCCGAAACGCGCCTTGAACCGGGGTGACATATCCACGCCTTCAAACGGCAAAAGGCGCCCCGGCGACATTTCGCCACCCAGAACCATTCCCCACTCATTACGCAGTTGAGTACTCCATGCCTGCGGTTGCGGTTGCTGCAAAATCCGGTGCAGATGATTTTGTGTCCACTCACCGCCAGCGCAAGGTCCGAGGCAGCCAACATCCACACTCCAGCGCCAGCTGCGCCCTGTCATTTGTGTTTTCTGTCCAAATACTCCTGCATATAGCCAGGCTGCATACGGATGGTCATTCGGAGCCAGTTGTGAAGGCTGCAGCTTGATGTCGGAAGATGTATACAAATCCTGCCCGACGCGCCATCCGTACTCAGTCGATTGTGTAGCTGTCTGACGAACAAAACCTTGCTGTAAATGATTACCGGCCGTATAGAAACGATCATCCTTATTCATTAACAGGCTATCGTTCTCAATTTCGAGTTGCCAGATGGATTTTCCCGATTCCCTTACCTGCACGAATTCAGACCATGACGGCCAGACAGTACTTTCATCGGCATAAACCAGGCTAGCCAGACTCAATAAGCTCATCGCGGATAAAACCCGGGCAATTTTTTTTGATGTCATCATTTTTATTTCGGATATAAATTTAACTCAGCCAGCATCTGCCTGACTGCGGTAGCAGTTTGCAAAGGCACTTCCATCGGGATCAGATGTCCGCCCTGTATCAGGGTGTAGTGCTTACCCATCAGTTTTTTCGTATAAAAGTCTCCGGCCTGACGACACTCAACCGACTCCGTTCCTCCGACAAAACCAATCGGTACCTGCGGTGGATGTCGCAGTAAACGGCCCAGAGTATGCGGCAGCGTCCGGTAGATTGCGGTTTCCACTTCGCGCGTGAATCGCAAAGTCACGCCTTCAGGACAAGGTTTCAGTCCGGCGTTGATGTAATCCCACAATACCTCAGGAGGCCAGATCGCAAATAATTCTTTGGCAGCAAAATGCTGATACGCCGCTTCTTTATCTTTCCAGATGTGTTTCCGCTTTTCAGCAAAACGGGCGGGTGACACTTTTTTATCCAGATTAAGTATTTTAAATATACGTAACAAGAAAGCACGCCAGCCGGCAACGATAGGCGAATCCAGAACAACCACACCCCTCACTAAATCCGGGCGCTCAGCGGCAGCGAGCAAACAGAGAATACCGCCAAGCGAATGTCCCACCAGTATCACCGGCTGCGAATAACGCTCCTGTAAGCTTGCAATCAATTCCTGCACAAGGCAAGGCCAGCCGTCGGTTACGGGATAAGCGGGATGATGCCCCACCATATCCGTGGAATGTACATCATAGACATCACGCAACTGATCAAGAAAAAGCCTGTAAGTACCGGAGGGAAAACTGTTCCCGTGAACAAAATGAAGGACTGACTTAGCGGTTTGTTCCACCATAATGAATACCGCATTATTGTGCGTACCAATAACGCGCATGCTCCTGTCTGAATTGAGAAAACTGCAATGATGTACCGAATTGTAATGTGATTGCACCCGATTCATCGGTTCTTAGACGTTTTACTCCAAAATCAGCGTAGCGATTCCACACTTCAGTTTTAGGATGGTGGTAACGATTCAGATAGCCCAACTGAAAAATGGCCAGCTCTGGTCGCACAGCTTGCAGAAACTCCGGCGTGGATGATGTACCGCTACCGTGATGCGGTGCCAGCAACACATCCGCTCTGAGCTTATCCGGAATACTATTCACCAGCTCATCTTCCTGCACTGCCTCGATATCTCCCGGCAATAACATGGCGTAATGACTGGTCGATACTTTCAATACACAACTGCGCGCATTCGGCTTCCATTTCGTACTGTCATAGCTCGCCGCAACCGGCTGCAATATCTCGAACAAGACGCCATCCCAACGCCATACCTGACCGGACTGGCAACGCCGGTGTTGTCGCGATTCAGCCACAATCGCACTGTCAGAATTTAATGAACTCAGCACCAGACTGACAGGCATTTGCTTCAGTATGCTCAGTGCACCGCCCGAATGATCGCTATCGTTATGCGACACGATCATGGCATCAAGCCCATTGATACCTTGCGCTTTCAGGTAAGGCAAAATAATTCTGCTGCCGCTGTCCGACTCTGCAGAATAGGCGGGACCTGTGTCGTACAGCAGACGATGAGCACTGGTTTCAATGAGTAAAGCCATGCCCTGCCCGACATCCAGCGCCGTCACTCTCAGTTGTCCCTCTGCGATGGGCGCAGGCTGAAAAGAAACCAAAGGCAAACAGCAAAATATCCCCAGCCAGCGCATAGGCCAGGCTTTCGGCAGCAGCATCCAGACAACACCTGCCAGTGCCAGCGCGAACACCCAGAAAGGAGGATAAGCCGCAGTCCATACGGCTGCCGGGAAAGCACTCAGCCAACTCAGAACGGTTGCCAGCATTTGCACAGTCTCATGCGCCAACGACAACACCATAGCAGACGCACCTGAAGGCAGAACGCTTCCCAACAAAGCCAGAGGTGTCACGACAAAACTGATCAGAGGAATCGCGACAGCGTTGGCGAGTGGGCTGATCAGGGAAAACTGCCCAAACAAAAACATCGTCAGAGGAACCAGCCCCACGGTCACTGCATACTGCGTTCGCGTCGCCACACGCAAGGATGATGCAAGCTGCTGTCGCCGGGTGACAGCACCACTGTCTTCATAGCCAACTGCAGCAAATAAAATAACGCCGACAGCACCGAAAGAAAGCCAGAACCCCGGAGACAGTACCGCCCACGGATCAAGTACCACAACCAATCCCAATGCCAGACACAATACCGATGAAAAGCTGGTCACCCGACCATTCCAGACGGCCAGCGCAACGACGCACAGCATGTATAAGGTACGCTGCGCAGGCACACCAAATCCCGCTAACGCCACATACAGAAACGCAACAACCGCTCCGGCAAGCGCCGCTACTTTTTGCGCAGGCACCAGCAAAGGCAGTGACAAGTTGAGGAAAAATGAATGTCGCCAGAGAAAAGAAATCAGCCCGGCGAACAAACCGGCGATCATTGTGATGTGTAATCCTGAGATGCTGATGAGGTGCCCAATCCCTGCCCGATTGAACACCGTCCAGTCCGATTGTGAGATTTCGCGCTGGTCGCCGATTACCAGCGCAACAATCACTCCGGCATAGGCTTTCCCGGGCAACGCGGCATGAATATGATCGCGCAGCGTGGCGCGGCAACGCTCAACGACGTTAGAAATACTCCAGACAAATTCTTGCAGACGTTGATTCGGATAAGCAGATGATGCTGGTCTGACGGTTCCCGTTGCGCGTATTCCCTGCTCCAGCAACCAGACTTCGTAATCAAAGCCATGTGGATTGGCAGAACCATGTGGGCGTTTTAAACGCAGATTGAATTGCCAACGTTCACCTGGCTGCACGTGCAAATCTTCCGTGCCTTGATACGCCGACAAAACAAGTTTTTCAGGAAAATGTTGACGTTCATCGACCGACAAATCGGGACTGATGACGCGCTCCACAGCAAAATTAAATCGTTCACCCTGGTCAAAATATGCGGGCAAACTATCTATCGTTCCCAGCACAACCAGATCTTTGCCTTCATACTTTGCAGGTAAAGACCTCGTCAGGTAAAAATGGGCGAACAGACTGGCCCAGACAAAACCGATGATACCAGCAAACAGCATCTGGCATAACACTCTTACGACCGCAGGCAGTTTCTGATAGATAGAAAAACGATAGCCTGCCAGCATCAGCAAGACTGCAGCAAACAACATCAGGTAAAGAGTATGCACCTCCAGCAAGGCAGCTTGCTGCTGCAACAAAGTGACACCGATCGCCAGGCCGATGCACAGCGCCTGCATATCAGACTCTGCGCATACGCGGCAGCACCGCCTGTGCATTGGCGGTCGTTATCATGCCGATGTCGGCCGGTGTCACCCCGCGCAGCCCGGCAAGCACTGCAGCGATGGCAGGTAATTCTGCCGGAGTATTGATCGCGCGTGGAATCCAGCTCGGCGACATATCCGGTGCATCTGTTTCCAACACCAGCGAAGTCAGAGGCAACTCTGTCGCCAGCCGCCGGATTTGCAACGCCCGCGTATAGGTCATCGCACCTCCAAACCCTAACTTAAAGCCAAGATCGATAAAGGTCTGCGCCTGCTGATGGCTGCCGTTAAACGCATGGGCAATACCACCCGGTACGCGGATACGACGCAGATACTTGAGTACCGTATCCTGCGACCGTCGCACATGTAGTAACACCGGAAGTTCAAACTCACGCGCAATTTTCAGTTGTTCAATAAAAAAAAATTCCTGTTTTTCCCGCAAAGGACTCTCTTTCAACGCGGGGACAAAAAAGTCGAGCCCGATTTCACCGATGGCGACAAAACGATTCGCAGGCAGTTGATTCTGCACATCTGTCACCACATTCGACGTGTTGTCCCGGCTCATCAATGCAGCCACTTTTTCACGCAAAAACAATAAGTCTTTCTCATCCGAAGTCGGCACGTACATAGGATGAATACCAAGCGCGTAAAAACAGTCCTCACGCTGTTGTGATAAAGCTTCGACGGCTGCGAAATTATTTTTATGCACCGCAGGAATCACGATTGCAGACACACCTGATTTCGCTGCTGCCTCAGCCATAGCAAGGGATGCCCCGGCAAATTCAGAGGCATCAAGATGGCAGTGTGTGTCTATCCACATGCAGATAACTTTCCTTAAGTCTTTTCCCGTATGAAAGCGTTTGCGGGTCAGTGCAATTGTTGCCTGGCAACCAGCACGCCATCGGCATCCGCGTAGATCCAGTCGCCAGGAGTGACCGCAACGCCAGCAATCGAAATACGCAGATTCTGCTCACCGCCACCCCGTTTGACGCTCTTGACGGGCATCGCAGCCAGGGCGCGGACACCGATGTTACAGGCGTTGATTTCATCGACGTCGCGAATACAGCCATGAACGACGATACCGGCCCAGCCATTTTTCTCAGCCAGCACCGCCAGATTGCCGCCAACCAAAGCGCAGCGCAGACTGCCACCACCATCAATCACGAGAACATGACCGTTACCAGGCGTCTCCAGCACGGTGCGCACCATGCCATTATCTTCAAACGCTTTCAGAGTCGTGGCGGGCCCGCTGAATTTTGTCGTCGCCCCATAACTCTTGAATACCGGTGGCAGTGCTGCCAGCTCACCGCTCGCCAATTTATCTTCGTTTGCATCACAGATATCGCAGCTTGCAAAGCTCATGGATTGTCCTCTTTCTTATTTTTTCCAAGCCTGCCAAAAGCGGCAGACCGACTCATTTTAGCCTGAGACTATGCAGCAGCCAATGCCCGGGTACGGCCGCCGACATTGACTGCAGTCAGTATCGTCAGCACCTGAAATACGCCGACGCAGATAAACACCCACGAAGAATGACGACCATCCATGATGGCACCAAACAGCAACGGTGCGACCGCCAGCCCGGAATCCAGACCTGAATAGACAATGCCGTACACGCGGCCAGTCGCATTTTTTGGCGTTGCAGCGCGAATCAACAAATCACGGGATGGGCCTGCAATGCCGGAACCAAAACCGATTCCCGCCATCAGTACAATCGCCATCAGCGTATTCGACCAACCGGTTGCCAGCAACAGTGAAAACACACCGGCCAGACTGAATGCAAGCGTAATAATTCTGTCGTGGTGACTGGCTCTGGCGGCCAGAAAACCGCCCAGCAACATGCCGCATGCCGACGCCAGCATGAACATGGTATAAGCCGTGGTTGCCGCATTTAAGGACATGCCATACAGATCACGCAAACCCGCGGCGGAAAAACTTTGTATGCCACCCAACGCCATCGCTGACATAAAAAAGAAACCGAAGCACATCCAGATCGCTGGAAGTTTCAGGAAATCCAGCACACCTTCTTTCGTATGAGCACTGGCATGTGGATGCGCCGGATGAACAATATCGGTATGCAATAAATCGCGATAAATAAACAAGAGCGTCAGCACCATGAAAGGCAGAAAGGCTGCACAAAATAAGGCGGTGCGCCAGGTTGTGAATTGGGCGATCGTGACCAGAAAAACAGGCGCGGCAGCCCAGCCCAGATTACCGCTGATGCCGTGCACAGAAAACGCATATCCCAGCCGCGCTGGTGACACCCGTTTATTCAGCAAAGTGTAATCAGAAGGATGGAACACGCTGTTACCAACACCGGCCAGCATCGCCCCCAGCAACAACATTGCATAATTTTGTGCCGATGACAGCACCAGCGCGGCAAATCCAAGGCAACTGATACCAAAGAATAAGACCGTACGCGCACCGAGTTTATCGACGACAAACCCGGACAAAGCCTGCCCTATACCTGAGATAACAAAGAACACCGTCATCAACAAGCCAAGTTCGGCATACGACAAACTGAATGCTTCTTTAATCCAGGGGAACAAAGGTGCCAGAATCATATGAAAAAAATGCGAAATAGCGTGGGCGACGCCGACCAGACCTATCACCATCGCATCTTGTTTTACCTGAGTAGGCGGCACTGGCGAGCCGGGCACAATTTCTGCTGCAGACATAAAAACTCCGGAATTTGAAGAAAACAGCGTCAGTCTAAGGAATTTCTATCAGGCAGATTTAAGATAACATGACATTATTTATCTCAAAACTGCCATATTTTAATTATGCGTACTCGCCAACTGACGCGCTATCAACCACATCCGCCGGAAAAACATCCGACACCAATGCGTCCGATACGGCTCAATTCCAGGGATCTGAAACATGCCAGAAATCTGGAAGCACATCAGCACGCATGGGGACAACTCACCTATACCCCTCAAGGCATGCTGCAGGTACTTGCCGATGGCAATATCTGGTTTGTACCACCAATGCGTGCAGTATGGATACCGCCAGACATGGTGCATGAAGTGCGCACCTTTGCAAATTCGCAGTTACGCGTGCTACAAATACACAAGGATTTCAATCCATTTCCCACCGACAGTTGCGTAATCATCGACGTATCAGGCCTGTTACGCGAGCTGATCGCGGCAATGGCACAATTTGAGCGGGGATGCAGTCGTGAAACCCACTTGTTTGAAGTGATCTTTGACGAATTGCGGGCAGCCAGACCGCTGCCCATTCACTTACCCATGCCTCAAGACAAAAGGCTCAAAAACTTATGCGAACGTCTGCTCAGCAATCCCGCCAATCAGGAAAGTCTGGATCTGTTGGCAAAACATAGTGGCGCATCAGCGCGAACTCTGAGCCGTTTATTTCACAAAGAGCTAAGCATGAGTTTCAGTCACTGGCGCCAGCAAATGCGTCTTGCGATGGCAACGCCGCTCATCGCATCAGGCATGTCATTATCACAAGTCGCAACAGAACTCGGCTATACCAGTCAGTCTGCTTTTTCTGCGATGTTCAAAAAGACGCTGGGTACAACTCCGACTATTTTCTTTAATAGAAGACCTGTCAGCAGAAAAAACAGCAACTCAATTCAGCAGACATAAAAAAAGGCGGTGCTAATGCACCGCCGTAACTTGCTCCCGGCTATTTAATCACACTTTACCGAAAACAAGTTCACCATCTTTCGCATCAACCGAAATAATATCTTTCGGTCCGAATTTTCCTTGCAAAATTTGCTTCGACAAAACATTTTCGATTTCCTGTTGTATTGCACGTTTCAAAGGACGTGCGCCATACACAGGATCGAAGCCAGCTTCGGCAATTTTCAGCAAGGCAGCATCGCTGACTTGCAAGCCCATCTCCATTTGCGACAAACGCTGCTCCAGCGTTTTGAGCTGTATCTTCGCAATCGCACCGATGTTTTTAGCGTCCAGCGCATGGAATACCACGATCTCATCAATCCGGTTAATGAATTCAGGCCGGAAATGGGTTTTCACTTCGCCCATGACTGCCATTTTCACGACCTCAGGATCGCTGCCTTCCATCGCCTGTATCTGATGCGAGCCAAGATTCGATGTCATTACAATCACGGTGTTTTTAAAGTCCACTGTGCGACCTTGTCCGTCGGTCATACGACCATCGTCCAGCACCTGCAACAAGACATTAAATACATCGTGATGTGCTTTTTCCACCTCATCAAGCAAAATCACACTGTATGGTTTGCGGCGTACTGCTTCGGTCAGATAACCCCCCTCCTCATAGCCGACATAACCCGGAGGCGCACCAATCAGCCGAGCCACGCTGTGTTTTTCCATGAATTCACTCATATCGATACGAATCAACGACTCTTCGGTATCGAACATGAAATTAGCCAGCGCTTTACACAGCTCAGTTTTACCGACACCGGTCGGGCCAAGGAACAGGAAAGAACCGTACGGACGGCCAGGATCACCCAGACCGGCACGCGAACGGCGGATCGCATCAGAAACAGCAACGATCGCTTCATGCTGACCGACTACGCGTTCATGCAGCGCATCTTCCATGTGCAGCAATTTTTCGCGCTCGCCCTGCATCATGCGGGAAACCGGGATACCGGTAGCACGTGAAACGATTTCGGCAATTTCTTCTGCGCCCACTTGCGTACGAAGTAATTTCAGCTTGCTGCCGTCAGCCTCGGGCTCTTTAACTGACTGTTTGTCAGCTTGTTTGAGCTGAGCCTCCAGCTCAGGCAAACGTCCGTACTGCAACTCTGACATGGTTTGCCAGTCGCCCTTGCGTTTTGCCTCCTCCATCTGGACGCGGATTTTCTCTATCTCTTCCTTGATGTGCGTACTGCCCTGCACCATGGCTTTTTCGGCTTTCCAGACTTCTTCCAGATCGGCATATTCGCGCGACAGTTTGTCGATTTCTTCCTCGATCAGCGCCAGACGTTTATGGGACGCTTCATCCTTTTCACGTTTCACCGCTTCACGTTCGATTTTCAACTGAATCAGACGACGATCGAGCTTATCCATCACCTCTGGTTTCGAATCGATCTCGATCTTGATTTTTGATGCAGCTTCATCAATCAGATCAATTGCCTTATCAGGCAAAAAGCGGTCGGTGATATAGCGATGCGACAATTCAGCCGCAGCGACAATTGCCGGATCGGTAATGTCAACGCCATGATGGACTTCGTATTTTTCCTGCAAGCCACGCAGGATCGCAATCGTCGCTTCAACACTGGGTTCATCGACAATAATTTTCTGGAAACGACGTTCCAGCGCGGCATCTTTCTCGATGTATTTGCGGTATTCATCCAGCGTGGTCGCACCAACGCAATGCAACTCGCCGCGTGCCAGTGCCGGTTTCAGCATATTGCCGGCATCCATCGCACCTTCGGCTTTACCCGCGCCGACCATGATGTGCAACTCGTCGATGAAGACGATGGTTTGCCCTTCATCAAGTGCGATTTCTTTCAGCACTGCTTTCAGGCGCTCTTCAAACTCACCACGGAATTTCGCACCCGCCAGCAACGCCGCCATATCCAGCGACAACACGCGTTTCGATTTCAGACTGTCCGGCACTTCGCCATTGACGATACGTTGCGCCAGACCTTCGACAATCGCGGTTTTACCGACACCGGGTTCACCGATCAGCACAGGATTATTTTTACTGCGACGCTGCAAAATCTGAATCGCACGACGGATTTCATCATCACGCCCGATCACAGGGTCAAGCTTGCCCAGACGTGCCCGTTCGGTCAGATCGAGTGTGTATTTTTTCAATGCTTCGCGCTGTCCCTCGGCATCCTGCGAATTGACGTTACCGCCACCGCGTACCGCTGAAATAGCCGCCTCTAAGGATTTACGGGTCAGGCCATTTTCACGCGCCAGTTTGCCTGCTTCGGATTTATCATCGGACAATGCCAGCAATACCATTTCACTTGCCAGAAACTCGTCACCGCGTTTTTGCGATTCCTTGTCTGCCAGATTCAGTAAGCCGGTTAATTCACGGCCGATCTGCACCTGGCCATCGGTGCCGGAAACTTTCGGCAGACGATCCATGGCGCTTTTGAGTCCGTTCACAAGCGCATTGACATTCACACCTGCGCGTTGCAGCAGTGAACGGCTGCCGCCATCTTCCTGATTGATTAAGGCCAGCAGCACATGTACTGGTTCTATATATTGATTGTCATTGCCGACTGCCTGACTTTGCGCGTCAGCCAGTGCTTCCTGTAACTTGGTAGTGAGTTTATCGAGACGCATTTGCTGCTCCTGTATGATGAATTATCGCTACAATTTGGGACGGCTATGCTGATTTCAAGCATGATCAAAAGATACTGCCTGCCTTATTTTTCGGCAAATCAAATTTGAAAATATATACCTTGAATTACGCTTTGTTTGCGCCATATCACGCTTTTCCGGCGGTACTTTCTCGCCGCGCAATTGGCGGCTAGCCAGAAGCAATCTGAGCTGCTCAAAAGAACAGCTCAGAGGCACTCGATGAGCGAATACAACAGATGTGGCCGGGCTCAGGAAAACCGACGCTGCGCTTTGAAATCTTCGGTGGCCTGCACCAGCGCAGAGGCAATCCCCGGCTCCATTGCTGCATGACCCGCGTCACCAATCACATGGTAAGAGGCTTCCGGCCACGCCTGATGCAGGCGATAGGCCGATACCGGTGGACAGATCACGTCATAACGCCCTTGCACGATCACAGCCGGCAGATGGCGGATTCTGGCGATATTGCGGATTAAAGCATCGTCTTCCATGAAAGCGCCGTGCAGCATGTAATGCGCTTCCAGGCGACCAATGCCGAGGCTGACCTCATCGGATTCGAAACTGGCAATTGCCTCGGCTTGCGGTTCCAGAAACAGGCAGGAACCTTCGTACCGACTCCAGTTACGTGCCGCTTCCATATAGATCGCCGGATCATCACAGAACAGACGCTTCACGTACGCCTGCAGCAGATCGCCGCGCTCTTCAACTGGAATCGCTTCAGCAAAACGCTGATGAATTTCAGGATAAAAATATCCCATGCCGTTGACGAACCAATCAACCTCGGTCTTAGTGCACAGGAAAATGCCACGCAGGATAAAACCAAGGCAGCGTTCAGGATGCGCTTCGCCATACGCCAGCGCCAGTGTGGAACCCCAGGAACCGCCAAAGACCAGCCATTGCGGTATGCCGAGCATGACGCGGATTTTTTCTATGTCTTCAATCAACAGCGCTGTGGTGTTATTCTGATATTCGCCCAGCGGGGTGGATTTACCGGCGCCGCGCTGATCGAATAACACGATGCGGTAATGCGCTGGATCAAAAAAACGACGGTGCGACGGTGAAGTGCCCGCACCGGGGCCACCGTGCAGGAACAGCACTGGCTGCCCTTCAGGATTGCCGCACTCTTCCCAGTACAGCGTATGTAATTCGTCCACCGCCAGCGTGCCGCTACGGTAGGGTTCAATTTCAGGAAAAACAGTGCGCATGGTGTCGCTTGTCATGATGTCAGTTCAGTCAGATGATGTCGTTTGCTGTGATTTACGGAAGGGCAAGTATGTGCAGGGACACCCGACACGGCGAAATAGTTGCAGCAAGCCAAAAACCAGAAAAAACAGCCTTTTAAGAGAAAAATATACTCCCCGGAGTATATTTTAAAGTCCTTTGTTTTCGCTAAAAATAAGGCAAAAACAGCACATACTCCCCCTTTTTTAATAATTCAGCCAGCGATAGCGCGGTAACTGGCAAAGCCGGCAAAGCAGCACAGGATAGAACCCAGCAAATGCACGCTGATATGTGCCAGCGCCCAGCCAAACTCGCCCCGCTGCAGCAAGGTCATGGATTCGGCAGAAAACGTGGAAAACGTGGTCAGACCGCCGAGAAAGCCGGTCACCAGAAATAATCGCCACGCCGGTGATAAATCGGGATACGCCGTAAAAAAAGCCACTGCCAGCCCGATGATATAACCACCGCCCAGATTCGCTGCCAGCGTGCCCACCGGCAATTGCGCCACTACGCCATTGAGCCACAAACCCAGCCCCCAGCGTGCCCACGCTCCGATTGCGGCACCGCTGCCAACCGCCAGCCAGCCCAGCCAGTTCATGCTGACGCTCCGTCAGGTGAGGCGGAACCTGTCGCGGCATTGTTTGCAGAAATGCCCCATTTGTTCAGCGCCTGATCATCGGCTTCACGCGCATCAACCCAGCGCGCGCCTTCCGGTGTCTGCTCTTTTTTCCAGAACGGTGCCTGCGTTTTCAGATAATCCATGATGAATTCGCAGGCAGCAAAGGCTTCGCCACGGTGTTTCGATGCAGTGACCACGAGCACGATCTGATCCGCAGGCATCAAAGCGCCAACGCGATGAATGACCAGCGTATCAAGCAGCGCCCAGCGCGCATTCGCCTGTGCAACGATGTCGGCTAGTGCTTTTTCCGTCATCACGGGATAATGTTCCAACTCCATTGCTGAGACATTCTGACCATCATTCAGATCACGCACAACGCCGACAAAACTGACGATGGCACCAATCGCGGTATTGTTTTTGCGCAGCTTGGCGACTTCGGTACTCAGATCAAAATCTTCGGTCTGTACGCGCACAGTCATGATTTAACCTCCGGTCACAGGTGGGAAGAATGCCACTTCACCGCCTTCGCTGATGGGTGTTTCTGCATCGCACATCACATGCGCAAACGCCATGCGCAACGCACGGTCATCGGCCAGCACTTCCGCCCAGAGGCCACCGCGCGACTGCAGATAAGCGCGCACGCCGCCGACGGTGATAATTTCATCCGGCAAAGTAACGGTTTCTTCAGATAAGCCGAGTTTTTCACGAACGCTGGCAAAAAAACGTAATTGAATTTTCATGATGCAATTTTATCGGTAAGGCGGAAAAATCTAAAATGATGCGAACGGTAAAAAACGTACCTGGTCGCCAGCCTGAATGACCTGCCCCGGCGCCACGTCAATCAGGCCATCTCCCCACACGGTGGATGTCAGCACGCCTGAACTCTGATTCGGGAACAAATCCAGCCCGCCTTGCGAATTGATGCGGGCACGTAAAAATTCATTACGACGATCGGGTTTAGGCCAGTTGAAATCGGCACGCATGACGTAAGATTGCGGCGCGACCTTTTCAACACCTTGCATGCGTAGCAGAAATGGTCGCACAAACAACAAAAAGGTCACGTAGCTCGACACCGGATTTCCCGGCAAGCCAAGGAAAAATGCCTGCCCGACTTCACCAAAGGCGAGCGGCTTACCCGGTTTCACAGCGATCTGCCACATATTCAGGCGCCCTTCGGCTTCTACCGCTGGCTTGATGTGATCCTCTTCACCGACGGAAACACCACCGGAGGTAATAATTAAATCGTGTTCCTGCGCCGCTTTACGCAAGGTGTCGCGCGTCGCCGCCAGTGTATCCGGCACAATGCCGTAGTCGGTAATGTCGCAGCCCATATCCTGCAGCAGGCCAGTCAGCGTGAAACGATTGGAGTTATAGATCGAACCCGGCTTCAACGCTTCACCCGGCATCGCGAGTTCGTCACCGGTAAAAAACACCGCAACCCGTGGTTTGCGGATGACGGGTAATTGCGCCAGTCCAACCGAGGCCGCCAGCCCAAGTTCCTGCGCCCGCAAGCGGGTTCCGGGCTGCAATATGGTCGCACCAGCAGCGATATCTTCACCCTGACGGCGTATCCATTCGCCTGTTTGCGGTTGATGACGGATGACGACATAGTCACCATCAACCACGCATTGCTCTTGCATGACGACGGCGTCGGCTCCGGCTGGGATCATCGCTCCGGTAAAAATTCGGGCAGCCGTTCCGGCTTCCAAAGGCGTGCCTATATGTCCGGCGGGAACCCGCTGCGCGACCCGCAGGCGCGCTTCGCCGCTGACGCAATCAGCTGCCCGCACCGCGTAGCCGTCCATTTGCGTGTTGTCCATCGGTGGCACGTGCAGCAGTGAGGACTGTGCCTGTGCCAGCACGCGGCCATGCGCATCGATCGTCGGAATGAGATTGGTGTCAGTCAGCGGGCGTGCCGCTGACAATAAAAAATTGAGCGCCTGATCGACGCTCAACATAGATTTTTTTTCGGTCATATCACATGCTCAGGAATGATGAAGTACGTATTCCTGCATTGTATCCCGAAGGCAGCAATGACACACTGCTACCTTCGGGGGATACGACTTCCCGGCATTACTGCATAGGAACGAGCTGACCGTTTTGCATGATGACGCGTATCCGGTCGCCGACGCGATAACCGGCGTGGTTATCGATCAGCATCGTCCGGGTCTCGCCGTTAGGAAACTGTACCGTCAATTCGGTACGCATTTTCTGCCCCGCCGAACCACGCTCCATCTGATTGCCGACGATACCACCCGCGATAGCACCGCCTATCGTCGCCAGGTCATTACCAGTGCCTTTGCCGACCTGATGTCCAAGCACACCACCAACCAGCGCGCCGACGACCGTTCCCGCACCCGATACATTGCCGTCAACAGTAACATTGCGCATACCTACGATCGTTGCCAGTTCACCATAATTCTGCTGATTCTGGTGTTGATTCTGATACTGAGGATAGGTACTCGGCTGACGATCCGGATATTGCCGGGAATGCTGATGCGGATATTGATTCGGATATTGCTGAGGATAATTTTCTGTATAGCGCTGATTTGCACAGCCGGAAAGCGCCGTGATCACTAACGCCGTTAACAGTAATTGAGTTCGCATGTCTGACTCCCAAAAAGATCGCATCTGCAAATAACGCGAAGGCGACGCTGTGTGTTGACACGAATATGACACTGATTTGATACTGAAGCAAGACAGCCGTTTTTCTTGCGTCCGCCGGACTGAAATGCAATCCGGTGATGAATAGAGAATTTACATTGTTATTATCGAATATCACTATAATCTGTCGCTGACATCCCTCTCTGCTCAGACTATTCATGTTGAATCCGACTGTCTTGCGCCATTGCTGGCGACCATTTCTCGCTATTGTCTTGTTGCTGACCAGCGCCTGCTTACCAATCAGTTTGCGCGCTGAAAACGCAGCGTACCAATTCTCACCCGTGAATCAATACGACATCAATCTGACGGCTGCTTACTGGAACCCGATCATTAATTATGTGTCGGAAAAAAGCGGCGTCAAGCTGAGCTTGAAAATGGGCAGAACATCTGCTGATACAACCAGTTTCGTACTGGCCAAAGAAGTCGATTTTGCTTTCACTAATCATCTCTTCTCGCCAGACAGGGAAAAGTTAGGATGGAAGGTGTTTGGCCGCAGAAATGTTCCTCCTGTCAGCGGACAAATCATCGTTCCGGAAGAATCGACCATCACCGATATTACACAACTTAAAGGCAAAGACATCGCCTTTCCCGGTCCGGAAGCACTGGTGGCTTACAAAGTACCGATGGCACACCTGATCAACAAAGGCATCGATGTCAATGTTATTTTCGGCGGCAATCAGAATGGTGCAATCGCGCAGATGCTGGCGGGCAAGGTGCAGGCGACGGGCGGTAATTCCCAGCTGATTTCAGCCTATTCTGCACGTGAAAAGAAAAAATTCCGTATTCTGTGGACGTCTGAGCCATATTATGACCTGGCATTAATGGCCTCAGACAAGGTCCGGCTCGCGGACTTGAAAGCGGTATCGACCGCGTTTTTCAATATGAAAAATGACCCGCAAGGCAAAGTGGTACTGCAACAGGCATCCGCAAAAATAGGTCTTACGGGAGACATTTATTTCATCCAGTCAGATGGCAGTGAATATGCAAGCTACCGGAAGTTCTATCAATCCGCTCCCGTGAACTTGCGTTGATTCGTTTTCAAAAAGATTATCACGTGCGATTTTTAAGATTTTTCCTACCTGAATCTCTGGTACTCCGGGTATATATGCTGTATTCCGCCACCTGGCTGTTACTGATGTGCGCCGGCATTGGTTTGTACTACGAAACCCGCTTTACACAGGAAATTGAAGATGTGCAGGAATCTGCAGGTTCTATGCTGGAAGTCGCCGCAAGAACCATCACTGACAGCGCCGTTATCGGCGATTACGACAGTATCAAGCGTACGCTCGACAGCATGGTGCTCAGCCCTAATTTTGCAGCTGCAAAATTTATTCCGTTACAACAAGGACTGATTGAAAGTACACAGAGAAGCAATATCAATAAAGATGATATTCCTTCGTGGGTCATTCATCGGGTACAACATCGTCTGTATGATGATAATCGTATTATCAAGGTAGGCGGACAAGACTACGGTGTATTGCGACTGGTTTTCGATGATGCACAAATTGCCTATCGCATGTGGCAAATGATGCAGGCCGCATCAGCGTTGACCCTGGCAAGCTTCCTGTTTGGTCTGATCCTGATCTGGTTCCCTCTCAAACGCTGGCTGGGGAGTCTTCAGAAATCCAAAGTTTTGCAACTGGGAACGATGAGCGGTCACGACAGCGAATATGCCAGTCTGATCCAGAATGCACCACTGGAGATAAGGGAAACGCTGATCACCTTACAAAATACCGCCAGTCAGTTGCGAACTGAACTTAATGAGCGTGAAAATACCTTAAATTCTCTCAAACACATTCTGATTAACCTGTTACCTGACATCAAAGATAAGCCCGTCGAAGGTAAAAACATCGCAGCTATACTAGCCAGTATAGAAAAGTTAGTGGCTGAAGCAGAACACATACGACTAGATCTGATCTCTGCGAAAGAAGCCGCTGAAGGTGCGAACAAAGCAAAGAGCGCTTTCCTTGCGAATATGAGTCATGAGATACGGACACCGATGAATGGTGTGATTGGCATGCTGGAACTAACTATGGATACGGCGCTTACTGCGGAACAAAAAGAATTCCTGCATATGGCGCACAGTTCGGCTAAAAATTTACTGGTGATCATCAACGACATTCTTGATTTCAGCAAAATAGAGGCCGATAAAGTTGAACTGGAATCTATTGATATACCGTTGCGGGAACTATTAGATGAAATAGTTAAGTTACACGAAATAAGTGCGCATAAGAAAAACCTGAGCATGCAGTGTCATTTCGCCAGCAATTTACCTGATGTCATCATCGGTGATCCGGTTCGCATACGTCAGATCGTTCATAATCTGCTCGCTAATGCAGTCAAATTCACTGATCAGGGCGGCGTTCGCTTTGATGTTGCAGTCACGGATGATAAAAAAAACACACCTCAGTTACTCATTTCTGTGACAGATTCAGGTATCGGCATCCTGAAATCAGAGCAGAGTTATATATTTGATGCTTTTTCTCAGCAGGACGTCTCCACAACCCGTCGCTTTGGTGGTACAGGACTGGGCCTCAGCATCAGTAATAAACTGGCACAACTTATGGGTGGTAGTATTTCCATCCAAAGCGAAGTTGGAAAAGGCAGTCGATTCACTTGCAGTTTGCCATTAAATATTTCAGGGAAGCATAAGCTGGTAAACGACCAGAAAGAAGCGGAACACCAAACTACCCTTCAGCGTCAGTTGAAAATATTAATTGCCGAAGATAATCCAGTGAATCAGACACTGATTACAAATTTAGTAGGACGACAAGGACACCACACTACACTGGTCAATAATGGAGCGGAGGCGATCAGTCAGTGGAAAGAAGATAAATTTGATCTGATTCTGATGGATATGCAGATGCCGGTCATGGGTGGCATGGAAGCAACAAAGGAAATACGTAGAATAGAAGAAGAAAAAAAGACTAAACGCAAAATACCGATATACGCACTAACGGCATCAGCGATGTCGGATGAAAAAGAAGAAGCCTTAAAATCCGGCCTCGATGGTTATCTGACCAAGCCAATCAATCGTACTATCCTCTCCGAAGTGTTGGCAAAAGTTGCTGGTGATGAGTAGCTAAAAAATAAATACTAATAGCCTCCACCACATTCCAGTTCGGAGACCATATCGGAGTCGGCTACGTATTCAACAACGGCTGGGAAGCCGGTCTCAAGATTCAGCATTTCTCCAATGGCGCTATTAAAAAGCCGAACCCTGGAGTGAATGTGGCGACGCTCAAAGTGGGCTATCACTTCTGAGCAGAAGCAAAGAGTGAAGTTGAGAAGAAGAATAAAAAAGGGGCGAAAGCCGTACCCAGGCCATTGAGCAGTGCGTACACCAGCACTACGTGAAACGCTATGACCAGCCCTATGCCCAGGAACTTCTTGCCCGGCTCTTGCTGGCGATCTGAAAAATCCATTCCGTCTGACTCCTTAAGCTAAGAATACGAAGGCGCTAATAATAACCTCTGTTGAATAAAAAATTTCGTCTGCTGCCTGAAAAGTTTTCATATTTTTTGTAGCAAAGACAGATTTTTTTTGTATATCGGCATTTTTTTTCAGTCTTAATACCTCTTTATTGCCAGTATTGACCTGTATTGGCTTAGCCAGTCAGTCCACTTTATTGCCTTTTTGCTTTTTACTACGAATCGAAAAAATATAGCCGTTGAGACCGGTCGCCAGATCATGATTTTGTGATGATGATAATTTCAATTGGGTTCAACAAAACAAACCACGCTGCGCCCCGGCAACAGGAAAGTCCCGCTCTCACGCATGAAGCGTGCCTGACTGGCGATGCGCTGATCTCCCGCACCGGGCATCAGATGTACAGGGTGCAGTTGCAAGTGATGTCCTTGTTGCTCATGAATGACCAGACTTTGTTCCTGATTGCTGACATTAATGAAATACATCACTGCTCTGAAGTTCGCTGCTTCCAGATTTTCACCATTCAGGTGGGCGGCGATGACGGCCGGATTTTGTCCCGGCCCCGTATTGAAGAAACGCAGGCGCCGTTGTATTTCTGTACTGCTGGTCAGACGGAATAAGCCGGAGCTGCTGCGTATTCTCAGCAGGTCGCGGAATGCATCGCGGCTCATGGCAATATCCTGCGGGCGTGGCTTGATCCGCGGATCGCTCAGAAGCGGTCGTATGATGGGGTAAAAACGTGCGTTATCTTTTTCTGGTGGCAGCCCGGTGCCGAAGTAATTCTGTTGATACGTCCAGTCCAGCCGGTTGAACCAGTCACCGGAATTGTAGCTGTTGCCATCCAGTGATTTGGATCGCAGGATGTCTGAGCCGGCATGAAAATATGCAATGCCCTGACTGAAGGCCGTCAATCCTAAGCCCAGTACCTGCACTCTGGCGCGGTCTTCGTGGCTCGTTGTGAGGGGCAGCCGGAATGCGTTGATATCAAACAGGGTCTGGTTATCGTGATTCTCAACGTAATTGACGACTTCTGCAGGTGCGCTGGCATAACCGGCAGGCTGTCCGTTGTAGTCGATATCGCTGAGTTTTTTTGTCTGCCCATCTGCGGTCTGCATGCTGTAGCCGGCAATAGAACCCGCCAGACCAAGTCGTATCATGTCGCCGCTGAGTAACAATACTTTTTTCTGCTGACTTTGCGTTGGCGATGCGTCGGCGGCTTCCAGCAAGCCATTGATATATCCCTTGTTTCGTACGATGGCAGCGGCATTGTCACCATGCCCGCCACCGCGAATGGCATCGCGGGCACGATCGCTGAATGTACCGATCTGACTGCCATTCAAGGCCAGCTGCGATGCCTGAACAAAACGTGCGCCATTCGCCACTTCGCCAAAATTCCAGCCTTCGCCTATCAGTTGTATCTCTCTGCCATTATCTGTCCGCAGCGCTGCTTTTATTTCTTCCATGACTGCGCGTGGCTGATGTCCCATCAGATCAAATCGAAATGAATCTATCTTATATTCACGCGCCCATAACCTGACAGAATCGCTCATCAGCTTTGCCATCATGCGATTTTCGGTTGCCGTGTTGCCGCAGGGCTGGCAAGTGGAATCTTCCACTTTTCCCAGCGCGTTCAGCCTGTGGTAATAGCCGGGAACGATACGGTCAAGTACTGATCGCGGATGTTGTCCCGCAAACGCCGTATGGTTATAGACGACATCCATGCCGACCCGCAAACCAGCCTGATGCAGCGCCATGACCATTTTTCTCAGTTCGAGAATACGTGTCGCACCATCGTCAGGATTGCTGGCATAGCTGCCTTCAGGGGCATTATAGTGGTAGGGATCGTAGCCCCAGTTAAAGCAGTCTTGATCGGCTTGCGCGTTGATGATTGCTTGCTGATGCCGGCTGTCTGCGCCCCCGCTGACTTTCGGACTGATGCAGTGGCGCTCCGGGATGGTGGCAATATCGAAAATCGGTAATAAGTGGATATCGGTGATCCCTGCAGCGCTGATGGCTTGCAGATGGTGCATACCTGCTGACGCTGACTCGGTAAACGCCAGATATTTGCCGCGGTAGGCGGGACGTACGGTTTTATCGTTGATGGAAAAATCGCGCACATGCAGCTCATAAATTGCCATGTCTGTCGGATTTTTTACCCGCTCGGGTATTTTGTGCTGATCCCAGCCCGCCGGTTTCAGCGCGGCGCTTTGTAAATCTGCAATATAGCTGCGGCGTGAGTCGCTGGTCAGACTGACGGAATAAGGGTCAGTCACACTATTGCGTATGAGTCCTGTGCCCGGAGCAAAAACATCCACCAGATAACGGTAATAGTGACGGCTTAAATCCTGATTTACTGAGCTTGTCCAGATTCCGTTGTGCTGATTCAGGTTCATCGGCATCAGCGCCTGAGCGCGACTGTCGCCGGTTTTGTAGACGCAGACGCTGACTCGTTGTGCGGTCGGTGCCCATAGCCGGAAACTGGTGCTGAACTGTGTACTGCCTCCGGATGATGGTGGGGAGATGGTCACGCCAAGCGATTCATCTGTCGCAGCCTGATACAGATCATCGATCACGCCCGCGATTTGTATATGGGTAAAATCGATGACCTCGTTGTGCTCGTTTTCCTGAACCAGGATCAGTTGCTGTTTAAGTAAGGATGTCAGTTCCTGTGCGGAGAGTTGATGTTTGAATACAGCACCTGCGGCAACAAATTTATATCGCTGCCGGATTTCTTCCGGCAGTGCGGCTGTTGTGACGTCAACCCTGATTTTCAGATCGTTACCACTGACGGGCAATCCTCTTTGTATGCGCATCTTTCCGCTGGCCGCGGCATACAGAGCGAATGCTCCTTTTCCATCTTTTCCGGGCCACTGGATCAGATCTCGATTCAGCCAATAGGCACGTGCTTCTGCTGGCACGGTTGATCTGCTCAGTAATGTCTGATGCAGGGGGCGATCGCACATGCGGACATCAGAAGCGTTTGTAAGCGTAAGCGGCTGAGTGCGGGTAATGGTCCTACCTGAGCTTGCGGTCACCGCTGAGTAAGCCGCCTCAGGAACCAGCCAAACGAGGGAGCAGATGCCGAAGATCAGTGCGGCTCTTGCTCTGTTCCATACATGCGAGCGCGGCGCCATGTGCTTGCTTATTTGCACGTTTGTCTCCAAATAAGTAGTTCAACTACATTTGTATTTATTGATGTTATGTGGGAATCTTCACTTTTTTCAACGATGTATGTGTTTTATTTAGTGAATTTATCTTGGAATTTTAAAAATAGTTAGACAGCGAGATTTGTTGAATGTAGTATTGTTACATAAATTATCTGAGCCGGCTCAGAATTTTTCCAATTTGAGCTTATCCATATTCACGGTGAGAAGTCGTGCAAGATTTGAAAAAACAAAACTATACGTCGCCACGTTTACTTGCCGATATCGGTGGGACGAATGCACGCTTTGCGCTGGAAACCGGACCACATTGTTTTGAGGCTGTGGCGGTACTTGCTTGCAATGAGTACGCAACGATTCAGCAGGCGCTCACCGCTTATCTGCACAGCGATGCAGTACAACGAGTCTGCCGGCAACCGGTTTTGCATGCGGCGATTGCGATTGCGAACCCTGTTAACGGTGATCAGATCAGTATGACGAATCATCACTGGGCTTTTTCGATTCAGACCTTGCGTGATGCACTGCATCTGCAGACACTGTTGGTCGTGAACGATTTCACCGCTTTGGCGATGGCCTTGCCGTACCTGGAAAATCATCAGCGTGTGCAGATAGGTGGCGGACAGGCTCTGCCTGAGCGGGTGATTGGCCTGATCGGACCTGGTACCGGTCTTGGGGTCTCGGGCATCGTCCCGGCGGGAAAGCAGTGGGTTCCCCTCAGCAGCGAGGGTGGGCATGTCAGCTTTTCTCCGGTCGATGCGGCAGAGGTCGAATTATTAACAGTGATCTGGCGGGAATTTCCGCATGTTTCTGCTGAACGCCTGATTTCTGGCATGGGTCTGGAGATTATCTATCGCGCCCTGGGCGAATTACGAGGCGATACGACGGATGTTGATTTATCGGCTGCTGACATCAGTCGTCGTGCAATCGATGGCAGTTGTGCCAGATGCCGTCAGACCATTACACATTTTTGTGGCATGCTGGGGACGGCGGCTGGTAATCTGGCTATGACCTTAGGGGCAACCGGTGGTGTCTATATTGGCGGCGGCATCGTACCGCGCCTCGGCGATTTATTTCTGCAATCCGATTTTCGCCAGCGTTTCGAGGCGAAAGGGCGGTTTGCGAATTATCTGGCGGATATTCCTACCTTTCTGATTACGGCGGAATATCCTGCGTTTCTGGGTGTGTCGGCAATACTGTCAGAAAAATTATCGCTCGCTGAGTGCGCTGCAAACTGACGCTGTGTTCTTCTTTTAATTTTGCTTACTATGCTTGCTAATTCGACCTCCGGTAATTCTGCTCAGCAATCTGATTCCCATTCGCAATGGTGGCGCGAAGCAGTGATTTATCAGGTGTATCCGCGCAGTTTTTTGGATACCAATGGTGACGGTGTCGGCGATCTGCCGGGGATTACTGCCAAACTGGATTACATCGCACAGCTGGGGGTGGATATCGTCTGGATTTCACCGTTTTTTACTTCACCGATGAAAGACTTCGGTTATGACGTTGCTGATTATTGTGATGTCGATCCTTTATTCGGGACGCTGAGTGATTTTGATCGTTTGCTTGAACGAGCGCATGCACTAGGCCTGAAAGTCATGATAGATCAGGTGTTGTCGCATTGTTCGGATCAGCATCCATGGTTCGTCGAAAGCCGTCAAAGCCGTGATAATCCCAAGGCTGACTGGTATGTGTGGGCAGATCCGCTGGCAGATGGATCGCCGCCGAATAACTGGCTCTCGGTTTTTGGTGGTTCTTCCTGGCAATGGGATGCGCGCCGCCGTCAATACTATCTGCATAATTTTCTGGCGAGTCAGCCGGATCTGAATTTTCATCACCCTGATGTGCAGCAGGCGCATTTGAACAACATGCGTTTCTGGCTGGAACGTGGCGTTGATGGCTTCCGTCTCGATGCCTGTAACTTTCATTTTCATGATCGTTCTTTACGCAGCAATCCTCCCGCCACCAATCGCGATACCAAGACGGTACAAGACAATAATCCTTACGGTATGCAGTCGCATATATATGATAAGACGCAGCCCGAGAATATCGCTTTTCTGGAAAAAATGCGTGCTCTGCTGAATGAGTACGGAGCGATCGCAATCGGTGAGGTGGGTGCAGATGACTCGCTGGGCGTCATGGCTGAATATACGGCGGATGATAATAAGCTACATATGGCGTACAGTTTCAATTTGCTGACACCAGACGTGTCTGCAGCATATATCCGCACTCAGGTGGAGGAATTTGAAGCGCGGGTAAAAGGTGGCTGGGTTTCGTGGTCGGTAGGGAATCACGACGTGGTGCGCGTGATGTCACGCTGGGGCGGAAAGGCGCCGACGCCACAATTTGCAAAAATGATGATGGCATTACAGGCTGCGCTGAAAGGTACGCCATGTCTGTATCAGGGCGATGAGCTTGCGTTGACTGAGGCCGATATTGCGTATGAGGATATACAGGACCCCTACGGAATTACCTTCTGGCCGGAATTCAAGGGACGGGATGGTTGCCGCACGCCTATGCCGTGGCGGGCCGATCAGCCGCACGCTGGATTTACTGACGGCAAGCCGTGGTTGCCAGTTCCCGCTGAACACATCGCCGTCGCGGTTTCGCAGCAGGAACAGGAGGCAGATTCTGCACTCATGTATGCGCGCCGTATCTGGCGCTGGCGAAAACAGTATCCACAACTGACGCAGGGTGATATCCGTTTTTTTGATACACCTGAGCCTGTGTTGGCATTATGCCGTCAGCTGGACGGGCAGCCGGTCATTTTTGCTGCATTCAATTTGGGTGACAAAGCGGCCAGTTTTGTCTGGACGGATGTTGTCGGCAGTATCACCCTGCAGGGCTATGATTTACCCGGAACATTAAACGGTAGCGTGCTTGAGCTACCAGCATATGGTGCCTGGTTCGGCACACTTTAAGCATATTACTCAGGCGAGAGATTATACAGTCGCTGCCCGCTCTGACGACTCTGAATATTTTCAGGGCTGGCGGGACTGTAAAGACTCATTTTCCCGTCAGATAAATCCTGTCGTCAAAAGTGAACAGCCATTCAGGGCGATAAACCGCGAATATTGTGGTCAGAAAACCGACTAAAAAAGCCTCGCCCCATGTCAGTAAAAGCATGTAGGCAACGGCATCGGCAGGGATGACTTTGACCGGTGCTAGCAGCATATGTGCCGCCAGCGCCAGCAAACCTGCACTGGCATTCACCACCAGTGAGCCAAAGAAGCCATTGCCAAACAGATACACAAACATGTGATGAGGTAAATACTGCCGGGTTTTGCTCAGAATCAGTTCACTCAGATAGCCGGGGAAAACAGCGAGTACCAGAATATTGGCGCCGAGATTCAGCCATAGACCATCGTATTCTGCGGTATATCCGAGCGTGGCAATCGCGATTCCTAAAATTGCCAATGGTCTGCCGAACATCAGCGCAAATAAGGCGACGCCCATCAGATGCAGGTGCAGATCTTTATGCACAGGAATGCGCATACGCCACAGCAGTATCAGCACAATGATGCTGGCACACCAGGCGGAAAATACAGTGGGTTCCTGTAATCGTTTCCACGGAATTTTCCGGATTTCCGCTCCCAGCAG
Source organism: Undibacterium sp. WLX3042 (assembly GCF_049544825.1). Lineage (NCBI taxonomy): Bacteria > Pseudomonadati > Pseudomonadota > Betaproteobacteria > Burkholderiales > Oxalobacteraceae > Undibacterium > Undibacterium sp. WLX3042. Next base: position 2,752,799 of record NZ_CP186698.1, read on the forward strand.
TATCAGTGCCGCCAACATTGCAAAAATACACAAACCGACATCAACAGGAGTATAAAAAATGCCCATGGGAGATCCGCTACAATAGTTCGCAATAGTTCAGGTGTTCATCATAATCCTGATTCGACACAGGCGTACTGCGTGGCATCAATAAAAAAAGACAAGCAAGGCAGTCCCTTTGCTTGTCTTTTAAATTTGAATGGCGTGTAAGTTAAGGATCGACCAGGGTCACTGTTGCCGTTGCTGTTTTTCCTTTGCCATCGCTGATGGTGTACTGAAAGCTGTCACGTAGAAAGCTGCCAAATGGAGAGAACACCACTTTATTACCAGAAATGCGGAGTGAGCCGGTATTGCCAGCCATCGGTGTAACGGACACGATTGTCAATGGATCGCCATCAGGATCACTGTCATTCGCTAGAGGATCAAGCGTCGTGTCAGAGGTACCGGAAACAGTGAATAAATCATTTCTGGCGACAGGTGCATTATTAGCTGCCGGTGCGATGACGTTGAGAGTGACTTGCGCACTTGCTTTCCCGCCACGACCATCGCTGATCGTATATTGAAAACTACCCGGTAAAAAATTGCTGCCCGGAGTGAAAATCACCTTATTGCCGGAAATACGGATGCTGCCATTATTTCCAGTTAATGCGGAAATTGCAGAAATGCTTAAAGGGTCGCCATCAGGATCACTATCATTCGTCAGCAGATCAAGCACCATGTCGGAACTGCCCGGGACACTGAAAGTATCGTCGTTGGCGACCGGTGCTCTATTTGCGGCAGCAATGCTGACATTGACTTGCGCGGTGGACTGTCCGCCACGGCCATCACTGATGGTATAACTGAAACTGTCGTTGCCGCTGTAATCAGGATGAGGAACGTAGACAATTTTTTGTGATTGTATTGTCGCTGTTCCGTGAGCCGCACCGCTGACGGTACTGATCGTGATCGCATCTGAATCAGGGTCTGTGTCATTACTTAAAACATCAATCACGACAGACTGATTCTGCTGCGTGCTGGCGTTGTCATTCGTCGCCTGGGGAGCCCGGTTCAGATAATTTCGGGTCCTAGTTTCAGTTTGTGTTTTTTCCTGAGAGCGATAGGTATCGACCGTGCGCTTGTGTTCCACAGAGTTGCGTAAGGCGCGGCTTATCCATGCCGGCTCCTGAGGAATATCCTCGCGTTTGTAAGTGACTTCCGCTGCCGGTGCAGGCAGAACCTGTTCCGGTATTTCTATGACTTCTGTTTTATCGATGCGACTGACAAATTCCAGATCGACGCGGCGATTTTTTTCGCGGAATTCTTTGGTTGCCGGATACTTAGGCGCCAGCTTGCCTTTGCCTTCAACCACAACTTCTTCAGTATTCACCACACCCAGAGAAATCAGATAATCCCGCACCGCGACCGCGCGTGACAGCGACAGTTTCTGGTTGTAGTTAACCGAACCGATGTCGCAGGTATGCCCGGTAATTCTGATATTCCCTTCGTGCGGATATTTTTTTAAGGTTTCAGCAATTTTCGCCAGTTCCTGTTTTGCAAAATCGGTCAATCCCGCACTATCGATTTTAAAGAAGGCATCACCGGTCATGGTGGTCGTTGTTTTGACCAGGCGCTGCTCGCTTCTTGCAGGGATAATAGTCAGTGCCGCAGGTACGGCAGGTACTTCCACCATCCTGTATTTTTGCTCAAAGCGGCTGCTGGTAGCGCCAAAACTGTAGCGATACATCAGATTAATACGGCGATCATTTTGCTGATTGTCGAAGTCACCTGATTTACGATACTGACCAACTTGCAATGCCAGGCTATGTGGGGTGCCGACAAAAAACTTTTCTGCAGTGAGGTTCGCGCCGACTTGTTTGCTGCTGGCTTTCCCCCATTCATAATCCAGGCCAGCGGTGAGACGTACGGCATTTTCTGCGTAGTAATGCCCGATCCGGGCACCGATGCCATAATCGTAGGCGCGCTCATACAGGCGAGTGTTTGTCATGGTCGTGATCGTGTCAATATAGGCGCGACCAGCGTCATTACCGCTTTGTTCTGTCACTGTTGTTGTCAGAGTGTTTTGTAACAGTCGTTTGCTGGTGGGGCTGTAACTGGCATACACATGACCAAACCAATCCTGATTTTCCTGACCTATGCCGATGCTGAGTTTCTTATCTTTCAGTTCGTTCTGGTCGATAGCGGCAAAATACTTGATGACGGAGTTTTGTTGCAGCGAGTGGTAGCTAAGTTTCCCGCCGCCGGATTTGTTGCTCAGCCATACTTCTCCCAGCCAGACCTTGGACCCTGTGTCAGATAAAACGCCAAAAAACTCGCCGGTAAAGGCGCCGCCATTCTGATAGCCGATGCCGATGCGGGAATTTTCGCCGATAAATTGCAAATTCCCACCGTTCTGTATTCTGGCATCCTGAGATTGTTGCGCTGATGCCGGATTGAGCTGGGCCAGCAAAGTAATAAGTAAAAGAGAGAGCTTAGGTTGAGTGTATCGGGCGGACATAACAAGCGAATTAGTGATTGGGCCGGAGCCATGCGCGCGGGCTGGCGATAAATGATGGTAGATCGCCCGATCAAAACGCCGCGTTTATATTGGCATAAAAAAACCGCATCAGCCAGAGCGTAATGCGGACGTTTTAACTACTTCAAAAAACGCATCAGATGTATCTGATCGACTATCCCACCATTAAGAGTGCCCGATGCTATATTTTGCATGCAGAGGTGTCAAGCCAGACTGACGAGTTAATGAAACGCAAAGATTTGTTTGGTGACAAGCGAAATCGGGGAATGCGATGCAAAAACCAAAAAGGGCTTACATTTCTGTAAGCCCTTGAATTCTGGTGGTGATAGGTGGACTTGAACCACCGACCCCAGCATTATGAGTGCTGTGCTCTAACCAGCTGAGCTATATCACCAAGAAGCCCTAGATTATGTCAGCAGCTCATGCAGGTGTCAATACCGCGCCTCTGTTTTTTGTCGCAGCGATCCGGTATTTTGCAAAAAAAACAAACATTTTGATTGCATATGTGCGGAATGACGGCAATTTCGCTACTTTTTTGCCATTTCCTGTTGTACCAGATGCAGGATTTGCTGTGAGGGATTCTGGCTCAGGCAATCTATCAGTATGCGTTCCGGCATAGAGCGCAACCAGGTCAGCTGGCGTTTGGCCAGCTGGCGGGTGGCGATAATGCCGCGTTCCCGCATCTCTTCATAAGTACAGAGCTGGTCAAGATAATCCCATGCCTGACGATAACCGACGCAGCGTATTGATGGCAGATTTGCGTGTAAATCCTGTCGTCGTTTTAACTGTTTCACTTCCTCTAAAAAACCGTTTTGTAGCATCAGGTCGAAACGGTCAGCAATACGCTGGTGCAGAACGCTGCGGTCGGATGGTTCCAGCGAAATCGGCAACATGGCGAATGCGGGTCCAGCTTTTGTCTGTTTCGCGAGAAGTGCAGACATCGACTGTCCGCTTAGCGTGATAATTTCGAGCGCTCTTTGTATGCGCTGGCTGTCATTGGGATTCAGTCGCGCGGCCGTTTCAGGGTCGAGGGTCGCCAGACGCGCATGCAAACCCGGTACGCCTATGCGTTCCGCTTCCGCATCCAGTTCGGCGCGTAACACCGGATCAGCACCGGGCAGATCGTCGAGTCCGTATTTCAATGCATTGAAATACATCATGGTGCCGCCGACCAGAATAGGTAATTTGCCTCTTGCCTGAATATCAGCGACCAGTCTTTCTGCATCTTTACGGAATTGCGCGACAGAATACGACTCCACCGGATCAATAATATCGATCAGATGATGTGGTGCGCTGGCGAGTTCTGCTGAGGACGGTTTTGCCGTGCCGATATCCATGCCACGATAAATCAGCGCTGAATCAACAGAGATAATTTCGGATGGAATGTGTCTGGCGATTTCCAGTGCGGCAGCCGTTTTGCCGGAGGCTGTCGGCCCCATGATCGCGATGACGTTGGCGGCATTCGAGGTGTTCATGCTAATTCCGTTTTTATAATTAATGTCGTTGGTAACGGTGTTGATAGTTCACGATGGTTAGAATTTACTGACCACGCAAGAACATTTTATCGAGATCGTTCAGGCCGAGTTGTACCCATGTTGGTCGTCCGTGATTGCACTGATCTGCGCGCTCTGTCTGTTCCATCTGACGCAACAGCGCATTCATTTCCGGAATCGTGAGACTGCGATTGGCGCGCACTGCGGTATGACAGGCAAGCGTGCCGAGTAATTCATTGCGCCTGTCAATCAGAACGCGTGAACCGCCGAATTCGCGTACTTCGCGCAATACGTCTCGTGCAAGTGATTGCGCATCGGCATTTTTAAGCAATGCTGGCACGGCGCGTACTGCCAGCGTGGTCGGTGAGATCGCAGTCATATCAAAACCAAGTGCTTTTAGGGTGTCCTGATGTTCTTCGACTGTGCCGACCTCAATCGCGTCAGCGTAAAAGGTCACAGGAATCAGCATCGGTTGCACAGGCATGGCATTTTCATCGAGCGCATTTTTGAGTTGCTCATACAAGATGCGTTCGTGTGCTGCATGCATATCGACCAGCACCAGCCCTTTGCTGTTTTGTGCGAGTACATACACACCGTGCAACTGGGCCAGCGCAAAACCTAAAGGATGCTCGTCCTCAGGCAGGGATTGTGCAGGAATGGCATTTTCTGTGCGGGCGCTGTCGCTAAACATCGCACCGTAATTTTGCAGAGTCTGCGCGACACCGTTACCGCTACCAGTCTGATTGCGCCCCCATTGATCGTAAGCATTCGGCATACCGCTGCCAGCATTCGCATACGGTGACGGCGTTGCGAATTGTGTGGCAAACGTCGTTTGTTCGCCGGCAATCCACGGCATTGCTTTTCCTGCTAATACGGATGATGCTGACGCGGCGGTGGCGGGGGCCGGCACGGTACCGAAAGATGTTGCCGATGTTTGCGCCAGCGCGCGGCTGACAGCATGAAATACAAATTGATGTACCGCGCGGCTGTCACGAAACCGCACTTCAATTTTTGAGGGATGCACGTTCACATCGACCAGTGCAGGATCGAGATCAAGCGCCAGGACATAAGATGGATAACGATCGCCGTGCAACACATCTTGATAAGCAGCGCGCACCGCATGGGTCAGTAATTTATCCCGGACAAAACGACCATTCACGTAAAAAAACTGTGCGTCAGCACGCGCTTTAGAGGCTGTCGGCAAACCGACAAAACCATGCAGGCGTAATGGCCCCGCGCTTTCATCTAATGGAAGACGCGCACTGGAAAAGGCTTCACCAAGTATCTGCGCACTCCGTTTATCGATGGCGCTGACGTTCCAGTGATCAACCGCTTTACCATTATGCGTGAGAGAAAACGAGACGTCGGGGCGCGCCAGTGCAATGCGACGGACGACTTCAGCGCAATGACCAAACTCAGTTTGTTCTGATTTTAAAAATTTCCGGCGGGCAGGTGTGTTGTAATACAAATCCTGCACATCAACGGTGGTACCTGGTGCGCCGGACGCCGGGCTTACCTTGCCATTTTCAATTTGCCAGGCATGCGGCGCATCGGCGGTGCGCGTCGTCAGCGTCAGTAAAGAAACGGAGGCGATGGACGCCAGAGCTTCGCCGCGAAATCCCAGCGTGGCAACATTCTCCAGTTCCGTCAGCGATGCGATTTTTGATGTTGCATGACGCGCCACCGCGAGCGGCAACTGCTCTTGCGGTATGCCGCGTCCGTTATCGCTGATGGCGATTCGCTTAACGCCGCCTTCTTCCAGCCGGATGGTGATATTGCTGGCACCCGCATCCAGCGCGTTTTCCAGCACTTCCTTGACGACAGCAGAAGGCCGTTCGACGACTTCGCCGGCAGCAATTTGAGAGATCAGGTTATCAGGCAGCGCCTGAATCGGACGGTAAGGGGAGGAATTCGGATTCATCGCGAGATTATACCTGCGCTGTCTTGCGTGTACTGCGGCTTAGTGTATGATTGCCGCGATTTCTTTGACTGGAACAATAATGGATTTCATGCAACTGTTAGACATGATTTTGCATGTCGATAAGATGTTGGGAATGGTGATTGCGGAATACGGTACGCTGGTATATGTCGTTTTGTTTGCGATTGTTTTTTGTGAGACTGCCTTTGTCATTTTTCCGTTTTTACCCGGCGATTCTTTATTGTTTATTGCCGGCGCTTTTTGCGCGACGGGGGCGATGAACCCGTGGTTGCTGGTAGGTTTATTGCTGCTTGCGTCAATTTCAGGAAACACGATTAACTACTGGATCGGCAGCCTGATTGGTCACAAAGTCATGGCGCACGACTATCGCTGGATCGATAAGGCGGCGCTGAAAAAGACCCATGAATTTTATGAAAAGCATGGCGGCAAAACCGTTGTGTTGGCGCGTTTTGTGCCTATCGTGCGCACCTTTGCGCCTTTCGTGGCGGGTATCTCCGATATGACCCACCGTACTTTCCAGCTCTTCAATGTGCTTGGTGCATTGTTATGGATATTGTCGCTGGTGTTGAGTGGTTACTTCTTCGGTAACATTCCGTTCATACAGAAAAATCTGAATGCCATTGTGCTGGTCGGCGTTGGTGCTGCGATTGTGCCTCTGTTGCTGGGGGCATTGTGGAAAATGCTGAAACGCCTGCGTAAAGCGGCCTGATCATTGTGAGACAGCCGACTTCACCGACGCTGATCTGGCTACGCCAGCAAGCACCGTTGAAGCCTGAAGTCGGCCAGGCCTGTAATGGCTGCGGTGTTTGCTGCGCTGCCGAGCCATGCCCGGTGGCGCTTGTTTTTTTGTGGCAGCGGCGGGGAAGTTGCCGCGCCCTGTTGTGGGATCAGGCTTCATTGTCCTACCGCTGTGGCATGCTGGCGCAGCCTGCACAATATCTGCGCTGGCTTCCGCTACGCTGGCAGGCTTGGTTTGCGCGCAGAGTCAGGCGCTGGATCGCCGCTGGCATTGGTTGCGATTCCAGTGCGCACATAGAATAAAAAATGCCCGGCGAGATCGTCGTGCATGATTTCGTCAACGTTGTTGCGAACGATGGCTCAGGTCAGGCGGCTTTTTGCCAGCGGCGGATTTTTTGCAAAATACTTTTTGACACCTTTCATCACCGCTTCCGCCATCTGATCCTGATATGCATCATCGGTCAGTTTTGCTTCCTCTTCCGGATTGGAAATAAACGCCGTCTCTATCAGTATGCTGGGAATGTCCGGCGCTTTAAGAACGGCAAACCCGGCTTGTTCCACCGAACCTTTGTGCAATTTATTGATGCCACTGATTTCTGTCAGCACGACTTTGCCGAGTTTTAAACTATCGTTGATTTGCGCCGTTGTGGACAGATCCAGCAAGACGCTGGCGAGCTGCTTGTCGTGATTCTTGATATTCACGCCACCGATCAGATCGGCCGCATTTTCTTTATCCGCCAGCCAGCGCGCCGCGGTTGAACTCGCACCTTTATCGGACAACACAAACACCGACGAACCACGCGCAGATGAATTCACGAATGCATCGGCATGTACTGACATAAATAAATCAGCCTGCACTGCACGGGCTTTTTGCACCCGCACGTTCAGAGGCACAAAATAATCGGCATCGCGCGTCAGCATCACGCGCATATTCGGTTGCTGTTCTATTTTGGCTTTCAGGCGTTTGGCAATCGCCAGAACCACATCTTTTTCGCGGCTGCCACCACGCCCGGTCGCACCGGGATCTTCACCGCCGTGACCCGGATCAATCGCAATTGTGATCATGCGTGTCATGGCTGGTGTCGCGGATTTATCGGTTGATTTCTCACCCTGATGTGGCTCTTTTTTTTCGTTGTGTTTCAGCACAGATTTATCGTCTGGCTTTGCTTCCGCCATTAAGTCTGGTCTGGACGTTTTTGGGTCAGATTTACCATCACCTTTGACGTCTCCAGCCATGTTAGGGGTGGTCGGGGCTACGCTTTTGTTTTGGGTGTCTTTATGCCACTCGCCTTTTTCTATCAGCGCAGCAATAGGATCGGCCGGATTCGCCGGATACAGGTCGAAGACCAGCCGGTGTTTATAGTTGCCGACGGGTTGCAGGGTAAATACCTGCGGGCTGATTTCTTCTTTTAAATCGAATACCAGGCGCACGACATTCGGCTTATTCTGGCCGACCCTCACCTGTTTGATGTAAGGATCATTCGGCTGTATCTTCGCCACCAGCTCTTTCAGGGTGGAATTCAATTCCAGACCTTCGATATCAACGACCAGACGCTCAGGATTTTTTACAGTAAAAAAATTGGTATTGAGCTCAATATCGTTTTCCAGCGTGACGCGGGTGTAATCTTCGGCAGGCCAGACGCGGACAGCGAGAATTTTTGCCGCATTTGCTGCTGGCGGCACACAAACGGAGAGCAGTAAGGTCCCGCCAGCCTGAATGAAAGCGCGTCGCTTCCGGGATGGAGATTTCTGACTTACAGAATGGGGGCGAATTGGAGTGATGCGAGACATGCGATACCTTTGGCAGACAACGCCTGCAATTCTACCTCACGACCATCGCCTGCGACGCGTAAAAATACATTCAGATCGGGCTCAGGCAGCACGCCATCTGCTTTTTCCGGCCATTCGACAATACAGATATTCGATGCATTAAACTCTTCGCGGAATCCTGCATCGAGAAATTCTTCGGCGCTCAGCATACGGTACAGATCAAAATGCATGATCGTGCAGGCCTGCTGCTGAACGCTGACCTGATAAGGTTCTGCCAGCGTATACGTCGGACTTTTTACATTGCCGGAAAAACCAGCGGCGTGAATCATGGCGCGGGTGAGGGCGGTTTTACCCGCGCCCAGGTCGCCATGCAGAAAGATCACCAGACCCGGCACCAAGGTGTGAGCGAGACTTTTTCCTAATGCCTGCGTTGCTGCTTCATCCGGCAGTGTGGTTTTATAATGTGACATTTCCTGCAAAGTCCGTATTCATGAATTCGCTAAACATAGCATATTGCCCCGCCCTTGTGTATTTGCCGGAGTCTGCCGCGTGAATCTGGACGACGACAGCTTATCTGCTTTATCCGCACAGATCAAAAGCTGGGGCAAAGAACTCGGATTTGCAGAAATCCGCATCGCCGATGTTGATCTCAGTCACACAGAAGCCGGTTTTCAGCAATGGCTGGATGTGGGGTTTCATGGCGATATGGCGTATATGGCGGCACATGGCACCAAACGCAGTCGCCCCGCTGAACTAGTGCCTGGCACGGTCAGGGTAATTTCGGCGCGCATGAATTACTTGCCTGCCGATCCTCACTGGCGCGCCGCAGAAGCACAGCACACGGCAGATACTGCGGTGATTTCCATCTATGCGCGCGGTCGCGATTATCACAAAGTACTACGCAGCCGCCTGCAGCAACTGGCAGAAAAAATCAGCCAGCAGATCGGTACGTTTGGTTACCGAGTTTTCACTGACTCTGCGCCGGTAATGGAGGTGGCGCTGGCAGAAAAATCGGGTCTCGGCTGGCGCGGCAAGCATACGCTGCTATTGAGTCGCGAAGCTGGCTCTATGTTTTTTCTGGGCGAGATACTGGTCGATCTGCCGTTGCCGGTTGACCCGCCGGTGGGTAATCACTGCGGTCAGTGTTCATCGTGTATCGATGTTTGCCCGACGAAGGCGATCGTCGCGCCATACAAAGTTGATGCGCGGCGCTGTGTGTCGTATCTGACGATAGAGCTGCATGGCAGTATTCCAGTCGAATTCCGGCCGCTGATAGGAAACCGGGTTTACGGTTGCGATGATTGCCAGTTGCATTGTCCGTGGAATAAATTTGCGCAAGCCGCTGCAGTCGATGATTTTGCTGTCAGAAATGGTTTGGATCATGCGCGCATGGTGCATTTATTTGCGTGGACGGAAGCGCAGTTTTTGCGCATGCTGGAAGGCAGCCCTATCCGTCGTATCGGACATGAACGGTGGTTGCGCAATATCGCGGTTGGCCTTGGGAATGCGGCGACCACGATGTACGCTGATGCCGCCATTGTGGCTGCCTTACGTGCCCGCCTTGATCACCCTTCAGAAATGGTGCGTGAGCATGTGATCTGGGCACTGGACTGTCATGGTTTGAGTGCTTAGTGCCGACTTCGGCACTAATGCACCAGTGCAAGCCACAGTGGCAGGGTCAGTACTGATAAGACGGTGCTGGCAGAAATCAGAAAGGCGACGAACGGGCCATTACCGCCCATGCGCGCCGCCAGCACATAGGCGCTCGATGCAGTCGGCAGCGCACAGAAAATGACGGCGATCTGTAATTGTAGCGCAGGTAAATTCAGCCAGCGACCAAGCAGCAGCGCAATTGCCGGTAAAGCTAACAGTTTGACAGACAGAAAATAGGCAGCAATACCTTTTGCTTCGTGTATTGCCGATACCTTCATACCGGCACCGACCGCAAGTAAGCCGAGCGCGATAGCGGCGTTGCCGAGGCGGGACAGCGTTGCCGCGATTCCTTCCGGCAAAGGAATGTCCAGCAGGCTGACGACCACGCCGCTGGCGGTACCCACCACCAGCGGGTTGCTGGCGATTTCCTTCAGCAGGCGACCGCTGTTGTGGGCCAGCGCATACACTGCGGCCATATTGCATAAAGGCACCATAAAGCCTATCAGCAAAGCCATCAGCGCCGTGCCCTGATCGCCGGCGAGGCGGGACGCGATCGCCAGAGCAATATACGAATTGAAGCGGAATGCCGTCTGTACGCCCGATTCAAAAATTCGTGGCGGGGTTTTAAACAGATACTTGGCGAGCCAGCCCAGCAGCATGCCGGCAATCGTTGCGATCATCCCTGTCTGTAAAAGATGACCGGTTGCATGAAAATCAAAGCGGGTGCGTGCCGTGGTGTAAAACAGCAGTGCAGGAAACAGCAGGAAGTAAACCAGCTTTTCGACGCCAGCCCAGAAATGGCCGCCCCAGTGAGAATGGCGGGCGAGCAGGAAACCGATCAGGATTAAACTAAAATCAGGAAAGAGTAGGGTGAAGATAGACATACTGGGTGGGGTATATTTCAACCCCTAATGTTTACAATGAGAATAGGGTGGAAATCAAGGATACTCCCCCATTTTTATATGGAACTCATTTCATCAACAGGGATGAGATGAGTTTTAACTACTTCAGCAATCCCGCCAGTTCGACAGCAGTTTTGACTTGCATTTTATCGAATACATGAGCCCGGTGTACTTCCACGGTACGCATGCTGATACCCAGCTCGTCTGCGATGACCTTGTTCATTTTGCCGAGCAAAATCAGCTCCAGCACTTCTCTTTCACGTGCGGACAATGTCGCCAGACGTTCATGTACGGCCGCAGAAACACCTGCTGCACGCGATTGCGCCAGCGCCTCCTGCACTCTGTCCATGAGCTTGTTATCGTTAAACGGCTTTTCAAAGAAATCAAAAGCACCGCGTTTGAGCGTATCGACCGCCATCGGTACGTCGCCGTGCCCGGTCAGAAAAATCACCGGCAACCGTTTGGTGAGTTTTTTGCCGGATAAAATATCGAACAGATGAATGCCGCTCAGTCCTTCCATGCGCACATCCAGCAAAATACAGTCGCCCTCGGCATCAAAGCGCAAAGGCTGTTCCAGCGAGGTCAGAAACTGTTCTGCACTGCTGTAGCCTATCGCCGCAATCTGGCGCGAGCGGGCGAGCCAGGAGAGTGAATCGCGGATCACGTCCTCGTCGTCAATGATGTGCAGCATGTAGTCTCCATTGCTATATCAGGTGTCGTCTGCCGGACTGCTAACACCGTTATTGCGAGTGCCTCTCGACAATATCATTATTCTTTTGGTGGCGCTGCAATCGGTGCGTCAGTGGGATTTTTTTCCTCATGCGCTGCCGGCAGAATGAAGCGGAAGATACTACCACCGACCGGGTTATTGCGGTGAGTAAGTTTGCCACCGTGAAACTCAATCGCCGTTCTGCAGATATTCAAGCCCATCCCCATACCGCTGCTCTTTGTGGAAAAAAAAGGTGAAAACAATCGGTCAGCGACACTGTCCGGAATGCCGTGTCCACGGTCGATGACTTCCACGACGACGTCTCCATCATTGTCGAGACTGGCTTGTATGCGGAGATTCCTGTGCTCCGGCGGCGTATCTTCCATTGCCTCAATCGCGTTGCGGGTCAGATTCAGCAATACCTGCTCAATCAGCACCTGATCGGCCAGCACCTTCGGTGCGCCGGGCAACGGCAGCCATTGCAGGCTGATGTGCGCTGCCTGCGCCTGCAGTTCGACCAGTGGCAGCGCGTTTTTTATCAGCGCATTGATGTCGACCAGTTCTCGCGTTGGTTCCCTTTTTTTCACGAACTCATGCACGCTGCGGATAATCTGTCCTGCACGTTGAGCCTGGGTTTTCACTTTTTCCATCGCTGATAACAATAAGGCTTTATCCGTATCCCCCGCCTCCAGCAGATTCATGGCGCCGGTGGTATAGCTGGAAATAGCAGCCAGCGGCTGATTCAATTCATGCGCGATCATTGAGGCGATTTCACCCATGGTGGCAAGACGTGCACTGGCGTGCAGTTTAGCCTCCTGTTGACGGGTCAGCTCCTGCGCCCGTTTAAGCTCGGAAATATCGAGTATCGAACTCATCCAACCAGTCTGCTTGCCGCTTTCATCAATCAGCGGCGACTCATAAATCAAGACCGGAATCCGTTCACCGCTGGCATGCTGATAAATGGTCTCAAAACCATCTTGCGGTACCGAACCTGCCAGCAATTTGGAAAAGCGTTGCTGATATTCTTCGACGACTTCGGGCGCCCAGTAAGGCATTGGCGGCAGGCGGCCGATAATCTGCTCAGCCGGATAGCCGACCATTTTGCAGAATGCCGGATTCACGTAAGTCATGCGCCCATGCATATCGCGCGCGCGCAAGCCTGTGATCAGCGAATTTTCCATGGCAGTACGGAAAATGACCTGCTGACGCAGAGCACCCTCGGCGGCGAGGCGGCGATTGATGTCTCGCCACAAAGCAACCAGACTCCAGATCAGACCCATAGACAGCAGAATGACCATCACCACCAGCAAATTGGACAGCAGCTTGGGTTCGTTTTTATTGCTGTTGGTGCGCAGTGCAAGCGTGACGCCGGGTAGTTCCAGATTACGGTTGTGGGTGTACACATTCTTACCCGGCCCGCCTGCAGCTCGGGTTGCAATCACTTTGTCATCGTTGTCCAGCAGAGAAATCTGGTTTTCCTGCGCGAACCACCATGGCACCAATTCTTCCAGTATGCCATTCGCGTGGTAAGTGATGATGATGCTGCCGGCATGGTGATTTTCCTTTGTCAGAGGAATCTGACAACTGACGGAGTAATTATATTTCTGCGATTTCGTTTCCTGCCTGGGCGCAAAACAACGCGTCCTGTTATCCGGTTCGGCGGGTGCAGAACTGATTTCAGCCGGCGATAAAATATCGGCTGAACTAAAGCTTGTATCATGTGAGGAAACAATGACGTTATTGTGTCGGTCGAGTAAAACCAGACGCGAAATCTCATGATTATTTTGTAGCAGATTGCGGAAGCGCAGCAAAACGGCATCCGGCTTCAGACCAATGTTAATAATGTCAGCACCGATCTGACGCAGCATTTCATCGTTGCGGTCGAGCTGAAACTGTATCGCCTGTTCCACCCATAATGTGTCGGCAATCAGCTGTTCCTGTCTTTCATTGGCTTCCATACGCTGTGCCTGCCACGGCAGCCAGATCAGCGTGGTCAGAAACAAGGCGATCAGTAAGATAGGAAGGATCCAGCGCCACTTATCATTAGGCCATCGCTGAGATTTATATAGGCTTTTCATACTGTCAGTTTACTGCAGGTGTTGTTTATATGTGCAATGGAGTGCAGTATGTGGTTTTCCACAATTGTCCCGCGGGTGACTATTTCGAATAATCGTAGAATAATTACTTTGATAATCAATACACTGGAGACTTCGATGAAAATCAAATCCGTTCTGTTCTCACTCCTGGCAGCTTCACTGGTCAGCGGTAGCGCATTTGCGCAATCCCCTATCGTCATTAAATTCAGCCACGTTGTCGCCAGCGATACGCCAAAAGGTAAAGCTGCAGAGCGTTTCAAAGAACTCGCAGAAAAAGTGACTAAAGGACGTGTGAAAGTCGAACTGTATCCCAACAGCACACTGTATAAAGACAAAGAAGAATTGGAAGCACTGCAGTTAGGTGCGGTGCAGATGCTGGCACCATCGCTGGCAAAATTCGGCCCTTTAGGCGTCAAAGAGTTTGAGGTGTTTGATCTGCCGTACATCTTCCCGACCAAGGATGTGCTGTATGCGGTTACAGAAGGACCTATTGGTAAAGATCTGCTGAAGAAACTGGAAAGTAAAGGCATTACCGGTCTGGGTTACTGGGACAATGGTTTTAAAGTCATGTCGTCGAATAAGCCTATCCATTTACCATCCGACATGAAGGGGCAGAAATTGCGCATACAATCGTCCAAAGTGCTGGATGCGCAAATGCGTGCCTTGAATGCTAATCCGCAGGTGCTGGCATTCTCTGAGGTATATCAGGCGTTGCAGACTGGTGTGGTTGATGGCACAGAAAACCCGCCATCCAATCTGTACACACAAAAAATGCATGAGGTGCAAAAGCATGTGACGGTGACGAATCATGGCTACCTTGGCTATGCGGTGATCGTGAACAAAAAATTCTGGGATGGTTTGCCTGCAGATATCCGTACTGAATTAGACGGTGCAATGAAAACGGCGACCAAGTACGCGAACGCGATCGCCCAGCAGGAAAATGATAACGCCCTCGAGGCAGTGCGAAAATCAGGTAAAACCACCGTTTACGTGCCAACTGAGAAAGAAAAAGCAGAATGGCGCAAAGCCTTGCTGCCGGTGCAGAAACAGATGGAATCCCGGATCGGTAAAGATCTGATCGCGAACGTCAATAAAGAAGCCGTGAAACTCGGTATCAAGTAAGTCCTTTCCTTCCGCTGACAGTCGGTAAACACAGAAATACAGGTTTACCGGCTTTCAGCTCTCATTCCTATCCTTCACAGGAGAACACAATGAAATTCCTTGATCATCTGGAGGAATGGTTGATTGCGACCCTGATGGGCGCCGCAACCGTCGTTACTTTTTTAGCGGTGCTGCACCGTTATCTTTCCGGATTTGAAATTCCTTATCTGCAAGATGAGCTGTTAAAAATAAATACCAGTTGGGCGCAAGAGCTGACGATTTACATGTTTGTGTGGATGGCAAAGTTTGGCGCAGCTTATGGTGTACGTACCGGTATACACGTCGGTGTCGATGTGCTGATCAATAAACTGAGCCCTGCGAATCGCTATAAATTTGTGATTCTGGGATTAGCTGCCGGTGCTTTATTTACGGGCATTATTGGCACGCTGGGTGGTAGTTTTGTGTGGGAAATCGCACATACGGATCAGACTTCGGCTGATCTGGAAATACCAATGTGGTGGGTTTATCTGGCGATTCCGCTGGGCTCCTATCTGATGTGTTTCCGCTTTTTGCAGGTGATCTGGAATTTTGTCAAAACAGGCGAATTACCTAAGCATGATCACACTCACGTTGACGGTCTTGAAGATGAGGTGAAAGCATGAACGCCACCATTATTTTTGTCTTGTTAATACTGTTGATGCTGACCGGCATGCCGATTTCGATTTCGCTCGGTCTGACAGTACTGACTTTCCTCTTCACAATGACACAGGTGCCGATAGAATCGGTTGCCCTGAAGTTATTTACCGGGATAGAAAAGTTCGAAATCATGGCGATTCCGTTCTTTATTCTGGCTGGTAATTTTCTGACGCACGGCGGTGTCGCCCGTAGGATGATTAATTTTGCCGCGGCGATGGTTGGTCATTGGCATGGTGGTCTGGCACTCGCCGGTGTTCTGGCCTGCGCTTTGTTTGCTGCGGTTTCCGGTTCCTCTCCGGCGACCGTGGTGGCGATCGGCTCTATCATTTTGCCTGCAATGGTGAAGCAGGGTTATCCAAAAGGTTTCGGCGCAGGTGTGATTACGACATCCGGTGCATTGGGTATCCTGATTCCGCCGTCGATTGTGATGGTGATGTATTCGGTCTCAACGAACACATCTGTAGGGCAATTGTTTATGGCCGGTGTGATCCCGGGTCTGATGCTGGCATTTTTGCTTGGTCTGACGACATGGTTTCTGGCGCGTAAGCACAACTATCCTCGTATGCCGAAAGCAAGCTGGGGTGAGCGGTTTACTGCGTTCAGAAAAAGTGCCTGGGGTTTGTTGCTGATCGTGATTGTGATGGGCGGCATATACAGTGGCATGTTCACACCGACAGAAGCTGCCGCTGTTGCCGCCGTCTATGCTTTTGTGATCGCCGTGTTCGTTTATAAAGACATGACCTTGAAGAAGGTACCTAAGGTTTTGCTGGATTCTGCGTCGATGTCTGCCATGCTGCTTTACATCATCACGAATGCTGTACTGTTTTCATTCCTGATGACCAGTGAAAATATCCCGCAAGCGATGGCAAGCTGGATCATGGACAAAGGTTTTGGCATGATCAGTTTCCTGCTGGTGGTGAATATCTTGTTGTTGTTAGCAGGTAATGTAATGGAACCGTCGTCCATCGTGCTGATTATGGCGCCGATTTTATTCCCGGTCGCGATGAAACTGGGAATTGATCCGGTGCACTTTGGTATCATCATGGTCGTGAATATGGAAGTCGGCATGTGTCATCCGCCGGTTGGTCTGAATCTGTATGTCGCATCTGGTATTACGAAAATGGGAATCACTGAGCTGACAGTCGCCGTATTGCCGTGGCTGATGACGATGGTCGTTTTCTTATTGTTGATTACTTATGTGCCAGAGATTTCTACCTGGTTGCCAAATTTAATTTATAAATAATTGGTTTT
Organism: Undibacterium sp. WLX3042; assembly: GCF_049544825.1. Classification (NCBI taxonomy): domain Bacteria; kingdom Pseudomonadati; phylum Pseudomonadota; class Betaproteobacteria; order Burkholderiales; family Oxalobacteraceae; genus Undibacterium; species Undibacterium sp. WLX3042. Next base: position 2,769,656 of record NZ_CP186698.1, read on the forward strand.
TATTAAAAATAAATTGGGCTAGCACATTTTGCGGATATATACATGCGTTTTACATATCCGCAACAATTAAGTATTTTTGCGTAGTTTTTTTTTGTTACTGGTATTCGGTCGTGCTATATTCTGCGCAGTCTGATTTTTAGCAATTGATAAGTTTAAAAGGCGGTAGTGCAAGAAAACGGTACCCATGCCGTACACTGAGGAGACGCGCGTTTTTATTACAAGCTGAGTATTGCGGTGACGCAGTAACTAAACAGCCGAAAACGCGAAACATGCTTTCAAGGCGCATCACTGATGCGCCTTTTTTCTTTTCCGGATCGCATTGATGTTATCCACAGTGCCGAATCAGCATGTCTGGCGGATAAACTTGTCAGTATCTGTTTGCTATTTTTTATGCTGACGGCAAGTATGCTGGCGTTTAAAATTCACAGAGTTGATTGAGGAGCAGGCTGATCTGAGAATGGGCATGTGTTCGTCACATTTAATGAAGCAAGCTTTTCCCTTTTTGAGGAACACTCATGTCGGATAAAGAGAGTGGTATTTTTTCTGCCATCGTTGCGGCGCCATTTGGCGCAGTCGGAATCCGCGTGGCTGATTCAGTACTAACAGAGCTGGTTTATTTGCCTCCACGGTTTCAGGAGAAAGACCCCGGTGACTTCGTCTCTGAGAAGGTTGCGACACAAATACTTCAATATTTCGACGATCCTGATTATCAGTTCGATCTTCCTTTACGTCCTGTTGGCACAGCATTTCAAAATGCTGTCTGGCGCGGGATTGCTGCCATTCCAAGGGGGCAGGTGCTGACTTACGGTCAGATTGCCAAACAAATCCGCTCAGCACCGCGCGCGGTTGGTCAGGCTTGCGGTGCGAACTGGTATCCGCTGGTCATCCCTTGCCACAGAGTCACTGCTGCTGGTGGTCTGGGCGGGTTTGCCCATCATGATGATGAAACGGGGTTTCACCTCGGAGTAAAGCGCTGGTTGCTGGCGCATGAGGGCGTGGCTGCTTATGCGTGAGGGTGTCGCCGGCGTCAAAACGACCGCTTCAGAACTGGCGGATAAATCCGTAGCATTTTTATTACCGGCCGAAGTGATGGCGCAGATAGATCAGTTCTGTGATGTTTTGTGGTTGGAAGACGGGCTGGCAAAAAATACTGTAGAAGCTTACCGACGCGATATGCGTCTGTTTGCCGAATGGTTGTCACAGGCGACCGAAAAAAACTTATATCAGGCTGATTACGATGATATCAGCGCCTATATCGCGCTGAAGCACACGTCATCCAAGGCAACTTCTGCCAATCGGCGGCTGAGCGTATTGAAACGTTTTTATTTGCTTGCAGTTCGGCAGAATCTTGTCAGGCAAAATCCGTGTAGCAAACTCAAATCGGCAAAACAACCCGTCCGCTTACCTAAAACCCTGAGTGAAGCGCAGGTAGAGTCTTTGCTGCGGGCTCCTGATGAGTCTCCTCTGGGGCTGCGGGATCGCACTATGCTGGAATTACTGTATGCATGTGGTCTGCGCGTTAGTGAGCTGGTACAGCTGAAGTCTCTGGAGGTTGGCTTAAATGAGGGCGTCTTGCGTGTGACCGGAAAAGGGGACAAAACACGGCTGGTGCCATTTGGCGAGCATGCCAGACTATGGCTGGAACGCTATTTAAGAGAAGCCCGTCCGGTGATATTAAATGGTCAGATCGACGATGCTTTATTCGTTACCGCGCGGGGTGGTGCGATGACGCGGCAGATGTTCTGGATCCTGATCAAGAAATATGCAGCGCAGGCCGGGATTACGATACATCTGTCTCCCCACACTTTACGCCACGCATTTGCGACCCATCTGCTGAATCACGGTGCCGACCTGAGAGTCGTACAACTGTTGCTGGGACATGCAGACATCTCAACGACACAGATTTATACCCACGTTGCGCGAGAGCGTTTGAAAAAACTGCATGCGCTGCATCATCCGCGGGGCTGATCAGGGAGCTTGATTGCAGGTATTGCAAACAAGGTTAATCTGAGGAAATAAAAAAACCTGCGTGGCTCAGAGCGACGCAGGTTGGGTGAGTCTGCTAAACGACTTATTTTACCGCCGTATTTTCATTTAAGAATTGTTCAGCGCGGGTCCAGAAGTCCACATTGTTTTTCAGTGTACGCCATCCGTGCCCTTCATTCGGGTAAGTGATCCACTCAATTTTGGCATCTTTGGGCGCTGCTTTTTTGAATTGCTCACCGTGTACCAAAGGTACTCGGCGGTCTGCCACACCGTAAGCAAGAATCAGTGGTTTGGTTAAGCGATGTGCTTGTGCTACAGGTGACGTTGCTTTCAGTTGTTCTGCATCCTTGGTCTGGTCGCCGATCATCAATGGCATACCATAACGTGTCCATGCGGAGCCGGAGGTATCGCTCCAGGTGACATCAAACAGGTAATTGATATCGGTTACACCGACCCAGCTGATACCACAGCGATACAAATCCGGCTCTTTGATCAGCCCCATCAGCGTTGCGTATCCACCATAGCTGGCACCTGCGATGCAAATACGCTGAGGATCTGCATAACCTTGTGCAATTGCCCATTTGGTCGCATCTGTCACGTCGTCCTGCATTGCCAGTCCCCATTGTTTCCAGCCGGCGCGGAACAGCTTGGTTCCATAACCGGTACTGCCACGGAAGTCCGGCTCAAGTACCGCATAGCCGCGTGATGCAAGGAACTGTGTTTCGCGGTTCCACTCCCAATGGCCGCCTCGTACATAAGGGCCACCGTGTACCATCACTACCATAGGCAGATTTTTGCCGCTGCTGTTTTTGGGCAGAGTGATATAGGCAGGAATTTCCATGCCATCCCGCACTTTGATACGGACAAAGTCCTTGTAGGACATGGTTTTAGAATTGATTTCCGGATGAACGTCACCAATCGGAACAAATTTCTTTGTCTCAGTGTTGAACAGCATATATGAGCCGGGATGTACATCCGAGAACGAGTGAACAATGACGATATCGTTGTTGCCTGATTCCGGACCCCAGATCAGATTTGCCGTGTTTGGTAGCGCTGCATCGACAGTTTTTTGAACGCTATTCCATTTGTCATCCAGCCACAAAGTGGAATAGGCATCACTTTCGTAATGAACGCCTAACAGTTTATTTTCTTTTTTGTTGAAGACGAAGTTGCCCTGGAAGTCGAACCCTTTAGTTGCGACAACCGGTGTATCGTCCAGTTTATTTTTTTTCAGATCAAAACGGTACACCGAAACGGTGTCATTTTTATTCGCCGATGTAACATAAAACTGGCCATCCGGTGCGATAAATGCAGGAGAGAAGCCATGTCCTGTCACGTTGTTGTATTCGATCAGTTTTCGCCATTGCTGCGTTGCCGGATCTTTATAATGCACAGCGGTGAAGTTATCCTGGGAAGTCTCAGCCACCCTGACTTCACCTGACTTATCAATCATAAAGCTGACGGAATTTGTTGGCGTCTGAATAATCTCGTTATAACCGTTGAGCGTATTCAGTTTCATTAATGTATAAGACGGTGTTTTTCGCGTGCCGGTGCTGCGTGTGATGTAAACGTCATTGGAATCAGGTACGTGCGTGACATCAAGAAAATTGTGATAACCATTGAGTACCCGGAATTTGCTGCCGGTGTCACCGGTTGCAATCAATTCCCGTAATTCATTACCATCTTTATTGATCGCAAATAAGCCACTGCCTTTGTAACGGTCACCGTCGCCGATGGAGCGATCGCCCACGCCGAAAACCAGCCTCTGGTTATTGACCCAGTTAAAGAAAACCACATCCGTTTTTTCGTAACCAGCCACAATTTTAGGCTTTAACTTATCGACTTCCATGACCGCCAGTACCAGACGGTCATTTGCTCCTGCCGCCAGCATTGCCACATTTTTACCATCAGGTGAAAACATAACATTCGAGATCTGGGAGCTTTTGAAAAAATTCTCAACTGGTATCGGATTATTTTGTGCGTGAGCCGAGAGTGGTATCGCGGCAGCACTGCTAATGAACAGGCTGACAGTCAGCGCACGGCAGAATTTGTAAAGCGATATTTGCATAAGTGCCTCAAAGAGAAAGTGATTCAGGCGATCGAAAAAATAAACGCCTCGATCAACGAGGCGTTTATAGTCCAGCTAACTACACAAAATTAACGGAATGTGTATTTCGCAGAAACGCGGAAATAACGGCCGGTGTTGTTGTGCAATGTTGCGTTGTAACCCTGAGCGATGGTCGAAGCCGTCGTTGTTGGGTAGTACGGTGCTTTGGTATCAAGAATGTTGCTGATGTTGATGCCCAGCGCCAGATCTTTGAAACCAGTGTAGGTGTAGCCAAGGTCAAATGTTGTCCAGCTTGGTACTGTGCAATCTGGATAGTACTGGTTGTATTTCGGAATACCACCCAGAGAGGTTGAACCTGCTGGTTGTCCTGAACCCCAATGACAGAAGCCACCGTTTGCATATGTCGTTGTGTTGTCGTAACGACGATACTGAGTGATGCTGTCGATGAAACGCATTGCTGCATTCACACTATGAGGACCTTTTTCCCAACGGGCTGTCAGTGTTGCACGCAGGCGAGGGATAGGACCAACTGATGTTGCCCAGTCATTCAGACCACCGGCTGTACCAACGGCATTACGTTCCAGATCGCCTGGTTGTTCTGCACGGCGGTAAGCAATCAGGTATGTTGACTGCAAACCAGTCGTCAATCTACCGTTTTCACCGAGGTTGTGACGCCATTTCATATCAACGTCGAGACCTGTGACTTCTGTACTACCTTGGTTAGTCCATGGTGTTTTGACAGCCAGAATTGCACCGGTACCTGGAATAGGATTGCCGTTAGCGTCTTTCAGCTGATTCAGTGGATTTGTATCGCGAGTGATGTAATCCGCTGGGAAGCTTTGTGGGTGCTCCAGCAGGAATGTCGCACTGGCCAGAGCAACTTCACCTTCCTGACGCAGTTTGTAAGCATCAACGCTGACGTCAAAGTCTTTTGTAGGCGAGAAAATCAAGCCCAGTGCCAGACTCTTGGATTTTTCTGGTTTCAGATCAGGGTTAGCACCGCCGACACCTGAGAAGCTCTTGTTACAGTCACTTTGCTCAGCCCCTGGAACTGGTGTTGTGCCGTTAGGGCAACGGATAGGATCCACGCCGCTGGTGAAGTACTGTGCGCCACCTGGAGCCACTTGTGACAATGCCGGAGCACGGAAGCCTTCGGAGTAGCTACCACGGAATGCCAGACTGTCAGTTGCTGTCCATTTTGCACCGACTTTAGGAACGAAGTTTGCCTTCAGATCAGGGTATTTATCCACACGACCTGCAAAATCCATCTCAAAGTTTTTCAGGAATGGTGTGCGAACTTCAAAGAATGCAGAAGAAACATTACGTTTTGCATCAATTGCAGTTGTTGCCAGACCCAGAATATCACCGCGTGCATTTGCAGCATCAGGAGTGATGGTCAGTTTTTCCTGACGTAATTCTGCACCGACCGCGAAACCGATCGCGCCACCTGGTAAGCTGCCGAATTCAGTCGTTGCTTTACCATCCCATTGAGCGATCTGAGAGATACCGTTGTTTGTCAGATCTTTCGTGATCGTTGGATCTGCTGCCAGTGAAGCCAGCGAACGGTTTTCTGTGATCAGCTTACGCAGGGTTGGCAGATACAAGAAGCCATACGATGTTTCGATACGTTTTGAGCGATTCCACAACAGAGCAGATTCCCAGTCCCAGCTACCGAAGCTACCGCGCAAGCCAGCTAAGATACGTGCATTCTGATTTTCCAGATCTGTACCTGTTTTCAGGTTTTCAAAACGGTAAACAACTGCTGAACGCGCATCTGGATTTGGATTGTCAGGATGACCAACTGGCAGAATCGGTTGGAATGGTTCTGCGAGGCCGCCAACCAGATAGTTAGTGGTTGGTGTTCTGCCGTCAATGGTTCTGGCTGCGGAACGATAAACACGTTTCGAATCAGTGAAAGCAACTTCACTGAAAGCAGACAGATTTTCGTTAATCTTCAGGTTACCTACAGCCATGAAGTTGATATCGTCGGATTTACCCTGGACATCGTTAAACTGATCTGTATCGTAGTTACAGAAAGTGCGGCCGTACAATACGCTGGTAGTTGCAATGCCGTATGCAGCGGAACCAACCAGTTTGCGGGATGGGTCACAATTAGTCTGGTTGATAACAGTAGGACCTGTTGTCAGGAACGATTTACTGTTAGCTGAGCGTTCTTTGAAGAAAAAAGCCTGGTTAGAAGCAAAGCTGGAATATGGATTCAGACGGAAGTTCATATCTGCGTATTGCGCAGCCTGAATATCGTTGGAGCCATCACGTTCGCTGGTTGCTGTTTTTTTGGTTACGTCCAGAGCCAGCAATACGTTGTAACCCTGGCTGGCGAAATCACCGAAGCCGACCGTACCGTTAAAATTCTGACGACCAAACTCGCGGTCATCGTTTGCACCAGCTGCAATATTTAACTCACCACCTTTGTAATCTTTTTTGGTAATGAAGTTAATAACACCGGCAATCGCGTCAGAGCCGTATACAGCAGATGCGCCGTCTTTAAAAATCTCAACTTTTTCCAGAGCTGACAGAGGGATACTGTTCAGATCGTACAACGCAGACTGACCGTTATTCGGGTTTGCGTAGGCAGAAGGTGCCATACGACGACCGTTCAACAGGATCAATGTAGAAGTTGAACCGAGACCGCGCAGGGATGCTGTCGCCACGCCGCGGGAGAAACTGTTTTGATCAGGTGTGTCGTTGTAACCACCAGTGCCCATGGAAGGTACTTTCTTCAGCAAATCCAGCACAGTGGTTGCACCGCTTTCTTTGATTTCTTTAGCAGTAATCGTCTGAATTGGTGATGTACCTTCTTTGTCAGCACGTTTAATATTAGAACCAGTGATTTCGATCTTTTGAACACTTTTTTCTTCTTGAGCCTGTGCCACGCCGGACAACAAGACCGTGCCGGCTAAAACGCCGATTGCAAAGCGCACTGACTGCACGCCTATCTTTTCTTTAAAAATCATATAGATCCCCATACGGTTAACGAACGCAACGCTGATACTTACAAAACTGAGCAGCTAAAGACTTTAGTGTGGAGTAAATAAATTACTGGCTCGCTGACCGCTACCCACAACTGATATGTATTTATATGTGCCGATCAGACTTTGAAAAAATGAAAATAAATAAATCAGACGTAACTAGATTATGTAAATAAAATGGGTGTATGCGAAAGCTTTTGTTACATTAATATGACCTGTTGTTGTAGATTGGGTACAAAAAATGAAAATTTATTTTCTTTTATTTTTACCTTACTTGAAATCCCGTTCACTTTTTCTGATGTCAGACCGGTATTTATATAAATGGTAAAAATATGATAAGCAATTGAAATTAAGCATCTATTTTCATTTATGAGCAGATTGTGATGATATTATTTTTGTGATAATTGATTTCATTTTTGATCATATTATCTTGCGTGGTATCTTGTTACATAAGAATACTTTTCGCAGCGAAATGGTATTGGATTATTTATACGGTATTGACATTTTTCGCACTTATTTGGTGCGTTATTTTTATTGCGGAGGCTTATTTGCTGATGTGATGAGAGGTTATCTATCGATACGGACGATGGTTAGGCGAGAAAAGATGATGTGAGTCGCCTGATTCAGAAGCGAAGACAAATTCGTGAATCTGAGACTAATCGCTATAATCTGTCTCCGACATCAATAGCAAGACGGAGTAGAATTTTGGCCAAGAAAGAACATGTATCTGAAACGCCTGCAACGCAGTTTTTGCGTAAAAACAAGGCGGAATTTTCTGAGCATCCTTACGCCTACGAAGAACATGGCGGTACTGCGGTCTCTGCGCGTGAGCTGGGGGTTGATGAACATCATGTGATTAAAACCTTGGTCATGCAGGATGAGGCGGCGAAACCTTTAATCGTGCTGATGCACGGTGATCGCAAGGTATCGACCAAAAATCTGGCGCGCCAGATCGGGTGTAAATCAATCGAGCCCTGCAAACCGGAAATTGCGCAAAAACACTCCGGTTACATGGTTGGCGGTACGTCTCCGTTTGGCACTAAAAAGACGATGCCCATTTATGTTGAGCGGGCGATTCTGGATTTGCCGAAAATTTATATCAATGGCGGACGCCGTGGTTATCTGGTGGGTATTTCGCCAGCGCTGTTGCAGAGTCTGTTGCAGGCACGTCCGGTGGAATGTGCTCTCGAAGAGTAATTCTGAGGGAGTATGTTATAAAATGCCCTTATTGTCAGCGTCAATAAAGCGCTCTTAAAAATACTGGGGGGAGTATATTTTAACCCCTCGCTTCTCTGGGAAACACATGAATACTATTCTGGCCGGCGTGCTGGCTTATCTGATTGGTTCTGTCTCTTTTGCCGTGGTGGTGAGCAAATTATTTGGTTTATCGGATCCGCGTACGTATGGTTCTAAAAATCCCGGCGCAACGAATGTTCTGCGCAGTGGTAATAAGGCGGCCGCAGTATTAACGCTGCTGGGAGATGCCGTTAAAGGCTGGTTTGCGGTCTGGCTGGCTGCACGTTATGCAGATCAGTTCCAACTGGATGACGGCAGTATCGCGCTGGTGGCGATTGCTGTTTTCCTCGGACACCTGTGGCCGGTATTTTTTAAATTCGTCGGTGGTAAAGGTGTGGCAACTGCTGCCGGTGTGTTGCTCGGCCTGAATGGCTGGCTGGGGCTGGCTACGCTGGTGACCTGGCTGGTGATCGCGTTTGCATTTCGTTATTCTTCACTGGCGGCACTGATTGCTGCGATTTTTGCGCCACTCTATTACGGCATGTTATTCGGACCGGATGTGAAGTTGCTGGCAGTATTTATCATGAGTGGTTTGCTAATTTACCGTCACAGTCAGAATATTGTGAATCTAATGAAGGGTAAAGAAAGCAAAATCGGCAGCAAGAAAAAATAAGAATGCCTGTCTGCCGCGCTTTGACCGTTGCGCGCTGACTTCGTGTCAATAGCACGTCATCCTTTGTAAAAAAAAGGCCTGTTGCGAAAACGGCCTTTTTGTTTATGAACGGTGAATAAGTGTTTCAGGCCCTGGCTGGCGTAGCAAATCAGGCGACGCTTAATTCATGCAAAGGCCAGCGTGGCCGCACATTAAAGCCGTAATCCCGCGTCGCTGCCGCGGGATTTTTTTTGAGTCGCATCGCTCCCGCAAACGCAATCATCGCACCGTTATCGGTGCAGAATTCCAGTTCGGGGTAATACACCTGAAAGCGCCGTTTGGCGGCAGCTGCATTCAGCGCGGTACGTAACTGCCGGTTTGCACCGACACCACCTGCAATCACCAGTCGCTTAAGACCACTTTCTTTCATCGCGGTGACACACTTGGCAACCAGCACATCGACCAGCGCATCGACGAAGCCGCGCGCGATGTCTGCTTTATTTTGTTCGCAGATATTGGCAGTCTGATTTTTCACGACGGTCAGTACCGCAGTCTTCAGACCTGAAAAACTGAAATTCAAGTCTTTGGAGTGCAACATCGGGCGTGGAAACGTAAACACGCCAGGATTGCCGAATTCCGCCAACCGCGAAATTTCTGGACCACCCGGATACGGCAGCCCCAGTAGTTTTGCAGATTTGTCGAAGGCTTCTCCGGCAGCATCATCGAGGGTTTCCCCTAACAACTGATAAGCACCAATACCATCCACCCGCATTAACTGCGTGTGACCGCCGGACACCAACAAGGCAATGAATGGAAATTCCGGCGGCTGACTTGCCAGCAGTGGTGACAGCAAATGACCTTCGAGATGATGCACGCCGAGTACCGGCTTATCCAGTGCCATGCCGAGGCCGCAGGCAAAAGAGGCGCCGACCAGTAAGGCACCGGCCAGCCCGGGTCCCTGAGTGTAGGCAATCGCATCGATATCGTTTTTCTGTATCGCTGCTTTCTGCATGACTTCATTTAACAGCGGCAAAGTACGGCGAACATGGTCGCGCGAAGCGAGTTCGGGTACGACGCCGCCGTATTCTCTGTGCATGGCGATCTGCGAATGCAGGGCATGTGCAAGCAAACCGCGCTGCGTGTCATACAAAGCCAGCCCTGTCTCGTCACAGGAAGATTCAACACCAAGCACTATCATGAAGTTATTTTTGAAATTATTTGAAGTATAAAAATGCAGGAATGCAGCAAAATTCGCATCTGCGTCCACTAATGCGGGAATACAAATCCGGGCGGAATGTCTGACCGGATAATTTTTACGCCGTCGGGATTATAGCCGCCCCGGCACCTTTTTACTCTGATGCCACTGTTTGCGGACGGAGTTCAGTGATGGGCAGATCAATATAGAAATGCGCTCCTTTGTGTAAGCCGGACTCAAAGCCGATGCTGCCACCCATGTGTTCAACCAGTTCCCTGGAAATGGCCAGACCGAGACCGGTGCCGCCTTTTTCTCTGGTGTTCGATGAATCCGCCTGAGCAAATTTCTGAAAAATACGCGAATGGAATTCGGCAGGAATACCTTCGCCATGATCGCGGACGGAAATGCGAACAGCGTTGTCATGGGTTGCTGCACTGATTTCGACGGTCTCGTTCTCCGGTGAATATTTGATCGCATTGGACAACAGGTTAGACAAGATCTGCATCAGCCGCTGACTATCGACTGCAACTGCGACATCCGGTACCGGCGTTAATAATCGCAGATGTATTTTTCTTTGCGTACCAAAGGTCAGATTGCCTTCCAGTGCTTGTGAGAGAAGATGAGCCAGAGGATATTTTTGTATATTGAAATGCATCTGGCCAGCACTGAGTTTTTCCATGTCCAGCAAATCATTGATCAGGAAAGTCAGGCGCTGACTGTTTTTACTGGCGATCGTCAGTAAAGGGGTCAGATTTTTTGGTAAGGTGCCGGTAGCACCACCAAGCACCAGACCCAGCGCGCCAGAAATAGAGGTCAGTGGCGTGCGTAGTTCATGACTGACGGTAGAAATAAATTCGTTTTTAATTCTTTCTACCCGCTTGCGTTCTGTAATGTCACGCACCAGTCCGATATACAACGGGTGTCCGCGTCGCCGCACGGTCGAGACGGATAAGTCCAGCGGAAAGACGCTGCCATCCTTGCGTTGTGCCTCGATTTCCTGCGTAACCCCGATACCGTCTTCGAAAGTATGTTGCCGGATTTTCCGGTTACGGCTGCCATCATTACGGGCAGGTAACAGCATATTGAAATGCTGACCGATCACCTCTTCCTTGTCGTAGCCGAAGATTTTCGCAGCTGCTGCGTTATATCCGTCGATTCTGCCGGTGTGATCAATGGTGACAATGCCATCAAGCACATTATCGAGAATGGCCTCTGTGTGTGCCGCCTGATCGCGCAAGGCTTCGGCATTGGCCTTGCTGTCGCTGATATCCTGAAAAATGCCGTAAATGCGCACGATCTGATCATCCTGATAATAAGGGAGACCGATGACACGTACCCAGCAATGCTTTTTTTTCGCTGTGATAATTTCAAATTCTTCGTCGAATTTTTTGCCGTCTGTTACTGCCTCCTGCATCAGGCGCATCAGATGGTCGCGGTTTTTACCCGGTTTGTAAAATGACACGGCGCTGTCGAGATTATGCACATAATCATCGCCGACTTCATGGATCTGTCTCGTCACCTGACTCCAGAAAACCTGACGATGGCGAATATCGAATTCCCAGGTACCGATGCGTGCCGCGGTGTTCGACTGCTCCAGTAATTCGTAAGCGTGAGCAAGTTTTTCCTCTGCCAGTCGTTCCTGCGTCACGTCCTGATGACTGCCAGACATCACGAGGGGCTTACCATCTTCACTCCAGCTGACCACGCATCCGCGATCCCTGATCCAGACCCAGTGGCCATCCTTATGGCGCATGCGGCTGATCATATCGAAATACGGCAGTTCTCCGTTGAAATGCTTGTTCAGCATTACGCTCGAGCGTTTCAAATCATCTGGATGGCACAAATTCAGCCAGGTCTGAACGGTGGTCGGTTGCAGTTCCTCAAGCGTGTAGCCGAGCATTTCTGCCCACCGTTCGTTATAAATAGTTTCTCCGCTGGCGATGTCGCATTCCCAGGTGCCAATGTTGGTACCCTCAATAATGTTGGCCAGGCGTCTTTCACTCTCTTCATGCTGGCGTTGTACTTTGGCAGCATTGATTAACTGACCTATCGTGATCAGTACCGGCTGCAGAAAATCGATTGTTTGCTGATCGTATTCATCGCTGCTGTCGGCCACTCCTATCATGGCGACGATATCACCGTTGTAGTGAACTGGCATACATAAAAAACGACCGGCTGGGGCTGACGGTCCGCTGTGCGCTTGCGTCAGGGCTGTGTTGACAGTGCCGGACAGCGGCTGTCGGGTACGAAGAACTTCTTCAAAATGTGCAGTCAGAAGATGTGGAGCGGACTCTGCCTCAGCACCCACTGGCAGCATCGCTGAAGTCGCCGCATTCGCGTTGCCGGGGATCGCTGAGTGGATGTGATTTTTCAGAAAGTAATGCCCAGCTTTGTCTTTCCGTACTTCGCAGACCTGACCGTAGTTGCTGCCGGTAAGCAGCACGGCATCGTTCAGCAACGTCCTGATACCTTCATGCTTATCCCGCCCCTTGATGAATTGCGATTGCGCCCGCGCGACTGCATCATTCATTTTTTGCTGCTGTTCCAGTGCCTTGTCCAGTGCGATTCGTTTCAGCGTGCTGTTAACCCAGTCGCCCAGAACGTTGATGAATTCGATTTCGATCTCGCTGTATGCACTTGCACGTGGGTTGTTATCGGAAAAACCCAGCGTTCCGTAACGCTGGCCTTCCAGAAAAAGTGGAATACCGATATAGGTCTCTTGCCGGAAGCGCTGGTAACTCGGGTGATGGCGGTACTGACTCTTCCCTATGTGCTCTATACAGACAACGCCTTCATCGACTTTCAGCAAATCAGAATAGGTCTGATTTTTGGGGAAGAAGTGTCCTTCGCTCAGCGTTTCCAGTGAAGACTGCAATACGCTGACATAAATATTATCGCCTTCATGTTTGGAAATGATGCCGGTGCTCAGCTTCAGATATTCGCAGCCAAGGGCAAGTGTTTCACGTAACAGCGTTTGCGGATTATCGAAGGTCAGGGACGTGATGCGGGCCAGCGTCAGCAAGGCATCATGCTGACGATGTGCCTGTTCGTTGTCAATTTCATGCTCGACGCAGTCAGCGAGATCACGTAAGGCTGACAGTTCCTGCGTTGTCAGAATCCGGGCTTTACTGTCGATAATACAGAGTGTACCTATGCGCTGTCCGTTTTTGGTATGTAAAGGGGCGCCGGCATAAAAACGTATGAAGGGCGCATTCAGGACTAAAGGGTTATCGCTGAAGCGCAGGTCCTTGCTGGCATCTTCGACGACATAAACATCGCCGGACAAAATCGCATGACCACAAAATGAAATATCCCGGTGCGTTTCCTGCGCCTGCAGACCTTGCCGCGATTTAAACCATTGCCGTTCTTCGTCGATCAGAGAAATCAGAGCGATTTCGGTATGGAAAATCTGGCGCGCAAGACGCGTGATACGGTCAAATCTCTCTTCCGGCAGGGTGTCGAGCAGGCGGCATTCCCTGAGTGTATTAAGACGCAGCGCTTCATCTTCAGGATATTCCGGTGGCAACATAGGTGAACTTCGGTACAGGCAGCGATTCAGAGGAGCTGGTATTCATACCATGAAAGCAGGCAGGGCAACATATTTCGCCGATGCAACTAATAATGTTTAACAAAAAACACACAGATTTATTATCTTAACGACTATTTTTCTCTCAGTTTTTCTTTATTGTTTATATATCGCGTGTTCGCTCAGATTACCGCCGGTGTAATACCGTCCTGAAATGAACCTCTGTGCTGTATCGACATCCTGTCGCTATATGAAGTCCTGTGCGGGAGACAGTGTGATTTACGTCAGAAAATCCACATACGGTAGCGTCATTGTCCGGATCGAGAATAATAAGCGGGTCGCATAGACTGCCTTGATTTTTCCGGCGGCTTTCTATTTTTCGAACGTTGTCATCTCTTTTCTGAGCAGAGACAGGTTTCTTTCACGCATCCGTTAAGAGCAGGCCGCAGCGCAGCGGATGGCTTCCTTTACATAGAAATTTGAAAAGCGTCATATGGTAAAAATGTATTGCCGGGATCGTTGATCATATGTGCCTCTCAATTGCATCACGGGCGCAGGGACTCTTTTCCACTTACTGATCCATGAGACGCCCGATCACTGATGCGACGTAAAAAAGTAAGCAGTTGTAGTGAGCTGCAATGCGCGATGTTAAAGCGGAACCACGGATAAGCAGTTTCCTGAAGACAGAAAAAATCAGCGGGTGCCATCAGGAAGCCGGCCTGTCGTGCCAGTGTGCTGATTTCTTGCGCTGTAAGTTCAGAATCTGGCCAGCCTGCGCTGATAAACATACCGCCGCGTGGTTCTGCCAGTGCGGTCAGGCCGGCTTCCTGCAACAGTCTCAGTGCTTCGGTACGCGAACTATCAAGCTGGCGTTTGAGCTTTTCCAGCATACGCCGGTACAGTGTGGAGCTGATCGCATGTAACACCGCACGCTCATTGATTTCCGAGGTCGTCAGCCCGCTCAGCATTTTGATCCGCAGCAATTCGTCAATCAGTGAGCGTGAAGCACAGAGCGAACCGACGCGCAGCGTCGGGGAAAGCACTTTGGAAAAACTACCCACCCGTATTACACGCCTGAGCCCATCCATCGCAGCTAAAGAGGGTTCGGGGCGTGTGCAAAGTTCGCGATAGATGTCGTCTTCAACCAGCCAGAAATCGAATTGCTCTGCCAGTGCCAGCAGACGGTGTGCCTGTGCTTGTGTGAGACTGGTACCAAGCGGATTTTGCAGCACCGTATTCACAAACATGATTTTAGGCTGATGGAGTAATGCTTTTTCCATCAGACCATCCAGATCAAGCCCATGTTCACTCCTCTGTATGCCGACAGGAATGCAGCCATGATGCCGTATCAGTGACAGTAAATTACTGTAACCGGGATTTTCCACCAGCACCGTGTCGCCAGGCTTACACAGTGTGCGCAATATCAGATCGAATGCGTGTGTTGCACCATTGGTCAGCAGAACCTGTTCTGTATCAACCTGAAACAGCTGTTGTGTCAAATGGCGGGCCAGATGCTGGCGCAGACCGGGAAATCCTGCCGGGTGCCCATAGCCGCGCAGACGCTGGGTCGGAATGCGCATCGCCTGTCTGAGTGCGTCCAGCAAAACATCGTCACCATACCATTCCGGTGGCAGCCAGCCGGAACCTACCGGTAAGGCAGAGGAAACACCGGAATATAAATCCGGACTCAGTGCGTCAATCGTGGCCGGTGTTACGGGATGCGGCAAAGGTACGGGCATACCTGCAGGCTTACTCACAAAGTAACCAGAACCACGTCGCGAACTCAGCATGCCAAGCGCGATCAGTCGTTCATAAGATTCGACGACGGTGAACGTGCTCACGGCATTGCATTTGGCAAACTGACGTACCGACGGCATTTTGCTGCCGAGTGGTAAATGATGTTGCCGTATCAGTTGGCTGACTTCACACACGATCTGCTCAACCAGACTGGTCTGACGTCCGCGTGCCAGCGTCAGCTGCGGCCAGACCGCTGGTTCGGATCTTTGTTGCATTTCTTCGGTCAATTCCATTTTTATTCCATAATATAGCAACACGCATCCCTCATCTGGCGCAGAACTGTGATCGGGAAATTTATTGGTATGTCACTTGCTTTGACTGCTCGCTATCAGCTGGTCAGCAAGGCTAGTCCGTATCGTCCGGATGAGAACTGTGCAGTTCAGAAAGCCAGTACGGTTGGGTGAAATTTGACTGGCTGTATATGTCTTCTGCGCATATGCCTGGTTAGGATTTCATCATACTTTTACCGATCGGTAAATTATTTCAGGAGAGCCACATGCTTAGTCAACAACAACTCAATGCGTACTGGATGCCGTTTACGGCGAACCGGGATTACAAAGAAGCGCCACGCGTGGTTGCTTCCGCTGCCGGGATGTATTACCGCGATCAAAATGGTCGCGAGATTCTCGATGGTACTGCCGGGCTATGGTGCGTGCCGCTGGGACATTCTCATCCGACGATAGTCAGGGCAGTGCAGGATGCAATCGCGACGCTGGATTACGCACCGGCGTTTCAGATGGGGCATCCGGCGGCATTTGAACTCGCCGAACAGTTAATTGATTACAGTGGCAATAAATTTGGTCAGGTGTTTTATACCAATTCCGGCTCCGAATCGGTTGATACAGCGATGAAGATGGTGCTGGCTTATCACCGTGCGCGTGGTGAAGGACAACGGACGCGCTTCATCAGCCGTGAGCGTGGTTATCACGGCGTCGGTTTTGGTGGTATGTCTCTCGGTGGATTACCGGCGAATCGCAAACAGTTTCCGAATTTATTGGGTGGTGTCGATTATTTGCCGCATACCTATAATCTCGAAAAAAATGCGTATAGCCGCGGGCTTCCCGAATATGGCACTCATCTCGCTGATGAACTCGATCGCATCGTTGCACTGCATGATGTGTCAACCATCGCTGCGGTGATTGTGGAGCCTTTGTCGGGCTCTGCCGGTGTGATTCTGCCACCGAAAGGCTATCTGAAGCGCTTACGTGAATTGTGCGATAAGCATGGCATTCTGCTGATTTTTGATGAGGTGATTACTGGCTTCGGTCGAATGGCAACACCGTTTGCCAGTGATTTTTTCGACGTCACACCTGACCTGATGACGACCGCAAAAGGGCTTACAAATGGTGTTGTACCAATGGGGGCGGTATTCAGTAAGTCGATGATTTATGAAACCTTGCTCGACAGTCCCGCCGGCATCGAATTTTTCCACGGCTATACCTATTCCGGTCACCCATTGGCATGCGCTGCCGGGCTAGCTTCACTCAAAGTATTCAAAGAAGAAAAAGTGCTGGAGCATGCGCAAAGCATGACCGCATATTGGGAAGATGCTTTGCATTCGCTGAAGGGTTTGCCGCATGTGATCGATTTGCGGAATGTCGGTCTGATCGGGGCGATCGAGCTGGCATCGATACCGGGCAAAGTCGGCGCACGTGCGATGGCAGTGTACAAACAGGCATTTGCGGAAGGCGTGCTGATTCGCACTACGGGCGACATCATTGCCTTGTCTCCGCCGCTCGTGCTTGAGAAAAAACACATCGACGATCTGTTCGGCAAACTCGCCGACATACTCAGGAAAACAGTCTGAGTTCGCCGGATGATGTTGCTGCTCTGTGATCTGCGCTGATCACAGAGCATTTCTTTTTCCTCTATCACTCACTTGTGCTGCCGGCAGCGCTAATACCGGCGTAGTGATCAGGTATCGTCACCAAAAAATGATGGACGGGGGCGCAATGCATACACATGCATGCAATCTGACGGTTGTTATATTGCTTATGACTTCCGGTCTTATCAAGCGATTGCACAACAGATTAGTACAACGACATCTCTTCGGATACATCCTTTGCTTGTCATCAGCCTGATGTGAGCGTATAAATCCCGCGTGATTCCGGTAAGGTCTGTATTGCCTTTGACCGGACCTGACAGAAATGCCTATCGCGCTGTCCGTTTAACGAAAGCAGAGACAAGCTGACATGTGTTTTGTGGAATGAAGTTTGCTACGCGTGCACGGCATCTGACGTGATCTGCCGTTCTCTTTTACATCAGTACTATCCCGCTCAATACTGGACTTTTTTACTTATTTTTACTTATCAGTCGCTTTGTTGTGCGTGGATGTGTTTGTGCCTGTCCTCAGATATCGACCTTGGAGAAAAATTATATGCAACCGGATAGTAATCAACTTTGGAATGAGGACTTAGCACCGACCTCAGAGGCGCAACGTACCTGGCGCTGGTATCACTTCGCTGCCTTATGGGTAGGGATGGTGATGTGTATTCCTGCTTACACCTTGTCTGCCAGTCTGATTGAGGGCGGTATGTCAGGCTATCAGGCGGTCTGGACTGTGTTTCTGGCCAATGCAATAGTGCTGGTACCGATGTTACTGATCGGTCACGCTGGAGCGAAATACGGTATCCCCTACGCGGTACTGGCACGCACTTCGTTTGGCGTGCGCGGTGCACGTTTGCCTGCACTGATGCGGGCGATCGTCGCCTGTGGCTGGTATGGCATACAAACATGGTTTGGCGGGCAAATGATCTACACTCTTGGCGGTGTGTTACTCGGTCATCCGCTGGGCGGCGACAACATCGCAGGCTTGGGTATCAACGGCGCCCAGCTGGTGTGTTTTCTGATTTTCTGGGGTATACAGTTCTGGTACATTTTTCATGGCATGGAATCGATACGTCAGCTGGAGACATATACGGCGCCATTAAAGATACTTATCTGTTTCGTGTTACTGGCATGGGTATACAACAAAGCGGGTAGTTTTGGTGCCTTGCTGGATCAGCCTTCACAGTTTGTTGAAGGCGGAAAAAAAGCCGGACAATTCTGGACGACCTTCTGGCCTTCACTGACAGCGATGATAGGTTTCTGGGCCACACTCGCACTGAATATTCCTGACTTTACACGCTTTGCTAAGTCGCAGAAAGATCAGATTCTTGGTCAGACCGTTGGCTTGCCCGCACCTATGGGACTGCTGGCTTTGATGGCAGTGATCGTGACTTCAGCGACTGTCGTTTTATACGGTAAAGCCTTATGGGACCCGGTGGATGTCGCAAGTCGCATGACAGGTGCTGCCGTGCTGATCGCGCTGGTGATTTTGTTGATTGATACGGTCTCGGTCAATCTTGCTGCTAATCTGGTTGGTCCTGCTTACGATTTTTCTGCGCTGAATCCTCAACTGATTTCGTATAAAACCGGAGGCTACATTACAGCCGGTATCGCACTGGTGATGATGCCATGGAAAATTCTCGAAACCACGCAAGGTTATATCTTCACCTGGCTGATTGGTTACTCTGCGTTGCTTGGCCCTATCGCCGGCATACTGATTATTGACTATTACTTTATCCGTCGGACGCAGATTAACGTGCTGGCTTTATATGAAGAGCATGGTCAGTACAGTTACCGTAAGGGCTGGAATATGACGGCAGTGATCGCGTTTGTGATTGGCGTGGCACCGAATATTCCCGGTTTCCTGAACGCAGCATTTCCAGCGTCTTTTCCGGAGGTTTCTGCGCTGCTGAAAACGATTTATACCTATGCCTGGTTTGTCGGTCTGGCGATTTCCGGTATCGTGTATTTTGCTCTGATGCGCAATCAGCGCAATGCAGTCTGAAGTACTCAGGCAGCTTTTTGCATCAGATATACGCTGCTATGTTGACCTCATCAATCTGCCCGGGTTTCATAAACATTTTTGCGTATTCGAGATAGACGCCGGAAGTCAGGAACAGCCTGAATAATTCAGTATCAATATGTTGTTCTTTTTCCATCCGGCTCATCATTGCGATAGCCTCTGACAAGGTCTTACCTTTTTTGTAGGGACGATCTGCCGCCGTCAGCGCCTCAAAGATATCGGCGATTGCCATCATGCGGGCAGGGATGCTCATCTGGTCCCCGGTCAGGCGTTTCGGATAGCCTGTGCCATCCATTTTTTCGTGATGACCGCCGGCGATTTCCGGTACTTTCGCCAGATAACGCGGGAATGGCAATTTTCCCAGCATTATAATGGTTTGCGTCATGTGTTCATTAATCTTATAGCGCTCTTCCTCGGACAAAGTGCCACGCGTCACACACAAGTTATACAGTTCGCCGCGGTTGTATAAATTTTTCGGCACCGTGATCCTGAAACCCCAGGGATTATCCGCCGGAATCATGTCGCGTGGCGAGCGGGTAAAAATATGTTCCGGTTTATCGCTGAGGAGATGTTCGCTTACCGGTAGCACAGGTTCCGGGGTACGCTCTTTGCGTTCTTTTTCCTCGTGTGAAATGCCGATGCGGTCAGACAATGTACGCTGCCAGGTCCGTTCAGCAATCGCTTTTAGACGGGCAATCTTTTCCGGAGCCATGAACTCACCACCCTCATTACATTCTGCGATAAAAGCAAAGTCCTCGTCCAGCTGCCTCAGCTCGGTATGGAGTTTTTCTTTCAGTTCAGCCGCATTTCCTCCGTTGGCGATGGCTTGCCAGCAGGTGATTTCTGCATCGCGCTTTAATACTTCAAAACGCATACGTATTTCATGAATGCGGTCATATAGCGTTTCGAGTTTGGTCGCCTTATCGACGATGTATTCCGGCGTGGTAACTTTGCCGCAATCATGCAGCCAGGAGGCGACATGCAATTCTTCCCATTCTTCTTCATTCAGATTAAAGCTGGCATACGGCCCGCTCGTCTCGCGACAAGCTGCTTGTGCCAGTAATTTTGTGAGTACCGGAACGCGCTGGCAATGTCCGCCGGTGTAGGGGCTTTTGGCGTCAATCGCGCTGGCGATCAGTTGTATGAATGAAGCCAGCAAGGCTTTTTGTTCCTGAATCAGACGTTGATTTTCTATCGCGACGGCAGCAGCCCCGGAAACGGCTTCCGCCATCGCGAGATGTGCATCGTCAATGACAGTCGCGTCTATCACCAGCGCAACAGCACCTGACAGAGTGCCATTACGGTCTTTCAGCGGAATAGAGATCAGCGTTGTCACATGCGATAACTCAGGTAAAACACTGAAAAAAAGTCGCAGATCATTCGGTTGTAATTGCAGGATATGCGAGCCGGAATAGCAGGCGGCCACAACAGGATGACTGCGATCGCTCATCAGTATGCTTTGTGCATCGGTTTCAACGACATGATGATCTGCATAAATCTGTACAACATCCAGTGCATCCTTTTGTGGCTCATACAGATACAGTAAGCCCGATCTGGCTCCCGTAATTTCAGACATTTCTTTTAAGACGCGGGCCAGCAGGCGATCGTAATTATTTTCTGATGCGAGACTGCTGGCGATATCGAGAAATGATTGTATGGTGGCTTTCATTCCTTTCATTGAATCAGCGAGATCGGCAATTTCTCTGATGCGCGTCTCAATTTCTACTTTGCTATGAAAATCGAAATGGGCAATTTTTTTGCATCTTCCGACAGTTGATTCAATGGTTGTGATGCCAGACGTGAAAAATATATCGTCACGCCGATTTCTAACAACAACAGAAATACGAATATCGCGATATTTTTTTTGCGCATATCCAGTATGTCTGCAAGCAGTTCTGCATGCGGACTGGCGATCAGTATGCTGAGATCCTGCCCGCCGGGTATATGCAAGCGGGTGTGATAGGTTGACCAGGTTGCACCTTGAATATCAATGGAAGAACTTTTCGTTTGCGCTGGCCCGGCTGGGACAGAGGCAATATTTTTTCTGATCTGATTCAATACCGGGGCATCCTGTTCTGCGAGCAAGGGCATGCCGCTGCTGCCATCCTTCCGCACACTGATCTGCGGTTTGTAGCTGCTGATCTGACCGTTTTTCCATGCCAGCAATTGTCCTTGCTGGTCCGTCAGTGCAATTGACGTTGACGGTGTGATACCGTGATTTCTGACGATGTCCTGTATCGTCGGCATTTCAATATCAATGCCAACCACCGCGTTTTCATTCACAATTTTTTGCGAGTAGGTGACACCGATTTGTCCGGTGGTAAAAAAATAGTAGGGCTCTGATACGTTTGATTGTGCCGGATGACGCATTGCAGAGATATACCAGTTGCGCTGACGCGGGTCGAAATTTCTTAAGCCGATTTCCATCCGGCTTATTTCCTGCAGCTTCCCGTTCAGATACACCAGATGTTCAACCAGTTTGCCATGTTCGTGACTGGTGCTTTGTACTATCCAGGCAGTTTCCGGCGGGGCATGAAAGACGTCTTTGCTGCCATTCGATTTGGCAAACTGCCGCAGCAAAAAAAAATCACCGTTCGCATAACCGACGTAAGCAGAGGTCGCGGATGCCAGTTTATCGATGGCTTTTGCCAGATAGGCGGTATGTCTGAGTCTTTCATTCAGATCATTACCGGGAATGGGGTGTATCTGTGCCAGGATTTCCGTCTGATTTTTTACTGGTTCATAGATGTCCCTGATGTCAGCTGTAATTTCTTTACCTATCAGTTCATAGGTATTATTTGCCTGCGCAAGGATAATTTTGCTCATGTGCGGAAACTGCACCAGGCCCATAATCAGCGCAAAAATCACAATCAGACCGGTGAAAAAGTAAGCAATGTAAATGTAGAAGTACACGTTCTTTTTCGTCGGCATGGCATGCTTTCTGAAGTGGTTTTATCGGGAAGAATAAATGTCGTTTGATGCAGAAACTCTTTGTAAAAATGATTGATGTGAAGCTATCCGGTGCCGTCAGCTGTGCAGAAAACCTTATGTTCTCATGAGATAAATCCCTGCAACAAGATTGCTGTCAGTGCGCTGTAAAAGCAAGAGTATCGTTAACATGCGACATACTCGGTTACACACTTTTTTCTTCTGACGCAAACAACGCCTGTTCCATCAGGTCTGCCATTGCAATTTCATTGTGATGATTTTTTTCACGCAGGCCTATCGTAATATTACCGCGGTTTTGTATTGTTTTATTCTGGCTTGTTTTCCATTTTCCCGTGATACGGGTGATAGGAATTTCGATGCCGACGATGGCATCCATCAGATGATGAATGTAGTCCGAAGGTGCATCACTGATTTGCCAGGGTGTTGTACGCTGGGTTTCAAAATGTGTGGTGAGATTATTCAGGAGTGCCAGAAATTCCTGTCGATCATCGACAATACGCAATGTTCCGTGTGCATGGACAACTGCATAATTGTAGGTAGGAACGACGGCGCCGTTCTGTTTTTTTTCTTCGTACCAACTAGGTGTGATGTAAGCGCTCGGCCCCTGAAATATACACAGTAACTCTGAAGCAGATTGCCACAGTGGATTCTGGCGCGCGACGTGCCCGCACAAGGTTCCGAACGGCGCACCGGCACTTGGTGCGGTGACGATCATGG
Organism: Undibacterium sp. WLX3042; assembly: GCF_049544825.1. Lineage (NCBI taxonomy): Bacteria > Pseudomonadati > Pseudomonadota > Betaproteobacteria > Burkholderiales > Oxalobacteraceae > Undibacterium > Undibacterium sp. WLX3042. Next base: position 2,792,622 of record NZ_CP186698.1, read on the forward strand.
GAATGTGATCTGCAGTCAATCCATCCCCGGTCGATGTCACTACACTCGCCAGAGGATGCGTATTGATCAGTGCATGCAGAACTTCAATTCTTTGCTCGGAGAACGCGGCGGGTGTGTACATGCTGCTCGCTCAGACCGGAGTAATGACCACTTCCGCACGAATGGAATTGGCGATATAACAATGGTCGTGTGCAAGGTGATGCAGCGCCAGAATTTGCTCTGCAGTCGGTATCGTGGTGCCGGAAAAGACTGCATGCGGACGCAGTTCTATGCGGGTGATCGACATCCGTCGCTTTTCATTTTTTTCCATGATGCCAGCGGCATTGTCTTCGTAACTGTCAACGATATAGCCCTGCTTACCGGCGAAGGCGAGAAAAAACAGCATATGGCAGCTCGACAGCGCGGCGACCAGGGCTTCTTCCGGATCGATGTTTTCTGCGACCGACAACGGTACAGGAACAGAAGCAGGTGCCGAAGACGCCGGCACTGTCAGACCACCATCAAATTTCCATTCGTGACCACGACTGTATTTGTTATCGCTGAAATTCTGCTCGCCGCGATTCCAGATAATTTGTGCGCAATACTGTTCCATATGATTCCTTGAATGATGATGGTTAAATCCAGTAGCTAAGCTGCTGGCGTCTGTATGATGAAGCGACAATATAATGCTGGCTAGTTTAACGCAATGCTGTAAATACAGGCTGCGGAATTGATCATTGCCCCGGACTTTTTACGCCTGTCAGGTCAGGCTCTACGCGTCTGCAGGAGATTGTTGCGTCAGTGCTCAATGAAAAAAGCCCTCTTTCTGTTCGCAGAAAGAGGGCTGGGGCAAATTGTTCAGATTCGCCCGCGGGCGATATTACAGGTGCGGCCGATTACCAGATCGTAATACGTTTCTCTGGCGCTGTATACATTCTGTCGCCTTCTTTGACGCCAAATGCAGAGTAGAACGCTGGCAGGTTGGTCAGTGGTGCATTACCACGTACCGCCGCAGGTGAGTGCGGGTCTGTGTTAATCAGACGAATCGTTTCAGCATCACGCGCTTTACCACGCCAGACTTGTGCCCAGCCCATGAACAGACGCTGGTCTCCCGTGTAACCGTCAATCACCGGTGCAGGTTTGCCGCCGAGTGAGATCTGATACGCTTTATAGGCGATCGATAAACCGGAATTATCGGCAATGTTTTCACCGAGTGTCAGGGCACCGTTGACGTTATAACCCGGCAGCGGGCTGTACGCGTTGTATTGTGCGATCATCGCTGCAGTCAGCTTACCGAAATTCGCTTTGTCTTCTTTGGTCCACCAGTCACGCAGATTACCGTCACCATCAGACTGGCTTCCGGAATCATCGAATCCGTGGCTGATTTCATGCCCGATCACCGCGCCGATACCACCGTAATTCACGGCATCATCTGCAGCCGGATTGAAGAATGGCGGTTGCAGAATCGCGGCCGGGAAGACGATTTCATTTTGACGGGAGTTGTAATACGCATTCACGGTCTGCGGGCTCATGCCCCATTCTTTGCGGTTGACCGGCTGACCTAATTTGGACAATTGGCGTAGGTATTCATGTTCACGGCCACGCATCACGTTACCAACCAGATCGTCTTTTTTGATGACCAGTTTGCTGTAATCGCGCCATACATCCGGATAGCCGATTTTCGGTGTGAACTTAGCGAGTTTGGTGAGCGCTTCTTTTTTGGTTTCAGGGCTCATCCAGTCCAGCGTTTCTATGCTTTGTTTGTAGGCGAGCGTCAGATTTTTAACCAGTTCTTCCATGCGTGCTTTATTCTCAGGCGGGAAGTATTTGGCGACATACAGTTTGCCCAGTGCTTCCGACATGCTTTCTTCCACGCGTGCCACACCGCGTTTCCAGCGTGGCTGGTTCGCCGGAATACCGCGTAAGGTCACGCTGGAGAAGTTGAAATCTTCATCAACAAAGCGTTTCGATAACAGGCTCGCATACGCACTCAGCACTTTCCATTTGTAATAGGACTGCCATACAGAAACTGGTGTGTCCTGAATGATTTTTGCCATGCCACTGAGGAAGCCCGGTTGACGGACAATCACATAATCGACACGGTTGCCGACACCGGTGCCAGCGAAATACGCGGTCCAGTCGAAGCCTGGCAACAGCTCCGCTAATTTTGCTTTTTCAATTTTGTTGTAGGTTTTGACCGGGTTGCGATTTTCGACTTTGGTCCACTGGATTTTCGCGATTTCTGTTTCCAGTGCAAGGATGCTGGCAGCCGCTTTTTCAGCATCTTTCTGACCGCTCATTTCCAGCATTTTTTCTACGTGCTTCAGATAGGCATCGCGGAAGCCTTTGAGCTTGGCATCATCATCCTTCAGATAGTAATCACGGTCCGGCAAACCGAGTCCACCCTGGCTGACATAGACTGCGTATTTGCTGGAGTCGCGTGCATCCTGGCCTATACCGGATTGCACCGGCAGCGAAACGCCGAGTTTGGCCAGATTAGAAATCAGTGCTGGTAAATCTTCTTTTTTGGTCAGACGGTCAATGCGGTTGAATGTCGCTTTGAGCGGTGCGATATCAAGTTTCTCGGCCTGTGCTTCATCCATGAAACTATTATAAAGATCGGCAATTTTTTTCTCGTTGCTGCCTGCTTTCAATTTGCTGTCAGCGGCCAATGCTTTGATGATGTCATACGAACGTTGTTCGGATAAGTCGCGCAACTGATCGAAAGAACCGAAGCGGGCGCGGTCTGCCGGAATCTCTGCATTCGCCAGCCATTTGCCAGACATGAATTTGAAGAAATCATCCTGCGGACGTACGCTGGTATCTATCCATTGCAGATCAATGCCTGAAATACGGGCGGCGGCCGTTGTCGATGCCGCTGTCGTCGTGTGGGCTGGTGTCGTCTGGGCAAAAGCGGTGCCGGTGCTGCCGGCAGAAATGGCTGCCAGGACGGCAAGCGAAAGCAGGGTGCGTTGCATGTGATAGTCCCTTTATTTTTTAAAATCGGTTGAAATAGCTGTCATGAAATGTCATTCATTCACCAGCATTCACAACGAATACATGGTGAAGAAAACAGTCAGGTTGATTGAGACAAAAAAGCGGCGGATTAGTTCGTCAGGAGACGAAATAATCCGCCGCTTTTTTTAACTGAATGATGTTGTTGATGAAGTCGGAATTGAGTCTGAATACATAGTTAAAGGTGTCTCAGGCATAAAATATACTGGGGGGAGTATATTTTAACCCCCTTTTTTTTACCGAAAGGTTAAGGCGTTTTCTGCATATACTCCCCGTAATATCCTGAATTACGAGGATTTTTTCTGATGGTAAGACCAGAACAGCAGCAATGCACCGACGGCGATCATCGGCAGCGAAAGCATCTGTCCGGCAGAGATCGTCAATCCGGCCAAGCTGACTTCGTAATCAGGAGTACGGAAGTATTCTGTACAAAAGCGTGCACAACCGTACAGGATCACGAACAAAGACCCGACCGCCAATCTTGGTCGCGCTTTGCTGGCGAATATCCACAGGATCACAAACAATAAAACACCATCGATGAGCGCCTGATACAGCGGCGATGGATGTACAGGATGATCGACGCCTGGCCAGATCATCGCCCACGGTAAATCAGCAGAGGCAATGCGTCCCGGCAGTTCGTGATTGATGAAATTGCCGATGCGGCCAGCCGCATAACCGAGCGGCACCAGCGGCGCGATGAAATCATAGACATCCGCCAGATGCATTTTTGCTTTACGCGCCCACAAGGACATCGCAATCAGCACACCGAGAAACCCGCCATGAAATGACATACCGCCTTTCCAGACTTTGAAAATTTCCAGCGGATTGCCGAGGTAATAGGGCAGTCCGTAAAAAAGCACTTCGCCAAGGCGGCCGCCGAGTATGACGCCAAGCACGCCATAAAAAAGCATGTCGTCGATATGTTCGCGGGTCCAGCCTTTCGCTGCGACATGCGGCAATCTGAGGCGATAACGGCCCAGCACAATAAACTGGGCAAAGGCGACCATATACATCAGCCCATACCAATGTACGGAAAGCGGGCCAATGGCAAAAGCGACGGGATCAGGATTAGGATGAATCAGCATGTGGTTGTATGTAAAAGCTGTAAAAAGGAGGCGAGCACCGCTGACGGATTATCTTTACGCCAGACGATACCGATCTCGACTGCCGGTGCGGCATGTTCAATCGGATGATAGACCACGCCGGGACGCTGCAAGTTCGAGACGGATTGTGGCACAAGTGCGATACCCATGCCAGCCGACACCAGCCCGACGATGGTTTGCATCTGTATTGCTTCCTGGCCGATTACCGGCGTCATCCCCGCTGCATGGAAATGACCGAGTATCGCATCGTGTAATGATGGCGCGATTTTGCGTGGAAACAGGATCAGCGGCAGATCAGGACAATTTTCCATTTTCACCGGCTTATCACGTGGCAGTATCTGCTCAGGTGCCGCCAGCATCAGCGGTTCGGTCAGAATTTTCTGATAGTACAAAATCTGTTGCAGTTTTTCCGGTAAAGGCGGGATCATGAAGCCGGCGTCAATTTCACTTTTTTCGAGTGCGTCCAGCTGGACATCGGTCGTTGCTTCACGCAATTCTATGCTGACGTCAGGATGGCTCTGACGGAACGCCCGCAACGTCGGCGGCAGTATGCTGTAATCGGCGACAGAGACAAAAGCGAGTGATAAATGACCGCGCGCACCTGCGGCCGCTTGTTGGGCCAGCTGCCGAAGATTATTTGCCTGTTCCAGCAGGCGTCTGGCTTCCGGTAACAAAGCAATTCCGGCGGGCGTCAGCGCGATATGGCGGGTGGTTCGGATAAACAGTGCGGTACCAAGAAAGCTCTCGAGCGACTGTATCGCCTGCGATAGCGGCGGTTGGGTCATATTCAGCCGTAGTGCGGCTTTACCAAAATGCATTTCCTCTGCAACCGCGATGAAATAGCGGAGCTGTCGCAGTTCAAGATGCCGCAGATCTGGATTATTCATGTGCGCACGTGACTGATTTTTGTCCGTAAAAAAAGCCGACCCAGTGTCGGCTTTGCATTTTGTGCAGATCTGTCGTTATCAACGGCGACCAACCTTTTTCTCAAATGTACGTTTCAGGCGTTCTGCCTTGATTTTTTCGAAATGTGCATCGTCTTTACGTTTATCCAGACCCAGCATGCGCTCGAAAAACTCAAACCACAAAAACGCAAATATGGCGCCGCCGATAATCCACCACCAGGACATGGCGGCAAACACTGAGACCTCGGCAAGTTTTAATACCAGCAATAAGAATAAGGGGATGATCAGTAGCATGATAGGTTTCCTTTTGTCAGCAGATTAAAACGTATTCGACGGCAGGTCAACCTGCATATTCTGAGCCATGTTCAAATTTCGGAAACGCGTTAAAATGAAACGGCATTTCTAACCTGGAGAGAACAATGAAATATTCCTTATTCGTAGGCGCAGCTCTGGCAGTATTGGCATCTGGTTCGGCAATGGCAAATGCTGATCTGGCAAAAGCGAAAAATTGCCTGGCTTGTCACGCAGTTGATAATAAAGTCGTCGGTCCCGGCTATAAAGAAGTGGCAAAAAAATATGCAGGCGATAAAACTGCCGAAGCCAAGCTGATACAAAAAGTCATCAAGGGCGGCAGCGGTACCTGGGGTGCGATTCCTATGCCAGCGAATCCACAGGTGACTGAGGCAGAAGCGAAAACTCTGGTTAAATGGATACTGGCGTTGAAATAATTCGTGCTTGCTGCTGAGGAAAGACAGATCTGCTGATCTGTCGCAGAATCAGCAGTTCATTAAAAAAGCCCGGTTCACGAACTGAACCGGGCTTTTTTTTCTGAATGCGACGCTGATTACTTAGTCACAGTTAACAGTTCACGTTTTCCGCCTTTGTATGTGTACAAAGTCAGTGTGCCGTCTTTGATGTCGCCCTTGTCGTCAAACGCGATATCGCCAGTTACACCTTTATATTTGATTTTCTTCAGCACTGGCAGGTATTTTGCAGGTTCTGCAGAATTAGCCTGTTTCATTGCTTCAACCATCGTCATCACAGCATCGTAAACATACGGTGCGTAGATCTGCACATCCATACCGAATTTTTTCTTGTATGCTGCTTTCCAATTGTCGTTGGCTACTTTTTGCGCATCGAGAACACCGCCTGCTTCAGCGCAGACGACCTGACCTTCGCCAAGCGCATCACCAGCGAGTTTAACCAAGTCGGCTGTACAGATACCATCACCGCCCATGAATTTCGCATTCACGCCCAGTGCTTTCATCTGACGCAGCATAGGACCTGCAACCGCATCCATACCACCGAAGAAAATCAGATCAGGTTTTTTCGCTTTAATCGTGGTCAGAATGGCGGCGAAATCATTGGATTTATCCGTTGTGTGCTCTTGCACGATGATTTCAGCACCCTTGCCTTTGGCACCCTTGACGAACTCTTTTGCCACACCCTCGCCGTAGGCTGTTTTATCGTCAATCACAGCAACTTTTTTCGCTTTGCTGATTTGCACAGCGTAACGACCCAGCGTGCCGCCTAACTGACCATCGTTCGCCACAACGCGGAACGCGCCTTTAAAGCCCTGGTTAGTGTATGGAACTGCAGTTGCAGAAGGGGAGATTTGTGGAATGCCAGCATCGTTGTAGATTTTAGATGCTGGGATCGTTGTTCCTGAATTCAGGTGACCGATCACGCCGTTGACTTTCGCATCAACCAGTTTTTGTGCAACGGTTGTACCTTGTTTCGGATCGCCGCCGTCATCTTCAGCCAGCAATTCGAATTTTGCTTTTTTGCCGCCGATCATCACGCCTTTGGCGTTCAACTCTTCGATCGCCATTTTGGCGCCGTTTTCATTGTCTTTACCCAGATGGGCGATAGGACCGGAAACAGGGCCGACGTGGCCGATTTTAATGACGACTTCCTGAGCTGCCGCGGAACCGGCAAATGCGAAAGCGATCGCGCCAGCCAGTGGAATCATTTTAGTTTTTAACGACATGAACATACTCCCTTGAGGATTAAAAAGTAGGGCTACAAAACTGTAATGCCAACTTATTCAGGAAACTGAATAAACAAAAGGTACAACAGAAAAAAAATTTCCGAAAGCTCTTTAGCATGATTTTTTTCTACGTGAATCTTTTTTTCAACGCGCCAAAATCGGGCATTTTTTTCACTTTAATTGCCGGCATTTAACTCGCAGAAATGAAGAGCCGGTGTTGAATGTTGAAGCCTTGATAAGCAAACGGATAAAGCCGGCAGACACTTCTTTGCAGTGCATCAAAATGTAAGATGGGATGTTTCCCATGCTGACGCGGTTTCGGCTGGCAGGACTGCTATCTGATAGGAATATTTTCAGATGGAAGATAAATAGCGGGTGTCCACGGAGAAGCGAATAAACACCTGGTGCGAGTTGCACAAATTTGGTGCAAACATGCCACTTGGCGAGTAAAAAAAATCCTGAAATTTTATCCGCGACGGACAATATTTTTTTTCTGTCTGGTGGTTTTTTACATCATCACGATATTTTGTTTGTGCACTGCATCACGCCGTTTTTGTATATTTTTATTCTGTGCGGATACCTGGGATCGATGCTACTGCGGCCGCGATGCGTTAAGCCGATACCGGAAATGTCGCTGCCCGCCGGCTGAAATGTATCCTGCAAGAACGTAACGAAGTGTTGTTACAGGGAGAAAAAATTATTTTGAATTTTTAACTTTGGTGATTTCCTGGGTGACGGCTCTGGTGACCAGTTCTTCCAGCGAGTTTTTCAGACCGGCACGGATTTCGTTTGCAAGGCCTTCAACTGCAGTCTGCAACACATCTGCCAGATTGTCCCTGACCCGGTGCTCGAGGACAAAATCAACCCTCGCCAGTACGTTTTTCAGTACGCTTTCTTTCAGACTCTGCTCGAGTGTCTGCCATTGCTCTTCTGACGGGGCCGGATTTGTCGCACTGCCATTCATCGGGTCCGTCGCAGCGCTGACTGTTACCGCGTCCGGCATTGGCGATGGCGGCAATGGTGATGCGGGAGTTGCTGCTGTCTCCTCTTCTGCGCCGGCTGCATTTGCCGGGTAGATAATTTCAGTCAGAACAGGGATGCTGGCATCGATAGGGTTATTCATTTTATTTTGCGACGTTATGGTTGAGTGAGTGGCCCTGTTGTTGATAATAGCGGTAGCGTTCACGCGCTGCCTGCGTATCCTGCTGGTCGCCTGAAACGATTTCTATCATGCGGCCAAACCGCGAAAAATGCTCAGGCACAGCGGCACTCAGATTGACCAGTAATTCAAAATGGGGACTCTGATCCAGATGGGTATGACTGAGGATAATCGGCGTCATGGATGCCAGTACATCATCTGCCATCACATGCGGTAAAAAATCTGCCTCACTGATGGTCCACAGGGCTTCATCGAGATGACGCAGGACTGCCAGATCGTCATGATAGACTACGACCTGACTGTTCGCGGCACGCGCCTTGCGTATCAGCCGGCAGGCATAATGCAGCTTGTCGGCGACGTTGCTGTGAAAATCGATACGCGTCATATCAGAAGCGGAAGTCATTTTCTGTTGCTGGCTTTCTTGCCGGGACATTGGCAGGCTTTTTCTGCGGAACAGGTTTGTCGCCGGATGCCGCCGCAGGTGCCGGAGCCGAGGGTGCTGCGCTTTCTGCCGCAGGATAACGATAGTCCGGTGGCAGCATATTGCTGGCAGGATAGGCTGCAGACTTGATCGCTGATTTCCATTCATCGGCATTGTAACCGTGCAATTTTTTGCTGCCTATCTGCATCACCGGAAGCTGGGTATCGCCACTGATTTGCTTTAGCTTTTCAACGTCCTCGGATGTTTTTACTGTTTTCTCCGAAAAAGGAACTCCAGCTGATTTCAGCAGATTTTTGCCGTCGTTACAGGGAGCGCAATTGGCGGCCGTGTAGATCGTCACCGGATTTTTTGAGGCTGCTTGTCCAAGTTCGTAAGGAAAATTCGCGGTGCTTGCGGAATTGGATAATTCTTTTTTTTCCAGCAATTTCTGATTGGACTGAGGCGGCGTGTCGGAGTAAGTGATTTTCCCATCCGGACCAACAGATTTATACAGCTGTGCCTGAGCTTGTGTGGCCAGCAACATCAAGGGCAACAGCAGAACTTGCATCGCGGTTGTTGTTCGTTTCACGTTGTACTCCTTCAGGCTGACATGCCGCTATGGCGTAATAAAGCATCGATGGCGGGTTCTCTGCCACGGAAGGCTTTGAATGATTCAAGCGCCGGGCGTGAACCACCGACTTCCAGTACTTCTTTCTGAAATTTCTGTCCCGCCGTGCGTGACAGATTACTACCCTCGGTTTTACCGTGTTCTTCAAACGCGGCATAGGCATCGGCAGATAGCACTTCCGCCCACTTATAGCTGTAATAACCTGCTGCGTAGCCACCGGCAAAGATATGGCTGAACGCGTGCTGGAAGCGGTTGAATTCCGGTGCGGTAAATACGGAAATCTGTTCTCTGACTGTATTCAGAACATCCTGTACCGATTGTGTTCCGTGCGGATCAAACTGATCATGCAGGCGCATATCGAACAGCGCAAATTCAACCTGACGCAGGGTTTGCAGACCGGACTGAAAATTTTTCGCCGCGATCATTTTTTCATACAGGCTGCGCGGCAATGGTTCGCCGGTCTCTGCATGCGCGGTCATGTGTTGCAGCACATCCCATTCCCAGCAGAAATTTTCCATGAATTGCGACGGTAATTCGACGGCGTCCCATTCGACGCCGGAAATGCCGGAGACCGATAAATCATCAACTTGTGTCAGCAGATGATGCAGGCCATGACCGAATTCATGGAACAGGGTGATCACTTCATCGTGGATAAAGTAAGCTGGTTTGCGTACGCCATCGACCGTCGCAGGCTCGGTGAAGTTGCACACCAGATAGGCAACCGGTGTTTGTATACCATCAGCGGTTTTGCGGCGACCACGGGCGTCGTCCATCCAGGCGCCGCCGCGTTTGCCCTGACGCGCATACAGGTCGAGATAAAACTGACCTATCAGGTGTCCGTCTTTTTCTATGCGATAAAACTGTACATCCGGATGCCAGGTGTCTGCCTTATCAATGCGGATGGTGACACCGAATAAGTTCTGAATCACGCGGAACAGACCGCTGATGACTTGCGGTTCAGGGAAATACAATTTCACTTCCTGCTCAGAAAACGCATAACGCTGTTCGCGAAGTTTTTCGGATGCATAGGTGACATCCCACGCTTCAAGCGTGCTGATGCCTAATTGTTCTGCCGCGAAGCTGCGCAATTCCTGCAAGTCTTTTTCTGCATAAGGACGGGCGCGTTGCGCAAGGTCCTCAAGGAAACCACTGACTTGCGCTGGTGACTCGGCCATTTTGCTCACCAGAGAAACCTCAGCAAAATTCCGGTAGCCGAGCAATTGCGCTTCTTCTTTGCGTAACTGCAGTAATTCCGCAATGATTGCTGTGTTATCCCACTCCGGTTTTGCACCTAATTCGGATGCCTTGGTGGCATTCGCGCGATAAATCGTTTCGCGGATCTGGCGGTTGTCGGCGTATTGCAATAACGGGAAATAGGAAGGGAAATGCAGCGTGAACTGATAGCCGGTTTTACCGTTCTTTTCAGCCGTTGCTTTGGCTGCCTGAATCACATCTTCCGGCACACCTTTGAGTTCGTTGATGTCGCTGATCAGCAACGCATAATCGTTGGTGGCATCGAGCACATTTTCAGAAAAACGCGTGGTCAGCATCGCGTGTTTTTCCTGAATTTCTGCATAGCGTTGTTTCAGTTCATCCGGCAACTCGGCGCCACCCAGACGGAAATCACGGATCGCGTTTTGTATGATAGTTTTGCGTGCCACAGGCAAGGCATCAAACCCGGCTTGCGCGCGCAAGGCTTTGTATTTGCCGAACAACGCCAGATTTTGTCCCAGCTCGGTCCAGAACTCAGTGATTGCTGGTTGATTTTCATTGTAGGCCGCCCGCAATTCAGGCGTATCGGCTACGCCATTCAGATGGCTGACGATGCCCCAGGCACGGCCTAGTCTTTCGGTGGCGTTCTCCAATGGCTCAACAAAATTTTCCCACGTCACTTCATCCTGACTGGCGGACAGTTGTTCGACCACGGCACGGTTTTCCGCCAGTAAACTGGTGATGGCGGGCGTGATGTGTTCGGCGCGGATATCGGCAAAACGCGGCAGGTCGGTAAAGTCGAGTAATGGAGAACTGGTGGTCATCTTAGTTTCTTTCGGCAGCTTCAATGGTGTTGACCAGTAACATGGTGATGGTCATAGGACCTACGCCACCCGGAACCGGTGTGATATAACCCGCGACTTCTTTGGTTGGCGCATAGTCAACGTCGCCACAGAGTTTGCCTTCATCGTCACGATTCATGCCGACGTCAATCACAACGGCGCCTGGTTTGACCATGTCTGCAGTGACGATATTGCGTTTGCCAGTGGCGACAACAAGAATGTCGGCGTTGCGCGTATGCGCTGCCAGATCGCGGGTCTTGGAATTGCAGATGGTGACGGTGGCACCGGCTTGCAAGAGCAACATTGCCTGCGGCTTGCCGACGATATTCGATGCACCAACCACGACCGCATTCGCGCCGCGCACCGGGTAATTAATCGATTCCAGCATTTTCATGACACCGTATGGTGTGCATGGACGGAACAGCGGCTGGCCTGTCATCAGCAAGCCGGCGTTGCTGATATGAAAACCATCGACGTCTTTTTCAGCGGCGATCGCCTCAATGACTTTATTCGCATTGATGTGCGCAGGCAAAGGCAGTTGCACCAGAATGCCGTTAATTTTCGGATCCTGATTCAGTCTTTCGATGTGAGCGAGTAAATCGGCTTCGCTGAGATCGGTCGCATATTTTTCCAGCACTGAATAGAAACCGCAGTCCTGACATGCTTTGACCTTGTTGCGGACATACACTTGGGATGCCGGATTTTCACCGACCAGGATGACCGCCAGACCAGGTTGTTTTCCTTGCGCTGTCAGGGCAGCAGCTCGTTGCGTGACATCGGCACGAATTTGTTGGGAGAGTTCGGTTCCGCTGATAATTTGGGCAGTCATGATGGGCTTTGCAAAAGAAGGTCAAGCCGCGATTATAAATTATGCGGTGGCTTGCCGGATAACTATGCGGACGCGATTGCTGACTATGGGAATATCTGTAAGTGATACGTTGAACAGCCAGGGAAGGGAAATGCTTCACTGCTGCTGGCTATGACATTGTTCTGACACACTCAGGTGTGCTCGGCGTTTCTTCGTTTGCCGCCGTGCAGATACCTGGTCGGTGAAAATCAGCGGGGTAAGTTTGATGTCTAAAATATACCCGGGGGAGTATATTTATTACCCCCAGTGTTTATATAGACATGAAGGCAGATTTCGTTAAATTGCAGGGGAGTATGTGGAATAGCGATGGTCGTGTACCGGCGGATGATCTGCGGCGCGTGCAGCCGGCACAGCAGACTAGTTATGCATGATCACGGCCAATACCAGTCCCAATACACACAAGGCATAGATCAGAAGCGCCGTAGTGGGCGGAGTGATGCCTGCATGATGAACCGGGCGTTTACCATGCTCCGCAACAGCCCGCGCTTTGGCGCCTTTGGCTGACGACATCTTTTTTTTGCCGTGCACATCCGGCATCAGTTCCAGTAGTGGCGCTGAATCTATCCTGAGCAGCTTGGCGTAAGTACGGACAAAACCACGGATAATCGCGGGAGCTGGCAGGGAATTGTAATCGTCGGCTTCGATTGCGAGTACCTGATGACGCGTTATTTTCAATTGTGCGGCGACCTGTTCGACAGTCCAGCCCGCCGCATTGCGGGCTGCGGCTAGCCGTGCTCCGGGCGATGAGGACAGCCGTCCGGCGTCAGTGTTCAGCACATCCGTGGCAATGGGTTGTCCCAGTCTGGATTCAATCAATTCCTGATAATGAAAAGATCCTGTCACTTCTGATAATAATGGCTGGCCTGCGCCCGCATCACTCATAGAATCCTCGCTCTGAAAAACGATATTTTGTACAAGAAAAATAATATAACACTGTTCATATTGCTTTTTTGTAACTGTATGTAATTTTTCTAGTGTTGCTTACTTTATCGTTGTAATGCCGGCACTTGGTGTTATTTAGACGCAGATATTGCTGTTTTCAGGACTGCGAGATACGGGTTCTGCCCGACATTCTTCACTTGTCGCCGTGGTAGAGAAATCGTCTGCTGACACTCGCGACCACCGGCAACGCGTTTCTGTTGTCCGGTATCATCTTTGCCACGCGGATTCCCGGAGCCGTGCCGTGGTAAAAAATTAACGCTGCAATCTGAGCGTGAAGCAAATAATGCGCCATAATCCGAGCTTGACTTAAAACCAGCCTGGCTCCTGCCGGCCATTCTCTTTCCCGTGGACACTTCCGCTTTGATTCCGGAGCATGACAAATGATAAAAATTGCCGTTGTTTCATATAACAATGAAACGCCTGTTACGCCTGTTGCTGCCAGTTTCAGCGAAACGCCGCAAACGATAGGTCGCAGCGACGACAATTTTCTGGTGTTACCCGATCCCAGACATTTTGTTTCCCGCACTCAGGCTAAAGTCTGGAGCGACGGTAGGCATCACTATCTGATGAATGTCAGCCTCGCAAATCCGGTCAGTGTGAACGGTAAGGAAATTGAACCTGAGCGTGAATATGCGATTCATCATGGAGACCGGGTACAGATAGGCTTGTATGTGCTGGCTGTGCTTGCGGATGAAACGGAAAGCAGTGCGGAGCCAACCACCACCGCGGGTGCAGATAGCATGATGAAGCCAACTGCCTCAGTGATGGCCGCTCCCACCGTTACCACGGCATCGCAGGGTAATCCGAAAGACGTAACGCAACCGCCGCGTTTTTTATTGCGCCCTGAGGCTGATTCTGTTGCGCTTGGTAAGCAGGAAAATATCGCCGCTCAGCAGGTCGTCGCGCCGGCGCAAGCAGCGCCACTGAACGTGACTGCAGACGCAGAAAAACAGGCCGAACCGGCAAAGGCCGCCGGTAACGATGAATTGTTAAATGCGTTTTTGCAGGGAGCGGGACTCACTTCTTTGCATCTTTCTTCCGGGCTGACAACGGAAATGATGGAAACATTAGGCAAATTAGTCGCAAGCTCAGTCGAGGGAACGATGAGTCTGATTGCACAACGGGCCCTGGTCAAACGTGAAGTGAATGCCGATGTCACCATGGTGGTGTTACGAAAAAATAACCCATTAAAATTTTTCCCCGACAGTCAGACCGTGCTGACCCAGATGCTGCGCAAAAAGATGCCGGGATTTATGACGCCTGCGGAAGCGATGGAAGACGCATTTCAGGATTTGCGCGCACATCAGCTGGGCGTTGTCGCCGGAATGAAGGCCGCGATGGACGCTTTGCAAAAAAGGTTTGAACCAGCCAGATTCGCAGGCTTGCTGCCGGCTCCGACCTTCATGGATAAGATCAATCCGGCACGTCGCAAAGCCGATATGTGGGATCATTTTGTCGATATGTTTGAAGATCTCTCGCTGGAATCGAAAGATGAATTTCAGAATTTGTTCGGCAAGGAATTTTTAGCCGCCTACGAGCGTGAAGTGGAACGTGCCAGGCACGAGTCCCCTGCGGTCTGAGTGACGGCACGATGATGCCCATGCGTCTGGATACCGCGTCCATTAATGCGATTGGTGACAGGCAGTCGAATCAGGATGTACTTGATTGTGCGTTCGAGGATGATCTCGCCTGTTTTGTCCTCGCGGACGGAACCGGAGGCCATCTCGGCGGAGAAACAGCAGCCAGTCTGGTGACTGCGGGTATCATAGACAAGTTCAGGAAAGATGCGTCGTTCAGCACCCATGCGCTGCGTTCATATATCGAGTCAGCGATACAGCAGGTCACACAAGAGAAAACCGTTAACGTCTTGCGGCAGAATATGAGTTCGACGATGGCGACGCTGCTGATTGACCTCGCGAATCGTTGCGCCTTGTGGGGACATCTGGGGGATACACGGATTTATCTGCTGCGCCGTGGGAAAATTCTGTCGGTGTCGAAAGATCACAGTCTGGCGCAAAGAATGGTCGATGCCGGCTACGCGGATTATGCAGCACTGCGACAACATCCCCATCGTCATATTTTATTTTCCGCGATTGGCGCCGAGGGTGATATGGTGCCGGAACTAACCACCGAGGCATTGGCTTTGCAGGAAGGAGACGCTTTTCTGCTCTGTACGGATGGTTTCTGGGAATGGGTGCACGAGGACGAGATAGAACAGAGCTGGCGGTCCACCAGCAACAGTCATGCGTGGTTAGAACTGATGAATACAATGGCAGAAAAAAATATCGGCGATGCCGGAGGCAGTCGCGACAATTTTTCGGCGTTTGCCATTTGCATCCGTGACGCCGGCGTAGTTTGATAAAAGATGATCTGCCAGTTTCGCCATTTGATTTCAGCCTCTAATTTTAGTCTCTGATTAAGCCTTGAATACCATTAAATTACCCGATAACGATACCGCCGGTGAGCTACCGGACGGAACCGGAAATTGTCTTGCGAACGGCACCCGACTGAATGATTTTGAAATTACCGGTGTATTGGGGCAGGGCGGCTTCGGCATTGTCTATCTTGCCTTTGATCACTCTTTGCAGCGTACTGTGGCGATCAAGGAGTATATGCCGGTCGCGCTGGCCGGAAGAGCGGAGGATGGCAGTGTTGTCGTGCATACCGGCCGGCACAAAGCAACCTTTGATGCCGGTCTCAAGAGTTTTATCAATGAAGCCCGGTTACTGGCGCAGTTTGATCATCCGTCGCTGGTCAAAGTGTACCGGTTTTGGGAAGAGAATAAGACAGCTTACATGGTCATGCGTCATTACGACGGAGTGACACTCAAGGAGATTGCCGCGACGCATCCAGAGCTCGTGACGGAAGCCTGGCTTAAATTTATTTTCCGGCAGATTCTGGATGCGCTGGACACTTTATACCACGCGAGAATACTGCACAGAGATGTCTCTCCCGATAACATCATTGTGCAAAAAAACGGCGATGCAGTTTTACTTGATTTTGGCTCAGCACGCCAGATTATCGGTGACATGACGCAGGGATTAACCGTTATCCTGAAGCCTGGCTATGCGCCGGTCGAGCAATATGCTGATGATGACGATCTGCGTCAGGGACCTTGGACCGATATCTATGCGCTGGCTGCGGTGATGTACTTCATGATCGTCAAATCACCACCGGTAATGTCTGTGGCACGTGTGGTCAAGGACACGCTGCGGCCTTTGCAGCAAGATGCGCATCCCGGTTTCAGTACAAAATTTCTGAGTGCGGTTGATCAGGCGCTGGCGATACAGCCGCAGGACAGGCCGCAGACAATGGATGAATTCAGGCGTTTACTGGGGATCAGTGCGCTGGCCTCATCCCGTAAATCGCGTAAATCATCATCCCAGCGCGCTGACCGCGACAGTGCGCGTGCGGATACCGGCGATCCTTCATCATCCAACAACCGCACGGACACTCGCCGCGACAAGCAGGTGTCAGCCGCAGGCAGTTCCGCAGCCTTGCGTGATAAGGTGCACGTGCTCAGCGAGAGATTAAAAGGCCGCAAAGGGCTCGCAGTCATTGCCGGTATTTTTATCGTGAGCGCGGCTGGCGCTTATTTCACCGCGGATCATCATACGGTAACGCCATCAGTTCAGCCTGCCACACCGCCTGCGCAGCAAAGTGCAGCAGCATCCGTGGCAGTTGCATCTGTTTCACCGGAGGCAGCACTTGTCAATCAAGCTGATCAGGAAACCCAGGCGTGGGAAAAACTGAGTAACAGCGAACATGCTGATCCGAAAGCGATCAGCGCATTTTTAAAGCAATATCCCGATGGTAAATATGCGGCTGCTGCGCAAGCCCGTCTGAATGAGCTGACACGGTCGGCAGAGCTGGCGAAGGCACAAAATACTGCAGCAGAGCCGACGGTCAGCAAAGTGAATGTTAAACTGCTCATCAAACCTTGGGGTACTGTGTTTGTCGATGGCGTGCAGACTGGTGCCAGTCCGCCATTGAAAAATTTAAGTCTGACGAAAGCTAAACACAAGATCCGGATCACTAATCCGGGCTTTCCTGATTTCCTGATCGAAGTGGATGCCGGTAAAGCGAATACCAGTGTTATCGAGCATGAATTCGTTGCAAAATAAGTTTGAGTAAAATGAAGAATATATTGCGTCTTTTCCCTGTCTGCAGTCTGCTTCTGATCTGTGTTTTTTTGCAGGGATGCGAAACTGCCACTAAGAATGTGCCGGCACCAAAAGTGGCAGTGAAATCGAAAGAAACTAAGCCGGTCGCTGCTGCTAATGCTGCACCGGAAGCGGCAACCAGCGCTCCAGCGATCAGCGCGGATGTGCAGGCATACAACGAAGGAAATGCTTTATACAATGACGGCAATTACAACGGCGCGATCAGGAAACTCAGTGGCGCGACGGAAATCTGGACTGGTAACAACAAGGCTTTGCAGCTCAATGCGCTGAAAACGATGGCGTTCAGTTATTGCGTGACATCCAGAACACAACTGTGTCGCCAGCAATTTGAGCGGGCTTTAAAGCTCGATCCTGGTTTTGATCTGATGCCTAATGAAATTGGTCATCCGATATGGGGACCCGTATTTCAGAAAGCAAAAAAAGCAAAGAGCGTCAAAAAATAGCAGGGTGGTACTTTCCTCTTTTTGCTGCAACGCTGCTCAGATACTCCCCATCAACTATCCGTCATTACGTTCGCTGATGACTTCAGCGCCGGAAGACTGCTTTTCTTCCGGCCATCTTTTCCGCTGCTCTCAATGCAAAGTCGGGTGATACCAAGGCAGGCGAGACCAATAAGCTAAGACCTCGTACGCCTGCCATTCTGTATTCGCTCGGATTTTCTGTGCTCGCAGCAGTTTCATTTTCCTTTTTTGTGCACTACCTTGATCAGATCGGGGCAGGGTTTGCGCATCGTCTGACGGAGGGCTGAATCCGGCAATGCCGTTCAAAAGCGATGCGGAAAAAAAGTCATACGGTATGTTGCGACGCAAACAAAATATCGCATTATGAAATTGAATATCGCTATTTGGAAAATTAAAAAACACTGCTAGAATGCCTGCATAAATAAAATTTCAGTTTATGTTCGTCGATATGCTAACGCGCCCTCAACTCGAAAGCGCACCAACAGGAGACCTCCTATGTCACCCCAGATAGACCAAGTTCTGGCGCAAGCCGTCAATGATCCAGATGTGATGGAAACGAGTGAATGGCTCGATGCGCTCGAATCCGTGATAGAAAATGAAGGTCCTGAGCGCGCTCACTACCTGATGGAGCGCATGGCTGATCTGGCACGCCGCCGTGGCGCGCAAATCCCGTTCTCCAGCAATACAGCTTATGTGAATACCATTCCGGCTGATCAGGGCGAACATTGCCCCGGTAATCTGGAAATCGAAGAAAAACTGCGCTCCATCATGCGCTGGAACGCGATGGCGATGGTGGTGAAAGCCAATCGTCTTGACGGCGATTTAGGCGGGCATTTATCCAGTTTTGCCTCGCTGGCCAATATGCTGGGTATAGGCTTCAACCATTTCTGGCACGCACCGACCGAAGACCACGGCGGTGACTTGTTGTACATCCAGGGACATTCTGCGCCGGGCATTTATGCACGAGCATTTCTGGAAGGTCGTCTGACCGAAGAGCAGCTTCTGCATTTCCGTCGTGAAGTCGATGGAAAAGGCCTGTCCTCGTATCCGCATCCTAAGCTGATGCCTGATTTCTGGCAGTTCCCGACGGTTTCTATGGGGCTTGGCCCGCTGATGGCGATTTATCAGGCGCGTTTCCTCAAGTATCTGCACGCGCGTGGGATTGCTGATACAGAAAAACGGAAAGTGTGGGCATTCTGTGGCGACGGTGAGATGGATGAACCGGAATCCATGGGCGCGATCGGTATGGCTGGCCGCGAGCAGTTAAACAATCTGGTGATTGTGGTCAACTGTAACTTGCAACGTCTGGACGGCCCTGTACGTGGAAACGGTAAGATCATTCAGGAACTGGAATCCGATTTCCGTGGCGCCGGCTGGAATGTCGTCAAAGTGATCTGGGGCAGTGGCTGGGATGAATTGCTGGCGAAAGACAAAGAAGGCATTCTGCAGAAAGTGATGATGGAAACCGTGGATGGTGAATATCAGAACTACAAAGCGAAAGATGGCGCTTATGTGCGAGCACACTTCTTCGGTAAGCATCCGAAATTGCTGGAAATGGTCAGCAAAATGTCGGATGACGATATCTGGCGTCTGACCCGCGGTGGTCATGATCCGCACAAGATTTACGCCGCCTATAAAGTGGCGCAGGAAAGCAAAGACAAACCGACCGTGATTCTGGCAAAAAGTATCAAGGGCTTTGGTTTTGGTAAATCCGGTGAAGCGCGTAACACGGCGCACAACACCAAGAAACTCGATGATGAAGCGATCAAGGCAATGCGTGACCGCTTCCAGTTACCGATCGCCGATGCAGATCTGCCAGCGATCCCGTTCTACAAACCGGCTGACGATAGTCCGGAAATGCAATACCTGCATGCACGCCGCAGAGCACTTGGTGGCTATCTGCCACAACGTCGCCAGAAAGCGGATGAACAACTGGTGGTACCGGCTTTGTCCGCCTTTCAGTCCATGCTGGAACCTACTGCAGAAGGACGTGAAATTTCGACGACGGCAGCCTATGTCCGCGTCCTGACGACCCTGTTGCGTGATGCGAGTCTGGGGTCGCGCGTCGTACCTATCATGGTGGATGAATCACGCACTTTCGGTATGGAAGGCTTGTTCCGTCAGATCGGTATTTTCAGCCAGGTTGGTCAGTTGTATGAGCCTGTCGATAAAGATCAGGTCATGTACTACCGCGAAGATAAAGCCGGTCAGATTCTGCAAGAGGGTATCAACGAAGCCGGTGGTATGAGTTCCTGGATCGCCGCAGCGACTTCTTACTCGACCAATAACCGCGTGATGATTCCGTTCTACACGTATTACTCAATGTTTGGTCTGCAGCGTATCGGCGATCTGGCGTGGGCAGCGGGCGATATGCGAGCACGCGGCTTCCTGCTTGGCGGTACTGCCGGTCGCACGACGCTGAACGGCGAAGGCTTGCAGCATGAAGATGGTCACAGTCATGTGCTGGCATCGACGATTCCGAACTGCGTGCCTTACGATCCGACCTTCGCACATGAAGTGGCGGTCATCATGCACGACGGTCTGCGTCGTATGGTGACGAATCAGGAAGACGTGTTCTACTACATCACTCTGATGAATGAGAACTACAGTCATCCTGGCCTGAAAGCCGGTCAGGAAGAAGGTATTATCAAAGGCCTGTACCAGTTGCAAAAATCGGCAGAAACAACCAAACATCGCGTGCAGTTGCTGGGCTCCGGCACCATCCTGCGCGAAGTGATCGCCGCTGCTGAATTGCTGCAATCTGACTGGGGCATTGCAGCCGATGTCTGGTCTGCACCTTCGTTCACTCTTCTGGCACGTGATGGTCAGGATGCGGAACGCTGGAATATGCTGCATCCGACAGAAACGGCCCGTGTGCCATACATCACGCAGTGCCTGAAAGACACAGCAGGCCCTATCGTGGTATCGACGGACTATATGCGTACGTTTGCTGAACAGGTACGTGCTTTCATTCCGAAAGACCGCAGCTACAAGGTTCTGGGAACGGACGGTTTCGGCCGCTCCGACACCCGTGCCAAACTGCGTGAATTCTTTGAGGTGAACCGTTACTTCGTCGTGATCGCTGCACTCAAATCGCTGGCTGACGAAGGTGCTTTGTCTGCTTCCGTTGTGGCTCAGGCAATCGCGAAATACGGCATCAACGCAGACAAACCAAATCCGGTGACTGTGTAATCTCACCCAGGCAAAGCAGGAGAGTCATGCGTCGCGTGACTCTCTTCCCAGATCAAGCAAAGCGGAGCGAAAGCTATGAGTACTATTGAAGTCAAAGTGCCGGATATCGGTGATTTCAAGGAAGTGGAAGTCATTGAGCTGATGGTCAAAGTCGGCGATACGATTAAAGTCGATCAGTCACTGATTACCGTCGAATCAGATAAAGCCAGCATGGAAATCCCTTCCAGTCATGCGGGCGTGGTGAAAGAAGTCAGAGTCAAGGTTGGCGACAAGGTTGCCGAAGGTTCATTACTGGTGATCGTCGAAGCCAGTGGTGATGCAGCGGCAGTGCCCGCGGTTGCACCAGTTCAGCCAGCTGTTGCGCCTGCGACGCCCGCCGCGCCAGTGGCCGCAGCACCTGCACCCGCATCCGCGCCGGTGGTTGCCCCTGCACCAGCGGTAACAGCTGCCGCACCAGTGGCGACAGCGGCTGCCGGTAAAGCGCATGCCTCACCATCGATACGCAAATTTGCGCGTGAACTCGGTGTTGATCTGACCCGTGTTGCCGGTTCTGGTCCGAAAGGTCGTATTACGCAAGAAGACGTGCAAAACTTCGTCAAAGGGATAATGGCTGGCAGCACCGCTGTTGCTGCGGTTTCTGCTCCGGCGAAAAATGGCAGCGGCGTCGGCCTTGATGTATTGCCTTGGCCATCGCTGGATTTCAGCAAATTTGGCGCGACGACGATTTCACCTTTGTCACGTATCAAAAAATTGTCCGGCCCGAACCTGCATCGCAACTGGGTCATGATTCCGCACGTCACGCAATTCGACGAAGCTGATATCACCGGCCTCGAAGATTTCCGTAAATCGTCAAACGAAGCGATGGCAAAATCCGGTGTCAAGCTGACGATGCTGGCTTTCGTGATTAAAGCGAGTGTGGCTGCGCTGAAAAAATTCCCTGCCTTTAATTCTTCACTCGACGCCACTGGTGAAAATCTGATTCTGAAACAGTATTACAACATCGGTTTTGCCGCTGATACACCGAATGGCCTGGTGGTGCCTGTGGTGAAAAATGCAGATCAGAAAACGCTATCGCAGATCGCGCTGGAAATGGGTGAATTGTCTGCCCAGGCACGCGAAGGCAAACTGAAACCGGCTGATATGCAAGGCGCAACGTTCACGATTTCTTCGCTCGGCGGTATCGGCGGTACGGCGTTCACGCCTATCATCAATGCACCTGAAGTGGCGATTCTGGGCTTGTCGAAATCCAGCATCAAACCGGTGTGGGACGGTAAAGCATTCCAGCCGCGTCTGATGCTGCCGCTGTCACTGTCTTACGACCACCGCGTGATTGATGGCGCGATGGCCGCGAAATTCACTGCTTATCTGGCCGACGTGTTGGCGGATCTGCGTAAAACCTTGCTGTGAGCGGAGACCAGGCTATGAGTGCTATCGAAGTTAAAGTTCCCGATATCGGCGACTTCAAAGAAGTCGAAGTGATTGAAGTGCTGGTCAAGGTTGGCGATACGATCAAGGTCGATCAGTCCTTAGTGACGGTTGAATCCGATAAAGCCAGCATGGAAATTCCTGCCAGCCACGCGGGCGTGATCAAAGAGCTGAAAGTGAAGCTGGGCGATAAAATTGCCGAAGGCAGTATTTTGCTGGTGGTTGAGGCGGAAGGTGCGACATCGGCAGCAGCGCCTGCTGCGTCGGCTACTCCGGCAGTTGCAGCGCCGGTCTCTGCCCCAGCCGCAGCCCCGGTTGCTGCGCCAGCGGTTGCAGCAACGGTGACAGGCATTGTCGAAGTTAAAGTGCCGGACATCGGCGATTTCAAAGAAGTTGAAGTCATCGAAGTCATGGTCAAAGTGGGCGATACGATCAAGGTCGATCAGTCATTGATCACGGTGGAATCGGACAAAGCCAGCATGGAGATTCCTTCCAGCCACGCCGGTGTGGTCAAAGAAGTCAAGGTCAAGGTCGGTGATAAAGTCGCCGAAGGCTCGTTGTTGCTGTTGGTGGAAGCCGCGGGCGCAACATCTGCGGAATCTGCTGCGGTCGCGCCTGCTGTTGCTGCCTCAGTTGCTTCGGCTGCTCCAGCTACTCCTGCACCGCTTGCGTCTGGCTACACAGGTCAGGTCGATATCGAGTGCGACATGATGGTACTCGGTGCCGGTCCTGGCGGTTATTCTGCTGCGTTTCGTTCTGCCGATCTCGGCATGAATACCGTGCTGGTAGAGAAATATTCTACACTCGGCGGCGTCTGTCTGAATGTCGGTTGCATTCCATCCAAAGCGCTGCTGCACGTTGCGGCGGTGATCGATGAAACGTCGCACATGGAAGCGCTGGGCGTGACATTTGCGAAACCGGCGATCGATATCGACAAGCTGCGCGGCTACAAAGAAAGCGTCATCAAAAAAATGACGACGGGCTTAGCTGGCATGGCGAAAGCGCGTAAGGTCAATATCGTGCAAGGCGTCGGTCAATTCCTCAGCCCTTATCACATTGAAGTCACTGCGGCAGACGGCACGAAAAAAGTGGTGCAGTTCAAGCAGGCGATTATTGCGGCTGGTTCTTCCGTCGTGAATCTGCCGTTTGTTCCTGTTGACCCACGTATCGTCGACAGCACCGGCGCACTGGAATTACGTCAGGTGCCGAAACGCATGCTGGTGATCGGCGGCGGTATTATCGGTCTGGAAATGGCGACGGTGTATTCGACACTCGGTGCGCGTATCGATGTGGTTGAAATGATGGATGGCCTGATGCAGGGCGCAGACCGCGACATGGTCAAAGTCTGGCAGAAGCATAATGAAAAACGCTTCGACAACATCATGCTGAAAACCAAAACGGTCGGCGTTGAAGCACTGCCGGAAGGCATCAAGGTCACGTTTGCATCCGCAGTTGAAGGCGAAGCTGCACCGGCGCCGCAAGTCTATGATCTGGTGTTAGTGGCGGTTGGTCGCAGTCCTAACGGCAAGAAAATTGCTGCCGACAAAGCAGGTGTTGCCGTGACTGATCGTGGTTTCATCAACGTCGACAAACAGATGCGCACCAATGCGCCGCATATTTTTGCGATCGGTGATCTGGTTGGTCAGCCTATGTTGGCGCATAAAGCCGTGCATGAAGCACATGTGGCTGCCGAAGCTGCTGCTGGTGAAAAAGCCTACTTCGACGCACAGGTGATTCCGTCGGTTGCTTACACTGATCCTGAAGTTGCATGGGTCGGTGTGACCGAAGACGAAGCCAAAGCCAAAGGCATCAGAGTCGAAAAAGGCTTGTTCCCGTGGATGGCTTCTGGCCGTGCTGTGGCGAATGGCCGCGACGAAGGTTTCACCAAATTGCTGTTTGATGCAGACACCAAACGCATCGTCGGCGGTGGCATCGTCGGTACGCATGCCGGTGACATGATAGGCGAGATTGCGCTGGCAATTGAAATGGGCGCAGATGCGGTGGATATTGGCAAAACTATCCATCCACATCCAACGCTGGGTGAATCTATCGGCATGGCGGCGGAAGTCTATAAAGGCGTCTGCACGGATTTGCCACCGCAACGCAAGAAATAATCTGCGTTCAGATCCGGCAGGTCATTGCTGACCGCGCCACACAAAAAAGCCCCGTTGCCTGATCGCACGGGGCTTTTTCATTTGCGCGCGCAAGAGTGTGACAAGCGCGTGGCTATTGCAAATGGTGTGTTATTGTCTTTTTTAGGCAGCGTGAACTTCCTGCTGTCGATAACTTACTGACTTATTTTGAACGTATGCTCCATGCCCCTGGTCTGATGTACTGATACCAGCATGATTGTTCTTCAAACTGAGGAAACCCTATGAAAAAAATGTGGCAGATGTGTAGTGCGCTGATGTTATCGACTGCCGTGTTCTGCGCGCCGCCAGCGCAAGCCGCCAGCACGGAACGTGGTATTTCCCTGGCAACGGCGAATGGCGAGATACAGGGCAGTTTATTGCAGCCGGAAGGCAGCGCGAAAGTCCCGGTCGTGCTGATCATCGCGGGCTCTGGCCCGACGAATCGCAATGGCAACAGTGCAGGATCATCCGGCAATAACAATAGTCTGAAAATGCTGGCAGAAGGATTAGCAAATCAGGGCTATGCGTCGGTGCGCTTTGATAAACGGGGTGTGGGCGACAGCGCTGCGGTGGCAACGACGGAATCGGCGATACGTTTTGAAACCTATGTTGATGATGCCGCTGCCTGGCTGAAGATGCTGAAAGCGGATACGCGTTTTTCTGATGTGGTGGTGCTGGGACATAGCGAAGGTTCGCTGATTGCGATGCTCGCCGCGCAGCAAGTCCCCGTCAGCGCGCTGGTATCGGTTGCGGGCGCTGGCAGCAATTTAGCGGACGTGTTACGTCAGCAATTGTATGGCAAATTACCGCCCGATCTGGTGAAGCCGAATGAAGAGATTTTGCAGACTTTGCAGGCAGGGAAAACGACCGCCAGCGTGCCGCCTGCACTGCAGTTTCTGTATCGCGAAAGTGTGCAGCCGTATCTGATTTCCCAGTTCCGCTATACGCCGGTACAGGAAATCCGCAAACTCACGATGCCGGTACTGATTTTGCAGGGCGATACTGATATTCAGGTTGATCGCAGCCAGGCCGAGGCATTGAAAGCGGCAAAACCAGACGCAGAACTCCACGTCATCAGCGGCATGAATCATGTCTTGAAAATAGTACCGGCCGATGCAAAGAAACAAATGGCCTCGTATTTTGATCCCACGCTGCCGGTTTCACCTGAGCTGATACGTCATTTGTCGGCATTTTTGCAGCAACTGCCGCGTCACTGATGCTGCTGTATCAATTTTGAGCCTCAAATATACTCCCACCAGTATATTTTAAAGTCCTTTGTTTATAAGGACATCAGGGCTGTTTTTATCAATACATGGGGGAGTATCCATCAATGCCGCATCTTCCGTATTGCTGACGCGGTACTTATGCCGCACTGCATCTAAAGTCATTACCGTTTTCGCGTCGGCGGTCATTGCCAAGCGCCATTTTGTTGTCATAGTATGAATGTATTGATCCAGATCAAGATGGACAATCCACTACAAAAACGATGGAGACAGCATGGCAGACCAGACTCAGGGACGAGGTGGTGACAGCGCGCCACCCGACATTACCACCATCATCGATACCGCATCACCCTTTCCACCTATCCGCCGCATAGCCATGTTTCGTCCCTTCACCTGGCTGCGGCTGGGCTGGGACGATTTTCGCGAATCTGGCAGCGCCAGTATTTTTTACGGCATCTGTTTTGCCGCGATGGGGCTGATACTCAATCTCGTGCTCAGCCACGCGCCGCAATATGTGTCCGCACTCAGTTGCGGTTTTTTACTGGTCGGCCCCTTGCTGGCGCTGGGCTTGTATGACATCAGCCGCCGTATAGAAAACGTGCGTTCCGGTTTGCTCGGCAGTGTATTTTCCATGCGTGGCCGCTGGAGCAATATCGGCGTGCTGGCACTCGTGCTTGCAGTGATACTGATGGTCTGGGCGCGCGCTTCGCTGGTGATTTTTGCGCTGTTCTACAACAAGGGCATGCCTACCATGCATGGTTTTCTGACGCAGTTATTTTCACTGAATAATCTGGAATTTATTCTGGTCTATGCCTGCATCGGTTTTATCTTTGCGAGTATCGTTTTCGCGATCAGCTGGGTCTCGATTCCTATGATGCTGGACCGAGACAGCGATGCCATCACTTCGATGATTATCAGTTGCGTGGCGCTGTTCATCAATGTGCCGGCAACCATCGTCTGGGCGCTGATCATCGTCAGCTTTGTGGTGCTCGGCTTCATGACCTGGAACCTGGGTTTCATTATCGCCATGCCTGTGATCGGCCATGCGACCTGGCATGCGTATAAAGAAGTCGTAGGGAATGCTTCCGACCGGCGCTGATATTTGCGCTGTTCATCACACTTTGCTGCAACATAAAAAAAACCTGCGCACATTTTCAGTGTGCGCAGGTTTTTTATTGCCGCTGATGCGGATGGATAAACACTTATTTCAGCGGCGGTATTGCTTGCGGCACCAGTTTTTTGACGGGTTGTTCGCGCAGTTTGTCGGTCAGCATTTGCAGGGCTTTTTCGAGTTGCTGATCTTGTCCTTTGAAGGTTGCATGCGGCATGTTTTCGACCTCTACATCCGGCGTGACGCCGACGCCTTCAACCAGCCAGCGGCCATCCATGCCGAACTGGGCATTTTCTGCGGCGCGTATCATGCCGTTGTCCGCCAGACTGTTGCCATCCGACAGCCAGACACCGGCACCAGCCGTGCGTTTGCCAACCAGCGGCCCGAGTTTCAATGCTTTCACCCCGGCCGCGAAAGTCTCGCCGTCAGAATAGGTCAGCTCATCGACCAGCACCACCAGATGACCACGGAAAGTCTGTTGCATATTGGTGTAAGGGCGGTTATTCCCACGCGACCAGAATGCCCAGGTTTTACGCAATAATTTTTCTATGATCCAGCTGTCGATATTGCCGCCACGATTGCGGCGCACATCGATGATCAGACCATCGCGATCGACATTGGCGTAAAACTCGCGTGCAAACGCATTGATGTCCTGCGCACCCATGGCCCGCAGATGCAGATAACCTATCTTGCCTTTCGATGCTTCGTAAACGCGCGCACTGCGGCTTTGTTCCCAGTCGCTGTAACGCAGATTCGCATGTTTCGTCATGCTGACAGGTGTGACAATGACATTGTGCGGTGCCTGATTTCCGCGTTTCACTTGCAGCAAGACTTGCTTGTCGGCCTGATTCAGCAACAGATCGGCAATGTCACGTGCTTCCATGACCGGCTTGCCGTTAACACTCAGAATAAGGTCGCCTTCTTTGACATCGACATCGGGTTGCGCCAGCGGACTGCGCTCTGTTGGTAACTCCGGTTCACTGCGATAAATATGCTCGATCTTGTAACCGTCTTTGCTGCGGGCTAACACCGCGCCCAGCGTCGCTGGTGCACCTTCGGCAGCGGCTTTGCGTATATCACCGGGGCGGAATTGCGAATGCAGCGCGCCGACTTCACTGACCATTTGCGCGAGCACATCATTCAACTCATTGCGGTCAGTCACGCGTTCGACCAGAGGCGCATATTTGTCGCGCATTTTTTTCCAGTCCACACCACGCATTTTTTCATCGTACAGAAAATCTCTGTGCATACGCCAGGCATCGCCGAACATCTGACGCCATTCCTGACGCGGGTCGGAAGTGAAACTCCAGTCATTGATGCTGACTTTCGCTTTGCTGATATCGTTGGGGGCTTTGGCACCGGCTTCGACAATCACAAAATCACCGGCGCCGTTATGGACAGCGGTTCTGTAATACACATGTTTTTTATCTGCAGACAAATCAAACTCGCGAATTGCACTGGCAAACACTTCTGCTTGCACTGGATTTTTGCTGATTGCCAGTGTCTTGAGTGTGCCACGTCCTTCATTGCCTTCCTGTTCATAAAAATACAGGCGTTTGTCATCCGTTGCGAGACCGCGGTAATTTCCGGCAGCGAGTGGCACCTGATACAAACGTTCGCTGAGTCCGGCGTATTCAATCGCTGGTAAGGCTGCTTTTGCGGTCTTTGTGTCAGATGATTTTGTATCCGTATCCGACGTTTTCTCCGCCGATTTTTCATTATTTTTTTCAGCTGGTTTTGTGTCGGCTTTGTTGCTGAGCTTACTTAACTCATCGTCCGCTTTAAACGGAAAGCGATTTTTTGCCTGCAAGGCGAGGGCGTAAATGCCTGTGCGTTTGTCAAAGCTGGGGCCGAGATTGCGGTCACCCCAGGGCGAACGATTACCGACTTCGAAGTGGCGTTCAGATAAGAAATACAGCCACTTCCCATCGCCGGAAAATACCGGCGTATGCGATTCATAGCGATCGCCGGTGACGAAATGCAGTTGTTTGCTGGCGAATGAATACAAACCGATTTGCTGGCGGCCGCTGTTGCTATCCGGGCGCACGATGGCCAGCGTTTTACTATCCGGTGCCCAGACGATATCACCGTAACTGTCAAAACCTGCTTTGCCGCCGTCATCAATGATGGTGTTGTTTTTCGTTGCCAGATCCAGCAGCCAGACGCGACCACGTTTATCTGTATGTGCCAGTGATTTGCCATCCGGAGACGGATAAATATTGAGCCTGTGCACATCGCCATTGTGGGTCAGCATTTCTGCCTTACCGATACCGTTGGCAGGATATTTCCAGATTTCATTTTCACCGGAGCTGTCAACAATCGCATAGACGCTCTGATCATCGTGCGAGAACACGGCTGCGCGGGCGCGGGCGTTTTCGGGGATCGCTAAATCGACACGGCGTTGCAGACCTGTTCCTGCAATAGTGACATGACCGCGCGCAGTGAAAATCAGACGCTCGCTTTTGCCAGCAATACCGGTGTCACTCAGGTATTCCAGCGGTGTGCGGATCAGG
Organism: Undibacterium sp. WLX3042; assembly: GCF_049544825.1. Lineage (NCBI taxonomy): Bacteria > Pseudomonadati > Pseudomonadota > Betaproteobacteria > Burkholderiales > Oxalobacteraceae > Undibacterium > Undibacterium sp. WLX3042. The sequence goes on from NZ_CP186698.1 coordinate 2,821,927, forward strand.
CGTTTTCTTTGCTGATCAAAATCCGAGGTCAGATCGATCGCTAAGGTGTTGTCGGCTTTGCTGGCAAGGTTCAACACATGCAGATCGGCGCCGAGCTGATAGACGATGTTGCCGTCGCCGATGGCGGCATTTCTGACATCCCATTCTTTATGCGTTGTCAGTTGTTGCGGATTGCTGCCGTCGGCGTTGGCGGTCCAGATATTGAATGCGCCATCGCGGTCACTGATGAAATACAGGCGACCCTGATACCACATCGGGCGCTTGTTATTGCTGCTGTCGCTGGCAAACAGATTGACGGCTTCGGCTTTGCTTTGCAAGTCATAGCGCCACAATTGTGCGGTCGCGCCGCCACGGTAATGTTTTGCATTGTCATTGGTCATTTGCAGACCGAAACGCGTGAAGTACAGATAACGGCCGCTGTCATCGAGCGCTGCTTCATTCGCATCAGCAACCGGGAAGACGCGGCGTAATTGTGTTTTCGGATCAATCGCTGCAATGACTCTGTGCGCGTTGGGCCCGGTGCTGTTGAGTGTGCTGACTAATACCTCGCCCTGAGCTGTCCAGCCGAGCACATTCACGACATCATTTTCAAATGTCAGACGTTGTGGCAAACCGCCGTTGACCGGCATGACATAGGCTTCGGTTGCCCCTTCATAGGCGGCGGAAAACGCCAGCCATCGCCCATCGCGTGAAATCGCTGGCAGGGTTTCTGCGGCCGGATGGGTGGTCAGCCGTTGTGCCTGCCCGCCGCGCAGGCCGACTTTCCATAAGTCGCCTTCCGCAGTAAAGACGACGGTATCTGCGCGTATGCCGGGAAAGCGGTAATACGCCGGTGCAGCCGTCGCCGCCGAAACAATACTGCCAATCGTCAGCCCAAGCGCGAGACTGAGAGCAAGGTTGAGAGGCTGCCGTTTGCTCAGTTTGCGCGGCAGAACAGAGGAAGGTAAGTAGCGGGTGACGCCAGCGGGTAGTTTCATGTGAATGATCTTTAACTTAATTGATTGGAATTATTTACTCAGGACTGACGCCCAGCCGCCCCAGCAGCGTTATGGCTCCTCGCCGTACTATTCGTACTGTCTTCGTCGCCATGCCTTGCTGGTACAACTGGGCGTAAGTTCTGTTGCTTAATTTAGCTATTGCAAAAAAAGCTGGTAAGAAAAACAAATCTCCGTTTTTTTCCTACAAAAAAACATCAAAAGTGTTACCGAAGTGTAAGTTTTGTTGATGTTGGGCAACTATCCATTTATAACATCTGCAGAGCAACATTTGTTTCCTTACACGTTGGCCGATCTGCCTTACGTGACCATCAACGCGCAATCAGTTTAGTTATCCGGCGGAGAGAGCCATGAGACCAGTCAACTTCATCAAAGTTCTTGCAATCCTCAGTATTTCGACAGAAATGTCACTGGCGATCGCGCAGAATGTGACCTTCAGCATCAATACTCAGCTCGAGCGCAAAACCATCAGTCCTTTGATCTACGGCTTCAATGCCTACGCCGACGGTTACGGTCGCACAGGCTGGGATGCGCATGGCGGCAAAGCGAATCTGGATAGTCTGAATCTGACGTCGCGTCGTCTCGGTGGCAATAATATGACCAGCTATAACTGGGAAAACGGTGTCAGCAATTCCGGTGCCGACTGGTGCCATTCTTCGAATGCCGGAGTGACATACGCGACCGGAGCCGGCGAACCATCCAGCACCAGTGGTCTGGCGTATTACGCACCGGGTGCCGGGATTAAAGCGTTCCACGATCAGTCGCTGGCGCTGGGCACGTTTTCTTTGCTGCAATTACCTGCTGCCGGCAAGCTGCCGAAAGACATCGTCAATCTGTATCCGCCATCGAGCTGCAAAGGTTACGAGTTATGGCAAAGCACCGCCGGGCCATCGAATGTCGATGTCACGCGCTGGCTTGATATTGTGAACGACAAACCTGCCGCCGCAGGCAGCCTGAGTCTGACTCCATCGCTGAGCGACAATGTGGTGTATATCGACGAAGAGCTTAATTTCCTCGTCAAAAAATATGGCAAGGCATCTTCCGCCAAAGGTGTCAAAGGCTATGAACTGGATAATGAACCCGATCTGTGGCATGTGTGGCCATCCAGCCAGGGCGCTGGCACCCACGAAAATCTGTACCCGAATCTGACCACGATCAGCGATGTCATGCAAAAGAATCTGGCGCTGGCCAAAACAGTCAAGCGCATGGACAGCTCCGCACAAACCTTCGGTCCGGCAGTGAGCGGTTATCTGGGTTTATTCAGTTTGTGGGCAGTCTGGGATGGTTCGCAATCGCATCAGCCAGCAGACTGGAATCAGTATTATATGGAGCCGTATCTCAGTAAAAATACCGGTGACCGCTATCGCTACAACGGCATGACCTTTGCCAACGTCTATCTGGATACAATGCGCAAAGCGTCTGCCTCAGCGGGCAAGCGTTTGCTGGATGCCTTCTCGTTTCATTTCTATTCACAGGCATCGTATGATCCGGCCAATCGCGTGCAGGCTTCACGCAGTCTGTGGGACAGCAGCTACGTCGAACCAAGCTGGATCACGCAGAGCGGTAACGGCTTTACCGATGGCCGCGGTCTGGAAATTCTGCCCAAGCTTAAGCAGTCGATTGCGGATTTTTATCCCGGCACCAAACTCGCCGTGACCGAATATGATTTCGGCGGCAGAGATGATGTGAGCGGCGCGATTGCGCAGGCCGATGCACTCGGCGCGTTTGGTCAGCAGGGCGTACATCTGGCAACGTATTTCGGTGATGTCGAAGCCTATATTGCCGCAGGATTTAAAATTTTCCGGAATTACGATGGCAATAAATCGGTGTTTCCTGAAGTCTCAGTCAAAGCGGTCTCGACGAATAACGGCAATGGCACCGTGTATGCGGCAGTCAGTGCGACAGCGCCGGATACGGTGCATCTGATTGCGATCAACCGCCTCAGTACACCGCTGAATGCGAGCTTACAAATTGCGCATCCGGTGGCGCTGAATTCTGTGCAGGTATGGGGCGTGGACGCGAGCAGCCAGGCCGTGACTATGCGTGCAGGTCTGAGTGCGATCAAGCAAAATCAGTTCAGTTATACCTTGCCGGCATTGTCGGTGATGCACTTTGTGGTGAAGCCGTAAGCCAGCAATTGATCGGCGTGACTGACGCCGTTTGAAAGAGCGCAGAAAAACCACCGTAAAAGTGCCGGAAAATGCCTGAATAATACTCCCAGGGAGTATGTTTTGAGCCCCTTTGTTTATGCCGGGATGAAGGCGAAATACATAAAAACAGGGGGGAGTATGCTGAAAAACAGCATTCAACAGGCAAACAATAAGGAAACAGACGTAAAAAAAGCAGCCGTGGCTGCTTTTTTTTTATAAACAGAACCTTGACGTGCAGTGCTTATTTTTTGATTTGCTTCAGCACATCACGCAGCATGGACAGCATCTGATCGAGTTCTTCTTTCGTCACGTTCAGCGCAGGCATGAAACGCAGCAGATCAGGGCGCGGTGAATTCAGCAGCAGACCGACGGGTTCCATATTGCGCGCTGTTTCAACGATTTGCGCGCCGATGTTGTCGCCGAGTTTCAGCGCGCGCAGCAAGCCTTCGCCGCGCTCGCCTTGCAGGCCGAATTCATCCGACAGTTTCACCAGTTCTGCACTCAGATAAGCACCCTTTTCTTTGACTTCATCGAGGAAGCCCGGCTTGGTCAGTTCCTTCAGTACCGCGATGCCAACGGCTGTCATCAATGGTGCACCGTTGTAGGTACCGCCCTGGTCACCCGGCACGAAGCAGGCGACTGCCTCGCGGCACAGCAAGGCGCCGAGCGGTACGCCACCACCGATACCTTTCGCCAGCGTCATGATGTCAGGCTCGATACCGGACAACTGATAGCCAAACAATTCACCAGTGCGTCCCATGCCGGTCTGTACTTCATCAACGATCAGCAGGATGCCGTGTTTTTGCGTCAGTGCGCGCAGTTGCTGCATGAATTCACGCGTGGCTGGCAACACGCCGCCTTCGCCCTGTACTGGTTCCAGCATCACAGCGACGGTTTTGTCGCTGATCAGTTTTTCAACCGAAGCGATATCGTTCAGATCCGCTTTCGGGAAACCGGTGACTTGCGGTGCAAATATTTTGTCCCAGCCCGGTTTGCCGGAGGCCGACATAGTTGCCAGCGTGCGACCGTGGAAGCTGTGATCAAAGGTGATGATTTCAAACGCGCCGTTTTTGTTCAGCTGACCCCATTTGCGTGCCAGTTTGATCGCGCCTTCATTCGCTTCTGCACCGCTGTTGGTAAAGAAAACGCGGTCAAAACAGGATTGCTCTGTCAGGCGCGAAGCCAGTTCTATCATCGGCGCGTTGTAAAACGCAGGCGATGGGTTCAGCAGTTTTTTCGACTGCGCCACCAGTGCGTCGTGGATCACGGCAGGGCTGTGGCCGAGGCAATTAACCGCCCAGCCTTGCAGGTAATCAAGATAGCGTTTGCCATTGTTATCCGTCAGCCACATGCCGCTGCCTTCCGTAAAAACGATTTCCGGGCGCGGTGTGATGTACATCAGAGCGTTAACGTTGTACTGGCTGAATTCCATTTCAAGACTCCTAAAGTCGACAAAGCAGGGGTAAAAAAGAGTAGTAGAGACTAATATCGGGTGCTGAATAACAAAAAAGCCACAGGTGTCGCCTGTGGCTTGATACTTGTGGTGCTGCTCATCTTCCGCGCACGCTCACTCGTACATAGTCCCAGGCTCGAAGAACGAGCTGCGACGTCGTGCGATATTTGGTGAAGACATGTCGGTGAAAATTTTCATAAAGCGGATAGTAGGACTTTTTGCGCACTGCGTCAAAATAAATTTACGCAGTGCGCTGAAAAAAAACTTGATGTTCAGTTCATGCGCGCGCAGATGATGAGCAATTGATTAACAGAGCACAAGCACATCGTTTTTCGCATGCATGAACACGCGTTGTCCGTTCCTGATCAATTTGCCAGATCCGCTTCGGATGTGAATGAATCGGCGTAGAACTCGTCAGCCGGTAACTGGCACTGCGCGACAAAATCCCGTTTGGCAGAATCCACCATCACCGGCGCGCCGCACGCATACACTTGATAGCCGGATAAATCCGCATGATCGGCCATCACCGCCTGATGAACGAAGCCAGTGCGACCCTGCCACTGATCTTCGGCCTGTGCATCGGAAATCACCGGGACATAACGGAAGCCGGGTAATTTCGCAGCCCAGTCCTGACATAACTTGTTCATGTACAGGTCTGCCGGACGACGGCCGCCCCAGTACAACGCGACAGGACGCGTGGATTTGGTGTGGATCAGTTGTTCGACCAGTGCTTTGATCGGCGCAAAGCCGGTGCCGGAGGCGAGCAGAATAATCGGTTTGTCGCTGTCTTCACGCAGATAAAACGTGCCTTGTGGGCCTTCAAAACGCAGGATGTCGCGTTCTTTCAATGTTGAGAAAACCTGATCGGTAAATAAACCACCCGGCATGTGGCGGATATGCAGGGTAATGTGTTCCGCATCGTGCGGCGCGTTCGCCATACTATAGCTGCGGCGTTTGCCATCACGCAGTAAAAATTCTATGTACTGACCAGCGCGGTAATTCAGCTTTTCATTCGCAGGCAGTTGCAGTGCAACCAGCATCACGTCATCGGATAATTTTTCCAGTTTCGCAATGCGGGTCGGCATCTTCTTGACCGGATATTCATCGTTGGCGACCAGTTCACGCGCTTCGATAGTCAGATCGCTTTGTGGCTTGGCGCAGCAGAACAGCGACATGCCTTGTGCTGCTTCGTCCTCAGTCAGTGCGCGTTGCTGATGATTGCCATGCACGACAGTGCCGTCAGTGACTTTGCCTTTACAGGAACCACAGGCTCCATTTTTACAACCGTAAGGCAGAATGATGCCCGCGCGCAAAGCGGCGGATAATACGGTTTCATCTGCGTCGCAGCTAAATTGACGACCGCTGGGGGTCACGGTTACTTGAAAAGTCATACAATCCTGAGCATGAAAAAACAGTTAAAAAAAATAGCTAAGCCGCGCTTACTGATCATTGGTTGCGGCGATGTCGGTATGCGTCTGCTGCCATTATTGCGTGCGCATTTCCGTATTTTTGCCGTTACCAGTCAGCCTGCGCGTTGCGCAGAGCTGCGTGCAGCGGGGGCGGTACCGGTAGTCGCTGATCTGGATCAGCCGCATACGCTGAGGCGTCTGTCCGGTCTGGCACCGCGTATTCTGCATCTGGCGCCACCGCGATCTGACGGCGTGACTGATGTCCGCAGCCAGAATTTGAGCGCCATTTTACCCGACAAGAGCCGTCTTGTTTATGTCAGCACGACCGGTGTGTATGGCGATTGCGCTGGCGCAAAGTTTGATGAAACACGCGCGATCAATCCGCAAAATGCGCGTGCCGTGCGACGCGTGGCGGCAGAACAGTGCCTGCGACGCTGGGCAAGACGCAGCCAGTCCACCTTATCTATTTTGAGAGTGCCGGGGATTTATGCGACGGATCGCTTGCCGGTGGAACGCTTACAGAAAGGCACGCCAGCATTGATTGCCAGCGATGATGTTTACACGAATCATATTCATGCTGACGATCTGGCGCGGCTGATCCGGCTGGCCTTATTCCGGGGTTTGCCGCAGCGCGTGTATCACGCGGTGGACGACAGCGATATCCGGATGGGGGATTATTTTGATCTGGTGGCTGACGCGTTTCAGTTGCCGCGCCCGCCACGTCTGCCTCGTGCTGAATTACAGAAACAAGTGTCAGCTATGCTGCTGTCATTCATGTCGGAATCCCGTCGCCTCGAGAATCAGCGTATTAAACATGAGCTGGGCGCACGCTTGCTGTATCCGCAGGTGCGCGATGGCATTTTTGCCGCAGTCAACAGTTGACGAGAATAGTTTTATATCAGCGATGAGGTGACTTTCAGAATTTCATCGGCGGTCGTCAGACCTTCGACAATTTTGTAAGCACCGGCAATGCGCAAGGGCTTCATCTCATCCTTGATACTCTGCGCACGTAAGGCATGAATATCGGCGTTTTCCGTGATCAGCTTACTGAATGGCAAAGTCACGGTCAGCAACTCATACAGGCCAGTACGCCCCAGAAAACCGGTCTGGCGGCATTCCGGGCAGCCGACAGGGCGATAGACGGTCTGTGGTTTCGGGATGCCCCAGTCTTCAACCAGCGTTTCCCAAATGGCATCCTGAATTTCGCCATCAGCGACTTTGCAATGCACGCACAAGGTACGGACCAGACGTTGCGCCAGAATGCCGATTATCGTTGCCTCCAGCAGATAATACGGAACGCCGAGTTCCAGCAGCCGCATGATCGCGGATGGCGCATCATTGGTGTGCAGGGTCGACAGCACCAGATGGCCGGTCAGTGCAGCCTGCACCGCCATTTCTGCGGTTTCCAAGTCGCGTATCTCACCGACCATAATGATGTCAGGATCTTGCCGCATCAGTGCGCGTATGCCATCGGCGAAGTTCAGATCGATTGATGATTGCACCTGCATCTGATTGAACGAGGCTTCCACCATTTCTATCGGGTCTTCGACAGTACAGACATTCACATCGGATGTGGCCAGTGCTTTGAGTGTGGTGTACAGCGTTGTGGTTTTTCCTGAACCGGTTGGCCCGGTGACGAGAATAATACCGTGTGGTTTCTTGGTCAGATTGTCCCAGCGTTTCGCATCGTTCAGCGGAAAACCTAATTCCGGTAAGGTCTTGACCACGACGTCCGGATCAAAAATACGCATTACCATTTTTTCACCGAACACGGTAGGCAGCGTTGATAAACGCAGTTCGACTTCCTGACCATCTGCTGTGCGGGTTTTGATACGACCATCCTGCGGACGTCGTTTTTCAATCACGTCGATACGACCAAGCAATTTGATCCGCGCAATCATCGCGATCATGACGGTTGCCGGCACCTGATACACCTGATGCAGCACACCATCAATACGGAAGCGGATCACCGCCATATCACGCTTGGGTTCGAGATGAATATCCGAGGCGCGCTGATCAAATGCAAATTGCCACAACCAGTCAACGATATTGATAATGTGCTGATCATTCGCATCGACTTGTTTATTCGACTTACCAAGTTCAACCAGCTGCTCGAAATTTTGTCGCAGGCCGAGGTCATTACTGCTGGATTTGCGCGCATCTTTAATCGATTTCGCCAGTGAAAAAAACTGCACAATGTATTGTGAAATTTCCAGCGGATTGGAGAGTACCAGACGTATTTCCTTACGCGAAATCCGCGCGATTTCATCCTGCCATTCCGTGTTGTACGGGTCAGTCGTCGCCACTACCACCGTATTCGCATTTGATTCGACAGGCAGAATATTAAAGCGCGTCGCATACGTTGATGACATCACGTCAGAGACGGTGGTGAAATCAATTTTTAAAGGATCGATACGGTAAAACGGCAGGTGCACTTTTGCCGCCGCCCATTCGGTCAGCCAGTCCAGTGTCAGCTGCGTATGCGGTGCTTTTGCCGAAAGCAGTTTGCATTGCGCGGTGGCTGTCAGCGGATGCATGGTTGACGGCCCGTTTTTCAAAATACCTTGCGCCTCATTGTATTTTGCTTTGGCGTCCTCTTTGAGGATCAGGCCATCAGCCATCAGCCAGGTGAAAATTTGTTGCAGATCTAAGCGGCGTGGGGCTTTTGGATTCATTTTCTTTGGCTGATTTGATTGGTTGTGAGCAAGTGTCTGGCGCAAAACTATGTCGGATCACTGGCTGCTTTTAAGCCGTTGACCCAGGATTTTGTCGGCAATTTGGTCGCCGCTTTGATCTCGTTTGCGCGTTCATATAATGCAGCAAAGTCAAACTGTTGTTTGTGTTTGAAGGCAACCGCAACGACGTTACCATCATGCACTTCTGGCAGACATAAGACTTCGGCAAAGGCAAAGCGCAGGGCTTTCAGATTGCGTGCATAACTCGGGTGGTCACCGAATAAATTCACGGTCAGGATGCCGTTGTCTTTGAGGCAGGCTGCGCACGACTGGTAAAACTCAGCAGTATCCAGCACCGGGCCTTTGGCGGTCGCATCGTACAGATCTACCTGCAGCGCATCGATGGTATTGAAATTATTCTCATCATTCACAAAATCGAGTGCATCCATTTCGATGACATTCAGTCTGTCGTCATTCGCAGGCAATTTGAACATGCTCTCGCAAATGGCGATGACAGAAGGATTCAGCTCAACGGCGGTAACACGCGCGGTCTCGAACTGACGATAGCAGAATTTTGTCAGCGCACCGGTTCCCAGACCCAGCTGAACGATATGTTGCGGTTCTGGATTAAACAGCATCCAGATCATCATCTGTTGCGCGTATTCGAGTTCGATGGCATCCGGTTTGCGCAAGCGCATCGCGCCTTGTACCCATTCAGTACCGAAATGCAAAAAGCGCACACCGTCGAGCTCTGACAAAGTCACAGGTGCAAATTTAGGTTTACGTGGAGATTTTTTTACGGCCGCAGCCTTGGGGCCGGACCGATGATTGGCTTCGGCTTCTATGGATTTACGTTTGATTAGCATAGCGCTATTTTACCTTTTGCTTTTGTATCTAAAACAGAATTCATGTAAAAGTTTGTCGCGCTATGTGACAGTAGCGACAAATAAAATGTGGCGGTGGTGATTCAGTTGATGATCTGCTGCCAATCGCGTACTTTTTCTGCGAAAGAGCGCATCGCATTGGCCGGCGAAGAAGAGGGCAGCACCAGCGTTTGATAGCCTTGCGTCTGAAACCAGTTTTGTATTTTTGCTGCTGTTTTACCATTAAAGCAAACCCGCCTGAGCTGCGGATAGTCGTGCCGCAATGTGGCAAAGTCATTTAACTGGCCGTCGCGTATCGCGGCATCCAGGCTGCCCTGACGCACGCAATGACGGAAGATGTCCCACAGTCCTATCCCATGCGCCAACAGCATTTCCAGTTTTTGCGGGTACTCACAAACGACCAGATCCTGTTGCAACACAACTGACAACAGTCGCCAGAACTGATTGTGGCGAAACGCATAATATTGCTGCGCATCCAGTGAGGCTTGTCCCGGAAAACTCCCTAGAATCAGGGTATGCGTGGTCTCATCGATGACAGGGGGGAATCCCGATAAAATTAGTTGACTCATTTGCTGATTTTTTTTCATTCTTACAATAAGAAGCGGTGAAATTCGCGCTTTTTCTGCTTATTTTGATTTATCTTCGCTCTGTTTGAAAACTGATCAGCAAACATTATGACGCATGGCTATACTATTGTGTATGTCACTCAGTGCCATGGAGCCAATGCCGCGAGAGAAACTTTCTGTTCGCCGTGCTGTCTCAGGTATGCAGAGTGTGATCATAGGTTGTAATGATGTTTTGATGAATATGGAGATCGCAATGAAAAAAGTATTGATACTGACTGCTGTGGCGCTGCTGAGTGCTTGCGCCCAACCAAATAACTCTGGCAGTGTTTATCGTGCCAGTCAGACGCAGAATGAGCAAAGTGTACGCATGGGCTATGTGGAATCGGTACGCGACGTGACCATCGATAAAGGGCAGACCGGTGTTGGTACTGCTGCGGGTGCGGCGCTGGGTGGTATTGCTGCCGGCTCCAATATCGGCGGCGGTAACGGTTCAATAGCAGCTGGCATAGTCGGTGCGGTGGCTGGTGGCCTGATCGGCCAGAAAATCGAGCAAAGCAACAGTCAGAAACGCGGCCTCGAAATTACAGTCAAACTTGACAGTGGTGAGCTTAGAGCGATTACGCAAGACGCCGATGAATTGTTCCGCGTCGGCGAAAGAGTGCGCTTGTTGTCGAACGGACGCACGACGCGTGTGACACATTAATACGGTTGTTTAGTTGACCCGTCGTTAATACAGCGAGCAAAACGGCCAGATTCGCTGGCTGTTTTGCCTTAGCGGCGCACAAAGAACACCTTCATCCTTTCACTTCCGCTATCGTAGTGGGTCGGGAAACGCATGTGTTTTGTACATAACGACGCGCGCCATCAGCGAACACAGAATGAAGTAAAGATGATGACCTGCTGCTTGATTTGAATCAGGAGAAAAAAATGAAAAAATTTTATCTGGCTCTGCTTACAGCGGGCGCACTGACATCCCCTGTGTATGCGGGAGAAGTCAGTATCACCTGGCAAACACCGGAAAAATATACGGATATACGCCCATCCAGCGAAACCCGCGAGGCATTTCAGGAGCGCGTGACGAAAGAGCTGGGTCAGGTGTTTACCGATCTGGCAAAAAAGTTACCGGACGATGTGAAGTGGGAGATTACTGTTACTGATATTGATCTGGCAGGCGATGTTCATCCTATGATGCGTGGCACGGCGAACGACATTCGCGTTATCAGAGAAATTTACTGGCCGCGCATGTCGCTCACTTATCGCATGACCGATGGTAAGGGAGTTACGATAGCCGAAGGCACGGAAGATATCAAAGACATGAATTTCATGATGGGGATGCATATTCCTTCTGGCCATACGAGCTTTGAATATGAAGAAAAAATGTTGCAGGACTGGTTCCGAAAACAGCAGCGGGACAAGAAGTTTCCGACGAAGTGACATTTCTGATTTGAGTGACGGTACGGACATTGTCCGCGCATTGTCAGCTCAATAGCTGGTCAAACAACAAACACTGTTGATAGTAAAAATCCCGTTCATTGGAATGAACGGGATTTTTTTTGAAGCGACGGTTTAACGTTGCCGTATTTTTTACTTACTCAGCAGCATTTCATTGAGACGTTTCACAAAGCTGCTTGGGTCACTTAATGTACCGCCTTCGGCCAGCAAGGCCTGGTCGAACAGGATGTGTGACCAGTCGCTGAATTTGGCTTCTTCGTATTTCAGCTTTTGTACCAGCGGGTGATCCGGGTTGACTTCCAGAATCGGTTTGGATTCCGGTGCAGCCTGACCAGCCGCTTTCAGCATACGGGCCAGATTACCGGAGAGGTCATGCTCATCGGCCACCAGACAAGCTGGAGAGTCGGTCAGACGGAAAGTGACGCGCACATCCTTGGCTTTATCGGCCAGTGCCGCTTTCATTTTTTCGACCAGATCTTTGAACTCGGTTTCGGTTTCTTCGTGTTGTTTTTTCTCGGCTTCGTCTTCGAGCTTGCCGAGATCGAGGCCGCCTTTGGCAACGGACGCCAGTTCTTTGCCTTCAAACTCAGTCAGGAACGACAGCATCCATTCATCGACGCGATCCGTCAGCAATAAAACTTCCACACCTTTTTTGCGGAAAATTTCCAGATGCGGACTGTTTTTCGCAGTCGCATAGCTTTCTGCGGTCACATAGTAAATCTTGTCCTGACCTTCTTTGGCACGCGACAGGTAATCAGCCAGTGAAACGTTTTGCGCATCGTTATCGTTGTGTGTGGACGCGAAGCGCAGCAGTTTGGCGATGCGGTCTTTGTTGGTCGCATCTTCACCGATACCTTCTTTCAGTACCTGACCAAACTCTTTCCAGAATGTGGCGTACTTGTCTTTCTTCTCTTGTGCATCATCGCCGTCAGCATTGGCGAGGTCTTCCAGCATACCGAGCACGCGCTTGGTCGAGCCATCACGGATCGCTTTGATATCGCGACTTTCCTGCAGAATTTCACGCGATACATTGAGTGGCAAATCGTTGGAGTCGATCACCCCTTTGACGAAGCGCAGATAGACTGGCATCAGTTGCTCGGCATCGTCCATGATGAAGACGCGTTTCACATACAGCTTGATGCCGCCGCGCTTGTTGCGATCCCACAGATCGAACGGCGCACGCGCCGGAATATACAGCAATTGCGTGTAGTCGCTACGACCTTCGACGCGGTTATGTGTATGCGTCAGCGGTGAACCGAAATCATGCGAAATATGTTTGTAGAATTCGTCGTATTGTTCTGGCGTGATATCAGATTTGCTGCGCGCCCACAATGCGCTGGCTTGATTCACGGTTTCCAGTTCGTCGCGCAATACCTGTTCTTTTTTCTCTTCATCCCATTCTTCTTTCTGCATTTTGATCGGCAGAGAAATATGGTCTGAGTAAGTGCGGATAACGGATTTCAGTTTCCATGCCGACAGGAACTCATCTTCGCCTTCGCGTAAGTGCAGAATGATGTCGGTACCACGGTTGGCTTTGGCGATGTGTTCGACACTGAAATCACCTTCACCGGCAGATTCCCAGCGCACGCCTTCGCTGGCTGGCAAGCCTGCACGGCGCGATTCAACGGTGATGCGGTCGGCGATGATGAAGCCGGAATAAAAGCCAACGCCGAACTGGCCGATCATGGCAGCATCTTTTTGCTGATCGCCGGAGAGTTTGCCGAAAAATTCTTTGGTGCCGGATTTGGCAATCGTGCCCAGATGCGCAATCGCATCTTCTTTGCTCATACCGATACCGTTATCGGAAATCGTGATTGTGCGGGCGGCTTTGTCGAAACTGACTTTGATACTCAGTTCAGCATCATCTTCATATAAGGCGGCGTTGTTAATGGCTTCGAAACGCAATTTATCGGATGCATCAGACGCATTCGAAATCAGTTCGCGCAAGAAAATTTCCTTGTTGGAATACAAGGAGTGAATCATCAATTGCAATAACTGTTTGACTTCGGCCTGAAAGCCAAGAGTTTGTTTTTCTGACATATTTTTCCTCAAAGATTTCAATATTGTGATGATCTGGTCACGCTGATTCCCGTGCAGACGTGGGCGGATAATTCGCTTCCCTCGAAATGAGGCTGATTCCGGCGATTTCAAGATCTGCCTCTGTGTGCAGTGCAAACAATCAAAAAATTGCATTTTTATAAATCTTCGCTACACTCACAGGCATGTCGCTCGTTTTTGAGTTCTTCCTGTAAGGAATAAAAAATGCGCCAATTGCTTTTCCGGGCCATGATTTTTGCCTTATTTTCATTGATGGCATCGTCTGCGAGCGCTGTTCGTCTGTATCTGACCGAGGTTGCACCGTTTGCATTCATGGTCGAAGGCACGAGCCGTTATGACGGTATCAATATTCGTATTGCGAATGAACTGCGCAAGCGCACCGGTATCCAGCTGGATGTTGTCGTGGTGCCCAGTCCGCGACATGTTGTGTTGTTTCCTGCTGATACTGAGGCGTACAGCATTTCTCACCGGGAAAATTTCACGGATGATGACGGCCTGATCCTGGCAGAGGTAACGCAGTTTCCGGTCGTGGTGGTTGCTAAAAGCGGCACTGCGATGACGAGTTTTGACGACGTGATTGCGCAATCGCAGGACAAGGGAATAGGCATGTTACGCCGTATGACCTACGGCACGTTTGGTCAGGATGAACGGGTCAAGAAAGTCGATATCAGCACGCTGGAAAATGGTTTGCGCATGCTGGACGTCGGACGTATTTCAGGCGTCGTCGGCAGTTTGCCGGGAATTCTGGCGGCGGCCGAAAAAATTGGCGGCAAGCATTTGATTACTTCACGGCTGGTGATTACGCACGGCACTCATGTACTGCGCGTCCGGCCCGATTTCGCCCTGAGCCGCAATTCCAGAATGTTGACCGCGGCATTGGCGACGATGCGCAACGACGGTACGATCGCCCGCATCATGAGCGATTTTCTGAATGATCCGAAAGCCGGTATTCCGCGTAACAAGTGACAGTAAAACCTGCATCAGCATCTCTTCGCAGCCGTTACAGAGCATGAAATATACTCCCGGGAGTATATTTTGATCGCCTTTGTTTATAAGGAGATGAAGCGTAAATCGAAGGATACTCCCCCGAAAACGCTTTTTTGGGCGGATACAGGCTTGCCGTGTGCTTTTTCCAGTTCTTTCTCAGGGTTGTTTTTAGCTGTCCTGATGCTTCTTTTTGCCAGCGTTGATAAGTGACGATGTAACCCGGCAGACGTGTCAGCGAAATTTTTCTGAATTACATTTTTCTTTCCCTGAAGGCAACGTAAAATGCGGCACTGAGCCAATACCAATCCGGTGTTGCAAACGTCCATGTTGAATTTTTCATTTATGCCTTTTCGCTTTTATCCGGAATCTCTCGCCGACCACTTTTCGCCCCGGCTTCTGCCTTTGCTGCTGACCTTGTCAGTGATGTTGCCGGATCTTGCGAGCGCAGCGGACGAAGAAAAACGGGATCAACAAAAAACTGAAAAACCTGCTGACAAAGTACAAAGTGTTGAAGTGTCCGGCCCCGGTGCTGCCAGCCAGCGGCGTAATGACACGGCGGCAAAAATTGTTGTCGGGCGTGACGAACTGCTGCAATTCGGTGATACCGCCATCGCTGATGTGATGAAACGTTTGCCCGGCGTGTCCGTGGTCGGCAGCGACATCCGTATGCGCGGTCTGGGGGCGGGGTATACGCAAATCATGGTGAATGGCGAGCCGGTACCGGGTGGATTTTCTATCGACAGTTTGTCGCCGGATCTGATCGAGCGCATAGAAATTATGCGTACGACGACGGCAGAATTCAGCGCGCAGGCGATTGCCGGCAGCATCAATATCGTGCTGCGCAAAGGTATTTCCCGCGCAACCAGACAGCTCAAACTGACTGCCAGCTATGTCGATGGTGCGACAGCGCCGGGCGCCACGCTCGAATTCGCAGATAAGAACGCAGGCTTGTCGTATTCGCTGAATGCAAACCTGAATCAGAGCCGTAACCGCTCAGAACCTGTGACCACGGAAACGATACGCGATGCCGCCGGGAATCTCACGGACTTGCGCCAGTTTCATGAGCACATAGAATTCAAGACCAATAAAATCAGTCTGGCGCCACGTCTGAACTGGACGATGGCAGATGGCGATCAACTAACCTCACAAAGCCTGCTGGAATTCAGTCAGAGCACGATGTCTGGGCGCAATGCCGAAACGACTTTGTCCGGTTCTTCGTCAACGTATCCACGCAACGATTACCGCTCCAGCGCCGACATTACCGGCATCCGCAGCGATCTGAGCTGGAATCATCGTTTCAGTCCGGATGCACGGCTCGATAGTAAGCTGAGCCTGAACTACAACAAGCGTGTCAGTGATTATTATTTCGATGGCTATTCAACGACCGTGAATTCACCGTTCATCCGTAATGTGGTGTCAGATGCGATTGATCAGAGTCTGACCGCCAGCGGAAAATATCTGTGGCGTTTTAATGACGAACACAGCCTCGCCTTCGGCTGGGATGGCGGGCTGATACGCCGCAGCGAACAGCGCCTGCAATACGATCACAACGCGCCGGGAAGTGCGCCCGGCAGCATCGGTTTTCTGGATGAAAACTACCGCGCCGATGTGCGCCGTCTGGCCTTATTCGCGCAGGATGAATGGGATATTTCGCGCCAGTGGCAAGCATATCTGGGGCTGCGCTGGGAAGGCTTGCGCACCGCTATACAAGGCCGCACGATGGTGGATACCAACACCAGTTCCAGCGTCTGGAGCCCGGTCATACAGACCTTGTGGAAATTACCGGGCACAGAAAAAGATCAGCTGCGGTTCGCCTTGTCGCGCACCTATAAAGCCCCGGTGACGCGCAATCTGGTGCCGCGCCGTTACACTGTGAATAATGCCAATGGCCCGACCAATTCCGACTTCCAGGGCAATCCCAATTTGCTGCCGGAACTGGCGTGGGGCATGGATGTCGCTTACGAACATTACTTCGACAAAAGCAGCATGCTGAGTATCTCCGGCTTTGCCCGTCGCATACAGAATGTCACCACGTTTCAGCTATTCCGCCAGAACGGCGAGTGGGTGACGTCGCCGGATAATCAGGGTAAAGCGCAAGTGGCTGGCGTAGAAATGGATGCAAAATTTCCGCTGGCGCTGTGGTTCGCTCAGGCACCCGCTATCGATATTCGTCTGAATGCGGCACGTAACTGGTCGCGTCTTGACAGCGTGCCGGGACCGGATAATCGCCTGAGCAGTCAGGTGCCGCTGACCGCGAATCTGGGCATGGATTATCGTCGCACCGATACACACAGCATGGGCCTGAATTTCAATTTTCAGGGCGGCGGCCGGGTGCAGAATTCTGCCTTACTCAGCAGCTATACCAGCGTCACACGCATGCTCGATCTTTACAGCCTGTGGAAACTGGCATCCGGCACGCAACTGCGCGTATCGCTCACTAATGCGCTGCACCAGACTGCGGTAGCGGATGACACTTATATGAATCAGGGCAGTCAGACGAGATCTGTTGCAACACCCCGGCAAACCGGCGTCAGGTTGTTGCTGGAAAAAGTATTGTGATGCATGGCGCTATATGTAAATTACCGCGACAAATTCATTAATAAAAAAACTCAGGTCATTGATGTTACGGCGCATATTAAAAGCGAAAGCATCAACAGATCTTCCCAGTTGTAATTGTAGTAATGTATCAATTGTTATAATTGTTTTGACAGTTGTTGTCACCGTCACGGTCACCGGCAGTTCGCTGGACGCTGTTCCTGATCTGGTTCGTCAATCGGATCAATGTCTGTGTATGCATCCTGATTGGAGTGAATATGATGTCGCAATTTTTACCGCTGTTTTTACATCGCCCTTTACTGACGGTCGTAATGGCGACGTCCGCTGTTCTTGCTGGTTGCGGTGGCGGTTCTTCAAGCCCGACCGTGACACCTGTCATCACCCCAGAAGTGCCGAACCCGGTTGGCGCGGGGCATTTTGAGGCTGCGACGTTTATACAGACGATTAATGCAGCAGATGTTGCTGCAGCGCTGAATAAAGATGTCGCTGCCGCAATCAGACCGTTGTATGCCGTCGATACCTACAAAATTACCTATACCACTTCCGACGCGGCAGGGCGCAGCGTGACTGCGTCTGGTCTTGCGGCTATTCCGCGCAAGACCGGCGGCCTGACCAGTCCGGTATTAAGCTATCAGCACGCAACCATTAAAACGGACGCGGAAGCACCAAGTAACCATGCTACGGCGGACGAGCCTGCGGTATTGTTCGCTTCGCTGGGTTACCTGGTCAGTGCTGCCGATTATGTCGGATATGGCACCACCAAAGGATTGCCGCATCCGTATTTGCTGGCAACGCCAACGGCTGTTTCCGTCGTCGATTTCATGACGGCGACTTCGCGCTGGCGTCAGATGAAATCAATCGCTGACAACGGTCAGGTGTTTTTAACGGGCTATTCAGAAGGGGCTTACGCCTCCATGGCAACATTGCGTTTCATGACGCAAAACAGGGCAGCAAATGCCAGTTTGCCAGTCAGTACCTATATCGGCGCTGGTCCCTACGACGTGGTACTGACGCTGAATACGATGCTCGATAGTGTGCGTAAAGAAAATCCGCTTCTTGGCGCGCTGATCAGTCCGGGGTTTCTGAAACTGCTCGGCGCTAATGACAGAGCGAATGTGCGTAAGCTGCTGCTCTCCTCGGTTCTGGGTAGTCAGAGTGACATCAGCTTTGATCCGACATTTCTGGATAATTTCCTCAACGATGACGATGCCAGCATTCGAATACAAAGTAATGTGAATGACTGGACGCCTCAATCACCGATTCAGTTTTTTCACGGGCGGGACGATACGACTGTGCCTTATGCCAATACGGATTCCGCATTTCAGGCGATGACAAAACGGGGCGCAACATCTCTGTTGGAACGTACGGATTGCCCGGCGAAACCGTCGGAGCATATTGCTTGCGTCCCCTCGTTTTTGATCAATGGCACTACGAGACTGGGTGGAATGGCGCGTGGTTTATAACCGGCGTGTAGTAGCTGATGCCTGCAAAGACCACCGCTGTTGAATCAGCGTCGGCACAATAAAAAAGCCGCAGATGAACTGCGGCTTTTTTTACATCAATGGATGCAAAACGCGTGTCCGGCAGATGCTTAAAGGCGCTTGATATTCATACTGCCCGCTTTGTCTTCGACTTCAAAACCGAGCGCATGTAATTCAGCGCGCAGACGGTCGGCTTCGGCCCAGTTTTTCGCTGCGCGGGCGGCCAGGCGTTGCTCGGCGAGGTTTTGTACTTCGGCAGGAATTTCCAATGCACGCGGTTCCCAGCTGGCGAGCCCGAGTCCAAAGACGCGATCAAATTCAGCCACCGTCGCTTTTTTATCGGCATCGCTGAGATCTGATTTCAGCATTTCCCAGACCAGTGCCAGTGCGCGTGGCACGTTCAGATCTTCATTCACAAACGCGGTGAATTTTTCTTTGAATCCGGCATGCACGCTGCCGCCTGCGGGCCATGCATAAAACGTGTCACGCAGGCGTTGCAGGGCGGTTTGCGCAGACTGCAAAGCTTCGAAGCTGAATTGCATCTGGCTGCGGTAATGTGCAGTCAGACACAGATAGCGATACGCGAGCGGGTCAATATGCTGATCGAGCAGGGTTTGCAGACGCAGGAAATCGCCGCTCGATTTCGACATCTTGCCGGAATCGATTTGCAGGAAATAACCATGCATCCAGAAGTTCGCCAGACGCGTGCCGTGGCAAGCCTGATTCTGCGCGATCTCATTGCTGTGATGAATCGCGATGTGGTCTTCGCCACCGCAATGAATATCGAACCACGGTGTCAGATATTTGGCCGACATTGCAGAGCATTCGATGTGCCAGCCAGGAAAACCGCGTCCCCACGGACTATCCCATTCCATCTGGCGCTGTTCGCCTTCAGGGCTGAATTTCCACAAAGCGAAATCGGTCGCATGACGTTTTTCACCCAGCTCCACGCGGCTGCCGGCCTTGATCGCATCGCGTTTGATGCGCGCCAGATAGCCGTAATCATCCTGCTTGCTGGTGTCGAAATAAATACCGTCGCTGGTGCGGTAGGTATAGCCGTTTTTTTCTATGCAGGAGATGAAATCAATCTGCTCGGCGATATGATCGGTCGCTTTGCACCAGATGGCTGGTTCCAGCACGTTCAGGCTTTTCAAGTCATTTTTGAACGCGATGGTAAAACGGTCAGCGATCTGCCATGCCGATTCACCGGCTTTGCGGCTGCCTTTTTCCATTTTGTCTTCACCATCGTCACCATCCGACACCAGATGGCCGACGTCAGTGATGTTGATGACGTGGCGCACGTTGTAGCCGTTCCATTCCAGCGTGCGGCGCAGAATGTCTTCAAACAGATAGGTGCGCAGGTTGCCGATGTGAGCGTAGTCATACACGGTCGGGCCGCAGCAATACAGCCCCACCCAGTCATTGCGCAAAGGGGTGAAAGGGCGCAGGCGGCGTTCCCAGTTATCGTAAAGAAGTATGTCCATCGTTGTGTGCAAATGAATAGAGAGAAGAATAAAACGGTGTCATGAAATCTGGTCGCTCAATGTTTGTATTGCCAACACCGGCGGAAAATCGGGCAGATTCAACAACAGCAGCAACAGCCAGTCGCAGACGTGCTGAAGGCAGAACAAATCTCTGTCAGTTTTTCAGCAAGGCGTTGCGTAAAAGGCATAATTTCGGTGCGGAATGGTTAAAAAGCAGGGTGAGAATGTAGCATAGATATGCTCTGACAGCCTAATCGCGCAAGCACTATCGTGTTATGCGCCTGCGCTGATGCTGATAACGCCGGCAGGCATAGCCCTGCCGCAAAGAGCAGGGCGATGCCATGCGTTTTTACTTTAATTCTTTTTTCAAAAAATCCCAGATGCCGGGGTCGCTCATGGCGGCGATATTGAAACGCATTTTGGTCGATGGCATCTGGTGCGGTGAAAACAGGCTGCCCGGCGTCAGCAGATAGCCTTGTTCAAAAGCTTTTTCTGTCAGTTTGTTGGTATCAACGCCGGTTTCTGCCCACAGAAACATGCCAGCCGGTGTACGGTAATCGACTTTGATACCGATGTTGTCGAGTCGTTTGGTGATGTCGTCGCGCACGCCGTCGAGTTTGACGCGGATGCGGTCAACGTGTTTGCGGTAATGGCCTTCTGACAAAATTTTATACACCACGCGTTCGCCGATTTCTGTGGTTGTCAGGGTCGATAACATTTTGCGATCGGACAGCCGCAGCGCAAGTTCCGGCGAGGTGGCGATAAAGCCGACGCGTAAATTTGCTGCCAGCGTTTTGGAAAAACCGCTCAGATAAATCACGCGGTTAAGCTGATCGAGCGCGGCAATTCTGGTCGCAGACTGCACCGCCGCACCGGGATGCATGTCGCAGTAAATATCATCTTCGACGATCATGAAATCATGTTGTTCAGCCGTCTTCAATACCTGAAATGCTTTTGCCGCCGACAGTGAGGTCGAGGTCGGGTTATGCATTACCGAATTGATGATGTAGAGCTTGGGCTTGTGGATGGCGGCCAGTTCCGCGAGTTTCGCCACGTCCGGCCCGTCTTGCAAGCGTGGTATGCCAATCACTTTGGCGCCGAGTATCGCGAACGAACCGAACATCAGAAACCAGGCCGGATCATCGACAAAGATGGTGTCGCCGGGACGGGTGAATTCGCGTGCCACCAGATCCAGCGCCTGCGTCACGCCAGTCGTCATGACGATCTGCTCCGGTGCAGCGGCAATTTCCAGCTCGGCGAGTTTCAGTTGCAACTGCTGGCGCAGCGGCAGGAAGCCTTGTGGAATTCCGTAATGCAGCAGCAAATTCTGATTCAGCCGGCTGATCGCGCGCAAACCATTCGCGACCAGCTCACCATCGAGCCAGTCGTGCGGCAGAACGCCGGAACCGGGCATTTTTTGCGGCGGTAACTGGCGGAACATATTGCGTACCAGCCACACCACATCGAGTTGTTCTGATGCCGCTGCCGTTTGCGGATTGGCCGGGGTATTCGTCAGCATTGAGGCGCGTTCGCGCACAAAAAATCCGGCACCGCGACGTGATTCCAGATAGCCCTTTGCGACCAAACGATCATAGGCTTCGACCACCGTAAAACGCGAGACATTCTGCTCATCGGCGAACTGGCGTATCGACGGCATGCGCGCGCCGGTCCGCAATAGTTTGTCATCGATGCGGTTGGCGACGGCGGTGACGATTTGTTCGACCAGCGAACTGTCCGCATCACGGGAAATATAAAACATCGGCGTTGGCATGAAGTGTCTCCTGCGGGCAATCAAAAACTGTGTATTGGATAAATGACCGGAACAGTACGTTAATTATCTTTTTTATTGTACTGGTACTGTATTGGTTTTTGCGTTTAGGATAACACAAACACTGATTAAAAAGCGGGCAGAAATCTTTCCCGTCGTTATTGGCTCACAAGGAGACATCATGCCATCTACCGATTTTCCAGCAATACAACAATTAGCGCCGGGAACGCTGATTTCTGTTGTCCCGGAACACATGCTGACTCTGCATATCCATTGTGGTCTGGTGTGGGTGACGGTGGAAGGCGACGAGACTGATTACTGGTTGCGTGCCGGTGATCTGTTGCCATTGCCGCCATTGCGTCATGCGGTGATTGAAGCAGATGGAAAGGACGTGTCCGCACTGAGCATACTGACTGCTGATGTGGATCGCACCACTGCGTTGCCGATGACGGCGCTGAATCCTTCGGAAGAATCAGCGACGGTTGCGGGCTAGCGCGTTCCGCTTCTCTTCTGCGATCACGCAGAATCAGAAAAAAGGGGGAGTATCTGCCAAAAGCAGCTTAATCCCTCCAGAAAATAAGGGGCTCTACAGATACTCCCCTCCAGTATATTTAAGTGATTGTTGATAATAAACGCTGTCTTGCTTAAGGAGGGCTGTGATGCCTTTGACTGAATTTATTGCCTTTTCGGTTTTCGCCTGGATAGGCTCATTTACGCCCGGCCCGAATGTCGCGATTGCGGCGACCACGGGTGTCAATCACGGCTTGCGCGCGGCGTTGCCGCAAGTGATGGGTGTGCCTCTCGGTTTTGTGCTGATGATGTGGGCAGTCGGCATGGGTGGTGCAGCCGTGTTGCAGGGCGTGCCTGTGCTGGTGGTATTGATGAAAGTGGCGGGGAATGGTTATTTGTTGTGGCTGGCCTGGCGTTTGTGTTTTTCCGCGAGCCTGTCTGACAGCAAAAGCATGCAACCGCTGAGTGTGCAGGAAGCAGCCTTGTTTCAGATCGTGAATCCGAAAGCCTGGATGATGCTGGTGGCCGCAACTTCGACGTATGCGATTGGTCAGCACGATTTTTTGTCGAGAATGAGCTGGATGAGCATCGGTTTCGCCTTGTCCAGTGCTCTGAGTTTGCTGACGTGGGCATGGATGGGTGATCGTTTGCGTCACTGGTTGTCGCAAGGCCAGCGTCTGCGTCGCTTTAATCTGTTGATGGGAATTTCGCTGGCGCTGACGGCAGTCTGGATGTTCAGCTTGTAATCGCAACACAGGCAGCTCAACGGCTGGCATTGAGATTGCCTGTCAGCCGCAAGCATCTTCCCCTCTGCGTTTGAAGCGGCGTTACAATAGCAGGCTTGGTTACCGTAGCAGTGAGCGTGGCAGTGAGCAGATCGCTATCGAAAAACCGTTTATATTATTTTATGTAAGCCAGTTACTGACGACTGACTTACTTTTTCAGGAATTACTATGTCGAAATCGTCCATTTACGAAAAACTCAAAGCACTGAATATAGAATTGCCCGCTGTTGCAACCCCAGCCGCCGCGTATGTGATGTATGTGCAGACTGGGAAAACGATTTTTATTTCCGGCCATATCGCCAAAAAAGACGGCAAAGTCTGGGCGGGTCAGCTCGGTAAAAATATCACCACAGAAGAAGGCAAACAGGCAGCGCGTGCCGTGGCGATTGATCTGATTGCGACACTTAATGCTGCTTGCGGCGGTGACCTGACCCGCGTGACACGCATCGTCAAACTGATGAGCCTGGTGAATTCCACACCTGACTTTACCGAACAGCATCTGGTCACGAATGGTGCTTCCGAATTGCTGGTGGAAGTATTCGGTGATCAGGGTAAACATGCGCGCTCCGCATTCGGCGTGGCCCAGATTCCTATGGGTGCCTGCGTTGAGATTGAACTGATCGTCGAAGTGGCTTAAGCGCGCGCCTCTGCGCTGCATTGCTTAACCGCTTTTTGCATCTGCGTATCCCTGGTTTAAAAGTGTCAAGGTGTTTCTGCTGCCGTCATCAGTACTGCAGCAGCCCCTGGCCGATGACAATATTTTTTGCCTGACAAGGCATGACTTCTAGTGAGATCAGCATGAAACTTAAAAATCCTACCCCTATCAATTGGAAGTTTTCCGAACGCGCTGAGCAACTGCAAAGCTCAGTGATACGCGAGATTTTGAAAGTGACATCGCGTCCTGAAGTCATTTCCTTCGCCGGTGGTCTGCCATCGCCGGAGACTTTCCCGGTTGAACGCATGCGGGCGGCCTTTGATAAAGTCCTGGCGACACAAGGCAAATCTGCGCTGCAATACGGTACCAGCGATGGTTATGCACCATTGCGTGAATTTCTCGCAAATACCTTGTCCACGCCCGACTGCAAGATTGCACCTGACCAGATACTGATGGTGTCCGGCTCGCAGCAGGCACTGGATCTGATCGGTAAAGTGCTGATTGATGAAGGCAGCAAAATCCTGGTTGAAACACCAAGCTATCTCGGCGCGTTGCAGGCATTTTCTGTGTATCAGCCAGAGTTCGTTTCTGTTGATACTGACGCGCATGGGCTGATCCCTGCGTCGGTCGCAGCCAAAGGTGAAGGCGCACGCCTGATGTATGCTTTGCCGAACTTCCAGAATCCGACCGGTCGTACCATGTCGGTGGAACGTCGCATCGAACTGGTCGAAACCTGTGCCCGCATGGGTATTCCTCTGATCGAAGATAATCCTTACGGCGATTTGTGTTACTCCGGTGAACCTTTACCTAAGATGCTGAACATGAACCCGGATGGTGTGATCTACATGGGCTCGTTCTCCAAAGTGCTGACGCCAGGTATTCGTCTCGGTTACGTAGTGGGCCCGACAACGCTGATCCGTAAGCTGGAACAGGCAAAGCAGGCGGCTGATCTGCATACCTCACAACTGACACAAATGGCGGTCTATGAAGTGATCAAGGATGGTTTCCTCGGTGAGCATATCCCGACCATCCGTACCTTCTACGCACGTCAGTGTCAGGTGATGCTGGATGCATTAACGAAATTTTTCCCGGCAGGCATTGAATGGACGAAGCCAGAGGGGGGCATGTTTATCTGGGTCACTTTGCCATCACATATCGATAGCAACGAGTTGTTGAACGAGGCGATCAAGCAGAACGTGGCGTTTGTGCCGGGCGGGCCTTTCTATGCGAATGAGCCGGCCAAAAATACCATGCGTTTATCGTTCGTGACGGTTTCACCTGAGCGTATCAATGAAGGCGTGGAAAAATTAGGCAAGCTGATTAAAGCGAAGTTATAAAAGCAGCGTCATGAAAAAAAAGGCACCTGTTGAGGTGCCTTTTTTGTTGTCAGATGCCGTAATCCGGATTGTGTGTTAGCCATTTTTACCAGCCTTTTTCGCGTCGGAAAAAAGACGATGCAAACGAATCTGGCGGCCCCTGTCCGTTGTTCGTTTAAGAAAAATCAAAGTTTGTGGAAGGATTGTTTAATATCGTTAAATAAATACTATTGTGATAATTGTTCATTGCCTAAATGAATTAATATAGAACCTGCATATTTCTTTTTAGGTTATCTTCATACATGAAAAAACTGATTCATCGTCTGTTACACCTAGGCTTATGGCATCCCGGCTCCGTGTTAATGGGGCAATTAAAATTCCCTCTGAAAATGTTACTCATCAGCGCCGCTTTTATGCTGCCGGTGATTTGTCTTTCCGTGTCTTATCTGAAAGTTGTGAATCAGGATCTGACATTTGCAAAGAAAGAGCGTGCCGGAGTGCGTTACTCGACTGCGTTGTATGCTGCGATGGAATCTGCAATTAACTGGCGCTACCACACACGTTTGCAGATACTGGGTGAGCCTGGTGCGCGGATTGATGAGATGCGTGCAAATTTTGAAGAGGCCTTCAGAAAAGTTGAAAACATCGATCGAGAAGCGGGTGACAAGCTCGATACCACGACGACGTTGAATTTGTCGAAAACGGCGTTGCAAGCCGCTTCATCCGTCAATAACAATCCTGACGAAGCCTATCAGAGCGTGACGGCGCTGTTTCAGAGTCTGATTGTGTTACAGAACAAGGTGAATAATGGCTCCAGCCTGGCGCTGGATCCTGAACTGGCTTCGTATCATCTGATGAGTGCCTTGCTGTTGCGTACACCCGGCATACTTCTGAATGTGTCCGATCTGGGACGACTGGGGCGCGCGGCATACAAAGCCGGAGAAGTAACGCCGGACCTGGCGGTAAAAATTGCTGCCAATCTTGCATTGATCGAGAACGAGAGGAAACTGGTTGCGCAGGATCTGGCGACGGTCAAGCTCGCTTCCCAGCGTCATTTTTCTATGTTGTCAGACTCTGCCGCAGAGATCACCGATAAATTGGTCAGTACCGCGAAAAAGAACTTTGCACCGGGCGCGACAGTTGTTGTTGCAGATCAGGCGGAGTATGTCAGCACCGTCAACGGCACGTTGAAAAGTCAGTTTGAACAGGTGGGGAAAAATTTATCCGTGCTGGATGCCATGCTGGCTGAGCGTGAGTCTGCAATAAAGAGCACGCTGGTAACGACGGTGATTGTTTCCGTTCTCAGTCTGTGTATTGCGGCTTATCTGTTTATCGGTTTTTATAACTCGATGAGAGCCGGTATCGCGAAAGTAAAAAATCAACTGATCAATATCGCCATGGGCGACCTGCGGACAGAAATCGGCAGTGCGGGCAGAGATGAAATTGCTTCCATACTTAAAGAGCTGAATAATATGCAGAAATCTCTGCGCGACACTGTACAGCAGGTACAGATTGCCAGTGACAGTGTGGTTGCATCCAGTATCGAGATTGCGCAGGGTACGCTGGATTTATCTGCGCGTACGGAATCAGCGGCTTCCGCACTGGAAGAATCTTCTGCAGCACTGGAACAGACAACTTCAACCGTACAGATGACGGCAGATTCCGTTCGCCAGGCTTCTTTGATTGCGATAGAGAATGCAGCGACGGCGACACGTGGTGGAGACGTGATGCATAGCGTGGTCAAGACCATGGAAGGAATACAGGAGTCGTCGAGAAAGATCAGCGACATCATCAGTGTGATCGATGGCATCGCCTTTCAGACTAATATCCTCGCATTGAACGCCGCGGTGGAAGCAGCCCGTGCAGGTGAGCAGGGCCGCGGCTTTGCTGTCGTGGCATCGGAAGTCCGCGCGTTGGCGGGGCGCAGTGCGCAAGCGGCGAAAGAAATTAAGGTGTTGATTTCAGATACCACGACTGAAATTTCTGCGGGAACGACGGTTGTTCAGACTGCCGGTGAGGCCATGAATGAAATCGTCGCGAATGCAGACAGAATTAAAGTGTTGCTCGACGATGTAGCGAATGGCGCACGTGAACAAAGTATGGGTGTGGCACAGATAGGTGAGGCAGTCAGTGAACTTGACCGCAATACCCAGGCCAATGCGAATCTGGTTGAACAGACGGCGACTGCCGCAAATTCTCAGCGCAGCGTTGCAGTCAGACTCGCAGCACAGGTCGATGAATTCCGTTTGCCGGGAAACAAACAGCCTGTGATCGTCGAAGGTATAGACATTGACGGCATCATTGATGCTCACCGTTTGTGGAAGGTGAAATTACGTGATGCGATTGAAACGGCTGCACACGTTGATGTGAAAACATTGTGCCGCGATGATTGCTGTGCTCTTGGGAAATGGATTTACTCGGATGGTCAGCGTCTGCGCGACAGACAGTCATTTACAACACTGGTTGAAAATCATGCCCGTTTTCACCGTGTAGCCGGCCAGGTCGGCGAACTGATTAATAGTGGAAGATATGACCAGGCAGAAGATGCTCTGAGTCATGGGACCGCATTTTCAACTGCCACTACTGAGGTCGTTCTGGCCTTGTCGGCAATTAAACGACTGGGGTTCAACTGATTGCTGGGTGGTGACGGGTACTTTCCCGTTCGGATCTGTTCAAACCCGCCTCAGGGTGGGTTTGTTTGTTTTGTGCTCATGCTTTTTGCCCGTACATGAAAAAATGTGAGTAAATGTAAGAAGTGTCAGCAAAATCACGGCAACGCCGTTACATTAGGAAATCACTGCCTAGTGATTTCCTTTGCATCAGATGTTAAAAGCAGACAGATGCTTTTACTTTTAGGAGATGATCATGAAAAAAAGTTTCATTGCGACTGCGATATTGCTGACATTTGTCAGCGGTGCTTATGCGCAGAATTCTTCCGGCGCGAAACAACAATATGCGGAAGCTTCCCGTCAGGCTGCAGCGCGCTATGCGGATGATAAGAAATTATGTGCAGAAGAAACCAGTTCGACAGCCCGCATGCAATGTCTGCGTGATGCGAAGGCGGTTTATAACAGCGCGCTGGAGAGCGCAAAAAAGGCCAGTTCGTATAACAACACTTACAGCAATGGACAAGGCAGCAGTAAAAATCAGCAGATATGTGCCGATTGCGGCCGTGTTACCGCCGTTAATGTGAGTGAAAAAGAAGGCGAAGGAGGTGCTCTGGGCGTGATCGCGGGCGGTGTTGCCGGTGCTTTGCTGGGTAATCAGGTTGGTGGTGGAACTGGTCGCGATCTGGCAACTATTGCCGGCGCTGCAGGTGGTGCGATGGCAGGGCACAAAATTGAACAAAAAGTAAAAAGCAGCAAAATCTGGAATGTGACAGTGCAATATGACAACGGTAGCAAGCAGAATTATCAGTTCGAGAATGATCCCGGGTATCAGACTGGCGATCTGGTTCGCGCTTCTGGCAACAGCATAGTCCGCCGTTAATTGTTAATTTATCTGTGGGGTGAAGCCGCGTTTTTGCTTGTGTAAGTCGCGGTGATGGCTTTTCCCCGCAGAGATTGAATATTGCAACACTGAAACTGATTTCTTGCTTCGCGTCTGTACTGACGATAGACTGCAAACTTGATCAATCAAAGACGTGGAGATTCTTGCACCATGAGATGCCTCTTTAGTACCGCAGCCTTGTTGCGCATTACAGGTACACTCATGATTCTTGGCTCCGCGTTCGGCTGCTCCGGTGCTCTCGCTGAAGACGCATGTAAGAAGCTCATCGCCACTGGCAACCCTGAATATCCTCCCTTTTTATGGCGTGATCCCGACGATGAAACCCATCTGATCGGAGCGAATGCCGATCTCATGCAATTGCTGTCGAAAGAGCTCGGTATTCCGGTCGAAGTGAAATACATCGGCCCCTGGGGACGGGTACAGGAGGAAGCCAAACTGGGACGCGTTGATTTGCTGGCAGGTGCATTTTTAACCTTGCCACGCTTCGATTACATGGATTACTTTTATCCGCCGTTTCGTGAAACCCGTACTGTTATCTGGGTCAGAAAAGACAGTCAGCTGACTTATAAAAGATGGCGGGATCTGGTCGGCAAGCGAGGTATCACCGTGATCAACAACAGCTTTGGTGAAGACTTCGATCGCTACGCTAGCGAGTCGCTTAAGGTTGCCACTGTGGCCAGTCTGGAGCAGGCGCTTACCCTGCTGACATTATCGCGCGCAGATTATCTGATCTACGAAGAAGACCCGGGGCATGCTTATATAGCGAAAATGAATATCCAGAATCTCAAGCCCTTGTTACCGCCGATCACCAACGAAAATTTATACCTGACGATTTCTCATAAATCGCCATGCAACACGCCGGAACTGCGTGGGCGGATAGCAAAAGCCTTGTACAAGCTCGACAAACAAAATCTGATGAACAAACTGGTGTCATCGAATATTCAATTGTGGCGCAAGCAACAAGCTAAATAGAGATTGTTCAGATTGAGACCTCTTTTGCGTAATCTGTCGCTGCGACAAATATCTATTATCGGCGTGGCTGTCGGCATTTTGCTGCCAGCCATGTTATTCGGTTATTTTGCGGTCAAGACCCGTTACGAGCGGGAAATGCAGTTGCGGGTTTACAGTCCCATGTCTCAGTATGCGGACATGTTATCGAAGGCAATGGAAGTTCCCTTATGGAACGTCGATAAAGAAGTTGCCGCGCAGTTTGTGCAGGCAGTGATGCGTAACCGTGAAGTGAACGGCGTTACCATTACTGACGAGGCTGGCACTGTCTTTGTTCATCTCGAAAAAGAGCAACACTCCAAAAATAATATTGTCAGTCTGCAGCGTGATATCAGACTGGATCAGAAGGTGATAGGTAAAGTATCGCTTGAGCTGACCTCCGTTTACGTATACCGCGATGTTTTTGACGATATTCTGAAGCTGCTGTTTGCGTTGCTGGCGCAGGTGATATTTTCTTTTATCCTGATCTGGGTCGTCTTTGATCGCAGGATAGTGCGGCCAATACAAGAGTTGCAAAGAGCGACTCTGCTGTTATCTGCCGGTGAGCTCAATAAGGCGCTGGAATGGAAGCGTCAGGATGAGATCGGTAATCTTGCGCACGGGCTTGATCAGATGCGTCTGAATCTGGGAAGCCTGATTGCCGAGCGGGATGCGCAGAATCAGGTATTGCAGCAAGAATTAATGGAGCGTTCCCGGGTTGAGCAGGAATTACGGGATACCGAAAATAAATTCATCGCGATTTTCCAGTCGTCCCCGGTCGCGATGACGGTGTTACGGAAAAGCGAGCATTATTCTATCGTGGATGTGAATGATGCCTGGCTGCGCCAGTTCAAATGGGAATGCGGGACAACACTCGACAATCCTGAAATGCAAGCACAGCTCTGGCGTAATCCGGAAGACTTTGAGCGCATCGTGCGTATTCTTGAGCGTGAGGGAGAGATACATTCCTACGAAGCGTGGTGCCGTTGTGGCACAGGCGAACAAAACCTGCTGTGCCAGGTATCCGGTCGTATCATCCGCATTGGTAACGAGCCTTTGTTAGTGCTGGTGCAGGAGGACATCACTGAAAAGCGTCAGAATGAGCTGAATATCCGGAATATGAATCAGACGCTGGAAAAGCGTGTATTCGAACGTACCCATGAGCTCGAAGAGGCAAATGCCGAGCTGACGATTGTTCTCGAAAATTTGCAACGTGCACAGCAGGAATTGCTCAGAACAGAAAAAATGGCCGCTCTGGGTTCACTGGTTGCCGGAGTCGCGCATGAACTGAACACGCCTATCGGTACTTGTGTCACAGTCGCCAGCACACTGCAGCAGCAAACCGATGATTTCCTGAAACAGTACGAACATGGTATCCGCAAGTCGGTACTGGATGACTACTTAAAAAATGCCAGACTTGGCAGTGATCTCCTGTTACGTAATCTGAGCAAAGCATCTGAATTGGTGACGAGTTTCAAACAGGTGGCGGTTGACCGCACCAGTGCCAACCGGCGGATTTTTGCGCTGGATGGCATGATGGATGAGCTGATCACAACGCTGGGGCCGATGATACGTAAAACCAAATATACGGTTGTGGCTGAGCTTCCACCCAAATTCATGATGGATAGTTATCCCGGCGCATTAGGTCAGGTCATGACGAATCTCATCAATAATGCATTTATCCACGCCTTTGAGCCTGACAAACGTGGCCGTGTGTCGATTTCTGCGAAATTGATTGATGCTGATCATATCGAGATCCTTGTCGCGGACGATGGTAAAGGGATTCCTCCTGCGAATCTCGGACGTATATTTGATCCTTTTTTTACCACGCGTCTGGGGCAGGGCGGCAGTGGTCTTGGTCTGAATATCGTCTATAACCTTACCAAAGAAGTATTGGGCGGTAATATCACGGTCGAAAGTCAGCTGGGTAAGGGAACCTGTTTCAAAATTACTCTGCCGCGCGTCGCCCGTGTCGCTAACGGCCAGTGATCGCGCATCGCTTTTTCCTGGCCTCTAGCTTTGACCGTCTTAATTCTGCTACAGTCGCACCATGAGTAAATTATCTTTAGACCGCATCCTGCAATCGCAGGGCTTTGGCACACGCAAATACTGTCGTGAATTGATTGAAGACGGCGAGATCAGCATTAACGGTGAAGTTGTTGACCACTATAAACAAACGCTGGAGACTGATGGCCTGGTGTTCCGGATTTTTGACGAAGACTGGCAATACCGCGAACACGTTTATATTGCACTCAATAAACCCGCTAATTTTGAATGTTCACGTAAGCCTAGCCATCACCCTGGTGTGCTGACGCTGTTGCCGGAACAATTCAGCTGGCGCGATGTGCAGCCTGTCGGCCGTCTGGATCACGATACGACCGGGATGTTATTGATGTCCGATGACGGGCCGTTTATTCACGCACAGTCATCGCCGAAACGTCATATTCCGAAAGTGTATCTGGCCACAACTGCTGAGCCGGTCACTGATGAACTGGTGAACACTTTATTAAATGGCGTTCAGCTGCATGACGAGCCAGCCCCGCTGGCAGCACAGATATGCCATCAGTTGGACACATATAAAATTGAAATCGTGCTCGAACAAGGGAAGTACCATCAGGTAAAGCGTATGCTGGCGGCGGCAGGTAATCACTGCGCGGCGTTGCAACGCACGGCGATCGGTCAGTTAACGCTGAACTCTCTGGGGCTGGCAGAAGGCGAGTGGTGTTACCTGAGTCCTGAGCAAATGGCATTACTGATTCCAAACAGCTGATCCCCATCGCTTACCGGTCGGGGCAAAGTCCTGCCAGCAAGCTGATTAACGCGAGCAAATATTGTCATCCGCATTTGAACTGTAATGGTCTGTTGTCTCATTCTGAACGAGGTGTCCGTATGCGCGTTATTGCTGTTGCCAATCCTAAAGGTGGTGCGGGAAAGAGTACATTTGCTACGAATCTGGCCGGCTATTTTGCTGCACAGGGAAAGCGGGTTATGCTGGGTGATACGGATGTCCAGCAGTCCTCCCGCACCTGGTTAGGTTTGCGTCCTGCGAATTTGCCCGCGATTACTGCGTGGGAAATGGATGACAATGCCGTCGCCAGACCTCCCAAAGGCACCAGTCATGTTGTGCTTGATACCCCCGCCGGTTTGAAAGGCAGTAAGCTCGACGTCATTCTGAAACTTGCCGATACCGTCATTGTGCCTGTGCAGCCTTCTATTTTCGACATTCTGGCGACGGAAGAGTTTTTAAACAAACTGGCGAAGCGCGAGCATGCTTGCCGGGTTGGTATTCTGGGTATGCGGGTGAATGTCCGCAGCCGATCTGCCGATCAGTTGCGTCATTACGCCGGGCAGTTGGGGTTGCCGGTTCTTGGCTATCTGCGAGATACTCAAAATTACATACAATTGGCAGCGCATGGAGCCACCTTATGGGATGTTGCACCATCCAGGGTCGAAAAGGATCTGGAGCAATGGCAGCCTGTTTTGCAGTGGATAGACCATTCATCAGTGCGACATTTGTGATTGATCAGTCTGCAGGAAGAAATAGTTTCTGCTTTCCACAGATATCAATATAATGCCGGGTCGCCCGACGTTCGGGAGAATTTATCATTTGATATCAAAGACTTGCGGCATGCACTTAACTATTTTTGAAACACCTGTGATTAACACATTGATGCGCTGGATTTCCCTTGTGGTATTGCGTCTGACCGGATGGCGCATCGAAGGACAGACTCCCGTTGAAAAGAAATATGTGCTGATTGCCGCACCGCATACCAGTAACTGGGATTTCCCTGTGACCTTGATGGTGTGTTTTGCTTTACGGTTGCGTGTCTACTGGATGGGGAAATCCAGCCTGTTTCCGCCGCTGATTCGTGTTGTCATGCGCTGGCTGGGCGGTATTCCGGTGAACCGCAGCGTGGCCGGCAATCTTGTGCAGGGAACGGTTGATGCATTTCAAGCCAATGAACGGCTGACGGTGATCGTTCCTCCCGAAGGCACCCGTGGCAAAGTCACCCACTGGAAAACCGGTTTTTATTACATCGCGCTGGGGGCTGGTGTTCCGATTGCGTTGGGATATCTGGACTTTGGCAGAAAGGCCGGAGGAATTGGCCGCATGTTCATGCCGACAGGCGACATCGCTGCGGATATGGAAGAAATCAAAGCGTTTTACAGTGGGATTCAGGGGAAAAATCCGCAGCAGTTCAGTGCAGATCACATCCAGACCAGATAAGAGCTTTTACGTCAGTGCTCGTCCGCGCTGTCATTGCGCGGACATGCGGATTCATCACTGTTTATTTTTTGTCTGAGCGATATTGTTAACCTGCTGTGTGGTGCTTATTGCGGTCATGTCAGAAGCGCTGCACTGACGCACAAGCAGCCAGCGCAGTGGGCGTAAGATATATTGTCTGGTAAGTATCTCACAGTAGCGATGAGAGGCCAGATAGACGATCGCAGCGCTGGAAGCAAGTGAGATAAACAAGCGTGCCGCGTCACCCATCTGAAATATGCGATTCAGTATGCCGAGCTGATGCAGGACGATCAACGCCATTCCATGCCATAAAAATACATACATGGATCGTTGGCCCACACGTGCCAGTCCCCAGTCTCTGAGACTCAGCAAATACAGGACGGCTAATCCTAAGATCGTCGATGCACCATATTGCAGTGCTTGATACGCAGAGCCGTTGAGATTGGCCATGTCCAGTCTGTGCAAAGAAAAACTGCCATAGAGCCAGCGATAATCAAATTCGGCTGGCAGCAGGTAGCACGCAATACTGCCTGCAACGATGATCACCGCCGCAATGCCGATCAGACGCCAGTCGCGTCCTCTGGAGGTGAAAAAATCCGCCCCGAGTTTCCAGCCTAAAATGAAAAACGGAAAAAAGAACAGTGTGCGGGCTCCGCTCAGCATATATCCCAGATGTTCGGAGTAACTGGTGAGCATCGCCAGTGCCAGCGACAGAACGATGGGAAATTGTAAGCGTGCAAAGACGGGCAATAGTAATCGCCAGCACAACAGACTCATCAGATACCAGAGCATCCAGTATGGGGCGATCAGCCCGGCGTAAACGCTGAAGGAACCACGTATCAGGTATTCCGTGATCTCGTAAATCAGCTCAAAACCCAGCAATGGTGCCAGAATATTCCGTATCAGTTGTACTGATTGCTGTTCATCCAGATTCGCTTTCGAGAAGATCCCGGATACGAACGCAAACATAGGCATGTGAAATGCATAGATAAAGATCCAGATCGGACGCAGAAACGCATCCTGAGCAATGTGTAATTCGACGAAATGACCAAACACAACCAAAAAGATCAATACGCCTTTGATATTGTCGAAAGAGATATTTCTGCCAAGGGTAAGAGAGGGAGACATTGCTACGCAGGAACGCATTGAAAAACCCGTCATCTTAAACGAAAGTCAGTCTGGTATAGACGCTGAGTTTGTAACGAAAGTAGAATCTGGTTCGGCGAAGGCAAAAGAGAGTCGCGTGTAATAGCAAATGTTTCCACGTGGAAATTGTGCCTGCATTACAATAGCGGCTCACAAAATTTCATTTACGGGTTTATGATCATGGCGACCAGTCAATCCAAAGCCAGCTTATTAAGTGCTCAACTGGACTTCGAAGACGTTGACGGTAAAGCATTGAAAGTAGTGGATGCTGAATTGGCGGATTTGAAATTTGATTTGCCGTCTGACGCCACCCCGATAGCGGCTGCTGATACGCGGGAAAATGATGTGAAACGCCCGTCACCGAAAACACAGCCGCGTGCCGCGATACCTTCCAGGCCTGCTTTAACGCATGCTAAAGCGTACAGGAAAGATAATTTTGCAATGTATGCAGCAATCGTCGGTTTGCTCAGCTTCTTGATTATTTTTGCCGGTATTTTTTACGTCAAAGTGATCGATAAAGATGAGACCACGCCCAGTTATCTGGCGCTGCCCAAAACCGTCGTCAACGTTGACGGACAAGTGATCCGGCTGCAGGTCACAATACAAGTGCAGAATAAAAACCGGGACTGGCTGGCAACGAATAAAAAAGCCTTATCCGATATTTTTCCGATAGTGGTCGCCAAAATAGATCCAGAAGATCTGCATTCCGAGGAAGGTTTTGAACGTGTCCGTGAAATGTTGCGCACCGAGATGAATCAGAGCCTGGCGACGGATAAAATCGATTCAGTGCTGATCAATGAATTGCTGATGCAAAATCACTAATATTCGTTTCCTGTTCTTTGTTCCTGAAATAAAAAAAGTGACGCTGTTGACGTCACTTTTTTTATATGTACCGGAAGATGCTGCTGATGCAGACAGCGATGCCTGCAAATATCATACCGATTTCACGGTCTGCAGCGATCAGGGCGCGGATTCTGGCGCTGGTGAAAGACAACTTATAACTCCTGTAAGTAACGCAGCAGCTTCGCCAGTGCGTGTGCGACTGTTTGTTCGCGTACCGCGTGGCGGTCGCCGGTAAATATCAGTCGTTCGGTATGTGTGACGCCGCCGACGACCCAGCCAAAGCAGACTGTGCCGATAGGTTTGCCGGGAACGGCCCCGGTCGGGCCGGCAATGCCGGTTGTTGATAAGGACACATTGCCTTCTGAATTGGCGATGGCACCTTCGGCCATTGCGGCGGCGATTTCTTCGCTGACCGCCCCGTGCCGGGCGATCAGCGCCGCCGGGATATTTAACAGCTCAGATTTGGATGAATTGGAATAGGTAACGAAGCCGCAGTCAAACCAGTCCGATGAGCCAGCGATTTCGGTGATCGCCTGCGCCACGCCGCCGCCGGTACAGGATTCGGCGACCGTCAGTAACAGCCGTTTTTCTTTCAGTTCGGTGCCGATTTGTGCTGCAAGTTCAAGTGCGTTTTGCATGGTGGGTCTCCCGTCTGGTTTTTGTTGGCGACTGTAAAGTCAGACTTACTTTACCACCATGTATGGCAGAAAGTGAAGACGCCGGTGTG
The DNA here is from genome assembly GCF_049544825.1 of Undibacterium sp. WLX3042. Classification (NCBI taxonomy): domain Bacteria; kingdom Pseudomonadati; phylum Pseudomonadota; class Betaproteobacteria; order Burkholderiales; family Oxalobacteraceae; genus Undibacterium; species Undibacterium sp. WLX3042. The sequence continues at coordinate 2,858,569 of NZ_CP186698.1, forward strand.
ATCGATGACATGCGTCACACATCAATGCCGTTCAGATCCGGCAAGGTGTCCGGCAAAGGCCGGTGTCACCATGCGCGCCAGAGTGCAAACACCAGCAGCGTAAAAAAGGCGGCGACAATATCGTCCCACATGACGCCGAATCCGCCCTTCAAGTGGCGATCGAAATAGCGGATAGGCGGCGGTTTCACCATGTCAAAAAAGCGGAAAATCAGAAATGCCCAGGTTTGTGTGCGCGCATCTGCCGGCAGCACAAACAACAGCACTGCCCAGATCGCGATGATTTCATCCCACACCATGCTGCCATGATCGGCCACACCAAGATTTTTTCCTGTGACTTTGCAAGCCCAGATGCCGATCAGAAAGCCTATGACGATGATCCACGCCCAGCCCACAGTCGTAAAGATGTCCGGCCAGCGCTGACTCAGTACATTAAAGCTGAGCCAGCCGAACAGCGTGCCCATCGTGCCCGGCACGGCGGGCGATAAGCCGCTGCCGAAACCTTGCGCCAGAATATGCGCCGGGTGACTCAGCATGAAACGCCAGTCGGGGCGGATGATGATCGTTGGTTGTTGCAGGTCTGACGTATCTGACGTGTTCATGGTGAGCTGAAATGATCAAAGGAATGGATTGTCATGCGAATGGGTTGCTGCTGATCATCCATCAGACGCAAACCCGTGGCTGCTTCAATCTGACCGATGCGGGTGACTGGCGTATTGCTTGCGTGTCCAGCGGCGATGATGTCGGCCCGACGCGCTGCCGGTGCGGTGAAGCACAACTCGTAATCGTCACCGCCCGTCAGCGTGAATTGACGGCGCAATGTCTGATTCTGTTGCTGCAAAATTGGGCCGGCGGGTAACTGATCGATAAACAAGGTGGCACCGAGACCTGAGCGTTCGAGTATATGGCCGAGATCGCCTGCGAGTCCGTCAGAAATATCGAGTGCCGCATGCGCAATGCCGCGCAAGGCCATGCCGAGTGCGATGCGGGGCGTAGGCTGATGCATGCGCTGCGCTGCGCGTTGGTGATCTGATTCACTGAGCGTCACTTCTTTCCAGTACGCAGCCAATGCCAGACGCGCATCCCCCAGCGTGCCTGAGACCCAGATATCGTCGCCGCTCTTTGCCGCATCGCGTCGCAGCGCGCTGTCTTTCGGCAGTTCGCCAAAAATAGTGATGCAGATATTCAGCGGGCCTTTGGTGGTATCGCCACCGATCAGACGACACTGATGCGCATCTGCCAGCGTCAGCAAGCCACGTGCAAATTGTTCCAGCCAGGCCGGATTGGCTTCGGGCAGGGAAAAAGCCAGCGTAAATCCGATTGGTTTGGCGCCCATTGCCGCCAGATCCGAGAGATTCACCGCCAGGCATTTGTGCCCCAGCAGAAACGGATCGGCGTCGGGAAAGAAATGCCGGCCGGAAACCAGCATGTCGCTGGAAATGGCGATCTGCATACCGGGCGTGGGATTGAGCAAGGCGCAGTCATCGCCGACACCGAGTGCGAGCACGGCGTCCGGTGCGGAATGGTGCGCAAAATAGCGCTTGATTAAGTCAAATTCTGAGAGCATGCGCGCATTGTACCCAAGGATGACGGCGGCGCGACACTCCTGAGCGGGGTGGCGACAACATCAATTGATGCATTCAATACGCATCCGGACTGCGTTCGCTGAATAATTAAAGCGCTGGAGTTTATTTTGCTGAACGTACCTGTATCGGTACCAGGATTCTGGCCGGTATCAGCCGGCGCTGACGCGCGTTTTCCGCCCGATATTTTCAAAAAATGGGGAGTATGTGAGAAAAACGCGTTCATGTCCTTATAAATAAAGGGTCTTAAAACATACTGGGGGGAGTATATTTGATGCCAAAAATACCTTTGAAAGTGCTTGTGAAGCGCGCCGCGTTCACAAGCATCAGACATCAGACGACAGACATTGTCCTGACTGTGCCCAGTTCGTTTAATAATGCATTCCGTATTTTTGCTTCCTGCGGTGCCACCGCGAAGCCGCGTATGACGCCATCATTGTCGATGAAGCGGCAGATGCTGGCGGACACTTCCGGATGACTGTCTTTCAGCTCGCTTTCCCATTGCCCACGCTTCGCCACTGCCAGCGGCGGTGCTACCAGTGCTATCGGATAGCTTGGCGTTTTCACCAGGACGGGCGCTGGTTTAAAGTCGATTGCGGTCGGCGTTCCAGCCAGACTTTGGGCAATTGCGCGCGCTGCCGCCATGATCGGTGCGACATACGGCAAGGTGATGCTGTTGCCATCGGCTTGTGCATATTGTGCGCAATCGCCCAATGCATAAATGCCTTTGACGCTGGTTTGCCCAAACTTATCCACGAGGATGCCGCGTTCTGCTTGCAAATGCGCTTCCTGCGCAAGCCGGATATCGGCACGCAGCCCTACTGCCGACAAGATCACATCGACGTCAAGGTATTCGCCGTTGGACAGCGTGATCCGCAAGCCGGTGTCGGTGCGGTCAATACTGCTGCTGGTGGTGCCCAGCTTGAACTGCACCTGCCGCGCTTGTAGCGCTGTTTGTAATTCCGCAGAAATCACTGGTGGCGCGAGTGCCGCCAGCGGTGCTGGATTAGGATCAATCAGGGTGACCTGATGGCCTCCGGTACGCAAATCGTCGGCAAATTCGCAGCCGATCAGACCGGCGCCGATGATGGCGACGCGGGCTGATGCGCCGGCAGCGCTGAGTCTGTCACGCAAGATTGCATAGTCATCCAGCGTATTTACCGATAACACCTGATCGGCAGCGTTGCCTGCGAACGGCAGACGTATCACCTGCGCGCCAACCGCCAGCACCAGTTGACTGAATTCAAAATCCCCTGCATTGGTGTGAACCGTTTGCTTGGTCGTATCGATTCCGCGAACCTGTGTTCTGGTCAGAATGGTGGCATTGATTTGTGCTGCCATCTGTTCCGCCGTCTGGCTGCGCAGATGGCTCGCGGTTTTGCCTTGTGCAAACGCGTTCGACAACATGGGCTTGGAGTAAAAGCCGCCATCATCGCCAGTGATGATCAGTACAGGTGTGGTTTTGTCCAGTTTGCGGAATTCGCGGGCCACGGTGTAGCCCGCCAGACCGGAACCGATGATGGCGACGGGCTTCATATCAGATTTCCACCATGTCAAAATCAGCTTTGGCGACGCCGCAGTCCGGGCATTCCCAGTCGGCTGGAATGTCATCCCAGCGTGTGCCTGCAGCAATGCCTTCTTCCGGTAAGCCCTGTGCTTCGTCATAAATAAAACCGCATACGATACATTGATAAGTTTTCATATTGTCCTCAGAATATTTGCTTGTTTTTTTGATGGTGTCAGCGATGCCGCATTGATAGAGCGGCGTCGCCGGAATGTCCGTTGCACAGTTGCTTAGGATGCTTTGCTGGCTTCGAGCACTGCGCGATAGTGGTTCGCATGACGCTCTTCGACTTTTGCCAGTGCGGCAAAGCGTTTGGCAGCGATCTCTAAAGTCCGCTTAAAGTTTTCAGCATGTTCCTTAGATTCTGCGATTTGCTCATCGTACTCGGCGACAGCAGCGTGATTGCCTTCTTCCACGGCGAGATGGCGGAATTTTGGATACATTTCTGTGTATTCATAGGTTTCTCCTTCAATGGCGATTTCTAACGCACGTTGTGGTGTCAGTTGCGCCTTTGGATACAGCAGATCGAGATGACCGAATGCGTGCATTACTTCCTGATCTGCGGTCGCTTCAAATGCTTGCGCGACATCTTCAGCGCCGGCTTCGCGTGCCAGCTTGGCAAAATAGCGGTATTTAATGTGCGCCATGGATTCGCCTGCAAACGCAGCTTCCAGGTTTTGTATGGTGACGGAAGGGTTTTTCTGGGTGCTCATATGATTCTCCTTGGTGATCGTTGTTTTAAAACGTTTTCTATCAAACATGTAGCAATGATAGATATTAACAATTGATGTGTAAATTTAATTGTTTTTATTTACTTGATAGTTATTGGCTATTTTGCCAAGGGGATTGCGGTGATTCTGATCTGTGTGATTTCCTGAAAAACCTGAATGTCGTGTAAATACGTATGAAGTTAGAGGGTTCCCTCTGCTAGAATCATGAGCGGATAGTAAGTTTTGAGTAAGCAAAAATAGAAAGAGGCAGCCCCACATGGATTCGTCATCAGATCAAAAAGAGCAAATACGTCAGCAGTTGCGCCAGGCCGCACTGGAATATCATGAGTACCCGACGGCGGGTAAAATCAGCGTGACACCAACCAAGCAACTGACAAATCAGCGCGATCTGGCGTTAGCGTATTCCCCAGGTGTGGCGTCTCCGTGCGAGGAAATCGTTGCCGATCCGACCGCCGCATTCAAATACACAGCACGCGGCAATCTGGTCGGTGTGATTACCAACGGTACTGCAGTGCTCGGTCTCGGCAATATCGGCCCGCTGGCATCGAAGCCAGTGATGGAAGGCAAGGGTGTTTTGTTCAAAAAATTCGCCGGCATCGATGTGTTTGATATTGAAATCAACGAACCTGATCCGGACAAACTGGTTGATATCATCGCCTCTCTGGAACCGACTTTTGGCGGCATTAATTTGGAAGACATCAAAGCGCCGGAGTGTTTTTACATTGAGCGCAAATTACGTGAACGCATGAAGATTCCGGTCTTCCATGACGATCAGCACGGTACAGCGATCATTGTGGGTGCAGCGATTCTGAATGGATTGAAAGTCGTTGGTAAAGATATTGAAAAATCGAAACTGGTGGTGTCCGGTGCGGGTGCCGCGGCGCTGGCCTGTCTGGATCTGATCGTTGATCTCGGCTTCCCGATTGAAAATATTTATGTGACCGATCTGGCAGGTGTGGTTTACAAAGGCCGCACTGAGTTGATGGATCCAGATAAGGAACGCTTTGCGCAGGAAACTTCTGCCCGCAGCCTGAAAGAAGTCATTGAAGGCGCAGACATTTTCCTCGGTCTGTCCGCTGGCGGCGTACTGAAACAGGATATGGTCAGAATGATGGCTGATAAGCCGCTGATTCTGGCGCTGGCAAATCCTACCCCGGAAATTCTGCCGGAAGAAGTTAAGGCGGTGCGTGATGATGCGGTGATGGCAACCGGTCGTTCTGACTTCCCGAATCAGGTGAACAACGTTTTGTGTTTCCCTTATATTTTCCGTGGCGCGCTCGATTGCGGTGCCACGACGATTACACGCGAAATGGAAATCGCTGTGGTGCACGCGATTGCAGAGTTGGCACAGGCCGAGCAGTCTGATGTCGTTGCTTCTGCCTATGGCATCAGCAACTTGTCTTTTGGCCCGGAATATCTGATTCCTAAGCCATTTGATCCACGCCTGATGATCAAGATCGCGCCAGCAGTTGCAAAAGCAGCGGAAGAGTGCGGTGTGGCGGCGCGTCCGATCAAGGACATGCAAGCATACGTTGAGAAGTTGCAGCAATTTGTCTATCACAGCGGCACCTTCATGAAGCCTTTGTTTCAGTTGGCGAAAAAAGCACCTGCAGATCGTAAGCGTATTGTTTATCCAGAAGGTGAAGAAGAGCGCGTTCTGCGTGCTGTTCAGGTCGTTGTTGATGAGAAGCTGGCAACGCCGATTCTGGTGGGACGCCCACATATTCTGGCACAACGCGTCGAGAAATTCGGACTGCGTATTCGCCCAGGCGTTGATTTTGAAGTGATCAACCCTGAGTTTGATCCGCGCTACCGCGAGTATTCCAAGACTTATCATGAGATGACATGCCGTAAAGGTGTAACCGAGCAGTACGCGAAACTGGAAATGCGTCGTCGCCACACATTGATAGGATCGATGATGATCCATAAGGGTGATGCTGACGGTATGATTTGCGGCACGTTTGGCAGCACCGGTCTGCATCTTAACTACATTAATCAGGTACTTGGCAAGCGTAGTAATGTGAAGGTCAATGCGGCGATGAATGTGCTGGTCTTGCCGGATCGTCAGCTTGTTCTGGTTGATACGCATGTGAATGAGAATCCGACCGCTGAGCAAATCGCTGAAATCACGATACTTGCCGCAGAAGAAATGCGCCGTTTCGGTTTGTTGCCAAAAGCAGCTTTGTTATCGCATTCTAATTTTGGTTCCAGTAACAGTGAGTCTGCGCAAAAAATGCGTGCTGCACTGGCGATCATTCAGCGTGAAGCACCGGAGCTCGAAATTGATGGCGAAATGCACGGTGATACCGCGCTGGATTCCGCTTATCGTAAAAAAATGATGCCGAATTCGACTCTGAAGGGTGATGCGAATTTATTAGTCATGCCGAATATCGATGCGGCTAATATCGCCTATAACCTGTTGAAAATTACCGCTGGCAACAATGTCGCGATAGGACCTATTTTGCTGGGTTGCGCAAAACCGGTCCATATTCTGACACCATCGGCGACAGTCCGTCGTATCGTTAATATGACAGCCTTGTGTGTTGTTGATGCACTTGCTCAACGCTGATTAATCTCACATTGATCTTCTGAAAATAGCCCTGCGTTCTTTCGAACGCAGGGCTATTTTTTTTATCAGCTTTATCTGCAAGAGTTAATTTACGCCTAAAGTCGTTGCTGCAGTCGGACCGATATTCATTAAAATAATTAGCCGTATTTCTTGCGAATGCGGAGAGGCTTTGCGATAGACCGGTCCCGCGCTGAAAGGCGGGGAAGAAAGTGAAGCGCTGCAAGTAAAAAAGCAGCCAGACAGTCAACAGACCGAAGCCATGCCAAGCGATTTGATTGGTGCGCGCACAACGCACTTGGAAGCTGGCGGCCAATCAGTTTGCCATCATGTTTGGCGAACGCTTCACCAACGCGATTAACTAAAACCCGGCCCCGCACACACAGAATTTCTTACACGTCCAGTATCTGTCATCACTCCTGCTTCCACGATGATACTGATGCTGGCACTGCTGACAGGTTGTGCCGCACCACTTTCAGACTATCAATCGCCCGTGCTGCCTGTTGCTGATGCCTACCCGGCAGTTGCGACTTCTGAAACCGGTATTGCCGCGCGCCAGATCGGCTGGGAAACTTATTTTACTGATCCAGCTCTGCGTCATCTTATTACACTGGCGTTAGCCAATAATCGTGATGTGCGCACCGCATTGCTGAGGGTACAGGAGATGCGTGCTGCTTACGGCATACAGCGAGCAGACAGTTTGCCTACCTTTGCAGGCAGTCTGGATGCGACACGTACGGCGGTACCCGGCGATCTGAACGTGTCTGGCCGTCCGGTTATCGGTAACCAGTTTCAGCTTGGTATCGGATTCAGCAGTTGGGAAATTGATTTCTGGGGGCGTGTCAGCAGCCTGAATACCGCGGCTCTTGAAACCTATCTTGCCAGCGATGCCAGCCGCCGTGCGACGGTGCTGAGTCTGATCACGCAAGTCGCGAATACGTATCTGGCCTTGCGCGAGACCGATGAGCGTCTGATACTGGCTCAGCAAACCGTCGTAAGTCGTGCCGAGTCTTTGCGTATTTTTCGCCGTCGCGTTGATCTGGGGGCGACTTCCCGACTGGAGCTGACGCAGGTCGAGTTGTTATCGCAACAGGCAATGGCATTAAAGGCGCAGCTAGAACAGACGCGTGCGAGTCAGATCAATGCGCTGACCTTACTGGTTGGCGTACCGCTGCAACTGCCTCCTGCGTCGGACCAATTCAATGAGCTTCCTCCCTTGCCGGAATTGCAGGCTGGCGTACCATCAGATCTGCTGCTGCAACGACCTGACGTAATCGCGACCGAGCATGCGCTGCAGGCGGCACAGGCAAATATCGTTGCCGCCCGTGCTGCTTTTTTTCCAAGAATCAGCTTAACTGCGTTTGCCGGCACAGCAAGTGCAGAATTAGACAGATTATTCAGCGCCGGAAGCCAGGCCTGGACTTTTTCACCGGGCATCTCATTGCCGCTGTTTGACAGTGGCAGACGTGAGGCGGCATCAGAAGTTGCCCGCTTGCGGCGCGAGCAGGCTGTGGCACGCTACGAACAAACGGTGCAGTCTGCTTTCAGGGATGTCGCTGACGCTTTATCTGCACGTCACTGGCTGGCAGAGCAGGAACAGATTGCGCGTGCCACCCTGAGTGTGCAAACGGAGCGTGCGCGGCTGGCCAAACTCCGCTATGACCATGGTTCGGCACGTTATCTCGAAGTATTAGATGCCGAGCGTGATTTGCTGTCGAGTGAGCAGCAACTGGTGCAGATACGTCGCGCCAGCCTGTCCGCACAGGTCGCATTATTTGCGGCTCTCGGCGGCGGTAGTCAGTTGGCTGATGAAGTATCTGTTTCGTCCGCGGGGCCTGCATCTGCGCGAAATCATAATCAGGAATAAACGCATGAATTCAAATATCAAAAAGCTTGTCATTCTGGTCGCGGTGGTGGCCGCTGCAATTGCTTCTTATGTTGTCTATCAGCGCCTGAGCGGAGTGAATCATAACGACGGTGTCATCAGTGGCAACGGCCGTATAGAGGCCACTGAAATCGACGTGGCCACCAAACTGGGTGGGCGAGTACAGGAGATCCTAGTTGCCGAAGGCGAGTTTGTGAAAGCGGGACAATTGCTGGCACGAATGCAAATTGACAGTCTGCAGGCTCAGAAAGAGGAAGCTCTGGCTCGTCAGCAGCAGGCTGAATATGCGGTGAAAGGCGCTGAGGCACAGGTCGCGCTGCGTGAGAGTGATTTGCAGGCAACGCAGGCGCTGGTTGTGCAGCGTGAAAGTGAACTTGATGCGGCCCAAAGGCGTCTGGCACGCTCGGAAACACTGTTCAAAGAAGGTGCCTCTTCCGGCCAGGAACTCGATGATGATCGTGCGCGCGTCAGTAGCGCAGCTGCGGCACTTGCAGCTACCAGGGCGCAGGTACGTGCGGCGAAGGCAGCGGTGGCTGCTGCGCTGACGCAGGTTACCGGCTCGCAGTCCAGTGTCAGGGCGGCAGTTGCGACGACCGCAAGGATCGATGTCGAACTGGCGGACAGCGAATTAAAAGCGCCGCGTGCAGGACGGGTACAGTATCGTGTCGCTCAACCAGGTGAAATTCTGGGTGGGGGTGGAAAGGTATTGAATCTGGTCGATCTCTCAGATGTCTATATGACGTTTTTTGTGCCGGAAAGCGCGGCCGGCAAGGTCGCGCTTGGCAGTGAGGTGCGCATCGTTCTGGATGCGGCGCCACAATTTGTGATTCCGGCAAAAGTATCGTTTGTTGCCAGCACGGCGCAGTTCACTCCTAAGACGGTCGAAACGGCCAGTGAGCGTCAGAAACTGATGTTTCGCGTGAAAGCCAGAATTGACCGCAATTTATTGCTTAAGCATCTGCAACAGGTAAAAACAGGTTTGCCGGGTGTTGCATGGATTAAACCTGATGCGCAGGCGGCGTGGCCAGCATCGCTGAATCTGAGAGCGCTCCCGTGAACTTGTCCGCAGCGCCACCACCTGTTGCGCGTGGCCAAAACCTGCGGCTGAATTATGCCAAGGTTTGTGCACTGGATGATATTACGCTGGATATGCCGGCGAATTGTATGGTCGGTATCATTGGTCCCGATGGCGTAGGGAAATCCAGTCTGTTATCGTTGATTTCCGGTGCCCGCGCTTTACAGCAGGGGCATCTTGAAGTGCTTGGCGGTGATATGGCCAGCCGTCATCATCGTGAGCAGGTATGTCCACGCATTGCCTACATGCCGCAGGGTCTGGGCAAGAATCTTTCTGCCACTTTGTCGGTTGAAGAAAACCTGCAATTCTTTGCCAGTCTGTTTGGTCATGATGCTGCTGAAAGCCGTCGTCGTATTGATGAATTGACGCGCAGCACCGGTCTGTCTCCATTTCTGGACCGACCGGTGAGTAAATTATCCGGTGGCATGAAGCAGAAACTCGGCTTGTGTTGCGCACTGATTCATGACCCGGATTTGCTGATACTCGATGAGCCGACTACGGGAGTTGATCCGCTGGCGCGCGTGCAGTTCTGGGAGCTGATTGCGCGTATCCGTGTCACCCGCCCCGGCATGAGTGTCATCGTCGCGACGGCGTATATGGACGAAGCGCAAGGATTTGACTGGCTGGTCGCGATGGATGATGGAAAGGTACTCGCAACCGGTACGCCTGCTGAACTGATGCAGCGGACAATGACAGCCTCACTGGAGGCTGCCTTTATCGGCTTATTGCCAGAAATGAAGCGGCGCGGGCATCAGCGTGTAGAAATTCCGCCGCTGGTGATGAAAGACGATGCCGATATCGCGATTGAGGCAAAAGATCTGACGATGCGCTTCGGCGACTTTGTGGCGGTTGATCATGTCAGCTTCCGTATCCGGCGTGGCGAGATATTCGGCTTTCTCGGTTCAAACGGCTGCGGTAAATCGACCACCATGAAAATGCTGACAGGTTTGTTGCCTGCGACTGAGGGCGATGCCTGGTTGTTTGGTCAGGAAGTGAATCCGCACGATATCGCTATCCGGCGTCGTGTCGGTTATATGTCGCAGTCGTTTTCTTTGTACGCCGAACTGAATGTACAGCAGAATCTGATATTGCACGCACGCTTATTTCATGTACCTGAGGCAGAGATAGCGCAGCGTGTGACAGAGATGGTGGGGCGCTTTGATTTGCAGGATGTGGTTGACATGCTGCCCGACAAACTGCCGCTGGGTATACGGCAACGTTTGTCGCTGGCGGTTGCGATGGTGCATCAACCGGAATTGCTGATTCTGGATGAACCGACATCCGGCGTGGATCCTGTGGCACGTGATAATTTCTGGCGCTTGATGATAGAACTCGCACGGCGCGACCACGTTACGATTTTTATCTCCACTCACTTCATGAATGAGGCGGAGCGCTGCGACCGTATTTCCCTGATGCATGCCGGACGGGTACTCGCGAGTGACGCGCCGGCAGCATTAGTTGCAAAACGCGGTGCAGTCACACTGGAACAGGCATTTATCGGTTATCTGCTGGAAGCCGATGCCGGTGATAAAAAGCCGGTGCCCGCCGATGACAGCATTGCCGATAATGTAAGTGCCGCTGCGTTACCGGTGTCGTCCGCATCATCGTCGTCGAGTTTTTGGCAGCGTGGCCGGCGCAGCCTTGGACGTATTTATACCTATACCTGGCGTGAAGCGCTGGAATTAAAGCGAGATCCGGTCCGCAGTACGCTGGCGCTGCTGGGCTCCCTGCTGCTGATGTTTGTGATGGGCTATGGCATCAGCATGGATGTCGAAAATTTGCGTTTTGCAGTGCTCGACCGGGATCAGTCTGTACTGAGTCAGAATTACATACTCAATCTTGCGGGGTCACGTTATTTTGTCGAGCATGCGCCGATTACCGACTACGCTGAGCTTGACCGGCGTATGCGTAGCGGTGAATTATCACTGGCGATAGAAATCCCGCCTGGCTTTGCCCGCGACGTGGAGCGGGGACAGTCGGTGCAGATCGGTGCCTGGGTCGATGGCGCGATGCCGCAACGCGCAGAAACCGTGAATGGCTATGTGCAGGGCATGCACCAGCAATGGTTTTTACAGCAGCTGCATGAGCGTACGGGAATGACTTTATCCGGCGTCAGCAGTGTGGAGACGCGTTATCGTTACAACCCTGACGTAAAAAGTCTGCCTTCAATGGTGCCGGCTGTGATTCCGCTGTTGCTGTTGATGTTGCCCGCGATGCTCACGGCACTGGCAGTGGTACGTGAAAAAGAACTGGGGTCGATCATCAATTTTTACGTGACGCCGACAACGCGCACGGAATTTTTGCTGGGTAAGCAGGTGCCTTACGTTGCTCTGGCGATGCTGAATTTTCTTTTGATGAGTCTGGCTGCAGTCACGATATTCGACGTGCCGGTGAAGGGGAATTTCATAGTCTTATTGCTGGCCGCGTGGCTATTCAGTATTTGTTCTACGGGTATGGGTTTATTAGCATCAGCATTGACCCGCAGCCAGATTGCAGCGATGTTTTTCACAATGATAGGCACCATGATTCCGGCGGTTCAGTTTGCCGGATTGATTAATCCTGTGTCTTCGCTGGAAGGCATAGGGCATCTGGTCGGGCAGATTTATCCGGCAACTTACATGTTTAACATCAGTCGCGGTGTTTTCAGTAAGGCATTGGGTTTTGAAGATTTACACGCAGCATTCTGGCCCTTGTTACTCGCCATCCCGGTGATTCTGGGCGCGGCCATTGCCTTGCTGAAAAAGCAGGAGCACTGATATGCAACGTCATCTGGCAAATATTTATCGTCTGGGCGTCAAAGAGTTATGGAGTCTCTGGCGTGATCCCATGATGCTGGCGCTGATCATTTACACATTCACTGCAGCGATTTATGTGGCAGGGACGGCGATGCCGGAAACGCTGAACCGTGCACCGATAGCAATTGTGGATGAGGATGATTCTGCGTTGTCTGTGCGTATCACGTCTGCATTGTATCCGCCGCAATTTACCAGGCCTGTACGCATCAGTCAGGCACAGGTTGACCCCGGACTGGATGCCGGGCTATATACGTTTGTTCTGGTTATCCCCCCTAATTTCCAGCGCGACGTGCTTGCCGGAAAGACGCCTCAACTACAGTTGAATATCGATGCGACACGTATGAGTCAGGCGTTTTCCGGCAACGGTGCGGTACAGCAGATAGTGATGGGCGAGGTCAATGAGTTTGTACAGCGTTATCGCCAGACAAGCGTACAGCCCGTGGAACTTGCTTTGCGTTCGCGTTTTAATCCTGCGCTCAATCCATCCTGGTTTGGCTCGTTGATGGAACTGGTGAACAACATTACGATGCTCTCAATTATTCTGACGGGTGCGGCGTTAATCCGTGAACGCGAGCATGGAACGGTAGAACATTTGTTGGTGATGCCCGTGACACCGACAGAAATCATGCTGGCAAAAATCTGGTCGATGGCGCTGGTGGTACTTGTCGCTGTACTGGTTTCAATGACTGTCATTATTCAAGGAGTACTGCATGTACCGATTGATGGTTCAGTTACATTATTTTTAATCGGCGTAACTTTGCATCTGTTTGCGACAACATCGATGGGTATTTTTATGGCAACTCTGGCTCGGAGCATGCCGCAATTCGGCCTGTTGATGATGCTGACGATGATTCCGCTGGAAATGCTGTCCGGCGGGATGACGCCGCGCGAGAGCATGCCCATTGTCGTTCAATGGCTGATGTCTCTGGCACCTACAACGCATTTTACGGAACTGAGTCAGGCCATTTTGTATCGCGGTGCAGGAATCGGCGTTGTATGGCGGCCTTTTCTCGCGCTATCAGTCATTGGCTCAGTGTTATTCATGTTTTCACTGGCACGTTTTCGTAAGACTCTGGGGCAGATGGCTTAGTACGATGATTGAATTTCTAATAAGATAAAAATAACGGAACAGAAGAAACCAGACTGAGGGGTGAGTTTGATATTTTAAAATTCAAAAAGAATAAGAAGATTCATATTCTTTAATAAAAAAATAAATTTTTTTATTAATTCAGCGAAAAAAATTCAGTTTTTTTTATTTTCGTAACATAACGTGTCAACCGAAGTGACTTTGGACTCGTTTTGGGACTCATAGAATCTTTGCACGTAGTGTTTACGCAGCGGAGATTCCCCAACAGGAGTCTGAAAATGATTTACGAAATTTTGGTTCGCCCTTCTGACAACAAGAAGATGACATCCGATAACCTGATCTGGATAGAAACGGATATGCCTTCCCGTTCCTTTGAAAAATGGATGCGTGATCGTGCATTGTTAGATGGCAGTGGGCATGCGCCTATCGTTCGCTGGAGTATTGTTCAGACTCAGCGTCCGGCGCATTTCAACTTGGCGACCCAGGCAAAAGCACTGAAAAGCCGTATTTCAGAGTTAATGAGCGGCGTGACAGAAGTGACAGCGGTTCCGGATGCAACTAAAGCATTAAGTGCTTTCCGTCTGAAAGCGAAAACACCAGAATTAGCTGGCGCGTTCCACTAAGCAGTCAAGAAATAAAAAAAGCACGATAGGCAAGAATGTCCATCGTGCTTTTTGTGTTTTAGCATTGCGACGTTGAATCACTCCGCGCAAATGCAATTACATCAGAATTCTTCCCAGTCCTGATTTGAGGCCGATGCCGTCGTAATTTGTTTGCGAGGTGCAGGTGCCGTTTTGACCGGACGCACTGCTGCAGCGGCCGGTTTCACTGTGCGAGCCGGTGTTTTAACCAGTGTGCTGGCCGTTTGCAATTGAGCCGCAATTTTGAACTGGGCGACGACCTGCGTCAGATTATCGGATTGTTCACGCATACTTTCCGCAGCAGCAGCCGCTTCCTCAACCAACGCGGCATTCTGTTGGGTCATCTCATCCATCTGATTGATCGCCATATTCACTTGCTCAATACCTGCACTCTGCTCCTGACTGGCTGAACTTATTTCAGACATGATGTCAGCGACGCGCTGTACACTCGTGACGATTTCCTGCATCGTACTACCGGCGTTATCCACCAGGCGGCTGCCGTGTTCCACCTTACTGACAGAGTCATCAATCAACTGCTTGATTTCTTTTGCCGCTGAAGCACTGCGCTGCGCCAGATTACGTACTTCCGATGCAACCACCGCAAATCCACGGCCTTGCTCACCTGCGCGTGCTGCCTCAACTGCCGCATTCAGCGCCAGAATATTGGTCTGAAAGGCAATGCCATCAATCACTGCGATAATATCGACAATCTTATTGGAGCTTTCTTTGATTGAACCCATCGTCTCAACGACCTGATCAACGACCTCACCTCCTTTGATCGCCACGCCGGTTGCAGTCACCACCAGCTGATTTGCCTGGCGTGCGTTATCGGCATTTTGTTTTACGGTCGAGGTCAGCTCTTCCATGGACGACGCTGTTTCTTCGAGTGAACTGGCCTGCGATTCCGTCCTTGATGATAAATCAGCATTACCAGAAGCGATTTCCGCCGCAGCGACATTGATTGCATCGGTACCATTACGTACATCGGCAATTACCCGACTGAGACCGCTGCTGACGCCGTTAATGGCAGTGACAAGGGTACCGATCTCATCGTTGCGATGAATATCGACGACTTCGGTCAGATCTCCCATCGCCATTTTCTGAGCGACATCCGTGGCCTGAATCAATGGTTTGGTAATGGAACGAGTCAGCAGCCAGCCAGTGATGACGGCCAGTGTGGCGGTAAGCAGGATCAGGATAATCAGAAAAGTCCGGCTGCGCTCGTATTTGGTCTGGATGTCTGCCGCCATTGCATCTATCTGGCTACGTTGCAGTGTCTGCATTTCTTCTACTTTTTTCATGTACTCGCGTGCAGTCGGAACGAACGTTGTTTCAAGTAATTGATTCGCCTCTTCGGTATTCCCCTCTTTTTTCAGTGCGACGATTTTGGTACGTGTGGCTATAAACGTATCACGCAGCTTCTCAACTTCTTTTATGAGCTTTATTTCTTGTTCGCTTTGAAATTTTTGTACGATGCGTTTAAATAAATCAGCCGACACCTTGGTTGATTCTGTCTGCTCAGCTTCAAAAAAAGTCGCTAAAGAGGAGTCACTGCTCTTTGCAATTGCGGCCGTCCTGCGGATCGCTGTGTGTATGTAGCGATACCAGTCGCTGATCAGGCGCTCGGTTGCCAGCGGCTCTTCTAACAGGGTTTTGGTTGATGTCGCAACTGCATTGAGTTGCGTTAAGCCAACCAACGTAGCGAAAACAGAGAAAACGAGGATCAGGGCAAAACCCAGGCCTAATCGTTTTCCGACAGAGAGCTGTTTGAGTAGTGAGGTCATGTGTTTTCCATTTCTCTAATGCATGAGACATACATTGATTGAGGATTATTGTAATTTCAATATATTTGAAATCTGATATGAGACAAGTCACAACATGAATCATCCGGCGTCACACGAGATCAACCCATGTGGGGCGCTGATCAGAGCCGGTTATCATTCAAATTGCAGACGTAATTTAAATGTTATCCGTCTGCAGGTAAATACGCCGATCTTTGTTTTGCCACAATTTTGATTAAGATAGAAGAAGAGTTGCCCTCATTTGTACGTAAAGTTTCTGCTGATTGCTGAAGCTGAAACCACCTATCAGATTAAAGTGACCTTGCTTTACAATGACTTTTTTATGAACACCGGTAACTTTTTATGGCAAGGCTACCCCGCTTAGTGGTTCCTCAGGCTTTACATCATGTGATACAGCGAAGTCATGAAGGGATACTCTTGTTCAGGGATAATGAAGACCATACCGTCTTTCTGAACTGGCTTGCTCAGGCGGCAAAGCAGTTTCAGGTGGCTATCCACGCGTATATTCTGATGCCAGATCATTTTCATTTGTTGCTGACTCCCTCCGATGAGCAGGGGCTGAGTAAATTCATGCAATGGATCGGGCGTTATTACGTACCTTATTTCAACCGGAAATATCAGCGATCCGGCAGTTTATGGCAGGGTCGGTACAAGGCTACCGTATTGGAAGCAGAAAAATATTTCCTGCAATGCAGTTTGTATGTGGAGGGGAGTCCTCTGCGTAGTGGGCTGGTCTCCGATGCGAGTGAGTATCCGTGGTCAAGTTATCAGCACCACATTGGACAGAGGGTAGATCCTCTGGTCTCTGATCATCCTATTTTCTGGGCGCTTGGTAATACGCCATTTCAACGCGAAGCCAACTATAAGGAGATGATGAGCCAGTCATTTTCTGCCTCCGAGATGGCGCAGTTAGGCGATGCTGTGCAAAAAGGATGGTTGCTCGGTTCTGCCGCATTCCAGGCGGATATCAGTAAATTGACCGACAGGCGGGTCGTTCCGGCGAAGCGTGGACGGCCCAGAAAGTTACCAAAAAATCTGTCAGTATGAGTCGTGGATAATAACAAATAAGAGTCCAATTATTAACTTAAATTACTCTGACCCTATTTAAATACAACTAAGTTTAATTTTTATTTTAATTGTCTCTGACCCTATTTATTTAGATTGAACTTTCTTTTGCGCTGCACTATTCTGCTGATCAGACTTTAAATTTTTCCATCTGGAGATCGCTATGCATGCCCAAGGTTTATACGACCCATCCAATGAACATGATGCCTGTGGCGTCGGTTTTATTGCACACATTAAAGGCAAGAAAAATCACGCTATCGTCGAACAGGGTTTGCTGATCCTGAAAAATCTCGATCACCGCGGTGCTGTCGGTGCCGATCCTTTGATGGGCGATGGTGCCGGTATCCTGATTCAGATTCCTGACCAGTATTATCGTGAAGAGATGGCAAAGCAGAACATCCAGTTGCCGCCGCCAGGTGAGTATGGTGTTGGTATGATCTTTTTGCCAAAAGAGCATGCGTCCCGTCTGGCCTGTGAGCAGGAAATCGAGCGCGCTGTCAGAGCAGAAGGTCAGGTCGTTCTGGGATGGCGTGATGTTCCGGTTGATCGGGAGATGCCGATGTCGCCGACTGTGCGCGATAAAGAACCTGTCATTCGCCAGATTTTCATTGGCCGTGGTGCGGACATCATGGTCACAGACGCGCTGGAGCGTAAACTGTATGTGATTCGTAAGTCTGCGGTACATGCGATCGAAGCTTTGCATCTGCTGCATGGCAAAGAATATTTTGTACCATCGATGTCGGCGCGTACGATAGTGTACAAAGGTCTGTTGCTGGCAGATCAGGTTGGTGTCTACTACAAAGACTTGCAGGATGAGCGCTGTGTTTCTGCGCTGGCTCTGGTGCATCAGCGTTTCTCCACTAATACTTTCCCTGAATGGCCACTGGCTCACCCATACCGCATGATTGCGCATAACGGCGAGATCAATACCGTTAAAGGCAATTTCAACTGGATGCGAGCACGCGAAGGGGTGATGAAATCTGCAGTACTGGGCGATGATTTGCAAAAGCTCTATCCTTTGATTTTTGAAGGTCAATCCGATACTGCAAGCTTTGATAATGCGCTTGAGCTGCTGGTGATGGCTGGTTATCCGATCGCTCAGGCGATGATGATGATGATTCCTGAGGCATGGGAAAATCATACGTTGATGGACGACAATCGTCGGGCATTTTACGAATATCACGCTGCAATGATGGAACCATGGGACGGTCCGGCTGCAATGGCGTTTACCGATGGCCGTCAGATCGGTGGCACCCTGGATCGTAACGGCTTACGTCCTGCCCGCTATATCGTGACTGACGATGATCTGGTGGTGATGGCGTCGGAATCCGGCGTATTGCCTATTCCTGAATCGAAAATCATTCAGAAGTGGCGTTTGCAGCCTGGAAAAATGTTCCTGATTGATCTGGAAGCGGGCCGCATCATCGACGACAAGGAAATTAAAGACACCTACGCTAACGCGAAACCCTACAAGCAGTGGATCCAATCTGTACGTATCAAACTCAGCAGCCTGAATGGCGAACTCGAAGTTGCGCCCGAAGCCGCAACGCTGCTGGATCGTCAGCAAGCTTTTGGTTATACGCAGGAAGATATCAAGTTCCTCATGGCACCGATGGCGACCAATGGTGAAGAAGCGATCGGTTCTATGGGTAACGATTCGTCGCTTGCCGTGATGTCGAACAAGCTCAAGCCACTGTACAACTACTTTAAACAGTTGTTCGCTCAGGTAACGAATCCACCTATCGATCCTATCCGTGAAGCGATGGTGATGTCGCTGGTGTCGTTTATCGGTCCTAAACCTAACTTGCTTGATACCAATAACATCAACCCACCGATGCGTTTAGAGGTTTCTCAGCCGGTATTGGATTTCGCCGACATCGCGAAATTACGTAACATCAGTGCAAACACAGGCGGCAAGTTCAAATCCTATGAGCTCGATATCTGCTATCCGGTTGCCTGGGGTAAGGATGGTATTGAAGCGCGTCTTGCTTCCATCTGCGCGGAAGTGGTGGATGCGGTGAAATCCGGACATAACATCATGATCATTACCGACCGCAAGATGGATGCGAATAATGTCGCCATTCCAGCCTTGCTGGCGACCTCGACCGTGCATCAGCACCTAGTCAGCAAAGGCTTGCGCACCACCACCGGCCTGGTGGTGGAAACCGGTTCGGCGCGCGAAACCCATCATTTCGCGCTGCTGGCCGGCTACGGTGCGGAGGCGGTGCATCCGTATCTGGCGATGCAGACACTGGCTGAAATGGCGAAAGATTTATCTGGCGATCTGTCAGCAGAAAAAGCGATTTACAACTACACCAAGGCGATTGGCAAGGGCTTGATGAAAGTCATGTCCAAAATGGGTATTTCCACCTATATGTCTTACTGTGGCGCGCAGATTTTTGAAGCAATTGGCCTGAATAAATCTCTGGTGGATAAATACTTCAAAGGCACGGCCTCTAATGTGGAAGGTATCGGCGTTTTCGAAGTAGCGGAAGAAGCGCTGCGCTTACATAAACTGGCGTTTGGCAAAGATCCGGTATTAGCCAACGCGCTTGATGCCGGTGGTGAGTATGCATACCGTGTCCGCGGTGAAGACCACATGTGGACGCCGGATGCGATTGCAAAACTGCAGCACTCGACCCGCGCGAATAACTACAATTCGTACAAAGAATACGCGCAGATCATCAACGATCAGTCGAAACGTCATATGACCTTGCGCGGTCTGTTTGAATTCAAAATTGATCCGTCTAAAGCGATTCCTTTAGAGCAGGTGGAGCCGGCGAAAGAGATCGTTAAACGTTTTGCGACTGGCGCGATGTCTCTCGGTTCCATCAGTACCGAGGCGCATGCAACGCTGGCGGTGGCGATGAACCGCATTGGCGGTAAATCAAATACCGGTGAGGGCGGTGAAGATCCAGCGCGTTATCAGCAAGAGCTCAAAGGAATTCCTATCAAGCAGGGCGCGACACTGGCTTCCGTGATTGGTAAAGAGCAGATCGAAGTTGACATTCCGCTGATTGAAGGTGATTCGCTGCGCTCAAAAATTAAACAAGTTGCATCCGGTCGTTTTGGCGTGACAGCCGAATACCTGACATCGGCAGATCAGATTCAGATCAAGATGGCACAAGGTGCCAAGCCGGGTGAGGGCGGACAACTGCCGGGCCATAAGGTCTCTGAATACATCGCAAAATTGCGTTTTTCAGTACCGGGTGTCGGTCTGATTTCTCCGCCGCCGCATCACGATATCTACTCGATCGAAGATCTGGCGCAGCTGATTCATGACTTGAAAAACGTTAATCCGCATGCATCGATTTCAGTCAAGCTGGTATCTGAAGTCGGTGTTGGTACGATTGCAGCCGGTGTGTCGAAAGCGAAGGCCGATCATCTGGTGATCGCTGGTCATGACGGCGGGACCGGTGCCTCACCGTTGTCGTCGATCAAACATGCAGGTACGCCGTGGGAACTTGGCTTGTCCGAGACTCAGCAGACACTGGTACTCAACGGCTTGCGCGGACGTGTCCGCGTACAGGCAGACGGCCAGATGAAAACAGGGCGTGACGTTGCTATTGCTGCGATGCTCGGTGCGGATGAAATCGGATTTGCGACCGCACCGCTGGTCGTTGAAGGTTGCATCATGATGCGTAAGTGCCACCTCAATACCTGCCCGGTCGGTGTGGCAACGCAAGATCCGGTATTGCGAGCGAAGTTCTCAGGTAAGCCTGAATATGTCGTCAATTACTTCTTCTTTGTCGCTGAAGAATTACGTCAGATCATGGCGCAACTGGGTGTTCGTACTTACGACGAGCTGATCGGGCGGGTTGATCTGCTGGATAAATCTAAAGCGATTGCACATTGGAAAGCGAAAGGTCTGGATTTCAGCCGTATCTTCCATCAGCCTGAACTGGCAGATGGCGAGGCAGTCCGCCATGTGGACGTGCAGGATCATGGTCTCGAAAAAGCGCTTGATAACAAACTGATCGCGCAGGCAAAACATGCGCTGGAAACCGGTGAAAAAGTCTCCTTCATTTCACCGGTAAAGAATCTGAATCGTACGGTCGGTGCAATGTTGTCCGGTGAAGTGGCTAAGAAATATGGTCATGCCGGCTTGCCTGATGACACTATTCACATTCAGTTACAGGGAACGGCCGGACAATCTGCCGGTGCATTCCTTGCGCATGGTGTGACACTGGATCTGGTCGGTGAAGGTAACGACTATGTCGGTAAAGGCTTATCCGGCGGCCGTATCATTATTCGTCCGAATACTGAGTTCCGTGGCTGGGCTGTTGATAACATCATTTGCGGTAATACCGTGTTGTACGGCGCGATTTCCGGTGAAGCATTTATCAACGGTGTCGCCGGTGAACGTTTCGCAGTGCGTAATTCAGGCGCGGTTACAGTGGTAGAAGGAACCGGCGATCACGGCTGCGAATACATGACTGGCGGTACGGTTGTAGTCTTGGGCAATACCGGACGTAACTTTGCAGCCGGTATGTCCGGTGGTATTGCTTACGTGTATGACCCCGAAGGGACATTTGAGAGTAAATGCAATATGGCCATGGTGACCCTGGAACCTGTTCTGGCAGGCGATGTTCAGGCGGCGTCGATGAATAAGTCGGTCTGGCACAGCATGTTGCGTGGCGGTGAGCGGGATACCGATGAGGCGATTCTGCGTCAGCTGATTGAGCGTCATTTCAAGCACACCGGCAGTACCCGTGCCCGCAATTTACTGGATAACTGGGCAAGCAGCCGCGCTAAGTTCGTCAAAGTATTCCCGACCGAGTACAAACGCGCGCTGGCTGAAATGTATGCTGCCGGAAGTACCGAAAATGCAAAAGACAAAGTCGTTGCATAGTTGAGATGAGGCATCCCTTGCCGGGATGCCTGCTCCTGTGTAATTCACGATAGATAGGGCAACAGCCCGTAACGATATTGAGGTTAAAAAATGGGTAAAGTCACCGGCTTCATGGAATATCAGCGCTTGCAGGAAGCAAGCGAAGCGCCACAATCACGTAAGAAACATTACAAAGAATTTTTAGTTCACCTCGGTGATTCACAAGCCCAGACCCAGGCGGCACGCTGCATGGACTGTGGTATTCCGTTTTGTAATAACGGCTGCCCCGTGAATAACATCATCCCTGACTGGAATGATCTGGTGTATCGGGGAAATTACCAGCAAGCGCTGGAAACTCTGCATTCAACCAATAACTTCCCGGAATTCACCGGCCGCATCTGCCCTGCACCGTGCGAGGCAGCATGTACGCTGGGTATCAATAATGACGCGGTGGGCATTAAATCCATTGAGCATTTCATCATTGATAAGGGATGGGAGAATAACTGGGTAGTTCCGCAGATTTCCAGTGTCAAAACCGGAAAAAAAATTGCGATTGTCGGCTCAGGCCCTGCCGGGTTGGCGGCCGCTCAGCAACTCGCGCGTGTCGGACACGACGTGACCGTGTTTGAAAAAAATGACCGTGTCGGTGGATTGCTGCGCTATGGCATTCCTGACTTCAAAATGGAAAAATCCCATATTGATCGTCGTGTCGAACAAATGAAGGCGGAGGGTGTTACTTTCCGTACCGGCGTTTTCGTTGGCAAAGATTTTCCTGCTTCAGTAACCAACTGGTCAAAAGAAACAATTTCGCCGGAACAACTGCAAAAAGATTTTGACGCCATCATTATCGCTGGAGGAGCAGAAACTCCGCGTGACCTGCCTGTACCGGGACGTGAACTCAAAGGTGTGCATTTTGCAATGGATTTTTTGCCATTACAAAACAAAGTCAATGCCGGTGATAAAGTCAAAGATCAGATTCTGGCGACAGGTAAGCATGTGGTGGTCATCGGTGGTGGCGATACTGGTTCGGATTGTGTCGGGACCTCGAATCGTCATGGTGCTAAATCTGTGACGCAATTTGAATTAATGCCACAACCACCTGAGCAGGAAAACAAACCCTTGGTGTGGCCTTACTGGCCAACCAAGTTGCGCACATCTTCTTCGCATGAAGAAGGTTGCGAACGTGATTGGGCGGTGGCAACCAAGCGTCTTGAAGGTAAGGGCGGTAAAGTTGAAAAACTGATCGCCTGCCGCGTCGAATGGAAAGACGGCAAAATGCAGGAAGTGGCTGATTCCGAGTTTGAAATGAAAGCCGATCTGGTGTTGCTGGCAATGGGCTTCGTTTCACCAGTGCAGCAGGTGCTGGATGCATTTGGCGTTGATAAAGATGCACGCGGCAATGCCAAGGCGACGACAGAAGGTGAAGCCTGCTACAAAACCAATGTACCGAAAGTGTATGCTGCGGGCGATATGCGTCGTGGACAGTCACTGGTCGTGTGGGCGATCCGTGAAGGACGTCAATGTGCACGCGAGGTTGATGCATTCCTGATGGGTGAGTCCGTACTTCCGCGCTGATAAAATCGACTGATTTCTCTGAAGAACAGGGAAATCAGTCAGTTTTTTTGAAGAATCCGGTCAAATTTTTAAAATTAATGACTTTGAATTCATTAATTTTCAGTTCAAATTATTTGTCATTTTGAATTAATAGTTGCCCTAGATTTGAGTTTCGGAATTTAATTCTGAAATCTTTCATATCATCAAATAATGATCAGTTTATTGATTTTTTAATCATATTCGTCGATACAACTTCATTTCCAGTTCTGCATTACAATCTAGCCTTTGCAAAACTCTATCCCTCGTCGTGTCAAATCTCGTTGAAATTCGCGATATCCATTTCGGATATGGAGAGCGGACAATTTTGTCCGGGCTTCATATGAACTTCCCGCGCGGTAAAGTGATTGCCGTCATGGGTGGTTCAGGTTCGGGTAAAACTACTATCCTCAGGCTGATAGGAGGACAAATTCGCCCGCAGCATGGCAGCGTCAGTATTGATGGTCAGCATGTGCAGGACCTTGCCACTCGTGATTTATATGCGATACGTCGCAAAATGGGCATGTTATTTCAGCATGGTGCGTTGTTCACTGATCTGAGTGTCTTTGATAATGTCGCGTTTCCTATGCGTGAGCACACAGATCTGAGTGAAGCGATGATACGCGATCTGGTGATGCTTAAACTCGAGGCTGTCGGCTTGAGAAATGCTGCATACCTGATGCCGGCCCAGATTTCCGGTGGTATGGCGCGCCGGGTTGCACTTGCCCGCGCCGTTGCTCTGGACCCGCAATTGATGATGTACGACGAACCGTTTGCTGGTCTGGATCCGATTTCTATGGGTGTGGCAGCGAATCTGATCCGGAACTTGAATGATGCTTTGGGGTCTACGTCGATACTGGTTTCACATGACGTTCATGAATCGTTTGCGATAGCAGATTACATTTACTTCCTTTCGCAAGGAAAAATTGTCGCGGAAGGTACGCCTGAACAGATGATGGCATCGGAAGATCCTTATGTCAGACAGTTCGTTAACGCGCAAGCTGATGGTCCTGTACCTTTCCATTATCCGGGCAAAGCCTTGCTGGATGACCTGGGATTGAAAGGAAGAGCATGATCGTCGATTTTGTCGGAAAGTGGACGCGCAGTATTGCCAGTGATCTGGGTTATGCGACACGGAGTTTTATTGCTATCTTATTCAGTGCTGCCGGTTTGTGGCGGCGGCCGCGCCTGATTACTGACCAGATCCATTTCATCGGTAATTACTCTCTGGTGATTATTGCTGTCTCCGGTCTGTTTGTCGGGTTTGTACTTGGTTATCAGGGGTATTACACCCTGAATCGCTTTGGTTCAGGTGAGACCCTCGGCTTGCTGGTGACAATTTCTCTGGTGCGCGAGCTCGGGCCGGTGGTTACTGCACTGTTATTTGCCGGGCGTGCCGGTACTTCCTTAACTGCTGAAATTGGTCTGATGAAGGCCGGTGAGCAATTGGCGGCGATGGAAATGATGGCGGTCAATCCTGAGCAGCGCGTATTAGCCCCCCGCTTTATTGCCGGCCTGATTTCCTTGCCGATTCTGACGGCTATTTTCAACGCCATGGGTGTGATCGGTGGTTATATCGTTGGTGTTCAACTGATCGGTGTGGATAACGGTGCGTTCTGGTCGCAGATGCAGGCGGGTGTGGAAATCGGCCAGGATATTGGCAATGGCGTGTTGAAAAGCATCGTTTTTGGTTTTGCTGTCACGTTTGTGGCCTTGTTTCAGGGGTATGAAGCTCAGCCAACACCGGAAGGCGTGTCCAGAGCAACGACCCGTACTGTCGTGATCTCTTCCTTGCTGGTGTTGTGGCTGGATTTTCTGATGACAGCCTGGATGTTTCAGTAAGCGTAGCTTTAAGCATACTCCCTAGGGTATGAAAATCTGTAAGGCTAAGGTCTTTTTAAATAAACGGTAAATTAAGAATAAATGCAGATACTCCCCCGTTTTCGCGGGAGTGTGGAATAAGTAAGGATCGATGATGCAAAAAAAATCTCTGGATTTCTGGGTTGGACTGTTTGTTTTACTGGGTGCGGCCGCTTTACTGTTTCTGGCTTTAAAAGCGGGCAATATGAGTTCTCTGTCTCTGGAGAAAACATACGAAGTGGTCATGCGTTTTGACAATATCGGCGGATTAAAACCACGCGCTGCGGTAAAAAGCGCAGGTGTCGTCGTCGGGCGTGTTTCTGAAATCAGGTTTGACGATAAAACCTTTCAGGCAACGGTGATTCTGCAGCTGGAAACTCGTTATAAATTCCCGAAAGATACGTCTGCCAAGATACTGACAGCAGGATTATTGGGTGAGCAATATGTCGGATTGGAAGCTGGAGGCGATACAGCCAATCTGGTCTCTGGTGACAGGATAAAAATGACGCAGTCGGCAGTTGTTCTGGAAAATCTGATCAGTCAGTTTCTTTTCAGTAAAGCTGCAGACAGCAGTGCGGAAGAAAAAAAATGAAAAATACATCTAAGCAGTTATATGCGCACTTTTGCGCCGCGATGGTACTCGGTCTGACGCTGTTGCTGACCGGTTGCAGCACGGTATCAGTCGACAAAATCAAAGATAAAGCAGATCAGACGCTGGATGTGATCAGTACAAAAACCAATATCGGTAAAAACCCGCGCGATCCTCTGGAAGGCTTTAACCGCGCGATGTTTTCATTTAATGATACGCTTGATCAGGCAGTGTTAAAGCCAGTTGCTCAGGTTTATCGTGATGTCACTCCATCATTTGTGCAGACTGGTATCGGTAACTTTTTCAGTAATATCGGCGATGTCTGGAACGCAGTGAATAACCTCCTGCAGGGGAATGTTGCTGAAGGTAGTTCAGATGTGATGCGTTTTGCGTTTAACTCAACCTTTGGTCTCGCTGGTTTAATCGATATTGCTTCTCCGGCAGGATTGCCTAAGCACAGAGAGGATTTTGGTCAGACCCTGGGCCGCTGGGGCGTACGTTCCGGGCCATATCTGGTTCTGCCGATTTTTGGATCATCGACCGTACGCGACGCGTTGGCAACGCCTGTCGATATGAAGGGTAATCTGTGGTCGTATAAGGACCCTGTTTATGTCCGTAATACCGGAACTGCCGTGCGTCTGGTTGATGCCCGCGCATCGGTGCTCGATGCCGGTTCGCTGATCGAAGAGGCCGCGCTGGATAAATACGTGTTTATCCGCGACGCCTATTTGCAGCGCCGTGCCAGCCAGATAGCTCCTGAAGAGGATTAATCCGGCAGGGATTTGTAAAAAAATATAACAACAGTCAACCCGTCAACACACCGATGAGTTAACTGGCGACATAGACGTCGCCATCAGATGGATATGAAGGATAAAGAAATGAAAACAATCATGACCCGATTTTTATTGACGATGTTTGCCACGCTGGCATTTGCTAGCAGTGGTTTTGCCGCTGCCGCTGCGCAGGAGGCGCCTGATCAGCTGGTGAAACGTATCAGCCTTGAAATTATCGACCTCGCTAAAGCTGATAAAGAAATTCAGGCCGGTAACCAAAAGCGTGTGTATGATCTGGTGGACAGCAAAATTTTGCCTTATATCGATTTTCAGCGCATGACTTCGCTGGCAGCCGGTAAAAGCTGGCGCGATGCGACGCCGGACCAGCAAAAGCAACTGATTAATGAATTCCGTACCTTGCTGGTATTTACATATTCCGGCGCGATCTCTCAGATTAAAGATCAGCGGGTTGAGTTCAAGCCTATGCGTGCAGCTCCGGAAGATACCGAGGTCGAAGTCCGTTCGCAGATTATTCAGTCACGTGGCGAGCCTATTCAGCTGAATTATCGTCTTGAAAAATTGCCAGCAGGCTGGAAAATCTATGACATCAACGTACTGGGTGCGTGGCTGGTCGAAACCTATAAAGGCAGTTTTTCTGCGGAAATCAGCAAGTCCGGCATTGACGGACTGATCAAGACCTTGTCTGATAAAAACAAAAAACTCGCGTCCGCACCGATCAAAGCTGCCTCTAAATAAGTCTGGCAAAGGATTTATTGTGTACAAACTTGCAGGCGAACTCTCTCAGAAAAATGCCCGTACAGCGCTGGCAGAAGGCAGTGCGGCCATAGCCCAGGGGCAGTCTGACTTCGATTTGTCCGGTCTGGAACGCATAGATTCGGCTGCTGTTGCCGTGATGATTGAATGGCAACGGCAGGCGCTGGCAAAGAAACAGACACTGCAATTTCATGCGTTGCCTGACAGTCTGATCAGTCTGATCAGACTTTATGGTCTGAATGACCAGTTTATTACCCCATCCTCCGGGCGACATTGACGCTCACCCCGGGAATGCGTCGGTTTCCTGCTCGCAGTTTCAGCCCGCGCGCTGAAAATCCCCTATAATCAAGGGTTCGCCCAGCGGGTGTACCCTTAGATTTTTTCCGTATCCGATTTTTCTTAAGCACGTAAGTGCAAGCATGCCAGATGGCCGCCATACAAATCAGTAATATTCAAAAACGCTACCAGTCTTTGCAAGCTCTGGGCGGCGTATCGCTTTCGATAGAAGAAGGCGAATTTTTCGGCCTGCTCGGGCCCAATGGTGCGGGTAAAACGACATTGATTTCTATCATCGCTGGTCTGAACCGCGCCGATACCGGGAATGTCACGGTGCAAGGGCATGACGTTGTCAGTGATTACCGGAATGCGCGCAGAAATCTGGGTGTCGTACCGCAAGAATTAGTCTTTGATCCATTTTTTACTGTACGCGAAACCTTGCGTATGCAGTCCGGTTATTTCGGCCTCAGAAACAACGACAAATGGATAGACGAGGTCATGGAAAATCTCGATCTGACCAATAAGGCCGATACGAATATGCGCGCTTTGTCGGGGGGGATGAAGCGCCGCGTGCTGGTCGCGCAGGCGCTTGTTCACAAGCCGCCAGTGATTGTGCTTGATGAGCCGACCGCAGGCGTTGACGTAGAGCTGCGTCAGACTTTGTGGCAATTTATTTCCCGCCTGAACCGTGAAGGTCACACCATCGTCTTGACTACACATTATCTCGAAGAAGCGCAGGCTCTTTGTAATCGTATCGCAATGCTGAAACTGGGGAAGGTTGTTGCCCTCGACAGCACTGCCGCGCTGATTAAACGCATCTCAGGATCGCAACTGCGGGTAACACTGGCCGCATCCGGTAATACGACTTTACCCGTAACGTTACGCGACAGAATTATCAGCCATGAAACCCTGGCTGATCCGCGTCAGTTTGCTTTGCGTGTTACAGACTACGGTCAGGTTGAAGGAATTTTAGGTGAGCTCCGTACGGGTGGATGTGTGATTGAGGATATGCAATTGTTGCAAGCCGACCTGGAAGATGTCTTCCTGCAAATCATGGAGGGCAAGCAATGAGTAATATGACCGGTTTTAATACCTTGTTCTACAAAGAAGTGCTGCGCTTCTGGAAGGTCGCTACGCAGACGGTCACAGCACCGATCATGACCGCGTTATTGTATTTGCTGATTTTCGGCCATGTGCTCGATGCTCATGTGCAGGTCTATCCGGGTGTGCGTTATACCGCGTTTCTCGTACCGGGACTGGTGATGATGAGTGTGTTGCAGAATGCTTTTGCGAATTCCTCTTCGTCGCTGATACAGTCGAAAATTACCGGTAATCTGGTGTTCGTTTTATTGCCGCCTTTGTCGCACTGGGAATTATTCGGTGGCTACGTGCTGGCGGCGATATTGCGCGGTATCACCGTTGGTGCCGGCGTGTTCATTGTGACTGTCTGGTTCACCGATCTGCATTTTGAGGCACCGTTGTGGATTGCTCTGTTTGCTTTACTGGGCGCAGCGATGCTGGGGACGATGGGATTGATCGCCGGAATCTGGGCGGAGAAATTCGATCAGCTTGCCGCATTTCAGAATTTTTTAATCATGCCGGCGACGTTTTTATCCGGCGTGTTTTATTCGATACATTCCCTGCCACCGTTCTGGCAAACCGTGTCGCACTTTAATCCATTCTTTTACATGATCGATGGATTCCGGTTTGGCTTCTTCGGTAAATCAGACGTGGCACCGTTGTATAGTTTAGCGATTGTTTCTGTTTTCTTTGTTTTACTGTCAGCGATTGCGGTGCAGATGCTGAAGCGTGGTTATAAGTTGCGTGATTGATTGATGCCAGGTATCAGTCCTTCAGCGTGTTACTAATTGAGTTTGAAAGAGATATACGCCGTGTTTCCTACCCCTGAACAAATTAAAAACTACATTGCTGCTGGTCTTGAATGCAGCCATCTGGAAGTTGAAGGTGATGGTCAGCACTTTAATGCCGTCATCGTTTCCACCGCATTCGCTGGCAAACGTCCGATACAACGTCACCAGATCGTCTATGCGGTTCTGGGTGATCGTATGCGTGAAGAAATTCATGCTTTGTCGATGAAAACACTGACACCTGAAGAGTACCAGGCATAATGGATAAATTACTGATTACCGGCGGACACCGCCTGAACGGAGATATCGTTATCTCCGGAGCAAAAAATGCCGCGTTACCGATTTTGTGCGCAGGTTTGCTGAGTGCCGATGATGTCGTGCTGAGCAATGTTCCATCGCTGCAGGATGTCAACACCATGCTGAAATTGCTGCGTCAGATGGGTTTGTGCGTCACGCAGGAAAATGGTGTCACCACGCTCAATGGGCAAGGTATTGATAAACTCGAAGCACCTTACGACATGGTGAAAACCATGCGTGCCTCGATACTGGTACTCGGCCCTTTACTGGCGCGTTTCGGTGAAGCGAAAGTCTCATTGCCGGGCGGCTGTGCGATTGGCTCGCGTCCGGTGGATCAGCATATCAAAGGCTTGCGTGCGATGGGTGCCGAGATCACGATCGAGGCGGGTTATATCCATGCCAAAGCCAAGCGCCTCAAAGGTGCGCGTATCGTCACCGATATGATTACCGTGACCGGCACTGAAAATCTGCTGATGGCGGCGACGCTGGCGGAAGGCGAGACTGTGCTGGAAAACGCCGCGCGTGAACCGGAAGTGACCGATCTGGCGAATCTGCTGGTGGCAATGGGAGCGAAGATCGAAGGCATAGGCACTGATAGACTGGTGATACAGGGTTGCGATAGTTTGCATGGCGCTGCCCATACCGTGATCGCGGATCGCATTGAGACTGCGACTTTCTTGTGTGCAGTGGCGGCAACTGGTGGCGATATCACCTTGAAAAATACCCGCAGCGATATTCTGGATGTGGCACTCGATAAGTTGCGTGAAGCTGGCGTCGTTCTGACGACCGGCCCGGACTGGATACGTGCGCAAATGAGCAGCCGTCCTAAAGCGGTCAGCTTCCGTACCACCGAATATCCGGGTTTCCCTACCGATATGCAGGCGCAATTTATGGCGCTTGATTGTGTCGCATCCGGCAGCAGCCGTGTCACAGAAACGATATTTGAAAATCGTTTCATGCATGTGCAGGAAATGAATCGTCTCGGCGCGAAAATCGAAATTGATGGGCATACTGCAATCATCAATGGCGTCGATAAACTGGTCGGCGCGCCAGTCATGGCGACCGATTTACGTGCTTCGGCCTCGCTGGTGATTGCCGGCATGGCGGCGGAAGGCGAAACACTGATAGACCGGATTTATCACCTCGACCGTGGTTATGACCGCATGGAAGTGAAACTGTCGGCGGTCGGCGCACAAATACAAAGGCTCAAGTAATGACTGCACAACTCACTCTGGCTTTATCCAAAGGGCGGATTTTTGAAGAAACCCTGCCGCTGCTGGAAGCAGCCGGTATTCGCGTGACTGAAGATCCGGAAAAATCCCGTAAGCTGATTCTGGCAACGAATGATCCCGGCGTGCGCGTCATCATCGTCCGCGCTTCAGATGTGCCAACGTATGTGCAGTATGGTGCTGCTGATTTCGGCGTGGCCGGTAAAGACGTGTTGCACGAACATGGTGGCGAAGGCTTGTATCAGCCGATTGATCTGAACATCGCCAAATGCCGCATGTCGGTGGCGGTCTCGGCCGGATTTGATTATCAGAGCGCTGTACATCAGGGCGCTCGTCTGCGCGTGGCAACCAAGTACACCGAAACTGCACGCGAGCATTTTGCCAGCAAAGGTGTGCACGTCGATCTGATCAAGCTGTATGGTTCTATGGAACTCGCGCCGCTGGTTGGTCTGTCGGATGCGATTGTCGATCTGGTCAGCACCGGCAGCACTCTGCGCGCCAACAATCTGGTTGAAGTCGAACACATCATGGATATTTCCTCGCGTCTGGTAGTCAATCAGGCAGCATTGAAATTGAAGCGTGAGCGTTTGCAACCGATACTTGAAGCTTTCGAGCGCGCCACCAGTTTAAAAGCATAATTAAAGAGAATGAGCATGGCATCCCCCGCATCCCTGATTACCCGGCTGGACTCAACTGAGGCTGATTTTTCCGCAAAGCTCTCTGCTTTGCTGGCTTTTGAAGCGAGTGAAGATGAAGCGATTGATCGTGCTGCCGCACAAATTTTAGCCAGCGTGAAAACGCATGGCGACAGTGCTGTGCTGGACGCGACCAATTGTTTTGACCGCCTCAGTGCGGACAGTGTGGCGGCGCTGGAGTTGTCGCAACAAGAGATGCAGGATGCGCTGAATTCACTCAGTGCCGAACGTCGCCATGCGCTGGAAACGGCGGCACAACGGGTGCGTGCGTATCACGAAATACAAAAGAAAGAATGCGGCTCTGAAGGCTTCAGCTATACCGAAGCCGATGGAACTGTGCTCGGTCAGAAGGTCACGCCACTCGATCGCGTCGGCATTTATGTGCCGGGCGGTAAGGCGGCTTATCCTTCATCGGTGCTGATGAATGCGATTCCGGCCAAGGTCGCCGGTGTGCAGGAAATCATTATGGTGGTGCCAACCCCTGATGGCGTGAAAAATCCGCTGGTGCTGGCGGCCGCGGCGATTGCCGGTGTCGACAGAGTATTCACCATCGGCGGCGCGCAGGCAGTCGGTGCGCTGGCGTATGGCACTGCGACGATTCCGCAAGTCGATAAAATTGTCGGGCCGGGTAATGCTTATGTCGCGGCGGCAAAACGCCGTGTGTTCGGCACAGTCGGTATCGACATGATTGCTGGTCCATCTGAAATTCTGGTCTTGTGCGATGGCACGACGAATCCGGACTGGGTTGCGATGGATTTATTTTCTCAGGCAGAACATGATGAGCTCGCGCAGTCGATTTTATTGTGCCCCGATGCGGCATATATCGAAGCGGTGTTGGCGAGTATCGCCCGCTTGCTGCCGGAGATGCCGCGTCAGGAAGTCATCCGCACTTCGCTGGCGAACCGCGGTGCGTTGATTAAAGTACGTGACATGGACGAAGCCTGTGCGATTGCGAACAGCATCGCCGCTGAACATCTGGAAATCTCGGCTGAACAGCCGCAGCAATGGGCAGATAAAATCCGCCATGCCGGTGCGATGTTCCTTGGGCGTTATTCGTCGGAAGCCTTAGGCGATTACTGCGCAGGTCCGAATCACGTGTTGCCGACTTCCCGCACTGCGCGCTTTTCATCGCCGCTGGGTGTGTATGATTTCCAGAAGCGTTCTTCCATGATTCATGTCAGTGAGCAAGGTGCGCAGACGCTGGGTAAAGTGGCCGCCGAACTCGCTTATGGCGAAGGTTTGCAAGCCCATGCGCGTAGTGCCGAATTCCGCCTGAAGTGACTTTCAACATGAATTCCTAGCATGGCAGCCGATTGGCGCAATCAGATATTTTGTGAGGACGCGCTGCAAGGGCTGGCGCGTCTGCCCGATGCCAGCGTTGATCTGTTACTGGCCGACCCGCCGTATGGTCTGGGCAAAGATTACGGCAACGATTCCGACAAAATGGAAGCTGCCGCCTATCTTGACTGGATGACGGAATGGGTCGATCTGGCCTTACCCAAGCTCAAGGCGAATGGCAGTCTGTATATTTTTCTGACCTGGCGTTATTCGCCGGAAGTGTTCGTGATGCTGAAGCAGCGCATGAGCATGGTCAATGAAATCATTTGGGACCGCCGTGTGCCATCGATGGGCGGAACGGTACGTAAATATTCTTCTGTGCACGACACCATCGGTTTTTTTGTCAAAGCGCGGGATTATTATTTTGATCTGGATGCGATCCGCATTCCGTATGATGCTGCCACCAAAAAAGCCCGCAGCCGCAAGATTTTTGAAGGCGCTAAATGGCTGGAGCTCGGTTTTAATCCCAAAGATGTGTGGAGCGTTTCGCGCCTGCATCGTGAACACGCCGAGCGTGAAGAGCACCCGACACAAAAGCCTTTAGAAATTATCGAACGCATGATCAAGGCCTCCTGCCCACCCGGCGGCGTTGTCCTTGATCCATTCATGGGCAGCGGCACCACTGCTGTCGCCGCACAACGTTGCGGGCGCGATTTCGTTGGTTTTGAACTGAATCCTGATTATTGCGAGATGATACAAAAACGCCTCGCTCAGGCGCATCCCGTATAACTCTCCGGCGTGCAGTTTTGGGGGAGTATATGAACAACGTCTCGTACAACCTAATTAAATAGCGGATGTTTTGGTGTTAATCGAACATACTGCCTGGAGTATATAGTGAGTATCACGGATATTATCCGCCCGGAAATCAGCAGTTTAGCGGCTTACCACGTGCCAGATGCGGCAGGTTTGCTGAAACTCGATGCGATGGAAAATCCTTATCTGTTGCCAGCGGAAATGCAGCAGGCGCTGGCGCAGCACCTGGCACAGGTGGCGCTGAATCGCTATCCGGTGCCATCGTATTCCAGCCTGAAGCAGTTGATCGCTGACAAGCTCGGCGTGCCCGCTGATCGCGAGATCGTGCTCGGCAATGGTTCCGATGAATTAATTGCCATGATCTCAGTGGCATGTGCCAAACCGGGCGCGAAAGTGCTGGCGCCGGTGCCCGGATTTGTGATGTATGCGATGTCTGCGAAATTTGCCGGTCTGGAATTCATCGGTGTGCCGCTGCAGGCAGATCTGACGCTCGATACGGCAGCGATGCTGGCGGCCATCCGCACGCATCGCCCGGCGATCACTTATCTTGCGTATCCGAATAATCCTACCGGCACTTTGTATGATGCCGACGATATCGTTGCCATTGCGAACGCCGTTGGTGACACTGGCGTGGTGGTGGTGGATGAAGCGTATCAGCCTTTTGCGCCGTCGAGTTTCATGCCGCATCTGGCGGAATTCGACAATCTGGTGGTCATGCGCACGGTATCAAAATTAGGCCTGGCGGGCATACGCCTTGGCTATATGGCAGGCAATAACGCGCTGATGCATGAATTTGAAAAAGTGCGCCCACCGTACAATATCAATGTACTGACGCAGGCGGCGGCAGAATTTGTGTTGCAGCGGGTCGAAGTGCTGGATGCGCAGGCGGCCGAATTACGCGAGCAGCGTAGCCAATTGGCAATCGCATTAAGTGCCTTGCCCGGCGTGCAGGTTTTCCCCTCCGCTGCAAATTTCCTGCTGATCCGTGTGGCGAATGCTGAACAAGTCTTTGCTAAATTGTTGGATCACAAAATTTTAGTTAAAAATGTAGGTAAAATGCACTCTCTGCTTGAGAACTGTCTGCGTGTCACCGTCAGTACTCCGGAAGAAAATGCACTTTTTATGGCTGCGCTTGCAGCATCTCTGACATCAAAATGAATATGCCAACGCAAAATGAATACCTGCCGCGCATTGCGACGGTATCCCGCAATACCAACGAAACGCAAATCCGCGTCGCGATCAATCTGGATGGCACCGGTCAGCAAAAGCTCAATACCGGCGTGCCGTTTCTGGATCACATGCTCGATCAGATCGCCCGTCACGGATTGATCGATCTGGAGATCGAAGCGGTCGGCGATCTGCACATCGATGCGCACCATACCGTCGAAGATGTCGGTATTACGCTGGGTCAGGCATTCGCGCAGGCGGTCGGCGACAAAAAAGGCATCCGTCGCTATGGCCACGCTTATGTGCCACTGGATGAAGCATTGTCACGAGTGGTAGTGGATTTTTCCGGTCGTCCCGGGCTGGAATATCACATTCCTTTCACCCGTGCGATGATAGGTCAGTTCGACGTTGATCTGACGCGTGAATTTTTCCAGGGTTTCGTGAATCACGCACTGGTTACGCTGCATATCGATAATTTGCGTGGCGATAATTCGCATCATCAATGCGAAACCGTGTTCAAGGCGTTTGGCCGTGCTTTACGTATGGCCGTTGAGCTGGATCCGCGTGCTGCAGGTATGATTCCATCGACCAAGGGTTGTCTTTAATATTGTCAGTCGTATCCCGGTCCCGGCGACAGTCGGGCGATCATTATGAATAAAATTGTTGTTGTTGATTACGGTATGGGAAATTTGCGCTCAGTAGCGCAAGCCCTGCGTGCCGTTGCACCTGAAGCGAACGTATTGATTTCGGGTGAGGTGGCCGATATTCAGAGTGCTGACCGTATTGTGTTACCAGGACAGGGCGCGATGCCCGACTGCATGAGCAGTCTGCGTGATTCCGGTGTGCAGGAAGCTGTACTCAATGCCAGCCGTAACAAACCCTTGTTCGGCGTGTGTGTTGGAGAGCAAATGTTGTTTGACCTGAGTGAGGAAGGCAATACACCTGGTCTGGGACTATTGCCGGGCAAGGTTGTACGCTTTGATCTGGATGGTCAGCTGCAAGCCGATGGTTCGCGTTTTAAAGTACCGCAGATGGGCTGGAATCGTGTGCAGCAGTCCCGTCCTCACGCTTTGTGGCAAGATATACCCGATCAGGAATATTTTTATTTTGTGCACAGCTATTATGCTCAGCCTGACAATGCTGAGCATATTGTGGGTATGACGGATTATGGTCAGCTTTTCGCCTGTGCCGTTGCCCGCGATAATATTTTTGCGACGCAATTTCACCCTGAAAAAAGTGCGCATGCCGGCTTGCAGTTGTATAAGAACTTCGTTCACTGGAATCCTTGAGTCTCTGATCGGGCGAAATGTTGTTGCTTTGTGCTTTGCCGGATAGTCTGATTTTCTGTTGTACTTTCGTTTCTTTTTTTGTCCCTTTTTTTTGTCTGATACCGACACCTTAATTTCTTTAACATCATGTTGCTCATCCCTGCTATCGACCTGAAAGATGGTCACTGTGTACGCCTGAAACAAGGTGATATGGAACAAGCCACCGTGTTCTCCGAAGACCCGGCTGAAACTGCCCGTCACTGGCTGAAACAAGGAGCACGTCGTCTGCATCTGGTCGATCTGAATGGCGCTTTTGCCGGTAAGCCGAAAAACGAAGGAGCGGTGAAATCCATCCTGAAAGCGGTGCGGGAATATGCTGAAGAAACCGGCACTGAAGAAATCCCGGTTCAGCTCGGCGGCGGTATCCGCGATCTCGATACGATAGAACGCTATCTTGATGGCGGTCTGTCCTACATCATCATCGGCACGGCCGCGGTGCGTAACCCCGGCTTTCTGGCAGACGCCTGCAGCGCATTTCCGGGTCAGATTATCGTCGGCATCGATGCCAAAGACGGTAAGGTGGCAACCGATGGCTGGAGTAAATTATCCGGTCACGAAGTGATTGATCTGGCGAAAAAATTTGAAGATTACGGCGTGGAATCCATCATCTATACCGACATCGGTCGTGACGGCATGATGGGCGGCGTCAACATTGAAGCAACCGTCAGACTGGCGCAGGCGGTCAGCATTCCGGTCATTGCTTCCGGCGGTGTACATAATCTCGCTGATGTGGAAGCCCTGTGCGCGGTACAGGACGAAGGTATTGAGGGCGTCATTTGTGGCCGCTCTATTTACGAAGGCACGCTGGATCTCGCCTCGGCACAGGATCGTGCCGACGAACTCAGTGGTGAGCCGCTTTTGGATGAAGAAGACGCTGAATGACATTAGCTAAACGCATTATTCCTTGTCTGGATGTGACCGCAGGTCGCGTCGTCAAAGGCATTAATTTTCAAGAGCTGCGCGATGCCGGTGATCCGGTGGAGATTGCCCGTCGTTACGATGCGCAGGGTGCCGATGAAATTACTTTCCTCGATATCACTGCATCGTCCGATGGACGTGATTTGATATTGCCGATTATCGAAGCCGTTGCCTCGCAGGTGTTTATTCCCCTGACTGTCGGCGGTGGCGTGCGCACGGTTGCCGATGTGCGACGCCTGTTGAATGCGGGAGCCGACAAGGTTGGCATCAATACGTCTGCGGTGACCAATCCACAACTGGTGGCAGATGCGGCGCATAAATACGGCTCACAATGTATTGTGGTCGCGATTGACGCAAAGAATGTCGCACCGGGAAAATGGGAAGTGTTCACCCACGGCGGCCGCAATGCAACCGGTCTGGATGCGGTAGAGTGGGCACAAAATATGGCGCGTCTTGGTGCCGGTGAAATTCTTCTGACTAGCATGGATAAAGATGGTACCCGTTCCGGTTTTGATCTCGGCCTGACCCGTGCTGTATCTGACGCGGTGTCCATTCCGGTAATCGCTTCTGGTGGTGTCGGTGGTTTGCAGGATCTTGCTGACGGTATCAAAGTCGGTGGTGCAGATGCGGTATTGGCTGCCAGCATTTTCCATTACGGCCATCACACGGTCGGAGAAGCGAAGCAATTCATGGCAGCGCAAAATATTCCTATGAGGTTGGTATGAGTGCCGCGACGTGGTTAAACAAAGTGAAGTGGGATGATCAGGGGCTGGTACCCGTGATCGCACAAGAGGCGAGCAGTAACGACGTGTTGATGTTTGCCTGGATGAACCGCGATGCGTTAAGCAAAACAGTTGAGATCGGCGAAGCCGTTTACTGGAGCCGTTCACGTAAAAAGTTATGGCATAAGGGCGAGGAGTCCGGTCATGTGCAGAAAGTAAAAGAAATCCGCCTCGATTGCGATCAGGACGTGGTGCTGATTAAAGTTGAGCAGGCAGATAGCATTGCCTGCCACACCGGACGTCATTCTTGTTTTTTTCAGAAATTTGAAGGCAGCCTGAATGAAGGTGACTGGCAGGCAGTGGATCCGGTATTGAAAGACCCTGAGAGTATTTATAAATGAGTACACAAGTACAAGTGCTGGAACGTCTGGCAGAGATTATTGAAAGTCGTAAGCTGGCCAATGGCGGCGACCCGGATAAATCGTATGTAGCACGTTTGTTTTCCAAAGGCGACGATGCGATTCTGAAGAAAATCGGCGAAGAAGCAACTGAAACTGTGATGGCAGCCAAAGATGCACGAGTATCCGGTGATACCAGCAAAGTGTTATACGAATGTGCTGACTTATGGTTTCATTCGCTTGTCATGTTGGCTCAGTATGATTTGCGCCCTCAGCAGGTTTTAGATGAGCTGGCAAGGCGAGAGGGCATCTCCGGTATCGAAGAAAAGGCTGCACGCAAGGAGTAAGGCGCGCGGCTTTTGTTCTGATAGTTATTTCCCTAGTTTAATTTGATCGGATAAACGTGGATAATTGTATCTTCTGTAAAATTGTTGCCAAGCAAATTCCATCAACGATAGTGTATGAAGATGAGAGCTTACTGGCGTTTAAGGATATTCATCCTGCTGCACCGGTGCACTTATTGATTATTCCAAAAAAGCACATAGATACCTTGTCTTCCGCACAGTCAGAGCATACGGAATTGCTGGGAAAAATGCTGGCGCTGGTGCCTAAGCTTGCGACTGAGCATGGTTGTGCACCAACGGTGATGGCAGATGGAAGTTTATCGGGTGGTTATAAAACCCTGATTAACACAGGGCCGGATGGCGGGCAGGAAGTGTATCATCTGCACACGCATCTGATCGGTGGCCCGCAGCCCTGGCGCGGACAAAATAAATAATTTTGAGATTGAATTCTCTAAGGAGTAAAAAATGGGCGGATTTAGTTGGTTACATTGGTTGGTAGTTCTTGTGGTTGTAATTCTGATTTTTGGCACCAAAAAACTTGGTAACGTTGGCGCTGATCTTGGTAAGGCTGTCAAAGGATTTAAAGACGGCATTAAAGGTGAAGAAGAAAAATCATCCACTGCGACTCAGCAAGTGGCAGATAAAAGCACGATTGATGTTGACGCCAAAGAAAAATCGAAACAGTGAAGCAAGTGTTGCTGACTTCTGTGGGATGCGGCCATGATTGATCTTGGTATCAGCAAACTGGCATTGATCGGTGTCGTTGCCTTGATCGTCATCGGTCCGGAAAAATTACCGAAAGTTGCCCGCATGGCGGGCACTTTGCTTGGGCGTGCCCAGCGTTACATCAGTGACGTGAAAGCCGAAGTCAGTAAAGAAATTGAACTTGAAGAGTTGCGCAAAATGCAGAAAGATGTGCAGGAAGCAGCTCAGAATGTAGAGCAATCTGTCAGCGCTTCACTGCAGGAAGCAGAGAACGAGCTGCGTTCGGTTGAGCGCGATGCGCAAGCTGATTTGCAGACGCCATTCACCGTTACGCAAGCACAGGTCAACGAGAAAGCAAAAGATTTTCGTCGCAAGCGTCTGGCGAAAACATCGGCAGTTCCTGGCTGGTACAAAAGCCGTCATGGCCAGCGCAGTCATATTGTGTCCGGTTCTGCCCGTATGGCAAGACACAGGGCAAAAGCTCGTCCACCTGTCAGTTTTTTTTAATTCCTCTTTTATGTCCCTGCGCTCTTTATTTTGGGTGGTATTCGCATGAGCGATAAGATTGAACACGGCGCTGAGGAAACCTTTATTTCTCATCTGGTTGAGTTACGTGATCGTCTGGTGAAGGCGGTTTATGGTCTCGCTGCTGCATGTATTGTGTTGATGCTGTGGCCGGGGCCGGCGGCTATTTATGATTTTCTCGCCAGCCCTATGCTGGCGTCGTTGCCCGCCGGATCGAAAATGATCGCCACCGGCGTGATATCGCCATTTCTGGTGCCGATGAAGGTGACGCTACTGCTGGCATTCATGCTGGCGTTACCGTGGATACTGTATCAGGTCTGGGCGTTTATCGCGCCGGGCTTATATACCCATGAAAAGCGGCTGATTGCACCTCTGGTGGTTTCCTCCTCGCTGCTGTTTCTGGGCGGCGTCGCGTTTTGTTATTTCGTGGTGTTTCGCCGGGTATTTAAATTCATTAATGAGTTTTCACCTGCGTCGATCAGCATCGCGCCAGATATAGAAAATTATTTAGATTTTATTATGTCGATGTGCCTTGCCTTTGGCGTGACCTTCGAGGTGCCGGTCGTCGTTGTTGTTTTGGTGCGTATGGGGTTGGTGACGGTCGATAAGCTCAAAGCGATACGACCTTATGTCGTGGTTGGGGCGTTTGTGATTGCCGCTATTGTGACGCCACCGGATATTGTCAGTCAGTTTTCGCTGGCGTTGCCTATGTGGTTTTTGTATGAGCTTGGTTTGCTCATTGCGCCACTGTTTGTTCGCGTAACGCAGTCACCCGATACGGCCGAGTAGATGCTACGGGACAGAACGTGTCCCCTAGAATTATGCGGCGCGCAGCCATTGAACCAATGGCAATGCACTTTGGAAGCCTTGTAATAAGGTGTGCTTAACCTCGTCGCTGTCCATGCCTTTCAGCGGACATTCTGTCCAGACCATAAAGTTTTTGAGTTTGATGTACTCGATGTGTTTCAGTTCCGCATCAAACCCTTTCGGTGGGCGACTCAGTTTTCCCTCTTCCTGTAATTCCCCGAAAGCCTGTTTGAGCTTTTTATCTTTCAGCACTTTTTCAAACCCTGCAGCATCATCGACGATATGCTGACGGATTGCCCGCAACCGGTCCGGTGGTGGCATATATTCACCGACGGCAAAAAACAGCCTGCCTGCGGCATCCATTTGAAAATAATAAGCCGGCCCGCCGCCTTCGCTGGGCTTCTTGCGCCCGCTCGGCAGAATAGATGAGGAGAACGTCGTTTTGTATGGTGATTTGTCTTTGGCAAAACGGACATCGCGGTTAATCCGGAACAAGGCTTTCTTCGGTTCACACCCCGCGATTGCGGGATCGAATTTTTGTATGCCTTGTATGAGTTCTGTCACCATTTGTACAAACTCAGCGCGCAAAATATCGTAACGCGGTTTGTTCATGACGAACCACGCGCGGTTATTGTTTTCAGATAACTCAGATAAAAAAGCCTGCAAATCAATCAGGTGCATATTTCAGCCTATTCTTCGCGTCTGGTTGGTGGACGTTTGCCAACCGTGATTTCGAGGGTCGGTTCCTGCTTGTTCCTGACCACCACGATTTTTGCCGTATTACCCGGTTTGAGTTGGGCGACCAGATTCAGCATTTCAGTCGTGTCTCTGACTGGTTTACCTGCGATAGAAACCAGAATGTCACCCGGCTTCATCCCGGCTTTGTCTGCAGGCCCTCCACGGATTACGCCGGCAATAATTGCCCCCGATTTCTGTTTCAGTCCAAAGCTTTCAGCAAGCTCTGGCGTGATGTCCTGGGGTTCAACACCAATCCAGCCACGTACTACTTGCCCCTGACTGATAATTTGTTCCATGACCGCTTTAACAGTCGAGACCGGGGTGGCAAAGCCAATACCCACTGAACCGCCGGTCTGGGAATAGATCGCTGTATTAATCCCGAGCAGATTGCCATTAATATCGACGAGGGCTCCGCCGGAATTGCCCGGATTAATTGCTGCGTCGGTTTGTATGAAATTCTGGAATGCGTTGTCGGTCAGATTATTGCGTCCCAGTGCAGAAATGATACCCATCGTTACCGTTTGTCCGACACCGAAAGGATTGCCAATGGCCAGCACAACGTCGCCTACCTTAGTGTCGTCGGGTTGTCCGAGTGTGATGGCAGGAATATTCGGCAGATTAATTTTGATGACGGCAAGATCGGTTTCCGGATCGGTACCTACAACTTTCGCTGCAGCCGTGCGACCGTCGGCAAGAGCAACATCAATTTCGTCCGCAGACTCGACCACGTGGTTATTGGTCAGGATATAACCTTCGGCACTGACGATGACGCCGGAGCCCAGACTCGATTGCCTTTCTGTTCTCTGGTTCGATTGCTCGCCAAAAAAGCGGCGCAGAAACGGATCATCTAACAGTGGATTGCGTGAACGCTGAATTTCTTTCGAAGTATAGATGTTAACGACTGAAGGCATCGCCTTCTGTGCCGCCCCACGATACGAACTTTGTACGTTGACGCTGTTTGCCGGCGCTTCTTTCAAATTGATAGTCTGTGCCAGCGGCCCGCCTGTACCCGAGCTGAGAGCCTGATTCACCCAGCCTGGTTTTAAGGTGGTTACAATAAACCAAATCGCCAGACCAACTGTTACGGTCTGGGCAAACAATAACCAAAGACGTCGCATAAGGTAGATGATGAAAGTAAATTCAATAAATAGGGATGAACTTGCCCAATTTCTAGACACAGAATTGCAGCTCGCTCGCGTTCGTGATTATTGCCCAAATGGCGTGCAGGTGGAAGGACGAAATGAAATTAAGCGCATAGTGACCGGAGTGACCGCCAGCCTGGCGCTGTTGAATGAGGCTGTGCGTCTTCAGGCTGATGCAGTGCTGGTACATCACGGCTATTTCTGGCGTGGTGAGGATATGCGTGTGGTGGGGCAAAAGCAAAAACGTTTAAAGCTCTTGTTACAAAATGATATAACTTTGTTTGCCTATCACTTGCCACTGGACATGCATCCGCTGATCGGGAATAACGCGCGTCTGGCGCAGGAACTTGGTCTGCGCGCAGAGGGGAGGTTTGGCGATGATGAGCTTGGCTGGACTGGTTGGTCTGATGTCTCAGGGGTTAAAACGGTGGGGCAATTTGCCCGGTATATCGAGGCTCGCCTCGGACGGCAGCCTCTGCTGATCGGCGAGCCGGAGGCGGTTCTGGGAAAAATTGGGTGGTGCACCGGTGCCGCGCAAGGGATGTTTGATGCTGCGATTGCAGCAGGGGTCAGTGTTTACCTGAGTGGCGAGATATCAGAACCGACTGTGCATCTGGCGCGGGAGTCAGGCGTTGCCTACCTGGCATGTGGTCATCACGCGACTGAGCGGTACGGGATTCAGGCCTTGGGCGGCTTGCTCGCGGAAAAATTCGGAATCGAACACGTGTTCGTGGACATTGATAACCCGGTCTGAAGCAACCCTGTGTCGCCGGGATTGCCGGCGTTGAGCGGCAATCCTCTCGCAGTTTTGAGATTATTTTTTCAGTGAGTCGCGGATTTCTCGCAGCAGCAATACGTCTTCCGGTGTCACAACCGGCGCTGGAGCGGGTGCAGGTTCTGCTTTTTTCATTTTGTTAAACAGACGTACCATTTGAAAGATGATGAAAGCCAGAATCAGGAAATTGACGGCAACTGTAATGAAACTGCCGTAGGCAAGAACGCCACCGGCTTTTTTTGCCTCTATCAGGGTCATGGCGGTTCCCTGGCCATTCAGGGGCAGATAATAGTTGGAAAAATCGAGGCCACCGAAGATGCGTCCGACGATAGGCATAACGACATCGCCTACGAGTGAATCGACGATTTTGCCGAAAGCACCACCGATAATCACACCTACTGCCAGATCAATTACATTTCCTTTGCTGGCGAAAGCTTTGAATTCCTGCATCATGCTCATTGTTCTTCTCCATAAATATATCGACGAATATATTGGCAAACGCTGCCAAGATCGTTAAATTGTATTGTAAGGTCGAAAGCTGTCCAAATAATCAGGATACTTTGTCAATTATCTTTTCATACATTTTCTGCTTTAGTCAGAAAATACAGGAAAAGATCTGAAGTAAATCAAAAAGTGTGTAAGTTGTTGAAAAAAAGGCCTGAAATGGGCGTTTCGGGTATCTTTTGCTTTAAAAGCATATCCGGCTACTTTATAATTTAATGTTGCTAGAAGTTGGATTGGGCTTCATCGGGTTTTGATTTTTGACAGATTGGGGTTGGTATGAGTAACGAAAAGCAGGTCGATTCTGGCCGTCGCGGTTTGCTCGTCGCCACTTGCGCGGCGGGTGGTGTGGCAGGTTTGGCAACAGCAGGAGCGCTGGTGAGCACTTTCCAGCCATCTGAGCGAGCCAAAGCAGCTGGTGCTCCGGTGGAAGTTGATATATCAGCTTTGAAACCGGGAGAAATGACGACAGTCGAGTGGCGTGGTAAGCCAGTCTGGATTCTGAAACGTACTCCGGAAATGCTGGCGAGCCTGGCAAAAACGGAAGACAAGGTCGCGGATCCTACTTCCAAAAAACCTTACACTATGGATATGCCTGAGTACTGCGACAAGCAAACCCGCTCACGTAAAGAACATCCTGAACTGTTGGTGACTGTTGGTATCTGCTCGCATCTCGGTTGTTCTCCAAGTTCTAAATTCCAGGCGGGTGCACAACCTTCGCTGCCTGATGACTGGCAGGGTGGTTTTCTGTGCCCATGTCATGGTTCCACTTTCGATCTGGCTGGTCGTGTATATAAAAATAAACCAGCACCTCAAAATCTGGATGTGCCACGTCACATGTTTTTGTCAGATACCAAAATTGTCATCGGTAAAGATGAGAAAGGCGAGGCTTAATCATGGCATTTGTTGAGAAAAAACTCCCGGCGGACGCTCCTGTCGTGGATAAAGCTCTGAACTGGGTCGATTCCCGCTTCCCTTTATCGAAGCTTTGGAATGATCAGTGGGGCAAATACTACGCTCCGAAAAACTTCAATTTCTGGTACATCTTCGGTTCGCTGGCGATGCTCGTGCTGGTGATCCAGATTGTCACCGGTATTTTCCTGGTCATGCACTACAAACCAGATGCGAATCTGGCATTTGCATCCGTCGAATACATCATGCGTGATGTGCCATGGGGCTGGCTGGTGCGTTACATGCACTCGACCGGTGCCTCGGCTTTCTTCATTATCGTGTACCTGCACATGAC
Source organism: Undibacterium sp. WLX3042 (assembly GCF_049544825.1). NCBI lineage: Bacteria > Pseudomonadati > Pseudomonadota > Betaproteobacteria > Burkholderiales > Oxalobacteraceae > Undibacterium > Undibacterium sp. WLX3042. The sequence goes on from NZ_CP186698.1 coordinate 2,903,549, forward strand.
CCGTGCTTTCCTGTACGGATCTTATCGCAAGCCACGTGAACTGATCTGGCTGTTCGGTTTTGCCATTTTCCTGTGTCTGATGGCGGAAGCTTTCTTTGGCTACCTGCTGCCATGGGGACAAATGTCCTACTGGGGAGCGCAGGTTATTGTTAACTTGTTCGGTGCGATTCCTTTGATCGGCCCTGACCTGTCTCTCTGGATTCGTGGCGACTATGTGGTTTCAGATGCGACATTAAATCGTTTCTTCTCTTTCCACGTCATCGCGATTCCTCTGGTGTTGCTGGGTCTGGTGGCAGCGCATCTGATTGCTTTGCATGAAGTAGGTTCCAACAATCCTGACGGTATTGAGATTAAAGAAAACCTGGGACCTGATGGTCATCCTGTTGATGGTGTGCCATCGCATCCGTATTACACTTTCCACGATATTTTCGGAGTGACAGTGTTCCTGACGATCTTCAGCGCAGTGGTATTCTTTGCTCCTGAAATGGGTGGTTATTTCCTCGAATATAACAACTTCATTCCGGCTGACTCTTTGAAAACGCCGTTGCATATTGCGCCAACCTGGTATTTCACACCGTTTTACTCGATTCTGCGTGCAACAACATCAGAGTTCCTGTATGTCGTTCAGGTGGGTGTGGCTGCTTATGTGGCATTGATCTGGCTGACAACGAAGTTGCCGCAGATCGTCAAAATGACGATTGCCGGCGTTGCTTTGCTGGCGATTATCGGCATGCTGCCATTTGGCCTGGATGCGAAATTCTGGGGCGTGGTGTTGTTTGGTGGCTCCGTTGTGATTCTGGGTTTCCTGCCATGGCTGGATGTGTCCCCAGTGAAATCGATACGCTACCGTCCTCACTGGCATAAATATGTCTACATCGTGTTTGGTATTGCGTTTGTTGTTCTCGGTTATCTCGGGGTGCAGCCACCATCTCCAACCGGCGAGCGTGTGTCTCAGGTCTGTGCTGTGATCTATTTCAGCTTCTTCCTGCTGATGCCTTGGTGGAGTGCTATGGGAACATTTAAGCCAGTGCCGAAGCGCGTTACATTTTCAGCACACTGAGCGAACTAAGCGAGGAAGAATTAGCATGAAATTACTTAAAAAGATAATCGCTGCCCTGGCATTTGTTCCAGTACTGGCGATGGCTAGTGGTGCAACCTTCCCTCTGGATCGTGCTCCTGACCGTTCCACAGATATGGCGGCGTTACAGAATGGCGCGAAGCTGTTCGTGAATTATTGCCTGAACTGCCACTCTGCTTCGGCTATGCGTTATAACCGCCTTAGAGATATCGGTTTGACAGATGATCAGATCAAACAAAACTTGCTGTTTACAGGCGAGAAAGTGGGCGATTTGATGAAAAACACGATGTCAGCCAAGGATGCAAAAACCTGGTTTGGTGCGGTGCCACCGGATTTGTCAGTAATCGCCCGTGCCCGTGCTTCGGAAGCTGGTTCTGGTGCTGACTGGCTGTACACCTATCTGCGTACTTACTACAAAGATGACTCCCGTCCTACTGGCTGGAACAACATGGTGTTCCCTAATGTCGGTATGCCTCATGTGTTGTGGGAAATGCAAGGTGTCCGTGATGCTAAATTTGTGGAAGAAAAAGATCCGCATGACGCATCTAAAACGGTACATAAATTTGTCGGCTTTGAAAAAGTGACCGATGGTTCACTGGATCAGGCAGCCTATGACAATCAGGTCGGTGATTTGGTCGCCTACTTGCAATGGATGGGTGAACCGGCGCAAAATACGCGCAAACGTCTTGGTGTTGTTGTGCTGATTTTTATGGCATTGCTGGCAACACTTGCATGGCGTTTGAATGCTTCTTACTGGAAAGAAGTAAAATAAAGCATTGTTTCCTGTTTTACGTCTGCGATTTATCTTATCGTAGGGCAGGAATTTCTAAGATCGTCCGTTTCTATCCGTCGTAAACGGACGAGTAATCCCTGGGGTGAGGCGCGCAAAATTGGCTCCTCGCCCTGATTGTTTCTAAGGAACTATAAAAATGATGGTTCTCTATTCGGGTACAACCTGCCCATTTTCTCAACGTTGCCGTTTAGTGCTGTTTGAAAAAGGCATGGATTTTGAAATTCGTGATGTTGATCTGTTTAATAAACCGGAAGATATTTCGACCATGAATCCTTATGGTCAGGTGCCGATTCTGGTTGAGCGTGAATTGATACTGTATGAATCCAATATCATTAACGAATATATTGATGAGCGTTTCCCGCACCCGCAACTGATGCCTGCAGATCCGCTGCAACGCGCACGTGCACGTCTGATGCTGTTTAACTTTGAAAAAGAATTGTTCGTCCACGTACATACGCTGGAAAACGACAAGAGCAGCAGTTCTGCCAAAGCGCAGGACAAGGCACGTGCTGAAATCCGTGATCGTCTGACGCAGCTGGCACCATTATTTATTAAAAATAAATACATGCTCGGTGATGAATTCTCCATGCTTGACGTTGCGATCGCACCTTTGCTGTGGCGTCTGGATCACTACGGTATCGAGTTGTCGAAAACTGCCGCACCTATCATGAAATATGCTGAGCGTATTTTCTCTCGTCCGGCCTACATCGAAGCGCTGACACCTTCTGAGAAAGTGATGCGTCGCTAAACGCTGAGTGATACGTTTTTTGTATCAACGGTATCTCAACAAGGCTGACTGATTGCATCAGGTCAGCCTTGTTGTTTTTACCGGCTCCCTCTATCCTTAAACTTTGATCTGTTGAGTAAGTATCATGCAAGAAACATCGACGAAACCTTATTTCATGCGTGCCATTTACGAATGGTGTACTGATAATGGCTATACCCCGTATATGGCGGTGAAAGTACAAGGCGGTGCGCGGGTGCCTATGGAATTTGTCCGCAATGGCGAGATCGTACTGAATATCAGTTTCGGCGCGACCAGTGGCCTGAAAATGGATAACGAGGCCGTGACATTCAAAGCAAGGTTCGGTGGCGTGTCCCGTGACATATATGTTCCCGTGGCGAATGTGATGGCGATTTACGCCAGTGAAAATGGTCAGGGAATGGCATTCGAGCTGGATTTGACGGCAACGGAAGACGTGGCTGAGCCGGAGTCGCTTGCTGAAGAAAATGACATATCAGAAAAAGAAGCGCCGCCAAGAAAATTAGGTTTGGCCGCGGTCAGTTCTAGGCCGGATGGCGAAGAAAAAGCGGATTTATCCACTGAACAAAAAAAATCTGAAAAAAAATCAGAAAAGCCCTCGCTAAAAATAATAAAGTAGCCTATAATCTTGGTCTTCGGGGATGCAACGGAAACGAAGCAGATACGAAAAAGTTTTCGCCGGCTTAGCTCACTTGGTAGAGCAGTTGACTTGTAATCATCAGGTAGCCAGTTCGATTCCGGCAGCCGGCACCAATTAAAAACCCATCGTTAGCAATAACGGTGGGTTTTTTCTTTTCCGTCGCATGTTCTTATTCGCAGTGCTGCCCTGATAATTCCTGCTCTTTCAAATATCACAGTGAACTGTGCACAGGTCTGTATGGTCATACTGCGCAAGTGCGCTGACGAGCCCGTGTTGGCGGCACGGAAAAAATACACAGAGGAATTCCATGAAAAAAATAATCAAAAGCGGATTGTTTGCAATGCTGTTGGCCAGCGCAGCGATGGCGGTTGCCGATGACGGCAAGCTCAGTCTGGAGATGCTGTATCACCCGCTGAAGAAAGAAAAATTCGATACCCGCCCGCTGACGCGTTTGTCGTGGGATCAGCAAAATCGTCTGATTGAGTCTGAAGTGAAAGAGGGGGTTGTTAAGCTGTCGGTGGTGCAGCCGGCAACTTGGGAAAAGCAGGCGCTGACAGTCGATGGAAATATTCTGCGCTATCTTAAATCTGCGGGTATCGATGATAAATCGGCGCAGAGTCTGGCGGAAAAGCTGGGACAGCAGGTGCAGCCTGAAGTGAAGTCGTATTTGTTCAGCTACAAAAACGATTTGTGGCTGCTGGATCTGCAAAATGCACGCGCGCGCGAACTGACGCATACGCCGGATCAGGCCGAAGATGAAGCGATACTCTCGCCGGACGCGAAATCGGTCGCGTATCTGAAAGGGAATGACCTGTATCTGACCGACATCGCCAGCGCGACAGAGAAACGTCTGACCACCGGTGGCAGCGAGACGAATCTGAATGGCCGTCTCGACTGGGTCTATATGGAAGAAATTTACGGACGCGGCAAATTGCGGGCATTCTGGTGGGCGCCGGATTCGCAGAAACTTGCGTTTCTGAATTTCGATGAAAGCAAAGTGCCGGTTTACACGCTCAGCGGTGATCACGCGCAGCCTCTAAAAACGAATCTGACCCGTTATCCGAAAGCGGGCGACCCGAATCCCACGGTCAGATTAGGCATTGTTGATAAAGACGGCAAACTGAGCTGGACAGAAAATCCGTATCCCCAAAAAGAGACGCTGATCGTGCAAGTCGGCTGGACGCCGGACGGCAAGTTGCTGGCCGGTTGGCAGGATAGAGTGCAGACCTGGCTCGATCTGCGTTTGTATGATGCGAATATGCAGCAGAGTAAAGTGATCGTGCGCGAGACCAGCCCGGCATGGACTGAACGTCTGCCGTTTCCGGTGTTTCTGAAAGACGGCGGCTTTATCTGGGAATCGGATCGCAGCGGGCATCGTCATTTGTATCGCTACGATCAGCATTATCAGCTGCAAAAAGTGATCACCAGCGGTGACTGGGATGTGCGCAGCGTGTACGGCGTCGATGAAGCGCGTCAGCGCATCCTGTTTTCTGCGAATCAGCGCAACCCTATCGGTAACGATGTTTACAGCGTGGGTCTGAATGGTGAAGGTTTGCAGCGCCTGACGCAGGAAATGGGTACGCATAACGTGCACTGGAACAAAACCTTTACCCATTTTCTTGATAGCTGGAGCAGCCTGAAGCAAACGCCGAAACAGGCTTTGTTTAACGACGAAGGAAAACAACTCCGACTGATCGACGACGTTGGCATGCCAGAGAAAATGCGCGGCCTGCGTCTGGCCAAAGTCACTCAGCAGCAGATCCGCGCACGCGATGGGTTTTTACTGGAAAGCCTGTTGTACTTGCCGCCGGATTTTGATCCTGCAAAAAAATATCCGGTGTATCAGCACCTGTATGCGGGGCCGATGGCGCCGCAGGTGAATGACCGCTGGTCGAATGATTTGTACCATCACTTCCTCGCGCAACAAGGCTACGTTGTGTGGGTGCTGGATAACCGCAGTGCGAGTAATAAAGGCGTGGCAAGCGCCTGGCCTATCCATAAAAAACTGGGGCAGCTCGAATTGCAGGATCAGCTTGATGGCCTCGCGTGGTTGCGTCAGCAGGGCTGGGCGGACATGGACAGAATCGCGCTGAACGGCTGGAGTTACGGCGGCTATTTCACCTCGTATGCGATGACGCACAGCAAAGCCTGGAAGATAGGTTTCGTCGGCGCGCCGGTCACCGACTGGCGTCTGTATGACAGCGTGTATACCGAGCGTTACATGGGCTTGCCGCAAGAAAATGCGAGCGGTTACGATCAGGGCAGCGTGCTGAAAGCGGCGAAAGATTTGCATGGTGAAATCCTGATCATGCACGGCACGATGGACGACAACGTACATCCGCAAAATACCGTGATGCTGATCGATGAGCTGATTAAAGGCGGCAAAGATTACAGCCTGCAACTGTATCCGGGCGCAGGTCACGGCCCGCGCGGTGACTGGACGATCTGGTCTTTGCAAAAAGCGAAATGGGAATTTTTGCAAAGGAAACTGTAAGCCGGAATGACGATGCAAAAAAGGACGCTGCGGCGTCCTGTTTTTTCTTTGGAAATTAAGAAACAGGGGAGTATATGAAGAAAACTGCCCATTCTCTACATAAAATAAGGGGTTTAAAAAATACTGGGGGGAGTATATTTAAACTGTTTTAGCCGCGTTTTGACCCCGTTTCGGCCCGGTTTTATCTTTGCGTTCGCTCTGTTTGCGCTTTCCGGACATTTCAGATTCAACCGTACACTGCTGATCTCTTGCTGATCTCAGCCAATGCCATGATCAGACTTCAACGAAATAAAAAAGCCGCCACGCTAAGGTGACGGCTCGTCTCAGATCAGGTGCCGCGTGACGCTACTATCGCAATGATGTCGTAGTCAGATTGCTATAACGTCACAGCGACGTGACTGCATTACTGCGCGGGTACGGCAAAGTCGGCCAGTTTCTTGTTGAATTTAAACAGCCACAGACGATTCGGACGTTCGCTGTCCGCACCGCGAGCCACGCGTACCGAATTACCGGCAACGCAGCCGGTGGCACCGGCCGTGGTGGTCAGTGCGCCATTCGCATCCACCGTGCATTTCGTGATATCGGCGCCTTCCACTGTTTTACCGTTCGCATCAGTAATCAGGGTTTTCAGACCGAAGTCATCATCATTCACCAATGCCAGCGTGTATTCATCCACCAGTGCCAGACCTTCGGCTTTTTCTGCCAGCCAGCCAGCGCCGTTCAGATCAAACAACACGGTCTTTTTGAGCGTGACCACGTTCGCATAATTTACACCGTTGACCGCTGCACCTGTCATGCTGCTCTTTTCGAGGTCAGTGCCCATCGCTGCAATATCAGTCGCGTCCGTTGGAATCTGCACCAGCATCAGACGATTGAATACCTTGCCGTCCACGCCAGCACCCTGTTCAATCACGATGAATTTGCCGCCACCGAGCGCGACCAGATCGCCGAGTTTCGCGCCGCCGGTTTTGCCGGATGCATACATCGTGCTGTCGAGCGGATACGCATACAATTTTGTTTTTTCGGTCGTTGGATCGAACTCAACCCAGCGGTTGAATTTGGCGTAATCCTTGATGCTTTCGTTGGTCGCAGTGCTTGCGCCCGGCACTTTATAAGATGCTTTGCCATCGTCCAGCGGGCTCTGGATAAAGCCCTGCAATTTCCCTGTGCTTGCATCAAGCGACAGACCTTCCATGCCACGATTCGCGCGGCGTTTCAGCAGCACGGCGGGCAGGTCAGCAGCTCCGGTACCTGGCTGATATTTTTTCAGAATGATGCCGGTATTCATATCGATCTTGAGGATGAACGGACCATATTCATCCGACACCCAGAACACACCGCGCGCCGTATCGAGCACCACGGATTCGGTATCGAGACCATAATCGCTGAAGGTGGTTTTGCTGGTGGCATCGTATTTCATCGCGTCGTTCAGCGGCACCTCGCCGGAGGAGCCGACTTTGCCAGCGGCGATCGATAAGCCGGACGCATTGATGGTGCTGCTGAATTTAATCGGCATCGATGATTTTAATGTCGCGCCGTTTTTACCGACAGAGATCAGACCGATCGAGGGTGTGAAACTCGGTGATGGGAAAAATTTAGCGTCGCTCGTACCGCTGGCACCCGCGGTCACGATTGAATTCGGTACTTTCGGGCCGTCGCCGTTCGGGCCGCGATCGGTAATGCCATAGAACTCCAGAGATCCATCGGCCGCTTTGCCTTTAAACGTCAGGCCAGAACCATACGATGGCAAAAAGCCTTTTGGAAAATCGGCTTTCACGGCCGCGTTTGTGCCTTCATACGGAACATAAAATGTATCTGCCGCCTTGATCTGGTAGCGCGTCACATTCGCCACCACCGTGCCGAGTGCATTGGTTTGCGTGACCGCATCCACCACAGGCTTGTCCATTTTGGACGCGAGCGTATCTTCAAAATGTTCGCGTACCAATGCGCGACGATCCGCATCCACGCTGCGACCCTGATAACTGGCAGGTAGCTTGCTCAGCAGATTCGTCATCGCCGTATTGAAAGTCGCCGCATTCGCGTTGAAATCCAGAGCCTGACCTGCCAGCGCAGTTTTGACTGCAGAAGATAAACGTATGCCATTCGAAGGATCATTATCTTCATCCAGCAATTGCAAGGCCATCAGGCGATTGACGACTTTATCGTCGTTGCTGTTGCTCTGATTCGCCAGGCTCAGTGGCGTGATCACTGCCGCACATGGCGCAGAACCCAGGCTGATGCCACCGACAGAAAAACTCATATTGTCGCCAGTATTGCAGTTAAAGCCGCCGTCGGCCTGTGTTGTGCCTTTTGCTGTGCCACTGGTGTAATCGAGACCTTCCACCGCTGCATCCAGAAACACGCCAGATTGGGCTACTGGGGCGACGGGTGTGGTGCTTGCCGTGTCGGAGCCGCCGCAGGCAGCGACCAGAGCGCTTGCCGTCAGCGCGGCCAGCAGCGATACATTTGCTTTGTGAGTCATGTTGTTGATCCTGTACTTGTCGAGTGTGACTGCTTTACAGCAATCGCTTTGGTTTTACGATGCGCTTGCGACCGCGCCATTACCGGATGCCAGGTGAAGGCTTTGCTCGCAAGTAACAAAATGTATCAACTGGATATGACCCCGTGATTACAGCGAAGGCGGATAACAACAGCGAAGAAAAAAATCGCAGGGCAGGATTGCGCAAAAAAATAAAGACGCAGATGTGTGCGCCTTACTTCCGGTATTGCAACCAGAAAAGCAGAACAGAGTGAGACAGCGCGCCAGATCCGGCGCGATGATTTATGTGCGGTCTTTCAAGCCTTGCCAGCGTGGTGTCAGTTTGTGCGGCAGAGCGAACATATCGAGTACGCGGCCGACTGTGTGATCGACCATTTCCTGTATCGATTGCGGGCGGTGGTAAAAACCGGGGAGAGGCGGGAAGATGATGCCGCCCATTTCGGTCACGGCGGTCATATTGCGCAGATGGGCGAGGTTGAACGGCGTTTCCCGGACCATTAATATCAGGCGGCGGCGTTCTTTCAGCACGACATCGGCAGCGCGCGTGATCAGATTATCTGACATGCCATGCGCAACCGAGGCCAGCGTTTTCATCGAGCACGGTGCAATCACCATGCCGTCAGATTGAAACGAGCCGCTGGCGATGCTGGCGCCGACATCGCGCACATGATGCACGACATCTGCGAAGGCCTCGACATCCTTACGCTTCATATCGAGTTCCTGATGCAGATTCAAGACCCCGGCTTCAGAAATCAGCAGATGCGTTTCGACATCCGGGTTGGCCTGTAATACCTGCAGCAAGCGCACACCATACACAGAGCCGGTCGCGCCGGTGATGGCGATGATCAGACGTTGTTTCGGTGGTACGCTGGTGCTCGTCATGACGGTGCTCAGTCTTTCAACAAGGTTTGCAGTTCGCCGCTTTCGAACATCTCATTCATGATGTCAGAGCCGCCGATGAATTCGCCTTTGATGTACAACTGCGGTACGGTTGGCCAGTTAGAAAAATCTTTGATGCCCTGACGTACTTCCGGGTCTTCCAGCACATTCACAGTCACCAGATTCTGTACGCCGCAGGCTTTCAATACCTGCACCGCACGACCGGAAAATCCGCATTGCGGGAATTGGGCAGTCCCTTTCATGAACAACACGACAGGGTTTTGGGTAACGGTTTCTTTGATCCAGCTTTGAACGTCGCTCATGGCTTTTCCTTGGTTAATAATGTGCCGCCATTATAAAGGAAACTCCGGTAGTGCTCCCGCGCACCAACAGCGTGACTACAGGCGCTGTTTTGTACTCGGGGAATAAATATACTCCCCCAGAGTATATGTTTTACACCAAATGAATATAAGGAGGTCAGCATAGTTTTGTAAAAATATGGGGGGAGTATATGATTTTAACCAGGATTGACCTAACTCAAGGATTTCCAATCCGGCTCGCGCAATACCGACGGAGCGCGGCGCGTTTTATCAGGCGCTACGACCCCGCGCCGACAGAACCAAGGCCTGAGCTGTGCAGTAACAGCACCTTGCCGTTGCGACGAACCAGCGTATCCGTGCTGCGTGATCGGATATGCATGAGCGTTCCGGCAACGTCCAGCGAACTGCTGACATCCACCGTCGCAGTTTTGCCGTCCGGCGACAGCGATATGCTGTGTATCGTGTATTGAGAATCCAGTTGCAGCATGCCACCCATCTTCTCGCCCAGTTTTTCCCAGGTCGAATACAAGTCATGATAGGCGTCGCAGGCTTGCTGCTTGTTTTGGTTTACCGTTTGCCTGTTTCCAGCTGTGCTGACGCTGCCGGTGGATTGAAAATCCGGCGCCAGCAGCGCGCATATCGCGTCAGGCTGACGCTGCAGCGTCGCGATTTCAAGATCGCGGTAAAAGCCATTGACATGATCGTCCGACAGCTTGCGCCCGCCGATAAAATACCACCAGCCGCCAGCCACAATCAGCACAAGGAGTATTACTTTTTTCATTTATGTATGCCAGAACGGATTGCGCCTGCAGACTTGATGTACTCCAGACGTCGGAAGCGCAGTGCCGACCAGTCTGCATCTATGGCGACCTGGCGCACCGTATCGAAACCCTCGCTGCGCATGGCATCCCAGCCCGTGTCGCGGTTGAACTCGCATTTGTACCGCTTAGACGTGCCCTTCGGATACGCGAACCACAGCACTGCATCGCCTTCCGCCTTGCTTGCCAGAATCTTAGACAAGCTATCGACCTCGGCTTGCTTGGTGGCGAAAATCAACGCGAAGTAAATTGCCTTCGCTTTCTTCAGATCACGGATAACTGTAACGCCTTCGAGTGAGAGCAACTCAGGCTCGAAGGATGGCGGCGCATTGACAACAATAATCTCTTGTTGCTGCTTCAGGTTCAGCTTTTCAAAGATTGACGACATAAGTTCACTCCCGGCGCCGATGACGCCTCAACGTTGCGGTGCCGCGATTGCCGCCACCAGTCAATTCATAAAAGTGCAGATTATTGGCGATTCCCCGCCGTACGTAAAGCAAGCATAGGCTGTGTTTCACGCACCGCGTTAAGCGCAAAAACTGATGAACAAGCGGAATAATATCGCTGTGATTAGCTGCCGTCCCTTTTTGTCATTGGCATAAAAATTCCGTCGTGCACAAATAATGTATGGGCACGCATAAATGCGTTTACAGTGGGGGTTTGCAAAAAAAAGTGCGTGAACGCATCCTCTGTTTGCTGCGACACTCGCATGCATGGCATAACGCTATCGAGGCGAGACTCCTAGACGCCTAGCCTCGCGATCCATAGCATAGGCAGTCATGTATTCTGGATCGAAATTTAGACCCGGAGTTTTCCAATAGCGCGCACGCTCAATGTTTCGCACCTTTTGGTCCATTGAATAAGCGGTCATGTACTCTGGATTGAAGCTGTAGCCTTTTGACCGCCAAAACTCTGCGCGCTCAATGTCCTTGACTTTTTGATCCATGGAGTACGCAGTCATATATGCGGGATTAAATGAGTAACCCTGCTTTGCCCAGAATTGCGACCGCTCTTCGTCGCGCTGCTTTTGTTGTTCGATGTAGGTTGACTGGCGTGAGATAGGCTGCGAGTTAAGGGTGAAAGGTCTTGAATGTTGATTGTCCGGTAGTACGTTGTTTGATTGCGAAGGAGTTACATTGGGCTGCGAAGGAATAGCGAGGGTTGACCTGGGATACAAGGAGCTGCCGGATTTCAGTGTTGCGCGCTCTACGCTGGGAGCAACAGGTGGCAGCGAAGGGAGGTAAGCAGAGGATCTATATGAGGAACTGTCTGAACCAACGGGGCCGCTTGGCGGTGTTAAAACTCTTCCTTCTTCGCCGGTGTACGGATTGTAGTTGCCGTATGTGCTCCAATTGTTTTGAATGCTCCCGTCGGGTGCTGTTCGTTGGTGAGGTTGTACATAAGTTCCGTCTTTACGCACGTATCCCCGGACGGCAACTGTTCCACGGCTCATACCCTTTCCGCCAGCGATCGATAGATCGGTTAACAGCATTAGCAAAATAAAGATACTAAGAGATATTTGATAGTTCTTGATGAACGCATCCTTATCCCATATTTGAGCAGAGCGGACTGACAATGAAGCCTCACTTCTGAATTAATTTTTATTTAATTTGACAAAAATGTAGCTTAACTCGAAATGTTCAAAAAGACAATTTTCTTTAAATCCCTTGAAAGCCTCATACAGCCTTGTTGTCTTTGCTTATGTTGAGCATATAACACGTTTAAGCGAACGGGGGGGAAACATTACTTCGCTGGTATCGCTAAAACCGTATTGATTGGATTAGGTGCGAGAACGCTTGCGGTATAAGTCCGAGCAGCAACGATGCAGTAAGTCACAAGCGCAAACAACCAGCATTGCGCACAAAAAAACACCCCGGTAAAAACCGGGGCGCTTTGAACGTTGCTGCTGTATTTTTTGTGGCTTCTTTAATCTCAACCGCGTAATTTCGCAAACGCTGCTGCCATCGCGTTTCCTGCCGGGGCGGCTTCTTGTTTGCGTTGTTGCTGGTGCTGGCCTAGGCGTTTGGCGTCGTTGCGGTCGCCGCGTTGTTCCGGTTTGCTGCCGGGTTGTGGTGCGCTGTCGGTGAGGCGCATGGTGAGGGCGATACGCTGGCGTTTGACATCGACTTCCATGACTTTGACTTTGACCACCTGACCGGCTTTGACGACGGTGTGCGGGTCTTTGACAAAGGTGTTCGACAGTGCGGAAATATGCACCAGACCGTCCTGATGCACACCGATATCGACAAACGCGCCAAACGCGGCCACGTTGGTGACGACGCCTTCTAAAATCATATCGGGCTGCAAATCTTTGATGTCTTCCACGCCGTCTTTAAAGGTGGCTGTGGTGAATTCAGGGCGCGGATCGCGGCCCGGTTTTTCCAGCTCTTTGATGATGTCGGTGATGGTCGGTACACCGAATTTGTCATCGGCGTATTTGGCGGGGTTCAGCGATTTCAATAAGCCGCTGTCGCCGATCACGCCTTTCACATCTTTCTTGATATCGGCCAGAATTTTTTCGACCAGTGGATACGATTCAGGGTGCACTGCGGATGCATCGAGCGGATTGCTGCCATTCATCACACGCAAAAATCCGGCGGCTTGTTCAAATGTTTTGTCACCGAGGCGCGGTACTGCGCGCAGATCGGCGCGTGAACTGAACATGCCTTTGGCATCGCGGAAATTGACGATGCTTTGCGCGACGCTGGCCGACAAGCCGGACACCCGCGCCAGCAAAGGCGCAGACGCGGTATTGACATCAACACCGACCGCATTCACGCAGTCTTCGACCACCGCATCGAGCGAGCGTGCGAGCTGGGTCTGGCTGACATCATGCTGATACTGGCCAACGCCGATGGATTTCGGATCGATCTTCACCAGCTCCGCCAGCGGGTCTTGCAAACGACGTGCAATCGAGACCGCGCCACGGATGGACACATCCAGATCCGGCAATTCTTTAGAGGCGAATTCTGAGGCGGAATATACCGACGCACCGGCTTCGGAGACCACGATTTTCGTCAGCTTGAGTTCTGGTTTGAGTTTGATTAAATCCTGCGCCAGTTTGTCGGTTTCGCGTGAGGCGGTGCCGTTACCAATCGAGATTAATGACACCTGATATTTTTCAGCGAGTGTCGCTAGCGTATGCAGCGAACCATCCCAATCGTTACGCGGCTGATGTGGGTAAATCGTGGCGTGTTCCATGACTTTGCCGGTCGCATCGACAATCGCAACTTTGACGCCGGTACGCAAGCCAGGATCGAGACCCATCGTGGCGCGCGGGCCGGCTGGTGCGGCCAGCAATAAATCTTTGAGGTTGCGCGCAAACACGTTGATGGCTTCGATTTCTGCATTTTCACGCAGCTTGCCCATGAGCTCGGTTTCCAGATGCATGAAGACTTTGACGCGCCATGCCCAGCGTACAGTATCGGCCAGCCATTTATCGGCCGGACGACCCTTCTGACTGACGCCAAAATGGGCGGCAATGCGGCTTTCACACGGGTTCAGCGGCGCATCCCATTTTGGTTTTTCTTCTTCGCTGTCGAGCCGTAAAGTGACCGTCAGCATTTCTTCGCGGCGGCCACGGAACAAGGCCAGCGCGCGGTGCGATGGAATCGTGCCCAGGGTTTCTGAGTAATCGAAATAATCGGCAAATTTTTCACCGGCATCTTCTTTGCCTGCGACGACTTTGGATTCGACGATGCCGTGGTCGTTCAGATATTCGCGCAGCGCCTGCAACAGGCTCGCATCTTCGGCAAAGCGTTCCATCAGAATCTGGCGTGCGCCATCGAGCGCGGCTTTGGTGTCAGGTACGCCGGGGTTGTCGCCGTTGTCTGTGCTGAAGGCGGGTTTCAGATATTTTTCTGCTTCGGTTTCCGGCGTCAGCGTCGGGTCGGCCAGCAAGGCATCGGCCAGCGGCAACAAACCTGCTTCGACGGCGATCTGCGCTTTGGTGCGGCGTTTCGGTTTGTACGGCAGATATAAATCTTCGAGACGGGTTTTGTCTTCGGCGTGGGTAATCGCATCAAGCAATGACGGTGTCATCTTGCCTTGTTCATCAATCGAGGCGATGATCGCGGCGCGGCGGTCTTCGAGTTCGCGCAGATAACGCAGACGTTCTTCGAGCAGACGCAATTGCGTATCATCGAGGCCGCCGGTAACTTCTTTACGGTAACGGGCGATAAACGGTACGGTCGCGCCTTCATCCAGCAAGGCAACAGCAGCGGCCACCTGTACCGGTTTGGCGGCGAGTTCTACGGCGAGTCTTTGTTCAATCGAAGGCAGCATAAATCCAGAATCCAGACATTAAAAAAGCAATGAAGGCGCAGATGATACGCAATTTGCAGCGTTGCGCCAGTCTTGACAGTCGTTCTGACTGCGGTTAATAGTCGGCCGGGGAGCGCGGTGTGATGACGGCGATCTGTAGAAAATACAGGCCGGCAGCGGCGCAAAAATGCCGCTCAGGAAGTAAAAAAGGGGAGAAGAGGGGAGTATATGGCGATTTACGCTTATTCTCTCAATGAAATAAAGGGTGTTTACATATACTGGGGGGAGTATTTTCAGGATGAAATTTGAGTATTGCAGCCTTCGCAGCCGTGGCTATCTCCGCAGGCAGAGCAGACACGCCGCTGCGCGGCTGGCCGCGGCGGCGGTGTTGCTGGCGTTTCTGATGTGCTTCGCGCTGGCGGCACCGGCAATTGCTACTGCTGCTGCCACTGCTGAAACTGCGGGACCTGCATCAGCCTATGCTGCGACTCCGGCAGTAAAGGCGAACATGAAATTACAGCCCGCCACGTTCACTTTTGCCGATGGTGGCAACGCCCTGTTTTATCAATGGGATAAACAGCCGTGGCAAAGCGATACTGCTGCAATGGTTTCCCCGGTGAATCTGCTGTTCGTCGTGGCCGGTGCCGGTTGCGGCAGCATGGGGCGATATTTGCCGCAGTATTTCACCGGATGGGAAGGCGAATCCGGGCTGACCCGTATCCATGTTTTGCTGAAGCGTCATATCCGTGCCGAGGACAGCGGCGACGTCTGCAGCGAGGCATTTATCCGCGCCGATCATCTGAGCCAATGGCGTGCCGATCAACAGGCATTCATAAAAGCCCAGTTGCGCCAATTCAAACAACAAGGCATGCAACCACGCCGCGTGATTTTGCTGGGCATTTCCGAGGGCGCTGAACTGGTGCCTTTGCTGGCGCGCGATCTGCCGCAAATCACGCATCTGGCCTTGTTGGCGAATGCAGGAAACAGCGCGATTCCGACTTACCGCGCACTCGCTGGCATCTATCCGCATATGCAGCAGGGCTGGGACGTTTTATCCCGCGCACTGGCAAGTTCCCCGGCCGACCCTGAGCAGGTGCGCATACACGGGCGCAGCTGGCGTTACTGGTCGGAAATCGCGGGTATCGATCAGACACGCAATCTGCTCGCCGCGCGCTTGCCGGTTTTTGCCGGTATCGGAGAGGCGGATACTTTAATCCCGCCGGGCGAGGCCAGCGCCTTGAGAAAAGCGTTCAGCGACGCGGGTCGCAGCGATTTGCAATTGCGCATGTATCCCGCTGCAGATCATGGTTTGCGCAGTCCGGATAAAAATTATCTGCCGGATTTTATGTGGCAACTGGATCAGTGGCTGCTGGATGAACGGAATCATGAGGCCAGGTTCTGGTGATGGAGTTTAATTAAAAGCAAAGTTTATTTACTGCAAAAATAATAATTTTGAAAAAGTGTTGTTTTGTATGTTTTGCTAACAAATTTAAGCATTACAAAAACAAATGTGCTCTTTATAATTTCTTGCTTTCGCCTTGTTGATGCACTTTTATTGTGCAACATGTATCGTACTTTATCTGCTTGTACGGTATTGTTTGCAAAAAAGGGTGCGTGGCTCTGGCAGTGCTTACCCCTTTTTTCAAACCACAATAAATAAGCTCAATGCGCCTCTCATCATTCTCGCTTACTCCTTTGGTTGCTGCTCTGGTTCTCACTGGTTGCGTCACAACGCAGACCCACGACAGCAAAGTCTCTAACTCACTTGCAGTTGTCAAAACCGGGCAGATCGAGGATGCGATTCGCCAGGTGGAAGAACAGACGCAAGGCAAAAATCAGAATGATTTATTGCTGAACCTCGAAAAAGGCGAACTGATGCGTATCGGTAAACGCTACCAGGACAGCTTGAATGCACTGACGATTGCCGACACCAAGGTCAAAGAGTGGGAAGAAAACGCTAAAACCAATCCACAAAAACTGATGAGCCAGATCGGCGCCACCATCATGGGTGACGCCAGCCGTGATTACGAAGGGCAGGATTACGAAAAAGTGATGCTGACCGTACGTATGGCGATGGATCGCATCAATCTGGGCGATCTGGATACTGCCCGAGTCGATATCAAACGTACTCACGAACGTGAAGCCGTGATTGCTGAATTCCGTTCTAAAGAAACGCTGGAAGCCGAAAAAGAAGCGAAAGAAAAAGGCGTCGCCACCACGAACAAGGAAATCAACGGCTATCCGGTTGAAACGCTGAATGATCCCGAAGTGCTGAAACTGAAAAATGGTTATCAGAATGCGCTGAGTCATTATCTGGCGGGTTTTGTATACGAAGCCCTGAATGAACCGGGTCTGGCCGCACCGGGCTATCGCAAGGCGATCGAATTGCGTCCTGATTTGCCGGTGCTGGAAGATGGTCTGAAAGGGCTGGATCAGCGTACCAGTTTCCGCCGTAAAAAAGGCGTGACGGATGTTCTGTTTATCATCGAAACCGGCAATGCGCCGGCACGTCAGTCGCAGAAATTTGCGTTGCCATTGCCAACGTCGCGTGGTCTGGTGACCGTGTCGCTGACTTTCCCTGTGATTCAGCCGGATAAAGAAGCGGCAGTAATCCGTTCGGTGAATATTGCCAATCAATCTTTGCCTACTGCATTGATCACTGACTTCAACGTCATGGCACGCCGTGCCTTGAAAGATGAAATGCCGGGCATCTACACCCGCGCTGCGATCCGTGCGATTACCAAAGGCGTGGTGCAGGATCAGGTCAATAAAAATTTCGGCGCACTTGCCGGTCTGGCCGCCAATATTGCAGTGGTCGCCACCGAAGGCCCGGCAGATGACCGCATGTGGCGCAGTTTGCCAGAGCGCGTCTTTATTGCGCGGGCGTTTTTAGCGCCGGGCGAATATGAAGTGAATTTTTCCGGCCGTCCTGGCGAAAGCACCAAGCTGAATATTGATGGCCGTTACATGGTGGTGCCGGTACGTTTGTATCCGAACAAAACCTATGTCGGCGATCTGGCGAAATTCGGTAGCGTGACGCCAGCGGCGCAAATCGCGGCGGAAACGCCTGCCGTGAAAACTGCACCAGCCAAACCTGCTAATAAAAAGCCGCAGAAACCTGTGAAACCAGTGGCAACCAACGGCGCAGCTGCAGGTTCAAACTGAGTAAAAGTGGCGGGGACGAAAAAATCCCGCTGGTCTTATTGAGGTACAAAGTTGATGTACGAAGTTACTAAGGAAAAATCATCCATGATGTCTAAAAAAATTGCTGTTTGCACGGCTGTCGTCGCCGCCTGTTTTGCTGCACCTGTGATGGCGGAAGATGTACCGAATGCGGTGTCGCCTGGCATTGCGGCGAAATTAATGGTGCGTGGCACTCTCGAAGGTGTGCAGGTGACCGATCTGCGCAGCCAGCGTCGTAATGATGTACTGGTGGTGCAGGCGGAAATGTATAACACCACAGCGAAAGATGTACGTGTCTATTACCGTTTCCGCTGGACAGATGCGGCCGGTATGCAGGTCGGCGATGGCGAGGTCTGGAAACCATTAATGATACTGGGCAAGCAAAGCCAGCTTGTCAAAGGCACAGCTTATGGCCCGCAAGCGGCAGATTTCAAAATCGAAATGAGCGCTGAGCCTCGTTAATCACAGATTTGTTTTAAAAAATTGTACAGAACTACGGAGTTATTATGAAACGCATTTCCTCTTTATCCTCTACTTTGTGCCTGATGATTCTGGCGGTGACGTCGTTGTCCGCCTGCCAGACAAAATTATCGCAGCCAACCGTCAGCCTCGCGCGTCAGGTCAGCTATGGCGATAACAAAGCAGTGGAAACGGTGACCAATGAATTCGGTTCAACTGATCTGCAAATGATCGCAGAAAAAATGGTCGGTTCTCTGCTCGAAGACCCGGCACTGGCAAATCGTCCGACACTGACACTGGCTGGCGTGCGGAATAAAACCAGCGAATACATCGACACTAAATCGATCATGAACAGTATTCAGACTGCGCTGGTGAAAAGTAAAAAAGTGAAGTTCACCCGTAGCGCTGATGAAATGCAGCAGGGCGTGGACGAACTGCAACGTCAGAATCAAAGTGGCCTGTACAAATCCCAGGGCAAAGCAAAAGTGGGCAACATGACGGCAGCGAAATATTCACTCGAAGGTGAAATCGTTTCTATCGTCAAACAAAACGCCACAACCAAAGATGTGTTCTACAAGATGACCCTGAAACTGTATGACATCGAAGATGGTTCCATCGAATGGCAGGATGAAAAAGAAATCCGTAAAACATCGAAAAAATAATCAGCCCTGATCAATCTTTAACCGGTTTTTAACCGGCTCCTGAAGGACGTAAGATGTTGAATATGAAAAAAATTCTGGCAGGCGTTTTCTGCTCCGCAGCAGCATGCAGCGCGCTGGCAGCAGAACCGAAAATTGCCGTGACCGATCTGACTTACGAAGAAAAAGTCAGCGAGTATTTCCGTGTCGTTTCTGCCAGCAGCAAAAGCAGCGTCAAAGGTAGCTACAGCGAACGCGAAACCGATCGCAGCTATTCACAACGCGGCAAAATCGATGCCAAGAGCGAAAGCAATTACTACGAAGCGGAAGGTTTTTATACCTATATCGATCGTGGCGAACTGAAAACCTACACGGCCGATTTGAAAGGCGCGATGATCAAAGGCGGTGGTGTGCATCTGATTCAGGCGCGTCCGTATGTTGGGAAACCGATGGAAAAAATTTACGACATCATCGGTCGCATCAAACAAGGCATGTATCCCGGCGCGGATTATGTGTTGTTCGGCACAGTCAGCAATATCCAGTTCCGTCAGGAAAGCAATCAACTGCAATACGGGAATTCGATGACAGCCAGCCTGTCACTCGATCTGGTGGCCGATTTCAGCCTGATTAATACCAAAACCTATGAAGTCAAAGCGGCGTTCAGCGCGAGTGGTTCCGGTGTTGATACCAAAATCATCAGCCGTGCCGGTGATCGTGTTGTCTTCAATCGCGGTAAGGTCATGCAGGAAACGTCACGCAGTCTGGCAGATGCTGCCTATAACGAGCTGATGGTGCAGTTCGGTTTGCCACGCGGCGCGAACCGTCCGGCGAATGCCAATGGTCAGCCAGTGGTACCTGCAGTGCCAGTACAAAATACGGAACCAGTGACGGTGTATCGTTAATCAGCCATCGCTGTTTTAACTATAGAAAAGCCAGCAGCAATGCTGGTTTTTTTATGTCAGTTCCATCCGCGAAACTGCGTAATATCTTGTGTGAAATTGTTGCGATAAATGGCATTTTTAGGGGAGTATAAGCAAAAAATGCCATCATCTCCTTATGAAATAAGGGCTTTAAAATATACTCCGGGGAGTATATTTTATGCCAAATGACAGACTGGTGCCGTTACTGAGTACCTTGCCGGTCGCATCGCTGATCTGCGCGAGATGTTTATTTTATGCGCCGTGTTGTCGGAAATGTCTGTCTGAATTTTTTTGAACAGGTGATTGAATGATGAAACATAAACCGTTTGCGCAGCTGTTCTTCGCCGCTATTTTTGCGCTTGCCGCAAATGTTGGTAATGCCGCGAATGCCGCTGGTGCAGATCGATATGCCCCTGTCTGCGTTGATATGACAGGTTATCAGGCAGAGGCTGAGTGCTTCAGTCATCAGCTTGATTTGAAAGAGGCGCAGTTTAAAAAATACTATCTGGCAGCGCAGAAGCAGGATATAAAAATATACGGCGGCAACGCCGAGGAATTGGCTGAATCACAGCAGCTGTGGGAGCAGTATCTGCGAAAGCATTGCGACTATCTGTACAGCCGTGAGCAAGGTACTGCCCGGATACGCGATTCTGCCGAGTGCCAGTTGCGGCTTTACGATGAGCGCATTGACGAAATATGGATTTCGTATTTAAGGTATTTTGGTTCTGCTGAGCCGGTTCTTCCCGATCCCCGGAAATAATGTTTCTTTATGGCGCAGATGCTTTGCAGCGATTGTAGCCGCGCCATGCATGAAATATGCAACGTGCGTGGTCATGATGGCCTATACTGAATCTTCACTTGCATACGCGGGTGCTTACCCGGAGTCAGATCATGAGCAAAGTTACCAAGATCAATAAAGACACCAAGAAGCAGGCCTCATCCACTCCTGAAGAAAAAAAGGCAGCAAAAGAAGCGAAAAAAAGTAGCGAATGCCGTTATCCCCCGGACACCGTGCGCATAACAGCGTTAACTTGAGTAAAAAAACGATGCCTTGAACAGCATCGTTTTTTTTTCGTCGCTCAATGTTAACGATCAATATCAGCGATAAATATCGGGCCGGTGAATTTCCATAAACGCTTCGGGTTTTACCGGTGAGCGGAAACCAAATTTTTCGTACAGGCCACGTGCTGAACTGCTGACCAGCAAGAAACGGCGTATGTTTTGCAGTTCGGGATGGTTCTGAACGGACTCAATCAGACTGCGGCTGTATCCACGTCCACGATAATCCGGTAACACAAACACATCCATCAGATAGGCGAATGTCGCACGATCTGTAACCACCCTTGCAAACGCGATCTGTCTGCCATCGATAAATCCGCCAAAGCACAGGGAATGTTCAATTGAGCGTTGTACCGTTTCCAGCGGAATCCCTTGCGCCCACGGTGAGGTCGTGGATAAGAAATCGTGTATCAGCGCAACATCGAGTGCGGTTTTATCTGTCGTAATGTGCATAAAAATTCTTTGTGCGTCAGCGGCGTTGTCCGCCTGTGACACGTTCTATGCCAGCGAGGTCGCGCCAGCTTTGTACTTGCGTGTAATTCGCTGCTTTTAACAAGGCGCGCACATCTTCAGCCTGATGATAACCATGTTCCATCAGCAGCCAGCCTTGTTGCGCAAGATGTTCATGCGATTGACCGATGATATGGCGGTAAGCACTCAGGCCGTCAGCGTGATCGGTCAGGGCGTTGATGGGTTCAAAGCGCAGATCGCCCTGAGTCAGATGCGGGTCATCTTTGACAATATAGGGGGGGTTGCTGACGATGGTCTGAAATACTCTTCCTGTAAGCCCGCTGTACCAGTCGCTGTGCAGTAATTGCAGGCGATCCGGTGACAGAAAACGTGTGGCATTTTTGTTTGCGATCGCAAGTGCCTCAGTGCTGATATCGACGGCGCAGACATCCAGATCCTCACGTTCGTGGGCAATCGCAATCGCAATCGCACCGGAACCTGTGCCAAGATCAAGTAAGGCGGAGTTTTGCGGCGCGAATTGCAAACTGAGTTCCACCAGTAATTCTGTATCGGGCCGTGGAATCAGTACCGCCGGTGAGGTGTAAAAAGGCAGACCGAAAAATTCACGTTCACCAGTCAGATACGCAATGGGCTCGCCAGCGAAACGACGTTGTTGTAATTCTGTAAACTGCTGCGTTTGTTGCGCGCTGAGCTGATAGTCCGAGCGGGTAATCAGCTGTATGCGGGTAAAGCCAGTCACATGCATGAGCAACATCCGTGTTTCCAGCTTGTCCAGCGGCGACAAACGCTCATGATCAGCAATGCTGAGCGGCTGGCCTTCTGTCATCAGTGGTGCTTTCCGAAGATGCTTGCTCTTTGTTTTTGAAAGAACAGCACGATCAGCGTGAGACTGAAAATAACAAACCAGACCATGGCCCAGGTTGGAATCGACAGACCCAGGATAGGCGGATAAGGTGTTTCGCACAAACCATCTGCACGGAACAGAATCGGGAACCATTCCGACAAGAAGATTTTGTTGAGCCCGGTTTCCAGAGGATCGATGCCACAGGAAAGCGTGGGATTCGACAAGACATACAGATGTTTGCCTGCGATGCCGATACCGCCAAATGCTGATAAACCAGCCAGTGCGATGCCATAACGGCGCGCACCGGCAGGAAGAAAAGCGGCAATCAGACTGAACAGGGCGATCGCCAGAAACGCATAACGCTGGAAGACGCATAAGGGACAAGGCAGCATCAGTTCAACGATCTGCAGATAGAGGGCAACCGCTATCAGTAACAGGCAAGTGACAGAGATGCAGAGTAAGACGAATTTAGAGGAACGCATGTAGGTCATTCGTAAAATGAAAGCGGATGCCAGCTTACACGCTATTTGAAGCCTCATGTTTATACGAAACCAAATAGTGTGGCATGCTGGCGGTGCAGGCAATGACTTGGATGGTTTAATCGTCGCCGAGTTCCGCAAGAAGCTCAGCCTGATGTTCTGCGATCAGGGCATTGCTCAGCTCGGTCAGATCACCATCCATAATGAAATCGAGTTTATATAAAGTCAGATTAATGCGGTGATCGGTCATGCGGCCTTGCGGATAATTGTAAGTGCGTATGCGCTCACTGCGGTCGCCGGAACCGATCAGGCTCTTGCGGGTTGCTGCCTCTTTGGCCTGCTTTTCTCTTAACTGACCATCCATGATCCTGGTGGCCAGCACCCGCATCGCCTGCGCCTTATTCTGATGCTGACTACGGCCATCCTGACATTCGACCACGATACCGGTAGGAATATGCGTCAGGCGCACCGCGGAATCGGTTTTATTAATGTGCTGCCCGCCCGCACCACTGGCGCGGAAGGTATCGATGCGCAGGTCGGCATTGTTGATGACCACATCGGCGAGTTCATCGGCTTCCGGCATCACTGCGACGGTGCAGGCGGACGTATGAATGCGGCCTTGCGTTTCAGTCGCCGGGACGCGTTGCACACGATGTCCGCCGGATTCAAATTTCAGCTTGGAATACGCACCCTGACCGGCGATACGCACGATCACTTCTTTATAGCCGCCGAGCTCAGAAGGCGACTCCGACATCATCTCTACTTGCCAGCGGTTACGTTCAGCGAAGCGGGTATACATGCGCAGCAAATCACCGGCAAACAAGGCTGCTTCATCACCGCCGGTACCGGCACGGATCTCCAGCAGAATATTACGTTCATCATTAGGGTCTTTTGGCAGCAGCATTTTTTGCAGATCAGATTCCAGTGTCTGCATCTTTTCTTTTGCGGCTTCTATTTCATCCTGAGCAAACGCTTTCATGTCCGGATCGTTCAGCATTTCCTGTGCTTCGTCCAGATCGGATTGTGCCTGTTGATAGTTTTTGTAGAGAGTAACGACCGGATCCAGTTCTGCGTGCTCACGATTGAGTTTGCGGTAATTGTCCATGTCATTGGTAGCGCCTTCCTGCATCAGCAGGTGTCCGATTTCGTCGAGGCGTTCAGCCAGCTGATCCAGCTTGGCGAGCATTGATGGTTTCATACGGAAAGCAAAGTAGGTGAATCAGGAGGGAACTGCTGCAGATTTGAAAACAGTACCCGTCAGGATGATGCAGGAATTCTGCATCCGGGAGAAAAACTAAATCCGCTAACGTTTGGTGCGGAATAATTGTGGCAACAGACTTGCCAGACGCGCGCGCTCATCACCGCTGGCCTGATGCAATGCCTGTTGCGGGCCATGCAGGAATTTGGCCGTAATACCTTTGGACAGTGCTTCGAGCACGGCGTCGATATCTTCACCGCGCGCCAGCATTTTGCGTGCACGTTCAAGTTCCATCAGGCGAAGTTGCTCGCTGCTTTCATGCAGATCCTGAATGACGGGTACCACTGCACGACCATCGATCCAGTGCATAAAGGATTGCACCCGGGTTTCGATAATGGCCTCTGCCTGCGCCACGGCTGCCTGACGACTTTCTATACCGGTCTGCACGACACTGCCGAGATCATCTACCGTGTAGAGGAAAACGTCGTCGAGTTTGCCAACTTCCGGTTCAATATCGCGCGGCACTGCCAGATCGACCATGAATACAGGACGATGTTTGCGTGCTTTGACAACACGCTCAACTAGTCCTAATCCTATGATAGGCAGCGACGATGCAGTACACGAGACGATGATATCGAATTGTGCCAATTGCTGCGGTAAATCGGCAAGACGGATTGCTTTACCATTGAAGCGGTGCGCCAGCGCTTCGCCGCGTTCGAGCGTACGATTGGCAATGGTCAGGGATTTCGGGTTTTGTGCCGCGAAATGCGTGGCACAGAGTTCTATCATTTCACCTGCACCGATAAACAGCAGGTGCTGATCAGAAATTTTGTCGAAAATACGCTGCGATAAACGGACTGCTGCCGCCGCCATAGACACGCTGTGCGCACCGATTTCCGTGGTGCTGCGAACTTCTTTGGCGACCGCAAAAGTACGTTGAAACATTTGATGCAGATAGGTGCCAAGACCACCTGCTGCTTCGGCCTGACGTACTGCATCTTTCATCTGCCCCAGAATTTGCGGCTCGCCCAGCACCATGGAATCCAGGCCGGAAGCAACGCGGAATGCATGGCGGACGGCGTTATCCTGCGGCAGGGTATAGAGATGCGGACGTAAATCGGCGTAAGGCAAGTGATGAAAATCTGCCAGAAAATGGGCAGTAGCATCGACCGGATTGCTTGCGGCACACGCCGCATACAACTCTGTGCGGTTGCAGGTCGATAAAATCGCGGCTTCATTGCCATACGAATGCGTGGTATCTGCTGCGTTATTGCCGAACCACGCACGTGCAGCCGCCACCGCCTGACCTATCTGTTCAGGCGAGAAGGCGACTTTTTCGCGCAGCGAGAGCGGCGCAGTCGTATGGTTGAGTCCAACAGCAGTCAGTTGCATGCGATGTGTGGCGTAAGATCAGACCGTCATTATAGCGCGTTGGAGATATTAATTTTCGTCCGGATGCGCTTGATGCAGCTCAAATGGTGCTTGATGGCAATCTGATATTAAAAGTCGTCCCTTCATTCGGCGCACTGATTAAATCGATTTGCGCATGATGCCGGTCAAGCACGGCTTTCACAAAGACCATGCCCAGCCCGATTCCATCATTTTTTGGCTGGTCGGCACCGCCGAAGCGTTGAAAGCGTTGAAATAGTTTGCTTTGCTCTGCACGCGGTATGCCGTATCCCTGGTCGCTGATACTGCAGATGATGTTTGCTCCTGCCAGTTGCTGCTCATAGGCCAGTGCGCAGGTGATGGTGGTATCGCGCGGGCTGTATTTGATCGCGTTAGACAGCAGATTCGTCAGAACCCGCGTCAGCAGCGAGCGATCGGCACGGATCGGGTATTCACCATCCGGTATCGTACATTTGATGCGTATGTTTTTGCTCTTTGCCAGCGACCACATTTCTTCCGTCGCATCCAGCAGTACCGTCTGTAAATCCAGTTCTTCAAAACGGTAATCCTGTGATTCAGCCCTGGCCAGCTGGACGAAGTTGTCTGCCAGACCGAGTGTGATGCGTGAGGCTTTTTCAATTCTCGAGATAAATTCTGCCTGCGGTAATGCTGTTGCTGCATCCTGCTGCATTTCCAGCAAAGCAAGTATGGATGCCTGCGGTGCGCGCATGTCATGCGAGATGAAATGCAGGGTTTCATCGCGGCTGCGTTCGGCGGCACGGATGGCGGTGATATTGATGATACTGACTATCCAGCCGACCAGTTGCTGGCTGGCGCTGTAACAAGGGGCGCTTTTGATCAGTAAATCCAGTCCCTGCGGATCTCTGACTTCAATTCCTTGCTTCATTCGTGCAGTATGTTTGAGATCCAACAGATTCCACCAAGTAAAACTGCCGGTTTTGCCCTCTTCAGGCTCCTGCGGCGCAGACATTCTGGCAAATAAATACGGCAACAGGGAATCATTCACTTTGGGTAAGCCCTGACTGGCAAAATAGCTCAGTGCTGGTGGGTTAGAGAGTAATACATTCCCATCGGTGGTGGTCACCAGAGTTGCGTCTGGCAAGCTGTCCAGGCTATCGCTGACGAACTGTCGTAAATCACGAACTCTGTCGGCGGCGACACGCACAGCATTGATGCTTTGCTCCAGCGTATCTGTCAGAACCGGCGCACTCTTTTCCTCTTCAACATCAATAAATTCTGGCAGCAGATGTGGCTCTTTTTCGAGAAGAGTAAATTCTTCGCCCAGATACTTAATCGCTGCTTCCAGCCTGCGCCAGCTCCACACAGGGTAAGCAATGATTAACGCCAGTAAGGATGTCGTAGGCGGTATCCATTTTCCGGCATAGCGCATTGCGAGGAAACTGCCTGCGGCAGAGATGCCGATAAACAGGATGGTCATCAGCAAGGCTTTTCTGGGCGACATTAACTGATAAGAGATCAGTGCCGCCAGCAGCAGTACCAGGTTATATATCGTTACCTGCCAGACCGGGGCAAAATCAATTTCACGTTCATCAAGCAGACTTGCCAGAATATTTGCATTGATTTCAATTCCGGAGATGGTGCCTTCATTGCCGGATACCGGGGTGGGGAATGAGTCCGCCATCCCTAAAGCAGTCGGGCCGATCAGGACATACTTATTTTTCAGGAAAGCTGCGGGAACTTCACCGCGCAGTACTGACACATACGGCACCGACTTAAAATGCCCACTGCTGCCGTAAAACGGAATATGCATCTGGTAATCACGCTGCCACAAGTCCTGATGTGCCGTTTTGCGCAGCTGCACAGGCAGTCTCGCTCCCGGCAGATATTTTTCAGTCCCGTAAGCTGTATTTTGTGCAACGTCTTTCAACGCGAGTGCAAAGTGAGGCCACCATTCGCCTCTTGATCCTTCACGCAGAAAGACGCTGCGTGCCACGCCGTCTTTATCCAGTTCGATATGAATATGGCTGATCTGGCGGGCTGCATTTGCCAGAGGGGGAATCGGGCGCGCCGCGATCAGGCCCTTACCACTGTTTTGAGAGACCAAAGGCAGGACGACTTTATTGCTTTGGGCGATCGCATCGGCCAGCAGCTGATCGCCGTTGACCTGATTGTCGGTTTGTACCGGCTCAGCTTCCGTCAACAGGATATCCATTCCTATCGCAGCCGGTGTCGCTGCGTTGATGCGCTGTAACAGTTCCGCATGTCGTTGCCGTGGCCAGGGCCATTTTC
Organism: Undibacterium sp. WLX3042; assembly: GCF_049544825.1. NCBI lineage: Bacteria > Pseudomonadati > Pseudomonadota > Betaproteobacteria > Burkholderiales > Oxalobacteraceae > Undibacterium > Undibacterium sp. WLX3042. The sequence continues at coordinate 2,931,008 of NZ_CP186698.1, forward strand.
CCAACTCACTCAGACTGTAATCATCAATTGCGACAATCAGGATATCGTCCCGTGCTTCGCGTTGATTGAGCTGCATGTAACGATCATAGGCAATCATGTCCAGCCGCTCCAGGCTTTTCAAGTTCAGCAGCGCTACAGTCAGAACGCTGAGTAGCAGACTCAGAATCAGCCACTCACGAAATGCGATGCGCTCTAACTGTATGTATCTGATCGCCATAAATTAATCGTTAAAAGCCACTGCGGACGGCACCGCTGCCACTTTGAACCGCTTCGCCGTCACTTGTGGTCCAGCGCGACTGAACAGTGATTTTCTGCGTGGCGGAAAACGCGCCGACGTAGCCATCGGCATCCGTCGCCCGGACACGGATATAGTATTCACCGGCCGACGGACGCGGAATTTTCAGCTCAGCCTGATCTGATTCCTGTGACAGATACAGCGTTTTAAAAGCTGTATCAAGGGCAATCTGAATCAGAAATTTTTGTCCCGGTTCGGCTGCCCAGTTGAAAGAAATCTGCTTACCCGGGGAGTCGCTGAAAGACGCCGTTGCCTGTGGCGCTAATTTCTGGAATTTTTGTATATCGCCGTAGGGACCCTGATCAAACTGGCCATTTTTTTGTATCACCGTCGCAATACGCCAGAAATATTCTCCTTGTGGCAAGGAGCTGGAGAATTGCACATCCTTGATATCCGGCTGATCGAGAAGGATGTTTTTAAACTCTGCGTCTTTGGCGACCTGCAGATGGTAAGCATAAGCTTGTGCTGCGTCTGTCCAGGTGAAGTCAACACCGTCAGCCCGTACTTTATTTTTGGGTTGTATAGAGAATGGCGGCTCCGGTCTTGCCTTGAGTGTAAAGCCTGTTGTGAGAGGTAAGCCTTCCAGCCCCAATGCATCAATGGCCGTCAGACGGACAAAATACTGGCCATCTTCCAGACCGTCGAATTTGAAACGGTTTTCCTTGTAACGATTTTCCGCCAGTACGTCTAATGCCTGCGCATCTCTGGCTATCTGTACCCGATAGGCGACTGCAGCTGCGGATTTTTGCGCGATGAATTGCACTGTGGGGCGCGTTTGCACCGCATAACCAGTTTCTAAGACGGGCGGCGGCAGTAAATCGACAGCTTTCCCTACACCATTTGCTCCGATGATGTTTCCTTTACCAGCGGGTAGTAGCAGTTCATTATTTTTTTTACTTGTTGTTCCGACGGCAACGCCACCTTCCAGCACCTCATTAGATGTACCATCCGCATTGATGCCAACACGGAAATGGGTGCCGCGCACGCCCGCTACCGCAAGCGGTGAGCGTACTTCAAAGCGCCCTTTATTGCTTGCCAGGCTGGTGACGCGGGATTCGACTTTCCCCTCAGACAAAGAAATCTCAGTTCTCGGGCTGGCGATATATTTCGTTTTGCGCAGTTTGCTCAGACTGACCTGGCTATTCGATGGAATGGATACGCGCGACTCATCCGGAAACGCCAGAGTCAGAAAACCGTTTTTTCCGGTGGTGATCTTGCTTCCTTCTTTAACGACAGTGCCGATTGCGAGAGTAGTTTCGATACCATCTGCCGCTGTATAAGTCGGATTACCCGCCAACGCAACAACGCGCGCTTCACTTGCTTCTTCAGGTAACAGATCCGCCGGGATCCGGATTGCTGTACCGATAGGGATAGCGCGGTCATCAGCAATCTGATTACGCTTGCTGAGCACTTCCCAGTTCCGGGATTGATTGGTAAATCGCTTTGCGATGCCATTTAATGTGTCGCCCTGCAAGGCGTAATAGGTCATGTCCGGTGGTGTTGCCACGATGCTGCCCGGTTCGCCGGCGACTTTTGCCGCCATTAGCAGCGGCGAGTATGTAAGGAGAGCTGCGAGCAGGGTACTGACCGGTAATCGCCGTAAGAGGTGGGTTGAGTCTGAACTCATTCGTGTTTCCATGTGGCAAAATTCTGCGCAATAAATGCAAACCGGGTCAGACTGTGCTGACCCGGAAAATTTATTCTGCAGTAACTTGTTCTAATCGATAGCCGTAACTATAAACAGGTGCCAGCCTGTAACCGTTTTCTGGCCTTAATTCGAGTTTGCTGCGCACCCTGGAGATATGGGTATCCATGGTTCTGGACGGGATATCGACGTCGCGCGACCAGACTGCTTCCAGTATGTAGGCGCGCGATAAGGGGCGACCGAGATTGCGGAACAGCAGCAGTGCCAGATCGAACTCTTTCTGCGTCATTTCTACCGGCTGATCATTAACACTGACGCGACCAGCGCGTGTCTCAAATTTGTAGATGCCGAATTGCAGGTGTTCAGAGGCTGTCTGGGTCGGGTATGCCCGCCGCAACAATGCCTGAACCCGCGCGACCAGTTCACTGCGGCGGATAGGTTTGATCATATAATCATCTGCGCCAGCGGCGAGGCCAGCGACGATGTCGTCTTCACCTGAGCGGCTGGTCATAAACAAGACCGGCAGGGTGGGTGACAATTTTTCTCTGACCCAGTGCAGAATTTCAGTGCCATTCAGATCTGGAACCTGCCAGTCCAGTATCAACATGTCGTAACTTTCCCGACGCAGCTGATGCAGCATTTCTTTGCCGCTTAAAAAAGGATGACATGTATGACCAGCCGCATTCAGTATGGTGCAGACCAGCTCCAGCAGATTATTGTCGTCGTCAAGTACAGCGATTCTCATGGATAGTTATCGTTAATGTCTGGCAATTGAACAGGGTCTTATCATTATATCGAAAGCAAGTAGGAAAAAATAAAATTTGTTAAAAAATGTAACCGTGAAAAATAACATTTACAACGAAACTCATTTGTTTCTTACCATGCGAATCAATCTATTTTTTGCATTTCCTCATTCATCTGGAGCACTTATGTGTCATTTTTAGAAGAACGTCAGCGCGTTTTACTATCCGCCTGATCTCACTGTCGCTTATCTTGAGCGAGCCAGCAACCGGGTGAACGCATCATAGATGCGCTCACCGCAGCCATTCACTCAGATGATCAGTTACGCAGTTCCAATTCAGGCAAAACAACATTCACATCCAGCACTTCAAGATTGCCTTGTTTATCAAGAGAGACGGTAATGTCTTCCGGGCTGACTTTGGTGTACTTCGAAATAACGGCAATCAGTTCCTCGCGCAAGGCGGGTAAAAAATCGTAACCTTCACGTCCTGTGCGTTCACGGGCAATGATGATCTGTAAGCGTTCTTTTGCCACATTGGCAGTTTTTGGTTTGCTATTAAATAAAAAAGAAAGCAAGGCCATGTTTATTTACCTCCGAAAATACGCTGCAGTAAGCCTGGCTTTTCGTAAGTGACGAAGCGTAACGGAACATCCTGACCGAGGAAGCGCGAGACTACGTCTTCATACGCGTCAGAGACATCGCTGCCTTTCATGTGTATGGCAGGATTACCCTGGTTCGATGCATGCAATACCGCCTCTGATTCCGGTATCACGCCAATCAGAGGGATACGTAAAATTTCCTGTACGTCCGTGTGCGACAGCATTTCGCCTGCTTCAACACGTTTTGGCGAATAGCGTGTGATCAGTAAATGCTCTTTGACAGGCTCACCACCCGCTTGTGCGCGTTTGGATTTCGCCTGAATGATGCCGAGTATGCGGTCAGAATCACGTACTGAGGATACTTCAGGATTGGTGACAACGATGGCCTCATCAGCGAATGTGAGGGCCATGACAGCACCGCGTTCGATACCCGCTGGTGAGTCGCAGACGATGAATTCAAAGTCCATTTTTGCCAGGTCGTTTAATACGCGCTCCACACCTTCTTCGGTCAGCGCGTCTTTATCACGGGTCTGTGAGGCGGGCAGAATGAATAGGTTATCGCAATGCTTATCCTTGATTAATGCCTGATTCAGGGTTGCTTCACCGCTGATGACATTCACCAGATCATAGACCACGCGGCGTTCGCAACCCATGATCAGATCCAGATTGCGCAGACCGACGTCAAAATCCAGTACGGCTGTTTTATGACCGCGCATTGCCAGACCTGAGGCGAAACTTGCGCTGGAGGTGGTTTTTCCCACTCCGCCCTTGCCGGATGTTACAACTATGATTCTTGCCACAAAAAACTCCTTTTTATATCCGAAATAACTGAAATATAGGGCGTCAGCCGATCGCTTTTACTGATGATACTTCAATACTGTCACCAATCAGCCTGACTTGGACGGGGTGCTGTGCCTGTAAATCCGGGTAGCCATTTTCAAATGTCCGGTAGATGCCGGCAATCGATACCAGTTCCGGTTCCATTTGCAGAGCAAAAATTCGTGATTCGGTATTGCCGGTGGCGCCAGCTAAGGCTCGTCCGCGTAGCGTAGAGTAAATATGGATACTGCCATCGGCGATGACTTCCGCGCCGTTATTGACTGAGGCCGTAATGATCAGGTCTGCGCCGCGGGCATAAATACGCTGACCAGCGCGGACCGGCGTATCGATCACCATGGCCGGATTATTGCGGATGATGACCTGCGGCTCAGCTTTTGCTACCGGTGCTGGTACTTCGGCTTGCGCTGCGATCACTTCTGGTTCGTGGCGTGGTTTGCTTACCACATCAATACTTAAACCATGTGAACGGATGATCGCGTAATCCTCTTCGCGCGCATTGCGGACCGCGACCGGATGCAGGCCGTGCGCTTTGAACAACGGGATCAGCGCATCCCAGTCAACGGTTTCTGCGGCGATGCTTTCAACATCAATGACAGCGAATTCATCGTCAAAAAAATCCGGTGAACCGGCGGTCATTTCCTTTAAAGCGGCTTCCAGCGCAGCAGTGGACGCTTCATGCAGCAATACAGCAACAGCGACAACGGTGGAAATTTTTATTTCTATGGGCTTGCGCGTCAGACTGTTTTGCATGGCATTCATCAAATAAAAGAGGCAGTTGCCAGCGTATCATTATTTGCGGGGCAGAAAATCATCCGCAGGCCATTGATACGCGTATCGGCGGGTCAGGGAGCGACCTGCTAAAAGGAGTCATCGTACCAACTGACAGAAAAGATTGCAAAAATATGCAAAATTTTTTTGCGCTAAGCGGCAATTCCACGACGCTTCGTTGCAATTATTTCTGTCTGGGAATTTTCTTGCCTCCTGAAATCTATGTTTAAATTTTAACTATACAAAAACGAAAAGCTTCCTTGTCAGGTGTTCTGGCGCTTTTTATGATCATCACAGCTTTTTTCAAACCATCTCAAACGACAGGAAATCATCAATGAAACTGGAAACTATTGCTGTTCACGGCGGTTATTCGCCAGACCCGACGACACGTGCAGTTGCGGTGCCGATTTATCAGACCGTTGCCTATTCTTTCGATAATACCCAGCATGGTGCAGATTTATTTGATCTGAAGGTGCAGGGGAATATTTATTCACGGATCATGAATCCGACCAATGATGTGCTGGAAAAGCGTGTCGCGGCACTTGAGGGCGGCATCGCCGGGCTGGCATTGGCATCCGGGCAAGCCGCTATCACGTATGCGATACAGACGATTGCTGAAGCTGGCGACAACATCGTTTCGGCATCGACGTTATATGGCGGTACCTATAATCTGTTTGCGCATACCCTGCCGCAATTCGGCATAGAAACCCGCTTCGCGGATTATCGTGACCCTGAGTCGTTTGCCAAGCTGATTGATGATAAAACCAAAGCCGTGTTTGTTGAATCGATTGGTAATCCGCTGGGTAATATCACCGATATCGAAGCGATTGCTGCCGTTGCGCACAGACATGGTGTGCCGCTGATTGTCGATAACACAGTGCCGTCACCTTATCTGTTGCGCCCGATTGAATTCGGTGCTGATATCGTCATCCATTCGCTGACCAAATATCTGGGCGGGCATGGCACGACGATCGGTGGCATCATCGTTGATTCAGGTAAGTTTCCTTGGGCAGAACACAAGCAACGGTTTAAGCGCCTGAATGAGCCTGATGTGTCATATCACGGTGTCGTTTATACCGAAGCTTTGGGGCCCGCCGCCTACATAGGCCGTGCGCGCGTGGTGCCATTGCGTAATACGGGCGCGGCTTTGTCGCCGTTCAATGCCTTCCTGATTTTGCAGGGCATAGAAACGTTGGCGTTAAGACTGGATCGCATTACCGACAATACACGCAAGATTGCCGAATATCTGCAACAGCATGCGAAAGTGAAGTGGGTGAATTATGCCGGCTTACCAGATCACAAAGATCATGCGCTGGCGCAGAAATATCTGGGTGGTAAGCCATCCGGTATTTTGACCTTTGGTCTGCAAGGCGGACGTGAAGCAGGGGGGCGTTTTCAGGATGCCTTGCAACTCTTCACCCGTTTGGTGAATATCGGTGACGCAAAATCTCTGGCATGTCACCCTGCAACGACGACACACCGCCAATTAAATCCGGAAGAACTCGCCAAAGCAGGCGTGACAGAAGATACAGTGCGCTTGTCGATAGGCATAGAGCATATCGATGATCTGATTGCTGATCTCGAGCAGGCTTTAGCTGCGTCGTAATATATGTGTTATCGCCCTGATCGCAGTCTTTGCATCAGGGCGTATTCCGGGAATTTTTACCCGCGCTGAGGAATAGCAATTTTTTGCTCATTCTGTCAATGACCCAAGTCAATGCCCCGGCCTGATGGCTCCCTATAATCCGTTTGCACTGAATTTCGCACGGATGTGCTATTTTTTTGCCGACTGTTCTGCTCCCGCTATCCTGCCATAGTAGTAAGATAAACAAAGACCCCCGGGTTGATCTGGAGTCGTGTGTATCGTGTATGAGCAGCAAGTGTTCCGGGCACTGTATATGCTGAAATGCAGCCTTGTTCATGCCCGATAAGGCATGAATTTTCCGAACATGTTGTCTGACGTATGCTTTCATCCGGCGACCAGCCTACCGTCACAGAACGGTGCTTAACGAAAACTTAAAAATCATGTCGAACCAACAGAGACCATTGCAAGAGCGAGCATTGACAGAACTCCGGACCTTAGCCGAACTTTTTACCTGGCGCGTAGCGAAAACGCCGTCCGCAGAGGCTTACCGACAGTTTAATGAACAAAATGGTCAATGGATCAGTTACACATGGGAAGAAACCCATCAGCGTGTGATGGACTGTGTGCGGGCGCTGTCGTTGTTGAATCTGGAGCGTGGTGCACGTATCGCGATTTTGTTACCGAATGGTTTGCAGGCAGTATGTGTGGATCAGGCGGCATTGCAGATGGCGTGTGTGCCGGTTCCTATGCATGCACTGGATAATCCGGAAAGTATCGCCTACATCATCAGCGACAGCGATGCAACCGTTCTGATTGCCACAACCGATCAGCAATGGAAAGACATAGGCAATGCCGGGATTGCATTGCCTGCGTTACGCCAGGTTGTGGTGCTGGAAAAGAGTCTGACACCGGCCGATTACCCTGCCGGAGTACCGGTCGCCAACATGGAGGAATGGTTGTCTGCGGCAGCGAACGTCAATGTTGCTGACGTTCTGACCGACGCGGTGGCCGACGATCTCGCGGCCTTAGTCTATACCTCCGGAACCACCGGTAAACCTAAGGGTGTGATGCTGACGCATAATAACGTCATGTCGAATGTGAAAGCTGTGGTGGCGCGCGTTGCTCCGGTCATCAGCGACGTATTCCTGTCCTTCCTGCCTTTGTCGCATACATTTGAGCGGACTGCCGGTTATTACCTGCCTGTGGCGGCTGGCGCCTGTGTCGCATTTTCTCATTCTGTCAAACAGTTGCCGCAAGAGCTGGTGACGATTAAGCCGACGATACTGATTTCTGTGCCGCGGATTTACGAGAGGGTGTACAGCGTGATTCAGACCAGGCTGGCGCAGTCCAAAATGCAGTCGTTTTTATTTAACACCGCGATCGCAGTCGGCTGGCGGCGTTTTTCACGTGCACAGGGTTTATCGTCAGATGGACTGTTGCAACGTATCAGTGATGCGCTGGTCTGGCCCGTGCTGGAGCCGGTGGTCGCCGGTAAATTGAAAAACCAGTTCGGTGGTCGTTTGCGCGTTGCGGTCAGCGGCGGTGCGGCGCTATCCACATCGATCTCACGTTGCTTCCTGGGTCTCGGCATACCTATTGTGCAGGGTTATGGCATGACAGAAACTTCGCCGGTTGTGGCATTCAATTCTCCTGATGACAATAATCCATCGACTGTCGGACGCATACTGGATGGCGTGGAAGTCAGGATAGGCGAAAACGCAGAGCTGCAGGTGCGTGGACCTAACGTCATGCGGGGTTACTGGAAGCGGGAAGAAGATACCGCCAAAGCGTTTATTGATGGTTGGCTGCGTACTGGCGATCAGGCGGAAGTTGTTGATGGACGGGTACGTATACTTGGTCGCGTTAAGGAAATTATCGTGACATCAACCGGTGAAAAAATTGCACCAGTCGATCTGGAAATTGCGATTTCCACTGAACCTGCATTCGAACAGGTCTATGCCTTTGGTGAAAATGCCCCTTTCATTGCTTGTGCCGTCGTACTAAGTCAGTCTTACTGGACGCAGCTGGCGCAAACACTGGGACTTAATCCTGCCGATCTGAATAATCTGAAATCACCGGCAGCTACCGAAGTAGTGTTGAAGCGTGTGCGTGAACTGACGACCAGTTTTCCATTTTATGCTCAGCCTAAGGCCGTGATTTTATCGACCGAGCCCTGGACGATAGAAAGCACGCTGATCACCCCGACACTGAAGCTGAAACGGCTGAATCTGCAAAAACATTTTGCTGAAGACATGGCGCGCATTTACGCACCGCGGCGCCTATAAATCTGCTACCGGCGGATACAGGTTTCTGCAATGCTCTGTTCAGAAACCTGTATCCGCATACATCCTGCGACCTGCGTACTTCACGCAGAAAAATTCTGCGTATTTCCTTTCATCTGTAAGCTGCAGAGTGACGGCTGACCTTCCCAGGGTTACACTGGCAAACTTGTCCCGCGTTACCTGTATCAGACACCGCTATTGATACTTCCCGTTAATTTCAGCTCGCTTATGATGAGTGATCTCAAGGTCAAATCTTACCTGCCGTGGGTCGTTGCGATTGCCCTGTTTATGGAGCAGCTCGACGCGACCATTCTGAATACTGCTATCCCTTCCATGGCAGCAAGTTTGCAGGTAACGCCTTTAAGTCTGAAAGCGGCAGTGACCAGTTATATTCTGAGTCTGGCCGTTGGTATCCCTGTCAGCGGCTGGATCGCGGATCGCTTTGGTACCCGCCGTGTTTTCGGTTTTGCCGTGGCAATTTTTACGGTTGCCTCTATTCTGAGCGGTCTGGCAGTCAGTGTGCCCATGCTGGTTGCAACGCGGATTTTACAGGGTATAGGCGCAGCGATGATGATGCCGGTCGGACGACTGGCGATTATCCGCACTTTTCCCAAGAATGAATTACTGACCGCGATGAATTTTGTAATCATTCCTGCGCTGATAGGCCCGCTACTAGGACCGACCGTTGGTGGGTTGATCGTACACTGGTTATCGTGGCGCGTTATTTTCTTTATCAACGTGCCGGTCGGTATCATTGCGCTGTTGCTGGTGTATCGCCACATGCCTGATTATTACGGTGACGAAGAAAGACCGCTGGATGTGGTTGGATTGGTCTTATTCGGCACCGGAACTGCTCTGTTGTCATGGTTGCTGGAAATCTTCGGTGAACACCGGATTGACATTGCATCAGAGTCGGTGCTGTTCGCGATATCGCTGATATTGCTGGTGGCATATGGATGGCATTCGCAACATACGCCATATCCGCTGTTACGCTTAAATCTGTTTCAGATACGTACGTTCCGGGTGTCTATCGTCGGTGGTTTCGTCACGCGCCTCGGTATTGGCGGGCTGCCATTTTTACTGCCTTTGCTGTATCAGCTGGGGCTGGGCTTACCGGCGTGGCAGTCTGGCTTACTGATGATGCCTGCCGCAGCAGCGGCGATGGGGATGAAACTGATCGCAAGGCATTTACTGCGTCAATTTGGTTACCGCAAAATCCTCATCACAAATACATTCATGATAGGCGTGACGATCAGTTTGTTTTCTTGCGTTTCGCCTGCCACGCCTTTGATCTTGATTGTGGCGCTGAGTCTGGCGCAGGGTTTTTTTAATTCACTGCAGTTTTCCAGTATCAATTCCATGACCTATGCCGATATTGAGCCCTTCGATTCCAGCATGGCCAGCACAATAGGCAGTTCTTTACAGCAGATGGCGTTGAGTTTCGGCCTGGCTTGCGGCTCGCTGGTCGCAGCCTGGTATCTTGGTGACCTACCACAGAGTGACAAAATTGCCGTGACTAACGCCTTGCATCATGCGTTTCTCACATTAGGTGCGGTTACGATGTTGTCATCGGTATTTTTCTGGACCCTGAAAAATGAGGATGGTGAAAACGTGACGAAGGGCGTTGCCGCAAATAAAGAGTGATTGCACTTCGGTACATCAGAAATGGTGCTGACGACGCACACCCAGTAATGCGGTACGCGTGACGGGTGCTTGCAACTGCTGTAACCACCATTGCAGTGCTCGCCCTTGCATCGCTTTACTACTCTGGCGCCACGCATAGCAAGACTGCACCTGCTGTTGTGCCCGCTCCACTTTTCTGACGACCAGTTTCCCGCTGTTGATACATGGATTGGCAAGGCAGGTAGGCAAGAAGCCGACGCCGATTCCGCGCACCTGTGCTTCCAGTTTAGCGGTCATATCCGCAACGGTGAACACATCCTGGCCTGTCAGCAAACCTATCGACATACTGGTGCCATGTCTGACTGAATCAGCAATAGCCACCGCGCGATGCTGACGTATCACTTTGTCAGACAGGGGTTCTGCCGCGCTCGCCAGTGGATGGTGTGGCGCCACAGCGAATTCAAAATCGACAGTGCCCAGATGTTCGCGCTGCAATCCGGTTTTTGTATTGCTGTCCATGACAACACCGATAGCGAGATCGGCTTGTCCGGAGGTCAATGCTTCGAGGGTTCCGGATAAGGTTTCTGCCAGCAGTTTGAGCCGGGTTGGCGGATTCATCTGAAAAAACTGCTCACATAATTCCATCACCGTGGTGCGGTCGATGATGCTGTCCACAGCGATGGTGAATTGCGGCTCCCAGCCCGTCGCAACACGTTTCACACGATTCGCGATAGCGTCTATTTCCTCTAACAGAATGTTACCTTCTCGCAGTAATTCCATTCCTGCGGTAGTCAATTGCGCCTGTCGGGAGCTGCGATCAAACAGCAATACATCAAGCGCTTCTTCAATCTGCCGTACACGATAGGTCAGAGCACTCGGCACCATATCGATGGCGCGTGCTGCCGCCGCAAAGCTGCCGGTGTCGGCAATGACCTGCAACATTGCCAGCGCGGCAGGAGTCAGAACATCACGGGGAGTCGTCATAGTTGATTTATTCATTCAGTTATTCTGAATGATGACATCAAATTTTAGCGGTGGAAACTGTGCGTCTGTTGTGGCATTGTGCATAAACTTGCTCAGACTGCGAAGCAGAAGGCGATGCCGGCGACTGATCTTTATCGTGATCAGCGTCGCTGTTGCTGGCCGACATCAGAAAAAAATCGTAATGCCAGATTTGAGAATAAGATTTATCGCAAAAATTCAGCTCATTCAATATGGAAAATATCACTGCTCTCTTTTCTCAGCACGGACTACTGGCGCTGTTTGCCGGGGTGTTTATCGAGCAGCTTGGGGCGCCTGTACCGGCCTTACCTTTCCTGTTGCTGGCCGGGGTGGCTGCTGCCGATAACGGTGTGTTTGTAGTTCAGGCACTGGCAGTGGCGACACTCGCATCCCTGATTGCCGATTCGCTCTGGTTCTATGCAGGACGCCGTTTTGGTCATCGTGTACTGGCTTTGCTATGCCGGATTTCTATTTCTCCGGATACTTGCGTACGCCAGAGTGAGCTGAGTTTTGCCCGCCGTGGCATTGCCACACTGGTCATCGCAAAGTTTGTCCCCGGGCTTTCTATTCTGACACCACCGCTGGCTGGTGCAATGGGCATGCGGGTTTCATCGTTTCTGATCTTCAATCTGGCGGGGACGCTGTTATGGGCTGGCAGCGGAATTGCAGGGGGCTTGCTGTTTCATAATCAGGTCGGACAACTGCTGGCTTACCTGAGTCAGCTCGGTGACACGGCGATGCTGATCGTGATCTGCGCCGTTGCTCTATATGTTGCGATACGTGTCTGGCGGCGCTGGCGTGTGAAACGCTCGGTGGCCAGCCTGCCGCGTGTCGCACCTGCTCAGCTTGCTGATCTGCTTGAACGTGGTGAAGAGCTGGTACTGGTTGATGTTCGTGTTTCTTTGGCTCCGGGGGCGCTGGAAAACCATATTCAAGGCGCCAGACACATAGAATTGAACAATATACAAACGGCACCGCTTGATACATGGCCGACCAATGCGAAAATCGTCACGTATTGCTCATGTCCGAACGATGCGTCCGCGCTGAAAGCTGCTTATTTGCTGAGCCAGCGAGGTGTGTCTGCCAGTGTTTTGCACGGTGGTATCGACGCCTGGATAGACGCCGGTTATCCAGTAGAAGCAAACAGCCACGTATAAAAACGGATCTGCGACGCTAATCGGAGGTCGCAGCTGAGTAGAACGCCGGATGCGCGGCAGATGCCTCGGTGGCGATTGATTTTGAGAGGAGCCCTATCATGACTATTTCGGTTGACTGGCAAGCTGATCGTGGCGATACCGCCTGTAATATTGAATTTGATGGTTTGCATTGGATTTCAGATATCGATAAAAAATCGGGAGGATCAGGTCTGCATCCATCCCCGCATGAGCTGCTGGATTCTGCGCTGGGCGCGTGTACTGCACTGACTCTGGAACTGTATGCAAAGCGCAAGGGATATGCGCTGGCTGGCATTCATGTCGAGATTGACCGCGAAGAGGCGGGTGGCATCTATCGTCTGATCCGGCGTATACAACTGCATGGGGAAGTTGATCAGACTATGCGTGAGGATTTGCTGCGGATTGCGAATAAATGCCCGATACACAAAGCATTGAGCGGACAGTTTCAGATTGACAGTGAACTGGTCTGAAGCATTTTGCTACTGTCGATGTAATAAAAAAAGGCGTCTGCACGACGCCTTTTTTATGTTTACTCAGATGAAGGACGATGATTTGCGGCTCCGCGTCCATCAATACTCCATGCGCCAGCACCCCACGCGGCCAGTGTCAGCAAGCCACCGGCAACCGCAATGTTCTTAAAGAACAGCAATTGCGTGACATATTGCTGAGCAGCCGGTACCGCCCAATAAGCATGGAAAACGAATGATGCCACCAGCGTGAAGAACGCCAGTATGAGCGCTGCCAAGCGTGTGCCGGCACCAGCGATCAGCGCGATACCACCACCGATTTCAACTAAAAGCGCCGCCACTGCAGCCAGCGCCGGTACCGGCAGCCCGGCCGAGCTGATATAGGCGACAGTGCCCGCAAAACCCGTGAGCTTGCCAATACCTGCGGGTAAAAACAGTGAAGCCAGTAGTAAGCGGCCAACGAGTGCGAAAGGATTTTTTAATGTATCAAACATAATGATTCCATTCTTTCGTGAGTATGTCGTTCAGGCGCTCAGGTCAAACACCAGTACTTCAGCGTCTTTACCATTGGCCAGAGTAATTTTTTGTTCGTTTTCAATCTTGAAGGCATCGCCGCCGCTGATGCGTTGGCCGTTGACTTCCAGCTCTCCGCGTATCAGGTGTACATACGCTTTACGTTCGGGATTCAAGCTTAATTCTGCTTTTTCATCACCATCAAACAAGCCTGCATACAATGCAGCATCCGCATTCATCGCAACAGAATCCTGCGCGCCGTCAGGGGAGGCAACTAAACATAAAGCGCCACGTTTTTTCTCGGCAGGAATTGTTTTTTGCTCGTAGCCTGGCGCGATTCCTTTTTGTTTTGGCGTAATCCAGATCTGCAGAAAATGGGTGGTTTGACCTTTTGCATTATTGAACTCGCTATGTCTGACACCGGTACCTGCGCTCATTCTTTGCACGTCGCCCGGCGGGATACCTTTGATATTTCCCATACTGTCCTGATGTGCAAGCTGTCCTGCTAATACATAGCTGATGATTTCCATATCACGATGGCCATGAGTACCGAATCCGGTGCCGGGAGCGATAATGTCTTCATTGATCACCAGCAGATTGCCCCAGCCTGTATGGTCGGGATCGTAATAATCTGCGAAAGAAAATGAATGTAGACTTTTCAGCCATCCATGATCTGCACGACCGCGACTTTGAGATTTTCTGAGTGTAAGCATGATAGTTTTCTCCTTGTTGATGGCAGTGATTATTTCATGCTGCTGAGGTTCGATGCGCGGTGCCGTTTGATGACATCATTTAAAAAATTTGAATGGTGACTCGTTCTGCTCCGATTTTGCAGTTGCACGGTGTGGTGCTATTGCTTCTTGAGCGTTGCTTGCTGTGCGGTAGTGCCCGAAGTATCAATGCCGGACCGGTCCAGCTCACAGTAGCACGGGCTGGTCTGGCAATTCGTTGCGTGTGTTATGTCCGGTCGGATAGTGCCGGATCATGTGCTGCGTCACCGCCTGTATTCCGGCGATAACACCTGCTTCATATTCGGCGCGTTGGAAGTAGCTCTCCATATCGCGGCAGATTTTTCCCCATGCAGCATCACCTGCTTTCGTATGGATTCCGCGATCGGCAATGATTTCGACGCGTCTGTCAGCCAGTAAAAGATAGATCAGCACACCATTATTGTGCTCTGTGTCCCATATCCTTAATTCAGAAAACAGATCAATCGCACGTTCTCTGGAGGATTGGTCTCTGAACAGCGCTGCACCATCAAGCGCAGCTTCTGCTGCAAAACGGATTTCACCTTGGTGTCCGGTTTCGCTGGCTTTAATGGCCTGCTCAATGGCCCGCAGAGAATTCTCAGGGAAATAGCGCCGCAGTTGCCAGCGGCTCATCGATAAATGTTTGATTAGGCGTCTCAGACTCATGATTACCACCTTCCTGATGCACCGCCGCCGCCAAAGCTGCCGCCGCCTCCGCTAAAGCTGCCGCCACCTCCAAATCCGCCACCACCGAAGCCACCGCTATCGCCATGGTTTCCACCACGGTAAGTGCCGCTCCCGCGCCCTCCTGTCATGCCGCCTAAGAGAGTAAAAATCAGTGCAATAAAGCCGGCGATCAACGCAATCGTGATCGCGCCGGCGAGCATCCAGGTTAAGCCTGCAACGATGCCGCCGGTGATCATTGCGGCGTGAAGCCGACCAAATAAAGCGCGTAATATTCCTCCGGCGGCAATCGCGAAAATAAACAGAAAAGGAATAAGTTGTTCAATCTGGCTGTCATTCGACACATTTTTTTCAGGGGCTGCTGGCAGGGGTTCGCCATTAACGACCTGGATCATCTGATTGATTCCGGCGGAGATGCCGCCAAAGTAGTTATCCTGCTTGAATTGCGGAATGATTGTTTCGCTGATGATGCGTTTGCTGATCGCGTCATTCAACGCACCTTCGAGACCATATCCGACTTCTATGCGTAAAGTGCGATCATTCTTGGCAATCACCAGAATGGCGCCATCATCAATTTTCTTGCGACCTAATTTCCATTGTTCAGCAACACGCAGCGAATATTGTTCTATCGTTTCCGGTGCCGTGCTGGCGATAATCAATACTGCAATCTGGCTTCCTTTTTTTTCTTCGAAAGAACGTAAGGTCTGTTCCAAGCTGTTTTTTTGTTCGGCGTTCAGCGTTCCCGTCTGATCTGTGACATGCTGACTCAGCGCAGGAACGGCAAGTTCTGCCGAAGCAAAAAATGAGCAGCATAAGGAACCGGCAAGAATCAGCATTCTTGCCGTTTGCAGGAGTGTCATTTCTGATTTCCACTATTCCCTTGCGGTGCACCGAAATCAACTTTTGGTGGCTCCGCAAGTGCTTTTTCATTTTCGACAGTGAAATTGGGTTTTACCTGATATCCAAAAATCATCGCGGTCAGATTAGTAGGAAAAGAACGGACCGTCACGTTATATTCCTGCACGGCTTTGATGTAGCGGTTTCTGGCGACAGCAATGCGATTTTCCGTCCCCTCAAGTTGTGCCTGCAAATCGCGGAAACTGGCATCTGATTTCAACTGCGGATAATTTTCAGTCACGACCAGTAATTTTGAAAGTGCACCTGATAGTTCGCCTTGGGCACTCTGAAATTTAGCAAAGGCCTCGGGGTTGTTGATCAGCTCAGGACTTGCTTGCAGACTTCCCACTTTTGCACGGGCATTAGTGACGCCGAGTAAAACATCTTTCTCTTGCGCCGCAAAGCCTTTCACTGTGCTCACCAGATTAGGTACCAGATCGGCGCGCCGCTGGTATTGATTCAGTACTTCTGACCAGTTCGATTTAATCTGTTCGTCTTCGGTCTGTATCGTGTTGTAACCACAGCCAGTCAGGCTCAGGATCAAGATGATGTAGACGGCTTGCCATAATTTACGCATAGAAATACTCCGTTAAATTTAAATCATCAGTTATATTAAGAATAACGCAAGCATCTGTTGTCTGCATCACAAAAATATCGTAACGGAGAGTATCCGTCGACGACCAGGCTGCGAAGTGTGATGTTATGGGCTGCAGGACAACCTGACTGTCAGGCAATACCTAGTTCATTGTAACTATGTTCACTCAATGTTAATCAGAATATTACTCCACGCATGACTGGCTGCGTCTGCATGTCTTGCTTGAATGAAGGCTGAAGTTCTTGCTTTAAAAATTGTATTTTTGTACTAGCCTGAATATTGATCGATAAAAATTGGCTGACCCCGTATATATTTTTTATTCATTTTCTTGCCGGATAGCAGAACCAGAATATGAAGGGAAAATGTAAATGTGATGCTTTACCAGATCAGTAAAGTTACATCTGGTTAACACTTTGAAACAGGAAATATTACTTAACTCAATACAATTGCTGACCTCATTGATTGAAAGAGGCACACCGTTGTCAAAAGAAAAAATTTCCAGTATCAAGAAGCGCCTGGCGTGTCGCCTTCCGATTGTCGGGCAGGTCGTGGAACGGCTGTACAACCCGGACAGCTCGATTCTTCATTGTCTGGCAATGCCAAATACTGCATTGGCGAGAGTAGCGTTAGGTGATGAAAAGATAGTGCGTCAGGATGAGCACATCATCGTCTCTACAAATAATTACTTTATTCGTTACCTTCGCGTTTTTTCAGATGATTTGTGCTCAACCGGGAAAAAAATTTCTCAATTTCACGGTAATAAAGATTTTTCAGCCGGTGTTCTCGCCATCAAGCTTAATCACGGTAATCGTCATGTGATCGACAACATTTATATCGACGTTGCCTATCGTCGTCAGGGTATTGCTTCCTCTTTGCTTGAGCGGGCCTTCGCTGATTTTCCTGACCTATGTCTGGATGGTCGTTTTACGACTGAAGGGATTCTATTTTTTGGCGCGAAGAAAAGACGCAAATAAATCTAGGGCTGCATTCAACGGGATGCTCAATCAAGTTTGCTGAGAGAGCATTTGAATCACGAAGAGATTATTCGTTACAGCACTTGCGTTCCCAGGCACAAAACAAAAAAGGCTTACATTTCTGTAAGCCTTTTTCTTATTTCTTGGTGGCCCGGGGCGGAATCGAACCACCGACACAAGGATTTTCAATCCTCTGCTCTACCGACTGAGCTACCAGGCCAAGACCACGCATTATAGAGATGTGTTCGGCGCTTTGCAAGTCCCTTGCAAAAAAAAGCTGCTGGTCTGGGCTAACTCTGAATTGATGTGCCTCAGCCGGGTGCGGGTTCCGGTGCCGTATAATGCCTGTCATTGTCTATGGCGAAGGTCTTTTATATGACGGCTCAGATTCATCATTGTGATATTTGTATCGTGGGGAACGGCGCGGTGGGTAAAGCTGCTGCACTGGGATTTGCGCAGGCAGGTTTGCGGGTGGCGGTACTTTGCCGTTCTGCCGTTGCCTTGCCAATGTCGGCACAGTGGGATGTGCGCGTCTTCGCACTGAACCATATTGCACATGATTTATTGTCTTCGCTTAAAGTATGGGATGCTCTGGATTTACAGCGTGTTGCTCCTGTCACCGAAATGAATGTGCGTGGCGGCAAGTCGGATAGCGATGGTCAACTGGCTTTCGATGCATACGGCGCCCGTGCCTCGGAGTTAGCCTGGATCATTGAGGATAAAAATTTAAATCACGCGCTTGATACCGCGATGAAGTTTGCGCAGAATTTATCGTTGATCACTGGCGCGGCTGCGAGTTTGCATGCAGATGAACATGGTGCGCAGATTAATCTGGAAGATGGTAGTCAGATCAAGGCTAGTCTCATCGTCGGCGCTGACGGAGCCCAATCCTGGGTGCGCGGTCAGTGCGATATCGGTCTGGATTATCGCTCTTACGGACAACAGGGTGTTGTCGCGAATTTTGAATGTGAGATCCCGCATCACGGGGTTGCACATCAGTGGTTTGTTGAAGAGCAGGGCATCATTGCTTTGTTGCCTTTGCCGGGGAACCGGGTATCGCTGGTGTGGTCTGCACCGGATGCATTGGCGGCAACATTGCTGCGTGAGCCATTGTCTGCGCTGGTCAGTCGGCTGGAAGAATATTGTCTGGATACACTGGGGCATCTGACGCCGGTATTGCCAGAAGATATTAAGGCTTTTCCCTTGCGGTTAATACGTCCGCACAGCATGATTGCACAGCGTGTGGCGCTGATTGGCGACGCAGCGCATGCTGTGCATCCGCTCGCCGGGCATGGCATGAATCTGGGTTTTGGTGATGTGGCGAGCTTGCTGGCGTTGATGAAATCACGCGAAGATCATTGTGATTGTGGCGATGCCAAACTGCTGGAGCGTTACCGTCGTTCGCGTAAAGAAGACGTGCTGTTGATGCAGATTACGACCGACGGACTGGCACGATTATTCGGTTCTGATCTGACGCCTCTGCGTCTGGTTCGCAATGTCGGATTGAACTTACTGAATCGTCTGCCTGTCTTAAAGAACAAATTAATCTCCCATGCAATGGGGAAGTAAGCATTGCTGACTATTGCGACAGCCACTAAACGGAATTACAAGGAATAATATGAATTTGAAGCAATGTATCGCGCTCTTGTCACTCACTTTTACCAGTGTCGTTTTCGCGCAGACCGCGCAGGAATCTGCGATAAAAAAACTGATAGAGCCTAAGTTAGGTCAGGGCGTGAAAGTGGATTCCATCATCAAGACGCCTTACGGTGGTTTGTACGAAGTGCGCGTCGGCTCTGATATTTTGTACACCGATGAAAAAGCGCAATATTTATTTGTCGGTAATGTAATCGATGCCAAATCCGGCACGAATTACACCAAAGCCAGAACGGATGAACTGAGTAAAATTAAGTTCTCTGATTTGCCGCTGGAATCTGCACTGAAAATGGTCAAAGGTGATGGTAAGCGTGTGATCGCTGTGTTTGAAGATCCGAATTGCGGTTACTGCAAACGTTTCCGCAAAACCCTGGCCGGTATGGACAACATTACTGTTTACACGTTCTTGTATAACATTTTGTCGGAAGATTCGACCGTCAAATCAAAAAATGTCTGGTGTTCTGCGGATCGCAATAAAGCTTGGGATGAGTGGATGCTGAACGGAAAAGCCCCCTCTGCTGCACCAGCTAATTGCACTACGCCAAACGAAAAAATACTCGCACTCGGACAGAAATTACGCGTGAACGGTACACCGGCTATTTTCTTTAGCGATGGTTCCCGCGTGCCTGGCGCAATGGATGCAAAAGGGCTGGAAGAGAAGTTTGCCAGCCTGAATTCTGCCAAATAAGCATGACGCTTTCTCCCGCGAGCTGGACTGGCATTTTGCTTGCTGCCGGACGCGGGCGACGCTTTGATCCGCAGGGTGTCGAAGATAAGCTGCAACAAACTTTACTCGACGGGTATACGGTCGCGCTGACAGCAGCGCGCCATTTATCTTCCGTGATAAAGCGGATTGTTGTGGTTGTGCGACCAGACAATCATGCACTGATAGAAGCGTTGCAGCGTGAGAACTATGAGGTCCTTGTCTGCCCGGATGCGGATCAGGGCATGGCAGCATCGCTCACCACCGGCCTGCGTCACACAGCACTTAGCAAAGGCTGGATCATTGCTCTTGCAGACATGCCCTTCGTTCAGAGCACAAGCATCGCGGCGCTCCTGCACGAACTGGAAAACGGCGCAGATATTGTGGTTCCTGTATTTCAGGGGCAGCGCGGTAATCCTATCGGTTTTTCAGATAAATATCTTCCCGAACTAATGGCGCTGACTGGTGATCGCGGCGCACGCGGCTTATTGCAGCGGTTTCCGGTACGCGAAATTCCGCTTGATGATCCCGGGATTTTGCGGGACATTGATCTGCCGGCTGATTTATCTTCCCGGTAAATCAGAAAACATTATTCATATATCGGTGACGGACAAATATATCTAAGTCTCTGATTTCCTCTTAGAATAGCGTTTTTCTTCAATTTGACAGAAAACAGACGTTGCAACATCCGCAGCGATATTTTATGAATAATCTCAATCAGAAACTCGTTATCCGCTTAGGCTTTGCAGGCCTGATTCCATTCATCCTGCTGACCCTCGCCTGCTGGCTCGTGCATCCTGAGTGGTTGGGCTATTTCATCAAAGCACAACTTGCTTATGGCATCGCCATCTTATCTTTTCTTGGTGGTGTACATTGGGGGGTTACCATTATGGCGAATGGCAACGATGATCATGAAACCAGGAAGGCATTGATCTGGGGCGTGATTCCTACCGTGATCGCCTGGTGCTCTCTGGGTAATATGCTGTTTGGTTTTTTAGTGCAGGTTGTTGGTTTTATCGCGGCCTACAAAATCGATAAAAAACTCTATCGAAGCTATGGTGTTCCCGAATGGTTTATTCATTTGCGCCTGCAATTGACCCGAGTGGTTGTGACGGCGCAGATATTCACTTTCATCGCTGCGAATGTGCGCAACTAATATCTCTAACTATTAAAATAGAAAGATCGTTGAGCATGGCAAAAACGATGAGCACTCAAAAAGCAACTCAAAGTCAGACAAGCCGCAACAGCGTCAAAAACGCAATTCATTATTCGATCATCCCCAAAGATTTAGCCGCTCACTTGTATCAGGTGACGCTGCTCATCAGTCAGCCCGATCCTGAAGGACAGATTGTCAGCCTGCCGGCTTGGATCCCTGGTAGTTACATGGTGCGTGAATTTGCACGAAATATTGTTCAGATCAAGGCAACTGCTGCTGGTAAAAAGGTGACTCTCAAAAAGCTCGACAAACATACCTGGCAGGCTGCTCCGTGCAAAAATGAATTACTGATCAGTTATGACGTGTACGCCTGGGATTTGTCAGTGCGCGCCGCGCATCTCGATCAGTCACATGCTTTTTTTAACGGCACCAGCGTATTCCTAAGTGTACACGGGCAAGAGTTTTTACCACACATTGTGGATATTCAACGTCCTGATGTTCCTGCATGTAAGAGCTGGCGCGTTGCCACTTCTTTACCTGAGCTGAAAGCCAAGCGTTATGGCTTTGGTACTTATGTTGCCGCGAACTACGACGAGTTGGTCGATCACCCGGTGGAGTGTGGCGATTTTGCGCTGGCGACATTTGAAGCGCACGGCGTACCACATGATTTTGTGGTGACTGGGAAAGTGCCGAATATGGACATGGAGCGCATGGTCGCTGATGTCAAAAAAATCTGTGAAAGCCAGATCGCGTTTTTTGAGCCGCGTGCCAAAAAAGCGCCGATGGATCGCTATGTGTTCATGACGATGGTAGTCGGTGAAGGTTACGGTGGCCTGGAACATCGTGCCTCAACCGCCTTGATCTGTAACCGCACTGATATTCCGGTCAAACATCAGCCTGAGATGAGCGATGGATATCGCGGTTTTTTGGGTTTGTGCAGTCATGAATATTTCCATGCCTGGAACGTTAAACGTATTAAGCCTGCGGCATTTGCCAGTTACGATCTGCACCAGGAAAACTACACCAGCCTGTTGTGGCTGTTTGAAGGTTTCACGAGTTATTACGATGATCTGATGCTGGTACGCGCTGGCCTGATCGATGAAGCAGCGTATCTGAAATTGCTGGCGCAGACTGTCAACAACGTCCAGCGCGGCAGCGGCCGTCTGAAGCAAAGTGTGGCGGAGTCCAGCTTTGATGCCTGGACGAAGTATTATCGTCAGGATGAAAATTCGCCGAATGCGATTGTCAGCTATTACACCAAAGGCTCTCTGGTCGGGCTGGGTCTGGATCTGACGATACGTGCTGCAACTGGTGGAAAAAAATCACTCGATGATGTGATGCGCGCTTTGTGGCAAAAATTTGGCCGTGATTTCTATGCCAATTTTGCGGCAGGAAAACAGCAGGGCTTGGCCGAAGATGAAATCGAAACGATCATCGAAAAAGCCACTGGTGTGAATGTGCGCCACTTCCTCGATAAGCATGTGCGCGGGACTGAGGATGTGCCGCTGGCGCAGTTGTTTGCTGATTTCGGCATTACACTCGATGCAGGCAATAGCAACAAGCCAGCCAGTCTTGGCGTGAAAGTGGCACGCGATGCCAATGGCTGCAAAATCGCTCATGCGTATGAAGGCCGTGCCGCACATCTGGCGGGCTTATCTGCGAATGATATTCTGGTGGCGATTAACGGCTTGCGTGTAAGTGTCGCCGACGTCAGTGATAATCTGGCGGTGGCGATCGGACGTTATCGCGTTGGTGATACTGTGGAAATTCACGCTTTCCGCCGAGATGAGCTGCTGGTCGTGAAAGCGAAACTGCAAGCGGATGATGTGCCTGCCAACAACTTCAAAATTGAGAGTGATGCCAAGGCAGTGTTGGCGACGGCGCGGCCTAGCTACCGTAAAGCAACGAAGTCGTAATTGATCAGCGTTCCATAGAAAAAGCCGTTGGCGTAATCTGTACGCGAACGGCTTTTCTGCTATTGGCAACGATTATCTCTCAATATTCATGCGGCTTCTGGCAGGAAAATGCCTGGAAAGCCGCAAATTGATTAGGACATGCCGTCAGAGGTGTGTCGATTCAGAAAAATAATTTCTGTAACTCTGCACCAGGATTTTCTGCCCGCATAAAGGCTTCACCGACCAGGAAGCCATGCACATCCGCAGCGCGCATCCGTTTTACGTCGTCAGGATTGAGGATGCCGGATTCCGTGATTACCAGTTTTTCCGGAGACAGTTTCGGCAGCAAGCCCAGCGTCGTATCCAGCGTCACTTCAAAGGTACGCAGGTTGCGGTTGTTAATCCCTAGCAGCGTGGTTTTCAGTTTAAGTGCCGCGTCCAGCTCTACGTCATTGTGTACCTCAACCAGCACGCCCATACCAAGCTCATGCGCGCAGGCTTCGAGCTCGGCCATCAGACCATGATCGAGCGCGGCAACGATCAGCAAGATACAATCTGCGCCCCATTTTCTGGCCTGATATACCTGATATGGATCGATCATAAAATCTTTGCGCAGCGCCGGTAATGCACAGGCATTGCGTGCCTGTTGCAAATATTCCGGTGCGCCCTGAAAAAACTGTACATCTGTTAGTACCGACAAACAGGCCGCACCGTGCTGCTCGTAGCTTTTCGCGATGTCTGCCGGATTAAAATTTGGCCGGATCACACCTTTGGAGGGCGAGGCCTTTTTGACTTCCGCAATCACTGCAGGATTGCCTGCTGCAATTTTGTTGCGCAGCGCTGCTTCAAAACCACGTAGTTGCGCACGTGCTTCTTTATCGGATTCGACCTCATCGCGCAGGCTGATCAGTGACTGATATTTTTTTGCTGCCGCAATCTCATCTTTTTTGACTGCCAGGATGTTGTTAAGTATGTCTGACATAATTTATTTTCCGAGTTGCTGAGTAACCTGAATGAACTGATCCATCTTGGCACGTGCAGCACCAGAGGCGATGGCTTCTTGCGCCTTCTTGACGCCGTCGGCAATTGAGCTGGCAACGCCAGCGCCGTATAAAGCCGCGCCAGCATTCAGGCTGACGATATCTTTCGCGGCACCGGCGACGTTGTTCAGCACTTCCAGGACTTTTTCGCGCGATTCTTCGGCGCCGGAAACACGCAGATTGCGGCTCGATACCATTTGCAGTCCAAAGTCTTCCGGATGAATATCGTATTCGCGGATTTCGCCATCGATCAGTTCGCCGACCATGGTTGGTGCGCCGAGAGAAACCTCATCCATATTGTCGCGCCCCCACACGACCAGCGCATGTTTAGCCCCCAGTCGTTGCAGTACGCGCACCTGAATACCAACCAGATCAGGATGGAATACGCCCATCAGAATATTCGGCGCGCCGGCAGGATTGGTCAGTGGTCCGAGGATATTAAAGATGGTACGCACACCCAGTTCACGCCGTACAGGTGCCGCGTGTTTCATCGCACCGTGATGGTTAGGTGCAAACATAAAACCGATACCGGTCTGAGCGACGGATTGCGCAATTTGTTCTGGATTCAGGTTAATGTTGGCGCCCAGCGCTTCAAGCACATCGGCGCTGCCGGATGATGAGGAAACGCTGCGTCCGCCGTGCTTGGCGACGCGTGCACCAGCGGCGGCAGTTACAAACATCGAGGTGGTGGAAATGTTGAACGTATTCGCGCCATCGCCGCCAGTGCCGACGATATCGATCATATTTTCGGTATTGACCAATGGTACTTTCGTCGAGAATTCGCGCATAACTTGTGCTGCCGCCGTGATTTCACCGATGCTTTCTTTTTTGACGCGCAGACCTATCGTTAATGCGGCGATCATCAGTGGCGACATTTCACCGCCCATGATTTTGCGGAACAGATACAGCATTTCGTCATGGAATATTTCACGGTGTTCGATCAGACGTGTCAGGGCTTCTTGCTGAGAAATGGTCATTGTGCTGCTCCGGTCAGAAAGTTTTTTAACAGAGCATGGCCATGCTCTGAGAGGATGGATTCGGGGTGAAATTGCACGCCTTGCAGATCAAATTCTTTGTGGCGCACCCCCATGATTTCGCCATCGTCAGTCCAGGCGGTGACTTCCAGGCAATCTGGCAGCGTCGCGCGTTCAATTGCCAGCGAGTGATAGCGGATAACGGTGTAGGGGCTGGGTAAATTCCTGAAAACACCGACACCTGTGTGTGCAATCAGCGAGGTCTTGCCATGCATGACTTGTTTCGCACGGATGATATTGCCGCCAAATGCCGCACCGATACTTTGATGACCAAGACAGACGCCGAGAATCGGAATCTGACCGGCAAAACGTTCGATAACAGGAATAGAAATACCAGCTTCATGCGGCGTGCATGGCCCTGGTGAAATGCAGATGTGATCCGGCTTTAATGTCGCGATTTCTTCCAGCGTGATTTCATCATTGCGGTAGGTGCGCACATCTTCACCCAGCTCGGCAAAATACTGCACGAGGTTGTAAGTGAAGGAATCATAGTTATCGATCATCAGCAGCATTTAAATTTCTCCGTCCAGACCATCTTGTACTTGTTCGGCTGCGCGCAAAACTGCGCGCGCCTTATTTTCTGTTTCCTGCCATTCCATTTCCGGCACCGAATCGGCCACCACGCCCGCCGCCGCCTGCACATACAGCATGCCGTCTTTCAGTACGCCGGTGCGTATCGCAATCGCCAGATCCATCTCGCCGCCAAACGACAGATAACCGCAGGCGCCGCCATAGATGCCGCGTTTGACCGGTTCGAGTTCATCGATCAACTCCATCGCGCGCACCTTTGGCGCACCGGACAAGGTACCGGCAGGGAAGGTCGCTTTCAGCACATCGAGATTCGATAATTGTGGTTGCAATGTGCCTTCGACATTCGACACGATATGCTGTACATGCGAGTATTTTTCAATCACCATCTGATCCGTTACCTTGACGCTGCCAGTCGTGGCGATGCGGCCGATATCATTGCGTGCGAGATCAATCAGCATCACGTGTTCGGCGATTTCTTTAGGATCGGCCAGCAGCTCTTTAGCGAGTTCGGCATCGCGCTCCGGTGTTGCTCCGCGCGGGCGCGTACCTGCAAGTGGGCGTATCGTGACTTTGCGTGAGCCGTCATTCAGACTTTCGTTACGGACTAAAATTTCTGGTGAAGCACCGATGATCTGCATATCGCCGAAATTGTAGAAATACATATACGGCGACGGATTCAGTGAGCGCAGTGCGCGATACAGTGACAGTGGCGAATCGGCATAAGGTTTCTTGATGCGCTGCCCAACCTGCACCTGCATCAGATCGCCCGCCATGATGTATTCCTTGGCCTTTTCAACGGCTTTTAAATAATCTTCTTTGGCGAAATCGCGTATGGATTCGGTGCGTACCGAGGCGGATGTGACTGGCGCATCAACGCTGCGGCGTAACATTGCACGCAAATCTTTCAAACGCTGGCGCGCTTTTGACCATGCTTCGGCCTGCGTCGGATCAGCGTACACAATCAGATACAGCTTGCCTGACACATTGTCGATGACCGCTAATTCCTCGGTCACCAGTAACTGAATTTCCGGCAGCCCAAGATCATCTTTGGGTGCGCTGTGGGCGAGGCGTTTTTCGACATGGCGTACCGCATCGTAACCAAAGTAACCGGCGAGTCCACCGCAAAAGCGTGGCATACCGGGACGCAATGCTACTTTGAAACGGCTTTGAAATTCTGTGATGAAGTCGAGTGGATTGCCGTGATACGTTTCGATGATTTCGCCATTTCTGACGATTTCTACTTTTTCACCATAGCTGCGCAACAGCGTATTGGCAGGCAGGCCGATGAAGGAATAACGCCCGAAACGTTCGCCACCCATGACGGATTCGAGCAGGAACGTGTTTTTGCCTGCATTCTGGGTCTGAGCAAGTTTCAGGTAAAGAGTCAGCGGTGTTTCCAGATCAGCGAATGCTTCCGCAATCATAGGAATACGGTTGTAGCCTTGCGCGGCCAGCGATTTGAATTCGAGTTCGGTCATGGTTTTCCTTCAGCCGTCAGCCATAGCTCGCGATGCCTGCAGAAACAGAATACGAGCAATATGACTCGCATCTTGAGTAAGGACGGATAAGACAGATTGATAAAACAAGCGACCAGTCATGCTGGGGATGTGCAGAGCCAGTCGCGGCATTCCAGGGTTAAGAGGATTGCCAGCGTCGCCATAGCCAGGCCTCAAAGGTACCTGGTGTTATTTCGGGACGTTTGTTTTCGGGAAACATTCGTGAGTGGAATGAAAGTGATTAATGTCGAATTAATGTTGATTTTCTGTCGCCAGCAGTCGTGCCGCTTCCAACAGTGTGCCGACTATACCATCACTTTGAATTGTTTGTACAGCCTCACCGTGGTTGTAACCATAGGGCACTGTGAGTACCGGGCAACCTGCCGCGCGTGCTGCAATCGCATCGTTACTGGAGTCGCCGATGGCCAGAATACGTGCTGGCGCCATCTCAAACCGTTTGCTAACTTCAAGCAAGGGTTGCGGATCCGGCTTTTTCCGCGGGAAAGAATCGCCACCAAAAGTCAGTTCAAAATAGGAAGACAATCCTTTTTTCTGCATCAGTGGTATTGCGAAAGCGAGCGGCTTATTTGTGACACACGCGAGTCGCAGACCCATCGTCTGCATTGCTTGTAAACCTTCAATAACTTCCGGATACAACGTGCTGTGATCGCCATTGATGTCGAGATAATGGCGCTGGTAAGACGCCATCCCTTGCGCAAAATGTTGTTGCACTCCCGCTTCATCGAAATCCAGACTCAGGACGCGGGTGATCAGATTTTCCGAGCCTTTACCGACCATAGATTTCACCATGGCTAGCGTGATTGGCGTCAGGGAAAAATCATTCCGCATACGATTGATCGCGACCAGAAAATCCGGTGCGGTATCGAGCATGGTCCCATCAAGATCAATGATGACAGCGTTGATATTACTAAACATGGCGATGCCTGTTGAATGTCTGAATAAACATGCGGATCATGGCAGGAAATGGCGCCATAAGCCGCATGTATATTGGGAGTCTGAAATGTAAGCGGTGATTGATTGGAGTCAGACTTTTCCGAGTTCTGTGCGCATGGCGTCAATCACGCCTTTGTAATCTGGCTTGCCAAATATCGCTGAACCGGCAACAAACGTATCTGCGCCTGCTGCGGCGATCTCGCGGATATTGTCTATTTTTACGCCACCATCCACTTGCAGCATGATGTCGCGACCAGACTCATCAATTAATTTGCGTACAGCGGCAATTTTTTTCAAGGTGTGCGGAATAAATGATTGACCGCCGAAGCCTGGGTTGACTGACATCAGCAAGATCAGATCCAGCTTGTCCATGACATGTTCTAACACATGCAAAGGTGTTGCCGGATTCAGCACCAGACCGGCTTTGCAGCCATGATCGCGGATTAATTGAAGACTGCGGTCGATGTGCTCAGAACCTTCCGGATGAAAGCTGATGATATTCGCGCCAGCTTTGGCAAAATCGGGAATGATACGATCAACGGGCTTGACCATCAGATGAACATCAATCGGCACCTGCACATGCGGGCGTATCGCTTCGCAGACCAATGGGCCTATGGTCAGATTCGGTACGTAATGGTTATCCATGACGTCAAAGTGAATCATATCGGCACCGGCAGCGACGACGTTGCGCACTTCCTCGCCCAGTCGGGCAAAGTCGGCGGATAAAATACTGGGAGCAATTCGGTAGGTTGTCATGGCAAAGGTCTTGCAAAAGAAAAGATGCGCTATTTTACCTTGCGCCATCCATGTCGTCTTTGTCATCCTCTGGCACAATAGAGATTCAATTGCAGTTGATAAAGAAAAGAGGAGACTGTGGCTACCTACGAGATGAGTGTGTCCGTCGCGACGCAGTATTTGCAAGAACAATCCAATCCGGATCAGGCGAGCTTTGTGTTTGCTTACACCGTAACGATTAAAAATACCGGGACGGTGGCGGCGCAGGTGATTGCACGTCACTGGATTATTACGGATGCAAAGAATCACACTCAAGAAGTAAAAGGATTGGGTGTGGTCGGGCACCAGCCGTTTTTGCAACCCGGACAAAGTTTTGAATACACCAGTGGCAGCTCCTTAACGACGCCACAGGGAAGTATGAAAGGTTCGTATTTCTGTGTGGCCGAGGATGGGCATCGTTTTGAAGTGGAGATTCCTGAGTTTGTACTCTCTATTCCGCGCACTTTGCATTAATTGACGTGATGAAGCTCAGTTGCTGTCGTTCATACTGTCAGTTTGTTCTTCAATGCGCGGTTTATTTTTCTGGCGTCGTCCGGAAAACATGGTCCACCATACGATAAAGATCAATATAAAGAGCGCCATTCCGGCTTCTAATAGCAATAACCACATAGATTTCCTTTGATTACAATCTGGCTGTTCTGCAAATAGATAAGCTGGATTGTTTTGAGTAATTTAGCCTTGCCGCGCTGAGCGGCACATCCATTGACACTATATAGGAGACTTCCATGGAATTCGAATGCATATTAGTAGAGACAAAAGAGAAGGTTGGACTGATTACTCTCAATCGCCCGAAGGCATTGAATGCGCTGAATGATCAGGTGATGAATGAATTAGGCGTTGCTTTAAAAGCGTTTGATCAGAATGATGCGATCCAATGTATCGTGATTACCGGAAGTCAGAAGGCATTTGCTGCTGGTGCAGATATTGCCGCAATGGCGAACTACACGTTCATGGATGCTTATAAAGGTGATTACATCACGCGCAATTGGGAAACGATTCGCCAGATTCGCAAACCAGTCATTGCTGCCGTGGCAGGTTACGCCTTAGGCGGTGGTTGTGAATTGGCGATGATGTGTGATTTCATCATTGCTGCTGATAACGCAAAATTTGGCCAGCCCGAAGTTAAGTTAGGAACCTTGCCGGGCGCTGGCGGTACTCAGCGTTTGCCGCGTGCAATTTCGAAAGCGAAGGCGATGGATATGTGCCTGACCGCACGCATGATGGATGCGGAAGAAGCAGAACGCGCTGGATTGGTCTCGCGCATTGTTCCGGTAGATATGTTGCTGGAAGAAGCGCTGTCAGCGGCGAACACGATTGCCAGCATGTCGCAGCCTATCATTATGATGATTAAGGAGTCTGTTAATCGCGCTTACGAAACAACGTTATCGGAAGGCGTACATTTTGAACGTCGCCTGTTTCATTCAAGCTTTGGAACGGAAGATCAGAAGGAAGGCATGAAAGCATTTCTGGAAAAACGTACGCCGGAATTTAAGAATCAATAAGTTATAAATAATTTGCGAGTTTCATTGCGAATTGAGGAAGGTTTTGCTATAGTTCGGCTCCCGCTGAAAGGCGGGGGAAGAAAGTGAAGTGAAGCAAGAAGTCACTGGCAGTCAACAAGCCAAGGCCAAGCGATCCGATTGGTACCCGCGCAACAAAATGCGGAAGCCGAGAAGAAAAAGCGGATCTGAAGCGTGAAGGGAGTTGACAGTGAGAGTGAAGTGCTTCATAATCTCGTTTCTCTGCTGCTGACGCACACAACGATGCGAAGCAAAACTTATGGTTCTTTCTTTTTGCGAGGTTTTTTCGTGGTCATCGTATCGGTCATGGCAAATCCCTTTCGGTATTATTTCATGACCCCGGTTCACACAGAAATTCTTACAGGCTCGGCTATGCAATTACCTAGTGTCTGTGCGAGAAACAGTAGACTGTTGGTTTCAAACGTTGATGCCAACCCAAGAAACAACAAAGCAAACAACATCGTACGCTACCTCACACTCAGCACTTCTGCGACTACGCTCAATGTGCCAGCATCCTACGCTGGTACATTGAGTCCCACATTACAAAGGTTTCTGCTCCGTATCTTCCGGTAAAGTCAGACGTCCCGTGTGGTAGTCGTATTCATAGACTTCGCCGTAACGGCCCCATTCGATGGCGACTTCCAGTACGCGTTTGGCTTCGTCGGCTTTGAGGAATTCTTCCAGCAATTCCAGCAGTGGCTGCTCGGGCAGACTGGCGCTGACTTCGGCTTCGAGGTTGCGGCGGATGTGGGCGGCCAGCGGCACGTGGGTCAGCAGTTGCTGGCCGAAGAGTTCCTGTTTGTGATTCTTTTCGGCCTCGTAATATTTTTGCCCCATCGGGGTCAGAATGATGTCGCCTTTGTCGAGCACGGCAAAGCCCAGCAAGCTCAGGGCTTCGTAAGTCGGGAACAATTCTTCGTCGGATAATTCGGATTCTTCAGCCAGTTGCGGCAAATCGGCGCGGCCATTGAAAGGCACGTCAGCCAGCATATCGAGCACGCCTTCGATGCGACTGACATTGGTGTCCGGCAAGCGATAGCCAAGATGGCGGGCACTGGATGTGTCCGCAGTGGCTTCGTGCGCATGACGCATCGTCATCAGACCATAGACTTCATCAATCAGGGCGCGCACTTCGACGGCGTCCACATCACGCGGGCGCGGCAGATCGATCTTGACTTCGCAACGGATAGTGCCGGGGTCGCTGGACAAGACGATGATGCGATCCGCCATCATCACGGCTTCTTCGATGTTATGCGAGACGATGAGTATGCCTTTGGTGGAGATTTTTTTATCCTGCCAGAGTTTCAGCATGTCATTGCGTAAGGTTTCGCCGGTCAGCACATCGAGCGCAGAAAAGGCTTCGTCCATCAGCAAGATGTCGGGGTTTGTCACTAGCGCTCGCGCGATACCGACGCGTTGTTTCATGCCACCGGAAAGTTCGCGTGGCAGCGCACCGCCAAAACCAGCCAGGCCGATCAGCTCTAACACCGCATCGGCACGACGTTCGCGCTCGGCCGCAGGCACGCCCTGCGCTTCTAAGCCGAGCTCAACATTCTGCTGCACGGTTAGCCATGGAAATAAGGCGAACGATTGAAACACCATCGCGATACCAGCCACCGGGCCGTAAATGTCTTTATCACGATAGGCGACTTTGCCTTTGTCGGCGGGAATCAGGCCCGCCATGATGCGCAGCAGTGTCGATTTGCCTGAGCCGGATTTGCCAAGCAAGGCGACGATTTCGCCTTCTTTGAGTTGAAAATCAACCTTATCCAGAATCAGGCGTGATTTGCCATCGGTGGCTTTAAAGGATTTGGCGACTTGATGCAGGTCGATCAGTAAAGCTTGTGTCATGTGTATTCTCCTGACAGCGGCGCTGGTTTATTGCCGCTGCGTTTCATGGTCTTTATGCATAGGTGCTGTGTGAGCAGTATGTGCAAATAGTGATGCGTGCTAAGCGGATCAGCGGATATGGTCTTCGGCCAGCAAATACAATTTGCGCCAGAAAAACCGGTTCAGCAGCATCACAAAAATACACATCACACCAATACCGAGGGCGATGCGGTGAAAGTCCCCTGCTTCGGTCATTTGTTTGATGTAACTACCGAGCCCATCGGCAATCAGCGTGGTTTTACCCCAGGTGACATATTCCGCAACGATACTGGCATTCCACGAGCCGCCGCTGGCGGTGATCGCACCGGTGATGTAACTCGGGAAAATCGCAGGCAGATAAACGCGCTTCCATTTCAGCCAGCCTTTGAGGCCCAGATTATCTGCCGCCAGACGCAATTCATTCGGTATCGTCGCCGCACCGGCAACAACGTTAAACAAAATGTACCACTGGGTACCGAAAACCATCAGCGGGCTGAGCCAGATATTCGGCGTCAGATGCAGCGTTACCATCGCCAGCACCACCAGCGGAAACATCAGATTGACCGGGAACGCCGCCAGAAACTGCGCCACTGCCTGCACTTTTTGCGAATACTGCGGGCGCAAGCCTATCCAGACCGCAATCGGCACCCATACCAGTGAAGCCAGCGCGATCAGCAGCATGACGCGGATCAGCGTGATCACACCCAGGCCAGCGACGTGCACCACTTCGCTCCAGCCGACGTCACTGTGTATGAACGTCACCAGCCGGTAGATCGCCAGCATGGTGACGACAATCAGCACACCATCAAAAACACGTGACCACAGCGGGCTGATCGTTTTCTTTGCGGCACGGGTTGATGTGCCATCGTAGCTGACGCTGAACCACGACAGCGCATGGCTCATCAAAGACCAGAATTGCTCAGTCCAGGTGCGCACCCAGCGGCTGTTGCGCATCCAGTCCAGCAGCCAGGATTGTTGTGCCGTATCGCCTTGCGATTCTTCAAAACGAAACTTGTCTGCCCACGCCAGCAAGGGGCGGAAAAACAATTGGTCGTACAGCAGTATGCCGCTCAGCATGGCTGCGATGGCCCAGGCAATCGCATGGCCATCTTTTGCTTCGATGGCGACTGCGATGTAAGAACCGATGCCAGGTAATTTAATATCCTGCCCGGCGACAGAAATCGCTTCGGCAGCAACCAGAAAAAACCAGCCGCCGGACATGGACATCATCATATTCCACAGCAAGCCGGGCATCGCAAACGGCAACTCCAGCCGCCAGAAACGCTGCCAGCTCGATAGCCTGAAAATGTGCGCGGCTTCTTTTAATTCTGCTGGTACATTGCGCATCGACTGATACAAGCTGAACGCCATATTCCATGCCTGCGAGGTGAAAATCGCAAAGATCGCCGCGCATTCAACACCGAGTAAATTGCCGGGAAAGAGCGCAATAAACGGCGCAATGGCGATCGCCTGAAAACCCAGAATCGGCACCGATTGCAGAATATCGAGCGCAGGAATCATGACCTTTTCGGCGGTGATGTATTTGACTGCAATCGCCGCAAAAATCAGACTGAATAACAGCGAGAAAGCCAGCGCGGTGAACATGCGCAAGATCGTGCGCAGCAGATAATAGGGCAAATAAAACGGATCAAGCGATACCTGCAAGGCTTCACCGACAGAGAACGGCCGGCTCATCTGCATTGCTGCAAACGCAAATATGCTTAACAGGGCAAGAATCAGCGGCAATAAAGCCCAATCCCAGCGATTCGGACCGCTGCTATTCAATGCGTCTTCGCGTGAACGGAGTCGGAATAATTCAAACATGCGTACCTCCGGAGATCAGGACATACGCAAAAAAAGAGGATGCCAGGCAAGAATGACAAAATAAGGTGATGCGCAACAAACTACCTCCCCTGTTGCTGACTTTCAGACCAGCACCATAGATGGATACATTCTACTCCGCAGCGGTGGTGAGCGAAACAACGCAACCACAACGAGAGTCAGAAAAAAAACGAATTGGGTAAGTAGAAGTGCAGCGAAATACTGAATAAAACCGCTGAAAAAACCACTACCCGCCAGATGGCAAGGTAGCAGCAGAGCATCTGTGCTTACATTGCCAGTTTAAAGTCGATTGGGGATCGACAACTATCACTGTCCACAGAATTAACTCCAGAATTGAGAAGTCCGAACTTTAACACAGGGCTTCGTTAATAAACAATATGCTGCAACGCAAACAGAACAATACGAAACAAAAATCAGCGACGTACTTTTACTTTTTCTGAGCAGCAAGGGATTGCTGTAAAAGCGCCATCAGATCGCCATGCTGGTTTTCTTTCGCAAAATCGAGCGCGGTCATGCCGAGATCATTTTTAAGCGTGAGATCAGCCCCCTCGCCTATCAACAGCTTGACTGCATCGAGCTTACCGAAACGGGTTGCCATCATCAGTGGCGTCGTTTTATTCGGTGATTCCGTATCGATGTAGGCGTGATGTTCGAGTAATACGGCAATGGTTTCCACGCTGCCATTCGCCGCGGCATAATGCAGCGCAGTCCAGCCCGGCTGGTTGACCTCGGCGCCACGGGCAATGATTTTTCTGACGGCATCAGTATTCCCCAGAAAGCTGGCAACCATCAGCGCTGTATCACCATTTTTTGCGCGGGCATTGATGTTCAGATCCGGCGCTTGCAACAGCACATCGACGACGCGCATGGAGTTATTTCGCAGTGCGGTCATGAGCATCGATTCGCCGCGGTATTCTTCTACTGAATTGGTATCCATGCCGCGTCTTAAAAAATCCTGCACAGCAGGCGCATCATTAAATTTCACAGCAAAAACAAAATCCGCATACGCGTCAGCTTCAGCCGCGAGCGGCATCAGACAAGCAAGAGCAAGCAGTAAAGCGGCTGGCGTTAAGCGCATGACGAACCTCAATGAGCGAACTGAAACAGCTGGAAGAAATTTTTCGTGGTGGTTTCCTGTACTTCTGTGACGGAAACGCCTTTGATATCAGCCAGAAATTCACCTACATGCCGCACAAAACCTGGCTCGTTCATTTTGCCGCGATGTGGCACAGGCGCCAGATAAGGCGAATCGGTTTCTATGAGTATGCGTTCCAGTGGCAAGGCTTTGGCGACCGCTTGTAAATCCTTTGCACTTTTAAAAGTCAGAATACCGGAGAAAGAAATATAAAATCCCATTTCTATCGCCGCCAATGCGACTTCCAGCGATTCGGTGAAGCAATGCATCACGCCGGCGACGCCACCATCTGCAGTTCCTGCACCCTCTTCGCGCAGAATACGAATCGTGTCTTCTGCGGCGGCTCTGGTATGAATAATCAAAGGCTTGCGGCTCAGTCGCGACGCGCGGATGTGCTGACGAAAGCGTTCGCGCTGCCATTCGAGGTCACCTTTCAGACGGAAATAATCCAGCCCGGTTTCTCCGATGGCGATGATGCGTGGGTGTTGCGCCAGTTCGACCAACTGCTCTGCGCTCGGCTCCGGCGTATCTTCATAATCAGGATGCACGCCAACCGATGCGTAAATATGCGGATATTGCTCCGCTAAGGCCAGCACTTGCGGGAAATCGGGCAAATCCACAGACACACAGAGCGCATGGGTGACGCCGTTATCCGCCATTTTTTGCATGATTTCCGGCATACGCTCAGCGAGTTCAGGAAAATTGATATGGCAATGAGAATCGACGTACATAATTAACAGTTTAAGGTAAATGCCTGATCAGGCGATATCGACGACAGATATGCAGCTTTCAGCTACGTGCGATCACATCTAACACTGCTTGCGCCGAGATATTGGCGGTATCGCGCAATAAGCTGTGATGCATCGCGGTGAATCTGTCTTTCAGATTCTTTTGCATGTTGTCGTCATTGAGTTGCTGCCAGATCGCATCTGCCATCGCTTCCGGCGTGGCAGCAGATTGCAGAAACTCAGGAACCACAAATTCTTTTTCCAGTATATTCGGCAAACCAACCCAGGGCTGATAGCCCATGTGTTTCAGTATCTGCCAAGATGCTTCCATCATTTTATAGGCGATCACCATCGGCTTCTTGAATAAGGCGACTTCCAAAGACGCTGTGCCTGAGGCGACCAGTACCGCATCCGCTGCTGCAATCGCCGTATGCGAGCGACCATCAATTAACAGAACCGGCACACCTTCAAGGCGCGCGGCGACTACCAGCTTGATGTAGTAACTACGCTGTTTATTACCCGCCATCGGCACTACGATCTGCAGATTCGGATCGCGTTGTATCAGTATTTTTGCCGCACCGATAAATGCTTCGGTGTTGTATTTAATTTCGGAAACACGGCTACCCGGCAGAATGGCGACGACCTTAAATCGCGGATCCAGACCAAGCTCTTCACGTGCAGCCGCAGTGTCGATTTCCATAGGAATGACCTGTGCCAGCGGGTGCCCGACATAAGTCACAGGAATACCGGCCTCGCGGTAAATCTGTTCTTCAAACGGGAAAATCACCAGCATGTGAGATACCGCTTCGGCGATTTTCTTGATACGCCCGCCACGCCAGGCCCAGATTGACGGGCTGATGTAATGGATAGTCGGGATACCGGTCCGCTTCAGATCAATTTCCAGATCCAGATTAAAGTCGGGCGCATCCACACCGATGAACACATCCGGTTTTTCCACCAGTAACTGTTGCTTCAGATTTTTACGGATACTGCTGATTTCACGGTAGTGCATCAGCACCTCAAATAAACCGCGTACCGCCAGTTTATCCATAGGCCAGTCGTTGACAAAACCCTGCTCTGCCATGCGCGGCCCACCGATTCCATGCATCAGTGAATCAGGCAAGCGCGGGCGTAAGCCAGATAATAAGCGGGCAGCAAGCATGTCGCCGGAGGTTTCCCCCGCGACCATAGAGATGATAGGACGTGATGATACTGAGAGTGACACGAGTGTTCCTTAACGCACGATGCCGCGTGTTGACGCATCGAGGAAATCTCGCATCAGTTTTACCTGTGCTGCTGCATCAGCATCAAGAGCTGATATCTGTTCATCCAGCGCTGCTTTCGCCTCTTCCAGCGTCAGACCGGATTTATAAATCAGCTTGTATGACTGACGGATCGCATTGAGCTGATCGCGGCTGAAACCGCGTCGCTTCAGTCCTTCGAGATTGACGCCATGCGCCTGTGCCGGATTGCCGGATATTAAAACAAACGGCGGTACATCCTGCGTCAGACTGGTATTCATACCAACGAATGCGTGCGGCCCGATTTTGCAGAACTGATGAACAGCAGAGAATCCGCTCATGATGACCCAGTCACCAACTTCAACGTGACCTGCGAGCGCAGCGTTGTTCGAGAAAATGGTGTGATTGCCGACAGTGCAATCGTGCGCGATATGCACGTAGGCCAAGAACCAGTTATCACTGCCCACCCTGGTAATTCCCCTGTCCTGCACTGTTCCGCAATTGAATGTGCAGAATTCACGAATCAGATTACGGTCACCGATCTCAAGATAAGTGACTTCGCCTCCATATTTCTTGTCTTGCGGTGGGCCACCGATAGAGGAAAACGAGTGAAAGTGATTATCTTTGCCTATCGTCGTATGTCCATCAATCACAACGTGTGCAGCGATTTTTGTACCCGCACCTATACTGACATGCGGACCGATAATCACGTACGGACCAACCTCAACCGTGCTGTCAAGGTGTGCCTTGGGATCAATCAGCGCCGTTGGATGGATAGACATTATTTCTCCGTTGCATCGTCAGTCGTACGCATCGTGCACATCAGTTCGCCTTCGAGTGCGAGCTGACCATCAACCGTACCTTTGGCCTTATATTTCCAGATGCCGCGTGCTACTTTGAGGATTTCAACTTCCATCTTCAACTGATCACCTGGTTCAACAGGACGTTTAAAACGGGCGCCGTCAATACCAAGAAAATACACAATGGTTTTTTCATCCGGCTTCTGACCCATCGTCAGAAATGACAGTATCGCCGCCGTTTGCGCAAGGGCTTCTATCATCAGAACGCCAGGCATGACTGGCTTATTCGGGAAGTGACCGTTGAAAAATTCCTCATTCGCCGTCACATTTTTGATCGCAGTAATGCTCTTGCCCAGTTCCCAATCCAATACGCGATCGACCAATAACATTGGATAGCGATGCGGCAGATATTCTTTGATTTCGTTAATGTTCAGTGTGTTCATGATGATTTCTCAGTCAATGTTTTAATTGTTTTTTCAAGCTGGCGAATTTTTTCGCGCATACCGGAAAGATTGCGGACAATCGCCGCTGTTTTTTCCCAGTCTGCATTCTTTGCCAATGGGTAGAAACCAGTATATTGACCTGGCTCCAGTATTGAGCGTGATACCATGCTGCCGGAAGAAATATGGACGTTATCGACAATCGTTAAATGTCCCAGCACCATGGCTGCACCTCCAAAGGTGCAATGTTTGCCAATTTTTGCACTGCCGGCAACGCCGACGCAACCAGCCATTGCAGTATGTTCGCCGATATGGCAGTTGTGGCCGATTTGAATCTGATTATCGAGTTTGACGCCATTTTCTATGACGGTGTCAGCCAGTGCGCCACGATCAATACTGGTGTTGGCACCGATTTCGACGTCATCACCAATCAATACCCGACCGGTTTGTGGAATTTTGATCCAGGCACCACGCTCATTCGCAAAACCAAAACCATCTGCACCGATCACCGCACCGGAATGAATAATTGCGCGCTGACCTATCACGCAATAATCATAAATACTGACATTGGCATGAATTAAGGAACCATCACCGATCGTGACGCCACGACCTACACTGGTACCGGCTTCAATCACAACAGCGTCACCAATAATTGCCTCAGCTTCTATGCTGACATGCGGACCGATACTGGCGGTAGTTGAAATAACTGCATGTGGACTGACCCAGGCCGTAGGGTGAACCCCGACCGCAGGATGAACGGCAGTTAAAGAGGCAAAATACTGCGCAGTACGGGCAAAATAAACATACGGGTTCGCGGTGATAATACACGCACCCTTGTATTCTGCCGCAATCTGCGCATGATCTGCTTCAGTCACGATCAATGCTGCTGCCTGCGTAGCTGCAGCTTGCTGTCTTAATTTGGAATTAGAGAGAAACGTGATGTGGGTATGATTGGCATCACTCAGAGGGGCGATGCCAACCACAACGATATCAGGAGAACCAATTAATTGACCACCGAAGCGATCGACCAATTCCCCCAGCCGAGTGCTCGTAGTGGTCATAACTTATTTAGCGAGCGCTTTGAGAACCTTATCGGTTATGTCAACGCGGGGATTATAAAAAACAGCGTCTTGCAAAACGATGTCGTATTTTTCGGTTTCAGCAATTTGCTTAACGACTTTGTAGGCACGATCAACTAAAGAGGCAATTTCTTCATTCTTACGCTGATTCAGATCTTCGTTGAAAATACGTTGCTTACGTTTGAAGTCCTGATCCAGGTCGGTCAGCTCACGTTGACGTTTGATTCTTTCGGACTCTGATAACACTGCAGAGTCTTTATCCAGTCTGTCCGCCATTGCTTTAATTTTCGTCGCCAGATCCTGCAGATCCTTGCCGCGCTTGGAAAACTCTTGCTCTATCTTAGCTTCTGCGGCTTTAGCCGGTGCAGATTCACGTATCACTCGCTGCGAATCAAAAATAGCGACTCTGGAATCCTGTGCATGAGCTTGAGCAACGCCGACGACACAAGCCGCACAAATCATCAAGCGTTGGAACAATTTGGACGGGGTAATATGTTGACTCAAAATAATCTCCGTAACACGAACTTATGGCAAATCTAAATTAGAAACCTGTACCCATCTGGAACTGGAAGGCTTGTTTCTTATCATCCGGTTTCGCATTCAAAGCACGACCGAAACTCAGTTTCAAAGGCCCTACCGGAGAGATCCAGCTTATACCTATACCAGCGCCGAAGCGCAAATCACTCGTACGCATTTTTTGACCTTCGTCAAATACCTGACCGCCATCGAGGAATGTAAACCAGCGCAGGGATTTATCTGCACCAGGGAACGGAATCTGTAATTCTACATTACCCAGCACACGGCTGGCACCACCAGTCGAATTGCCATTGTAATCTTTAGTTCCTAAAGATGAAGGCTCATAGCCACGCACAGAACCAATACCACCGGCATAGAAGTTTTTAAAGACAGGGTATGGGTTACCGCCCAGACCGTGACCATAGTCAAATTCGCCATTCAATGCGAGCGTGACCGAGCGATAAATTGGTTTGAAATACTGGGCGTTATAAATAGCGCGGTAATATTTAAAATTACCGACAGCCGCAATCTCAAGGTTCGCACGCTGATAACGACCGATAGTCGGTGTCAGTACACTGTCACGGCTATCGCGTTGCCACGCAATCGTCAGCGGAAATGAGTTCGTCGTCGCAGTGCCTACACCGTAGTCCGGCGCTGTCTGGTCTTTAGTACCGTTACTGTAGCTGGCAACATATTTTTTGTACGGGAGCGGACTGGTCGCATCTGTTTCAACGTTCGTCCGCTCAAAGCCCATACCGAAAAAGACGGTATCAACTTCAGAGAACGGCACACCGAAGCGTAAATTGCCGCCCGTCGTCTGAATTTTGTAGTAATAAGTACTGCCAATCAGCGGATTTGTTGTTCTCAAATAGGCGTCCACGCTGCGGCTGATACCATCATCGGTAAAGTATGGATCCAGATGGGAAACGGCGACGGTACGATATTGGCGGCTGGTGTTGATTTCCAGACCTATCGTGTCACCACTACCAAAAACGTTAGCCTGCTGAATGGCGCCCGATAAGGTCAGTTTTTCTGCACTGGAGTAGCCTGCACCGAATGTCAGATTGCCGGTTGGTTTTTCAGTCACAGATAAATTGACATCCACCTGATCGGCACTGGTCGCCACCTCAGGCGTTTCCAGTTTAACGTCACCGAAATAACCGAGGCGTTCAACGCGGTCACGCGACGCTTTAATTTTTTCGCCATCGTACCAGGAACTTTCAAACTGACGGAATTCGCGGCGGATAACTTCGTCACGTGTCCGGGTATTACCCGCGAGGTTAATACGACGGACATAGACACGTTTACCGCCATCAACAAAAACGGTGAAGGCGACTTCTTTCTTTTCCTTATCCAGAATTGGATTCGCAGTCACGTTTGCAAACGCATAACCAAAGTTACCCATACGCTCAGAAATACGTTTGGTACTTTCCGTCAGGCGGGCTGCGCTGTAAATATCCCCTTTTTTCAGCAACATCAGCGAAGCAAGTTCCTCCTCACGGCCAAACATATCGCCTTCGAGCTTGATGTTGGAAATCGTGTATTTATCACCTTCAGTAAGATTGATCGTGATGTAGATATCTTTTTTATCCGGAGTAATCGAGATCTGCGTAGAGAGTATCTGCATCTCCAGATAACCGCGATTCTGATAGAAGGAACGCAGGGTTTCTATATCGCCGGATAATTTCTGTTTGGAATATTGGTCTGCTTTGGTGTACCAGGAGAACCATGTCGG
Source organism: Undibacterium sp. WLX3042 (assembly GCF_049544825.1). Taxonomy (NCBI): domain Bacteria; kingdom Pseudomonadati; phylum Pseudomonadota; class Betaproteobacteria; order Burkholderiales; family Oxalobacteraceae; genus Undibacterium; species Undibacterium sp. WLX3042. The sequence goes on from NZ_CP186698.1 coordinate 2,972,608, forward strand.
CGTATTCAAAGCCATCAGGTCTCTTAACTCGCTGTCTGAAAAAGCTTTATTGCCAATGATTTTAATTTGCGCAATCCTGGCAACTTCACCTTCTTCCACTGCAAACGTGATTTTGACGCGATTACGCTCTATCGGCGTAATCGTGGTCGTGATCTGCATACCGTATAAGCCTTTTGACAAATACTGACGCTTCAGTTCCTGTTCAGCACGGTCAACCGTTGCTTTATCGAAAATCCGTGTTTCTCCGATACCGATATCTTTCAGTGCTTTTACCAGCGCATCTTTTTCGAATTCTTTTGTGCCGGTAAATTCAACGCCAGCAATAGTCGGACGTTCATCAAGCAACACCACCAATACGCCGTCTTGCTCTTCAATCTGAATATCTTTAAAAAAACCTGTCGCATACAAAGATTTGATTGCAGTCGTACTTTTTGCGTCATCAAACACTTCACCGACTTTGACTGGCAGATAGCTGAATACCGTACCTGCTTCTGTTCTTTGCAAACCTTCAACGCGAATATCTTTTACTGTGAACGGTTGTATTGCAAATGCGCTGCCGGAACATACAGCGAGCGCGGCCAGAGCCATAGAATGAAGACGAAATTTTGGCAAAGTGAAATGCTCGATATGTAATTTCATTGGGTATAAAGTTCTTTCAATACTCTCAATATGGCGATCAGAATTGAGTTTTTTATCATCAAGCTGACTATTATGACATTAGTCGGGCTATATCATTAAAAAATGCGACTGCCATGATTGCCATCAGCAAAGCGACTCCGGCACGTTGCGCAATTTCAGTAATGCGTTCAGACACTGGCTTACCCGTCAAAACTTCCAGCGAATAATACAACAAATGGCCGCCATCCAACACAGGAATAGGCAGCAAATTCATGACGCCGAGGCTGATACTGATCAACGCCATAAAGCTGAGAAAACTGACTAGCCCGACCCTGGAAGTCTGGCCGGCATAATCGGCAATCGTCAGCGGCCCCGTAATATTTTTCAGTGAAACCTCACCGACCACCATTTTCCACAACATTTTGATACTGACGATACTGGTATCCCAGGTTTTTTGCACGCTCTTTCCTAAGGATGCAATCAGTCCGGTCTGCACAACCATCATCTCCGGCGCGAGCATCATCTGGATTTTTAAACGCCCGATTTTTGTTCCGTTAACTTCCTCTGCAACTGGCGTCGTGATCACTTCAAACTCATGGCCGTTACGCTGAACACGCAACGTCAGGCTCTGTCCTGCGGAAGCATTCACTTTCTCTGTGAACGCCAGACCATCAAGCACAGGCTCATGGTTGACACTCAGGACCTGATCACCTTTTTTAAGCCCGGCGAGACTTGCAGGACCACCCGGCAGAATATCTCCCAATATTGCCGACGGACGAGCCAGGGAAAATCCGAGTTGTGACATAAAATCACCCTCCAGATCCTTACTTTCGAGCGACTTCAGCGGTAACTCGATGACACGCTGTATTGGCTGATCCAGTCGATCACTGGCGACCCGCATAACAGAAATTTCCGCGTTATTTTTTTCCAGTGCGCGTTGCATCAGTTCCCAGTGCACTTCACTCCAGCTTTGTATCGCTTTGCCATTAATAGCGGAGATCAGGTCGCCGTGACGTAAGCCAGCTTGATAAGCTACTGATGTGGAGGAAGGAACGCGGATTTTGGCGACCGGCTCAGGTATTCCATAGACAAATAAGGCTGCATAAAGAGCGATGGCCAGCAAAAAATTCGCTACCGGGCCCGCAGCAACAATCACGATACGTTTCCAAACCGACTGACGGCAAAATTCCCTTGACAAGTCTTCCGCAGGAATGTCCGATACGTCCTGCTCGCGGGAGTCCAGCATCTTCACATAACCGCCCAAAGGAAGCAGTGATATCGCCCACTCGGTCTGATCTTTGCCCAGCTTGCGTGAAAAAATCACGCGCCCCATGCCCACAGAAAAACGCAATACTTTTACACCGCACAAACGCGCGGCGATGTAGTGCCCGAGCTCATGTATCGTCACAAGAGTGCCAAGTGTGACGACGAATGCGAGAATAGTCTGAATCAATTTCATTGAGTTACAAGCACATTAGCAACAGCGCGGGCTTGTGCATCAACAGCAAGAATGCCCTCAAGGTCATGGACAGGAGTGACAGCAATTTTATCCATACACTCCGCAATAAGCTGATCTATCATGCGAAACCCGATTTTTCCGTCTAAAAATGCCTGGACGGCAATTTCATTACTTGCATTCAGTATTGTTGGTGCCGAGCCGCCCGTTTTGAGCGCCTGATACGCGAGTGATAAGCAAGGAAAACGGTCGAAATCCGGAGCTTCAAAATTGAGCGTCGCGACTTTCACCAGATCTAATGGCGCAACGCCAGACGCGATGCGCTCGGGAAATGCCAGTCCATAGGCAATCGGCGTACGCATATCAGGATTTCCCATTTGCGCCAGCACCGAACCATCATTATAGGAAACCATAGAGTGAATAACACTCTGCGGATGAATCACGACTTCTATCGTTTCTGCCGGCGCAGAAAACAGCCAGTGGGCTTCGATGACTTCCAGTCCTTTATTCATCATGGTGGCTGAATCGATGGAGATTTTTCGCCCCATTACCCAGTTCGGATGCGCAATCGCCTGTTCCGGTGTGACATCTGCCAGCGTGGCAATATCACGATGAAGAAATGGACCGCCGGATGCCGTCAGCAGAATTTTACTGACGCCATGCTGTTCTGCCTGACCATCATAATGGCGCGGTAAACACTGAAATATCGCATTATGTTCACTATCAATCGGCAACAAAGCTGCTCCGCTTTTTTTGATCGCGTCCATAAACAGATTACCGGACATGACCAGTGCTTCTTTATTTGCCAGCAAAACTTTCTTGCCTGCACGTGCAGCCGCCAACGACGCCGGTAAGCCGGCAGCACCGACGATGGCAGCCATCACACTATCGCACTCGGGAGCGGAAGCGACTTCACACAAAGCTTCAGGACCGTATTGGATTTGTATGTGACCTAAATTTTTTTCGATCAGCAATTGTCGCAATACATCTGCGGTTTGAGCCGAACCGACAACAACCACTTGCGGTTGAAATTGAACACATTGGGCCGCGAGTTTCTCCACCTGTGTATGCGCCGTCAGGGCATATACCTGATAACGATCCGGATGCCGCGCAACCACATCCAGAGTAGAGACACCGATAGATCCGGTCGATCCTAAAATACAAATACGCTGTAAGTTCATACTATTAACGCCATAAATCCAGAAGTACCGCCAGAGGCAACACGGGGATCAGCGCATCAATTCTGTCAAGCACACCGCCATGGCCAGGTAAAAGATTGCTGCTGTCCTTCATGCCTACACGCCGCTTCAGCATCGATTCAAACAAATCCCCGACGACACTTGCAGCACACAGCAAACACATTACGCCGGCAAAAACCAACCAGCCTTTACGCAGAAAAATCTGCACCGCGAATGTCTCTTGCAGTGCAGGAACATAGACCGATCCAGCTGCCAGTAGCAGCACCGCTACACCGCCACCGATAGCCCCTTCCCACGATTTCCCGGGTGAGACGGACGGTGCCAGCTTATGCTTACCAAATGCTTTCCCTGAAAAATAAGCACCAATGTCCGCAACCCAGACTATCGCCATCACCGAGAGCAGATACAAAGGCGACATTTTAAATAGCACGGCAATCGCGATGAAACATCCGAAAACGACGATGCCATATAAGGTACTCAGTATACCGTTGGAGAAGCCAAACTCCGGCGGCAGCCCCTTTGCCAGCAGCGGCACCAGACGCAACAACCAGAAGGCGACGCACAAAGCAAACAGTAACGGCGTAGAAAAACTTTCAAGATGAAACAACAGATACGCAAAGAAGGCCGACCATCCTGCAGCCATGACCAAAGGGAGCGGTTTTTTAAATAAACGCTGACATTCCCAGATCGCAGCAGCAAAAAAAGCGACGACGATTGCTGAAAAAGCGAGGAAATTTCCTGAATATAAAACCGGCAACAGAATGGCCAGCAAAATCAACGCGGTAATGACGCGGGTTTTTAACATCAATGACTCTCTGTCTGATTAGGTTGTACTGCACTGACTGACAAAAGACTGTGCAATAAATCACGCATTAGATCTGCGGAAGGAGTATAAACGGTTTCGCCGCACCTACCCGCAATGGCACTTGCTATATGTCACTCAGAAAACTGAGTGTGCCAACAATCGCATCCTCAGATACGCATAAAAAAAACTACCGCTGACTCCTATCTTCATAAAGACAGGAGTCAGAAGTAGTTCTGCTTACCTTTTGTTCAAAATCTGAGCCAAAAAAATAGAAAATAAGAGAATAAATTGACCGATTAAACCGTCAGTACTTCTTTTTCTTTTTCAGCCAGCAACTTATCCACTTCGGCGACAAATTTATCCGTCAGCTTTTGAATATCGTCTTGTGCGCGACGCTCATCATCTTCTGAGCACTCTTTTTCCTTGAGCATTTTTTTCAATGATTCATTGGCATCACGGCGGATATTACGAATCGCAATTTTCGCACCTTCACCTTCGGCTTTCACCAGTTTAACCATCTCTTTACGACGTTCTTCTGTCAAAGGCGGTGTTGGTACGCGAATCATGTCACCCTGACTTGAAGGATTCAGGCCGAGATCAGAATCACGAATCGCTTTCTCTATCGTGCTCAGCATTTTCTTTTCCCAGGGCTGCACACCGATTGTGCGCGCATCAATCAGTGTCACGTTCGCAACCTGCGTGATATTCGTCGGAGCACCATAGTAATCAACCATCACATGGTCCAGAATGCCTGTATGTGCACGGCCGGTACGGACTTTCGCCAAATCCGCCTTCAAAGTCTCGATCGACTTCTGCATTCTCTGCTCACTATTTTTTTTAACTTCTGCTACGCTCATACTGCCCTCCTGTGCATCAATTCTCAGTCTTTAAAAATAAAGACTCTTATCAAAGTAAAACCAGTCAATCAAAAACGCTGCATTATACGTGGACAAGTGTGCCTTCGTCTTCACCCATAATGACATTCTTCAAAGCGCCCGGTTTAACGATGGAGAATACTTTGATCGGTAATTTCTGATCGCGGCAAAGTGCAAATGCCGTTGCATCCATCACTTGCAAATGGCGTGAGATTGCCTCATCAAATGAGATTGTGGAAAAACGTGTTGCAGTCGGATCTTTTTTCGGGTCTGCGGTATAGACACCATCAACCTTCGTCGCCTTTAAGACGATTTCTGCACCGATTTCGGATCCGCGTAAGGCGGCAGCAGTATCAGTGGTAAAGAATGGATTACCGGTACCTGCTGCGAACACAATTACCTTACCTTCTTCCAGATATTGCAATGCTTTAGGGCGGACATAAGGCTCTACCACCTGATCAATCGCAATTGCTGACATGACGCGGGAGGTTACGCCTGCCTGGCGCATTGCATCTGCTAACGCCAAGGCATTCATCACGGTTGCGAGCATCCCCATGTAATCGGCGGTGGCACGATCCATGCCCTGCGCGCCTGGTGCCACACCACGGAATATATTGCCGCCACCAATGACAATAGCAAGCTCGACGCCTAAGCGGGATATTTCAGCGACATCCGCCACCATACGTTCAATTGTGACACGGTTAATGCCAAATGAATCATCGCCCATAAGGGCTTCGCCAGAGAGCTTCAAGAGCACGCGCTTGTAAGCAGGTTTAGTCATGATAGGACTCCTTCTGGAAAGTTGAGAAATTGAATTTGCATAAGCGATTATTTGGTTTGCTCACGGTTGATGTGACATCCAAGCCAAATAATGCTCGAGTTATTTTTCTGAGCTTAAAAAAACGGGCCTTTCGGCCCGTTTTTTTATTACGCCTGATTACGCTTGTTTTGCCGCAGCCACCTGAGCTGCCACTTCTGCCGCGAAATCATCGACTTTTTTCTCGATGCCTTCACCAACAACAAACATCGTGAACGCTTTTACATTCGCGCCAACTGATTTGAGCATTTGCTCCACAGTTTGTTTGTCGTTTTTAACGAAAGGCTGATTAAACAGAGAAACTTCTTTCAGGAACTTCTGTACAGAACCTTCTACCATTTTCTCAACGATATCCGCTGGCTTGCCGGATTCCGCTGCTTTCTGAGATGCAACTGAGCGTTCTTTTTCGATCAATTCCGCAGGTACTTGTTCTGTCGACAAAGCAACTGGTTTCATCGCAGCGATATGCATTGCGACGTCTTTACCCACTTGCTCGTCTGCGCCTTCGAATTCAACAACAACACCGATACGTGTGCCGTGCAGGTAAGAAGTCAGTTTAGCTGGAGTGTCAAAACGTGCAAAACGACGGATGGACATGTTTTCACCGATTTTACCAACCAGTGCTGCCCGGACTTCTTCTACTGTCTTACCATCGAGTGGTAACGCGCCTAAAGCAGCCACGTCAGCTGGGTTGTGCTCAGCGATCAACTTAGCGCAAGCGTTCGCCAGTGCAATAAAGTCGTCATTTTTTGTCACGAAGTCTGTTTCGCAGTTAACTTCAATCAAGGCGCCGACATTACCGGAAATATAGGACGCTACCACGCCTTCTGCAGTCACACGGGAAGATGCTTTGGATGCTTTACTACCCAGTTTTACACGCAGAATCTCTTCTGCACGATCCATATCGCCATCAGCCTCTGTCAAAGCTTTTTTGCATTCCATCATTGGTGCATCTGTCTTTGCACGCAAAGCACCAACCATCGCTGCTGTAATCGCTGCCATGTATTTCTCCTAAATCATTAGTGCTAATCAGCACTGATCATCAAATTTTGTTTAAAAAAAGGGGCGAACGACTGTTGCCCCATTTTTCGCGTTCCAGGCATACATCAACCCGGAACTCTCTATCCGAACAAAAATTACGCTTGTTCTACTTCTACAAACTCGTCAGAACCTGGTTTTACTGCTTCCAGAACTTCATTTACCGCGTTTGCACGGCCTTCCAGGATTGCATCAGCGACACCGCGTGCATACAAAGCAATTGCCTTGGAGGAGTCATCATTACCAGGAATGATGTAAGCAACACCTTCAGGAGAGTGGTTAGTATCGACCACACCGATAACAGGGATGCCCAGTTTAGCTGCTTCAGTGATCGCGCCTTTGTGGTAACCAACGTCAACCACGAAAATTGCATCAGGAATACCAGCCATATCCTTGATACCGCCAATCGATTTTTGCAGTTTAACCATTTCACGCTCAAACATCAGCGCTTCTTTTTTAGACAGCTTCTCAACAGAACCATCTTCAATCGCTGCTTCCATTTCTTTCAGGCGCTTGATGGATGTTTTGACTGTTTTGAAGTTAGTCAGCATACCGCCCAACCAACGTTGATCAACGTAAGGCATACCTGCACGTTGCGCTTCTGCAGCGATGATTTCGCGAGACTGGCGTTTTGTACCAACCAGCAGAATTGTGCCGCGGTTTGCAGCCAATTGACGGATATGCTTCATCGCTTCCTGGTACAAAGCCAGTGTTTTTTCCAGGTTAACGATATGAATCTTGTTGCGGTGACCGAAAATGTACGGTGCCATTTTTGGATTCCAGAAACGGGTTTGGTGACCAAAGTGCACGCCAGCTTCCAGCATTTCACGCATTGTTACGGACATAATAAACTCCAGGGTTAGGTCTTGAATCCAGCCAGTGATCTCGCCGCCGGAGCAGAAAGACACCCTTTTCGACCGGATTCGATTGATAAGAATATGAATTAACCTATAAGAAATTTGCATTCATTTACAAGCTAACCATCTATTCTACTATGAAATTGCGATTCTTCTCAAGTATGAAGTTGACTTCACTGCGACAGACAGGCTTTTCACGTCTATAATTGGCGACTACTCTGCTGATAGCACTTTTTTTATCGCACTTTCCCACGCAGCGACGCGTGACAGTCCCATCGGCGATCGCTGCCCTACTACAAACAATATGGAATCCATTTCAATTAAAACCGCGGAAGATATCGCCGGTATGCGCATTGCAGGCAGACTCGCGTCTGAAGTTCTTGACTACATCACGCCGTTTGTTCAGGTTGGAGTCACAACCGGCGAGCTTGACCGTCTTTGCCATGAGTATATGGTGAATGTGCAGGGCACGATTCCGGCTCCGCTGAACTACTGCCCCCCTGGTTACACCCCTTACCCGAAAGCCATCTGCACTTCGGTCAATGACGTGATCTGTCACGGTATTCCCGGTGATAAGGTGCTGAAAAACGGCGACTCCGTTAACCTGGATATCACGGTAATAAAAGACGGTTATCACGGAGATACCAGCCGCATGTTTTTACTCGGTGAACCATCCATTTTAAGCAAACGCCTGAGTCAGATTACCTACGAATGCATGTGGCTGGGCATCTCAAAAATCAAGCCAGGCGCTTATCTGGGTGATATCGGACATGTGATTCAGCAACATGCTGAGAATGCTGGTTACAGTGTGGTCCGCGAGTTTTGCGGACATGGTATCGGCAAAGTTTTCCACGAAGCGCCTCAGGTGATGCATTACGGTAAGCCCGGCACCATGGAAAGACTGGAGGCAGGCATGATTTTCACGGTAGAACCCATGATTAATGCCGGTCGGCGCGAGATTCGCGCTATGGGCGACGGCTGGACCATACGCACCAAAGACCGCAGCTTATCTGCACAATGGGAACACACGGTACTCGTCACGGAAACCGGTTACGAAATTCTGACCCTGTCAGCTGGCTATCCACCTATCCCTGACTACATTCAACTCGTATAAACTTACAAAGCGAACCGGAACAATGCTTTCACCAGCACTTGCATTCAAAGAAGAGATCAGAGCTGCACAAGCGTCAGCAATCCAGACGTTTAATGACAATCACAAAGCTGAACTGCTGCTGAAAGGATTATGCCGCAGCGTGGATCATGTGCTGGAAAAGATCTGGAAGCATTTCGAGGTTCCCAAAGAATGTTCGCTGGTCGCAGTCGGCGGCTATGGCCGCGGTGAACTTTTCCCCCATTCCGATGTTGATGTTCTGATCCTGCTCGACAAAGCACCGACACCGGAAACTCAAAGCAAACTTGAGTGTCTGGTGCAGCTGTTCTGGGATATCGGTCTTGATATTGGACACAGCATACGTACTATTGATGAATGCCTGCAGGAATCTGCTGCAGATATTACCGTACAGACCAGCCTGCTTGAGGCGCGTCTGGTTTGTGGCAGCCGCAGCCTGTTCCGGAATCTGCAGCAGCGCTATGCAGAAGCGATGAATCCGCAGAAATTCTTTCAGGAGAAGTTGCTGGAACTCCGGCAGCGGCATGTCAAATACGAAGATACGCCCTACAGTCTGGAGCCGAATTGTAAGGAAAGTCCGGGCGGTCTGCGCGACCTGCAGGTCATACTCTGGGTCGCCCGGGCAGCCAATCTTGGCAACTCCTGGCGCGAACTCGCTAACCGCGGTCTGATCACGAATACCGAGGCACATCAGCTCAAGCGCAATGAGCGCGCCTTCAAAGACATACGTGCTCGCCTGCACATCATTTCCGGACGGCGCGAAGACCGGCTCATCTTTGATATACAGACACCGATTGCAGAATCTTTCGGATTCAAAACGACAGACTCGCGACGTGCCAGCGAGTATCTGATGCAGCGCTATTACTGGGCTGCCAAAGCGGTTACTCAGCTGAATCTGATACTGCTGCAAAATATAGAGGCCGTTCTGTTTCCACAGCCATCGGTACCACGCCCGATTAATGAACGCTTTAATGAGGTCAATGGCTTCATCGATATCGCCTCCGATGACACGTTTCAGAGCAACCCTTCTGCCCTGCTGGAAATTTTCCTCGTCATGGCGCGTCATAGCGAACTGAAAGGTATGACAGCGAGAACAACGCGTGCGTTATGGCATGCCCGCTTGCTGATTGATGCCGAATTCAGGCACAACATTTTCAACCGATCACTGTTTTTACAGATATTGCAGGCGCCACAGGGTATCACCCATGCATTACGGCGCATGAATCAGATGAGCATACTCGGCCGTTATCTGCCTAATTTCCGGCGGATTATCGGGCAGATGCAACACGATCTGTTTCATGCCTACACCGTCGATCAGCATATTCTGATGGTCGTGCGCAATCTGCGCCGCTACACGATGCCTGAGCACGCCCATGAATATCCATTCTGTAGTCAGCTGATTGCCAATTTCGATGAACCCTGGGTGCTGTATATTGCGGCGCTGTTCCATGACATTGCCAAAGGTCGCGGCGGTGACCATTCTGTACTTGGAATGGCCGATGCGAAAAAGTTTTGCTATGATCACGGGCTCAATCGCGCGAATACGGAACTGGTGATTTTCCTGGTGCAGAACCATCTGACCATGTCACAGGTCGCGCAAAAGCAGGATTTATCCGATCCGGACGTGGTACTGAATTTCGCCAATTTAGTCAAAGACGAACGTCATCTGACCGCCTTGTATTTGCTGACGGTATCCGATATCCGCGGCACCAGCCCGAAAGTATGGAATGCTTGGAAAGGCAAGCTGCTGGAAGATCTGTATCGCATGACTTTGCGCGTGCTTGGTGGCGAAGCACCGTCGAAAGACAGCGTATTAAAAAATCGCCAGAACGATGCACTGAAAGCGCTGCGCCTGGTCGGCATTCCGCCCGATGCGCATGAAAAGCTCTGGCAACAACTTGATGTCGGTTACTTTCTGCGTCACGATGCGTCTGACATTGCCTGGCAGACCCGGGTGTTATACGACAGAATTGACAGCAGCACGCCCGTCGTGAAATGCCGTTTATCGACGATAGGCGAAGGGCTTCAGGTCACCGTCTATGTCAAAGATCAACCGGACTTGTTTGCGCGGATCTGCAATTATTTTGACATTAAAAACTTCGATATTCTGGACGCGAAAATTCACACTTGTAAAAACGGCTACGCGCTTGACACCTTCATGGTCAGCGAACCCAGTTTTGCACACCAGTACCGCGACATCATTAACCTGATCGAACACGAACTGAGCGAATCACTGGCACAGCAAACGCCATTATCGCCGCCGAATCGCGGCCGGCTGTCGCGCATGTCGCGTAATTTCCCTATTGTGCCAACGGTGGATTTACGGCCGGATGAAAAAGGCCAGTATTATTTATTGTCGATTTCTGCGAATGATAAAAACGGTCTGCTGTATTCGATTGCAGAGGTACTGACGAAATATAAAATCAATCTGCACACCGCAAAAATCATGACTTTGGGTGAGCGGGTTGAAGACGTGTTTATCGTTGATGGCGCAGCATTGCAAGGTGCACGCACCCAGATTCAGTTTGAAACTGACCTGCTGGAAGCGTTAAGGGTGTAAACTCGCCACTTTTTTTCCGGACTTGTATTATCCGGATTCACAGCCTGATATTTCACCATGACAGAATTAGTAAGACTCTCAAAACGCATGTCCGAACTCGGACTGTGCTCCCGCCGTGAAGCGGATGAATGGATCGCCCGCGGCTGGGTGCGCGTTGATGGTAAAGTTATCTCTGAACTCGGCAGCAAAGTATTACCCCATCAAAAAGTCACGGTTGAACGGCAAGCTGCGGCAGAACAATCCAAGCGCGTCACTGTGCTGATTAACAAACCGGTTGGTTATGTCAGCGGTCAGGCTGAAGATGGTTATACACCGGCGATTGCACTGATTAAGCCGGAAAACCGCTGGTCAGAATGTAAGGTCAATACGGCATTTCATCCTACCCAGTTACGCAGCCTGGTACCTGCCGGCCGCCTCGATATTGATTCCGTTGGCTTATTGGTGCTGACGCAGGATGGCAGGATTGCTAAACAACTGATTGGTGAAAATACAGTCGTCGAAAAAGAATATCTGGTACGGGTGGCTTATACAAAGCCGGGCAGATTACCTGACGCAGATTTGCGTCGTCTGAATCATGGTCTGACACTCGACGGTAAGAAATTGCTGCCTGCCAAAGTCAGTTGGCAAAATGAAGATCAGTTGCATTTCATTTTGCGTGAAGGGAAAAAACGCCAGATTCGCCGCATGTGCGATATGGTGGGCTTGCGCGTTCTTGGATTAAAACGGGTGCGGATCGGTAAAGTCAGACTGGGTAATTTACCTGAAGGACAATGGCGCTATCTGCGTGAAGACGAACAATTTTGATCGCTAAAAAGCACTATCTGATATCGCTGAATAAGATACTCCCCCCTGTTTTTGTCTTTTTACACCTCATGTCCTTAAATAATAAGGGCTGTAAATAATACTCCGGGGGAGTATATTTGAGCCCTGCCAAGCCTGATGCAGGATTAATCGTCGTCTGCCGGGTCCAGTTCTGGAAATAAGACTTCGGTAAAACCGAATTGCGTCATATCGCGGATCCGCATCGGATACAAAATGCCGTTCAGATGATCGCATTCATGCTGCACGACACGCGCATGAAAACCATCGACGTCACGACGGATAGGATGACCAAACTGATCGACACCTTCATATCGCAAAGACGACCAGCGCGGTACCAGCCCGCGCATTCCGGGTACCGATAAACACCCTTCCCAGGCCTCGTCGGTTTCGTCACTGAGTGGTGTCAGCACGGGATTGAGCAATACTGTTTCCGGTACAACGGGTGCATCGGGATAGCGCGGATTCGATTTAAAGCCAAAAATAACCAATTGCAGATTCACGCCGATTTGTGGTGCCGCCAGACCTGCGCCATTCGCTGCAACCATGGTCTCAAACATCTCACTGATCAACTTGTGCAGTTCGGGCGTATCAAATTGTGTGACTGGCTCTGCGACGCGCAACAAACGCGGATCGCCCATTTTCAAAATCGGATGGATCATGTTTTTTCCTTACTTCAGATTGATAGCTATCGCGACAGCCAAGATACATCAGTTTAAAAAAGACACAAAAAAAAGACCAGATCGTAATGACCTGGTCACGCTGCAATTATGTGGCTGATTACTTGATCGATTTTAAGAATTCGCTAAATTCTGCGCTGGTTTCTTTGTGTTTCAAACCAAGTGCCACACTGGCTTTCAGATAACCGAGTTTAGAGCCGCAGTCATACCGGGTCGCTGCCGGACGGAATGCATAAACAGGAAAATCTTTGAGCATCGCTGCGATGCCATCAGTCAGTTGAATTTCACCGCCAGATCCCTTACCCAGATTTTCGAGGTAAGAGAAAATACGACCGGACAGAATATAACGTCCGACCACTGCCAGCGTGGAAGGTGCGACATCCGGCATCGGTTTTTCAACAATTCCCTGCATGCGTTCCAGTCTGTCTTTGTACGGAGTACCGCTGACGATACCGTACTGACGGGTGAACTCACGCGGCACATCCTGTACAGCAATGATACTGCCGCCCTCAGCCTCGTATTGTTTCGTCATCTGCGCCATGACCGATGGCTGGCCCTCATCGGCATCCATCAGATCGTCGGCCAGCAAAACGGCAAAAGGATCATCGCCGATCACCGGACGGGCGCACAGCACCGCGTGACCAAGTCCAAGTGCTGCAGGTTGACGGATATAAATACAATTGACGCTTTTCGGAATCACATTGCGTACGAGATCAAGCAGAGCCTCTTTGCCAGCGGCCTCCAGCTCGCTTTCGAGCTCGTAGGCTTTATCAAAATGGTCTTCAATCGCACGTTTGTTCCGTCCGGTGATAAACACCATTTCTGTAATCCCTGCTTCCACTGCTTCTTCGACCGCATACTGAATCAACGGCTTATCAACGATAGGCAGCATTTCCTTTGGTTGCGCCTTGGTCGCCGGCAAAAAACGGCTGCCCAAACCGGCAACAGGGAAAACGGCTTTTTTAATTTTTCTCATTTCAGCTCCTGGAACATAATTGAAGTAAATCTGCTTCTGTCAAAACTGCTATGCCTAATTCTCTTGCCTTTACTAATTTACTGCCGGCGTCCTCGCCAGCCACAACATAGCTGGTCTTTTTTGAAACGGATCCCGCTACCTTGCCGCCTGCCGCTTCAATCATGGCGCTCGCCTGATCGCGCGTTAAGGTCGGCAGCGTTCCGGTGAGAACAAATGTTTTTCCCTCAAAGATGCCTTCATCCTCTGCTGTCTGCGGCAACTGCTGTAGTAATTCCTGCGCGATTTTTTCCAGTTCCCGCAAACGCTGCCGGTTTGCAGGAACTGCCAGCCATTGCATCAGTGCCGCATGCACGTCAGCTGGCAAACCCAGATCGGTAAAGCCGCCCTCGCCCAATTCGGCCAGACTCGCCATCGACATACCGCGATCCTGTAATTGCTTACAGCGGGTCGCCGTCAGCTTGGGAATATCCAGCGCTGTCAGCAGCACTGAAAATTCAAGGCGATCTCGCAACTTCGCGCTGGGCGCATGCTCATCTTTGGGGACAACATCTGCCTTGAGAAGCGCATCCAGCGCCTGCTGATTTTTGGGTTCGGCAAAAAAATCAGCAATCGCTTCAGCAACCGTCGCGCCAATATCCGGCAACGCCCGGAAGATGGCAGCAGGTGCATGGCGTATCAATGCAAGCTGGCCAAGCCAGTCGGCCAGGGTTTTCGCTGTCGATTCTCCGACATGCCGGATACCGAGAGCAAATAACAGACGATCCAACGCTGGCTGTTTGCTGGCGGTAATCGCTGTCAGCAGGTTTTCCGCCCATTTAGTCGCGATTTTCCCCTGCTGCACCGTTTCAGGCGTGATGCCATCGCGCTCGTCCGCCCGCTGCTTCATTTCCAGCAGGTTATCCAGCGTCAGCTTGTACAAATCGGCAATGCCATGCACGTAGTCAAGTTCAACCAGGTTCTCGATGTAACGTTCACCCAGACCTTCAATATCCATCATCCTGCGACCTGCAAAGTGGCGTATGGCCTCTTTTCTTTGCGCAGAACAAAATAAACCACCTGAGCAACGCGCGATCGCTTCCCCTTCTTCTCTGACTACGTGAGAACCGCAGACAGGGCAGACTTTTGTCATATCAAAAGCAGCAGGTGCAGGTTCCGGGCGCCGCTCCAGCACCACGGCAACCACTTCAGGAATCACGTCTCCGGCACGGCGCACAATCACGGTATCACCAATGCGGACGTCCTTACGCCTGACCTCATCTTCATTGTGCAACGTCGCGTTGGTGATGGTGACACCACCAACGAATACCGGCGCCAGTCTTGCTACTGGCGTCAGGGCACCGGTGCGGCCGACCTGAATATCAATTCCCTGCACCACGGTCATTGCCTCTTCGGCGGGAAATTTGTGTGCAAGCGCGAAGCGCGGTGCGCGTGATACAAAACCCAGTTCTGCCTGCTGCGCGAAGTCGTTCACTTTATAAACGACGCCATCAATCTCATAGGCCAGCGCGGGACGCTTCTGTTGTATCGTGCGATAAAAATCGAGCAAGCCAGCCGCGCCACTGACCAGCGCATTTTCTTCACAGACAGGAATACCCAGTTCACGGTACCACGCCAGCAGCGCGCGATGTGACGCCGGCAACGCAGCCCCCTCCAATGCACCGATGCCATAGGCAAAAAAACGTAAATGGCGCTGTGCCGTGATTTTGGAATCGAGCTGACGCAAACTACCAGCCGCCGCATTACGGGGATTAGCGAATTCTTTGGCGTCGGCATCACGCTGGCGCTGATTCAGTTTTTCAAAGTCGCGCTTGAACATCAGCACTTCGCCACGCACATCCAGCAACGCTGGCGGATGTGGCGTATTCAGGCGTAGCGGTATGCTGCGTATGGTGCGGATATTTTCCGTCACATCTTCGCCGGTAAAGCCATCGCCGCGCGTTGCCGCCTGTGTCAACATGCCATTGACATAACGGAGATTGATGGCAAGGCCATCGAACTTCAGATCAATCGCATACTCAATCGCTGCATTGACTGCCAGTCCTTCGCGCACCCGCTTATCAAACGCATGCACGTCTTCATCTTCAAATCCATTGTTCAAAGACAGCATAGGAACTGCATGCTGCACTTGTCCGAATTCCGGCAAGGCCTGGCCACCGACGCGAGAGGTTGGCGAATCGGCACTTTTCAGGTCGGGGAAATCTGTTTCGATTTTTTGCAATTCAGCGAATAACTTGTCGTATTCGCTGTCCGGAATAAGCGGCTGGTCCTGCACATAATAGGCATGACTGTGACGCTCAATTTCACGGCGCAAGTAGGCAGCGCGTTCAGCAACCACTGACACCGGGTCAGCTGGCTGACCGAATAAATCGTTTTGCATGAAACAAGACTGCCAGATTAGCTGAATAAACGCTGAGCACGGACAGAGCCAGCCGGAATCTGTGCTTCTGCCATCGCGGCATAAAATTCGCTGACCTGGCCGGCGATTTCATCTAACGCTGCTTTGGAAATAGGCTGATTACCATCGTCAACAACCGTACCGCCAAGGCGCGTCGCCAGAGAACGGGCGCAGGCTGCCATCGCACCGAAACCGTCGCGCGAAGGTGCGACACAAGGCACATCCAGCAACAAGGTCAGGCGGGATGTCATGGTTTCGCTGACGCTGACATTGGTCGATAACGTGAACAGACTGCCACCGTCGCCGTCCGGCATCATCAGACGACCATCCGGGCGCTGATCGAATCCCATTTTTTCCAATGCGGCGATCAGTGTATTGAGCGCCCACGCCGCACCATTCGCGACGACGTTCACGCTCAATTGCGCATCATGTTCAGCGACAAACTGATGCAGCTCACGTGCATGTAAAATCACCGTGTTCATATCAGGAATATCAGGATGGGCATTCAGATTATCTGCAATCGCACGCAATTTCATGACGAACTCAGAATATTCAAGTTCATTCAGTGCGCCGCTGCGACTGACCATCTGTATGCCGGCGAACAAGCTGGTATAGGCACCGCCAATCGCAATCACATCGCGTTCACCACCAGGGGTCTGACCGATGAAATGCACCGGCTTCTTACCGACAAATTTCAGATCAGCAATCTCTGTAAGGATTTTTTCGCCGCGAACGGGCGTATCAAATTCCAACGGAATTACGCAATCAATCAGCTCATCAACGGGTAAGTCTTTTTCTGCCGGAACGACCGTTGTTGTTTCTTGTGCTTCTGCGCCGGATTCAGTCTCAGTGCTGTCTGGCAGCACCGGCTCGGCAGGGCTTGATGCGGACGTATTTTCATCGACCAGAACAGGCTCATGTCTTTGCGTCACATCTGACGCCAGATCAGGATTGAGCAAAACATCATCCTGTCCGTCATCAAAAGCATTTTCGACCGTTTTCTTGGCTTTGTACTCCTGCCATTTATTAAAAGCGACCACACCAACGACTAAAGTACCGCTGATAGCTAATAAACTTAATTGTAGATCTGTCATGCTGCTTGAGCCTCAGTAGCAAAATTGACGGCAGATTCCATATCCACCGCCACAATTCGGGAAACCCCCTGTTCCTGCATGGTGACACCGATCAGTTGCTGTGCCATTTCCATTGCAATCTTATTGTGGGAGATAAATAAAAACTGGGTATTTGACGACATGCGTTTCACCATATTACAGAAACGCTCGGTATTTGAGTCATCCAAAGGCGCATCCACTTCATCAAGCAAACAGAATGGCGCTGGATTGAGCTGAAACATAGAAAATACCAGCGCGGTCGCTGTCAAGGCTTTTTCACCGCCGGACAGCAGATGTATCGTCGCATTCTTTTTGCCCGGAGGCTGCGCCATCACCTGTACGCCTGAATCCAGAATTTCATCGCCGGTCATGATCAATTTGGCCTGTCCGCCACCGAACAACACCGGGAACAATTCGGCAAAGTGATGATTGACTTTGTCGAAAGTATCCTGCAGCAGTTCGCGCGTTTCCATATCAATCTTCTGGATGGCATCTTGCAATGTGGTGATTGCTTCGGTCAGATCGGCGTGCTGAGCGTCAAGGAAAGTTTTGCGCTCCTTCGCCTGCGCCAGTTCGTCCAGTGCCGCCATATTCACCGCACCCAGCGCAGCAATCGCATTGTTCAAACGCGTCACTTCACCTTGCAGATAGGACGGTTTCAGATCCGGATGCAGTTTCTCTGACAATGCGACCTCGTCAACCTCAAAATTACGCAGTTGCTCTTCGTATTGTTCTTGTGAGAGGCGCGCTGCCTGCTCTTTCAGTTGCAACTCAACGATGCGGTCGCGCTGCGGCTGCAAACCTCGTTCAGTCTGCGCTTTATTATCTTCATATTGCCGCAATTGCTGCGTCAGCTGATCCAGTTCATGTCGCGCATCGGCCAGCGCACGTTCCTGATCACTGCGACGATCCAGCAAATCCTGCAAGCCCGCCTGTGCGGTCTGGTCATCCATCGACTCCAGCTCCAGCTGGCCTTGCTGCATGCTGGCGAATAATTGTGCAGACTGCTCCAGCGCGGTCGCAATATTACGGCGCAGCTCTTCCATTTTGCTGCGATGAGACTTTTCAGCGAAAGCGGCTTCCTGTGCCGCTAGCTCCAGATCACGCAACTGCTGACGCGCCTGATTCAGTTGCTGTTCTTTTTCCAGATACGCCGTTTGTTCTTGTTCATGCGACTCCTGCAATTCAGCCAGCTCCATATCGAGCATTTCGAACTTTTGCTCGGATTCAGCTCTGGCCTGTTGCTGCTCGCTCTCTTGCGCGGCAATTTCAGCCAGATCCGTGCTGATCTGCGTACTCCGCTGATTAAAGCGCTCCTGCACTTCCGCCAGTTTCATGTATTCAATCTGCAGAGTATGCGTCGTTTGAGTCAGCGTTCCGACGCGCTGGCGCAGTTCCTGCAACTGCTGTGTCGCCTGGCTATACATGGTCTCAGCACGTACCGAGCGCGCTTTAGCCTCATCTGCCAGCAGTTGTTTTGCACGGCATTGCTTACTGATATTCTCGATTTCCTGCTGACGTCCAAGCACACCATCCTGCTCGGAATCCGTCGCGTAAAAACGCACGCTGGAACGGGAAATAACGTGCCCCTGCCGTGTGATGAAGACTGCGCCCGGCGGCAACTTCACACGATCGATAAAAGCGGCGGCAACGTCTTCTGCAACATAAACCTGATGCAGCCAATCGTGCATCAGACTGCGCACACCCGCATCGTTAAGCTGTAACAGGCTGATGAAAGGCTTTAATCCGGGGACAGCGACAGGCTGATCGGTCAGAATTTGCGGGCTATATACGGCAAGCTTTGCCGGCGGTGCATCATTAAAAAACGCTTTTGCCCAATCAAGATTGGACATCTCCAGCGAGGAAGTACGCTCACGCAAGACAGATTCCAGCGCCGTTTCCCAGCCTGCTACAATATGTAGTTTCTGCCAGAGTTTAGGTAAGCTCTCGAGCTCGTGCTTTTCCAGCCATGGCTGCACTTTCCCTTGCGTCTGGACTTTTTCCTGTAATTGTTTCAGTGCCAGCAGACGGGCTTCGAGCTGAGCTAATTCAGCGGCATCCTGATTCACCTGTTGCTGCGCCTGTTTGCGCTCTTCTTCGAGCACAGGCAAACGTTCCTGTGTTTCTTCGAGTTGCAGACTCAACTCTTCCAGCATTTGTTTTTTTTCTTCCAGCTGGAAAGACAAATTATCCAGATGACTGGAATCCGGCATCGCCAGGCCCTGTTTTTCTTGAAGCAACCGCTCTTTACGCGATGCCAGCGTATTCAGAATATTGGAAGCATTACGCTGATGCGCGGATTCCAGTTCAATCTGCTGCTGCATCTGCATAATCCGGGCGCGGGATTCGGTCGTTTTCAGTTGCGACTCGCGCCACAACTGCTCCATGGCCGGTAAGGTGTCTTGCTGGGACTGCACAACTTCTGCGGCTTGCTCGGCACGCATCGCCAGTTCTTCAACCTGAATTTCAGCTTCGGAAAGCTCATCTTGCAACTGATGACTCTGACGTTGCCACTGGTCGCGCTGGGCTGTCAGCGAATGAAGCTGAGACTGCAGACGGCTACGTGATTCGATCACAAACTTGATTTGCGCTTCCAGGCTGCCGATTTCCGCGTTCGTCTGATACAGATGTCCCTGTGCCTGATGCATGTGGTCGCCGACTGCATAATGAGCCTGACGCATTTGCTCAAGTTCAAGTTCTACGTGACGCAGCTTAGCAGTCTGCTCCTCGAGGTCGAGCTGTGTTTTTTCTATTTCAGCAAAATATTTTTTCTGTTCATTAGCAGCTTCGTTTTTACGCAACAACCATAATAATTTCTGTTTTTCTTCCTGATCCGATTGCAACTCATGGAATTTATTAGCGACGACCGCCTGCGCTTCGAGTTTTTCCAGATTGTTGTTCAGCTCGCGCAGAATATCTTCGACGCGCACCAGATTTTCATGGGTGTCGTGAATACGGTTTTCAGTTTCACGGCGTCGCTCTTTATAACGTGAGACACCGGCAGCCTCTTCGAGGAAAATGCGTAATTCTTCCGGGCGCGCTTCGATAATCCGCGAAATCATACCCTGACCGATGATCGCATAAGCACGCGGCCCCAGACCAGTGCCGAGGAAAATATCCTGAATGTCACGACGGCGTACCGGCTGGCCGTTGATGTAATAAGTGGAAGTGCCGTCGCGGGTCAGCGTGCGCTTGACAGCAATCTCGCCGTACTGACTCCATTGCCCCGCCGCTTTGCCCAGACTATTATCAAACACCAGTTCGACTGAGGCCCGGCCGGCAGGTTTTCTGTGCGTGGAACCGTTAAAAATGACGTCCTGCATGGATTCGCCACGCAACTCTGATGCTTTTGATTCACCCAGCACCCAGCGCACCGCGTCAATGATGTTGGACTTGCCGCAGCCATTCGGCCCGACGACGCCGACCAACTGACCTGGCACCTGAAAATGAGTGGGTTCAACGAAAGATTTGAACCCCGACAATTTAATAGAAGTTAATCGCACTTAATGAAATATTATTATCGTTTGCAGACAAACCCGTTACTGCGTTCACATTCCCTTCAAAGCAACATCTCATTACCTTGCAGGTACCTGGCTATCAGGCCAGCATCATACCATTTGATCAGTAGAATTTTCATGCATGAAGTTTAAGAAAACGCTAACTTTAGCGTTATTTTGTGAGAATTTTTACAAATTGACCCGGCGAAATATACACAATGCCCGTCTCTGAAGAATCTGGCAAAGGCTATAATACGAAATTCTGTCAACTCACCACCGGTTAGACGTATGTCGGTCATGAGATTGCATATTAAGCCGGGTGGCGGCAGACGCTGCATCATCCAAGACATCAGCCTGAGACACTCCCGTATTGATCACTAATCGAAAAATGCACTTTCATCCCCACCTCGCCAAGTTGCAACCGTATCCTTTTGAGAAACTCAAACGCCTGTTTGCTGACATCAGCCCTAATACGGCTTATACGCCGATCAGCCTTGGCATCGGTGAGCCAAAACATCCTACGCCTGAATTCATCAAACAGGCTCTGATCGCTAATATGGCGGGACTGGCGAGCTATCCGGCGACGGCTGGTTCGGATGCATTGCGTAAGTCGGTTTCGGAATGGGCAGCGCGGCGCTACGCGATTCCTGCGCTCAATCCGGCGACACAGATTTTGCCGGTGAACGGCTCACGGGAAGCCTTGTTTTCGCTGACGCAGACGATCATCAATACGGAAGAATGTCAGGATGGTTTGCCACTGGTGTTGTGTCCGAATCCTTTCTACCAGATTTATGAGGGCGCAGCGTATTTATCCGGCGCAGAACCGTATTTCGCGAATGCGGATCCGCAACGCAATTTTGCCCCGGATTACAAAAGCATTTCCGAAGACATCTGGAAGCGCGTGCAGTTATTGTTTATCTGTTCCCCGGGCAATCCTACCGGTGCCGTGCTGAATCTGGATGACTGGAAAGAATTATTTGAGCTGTCAGACCGCTATGGTTTTGTGATTGCGGCCGACGAATGTTATTCCGAGATTTATTTTAAGGAAGAAGCACCTTTAGGTAGCTTGCAGGCGGCCCAGCTACTGGGACGCCCAGACTATCAACGACTGATCACTTTATCGAGTTTATCGAAACGCTCCAACGTTCCGGGTATGCGTTCCGGTTTTGTTGCCGGCGATGCGGAAATCATTAAAAAATTCCTGCTGTATCGCACCTATCACGGCAGTGCAATGAGCCCAATGATACAAGCCGCATCGATAGAAGCGTGGAATGATGAAACCCATGTTGAAGAAAACCGCGCCAAGTACGTCAAAAAATTTGCCCAGATCACACCACTGTTGCAAGAAGTGCTGGATGTGCAGTTACCCGATGCCGCCTTTTATTTGTGGGCCAAAGTTGATCACCTGAATGGGATCAGCGACACCGAATTCGCACGGCGCTTATACCAACAATATAATGTGACGGTACTGCCGGGCAGTTATCTCGCCCGCGAAGCGCATGGCATTAATCCGGGACAAAACCGCATACGGATGGCGCTGGTTGCTGAAGTTGACGAATGTCTGGAAGCAGCGCAACGCATCGTCGCATTTTGCAAAAACCTGCGCGACGAATAATACTGAACACAGCAGATACATAAATTCAGACATATTTTTTAAAATTTTCACCTTAATTCATTTATTTAAAAGAAAATCACCATGACACAACAATTACAGCAAATCATCGACCAGGCGTGGGAAAACCGCGTTGACTTTTCACCAAAATCTGCGCCCACAGAAGTCCGCGATGCTGTTGCGCACGTACTGAGCGAACTGGATGCCGGCAGTCTGCGCGTTGCGCAAAAAATCGATGGTCAATGGCATGTCAATCAATGGATCAAAAAAGCGGTATTACTGTCGTTCCGTCTGGAAGATAACATCTGTATGCCTTCTGGCGAACACATGCAGTTCTTCGACAAGGTACCGACCAAGTTTGCGAATTACACAGCCGAAGATTTCGCTAAAGGCGGCTTCCGCGTCGTACCCCCAGCAGTTGCCCGTCGCGGCAGCTTCATTGCTAAAAACGTGGTGCTGATGCCATCGTATGTGAATATTGGTGCATATGTCGATGAAGGCGCAATGGTCGATACCTGGGCAACCGTCGGTTCCTGCGCACAGATCGGTAAAAACGTGCATTTATCCGGTGGTGTCGGCATTGGTGGCGTACTGGAGCCTATGCAGGCCAACCCTACTATTATCGAAGACAATTGCTTCATCGGCGCCCGCTCTGAAATCGTCGAAGGCGTGATCGTCGAAGAAAATTCCGTGATCTCCATGGGTGTGTATATCGGCCAGTCAACCAAGATTTATGACCGCGCCACTGGCGAAGTCAGTTATGGTCGCATCCCTTCCGGTTCTGTTGTTGTTTCCGGCAGCCTGCCGTCGGCGGATGGTAAATACAGTTTGTATTGCGCAGTGATCGTCAAACGCGTTGATGCACAGACCCGCTCCAAAACCAGCATCAATGAATTATTGCGCGGTGCTTAATTCGTTGACGGACTGACTAATAAACAGGTTTGAGTCTTATTATTCATTGAACGAAGAAATTAGCCGGATCACGATGTGGTCCGGCTAATTTACTCTCAGAAAAGGAATCATCATGGCGGCAATGGAGCGTTTATTTCAATTGATGAAAGAAAAACATGCGTCAGACATGTTTTTTGCCATCAATTCTCCCGTGCATCTGAAGATTAACGGCAACCTGCTGCCAATTAATCAGCAGAGAATGGATCAGGCAAATATTCTGTCTTTGCTGGCAGAAGTGGTATCGGCGGAACACCTCGCGACCCTCGAACGGGATAATGAGCTCAACATCGGTATCGGTGCGCCCGGTATCGGTCGTTTCCGTCTTTCTGCTTTTCGCCAGCGCGGTTCTTTTTCCGCTGTATTCCGTTTCGTTCCGGGAAATATCCCTGCCCTGAACACCCTGAATTTACCGCCAGTCTTGCCTGAACTGATCATGGAAAAGCGCGGTCTGATTCTGGTTGTCGGCGCCACAGGTTCGGGTAAATCAACCACGATTGCCTCGATGCTCGATTACCGTAATGAAATCAAGACGGGTCACATTCTGACTATCGAAGACCCTATCGAATATCTGTTCCACAGTAAAAAATCTATCGTCAATCAACGCGAGGTCGGTACCGATTCTGAGAGTCTTGAAACCGCATTGAGAAACTCATTACGCCAGGCGCCGGATTGCATCCTGATCGGGGAAATCCGCGATCTGAATACCATGATGTCGGCGATCGCCTATGCGCAGTCCGGCCATCTGGTACTGGCGACCTTGCATGCAAACAATAGTTATCAGGCGCTGAACCGTATCATCAGTTTCTTCCCTATGGAAAACCGTTCAGCCTTATTGCTGGATCTGGCCTCCTCTATCCGCGCGATTATTTCTCAACGCCTGATACGCTCGACTGATGGCGGCCGCTGCCCTGCCATCGAAATCATGCTCAATTCCCGTTATGTTTCCGAGCTGATAGAAAAAGGCGATATTTTCCAGATCAAAGAAGCGATAGAAAAAAGCTTGTCGCCGGGTTCACAAACCTTCGAGCTGGCATTAATGAAACTGATCAAACAGGGGCTGATCACAAAAGAAGAAGGTCTGGCGAATGCGGACTCTGCCAACAACTTGTTATGGCTGCTGAATAATGATGTTTCCTGCACCCCGCAGCCCCAACCTGAACCAGAACCGGAAGTCAGAGAAGAAGCCTCGTTTACCGAATTCACTCTGAATGCATAACATTACCGATCAGCCCTGTAAAAACGACATGACACGAAACAATACATATTCCGTCACAGTCTTTGGCATTCCGAATTGCGACACCGTGAAAAAATCGCGTGTCTGGCTGCAAGAGCACGCGATTGATTTTGTTTTCCATGACTTTAAAAAACAAGGTCTGGATCAACACACGATAGAACAGTGGTTGCAGCATCTGAGTCTGGACATACTGATCAACCGCAAAGGCACCACCTGGCGTGCACTGAATGATGAACAAAAAGCCGCCGCCAGCGATCAGGAGCGGGCGATTGCTCTGATGTTGAACCAGCCATCGCTGATCAAGCGCCCGGTACTGCAAATCAGTCAGGGGCAGCAGATACAACATATATCGGTTGGTTTTTCCGTCGCACAGTTTGAAGGTATTTTTAAAAAATAATGATGAGTAAAACCCTTGCCCTTACAGAACAACTGATCGCTCTCGATTCAGTGACACCTGAAGATAAAGGTTGTCAGCGCACGCTGATTTCCCTGCTGGAACCGCTCGGCTTCCATTGCGAAACGATACAATCCGGTGACGTCACCAACCTCTGGGCACGCCGTGGCACTACGCAGCCATTGGTCGTCTTCGCTGGCCATACCGACGTTGTGCCGACCGGTCCGGTCGCGCAATGGCAATCGGCACCGTTCACGCCCACCCATCGCGATGGAAAATTGTATGGGCGCGGCGCAGCCGATATGAAAACCTCGATTGCCGCTTTTGTGGTCGCAACAGAAGAGTTCATCGCCGCGCACCCTGATCATCAGGGCTCAATTGGTTTTCTGATCACCAGCGATGAAGAAGGCCCGGCCACGGATGGCACGGTTGTCGTCTGCGAGCAGCTCAAAGCACGTGGTGAACAGCTCGATTACTGCATCGTCGGCGAACCAACCTCGGTCGATGTACTGGGCGATACCATTAAAAATGGCCGCCGTGGCACGATGTCGGGAAAACTGACCATCAAAGGGGTGCAAGGTCACATCGCTTATCCGCAACTGGCGAAAAACCCTATCCATCTGTTCGCGCCGGCGATGGCAGAACTGGTCGCAGAAGTCTGGGATGAAGGCAATGAATATTACCTGCCAACTTCGTGGCAAATGTCGAACATCCACTCTGGCACTGGAGCATCGAATGTAATTCCGGGTGACGCTGTCATCGATTTCAATTTCCGTTTCTGCACTGCCAGCACCGCAGAAAGCCTGCAACAAAGGGTGCACGCGATTCTCGACAAACATGGTCTCAACTACGATCTGAAATGGACTATCGGCGGCCATCCCTTCCTGACACCGAAAGGCAGTCTGAGCGATGCACTGGCGGATGCGATTCGTGCCGAAATGGGCGTAGAAACTGAATTATCGACGACCGGCGGCACTTCCGATGGCCGTTTCATTGCCAAAATTTGCCCGCAAGTGGTAGAGTTCGGGCCGCCGAATGCCAGCATTCATAAAATCGATGAGCACGTAGAATTACGCTACATCGACCCGTTGAAAAATATTTACCGCCGTACTTTAGAAAATCTGCTGAATAAGCCTCAGTAAAACCGGCAGAAAATCGCACCATAAACGCCGCAAACCGCCAGAATCCGCCCTTCTCAAGACAGCATTCCGGCGACGCGGCGATAAGAAAGAATCCTATGACGACACCCGCCACAACTTTTAAAACCCTGCGCGATTTATTGCGTTATGCAGTCAGCCGCTTCACCAAAGAACAACTGTTTTTTGGTCACGGTAGTGCCAATGCGCTGGACGAAGCCGCCTATCTGTTGCTGCATACGCTGCACTTGCCACTGGATAAAATTGAACCGTTTTTAGATGCTAATTTACTGACCTCTGAAATCGATGCGGCTCTGCGTGTGATTGAGCGTCGTGCGACTGACCGCGTACCCGCCTCCTATCTGACCAATGAAGCATGGCTGGGCACGTATAATTTCTACGTCGATGAGCGTGTGATTGTGCCGCGTTCTTTCATCGCTGAATTAATCCCGGATCACTTTTCGCCATGGGTCAGCGATCCCGACAATATCAGCAACATACTTGAACTCTGCACCGGTTCAGGTTGCCTGTCGATTATGCTGGCAGACATGTTCCAGAATGCGCATGTCGATGCAGTGGATATTTCTGCCGATGCGCTGGCCGTCGCTGAACGCAATGTCAGCAAATATGAATTGCAGGACCGCATCTCGCTGATAGAGTCCGATCTGTATACCAATGTGCCGGATAAAAAATATGATCTGATCATCACGAATCCACCGTATGTGAATTCCGGCTCTATGCGTCAGTTGCCGAAAGAATACCTGCATGAGCCGCAAATCGCACTGGCTGGTGGCGATGACGGCATGGATCTGGTGCGCAAAATTGTCGCCGGCGCCGCGCAACGCCTGACGAAAAATGGTTTGCTGATGGTGGAAATCGGCAATGAACGTGCGTTTGCCGAAGCTGCTTTTGCCGGTATGAATATGACCTGGTTATCGACCAGTGCTGGCGACGACATGGTGTTTCTGGTCGAAGCGCGCGATCTGGCGTCATTTGCCGCCTGATACTGGTACAGGCGGCAGCAATTACAATGACATCGCACCAATACCGCATCTGAGTCA
Source organism: Undibacterium sp. WLX3042 (assembly GCF_049544825.1). Taxonomy (NCBI): domain Bacteria; kingdom Pseudomonadati; phylum Pseudomonadota; class Betaproteobacteria; order Burkholderiales; family Oxalobacteraceae; genus Undibacterium; species Undibacterium sp. WLX3042. Next base: position 2,999,829 of record NZ_CP186698.1, read on the forward strand.
TAACGAGGGTGAAAAGCGGATAAAGTATTTTTTACCTGCTTTTCGCCTTAAATATACTCCCCCGGAGTATATTTAAAAACCCTTTATTTACGATGACAATCACAGCAAAAAGCAACATACTCCCCTTATTTTAAGTTTATATGATACGTTTGCAGCAAGTCGTTCTCGCCCGTGGCACCAAGCCTTTATTCGATAGCGTCGATGTCACGCTTAATCCCGGCGACAAAATCGGCCTGATCGGTTCCAATGGCGCAGGCAAATCCAGTTTGTTTGCGATGTTACGCGGCGAGCTGCATCCGGATCAGGGCAGCATAGAATTTCCCGCCAAATGGCAACTCGCCCACGTCGCGCAGGAAACCCCGCCACTCGAACGCAGTGCAATTGATTACGCGATTGATGGCGATGTCACACTGCGCAAACTTGAAGCCGAATTAGCCGCACTCGAAGCCCAGCCAGAGAGCCACGATAATGGCATTGCCATCGGCAATTTATATGGTGCGCTGGCAGATGCGGATGCCTACACCGTGCGCTCACGTGCCGAGCAATTACTGATCGGCCTCGGTTTCAAACCTGAGCAACTCGAAGAATCCGTCGCCAGTTTTTCCGGTGGCTGGCGTATGCGTCTCAATCTGGCGCAGGCACTGATGTGCAAATCCGATTTACTGCTGCTCGATGAACCGACCAACCACCTGGATCTCGATGCCATCATCTGGCTTGAAGACTGGCTGAAGCGCTATCCCGGCACGCTGATCATCATTTCACATGATCGCGATTTTCTGGATGGTGTCGTCAATGTGATCGTGCATATCGATGATCGCAAACTGAAACGCTATTCCGGTAACTATTCGGCGTTCGAACGTCAGCGTGCGGCGCAAATGATACTGGCTGCCAGCGCGATAGAAAAACAAAACCGCAAGCGCGCTCATCTGGAATCGTTCATCAGCCGTTTTGCCGCCAAAGCCTCCAAGGCCAAACAGGCGCAAAGCCGGATTAAAGCGCTGGCAAAAATGGAAGAGATTGCGCCTTTACGTGCGGCTGCCGAATTTTCATTTGAATTCCGCGAACCACTCAGCGCGCCGAATCCTATGCTGGTGATGGAAGATGTCGATTGCGGTTATCGCATCGAATCCGCCACAGATCATAGTTTCACAGAAAAGTGCATCGTCAGCGGCGTGAAATTTTCTCTGCAAATCGGTCAGCGCATCGGACTGCTCGGGGTGAATGGTGCTGGTAAATCGACGCTGATCAAAACCATCGTTGGTGATATTCCACCATTGCGCGGTACGATGCAAACAGGCAAAGGTTTATCGATCGGCTATTTCGCCCAGCACCAGGTTGAAATGCTGCGCCACGACGAATCGCCGTTATGGCATCTGGCGCATATTGCACCGGACGTGCGCGAACAGGAATTGCGTAATTTCCTCGGTGGTTTCAACTTCCCCGGCACCATGGTCACCAGCCCGATCAAACCATTTTCCGGCGGAGAAAAAGCCCGGCTGGCACTGGCCATGATCGTCTGGCAACGCCCTAACCTGCTGCTGCTCGATGAACCGACCAACCATCTGGATCTGGAAACCCGCGAAGCGCTGACCGAAGCGCTGGCGCAGTTTGAAGGTACGCTGGTCGTGGTGTCACATGACCGGCATTTGCTGCGCGCAACGACTGACGAATTCATCATCGTCGCCGATGGCAAACTGCAGCCATTCGATGGCGATCTGGACGACTATAAAGACTGGCTGTTTAAAAACAAACTGGAAAACGCTGCAACATCAGCGGCATTACCGCAAAAAGAAAAGAAAGAAACCAGTCTGCCACTCACCAAATCGATACCGGTTGCGAAGGTCGATGATAAGGAACAGCGCCGCCGTGATGCTGAGGAACGTCAGCGCCTGGCCAGTCTGCGTAAGCCTATCGAAGCCAGGATCAAACGCCTGGAAGACGAAATGAGCAAGCTCAACAGTAAAAAGAAAGACATCGATGCGCAGCTCGAAGACAGCGATATTTACAGCGATGCGAACAAGGAAAAGCTGAAAACCTTGCTGCTGGATCAGGCGTATCTGGTGAAAGAATTATCCCAGATCGAAGCGGACTGGCTGGAGCAGCAGGAGTTACTCGAAGCCGCCGTTTAAGTTTGTTGAAAGTGAATTTCTCCGTGACTTTAAAACATGATTGAAGTCATAAATAAAAAGGGACGTACAGCACGTCCCTTTTTATATGCTGCGACCAGACCTGCATAGCCATCAAACCCACTCGCGCGGATCAACGCAGTAATAGCTTTTCAATTGCGCAAACAAAGCAGGATGATGCGCAGCCAGTGCCGCACTTTTCTTAAAAAAGGCTTCAGTGGTAACGGCAAAAAACTCTGCCGGGTTCGTCGCACCGTAAGGATCAATCACCTCGGGATACGGTTGCCAGTGTTGATCATGAACGTGGTGATGCACCGATAACGCTTGTTGTAAGCGATTGAACTCGGCTGTCATTACTTGCGACCAGGCCTGATATGCCGCTGCCGTGGGCAATGCCGGCGCACCATTCGTACTGCCGGTTTCGCTATCGAGCTGGTGTGCAAATTCGTGCAACACTACGTCTTGCCCGCGCGCTTCCGTCGCGGCATTATGCGCAGCCTGATCCCAGGCCAGAATCACGCGACCATCACTCCATGATTCGCCGCTGAGCCCCTGATTCGTATGCGTGACGACCCCGTCTGCATGCATCTCTTTGCGCGGTGGGACAAATGCCGACGGATACACCAGCACATGCGTTAATTGCGGATACACTTCCGATGCACGATTTAACAAAAGCAAACAGGCTTTACCAGCAATCGTCACTCTGATCTCATCGGTAATATCGAGACCATCGCAGCCGACAAAGGTCTTCTGATATAAAAACTGACGAATCCGGCGCTTCAACTGCATCTGCAAATCGGTCGGCATGTGCTTGTATGCAGGCAAATTTTTACGCAGAATTTTTGAATAATTCAAAGGAAACGCCCGCGACAATACATAGCGCAGCCGGGCGCGCGGCGCAACGAATACGCCCAGAATCACTGCCATCGTAATAAATAACAACCACCCCATCTCCACGCTCCATTTCATTCATTGTCATCTCTGGCGACCAATACGAGTCAGACCACACTCACAGAACGTGATTGCATGCGAATTGCCTGTCACAGCAAATGGGCATGACCAGGGAGAAGTCAAGTGTCGGGTTTATTTCCCGGAATGGTAAGTATACGGCTTTGATGGAGTGCAGAAAGCTCGATCTGATATCAGCGCATCACCCATACTGCGACGCCAAGTAGTCGCAATCGACATCAGTTTTTACAATAGACAAAAAAAGCTACGATGAAAATCGCAGCTTTTTTTATTTCATCCGCATGCTTTTCGCAGTTATGCAGACGATCCGTCAAACAGTATTATTTGACTTCAGTGACAAATTTCGCAATCGGACGACGGACTTTTTTCAGATTGACTAACCAGTCTTTGTCTTCTTCGCGATAGCCCAATGGCAGGATCACGACGCTGCGCAGGCCTTTAGCACGCAGACCGAGAATCTCATCCAGCGCGGCTGGATCAAAACCTTCCATCGGTGTGCAATCAACTTGTTCTTCGGCGGCTGCAACCAGTGCAGTACCCAGGCCAATATAAGCCTGACGTGCAGCATGCTGGAAGTTCGTTTCTGCATCACGCGCAGGGTAAGTGGACAGCAGCATGTTGCGATAGTTTTCCCATCCTTCGTTTTTGAATCCGCGCTCATCATTGGTCAGATCAAACATCATGTTGATGCGCTCGACTGTGTAGTTATCCCATGCGGCAAACACCAGCAAGTGTGAGCCTTCTGTGATTTGTGCCTGATTCCAGCCGATGGCTTTGATTTTTTCGCGGATTTCAGCATTCGTCACCACCAGCACTTCGTAAGGCTGCAAACCACTGGAAGTTGCGGTCAGGCGGATCGCTTCAAGAATACGGTCCACTTTTTCTTGTGGTACCGCTTTGGCTGGGTTCATTTTTTTGGTCGCATAGCGCCATTTCAGTTTTTGAATTAAATCGGACATTACTGGCTTTCGATAAGAGATTAATCTTGATCAGATCTGATTTTTCATCGCACGTAGTAACCCGTTGCAACGGAACATTCGTTCTGATTAGGACTACTATATCAGGTTGCGCCATTTGTTTCACAAGAGGGCTTTTTTCGCCCCATTGCAAAAATCTGAACGAGAGCATCGTTAGCGATAGCGCCGATATTTTTTATAGAAAACACATTTTTTGGGGAGTATATGGCTTTTTACCCCATAACCGCCTTGATAAATAAGGTGCTATAAAAATACTCCCCTGGAGTATTTTTAAACGTTATAAGCTACTTCTGACGCTTTTTCATTGCTCAGCACAAATAATTTTCGGCGGCATACCGACCACAAAAAAGCTGCTGCCAGCAGTTTCATTGATCTTTCGGCATAATGGCTACTGATGATTTACAGTTCGGGCTACCGTTGTCTTGGCCTTGAATTCCTTTTTACACATCCACTTGTTTTCTTTTTTTGCCTGGGATCTAAAAAATGAGCATCCTCTTTTCTCCGTTCAAACTCGGCAACCTCACTCTTAAAAACCGCATCATCATTGCGCCTATGTGCCAGTATTCCGCTGTTGATGGCATGGTGAGTGACTGGCATCTGATGCATCTTGGCAGCCTTGCCACTTCCGGCGCAGGCATGCTGATTATCGAAGCAACCGCAGTTGAACCTGCGGGACGCATTTCGCCCTACGATGTCGGTCTGTGGTCAGATGCAACAGAAGCCGCGCTAGGCAAAGTTTTACAGTCTGTACGTCAATATTCGGCGATGCCTATCGCTGTACAACTGGCGCATGCCGGCAGAAAAGCATCCAGCCAACGCCCTTGGGATGGCGGCCAGTTAATTGCCGAAGCGGATGGTGGCTGGCAAACCGTTTCAGCGTCGGCGATTCCGCACAACACCAAAGAAGCAGCACCGCTGGCGCTGGATGCGGCTGGATTAGAACGCGTCAAACAGGCATTTGTTGATGCGGCCAAACGGGCACACCGCCTGGGCATTGATGCGATCGAATTACATGCCGCGCACGGTTATCTGATGCATCAGTTTTTATCGCCGTTATCGAATCAACGTACAGACCAATATGGCGGCAGCCTCGAAAACCGTTTGCGTTTCCCATTAGAGATTTTTGATGCGGTCAAAGCAGCGCTGCCGGATGACTACACACTGGGCATACGGATTTCGGCCAGCGACTGGGTTGACGGCGGCTGGGATGTCGCGCAAAGCAGCGTCTTTGCCAAAGAATTAGAGCAACGTGGCTGCGCATTCATACATGTATCCAGTGGCGGTCTCTCGCCTTTACAACAGATTCCGCTGGAACCCGGTTATCAGGTGCATTTTGCAGAGGCGATCAAAAAAGTGACTTCGATGCCGGTGATCGCGGTCGGCCTGATTACGGAATCTGAACACGCGGAAGATATTCTGAAACAAGGACAAGCTGACATGATCGGTATTGCCCGTGGCATCCTGTATGACCCGCACTGGCCGTGGCACGCAGCGGCAAAGCTGGGGGCAAGCGTCGATGTGCCACCGCAATACTGGCGTTCACAACCACGAGAATACAAAAATCTGTTTGGAGAAACCCGCATGGGTGGCCGCTGAAACGACTCTGTCATAAAAAAAGGACTGTCTATGCTGAGGACAGTCCTTTTTAATTCAGGATGCAAACGCGGCGCTTGTCATTGAGCAGTACCGCCGTACTGAATCACTACTGCTGATAGCTGATCTTATACCGGACGACGCGGCGCATCGACTGCCGCTGTTTTTTGTGATTTCACGACTTGCATCGCTGTCGCGATTAATCCACTCATATCACCCAGATTCGCTGGCACGATAATCGAATTATTCGTCTTCGCCAGATTACCGAATGCGCCGACATATTGTTCTGCCACTTTCAGATTTACAGCATCGGCACCACCGGGTTCCTGTATCGCTGCAGCCGTTTTACGGATCGCTTCGGCACTCGCTTCTGCAATCGCCAGAATCGCCGCCGCCTGACCTTGAGCACGGTTAATCGATGCCTGCATCTCACCTTCCGATTTCGCGATCGACGCTTCACGCTCACCCGTTGCGATATTGATCTGCTCTTGCTTGCGGCCTTCAGATGCTGCAATCAGTGCGCGCTTTTCACGTTCAGCCGTAATTTGTGCCTGCATCGCATGCAGAATTTCTTTCGGCGGCGTCAGATCTTTGATTTCATAACGTAAGACTTTCACGCCCCAGTTAGCCGCAGACTCATCAATGGCGCTGACGATCGTGGTATTGATGTGATCACGCTCTTCAAAGGTTTTATCGAGCTCCATCTTACCGATCACCGAACGCAAGGTCGTTTGCGCTAACTGGGTAATCGCAGCGATGTAATTGGAGGAGCCGTACGAAGCACGCATCGCATCGGTAATCTGAAAATACAGAATACCATCCACCTGGAGCTGCGTATTGTCTTTGGTGATACACACTTGCGGTGGCACATCCAGCGGGATTTCTTTGAGTACGTGTTTATACGCAATGCGATCAATGAAAGGCACGACGATATTCAGCCCCGGCCCCAGCGTAGTGTGATATTTACCCAAACGTTCGACCACCCATGCGTGCTGCTGGGGCACAACATTAATTGTTTTGATCACAAACACAATCGCCAGCACCAACAGCACCAGAGCTACGCTACCTATTTCCATAGAGCCACCTTGTTTTTATTAAAAATTCACTAAAAAAGTCTGTAATTTCTGCACTGCTTACGCAGGCTTCACTATCAGACGACTGCCCTGCACTTCGTCAATCACATACATCCCAGGATAACCAGCAGAGTGCTGCAACTCCACATCCCACATTGCACCACGATACATCGCGCGCGCTGTGTACTTGCCATTTCCCTGCTCCTGCCAGTCCTGCACCTGCAATGTCTGGCCAATATCCATATTCACGTTCGGATCGTACGCAGCATTCTTGTTTCCTTTCCAGCCGTATTTGCTGTTGTGTAATGCCAGTGTCGCCAGGCTGCCTACCAGCGCAGCGATTATCATCTGCGATGACGTTGACAGTGTGAAAACAGCAGCAATTGCACCTGCTGCCAGCCCGACAGAAATCATCAGCAGATAAAAAGTGCCGGTAAATAATTCAAGTATGACGACCAGTCCGGCAATGACGGCCCACATCATCCATGGATTCATTTTTTCTTATCTCCTTTTTTTATTCGAAAGTGATTGCTGTTCTGTTAAGGCATTGCATTGTGATTTAATACAATAAAAGAAACATCGGTAATATACATGATAATTTACCCATAAAAAAAAGCCCTTGCAGGCAGACGATGGCAAGGGCTTTTTTAAAGATCAGTGCGAAGTTGATTCATTGTATTTATCCAGCCTGTGATGCATCAGGGCTCAGTCAAAGACAAACAAAGGGCAACACAAAAAAACGCGAGAGAACATCACTGTTCATCTCGCGTTTCAGCAACGAAAATCAGAAAAATTTACTTGGTCACCGCTGCCAGTTTTTGCCAGGTATCAACGACGGAATCCGGATTCAGAGAAATCGACTCTATGCCTTCTTTCATGAGCCATTCAGCGAAATCCGGATGATCGGATGGTCCCTGACCACAAATACCCACATACTTATTCAGCTTACGGCAGGCTGCAATCGCTTTCGACAGCAAAGCACGGACAGCAAGATCGCGTTCATCGAAATCCGCTGCCAGTAACTCAAGACCGGAATCGCGATCCAGACCCAGTGTGAGTTGAGTCAGATCATTCGAACCGACAGAGAAGCCGTCAAAGAATTCAAGGAATTCTTCTGCCAGAATCGCATTGGAAGGGACTTCACACATCATGATCAGACGTAAGCCATTTTCACCACGTTTCAGTCCGTTTTTCGCAAGCAGATTCACGACTTTCTCTGCCTGCCCCAGCGTCCGTACAAATGGCACCATGATTTCGACATTAGTCAGCCCCATATCATTGCGCACACGCTTCATTGCCTGACATTCCATCTCGAATGATTCATGGAAGTCGGAAGCCAGATAACGCGCAGCACCGCGGAAACCTAACATTGGATTTTCTTCATCAGGTTCGTAGCGAGAGCCACCAATCAGCTTTTTGTACTCATTGGATTTGAAGTCGGACAAGCGAACGATGACTTTTTTCGGCCAGAATGCGGCCGCAATGGTTGCAACACCTTCTGCCAGTTTATCGACATAAAACGCTCTTGGCGATGCGTGACCGCGCGCCACAGATTCAACGGCTTTTTTCAAATCAGCGTCAATATTCGGATATTCCAGAATCGCTTTCGGATGGACACCGATATTATTGTTAATGATGAATTCCAGACGAGCCAGACCAACACCATCATTCGGCACCGACTGGAAATCAAACGCCAGCTGCGGGTTACCGACATTGAGCATGATTTTCAACGGCAGTTTAGGCAGATCGCCACGCAATTCTTCCGTTACTTCAGTTTCCAGTAAGCCGTCATAGATCTTACCTTCGTCACCTTCTGCGCAGGATACCGTGACTAATGTACCGTCTTTCAGTACATCGGTCGCGTGACCGCAACCAACCACCGCTGGTACGCCCAGTTCGCGAGCAATAATCGCCGCATGGCATGTACGACCACCACGATTCGTCACAATTGCAGAAGCGCGTTTCATGACCGGTTCCCAGTTAGGATCAGTCATATCCGCAACCAGAACATCGCCCGGCTGTACGCGTTCCATTTCAGAAGGATCATGAATCACGCGCACACGACCCGCGCCGATTTTCTGACCAATCGCACGACCGGACGTCAGTACAGTACCTGTGCCTTTGAGTTTGAAACGCTGCTGCGCATCGCTCGCGTTTTGCTGCGATTTGACTGTCTCAGGGCGTGCCTGCAGGATATACAACTTACCGTCACGACCATCTTTGCCCCATTCGATATCCATAGGACGGCCGTAATGTTTCTCGATAATCACCGCATACTTCGCCAGTTCAACGACTTCGGTATCGTTCAATGAATAACGATTACGCATTTCGACAGGAACATCCACAGTCTTGACCGAGCGACCTGCTTTGGCTTCGCCGGTGAACTCCATTTTGATCAGCTTGGAACCGATATTGCGGCGGATCACCGGCAACTTACCTTGCTCCAACATTGGTTTGTGCACATAGAATTCATCCGGATTCACGGCCCCCTGCACCACGGTCTCACCCAAGCCATAGCTAGAGGTGATGAATACCACATCTTCAAAACCAGATTCGGTATCGATCGTAAACATCACGCCAGAAGCACCAAGATCGGAACGAACCATGCGCTGCACACCTGCCGACAGCGCAACCTCTGCATGTGTGAAACCTTTATGGACACGGTAGGAAATCGCGCGGTCATTGTACAAGGAGGCAAATACATGTTTCATCGCTTCCAGCACATTATCGATACCGACCACATTCAGGAAAGTCTCTTGCTGACCGGCGAAAGAAGCATCCGGCAAATCTTCCGCTGTCGCAGAAGAACGCACAGCGAAAGACATTTCTGCAGTCGAATCAGCAACCAGACGGTTGTAAAATTCTTCTATCTCTTTTTGCAAACGTGGCTGAAAAGGCGTTTCCGTAATCCATTGACGAATCTCTGCACCCGCTTTTGCCAGTTCTTTCACATCATCAATATCGAGATGTTCAAGACGGTCAGCGATACGTTCTCCGAGCGAGCGTCCGCCATCGATTGAATAAGATAAAAAATCACGAAACGCTTGCGCTGTCGTCGCAAAACCACCCGGAACCCGGACACCTGCAGAAGCCAGCTGGCTGATCATTTCGCCTAAAGATGCATTTTTTCCGCCGACGGATTCGACATCCGTCATTCGTAAATGCTCAAACGAAGCAACGTAAGTTGCCTCGGTATTTGCTGCGTTGGACATAACAACCTCTTTTGATGGTAAGAAATCCTTGCTAAGTACTGCTTCGTCGCTGGGCAGATTTTTGTTATTCTTGGGGCTAGCGGCTTTTCATATCCTGTTAACGCATTTTACATTGTGTCTCGCAAAATTGAGCGGTATGGCGAAATAAATTGCCTACTTTTTTGTTCGATCCTTATGTCCAAATTTTACTAAAACTACCAAGATCCCCCCTATGCCTGATTTCTCCAACCCGAATTTACCACCGGCAAACCGCACCGTTTACTTCATTTCCGACGGAACAGGAATTACCGCCGAAGCATTCGGGCATTCTGTTTTAACCCAGTTTGACCTCAAATTTCGTCAGATCCGCCTGCCATTCGTTGACAGTATCGATAAAGCGCATGATGCAGTACGCCGGATCAATGATGCATACACACTGGATGGCAATCGGCCTATCGTATTTTCCACGCTGGTCAAAAAGGAACTTGCCAACATCATATTTAAATCCAAAGGTTTACATATGGATTTAATTCAAACCTTTGTTTCCCCTCTGGAGCAGGAATTAGGGGTGAAATCCACGCATACGATAGGCCGCAGCCATAACATTACAGACTCGGAAGAATACAAGAATCGCATAGAAGCGATTAATTTTTCACTCACCCACGACGATGGTCAATCACACAAAAACCTGGCCGCTGCCGATGTGATACTGGTCGGTGTGTCACGTTCGGGTAAGACGCCGACCAGTTTATATCTGGCGATGCAGTACGGTATCAAGGCTGCAAATTACCCTCTGATACCCGATGACTTTGAACGAGGGAAAATGCCTGGTGCGCTTCCGGAATTCCGTCATAAATTATTCGGACTCAGTATCTCTCCTGAACGACTGTCTGAAATTCGGAATGAGCGCAGGCCAGGAAGTAAATATGCGTCGCTGGAAAATTGCCGCTACGAAGTCAACGAAGCTGAAGCGATGATGAAACGCGAAGGCATACGCTGGCTTTCTTCAACAACCAAGTCTATTGAAGAAATCTCGACGACTATTTTGCAGGAAATTAAAGGGGATAATAAATTGTATTAATGACTCGTGGGATCGCCCCGGTCGTATGTCTGCAATGTCCCGACTGTCAGCCGGGACATTTATATCAGCGGAAAGATTGTTGGCGTACCTGCTCAAAAAAACAGACAGCAGCACTCGCGGCAACGTTTAATGACTCGATGGCGGCTTGCTGTGGAATGGTGACAGTCATGTCTGCCAGAGCCATCAGGCTATCGGAAACACCCTGCCCCTCATGTCCGAACAACCAGATCAGCGGTTGCGCAAGGTCTGCCTGATAAATCGTGGTTTCTGTATGCGAACTCGTGCCAAGAACAGGAATAGCAGTATTTCTCAAAACTGCATTGAGATCGACATTTTCAAAAATATTTAATAAAAAATGTGCCCCCATACCTGCACGCATCACTTTCGGCGACCATGCAAATACAGTGCCGGAACTACAAAAAATATTTTTAATTCCGGCAGCAGCGGCACTCCGTAAAATCGACCCCATATTTCCCGGGTCTTGCAAACCATCAAGCGCAACTGAATTCTCCTGAATGAGCGCTGGCAACACTGGGCTTGGCGTACTAATAATGAACATGATCCCGACCCCATGTTCAACCTGACTGATCGCCTGATATAGATTAGCCGGCAAACTGATGCACTGAATATGCTCTGACTCGCACGCTTCAAGTAATTGATACACTTCGGGGTCGCCTAATGCTGCCTCAGAAACGATACACAACTCAGGCGCGCCAAGATGCTGTTTGTAGGCTTCACACAGATGTACGCCGTCGAGCAAAGTGCGCCCGGCTTTGCGTCTGACCTGAGAACTGGTCGCTAATAATTTCAATTCTTTATACAGAGAATTTTCGCGCGAAGTAATTTGTTTCATTTCAATAAAGCCTTCACAGGCGCATAGGATTTACGGTGAATCGGTGCGACACCATGTTCTCGTAATCGTTCAAGATGTAATGCGGTCGGGTAACCTTTATGCTGATCCAGCGCATACTGTGGGTAAGCCAGATGCAATTGGTACAGAACATGATCGCGCGCCGTCTTTGCAAGTATCGAGGCCGCAGAAATTGCAGCCACCTTATCGTCGCCCTTCACGATCGCCTCGGATCTGACTGACATTACGGGGCAACGGTTACCGTCAATGAGCGCAAGTGTCGGCGTGATGGCCAGACCTTCAACCGCACGGCGCATGGCAAGCATGGTTGCCTGCAAAATATTTAAATCATCAATTTCCTGCACCGAGCATTCGGCGACTGACCACGCCAGCGCATATTTTTTGATTTCTTCAGCGAGCGCATCCCGCCTTGTCTCGCTGAGCTTTTTCGAGTCACGTAAACCTTCAATCGGATGATCGGGATCGAGAATCACTGCAGCCGCCGTAACGGGACCAGCCAACGGCCCTCGCCCTGCTTCATCGACTCCGCATATCAACTCACCGTCATACACAAACAAATCTAAACTTTCTTGCATATCAAGCCTGAAAAAATGCCCCTAAAGCATTCCGGTCTAAAAAGTAATGACAAATCTCTTGTGCCGGATGACCATCTTTTTTACCAATCAATACCGGCACCAACTCATCATACAACGCAAGCAATTCCGCATCGGCATCCACATCAATGACTTCAACAGTAAACGGGGATGCCGCAGGGTATGCCTGCAATTGCTCCAGCATGTCATCACAAAGATGGCAGTAACTCCGTGAATACAATGTGAAAGCGATCATAAATTCAGGACATAAATAAGGTAGCGCATTATAAGTCCAGTACCGTGCAAACCATAAAAACACGGTCTATTTTTATAAAAAAAGCTGCTCGTTTAAGAGAGCAGCTTTTTTTGACTGACCGGTTTTAAGCGGCTGGATTACTTCACTTGTGGCTTAATAGGGATGAACTGCGAGATATTTTCACGACGAACCAGAACAACAGCGGTTTTTTTATTGTCCAGTTTTGCCACCATGCTGGCGAATTGTTTTGCATCTTTCACGTCAACATTGTTCAACGTCAGAATAATATCTCCCTGCATCAGACCAGCCGCGGCCGCAGCGCCCTCCGCCGCTTCGATCACAACGCCACCCGCAGGCAATTCTTTTTTCTGAGCATCACTCAAATCACCAACGGCGAGTCCAAGGAAATTGATTTGCTCTTTCTTCGCTTTTTTATCAGCTTTCTGAGCAACTTTATCCTGCTCCATTTCAGCAACAGTGATTGTCATTTCCCGAATTGCGCCTTTTCTCCAGACTGTCATTGTCGCTTTCGAACCTGGTTTCGTCGAGCCTACAATACGTGGCAGATCAGTGGATTTTTCTATCGATTGTCCATTGAATTTCAAAATCACATCGCCGTCCTGCAATCCTGCTTTTTCAGCGGGTGTCCCAGATTCGATTCTGACCACAAGAGCACCCTGTGCTTTCTGCAAGCCGATGGAATCGGCCACATCTTTAGAAACTTCACCTATCTGCACACCGATGCGGCCACGGGTGACTTTGCCACTGCCTTTCAACTGATCAGCGACGCGCATTGCCTCATCAATCGGAATCGCAAACGAGATCCCCATGTAACCGCCGGAACGGCTGTAAATCTGTGAATTGATACCAACAACCTCGCCGCGCATATTAATCAGCGGACCACCTGAGTTACCGGGATTCACTGCAACGTCGGTCTGGATTAATGGTAGGTAATCGCCAGTGTCCCTAGCCTTTGCCGAAATAATGCCAGCAGTTACTGTATTGTCCAGGTCAAAAGGAGAACCGATGGCAATGACCCATTCACCCGCTTTGATTTTGTCCGAATCACCGATCGTCAGTTTCGGCAACTTCGTTCCTTCAATTTTCAATACGGCGACGTCGGTACGCTTATCGCTGCCAATGACTTTTGCCTTGAATTCACGCTTATCTGTCAATTTAACGTAGACATCGGTAGCACCGTCAATCACATGCGCATTCGTCAGTATGTAACCGTCCTGAGAAATGATAAAGCCGGAGCCAACGCCGCGAGGAACTTCCTCCTCCTGCTGAGGAGCGTGTTTACGTCCTCGTGGTACCGGTGCCTGTTTTGGAATTGGCATACCAAAGAAGCGGCGGAAGAATTCCTGCATCTGCTCATCCTCAATTCCATTCATGCCCTGAGCCTGTTGCAGCTTTTCGGTTGTACGGATATTGACGACTGCAGGTCCGGTCTTTTCGACTAATTCAGTGAAATCAGGTAAACCTGTGACTGCAGGAGCTGCCTGTGCGACAGGCAAAGCATTCACCGCTGCTGGCGCCACAAAACCCACGCAGGCACTGAGCGCTATCGTGGTAATCATTTTTTCTAAGGGAAAAAGTTTTTTCGTTTTCATGGGTCACTCACTTACTTAAGTTATCACTCAGGTTATCACTTAGATTTTTACTTAGACTTAAACTCAATCGAATTCATCACTTTTTGAATCGCTGCCACAGGAACTTCACCAACGACAGTCAGCCAGTACGCTCCCTGCCGCTTTCCCATGATCGTCATTGCACCCTGCTGTAAACTACCTTCAGTACGGTTCTCACTATCAGGCTCGATAAATACGGAAATCGCTGCCAGGCCATCAGAAAATATCATTTGTATGACCTGATGCGAGACGCCTGACTTCCCCCCCGCCGACGCAGGAGGGGCAGGTATCACCCGCTTCATTTCTTTGATTTTCCGGAATCCTGCCGGTAGTGATCTGACGCTCCAGCCGGAATCGATATTGGATTGCACCGTTAAGTTTTCAATATGCCAGCGTGAGATATTTTGAAAACTGGGCTTTAATTTATTTTTATCAATGTCGTTCAGCTTCAACTCTGTAAAAGCAATCTGCTCAATCACTTCATTTTTGGAGTTCACAGTCTGAGCACGCAACAATAATCCGGTCTGCTTTTCGGCACAAAGACGATATCCGTAACGATAAGCATCTTTCGGCTGCAATAAATAAGTCTGACATACCAGTCCTGCAACGCGGTTCAGATCAGCCTTTTTTATGGAGTAGTTCTCAGGTAATGAGTATGCATTCTGAGTCAGCAAGGCAGGGAAAACCTCTTGTGTGACGTTTTTTTCAATCTGAATTATTTTGCTGTCTGGCAGATAACAGGATACCTCGTCACCTTTACGGATATATTCCCGCGGCTTGCCATCCAGGATTTCCAGCTTTTCCAGCTCCCCCTGCTGATCCACATAATGTGTGATCTTGGAGGTTCTGATCTGACTCGCTTGCTGGTAGACAAATGTACCTGAATAATTCAGATTCTGAGCTGAGGCTTGAATTTTCTTTAATACTTCCTGTGCAGCCTTCTGATCCTCTGTCAGCGACGGCGATGCCGCATAACCCGAACGGCCAATGACACACAGACTTAATAGTAAAACTGCACTTCGGAAACGATAAAACAACATAATCCTTACTTCTCCGCTGGGCTGGAAACTGCGTTTGCCCGTGTTACGTACTGTGTGCCCGCACTGATCGCCGGAGAAAACTTCTGATGTGCAATCAGATAACTATCAATTCTCGGGTCACGCAACATTTCTATCTGCGTCCCTTGGGGTTCGTTCACTGATTTCGGGAGATCCGCCGACGGTCCGTTTTTCGCACCATTTTGCGCCTGTGCTGGCAGATCGGCAGTGACTGATGCTGATGCCAGTTGCAGTTTATTTGCTGATACCGGCGCGGCCGCCCCAGACATTTGCACTGTCTGCATCTGCGTCTGATTTAACTGCAGCCACTGCGGCAAAAATACGAAGGCAAACAAAGCGGCGACAGCTGCGGTTGCAACGGACATATACGAACGCAGATACTGCGGTTTATCCGATTCTTTCGCTTCATTCCTGACGTGCATTTTCGGCATCAGAATAACAGGTTCACTGGCAAAACGTGCAGCAAAACGCTGATTAAAATCGGTGCTTAACGGAGTAGCAAGATCATCTGAGCGCAGGACATCACCTATCCGGTGATAAAGTTCCCATGTATCTTTGCTTTCAGTCGAATCCAGATCGGCAAATATTGCATCCAGAGCGGTATTATCTATCTCGCCATCAAGCAATGCTGATATGTTTTCGTTTTTACTGGTTTCAGTCATCATAGTTCTACTTAAGTCACGCCTGTTCAATTCATTTTCTGCTATCAGATCACCAACGCTGATCCAGATTGGTTCCCAAAATCGGCCTCAACCGTTCCGCAATTGCCTCGCGTGCACGGAATATTCTGCTACGCACAGTGCCAATCGGGCACAACATGACATCGGCAATTTCATCGTAACTCAATCCCTCGATCTCTCTTAAGGTAATCGCATTTCTCAATTCTTCCGGCAAAGAAGACATTGCAGCATTCACCGTTTCTGCAATCTGTTTACTTGCCAACAATGATTCCGGCGTATTGATATCTCTTAGTCCGTCAGCATCAACAAAAGTTTCAGCCTCATCGACATCGGCATCGGTTGAGGTCGGTGCCCTGCGCCCCTGCGTAACCAGGTAATTTTTTGCAGTGTTGATACCGATACGGTAAAGCCATGTATAGAAGGCCGAATCGCCTCTGAAATTGGGTAAAGCCCGATAAGCTTTTATAAATGCCTCCTGCACCACATCTTCAGCCTCAGCCTGGTCATAGATGAGACGAGACACGAGCCGCATTAGTTTCCGTTGATATTTGGAAACCAGAAGCTCAAATGCCTTTTTATCTCCACGCTGCACGCGTTCAACCAATATCTGGTCTATCTCGCGCTCTGTCGTCACTCAGTCATCCTGTTTTTTAATTAATCTTATTTTTAGTTTAATCTGTACTGCTGCAACCAGCATAAATATCCGGCAATAAGAGTATCAGCCCTGATTAAAAGTTCCCCACCCGGCTATTATTGTCAGCACTACGCTTAGTCTGATGTCTGATTATCCATATCAGAGCCACCCGCAACCGATGAAAGGCTAATGGGTCAAGAGAATCAGGCAAGACGAGAATGCGGTAAATTCTGCCACTATCAAAAACAAAACTTAATGCCATCACATGCTGCCAAATGATGCAACTCCGGTGTAATTTAACACGTGCAGAGGTATCGCCGAGTCCCATCATGCCAAGTTTAATTTCGCCGGTTTTTGATATATTCAGATCGACAATCGGTATTTTCGAGATCACCATAATCAGCGAAAGACTGCTCATCACTGCAAAACCGATCAGCGCAGATAAAAGGTAGGCAAACGATAATTCTCTGTTTGACAGAAATATATACCAGCCTGTGTTTGCCAGTATCACCATCATGCCAAGCAAATATCTCAGCCATATCGATGGTTTAATGGTTACTCTGAGAGATATCGTCATATAAATAAAAAAGGCACTTCATTTCAAAGAAACAAAGTGCCTTTTTTTAATTTGCTGATGAATTATATTTTTGCGAAAATCAGAGTTCCGTTTGTGCCGCCAAAACCAAACGAATTCTTCATCGCATAATCAATTTTCATGTCCCTTGCTACATTTGCACAGTAGTCGAGGTCACACTCAGGATCCTGATTGAAAATATTAATTGTTGGCGGTGACACCTGATGATGCAGTGCCAATACTGTAAATACAGACTCGATACCACCGGCACCACCGAGCAAGTGCCCGGTCATCGATTTAGTGGAGTTCACCGTCAATTTATAAGCGTGATCTGCAAAAGTCGCCTTAATCGCGTCCGTCTCGTTTTTATCGCCTAACGGAGTTGATGTTCCATGTGCATTCAGATAATCAATCTGATCCGCATTGATACCCGCATTTTTCATCGCGTTAACCATACTGCGACGTGGTCCGTCCATACTAGGTGAGGTAATGTGATAAGCATCACCACTCATGCCGAAACCAACAACCTCAGCATAAATTTTTGCACCGCGCGCCTTTGCATGCTCATATTCTTCCAGCATCATGACACCGGCACCCTCGCCAAGCACAAAGCCATCACGGTCTTTGTCCCACGGACGCGAAGCAGTAGCCGGATCATCGTTTCGGGAAGATAAAGCACGGGCTGACGCAAAGCCCCCCAGACCCAAAGGAGAAATCGTTGACTCTGCACCACCAGCAATCATGGCGTCAGCATCACCATATTCAATCATACGTGCCGCCTGGCCTATGCAATGCAGACCGGTTGTACACGCTGTAACTATCGCCAGATTTGGCCCTTTCAAGCCATATTTGATCGACAAGTTACCTGAAATCATATTGATAATCGATGCCGGCACAAAGAATGGACTGATGCGGCGAGGGCCGCGTTCCATTAAGGTTTCTTTTGTTGTTTCGATCAGCGGCAAACCACCAATACCAGAACCGACGATCACACCGATACGCTCGGCATTCTCTTCGGTAACAACGATTCCGCTGTCCTGAAACGCCTGCATCCCCGCGGCAATGCCGAAATGGATGAAAGTATCCATGTTACGAGCTTCTTTTGCCGGAACATAATCCTCGACATTGAAGTCCTTCACTTCTCCAGCAAAATGCGTGGAAAAGGGAGTTGCATCAAATTTGGTGATCGTAGCGATACCAGATTTGCCGGCTTTTGCAGCATCCCACGCTGTAGCAATCGAATTGCCAATAGGCGAGATACATCCAAGTCCGGTTACAACGACACGACGTTTAAGCGTACGACTCAAGCGCTTCTCCTGGATTTAAAAACGTGGTAACCGAATTACGCCTTAACGTGTGCAGTAGCGTAATCAATCGCTTGTTGCACAGTAGTGATTTTTTCAGCTTGCTCGTCAGGGATTTCCATTTCGAATTCGTCTTCGAGCGCCATTACCAGTTCAACTGTGTCGAGGGAATCAGCACCCAGATCATCAACGAAAGAGGATTCAGTTTTGATGTCAGCTTCAGCGACGCCCAGTTGTTCAGCGACGATTTTCTTAACGCGTTGTTCGATATCGGACATGTGTATCTCCAGTGAAAAAATCAAAAATAAGGGCTTACAGAAAGTGCGCGCATTTTAGCAGGTTTGTACGCAAAAAAAGCAAGCCCGAGGTTTTTAGCAATAACTCCTGCTATTTTCGCAGAAATTAACCTTAACTATCTTCAAATAAATTATGCCAGATACATCCCGCCATTCACATGGATGGTCGTACCGGTGATATAACCTGCATCTGGCGATGCCAAAAAGACGGTTGCGGCGGCAATATCTTCCGGGCGTCCCAGTTTAGCCATCGGAATCTGAGACAGGATTGCTGCTTTTTGTTCATCCGTTAAAGCCTTTGTCATATCGGTATCGATAAAACCCGGCGCAATACAATTGACAGTAATGTTACGGCTGCCGATTTCGCGAGCCAGTGCTCGGCTCATCCCTGCCACACCCGCCTTAGCTGCCGCGTAATTCATTTGCCCGGGATTGCCGGACGAGCCGACTACCGAGGTGATATTAATGATGCGGCCATGTTTTGCCTTCATCATGCCGCGCAATACTGCACGGGACAAACGTGCCACGGAATTCAGATTCGTAGTGATAACATTATCCCAATCTTCTTCCTTCATGCGCATCGCTAACTGATCCTGAGTAATACCGGCATTATTCACGAGGATCGACAGACTGCCATATTCCTTTTGAATTTCATCAACCAGCGACGTACAGCGCTCAACATCATTCACATTGAACGCAACGCCCTTTCCCGCACCAGGAGCAACATCGGCAAGATAAGCAGAAATCGCCTCGGCGCCGGACTCTGTCGTTGCGGTGCCGACCACCTTCGCTCCGGCACGCGCCAATGCAATAGCAATCGCCTTACCAATGCCACGCGACGCACCGGTCACCAGGGCAACTTGATTTTCTAATTGTTGTGTCATTTTAAAGATTCCAATACTTTTTCCAGTGTTACGTGATCGTACACTGCATCACCAATCAGTTCGGCATTAATACGCTTGGTCAGACCAGCCAGCACCTTACCGGGACCGCATTCTATGACATTACGGATACCACTTGCATGAATTGCCTGAATTGTTTCCACCCAACGAACAGGGCTGGCGGCCTGGCGAACCAGAGCATCTTTAATCAGCGCGGGATCTGTCACGATCGCCACATCAACGTTGTTAATGACAGGAATTGCTGGCGCTGAAAAGGTGATTCCAGCCATATATTCACGCAGCTTGTCCGATGCCGGTTTCAGTAACGATGAGTGAAATGGTGCTGAGACTGGCAATGCCAGCGCGCGCTTGGCACCTTTTGCCTTTGCAATTTCACAGGCGCGCTCAACAGCAGCCTTGCTACCAGCAATCACCACCTGCGCCGGTGCATTAAAATTAACCGCTTCGACAGTTTCACCCAGAGCCGCCTCATTACAGACGGCAATCACATCCTCGTCGCTCAGACCAAGAATTGCCGCCATGCCACCCTGACCAACAGGCACCGCATCCTGCATCGCCTGTGCACGGAAACGTACCAGAGGCACTGCATCTTTAAATGCAATTACCCCAGCTGCCACTAATGCCGAATATTCGCCAAGGCTATGGCCCGCAACTAATTTAGGTACAGCACCGCCAGCAGCGATCCAGGCGCGGTAGCAGGCAACCGCAGCAGTCAACATTACCGGCTGTGTATTGGTCGTTAAATCGAGCGCTTCTTTCGGGCCTTCGGAAATCAGTTTTCCCAGATCAGACTGCAAGGCGTCAGATGCTTCAGCGATCGTTTGCTGGACTACAGGATTGTCAGCAAAGCCATTCAGCATACCGATCGCTTGTGAACCCTGTCCGGGAAATACAAATGCAAATTGGGTCATATGATCTATGTCTCTCTTTGGTTATGTTGATTACTACATCTGAACAATAGCGGCACCCCAGGTAAAGCCGCCACCAACACCTTCTAATAATACTTTGTGGCCAGGTCTGACCCTGCCGTCACGCACCGCCAGATCCAGCGCCAGAGGAATGGATGCTGCCGAAGTATTGCCGTGCTGATCCACCGTCACCACCAATTTTTCCAGAGGCAAATGCATTTTCTTTGCTGTGCTGTGCATGATGCGCAGATTGGCCTGATGCGGAATCATCCAGTCGATATCGGCTGCCGCCAGCCCGGCCTGCGCCAGAGCTTCATTTGCCACTTTTTCTAAAACAGATACTGCCAGTTTAAAAACAGCCTGACCATCCATCTGCAAATACGCACTGCCGGCAATCGCACCATCCTGCACTGTGCCAGGGACAGATAAAATATCAGCATATCCGCCATCCGCATGCAGCTTGGTCGCCAATACACCGGGCGTCTCTGAGGCGCTCATCACCACAGCTCCTGCGCCATCACCAAACAACACGCAAGTAGTACGGTCGTCAAAATTCAGAATCCGGGAAAACACTTCAGCACCGATGACCAGTACATTTTTATGTGTACCGGATTTAATCATACTGTCAGCAACAGACATTCCGTACATAAAACCGCTGCAGACAGCTTGTATATCCATCGCCGGTGCACCATTGGTCAGCCCCAGTTTATTCTGGACCACACAGGCTGTACTGGGAAATCCGCCGATAAAATCGGGAGTCGAGGTCGCCAGAATAATCAGGTCGATGTCGTTAGGCGACAACTTCGCCGCTTCCAGCGCCTTTTCCGCAGCCTTCACGCCCAGATCACTGGATTTCACGCCGTCTTCAGCGTAATGACGGAAAGAGATACCGCTACGGGAAACAATCCATTCATCAGAAGTTTCTATTCCCTTTTTGGCCAGCTGGTCAGCCAACTCCTGGTTACTGACCTTTCTTGACGGCAGATAGCTGCCGGTACCTATGATTTTGCTGAAAATTGTCATGCGATTATTTTGCCATCAGGTCATTATTATCTTCGGACGAAGCCAGGTCTGCCACTGGCATAAGTTTCGCCATCGAAGTAGAAATACGAGTCAGGACATCATTTTTTGCCGCATCAAATGCGCGCTGTATCGCCCACTCGTAGCTATATTTATCTGCACTGCCGTGGCTTTTAAAAACCAGGCCGCGCAGACCAAGTAAACATCCGCCATTGTAGTTGGACGGATTCATCGTCTTTGAAATTGACTTTAAAGCCCCCCGCGCAATCAAGGCTCCCAGCATATTCAATGGATTGCTCTTGAAAGAGTCAGTCAATGTCGTCTTCACGAAACGCCCAAGTCCCTCCGCGGCTTTCAAGGTCACATTTCCGACGAAACCGTCGCACACCACGATGTCGGTAGTGCCTTTGAATATGTCATTCCCCTCAACGTTGCCATAAAAATTCAGCAGGCCACGCTCGTGATCTGCACGCAGCAACTGCGCCGTTTTTTTTACGACATCATTCCCTTTAATATCTTCTTCACCGACATTCAGCAGACCAATACTCGGCCT
The DNA here is from genome assembly GCF_049544825.1 of Undibacterium sp. WLX3042. Lineage (NCBI taxonomy): Bacteria > Pseudomonadati > Pseudomonadota > Betaproteobacteria > Burkholderiales > Oxalobacteraceae > Undibacterium > Undibacterium sp. WLX3042. The sequence continues at coordinate 3,022,098 of NZ_CP186698.1, forward strand.
TTCTTTGCCTTCCAGCGCTGATACCAGCGCCGACCCCATAATCGCGAACTGATGCAGGTGCAAAGGTTCGCAATCAACGTTAGCACCGAGATCCAGCATATAAGTCGGCAGGTTTTTCTGATTCGGCAACATGCCACTGATCGCCGGGCGATCGACGCTCTGCATGGTTTTCAGGACATAACGCGACACCGCCATCAAAGCGCCGGTATTACCGGCCGAAACACAGGCTTGCGCATACCCTTCTTTAACCTGGGTAACCGCAACACGCATAGAAGAATCTTTTTTACGGCGCAGTGCGATCTCAATGGGGTCATCCATCTCCACCACTTCAGTAGCGTGGATTACTTTGATGCGTGGATGATGTTCAGCGTGATGTTTTTTCAACTCTGCATGGATTACGGATTCAAGCCCGACCAGCAGAAATTCAACATCAGGTTCTCGATGTGCAAAAGCAACCGCCGCCGCGACTGTAACTGACGGGCCGTGATCGCCACCCATACAGTCTATGGAAATTTTTATTGTCATGTAGTGTTACTAAACTTCGATCCGAAACGACTAGTGTACCAAACGGAGAGATATTTTCTGCCAATTCCATTTCCACTCAGAAATAAAAAAGGAAAAAACAGAGAAAATCAGCCGGAATCCGGAATCGTGTTTATAAAATCAGGGCGCAGACAGATCTGAACGCCGGAATTGAGGAAAAACAGGCATAAAAAAAGCGGCGCCAAGTACAAGACTCGTCACGCCGCTTCCTTTAACAAGAACAGAGATTACTCGTCGTTCTTAGTTTTCAATACTTTACGACCACGGTAAAAGCCGTTAGGGCTGATGTGGTGACGCAGATGGGTCTCACCTGTTGTTGGCTCGATACCTAACTGTGGTGCAGTCAGAAAATCGTGGGAACGGTGCATGCCACGCTTGGATGGGGACTTTTTGTTTTGCTGAACTGCCATGATAACTCCTAATACTTCAAAAAATGTTTCTAAAAATTGACACACCTGGCTAAAGAATGCGCACATAGTAATGCGAACATCGCCAACCAAGAATCCCTAACAATACTTCGACCTGAGTGTTTTTTCAGAATAATGCCACTAGGTACGCCCATTAATTTTCTTCAGCACGGCAAAAGGCGATTCTTTTTTGCCGACTTCCGCTTCCATCGCTGCAGTAGTATTTGCTGAAGCCATCGATACATCCGGGCATACTGCATGTTTGGGCGATTGGGGTATTGCCAGCAGCGCTTCGTCCTCTATCAAATCATTGACATCAAACGTTTTGCTGCCTACTACAACATCGACCTCGTCATCATCAAGCAATGCGTCAATTTCATCAGCATTTTCTTCGTTTTTGGCGAGTATCAATACAGATTCAGAGTCAATTTCATATGCAAATGGCGTCAGACAGCGCTGGCACATCAGATTCACGCTACCAGTTACACTCAACACCAGCCGTGGATGACCCAGTGCGTCTTTACCACCAGACAAGGACCAGTTCAACACACCATCGGTGTTTGTACATTCGTCTGAAAGCCGGGGTAAATCTGCGACCAGAATGCTTCCCGAACGTTGCTCTTCGAGCCGACAATACGCGAAAGCGTCAATCACAAAAGCTTGCATAGGATTATTTGAACCCAGAAAACCTGCGATAATAACAGCACTCTGCCTTGTTAGTCAAAGGCTTACAGGCATTTTTATATCAAAACGACTGACACCGGCGATTAATATTGCAGAATACCGCTGAATTTCCTGAATATACCCAGGCCCCGGCCTGACTCACGACCCTAATCTCAAGCTGCCCCGATGAACCCACGCCTGATTCTTGCTTCCAGCTCGGCCTATCGCCGCGAATTATTATCACGGCTTCAACTCCCCTTCGATACCATGGTGCCGGATATTGATGAAACCGCGCTCCATAGCGAAACACCGGACGCCACCGCCCTACGGCTGGCGCAACAAAAAGCGGAAGCCATCGCCGGACAGTTAGCATCATCTGCTTCAAATTCCGCAGAAAATGCACTCATTATCGGTTCCGACCAGGTTGCAACACTGAATGGCATCCACATCGGCAAACCCGGCGATCATGCCAGCGCATTAAAGCAATTGCAACTCATGCGCGGCAAAGAAGTCGTTTTTCATACCGCATTATGCCTGCTCGACACCCGCTCCGGCGCGCAGCCCGCCGTGCAATTGCGCGACGTGCAAACCATCGTCCGCTTCCGCGATTTGCCGGATGCCGAACTCGATGCCTATCTGCGCATAGAGCAGCCCTACGATTGCGCGGGTAGCGCGAAAAACGAAGCGCTAGGCATCAGCATCATAGCGTCGATACAAAGCGACGACCCGACCGCATTAACCGGATTACCATTGATTGCACTGACCGACATGCTTCGCAACGCTGGCGTTCAGTTTTATCGCTAATGAATCGCTGACCACTCAGAAAAATGTTCAGTTTTTAGCAAAATTGGGGGAGTATCTGCCTTTTTCGCCTTATCGTCAGCGTAAATCAATGGCTTAAAAATATACTCCCCCCAGTATTTATAAGCACAAATATGACGTCAGTAAGCATATTTCAGTAAAGTACGACGACGGCAGAACACTACAAACAAGAACCATATCGTCGCTGCGACAGTTTTGTGTCGGCATAAAAAATCATATCAATTTATTTTAGCTTTATTTCTTAGCTCTATTAAAAGACTTCCCCATGACAGGCACACTATTCCTCATTCCTAACACGCTGGGCTACAACGAAGGTCAGCAAGACGGCTTGCTGGCGAAAATCATTCCCGATACCGTGCAAGCGATGTCTGCACAACTCAGCTATTTCGTTGCAGAGAACGCCAAAACCACCCGCGCCTATCTGAAATTTCTCGGTCAGCATCACCCCTTAAAGCTGGCGATGCAGGATATTCAGATCAGCGAACTCAACGTCAATACCCCGGCGCAGGCGCTCGAAGGCTTGCTGCAACCCTTATTGCAGGGCCATGATGTCGGTCTGATTTCTGAGGCTGGCGTTCCCGCTGTTGCCGATCCCGGCGCGAATCTGGTCAGGCTGGCGCACCAGCGCAACATCACGGTCAGGCCGCTGGTCGGGCCGTCATCCCTGCTGCTAGCCCTGATGGGCAGCGGCTTGAATGGTCAGAGCTTCGCCTTTCACGGCTACCTGCCCACCGATGCCGCATTACGCGCAAAACGCATCAAAGAGCTGGAAGACCGCTCGCGCAAAGAAAAGCAAACGCAATTACTGATAGAAACGCCGTATCGCAACGCCGCCATGCTGGAAGCCCTGGCAAACCAGTGTCAGGTACAGAGCCTGATTTGCGTCGCCACCGATCTGACATTGCCAACCGAATCGATACAGACGCGTAGCGCAGCAGAATGGAAAAAGCGCATCGTCGCTGGTCAGAGCCCGGATTTCCATAAAAAACCGACGGTATTTCTGTTCCTTGCCAGTTAATTGCGAACGACCGGTCTATTTTTTGAATTTACGCTAAGATAAGACTTTCTCAAGGAGACGCCCATGTTGAATTTCGATTTCTACAATCCGACTCACATCCTGTTCGGCAAAGGCCGCATCGCCGACATCCATCAAGCCATTCCGGCAGATGCCAAAGTAATGCTGCTGTACGGTGGCGGCAGCATCAAGCAAAACGGCGTTTTTGACCAGGTCATCGCCGCGCTCGGCGACCGCAGCGTCACCGAATTTGCTGGCATAGAACCTAACCCAAGTTATGAAACGCTGATGAAAGCGGTCGATGTTATCAAGCAAGGCAACATCGATTTCCTGCTGGCGGTCGGCGGCGGCTCGGTCATTGACGGCACTAAATTCATCGCGGCCGCAGCGCTGTTTGAAGGCGGAGATCCGTGGGCGATTATGGAAAAACATGGTCGCAACGTGACGAAAGCCCTGCCCTTCGGCAGCATCCTGACCTTGCCAGCAACAGGCTCAGAAATGAATGATGGCGGCGTCGTCACCCGTCAATCGATCAAAGCCAAACTCGCGTTCAGCAGCCGCCATTGCTTCCCTAAATTCTCGGTTCTCGACCCGACCACTACCTACACCCTGCCACCGCGCCAGATCGGCAACGGTGCAGTTGATGCGTTCGTGCATGTGATGGAACAGTATCTGACCTATCCGGTCAATTCACCGGTACAAGATCGTTTCGCCGAAGGCCTGCTCAAAACTCTGATCGAAGAAGGCCCTAAAGCCCTCGCCAATCCAGAAGATTACGACGTGCGTGCGAATCTGATGTGGTGTGCCACGATGGCCTTGAATGGCCTGATTTCTACCGGCGTGCCGCAAGACTGGGCGACCCACATGATAGGCCACGAACTGACTGCCCTGCATGGCATCGATCACGCCCAGACACTCGCCATCGTCTTGCCTAGCATGCTGCGCGTACGTAAAGAAGCCAAACGTGCGAAGTTGCTGCAATTTGCTGAATGCGTCTGGGATATCCGCGAAGGCAGCGAAGACAGCCGCATCGACAGCGCGATCAGCCGCATGCAGGATTACTTTGAGCAAATGGGCGTCAAAACCCGTCTCAGCGATTACCAGCTCGGCGCAGACGATATCTCCCCCATCATCGCCGCACTGGAATCCCACCGTATGTTGACCATGGGCGAAAAACGCGACGTCACGCTGGATGTCAGCCGTAAGGTGCTGGAATTGAGTTTGTAAGCAACTCAAAAAAAGGGCGACTTTCGAAGTCGCCCTTTTGGGTCTCAGGTTACGCGTCGCGTCTCTGTTACTAAATGAGTAAAGATGAGTCTGGCAGCATCTAAACATAACCCGCTAGCAATTTGTTTCAAGCTTTCGGTATTTTTCTATCCTCGTCATAGCCTAATAGGCCTAATAGCCTTCCCGTCGCTTGCGACAACTTTTTATCAACATTCTCGACATCTGACAGAAAGTCACGAAAATTTTTTACTGAAAACTCTTCCAGTGCGTGCGAAGGATTTTTAGGGTGAGCTTTCGTCTTCGATCGTAAAACCGGAATAATATCGGTACTGTCTTTAGGCTGACTGAGAACAAACCAGTGAGAATGAACAAATTTATTTCTATCGCTCTCAATATCTCCAATTCGTTTAATTTCTGAATTGGCATGTTCCATTTCAAGCTCAAGTGCCACCTTTGTCTTTTGCAATTCACAACACTTTTTATACTCTGGTCTTGAGGGGAGATAACTTATCTGCATCTCCAGCAATCGCCGTTTGGTACGAAAAGGGGCTTCAGCAATCGCTATTCTCAGAAGCTCGACCACTTCACCGCGGGGTTTTGAACTGGCGGCGGCCAATTGAAGAAGCCTATGTTCAATTGTTTGTTCCAACCCTTGAAAAGTCCGAATAGATCTACCGAGAAGCAAATCAAACTCATCAATCAATTCAGATTGATGACCGTGTTTACGAGCACCTTCGTCAGCATTAGAAGTCATAAATGTTTGTTTTAGATTCAGCAAAAATAAATTTCAACGCGAAACAGTAAAAATTACCCACACACATTGAATCCCGCACTAAATTTCGCTAATGAACACACTCTAAACCCATAAACCCAAAAAGTACTAATAAATCATCACTCCGATGAAAGCTCAAATTCCTTTTTTACCAAAGATTTGAGCAACTTATTTCCCCGCCTTCTGAATATGGCAGTGCATCGTCAGGAAACGGATTGCACCGGTCAGGTAGGTGTCCCAGTCGTCGAGCAAGTATTGATTGGCTTCTTCGATGAAATTATCCCAGTCTTCCAGCAAGCCTTCCTGCTTTTCATGTGGTGCAGATTCTTTGATCCAGGCGGTCGCCAGGGCATGATTAAAGCCTTCGTTGCGGAATTGTTTGATGATGGTTTTTGCAGCCTTTTCGGTCAGCGTGGTTTTCGGCGGCACACCGGCTGAGATACATAAAAACAGAGTCATCAGCGAATCAACGTCGGTCTTGCCTTTGGTCAGACGCGTCCATTCTTTCGATACCAGCGCATCGTATTCCGAGGTATCTTCGATTTCATGATCGCCGAGGTAATAACGTTCTTTGAGCGCAAACACCAGTTGTGCCAGTGGCGTTGCTTTGTTTTGCAGCATGGGCAGATCGTGTTGTTTGATTTCATCAATGACACGTTCCGCCACCGGCAACAATTCAGACGGCACATCCGATAAATCGGCCGATGCCAGCGCTTTATTGCGTTTCGCCGGTGTCATCCCACGTATTGATTCCAGCAAGGTCGCAAACTGAATCTGATTCTCGATCGTGGCATCAGGCCCGCCAAACATGCGTGCCAGCAAGGCGGTGCGAACCACGCCCACGGCTTCCGCATCTTCCTCCTGCAGATAAGCCGGCGTCAGCCCCAGCCATTCGCCAAACCAGTATCCAGCCTGAATTTCCAGCGCGTTGAGCTGGCGGTGTTCGAGCGCATTTCTGTATTCCTGCGGATTTTCTTTGAGCGACCAGGCATCGAGAAAATCTTCGACCTTGCCTTTGGTTTCACGGCCAAGCAAAGCGTATTCCGGCATCGCAAACAAGGCTTTCAACAAGCCGGAGCCGCCGCGTGACAGGCTCAGAAAAGTATTATCACGGATCAGTCTGGCGGCCAGCTCCAGGTCACCTTTGGATGTTTCGATCAGATACAGGCTGACCAGATTGACGATGCGTTTGCGCGCCAGTTCGATTTCGGGGCGCAGATATTTACTGCCAAACGCTTCTGCAATCTGCACCATGCCTTTCGGCGCTTCGGCTTCGATCGTAGCAATCTTACTGCTGGCGATGATGGCTTTTTGTACGCCATAGCGCAATGCTGACTCAAAAAATGGCCGGTTATCAATCAGGGCAATATCGTAAACAGAGGCTGTCATCGTATCTTCACTCGCTTTTTACTCGCTGCTGACGCACATTGGCGCAAGCAACTTACCGGAATTAGGGAAACTAACAAAAAATGCAGAACACGATCACCGCGCTCTGCATTGATTCAGGATGCCGACAACAAATTACAGCGCGGATTCTTCGTCATCCTTGTCGTCACCGTCATCATTATTTTTAGGACGTTCATCTTCTTCTGCCTCGCCCTCGCCGCCTTCGAGCTCATCGCTTTGCTGGCTTGCCAGATACGCTTTATAGCGGGCGCGCAGCTTCGTCAGCACTTCACGGAAAATTTCCGGTAACTCGTAACGCAGCAGATAGGTGACCTGCATCCAGTCATGATCTTCCAGATTTGCCATATCGAGCGGCGACGCCAGACTTTCGGTATCCCGGTCCAGATTCATCAGATCCTCTTCCTGCGCCTGCGTTTTAGCGCCATCACCGTATTCGTATAAATCGAATGTCGCGTATTTATAGAAATGCTCAACCATCGGTGCACGATCCATCAGGTAGTCAGCCAGCGCATCGTAACCACCTTCGACTTCGGCGATTTCGTACAAAAATTCTGCAGGATCAGCACCTTCGCGGAAAATAACGGAGTTGATCATGCCGCGTAATTGTTCATGTGTCTGATCGCCATAACGGCGTTCCAGCACGACCGCTTGCGCGAATTGTTCCGGCGTCACCAGCAAATTTACCAGCGACTCTTTGGACGCATCGTATTCGCGGATAATCGCCAGCAAATCTTTGGCCGGAAAATCATCCAGCGCGGCGACCAGCGCTTTGTCACCCTCGGTTTCTGCAATGTTAGCCAGTGCGAATTCGGCACCGGCGATATCGCCCGCCATGATCAGGTTTTGCGCTTCAATTAATGCAGGTAAGCTCATGTTTTATCCTTAGTCTTTGCGATCAAAACCTTGCTCAGCCAGCCAGTCTGCGCCTGCTTCGTCAAGATCGTAATCGTCACCATCATCGCCATCGTCGCGGCCGTGGCGACCGTAGTTACCATCGAGGTCGCCGTTTTCTTTCAATTCTTCATCGGCGTCGTTGATTTCTTTGTCTTCGTCGTCGGCTTCCAGCGTATTCGTGGCGCTGTGTTTGCGTGTTTGCTGGCCGCGATTCAGATATTCAAGTGCTGCCGCAATCACCAGAAACTTTTCACCTCCCGCTTCTTGCAACACAATTTTGCTCAGCGGTTCTGCCCATGGTTCGAGCTTGACGGCAGCGGATAAACTTTTCCACGTTGGCAGCTTGGCTTCTTCCTTTGTTATCAGGCTTTCCAGCGCCAGCGGATTCATGAATATAAATCCCATGTGGAAGGCCGATGCCAGCATTTCCGGATTTGATTCCATCATCGGCAACAACAAAGGCAGCTGTTCGCCTTTTTCACGCAACCGCGCCTTCAGGACATTTTTGCCTTCGGAATCTGATTTCAGATCTTCGATTTCAGCGTTATATACCGCCATCAGATCTTCAAAAAAACGGGACAATTTCACTTCAATACTCCTGATAAATAATGCTTCCAGATGTCAGTCGCCGTTTCCAGCGGCGAATCGAGCAAGTTACGGCGACGATTTTCATCGTAAGCGGCACGCGCCGCATCGTCAGACAAAATGTCGTAGGCTTCTTTGACCGCATGAAATTTTTCCGGTGCCAGTTCCGACGTATTCCGGTCAGGATGGAACTCTGCCGCTTTCTGGCGGAACGCTTTTTTCACATCGGACAATGACGCATTCGGCGCAATACCGAGAATGACGTAATAATCTTTCATCTGCTTTTCGCTTCCATTTCTCATTCACACTCGCAGAACCATAGCAGCTATTGGCATCAGGCTACACAATTCAGGCAATATGAGCGCTGCATGTGCAGCAGGCGCAACCTGCGTGAACAGCGGCCCTGCAAAAACATCGCCTGAGCGCCAAAAATGAGATGATTTTGGGGAGTATGCAGCAAAAACAAGCATTTCCCCTATATTAATCAAGGGTGTTTACATATACCCTGGGGAGTATATGTAAACTGACAGATTGCGTTCTGCACAGTATTGATGCCGAGCAGAATCAACTGTCACCGACAACAAGTCAGTCGCCGGGATTAATGGTGGTGACCGTGTTCGCCGTGGACGTGACCGTGGACGATTTCTTCGTCAGTCGCTTCACGGATATCGAGCACTTCGGTGTCGAAGCGTATCGTCATGCCTGCCAGCGGATGATTGCCATCCACAGTCACAACACCGGCATCAATCTTTGTGACGCGGAACTGCATCGTTTCTTCGGTTTCCGGATCGCGGGTTTCAAACATCATGCCGACTTCGATATCCGGTGGAAATGCGCTGATATCTTCTTCGCGCACGAATTCTTCTGAGATTTCACCAAAAGCGTCTTCCGGTGCCAGTACCACGGACACTTTCTCACCGACTTTCTTACCTTCCAGCGCGGCTTCAACTGCAGGCAGAATATTATCGTAATCACCGTGCAGATAAACAATAGGGTCACGGTTCTGATCAATGATGTCACCGTTCGTATTGAACATCGTGTAATTCAGGCTGACAACGGAGTTAGCTTTAATTTGCATGGCGTTTATGGTGTATAAGTGTGGGTAAAATTTGAACAAGGACGGTGCTGCAAGTATGCCGGACAGATAGCATCGAAAGTCCGGATTTAAAGATATCCGGGGAAATACCAGGCCCTTTTCCAGTGAAAATCTGTAGCGCCGGCCCGGAACAGGGGCTGTATTGTAGCAGAGACTGCTTTTCTGACTGAAATCAGACCCGATTTAATGAAAAAAGCCCCATGCGATACCAAAAACATCAGCATGACGGCATCATCCTGAGCAAAGACACAGCAAAAACCGTATAAACAAGGTATATTGCGCGCCTCTCAATAAACCCGAATACATTTCTTCCTACAGGATGAAATGCATTCCCACCTCCGGAACGGTTATGCTCATCATCACAATCAAACAAGGTAAAGAAAAAGCATTACTGGAGGGGCAACCCTGGATTTATCTTTCAGCAATTGAACGCATAGACGGTAAATTTGGCGAGCGAATTAAATCCGGTGCAACCGCGCTGGTCCGTTCGTCTTCCGGCCAATTTCTGGCACGTGCCGGATGGAGCCCGAAATCGCAGATTCGCGCCCGGATCTGGACGCTCGATGAAAAAGAAGCGGTGGATCACGCCATGATCAAACGCCGGGTTCAGGCAGCGTTAGCGAAATCGCGCACAATCAAAAACAAAGCGGGCAGCGCAAAACGATTGATTAATGCGGAAGCCGATCAGTTGCCGGGCTTACTGGTCGATTTTTACGGCGACAAACCTGGCTATCTGGTCTGCCAGTTTCAGGCAGCATGTGTCGATGCCTGGAAAGTCACGATCGTCAAAACACTGATCGCTGAAACTGGTTGCCCGAATGTGTATGAATACGCCGACGAACTGATCAGAAAAGGCGAAGGTCTGGCATGGAATTCCAGCGCTCTCGCCGGAGAAGCACCGCCCGGAGAATACGGCTTTGACTGAGGCTGCATCGGCGATGCGGTCGTAGTTACTGAATGACGACTCGAAAAAAAACCACGATTGCGTTCATTCGCTATCGTGGTTTTTTTCTTGACTTACATCGTCTGCGCAGACAAACGGCAGAGACCGCTGATTTAAACGCCGATCTTCGCCAGCATCGAACCAAGTTCACGCAACACGGGTTCCAGCTTAGGATGCTCCGCAGCGAATTTCGCCGACAACGCCAGAGAACGCTCGCTGAGTGTATCAAACACAGAAACATCATGCTGCTGTTCGGAACTCAGCACCTGATGGATGTCCTGATTTAAGTTTTCCAGCAGCGCCTTTAACTCATCATCGACTTTTTCTGTTCCTGCCAGTTGTTGATGTGCTTGTGCCAGCAACTGTTTCAGATTTTCATGTTTCATTTTTATTTTCCTTTTTTATTCCAACTGTTTTCCGCTTCAGCTGAACAGCTTACTGACTATCCGTGCGAAACACCAGTACCACCGCTTCTGCGGCGATACCTTCTTCACGCCCGAGGTAACCCAGTTTTTCATTCGTTTTGGCTTTGATGTTGACCTGACTGATATCAACCTGCAAGTCATCCGCGATATTTTTCACCATGGCAGCAATGTGCGGAGCCATCTTTGGAGCCTGCGCAATGATGGTCGCATCCAGATTGCCGATCACATAACCTGTCGCATGTAAACGCAGTACTGCCTCGCGCAATAACACACGCGAATCGGCGCCTTTAAAACGCAGATCGGTATCGGGAAAATGTCGCCCTATATCTCCCAGCGCCACCGAGCCGAAAATCGCATCGGTAATCGCATGCAGCAACACGTCTGCATCGGAATGACCAAGCAAGCCCTTTGTATGCGGAATATCCACACCGCCGATGATCAGCCGCCGTTCAGACACCAGCGCATGACAGTCATAACCTTGCCCTATGCGGAAAGGAAGCATCTTATTTTTCATCAAACAACCTCAATTTATCTGTTTTATCTGTTCTGCCTGTTATTACTTATTTCTCTGCATATACTGGGTCGCCATCAGAAGATCCGAGGGTAAGGTTACCTTCATATTGCAGGCATGGCCCTCAACCAGCAACGGTGCATACCCCATCAGTTCCAGCGCACTCGATTCATCTGTTACCTGCTCAGCCTGATCGAGTGCATCGCACAGCATTGCATAACGAAACATCTGCGGCGTCTGCGCCAGCCACAGACCTTCTCGAGAAATGGTTGCTACTTTGCCGTCGATAACACGTTTGACCGTATCCACGACTGGCAGAGCAAGTAAACCGCCGACCGGATGTGATCCAACCTGATCGATTAATTTCTGCAATAGGGCGGGTGTCAATCCCGGTCGTGCAGCATCATGCACCAGCACCCAGTCATGTGCATCGAGTTTATCCGCCAGATAGGCAAGACCATTGCGCACACTGTCTCGTCGGGTCGCTCCGCCACAGCGCAACACAGTCAGCTGATCGGCCTTTTGCAAAAAATTATCAACAAATGCATCGTCTTCACTGACGACCACATAAGTGTGACTGATGCCCGGAAAATTCATCAAAGCATTCACCGCATGCTGCAGTATCGACTTGCCAGCGATCGTCAGATACTGCTTCGGAGAATTTGCCCCCATACGCGTGCCAACACCTGCAGCCGGAATCAGCGCCACATAGCGCGGCGCAGGTTGTTGCTGTTGTTTAAATTCTTCAGTCATAGAGCCGGATCGCTGGCCGCCTGATGGCAAGCAGCCCCTTCGTTTATAATTAGACGCTCATTTTAACCGCGTATCCTGTTCCGTAAGAGCGTTTTACGGCATCTTCCTGTCTAGCTGCAATGTCATTTGATTTCAGTAAATCCCTCGCCAAAGCCGGACATCGTCTGGTACTTCCGAATCTGCATGGGTCTTCAGATGCGTATGCTCTGGCGCAAGCCGCCACCGCATTGAAGTCAGAAAAACGTATGTTGACTGTGTTCGTCGCCAATCCCGGCGATGCCCAGAGGCTGCTGGACGAAATCCCGTGGTTCAACGCTGAGTTACGCTGTCATTTGCTGCCGGACTGGGAAACCCTGCCTTACGACGCTTTTTCACCGCATCAGGATCTGGTCTCTGAGCGCCTCGCCAGCCTGTATGAAATTCAGAACGGCAATTGCGATGTCTTGCTGGCGCCGGCGACCACCGCCCTGCTGCGCATGGCGCCGCCATCATTCCTCGCTGCGTACACTTTCTTTTTCAAAAAGGGTGACACGCTGGATGAAGCGAAGCTGAAATCTCAGCTGACGCTGGCAGGTTACAGCCATGTCAGCCAGGTGATGTCGCCCGGTGAGTATTCGGTGCGTGGCGGCCTGATCGATTTATTCCCTATGGGTTCCGCATTGCCGTATCGACTTGATTTATTTGGCGACACGATAGAAACCATCCGCACCTTTGATGCTGATACCCAGCGTTCGCTGTATCCGGTGCCGGAAGTGCGCCTGTTGCCAGGACGTGAATTTCCTATGGATGAGCCGGCGCGGGTAGCATTTCGCAGCCGCTGGCGCGAAACATTTGAAGGCGATCCGTCCCGCTCATCGATTTACAAAGACATGGGCAATGGCATTGCGTCTGCCGGTATTGAATACTATCTGCCATTATTTTTTGAGCAAACCGCTACCCTGTTCGATTATCTGCCAGAAGCACCACATTTCGCGCTGGTCGGTAATATCGACGAAACGATACAGCGTTTCTGGACCGATACACGTTCGCGTTATCAATTCCTGAAATCGGATCGTGAGCGCCCGGTGTTGGCACCTGAAACTGTTTTTTTGCGCGATGAAGATTTTTTTGCGGCGCTGAAAACGCAGGCGCGCTGGGTCATTGCTGACACCGAAAAAAACGCTGCGGCATCTGAAGTATCGGGCTTCCTGCCGGATATCTCTGTCAATCGCCGCGCAGATGATCCGCTGACGAATTTGCGTTCTTTCCTGCTGCAAACGGATAAACGCGTAATGATTTGCGCGGAAACTGCCGGTCGTCGTGAGACCTTGCAGCAGTACTTCAATGAATACAATATCCAGCTCAGCCTGTGCGAGGGCTATGCTGATTTTGCGACAGCCAATGCCAAACTGATGCTGGGCGTTGCGCCCCTACATGCCGGTTTCGTTCTGGCAGAAGATCTGGCCTTCATTACCGAAGCTGAACTGTATGCAGGCAGCGGTAAACGCATAGGCCGCAAGAAACAGGAAGCCACAACACAAGTCGAGCACATGGTGCGCGATTTATCCGAGCTGAAAATCGGCGATCCTGTCGTGCACAGCAATCATGGTATCGGACGCTACATGGGGCTGATCAACATGGATCTGGGCGAAGGCGATACTGAATTTTTGCATCTCGAATACGCGAAAGAAACCAAGCTGTATGTACCGGTGTCGCAATTACATGTGATCTCGCGCTATTCCGGCGCATCACCGGACGATGCGCCTCTGCACACGCTGGGTTCCGGGCAATGGGAAAAAGCGAAGAAAAAGGCCGCTCAGCAAATCCGCGATACGGCGGCAGAACTGCTGAATCTGTATGCCCGCCGCGCCGCACGTCACGGTCATGCATTTGAATATTCAGCCAAGGATTACGAAGCTTTTGCAGAGAGTTTCGGTTTCGATGAAACCCCGGATCAGGCGGCAGCCATCAACGCCGTGATTGGTGATATGACTTCGGGCAAGCCTATGGATCGTCTGATCTGCGGCGACGTCGGCTTTGGTAAGACCGAAGTTGCACTGCGCGCCGCCTTTGTGGCGGTCATGGGTGGCAAACAGGTCGCGATTCTGGCACCGACCACCCTGCTCGCTGAACAGCATGCCCAGACCTTTGCAGACCGCTTTGCTAACTGGCCAGTCAAAATCGCTGAATTATCGCGCTTCCGTTCCGGCAAAGAAATCAATCAGGCAATCAAAGGGATGGGCGATGGTACGGTTGATATTGTGATCGGTACACATAAGCTATTGTCGGACGACGTAAAATTTTCCCGTCTGGGCCTGGTAATCATCGACGAAGAACACAGGTTCGGTGTGCGTCAGAAAGAAGCACTGAAATCACTGCGCTCCGAAGTCGATGTACTGACGCTGACTGCAACGCCGATTCCGCGCACGCTGGGCATGGCGCTCGAAGGTCTGCGTGATTTTTCCATCATTGCGACAGCGCCGCAAAAACGTCTGGCGATCAAAACTTTCGTTCGCAGTGAAAATGATTCCGTGATCCGCGAAGCCTGTCTGCGCGAATTGAAACGTGGCGGTCAGGTTTACTTCCTGCACAACGAGGTGGAAACGATAGAAAACCGCAAAGCCATGCTGGAAGCATTGCTGCCGGAAGCACGTGTGGTGGTGGCGCACGGTCAGATGCATGAACGTGACCTCGAAAAAGTCATGCGTGATTTCGTTGCCCAGCGTTTTAACATTCTTTTATGCACCACTATTATCGAAACCGGTATCGACGTGCCGACTGCGAACACCATCATCATGCACCGCGCCGATAAATTCGGTCTCGCGCAATTACACCAGTTGCGCGGACGTGTCGGCCGTTCACATCATCAGGCCTATGCGTATTTGCTGGTACATGATGTGCAAGGACTGACCAAACAGGCAAATCGCCGGCTGGAGGCGATTCAGCAGATGGAAGAGCTCGGCAGCGGCTTTTATCTGGCGATGCACGATCTGGAAATTCGTGGTGCCGGTGAGGTGCTTGGTGATAATCAATCCGGTGAAATGCATGAGATCGGCTTCCAGATGTATTCCGACATGCTCAATGAAGCAGTACGCGCACTGAAGAACGGCAAAGAACCAGATCTTGCCTCACCTCTCTCATCCACCACTGAAATCAATCTGCATATTCCAGCTTTGTTGCCAAACGATTTCTGCGGTGACGTTCATGAACGGCTGTCGATATACAAGCGCCTGGCGAATTGCAATAAAGCCAGTGCGATCGATGATATGCAGGAAGAGATGATCGATCGTTTCGGTAAGCTACCGGAACAGGTCAAATCCCTGCTGGAAACACACAGATTGCGGGTGGCAGCGAAACCACTGGGCATCATCAAAATCGATGCCCACAACAAAGCAGCGACTTTGCAATTTGAACCAAAGCCACCGATCGATGCGATGCGCATTATCGAGCTGGTACAAAAAAATAAACACATCCGCTTGAATGGTCAGGACAAACTGCGCATCACGGCCAGCATGCCTGACCTGGCTAGCCGGGTGGCACAAATCAAGACCACGCTTAAAGCGCTGCATTGATTTATCACACAGATTTTCTTACTTATTAATCCGTTCATGACCATCACACAATTGACCATACAAGGCGTGCGCCCCATCCATGGGCCGCATCAGGCTTTACTGCAAGAAATTATCGATCACAGCAAGGCAAAGGCATCCAGCCAGTTGAATGACTACGCGCTGCGTCTGAATGGCGTCAGCCTTGATGATGCGGCATGGGCGCAGATACAGCAGCAATGCTTCGACGCTGAGCTGGATGTAACCGCGCAAACACAAGCCCGCGCCCTTAGTGAGTTTAAATTGGTGGCGATGGATATGGATTCGACGCTGATCACTATCGAGTGCATCGATGAAATCGCGGATATGCAAGGTTTGAAACCACAGGTTGCGGAAATCACCGAAGCGGCAATGCGTGGCGAACTCGAATTTCGCGAGAGCCTGACGCGCCGGGTCGCGCTGCTCAAAGGACTCGATGCCTCCGCACTGCAACGCGTCTATGATGAACGTTTGCAACTATCTCCAGGTGCAGAAAAGATGCTCAAAGCGATGCAACAAGCAGGATTGAAAACCCTGCTGGTGTCCGGTGGTTTCACTTTCTTTACGGACCGCATGAAGTCTCGCCTGCAGCTCGATTACACGAACGCGAATGTACTCGAAATCGAGAACGGCAAATTAACCGGTAAAGTGGTCGGCGGCATCGTTGACGCCGATGAAAAGAAAAATACCGTGGAACGCGTCTGCGCAGAGATGGGCATCACACCTGACCACGCAATTGTGATGGGCGATGGTGCGAACGATCTGAAAATGATGAAGACTTCAGGCATGTCGGTTGCATTTCGTGCCAAACCCGTTGTCCGTGCACAAGCCGATGTCGCATTAAATTTTGTCGGGCTTGATGGGGTACTGAATTTATTCTGAACATGTTTTGAACTTGTAGCTATCCGGTTTATTCCGTTCAGTCATTCCTCTTCCTCTCATTTTCCCGCCTGAGGGCTGCAGATACCGCGTTTGCAGCCCCGCAAATGTCACTGCATCGCGACTGCCAGGTCTGCATTCACCATACGCGCTTGTGTATGCGACAGCCTTCACTCGCCATGCTGAAAGATGGATTCCGTCTCTTCAATTTATTTCAAAATAAAAATAGTACGAACGTTCGATTACTTAGGTTAAAATAGTTTTGACTGTCTGCTCCGGAGTCCCTCCGGGGTTAAGATCACATAACAATTTATTTCCGCCAGGAGACATTGATGTTTGAAGAATTCATGGGCACGATGCCGGTTGCTGATCGTCAGAAATTTGATATCGGCGCACTCGCCGACTATATGCGGCAACATGTCGAAGGCTTCGATGCCTCATTAGCAGATCAACTGGTGGTTGAACAATTCAAAGGCGGTCAGTCCAATCCGACCTTCAAACTGACTGCCGGCAATCAACGATATGTGATGCGTGCGAAACCTGGCCCTGTCGCCAAGTTGCTGCCGTCCGCCCACGCGATAGAACGCGAATTCAAGGTCATGAACGCGCTGAACAAAGCAGGCTTTCCGGCTGCCAGACAATACGCACTGTGTGCCGATGAAGACGTGATCGGCCGTGCGTTTTACATCATGGAATTTGTCGATGGGCGGGTATTGTGGGATCAGTCTCTGCCAGGCATGACGCCAGCCCAACGGGGCGAGATTTACGATGAAATGAACCGCGTCATCGCTCAATTGCATACCATAGACTACGCTGCTATCGGTCTGGCTGATTACGGCAAGCCGGGTAATTACTTTGCGCGTCAGATTGATCGCTGGACAAAACAATACAGGGCATCGGAAACCGAGAAAATCGAAGCGATGGATAAGCTGATCGAATGGCTGCCGCACAATATTCCAGCCGGTGATGACACCAGCATCGTGCATGGTGACTATCGTCTCGATAATATGATGTTCCATCCGACTGAACCACGAATTCTGGCGATACTGGACTGGGAACTTTCGACACTCGGACATCCGCTGGCAGATTTTTCTTATCACTGCATGAGCTGGCATGTGACACCGGGGCAGTTCCGTGGCATCGCCGGTCTTGATCATAAGGCACTGGGCATTCCTTCCGAGCAGGAATACATCGCAAAGTATTGCGAACGTACCGGTAAAACGATACGCCCGGAAGATTTCAACTTCTATCTTGCTTACAATCTGTTCCGCATGGCGGGTATTTTGCAAGGCATTATGAAGCGTTATGTGGACGGTACCGCATCCAGCGCACAGGCAAAAAAATCCGGCGAAGCGGCAAGACCAATGGCGGAACTGGGCTGGAGCTACGTAGAGAAACAAGCATAATAATTTTATCGTTCTTAACATTGATTAAGAACGCAAGCAGCAGGCAATTCATTTTCATCGCAAAAACAAAAACCGGAGACAAAATGGAATTCGAATACTCAGATCGCTGTAAAGAACTGCAAGCTAAGCTGTTACGCTTCATGGATGAGCATATTTATCCGAACGAACAAGCCTATAAAGAAGAAATCGACCGCAATGGCCTGGAAAATGGCAACCGCTGGATCGCAACGCAAATCATTGAAGACCTGAAACCGAAAGCCCGCGCAGAAGGTTTATGGAATCTGTTCCTGCCTAAGTCAGCGCGCGCACCTGAGGGTTTGTCGAATCTGGATTACGCGCCTTTGTGCGAAATCATGGGGCGCGTCGGCTGGGCGCCGGAAGTGTTCAACTGTTCCGCGCCGGACACCGGCAATATGGAAACTATCGAACGCTACGGCACCGAAGAGCATAAAAAGCAATGGCTGGAACCATTGCTGCGGGGCGAAATCCGCTCTGCGTTTGCGATGACTGAGCCTGGTGTTGCTTCATCTGATGCCACTAATGTGGAAACCCGCATTGAGCGCGACGGCGATCATTATGTGATCAACGGTCATAAATGGTGGATATCCGGCGCAGGTGATCCGCGTTGCGCCGTTTATATCCTGATGGGTAAAACCGATTTCAACGCTGCCCGCCATGCGCAGCAATCGATGATCTTGGTCGATGCAAAAACACCGGGGATCACGGTCAAGCGCCCTCTTCCTGTCTTCGGCTATGACGATGCGCCGCATGGTCATTGTGAAATTCTGTTTGAAAATGTACGTGTCCCTGCGTCGAATATTCTGCTCGGCGAGGGCCGTGGTTTTGAAATCGCACAAGGCCGCCTTGGCCCCGGACGCATCCATCACTGCATGCGTGCGATTGGCGTGGCAGAACGTGCGCTGGAATTAATGTGCAAGCGTCTGAACAGCCGCGTGGCATTTGGTAAGAAAATTTCTGAGCAAAGCATCTGGCGTGAACGCATTGCTGAATCCCGCATACAAATTGACACGGCACGTTTGTTGACGCTGAAAGCCGCTTATATGATGGACACGGTCGGCAACAAACACGCGCAGGCGGAAATTGCGATGATCAAAGTGCTGGCACCGAATGTCACACAGCAAGTGCTGGACTGGGCGATACAGGCACACGGTGCTGGCGGCGTTTCCGGCGATTTCCCACTGGCGGCACAATGGGCGGGCAACCGTACCCTGCGCCTGGCGGATGGCCCGGATGAAGTTCACCGCAACGCAATTGCAAAACTGGAGCTGGCAAAACACATCGATCTGAAAGAAGATTTGGGCTTACCTATCACCCGCTCCTGATGGATTTTGCGGGTAAATTTTCCTTTATTCAGATAAAAAAGGCGAAGATGATCTTCGCCTTTTTTACGCCTTCCCCGCCATCCGCACAACATTTCCAGTGTCAGTGCGCCTTGCCATGCCAATACGATACTGCCACCGTAGCTGAAATCACGATAGCGCAGCCAATCAACGCCCGCAGATTCGGGGTTTCATGTAACACGAGGTAAGCGATGGCTATTCCATACACTGGTTCCAGCGAGGTCATCAGACTCGCGAATCGGGTGGAAACATGGCGCAGGCTATACATGAATAAGCCATGCGAGACCGCTGTGAACACGACGCCCATCAGCGCCAGCCCCCACCATTCGTTAGCAGAAATCTGACTCAGCCCGCCATTCACCAGCACAAATGGCAGCAAGGTAAGCGTGGCAACGCTGTTTTGCAGAAATGCCAGCCGGAACGGTGCAATATGACCGCCCTGCCAGCGATTTGCCAACACCAGTAACGCAAAGCTGAATCCAGAAAAAATACCCAGCAATAAACCTGTCACCGGCGATTGTGCTGCCGTATTCGCAATATCGCCGCCACCGGTATCACTGACCATCACGGCCATCCCTATCACAACAGCGAACGCCGCATACCAGTCCTTACCATCCCGTTTCTCCTTGAACAACCAGGGTTCCAGCCAGGTCACGAACAAAGGAAAACTGGCAAAACCCATCAATCCATAGGTAACAGGCGCCACCTTCATCGCGGCAAAAAAACTTAGCCAATGTACCGCCAGCAAAACACCGCACAGAATCACTGTTTTTGGCACAGCGCGAAAAGAAAATTCACGCTGAACCAGCAACAAAGGAATCAGGCTGAGGCTGGCAAACAAAGTCCGTCCGAACACCAGTAATAACGAAGAAACCGCCAGCACTTTGCTCAGCACTCCGGCACTGCCAAACAAAAATATCGCAAAATGCAAAGCCAGATAAGGAATATGGGGCACAACCACGGTCTTTTTCATCGTTCAACACATACTGCCAGCACAAAGATGCGGCATGATGCCATCATTTCCTGAGTCTTGTAAGGCGGAATATCTGCAACAATTAAAATCAGGATACTGTGCGCAAAGTAGCAAACCTCTGCATAATAAGCGTCAGACAACGCATCAGATCAGCCTCTGACACCTGTACCGACAAATCCACATAGGAGCACACGATGATAGACGTTTATTCCTGGCCGACGCCGAATGGTCACAAAATTCACATCATGCTGGAAGAATGCGGTCTGGCCTACCGCGCGATTCCGGTTGATATCGGTGCTGGCGACCAGTTCAAACCGGAATTTCTGGCGATCTCGCCGAATAATAAAATTCCTGCGATTGTGGATGCCGATGGCCCCGACGGACAGCCGATTTCCTTATTTGAATCCGGTGCCATTTTGCTCTATCTCGCCGGGAAAACAGGACAATTTCTTGGGAACTCGGACAGAGAAAAATATGAAACACTGCAATGGCTGATGTTTCAGATGGGTGGCTTCGGCCCTATGCTGGGTCAGGCACATCATTTCCGTATTTATGCACCGGAAAAAATTGAATATGCGATCGACCGGTACACTAATGAAGCACGAAGACTGTACGGTGTGATTGATAAAAAACTTGCGCGCACTGCTTATCTCGCTGGCGAAGAGTACACAATTGCCGATATTGCAGTCTTCGCGTGGGCGCGATCATTTGCCAATCAGGGGATAGACTGGGCCGATTTTCCGGATGCAAAACGCTGGTTTGATACTATCAGCGAGCGCCCGGCGGTGCAGAGAGGCGTACAGGTTCTCGCCAATTTACGCAAACCATTAGAAACTGATAAATCAAAAGACATCTTATTTGGCAAAACCCAGTACGCTAAAAAGTAATTTTAACCAATCACAGATGGAAGCGCGGCGAAGATAAAATCCGCCCGTTTCCCACCAGGATATATATGCGCCGACCTGTAAAACGAAACAGAATCAAGCTCGCCGCAGAAAGCCAGAGACTGGTGAATTTGTCGCTGGCAGTTGCTCAATCCGCGAGTCGTATAGAGGATCTGACCTGGCAGGAAAAGCTTGATATCTATGTTTTAAAAAATCTGAAACAGCATCATCAGGAAATTCTTGATGCGGCGGCCGAGAATTTATTTGCCTCTCATCCGAATGGTTATGAAGTTCTGATTGAAACACTGGAAACCGTCAGTACCTGCGCCAGCGTTGAAGTACAAGGCAAAAAATTCATCGCCTTACTCATCGCAGCACCAGTGCTTGCCTGGACCCGCTTTGAAATCGCATCCGGGGCAATTCCGGCCGACATACTGTCGCAACTTGCAGGGCAACTCACAAACAATATGCTGATGCCTGCAACCAGACTGCGTCTGCTGCCGCATTTATATTCCATCGATCAGTTACCGCGCAATCACTGCGAGACGTATGCGCTGCTGGAACGTCACGCGATGGCTTTACTGAAAGACAGCAGTTATCCGGTTGAAACAGAGCACGCACAAACCGTCCCATTTCTGGCAGATATACGCTATGTGTTGGGTGTGCTGGTGGCACCAGCGGAAGCGCCGATTTTCCAATGGCAGGCCTTAGAGGCCCCCTATGATTGCGCGAAGGCAAAAAGTAATTCCCTGCTTGTATGGCAAGAACAGGCTGCCCCTGCGATCAAACACCTGCTGCCTGGATGTAGCATTGAACTCCTGTTACCAGAAGCGTTTTACACCGCTTGTCGCGAAGCGGAGATCAGGATACGTCCGGCATCCATACGTTCGGCAGTCTTTTATCTGACGCAGACATTGAACAAAGAAGCGTCACAACTCAGCATCGTGATTGCCTCTTGCGGCGTGCAGGACACCCCCGGGCAAGTAGATGAGTTCAGGATCAGCTTTTGTCTTAGCGATGCTCCCGAAGTGATCTACGGCGTGGTCTGGCCACTTTATCAGGCGGAAGATCAGCTTGCTGCGGTCAGCCTCGATGAAAACGGAAAACTGATCGGTGAAATCCCGGAAATACTGGCGGATTGCGGCATTCGTCAGATTATCCAGTTAGACGAAATTTTTGCGATGGAATTTTGTGATGATTGCGGCACACCTTTGTTTGCTGACCGTGATGCTGAACTGGTACATCCTGAAATGCCGGAAGACACCCCGTCTCCGGGTACAACGCACTTCCACTGACCCCTCCCGACATTCATCAGCCCGGAAATTTTATTTTGGGCTGATGTTTATTTCGTTTGAATACTCAGCAAAATTCTCTGTTCAGCTTCGCCCGAATTGATATTTTTTCAGGCAAGCACAATTGCAGTCACCAAAATTTAAATCCGTTGTACAATAAGTTCTGAACGGTCGTGCTTTTTTAAATTTCAATCTGAAACGGATCTGCCGTGCAGAGTCAAAATCAGAAAGAAATGATCAAAGTGCATTAATCAGTCAGTAAGAAAAAACCGTCAATCATCCAGGCATTCAACCTCAGGAGACAATATGGATTTGAATTACACACCGGAAGATATCGCCTTCCGGGATCAGGTGCGCAGTTATCTGGAAGCAAACCTCCCGACTGACCTGCAGCAAAAGGTATTGAACCACAAACGCTTATCCAGAGAAGATTTCGTCCGCTGGCACAAGATACTGGCAAAACAGGGCTGGGTTGCCACAGGCTGGCCAAAAGAATATGGCGGTACCGGCTGGACGCCGACGCAACGTCATATTTTCGAAGAAGAATGCGCGCGCGCAGGCACGCCTGCGATCCTGCCATTCGGCGTGAATATGGTGGCACCGGTCATCATGGCGTTTGGTAATCAGGCACAAAAAGACTATTACCTACCGCGTATCCTGAATTGCGATGACTGGTGGTGTCAGGGTTACTCAGAACCAGGTTCCGGCTCAGATCTCGCATCACTAAAAACCCGTGCTGAACGTGTCGGCGACCATTACATTGTCAATGGTCAGAAAACCTGGACCACGCTGGCGCAGCACGCTGACATGATTTTCTGTCTGGTACGCACAGAGCCTAACGGTCGCAAGCAAGAAGGTATTTCTTTCCTGCTGATCGACATGAAAACCCCGGGTATCACCGTACGCCCTATCATCATGCTCGACGAAGATCATGAAGTGAATGAAGTGTTCTTCGACAACGTCAAAGTACCTGTACAAAACCTGATCGGCGAAGAAAACAAAGGCTGGACTTACGCAAAATATCTGCTCGGACATGAGCGCACGAATATCGCCGCGGTTGGCCGGGCAAAACGCGAATTGCAATTCCTAAAACGTATCGCTGCGGAACATCATAAAAATGGACAACCGCTGATCGATGATCCCGTGTATGCGAATAAAGTCGCGAGTCTGGAAATCGAAATCATGGCGCTGGAAATTACAGTGATGCGGGTGATTTCTCAAGATAGTGGTCGTCCGGGGCCGGAAGCATCTTTACTGAAAATCAAAGGTACAGAGATACAACAGCGACTGACAGAATTAATGGTCGAAGCAGTCGGCCCGTATGCGCAGCCGTTTGATCCGGCTTTCCTCGAAGGCGAGAATGAGCACAGCATTATGGATGACGACGATGCTGCTGCCCTCGCCGCTTACTACTTCAACTTCCGTAAGACCTCCATTTATGGTGGTTCTAACGAGATTCAAAAAAATATCATTACCCAAATGATTTTAGGACTGTGAGGAGAGCACCATGGATTTCGCATTAACACAGGAACAGACACAATTTGCCGAAGCAGTCCGTCGTTGGGTAGAAAAAGACTACGGCTTTGAGCAACGCAAACATATCATCGCTTCCGCTGAAGGTATATCAGCAGAAGCCTGGTCAGCACTGGCAGAACTTGGGGCGACAGCCCTGCCTGTTCCTGAAGATCAGGGTGGATTCAGCGGCAGCGCGATCGATATGATGGTCGTGATGCAAGAACTTGGACGCGGCTTGGTCATCGAACCGTATTTCGCAACCGTGTTTGCAGCTGAGTTTCTGAAGCAAGCAAAAGCGCATTTCGACGTGCTGGAACAGGTTGCTGGCGGAGAGATCAAACTCGCGGTGGCCCTGCATGAGAAACAATCACGCCACGATTTAAGCGATATCGCAACGACAGCAACAAAAGCTGGCGATGGCTATACGCTGAACGGTAAAAAAACCGTGGTATTACATGGTGCACAGGCCGATAAATTGATCGTTTCAGCGCGTAGCATCGGTGCTGCACGAGACAAGAGCGGCATACAGTTATTTATTGTCGATGCCAATGCCGCAGGTGTAACGCGTCAGGATTACCGCACCATCGATGGTTACCGTGCTGCGGACATCAGTTTTACCAACGTTCAGCTTCCTGCGATAGCCTTGCTTGGCCGCGAAGATGGCGGCTGGGAATTACTCGATGCAGTCTCCGACTACGGTGTTTCTTTGTTGTGCTCAGAAGCGATCGGCATTATGGAAGCCATCACCTCGGCAACGCTGGAATATCTGAAAACCCGTCAGCAATTCGGCGTCCCTATTGGCAAATTCCAGGTGCTGCAACACCGGATGGCAGACATGTTCATGGAAATGGAACAGGCGCGTTCAATGGCAACGCTGGCTGCCGTTAAAGTGTCGTCTGGCAATGCGGAAGAACGTCGCCGCACCTTGTCTGCAGCCAAAGCACGCGTTGGTCAGGCTGCGAAATATATAGGCCAGCAGGCGGTGCAATTACATGGCGGCATGGGGGTGACCAACGAATTGCCTGTCGCGCACATGTTCAAACGACTGACCATGATAGAGCTGTCGCTTGGCGACACAGATCATCATCTGGCCCGCTTCGTTGCACAGCCTGGTTTTAAAAACGCTGCATGATAAAAAAGTCCCGACCCTGCTCGGGACTTTTTTCTATGTTCGTCACACCAGTGCGGCGAATATCTTTTGAGCAGCGATAGGAAAGACAACACCTGAATATTCATGCGCCTGACAGAGGAAAAAGCCGCTGTGAAGCGCATGAATACTCAGAGTATGCTCAAAAAATGCTAAAAAATCAGATAAAAACCGAATAAAAATAATGTCATCAAGGAGACCGCATGACGACCAAACAATTCACCTGGTATTTTGAAGACTTCATTCCCGGCAACGTGATTCCGCTCGGACAGCGCACTGTCACCGAAGAAGAAATTATCCACTTTGCACAGCAATTCGATCCACAATCTTTTCACATCGACAAGGAAGCCGCCAAAGCATCCATCTTCGGTGGTGTCATCGCCAGCGGCTGGCACACCTGCAGCATGATCATGCGTATGGTGGTCGATGGTTTCATTGCTGATTCGTCGAGCATGGGTTCACCCGGGGTAGACGAAGTGCGTTGGATACTACCAGTACGGCCCGGCGATACACTAACTGTCAGCGCCGAAACTGTTTCCGTCAAACCGTCTTCCTCGAAACCAGATCGCGGTGTCGTCAACACCGTCTGGAAGGCCGTCAATCAGAATGGTCAGCTCGTCTGCACCATCAAAGGTATGGGCATGTTTGGTCGCCGCCCGCAAGCATCAGGAGCATGATATGCGTGAAATCAAATCCCTCGCAGAACTCAAATCGCTCGTCGGCACTCAGGTAGCAAGCTCAGACTGGATCAGTATCTCACAGGAGCGAGTCAATACCTTTGCCGATGCCACTGGCGATCATCAATGGATACACATCGACGTCGAACGGGCAAAAAAAGAATCCCCGTTTGGTGGTCCGATTGCCCACGGTTTCCTGACGCTCTCTTTATTGCCTATGCTGATGGAAAATGCGTTGCATCTCAGTTACGTCAAAATGGGCGTGAATTATGGACTGAATAAAGTCCGCTTTCCGGCTCCGGTGCCGGTCGGCAGCCGTTTGCGGGCGCACCTGACACTACTGCAAATCGATGACATTAAAGACGGTGCGCAAATGACGTGGGAAGTCAGCATAGAACGTGAAGGCAGCGACAAGCCAGTCTGCGTTGCAGAGTCGATTGCGCGTTGTTATTGATCAGGAAAATTTTAAGCTCAAAAAATGGCAAATCAGCGTTCACGATTTGCCATTTTCCATCTCCATCATTCAAACCGAGACATTACTTCGCCCACGAGCTGTAAGGCTGCTTCAGCAAATTCGCATTCGCGTAGCGACGATCATGGCTGACTTCTTCCCCCAGCCATGCAGGTCGTTCAAATACCTGATCTTCGGATTGCAATTCCACCTCCGCAACCACTAAGCCAGCGTTGTCACCAAAAAATTCATCAACCTCCCAGACCAGCTCGCCAATAAGAATCCGGTAACGGTTTTTCTCTATCAATGGTTGCTGACATACCTGATCAAGCAAAGCCTGCGCGTCCGCCACAGGAATAGGATACTCCCATTCACCGCAGGCAATACCTGTCGACAAGCCTTTAATCGTCAGCATCGCAGTATCACCGTCAATCCGCACGCGCACGATACGCCCGGGCTCAGCGCTGATGTAGCCCTGACGCAAATAAGTCGCCACGCCCTGCTGCTTCCACTCATCGCCAACGACGAGAAACTTACGTTCTATTTCTATCCCCATGTCCTTTTTACCTTATTGCTTTGCGTCATATCAAACCAGTATTTTCCCTGCTTTTAGCGTTGTAAAAGACTATGCACGAAAAAAAAGACACCGCGCAAATACTGCCGGTGTCTTTTTCTTTATTGATAAGTCGTATCAGCTATTCAAGGAAGCCAGAATCGGCTGTAACATCGCCTCACCCAGTTTGATACTACGAGCACCATCCCATCCGGTTTCTGCATCCGGCAAATTCGCATTGTCTTTGAACGGTAATTCCAGTGTCAGCGATACACATTTAAAGGTGTGACCAATATACTTGGAAGCCAGCTTCAACATGTCTTCATTGTATTTCGATGCTTCATAACCAAATTTGGTCTGGAAATCAGGGCTGGCAGCGCAGAAGCTATCAACAAACACTTGCTGCTCTTTTGCCTGCTTCTCAGTGAAACCTTCAATCATTTCACTACCTGCCACAAATACGTACGGCAAAGCCTCGTCGCCATGAATATCCAAAAACAGATCACAGCCAGTTTCGTGAATCTTGTTTTTGACGTGGAAAACTTCAGGGCTGGTTTCCAGTGATGGCGTCATCCACTCGCGATTCAGATTGGCACCAGCCGCATTCGTACGCAGATTGCCTCGCGCAGCACCATCAGGATTCATATTCGGCACGATATACAGCACGGCCTTTTGCAGAATACTGCGTGCAATTGGGTTCGCCTGATCAAGCAAAGCGCCCAGCATACCTTCGACCAGCCATTCTGCCATCGTTTCGCCCGGATGTTGACGAGCAATAATCCAGACCTTTTTCTCAGCAGCCGGGTCACCAACGACGACCATATTCAAATCCCGGCCATCGACAGTGTTGCCGAGATCTTCCACCCGTGCCAACGGAGAATGCTGCACACTGCTCAGCAAATCGAGGTGACGCTCCCAGCTGTATGGCTCGAAATAAGCGTAATAGACGCTGTCATATTCGGGCGTATGACGTATCGTCATCACCTTTCCATCAAATTCAGTATCGACGCGGAACCAGGTTTCACGGTCATAACTTGCTACCACACGATAATTTTCCCATCCCTTGGCATAAGTCGCCTCGCCTGCATTCAGAATACGCATCACTGCTTCCTGATGGCGCGCACCTTGCAAACGGAAATGAAACCATTGCCAGATATCGGCATGTGAATCTTTACGCAACTTCAGATCGATTGCCCCCGCCTGTTCTGCTCTCACGACCTCGATCGCTCCCGCGTCGAAATTCTGACTGATTTTTATTGTCATCATATTTATATTGTTTGGTTTTATTCCCTACCGTAGCGCCAATTCACGACCAGCAAAGTCATAAATACACGCATACGACCTGTGTGACCGTATTTTTACAGCTTTTCAGAAAATATGAAAATATTTTAGTCAGATTTTCAAAATAAATTGTTAAATTCTTTTGGGGATTTTCTGCACGACGTCACTGGCAAGCATGGTAAAAACGCCATTCATGCACTATAATCTTTGGCTCGGAGTCGGGGCGTAGCGCAGCCTGGTAGCGTACTTGCATGGGGTGCAAGGGGTCGTGTGTTCGAATCACACCGTCCCGACCAATAAAATCAAGGACTTACAAATTTAAGGTTTGTAAGTCTTTTTTATTTTGTGGCATTTGGTAAGAGGTTTGGTAAGAAAAAATCGGAGACTCTGAATTGAAGTACTAATGCAAGTTCTGGCGCTATTGGAAAACAATCTTCAATAAATATGCTTACGGGGCTGGTAGTAACATTAAGCAAACACATTTTGTGCATTCGATTTCACCCTATTTCCGCATGAACATCAAATCATCCAACCGGACAAAATCTACCGCTTTAAATAAACAGCGAAAATAACCAACCACTATGCTCTGTTAGCGGTTGCAATCTTTCATACACAATCAAACGTAGTCACAACACTCGTAAACGGACTGAGCGCAATCAAACTAATCTCTTTTTGTGCACACGCCTGAATTTTCCTAAGACTAGTCATTTATACAATCCAGAGAAATTAATTCTAGGATTTGATCTCGCCCTACACTCTTTCCGCTCTGACAAATTCCTGATGCTCTTAATACATTGAGTAGCAGAGTTCATATACATAAGAAATTCAAAATCTTAGATTTTAGTTTGGTAAAAATACGACAGAATCTAAAATCTAAGTTATTCAAAAAGTGCTTTTACACTGTTTTCCAGATCACAGCAGGTAGCCATAGTGGACACCTGTTTTGTTGGTTGTTCTTGAAGACATTTTTCAAATGATTACTTTTGAAGTTTCTGGTACATCTTATTTACCGTTTGTGCATGAAATGGCAATGACAACTCGTCGTCAGCGACACGGTTTATCAAAACTAGCGGAAGAAATAGCAACACTAACCATCTCAAATGGAATGTGTTCGCATGCTGGCGCAACTGGTAGGAAAAAACAGAAGGCACTCGCTGAGTCAGCTCCAAACGCACAAGATCAAAGATCCTCCAAAGATGAAGAACCTCGTGTGATCCGTTTAAAAGAAGTCATCAAGAAGGTTGGACTTTCGCGAAGTACGATCTATAACCTCATCGAGGACGGGCGCTTCCCGCAAAGATTACAACTACTCGAACGAGCGATAGGGTTTTATGAGCACGAGGTTGATGCATGGATCCTCCAATTAGGAAGGAAGGCGTAATGAAGCCATCTATCCAAACAAACTTAGTGTTACGGATGCAAAAGCTTGGAAAAAATTATCGAACCAAAAATGATCCAGAAATACTTCATAAGGCGGCTAAACATAATCTACGTGAAATCAACGCAGAGTTGCAGCCTGATTCGACGAGTCATATCAATTCAAAACTCAGTCATCTCAACCGGATATTGCGTGGAAAATCGACCGCGTGGGAGATTGCAAAGGAGAGCGAGCGATTAATGGCCGAGGCAAATGCTAAAGTCAAACGTGTCGATAACATACGCGGTGTGGAATTGGTTTTTTCATTACCAAACCGATTTGCGTTCAACGGCAACGCATGCTTCGAAGACTTTGTGTTGTGGGTCGAGTCACACTTCCCAAACCTCCCTATTCTCTCGGCAGTAGTGCATTGGGATGAATCAACACCACATATTCACGTGATACTGCTGCCATTGGTCGATGGAAAGCTACAAGGTCACGTAGTAATGGGCAATCGCAGTCAAATTAATAAAATGCGCGAGAGTTGCTATGCTGTAGTTGGCAAAAAGTATGGGATGGAGTTAACCAAACGAGACAAGCTTGATATAGTTAAAACTAAACAAATCGCATCTGAAGCAGTTGATAAAATCGTTGCTAACCCAAAGCTCCTGAATGACATGGAGATTAAAGATGAACTCTTAGCTGTCATCGAAAAAAATCCCTATAAGCTTGCTGGTCTCATTGGCAATGCTCAATGCAAGAAGCCACCTAAACCTAGAAAACAAACATTCGTGGGCATTATGACCTCCAAAGTCAAACCAGATAAACAGCCCCACCCTAGACCAAGGCTGTCTGATAGCTAGATGCTAATGAGTGCCCCTAACCTGCCTCATACGTTCGAGGCATTCTAATGTTTCAGTATGAGTTTTGAAGGTACGCAAGCCAAGGTACGCAGATAGTACGCAAGCAAATCATCACGCGCACCAATGGCAAATATTATTTGCTACGTTGCAAAGATAGATAGCAGGTGACATCCCATCATTCGCAACAGAATGATGGGATGTCAATTTGCGAAATATTTATGTATAGTTCACATTGGCTTCGGCTCGAATCCATCGTGGCTACCGTTCCGGTTTAGTCGGTAGTGCAACAAACGAGAGAGCGCCGGACGCGATAGCAAGAACGGGAACCTTGCTCCGAAGCCTCACTGGTTCAATGTGTATTAGTGCCGATTTAATCTAATCTGACAGTTACAAATACTAGGTCAATTAACTGTTAAATCTGGGCCCGTTATCTCTTCAAATATTCTTGTTAAAAAGTTTTAAGCATCAACAAAATCGTTAAATTCAACAGGCCATTGTTGTGGTTGAATTCCTTTGAGCAGACGCTGTATTTCTTCGACGATCTTCATATCGACATGTGGACTGACCTTCTGAGGTAATGACTGTCCTGGATTTTTTTTGAACCGTTTGAAGAATGACCGGATATCCACTTTATTGTTGGTTTGTTCGGGCAAAACACGACAAGCGTCCATCCTCGACACGGCATAGATGAAACTGGTAACGATGTTACTTTCGGTTGCCCACGGGAATTGAGGCATCACGACGAACTCTAACCAATCAATCACGCTATCGCTCAGTTTAAGATCGCGCAACTCATTAAAGCTGATCAGCCAATCTTTATCTGGTGTAGCGTCTAATAAGCTCAACAATCCAGATGGTGATAAGGTTGATCCCGGAGTCGCAACATACACATGCTGTGGCTCAAATGCCTTCTCTGCATCATCCGGCTTTTTCCGGAGGAAGGCTGGGATATCATAATCCGTAAAAGTTTCTGAAGTCTTTATCCTATCGCTGACTAACTCTCGACGGAACACAGCTGCCTTATAACTTCCGGAATCGACTACCAAAGGATCGATCGTTCTCAATCTTGTTTGTCCTATTCCGCTATGGCCTGCTGGCACCATATGTTTCACTTGAGTTAGCGTCGGCATATCGTTCGCTTTCTCCGACTCCGGCCGTTCATGGATTAATAAGAAGTTCGTATGCGCTGTCACCAGCTGATAATCTAATGCAATTTTTTCTGCTTCAGCGTTGTCAGGGCTGATGAACGATGAAGCATTCAGTCTGGCGTTAGCAGCTATTCGCGACAGTTGAACATCCGTCGTTGTCACGGATGACATATCGAGTGTTCCAAGCTCTTCCGGCAATGTACTCCCCGCTCGCTGTCCAAGCAGTTGCAAGACCCCTTTGGGCTTTTGCGCAAACAGTGCAAACACATGACAGGTATCACCCTCAAACAGCGTACTCGTGTTTTCTGATGTCCAGATTGGGGTGCACTCTTCCGGCCAGACACAGCTTAATGTGTCGAAATGCGGTGAACGTAAGCGGTTGAACATCCGCAAAACCGCCGGTTCGACAGCTTCGCTGGTCGCAACAAAGTCACACGCACCTTTTGTTGCATCCGCAAGTCGACGCAAGTGGCTCTCCGCAGGACTATTACCGACGCCAACAATAAATAACCTGTGTCCGGACTTTTTAGCAGAAAGAATGACGCTCGCTATATCGGAGATATCACCGTCCGTAATCAGTAAAACGTCACTCTGTAACAGATCATTTAACTCAAAAGTAGAACTGAGTGCTGCTTCCATTTCAGTGCCACCTAAATCTGCCTCAAGCCCGTCTATCCAACGCTGTGCGGCAGCTTTACTCGCGTGCGCTGACTTCCACATTACACGTGAGCGATGTTCTACGTGATTACCGAAACGACTGAGGCTAAAGCGATCACCATCGATCAAATTCTCTATAATCGACTTTAATGACCGGCGAGCTGCAGAAATACTGTCACCGGCCATTGAGCCAGAACAATCAACCAGAATTTTTACCGAAATATTTGCACTCGTATTTTGTGGGATCTGAGGGTAAAAACTGGCCAGCATGACATGTCGCTCGGCATTGACATAATCTGGCCCGGTAGTGACTACAGCGTTATCTGAAAGCTGATCCAGTACCAGTACAAAATCTTTATCTAAGGTTCCCTGACGACTAAGTGATATATAAGCAATACCACTCCGGTTTTTCTGCGCTACCAGATGACTGGGTGAGGCAATTCGTGCCTGTGCGAGCACGTCGTGCAGCCGAAGTTCGATGTCGAAGGGATAGTCCGCCGCCAAAGTATGTCGAGGTATCAGATGCTCGGGAATGTCGGATCTCTTCGGCACATAGGATTTACTGCCGTCATAGCGCGGCGCGATCACGGTCGGAATCAATAAACGCAAGCCTTGCTGTTCAAATTGCAGTGTTTGTGCGTACCGGATAAAGATGCTGCAATGCTCTTTCGGCGTAAGATTACCGAGATTCAGGCTATAACTGTGGTCGGAATTTTTTTCCAGCATTACCGCTGTGTCGCCAGACGATAACGCTTCCTCATACTCAACTTCGGCCTGTTTTTTCTCGACCACGATACCTGTCAGCTTTTTGTCTCCTAGAGTCACTTCAACACTCAGCAAGACCGCGCCCCACGGCAATGGAAAGGTATAAATCACTTCGGCATGGGAGGACATGTGGTTATAAAACTGTTGCGTCATCTGCATGTCGAGCATCAGGCCTCGCACGTCGCCGCTCATACGAATACTTTCTAGTATGAACTCTTTACCATTCGTCGTTTTCAGGCAGGCATATTGAAGCGTATTCATCTCTTTCCCTTACATACACATTGATATTTCAAAGAGCAAAAAACTCGATTGCGGAACAGCACTTAATTTTTTTTAACCAGATCAGCATAGGCCTGCATTACACTGCGCACGAATTCCCGGACCTGTTCTGGCGTTAAACCAGCGCGCCCTGGCTCAATCACGATCTCAATGCCATTCGCTACTGTCAGGTGGCTGCGGACTTCTATGCTGCCAGCGGCGTGTGGCTTTGCCGGAACAGGTGGATCTTCGCCATGCAAGAGTTCACGAATCCGATCGAGCGAAACTCCGGCAGCAGTCCATTTTTTAACAAGCAGCAGTTGCTCAAGATGATGAGTGCGATATCTGGCGGCACGTGTTTCCCCATACGGTTTATCCACTAAACCGATCTGCACGTAATAACGCACGGTGCGAACTGGCAAATCGGCCAGAACACAAAGATCTGCGAGCGTAAATTCTTCCGGAGAAGTAGAAGTTGTTTTATTCATACACAATATTAAAACACTTTAACTGTATATAATCAAGCTTCACAAAACCTACCCGATTTAAGTGAAAGTAATGCTATGAATCAAACCTTATATCTTGCAGACGTGCTGCGCCCCTGGAAACTACTCACCTTCGCGGTGGGTATGAGCTGGCTGATCTGGGGTGCGATTCACTATCAATTCAGCGACTGGGATATCGGCATCTGCTTTGTAATGGGTTTTTCGACGTACCTGAGTGCTCCATGGTGCATTAGGACAATACTGAAGAGCTACCGCGAAAGAAAATTATCATGGCCGATTGTCGGTGCCATTTTTGCCTGGTATTGGTCGGTAGATGGCTGTTACTGGGTTTATCACACCCTCCTCGGCAACACTATGATCCGTTATGAAAACCTGCTCGCCTCCACCGGCTTGTACTTTAGCTGCGCAATAATCTGGGGATTTAACGGATCACTTGCGGAACTCTGGCGCGCCATCGTCAATGCAAGAATGACGTGAAGATAGAAAACTCTATGAATTATTTAAAAAATATATCTAAAGGTGTGATTGTGATCGTCAGCTTATTTGCAACGCTGGTAGCGTTTGGCACTTATGAAAAGCGGCAAGCAAGCAAAGCAAGTGCTGCATTCTGCAACTCCGTTGCCATCAACTCGCCAGATAATGGAATAAAAGAGAAAGCTATTTCCTTCGGTGCAGACCCAAGAATGTCAGTCTTCTTTATAGATGACAACAAGCAGCACAAATTTATTGCCGCATTCCATGGCATTTTTGTGTTTGATCACAGCATATGCGAAATCACAACAGAGAATAATCTTGTGCGATCAGTCAAACAGTGGGGGCTAGATTAAATTGCTTAAATAAAAATTGATCAATAACTCTGAAATTTAGAGCCTGTAAATAAATTTGTGTAAATGTCCACGGTCTATTAACCTCTCGAGCGAGGAATTACCGATGGACATTTTAATGGATAGAGAAAAACTGAAAGCTTTGGCAAAGGACAATACTGTTGCAATCGCTGCTGTCAATGTTGTTTTACCGTGATCAACGTGACCAATTGTACCTACGTTGACGTGCGGCTTGGTGCGTTCGAACTTACCTTTTGCCATTTTGGACTCCTAACGATTTTATGAGATACTCAGGCACGCGCCCGACGACTTCAGACTTGAAACACCAGCTTACATGGTGCCCTTGACGTGGATTGAACACGTGGCCTCTCCCTTACCAAGGGAGTGCTCTACCACTGAGCTACAAGGGCAGCTTAGTCTGCACAAACCCATGCAAAATAACTGGAGCGGGTGAAGGGAATCGAACCCTCGTCATAAGCTTGGAAGGCTTCAGCTCTACCATTGAGCTACACCCGCAGGGGCTACCACTTCAGCCGCAATACAAATTCTTACCTATGGTGGAGGGGGCTGGATTCGAACCAGCGTACTCAGAGAGAACAGATTTACAGTCTGTCGCCTTTAACCACTCGGCCACCCCTCCATAGGGAACTCAGAACTATAAAGATCCGAATCCCGACTGTCAAGCGCTATTTAAAAAAATGTCGAAAATAGTTAGTTTCTTGCATGAGAGAGCTGAAACGAATCGACGCCGTCAAATTTTTCAAAATCATTTGAGAGGACACTGATCGGCAGAGCGAGTTTTTTATCCATTGCAACGGCAACAAAGCGCCACTCCAAGGCATTATTACTCTGTGCAATCGCCAGAGTGCCACTCGCCATCTCGTAGCCGCGCCGCAGCGCCATTTCACGCAACGCTTTTTCATCCGGCAAAAAACCCGTCTTGAAACGTACCGTGATGACAATCGCCGCCTGCGACGGCAGCCAGGATTCAAGACGATGCACCCACACCATACAGGCCGCAGACAACAGCGCCAGCAGGATCGCGGCTGCATAAAAACCGACGCCGACCAGTATCCCTATTGCGGACGATGCCCAAACGGAAGCCGCCGTCGTCAGGCCACTGATCGTGAATCCTTCCTTCATAATCACACCGGAACCAAGGAAGCCAATGCCCGTCACAATCCCCTGAATAATCCTGGTTGGATCGAGTGCCACCGGCGTCAATGCACGGCCGCCATACCAGAAGTCAGGATAGCCG
The DNA here is from genome assembly GCF_049544825.1 of Undibacterium sp. WLX3042. Taxonomy (NCBI): domain Bacteria; kingdom Pseudomonadati; phylum Pseudomonadota; class Betaproteobacteria; order Burkholderiales; family Oxalobacteraceae; genus Undibacterium; species Undibacterium sp. WLX3042. The sequence goes on from NZ_CP186698.1 coordinate 3,057,782, forward strand.
GCGATCACGACCAGCGCCGCAGAGGCCATACATACCAGACCGTAAGTCCGCATACCTGCGGCTCGTCCATGATAAGAGCGCTCATAGCCAACAACGAATCCCAGCAACATCGCGCCAGCCAGATTCAGGAAAATAATGATGTTGGCGTTCAGCTCAGCTGGCGACCAGAAACTCATGAAATGACTCAGGTAACTTCCCATACCGCCTCATAAATGATGTAAATCGTTTTTTTAGTTTATCAACTAGCGGTCAGTGGCAGGGAGTAATTTTGATTGCCAGCGACAGCCCTGCAAAGAACACGCGCCACTATTAAACATTTCAGCCGCCAGTAACTATGCAGTATAATCCGCGCTCACATTCATTGGGGAGTAGCCTGCTTCAGCCTGGCTGAAGAAATCGCGCCAACATACTTGACTCAACAGTCATGGTGCGATTGATCCTGTATTCAGCATCAGATCAGCAATAATCTGTGCAGGATTTGGCAAGACCTTTGATAGTCACGCTTCTGTTACCGGAGATCGGGCGGAGTGTTGCTGTCATTGGTTATCAGCGCCCGATCTCAATTAAAATTATGGAAGCTTTCCTCGTCTCTGCTCTGGCTGTCACCGTTGGCGAAATTGGTGACAAAACTCAATTGCTCGCCCTATTACTGGCGGCACGCTATAAGAAACCCATCCCTATTGTTCTCGGCATATTGATTGCGACCTTAGCCAATCATGCTCTGGCCGGATTACTTGGTCAGTGGGTTGCAAGCAATATTCCATCCACGTTGTTGCGCTGGGCACTGGGACTGTCTTTTCTGGCAATTGCGGCCTGGACACTGAAACCTGATGAAATGGAAGATGAAGGTCTGAGTGAAGGAAAATACGGCGTCTTCGTGCTGACTTGTATCACTTTTTTTATTGCCGAAATCGGCGATAAAACACAGCTGGCAACGGTCGCACTGGCAGCAAAATACTCGAATCTCTACCTGGTTATCGCCGGTACAACGCTGGGTATGTTGATTGCTGATATTCCTGCAGTTTTTTTAGGCAAAATCGCCGCTCCGAATTTTCCATTCAAAATAGTCCGCTGGATTGCTGCCGGTGTCTTCGCTATTTTGGGTATATTGGTGCTGATGGGTATCGGCGATCAATTTATGTCATGAGAAAAAAATGCTGACGATTTATCATAATCCGCGTTGTTCCAAGTCGCGAGAAGCACTCGCGATACTCGAATCTGCCTGCGCTGAACACGCGCAGGCGTTACAGGTCATCGATTACCAAAAAACACCGCTGTCGGTCATACAATTAACGACGCTGCTGGAGCAACTGGGCGGCGATGTCCAACAAATGTTGCGCAACAACGAAGCCGAATATGTAGAGAAAAATTTGGCGGATGCCGACGCTGCCCGTGCACTTCAGGCCATCGCCGATTGCCCTAAATTGCTGCAACGTCCTATCGCAACATTCAATGGAAAAGCGGTCATAGGACGTCCGCCGGAACAAGTGCTGCGTTTATTCAAGAAAGTGTCATAGCATGAGTGAATTTAAACTCGCCGCTGGCAGTATCGTCAAATTCGGCTGCACGACAACGCAGCTTTACCCGATTTTAAGAAACGGTATCGCGATGTCCAGCGTGCGCCAGGGTTTGGAAGATACTGCTGCCACAGCAACGCCGGGCATCATGATAGGGGAGTTGATGGCCTATTTCGCTGCGTGTGCAGATTTCTGCAATAACACCGGCGCGGTTCATCACGCACATCAGGACATCATGGCAGCTTTTGTGCAGGCGCTACAGGATCATCGCGGCGAAAAACCACAAATGCCGGAGCTGGAAAGCATTGCCAGTGAAACCGGCTTACCGGTCGTGCTGGAGATCGTGCTCGGCGAAGACTGTGTCGTGCTGGCGGATACCCATTTCGTCAGTGAAGGTGAAGCCGAGAAAAGCTGGAAACTCTGGCGCAGCGGTTCTTTGCAAAGAGAAGGCGGCATTCCGGCGGAATGGATCAGGCAATTTTATTTCCCACGCCTGCTCGATTACCGGGATATCAGCACGGCCCGAAATCCACGCAGCCTGGAACAAACCACCGATACAGCATTAATGGTCGGTGGCCTGATGCAATCGTGGCATAAAGACACACCGGCAGATTTACTGAATGCCTTTAACAAGCAGTACGGCCGCATTAATTTTTCTCAGCACACTCCATTTAATGAAGTAGCACTGGAACGCTTCTTCAATCTGAATGCCATGCTGGACCCGGCAACCCGCTTGTTAAATCAGATGACTATATGGCAAGACATTGACTCTCTCGCCAAGAAACAAGGTATTGAACTGAACTAAAGAAAATCAGTTGGACGGGCTGCGTTTGACGAAAAACAGCGCAGCCCCAATCGCCATCAGTATCCCGCCAAAGAAGCGATTCTGGCTTTTTAACCAGCGTGGATCACTGAAATATCTCTGCATGGTCGAGGCGGCATACGCATAGCTATGCATCACGATCAGATCGACGCCGCACATAGTCGCCCCGAGTATGCAGAGTTGCGGTAGCAACGGCGCATCATGCGCAATAAACTGTGGCAATACTGCGACCATAAAAATGATGCCTTTGGGATTCGTCGTATTCGTGAAAAAACCGATCAGAAAACGTCTGCGCGCAGTCGGCATCTGCGTCATCGGAATATTTTTTTCTTCTTCCCTGACCACATCGACCCGGGCACGCCACTGGTTGAAACCGAGATAAATCAGATACAGAGCACCGACAATTTTCACGATGTTAAAAGCGAATTCAGACGCCAGCAGTATGGAACCCACGCCCGCACCGGCAATCGCCAGAATCAACAGCAAACCAGCCTGCAGGCCCAGTATCGTTGTACTGGCTTTTCTGACACCGTAATTTAAGCCGTGCGACATCGATAACACGGCACCCGATCCCGGGGAAATGGCAATCACACAAGCGGCGAGCAAAAAGGCAAACCAGGTAGAAAAAGTCATAATGATAGGTAGCGCGATAAGCGCCGGAATTAAACTGAGAAAGCAAAATAAAAAAAACGTCGAAGCTATTGTAACCGCTACATTGCAATGAACGTCATCGTATCCATCATAAATCAGCCGCGCATCATCGCCGCAAGTAACTGACTTTTCAAGGTCTTGATCAAAGCGGTTTCATCCGGCGGCACGCCTTCATCCGCGGTGGTCGCGCGATCAGCATAAAACAAGCCCAGAGGCTTCTTTTGTATGACCAGCGGCAAAATAATAAAACTGCGCGCATCCGGTAATAACTCCTGATGCCAGGCAGGTAATAAACTGCGGATTTTTGGCACCATCGCATCTGAAATCATCACGTCAGCGTTATTGTTTAAGGCAAGCGTAAATAAATCAGATTCAGACTTAGCAGAAAAGAAAAAACTTTTTTGTCGTTCTGCATAATGTTCGCCAACGGCCAGACGGGCGACATAACGCCCGCTGCTGATATCGCGCAGGCAGACTGTGGCAAAACGAAATCCCATGCTGGTGTACAAGGTTTCGAGCACCAGCAAGATCAGATCATTGAGCTTATAGTCATCAGAGGTCAGCATCTGCGTGACATCCTGCACGCCGGTCAGCAACAGATCGCGGGCATTGTACGGTTTGCCGCTGGGGTAACGAATCGCTTCCTGCGCAGGTGTGACTTCAGCGGTCTTCAGCAAAAATTCGCTCGGAACGCCCAGCGCCTTCATCAACTCCGGTGCCTCAGCATTCGCTTCCGGCAAAGCAATATCCATACTCTTTGCCATCTGACGTGTTTCAGCTTCGACTTTCTGCAGCAGATCGTCCAGCATCGCCTGATCCAGCTCCAGCACTTTACCGAAGCGCTTCAGCAATTTTTCATAACGGGCAGATTTGTCGCCGGCAGCAGAAATCAGTATGCCTGCCAGTGCATCGCTGAAGCTTGCCACTTGTTTCAGCCAGTCATTGCGTTGTGCGCTTTTGCGCAACTCGCCGGAAGGCAACGGCGCCATCGCCTGAATAATGGCATCTGGAATTTTCCAGCCTTGCAACGCCAGCTCACCAAAACGCTCAAAGCTACAGCCCAGCAGCAATACCGATGCCGCATCTTCGCTGGTTTCTCCGGTGGCAGCGACATTCTGGATACGGGAAAACAAACCATGATCAAACGAGGCTACCAGCACCTTGCCGACATTCTTGAACAAGGAAGCAACCGCCGCTTCTTCGCCATCCTGAAAGCGCCCACGCTGTGCAATTTCGCGGCCGATAATACTGGCACACAAAGATTGAATCAGCTCTTTACGTACACTGATCGCCTGCGCCTGATCTTTGAAAAAATCGACCAGCAGCATCGCCAGAGCGCTGGTTTTAACGGTATTGAATCCGAGCAGAAATATCGAGCGTGAAATGGTCGTCACCGCAGCGCCAGCCGCAGTCCGGTATTGCACCGTATTTGCCAACCGCAAGATTTTTTGCGTCAGGCCGACATCCGACAAGACAAAATGCGCGAGACGGGAAACCGAATCTTCGCCGGACGAAGTAATTTCAACGACTTTAGCTATCGCGACACCCAGTGTCGGTAAATCGTTTTCGTCTCTGATTTTTTTAATAAGCGTTCGCGATGCGACTCGAGGGGAATCTGAGAAAAACCTGCTGTTGGATAAGTTGCCATAGTTCCTGCGTGTGCAGCCAATGAATTCGACAAGATACTGTGCGACTCCTGCCTGCCGTTCGATCAATCGCCGATACGGCTGGCAGATATGGCAATCGATCTAATTTTTTGTAAAACGACTGATACTCAAACCATACTTTTTCTGCAGCTCATCATATAAACCCCGAATCGCCTTCAGACGCGGATTCATAGGATCAAGATGACGCGCAGATTCGATCAGCATCTTTGCCTGTTCTCCGGTAGCATTATCCCAGCCGAGATTTTCCAGACATTTCAGTGCAGCCAGTGCAGCATTCATCACGACTTGTGAATTATCCGGCGATTTACGGGCAGCCGCGGTCATCAGTTCTACGGAACCACGGAAATCGCCCTGCTTCGCTTTCTGCACACCCAGCGCCACCAGATCCATGACTTCTTTCTGGCTACGTTGTGCCAGCTCTTTTGCCAGATGACCTTTACCGGCGCTCTCAAACACGCCCATCGCCTTGCTCATAACCCTCTGATTACTCGCCGCGTTCTTCATCACATCGAGAATGATTTCTGAGGCCGCATCTTCATTGTCATTATCCAGACAACTCTTGGCCAATCCGATCTTGGCGCCAGTCGATAAACCGATGTCTTCGCGCGAGGCTTCGACGGCGGCACCGAGTTCTTCGGTCAGTCGCGCGTCACCGGTTTTGGCATGTACCATCGCATTTGAAATCGCGCGGCAGGCCGCGGTCTTTTTCAGACCCACCATACTTCTGTCCATGTCGCGGATCACCGATTTGGCCTGATCGGTATCGCCTTTTTTGACCAGCGCATCGACCAGATTCATGTGATCTTCAGGATCGCGGAATTCTGAAAATTTTGCCTTGCTGACGACTTTTTTAAACACGTTTTCTGCAGTCTCGATGTCGCCAGTTTCCATTGCAATCCGCCCCAGATTACGCAAGCGGCGCACACCATGCGGCGAAACAGTGACCGCGGTATCGAGCACTTCTTTGGCTTCGGGTAACTGGCCGACCATTTCATGCGTCTTCGCCAGCCAGTCATACGCATCCATGTATTTACTGTTTTCCGCGACCAGATTTTTCAGTATGCTTTCCGCTTCCTGATATTTACCCTGCATATACAGCGTTTTCGCCAGCCCCAGACGAGCCCAGGCAACCGCTTTCATTTCAAATAACTGGGTGTACAAGGCTTCGGCTTCCGCTGCCTCGCCCAGCACCACGTGCAGTTCTGCACGCAAACGCATGAAATCAATTAAATAACGCGGAAACTCGCGTTCGCCATGATAGGTAGCGGTGATGGCTTCATTGATTTCGCCCTGCTCCATCAGATGATAGATTTCGACAAAGGCTTTACGTTTTTCCAGCGCACGCACGACACGTTCGAGCAACATGTCGGCCGTAAATGGCTTGAGCAGATAATCCGACGGGGCAAGTTCGGCAGCACTGACGACTTTCGCATAAGAGCGCTCTGCCGTCACCATGATAAAGATGGTCGATAGTGGCGCGAGCTTGTGATGGCGGATATCTTCGAGTAATTGCTGACCATCCTGACCAACGCCGAGATCGTATTCGCACAGTATCAGATCGAATACTTTGGCCTGTATCGTGCGCACTGCGGTACCGGCAGTCAGCGAGTGCTCGATTTTGGTAATGCCACACAGATTCAGCATATTGTGCAAACTGACCCGCATTCCCTGATGCGGTTCAATGAGCAATGCCCTGATTTCGCTGAGTTCGCTCATTTCTACCTTTAGCGTAATTTTTTGTTTGTAATCGCTAGTAAGACATATCAGATAGCAATGCTGATATAAGTTCAGCAACCTCCTGATTGCTGCCACGCCTGTCGATTCATTATATTAAAGTGACGGCGAAATAGCGTAAAAACTTTAATCGGCTAACGCTGCAAAATCGGTGAAAAACCGACATTGTTTCTGCGCGTTTGTACTCACTTGAAGACACGCGCAAGCAACAACACGACCAGCGAAATCAGTATCGTTGAGGCAAACGGAAAAGAAAAATCACGGCCAAATAAGCGAAAACGAAGGTCGCCGGGCAAGCGTCCTATACCCAGTTTTTCCAGCCAGGGCAGCAGACTCGAAAACACCACGACGGCCAGAAATATCGTCAATACCCAGCGAAACATCAGATACTCCCCCCTGTTTTCATGAAAAACACCTTTATGTCCTTATAAACAATGGGCTTCAAAATATACTCCCCCCAGTATATTGGACACCTATTTTCACGTCAGCACGCGATCAAAGACGGTGACTGCGGTCGTGCCGCAGTAAATTGTCAGGAAGATCAATCCCGCTGCCGACGACAAGGACTTTGAATAACTCGCCCATTTCCGCCGGGGAGATCAGTTTTTGCAGCGCGTTCGCCTGCGGCAGATAAGCCATTACCTCTTCCGGCGAGGTACGGCTGAGGATGTCTGCAATGCCCGATTCGAGTAAAAAACCGGCCTGACTGGTGTAGCTCAATACAGACAAATTTTCTTCCAGCGCCGCCCGCGCCATGGCAGTAAAGTCAACATGCGCGGTAATGTCTTGCAAGCCTGGCAAATAAAATGGGTCGGGATGCGCATGATGGCGATAGTGACACATCAGGCTACCCTGCGAGCGTTGCGGATGATAATACTCGTGCGCCGGAAAGCCGTAATCGATCAGAATTGCCGCGCTGCCTTTGCCGCTGGCAGCACGCCCGGCATTGAGCATCTGCGCCAGACTGTGCATGAAGCCGCTGGCGACCGCATGCACTTCCGTCAGGTAGCCGACCGGCAGCTCGTTAGGATCAGGAATCTGCGCGCATTTTTCTGCATCGCAGGCGCGTTCGCGGTATTGCAAAGACGCGGCGTCATTGTCGTTGTCGTCTGCCAGCGCCACTCCTATCTCACACCAGCCATCAGCGGTCTTGCGCACCAGATCAACGGGCATCGCATCAAGCACTTCATTGCCGAGCACGATGCCGGAAAACGCAGCCGGCATTTGCTGCAACCAGACCACCTGCGGAAAGTCTTTCAGCAAATCTTCCTGACGCGCGCGCAATTCGCCGGACAATTCCACGATAAAATAGCGTTCTATCGCGATACCGGATAATTGACACTCCGTTAAAAAATCTTTGGCGAGCTTACCTGTACCGGCGCCGAATTCCATGACTTGCGCGGTGGTTTGGGCGAATAATTTGCCCGCCAGCGTGGCCAGCGTCGCACCGAACAAAGCAGACATTTCCGGGGCTGTTGTAAAATCGCCGTCTTTGCCTAATTTTGTGGCACCGCCGCTGTAATAACCCAGATCCGGCGCATACAAGGCCAGTTCCATGTAGCGCGAAAAAGGGATCCAGCCCTGATGTTGCCTGATGTCGTCAATGATGAGCTGTTGCAGTGCCTGTGAAGCTGCGAGCGCCTCCGGCGCAGGATTAGGAAGAGATAATTTTTGCATACCGGCATTGTAGTAAAAACCCCGTAGTCACGTTAAAGAATTTCCATGACCCAGACCAAGCTCAACAACACCGAGGCGCGTGTTGCTCTCGTTACCGGCGGCGCGAAACGCATAGGGCGGCATATCGCCCTGACGATGGCGCAACAAGGCTGGGATATCGTCGTGCATTTCGGCACGTCGGCCACCGATGCCGCCAGCGTGGTGCAGGAAATTCAGGCACTGGGGCGACGCGCAATCGCTTTGCCATGCGACCTGGCCGATGAAACCGCGACGCGCGCTTTGTTACCGCAGGCGATTGCCGCGATGGGGGCGGTGCATTGTGTGGTGAACAACGCGTCCCTGTTTGCCGAAGACAGCGCTAGCAGTTTTACTTATGCCGCGCTCGACCGCCACATGCACGCCAATCTGGGCGCACCGTTGATATTGGCACAGGCACTGCATGCGGCCACCGCTGAAGGTCAGCAAGCCTGCGTGATTAATTTGCTCGATCAGAAATTATTTAATCTGAATCCCGATTTTTTATCGTATACCCTGTCCAAAGCTGCACTACAATGCGCGACCACGACACTGGCACAGGCGCTGGCACCGAAAGTACGGGTGGTTGGTATCGCGCCCGGCATTACGATGGTGTCCGGTCATCAGAGCGAGGCCGATTTTCAGCAGGCGCATCAGGTTACGCCGCTGGGTCGCTCCAGTACACCGGAAGATATCGCGCGCACAGTCTGTTTTGTGGCTGACAGCCCGGCCATGACAGGTACGACCCTGCTGGTTGATGGTGGCCAGCATTTAATTCCTTTGCTGCGCGATGTGATGTTTGTCGCCACTGCGAATAATACGAACTAAGATTAATACGAATAATACGTCGGCCTGGCGATAAGCTTGCCACAGCTTACCCGCTGATACGCTACCCAGAATCACGTTTTTACTTTATCAGGCTACTTATGCTATCCATTTTGCACCACCCACAACTCGCTGACTGCCGCCGCTTGTTTTTACGGAACTACGAAATATCGATCAACATCGGTGTGCACGAGTTCGAGAAAAAAGGCGAACAGCGCGTCTTGATCAATGTCGATCTGTATATCCCGCTGGCACTCTCGACGCCGAAAGACGATCAGCTCGATGAAGTCGTCGATTACGATTTCATGCGCGGCACGATTGCCGCCCGCGTTGCGCAGGGTCATGTGCATTTGCAGGAAACCCTGTGTGACGACGTGGCCCGTATCATGCTGGCACATCCGCGCGTGCGCGCTGTGCGTGTATCGACCATGAAGCCGGATGTGTATCCCGATTGCGAAGGCGTCGGTGTTGAAGTATTCCAGATCAAAACAGAAATTTGAGTCACCCCATGCAAGTAACTAACGTCTCTTTCAATGAGCAGGCTGCCGACAGCAAGCAAGCGGCAGATAGCGCTGCGACTAAATCGCAGGAAAAAATCATCTACGAAAACAATAAACTGCACAAACGTCTGTGCCGCCAGGTTGGGCAGGCGATTGGTGATTTCAATATGATAGAAGACGGTGACAAAGTCATGGTCTGCCTGTCGGGCGGCAAAGACAGCTATGCGCTGCTCGATATCCTGATGACGCTGCGTGAACGCGCACCTATCCATTTTGATATCGTCGCGGTCAATCTCGATCAGAAGCAACCCAACTTTCCGGCCGATGTTTTACCGGCGTATCTCGAAAAAATCGGTATTCCGTATCACATCGAAAACCAGGATACCTACAGCATCGTTAAGCGCCTGATCCCGGAAGGCAAAACCACCTGCTCGCTGTGTTCGCGCCTGCGTCGCGGTATTCTGTACCGCGTTGCCGATGAACTGGGCGCAAATAAAATCGCACTCGGCCATCACCGAGACGACATTCTGGAAACCTTTTTCCTGAATATGTTTTTCGGCGGAAAAATCAAAGGTATGCCAGCGAAATTGCAATCCGATGATGGCAAGCACATCGTCATTCGCCCGATGGCGTATGTCAAAGAGGCCGATACCGAGCGTTATGCACAGGTCAAAAATTTCCCTATCATTCCTTGCGATCTGTGCGGTTCGCAGGAAAATCTGCAACGCAAACAGATCAAAAATCTGATGCGTGAATGGGATAAGAAATATCCGGGTCGGGTAGAGAATATTTTCTCGTCCTTATCGACCGTGGTGCCTTCCCATCTGATGGATAAAAACCTGTTCAACTTCACCGATCTGCAACTGAACGGCGAAGCCAATCCCGATGGCGATATCGCATTTGACGAAGAACCATGCGCCACGCCAACCAGCGGCGTGATTCAACTGCATCTGGATCAGGACGATTAAGTCTTTTTCACTGACATAAAAAAAGCGGGCATGAAGTCAGTTCATGTCCGCTTTTTTATTTTCTTTGCTGCGTTCGTTTCAGGCCAGTTTCCCTTCGCGGAAATCGCTGATCGCCTTGAAGATCTCTTGCTGACTATTCATCACAAACGGCCCGTACTGCACTATCGGTTCACCCAGCGGCTCTCCGGCAATCAACAGCGCACGGGTAGCTGTGGCTGCGCTAATGATGACGCCATCCGCCTCTGCTACTTTTTTCAGGATCGCCATTCTTTGCTGTGGTACGGCTTTGCCAGCAACGTCCAGCTCGCCTTCGTACACATACAAAAACGCATTGGCCGTCGCACTCAGATGCTGGCGGAATTGTGTACCGGCAGGCAGGTGAATATCGAGATACAAAGGCTGCGTTACTTCACGCTGCATCGCACCAGCAACGCCATGACTATGCCCGGCAATCACGCGTGCTTTCACGCCTTCTGCGGTCAGCAATTCAGGAATCGCTTCACTCTGAATATCGCGATACCAAGGCGCGATCATCTTGTCTTTGGCAGGCAGATTCAGCCATAACTGAAAACCTGCCATACGGCCTTCTTCCTGTTCCGGCATTTCTGAGTGAATCACGCCTCGCCCGGCGGTCATCCATTGCACGCCACCGTTTTGCAGCAAACCTTCGTTCCCGGCGCTGTCGCGATGACGCATGCGCCCGGTCAGCATATAGGTGATGGTTTCAAAGCCGCGATGCGGATGGTCGGGGAAACCGCCGATGTAATCATCCGCTTCGTCACTGCCAAACGCATCCAACATCAGATAAGGATCAAGACGATACTGGAACGGTTGCGTCAACACCCGTGTCAGTTTGACACCGGCGCCATCGGAGGTCGCCTGACCGGCAACCAGTTGCTCCACCACCCGTGACTGGCTGACGTTTTCTGTCTGCAGATCTGTATGTACAGTGCTCATCCTGATTCTCCTTGTAACTGATTGCGCCAGAGCGTAATCAGGCTTTCAGTGCGTCTTCAATTTGTTGCGTCGCTGAAGCAATCGCTGCCGCTTCGGCGTCCGGGCCCATCGCCAGACCTTCAGCGTAAATGAATTCCACATCGGTCATGCCGAGGAAGCCGAAGAAAGTTTTCAGATACGGCATTTGAGTGTCGTTCGGTGTATTGCGATACAAGCCACCGCGGGTCAGCACTACATACACTTTTTTACCGGTCAGCAAACCTTCAGGGCCATTCGCGGTATAGCGGAACGTGACCTGGGCGCGGGAAATCGCGTCGATCCAGTTTTTCAGCTGGGACGAAATACCGAAGTTATACATCGGTGCGCCGAGCACAACCACGTCTGCAGCCTGAATTTCTGCGATCAGCGCATCATCTTGTGCCACACGCGCCTGCTGCGCTGCATTGCGCTGATCGGCCGGTGTGAACAAAGCTTGCAAGGCTGCTTCGTCGAGTGCCGGATGTGGCGTGTGTCCCAGATCACGCACGGTCAGGGCTGCGCCGGGATTAGCCGCGAGCAAACGCTCGACCAGCACTTTAGACAAACGGTTGGAATGGGAACCTTCGGAACGGACGCTGGAATTGACTTGTAAGAGTTTCATTTTCTTGCCTTTGATAAAGTGGTTAAGGGTCAGATGACCATGAACGTACTTTATCTGTTCCAAAGAGATTACAGAAGACCATAAATTGGATATCATTATCCCAAATATGAAACAATACCTTATTTCATCAATCAAGCCACCCATCTCCACAAAAAATCAAGCGAAAAGAGAACGACGATGCAACTGGAAGCGAATGATCTTTTACTGTTTGCCCGCATTGTGGCCGAAGGCAGCTTCAGCAAGGCAGCTGCCCGTTTAGCGGTACCGAAATCGACTTTGTCACGCCGCATCACGGCACTCGAATCGCAGCTCGGTGAACGGCTGCTGCTGCGCACGACCCGCAAACTCAGCGTCACTGAATTTGGTCAGCATGTCTTGCAGCACGCGCAGCATGTGCAGGAAGAAGTGGATGCAACTCTGGCGCTGACCCAGCATCGCCAGGCCGAACCTTCGGGACGCCTGCGGGTCTCGATGCCCGCCGATTTTGCGAATCAGGAAATGAGCCAGTTTTTATCTGCGCTGATCGCTGCGCATCCGGCGATTGCGTTTGAAATTGATTTGTCGCCGCGCCGTGTTGACCTGATCGGCGAAAACTATGATGTCGCCATCCGCGCCGGTGATCTGCCGGACGATGCCTCGCTCGCGGCGCGCCGGCTGGCCGTGTTCACAGTCGGCCTGTATGCGTCGCCCGCGTATATCGCGCGGCACGGCTTACCCAGCGAACCGGAAGCGCTGATGGAGCATGATGCTTTGCTGCTGTTGGCGCGCAATGGCGAACCGACGCCGTGGAAACTCAGTCGCAATGAAGAAAAATGGGAAGGCATTCCGCCCGGACGCGCCAGCGCCAATTCGCCGGAACTGCTGACCCGCCTCGCGCGCAATGGTAATGGCATCATCATGCTGCCGGATAATTTTGCGGAATGCTATGTGAAATCGGGCGAACTGATACGCATCCTCGGCGACTGGCAATCGCCGGATATCAAACTGTGGGCAGTCTTTCCCGGCCGTCGTCTGATGCCAGCGCGCACCAGAGTGTTTCTTGATGCCTTGCAGCAGCAATTCGCCGGAGCATGTCCACAGAAAACTTAGTCTGCAACATCCTGAAAATCTGAAAAAATGAGGTTTTGATGGGAGTATATGGCGATTTCGCCTTTATCTCCTTATAAACAAAGGGCTTTAAAATATACTCCCCCCAGTATATTTTCCGCTTCCGGGGCCGGAAATAGCTGAAAAATGGTAGCCGCAGCCATTAACGCATGCTTGATTTCAACTGAATGATGTCGCCAGCGACCATGAACTTGCCATAACCCAGATGATGCAAGGTGCGCGGCGCCGTCACCGCCGGATCACGCCAGGCCTTGACGACTTCCAGCACAAACTGACCGTATTTTTTGACCCTGCTGATGTCCACCACCCGGCATTCCAGACTCGCATAACATTCAGCGATCAGCGGCGCACCCACCATTTTTGCGGCGACCGCCGTCAGCCCGGATAGCAGGAATTTATCGGTATCCGCCCCGCTGACATTACCGCATTGCACGACTTGTTCCGCAATCTCGGCGGTCGGAATATTGATCACACATTCCCGCGTCGCCATCAGCAAATCGAAAGAGTAATTACGGTTGCTGACAACGCAGCTCAACAGCGGCGGCTCGAATTCCAGCATCGCATGCCACGACATCGTCATCACATTCGCCCGCCCTGCAGCCGCCGTCGTCAGCAACACCACCGGCCCAGGTTCCAGCAAGCCATAGACCTTGGCTAAGGGATAAGATTTTTTGGGCATGATTTCAGTTCGCTCAATTGTCGTCTTCACTGCTGCACGCTATCCATACAAGCACAAAAAACTGAGCCCGTGAAACGATCAACGATTCACAGGCTCATATTGTGCAACATTCCCTTATCAACAAAACGCTGCGATCAGCGGCTCATGCCCTTTAACATCCCCAACACACTACCCAGGGTATCGTCCATTGCATTACCTTCAGGCACAGTGCCGTCCGGCGTTAACTTGTCAACGACCTGAGGTAACAGCTCTGCCAGATGACCTGACACTTCCTCCGCGGAAAATCCAAATTTTTCAGCGATCGCCTGTACCTGTTCACTGCCGAGTACCGACTGTAACTGCTCAGCAGATATCGGCAGATTCTCGCCGGTTGCGACCCAAGAGGAAACCACGCCACCCAGCCCTTTTTCCTGAAATATGGTGATCAAACCGCTCAGGCCGCCGATCTGCGGATTATTCATCAAACCGCCTATCGCTTCCAACAACCCCGCATGCTGCGTTGCGCCTGTCTGACCGGACTGCGTCAACGAGCCCAATACTTGTCCTGCGATTGAATCGAATAACCCCATCATCATCTCCTCAACTAAGCTACTGAACGCCTGAATGTCCCTACATTCAGGATCTGACCAGATTTCCTTACCTAGTATAAGCACAGATCAGCCAAATGAGCAGCAACTGGTTTCAGCGATGAATACGGTCTGCGCCAAAACCTTAGCTTCTGGCAGGCAATAAAGTCCCGGCAACTTCGCCGAAACCTATGCGTGGCAGGCCTTGTTTTTGTGTCCAGCCGCGCAGGATGACGGTGTCGCCATCCTCCAGAAACAGCCTTTGCTCACCATTACTCAGTGCAACCGGCTTTTTGCCGCCGTCGGTCAGTTCCAGCAGGGAACCTGCTTCTTCCGGAGCCGGGCCGGACTGGGTGCCGGAACCGAGCAGATCGCCGGGATTGAGGTTACAACCATTGACCGTGTGATGCGTGACGAGTTGCGCGACCGTCCAGTACGAATCGCGGAAATTCGATGTGGACAGGCGTTGCGGCGCAGCGCCGTCGGCACGCATTTTTTCAGTTTGCAGTAAGACTTCGAGCTGAATATCAAACGCGCCGCTGTCGCGCAGATCGGGTGCGTCCAGATACGGCAAGGGTTGCGGGTCAGCCGCATCGCGTTGCCACGCCTGACGATATGGCGCCAGCGCTTCCAGCGTCACGACCCATGGTGAAATCGTGGTGGCAAAATTCTTGGCGAGGAAAGGGCCGAGCGGCTGATATTCCCAGGCCTGCACATCACGAGCAGACCAGTCATTCAACAGGCACAGGCCGAATACATGCGCTTCGGCCTGATCCATGCCAACCACATCGCCCAGCGCATTACCCTGACCGATAAAAATGCCGATTTCTAGTTCGTAATCCATGCGCTTGGCCGGGCCGAATACCGGTGTCTCTGCTGTCGGCGGTTTGGTTTGCGCGACCGGGCGACGGAATTGCTGGCCGGACACGCCTATCGACGAAGCGCGTCCGTGATAACCGATCGGTACCCATTTGTAGTTCGGCAGCAGCGGATTATCGGGACGGAATAATTTGCCGACGGCGGTAGCATGATGCAGCGAGGTGTAAAAATCGGTGTAATCGCCAATCTGCGCAGGCAAGGCATATTCTGCCGCGCTTTGCGGCAGCAGGCAGTTTTGCAATGCGGCCAGATGTTTCGCATCAGCCCGTAATACACGTGATAAAGCCAGACGCAGTGCAGACCAGACCGGCGCACCGAGTGCCATCAGCGCGTTCAGATGTGGCGCATTGACCGCCGCCGTAAAATGCCCGCCCTGCAATTCGGTATAACCGGCAAATGCATGAATCGCATGAGCTGCAGCCAGATCAAGAATCTGGTCACCGATCGCCACACCGATGCGGAAAGCCTGATGGCTGCCGTGGCGGCGAAATACGCCGAAAGGCAGATTCTGGATAGGAAAATCACTGTCAGGCTGATTCGCTGATACAACCCAGCTGCGCAGCTCAGGATTGTGGGTTTCATTCAATTGTATCGTCATGGTGGTGCGGTCTTTCACGCTTGTTTTTACGCTTGTTTTGGATTGAAATTTTTTCTGATGCCCTGCCAGCATTGATAATAATCCGCCTGCAATTGCGGCGAAGTCATCGCGGCGCGGGTCGGTTTGATGATGTTACGCGTTTCTATCATGAACGCCATCGTATCAGCGACTTTATGCGGTGTGCTGGTGTCGATGCTGCTGGCTTTTTCAAACGTCGCCGCATCCGGGCCGTGGCCGCTCATGCAGTTATGCAGACTCGCACCACCCGGACGGAAACCGGTCGATTTCGCATCGTATTTTCCATGAATCAGCCCCATGAATTCACTCGCAATATTGCGATGGAACCAGGGCGGGCGGAAGGTATTTTCCGCAGCCAGCCAGCGCGGCGGGAAAATCACGAAATCGATGGTATCGACACCCGGCGTGTCGCTGGGCGATTGCAGCACGAGAAAAATCGAGGGGTCAGGATGATCGTAACTGATCGAACCAATGGTATTGAAATGACGCAGATCATATTTGTACGGCGCGAAATTGCCATGCCAGGCGACCACATCGAGCGGCGAATGGCGGATGTTTGCCGACCACAGATTGCCACTGAATTTGGCCAGCAATTCAAAATCACCTTCTTTATCTTCATACCAGGCGACTGGCGTCTGAAAATCACGCGGATTGGCGAGGCCATTCGAGCCAATCACACCAAGATCAGGCAAGCGGAACATGCTGCCAAAGTTTTCGCAGACATAGCCACGCGCCTCGCCATCCGGTAACTGCACCTGAAAACGGATACCGCGCGGAATCACGGCAATCTCTTGCGGCTCAATATTCATGCGACCCAGCTCGGTGCGGATATGCAAGCGCCCTTGCTGCGGAATGATCAGTAATTCGGCATCGGCGTTGTAATAGAAACGCGTATTCATGTCGCGGTTTGCCGCATACAGATGAATCGCGCAACCGCTCTGCGCATCGGCTGACCCATTGCCTGCCATTGTCAGCCAGCCATCAATAAAATCGGTGGGTGTCTGCGGCATGGGCTGCGGATCCCAGCGCAGTTGATTCGGTGTCGATGGCATCTGACTGAAATCATTCGTCATATTGCCATTGCTGACTTGCTGAAACGGCTGATGCATTGCCGCCGGACGTATGCGATACAACCACGAACGCCGGTTCGCATGGCGTGGTGCGGTAAAGGCCGTTCCGGAAATCTGTTCGGCATACAAACCGTACGCACATTGTTGTGGTGAATTCTGGTGTTGCGGCAACGCGCCAGCCAGAGTTTCGCTGGCAAATTCGTTCGCAAAACCGGTCTGGTAACGAAGGATATCTTGCATGCTCATAGCGCCATCCTTTCAGAAAATAGGAGAATTTCCGGCACTCTACTGCACACAGGTGTTTTTTACGATATAAATACAGAAATACAGATCATTCACAAAATCAATAATTATCAAAGCATGTTAGAAGCCAAAGATATCGACCTGAATCTGCTGGTGGTGTTTCAGCATATTTTTGAAAGCAGACAGATTTCGCTGGTGGCGCGTCAGCTTGGCCTGTCGCAACCGGCGGTCAGCAATGCGCTGGCAAGGCTGCGCCGCAGTTTTGATGATGAACTGTTTGTGCGCACCGCTAACGGCATGCAACCTACTCCACGCGCCGAACAACTGGCAGGTTCCGTCACACTCGCACTCAGCCATATCACGCAGGCCTTGAACAGCGAAGGCAGCTTTGACGCAGCCAGCTCGGAACGCCACTTCACCATCGCCATGACGGATGTGGGAGAAGTCTATTTCATGCCTTTGCTGGTAGAGGAATTGCTGCGGCAAGCACCGCAGATACAAATATCAACAATACGTGCCGGCAGTATCGACCTGAAAACCGAGATGGAATCGGGTCGGGTCGATCTGGCAATTGGCGCGTTTGATGATTTATCGGATGCCTGGTTTCAACGTCGTTTATTCCGGCAGAACTATGTCTGCATGTTGCGGCAAACGCATCCGCTGGTCGGCAAGCCGTTGGAAATCAAGGAATTTGTCGCGGCACGCCATCTGATAGTCGCTTCGCAAGAGGAGCCGTATATCAGTATCAATCAACGTTTGGAAAAAGCGGGCATCCATTCTCACGCTCACTTTAAAGTGCCGCATTTTGTTGCTGTTCCGTATATCGTCAGCAGTAATGATTTACTGGTCACCGTGCCGCGTAAGCTGGCAGAACGGGCGGCAACGCCTTTTGGTTTGACGTATATCAAACCGCCGCTGCGTTTGCCAGCACTGCAAACAAATCTGTTCTGGCACCGTCGCTATCACCAGGATGCCGGCAATCAATGGCTACGGCAGTTTATTTGCGAACGTTTTGTCGAAACGGAAACGCTCAGTTGAAAATACTTCACCGCAAAACTGAAACGTTTTCCCCCATCAGACAGTCAATTTCCCCTACACTTTTGCCTATTCATTAGTCCACCGGAGAATCAGCATGCCTGTCATTACTTGTGTAGAAGACTTACGTTTACTCGCCAAAAAGCGCGTACCTAAAGCATTCTATGACTACGCGGACAGTGGCTCTTATACGGAAAGTACCTATAAGGCGAACAGTAGCGATCTGGCCGCGATCAAGCTGCGCCAGCGCGTCGCCATCAATGTGGATCAGCGCAATACGCGCACCACGATGATAGGTCAGGATGTCACGATGCCGGTCGCCATCGCGCCGACCGGGCTGACCGGTATGCAATGGGCGAACGGCGAAATGCTGGGCGCGATTGCCGCAGAAAAATTCGGCATTCCCTTCACCCTGTCCACCATGAGTATCTGCTCAATTGAAGATGTTGCCAGCGTGACCACCAAGCCATTCTGGTTTCAGCTGTATGTGATGCGCGACCGTGGCTTCGTGAAGGAAATGATACAGCGCGCCAAAGCCTGCAAATGCTCAGCGCTGGTGTTGACACTGGATCTGCAAATTCTCGGTCAGCGTCATAAAGATTTAAAAAACGGCATGTCAGTACCACCGAAACTGACGCTCGCGAATATTCTCGATCTCGCGACCAAACCATCATGGGCGCTGCGCGCACTGGCAGGACGTAAAACCTTCGGTAATCTGGTCGGCCATGTCAAAGGCGGCGACGGCATACTGACCCTGAGCCAATGGACGGCCAGCCAGTTCGATCCTACGCTGAACTGGGACGATGTGGCGTGGATCAAAAAGGAATGGGGTGGCAAGCTGATCCTGAAAGGCATACTGGACGTCGAGGACGCCAAACTGGCAGTGGCTGCCGGTGCCGATGCGATTGTCGTCAGCAATCACGGTGGCCGCCAATTGGATGGTGCGATGTCGTCGATAGAAGCCTTACCGGCGATCGTCGATGCCGTCGGTCATCAGACCGAAGTCTGGTTTGACGGTGGCATACGTACAGGTCAGGATATTCTGAAAGCCACGGCGCTTGGTGCGAAGGGCAGCATGATAGGCCGCGCGTTTCTGTATGGTCTGGGAGCGATGGGCGAAAAAGGCGTCACCACGATGCTGGAAATTTTACAAAAAGAGCTGGATGTCAGCATGGCACTGACCGGCACCAAAGACATACGCGAAGTCAATCTGAGCAATATCATCCGCAAGTAAATTGAATCAAGTGTCATAAAAAAAGCATGGAGAAATTCCATGCTTTTTTTTGTGTATCAGAACAAGCGTCGTGCTTATGCTGCTTGTGACTGCACCAGTTGCAGGTTGTCGCCATCAATCAGGATGCGGCGTGGTTTATAGGCTTCCGGCACTTCACGCACCAGCTCTATGCTCAGCAAACCATTATCCAGACGTGCGCTAACCACTTTCACATGATCGGCGAGGCGGAAGCGGTGTTCAAAATCGCGTGAGGCGATGCCGCGATGCAGATAGTTTTTCTGAGTTTCATCTTTTTGCTTGCGACCGACGATTTTCAATGTGTCGCGTTCGGTTTCGATATCGAGTTCGCTGCGGTCAAAACCCGCCACCGCCATCGTGATGTTGTATTTATCTTCCGCGATCAGTTCAATGTTATATGGTGGGTAACTCGGTGCAGCATCATTGCGCTGCGCGTCATCAAATAACTGTGCGAGACGGTCAAAACCAATCGCAGAACGATACAGAGGAGCAAAGTCAAAATTACGCATGGTGATATCCTTTTTAATAGAAGCGATATAAATAATTTCCGCAGACCTCAGATGAGCATCTGCTGAGTCAAAGATAGGGTGCGTCAAATGCTTTTCAAGAGAAAAATTTGTATACATTTTTTTCGTGACCCAAGGCTCACTGATTCTCTACAATAACGCTTCCGCCGCTCTTGAAATCGCATCAGAGCGCCACTATTTACCCCGACCTCAATTTTAAGGAACACCGTGGCAAAGCTTTATTTCAGATATTCCGCCATGAATGCAGGAAAATCGACTGCCCTTCTGCAAGTCGCACACAATTACGAAGAACAGGGGCAGCAAGTCTGTCTGTACACGGCTGCGATCGACCATCGCTACGGCCAGGGCAAAGTCACTTCGCGTCTCGGTCCGCAACGTGAAGCTGCCGTATTTGATGCCGGCTTTGATTTTTTTAAAGAAGCGCCGCAAGTCAGTTGCGTGCTGGTCGATGAGGCGCAATTTTTATCTGCCGAGCAGGTAAAGCAATTGCATCAGCTCGCGCATGTGCGCGGTGTGCCTGTCATTTGTTACGGCCTGCGCAGCGATTTTCTGGGCGAACCATTTACCGGCTCGACCTATTTACTGGCACTCGCCGACACGATAGAAGAACTCAAAAATATCTGCAGCTGCGGTAAAAAAGCAACGATGAATATCCGCGTTGACGAACATGGTCAACGCACCCGCAGCGGCGAACAGATCGATATCGGTGGTAACGAACGCTACCATCATGTCTGTGGCCGCTGTTTTTACCGCACCTGAGCCCGAACGACGCTGCTGTCAGCCCGTCATCTGCTTCACACTGGCCTCAGACATGAAACCGCCGCTACCTGCGTGGCGACGGGCAGCGGCTATCTCTATTTTCTGTTTCGGGCGCAAATACCAAGGACCGGATGAGTCAGTTGACGAATAGAGGAATTTCCCTAGTATCAATGTCATCACAATGACATATCCACCCCCTAGTCTTTCTGATTTTTAGTTTGTTGTTGCGGTTTGCTTTTCACTTACACCAGCAATGCGATCTGCTGCAGTATTGTCTGCAGGGCCAATGCATGACATCTGCTTCACGATGTCGATGTAAGACACCCTCACCAATCTGCGCGGCCACTAACTCCAGGGAGATGAAATTGGATAGACGACAGTTTTTGAAATACAGCGGCTTTTTATCAGTATCAGTCGCTACCGGCAGCCTGAGTGCCTGCGGCGGTAGCAGCAGCGTTGCCAGCGACCAGTCTGAATTACCACTGGCTACCGGCACAGGCTGGAAATTCCCGCAAAGTGTCGCTTCCGGTGATCCACGCCCTGATAGCGTAATCCTCTGGACACGTGTGACGCCAGCATCGCTGGGCGTCGCAGCGGCAGCGCCAACGGGCAACGACGTTGCGATACGCCTGATCGTGACGGCCACGGACAATACAGCTCTGCTCGGCAGCAATGCAGCACTAACCGGTACGACCATCGTCGATACACGCTTGTCTGTACTCGCCAGCTTTGACAACACAGTTCGCAATAAAGTGACCGGCTTGCAGCCTGGTCAGACTTATTTTTATCAGTTCATCGCCGGTGATGTGCGCTCGAATGTCGGCCGTTTCAAAACAGCGCCAGCAGCCAACGCAGATGTCGCCCAATTACAGTTCGCCTATCTGACTTGCCAGGACTGGAGCGTCAATCACTGGGGTGCGATGGATTACATCGCCAAAAATGAAAACCTCGATTTCATCATTCACCTTGGCGACTATATTTATGAAACAGTCGGTGCGGCATTCCAGACAGGAAATGCTGAAGCGCGCCACACTGCACTGCAATTGCCGGATGGCACTGCATTGCTGAACGCCGATGGCACTACCGGCAAAGCCAAGTATGCAACCACACTCGCTGATTACCGCTACCTCTACAAAATGTATCGCAGCGATCCGCGTCAGCAAGCGGTGCACGAACGCTTCGCCTATATCGCGATCTGGGACGATCATGAATTTTCTGATGATGCCTGGAAAGATGCCATCACCTATGAAAATAACAGCCTCGATTCAAGCGGCAATAATATTCACCAGACCAGCCGCCGCCGCACAGCGAATCAGGCGTGGTTTGAATTTATGCCCGCCGATGTCAGCCTGGATGCGGCCAATACCGGCTTCCAGAATATCCAGATTTATCGTGACTTCCAGTTCGGTAAGCTGATGCAACTGGTGATGACCGATGAACGCTTGTATCGTTCCGATCATATCGTCCCGGAAAGTCTGTTCAATCCGACGACAGGTAAAGCGCTGAACAGCAGCATGGGCACTCGTTATGTGGTGCCGCAAGATGTGTTCAATCTGATGGAGGCACAAAAGATTACCGCCGCCACAGCCATGACTGGTGATCCGCTGTCGGATGTCAGTATGCTGGGTAAAACTCAGCGCGACTGGTGGAAAAACAAAATGCAGACATCGACCAATACCTGGAAAATCTGGGGTAATGAAGTCTGCCTGATGCGCATGGGTCTCAATGGTACCGATGCGATTGCGACATTGCTCGCGCTCAATTCCATCTCGACACTGGCAACGAATATCACCACTGCGCTGAGCAATCCTGCGCTCGGTGGTAACGTACTGGTCGCAGCAACGCTGGTCGCGGCAATGACCGCCGGTGCTTCACAAGCTGTTGCCAGCGCAGCCGCAGGCGCGATCGCGACAGCAGCAGCGACTGGTGGCAATCTTGCCAGCGCCGCTACAACAGCAGGCCTGACTACTGCCCAGGCAGGTATTGCCGTAGCGACGTTCAATGCCGCGAAAGCAGCCGCAGCAGCGGGAACAGCGGCACAGATCGGTGCAGCCGCTCAAACCATCGCCTTTGGTTACATCAAACCGGATGTGCAGACCAACAAGCAAAATTCCAGCTTCGTCATCGCTTCCGGTCAACAGGCAGCGCTGTCATCGTTCTTCACGAAGTTCTTGCTGAACTGCGATCAGTGGGACGGTTATAACAGCGAACGTAAAGCGCTGATGCAACATCTGCTGACGAATAAAATCAGCAACGTGGTCGCGATTACCGGTGATATTCACGGCTTCTTTGCCGGCACCGTCAACGACGATTTTGATGCGCCGGGCGGTGGCACACCGGCAATGGTGGATCTGGTCAGCGCCGGTATCAGCTCTGACTCTTTCTTCACTTATATGAAAGACGGTGCAGGTTCGACAGGTCTGGCAACAATCATCTTTTACCCGCTGAGCATTCCTGTTCCGAATATCGGCACGATCACGATCAACGTCAATATGCTCGATTACACCATGGGTAAAGCAGCGCCGACGGTTGATGGTCTGCTGGAACAGGTTCGCGTACAACTGACAGGCGCGCTGACAGCCAAAGGCGTACCTGAAGGTGCAACACTGACGGGCACAGTCCAGGCCATTCTGGCGGGGTTGAAAACGAACAGCGACTTCAACACCAGTCTGCTGGGTCTGGCGCAGCAACTGGCAGCACTCGGAAATAATCAGTGGATGAAGTACATCAATTCCGATGCACAGGGATATACGGTGGTGACATTGACGCCGGGCAAACTGGTCGCTCAGTTCAAGCAAGTGAATAAGCTGGTCAATAACGGTACGATGACAGCACCAACAGATGTGATCGCCCGTATTACTACTGCCACCGTCAACAGCGGCACCAGTGCGGTCAGCATTTCCTAATAACTCGCAATAATATTTACCAGAAAATCAGGTGCCGGTTCTGCGGCACCTGTATTCACAGCAGTAATGATGCATGAACGCCGTTGTCTGACACGTTTGCCAGACAAGGGCTTTTTTTTTGCTTATTTATTGTTGCCGTTACTGTTGATATTCAAAAACGGAATCGCGCCACCGGTTGTAGTCGGCAGACGACCATCCCATTTCTCTATCGCTTTCGCCTGATTTTCTGTTTCACGCAGACGCAGCAACTCCGGTGTCACCTGCTGACGTTGTAAGGCCAGCGCTTCCGCTTCAGCACGCGCACGCGACACTTTCTGTTTGGCCTCGACTTCGATACGCTGTAAATCACGTTCCGCTTTCATCTTTAACTGATCTGCGGTCGTTTTTGCTTCAATCGCTTCATTGAATGTGCGACTGAAATTAAAGTTAACGATAGAAAATTCATCCACCACCAGACCGTGTCTGGCCATACGTTCTCTGAGGGCGACGATAATTTCATCGCGTACTTGCGAACGCTTAGAAATCAGTTCTTCTGCAGTGAATCTTGCCGTCACCGCCTTCACCGCTTCCTGCACACTAGGAATAATGATGCGCTCGCCCGGCTCGTTTCCGAGATCACGGAATACAGAGACAACAGCATCGGGTCTGACGTGATAATTGATCGCAATTTTAGTGTGAACAGTTTGCAGATCTTTCGACGCCGCATCACCATCGCCTTCACCTTTTTGTATCGCAACCGAGACCTTATGCAAGCGTTGCGCGATCGGCCACACAAAATGAATGCCCTCGCTGTACACCTCATCTGAAGGCTTGCCAAACGTCGTTAACACACCTCGATGCCCGGCCGGTATCGTGGCAAAAGGATTCAGAATTAACAGCAGCATCAGCACAATAATGATGGACGCAATAGCAGGAATTTTTTTCATGATGTCTTGATCTCGTTATTGAAAAAGCATGCAAAGTATAGTGGCAAGGTTTACAAGTAACCGTGGTAATTTTTTCAAAAAAATACCACTGTCGTAATTTCGCCGCAGTTTGTGCAACAATGCCTCCTCGACCACACCGCTTCATCTACACATGTCACGCCCGCATCCCCGTCCTGCCAGACAACAACCCGGCCAGAATTCCGGCAAACTGCATCCGCGCAATCGCCATCAGGGACGCTATGACTTCAGCCGGCTGATGGCGGCCGACACTGGACTGGCAGCGTTTGTGATCCAGAATGGGTACGGTGAATCCAGTATCGATTTTGCTGATCCGGCGGCAGTCAAAGCACTGAACCGCTCGCTGCTAAAAAGTGATTACGGGATTAATGACTGGGATATTCCGGAACAACAGCTTTGTCCACCGGTGCCGGGACGTGCCGATTATCTGCATCATCTGGCAGACTTACTGACGTCATCGAATAAAGGTGTGCGCCCGAAAAGAAACCTGTTGACGATCCTCGATATCGGCACCGGCGCCAACGGCATTTACCCTCTGATCGGTGCCAGTGAATACGGCTGGCATTTCACCGCGACCGATATCAATCCGGATTCGCTGGCGAATGTCCAATGTATACTCGATGCGAACCCAGCAATCGCTGACAAGATCCATTTGCGATTGCAGCCATCAGCTGACGCTATTTTTGACAACATCATCGGTGAAGATGACTGGTTTGATCTCAGTATGTGTAATCCACCTTTTCACACATCCATGGCGGAAGCGCGGGCAGGCTCGCAGCGCAAATGGAATAATCTGGGAAAAGAAAAACTTGCGGATGCAACTGCAACGATACTGAATTTTGGGGGCCTCAACGCGGAACTTTGGTGTCCGGGCGGAGAAGCTGCTTTTATCGAGCGCATGATCAGCGAAAGTGCAAAAATACCGGGACAATGTTTCTGGTTCACGACACTGGTAGCAAAAGCAGAAAACTTACCTGTGCTGAAAGCTGCACTCAGACGCGTCAACGCATTGGAAGTCAGGGAAGTGCCCATGAGGCAAGGCAATAAACGAAGTCGCTTTCTGGCCTGGACTTTTCTGACACCGTCACAACAAGCCGCCTGGAAAAAAATGCGCTGGTAATGAACTGGCAAATTTCCGTGTCGTGTATCACGATGTCAATCGCATCTGAAATAAAGCTCAGGCCGATATTGTTTTTTACCGGAAATACCTCACGTATACCGAACAGCAGGATGGGTGGTACTGCTCAGGGTCAGTCTTAGGTAACGCCAGCGCGCATCTGCGCTGATACTATCGTGCCGCATTAGCCGCCGCCTGCAAGAAGTGCCAGCTAATGCGACAATAACGGGAGTAAGCAGTGATTGTCATGTGCCTGAAACAGTCATCAGGCACATTGAGACGTCAATAACGCCACGTCACGCAAAAACAAATTTGAGGGATATCAACTGGCAGTAAAAAAAATACTGCTGACTGTAATTATTTTCCGGGAGCATAAAACAGGAAAAATAATATTTTGACCAAAGTCCGCATCAGAGAAAATTGCTTAACTAGGATTATTTCCCTCCCTTTGTCGTCTAGCTGTATGCAAAATTATAAAAATGATGCGAATAGCAATTTTTTCCGATTGAAAATTGCCGCTTTTTTAGGCAAAAATTCGGATAATGACAAGGCGAAATTATTCACAGCGCATAGCTAGCCTGGCTTACAATCTGGGGCGCTGTTATTTTTGAAATAGCTTTGTGAACATATTTGACAAACTTATGTTGAATAACGGCCTCACTCAGTAACGAGATTTCGCCATCGGGTGCGACTTACAGCTCAATGTGTCAAGGATTGCAATGAAACGAGTAGATGATTTCCGCCTGAAGTTAGGCAAAGATGAACTGGTTCCTATCGTGATAGGTGGGATGGGTGTCGATATTTCCACTGCTGAACTGGCATTGGTCGCGGCACGCCTCGGTGGTATCGGACATATTTCTGACGCCTTGGTGCATGATGTGTCGGATCGCCGCTTCGGAACCAGCTACATCAAGGAAAAAACCAAATTCTACAAATACAACATCAACAATTCCGATAAGACAAACATCAAATTCAATCTTGAGGATCTGGCAGCGGCGACACGTCTGCACATTGGCCGTACCATGGAGGCCAAACAAGGCCCGGGTATGATCTTTGTGAACTGCATGGAAAAACTGACCATGAACGGTCCGCGCGAAACCCTGAAAGTGCGTCTGGAAGCCGCTCTGGATGCGGGTATTGACGGTATTACGCTGAGCGCTGGTCTGCATCTGAGTTCCTTTGGTCTGATAGCAGATCACCCACGTTTCCGCGATGCCAAGCTGGGCATCATTGTGTCATCGGTACGCGCCTTACAGTTATTCCTGCGTAAAAATGCAAAATTGGACCGTCTGCCGGATTATGTGATCGTTGAAGGTCCGCTGGCTGGTGGTCATCTCGGTTTCGGCGATGACTGGGCCACATTCGATTTACAGACGATCGTGACCGAGGTGTCTGAATATCTGAAAGCAGAACAACTGGATATTCCTATCATTGCGGCAGGTGGTATTTTCACAGGCAGCGATGCAGTATCTTTTCTCGAAAACGGCGCCTCCGCAGTACAGGTTGCAACCCGTTTCACGGTAACCAAAGAATGTGGTCTGCCGGATAATGTGAAGCAGGAATATTTCAAAGCCGACGAAGACGATATCGAAGTCAATCATATTTCTCCGACCGGCTACCCCATGCGTATGCTGAAAAATACGCCAGCCATCGGTGATGGTATCCGCCCGGGCTGCGAATCGTATGGTTACCTGCTGGATGCGAATGGAAATTGTGCGTACATCACTTCATACAACCGCGAAGTTGCCCTGCACCCGGATGCAAAAAAAATCTCGGTCATGGACAAGACCTGTCTGTGCACCCATATGCGTAACTTCAATTGCTGGACTTGCGGTCAGACCACATACCGCCTGAAAGATACCACTCGCAAACTGCCGGATGGTACTTATCAGATCCTGAGTGCGGAACATGTATTCCGGGATTACCAGTTCAGTACCGATAATCAGATCGCCTTGCCTGACCCAGTGACTGAATAAATATCCCCGGTATAACGCCGGACATAACACCAGACGCCAGTGCTCTCCTGACACCACAGTCAGAAGACACTGGCGTTTTTTATCGAGTTTGCCTCGCTGGCGCTCAATGCTCCGTTTTCTTACAGACGGGTCTTGATTTGGTGCAAAAACAGCGCTGCCAGGCTCAGCAAGCCGGCGCAGTCAATCTCTTCTCCAGAGCGCTCCCGCCCTCAGTCTCCGTCTTAACGTTAAAGATGTGGCATGAATTATGCTGCGCTGCACACAGGGTAGTGGCAATTCATGATGCGTTTAGACTAAGGATCTCTGATGAAAATACATTCTCTGTCAACACCTTTCATCCTGTTCAGCTTACTGTTTTGTCTGGGCTCAGGGCCAGCTTTCGGACAAAACAGCAATCCGGCTCCGGTATCCGGTACTGCCGATATCAGCACCCCGGCAGTACCGCTGGCACAAGCGGGGCCAGCAGTAACAACCTCCTTGCCACCGGCACCGATGACAACGCCGACGCTCGTCAATGCAGCCACCATCAGTGCAGGTGATACCGCGTGGATGCTGACATCAACAGCGCTGGTGCTGCTGATGACCATTCCAGGTCTGGCTTTGTTTTATGCCGGCATGGTCCGCAAAAAAAATGCGCTGGCAACCGTCGCGCATAGTGTCGCCACCACCTGTATCGTCACGATTATCTGGGTCGTTCTGGGTTACAGCCTGGTATTCACGCCAGCCACACCGTATCTGGGTAGCCTTGACCGGCTACTGTTGCACGGTATGGTATTTCTGAAAGATGCAGGCCAGCTGACAGTGCATCATGTTGCACCGACAATACCGGAAAGTGTGTTCATGATGTTTCAGATGACATTTGCAATCATCACGCCCGCCCTGATTACCGGTGCATTTGCAGAAAGGATGAAGTTCTCCGCATTTCTGCTCTTCATCACGCTCTGGTCACTGATCGTCTATGTTCCTGTTGCGCACTGGGTATGGGAGCCGACCGGCTGGCTGGCTGCGCGCGGCGTCCTCGATTTTGCGGGCGGTACGGTGGTCCACATCAATGCGGGAGTGTCAGGTCTGGTTGCTGCCATGATCATCGGCAGACGCAGCGGTTTCGGCAAGGAGCCGATGCCACCACATAATCTGATTCTGACCGTCATCGGCGCAGCACTATTATGGGTAGGCTGGTTTGGCTTTAATGCCGGATCTGCCGGCGCAGCAGATGGTCGTGCGGGCTATGCGATGCTGGTGACACAACTCGCTGCCGCCGTATCTGCTTTGGCCTGGATGTGCGTTGAGTGGCTGCGCCGTGGTAAGCCATCTGTGCTCGGTATTGTTTCCGGCGCTGTTGCAGGTCTGGTTGCAATCACCCCTGCCTCGGGTTTTGTCGATGTGACCGGAGCATTCGTGATCGGTGCGGTGGCTGGTGTCGCCTGCTATTGGGGGGCAACCTCTCTCAAAGCAATGGGGGGGTACGATGACTCTCTGGATGTGTTCGGTGTACACGCGATAGGCGGTATCGTTGGCGCCTTACTCACAGGTGTATTTGCCCTCAAAAGTATAGGCGGTGTTGAAAGCAGCCTCAGCAATCAGGCATTCGGGGTCGCGGTGACGGTCGTCTATTCTGGTGTCATGACGGCAGTCATTCTCTTTATCGTGCGTCTGCTCACGGGTTTGCGTGTGAAACCGGAACAGGAAAGAGAGGGGCTGGATCTGGAACTGCATGGGGAGCATGTATTATGACTGCGGCCCTTTCCGACAATCTGGCATTTTCTCTGATGGCGCGGATGCACGTTATTTTGCGGCGTCAGAATGAACGGGTGATCGACATTGAATACATGCGTATTGATCCGGTTTATTGCCGTTATATTCTCGATCTGGCTTTGCAATCGCCCAATACTGATCTGCACGACATCGCCGTCAAACTGAACGACATCTATTTTGGCGAACAGGGTCTGTTTGTCGTGACCGAACCGGTGCCACTGATAGGGAAACTTGAAGGCTTAAAAATACGTCCCAAAACGCCAGCGATAACAACACCCGGCGTCCCGGTTAATCTGGTCGCTGCAGCACCATCCGTGGGTGCGACAGAGTTGCCGCCACTTGATCAGAACTCCGTCGTCGATCAGACCTACATCGGCCGGTTGCGCTGATTGCTCACTCATCAGTCTCAGTATTGATGTGGCTTACAGACCAGAATACGGCTGTTATCCGCATCAATACTGAGATTCTTTTTTAGAAACAACACTCATTTCCTGTGTTGCTCTGCATGCACAGCTCAGAAATACCAATAGCCGTCGTTCACCCATTGCAGCAGCGCTTTAACGAAAACGGCATGCTGTAATCCTGGTTCCAACGCAGCGAGGCTGAGACTATCGTTGTTGCAGAGTGCCAGCACCGTGGCGCGGGAAGCCGCGCCAAATTCATAACGTTCGCCATTAACATAACAAACTCCCTGACTGATGCTGTCGTCAAGGTAAAAACAACGCAAGCCACCGGTGCGGATCAGATCCGTCTGCTGCAAATTCTTGCGTAATTCGGTTTCATTGATAGGAAAATCCAGCGCCTGTAAATCGAGTTCGCATTTGGTTTTCGATAAATGGCAGCCGACAAAATTCATCATGATTTCATCATCGTTCAGTATCGTCTGCATTTGCTGTTTGATCAGCGCAAAATCACCGGCGTTGATATGCCCCTGATGCTGATGCATACGGCGTTGCGGATCACTGATCAGATTGCTGCCGAGTTCATTATCTATCAGGTAGTCCGCCAGACCGCTCAGCATGTCGCTGGCTGATTTGCTGCGAAAACCCACGGAAAAACTCATGGAACTCTCGAGTGCCACACCGTCATGCGGAAAGCCGGGTGGGATATAAAGAATGTCACCCGCCGTCAGTACCGCATCGATAATGGGCTCGAAAGGATCGGTATGTAATAAAGCAGCGTGAGCAGCGAATTGACGATGGTTACCTCTGTCACCGACGCGCCAGCGACGGCTGCCTGAGCCCTGACAGATAAACACATCGTACAAATCGATGTGCGGCCCGACACCGCCGCCCGGTACGGCAAAGCTGATCATCACGTCATCCAGTCGCCATTTCGGGATGAAGGAAAATGCCCGCACCAGACTGGCGACTTCCGGCGACCAGTGATCAACCGCCTGCACCACCAGCGTCCAATCGCGTTCGCCAAGATGCTCATAGCTTTCAAACGGACCATTTTCAGCCTGCCATTTTCCGGATTGTCTATAAATCAGACGAGAATCGATCTGCGATTCACATGCCAGCCCAGCCAGTTCATCCGGTGAAATCAGATCGCTGAATCCAGGAAAGCCCTGACGTATCAGGACCGGCTTTTGCTGCCAGTAATCAGCTAAAAATTTATCAAGCGAAAATTCATTGAGCGTGAGGGTCAACATGGCAAAATGAAAATAAGAAAGTAAAGCTGTCTTGTAGCATGAAGAAATCAAACCTCATACCGGACAGATCAAACTTTCAGCAGAAAACCGCCGGCCCGCACATCAATCCGGCAGAATCAGGCGCATGCCGTTGATCTTGCTTGATCGCAATCAAGAAAAATTACCAGCGTGCAAAATGGTCTTCAGTCACACCAGCCAAACGGCTGACGGGACGTGGCAGCTCATCTGTATGCGCCCTGACCCAGCCGCTGAAAGTGCCCAGAGGTTGTTGATAACGACTCGCGGCAATCAGCAGATTCTGGTTTTCACTGCGCACACCTTCCGGCTGGAAATGCAGATCCAGTAAGCCATCGCTGGTGTGGATATGCCACGGTGCCAGCACATTCGCAGAGTCATAGTCAAACTGAGCACTGCTCAGAGAAATCAGGCGTCCATCCAGCCACAAGGCATTTTCCTGATCGCCGAAATAGCCGGATTGCAGATTAAAGCCCATATCCAGATTATGTGCCGACGCCCACAGCCAGCGTGTTTCCCGCGCCGGAAAACCATTACTGTGATCGACACTACCGCAACCATCGGTCAGGCCGAAACACTGTTGCCCAACTTTCACTTCCCCGCTCAGGCGCATCCCGCCAGATTTCATCGTCGCATGCGCACCGCCACCGACGATGCTACCAACTGCCAGCAATTCCGGTGCTGCATCGGCTATATGTAATTCGGCACTGATCTGACAATCACGAAACGCTACCTCGATACGGTAAGTATTGTTGGCAGGCTGATGCGAAAAATGCAGTCGCCG
Source organism: Undibacterium sp. WLX3042 (assembly GCF_049544825.1). NCBI lineage: Bacteria > Pseudomonadati > Pseudomonadota > Betaproteobacteria > Burkholderiales > Oxalobacteraceae > Undibacterium > Undibacterium sp. WLX3042. The sequence goes on from NZ_CP186698.1 coordinate 3,089,640, forward strand.
GCCACGAAACCGGAACCAGCTTTCAGCACCGGTAGCAGGGCATGCGTTCAGATGCGCAGTCAGACCCGGTATGCCATTCTGAGAAAATTCTGTCAGTATTTTTTTTTGCTGGCGATCAAACACATAAGCAAACGCGGTATTTGTCCACCCCAGATCCACAATCGCGATGCCACAGAATATCTGCTCCGTCACCAGTGCAGCGTACTGCCAGTGTTTATGATGAAAGCGGCGCCAAATGGCGCTGCGCCGGACAGGTGCGGCAAGCGCAGACCAGTCGATAACAGGTACGCTACCAGCATATTTTCCGGCACGAATCTGGCCACACGCATCGACCAGCGCATCGGGTGCGGCTGGCAAGTAAGCTGCCTCAGTAGTATTTGCCATAATGTCTTTATGAAAATAAATTCCATGCATTGTCTAACAATACCGTACTGCAAGACATCAAAATCAGTTGATCTGTTGCTTCAGATTCAAGTTCAGCAAACGCATGCCGGTACCAGACGTACAAACGACGCGAAAGACGCACTAGGCATAGTTGAAGACGATTCATAAAGTGGCGATCCCCTATACAATGACGGGCTACACAAGCATCAACTGAGTCAGATTTTGAGCCTACTTGCAAGCCCTCTTGCCTTCGTCGACCTGGAAACCACAGGCACCATCGCAACCCGCGACCGCATTACTGAAATAGCGATCGTCACTTTTGACGGCGAACATACAGAACGCTGGTCGCAGCTATTAAATCCTGAAACAGTGATACCGCCCTTTGTTGAGCAACTGACCGGCATCAGCAATGCGATGGTCGCTGACCAGCCTGTGTTTGCCGACATTGCAGAGGAAGTCCTGCGACGTCTGCAAGGTCATATCTTCGTTGCCCATAATGCCCGCTTTGATTACGGTTTTTTAAAAAATGAATTCAAGCGACTTGGCCACACTTTCAGAGCGACGGTGCTGTGTACGCTGAAGCTGTCGCGTCAGCTATTCCCGCAATTTGCCAAACACAATCTGGACTGTCTGATTGAACGCCATCAGATCAGCGTCGGCGACAGGCATCGTGCCTTAACCGATGCCGATGCGATTTACCAGTTCTGGTGCGATCTGCAGACGACTTTACCCGCGCAAACTTTACAGGCAGCAGTACAAGAACAAACAGCACGCCCCAGTCTGCCACCGCATCTGGATGCGGATATTGTGGAACAACTGCCGAAAGGCTACGGCGTCTATCTGTTTTTCGGAGAAAACAGATTACCGATTTATGTCGGCAAAAGTAATACCCTGCGTCAGCGGGTGCTGTCGCATTTTTCTTCGGATCATGCGATTGCCAAAGAAATGAGCATCTCACAACAAGTCCGTGATATTGAGTGGATAGAATGCGAGGGTGAAATTGATGCGCTGATTACCGAAGCAAGACTGATCAAGGAAATGCAACCGACGCTGAATCGTCAGCTACGCCGCAACACAGAATTCTGCTCGTGGCGTCTGAAAGATATGGGTAGCGGCCTGTTACAACCACAACTGGTATATGCACGTGACCTGGACCTGGGCAGACAAGAGCAGTTATACGGCCTGTTTAAAAGCGGCGCCAGCGCCCGCGAATTCTTATTGCAGGCGGTCAAACAATTTCAGCTGTGTGCAGCGACACTGGGACTAGAAAAAGGCGGCGCTGGCAAACCTTGTTTTGCACGCCAGTTGAAGCAATGCAAGGGAGCGTGCATCGGTGCAGAATCACCTTTACAGCATAATCTGCGGCTGGCAGAGGCGCTCGAAGAAATGAAACTGAAGGCATGGCCGTTCTCTGGTCCGGCAGTCCTTAAAGAAGGTAATGCCTATCATGTGATTGAGGCATGGTGCTATCTGGGGAAAGCAAAGAATGAAGCGGATATTCAGGATTTGCTGACACGCGGCAAACCGCGTTTTGATCGTGATACTTACAGAATTTTGCTCAAGTATCTGAACAGGATGAAAGCTATCAGCGTCGCAGGTCACTGAATACAGGCTCGCAAATACAAAGAACGGAACACAGCCGGGCGGCTGTGCTCCGGAAAAATAACAGAACAGAATATTAATTCAGCGCTGCCGCTGTTGCTTTCTCACTGCCATCCGAAGGTAAGGCCTGAACGCCGATCAGTTTCATCAGTAAAGGATATACATCAACGTTGTCAAACGCGGGAATCACTGTATTTTTTTTGAATGCGGGTCCATATGCAATAAATGTCGCCGCCATTTCCGGTGTCGTATTGTCATAACCATGCGCGCCGCCGTTCGTCCGGTTTTTGATATTTTCCTCACCAAAAATCAGCCAGCCGACATCGGCCAGACAAACGACGGATGGCACGCGTGTATTACTGCCAAAATGGAAGCGCGCAGGGATATCGGTTTTCTTCCAGCATTCCATATGCTCATGTTTCTTCAACAGCTGTTGCTGCACAAGTGTCTCTTGTCCGGGAGCTACTTCGATGCCGGCATAGGTTCCTGCCGTCACCACTTTAAAACTGTCAGACGGCAGGATTTTATTCAGATATACCACCCGTTCTGCACTGGTGGCGGCCATCCCGTGATCCGACACCACCACAATATTGGCATTGACCTGACGCGAGCGCAGACCAGCCATCAGACGGCCAATTGCGGCATCAACGCTCGCAACAGCGTCTGTGGTGTGCTGATCGTCCGGCCCGAATTCATGACCCGCGTGATCCACATCGTCAAAATACAGCGTCAGAAAGCCTACTCTTTTTTCCAATGGCTGATCGACCCAGCCCAGCAGGGTATCAACGCGTTTTTCCGGCGGTAATTTGCCATCAAATACGCGCCACTCTGTCGGCCGTACGCCATGAATATCCGCTTCTGAGCCTGGCCAGAACATAGTGGCAGCGCGGACACCATTTTTTTCTGCGGTCACCCAGACTGGTTCGGCCTGATCCCACCAGCGACGGTCGATGACGGCATCGCGGTTACCCAGACTGAAACGGACACCGGGAATCGCTGGATCTATCATCGTATTTCCGACGATGCCGTGATGATCAGGCCGTAAGCCAGTCACCAGCGTGTAGTGGTTAGGGAACGTGATCGAGGGAAATGAAGGCAGCATCTTTTCTGCACGGACCCCGTCTGCAACCAGGGCATTCAGATTAGGCGTCACGCCACGTTGCAGGTATTCGGGCTTAAAGCCATCGATCGATACCAGAATCACCGGCGGCCTTGCTGACTGTGTAGTCGCAATAGAAACCGTCGTCTGCTTTACCGGTTGTGCGCAGCCTGTAACACCAATCACCAATGCCGCACAAACCGCTTGAATAAAGCGTTGTTGAGAAAAAATCTTAATCACATGTCACCTTAAAAAAAGGGGCAAGCTGCCCCGCATCAATTAATTTCCTTCCACGATCAGTTGCAAAAACTGATCAAGAATATGGAAATGATCATCAAAAAACTGCTCTTCCATTGCACACAATGCGCTCAACGGAAACCACGCCGCCCGCGCTGCATCATCGGCAGCAACAATCTCAGGCAGCGTTGCCAATGGCAGATCAAAGAAGTGGGCATGCGTAATCGTACGTCCACGCTGACTGCGAGCCGGGTGATCAAATACGCGAACATCAACCAGCGCCTCTTCGAGTTCCGGTTTGGACACCGCAAGATTCGTCTCTTCGATTAATTCTCGGATTGCGCCTTGCAGCAAAAGTTCCTGCTGATCGAGGAAGCCACCCGGCAAAGCCCACAAACCTTTGCCCGGGTATCCCCCACGTTGCACCAGCAACACATGGCCGGCAGCCTTCACCACCGCATCCACAGTGCAAAACACCGGTGGATAAGGTGCCGCTTTCCAGGCATCTTTATACTTCTGCAGTTGCAAATGTTCCTGCACTAATCCGGCGTAATCAGGCAACAACATCCAATGGCGGAGAAAATTCACGACGGATACTGGCAACAGTGCTTCCACTTCATCCAAAGTCGCCTGACTGTCTTCGGCTGTCAATAACTGTTGACGTATCTGTCCCGCATCTGTTGCGTTGATTCGTTCTGCCTCTATCCGCCGCCATTGCGTGACATGCTGCAGGTAATTGCCGGATGCATCTTTCTTACAGCCGATCAGCGCGATACGCAATACATCACCACCTTGCATTGCCAGGGTTTGCATCACGCTGATCCGTACGGTATTGGCCCAGTGCTGCTCGTCGTAGTAATCGCGAACCGGAATGAAGCTGACACGCGCCTGCTCTGCCTCGGACAAACTTGCACTGATTATCGCCGCCCGCTCCTGCCAGGTGAACGGGTTTCTGACGCTTCTGGCGCAAAATGCTGACACTAGCACCACGATCACTTTATCCGCAGTCGATAGTGCAAGCGTCAATAAACTGGCATGACCCTGATGGAATGGCTGAAAACGTCCAATCAGGACAGCAACATCAATACGATGCATAGTGACATCCTCAGATTGCGGGATGATGAAATACCTGGCGCAAGTAGGCCAGAAAGGTTTCATCTGTGCAGAGTGTTTTACCTGCAGAGTCAGATAACTTGGCAACTGGCTGACCATTGCATGACATGAGTTTCATGACGATATTCAACGGCGGGATTCCTGTATCGTTGGTCAGATTGGTACCGATGCCAAAGGCAGGCATCGTGCGGTCGGCAAAATGGCGATAAATTCTGAACGCCGTATCAAAATCGAGTGCATCCGAAAAGACCAGGCGTTTGGTTTTACTGTCGATTCTGAGTTTCGCATAATGCGCCAGCGCCTTTTCGCCCCAGACGATAGGATCGCCTGAATCATGTCGCAGACCGTCAAACAGTTTGGCAAAGTACAAATCAAAATCCAGCAAAAATGCATCCATACCGACCACATCTGTCAGGGCAATACCGAGATCACCGCGATATTCTTGTACCCAGCCTTCGAGCGCGGCTTTCTGAAAATCACGCAAACGGACACCAAACGACTGATATGACTGCAAATATTCATGCGCCATCGTACCCAGCGGAACTACCTGATGTTTTTTTGCGAGATAAACATTCGACGTGCCTTTGAAAAATTCCGGCACCTCGCGCGTCAGGGTGGCGATGACTTCATCATGCCAGACCCCGGAAAAACGGCGACGCACGCCAAAATCAGAAAATTCAAACGGATGAAATTTCTTTGGCTCCTGCGCAAACGCACGTAACTGCTCAATCTTTGCAGCCAGTCGCCGGCGCGCTTCCGGCAGGGTTGCATCAGTCTGTAACCGGCGAAAATACAATTCATTGACGATATGCAGTACAAAAATTTCAAAACCGGTGACGTGTACTTGCGGTCCCGCAGCAACAATCTCCAGTTGCGCACCGTTCGTACTGACTTTGATGAACTTCCGCTGAAAATGAAACAAGGCCAGAAAATCAGTGAAGTCACTTTTGATAAAACGCAGGGACCGCAAATAATCAAGCTCATCTTCTGAAAACTGCAGCGAACACAGGTGATCAAGCTCACGTTCGACATCGTCTTTTAATTCGGACAAAGGATATGCCGGTGTATTCCTGCATACAAACGCATATTCAGTATGGGTATTCGGATGACTGTGCAGCAAAGCCTGCCACATCGTGAATTTGTATAAATCGGTTTCCAGCAAGCTCTGTACAACTGGCTTCATTTGATGTTCTTTACGGTAATTGATAGACACCAGCAAGATGGCTGGCGTATGAAATTCAGGCGGCCTGATTCGCTAATAAGTCAGGCAACACTTCGGCAGCGGTCGCAATCTGCACACCGAGTCGCTGCATCTCGCTGAGAAAACTGCCATATTGCGTCTCAAACCCGGCTACAGGGCTGATGCAGTCACTCAGCAAGACCAGCTTTGACAATTGTGTTCGGTCAAAGTGTTCAACGATGTGTTCCGTCGTCGCTTTGACACAATGACTGCCCGCCTCGCCCGCAATGTAGATCTGATCTGCACTGGCAAGCCTGTCAATAAAGCTGCGGTTCAGCTGAGTGGCAGGATCTTGCGGGTCCGGTACTTCTGCCATCACCGCGGAATAATGTTCCGTCCAGGGATTGCTGCCTTTGATCAGTTTCATCGCGATCCTGCTGCCAGCTTCCTCCCAGCTTGCACACGTGGCCCGCACATCCGCATGAACATTATGTCCCCAGCTACCGATTTCGCAATGCACAGGCCACACCATAAGTTGATAACGCCCGTTTGCTTCCAGGCTTTCCAGATAAGCGAGCGTGCGGACAAGTGAATCCGGCTGACGCGGCAGATAGCGCCCATCTCTTACATCCTGCCTGGAAATGATAGTGAACGGTGCGACCGGTTTTCCATCTGCATCCATCCAGAAAGAAGGATGGGCGATGTCATAGCGGTGATGAGTATCCAGTGTGATGCTGATATCAGACAGCCCGGCACCGGCGCGAGCGATGAGTTCAGCAATCCTTAACATATCGGCATGCGCACCCGCCACCGGTAAAGCGGGTGCGACAACTTTCTGACTAACGGGATCAGTCATCAGATATTCCTCGGGAACATCACAAAAATCATTCTGAGGATCAATAAGGAGGAGATGCAGGTTACGTTTCATAAACTTTCCTAGTCTGAAGGCATGATTCTATGCCATGACGCCTGATCGCTCATGAAATACAGGGTTTAAGCGTTAACACGTGGACGAATAGTCTGTCATTATTTGCGGCGCGTTGCGCGGTTCATCACTGAAACTGGTGATTCATGTGTGTACCGAGCGGCACGACATGAATGAAGGTAGCAAAAAAGTTCAGAAACTTATCAAGATGTAACGTTATTCAATTTAACAATGTAGAATATGCAAGATTCCTTCATCAGATCATCTGATTCGGGCCATACAGATTTTTGTTATGTAGCGTCATGCCTGGTATCAACTGATTTCGGAATTGAATAAAGGCAGATGTTGAATAATACTTCCTCTGTTTGTCCCTGTAACACCCGTTTTTATCAAAAAATAAGATTCCATCGTGGATGGATATAGGAACATGATATCCACTGCCGGGACTCCGCTTATTCCTCAATCAAAATAGACACATTATGCTCAGTCATTTATTTAAGTCTCTCTTGTGCAGCGTGCTGATTGCAGCGCTGGCTGCTTGTGGCGGCAGTACGCCGGATACAAAATCAAGCAACAGCAACAATGCTGCCGGAAATGCCGTGCAAGCAATGGCTGCAAATTATGTGCAACCAAGAACCGGTTGGTTCTGGAATCCAGCGGAAGGTGGCCGGGGTTTCGCCATTGAACGTCAGGGCAGCCAGTTATTCGTCGCCGGTTTCATGTATGAAACGACAGGTGAATCCACCTGGTATGTCAGTACCATGAATCAACAGGCTGATGGCAGTTACCGCGGCGACTTCCTGCGCTATACCGGCGGCCAGTCCTTGCTGGGTGCCTACAAACCAGCGCAACCAAGCACCTATGCGACGGCAGTCGCGTCTTTCGACACCAGCACCACCGGTCAGTTAAGCGTCACCAGTGCCGGCAGCAATACAACGACGGTGATTGCGCTTCAAGCTTTTCCTATTTCAACACCAACAGCTTTCCTTCCCTCCACCGACCAGTTTCAGAGCGGCTGGTGGTGGAATCCGGACGAAGGTGGACGTGGTTTCTTTATCGAAGCACAAGGAGCGCAAGCCTTTATCGGTAGCTTCATGTATCAGGATAATGGTTTACCGACATGGTATGTCAGCAGCGCGAAGTTGCTGACGCCGAATCTGATCAGCGGTTCGCTGGAGTCGTATTCCAATGGACAATCGATGTTTGGCGGCTACAGACCGGCATCGCTCTCGCCAACCAGTCCCGGCGTTGTCAGCTTCGAGATGACCAGCAACACCACCGGTGTCATGACACTCACGAAAGGCAACAAAATCAACGTGCAGCGCTTCGTCTTCAACACCGAGCCTGTCGCAGCAGAGATTGCAAAAAATCTGCTGATTTCTGAAGTGTCGTCGGATTATTTCAGTAACGGATCAACCTGGTTTGAAGTCTATAATCCGAATGCAACAACCGCGATCAATCTGGCTGACTATACATTGCGTAGCACTTATCTCGATCAGGGGTCGTTTTATTCAACGCCGACGACTTTCCCAATGCCGTCAGTTACTATTCCACCAAAATCGTATCTTGTAGTCTCAAGCAGAACCGTAGATAACCCTGTCGACAGCAAACAGATTGTCTATGTTGGCAACAGCGCACAAAAGCCTTTCTGGAAATCCTCAGGTTTCTTAGAACTGGTCAAAGGCGGACAAACCGCCGACGTTGTCCGTTTTGGCAGTAATAGTGCGAATCCGATAACGGCCAGCGCATGGACTGGTGCCAATGCACCAGCGCTTCCTTATGATAAAAACCAGTATGGTTACTCTATCGTCCGTCTGGCAGCATCCGGAATGGTCGATACAAATACCGGCTCGGACTGGTCTTCGGTAAACTTCGCCACACCTGCAGGCCCGAATGACGTTGGTGTCGGCGTGGTTGATTCAGATGGCGACGGTATACCTGACAGCGCCAAAATCAATGGTAAAACCTTTGCCGGACTCGATCTGTACGCGATGGGCGCCCGCCCGGGGCAACGCGATGTGTTCATGCAAATCGACAGCATGAACAGCAACGATCCTGGCATCATTCTGCGTCCGGAAGCGGCGCAAAAACTGGTTGATACGTTCGCCAATAAAGTCTATAGCCCTGGCAAGAAAAAAATTGCCCTGCATCTCGATGCCGGTAATTTGTTCTCTCCGACCATCAACCCGGGAGCATTTAACCTCGGTGGTGGAAAATCCGTACCATACACACCTTGTCTGGTAATGGAATACGATAAGGTAACGACATCCGGCTGCACCAATTTGTACGATGTAAAACGAACCAATCTTGATGTGCGCCGTAAGCTGATTTTCCACTACGTCATCATGGGAAACTCTCAACAAGTGGACGGTAGCTGTGGTTCCAGTGGTCTGGGTGAAGTCAATGGCAACGACTTTATTATTACTCTCGGTAACTGCGGTTTCAAAACGACTGCCGGTACGCAAGTCACCTATCTGATCAATGCCCAGGCAGCGACACTGATGCATGAATTTGGTCACAATCTGGGGCTTTTACATGGTGGTTTTGAAAGTAATAATTACAAGCCCAACTACTACAGCATCATGAACTACATGTATAGTTTCCCTGGCTTAAGCGCAAATCCGAGTGGCACGCAGGCAGCTAACCGCTTTTACCTGACAAACAAAAGCTATGCCAAGGCAAGTGGTCTCACTATCTGTAATATCGATAATTCGCCTTGCGGCAACAGCTTCATCATGGATTATTCGAACGGCAGCAGTATCAATCTGGACGAAAATAATCTGAATGAATCGTTGAATATCGGGCGTGGCGCAGTTGCAGGCGCTTACGCAGACTGGGATAACAGTAATTCCCTGACCAGCGGCACATTTGCGTTCAACATCCACAATCCCGATACGACGGTAACTCTCGGGGTGCTGAAGGATTACAACGACTGGGATAACCTGGTGTTGCCATTAGCGCGCACTTTCCAGGGTGTGAATTCCGGCGCTGTATTACCAACAATGCAGCAGGTAAAAGAAATTGTCCGCAAAGATACGATGAGTGACAAACCACGAAATCTGATCTATGAAGACCCGAATCTGTTGCCGCGACATGTAGATTCGATACGAAGAACTCAGCATTAATAAGAACAGCCCGCACTCTTTTGACTGCGGGCTTTTTTTATTTGTATCCGCTCATTTATTTTCTGATTAAAGGTAACCACTGCCGTCACTCTTTCCGGTCAACACCTCCTGCCGCAGAATCGCAGTTAACAATAATTGTCATCCAGCGGATCAAGATAATTACAGCCATATCTATTACAATGCGCACACTTCCTGTGTGACTTGTTATATCCCTCTGCGTTTGAGCTCGGACCGCGGATATCGGCCACCAAACCACGCATGTTATTTAATAATAAATTTAGTGATTATTCAAATATGGACATCCCTGTAGCCGATATAAATAAAACGGCAAGTAATGAAGACTTACATACGATGGCCTGGAATCACTCAATGTTTCCCCTGTTTGCAATTGAAATGGCTTCCGGTCAGTTGCTCGATGTGAACCGCGCAACAGAATTACTGACAGGATATGACCGGGCAGAGCTGACAAGCATGTCATATGATTTGCTGTTTCCGGAAAACGAGCGCAATTCCCTGCGTACGACGCTACTGACTATATCGACACCGGCTGTTCTGAAAGACCTGTATATACTGACAAAAACAAAGCAACTGATCCCGGTGGAAGTCGCACTGGAGACGATGTTTGAAAACCAAGACAGTTGCCAGCTCATAGGCAGTTTCAGAAATCTGCAAACCATCGCTGATACAGAATATGAACTGGCGGCAAAAAAATGGGAATTATCTGCCTATGCCGCTGCCGCACTGGCGTTGTCTCAGGCGAGTTCAGCAGAAGAATTAATGCAACTGGTATGTGAAGCATTGACGCACGAACACCGCTATGTGCTTGCCTGGGTTGGTCTTGCGGAAAACGATGCCGATAAGCACGTACGTATTGCCGCCAGATCCGGTTGCAGCAAAAACTATCTGACGGATTTAACCGTCAGCTGGGCAGAAGACAGCCCCTGGGGACAAGGCGCGACTGGCCTGGCAATACGCAGTGGTCTCACCCAGATGATCAAAGATACGGAAACCAATCCGGGCTTTATACCCTGGAGTGAAAGAGCAAAACAGGAAAATATACGTGCCAGCGTCGCAGTTCCCTTCCAATGTATGCATGATCAGCGTGGCGCATTGATGGTCTACTCATCAGAACCTCAGACCTTCGGCAAAACCATGCTCGAATTATTTGAGCATCTGGCAGGAGAAATTGCGCATGGCCTGAATAAGTTTGCTCAGAATGCCGTTATCGACAGCGAACGTCAGCAACGCGAAGCAGCACAGCTGAACCTGTCGAATGCGCTGGGTGCGGCGATACGTGCAATGGCCAAAACCATGGAAAATCGCGATCCTTACACTTCAGCTCATCAGGACAGGGTGTCAGTGATTGCCTGCGGTATCGCTCAGCGCTTGGGCTGGAGTACAGATCGCCTGCATGCACTGCAAATGGCGGCGGTCGTGCATGACATAGGAAAAATTGCGATCCCTATTGAAATTCTGACCAAACCGAAACGCCTGAGCAGTGCTGAGTTTTTACTGATGAATGAGCATCCATATACCGGCTACACGATACTGAAAGATATTCCTTTCCCGTGGCCTGTTGCTGAAATCGTTTATCAGCATCACGAAAAAATGGATGGTTCAGGCTATCCGCGGGGCTTACGTGGCGATGAGATTCTGCCAGAAGCACGCGTACTGGCAATCGCCGATATCGTCGAAGCAATGGCGTCCTATCGTCCTTACCGGCCGGCTCTGGGTATAGAAAAAGCACTGAATGAAATTGAACGGCTAGCAGGTACACAATTGGATGCTGAATTTGTTTCCGTTTGTCTGCGTATGTTCAGAGAGGAAAATTTTGCACTGCCTTTGCCTGATCATCTGTGATCTGAAGCCTGAGACGGCAGAATGTCCGTAGCGGCAATTTTTAAGCGGCACCCGGATCGTTTATGCTATGAAAAACAGCTGTTCACAGGACGACATTTGATTCAGAGTTTCGTCACCATGATGCCGGCAATCCCGACAAATTTCAGACTACATTTATTATGATGCACAACGATATGCACGATGACAAGCATGACGACACAGAAGATGATTATCAGACTGTCGCGGAGCGGAATGCAGCAGCCGGACGCAGCACCTGGACCAGCGTTGTCGTTAATCTCGCCCTGACCACGCTGCAGATCGGCGTCGGGATATTCGGTAAATCACAGGCACTGATCGCCGACGGTATACATTCGTTGTCCGATCTGGTCGCCGATTTCGTCGTTCTGTTTGCCAGCCATCACAGTAAAAAAGATGCGGACGAGGATCACCCTTACGGACATCAACGCTTCGAGACAGCAGCCTCGCTGATTCTTGGCCTGCTGTTGTTAGCGGTTGGCATAGGCATGTTGTGGTCAGCATTCAGAAAGCTGGAATCTCCGGAAAGCGTCCCTCAGGTCCACAGCATCGCTTTGTGGGTTGCATGCAGTGCGCTCATTTCCAAAGAACTCCTGTTCCGCTACATGCTGGCGATTGCGCAGAAAGTCAAATCCAGCATGCTCGTTGCGAATGCCTGGCACGCACGCTCAGACGCGGCTTCTTCATTAGTGGTCGCAGTGGGTATTATCGGCAATCTGGCTGGCTACCCTATTCTTGACCCGATTGCTGCGCTGATCGTCGGCTTTATGGTGACAAAAATGGGCTGGGAATTCGGCTGGGAAGCGCTGCACGATCTGATGGACCGCGCCGCCGATGATCAGGAAGTACAGGCAATACGCCAGACGCTGCTGGAGACCCCGGGTGTGATCGACGTCCACGATGTGCATACCCGTAAAATGGGTGACATGATCGTGGTTGATGCGCATATTGAAGTCGATGCGACAATCACAGTGGAAGCAGGACACGACATCGCCGTCGAAGCCCGGCAACGCGTGATGATGCGACACCGGGTACTCAACCTGATGACACACATCGACCCATGGAAGCGTCCCGACAGAGATCACGCCGAATCAACGACAACGGTCTGACGGGAAAAAGACGAACAGATGATCCGGCGTTTTCGGAATCAACCACAGCTCACGTCAGGTTCAGCGATTATCTGAGTCGGGCAACCGGCGTGGCTGGTGTTCTTTGTATTTTCGTTTGCGCGTACTGACTCTGCTGCTGATGGAAATTATTCGTGTTGCCTTCAGCGATCACAAACAAACGAACCACGCCCTCCAGCTTCTCAGCCTGTTCACGCATACTTTCAGCTGCTGCCGCCGCTTCCTCAACTAATGCCGCATTCTGCTGCGTCATCTCATCCATATCGCTGACGGCCAGGCTGATCTGTTCAATTCCACCGCGCTGTTCCTGACTCGCCTGCGCGATTTCGTGCATGATGTCGGCTACTTTCTTCACACTGAGCATAATGTCTTCCATGGTCTGACCGGCTTTATCAACAAGCTGGCTGCCCTGTTCGACTTTATCCACCGAATCATCAATCAGCGCCTTGATCTCTTTGGCAGCACCCGCACTGCGCTGAGCAAGATTACGAACCTCGCTGGCAACAACGGCAAAACCCCGCCCCTGTTCGCCGGCACGCGCGGCTTCCACCGCTGCATTCAGAGCGAGGATATTGGTCTGGAATGCGATACCGTCAATAACGCTGATGATATCGACGATTTTTCTGGAGCTGTCTTTGATTGAACCCATGGTCGTGACAACCTGCCCTACCATGTCGTTCCCCTTACTCGCAATATCAGAGGCGGTAATGACCAGCTCATTTGCATGGTAAGCATTATCCGCATTCATCTTCACGGAGTGCGTCAGCTGAGTCATGGAACTGGCAGCTTCCTGCAAGGAACTTGCCTGCGCTTCAGTACGGCGGGAAAGGTCAGAATTGCCGGTGGCGATTTCAGATGAAGCGACCACGATAGAATCGACCCCTTCTTTGACGTTACGCACAGCGTCATGCAAAGTCGTAATCACTTGCTGCAACACAATGCCGGATTCGCTGGCCGGATGTGTATTGTGATCACGTAAGTTGACCCTGCCCTGTTCTCCATTCAGCGCCTTCGTATAGTCCATCAACTCACCTTCCTGTAATCGCCCTTTATAGATCATCAGCGAGATATAGGACAAAACCGCGGCCTCCACCACCACATAAGCAGCATGCGTGAGCAGAATCAGCCAGCTTGGTTTGGTAAAGCAGAAAACACCGACGCCTAATTCCTGCAGATAATTAAAACTGAAATGATGCGCTGCCACCACGACTGCGGACGCCAATATCACGCGCCAGTCACCATAAATCACCAAAAACGCCAGGAATGCAAAAATACCAAAGTGAATTTCTGTCATCCCCATTGATTGATGGATATGCAAAGCGCAATAAATCATCACTGCGCATCCATTGAACAGACGGGTCAGCAACTGCCCCGGTTTTGCATAGACAAGAGCGATCGAAATCAATAGTACAGGCAGACCGATCAGAAAAGAGAGTATCCATGTTCCATACCAGTCGGCGAGCGCAAATGAAAATATCTGCATTCCGCCCAACACGGCCAAAATAACTTTGTCCGCCCTCGCGAAAATGGTGTCTATGTAGTATTTGCTTGCATTGGCCATAAGAATCTCTGAGAGTTGACTGCTTTCAGCCCGAAGATTAGCCTCAGTTGCAATTTCAGGTGATGTCAAATTAGATTTTTTAATATAAATTAACCCTATTTAACGAAGTTTTTCATTTGTCTGTGAGACGCGGCGACAAGTTGCGATGAGTGGAATCTGATAAGTGACCGCCTTATTGCTTGTCTGATATTGACATAGCAAAGTATCATAGAAATAAATTCACCCGCAGGCACCACCATTGCGCTTAATCGAATGGTAACCACACGCACTGCGATACACTCTCTTTCCGCGCACATGCTGCGTATCGTCTTGCCATTCACGGCGAAGACCCGGAAAGTTTCTCCGCCAGTGCCCGCACTGGTATCACCTCAGTAACATTGTCAGTCATGCTCACCGGGCTGTCTGAAGAAAGGGATTGAATGGATCACGGCGTATCTCTGATCACCACTGTCGCGGCCGCTTTTGGCGTCGCACTCATTCTTGGCTTCATCGCTGAGAGGATAAAAGTACCCGCCTTAGTCGGTTATCTGATCGCTGGAATTATTATCGGCCCGGCATCGCCCGGCTTTGTTGCCGATGTCAATATCGCCTCACAACTCTCTGAAATCGGCATCATGCTGCTGATGTTTGGCGTAGGTCTGCATTTCTCACCCGCCGACCTGCTTGCCGTAAAACGTCTGGCCGTGCCCGGTGCGATGCTGCAGATGGGTACTGCTGCCTTGCTCGGTATCGGGTTGGCGTCATGGTGGGGGTGGTCGTTTGGTGCGGCGCTGGTGTTCGGTTTGTCACTGTCATGTGCAAGTACCGTTGTACTGCTGAAGTCATTAGAGGCACGTAATCTGCTCGATACCATGAATGGCAAAATCGCGGTCGGCTGGCTGGTAGTGCAGGATCTGGTCACGGTGATGGTATTGGTGTTGCTGCCAGCACTGGCAGGAATACTCGGAAGTCAGACCGCTGCCGTAGAGAGCAGCCATTCTTTATGGTCAACCATAGGTCAGACGCTGCTGCAGGTCAGTGCTTTTATAGCGCTGATGCTGGTCGTCGGACGACGCCTGCTTCCTTGGATGCTGTGGCAGGTTGCACGCACCGGTTCACGTGAATTGTTCACCCTGTCTGTGATTGCAACAGCAATTGGTATTGCGTACGGTGCGGCAGAATTGTTTAAAGTGTCTTTCGCCCTCGGTGCTTTTTTTGCGGGTTCAGTCATGCGCGAATCCGAATTCAGCCATCGTGCAGCGGAAGAATCCCTGCCTTTGCGTGACGCTTTTTCCGTCCTGTTTTTTGTCTCGGTCGGTATGTTGTTTGACCCATCGGTACTGGTTGATCAGCCTGTGCATGTACTGGGCGTGGTTGCAATTATCCTGCTCGGCAACTCTTTGCCTGCTGCAACACTGGTGCTGTTTTTCAAATATCCACTCAATACTGCACTGACGATCGCCGCCAGTCTTGCCCAGATCGGTGAATTCTCCTTCATTCTGGCTGGCCTTGGAAAATCGATCGGTTTGTTACCGGCCGAAGGTGTCAATCTGATTCTGGCTGGTGCACTGATTTCTATCGCGCTCAACTCGTTTGTGTTTACTGCGATCTCTCCTTTCCGCCGCTGGATACTCGATCGTTCAGCGCTCGCGCGCCGTCTGGAAGTCAATCTCGATCCTTACGCTGAACTGCCTATGACTACTGAGCGCAAATATCTGGAAGGACAAGTCGTGCTGGTCGGCTATGGTCGGGTTGGCAGACGGATTGCCAAAGCGCTGGATGAACGCGGTATACCTTACGTTGTCGCAGAACAGAATCGTGAAGTAGTCGAGGATTTACGTAAAAACGGCCGTGCCGCGGTATCTGGCAATGCAGGTGATCCATCCGTGCTGATTCAGGCGCACATTGCAAATGCCGCCATGCTGGTGGTGGCGACACCGGATACGATCAACGTTCGTCAGATGGCAGAAACAGCACGCGCACTCAATCCGGAGATCGAGATTATTCTGCGTACCCATAACGAAGAAGAATCTGTGCTGTTGCACAACGAAGGCATCGGTTCCGTGTTCTTTGGTGAGGAAGAACTGGCCAAGGGCATGACCAGTCATGTTCTTGACCGCTTTGCTCCGGCCCCGGTCGCTACGCAGGTACATTCTCATTAAAAAAAAAGCAGATCGTCCGCTATATCTCCGGACGATCTGCTTTCATTATGAAATCAGTTTTAAAACAGACGATGTAACAGTATTACTTCAGCGTTTTTTCTTAGCTTCAATCTTGATGACCTGAAACACACCTTTCGTATCAAGATAACCTTTTGCCTCGACATACATACCATTCACATACTGGCCGCCATCTTCCCATCGTGCTGCCGACAAATTTGCATTTAATACAGAGCTGCCGCTCAATGTGCAATTCGACGGATAACTCGTACAGTTCAGAGTTGCATAGATTTCAAAGTTACGATTGCCACTCGACAAATCACTGCTATTGCCGGTTCCGGTTGAAATACCTGTCGTCGCCCCTTTCAGCTCCACCTTCGTCGCCACCAGTATGCCGTTGACCAGATTACCTTTTATCTCGACATAACTATTGTTCGCCAGACTGCTGACGCCGTATTCAAAACGGGCTTTACTCGCATCCACCTGCACGCCTTGCACAGTAAAGCTGGAAAGTGAGACATAATTTCCGACGACGCCGTACAGTTCCTGCTTATAGTTGCCAGTGTAAACAACCTGACCATTGACTCCCAGCACGTCAACACTACGGCCATTCCCCTCGAGTTCAATCTGGCTGGCAACGATAGTGCCTGCGGCCGACAAACTGCCCTTGACCTCAACCACTGCGCCAATCGCAGGTGCGGTTAAGTTACCGAGATCAACTTTAGTGCCGGAGACAACCATGCTGGTGCCGCTGACAGAATCAACGATGCCTTTTATTTTGACGATACTGCCGCTGGCAAATGTGGAACTGCCGAAAGTCAGCTCAGCTGCGTTCAATACCAGTACTTTCGTTGCCACCAGCTTCCCATTGTCAGGAACGGAATCAGACAGAACCCGGACATCAGCGCCGACACGAATCTGCGCGCCTTTTGGCACAACTTTATCACCACTGTACGATACGCTGACGCCATTGGCGAAAGTAAAGCTGCCATCAGTCAGGCTGATCGATGACACGATTCCACGCAATGCCACGGCACTGACAGCACCATACAGATCGCGGTAGGATTCAATTCTCGTCGCCACAAAACTGCCATCGGACTGAGGTAAGCCGTACACTTCAACAAGGTTATTTACTGCTAAACCGGTGAGTGTCGTTGTATTACCGTCGAACACCGTCGTATTCGTAATCTTCACCAGCTGACCGTTGACACGTAAAGTACCGAGCTGCAGATCAATCGCGGTAATTTTTCCACGCAAACCACCGACAATACGAATGTCAGTAGCACTGCCCGCAGCATTTTTTTCATCGACACTGCCGGCCACTGCGACCGTCGTACCAAGACCTATCATAGATTGATACCTGGCCGAACCATAAGGGTCATCACCGTCATGCACAAATGCACCAACGGTTTCAAAGCGGACACCATTGACAATAATTGAACCCAGTCCGGCGACGGGGCCGGCATAGGTTGTCACTCCAGCAGAAGGAGTGACAATCACCTGAGGCGGCGCCGATACCGATGTGCCGCTGCCGCCACCACCGCAAGCGGTCAGTACCAGCAGTGCACCGACACCGGACGTGATGAGTTGAATTCTGGATTGCCATTGGCTGATGAAGGCGGAAGATCTGATCATAACTATTGTCCTTTGAGCTGACGTTGACGATGGTGACGGATACAGCAGATCGGAAGAGCCCTGATCAGACTGCGGGTCAGAGTATGTGCAGGAAAACTTAAGGCGAAATTAAGTTGTACCAATTTAGCTGCAAACGGCTCTGTGTGTGAATGACAAAAATTTTGCAGTTCAGACGGCGTGCAGGCAATACGGCTTGATTCTCCTGAACAAACCGGAGGTCTGGGGGAATATGTCTGAATCCATGGAAAGAGGATGTTTCTGTCTATTCTGGCCCGGTATGGCATGGAGAATGGTGACAGACACGAAGGACGAAACGGTTTGCTGACCGGATCATAGTGCTGTTTGACAGCAATCCACTGATTGCACCGGATAGCGCATCAGTGGGAAGAGAATCAATGAGTGATTGATTGATCCCCGTGCACCTTCTGTGCACAGGGACTTTGCAGTAAAAGCAATCAGCCTATCGCTGGATAAGTACCGGTGCCGTCTGGCCATGGTGTCAGCACTTCAAAACCGTTAGCCGTTACCGCTACCATGTGTTCCCACTGTGCCGACAAGGAATGATCCTGGGTCACCACAGTCCAGCCATCTGCCAATTCTTTGACGCCGCGCTTACCGGCATTGATCATCGGTTCTATCGTGAAAATCATGCCTTCTTCGAGGCGCAGACCTTCGCCGCGTTTGCCGTAATGCAGCACCTGCGGTTCATCATGATAAATTTTGCCGATGCCATGGCCGCAGTATTCACGCACCACGCTGAAACCATCGCGATGCGCAATGCTTTGTATCGCATGGCCGACATCGCCCAGTGTCGCCCCCGGTCGCACCTGCATGATCCCCGCCCGTAAGGCCTCATAGGTTGTATTCACCAGACGGCGCGCCTGCTGGCTCGGCTCTCCGGCAAAATACATACGGCTGGTATCACCGAACCAGCCGTCTTTAATTACAGCCACGTCGATGTTAACGATGTCGCCTTTTTTCAGAATTTTTGACGGCGATGGTATGCCATGACAAACCACATGATTCACCGAAGCACAAATCGTTTTCGGGAAACCGTGATAACCGATATTGGCCGGAATCGCCTGCAACTCATTGACGATGTAATCGTGGCAGAGCTTATCCAGGTCTTCGGTACTGACACCGGGTTTGACATGCGGTGTGATCATATCGAGTACCGCTGCCGCCAGTTTGCCAGCAGCGCGTGACATGGCGATTTCTTCCGGCGTGTTAATTTTGATTTTAGCGCCTCTCATTGCACACCTCCGACCGCGGTGCCTGTACCCGGCCCGGCTGTACGGACAGACGACAAGGTTGCCAGGTCGAAGCCCCCTGCCTGTTCGGCACGAATCAGCAACTGACAGATATCGCGGTGATCCAGATCTGGGTAGATTTCGGCCAGCATGCCGATCCGCATCCAGTGTTCAGCCTGCGCGTTGATAGAACGGGAGAGCGCGTTGCTGGCAACACGCAGATTCTCATGCATTTGTTCGGAAATTTTTACGATGCCCATGGCTTTTTCTTATATATGAAACATAAACAATTCATATATTATCATAAAGCGCTGCCAGCGTTGTCAGCCAGCGCCTTCTCTAGCCCTGAGCGAGGACCTGCCAACTATTCCGCATCAAATTGCTGCGCCGGTGAAGCCATCTGAAATGCTGGCAGTGATTCACAGGCAGCAACGATGCGGCTGATCACGGGTAAGTCGTCCAGCGGACATTGAAAACGGCGGGCATTGAATACCTGCGGGATCAGGCAGCAATCCGCCAGTCCCGGCGTATCGCCATGGCAGAAAATGCCGGTACGCGGGTCGTTGGCCAGCAATTGCTCAACCGCTGCCAGCCCTTCATTGACCCAATGCCGGTACCAGTCATTTTTCCGCTCTTCAGTGATGCCGATATTTTTTGTCAGATAAGCGAGTACCCGCAAATTATTCAGAGGATGAATATCACAGGCGATCGTCTGTGCAATCGCCCTGACGCGGGCGCGTCCGTCGGCATCGTCCGGCAACAAAGCGACCTGTGGATAAGTTTCATCCAGCCATTCGATGATCGCCAGCGACTGCGTGAACACCGCGTGCTCAGTCTCCAGCGCAGGGACGATGCCTAAGGGGCTTTTCTGTTTGTAATCTGCCTGTTTCTGCTGACCACCATCGCGCAGCAAATGCACAGCCACGGCCTCATACGGCAGTTGTTTCAGATTCAGCGCAATGCGGACACGATAAGCAGCCGAGCTGCGGAAATAGGTATACAGCTTCATGGAAGAAATTTCAGTGTGATGATTGATCAGTCGGTTATCAGCGCAACCTGTACTCGCATAACCAGAAAATACAGCCACTGTATTCTATTGAAGTTTCAACGATGGCGTTCGCTTATCTTGCTTTGAATTTGCATAGATTCTGTGCCGCCATCGGTTACAGCCTCACCAATGGTATTGACGGTGCCAGTGCGCTACGTAGCAGATCAGAGGAATGATGTTGAGGAATGCAAGAGTTGGATCGATCGGTGGAACACGTCTCTACGGCATGTCCCAATGGCGCATGATCTTGCCAACCATCACCACTCGCTTGCCCATTGACATCAGCACCTGCGCTGACCAGATACTCAACCATCTCAAGTTGATTATTCGCCGCAGCAAAATGCAATGGCGTTCGCCCGCAAATATCTATCACAGTGATCGCACAAGCTTGCGATAAGAGAGCCTTGGCTGCGGCAAGGTCTCCAAGCTCGGCTGCTTGGTGCAACCGGTTATCAACATCGGTTTCTGAGGGAATATTACCTAGCCACATAACGCCCAGGTTAACCGGCGCCGGAGCGCGAAACGCGGAGGGCACCAACACTGACCATGAAAATGCCGAAGGCATGGCCCATGTTGGCGTCCGCTTGACCGACCAGTTAGGCTGCGGCACGGAAAGGCTGTGTTTGAGTCGATCATGAGATTCAGGAAAAAATCCAGCCAATAAGGCGCTTCAACCAAGAATTTGGCTGTGTTATCCCGGATGGCATTTGATCATCAGCCTTTGCTTTACTGTTAACGTTTGATTTTGGCGACTTTGGAGGTGGTGCCGGTTGAGCACTCACTTTACCGTCAGCTATCAGCTTCTCGGAAATCTGTTGGCAAAAGCCTTGTAGGCGCCAATAGGCCTCTTTTGCGACTTCGATTTCATATGCAATGCCGCGACGTAGTTCCGCGTGAAGGTGAATGGCGTTGCGATAGCTATAAACATTGCACACAACGTCTTTGATGCTCTGATCAATCAGCCCAAGCAGTCTGGCGGTTTCGGCTTTGTCTTCGAAGACGATTTTTCGCTCATCAATGGGCCGTGTCGCTATCTCGTAAACCGAAATAGACCCGGTGGGCTTGTAGGCGTTCTGGATTTTCGTCCGGATGTCGCCTGAAATGTTTATAGGCTTTCTGTGTTCATAAGACGTCAGGGTGACTACTTCGGGTGACGCTATATATTCCTGCATAAGTACGTGATGAAGCACTGCCTCATAAATTGATGCATAGAGCAGGATTTGAATCTTGACCTGCGCGGTCAGTAGCCAATCCGTTGCTGTCAGCCCCTCTAGTAATTTATAGATGTACCGCGCCGATCGAAACTCTTCCTCCAGTCGCTCCCGAAGGTCTGCGTCAGAGATAAACCAGAAATAGCGTTCATAAAATTCTTCGCTGGGAAGGTCGCGTTCCACGTAATCAACGACTGCTTTCCGTATAGGTTCTGTGAATGCCATGGACACTGCCTAAGATAGAAGGAGCCTAACTTGCTTTAAAGTGCAAATTGGCAAAATATCAGATGGATGAAAAATAAGCAACAAGTTCCAATGCCTCGCAAGTCCTTATCTGGTATAGTTTCTTTTCGTTATACTGATTAAATAATCAGTATAACAACAGGAACCTGCCATGACCGTGCCCCCTCAATTCCTCGATGAAGTCCGGCATAGATTGCCGTGCCAGTATGATGTCCTCGCCACTGAAAAAAAGTAGCTGCGTTGAGGCTGGATTGGTTTGCTTTGTTCTGGTCTGCGTCAACTACCGTAAATAAGAACGGCTTGAATGGTGGGAGCGAGGGTTGGGATGGCGCTGCGGATTTGCATCTCCTGCTGCGCTGACAACAGCACGTACATCGCCGCTTTGAAACGATCATTTTGGAAAAAATTGGGGAGTATGTGCCAAAAACACCTTATTCTCAGCATAAAACAAGGGCATTTAAAAATACTCCCCCCAGTATATTTAGCCCTTTTACAGGCAAAATTTGCGGCAAACGACGCGGTTGGCGCAGCTGACGCCATCTGCGTCATGCGCTTTGCGGCGGGTCAGGCGTATAGCTGAACATCGGGCAGATTTGCCAGCACCTGATCGTAAGTATCGTAGCTGCTCAGCGCGGTGACGATGACGGGTAAAGGCTCGCTCCAGACTTCGGGCAGATCGCGTTCATGCGGTGCGATGACGGGAAATGCGAGCGCTTCCTGCGGCGGATGAAACTCTGCTGCCACGCCGGGTTTGTTGCCGCGCGCATCGATCCGGTACCAGCCATGTTCCGGCAGATAAACGGCGTTGAGGCCGTGCAGGCAATACGGCGCGCCGTCGCCGGTGACGGATAAGCGTTGGTAGCACAGCCCGGTCGGAATGCCGTTCGCGCGCAGCAGCGCAGCGAGCAGGTGGCTTTTGGCGTAGCAGTAACCGGTGCCGTGCAGCAGCACGTCTGACGCTTTGCAAGTCACGGGGTTGAGCTTGTAATCGGAGCTGTGTTTGATCTGGTCACGCACAAAATGAAAGATGTGGCGTGTCAACTCGTGCGTGTTGGTCGCGTCAGCGGATGCCGCGAGTTCCTGCGCTTTTTGCCGGACGGCGGGATGGTCAAAATCGATGTATTCGCTTGCGCTTAAAAATTGCTTCATGAAAAATTCTGATGATAAATGAGAACCATGCCGCCTTGTTGGTATGCATCGCTGAAGATGTCCGCCTGACGGCACAAATACTGCACGAAAGTGTTAACGTTCACCCCAGCGCCAGCGCGGCGGCTCACCTTTGAGCAGACAAACTGCGATCAGCGCGGCGCAGATGATTCCGAGGTAGAGATTAAATATCAATTGCCCCTGCGCTGGCAGCAAAACGACAGCACCAGCGACGACCAGCAAAAGAAACACGAGCAACACCAGCCAGCCTTGCCACACGTTGGGAATACCCCAGCCCCAGCCGTAACGCTTTGCGGGAAACCAGTATTTCTTTTCGACGGACATGGCGCCTCCTTGTAAGTGTGTTGCGTACTGAAGTGTAGCATCCGGGCGGCGGCACTGATCTCGCACAAATGAGAAAACATACACGGCATCGTGATCGCTTCAACCTCAGATGCTGGATAGCCGGTTGCTGGCTTATTCCTGATGCCAGCAATATGGCTTAGCTTTTTGTACTCAGAGATGCGGCCTGACAGGAACGCTTAGCCAACATGGGATATCTCCCTGATTCGTACATTAACTCGCCAATAGAATATGAACGAAAAAAGTGCTCCGGTTGCGACCACGCCGACTGCGCCCGCCTTCTCGTTGAGATCAAGAAGATAGGTCGAGCCCACGATTGCCACCAAAGGAACACCGACGACAAAAATGAGCGCAAAGAACCGTAAGCCAATGGGCACATGTAGCGCAAGGAAACGTGCGACAAAGTCTCTGTTATCACCAGCAGCGTTGGATCGGAAGCACCAAATGATACCAAGCATCACAAACGAAACCTCAGTCACGACGGCAGCCCATGCTGGAAGGAAGGTCGGTTGCGTTGCATCGGAAGGCATAGCGGCACTCATCGCAGCAAGAGCCGATGAGAAAAGAAAATACTTGAGTTGCTCCAGCTCCGGCAATGGGCCACGTTTGAGGTCTTCGACAAGGGAGCGTGTATTCCATAGGTACATGATGTTGCCTTGCGTAATTTAATTTGACAGAAATGCAGCTTAATTCGAAGTGTTAAAAAAGACAATTTTTAACATACCATTAAAACAAACTGCAACAACCAAAAATTACCGCTTAAAAATCCTCATTTTTATAAAATGAGGGGAGTATGTGCCAAAAACACCTTATTCTCAGCATAAAACAAGGGGCTTTAAATATACACCCCCCAGTATATTTAGCCCTTCCACAGGCTAAAATTGAGCAGATTGGTACGCTCTGAGTGCGCCTGGCAACAGGTGTGATTTGTGTGAACCCGGCCTATCAGGCATGTTGCTCTGTCCACATGGCGTTGATGATCGCCCAGCGTTCATGGTCTTTCCACTCCAGCCCGCCGATTCTCAAATAGTTTTTAGAAAATCCTTCTTTCACAAAACCGGCGTTTGACACGAGGCGGATGGATGCCAGATTTTCGGGTTGTATGTTGGCTTCGAGCCGATGCAGATGTAATTCTTCGAACGCTTCTTTCAGGAGCAGTGTCATGCCCTTACGCATGTAGCCCTTCCCCTGATAAGGGTAAAAAACTTCGTAGCCTAAATACGCCGATTGAAAATAGCCACGCACGATGCCGGAGATATGGAAGGTGCCGAGAATATTGCCGTTCGTCGCTGAGCAAACAAAATACCGGTTCTCCTGGCTGATATAGGCTTCGTAATCACGCGGCGCATAAGTCCACGGCTGATGAAAAGAAGTGCTTTGTTCGTATAATTTTTTGACTTCAGCAATATCACTGAATTCTGGTTTTCTTAAAATGACCATTTTTTTCTCGTTGCGGTGATGTCTTCAGAGATGCGATGCGCAGCACCATCTGCATCAGTAAATGCGAATAAGTGGCGCGCGAATGTCGTTCGCAGTTTATTCGCTTTCATTCTAACTTTTACCTGCAAGTCGTCAGGAATTTTGCGGGGTCGAGCAATTTTCCAGTGTTATCGAACCGTATTACCGTCAAAGACGTTGTGCCGATTCAGCTCTGCGCCATAAGTAAATGGCGCTTGCCACCAGGCAGGCGGTTGCGAGTTGCAATGCGTAGCGGAGTGCGCTTGCGTGATCGGCGGCAAATGTATTCATCAAGGCCACGACGACGGGGCCGAGCAATTGACCAAACGCAAAGCTGGCGGTCATACGTGCCAGAACGGCGGTCGGGTTGGCGGTGGCGCGGGCGCGGGCTTCCTGCATTCCCAGCATGGTGATGACCATGAAATTGCCGCCGACGAACAAGGCGGCCAACACGATGCTGGTCATGGAAAGCCAAAGGCAGGGCAAGATCACGCCGACTGCCATCAGCGCATGGGACGTTGCCCACACATGCAGGCGATTGCATTTGCCAAGCACGCCTGCAACGATCAGGGTCGATGCGGCAGCCGCCATACCAAATACGGGCCATGCCCAGCCGAATACCTGCGGGTCATCCAGTAATTGTCTTGCCTGTGCGGGCAGATACGTCGCCGGCAAAATGTAGCCGAAACCAAACATGCCGTAGCAGATAATCAGCCCCATCACACCGGATGCTGAAGTTGATGTTGACGCTTGCGCGGGATTCACAGGTGCAGCGACGCTGTTTGCAACTGGCGGTAAAGGAAAATAAAAGCTGACGATCAGTGGCAATAGGGCAAGCAACACCGCCAGACAAGCTAAGACTATCCACATCATACGGGCGGGCATTGTTGCTGCCGCCCACAAACAAAAAATACCCGCCGCGACGATACCCAGCCCAACGCCTGCATAGATAAGACCCGCCAGGCTGGGCCTGGCCAGATTCGCCATCCAGCCCAGACCCCACGCGCTGGTCGCAATCAAAGCCCATGCACTGCACAGACCAGCCAGAAAACGCAAGATCAGCCAGATCCACTCAGACGAGGTAAGACCTATCGCTGCGGTGACGATCACGATACAAATCAGGCTGAGCGCCAACAATTTGGCGGGCGGCAAGCGCACCTGGCTGGCGCACAGCGCGCCGATCAGATAGCCCAGATAATTACTGGCGGCAAGCCACGCACCGGCATCGCTGCGCAACATACCATCCCGCAGCATCAAGGGAAACAGGGGCGTGAATGCAAAGCGACCGATACCCATCGCCAGTGCTAAAGACAGCATGGCGGCGATAGCAATGATCACTGCAAGGTGTTTTGGATGCTGAACAGGAAACAATGCGGAAGTATTCATGCGCTGATTAAAATGGAATTCCGCATTTCTGACAAATGAATTATTTGAAATCTGCTTCTTGAACACCCAAACATCAAGTCACGGCTGCCTGATCGCCTTAGAAAAAAGGCGCGCAAACTCAGGCCAGATCCTGAGCGACCTGGTCTGCGATCTGCGCCCATTCCTCGTCGGTGAATAAACGGGAACGGGTATGAAATGCCTTGCCGCTTGCGCCTTCGAGTGAAAAAGTACCGCCGTGGCCGTCGATCACATCCAGAATCAGCTGGGTGTGTTTCCAGTAATCGTATTGCAGCTTGCCGATATAAAACGGCACGCCGCCAACTTCACCTAGCTTGATGTCGTAAGGGCCTATCGTCAGATCGGTGGGCAGATAACAATTCGCAGCGCTGTTATCACAGCAGCCGCCGGACTGGTGAAACATAATGCTGCCGTGTTCTGCCTGCAACTGCTGTATGAGTTCCAGCGCTGCAGGTGTGGCGATGACGCGCTCTACCATGTGGGCCTCCTTGATATGTGACTCGTCCGCATAAAAAAGGGCAGATCATTCTGCCCCTTTTTATCTAGGTTACAGATACAGCGAGGATCAGAAGAAGCCGAGTTTATTTTCACTATAACTGACCAGCAGATTTTTGGTTTGCTGGTAATGATCAAGCATCATTTTGTGCGTTTCACGTCCGATACCGGATTCTTTATAACCACCGAACGCCGCATGTGCCGGATAAGCGTGGTAGCAGTTAGTCCAGACGCGGCCCGCTTTGATCGCGCGCCCCATGCGATAGGCGACGTTACCATTGCGGCTCCATACACCGGCGCCGAGTCCGTACAAGGTATCGTTAGCAATTGCGAGGGCTTCAGCTTCATCTTTGAAAGTGGTCACCGCCAGCACAGGACCAAAAATTTCTTCCTGGAAGATACGCATCTTGTTGTGGCCTTTAAACAGCGTCGGCTGCACATAGTAGCCGCCTTCCAGATCGCCACCCAGATGCGCCTGACCACCACCCGCCAGCACTTCGGCTCCTTCTTGTTTGCCGAGATCCAGATAAGAGAGGATTTTTGTCAGTTGTTCTTTGGAAGCCTGCGCGCCCATCATGCTGTCGGTATCCAGCGGATTTTTATGCTGGATCGCAGCGACACGTTTCAATACGCGTTCCATGAATTTATCGTAAATCGATTCCTGAATCAGCGCACGTGATGGGCAGGTGCAGACTTCACCCTGATTGAAGGCGAACAAGACCAGACCTTCGATGGCTTTATCGAGGAATTCGTCGTCTTTGTCCATGATGTCGGCAAAGAAGACGTTAGGCGATTTACCGCCCAGTTCCAGCGTGGCCGGAATCAGATTATTGGCGGCGGCCTGCGCAATCACGCGACCTGTGCTGGTGGAACCGGTGAATGCAATCTTGGCGATACGCTTACTGGTCGCCAGTGGCATACCGGCTTCGCGGCCGAAACCGTTGACGATATTGAGCACGCCGGGTGGTAACAGATCGGCAATCAGATCGACCAGAATCAGAATCGAGATTGGTGTGGATTCGGCTGGTTTCAGCACAACACAGTTACCTGCGCCCAGCGCCGGCGCCAGTTTCCATGCGGCCATCAGGATAGGGAAATTCCACGGAATGATTTGTCCGACGACGCCCAGCGGTTCCTGAATATGATAAGCGACGGTATTCTCATCGATGTTCGACAAAGCACCTTCCTGCGCCCGCACGCAACCGGCGAAATAGCGGAAATGATCGACGGTCAGCGGAATATCGGCATTCAGCGTCTCGCGGATCGCTTTACCGTTATCCACGGTTTCGGCATAGGCCAGCAATTCCAGGTTCGCCTCAACACGGTCAGCAATTTTCAGCAGGATATTCGAACGCGTCGCAGCATCGGTCTTACCCCATGCATCAGCTGCTGCATGAGCGGCATCCAGCGCCAGCTCAATATCTTCTGCGGTCGAGCGCGCTGCCTGTGTGTACACCTTGCCGGTAATCGGGGTGACGACATCAAAGTACTCGCCTTTCACCGGGGCAGTCCATTTGCCGCCGATAAAATTGTCGTAACGGGATTTGTATTGGATTTTGGCGCCTGCAGCACCAGGGGCTTCGTAGATCAAGGTTGTCTCCTTCGGTTATATATTATTTATCGACAGACACAAAGCTGTTTTGCGCTGGTCAGTCGTACTTTCTGCAAAAGCCATGCCAACCTCGGAACAGCAAATGAACCAGTCTGTATTTCCGTCTGAGATGGCAAATATCAGAGCAGCTGGCAACGCCGTACATGCACTTTTGCAGACAGAATCCTGCTAAGATAGTTGGCAACTGTCCGCAGATGTCTGTGACACCTGACACAAAATGAGACAGATTGACGCCATTGCTGAAAATAAAAAAATTAAACAAAGAACTCAGCAGGCAGATCAATAAAACGTAGGCAAATCCAAACGCCACAGGAGACAAGTTCATGCGTAACCACGCCATTCTGCCCTCATCACATCTGAAGCAGGCCCGCTTACAGCTGGTCGAATATGGCATAAGCCCAAGCCCTGGGATCAATGATCGTATTGCGCAATCTTGGCAGCGCAGCCTGTCGGCCGGACTCTCACCCGTTGGCAGGGTCGAATGTGAAGACAATCTCAGCAGCAGCAACTTACAACATGCGCGTCATTTCAATCATGAGCTGATCAGCCATTCAGAACCGGTGATCGAATATCTGTTTGAACAAGTGCGACATAGCCATAGCATGGTGATACTGGCGGATGCGCAAGGTGTACTGATGCATACGCTGGGTGATCTGGATTTTCTGGACAAAGCAGATCGTGTCGCATTGAAATGCGGTGCCACATGGGCGGAAAGCCAGCGCGGAACAAATGCAATAGGCACAGCCGTGGCGGAGGCAAACGAGATAGAGATACATGGTGCAGAACATTATCTCGAGCATCATGAATTTCTGACCTGTGCTGCCGCGCCTATCTTGTCCGCACAGGGTAAGCTGATGGGCATACTCGATATCTCCGGCGACCATCGCAGCCGTCATCCGCATACACTGGGGCTGGTATCCACTGCCGCACAAATCATAGAAAACAGCATGGTGCTGAGCGCCAGCCAGCATCAGATTATTGTGCAATTACATCCGCGTGCCGAAGGCCTGGGCTCAGTGGCACAAGGGGTACTGGTGTTCTCAGAAGACGGCTGGCTGACAGGCGCCAACCGCAAGGGCCTGGCACTAATGAAATTGCAGTACAGCGATATAGCTGCGACCTGCTGGTCAGATTTATTTGATAAAGAATTTCAGCACATACTGTCATTTCAGCAGCGCACAGTCATGCGACCTGACGTACTGCGAACCAGGGATGGCAGCGTTTTATTTGCACAGGTGCATAGTCATAGCCTGGCACGTCAGGCCCTGAGCGTACAGACGAAATCTGCCCCTGCAACGTTGACATCAGCAACAGCAAATGAAGACAGCCTGTGGCTGGCCGCCAGTGAGAGAGCGCGCAAGGTCATCGACAAGGCGATTCCTTTGCTGGTAACGGGTGAATCCGGCGTTGGTAAAGAATTATTTGCGCAGGCGACGCACCGCGCTTCCCTGCGCAGGAATAAGCCCTTCGTGGCGGTGAATTGTGCCGCAATTCCAGAACATCTGATCGAAGCAGAATTATTCGGTTACGTCGCCGGCGCTTTTACAGGTGCGTCTAAGCAAGGAGCGCAGGGACGTCTGCGCGAAGCCCACGGCGGCACCTTATTTCTGGATGAAATTGGCGATATGCCTTTAAGTTTACAAACAAGATTACTGCGGGTTTTGCAGGAACGTCAGGTTACGCCACTGGGCAGCAGCACGCCGGTTAACGTCGATTTCAATCTGATTTGCGCTACGCACCAGAATTTAAAAAACAGCATTGTTGCCGGCCGTTTCCGCGAAGATCTGTATTACCGCATCAATGGCTTGACCGTCTGCCTGCCTGCGTTACGGATGCGGACGGATTTCGCCTTTTTATGCGGACGACTATTGCAGGAATTTGCGCCGGACAGCGATCTTCACATTGAACCTGATCTGCTGGCAGCAATGAAAACTTATCACTGGCCCGGCAATCTGCGTCAACTCAGCCATGTACTACGTGCCGCGGTCGCTTTACGGGAAGATGATCAGCACTGTATCAGCTGGGAACACCTGGCAGACGATTTGGCCGCAGAGTTGCGATCTCAGACTGGTACTGAAACCATCACGACCTCAGCCGGCGGCGACACCGTAGAACCAAGAGAACGCAGTCTGCATGCGCGTTCTATGCAGGCGATACGGCAGGCACTCACCAACGCGAATGGCAACGTCTCTGCGGCGGCACGCGAATTAGGCATCAGCCGGCAAACCTTGTACCGCAAGTTGCAAGAGAACTGAATTGCACTGATGCCGCGATTGTTTGTTGACATCGTTTGTTCACCTTTAAACATCATTCCGCACCTCAGCAATTTTATTTCGCTTACCAGCGTTGATGATCATGTCCGGTGTCGCCGACTCCGATGTCTCTTCCTGCCGCGCTCACGCAGATACCGCTTTCCTGATTATCCGGAATCGTCAGTGCTTTCAGGATAAGTGCAGACCCGCCTGCGACACCCTTAATCCGCTGCCATTTGTGCAGCTGAAAAATAGTTCAAGTCAGAGGGAAAACGAAATTTCATCGCTATTTTCTTCTTGGTATATAGTATACCCCCCTACCCTATTTTATTTAATATGAGTCACACAATTAAAGATAAGCAAAAGTTGCTGAACCGGGTACGTCGTATCCGTGGCCAGCTCGACAGCATAGAGCGGGCGCTGGAGGACGAAAAAGGCTGCATGGACATACTGCACCAGATCACCAGTTGCCGCGGCGCGATGAATGGCCTGCTGGCGACGGTGCTGGAAGATCATATACGCACGCATCTGATCGACGCACCGCATGATGGTGCTGAACACGATGAAGACCACACCGATGCACGCGAACAGCTGATTGACGTGGTGAAAAGTTACTTAAAATAAAGCGCTTAATATGATTGAATTCTCAACTCTGCTGCAACAAGGCGCAACGAACGCGTGGCTGTTTATTCCCAGCGCCATCCTGCTTGGTGCTTTACACGGACTGGAACCCGGCCATTCAAAAACCATGATGGCGGCATTTATTATCGCCGTGCGCGGAACACTGACGCAGGCCGTCTTGCTGGGGCTGTCGGCGACCCTGTCGCATACCGTGATCGTCTGGATCATCGCACTGGCCGGTATGTATTTCGGTCAGCAATGGAATGCTGAAGCCAGTGAACCTTACTTACAGGTGGTGTCAGCAATTTTGATTATCAGTATCGCCATCTGGATGATGTGGCGTACCTGGCACGATCAGCATCATGCTCACCACCATCATCATGACGATATGCAAGAGATTGATACCGGGCATGGCATTGTGCGGCTGGAGATATTTGAAGACGGCGTACCACCACGGTTCCGGCTCTATCAAGACAATCAGGACAAACAGCACAATCACGTCTGGACAGCAGAACAGCTGACGCTGGAAACCGTACGCCATCAGAAAGAGCGCCAAACGTTCAGGTTTGTGCAACGGGATGGCTTCATAGAATCGGAACAGACGATTCCTGAGCCACACGAATTCTCTGCCCATTTGCTCTTAGGTCATGGTAGCCACTCGCATGAATATGTCGTGCATTTCACAGAGCATGAACATCATCATGCGGAGTCGGACAGCCTGAACGTGGCCGGTGACGAGTATCAGGATGCACATGAACTTGCCCATGCGAACGACATACGCCGTCGCTTCACCAACCGCGAAGTGACGACCGGACAAATTGTCATGTTCGGTTTAACCGGCGGCCTGATTCCCTGCCCGGCGTCGATCACGGTCTTGCTGCTCTGCCTGCAACTGAAAAAAATCGCACTGGGGGCGACACTGGTACTGAGTTTCAGCATTGGTCTGGCACTGACCATGGTCATGTCCGGCGTGTTGGCGGCATTGAGTATCAGACACATCTCGAAACGCTGGAGCGGCTTCGGCACATTTGCCCGCAAAGCACCGTATTTTTCCGGCATCCTGATTTTATTAGTCGGTTTCTATCTGGCTTACGAAGGCTTGCACAACTTACTGAAGTAAAAAAAAGGTCCGGTTTTCCAAGCTTTATATGCATCCACAACAAGCGTATTTCCGGTTATTCAAGCTGTCAATCTGCTCCCGAATTCTCCGCTGTATTAGTGCCTCCCGGACCAGAAACGTGACGTCGCCAACCAGCTGCACGCAGCTGAACTGAGCCAGCGTCAATCTCGCATGCAATGCAGCTCGCAGGCTTAAGCCCGCGGCTTCAGATCAGAGACATTTTGATCTTCCCTTGAGTTGTGATGTAAAAAATTACCGGGTGGCTCCGTATCAGGATTCCGGATTGACAATCTGGATCTGATCAAGTGTTGCTGCTTGAAAAAAATATTGATATGATTCGTATATTATTCATATACGAATCATATAATGATTATCGAAAATTTGAGTGACCACCTTCACGATCAACTTCGTCAGGCGAGCACAGTTCTACCTCACCTCATACATGCTCAGACAACGTTTTGGATCAAAGCTGGCATATTGTGTGAAACGGACATGAAACACAGTTTCAGCGAGATGGATACATGATCAAACGACCCGAGGAAATCGGCCTGATGTCGGAATCCGGCAAATTACTGGCCGCAGTATTTGCTCATCTGAATCAATTAAATCTCATCAACATGTCCACCATGCAAATTAACGATATGGTGGATAACTACATCGTTAATCACCTCAAGGCGCGACCGGCAAGTAAAGGACAGTATGGTTATTGCTATTCGCTGAACGCCTCACGAAACAACGTTGTATGTCACGGCGTTTCATCCAGCAATGAAATTTTACAGAGTGGCGATATCGTCAATTTTGATATCACCCTGGAGAAAAATGGTTATATGGCGGACTCTAGTAAAACCTACCTTGTCGGCGAGGTATCACCATTGGCAAAACGGCTTGTTCAAGTGGCTTATGAAGCGATGTGGAAGGGAATCAATGCTGTTCGCCCGGGCGCCCGGCTTGGTGATGTCGGTCATGCTATTGAGCGCCATGCAACTAGAAATGGTTATTCGGTTGTTAAAGAATATTGTGGCCATGGCATAGGCAGGGAAATGCATGAAGAGCCGCAAGTATTGCACTGGGGAAGGCCAAAAACCGGCATGGTTTTAAGAGAAGGCATGGTATTCACCATAGAGCCGATGATAAACCAAGGGCGATCTGCGGTTTTTACTGCACAAGATGGCTGGTCGGTGATGACGCAAGACGGCCAGTTATCGGCGCAATTTGAACATACCGTAGCAGTTACCCGAAATGGCGTTAAGGTCCTGACTCTGCGAGCGGAGGAAAAAGGTAAATGTGATTAAGAAGGGCAGTCATCATGACTGCCCTTTTTTTTCGTCAGATCCGGCACCAACCGGGTTCTGACAGTCATCTTATTGACTGATAAAGTCCAACAAATCCTGATTCAAGCGGTCTTTGTGCGTGTCTGTGATACCGTGAGGCGCACCTGGATACTCGATGAGTTTTGCGCCTTTGACTAATTTAACGGTCGCTCGTCCTGAGGTTTGAATCGGCACGATTTGGTCGTCGTCACCATGAATGACCAGGGTCGGCACATCAATGCGTTTCAAGTCTTCTACAAAATTGGTCTCGGAGAACGCCTTGATCGAGTCAAAAGTCCCTTTGTGTGAAGCGGTCATACCTTGCAGCCAGAACGCGTCGATCAAACCAGCGGAGGGACTCGCGCCAGGGCGATTGAAGCCGAAAAATGGACCACTGGCCACGTCTTTGTAGAGTTGTGAGCGGTTCGTGATCGATCCTTTACGCAGGCCATCAAACACCTCCAGCGGAACGCCATCGGGGTTCGTCTCAGTTTTCAGCATCAACGGCGTCACTGCGCTCACCAGAACAATTTTACTGACGCGCTTGCTGCCGTGGCGGCCGACATAGCGTGCCACCTCGCCGCCTCCAGTTGAGAAGCCCACCAGTGTCACGTCTTTCACATTTAAAGTCTCCAGTACGACGCCCAGGTCATCCGCATACTGGTCCATATTGTTACCATTCCATGATTGTCCCGAGCGACCATGGCCGCGGCGGTCATGTGCAATCACCCGGTAGCCTTTCTCTGCCAGGAACAGCATTTGGGCTTCCCAGCTATCAGAGTTCAGCGGCCATCCATGGCTGAAGACAACGACTTTGCCATCCTTCGGACCCCAGTCTTTGTAATACAGCGGCGTGCCGTCTTTGGCCGTAATGAACATGGAAGACGGCTGACTCACAGTTGGTGCCGCAATGGCGGTGTGAGGTGCGGATATTGCAGTCAGGCTGGCTGCTGCAATGCTTGAGGCGAGGAAAATATTTTTGAAGGCTTTCATGATGGTGACTTTCTAATCTGTAAGTTTGTTTGCCAATCGGCAGAACAAAGTTTGCCTGTGTTTAATGTATTATATGCACCAATAAGTACACATTATTTAGCAAATAGTTCAAATATGACAGATCGTCTGGCTTCACTACTCGCGCATTTCAGTATCAGCGCCAAAACCTTTCATGCCGGTGCCTTATGCGGCATCAACTCATTGACCGGTAGTGACGGGCTGGGCCAGTTGCACTTGATCCGGCAAGGTGAAGTCAAGGTCATGCATGGCACTGAACTCGTTGCCCACATCAATGAGCCCAGTCTGCTGCTGTATGCGCAACCGCTCACCCGACGTTTTTTGACCGATAAAGCAAAAGGGGCAGAGTTCGTCTGTGCTGACCTCAGTTTCGAAGGTGGGAAGGCCAATCCTGTAAGGGCCGCACTACCTGCTTTTGTCTGCTTGCCCTTATCAGGTTTGCGCGATAGTAAGCCCGTGCTGGATTTACTTTTTGCCGAAGCGGCAGGAACTAACTGTGGACGACAAAAGATGCTCGACAGCCTGTTTGAAGTGCTACTGATACAAATTCTCCGCGAACTCATGGAACACCACCTTGTTCAATCCGGCATGCTGGCCGGGATGGGGCATCCGCGTTTACGCCGGGCTTTGGTCGCTATGCATGACCAGCCAAAACGCGACTGGTCTTTGCCTGATTTAGCAGCCGAGGCCGGGATGTCAAGGACTTCGTTCGCCAATACTTTCCGCGATATCGTCGGCATAACGCCGGTACAATATCTGCAAAATTGGCGCGTCGGCCTGGTACAAAAACTACTGTCAGAGGGACATTCAATGCGTCAGATTGCCTACAACGTTGGCTACTCCAGCGAGGCAGCCTTATCACGCGCATTTCGTACACAAACGGGGAGTTCACCGAGTGAGTGGCGCAAGAATC
Source organism: Undibacterium sp. WLX3042 (assembly GCF_049544825.1). Classification (NCBI taxonomy): domain Bacteria; kingdom Pseudomonadati; phylum Pseudomonadota; class Betaproteobacteria; order Burkholderiales; family Oxalobacteraceae; genus Undibacterium; species Undibacterium sp. WLX3042. The sequence goes on from NZ_CP186698.1 coordinate 3,125,098, forward strand.
ATGAGGGCGCCGGATAGATATCTATCCAATGCAAGGCAATGCCGACAAGACCATTATTATGCTGCGTCAGTCCGCCCCCAAGAAATGCTCTGATCTTTATCAAAATTAAACAGCATCTGCCTATCCGGTGGCTTCAAACAGTTGGTGTCACAGCAGAAGGTCTGCGATAAATCAAGAGTCCCATCGTAGTCGAATTCAGATACAAAAATGCCCAAGCCTGATATTCCAGGTTTGGGCATTTTTTTGGATTTTTAGTTTATGACTTTAATAGCTAGTTTACGACTTTCATTGTCGGGAACAAGTCAAAAACCGCTGATTCATTTTTATTCGACTGTGACACTTTTTGCTAAATTTCTAGGCTTATCTACGTCGGTGCCGCGGGCAAGCGCCGTGTGGTAGGCGAGTAATTGCAGTGGTACAACGTGCAGAATGGCGGATAGCTGGCCGTAATGTTCAGGCAGGCGAATCACATGCACGCCTTCGCTGGAGGTGATGTGCGAATCGGCATCAGCGAATACAAACAGTTCGCCGCCACGGGCACGGACTTCCTGCAGATTAGATTTGAGTTTTTCAATCAGTGCATCGTTCGGTGCGACTGTTACCACCGGCATTTCTTTAGTCACCAGCGCCAGCGGACCGTGTTTCAGTTCACCGGCAGGATACGCTTCTGCATGAATATAAGAAATTTCCTTGAGCTTGAGTGCGCCTTCAAGCGCGATCGGATAATGCAAACCGCGACCGAGGAAAAGTGCGTTTTCTTTTCTGGCGAATTCTTCTGACCAGGCAATGATTTGCGGTTCCAGCGCGAGGACCGCACTGATTGCCAGCGGCAGGTGGCGCAGGGCTTTGATGTGTTCAGCTTCTTCGGCATCACTAAGGCGGCCTTTGCTTTGTGCGAGTGTCAGCGTCAGTAAAAAAAGCGCGACCAGTTGGGTAGTAAATGCTTTGGTCGATGCAACGCCGACCTCGATACCAGCACGGGTGATATACGACAAAACACACTCTCTGACCATCGCACTGGTGGAGACATTGCAGATCGTCAGCGTGTGCTGCATACCCAACGAACGGGCATGTTTTAACGCAGCCAGCGTGTCGGCAGTCTCACCGCTTTGCGAGATGGTAACGACCAGAGAATTCGGATTCGGCACGCTGTCGCGGTAACGGTATTCACTCGCGATTTCCACATTGACGGGGATTTTTGCAATCGACTCCAGCCAGTATTTGGCGGTGAGCCCCGCGTAATAACTGGTGCCGCAGGCGAGTATCAGTACCGAATCAATCTGCTTGAAAACACCGTAGGCTTTATCGCCGAATAATTCCGGCATGATGCTGGTGACGCCCTCTAGGGTGTCACCGATGGCGCGTGGCTGTTCAAAAATTTCTTTTTGCATGTAATGACGATACGGGCCGAGTTCAGCCGCACCGCTGTGGGCGTGAACGGTGCGCACTTCGCGTTCCACTGCTTTACCATGCACATCAACAATCCAGCAGCGTTGCAATTGCAGATCAACGACATCGCCTTCTTCGAGATAAATGATCTGGTCGGTAGTACCTGCCAGCGCCATCGCATCAGATGCGAGAAAATTCTCACCTTTGCCGACACCAACGATTAACGGCGACCCCTGACGTGCGCCGATCACACGATGCGGCTCGTCCCGGCAAAATACTGCAATCGCATAAGCGCCCGTCAGGCGTTTCACCGCTTGCTGCACTGTTTCAAATAAATCGCCCTGATATAAATGATCAACTAAATGAGCAATGACTTCGGTATCGGTCTGACTTTCAAAAACGTAGCCGAGCGCTTTTAATTCGGTACGCAATTCTTCGTGATTTTCGATAATGCCGTTATGCACGAGTGCGATCCGGTCGCGCGAAAAATGCGGATGTGCATTAGCCGAAGACGGAACGCCGTGGGTCGCCCAGCGCGTATGTGCGATACCGGTAAAGCCGGATAAGCCACTCTGCTCGACTTGTGCCTGCAATTCAGCAACACGGGAGGTACTGCGCGAACGCTGCAACTGACCATCGACATGCAAGGCGATACCGCAGGAGTCATAACCACGGTATTCAAGACGCTTGAGCCCTTCAAGCAGGATGGGCGTAATGTTACGCTGAGCAACTGCACCGACAATACCGCACATAATGACCTCGTCAATAAGAAAAGAGAATGTGGTTATGCTAATGTAGTTTGAATGATTATTTATTTCAAAATTTCGTGTAATATGAAATTTATATAAAAATTAATTTCATCTTGATTTTTTATTTCAAAAATAAATAAAAATTAGTAATTTATTTCATTCATGACGATATTAGATGAACTCGATAAACGCATCTTGCAGCAAATGCAGCAAGATGCGTCACTGACCAATCACGAACTGGCTCAGCGCGTACATGCGTCGGCGCCGACTTGCATGCGGCGGGTGAAACGTCTGATGGAGGAAGGTGTGATTGCGCGTCAAGTGGTGATTCTGTCACCTGAAAAAGTCGGCGCCGGGTTAACTGCTATTGTAGAAATCACGCTGGATCAGCAGGCGACGGAGAGACTGACGGAATTTGAACAGCGTATCGCCGCCGAGCCCGCAGTCCAACAGTGTTACCGGGTGTCTCCCGGACCGGATTTCGTGCTGATTATTCAGGTCGCGGATATGACGGCATATCATGCGCTCGCACACCGCCTGTTTGCGACTCAGAGCAATATCAGGAACGTCAGAAGTTTCTTTTCAATTCTGCGCAGCAAATTTGAAACCGGCATTGCGGTCTAGCCGCTTGTCTGCTCTGATCAGCGCGTCGTATCCCGCGGACGGATACTGTCTTTCAGGAATTCTTTTTTGTAGTAACGCTGAAAGCCTTTCCAGATCAGGCCGTCATTCGCCGCACGTTCAAAAATATCCTGCAAGACCTGCAAATCGGCAGCATTCAATGATTTCTTAGAAAAATAAACGCCACTCTCACCCCAGGTTAATTCTTGCAGCGGCTGATATTGCAATTTATCTTCAAGATCAGTAACGCGTTCATCAATCTGCACTGAGCCGGCAAAAATGGATGGTGCCATCAGGGTGTAATCAGCTGCTCCTGATTTCAATAAACGGGCGACTGATACAGGATCTGCTTCAAGGCGTAGCCGGTTCCGCTTTTGTAACTCTTTGAGAAACGCCTGATACTTTTCGCCATAATCAAAACCGCGTACCACGGCTATTTTTGTGTCTCTCTGCTCAAGCAAGTCTTTGAAATTTCTGACTGGAGTCGTTTTTTCCTGGACGGAAATCAACATCGCCCTGTTAGAAATCAGCGGGACAAAAAACCCCAGCCGGTCTCGTCGGGGTGTGCGGGTTGCTGGAATAAGAATATCTGCCTGACCGTTTTCAAACATCATTTCCAGTCGTGCGCGCGGCACGATGCTCAGCTCGAAACTGCATTTTTCTTTGGCGGATAAATCGCTCAGTATTTCAGGGTACACACCGGAAATAATCTCGCCGCTCACGATGACACTTAAGCCTGTCATCGCCAGTGGAACTTTCATGGAACGAGAACAGTTACCGTGAGCTGAAACAGCGCCGGCAAACATCGTCATTAAACAAAAGCACACTGTTTTGCGCAAAATTCGCATAGAGAGACCTGAGGAAAATCGGGATGGACAATCAATATAAAGCTATTTCCTGTAGTGGGTAAAACTATAGTGCTGGATTTTACAAAAGATAACAAGGAAAACAAAACAAGCGGAACAGGGTATCCATTGATACATGAACAAGTCCTTCACCGCATCGTCTGGCACTGCGGTCTGGCTTTAATCTTTCTCACACAAGGCCGCAAGTTTTTCCAGAGATAGTATTCTGACCGAGCGATACCCGAGCCGCAGTAATCCTGCTTGTTCGAAAAATTTCAACTCCTTGGAAAGGCTCTGGCGGCTCATCCCCAGCATCATCGCCAGCGACTCCTGCGATACAGGAATATCCAATTTTTCTGAACCAGCCTGCTCTTTCTCACTATCAACCAACAATACAAGGCGTCTGGCGACGCGCGCTCTCGCCGAACGCAAATGTGCGTCTTCAACGATCCCGTATAACAAACGAATACGCTTCGCCAGCATCTGCGCGACCGCCAGCGCAAAGTCTGCGCTTTGCATCAGATGATCAAAACATGCGGGAGTCATCATCAGCACTTCAGCACGCCCGATCGCCGTAGCATCGTGCGTTCTGGGTTCACCATCAATCAGGGAAATTTCACCGAACCAGGTACCAGGCTCGAGTATGGTCAGGATCGCCTCGCGCCCTTCTTCACTCAATGTCGACATTTTCAGTTTGCCGCTCAGCAAAGCATAAAACCCGGCTGGCGGATCGCCCTGCCGGAATAACATTTCACCTGGTTGCAGATATTGTTTTTCACTGCAATCCAGCATTTCCTTACGTGTCGCTGCTGGCAATGCCGCAAACCAGTCATCGCCGGCGAGCGAGTTGAGTACAGAAGATGGCGACATAAGCGGGGGTCGTGTTTGGTGATGACAAAATCGATACAGTCAATTGTAAAATATTTGACAGTTTGCTGCCGGGTGCGCCTGTATGGTGAGAGTACAAAAATTAAACAGGAGACAAAAATGCCTCATCGCGCCCATTTCCTGCGTATGGAAGACAGTACGCAACAAGACTGGCAACTGATCGGCGCTGAATTCATGCAATTCGCGCAAAAATTACCTGATCGCGTCATCCAGCATCTGCAGTTGCTCGAAGGAGATTACGGCGGCTTCCCGATTGATCGTTACGCGCACTCGTTACAAACCGCCACCCGCGCCATGCGCGATGGTCGTGACGAGGAGTATATCTGCTGCGCTTTGCTGCACGACATCGGCGACACGCTGGGCAGTTTTAATCATCCGGATATCGCAGCGGCAATTCTGAAACCGTTTGTCAGCGAAGAAAATCTGTGGATGGTGCAACATCACGGTATTTTTCAGGGACATTATTTCTTTCACCATCTGGGTATGGACAGAGATATGCGCGAACAATTCCGCGCTCATCCGCACTTTGAACGCACTGCTGAATTCTGCGCGCTGTATGACAATCCTTCGTTTGACCCGCACGCAGAAACTTTTCCATTGATAGAGTTTGAGCCCATGCTGAAGCGCTTATTATCTCAGCCAAAAAATACGATTTATAAAGCCGCCGTTACAGAAAAATAGAGAAACTCAAAACAACCATATCAATAACAGTGAACAGGAGACACCATGCAAATTCCTTCCCTCAAAGATAAAGTCAGCCCTGAAGAATGGCAGTTACGGGTGGATCTGGCGGCCTGTTACCGCCTCGTCGCCGCTTACGGCTGGAGCGATCTGGTGTTTACGCACATCAGCGCCCGCATTCCGGGACCGGAGCATCATTTTCTGATCAATCCGTATGGCCTGATGTTCGATGAAATCACTGCGTCCTCGCTGGTGAAAGTCGATCAGCAATGCAACAAGGTGATTGATTCGCCTTTCCCGGTAAATCCCGCCGGTTTTGTGATTCACAGCGCAGTGCATGCCGCGCGCGAAGATGTGCAATGCGTGCTGCATACCCACACCAAAGCAGGTGTTGCGGTTAGTGCCCAGCGTTGCGGCATTTTGCCGCTGTCGCAGCAATCAACATTCGTCCTCGCTTCGCTCGCGTATCATGATTACGAAGGCGTGGCTTTCCGCGATGATGAAAAGCCGCGTCTGCAAGCGGACATGGGGAACGCGAATTTCCTGGTACTGCGCAATCACGGCCTGCTCACTGTTGGTAAAAGTATTGCCGACGCATTTTTGTCGATGTACACGTTTGAAGCCACTTGCCAGATACAACTGGCGGCGCAGGCCGGTGGCGAACTGATTCATGTCAACCCGCAGATCGTGCAAGGTGTTGCGGAATCAATGCGGGTGCAGACCAGCGGCCTCGGCGGCGCATTCGTCTGGCCATCACTGATACGCAAGCTCAACCGCATGGATGAAAGTTATCAGTCATGAGCGGACAAAATAAAGTCATCATCATTACCGGTGCGTCTGACGGCATCGGCGCAGAAATCGCCCGGCAACTGGCAAAATCTGGCGGTCGTCAGACTTCGCTAGTACTGGCTGCACGTAATGAAGAAGCATTGAAAAAAGTCGCCGCAGAATGCCAGACCTATGGCAGCGTCTGCCTGGTCGTGAAAACCGATGTCTGTGTCGAAAGCGAGTGCCGCCAACTGATCACGAAGGCAGCGGAAAAGTTCGGCAGGATAGATGTGCTCATTAACAATGCCGGTAAATCTGCGCAAGCCTTATTCAGCGAGGTCGCGGATCTTGGCTGGTATCAGGAATTAATGCGGATTAATTTCTGGGGCAGTGTCTGGTGCACACATGCTGCGCTGCCTTACCTGAAACAAACCAGCGGGCACATCGTTGCGGTTTCATCGCTGGCCGGACTCATAGGCGTGCCGGGTCGTACTGCCTACAGTGCCAGTAAATTCGCGATGAATGGCTTCTTCGAAAGTCTGCGCAGCGAAGTCAAAGAAGCGGGCATCAGAATTACGCTTGCCTATCCCGGAGTGGTGGCCACCCGCATCCGCTATCACGGCTATAACGCGGCCGGAAACGCGGCAGGCAGCAGCGGTCTGAAAGAAGACGATGCGATGTCGATAGAAGAATGCGCACGCCTGATCATTCAGGGCATGGAACAAGGCAAACGTGAAGTCGTCATGACAGGTAAAGGAAAACTCGGTCGCTGGCTGAAACTGATCGCACCCGGTCTGGTGGAAAAGCTGGCTATGGCTGCGCTAAAAAAAGAAGTACGTCCGCCGCAATGAAATAGCTTTCAACCGTCTCGCAACACCATAAAAAATGCCGGACAATATTCCGGCATTTTTTATGTCTGATTTCTGCATCGGATTTCAACATCAATCAGGCAGCGCGAATTACATCGAAAATTGCCACTGCAAAAAGAAAAAACTCAGCAGACCAACGACGATCGTCAGTAACTGTCTGCGGCTCAGCACACAAACAATTACGGCAATCAGCGATGCCAGTAATTGCGGATTCCGCCAGTGTAGCTCCAGCCCGTTGCCATGCGGCGCCAGTATCATCGGCGTAATAATTGCCGTCAGCACTGTTACCGGTACAAAGCTCAGTGCCAGATTCAGCCACGGTGGAAAAACCAGCCTGTCACCAAGAATAAAAAACAGGGCTTTAATCAGCACCGTCACTACCGCCATACCTCCTATCATCAGCACGTAATTCATACTGACTCCTCTGACCGGACAGCTAAGCGCGTCAATGCCATGCCGACAGCGACACCGATCATGACCGCACTCAGCAAACCCAGCTTATACGGCAATCCCTGCAACAGATAAGCACAACTGCCGGCGGCCAGTGCAGCGGAAAATTGCGGAAACCGGTTCAGCTGCGGCACGATAATCGCAATGAAGGTTGCCACCATCGCATAGTCCAGCCCCAGGGTCTGTAAAGCAGGGAACAAAGTACCGAACAGCAAACCGACCAGCGTCCACAGCTGCCAGTTTGCATACATCGCCAGACCAGAGCCAAGAAAATACCAGTGCGAATAGCGGCGTTCTTCGCTACTCAATGCTTGCTGATGGTAACCAGCGACGACGGCAAATGTTTCGTCCGTCAGCAAAAATCCCAGACACCAGCGCCAGCGTGCCGACAAATGAGCAACATGCGGCAGCAGCGTCGCCGCATACAACATGTGACGCAGATTGACGATCAATGTCGTCAGCCAGATCACCAGCATACCGGTGTGACTGGCAACCAGCCCGGTCGCGATGAACTGGCTGGAACCGGCAAACACGGACATCGACATCAGTTGCCCATGCCACGGCAGCATAGGGCTGGTGGAAATCAGTGCGCCAAAAATCATGCCAAACGGTGCGGCACCGATCAGCATAGGTATCGTATCGCGCGCACCGCGTATCAGGCTGCGGCGCTTCTGGTCGCGTATATCGGGTACATCAAACTGCATATCAGACATCGTCATGCTTACTCCTTTTCGACGAAGTATACATGGCGAGTACAGGGTTCCGGTTTGAAATAAGGTGACGTGACATCCATGCGGATGAAATTCTGCCGATAAAAAAACCAGCCCTGCTAACAGGGCGGGCTGCATATTCAAGGCTTGTAACTCTTGCGGTGACAGCGCGGATTATTTCTTTTGCTTCACAGGCCGCTGCCAGTTGTCTATCGTGATTTGTTTCGCTCTTGAGACGGTCAGCTTTCCTTCCGGCGCATCTTTCGTCAGCGTGGTACCGGCGCCCAGCGTTGCGCCTTTGCCTACGCGCACCGGTGCCACTAATTGCGTATCGCTGCCGATGAAGGCATCGTCTTCAATCACTGTGCGGAATTTATTAGCACCATCGTAATTGCAGGTGATCGTACCGGCACCGATATTCACGCGGCTGCCAACGGTCGCATCACCAACATACGCCAGATGATTGGCTTTGCTATGCGCCGCGATCTGACTATTTTTGATTTCAACAAAATTCCCCACATGCACGTCTTCTGCCAGCTCAGTTCCGGGACGTAGACGCGCATACGGGCCGATCTGAGATTGCGCTCCGACTTTTGCTTCTTCGATATGGCAAAACGCCTTAATCGTTGCGCCAGCGCCGATATGCGCATCTTTGATCACGCAATTCGCAGCAATCGTCACGCCGTCTTCCAACGTGACATTACCCTCAAACACACAACCGACATCAATGCTGACGTCGCGCCCGCAGACCAGCTTGCCACGTACATCGATACGTGCCGGATCAAGCAGGGTTACACCTTGTTCCAGCAACTGCCGTGCGATATTCGCCTGATGTACACGCTCAAGTTCCGCCAGTTGCACTTTGCTGTTCACGCCCAGCGTTTCCCAGATCGCATCAGGCTGCGCCGATACTACCGGCACACCGTCTTCCACTGCACGCGCAACGATGTCGGTCAGATAGTATTCGCCCTGCGCATTGTTATTCGACAGAGTCGCGAGCCATTCCTTCAGCTTCACAGTCGGAACGATCATGATGCCGGTATTAATTTCAGTAATCTGGCGTTCTGCTTCGGTCGCATCTTTTTGTTCAACGATACGACGGATCGCGCCATTTTCACGGACAATACGCCCGAGACCAGTAGGATCGCTCATTTCTGCGGTCAGTATCGCCAGCTTATCGTTACCGGCAACGCTGATCAGACGTTGCAGGGTGGCCGCCGTCGTCAGCGGTACATCACCATACAGCACCAGCGTCGGCTGACTATCATCGAGCACAGGAATTGCCTGCGCCACCGCATGACCGGTGCCGAGTTGCGGCTCTTGTCTGGCAAAACGTAAATCGTCGGCAGCGACTGCTGTCAATACCTGATCACCACCGTGGCCGTATATAACGCAGATAGACGCCGCGTTCAGACTGCGCGCCGTATCAATCACATGCTTCAGCAGGGGCTTTCCGGCAACAGAGTGCAATACTTTAGGCAAGGACGATTGCATGCGTTTGCCCATACCGGCAGCGAGAATAACGACGTTCATAAGTAAGCGTGTTTGAAAAAAAGGTGAATGAAGAGTTCGCGCCAGGGACGCATTAAAGCGGCGAAATTTTAACATGCGTATGATCCTGCATTCGTTGAAAACGGGCGACACCGGCAAACAGACAGGCCGAGAATTCATCCGCAACAGACCGCGCGCAGCGCTATGATGTCGGTTATCGATGCTCATTACTCTGCACTTATGTCTGCTGACTATCTTTCCGCCGAACAGTATTTCGTGGCAGCCAATCAGGCGATGGCGGCCAGTGAGCTAACACTGGCAGAGCAGTTGTTTCAGCAAGCGTTGCAAGCCGATCCTGCTTGTGCCGAAGCGATGGCGAATCTCGCTTATCTGAAAACGCAGCTCCGACAATACGATCTCGCTGACCAATACTACCGACAGGCGCTCAGTTTATTGCCGGAGAATGTACAAATCCACCTGAACTATGGCGCTTTGCTGATGTTGCAGTATCGCCTTGATGAAGCCGAAACACATTACCGGCAAGCCTTACAAATCGCTCCGGCATCAGCGGCAGCCTGGTCAAATCTCGGCGTGCTCCTGGCCAGCACACAGCGTGAGGCCGAGGCCGAAGAATGTTATCGCAATGCATTACTCTGCGATCCGGCGTATCAGAAAGCCAGCTTTAACCTGAGTTATATCCTGCTGAAACAAGGACGTTATGAAGAAGGCTGGCAAAGGCAGGAAGCGCGTGCGCAGGATGCGGTGCTGAATGCCTATTTTCATTTTCCACGCTGGCAGGGAGAGGCGCTCAGTGGTAAGCGCATACTGATTGTCTATGAAGGCGGCTTTGGCGACATGATGCAATTCTGCCGCTATGCCAGTCTGCTCAAAGCAGCCGGTGCTGCCAGTGTCAGTCTGGTTTGCCACCCTCCGCTAACGCGCCTGATGCGCAGCCTGCACGATATCGATGAAATTTATTCGTATGAAGATGACGTGCCTCACAGCGGCTGGGATTATTGGGTGCTGCCCATGAGTCTGCCGTTTTTGTGTCAGACCCGTTTGCATAATATTCCCGCCAGTCTGCCGTATCTTTATGCCGATCCTACATGCTCAGTGTCATTACCCGGGCTTGCGACTGATGGTCGTTTGCGTGTGGGTCTGGTGTGGCAGGGAAATCATTTATTCGATAACGATGCGGCTCGCTCCATCGTCACGCCAGACATATTGCATCCACTGTCCGCGGTCGGCCATGTGCAATTTATCAGCCTGCAGAAAGGCGCAAGGGATGAGCAACTCCTCGCGTTGCAAGCGCAACTGCCTGTCGTTGATGCAGCACCTTTACTGCATGATTTTGCTGATACGGCATCACTGATACAGCAGCTTGATCTGGTCATCAGCGTCGATACGGCAGTGGCTCATCTGACTGCCGCAATGGCGAAACCCTGCTGGGTGCTGCTGCCTTATTATCAGCCGGACTGGCGCTGGCTCAGTCAACGCATTGACAGCCCTTGGTATCCGGGCGTGATGCGTTTATTTCGCCAGCCAGCGATGCATGACTGGGAATCGGTGATTGCGGAAGTAGTTACCGCGCTCAGGCACTTACAAAAACAAAACCCGGCGTGATGTGATCTGCGCCGGGTTGTTTTGCGTCTGAAAAAAATCAGACTTTTTTCAGATAACAGGCTTTTAGCATATAGCTGCCGCTGTCTGTTTTGCAATCGACTTCATGGTCGCCGCCAACGATGCGTATGCTCTTGATTTTGGTTCCCATTTTCAGTGTTGTGGAAGACCCCTTCACTTTCAGATCCTTGATCACGACGACGGCGTCGCCATCAGACAAGACATTACCGTTTGAATCTTTGACGATACGTTCATCATTATCATCGGCGCTGGCTGCGGCGACCATAGGCCATTCGTGACCGCAATCGGCGCACACATAGTTTTCGCCGTCAGGGTAGGTATTTTCCATGCCACATTGCGGGCAGGCGGGTAAGCTGGACATAATTTCTTTCAACAATTGCGGATAAGTACCGCGTATTATATCCGATCAACCCGTAAAATCGGCGTTATTGAGGTACAACAATCTCTCGCACCGACGGATAAGCAAAGTCCACATCATGAAAACCATCGGTGCGGAAGGTCGTTTCCCAACCGCCCCAGTTCACCAGTTTGCTGTACTGACCCGTGCGTTTTCCTTCCACATCAATGTATTCGCTGAATAAGCGCCAGTTGTTTTTGGGCAAGCCGGTGCTGAGATCGAAAGGGTCGGTATCGAGATACAAACGGTGTATCACGCGCTGAGTATCGTGCGGATCATTCCAGCTAATCAGCTTCATGCCTATCCAGACATTCTCCTGCAAGGCAGCGGTAAATTCAGGTTTGAGCGTCACGTAATCGTAGCGCGGATGCCGCAGCTCCTTACCGAAACGCGTCACGCTGCCGTGTCCCTCTGGTGATAATGTCAGCATGACACAGGAAGCTGCATCCGGATTTTTATCGCTATGTGCGCCGCCCCTGATTTTCAGCGAAATCTGCGCGCGTGCCGGATCAAGTATCTGATGCACCCGCATAAAAATTGTCATTTCCTGATTTTTCAGCTCCGCCGGATGACTCAGAAAACCGCGCTGGTTTTTCCAGTTAAATTTTTGCTGACCACCGCTGGCGTAAATGTGCAAACGGCTGCTCCAGCCATCTCCGCCACTCGCGTAACTCAGCGGGTGCGACGGCAGATTCCAGAATTCAAGCGCACCATCCTTGCCTGCGGTTGCTTTGGTTTTCTTTTCAATCACGAAACCGCGTGTACTGTTAGGATTCCGTTTACCCAGCCGGAATTGCGCGCCCGGTGCCGACGGATACAACATCAGCACATGGTCTTCATCAAATAATTCAGCAATCGACGGAACCTGCGCACCATCCGTTTTTTTATCTTCAGCCTGCACTGCCAGCGGCAAAGCGCAGGCTGCTGCCAGTAATAAAGACAAATAACGACGACGTTGCTGTTGTGATCGACGTTGCGGTTGATGCAGCAGAGACATGTCTTTTCCTTGTGTCGGTAATGCCCTTACGGCGGCAGAATAAACGGCAGCTGAAACGAAGGCGAACGTTGTAGCAGAACCTATTTAACAGCGCCGGTCTGCGCCTGATGGCGCTGTACCGTGTCGATAATCACGAGTTCGGTTTTCCTGACTTCTTCAATCGCATCTTCGAGTGAAATACCGGCACCACGGCGCAGCGCCGATGCGGCCGACATCGTGTTTCCGGCCAGCAGATATTCAATCACATCCTGCAGCACCGCGTCCGGCATTTCCCGGTCGAACAGATGAACAACTTTCTCTTTGAAAAAGGCAAACCGGGGTGGCGTCAGCGCATAACGTTTCGATGCTATCGTGCCTGCCAGTATCGTTGTACCAGATCCGGTACCCTGTACTGCCGCCGTCTCTGCCGCTGTGCTTTCAACAGCCGCCGCAGGCGTTGTGACGGCTGGCACTGACGCAGGTGTTGTCACAAGTGATGCTGGTTCCGGCAACGCAAAAATCCTTAATAAATCATTCTTCAGTCTGGCGACCAGATCGTCTGCCGACGCGTAAAAACGCACGGACTGGGTCTGGCTCAGATGTGATTTCAATTCACTCAAATGCAGTGCCGGTGCGCCCGTATCGACATGTTTAGGCAAGACCAGATGCTCATCCTCATCCATGATATAAATCAGTACCGGCAGACCGGCAGCCAGCGCCGCTTCGTATTCCAGCTGCACCAGCGACTTGCCACTGGCCATATCCACATTGCCATACACCATACCGAACACGCCCACATATGCAGACGCCTGACGCACCAGACGCAGTCGTTCAGTCAGTCCGGTTTCCGGTTCTGCCTGTACGACACTGAACTCGGGCAGACCTGGTTGCACCTGTGACAGTGCCTCCGCTATTTTATGTCTGTGCAACGCCAGATCGAAGGGCGTCGAGCTGATATACAGAGATGCGCGCATACAATTTCTCACCAAAAAATTAGCCATCACGAAGGCAGATCCGGGCTGATAAAAGTGGCGGCAACAGCCGGCAACAATCAGCGGTATCTGCGCCTGATACTAGCATGAAGGCTCAATTGAAAAAAGAACGCCGGCTTGAAATCCGCCTGCAACAACGTCGGTGCAAGCAACAGCCGGACAGACAGCCGCTCTGATAGCCGGAGCGGGACAACCGCGGAGGCGCCGCACGGTTAGCACAAATGAACTTCGGAATAGATAAATCGGGGGAGTATGCCGATTTTTACGCTGAAAGTCCTTATAAACAAAGGCTATTAAAAAATACTCCCCCCAGTATTTTTAAGCTTTAAAACCTGCCGGATCAGACTGACCGGAGCCGTCAGGCGACGATGACGGACGATGGAATAATGTATTCCTGTTAGCTGATCCGTCGGCTGCTGCAGGAAAACATCAGTCTGACATCAGGGAAAATTCATCCATTGCAGGGGCTTGCCGCTTGCATCCGTCACGGTCGTCATTTCTTTGAAAATTCTGGCCTGAATACTGTCCGGCAGACGAACCATATCCACCGTACGGACTAAATGATCACCGTTCATGAAACTCCAGGTGAAAAACTTCAGGACGGCGATCGATTTTTCTGCATTGGTAGCGGTTTTCTGGAGAATCACAAAAGTACCCATAGCGATAGGCCAGCTATTGGCGCCGAGTTTATCAGTCAGCATTTCTTCAAACCGGCCATTGGATTTCCAGCCACTGTTATTCATGCTGGCAGCGAAGGCTGCCGCAGACGGCAACACAAAACGGCCTTCACGATTTTTGAGAGTGACGTAGTCCAGATTATCCTGAAGCACATAGTTGTAATCAATAAAACTGATCGCATACGGCGTGCTTTTCACCGCAGCAGAAACGCCGCTGCTGCCCTTCACCTGCGTCAGTTCTGCGTGCCATTTGATGGTGAAATTTTTGCCGTATTGATTTTGCCAGTCGGCATTCACTTTGGACAGGTAATCCGTAAAATTATAAGTCGTTCCGGAACCTTCCTGACGCACGATCACCTCGATCGTTTTCTTCGGCAGTTTCAAATCCGGATTCAGAGCCGCGATAGCAGGATCATTCCATTGCGATATTTTTCGGGAAAAAATATCGGCCAGTAACTCACCGGTCAGCTTCAGTTTGCCGGTGGCGATCCCCGGCAGATTCACCACCGGCACGACACCGGAAATCGCAGATGGAAACTGGATCAGATCATCGCGTTTTAAATCAGCAACGCTCATCGCCACATCGCTGCCGGCAAAATCGACGGCCTTCGCTCTGATTTGCTTAATCCCAGCGGAAGAGCCGACTGGCTGATACGCCATGCCGATTTTTGTTTTTTTGTTATACGCATCGGCCCACTTTGCATATAAAGGCGCGGCGGCTGACGACCCGGCACCACTGATGGTATTTTGCGCGAGGGCTGACAACTGGAAAGAAAGAAGAAGGCACAACGATAAAAATTTAAACATGATGCTTAATTGAAAACGAAGTTGGGAATCTGGTGATGTCTGATCTGCAGCTGACAATGCCGGCCGCCAACGATAACCGAGTCACCACGCGGTCATGTGATGAGCACACAAGGTGCAGCCGGATATTCTGATCTTATGTTTTTTTCCAGCGCTCTCGGCGGGTGGCGAAGGCACACGCTGACTCTGGAATGAGTGATGAAGGGCGCCATTATAAAGCACTTCCTTCATCGGGGTTGGTCACTGCTCACTTCATCAGACAGGCATCAGATAAGCAACATGTATTGCCCGGAAAATTCCTCATTCAAAAAAATGGCGGATCAGGCGCTTGATCACACCGATGGCGACGACCATCATCCCCAGCATCATTCCCATCACCATCAGCAATCCCAGACCAACCGGATTACCATCAGCCGGCCCGAAAATAATATACAACTGCAGCGGCAGATAGCCCGCCACCGCAATAAGAATGCCGACGATCAGAAATTTCGATAAAGGCCAGCGTCCGTCATCGGTCGTTTTGTTGTCCCTCATTTCTGATCCTCACTAAGTCAGTTTATGGCAGACAGCCAATCTGCCTTTCGAGCATTACTGTCCGGCTACGGCATCTGGCTGCGCAGAAGAATGCAATAACAAAGCAGAAATAGCGCTTGCCCAAAGAATCAGACCCGCTCCCAGACAGCCGACAGGATCAGCAGCACCAGCCTGCGCGAACTGCGGATACGCCAGTGCCCAAACCATCATCGCAACACCAGTCACCGTATGTCGCCTGCTGTGAAACACTTTGGCCAGCGGGATAAAATGCGCACCGACAATAAAAATAAAGGCAGGTACAAACCATTCAGGGTGGCCGATATTATTCACAATATTCACCGCCAGAAAAATGGCCACGCCCTGACCAATATTGACGATATTGAAAATACGCTTCCCTTTTTTGCTTTCAGGCGTCTCAACAACAGCCGCATGCGCCTCACGATTGCGCCGGTACTGCCGGAAAGCCGTGATAAACAAAGCCAGCCCCAGGCCGCTAATCAAAGCACACATCCAAGCAGCCTGTGCAAAACTTCTGATAGCCCAGGCGAGCAGCCAGCCGGACCCGAAGACCGAAAAAATCATGGCACCGACAGCAGCGCCAGCGCGGGATGCAGATTGTTTTTCCATTATTTTTATCCTGTTAAAGAGACAGCGAATGCCGGCATGATTTCCTTCCGAAGTTTGCCACAATGCCATCTTTTATTAGTAGGATCAAGCCATACACGGTGCGCCATGCCCAACGCAATTTTCAGACATTGCTATTTTGAGTTCTTCGCATTTAGCCATAGGCTCGCAAGGCGCAGACGCGTGCATGCGGCACTTGCTGTGGCGCGACGTGGGGCTCGTTAACAGTTCAGGCCATGAAAATGGAAGAATAAAGACCGGACTTTACAAACGCTCGCAGTGTTGATGGCTCGACATCAACTTCTCCGAGAGTAAAGATGGGAATAATCAGGCATGCGGGTCCGTAGCAGATCAACTGCATTGCCGCTTCGACTATTGTTTCAGCTGTGACACTTAATGACACGCGTAGCCTGACTTTGAGGTGCCGGGATCGCCCACAACAAAAAATTAAGGACGTGTAAGAAATTCTGTGTGTGCGGGGCCGGGTTTTAGTTAATCGCGTTGGTGAAGCGTTCGCCAAACATGATGGCAAACTGATTGGCCGCCAGCTTCCAAGTGCGCTCAATTGGCGTATGGCCTTAAATCGTTTTATGATTGAGTTTGGTGATCGCATTCAAAAATACGATCACTGACTTGTTCCGTGGCATTTACACAGAAATTCTTACAGGCTCGAAATTTACCAACATCATCCAGTCTCCATTTATGCCCTTTACTCCCTTTCATTTAGGCGCAGGAATTCTCGCCAAATCAGTACTACGGAAGCGTTTTTCTCTGATGGTATTTACCCTATCTCAGGTGCTCATCGACATTGAGCCTGGATATAAAATGTTCATGCAGTCAAAAGAGGACTTGCACGAGTTAACTCACAATCTCCCCTCGGCAATCACCATTGCATTACTCTCTGTTGGACTATGGATTGCGTGGGAGCGTATTCGCCCTGCCAGATATACGCAGGCAGAGGTCAGTCTTCCAGTCTTATTGTTTTCCGCGTTTTTCGGCACACTATCTCACTTATTCCTTGATGGCATGTACCACCTCGATATGAGATTGCCGCAATCCCAATGGCAAATTGCACAGACAACTTACGGCGCATTGAGCGGTACTGAAGCTATATGTCTGATGATGACAGCGTCAGGCTTGATCATATTTAGCGTTACAACTCTCGCCAAGTCGCTGTCTATGAAAAAAATGATGTAGCTCTACACAGAATCAAGGTCAGAAACCACGTTGCACATGACGAAGTAATGTAGTTTTCCGTTTTCAACTTATTTTTTGTTGACAGCATCATTCTATTTACATAAATTTAACAACCTCTGCAAATGATTGCCTATGGTCGCTTCGGGCGTTAGCTGATACGACGTATTGACGGGCATGTCGGCGTCATGGTGCGTCATCTGCAGAGTTTCTGACTTCTTGAATTATTGCTTTAACTCCCGATAGAAATTCTCATGCGTACCAAGTAGAACCAACACAAGCACTTCCGGATTATCTCGACTTGGCTCTAACTTCTTATATACAAGCAAAACTTCTTGCTTGTTTATCTTAAACTTGTGAACCAGGATTTTTGATAAATCCCCCTTCTTCTGCGATCCGATATAAGGATTTTTCACAATATCGTTAATCGCATCATCAAGTGTCAGCTTATCCCGTTCGTGTAACTTCTTAATTGATCGAGTGAATGACGGCGTTACTTTAATTTCCATCGTCCATCACACCCGGAATTTATAATCAGTAAGCTGTCCGGCATTAGCTTCCGCTTCAGAAAGCATCACATCACGGATAAATGCAGCCGGAAGGTCTGGATTGTCCTCTGCGGCCTTTCCAAGTCTTGCCCAATGCTCTATTTGTTTCGGGATAGAGCGATGCCCAACAGTTGCGTATGGTTGTGCCAATAAAATTAACTCGTCAGATAGTTTTACGACAACACCCATGGTTTTCCCCTTTTATTTACGATAATCACATCATCATTTAAAAGGTTACCGATTACAACCATTGGCATCTTTTAACAACCCGATCATCAGAAAAAATCATACGTCAGTGTGTTGACGCTCACCGAATATTGACCACATAAGTGCAGCTACTGCCAAGGCGCATTGGATATGTAAGCTTAAGAGCTTTCAGCGGAATTGTGGATGAACGACTACAAAGGCCAATGCCCACACAATTCACTCAACTGGATGGCACCAACTGAATATTGATTATTTCATTATCTCAAAACGCAAATAATACGCGGCTCGATTTTATGGGAGGGTTACAGGAACCTCAGTCTTTATTGTATAGCCCGCCCTGAATGACGCGCTCAGTTCCGAAAACGAATGTGGCTATTCTTTTTGGTGCCCCTGTATACGAGGGGTTATCCTGCATTACCAGTCATTCGTAATTGTCGCCCACATCGAAAACCCCTCATAAAAATCATATTATGATCTACAATACACTTTTTATGAGGGGTTTTATATATGCCTAAAAAGCTCTTGAACACGGATACGGTGCCAACTTTGGTACGGGAACGCCTGAGTACTTGGGGGCGCTGTATCCATACGCAACGCTTGCGCCAGCGCATCACGGCTGCCGACTTGTGCGCGCGCATGAGCATTTCAGAGGCTACCTTACGCCGCATGGAACGAGGCGACCCAGGCACCGCTGCTGGCGCATACCTCTCTGCACTACTGATTCTGGGCGTGATGGACGAAACAACACCTGCGCTGGCATCAACCCTGTGGTCCGACACGCCACATCGTAGAGTAAAGCTGAGCCGACAAGAACAAGGAGGCGAAGAAGATGCTGAATACTTCTAAGCCTTTGTATATTTATTTGCAGCGTCCGGACAATGAAGAATGGGTCACGGTCGGACGCTACCTTGCAGGACCCGCGGCAGGTGCTGGTAGGTTCAAGTACGCCCCAAGTTATGTCGATGCAGGCCTCACTTGGGCGATTGACCCAGTCAACTTACCGTTTCGTCCGGAGGATGATCGGCCAGCGCCCCGCTACAATGGTCTGCACGATGTACTGCGAGACGCTTGTCCTGATTCCTGGGGCCAAGCGCTACTCAGGCAAGAACACAATCTATCAGAAGGCACGCCTCTGGAACGATATCTGATTCTGGCCAACAACGCTGACCGCTGGGGCGCACTCGCTGTAGGTACAAAACCCACTCCTTCGGTGGCGCAGTTGTCCCATCCGAAGTTACTCCAGCTACCGCTATTGGTGCAAGAATTGGCCGCCATGAGCGCGCAACGCCCGGCGGTCGACGCTCGACTTCGCCGACGTCTGGTACAAACTGCCAGCGTGGGCGGAGCCCGACCGAAGGCGACTGTGCAAGACGATGAGGGACAGTACTGGCTAGTCAAGCCTAGGATAGCCAGCGATATTGCTGATATTCCTTCCCTTGAGCATGTCGGCCAGCAATGGGGAGTGGCAAGCGGTTTGGATTTCGCAGCAACTGTTCTGCATCCTGCGACGGAGGGTCACAGTGCAGTGCGCGTACTTCGCTATGACCGAATCGGAAGCCGTCGCTTGATGTGTGTCAGTGCAGCCTCCCTGCTGCAGGCAGAGTATCCGGACAAGCTCACGCAAACCGCCCTCTGGAGCTATCCGCGCTTGGCGGAGGAGCTGCGCATCATAGGTGCTCCGGTTGAGGATAGGCGCGAGCTGTTTGGCCGCATGGTTTTCAACGCCGTGTGCGGAAATGACGATGACCATGTTCGAAATCATGCGGTTGTGTACAAACACGAGCAGCGGCGCTGGCGCTTGGCACCCGCTTTCGATGTCGTACCTAATCCGGTTGAGACACCACGCACGTTGACACTACAACTGTCAACCGGGCGTTTCGATATTTCCCGCTCAGCAGTGTTGGCCGATGCCCATCGTTTTGGTTTCGACAACAGTGACGAGGCTAGCGCCTATCTTGATGCGCTACTGATGCGCATCTTCAACGGTTTCGACCAAGTTGTACACTGGCTGGAGCCAGAGTGGCAAGAGTTGCTCCGTGCGCGTATGCGGGAGAATATTGCCATCCTAAAAGCATAAGATCGCTTCGCAAACCATCGAGAAAGGAAACAGGCAAGGCACTCGCAAGAAAACTACTTGGTTCAGTTTGCACCAAAATAAAGCCGCCGATAGTGCTAATCGAATTGGTCAGGATCAAGATAAAGCTCCTGTAATTCTCATTACGCTCGCTCGCGAAATACCGTAATTTCGCGCTAACGAGCTGATTGACGCTCCCTGCTTATGAAGACTAATTATTTGCTCTCGTTGTTCATCATTGGTTTTCGTTGGCCGACCAAGCACCTTACCCTCAGCTTTTGCACGTGCCAGCCCAGCTTGAGTGCGTTCAACTAATAAGTCCCGCTCCATTTCAGCAACGGCGGCCAACATATTCAGCATCAATTTTCCGGCTGGAGAAGTCAGGTCAAGTTTTCCAAGCTGAAGAACGATCACTGTTGGCGCGCACTCAATATTGCTCCATCAGAAAACACCGACCCCTATGTCTCTGTAGGGTTTCCACTTTCTGACGCTGTTCTTTTACCTGAATCTGGACCTATCCAAAGCGCAGATTTATCTATTCACCGTGAATATATAGCGCCACTCAATATTGAAGACGAGCCAGCTCAAGAAATTTATCAACTGGAATCAACTAAACAGGTGATTGATCTCATTTGCAGGCAACCTCAGTTATTGCAGATTCCAAATTTGCAGACCCTTTTTGCAAATGCCATTGCCGGTGAGATAGACGTGGTGAAAAACATACTTTCAGCCACACGTTACAGGGAACACATTAGCCCTGATTTGTGTACAGATCCGGATTGAGGTTCATCCCCATGGGCATGGGGAACACTGGACAGCAGCACAGCGTATCGAGTCCGTTTGCGGTTCATCCCCATGGGCATGGGGAACACGATACCTGAACGCCGACGAATGCGGATCGAGGCGGTTCATCCCCATGGGCATGGGGAACACGACATCGTAATGTGCGATTGGGCGACATTATGCGGTTCATCCCCATGGGCATGGGGAACACATCACTCACCTTCCTTTACTGGAAAAAAATCACGGTTCATCCCCATGGGCATGGGGAACACTAGGATGGACTCTGTTAGGCTGGGTGGGTTCTCGGTTCATCCCCATGGGCATGGGGAACACCTTAACTCCAATTTGACGCCCAATTAAATCGGCGGTTCATCCCCATGGGCATGGGGAACACCACGCCCGCCGTGTCCGAACGTACGACGACAACGGTTCATCCCCATGGGCATGGGGAACACATGCCACGGCGATCAATGAAACTCTCGCGCAGCGGTTCATCCCCATGGGCATGGGGAACACGGTTTCGCCTTTGCCGCTTCAGTAACGATGTCCGGTTCATCCCCATGGGCATGGGGAACACGGTTTCGCCTTTGCCGCTTCAGTAACGATGTCCGGTTCATCCCCATGGGCATGGGGAACACTCATGCTCAGGGGAATATCCTTGCCGTGCTGCCGGTTCATCCCCATGGGCATGGGGAACACTTTTGGGACTGTTACCGCGGAAAAACGGGACTCGGTTCATCCCCATGGGCATGGGGAACACTACATCCTGTTTTGTCGAATTTGTACTCACCCCGGTTCATCCCCATGGGCATGGGGAACACTATATTTCATGCGGTTTGCAGCGCAGTTTAGGCGGTTCATCCCCATGGGCATGGGGAACACTTTTCTGATCCCGATTCGTGACAGCCGAATGTCGGTTCATCCCCATGGGCATGGGGAACACTCGCCACACCCATCTACTCGCCGCATCAGGCGCGGTTCATCCCCATGGGCATGGGGAACACATGAGGGGCTGACGTCTGGCGCCTTGCCCTGACGGTTCATCCCCATGGGCATGGGGAACACCGTTACCGAAGCGGCAAAGGCGAAGCCGTTACCGGTTCATCCCCATGGGCATGGGGAACACTAGCTTTTCATAAAACTCCCGCAACCCTAATGCGGTTCATCCCCATGGGCATGGGGAACACGGCCTGATTGCCGACGCGCCGAAGGTTAAAGGCGGTTCATCCCCATGGGCATGGGGAACACCTGTACAAGTTGGAGGAAATTCATAATTAATGGCGGTTCATCCCCATGGGCATGGGGAACACGGAGACACTGCGTTCAAGACTGAATGAACAATCGGTTCATCCCCATGGGCATGGGGAACACTTTGTTTGATAGTCCTCTTTCGAGAGTTCAGGCGGTTCATCCCCATGGGCATGGGGAACACCCAGCATCAGAAAGAGATTTAGCAAAATCAAACGGTTCATCCCCATGGGCATGGGGAACACCATTGCCTGCTCTGGCGTAGTCCCTTCTGGGACGGTTCATCCCCATGGGCATGGGGAACACGTACTTTGGTGCCATTTTTGCGATGAGGATAGCGGTTCATCCCCATGGGCATGGGGAACACAGCAGGCAAACGGGAACCGGTTGCGCTCTCTGCGGTTCATCCCCATGGGCATGGGGAACACTCGCACCAATCGCTGCAAATCAAGGTGCAATGCGGTTCATCCCCATGGGCATGGGGAACACTTGACTGGAGAGAACGACTGATTGCGCAGATGCGGTTCATCCCCATGGGCATGGGGAACACATTGATGGCACTGAGAAAAATATCAGTTTCATCGGTTCATCCCCATGGGCATGGGGAACACTTGATGAGCTGAAAGACAAAATTGATGAGTGCCGGTTCATCCCCATGGGCATGGGGAACACCTCAGCAATTAATCTTCCCCCAGCTCGGCCACCGGTTCATCCCCATGGGCATGGGGAACACCGCTGCGAGTCGCCATGGAGACACCATATTGCCGGTTCATCCCCATGGGCATGGGGAACACTGAGTCATTAACCAGCGTGACAATCGCAAAGACGGTTCATCCCCATGGGCATGGGGAACACATAACAACGCAAACACGTTGTTACGCAGCATTGCGGTTCATCCCCATGGGCATGGGGAACACCTGATATGCGCCGGTTTGGGGATCGCTCCACACGGTTCATCCCCATGGGCATGGGGAACACGCTTACACGGTAGGCAATCCACTCAGGGGAGCCGGTTCATCCCCATGGGCATGGGGAACACTTATGGCATCGGAGTGGGACGAGGACGGGAATCGGTTCATCCCCATGGGCATGGGGAACACTGTGGTGCCCGATGGTGCGGCTTGCTGGTTGCCGGTTCATCCCCATGGGCATGGGGAACACAGCTGACTTCCAGAGAGAAAATCCATGTCCATCGGTTCATCCCCATGGGCATGGGGAACACGAAAGGAAATTGAAATGCGCCCACTGCAAACACGGTTCATCCCCATGGGCATGGGGAACACCTATCCAGAGTCAATTTCTGATCCTCGGTCAGCGGTTCATCCCCATGGGCATGGGGAACACTGGTTGGATTAGAACCTGGCGGCATGATTGAACGGTTCATCCCCATGGGCATGGGGAACACGCAGTTGACGTACAGGGCGGTAGCAATGCGTCCGGTTCATCCCCATGGGCATGGGGAACACTACGTTAGAGGATGTAAACATTGCCGGTGATACGGTTCATCCCCATGGGCATGGGGAACACACCGGTGAAGGCAGCATCTATCACTACTCCAACGGTTCATCCCCATGGGCATGGGGAACACTCCATGGTCGCGTGACAGAATCAGCCGTGCTGCGGTTCATCCCCATGGGCATGGGGAACACATCAGATGGGTTTCTGATGCAAATTGCCCATGTGGTTCATCCCCATGGGCATGGGGAACACAGCACAAGATACGTCATCGTCAAGCACATGGGCGGTTCATCCCCATGGGCATGGGGAACACTGCCTCTCTGGCCTGATCAGCCATTGCGACTGCGGTTCATCCCCATGGGCATGGGGAACACCTGGTAGAGCATCGGTCTCCAAAACCGAGGGTCGGTTCATCCCCATGGGCATGGGGAACACATGACTGCCTGTATCAATGTGATACGCGATGGCGGTTCATCCCCATGGGCATGGGGAACACATGTCGATGGTCGTATTGTTTTCTGCTTCTACCGGTTCATCCCCATGGGCATGGGGAACACTTCACGCAACTTCTCGTTCTCTTTGCGCAGGGCGGTTCATCCCCATGGGCATGGGGAACACGACGATCGCGCAAAAAGAAAAAAACATCATGGCGGTTCATCCCCATGGGCATGGGGAACACGTGTGATCAGATCCGCGACGGCATCCGTCAGCACGGTTCATCCCCATGGGCATGGGGAACACGGCATCGGCCCCGGCCAGTGACGTTCCCACGGCGGTTCATCCCCATGGGCATGGGGAACACCTGATAAGCATGGGTTCCCAAAGGTGGCAAGGCGGTTCATCCCCATGGGCATGGGGAACACTATCACTTTTGAATTTTGACACGGACAGTTCTGCGGTTCATCCCCATGGGCATGGGGAACACACCAAATATAATCGATTGATTATTAAGGACAAAAAAGAGCTCCGCAATTCTACCGAATTTTTTCTGCGTTTTTCTGAATTTTTAAAGATCGCTGACTTACTTAATTTTGACGATTTACGTCACTTAGTTCAGGTAAAAATGACACGAGTTTTGTACCATCCATTTCAACAGGGATTCGTCTATTGCTGCCTGTTGTGACAAAATCGAATCCTGCTTCATTGTTGGTGCGCCAAGCCATGACTGCATTCCCTTCTTCGATTCCTTCGGTGACCTGATCCCAGATGTGTTCGCGAAGACGTCGGGAATAATTGCCAATATAGACACCGGCACGAATTTCCAGCAACCAGAT
This sequence comes from Undibacterium sp. WLX3042, assembly GCF_049544825.1. Lineage (NCBI taxonomy): Bacteria > Pseudomonadati > Pseudomonadota > Betaproteobacteria > Burkholderiales > Oxalobacteraceae > Undibacterium > Undibacterium sp. WLX3042. Next base: position 3,149,990 of record NZ_CP186698.1, read on the forward strand.
AGCAAGCCTGCCACGCAAACGTGGTGGCGCATTTTCAAGAACGATGACCAACATCGCCGATACTCTCTGGGTTAGGGATTGTAGGAGGAATGGATTCTTCGGGTAATTCTGGTGGAGTAAGCCCACCCGCAGAAAGAATGGTTTCTATATCAGGAATAATGCGTTCGAGCAGCCTGCTTTGTCGAAATGCGTCGCGGCAGCGTATCCTCACCTCACGCTCAAGATTCTGACTGGGCTTGGCAGCGACGCTAAATGCGATCGGAACTACCGTATCAAATTTATATAAGTCAGCAATATCGTAGACAAAAGAGAGTGGTTTTCCGCTATGGATAAAACCAATTGCCGGTGCATAACCGGCAGCAAGAACCGCTGCTTCTGTCACGCCATACAAACACGAAGTCGCAGCAGAAAGACAGCGATTGGGTATATCTGCCGCATCCCAATCCTGACGGTCATAATTGCGTGCTTTCCAATCTACCCCATACTGCTGGGCAAGCAGCTGATACGATGCCCTGACTCTGGCGCCTTCGATGCCACGCAGTTGTTCTACGCTGCGTCGTTGTGGGGGGGCTTCACCAAAACGTAATTTGTACATCGCTCTGACTACTTTCAGGCGCGCATCGTCATCGAGCGCTAATTTCGCCTGATACAGCAAACGATCGGCACGTGCACCACCCGGCTGCCCCGATGAATAGACCCTGACGCCCCCTTCCCCTATCCATACCAGCAAGGTGCCAACACGCGCAGCCAGCGCACAAGCTGAGTGGGAGACGCGGACACCAGGCTCCAGCATCAGGCAGGCAACGCCACCAACTGGAATGTGCATACGTACACCTGTAACGTCTACGGCAACAAAGGCTCCGTCGAGTACGTCGAGCTGACATTTTTCGACGTACAGTACAGATAGCCGCTCTTTAATCGGAATGGGCTTTAAAGGCGGAAGCATCAATCAGCTTTCAGATTTTTTCACGAGTAGCAAACCACAGCCAAATGCTTTGGCATGCCCTATACCGTGAAAAAGCGTGTGATGAAATAGTTCATGGTCAGTAACGATCAATTCCCCGGAAAAATCCACGGTGCTAAAAAGGATCTCTGGCTTATCCGCCCTGCGCTGCTTATGCTGCTTATCCGCCCTGTGCTGCTTATGCTGCTTATCCGCCCTGTGCTGCTGGTAGGCATCAACATTCGCCGCAACGATGCTAAAGCCAAGGCGATCTGAACGACTTTGCAACCAGTCGAGACAAGTCTGTTGTGTCAAATCGTAAAGCAGAGGTTTGTCGTCTCGCTTCCAATCCCGCCACGTCGCGTCTTCAGTCAGTCCGTGCTCAAGCAAAAGACGCTTCTTGGCGTCCATGACAACATCATGTCGCTGAGGTTTGCCTTTGTCGTTTGTTTTGGTGATAACAGGATTAGCACGCAATTGAAACGATAAATGCTGGCCATCTGATAATTGCGGAGCGTAAGGTCGGCTCTGTACCTGCCATACTTCACTAAACGCAACAGGCTCACGCTTTGAGACGATATAAAAGCGGGGCGTCACTTCCTGATCATAGCGACGAAAAATAAAATCGCGTTGCTGATCCTGACTGCTGGGAAAAAATTTCCATAGCCATTGATGTTCGGCGTAGGCGGCTGACTGCGCCATTTCATGCGCAGCCTGCCGCAAGTTCACCGGGGTAATTACGCTAAAATACATGGGGCTCATTCCTTCATTAAGGCGATGTGTTCGCTTCTGTCTGCAAATAGCCAACCCTGGCGGGTGATCAACTGATCTTTGCGGGTGATACTGAAATCACGCAACACCCCCATCGTCGCTAGATCATCCGTACCAAAATCATCTCCCCAGACAATTTTTTGGATAGTAATCTCATTGCCTGCAGGAGGTGCTACTGAGGTCTTCTGCCACAGTGCCATCAGTTGTTGCTGATAAGTAGATAAAGCAGCTACAACCGTTGACGCATCTAAAATACAAGGATGCAGAGGTGCGGCAATAGGGCAGGATTTGCGACCCAGATACAGAATAAATCTGGGCTTCTTCAATGCTTCCACCAACTGAACTAATGTGTAAGGGGCATCTGCATATGCCTGCACGGCAACCAGGACAGAAGCATCCTGACGATAATCGCGGGTGGACAGAATCGTGTTGAGATCTTGTTTGGGCAACGACAATTCATCACGACGCGTGGCATGTGGCCGCTTTTTCAGATCGGTGCGTCCAGGTACTTGCGCGGTATGGTAATCGCGCAATAATCGACCGGTACTCACTACACCAATCGCGATACGATAGCTGTTACACAAGGCCATGTGCGCAGCATGATCATCCCTGTCTATACCCAACGCGGCAGCCAGCAATCCATCAATAGCGGATTGACCTGGGTAATCAGCGCTGGGGCGATATTCGCCGACAGCCACTTCCCCCCAGGCCGCCATGGTACCTTGCAGTTGAAAAATCAAGGTCTCCATGATTTACTCAACAATAAATTCAGCGACTTCGCTCAGGCTGCCTGTTCCTGCTTCCACATTGAATTCCTGCACGGCATCAGCACAGTCGCCGTACACGGTATTAAAGTTTTTACGCTGCCGGTTCAATTCAGTCACCGCACGGTTTAAGGTATCTGGGTCTTTCACTGGCTTGAGAAAAGCCTGCGCCAGTGTGCGTGGCTGTTGATCGCCTTTTTCAGCGAGTACATACCCGGCATAAGCTCTTGAGGCAAAACTATTCTGTTTGCCAGTCGGTGATACTTTGGTGACTGCATGCAGCAACGCATTGAGTGCCTGCTGGGTTAATTCTGTATCGTCCCCCAGATTTTTCAATAGCAAGGCGCGGTCAATGCAGAGGTATAAATAGAACACCCCTGCGCCAAATCCGGTTTCACCGATATGCGCAGCGCCTTGATCTGTCTCGCCCTTATTCAGATCATCAACAGCCGTAAAATAATCATCATCAACAGCTGCTTTGTGTACGGTGATCGCATGAGCGACTTGCACTGCTGCCTCTGTATTAAATGCTGGCGAGGCAGCCAACATACGACCAAACATGGCGATATCAGCAGCGCTATGCTGTTTGCGCAATAATTTCAGATCTTCGTCGGTGGGCGCTTCCTGAGTTGCCACCAGTTTATCCACTAAGGTGGCTATCGCCTGTTCCTCCTCAGGATTGAAGTGCACCAGTTGCTCAACATGCAGATCCTCGCCACCTTCGTTCTTTTTGTCCGATTTTAATTTTCCGAATTGGCTGGCTATGGTTTTTGCCCATTCGCGCGCATTTTTTTCGCTGACACCCTGCTTTGCGAGCGTCTGATAGACATGCACACCCATTTCTTTGGTGCGGGTACCGATATGCCCTTTCAAGACAGACTCAAAAATATCCGAAGTACGCCAGGCACGCTTGAGGCTTTGCGAAGAAATGCGCAGGCGTACAGAATCTCCGACTACGGCTGTTTTTGGGCGACCGGTGTCATCACGGTTCAGATTTGATGGAGGGTAGCTGGTCAGGATATGTAATTGAATATAACGAGACATGTTTTTTCCTTGATATTGATATGTTGTTCGCAAATAACTTCGGGGATTAAGTATTTTGTTTGACAGGCCAGCGGTAGTCATATGCCCACCGTTTTTTTGTGATGTCATTCCACCAGTAGATATCGTGAGCCAACTGATAAACATTCACCTGATTTTTGATCAGCGGAAGCGTACGGCGCAAACTGACGAATAAATCATCCATATCGTCAATTTTCAACAAACCCCGGAAACGAAGTTCTGAAACCAAGGGTTTATCGCCTGCCAATACTGACATCCTTACCCCAACGGGGTCCTGATCATCTGTTATCACATGCGCCAATAAACTCGCAATAGCGGCTAATTTATCTTTTTGCGTGTTTGTCGATTCAGCAGGCCAGCGATGTGCGAGCATGAAACGATAAAAACGCTGATAAGCCGGATTCAGACTCACTTCATCTAATGTGGAACAACGACGCAACATGGCACGGCTGGCACGGTCATCTTTCAGATCAACCCACCATTGATGCAACGTCTGCCCTAAATGACTCTCAGGACTGAAACTGATTTTTTCTTGCATAGTTAATACTCCTGCGAACACGATTCCGTTTGTAAACTGGTCAATAATTCAGCACCGATCAAACCAAAGTACGTCACCGTCATTCACTTTCAATTGCTATAAACGGTGCTGCCTGACATTCACTATCTGCTTACCTGTTACGTCTTTGTTTTTGGATTTTTTTTCACGCTGCCTGATTTGCCCTGCTTGCCCGGGCCTTCTGTTTGATTCACTATTGGAATCTGCAGAATTGTTTTGATCGCTTTACCAGACAGGTTTCTTTCCAGACCTTTATAGGCTTCCGCAATTCGCCGCGGATTTTGTTGTGCGATGGAGCCAGCACCTACAATATCAACGTCAAATAAGTGCAAAGATTTTTTAGCTAACACGCTCAGCCACGCCTCGCCAAAACTGATGAGGAAATGACTGTCGTCCTCATTGATACCGGTTTCAGAATGTGCTTGCCGGATTAAACCTTCCAGACAGCGATAAAAATGTAGTTCAGTACCATCCCAAAAAGCTTTATCAACAAAACTTAAATCGCCCCGCAAATCACTATCCCCAAACCAGGCCTGCCTGACCGCCTGACGTAAGTAAAAAATAGCTTGCTCTGCTGATTCAATCAGGCGTTTGACTAAATCCTGAAAGTTCTTCTGGGTAGCGCGGTCACAATCCGTAAGCTGATATAAAGGAAACCGGGTTTCATACCAGCAGCGGGGTTTCATGTTATCCATGTCATAGCCAAACACCCATAAACGCAAGGCTCCCGCTTTATTCCGGCGCTGCCCTTCAACATAATTCACGATGCTTGCTGCCTGCACATTTTTTTTATTGTGCGAACTGCCCATCGCCCAGGACAACCAATGTTTATAGCTGAATCCATCGGGTTGCGGATGCACGGGCAACCAGCCTTCCTTCGTCTCGTAGTATGGGGAAAATGGATGGTGCCATGGCCCTTTGTAATTCAAGCCCTGCGGCCTGGTCAGATAACGATGTATCAATTGCGTCGATTCACGCTTACATATATCGCACTGCCCCGTCTGGACACTCGCAAAATCAAGGCGGATACGGCGAGGCATTGCCCAAAACACATGATGAGGATGGGTTTGCAGCGGCTGGGCCTCACCACCTGCGGTCTGAATTTTGGCAATATCAGCCAGCCATGGAAATGTGAAGTGGGCTGCTTTTTTCTCTGCATCGCCGCCCTGCTCCAGAAACAGGCGTTGCGGCTTTACGTTCAGCCACAGGTCGTGCCACAGGCTGCGCGAGGGCGTTGCCACCACCAGCGTGGTTAATGGACCACCACCGCGTAAGCTGGTACGGTTTCCCGCGCCACCTGCCGGAGCATTAGTTTGCAATGTCATCAAGGCAGTTGCGGCACAATGCGGGCACATCGCTTTAAAGATGTCACGCTTAACAAAGTGATCGGTATTTTTATCAATCGTCGAGCCACCCGCTGCATCAATCAACAGTGCGTCTATCGCACATTCGGTTCCCGCTGTCAGACTGAAGTCCTGCATAAAACGTGCACCGTCACCAGCCAGGATAAAGGCATCAGCAACGGGGGCAAACCATTTTTGCAGCAACTCAGTCGTTGGCGGCGAATCGATGCACTCCTCCCAATCTCCCTCAGTATTTACGGGCGAAGTTGTCTGCAGCAGGCCAACCATCATCTGAGCCAACGCACCATTAAAATCAGGCCGGTTAGCAGCAAAGGCAAGGATATCGTCCTCAACTATCTGACAAGGCGCAATCCAGTCAATGCGGCCAGTGTTGCGGCGAACTGGCAGCCATTTTTCTTCCAACAAATTCATTCGTCTATTTCTCCTTGTTGAGCTTTCTCCACCCGCAATCCAAAATTCTCGTCATACAACCAGGTCAGCAGCTCTGATTTTTTTCCCGATTTTTCATTTCCCGCCGTCCATGCTTGCCCTTGCCAGACACCATCTGCCCGTCGCGACAAAGGCAATAAGCCGCACCACTTTCCTTCACCCGGCAACGTTTTATGTAATCTGTCATAAGCTATGCGCGCAGCAGGTTCTGAAGGCGGATCAATCCGCGCCAATAAGCGTGTGGCCACCTTCACCATGCTGTAAGACCAGACGCCACTTGCCCACGGCTCCAGATTGTCGCCTGCCCATTTTGCCAACATGATCTCTGACGTTTCTTCGCCAAGACGGGAAGGTGTTTTCGCCTCGCTCCACCAATCACCGATATCTCCGCGCTGATAACCTGCTGCTATTTTCAGGGTATTTTGCTGGGCCAGACTGGCTTCGGACATATCCTGACCTTGCGCTTTCAGGGAGCTCACCGTCAGTGACGTGGGCAATACTGCATCTTTCGAAAACACCTGCTCGATCATCGTCCGCGCATCAGCTGGCATCGTAAAACAGCCTTTCTGTAACGCCTGTGCACTGAGCCACAATTGGCCATGGTTTTTGTATACGTATTGCCCGGTTTTAAATACGGCGCCATACCAGTCCGCTTTGGGCTGTACTGTCCATGCAGGTGCAAACACCCATAAGCATGCAGCGGGGCGAGCATCCTTTGCACCTGTCTCGCTGATGCGCTTACCCTGCGCATCACGTACATGACGTTGCAAGCGCCCGGCTCTTTGAAGTACACGGTCTATCGGCGCAAGGTCAGTGATGAGAACATCGAAATCCACGTCCAGCGACTGTTCTGCGACCTGAGTTGCAATCATCAGGCGACCTTGTCTGTCTTCAGGTGTACTTTTCCCGCCAAAAGAATGCAATACCTGAGCTTCTTTATTCAGCCGGTCCTGCAAGGAAAAACGGGCGTGGAATAAGGTGATTTTGTCTGCTGGAACACTGACTGAAAAGCGCTCGTAAGCTGCCATCGCATCAGCGACCGTATTACGAATCCATCCTACACATTGCCCTTGTTTTAAAGCAGCATCAATATGTGCGCAGACTGCATCAATATCTGATTCGTAATGTACCTGCACTGTCCGGGAGACATTCGCCCGCGAGGAAAGTGCAGTTTCACTGAGCCTCGTCTGACCGTCGTACCAACAGGTCGCTAATGGATAGTCGATGGAGTTGACAAGCGGGACACTTGTTTGATTACGCCCTCTGGTATAAGCGTTGATCAGGCTCTGCTTCATGTCTACCGGCAAAGTAGCGGAAAGCAAAATCACAGAACCATTCGTCCGCGCATGAAAATTCAGCAGCACTTCTAATACGCCTTGCATATAAGCATCGCAGGCGTGAACCTCGTCGATAATCAATACCTTGTTATATAAACCGAGTAACCGCAAAGACTGATGCTTGCTGTGGAGAACAGCAAGCAATGCCTGATCGATAGTACCAACACCTGCGGATGCGAGTAACGCCCGCTTGGTGTGATCCGCCAGCCATGCCGTGCAGCGGGTCGTCGCCGTTTCATCTGACTGAGCGGGATCATGCTCAGGTTCGTCGTCAGGTAAAATGGAAATAGCAAATTTATCGACCAGCGTTTTGAAGCCATGTGCCAGCGTTAAATTCGCATTCCCCTCAAAGAGCTTTCTGTAGACATCCGCTATCCGATGGTACATGGCATTCGCTGTTGCCATCGTCGGTAGTCCAATGAAAAATCCCTCTGCCGCGCCTTGCGCCATTAAGCGATAAGCCAGCATGAGCGCCGCCTCTGTTTTACCTGCACCAGTGACGTCTTCTAATAAATAAATCTGCGGAGACTGCGGGATGCCTACCGTTGCTGCCCAGTGCTGTAACGGCGATGGCTCATCGATATACGTGAAAAAGTCCCTGATCTGTTTCCCCGGCTTGACCGGCACAGGCAACACACCGGAATGTGCCAGTGCACGGTCTGCTTTTCTCTTTACTGCAGACCAGTATTCTTCTAAATCTTGCTCTTGCTGCTGGTAAGAAAAAAAATTCGTATTGGATCCCAGCCAATCAGCCAATACGGTCACGCCAGCAAACCACCATGACAGCATTTGACTATTCGTTTCAAAATCAGCCCCTGTCTGAAGCGGAATACGCCTGGATTCGTCGGTCAATAGTAAGCTTGCCATTGCCTGCACAAACTGACCGGCAGCCTGCTTATCACTCCTGAGAAAAAACGAATTGACCTGACCGTTAGCTTTCGGCGGCATACCATGATGCCCAGTGACTGCCTGCATCCAACTGCGCAATCCTCTCTGGGTGCGCGATGAATTGTCGATGCCAATTTTGAGTAAAATATCTTCCTCGACCAGATCGTCATCCCATAACCAAAAGCCCAATGAGTCATGGCGCTCCAAATATAACTTACTTGGATTAGGAAGCCGCTGCTGCAAGATCGATATCAGGTCTTCACGTTGTGACTGAAACGCTTCACTGAATTTACCAAGATCATGCAAGGCAAGGAGAAATGCTGTCCATTCTAAAAAAGCGGCCTCTGAACAGTTCAATAATTGACTAGCCGCCTGAAGAAAATTTTTGGAGTCCCTGAGGTAACTGACACCTACCGCCGCCACGTCCAATGAATGGAAAACTAATAAATGATACTCGTCGCCACACTCCCTTGAAGGCTTGGCTTTGCCCCAATATTGGTAGTGCGCGAATCTGCCTGTCATATATTGAAATTCTATCGAATTATGTTGAAACGCTCCTCTTAGTCTTTATCAAGTTTAGATAATTAAAATAACCAATTAGATATTACAAATATAATAACAAGTATAAAATATGTCAATATATATAATAACTATACGGTCGTCTTAGTTAATTGAAATTCATACATTATGAATTGCCACAAGTTTACACTCACCCGCTAGCCACTCAAAATACAGCTTTTCTCTATTCATCAGCGCTAGCTGTGAACCTCCCCCAATCAGTGCCACGCGCTACTATAGTTTTGAAGCAGAGACAATATTTATTTGGGTAAGGTCACACTCATTCGCACCCATTTTTGATGTCAACACCTACTTCGGTACTGACAAATGTCGTATTGACAACGGCTATACATGTGACTGTGATTCGTATATCTATTGCATATACAATCAAAGGGGAAACCATGCGCGATGCCGCCATCAATCTGCGGGCTTTGCCTGAGCAGCGAGACTTAATTGATCATGCTGCAACCCTGCTGGGCAAAAATCGTTCGGACTTCATGCTCGAAGCCGCATGCGACAAAGCACAGGCCGTGGTGCTTGATCAGGTTTTTTTCAACCTGAATACCGACAAGCTCCAACAGTTCAATGCAATGCTCAACGCCCTGCCCAGCAACAATCCTGGGCTTGAACGCCTCATGGCCGTGACGGCTCCTTGGAGCAAAGTCAAGGCATGAGTTTGCAAGCGGCGCACTTCAGCCAGTAGAGACTACCTACCTTTTGGATGGATTTGCGTACGGCGAAGCCATTTTCTAAAGATGGTAATCAACTCGGTGCACAAGGCATTAGGTTTGGTGCATCGGTACTCCAAAGCAGGATTACCACCAGCGTCAAGCTTCAACATTACCCAGCAATAAATGATTCTGTCTATAAAGACCTTGTGGCAAACATTTTCAATTGGAGATAGCCTGAGGAAGGGAGGACTGAATCATTGCGAATTTTAAATCAGGAAAGACAAAATATAGCAAAGTGTTCAGTCCTCGATTGTAGATGCATTGAATTCGTTGTTGAAAATTTCAGTCAGTTTTTTACCTAGCTCAACCCAAGCACTCTTCTTCTCATTTTTAAATGCGTGAAGCAGGTAATGTCGATCAACTTTACTCATTCCAGCAAAAACATGGTTTTGGCATTTATTAATTACATCATTTTGAATACCTAAGGCCTGCATCATTGAGGAGCCGGTTCGTCTAAGGTCGTGCGGGGTCCATGCGCCGTCCTTGCCGCCTCCAAGTACAAACGAGTTATCGTGGCGTCGATTCTTCATCGGCTTTCTTGGCTCACCATCATTGCCCTTTTTGAACATTGATTGCCGGTCCCCGACTTGTTTCGCCATAGACTTAATACACACGTGCTCGTTATGCTTATGCCTTGCTGGGAAACACCATTCCGTATCACCTGTCTCCTCAAATAGCAATCTGAACTGATTCAAGGCAAATGGAGAGAGATAAACCATCATCTCATTCACGTTGTCTTTGACGTTTTCTCGGGGTATGTACCACTCTCCCTTTTCGAAATCGACGTGCTCCCATCGCGCCATCAACATCTCTCCACTACGACAAATAGTCGAAAGTTGTATCCAAATAGCACATTGCAAAGCGATACTAATTGGACGTTCGCAGCTACGTCTGTTTGGGGCGTTATCAAATGCCAACTGCTTCTCCTTGAAGATATTGCTTAGCTCAAAGATCTCGCTTTCTGATAAGCGCCTGTTCCGCAGGTTGTCCATATCATAATCTGGACTAACGATATATTTAATTTCGATCAAGTCCATAGGATTTCCCTCTGCGAGCAGTTTACGCCACGGCTGGCGCTTTTCTGCCCAGGAAAACATCTGCGCCAGCGAGTTGCGCATGAGCACGGCTGTTCTATTCACCCCTCGTGCAACCATTTGGCGCAAAACAGACCGCAACTCATGCTCAGTGATGTCTTTGATAGGAATATGACCGATTAGGGGGAAAACATCTTTATTGAAGGTCCTATGAAGAACTTCGTTTCCATCCTTGCGCCTGACACCATCAACTATCCATGCATCAAACATATCTTTGACCGTCAAATTTTGACGCAAAAGCTCCTTAGCCTTCTGTTCTGCTTCCTTTTGCTGAGCCAGTTCCTCATCGATTAATCGTTGTCGCTCGATTGGAAGTCTATCTTTTTCAGTTTGGATGTATTCTTTGGGATCTAAACCCCTATCCCGCAAAGACTTAAAAAACAATGCTATTAAACGCGCATTTGCCAGGGATAATTTTGTGGCAGGCGGCATCTCAAAGATCTTTGCGTCAACGTCACTCAGGAATTCATTGTATTCGCCGATCGTAATGTAATTTGACTGTGTGCCAACACGGTAGGTGTACAACCAGTTCATGGAAACGACTCCTGACTGACTTTTCCTAAAGCGAACGGAAAGCCCATTGCCATCACTGAGCACCTCGGTGTTTTTGGTAGGTTTATATTTCTCGATTTTTGTTGTTGTTAATGCTGGCATATCAACCCTAGAAAATTCTTACCATTTGCTGCCCAGCGATGAGGCATTTATTTGGTAAGAACTTGGTAAGAAAAAATCCGTGGATTACAGTTTACAGCATTGGACATCACTGGACACTAAATTCACATAACTCATTGAATTAACACAGTAATTTTAATAACGTTGAATTTTATTGGATCTTATTGGACACTGAATTAAGTGCATGGGGTGCAAGGGGTAGTGTGTTCGAATCACACCGTCCCGACCAATAAAATCAAGGACTTACAAATTTCATATTTGTAAGTCCTTTTTATTTTGGGGCATTTGGTAAGAAAAAATCAGTAGCCCCCTTTAACACTGAGCCAAATTCCCTCCGCTGCTTTGCGTAACTTTTCACACTGTGATTGAACAAAAATAGCCACGCAGTCCGAAGTTCCCCCACATCATCAAAAGGACGTGAAGATTCATTTCCAAATGTATTGTTTGATTCAAATCAAATCAATAAAATTAATCAGACCTATCGTAAATCTTATCGGAGAAGGCTCACTGTGAACAAAGATGATGCTTCCGAGAAAAGTCATTGAAAAATTTTGGTTCCTGAAGGAGGTTTTGTCAGGCGAAATTTGCGGCTCATGATTCTGTCGTGTTACACCACTCTACCTAACAGGAGTAGCTCATGCATAAGTTTTTAAGCACCGTCATTTGTTGTGCGATATTTTCGCTTTCCGCGAATGTACAAGCCAGTGAACAGAATTTACCTGCCGAGAAAACAGAACATGGCGTTACCTATGTTTCTGGCGGCATAGGCTCGGATGAGTCAAATGCAATGAAACGGGCAGCTGCAAATTATCCGCTCGAGTGTATTTTCACTGTCAAATCGGCAGGTAAGGAAATTTATCTCGCTGACGTTCATGTGCGTCTCAGCGACAAACAGGGAAAAGTCTTGCTGGACACTGTTAGTGACGGGCCTTATTTATTCGCGAAGCTCGCAGACGGTTATTATCGGATTGAAGCCATCCGCGAGGGATCAACCAAAACACAGTCAATTGAAATCAAAAACGGAGCGCATAAAAAAGTAGTCTTTTCCTGGTTCGAGTAAATAGATTCAGTGATCTCTGCACAGATCACTTTTTCTGCATTCAAGCGGTCTTTCTCAGAAAAATTGATAAGGCTTTTTGAATTTCATCCCATCAGAAAAGTGATCGTTCTGCCTGCTCTTTTGCCACGGTGATTCAGGATGGTCATTCAATACACTGCTTAGCGTCTGAGTGCCAGTTCTCTGACGTTCAATTACCAGTTCTGATCATTAGTTCAGGATATCCGCAAAAGTATTTGCTGGCGACCTACGGCGACCGAGGTTTTTTTAGTCCATCCTGTACAGCAACGCGGATATGTCCGATCTCGTTGCGCGGCATGATCCGTGTTAAAGGACAACCGTCAGTCTGCGCTCATGCAATAATGTCAGCAACACAAAGAAACAGCGCCTTCAATTGCAGCTTATTTTCTCTATCACTTATGCATATTCTTTTAGTCGAAGACGATCCGGTTCTGGCAGAAGGCATCTCTCAGATGCTGCGTGAGCATGGTATGTTGGTAGATGTTGCCCATAATGGTAAAGATGCCTGTTTTATCGCTCAGGAACAAAAAATCTCTGTCATGATTCTCGATATCGGCTTGCCGGATATGGATGGGTTTGATGTCCTGCATCAGATACGGAAAATTCAGCGTAACAATTTTCCTGTTCTGATGCTGACAGCCAGAGATGCGATATCAGACAGGGTCAAAGGATTTGAACTGGGAGCAGATGATTATCTGGTCAAACCCTTTTCCACCCTGGAATTAGTCGCGCGTTTAAAAGCATTAGTCAGACGAAGTTCCCCAGCCTCTGTCGGAATCCGGCTTGGCTTATTGCATCTTGAGTCACAAACGAAACGAGCTTCCGTGGACGGCCAAAGCATTGAATTGTCTGCGCGTGAATGGACGATACTTGAATATCTGCTTAAAAATGAAAATCGGGTGGTATCCAAACAGCAAATTATCGATGCTATTTTGGCGCATGACGGCGATATTTCAGTCAATGCAATTGAAGTCTATGTTTCCCGGATACGCTTGAAATTGCAGAATGCAAGGGTAATGATCCGGACCATTCGTGGCTTTGGCTACATGCTGGAAGAGGAAAAGTGAGATTGATGAGTTCAGGGCAGCCAAGTATTCGCCGCAGTCTTTTAGGGTGGTTACTGATTCCTATCCTGATCGTGAATTTCATTGGCGGCGGGCTTGTGTACTGGCTTGCCTGGGAACCTGCACAGATTGCATTTGACCAAAGTCTGGCTGATACTTGCTGGGCGCTGGCGACCCGCTTGAATACGAACGGTGTTGGCATAAGCGTGGATCTGCCCTCTTCCGTAGAACAAGTTTTGAGGGTTGATCATATCAACACCATTTATTTTGCAATCCGCAATCAGAACAATCAGACACTGGCAGGAGATAAAGACTTCCCGCAACAAAGTGAACTGGAAAGTCTCGATGAACCTCATTTTTCGGACGACATGATGCGCGGAGAAGAAATCCGTATCGTCAGCATTAAATTCTCAGTTGGCGAACAGGTTGTCGTCATTCATGTAGGTGAAACTTTAAAGAAAAGGAATGCAATCCGTACCCGAATACTGACCGCATTAATTTTTATTGAAGGCACACTCACTTTTTTACTTCTTGGTGTGGTGTGGATTGCAGTAACCAAAGGTTTGTTACCACTGAAAAAAATACAGGCCGACCTGAATCAGCGAGATTTTGATGCACTGTCAGCGATTCCTGTGGAAGAAAATGCACTTGAGCTAGGCGCCGTCGTGACAGCCATTAACCGTTTGCTCAAAAAAATTGAAACCGGCTCGAATGCACAGCAAGAATTTCTGGCAAATATTGCGCATCAGTTACGTACGCCTCTTGCCGGATTAAAAGCGCAAATCGAATGGTTGCAGGATAAGTATGCCAGTGAGAGTACAACCGCCAGATCTGTTTCGCTGATGATGATTTCGACAGAGCGCATGATACGACAAACCAATCAGTTGCTATCGCTCGCGAGAGCAGAACCCAGCAAGTTTGAACGCAAAAGACTTGAACCGCTATCACTGGACATGATAGTGGCTGACTGTATTCCGAATTTTTTAAGTGCAGCGGATAAAAAAAATATTGATCTGGGTTTTGAGCTTTCTCCGGCACGCATTTCCGGCGATGCTTTTCTGCTGCGTGATCTGATAGAAAATCTGATAGATAACGCAATTACCTATACGCCGGAGGGCGGTATCGTCACGGTGAATACGCTCACCAAGGACAAAGAAGTTATTTTTTCAGTTGAGGATAACGGGCCGGGCATCCCGGAAGCTGAGAGAGAACTGATATTTCATCGTCACTATCGTATCTCCGAGGGTACTGGTGAGCGCGTTAATGGTAATGGTATCGGTCTTGCGATTGTTGCCGACATTGTGAAAGATCACAATGCGCAAATTACGATCAAGGATGCTGAAGCGGGCGGCACTATTTTTTCAGTGCACTTTCCGGCGATCCGTAGTGCGGAGTAAACAATAAATTTTTTGTTGTCAGGATTTTGTCAGCTTACTGTCATGTTATTGACAGTATAGGTTTGCATAATGGTTTCATGTATTAATCCCATTATGCAGAACAAAAATGACTAAACCTTGCTCTTCACTGGCAAAGTTTCATTGGGTAGTCGGGATAGCCATTGCAGCATACAGCTCTGCCCCCTCTTGCTATGCTCAGACGCTCATTGAACCGACTCAGAAACTGCCAGACCAAGCCTATAACAACAGCAGCATTTCCGGAAATCTGCCGGAAGCCGGCTTATCGCCTCTCAGTCTGGAGCGCGCGATGCAACTCGCGCTTCAGTATAACCACGACTTAAAGCTCGGGAAAACCAATGTCGACAATGCTGAAGCTGCCACCACGGTCGCAAGCGCAGCACCCAATCCCAACCTGACTATCCAGAGCAACGGAATCAATCCCAGACTAGGTATAGGTGCGGGTTCGCTGAGAAATAAAACGATCGACAGCACTCTCAGAATTGATCAGCTGATCGAACGCGGCGGTAAACGTGATTTACGGATAGAGACGGCGACGCATCTTGAAAAAGCCAGCCGGCTGGATTTCAACGATACCAGACGTCAACTCAAACAAATGGTCAGCGCTGCTTATTATGATCTCTTAGCGGCACAGCACAAACTACGTATCAGCCAGGAAAATTCAGACTCTTATCAAGCCACGCTGAATGCAGCGAATAAACGAAAAAAATCGGGAGATATTTCTGGTGCCGACGTTGCCCGGGTACGCATCGATGCTTTACGCGCTGAAAACGATCTGCTCCAGTCTGCCAACGAGCTAAAACGTGCACAAAGTGCCCTGGCTTTGCTAATGGGAATAAAAGAAAATTTCCAGTCTATACGTGTGGCTAACGACTGGCCTGCCACTGATAATTTTCCAGCAAGCTTGCCGCCTGATGAATTGATTCAGAAACGCTCCGACGTTGCAGCGGCGAAGGCGCGTCTGGAAGCGGCGCTCACAGCAAGAAAATTAGCCTTAGCGGCAAAAACCCGTGACATCACCGTTGGTCTGCAGTTTGAACACTATCCAACCAGTCCGGCAAATCAGCTTGGTTCAGGAAACAGCTACGGGATTTCTGTGCAAATCCCTTTATTTACCCGCTATGAATTTCAGGGCGAAATCCGGGCTGCCGAAGTTGCGGTTGATGCGGCACAAGAGAACTTAGCAAAAACAACGGATGCTGCACGCAGCGAATTAAACCTGCAAATTGAATCGCTGCAGACAACCAAAACACAGCTGGCTCGCGTTCAAAACGAATTGCTCCCTGCAGCCCGCAAATCAGCAGAAGCCACTGAATTTGCTTTTAAAAACGGCGCAGTACCAGTCATGGATGTGCTGGACGCACGACGGACATACCGGTCTATCGAACTGGATGCGATCTATACAAAAGCTGATCTGGCAAAAGCAGGCATGTCTCTGCGTATCAGTCTGGAAGAATTGGAACAAAAATGAAATTACGTCATTTATCTATTGTGATTATCACGCTTGCCTTAGCAGGTATTACTGTCATCTATTCCGGCAAGCGGGTCACCGCTGCTGAAACAAAATCAGAGACGCCTCCCATAGCGAAAGCAGAGATCGGAAAAATAAGCTACCCGGCAAATGCACCGCAGCTGGCTTCAATCAAATTAACAGCTATAAGTGAGGTTAGCTTACCGATTGCGGACACGATGAATGGCAAACTTGCTTATGATGAAAACGTCACCAGCCGTATCAGCTCGCCGGTCGCAGGACGTGTCATCCGCTCCACTGTTGAAATTGGCGATTACGTCAAGAAAGATACTCCCCTTCTGATACTGGATTCGCCGGATATGGCAACGGCAGACGCTGATTTTGCAAAAGCGAAAGCGGATCAGCAACGAAAAAAATTGAATCTGGACCGGGCGCAAAAGTTACTCGAGCAGGAAGTGATTGCGCGTAAGGATGTTGAATCTGCCGAAGCCGATTATCTGCAGGCTGCAGCAGAAACAAAACGTGCCGGTTTGCGCATGCGTAACCTGAATGCACATGGTAGCGAAAATGGGCAATTCGTACTGAAAGCCCCGATCAGCGGGCTGATCAGCGATAAACAAATTAATCCCGGGCTGGAAGTGCGTCCTGATGCCGCGGCTCCCTTGTTGACGATAACGGATTTAAACCGATTGTGGGTACTCATTGATGTGCCGGAACGGTATATCAGCAATATCAAGAACGGACAAAAGATACAGCTTGAATTTGACGCCTATCCCGATCAGATCTTTGATGCAATTGTTGATCGTGTTGGTTTAGCGCTCGATCCAACGACGCGGCGCATACAAATCAGGGGCGTCTTAAATAACAAAGACATGAAGCTGCGCCCCGAAATGTTTGCGCGTGTCTCCTTTTTGGCTGATAACGATAAGAAAGCGTTTCGGATACCCAATTCTGCTTTGATCGTTGAAGGTCTGTATAACTACGTCTTCCTGGAAAAACGCCCGGGTGAATTTCAAAAACAAAAAATCAATATTGTGCGCAAAGACCGTGATGTCAGTTATGCCGACGTTGCGTCGAACACTGAACTGAACAACAAACAACGCATCGTTGAAGAAGGCGCGCTGTTACTCAACGCTGAGGTTGCATCACATGCTCAATAAATTTGTTGATTTTGTCCTGACCCAGCGCGTTTTTGTTTTAGTTCTGACGGTCGCCTTAATTTTCTTCGGCTATCGCGCGATGAGCAATTTGCCGATTGAAGCGTTTCCTGACGTGCAGGATGTACAAGTGCAGATTGTCACGCAATACCAGGGACAGGCAGCCGAAGAAGTTGAACGTGCAGTGACATTGCCAATAGAACGCGAAATGAGCGGCGTTCCCGGGCAGACGCAATTACGCTCCGTTTCGATTACAGGATTGTCTGTGGTCACCATCACATTTAAAGATGGAACCGATGATTATTTCGCACGCCAGCAGGTGCTCGAAAGACTGCAAGGTGTCACACTGCCCACAGGTGTACAGGCGACAATTGCGCCGCTGACGACAGCCGTCGGTGAAATCTACCGCTATGTGCTGGAAGTTCCTAAGGAAATGTCCGAAAACGATGCGCGCAGTTTGCAAGACTGGACGATACGTCCGGAATTACGCATTGTTTCCGGTGTCGCCGACGTGGTCAGTTTTGGTGGTACGGTCAAAGAATATCAGGTGCAGGTTGATCCGAACGCTTTAAAACGTTATGGCGTCACGCTCGACCAGGTCAGTCAGGCATTAACCAACAACAGCAGCAATGTCGGCGGCGGCACGATACGCCGTGGCGATGAAGCGCTGGTCGTTCGTGGTCAGGGCTTATTCGAAAAGAAAGAAGACATCGGTCGCGTCATTATCAATGCAAAGAACGGAAAAACTGTGTTGGTATCCGATGTGGCGGACGTAGAAATCACACATCACCCCCGTTCCGGCATCGTCTCGTACAACCAGGGTGACAGCTACGTGCTGGGTATCGTGCAGATGACCAAAGGCGGTAATGCAGCGAAAATCATTGATGAGTTAAAGAAAAAAATAGACATCGTCAATGCCAAGTTACCACGGGGTGTCAAAATACGTCCGATCTATGATCGCACTGATTTACTGCATCATACGATCATGACTGTTTTTGAGAATCTGGTCGTCGGTGCTGTTCTGGTCGTCGCGATTCTGATTGTCTTCCTGCGTAACTGGCGCGCTGCCCTGATTGTCGTCACGGTGATTCCCTTATCGCTGATGTGCGCGTTCATTATGCTTGATCTGCGGGGGATTCCGGCCAATCTGATCTCGCTGGGTGCAGTGGATTTCGGCATCATTATCGACAGCGCTGTCGTATTGGTGGAAGCATTAATGGTGAGGCTGGCGCTGAAACATAACGAGGAACATGGCAATTTGTTCCTGTGGCGAAAACACATACTCAAAGATACCGTGGTCGAAATGGGCCCCCCTATTCTGTTTGCTAAAGCCATCATTATTCTGGCGTTTATTCCCATCTTCACGTTTCAACGGGTGGAAGGAAAAATATTCTCACCAGTCGCGCTGACCTTAAGTTTTGCCATGCTCGGCGCTCTGATTCTGACGATCACCCTGATTCCGACTTTGCTGACACTGACAATGAAAAAACACAGTCTCGCGGAGCGACACAGTCAGTGGTTGGAGAATGCACAACAGTTTTACCGGGAACTGCTCCATTCTGCAGTAAAGAAAAAACGTGGTGTGATTCTGATCTCGACATCTATTCTTGTTGTCACATTAGGTCTCGCTCCGCAATTGGGCAGTGAATTTTTACCAAAACTTGATGAAGGAAATATCTGGCTGACCATCAGCCTGCCACCATCTACGGCGTTGGAAAAAACTAAGGATATAGAACGTCAGGTACGATCGATTTTACTCAGCTATCCGGAAGTCAAATCCGTTGTGGCTCACGTCGGCCGACCAGATGATGGCACGGACCCGAAAGGTCCGAATAATATGGAAATTCTGGCCGAACTCAAACCGCACAGTGAATGGAAATTTAAAGATAAAGAAAGTCTGATCGCCAATATGACTGCCAAAATCGGCGTCTTACCCGGCGTTCCGACCAATTTTTCACAGGTCATTCAGGATAATGTTGAAGAGTCTCTGTCCGGCGTCAAAGGAGAAATTGCGATCAAAATCTTCGGTCCGGATCTGGACGTTCTGACGCAGAAAAGCGAACAGATTGCCAACATCTTACGTGGCATAGAAGGCGCGACGGACGTCGATGCCGTCAAAATCGGCGGGCAAACTGAACTCAACATCGTGATCGATCGCGAAAAAATTGCGCGCTTAGGTATTAACGTGGCAGACGTTAATACCGTGATTCAAACCGCGCTCGCCGATTATCCGGTGAATACTTTTTTTGAAGGTGACAAGCGGTTTGATATCACGATTCGTCTGAAAGCGGCTTACCGCAATTCCATCGACAGCATCGGC
Organism: Undibacterium sp. WLX3042; assembly: GCF_049544825.1. Classification (NCBI taxonomy): domain Bacteria; kingdom Pseudomonadati; phylum Pseudomonadota; class Betaproteobacteria; order Burkholderiales; family Oxalobacteraceae; genus Undibacterium; species Undibacterium sp. WLX3042. The sequence goes on from NZ_CP186698.1 coordinate 3,169,664, forward strand.
ACATTACAGGTTAACTTACCTAACGGCGCGGGAACCATAGACCTTGCCGATATTGCCAAAATCGTTCTAAAACAAGGCGCGAGCCGCATCAGCCGTGAAGCCGGCGGTCGCAATACGTCGGTGAAGGCAAACTTACTGGGTAGGGATCAGGGAAGCTTTGTTGCTGAAGCACAAAAGAAAGTCAGTGAACAAGTGAATTTGCCACCAGGTTACTTTATAACCTGGGGCGGTCAGTTTGAAAATCAACAGCGTGCTGTGAAGCGTCTGGCGATCATTGTTCCAGTGACTATTTTCATGATTTTCGCTTTGTTATTCTGGGCATTCAAATCAATCAGGATGGCCTTACTTGTACTGGTCATGGTGCCATTTACCATGGTTGGTGGCATTGCCGGTCTCGCTGTCGCAGGTCTGCATTTTTCAGTATCTGCTGCAGTCGGTTTCATTGCTGTTGCAGGTATTTCTGTGCAAAACGGCGTCATCATGCTGGAACAAATTCTTGATTTCGAAAGAAAGAACGATATGAATTTCCCCAGCGCGATTGAAGGTGCCGTTGCCCGTTTACGCCCTATTCTGATGACAGCCTTGATGGCAGGACTGGGATTATTGCCTGCCGCACTATCTCATGGAATCGGATCAGAAACACAGCGACCATTTGCGGTGGTGATTGTGGGAGGAATTATTACTGCGACTGTTTTCACTTTACTGTTGTTACCTCTGAGCTATTCGCTGTTTAAAGATAAAGCCAGGGAGGAAGAGTAAAGTTGATGAAGGCACCTCAGTTCACCGCTTTAAGCATTTCTGCTTTTCTTGGCTGTGTTGCTACTATACCTGCGTATAGTACGGATTCAATGGTCGCATGCCGCATATTTGGCTCATGGAGGGAATGTGCGTCCATTGCTCGGGCAGGCGATATGAAGGAAAAACAGGCTAAGGAACTGGGACCTCCATCAGCAGAGAAGGCAAAGCTGTATGTTGTTCGTTCAGGGTTGGTTGCGGCGAGCTTACCAACCAGCGTCAGTCTTGATCAGAAAGACATTGCTTCTCTGGCACCCGATACCTTCATCACACTGGAAATTTCGCCGGGCAAACATCAATTAGATGTTGTCACATTCAGTGGCGATCAGATAGAAAACGATTTCAAAGGTGGTGTAAGCTATTTCTATAAGGTCAACCTCGGGATTAACTTCCATAAAAGAAGCGAACACATTACAACGATAAGTCGATCAGAGATACAAGGTCTGATGGCACAGCTGTATATGGCAAAAATTAAACAACAGACTCCGGAGTGAGCAAGTGAAGAACATATTTAAAATTATTTCCCTGGCTTGTCTGTTGATGTGTGCAGCAGGATGCCAGAAAGCCGTCAGAGAACATGAGCTATTCACATACAAGATCCAAGGTGATAGCAATAGTAACTTGTACCCCCTCGAAGTCAGCGAGGTCAACGAAGATGTTGTGATCAAATTAAAAAAAACGCATCTCGCCCGCAGATATTTTCGCTTGATCAGGCAGGGAGAGCGTCAGAATTTAACTTTGAAGCTGAGGGAAAGACCTTAACTGTTCCGGCGAAATTCAGCCATATCGTTTTACGTCATGCTGGAGACAGTGAAGTCGGAATTATCAGAGAAAAAGCAAGAAATTAATGCCCGGAATTGTGCAAACTGAATTCGTCTTATCAGATGCCACGCATACAATAAAAAGTAAAAAAAATGCATAAGGCAACCACAAATTTTAATCTTTTGTTGATTCAACTCACATCCGGCTTTGATATTAAGAATAGACTTGCAAGAGTAGTTTCAATTTTTTTCTATGAACCAGCCAAAGGACATTGCCATGACGTCACGTCGCCAATTCATTTTCAAAACTATTCCGGTCGTTGCTCTTACCATGTCAGCCAGCGGACTGACGCAGGCGCAAGCGCAAAAGATCGCGGAAACTGATGCTGCTGCAGTAGCATTGGGTTATAAAAACGATGCAACGAAAGTCGATGCCAAGAAGTTCCCTGCCTATGCAGCAGGAAAAACCTGCTCCAACTGCATGCTGTTTCAAGGTAAAGCTACTGACAGCTGGGCTGCCTGTGGTGCCATGGGTAACAAGCTGGTCAACGCCAAAGGCTGGTGCGCAGCCTGGGCTAAGAAAGCCTAAGCAAGGCTGAATCTGCAGGTTTCCGGTTATACATCGGAAACCTGCCTGCATCGTATTGATGTCTTTGCTACATACGGTGCTACACATGGTTCCACTGTGTTTATCAACACCTGCCTTACCGAGCCTGCGCTATTCAGGTTTATAAGCCAGCATACCAACCAAGGCTGATTTGCCCGAGTGTTGCGTTCCTTCATTTAACACTTCTTCGTAAAAACACATCTCCCTGATATCCAGCGCAGAAAAAGAATCACGTAGCAATTCTTCTGTGTAAAGATGAGTAATGTCAGGCGGTCCACCAGTTTTATACTCAAGCTGAGCAGGGCTGTATCCCTGAAGAATCAGAACACCGCCGGGTTTCAGTGCGCGTATCATGTTCGAAAACAGACGTGCTCTCATTTCAGGATCAGCAAACTGGACAAAAATCGCAACGACCGCATCGTAATGTGCAGGCGTCCAGTCAAAGTGATCGCAATCAGCAACAACAAAATTAACATCGACATTTCTCTGCTGCGCCAATTTCTTTGCTTTACTCACGCCGACCGGCGAAATATCAAACGCCGTTGTGATTAAACCTTGCTCTGCAAGCCAGACGCTGTTGCGCCCCTCTCCGTCAGCAACAACCAGTGCATGCATGCCCGGATGGAGCGCACCTTGGCAACGGATAAGGAAATGATTGGCTTCAGTTCCGAAAATATATTCGTCGCAAGAAAATCGTTTGCTCCAAGTTTCCTCAGGGTTGTTGAATCGGGGGGCTGTCGTTTGTATCGTCATGATGAATTAAAAACGGCAAATTTGTTTTTGTAAACGGATCGCCAGACCACCCACTCCACCGCCATTGACCACATTGGTATACCCCATGTCCGACAGCATGTTTTTTGCAGAAGCAGAACGGGCACCTGACTGACAATACACGATAACGTGCGTCCCCTTGTCTGGTACAACGCTGCAAATCCGGTCACTGACCTCACCCAAAGGCAAAGAAACAGCACCAGCGATGTATCCCGACTGATATTCACCAACAGAGCGGACGTCGATCAGCATTGCATTTGTCGGCAATTCCTGCTCAGCACCGGCAAATGCGCCAATTAATTTACCAAATAAATTCATTTTTCAACTTTCCTTTATTTATCCAGACGTTCTATACCGAGTAGTTTCAACACATATTTCTCGTAAATTGGCTCGGATGTACCCGCTTTCATTTTATGCAGAAAATATTTTTCAAAAGCGATTTTAGCGAGATGTACCCATTGCCCTTTTTTAAACCAGGCGACATTCCGGGGGGGGATCTGCGGTAAAGCGACAAAAGCCGCTCCGGTATCCCCCATATCAGCCAGACAAATGGCATTCCAAGAACCCTTGGCATTTGCGGGCGTACCAGCTAGATCAGCCTCAATGTTGTGCACAATCGCGGTAATCATGCTTTCTATCATGTATCCCGTTTTCGGTGCACCTGTGGCCACCGGTGTCACTTCTACCGGTGGAATGGCGACACAGACACCGGCGGAAAAAATATTCCGGTATTTTTTACTGCGCTGATTTTCATCGATAATCACAAAGCCGCGCGGATTGCATAAACCTTCAACCGCCGCGACGGGATCAACGCCGCGAAACGCCGGCAACATCATGCTGTATTTAAACGGTAGCTCATGCTCTTTTTTAAGATTACCCATGTCGTCCATCTCGCTGACAAACATTTTTCCATCTTCAACACGGGTGGTCTTGGCATTACAAATCCACTTAATGTCATGGTTACGAAACTCGCTTTCCAGCATCGATTTTGAGTCACCGACACCACCAAGCCCCAGATGACCGATGTAAGGTTCGCTGGTGACATAGGTAATCGGAACTTTGTTGCGCAATTTACGTTTTTTCAAATCTCTGTTGAAAATAAATGCAAACTCATACGCAGGACCAAAACATGACGCTCCCGGCATCGCGCCAATAATTGCGTGCCCTGGATCTTCCAGGAATTTCTGATATTCCTGGTAAGCATGCTCTGCATGATCGACAGAGCAAATGGATTGAGTATATCCGTTCACCGGTCCGGCACCCGGCACCTCATCAAATGCGAGCTTAGGTCCCGTAGTGATGACTAAAAAATCGTACGCAACAACAGTGCCGTCACTGACGGTCAGCGTATTATTCTCAGGCTCAATACGCACAACAGCCTGCGCAATAAATTCAATACCTTTCTTTTCGAGATAGGGACGAATCGGGAATGTAATTGCATCACGCTGACGCCAGCCAACAGCAACCCAAGGATTTGAAGGTACAAACTGAAAATAATCAACCGCATTAATTACAGTAATGCGATGTGAAGCATCCAGTTTTTCGCGCAATTCATACGCTGCCGGCATACCGCCAGTACCCGCGCCCAATATAACGATATGTGCCATGGTGTCTCCTCCAGAGTGTCGATTATTAATGTGCGCTGATTACTTCTGCGGTAATATGCTGCGCACCCATGCAACTATTTGCGAAGCGGGCATCACTCCGCTCTGCCGTCCGATTTCCTGCCCCTGACACATCAGAAGCAAAGTCGGAATACTGCGAATGCCATAGCGCTGGCTGGCCATCGGTGCCGCATCGCTGTCGACTTTAATAAAACGGATGTCTGGCGCGCTTCTTGCCGCTTCAGCGAATTGCGGCGCCATCGCCCGGCAAGGACCACACCAGTCGGCCCAGAAATCAATCAAGACCGGCAATTCTGTCTTTTCGATGAATTTAGGTAAGGCCTGTTCACTGATTGCGACCGGCGCTCTCGCCATTAACTCGGTACCGCACTTGCCGCAGACCGGATGCTCCTGTAAACGTTCATCTGCAACCCGGTTAGTGGCACTGCATACAGGACAAACTAGATGCATACAATTTCTCCTCGTCAGATAAATGTGATGTCCGACAAACACGAAAATGACTGCCGGATTCGTTTGACATCACTGCACTCAGGGCAATCAGTTACCGCCTTTGACACCTAGTTTGCGCAGAATACTCTCCATCAGACACCATTTAGTCAGGCCGCTCTGAAATAAGTTAATACCGACAAAAGCTGTAAAAGCCAGCCACCACTGATTGACGAAAACGGGGCTACCGGGAATGCCCAGTGCCAGACTTAAGAGGATGAAAAAACCTGCGATAACGCGTACTGCTTGCCAGCTGTTCATAATAAGCTCCTTAGTGAGATTGAGTTTGCGATGAATATTGATGCTGATACGCCGTGAAATACAGCAATGGAATGATCACGAGGGTCAACAATGTTGAAACAAAAATACCGAAAATCAGCGAGATGGCGAGTCCGTTAAAAATAGGATCATCGAGAATAAAAAACGCGCCCATCATAGCGGCCAGACCCGTCAGTGCAATCGGTTGAGCACGGGTGATGGCAGAACTGACCACTGCGTCTTTAAACGCCATTCCCGCTGCAACCTGTACATGAATAAAATCAACCAGAAGGATGGAGTTACGCACAATAATGCCGGCCAGCGCGATCATGCCTATCATGCTGGTGGCGGTATATTGAGCACCAAGCAGCGCGTGCCCTGGCATGACGCCAATGATGGTGAGCGGGATCGGTGCCATGATAATCAGCGGCGTCAGATAGGAGCCGAACTGCGCGACCACCAGCAAGTAAATCAGCACCAGTCCGACCGCATAGGCTGCGCCCATATCGCGGAAAGTCTCATAAGTCACCTGCCATTCGCCATCCCACTTCAGACTGAAGCCGCGATAGGTGTCGGCCGGAGTACTGATAAAGTACTCGTTGATTGCACCACCAACCGGGGTCTGCACTTTGGCAATATCCGAACGCATAGCGAACATGCCATAGAGCGGACTGTCGATAGCACCAGCCATGTCACCGGTCACATAATTCACGGCAGCGCCGTCTTTGTGATAAACCGGCTGCTCTCTTACCGTATCGCTGATCGTTACCAGTTCACGTACCGGAACAATATTGCCCTGTGCATTCTTCACACCGAGAGACAATAGCTGATCAATATTACCCTGATCACTGACAGGCAAATGCAGATTAACGGATGCCGGATATTTACTTTCATCGTGAATATACGTCGTGGCATCACCGGCAAGGCCAGCACGCAGCGTGGTGACGATCGCCATTTGCGAGACACCGAGCTTGGAGGCTTTGCGTTTATCAATCAAAATGAATTTTCGCGGTGCATCAACGATACTCGTGTCATCAACATCGACCACGCCTGTTGTTTTTTCAAACACAGCACGAACAGATTTCGCCACCTGTCGGCGTCCCTCATCGGTCGGGCCATAAATTTCGGCTACGATCGGTGCCAGCACTGGGGGACCGGGTGGTACTTCGATGATTTTCACATTCGCGGAATAGCGTCTGCCGATCTCCTGTAAAGCCGGTCTGACTCGGGTTGCAATGACATGGCTTTTTTCGGTGCGATGATGTTTGTCAGCCAGATTAACCTGTATATCACCAAGCTCACCGGCGGCACGTAAATAATACTGACGTACCAATCCATTGAAATTAATCGGTGCAGCCGTACCGGCATAGGCCTGATAATCTGTGACTTCCGGCACGGTTTGTAAATATGCCCCCAGCTCGTGTAATACTGCTGCCGTTTTTTCCACTGGCGTACCGGCAGGCATATCGACGACAACCTGAAATTCGGATTTATTATCAAAAGGCAGCATTTTCAATTGCACTAAGCCCAGTACCGGCAACAGCACAGAAAGAGCAATCAGAATCGCAACCCCTGCACCCAATTTACGCCGGTTACCCGCACCAGTTTTTTCTTCCAGAAAAGGCCTGAAGGCTTTACTGAATACCGGTGCCAGTTTTGCCGCAATACCATCTCCGCCGTGATAACCCTCTTTCATCCACAATCTAGCCAGCCAGGGTGTGACAACAAAGGCGATCGCTAAGGACAACAGCATCCCCATACTGGCATTGATCGGTATCGGGCTCATGTACGGTCCCATCAGACCAGTCACAAAGGCCATCGGCAACAATGCTGCAATCACCGTCAGCGTAGCAAGAATGGTCGGTCCACCCACTTCATCGACTGCAGCAGGAATAATTTCCGGCAGCGTCTTAGCTGGGAATAAGGCCTGATGGCGATGAATATTTTCCACTACCACAATCGCGTCATCGACCAGTATCCCGATAGAGAAAATCAGGGCGAACAAGGACACACGGTTCAGAGTAAAACCCCATGCCCAGGAAGCGAACAGTGTTACTGTCAAGGTCAGAATCACTGCAGTACCGACGATTGCTGCTTCGCGACGTCCAAGGGCCAGGAATACCAGAGCAACAACGGATGCGGTAGCAAACAGTAATTTCTGAATTAATTTTTTTGCCTTGTCGTCTGCTGTTTGACCATAATTGCGCGTCGCCGTCATTTCTACGTCGCCGGGAATGACGGTATTACGCAAAGTCTCTGCTCGCGCAATTACGGCAGTCGCCACATCGACCGCGTTCTGCCCCGGTTTTTTTGTGACCGCGATGGTGACTGCCGGATATTCAGCTGCATCCTTACCGGCCACGCCATACCAAACAAATTTGCTTGCCGGTAAAGCACCGTCTTCCACTTTAGCGACATCCTGTAAAAACACAGGCTTGCCGGACCTCACCCCGACTACCAGTTCACCTACGCTCTGGGCATCACGCAGAAATGCGCCGGCATCAACCTGAATCGTATGATTGCCTGCGACAAGATCGCCACTGGGCATACCTGAATTAGCTGATTGCAGACTGTTGCGTAAATCAGCGATCGTCAATCCATTTGCCGAGAGTCTTGCAGGATCCAGTTCAACATTGATAGCCCTTCCCGGCCCACCAATCGTCATTACTTCACGCGTTCCTTTAACGCGCTTTAACTCCGCTTCAACACTATGCGCAACACGTTCGATATCAAACGCGCCGCTTTGTTGATTTTTACTCCAGAGTGTCAGTGAAACGATAGGAACATCATCAATACCTTTGGGTTTAATTAAGGGTTCAGACGTACCCAGATTAGCTGGCAACCAGTCGCGGTTACTATGCACCGTGTTATACAGACGCACCAAGGCGTCTGTGCGCGGCACCCCCACTTCGAACTGCACTGTCATAATAGCGATACCGGGACGCGACACCGATGTCACATGTTCGACATTTTCTATCTGGCTTAACACCTGCTCAGCAGGAATAGCCACCATCTGTTCAACATCTTTTACCGAAGCCCCGGGAAAAGGAATCAGCACATTTGCCATCGTCACATTAATTTGTGGTTCTTCCTCTCTGGGCGTTACCAGTACCGCAAACAGGCCGAGTAAAAATGCCACTAACGCCAGCAGCGGTGTGATTTGGGCAGTCTGAAAAAAAGCCGCGATACGCCCGGATATTCCCAATATCTTATTCATACGAAACTCCTTAGCGGGAGACTGCGGTACGTGTTGCGACCAGCGGATCCGCAGCGACTTGTTCGCCTGCCGACACACCGCTGAGTACCTCCTGCTCGTTACCACTGACCGGTCCTAACTTCACTTGTCGCAATATGGGCTTTCCCTTTGAATTGACGACATAAACAGCATTCAGCTCAGCGCGGCGAAACACTGACTTCAGCGGAACATATAAGCGGTTGACTTCGCCGCTCACGGACTTGCTTCTCAGGCTGACACGGGCAAACATTCCCGGCGCCAGACCAGAAATTTTCTGCGGCAATTCCAGCCGGATTTGCGCCGTATGCGTCGCCGCGTCCACCATCGGTAAGACGGTCAATTTGCTTGCGGGTATCAACCGCTGAGAAGCTGGCATCCCGGGAATTTCCACCATGATTTTTTGTTCAGCGGCGATCTCTGCAACTCGTTCCTGCGGCACCGTTGCAGTCACCCGCATCGCAACCGGATCGTAAACCGTCATCAGCGTACGACCGGGCATCGCCATATCCCCCAGCATGACCGGAACTTCAGAGACGACACCCGCATAAGGCGCTGCAAGGACGTAAAATCCAGACTGCGTCTTTACAGCTCCCGCCTGCGCTATTTGCGCACTTGCCTGTGCACTGGCGGTCTGGAATTGCGATTCGGCACGATCTAACTGCGCCTGACTAATATAATTCTTAGCAAAAAGTTGCTTTTGGCGTTCGTAGTCTTTCTGAGCAACAATTAAACTGGCACGTGCTGCATCAACCTGAGCTTGACTCGCTTTTGCCTCCTGGTTCGCTGCCCGTGCGTCCATACGGACAAGCAACTGCCCCGCTTTTACGGTGTCGCCGGCCTTCACCGGTAAGTCAACAATCGCACCGGAGATTTGCGCAGCAATTCCCGTTTGCCTGACAGCCTCAACCACTCCGTCTGCGACAAAACTTGCACCATCATTCGTTGCCCGCACAGGTACGGTCACCAGATTTCCCGCGAACACCCCGACTGGTGCGACACCGCCCGCCAGAGCAATACAAAGGGAAGCAGACATCCATGATTTTCCCATCATGATTCAATTTCCTCATCGAAGATATTAGTATTTGCATTAAGCTTTGATTGATCATATACTTATTTGCGCAGTTACACAAATAAAGATTTAAAACTGTAGCTTTCACTTAGAATTGATATAGCAATGAGCGATAACGAAAAAATATGTTCACAGCTGAATGGATTGCCGGATCAGGCATTGATGCAAATTGCTCAGTACTTCGCAGTACTTGCCGAACCAACCAGGTTAAGGATACTGAACGCTTTAAGAGTACGTGAGCAAAGTGTCGGAGAACTGGCAGTGCTATGCTCTTGCTCTCAGGCAAACGTATCCCGCCATCTTTCAAACTTAGCAAATCATGGAATTATTGCAAGAGAAAGCCGTAAAACTTCCGTGTATTACAAGATCGCAGATCCTTCCATCTACGAGCTATGTGATTTAGTATGCAATTGCCTTACCCGCCAACTGACGGAACAGGTCGCCGCATTGTCAGACCGGTTAAATTGACCTGGGCGCTTTACGCAGGATCAATACACAGCGACAAATTATTTTTTTGAGTTCGCGATAGTTAAAATAATTCTATAGCATTTCTAATATTTTCAAAAAACAAATAAGGAGTAAATCATGCTGAAAGTCAATGTAGGATCCACAGACCGTGTAATCAGAATTCTGGTTGGTTTGCTTTTATTAGCAGCGCATTTCACCGGATATATCGGTGCATGGGGATGGCTGGGTGTTGTTCCATTGTTCACAGGTATTTTCCGCATTTGCCCTGCGTATTTACCATTCGGTATCAATACCTGCAAAACAAAGTAATCACGGTAATTAGCAATATCAGGCCATTGCAGAGCATCAATCATCCATCACCAGGTCTTGCGGCAGAACTTGGTGATGTACATGATCATCTTGCGATGGCCTGTATAAAAAATACCCTTAGTTATTCTGGATTGAAAGAGTATATGAAAACAGCACATGATCTCGTTACCGCTGCAAAATCCCGCATACAGGAAATTTCAGTTACCGAGGCTGAACAGGCAATACAGCAAGCCGATATTCTGATTGACCTCCGTGAGCCGGATGAATATGCAGCTGGTCATTTACAAGGCGCGGTCAATATCCCGCGTGGACTGCTGGAATTCAAAATGAGCGGCAGTCCTGAACTATCCGCGCGTAATCTGGATATCGTGGTCTATTGCAAAACCAGTGGCCGCGCAGCACTGGCAGCAAATACTTTGCATGAGATGGGTTACTTAAAAGTGAAATCGATCGCAGGCGGCTTCGACGCATGGGTACAGAACGGTAACAACATCGTAACCCTTGCGCTTCCAGCGTTTGAGTAAACATTTGCAGTTAAAGAATAATATGAACGAAGCGATCATTCATTCCTTTTTTGATGAAGCGACAAATACGGTCACGCACATCGTCACCGACCCATCAACAAAAAAAGCAGCAGTCATCGACAGCGTACTGGACTTCGACGCGAAATCAGGAAGAACCTCCACCAGCAGTGCGGATAAGTTAATTCAGTATGTGGAGGCAGCAGGACTGACCGTAGACTGGTTACTGGAGACTCATGCGCATGCCGATCATTTGTCAGCTGCACCTTATCTCAAAAAGAAACTCGGAGGAAAAATCGGCATCGGCGCTCATATTTGCGATGTCCAGAAAGTATTCAAAAAAATTTTCAACGCTGAGGACATCAGTACCCGGGGAGAAGAATTTGATCATCTGTTTAATGATGGAGATGAATTCCTGATCGGTGAATTAAAGGTGCGGGTTATACATACACCCGGTCACACACCAGCTTGCGTCACCTATCTGACCGGTAAAGATGCCTTTGTTGGCGACACGTTGTTTATGCCAGATTACGGTACCGCGCGTTGCGATTTTCCGGGGGGAGATGCCGCAACACTTTATCAGTCTATACAACGGCTTTTTCAACTACCTGCAGACACCCGCCTGCATCTTTGTCATGACTATCCGCCAGACAGCCGCTCACCAATGTGGATAACCACGGTAGAAGCGGAGCGTAAACATAATGTCCACGTTCACGACGGCGTCTCACAGTCCGCGTTTATCAGTATGCGTGAAGCTCGCGATAAAACACTGTCTATGCCTAATCTGATTTTGCCATCCGTACAAATAAACATACGAGCAGGACAATTACCGCCAGCAGAAAGTAACGGCATCAGTTATATGAAATTACCAATCAATGCATTGTGAAGAACAACAGCAACTATGGACCTAAGTTTCGTCACAGTTATTTTGGGTAGTATCGTCGGCCTTGTACTCGCGCTGACAGGCGCTGGTGGTGGCATGCTTTCCATACCGTTACTTGTGTATGGCTTACATTTATCAGTACAACAAGCAGCACCGGTAGGTCTGATGGCCGTCGGTTTTGCCGCTGCGCTAGGTAGCATCAGTGGCTTGCGTAAAGGTATAGTGCGTTACCGTGCCGCGATATTAATGGGCATTGCCGGGATGCTGGCTGCTCCGATCGGCGTTTTCTCAGCACAGCACATCCCCAATCAACCACTGTTGCTTCTCTTCGCGTGTATTTTATTACTGATCTCTTTCCGATCATTTCGCAGTAAAAAAATTTCACGCAATGAAGAAGACGTCGCCTGCAGCTTGAATACAGAAAATCATCGTCTTCACTGGACAATGCGTTGCGCGCGAGCGATCGCGGGTACGGGCTTTATTTCTGGATATTTAAGTGGTTTAGTCGGGGTCGGTGGCGGCTTTATCATCATACCTTCACTGGTAAGGCATTCTCATCTCGATATACGCAGCATCCAGGCAACCTCTTTGGCTGTGATCACGCTCGTTTCTATCAGTGGCGTATCTTCAGCTGCACTTCATGGCAGTCTTTTGTGGTCAGTCGCACTGCCATTCACGATAGGCAGCACACTTGGCTTATTGGGCGGAATGCAAATCAGCAGACGATTAAATCAGGCAACAATACAACTCTTATTCGCATGGCTGGTGCTGTTAGTCGCAGTAAGTATGCTATTCAAAGGTAGTGGACTAATGTCCTGAACAGCTTCCGGAAGGGATTTGTGGCAGCTGAATTGCTACCGAACATAAGCCAAGATAAATATACCGGCGACGAATTAAGGATTTTTTTACGGTGCCGGAAGGTGGCCTGCCCAGCAGGAATCGAACCTGCGACCCCGAGCTTAGAAGGCTCGTGCTCTATCCAACTGAGCTATGGACAGCCTTGCTGAAGTCTTCATCAGAAGACATAAAAACTGAAGGCTGAATACTACATGGTATCAGCCAGAGTTTCAAGAATGACTGCACAACTAAAATCAAAATTCATTCAGATTTTATCAATGCAAGCAATCAGTCGGTGTGCGCATGCCGAGGCTAATTCATTATCATCAGCCTCGACCATGACCCGTATCACAGGCTCGGTGCCGGATGCCCGGATCAACACGCGTCCGCGCCCTGCCAGCTCAGCTTCAACTTTTGATTTTTCCTGAACCAGTGCCACGTTCTTTTGCCACTCAAATCCGGGATGCACACGGACGTTCAACAAGACTTGCGGAAATAACTTCAGTTTATCAAAACACTGATCCAGATTTTTCCCTGTGCGGCGCAATGCAGATAAAACCTGTAATGCCGAGACGATACCATCACCAGTTGAGTGCTTATCTAGGCACAAAAGATGTCCAGATCCTTCACCACCAAGTATCCAGCCGCGTTCACGCATTTGTTCAAGTACGTAGCGATCACCGACCTTTGCTCTGGCGAACCCGACACCCAGCTCCTTGAAAGCAATCTCTACAGCCATATTCGTCATCAATGTACCTACCGCTCCGGCGACAGGTCCAAGTGCAAGCCGGTCCTGAACCATTAAATATAATAACTGGTCACCATCGTAAATTACGCCGTGTCTATCGACCATCACCAGACGATCCGCATCTCCATCCAGCGCAATACCCAGGTCGGCATGATTCGCCCTGACTGCAACAGCTAACGCTTCGGGAGCAGTCGCTCCGACCTTATCGTTGATATTCAGACCATTGGGCGCATTACCTATTGCAATAACCTCCGCACCCAACTCATGGAACACATGCGGCGCAATGTCGTACGCTGCTCCATGCGCGCAATCCACCACTATCTTTAATCCACGCAAATCAAGTTCCGGAGGAAACGTGCTTTTACAAAACTCGATATAACGCCCATTTGCGTCGCGTAAGCGTCTTGCCTTACCAAGATACTCAGAACTAACACATTGCATCGGCCTTTCAAGCTCAGCTTCAATCGCCAATTCAACTTCATCTGGTAATTTATTTCCCTCTGCAGAGAAAAATTTAATGCCATTATCATCAAAAGGATTGTGCGAAGCTGAGATAACAACCCCGGCCGACAAGCGCAAAGCTCTCGTCAGATAAGCGATGGCTGGCGTCGGCATAGGACCGCATAGCATGACATCCACACCTGCTGCGGAGAAACCAGCTTCAAGAGAGGCTTCCAGCATATAGCCGGAAATGCGCGTATCTTTACCAATCAGCACGGTAGGTCGCAACTCGGAATCACTTTGCGCAAGCACCTTACCTGCGGCATAACCAAGACGCATGACAAAATCAGGTGTAATTGGCGCGACACCGACTTTGCCGCGAATTCCGTCTGTGCCAAAAAATTTTCTAGTCATTTTATTCATTTTAATTTTAATATTTACACAACTTTATCTGGACAAAGCATAATTGTAAAGTCGGCATCGACTAGCACGTCAGAATCATGAAAATTTTCAAAATTCTGGATAAGTTTCATTCTTTGCAAATTTAATCAGCCAGTGCCTGCCATACTTTGAAAGCGTCGACGGTTTCCTGAACATCGTGAACCCGGACAATTTTGGCGCCACGATCTGCCGCAGCGATTGCAGCAGCGAGACTACCCGCCAGACGACGCTCCACAGGTTTTCCGGTAATTTCTCCGATCACGGTTTTACGTGATATGCCGACCAGCATGGGGAAGCCCAGGCGATTCTGCATGTCGTCGATATTCCGGAACAAGGTTCTGTTATGTTCCAGCGTTTTACCAAACCCAAAACCAGGATCAATACAAATATTTTCTGGCTGTATTCCGGCACTCAACAAAGCATCAATTCGATATTGCAAAAAATCTTCAACGTCAGTGACAACATTTCGATAATCGGGATCCCTTTGCATATTCGCCGGCAGATTCTGCATATGCATCACGCATAACCCCGCATCCGTACCTGCAACAGCGTTGATGGCCTCAGGTGAATTAAAACCTTGAATGTCATTAATCATATCAGCACCGGCAAGCAAAGCTTCTCGCATAACTTCGGGCTTGTAAGTATCAATAGATAAAGGTTTGCCACAGTCGCGCAATGCAAAAATCGCAGGCATCACTCGGCTTAACTCCTCATCCAAAGACAAGGGAAGTGAACCTGGCCGGGTTGACTCCCCTCCAATGTCAATAATATCGACGCCATCATTGATCATCTGCTCCGCCCGTGAGAGCGCACTGTCGAGAGATAAGTAACGCCCACCATCGGAAAAAGAGTCCGGTGTAATGTTTAATATCCCCATCACCAGCGGTTTGACCAGATTGCCTTGAAAAGAAAACCGATAACGGCCACATTGAAAAAAATTAGTCATAAAAATAAAGGCGAGGATTTCTCCTCACCTTTTTATCCGATACCATTAAAAATTTAAACTATCAGGCAGGTGCTGCCGCATTTGGGGAGACCCCACCGGAATTATTATCTGAAGACGAACGGCCTGCAGATTGACCAACCTTAGGCGGACGAGGCTCAAGACCATTCATGATGTCGTTGACCTGATCAGCATCAATCGTTTCCCAGTCCAGCAATGCCTTAGTCATCATTTCGACTTTTTCTCTGTTTTCTTCTAACAACTTACGCGCAAGTGCGTACTGCGTATCAAGAATAGAACGGATTTCAGCATCTACTTTTTGCTGCGTTACCTCAGAAATCGTTTTCGACGATCCACCGAAATAACCCTCTTGCTGGCTATCTTCATAAACCATAACACCCATACTGTCTGACATACCAAAACGGGTAACCATCGAACGTGCGAGTTTAGTAGCGCGTGCAAAATCATTAGAGGCGCCAGTAGACATCTGACCAACGAAAATCTCTTCAGCAATACGACCACCAAATAAGATGGAAATCTCTTCCAACATCTTATCTTTATAGCCACTGATCTGATCATGTTCGGGTAATTGCCAGGTTAACCCCAGCGCAAATCCGCGCGGCATGATCGTCACTTTATGAACAGGGTCAGCTTTAGGCATGAGCTTCGCTACAACCGCATGTCCGGACTCGTGATAAGCAGTATTCCTACGTTCATCTTCACGCATCACCATAGACTTACGCTCTGGCCCCATGAAAATTTTATCTTTTGCATCCTCAAAATCGATCATTTCGACCAGACGCTTATTACGACGAGCAGCAAACAAAGCAGCTTCATTGACCAGATTTGCGAGATCTGCACCAGACATACCTGGTGTACCGCGTGCAAGAATATCTGCCTTCACATCACTACCGATAGGTACCTTGCGCATATGAACATTCAGGATTTGTTCGCGACCACGAATATCCGGTAGACCAACGGAAACCTGACGATCAAAACGACCTGGGCGGAGTAACGCCTTATCGAGAACGTCAGCGCGGTTGGTCGCAGCAATAACGATGACACCGGAATTAGCCTCAAAACCATCCATCTCAACCAGCATCTGGTTCAGTGTCTGTTCACGCTCGTCATTACCACCTCCCATACCTGCACCGCGATGGCGTCCAACAGCGTCAATCTCATCAATAAAGATGATGCAAGGCGCGTGTTTTTTAGCATTCTCAAACATGTCGCGAACGCGGGAAGCGCCGACACCCACAAACATTTCGACGAAATCAGAGCCGGAAATCGTGAAAAATGGCACTTTCGCTTCGCCTGCAATCGCGCGGGCCAGCAAAGTTTTACCCGTACCTGGAGGTCCGACCATCAGGATACCGCGCGGAATACGTCCACCCAACTTCTGGAATTTTGTAGGATCGCGCAGGAAATCAACAACTTCAGTAACTTCCTCTTTTGCTTCATCGCAACCAGCGACATCGCTGAAAGTGACGTTGTTATTTGTGTCGTCCAGCATACGGGCTTTAGATTTGCCGAAGGAAAACGCACCACCTTTACCACCGCCCTGCATCTGACGCATGAAGAAAATCCATACGCCGATCAGCAACAACATAGGGAACCAGGAGATAAATACTTGCGAGAGGAAAGATGGTTCTTCTGGTGGTTTATTGTCAAATTTAATACCATTATTAACCAGATCACCAATCAGACCGCGATCAAAAATCGTCAATTGCGATTTAATTTTCTTACCGTCGTTCGTAATCGCTGTCACTGTGCGGTTGGCATCATCAATCGTAGCCTCTTTAATATGCTTTGCTTTGACCTCTTCCAAAAACTCGGAATAAGGCACAGAAGCCATGCCAGCACCGATACTTTTCCCCTCAAACTGCTTGAAAAGCGTGAAAAGCACCAAGGCGACGACGACCCATATAGCTGCTTTTGAAAACATATTATTCACGAGAACTCCTTGGACGCAATAAACGCCATTTGACACTGTAATCAGTCATTCTACCCCCAATAGGTAGACCTTGCTAGCAAGCATATGCTGACGATATTGAGGATTATCAAGAGGAAAATACTCATTCAGGATGCTTCAGACCTTTTCCCAACAAAAAAATCTCCGATGATTTATCTTTGCTCGCCTTAGGCTTTTTGTTCATGACAACCTTAAACTCATCCTTGAACATATTCACTATATTATTGTAACTGGGTCCATGAAAGCACTTGACCAGCAAAGAACCGCCGGGTTTCAGATGTGCCTTGGAAAAAGCAATCGCCAATTCGATAATGTACTCAACTCTGGCAGCATCGACCGTAGAGTTACCAGACAAATTTGGTGCCATGTCAGATAAAACAAGATCCACTTTTCTGCCGACCAGTCTGCTCTCTAACTTATCCAGCACCTCGTCCTCGCGGAAGTCGCCTTGTATGAACTGAACATCAGCGATAGGCTCCATTGGTAGTAGATCGAGTGCAAAGATCTCGCCATTGATTCCGCCTCCCTCTCTTCCGGCAAGTTTGTTTCTAACATATTGCGACCAACTTCCCGGTGTCGCCCCCAAATCAACGACAACCTGCCCAGAACGAATCAGTTTTTCAGCTTCGTCAATTTCTTTCAGCTTATAAACGGCACGCGCACGATAGCCCTCTTTTTGTGCAAGTTTCACATAAGGATCATTAATATGATCGTGAACCCAATTTTGATTGAATTTATTCTTTGCCATTCGCGTAAAATACTGCTTTTAAAAGAAACTGTGTTTAACCTGGCTGTGCCAGGCGATGTATTTATCGTGCACCAAAAATAAAATGCACAAGGAAAATTTATGTTAAAACTTACACCCGCCGAAAGAAGCGAACTCCGATCCGAAGCTCACGGACTAAAACCTATTGTCCTCATCGGCGACGCCGGACTGTCGTCAGCAGTTCTGAAAGAAATTGATGCAGGACTGAATGCACACGGCTTAATCAAAGTACGCGTTTTCGGAGATGACCGCGAAGCCCGTAGCGCAATGTACGACACGATTTGCGCAGAATTGAATGCTGCTCCGATCCAACATATTGGGAAGTTGCTGGTTATTTACCGCCCGAAATTAGAAGGCATCAAAGAGACCAAGCTGGTTAAGAAAGGTAAAGGTCTGCGTGAAGTCACTATTGTCAAACCAAGTCCCAGCGGCACAAAAAAACCAACTGTTTCCAAAGTAATGGTCAAAGGTAATGAACGTGTCACCCAGGGCGGCAATGTCAAGCGCGCCAAACCCCGTCAGACCAGCGTAAAAAAATCTGCCTTAGCTAAATAATAATCCGGGGTAGTCACTACCCCGAGCGCTGCATCCGGTCGCACATGCGACCGGATAAAGGTTGTCAGATATAACTGACCTCTAAAATTTCATACTCACGCACCCCGGCCGGTGCCTGCACTCCAACGACATCTCCCGAATACTTACCAATCAAGGCGCGAGCTATCGGTGATGTGATTGATACTTTGCTTAATTTAATATCGGCTTCATCTTCCCCGACGATCTGATAACTAACTTTTTGTTCAGTTTCCAGGTCTTCCAGATGCACGGTCGCACCGAATACGACGCGCCCCTCGGCATCCAAAGTCGATGGATCAATAATTTGCGCCGATCCCAGCTTACCTTCTAATTCAGCAATCCGGCCCTCAATAAAAGCCTGACGTTCTTTGGCAGCATCGTATTCGGCATTTTCAGACAAGTCGCCTTGCGCGCGCGCTTCCGCAATTGCATTGATCACGTTTGGGCGCTCTTTTGTTTTCAGGTTGTGCAATTCTTGCTTCAACAACTCTGCACCGAATTTGGTAATAGGTACTGTACTCATATCGTTCACACTTTTAAAAGTAAAAATACAGAGGTCACATCCGACATCAGCTTAAGCAATGTCTTTTGTGACCTCTGTATCGAAGATGCAGTATTGGAAATGCGATTTACCAATACTGTGATTTTTATCAGTTTAAGGTCTTATGCAAACCTTGTAAATCATAAACATGCAATTCATTCAAATGACGCATCCCTTCGACTGCCGCTTCTGCGCCGGCAATCGTTGTGAATGTTGTCGCGCGCGCGATCAGTGCTGAGGTACGGATCGCACGTGAGTCAGTGATCGCGTTACGTTTTTCCTCAACCGTGTTGATGACCATCGCAATCTCATTGTTTTTGATCATATCAACAACATGTGGCCGCCCTTCAACGACTTTATTGACAGTGGAAACTGCAACTCCTTCAGCAGCAATCGCAGCAGCTGTACCACGTGTGGCGACAACAGAAAAACCAAGCTCAACCAGGTCTTTCGCTACTTTTACTGCGCGCGGCTTATCACTGTTTTTTACACTGAGGAAAACCTTACCAGATGTTGGCAATTTAACGCCAGCCCCCAATTGTGACTTTACAAAAGCTTCACCGAAGGTTTTACCAACACCCATAACCTCGCCGGTTGATTTCATTTCCGGACCAAGAATCGTATCGACTCCAGGGAACTTCACAAACGGGAACACTGCTTCTTTAACGCTGAAGTATGGCGGCACAACTTCAGCGCCAATGCCCTGTGAATCCAGAGACTGACCAACCATGCAACGTGCAGCGATTTTCGCCAGTTGTAAGCCTGTTGATTTAGATACGTAGGGCACAGTGCGGGACGCACGTGGATTCACCTCAAGAACGAAAACAACATCCTTGCCGTCTTGTTTTTGTATCGCAAACTGCACATTCATCAAACCGACCACATTCAAGCCCTTGGCCATCAGCGCAGTCTGGCGCTTGAGTTCAGCGATCGTTTCCTGAGACAACGAATATGGTGGCAATGAACATGCCGAGTCTCCGGAGTGCACACCCGCCTGCTCAATATGCTCCATCACTCCACCGATGAAAGTGCGCTGTCCATCAGATAAGCAATCAACGTCCACCTCGATAGCATCGTTCAGGAAGCGATCCAGCAAGACTGGCGAATCATGCGACACCTTGACGGCTTCGCGCATGTAACGCTCAAGATCACGTTGTTCATGCACAATTTCCATCGCGCGACCACCCAAGACATACGACGGACGCACCACCAGCGGATAGCCAATCTCCTGCGCCAGCGCGAGCGCTTCCGCTTCAGTACGTGCGGTACGATTCGGCGGCTGGCGCAAGCCCAATTCCTGCAGCATTTTCTGGAAACGTTCGCGGTCTTCAGCAGCATCAATCATGTCAGGCGAAGTGCCGACGATAGGCACACCATTAGCCTCAAGATCAAGTGCCAGCTTCAAAGGTGTCTGACCACCATATTGCACAATCACACCAACTGGATTTTCTTTGTCGACGATTTCCAAAACATCTTCCAGCGTCAGCGGCTCGAAATACAAACGATCTGATGTGTCGTAATCTGTTGAAACGGTTTCAGGGTTGCAGTTAACCATGATGGTTTCATAGCCATCCTCGCGCATCGCAAATGCAGCGTGAACGCAGCAATAATCGAATTCAATCCCCTGACCGATACGGTTAGGGCCACCGCCCAGCACCATGATTTTCTTCTTATCAGTCGGATTGGATTCGCACTCTTCTTCATACGTCGAATACATGTAAGCTGTATTCGTGGCGAACTCACCGGCGCAAGTATCAACGCGCTTATACACTGGACGCACACCCAGAGCACGGCGTTTTTCACGAATCGCAGTATCGGTTGTTTTCAGCAATTTTGCCAGACGACGATCAGAGAAACCTTTTTGCTTCAGTTGCAGCATCAGCGCTTTATCCACGCTGTCGAGCGACTGCTCATCGAGCCACAACTCAATATCCACGATATCCTTGATCTGCACGAGGAACCACGGATCGATATGCGTCAGCTGATGCAC
The DNA here is from genome assembly GCF_049544825.1 of Undibacterium sp. WLX3042. Lineage (NCBI taxonomy): Bacteria > Pseudomonadati > Pseudomonadota > Betaproteobacteria > Burkholderiales > Oxalobacteraceae > Undibacterium > Undibacterium sp. WLX3042. The sequence continues at coordinate 3,190,704 of NZ_CP186698.1, forward strand.
TTCTTCCAAAGTAAAACCCTGCGCAAAAGCGTCGCCAACATACCAGATACGATCCGGACCCGGCTCACCCAGCTCTTTCTCAAGAGTCTCACGATCCTGGGTTTTTTCATTCATGCCATCGACGCCAACCTCAAGTCCACGCAGGGCTTTCTGGAACGATTCCTGGAAGGTGCGACCGATCGCCATCACTTCGCCGACGGATTTCATCTGTGTTGTCAGGCGATTATCTGCCTGCGGGAATTTTTCAAATGCGAAACGTGGAATCTTGGTGACGACGTAATCAATCGAAGGCTCGAAAGAAGCAGGAGTAGCGCCGCCAGTAATTTCATTGCGCAATTCATCGAGCGTAAAACCAACCGCCAGTTTGGCGGCGATTTTCGCGATAGGGAAACCAGTTGCCTTGGATGCGAGCGCAGATGAACGCGACACACGCGGATTCATCTCAATAACGATCATACGACCATCTTTAGGATTGACCGAGAACTGCACATTAGACCCCCCGGTATCCACACCGATTTCACGCAACACTGCCAACGAGGCATTACGCATGATCTGGTATTCTTTATCGGTCAACGTCTGTGCTGGCGCCACCGTAATAGAGTCGCCGGTATGCACACCCATAGGGTCCAGATTTTCGATCGAACAAACGATGATGCAATTGTCGGCCTTGTCGCGCACGACTTCCATCTCATACTCTTTCCAGCCTATCAGCGACTCCTCAATCAGCAGCTCATTGGTGGGTGACGCTTCCAGACCGCGTTTGCAGATGGTTTCGAATTCCTCAGGGTTGTATGCAATACCACCGCCTGTACCGCCCATGGTGAATGATGGACGGATAATGACTGGAAAGCCGACATCTTTCTGCACGGCCCACGCTTCATCCATAGAGTGTGCGACGCCGGAACGTGCAGAACCCAGACCAATTTTGGTCATCGCATTTTTGAATTTCAAACGGTCTTCGGCTTTATCGATCGCCTCGGGAGTTGCGCCGATCAGTTCGACTTTATACTTGTCGAGCACGCCATTACGCCATAAATCCAGCGCGCAATTCAGTGCGGTCTGACCACCCATGGTCGGCAGGATCGCATCCGGTTTTTCTTTAGCGATGATGCGCTCAACCACTTGCCAGGTAATAGGTTCGATGTAAGTCACATCGGCCATTTCCGGATCCGTCATGATGGTGGCAGGATTACTGTTCACCAGAATGACTTTATAACCCTCTTCGCGCAAAGCCTTGCAAGCCTGTGCGCCCGAGTAATCAAATTCGCAAGCCTGTCCGATAATGATAGGGCCAGCACCGATAATTAAAATACTTTTTATGTCGTTACGTTTTGGCATTTTTATTATTCTCCTGTCTTTGCCGTGGTCATCAATGTGATAAAGCGATCAAACAGGTAGGCGATATCATGCGGACCTGGAGATGCTTCAGGATGCCCCTGGAAGCAGAAGGCTGGTTTGTCAGTGCGCGCAAAGCCTTGCAGCGAACCATCAAACAAAGACACGTGCGTGACGCGGCAATTTGCTGGCAACGAAGCCGCATCGACCGCAAAACCATGATTCTGTGATGTGATCAATACCTGTTTCGTATCCAGATCCTGCACCGGATGATTAGCGCCGTGATGACCGAATTTCATTTTCAGTGTTTTCGCACCGGACGCGAGTGCCATGATCTGATGACCAAGACAGATGCCAAAGGTAGGAATACCTTTTTCTATCAATTCTTTTGCTGCAGCAATCGCGTAGTCACAAGGCTCAGGATCACCAGGCCCATTCGACAAAAACACACCATCAGGATTCAGCGCCAGCACGTCGGCAGCACTGGATTGCGCGGGCAGTACCGTAACCTTGCAACCGCGTTCCGCCAGCATGCGCAGGATATTGCGCTTGACGCCGAAGTCGAAAGCAACCACGTGGAACTTTGGATCCTTCAACTGATCATAACCCTGACCCAGCACCCACTCTGCTTCAGTCCATTCATATGCCTGTTTGGCAGAAACGACTTTCGCCAGATCCATGCCTGACAGACCTGGGAACGATTTCGCCAGCGCGATCGCTTTTTCAGCATCTGCTCCAACCAGAATCGCACCACCCTGCGCACCATTTTCACGCAAGATACGTGTCAGCTTACGGGTATCAATACCGGCAATAGCGACAATGTTTTGGGACTGGAGGTAAGCAGAGAGGGATTGTTCAGAGCGGAAGTTGGAAACCAGTTGCGGTAAATCTTTGATAATCAGACCAGCGGCGTGGATTTTGTCGGATTCAACGTCTTCAGAATTAACACCGGTATTGCCAATATGCGGATAAGTCAGGGTGACAATTTGAGAACTATAACTGGGATCAGTCAGAATTTCCTGGTAGCCAGTCATGGAAGTGTTAAAAACGACTTCACCAAGAGTATGACCGGCAGCGCCAATAGAATATCCAGTGAAAATGGTTCCATCGGCAAGAGCAAGTATAGCGGTGTCCTGACCGGAACGAAGAAGGGACTGCGGAATGGGCAGCAAGGGCAACTCCTGTATTGTTACCGCCGCTGCGACGCCCCAAGTTGCGTTATCTCAGGCCGGACAATATACGAGCGGCCTGTCAATAAGAATGGAGCGTTGAGAATTTGGGTAGGCGCTACGGCGAGATTTCGAATTAGTTAAACCCTCGAATTATAGCCTAAAACCACCCCTCAGGCAAATCTTAAACCCACGAAAACCCCGTGTTTTATCTCAGTCTCTCGCCCATCCATGAATAAAAACACGGGAAGCCAGGCGCTTATAAACCCAGGGCGGCGATCCCTGCTTTGGCAATTTGTGCATCTTCCTGTGATTTCACACCGGAAACACCAACCGCACCAACACAATACCCGTCAACGAAAATCGGCACACCGCCTTCCAGCATACCCTCAATCAAAGGTGCGCTGAGGAAAGAATAACGTCCGTTATTAATCAGGTCTTCATAAATCTTTGATTCACGCTTACCCATAGCCGCCGTCATCGCCTTGGCAGGAGCGATATGAGCGGAAACAGGTGCAACACCGTCCAGTCGCTGCAACCACATCAGATGTCCACCGTCGTCAACAATGGCGATCACCACTGCCCAATTATTTGCTTTGGCTTCTGCCTCCGCTGCTGCCGCGATTTTTTTTACATCATCCAGCGTCAGAATAGGTTTGGTTTGCATAGTCAGCTCCGTGTTAAGTAGAGCGGCGATTGTACGCGATGCCAAATTTCACCGGAGTAAAAAGTGTTTTTCAATTTTTCAGCCGGAAAATGGACAAGCAATGAAATCAAGCCCTAAAGGTTTACATTATTGAAGACTTCGCTTAAAGTTGATCCGTTTTCTTCAACAAGTGCCAAGATGCTAATAAACGTTTCCAAATTAAAAAGAAATGCCACATTAGTGCTCGTTGCAGCGGCGTTGCAGTTATCCGTCTGCCATCAGGCTCAGGCAAGCGATAATCCCCTCCCTGAATCATCCACTGCGTTCAGCAAACTACAAGAAATCAAACAGCGCGCCTCCGATCTGACCATGAAAGCCATGGACTTCATGGGCATACGCTACAAACGTGGCGGCAGTACACCTGAAAACGGTCTCGATTGCAGCGGTTTCGTACGCCTCGTGTTTAAAGATGCTTTAGGCACCAATCTACCCCGTACCGCAGCTGAAATCAGCCGTGTTGGCGAAAATATTGATCAGAAAGATCTTCAGCCAGGCGATCTGGTGTTCTATAACACATTGCGTCGCGGCTTTTCCCACGTTGGCATTTATCTCGGGGATAATAAATTTATTCACTCTCCTTCTGCCGGCGGTCAGGTACGGATTGAGAGTATGGATATTGCCTACTGGAAAAATCGTTTCAACGGTGCCCGTCGCATTAATGAAAACGACGCCAAGCAATAATCGCAGAAACAGTCGCTTCCATATACTCCCCCTTATTTATCAATAAAAAAGCCTGGTGTCCGCATGAATACCAGGCTTTAAGAGATACTCCCCGGGAGTATCTTTACACTCAATACGGCTGCAGTTATCGCTCCTGCATTGCCCTTAATTTTTGCTTCAGTTCTGGCATTGCCGCCATCGCGGCACGTTCACCCGCCAGTATCGCCAGATTACGTCCGGCAAAATCACTACCCTTCATACTGGGCAATTCAGGGCGTATCACGACATCCGCCTGTTTCAACTCGAACTGATTGATGCTCTGCCCCATAATCGTCACTGTCTGCAGCAAAATATCAATGGTGCTACTGCCGTTTTGTGCTTCTGGCTGCTGAGAGATATTGACGGCAATCACCAGATCTGCACCCATATCCCTGGCAAAACGCACAGGCACAGGAGCCACTAAACCACCATCGACATATTGCCGGTCATTGATGCGCACAGGTTGAAACACTGCCGGCACTGCAGACGACGCACGCACAGCCGTTCCGGTATTTCCCCGCTGGAATAAAACGGCCTGCCCAGTCGAAAGATCAGTTGCAACTGCGCCGAATGGTTTCTTGAGCTTTTCGATAGGCGTCTGATGCACCATGCGATTCACGTACGCTTGCAAAGCATCGCCTTTCAACACGCCACTCGATTTGGCAAACAAAGGCAAAGACCAGTCAGAGATGGTTGCCTCATCCATTTCCAGCGCCATCTTCTGCAACGCGAATCCATTGTTGCCGGCAGCGTACATCGCACCCACAACGCTACCTGCACTTGTGCCTACGACGATATCGGCTTGTATTCCCTGCGATTCCAGCGCTTTAATGACGCCGATGTGAGCAAACCCGCGCGCAGCTCCACCGCCCAGTGCCAGACCGATTCTGACAGGGCGATTCACTTTCACCGCAGGCGTTGCCGTGACCGGCGCCGGCACAACAGTTGGCTGCGTGCTGATACAGGCAGTCAGCAGGCTCAGCGCCGGGACCGCTACAAGCATCGCTGTAAATTTTTTTAATGTTGAAAGATGTTGATTCAGTGCAGAGATGGGAAATGCTGAGAAAGTTGGCATGTGATCAGTCAAAAACAGAAAGGTGAATTACCTCAGAAAAACAATGAAGCAGAATACTTCAATAAATTTAAGTTTCTAGAGCAGAATTATATTTCCAAACGAGGGCTCACGTCCCCGCAACAGAAAACGAGTGAATGATGAACGGACTTCTGCCAGCAACCATAAATTAATAAAAAGAAATTGTTGCTCTGTCATATCATTGACATATTAACCACGGATAATTCCCCGGTCTTTTTGGGAATGAAGACAAAGAATAAAAATTTGTATCTTTGAATGAAATAAGCAATCTATTGCGCAAACGCTGGCAACCGTTTGGATAACTATATTGAGAAAGAGAACATGAAAACAATTTATTGGCTTCCGCCACTGACGGCACTGGCACTGACTGCCTGCGGCACCAGTTCAAATACAGTCAGCGTCATTCCGGAAGGAACTGTATTGAAAGTTGCCTTACTTGAAACGACAGATCTGCATCAGAATATTCTGAGTTATGACTACTACGGTTTAAAAGCAGATACCAGTCTCGGTCTTGAACGCACTGCCGCTCTGATCAATTCGGCTCGCGCAGAAAATCCTAACACCGTGTTACTGGATGACGGCGACGTGATTCAAGGCACCTTGCTGGGCGACTATCAGGCAGTTGCCTCTCCGGTTCCTTGCAGTGGCACAATGGCGATCCACAAAGTAATGAATGCGCTGAAATATGACGGCGCTGGTGTTGGTAATCATGAATTCAACTATGGACTGAACTTCCTCAGCCAGATCACCAACACCGATTTCGGTATGAGTGACGTCACAAAGCCAGTTAACTGCGGCGCGCCAAACTTTCCCGTCGTTCTTGCTAACGTTGTCGGCGTCAGCAGCCAGAAACCTATTTTCAATCCTTACTCCATCATTCCTAAAAAATTCACTGCCACGACACCGGATGGCTCGCCACTGAATGTCACACTGAACGTCGGCATCATGGGTTTTGTTCCGCCACAGATTCTGGATTGGGATCAAAAATATCTGGCAGGCAAAGTCATGGTCAATGGCGCAGTCGAAACAGCGAACAAATACATTCCTGAAATGCGCAACAAGGGCGCAGACCTCGTCGTCGCCTTGTCTCACGGCGGTCTGGACGCGTCTGCCTACAGCCCGAAAATGGAAAATGCGAGCCTGCATCTGACCAATACCGGTATTGATGCCTTAATGGTTGGCCACTCCCACCTGATCTTCCCGAAAGCCAAAGAAGCCAACGGCCCTGCGATCGACGCTTCATTAGCAGCGCTGCCAGCAAGTCAGGTTGATACAGTCAAAGGACTGGTCAATGGCGTTCCTACCGTCATGGCACAAAGCTGGGGACGTCGTCTCGGCATTATTCAGATGGTATTAAAATACCAGGGTGGTAAATGGGTAGTGCAAAAAGATCAGACAAATGTCGAAGCACGTGGCTTTAAATACAAAGACGGCACAACGATCGTTGATGCTGACGCTTCCGTCGCACCACTGGTCGATACTGAGCATAAAGCGGCATTGTCCTACGCGACTCAGCCACTGGGAACAACGACTGACTTTGAAATGTCTGCCTATTTTGCTTTAGTCGGCGACGTCAGTGCGATTCAAATCGTGAATCAGGCACAAATCGATTACGTCAAGAATTTCATTGCTAATTCGACTGACGCGACGATCGCCAGCTACAAAACGATTCCTGTGATTTCCTGCAGCGCGCCATTTAAAGCTGGTCGTAACGGCGCGACAGACTTTACCGATGTCGCACCGACAGCAACAGCCGCTGCACCAGTTGGCCTGCAAGTCCGTAACCCGGGCGACCTGTATTTGTACGGCAACAATAACATTCAGGCAGTCAAGATCAAAGGTTCCGATCTGAAAGCCTGGCTGGAAACCGTGGCAAAACAATTCGCACAAATTAATCCAGTCCTGACCACAGAGCAAGATCTGGTGCCATCTTATGGAACGATCTATAACTACGATGTGTTCTATGCCGAAAACAATGCGCTGACCTATCAGATTGACGTAACGAAAGCCGTTGGCAGCCGTATCGTGAACCTGACCTACGCAGGTAAGCCTATTGCTGACACCGATGATTTCATCGTTGCCACTAACGACTATCGTGCAGCAGGCGGTGGTAATGTCCCCGGCATTGACGGTAGCAAAACCATCATTAAATCACCAGACGCAAATCAGGCTGTCGTCAGTGACTATGTTAAAAAACAAGGCAAACTGACACTGGCTAAAAATGGTTCAGGGAAAAGCTGGAGTTTCGTTAAAACCACAACTGCTGGCCCTGTCATTTTGCGCTCTGCACCTGGCAAACTGGCAATCGCAAGCAATTCAGGTTTAAGCCTAGTGAAATCTGAAGGCGCGCTCGATGCTAATGGTTTCGCCAAATACACGATTGACCTCAGCAAATAATCTCCAGGTCATCTGCACCTGGCAGTATTGCGCGATATAAGCAGTTATGAGCAGTTATGAGCAGTAAGTATGAAGCTGTAATTTAAGCGCTAACCTGCTCCTGGCAACAGGAGCAGGTTTTAATGATCCGAACACCATGAAAAATATTTCCCCCCTCGCTGCCCTCGCCTGCTGCATCTTCCTCGGTGCATGCACACCCGGCATCAATTCCCATCCCGCGACTGCTGAAATTGAATCGACAGGCATGCGTGCGATACAAGCGCAACACCCTGATGCTATCAAAACCCTCAGAGCGTGGGCGAACCAGGGAATAGTCACAGCACAAAGAGAACTCGGCCTGGCGCTTGCAGTACAGGCGGACAAACAGGCAGAAGCAGCGCAATGGCTGGAAAAAGCGGCTCAGGCGGGCGATACCGAGGCGCAATTTGCGTTTGCTGAAGCTAATTACAAAGCCAGGCTCGGTCTTCCGCAAAACCTGAAGCTTGCCTGGAAATGGTATGAAGCGGCCGCAGCAAAAAACAATGCCAAGGCAAGCTTCATGCTGGCACGGATGGCAAAATACGGCGAAGGCACGACGCTGGATCTGCAAAAATCAGTGCACTGGTTACAAGTTGCCAGCAATCAGGGGAATGCACAGGCAATGTTTCTGCTGTCGAATGCATACGCGGATGGCGAGGGTATTGCCAAAGATCCGGTCAAAGCCAGAGCCTGGCTGGAGCGCTCAGCAGAAGGCGATTTTCCACCGGCGATACAGTCACTTGCAATGGAACTGGAAGGCGGGAAAGAACACCACGATCCTGACAAGCTCAGCGCGCGTCACCTGCTGAAAGAAGCGTCAGATGAACGCATGCTGCGCTGGAACAAATTCCAGTAAGCACTGCAAATATTTTCCGAAAAAAAAAGCCTGCAACATGCAGGCTTTTTAATTCACAGACAAAATCTAGCGCGAAGAAACAAGTTTCAAGCCAAAACCGATCAGCGATAAACCTGCCAGCTTTTCGAGAATACGGGTCACAGTCGGATTAGCACGCAGGCGCTCCGCCAGAAAATGCGTCAGCAAGACCGCGGTCAGGCCGTAAATAAACGTCAGAACGGCAATCGTCGTTGCCATGAATCCGAACGTGATGAGCCCCTGATGACGTACAGGATCGACAAATAAAGGGAAAAAAGCCATATAAAACACGATGGCTTTGGGATTCAGCAAAGTGATGGTCAGCGCCTGCTGCATGTAATGATGTGGCTTGATATTTAACACCGGTGCCACGCCCGGTTTTGCCAGCAACATCTTGCCGCCCAGCCAGACAAGATATGCCGCTCCAAGCCACTGCACCGCCTGAAAAGCGGCCGGATAGGAATGCAATACCGCAGCTACACCGGCAACAGCCATCCAGAGCAAGACCTGATCACCGAATATCACGCCAAACGTCGCCGCCAGCCCGCCTTTGATGCCGCCCTTACTGGTCGATGTGATCAAAGCCAGATTACCGGGTCCGGGAATAATCAGTAAGACAATAAATGCGACAACAAACGAACCATAATCAGTAACGCCAAGCATGATAAATCCTTAAATTGAACGAATCAGACCAATATTGCTCTGAACTACGACACATAAACTCATACAGTAAGAGAAAACCTGATCGGCAATCAAGTATTTCTTTGAAGGTCACACGTCACCGACTATCTTCAGGTATTACCTGAACGAACGAATACAGACAGGGGTTCCGCGAAAAAGAGAATGGATAGCCTAGGATAGTTATATGTTTTGTGAATAATTATTATCTAAATATTTGATTTTACGTATTTATTGCAGTGCAGTATAGTTACTCCTGTCTCCTCCAACACCGTCAAGGTTTGGATTTAAGCCCGCCGATGCGGGCTATTTTTTTATCTGCCGCGGTTCCCTCAGTCGTCAATCTTTTGCTGAGTTGCACACAGTTTGATAGCAGCGCAGCGTCCCTGCACTGAGCAATCGCAAAAAAAAAAAACACCCGCAGAGCCAAAGCGTAACGATGTGACCGATATCAGCCGCCCCCCCCCATATTGATTACGACTCAGGTTTTCTGAAAAAAATATCGGTTTGCTGGTTTCTTTCCCTTCTGATTCCACTACTATTCCTACTTTAATTAAATAACGTTAATCAGTCTTTCATCTGTTTTTATCGGAACCTGAGTTTATTTGTCGTACCGACATTACCGTTCACCCATGCCAAGCACTGTTAACTCCTATTCGTTTCAACGTCACATCTGGTACACCCTGTCCTTACTGGTTATTCTGGTCTGCACGTTCACCTTGTCTGTCATATCAGAGAAAACAATAGACGCAGAAAACGAACAGCGACTGATGTCATTTATGCTGGCAGATGAGTTGCGGCAGTCTTCCGATGACCTGACGCGCATGGCGCAGTTGTATGTTGCTTCCGGCGATCTGCGGGAGCAACAGTACTATCAGGACATACTCGATATCCGCGATGGTAAAAAGCCACGGCCGGTGAATTACGGTGGAATATATTGGGATCTCGTGCTTGCAACCGGGAAATCGCCGACACCGGACAGCCCCCAGAAAAAACCCCTGCTGGAACTGATGCGTGATGCGGGTTTCACGATCGAGGAACTGAATACTCTGTCAGAGGCCAAGGTTTTTTCAGACCGGCTGACACAAACCGAGCGCGAGGCGATGCGCTTACGTCAATCAGAGAACGGGAAAGAGAGAGCGATTCAGATGTTGCACGACGCCGCTTACCTGAATGCCAAGGCTGACATCATGAAGCCGATTGAGCATTTTTATGATCTGATGACAACACGAACAAATAATGCAGTCCGCAGTGCAGAGCGTCGTGCTTTATTCATCCGGATTGTATTCATTGGTCTGGCTCTGTTATTGCTTCTAATGCTGTACCGCACGTCACGTGCACTCAGAATCATTATGGGTGGCGCAGTCAGTGAGGTACATGCTGAAATCACACGTATCGGCACCGGCGACTTCAGCAAACCATTGTCTGTGAAGGAGCGAATTCCCGGCTCTGTGCTCAGCCGGCTGGCCGAAATGCAAAATAAGCTCAAACAGATTACAGATCAGCATCAGCAGGCGCAGGCAGAATTAAGTCAGAGTGAAGCCAATCTGAAAATCGCCCAGCAACTGGCTCAGATAGGAAACTGGGATATCAGCCGGGATACAGGGCTGGTTTTCTGGTCAGACGAGGTCTACCGTATTTTCGAAGTCAGCCCCGATACCTTTACTCCTTCGGAATCGTCCTTTGTTGAGGCTACCCATCCGGACGACAGGGCTTTGCTCAGCACTACTTATAACGATGTCATTCAAAACAAGACCGCGTATGAAATAACCCGGCGTCTGTTATTGAAAAACGGACAGATTAAGTACATTAACGAACGTGGTAAGCCTGTTTATCAGGAGGACGGGCATCTGCTGCGCCTCATCGGCACGGTACAGGATGTCACAGCCAGTAAGCTCAGTGAACTGGCGTTAAAACGACTCAATCGCGATTTGCGCTTGCTCAGCGACTGCAACATGGCGCTCGTGCGCGCCGAAGATGAGCATACATTGCTCAATGAAATCAGTCGCTTGTGCGTCGAGAGTGGCGGTTATCTGATGGCATGGGTTGGATACGCTGAGTATGACGATGCACGCACAGTGAAACCTGTAGCACGCTCTGGTTACGAAAATGGCTATCTCGACGGTATCACTATTTCCTGGGGCGACAATGCATTTGGCAGCGGCCCGGTCGGTTCTGCGATCAGAAACGGTTTGCCGACGACAATTCAGAATGTATTGACGGACGACAGAATGCAGCCATGGCGTTCAGCAGCGATGCAGCGAGGTTATCAGTCTAGTATCGGCCTGCCACTGATACATAACGAGCATACGATAGGCGCGCTCACCCTGTATTCCAGCGAGGCCAGTGCTTTTGACGCGGAGGAAATCCGGCTCTTGATGGAACTGGCGAACGATCTGGCATTTGGCATCATTAACCTGCGCACCCGCGCGGCGCATGCAGAAGCCAAGTTGAAACTGGATTTTCTGGCCAACTTCGACTCCCTGACCCACCTGCCGAACCGCACATTACTGCAAGACCGCTTTGAACATGCGGCGATCATCGCCGCCAGTGAAAACACGATCGTTTCGCTGCTGTATCTCGATCTGGATCACTTTAAACATATTAATGACAGCCTCGGCTACGCGACTGGCGACCGGGTACTGATCAAGGTCGTTGAACGCCTGCGTCAGTGCATACCGGAAACTGCCACCATCAGCAGACTGAGCGGGGACGAATTCGTTGTTCTTCTGACTGGCAAACGCGATGCGATCGGTATCGCGGGAGTGGCTAATGCGATCAGTGATATCTTTGTCGATCCCATCGATATCGACGGCAATGTGCTGAATGTTTCCTGCTCTATCGGTATCGGTCTGTTCCCTGAGGACGGCAAAGATTTTGACACCCTGCTCAAAAACACACATGCCGCGGTCGATAGCGCAAAAGATGCCGGGCGCAATACCTATTGCTTTTTCTCGCACGAGATGAATGCCGGTCTGACAGAGCAAATCAGACTGACCGGCGGATTGGTCCATGCGTTACGCAATCAGGAATTCCGCATTTACTATCAACCGCAGTCTGATATCCATAGCGGAAAAATCATCGGTGCTGAAGCACTGCTGCGCTGGCAGCATCCGGTCGATGGCTTGATTTCACCGGGTAAATTCATCAATCTGGCGGAGCGTAGTGGTCATATTATTCCCATCGGCGAATGGGTGCTGAATGAAGCCTGCCGTCAGGCCGCTACCTGGTTACGCGACTATCCGGATGCACCGGTCGTCGCCGTCAATCTGTCTGCCTTACAGTTTAAACGCGGCAAAATCCTCGATGTGGTTGCCAATGCACTGACGCAATCGGGTTTACCTCCACAACAACTGGAGCTAGAGCTGACGGAATCGATCTTATTGCAGGACGTGGGCACCACCATAAAAATCCTGCACGGCCTGAAAAATCTCGGCGTCAAACTCTCAATTGATGACTTCGGCACCGGTTATTCCAGTCTGTCTTACCTGAAGCAGCTGGCCGTCGATAAACTGAAAATTGATCAGTCGTTTGTCCGCGACATGCTGACCAGCAGCGACGGTGCGGCTATTGTCAAAACCATCATCCAGCTCGGACACAACCTGCAACTGACCGTCATTGCCGAAGGCGTTGAAACGCAGGAACAACTCGCATTCCTGACTGAATACGGATGCGACGAAGTACAGGGATATTTACTCAATCATCCTTTACCATTCAGCGAATTCAGCCGTTTGCTCGCCGGGCGTTCCTGATTCTGACGAATCAATCGCTCAGAAACGCCGGTGTTCACGCGGCTCAAACACGGGGTCCGGGCCGTTTTCCAGTTTGCGCACGATGCCATCCTGATCGAAATAAACCGCCATCAATGAATTCCAGACGCCGCTCTCCTTGTACGGATATGACCATGCTTCCAGCCCGACTCTGGAGTAATACACATGTTCGTACGGCGCCCCCAGAATTTTTAAGACCGCAGCTTTATCGGACACGCCCAGTTTGATTTCGGCAAATTTCTGCTCCGTCAGGACTTGCTCATAGGAGATCACTTTGCCATCAGCAGCAACCCTGACCATATGCGTCGCCTGCGCTCTGCGGCCATGCATATACTCGAGCAAATGCGTTGCACCATCCTGATAAACATCGGTCGGATTACCCAGTCTGGTCGTCACTTCGCTTTCCGTTTGCAACGCGGCGACATCCACCGAGCGCCAGCTTGCACAAGAACTTAAAACAGCGACAAGGCTGATTGCAGCGAGCCTGATCATGGTGTTCATTTTGAGTGTTTTCATCTTCAATCGAAAATAGTGAATCTGATTGCGGTGCTACTCAGCAAAATCATGCAACAGGTGAATCGTACACCTTTACGCCATTCGCTTCAGCTTGCCATTCCCCCGAGACACCGCTGACTCTGCGAGAGCGGCGCAATCAGCGCCGGATTTTTCGCTACTGATATGGCAAATCAATGTGAGAAAAAATCAACAACTGTAATAAAAATCCACAGATCACCGGCAAAAATGCTAATTTACCCAACTGAAGATCAGATGACATGATTTCAGTCTGCAAGAGATCAGTAACGACGGTATGCAGTATTTCAGAATGGCTCCAGTAGTTCATCATTCGGCGAGGTCATATGCAAATCGACATTTATCAAAGCGTCACTCAACCAAAAAAGCACCTGTCTGTCGCCGCGGATACCGACGTCAAGCTGCTCAATCTGGAAGATCATGACTATGCCAATGTCAGGCTGATACAACGTGGTTTTGACACGCTGGGGTTGGCCAGACCTGCCGGTCTCGATATTTCCGCTGCCATCGCGGGCATAGAGAGTGAAGGTTATTATCTGCACAGCGCCGATATCGAAATCGGCTGGGAACAGCAATCCTGACACTAACGCCAACAGGCTTGAGCACCTGAAAGGAGACCATCTTGAGAACGTTTAAAACCGGTAATTTCGAGATCACCTTTGAGCACGATATTCAGGATAACGCGATCATCGCCCCTTATGCCACGATCAGGAATTTACTGACCGGGGAAGAAGGCGGTGTGCTGGAGCTTGACATGATCTGTCAGACCGAGCCGCAAGCGGATGAAGAAGTCATCCGTGAAGCAAAACACAGAATCGCCACGGGTCAATGGCGTGACTGAGCCGGAACACATTTGATTGCCACCCGAAGTAAAAATGCAAAAAACAAGAAAATATACTGGGGGGAGTATATTTTCGTGCCCTTTATTTATGCAGACATGAAGCCGAAACCGGCGGATACTCCCCTGTTTTTACTAAATCGCTGATTCAGGCGATGTCTGTGGCAACGCTCTGAATACGATCATCTGGCAGCGCGGAATTGCTGATATTTCTGCATCAGGGCATCATATAACGCGCTGCCGCTGCGGGCGTAACCCTCTTCCGTAAAATGCACCAGATCAGGCCGCGCCAGTGGCGGGTTGGCCTCCGCATAGCGCTGTATCGCGCAATCACTGCCCATCGCCGCCGCCCAATCCCAGTACAATAATTTTTCAGCGACCGCGGTTTCACGCTGTATGGTTTGTACGGTACGTAATGCCATCGGTAATTTATAGCGGCACCCTGCACTTTCACCCGGCCCGATCTTTTTCGCTGAATTCGGCGCACCGATCAACAAAATCGCCGCCTCAGGCGCAGCGCTGCGTAATTGCCGTATGGTTGTTTGCAAATCCAATCGGTAAGCGTCAAAGTCAGGTTTGCTATCAAACGCTTCGTTGGTTCCATACGACAAAATCAACAACTGCGGACGACGCCAACGCAACTGATCGCGCACCGCCTCTGGTTGCCAGCGGCTGATTACCCGTTGCGTCGCCCCGACGATGCCCAGCGCATCAACACTGATTCCGGGCGCAATCGCATCAATCGCAATACCGCCCAGCTCCGCTGGATTGCCCTCGGAACGCAGAAATAAACTATTGAGTTCCGCTCCGCTGCCGATCACATAGCTGACCTGCCAATCATTGCCAACTGGTGGCGCCAGATCGCGGATATCGCCATCTGGAAAAGCCAGTTTCCAGCCGCCTGCGGCTTGATCAGACACTTTGCGTGACCAGATGCTGACGCGATAGATACCGTTCAGTGGCTGTTTCGGTACAATTTCCATGTAAGCACCTGAGGACGGCATGCTGGCAACACCGCCAAGCGGAAAATTTTCCGGATTCGCACGGCTGATACGGGTATTCCACTGTCCAGCCATTTTCATCAAGACCTGCGCAGAACGCTGGTTTTTCACATAACCTGGCGTGATCCAGCCTATGCCCGCGTTGCCGAAACGCTGCTGCAGACGCTCGCGATACGCCTGGGTAAAATAATCGCCGCCGGTATGAGAATCGCCCAGTTGCAGAATGTGAATGACATCCTTACTTTCGCCGCGTTCCAGCGCCGCCAGTTGACGCCACAGCCGCGCCGCATTCGGATCACCGTAATCATGCAAGACGCTGGCACTGGCCACGGATGACAAAAGAAAGAGCGGCAATAGTGCTGATGCCAGACGCCGCCATAAAAAAGGGATGATCACAAAGGCTTACTCACGATTGGTAGAGCAAATTGACGCAAAATCAGATCACTCAGAATTTTCTGTCCGGCACGGGTGAAATGGATGCCGTCTTCATTGCGGACAGTCACGGTTTTCCCGTCCTCTTTCGTAATCGATTTCTGATAGGTGTCGGCATTATCGCTTAATAGTTCACGGGTCGATAAATAACGCGAAGCACTGTCTTTGATCGCCGCAGAAAACAGCTGGTTCAGGACTTTAACACCACGGTTGATATTTTCCCGCCCCATATTCGGCGCACCCAGCCAGATCACGCGGATATGCTGAGCATGGGCGTATCTGATGATACTCTCCACTCTGGACGCGTAGGTCGATTGCCATTTCTCGCTGCCGAAGCGTTCATATTTGTTGCCAAACACCATATCCCAGGTATCGTTCGCACCAAGAAATACCACCAGCACCGAAATGCGCTCTTTGCTGATTGTGTTCTTAATCGTCGTTGGCCAGTCAAAATAACCAGGATAAGTCAGTCCGGTACTCTGACGACTCAGATCCAGTGACTTCACATTCCCATTTTGCAGCGCCCGCGCAACGTGCGGGGCCACGCCCTGCATCATGGAGTCCCCGACCAGCAGCACTTTATCGCTGGGGCTGAGTACAATACGCCCCTCCTCATCCAGAGACGCAAACTGACTTAAAGGCGTAACGCGATTTTCTTCCGTCCCAGCCTGGGCTGGCGCTGTATTCTGTGTATCCGGCTTTGCACCCTGTAACGCCCCAGTGCTCAGCCCCGCCGTTTTTTCTCTTTCTTTTGCACCCAGCCCGGCAAGGCTGTCAGGTTCCGCATCGCTATTCTTACCCGCTTTTCTGACTTCGTCTGGGGTGGTCGATAACCTGGATGAAATTCCATCAGTATGTGTCTTCAGAGCCAGTCCATTTGTTGCCTGTGCCTGTTGAACCGGCTCTTCCTTTTGTACGAGAGCAGATTTGCCCAGCCACAGCACATTCGTGGCAAGCATCAGACGCTCGTGCGTCTCCGCCAGTGTATCGATCTGCTGCTCTAAGGTTCGTGCCACGATGCGGGTGATGTCCATTCCGCTGCGCCATAATTCATGATCTGACATACGGCTCAGTCCTAATTCACTGTGCCGCGTCTGCTGCCAGTAGGTATCGAGCGCATCTTGCCGCAACCAGAATAATAAACCCAGTGTCAGCGCAATCACCGCCAGTGTCGGTACCGCAGCGGTATCGGCCTTCTTCGCTTTCAGCGGTGTGCCCGCTTGTGTTTTTATTTTTGTTTTCACCTTCGCCATCATGCGAACTCTTCTTCAGAATACTCAGTAGGAATAATATAAAAATGCCGGCACCCCTGATGGCCCAAGCAAATTGATCAGTAATACCAGAAACGCGAGTAGCACGGGTTTCAGGATCAAAGGCGTTTTTTCCAACAAACCCAGACTGCTGTCACGCACTTGTTCAAAGTAATACGAGCCCCAGAAAAAGAGCAATAACAAGGCACATCCGCCAAGCACATTGAGCTCGATAGCACCATCGTGACGGGTAAAGCCGGACAGATAATTCAGTGCTTCCTGCCAGCCATCGGCACGAAAAAATATCCAGGCGACGCAGACGAAATGGAAGGTAATCACACCACTGAGAAAGCCGTCCGCTTTGCGTTCGGTGATTTTCTCCAGCACGTTTTGTGCAACCATACCCAGCCCGTGCAATGCCCCCCAGATCAGGTATTTAATGGCAGCGCCATGCCATATGCCGCTGATCAGCATGGAAGTGAGAATCGTCATCTGCGTCATCCACCAGCCGTGACGATTACCTCCCATCGGGATATAAACGTAATCCCGTATCCAGGTCGAGAGTGAGATATGCCAGCGCCGCCAGAATTCACGCAGATTAACCGCCAGATACGGTAAATTAAAATTCTGATTCAACTGGTATCCCAGCAGCATTGCCATTGCAATCACCAGATCGGAATAACCGCTGAAATCAAAATAAATCTGAATCGCAAATGCGTACATACCTAACAGCAGCTCGATCCCCTGATATGCATCGGGGTTCGCAAACAAAGGATTGACCCAGGTTGTCGCAATCCAGCTTGCCAGCCAGACTTTTTTAATCAATGCGGAAAGTAATAACCAGAAGATACGGTCAGGCTGCCGGATCTGACGCACTGATTGTTGTTCAATCTGCGTCAGCAGTGTGCCCGGCCTACAGATGGGGCCCGCCATCAGTGTTGGGAAAAATGCGAGATACAGTGCGCTGTCGAGCGGACTCGCAGGTTCACGCTCACCGTGGCCAACGGCGACAATATAAGCAATGGCTTGAAACGTATAAAACGAAATACCGACCGGCAGAATAATATCGAGTGCAGGAATCAGCCAGTCTGACTGCAGGGCGCTGGCGGCGAGCTGAAAACCTTCGCGAAAAAAATCAAAATATTTAAAAACCGCCAGATTGAGAACAGAGGCAGTAATGCCGGCAACAGTCAGTTTTTTTCTATGCTGCGGCCAGCGCCGTACCACTGCAAACAGCAATAGTAACGACACCGTATAACACGTCAG
Source organism: Undibacterium sp. WLX3042 (assembly GCF_049544825.1). Classification (NCBI taxonomy): domain Bacteria; kingdom Pseudomonadati; phylum Pseudomonadota; class Betaproteobacteria; order Burkholderiales; family Oxalobacteraceae; genus Undibacterium; species Undibacterium sp. WLX3042. The sequence goes on from NZ_CP186698.1 coordinate 3,208,761, forward strand.
CGTCGCGCTGAAACGCCAGTCCAGCGATGCATAAATGGCGTAAGAAGCGAGCAGCAAAGCGAATTTTTGTGCGGAACTCCAACGTGCCAGCGCCCAGTAAAGTAATAGAAACAACAAAAAGCAAACAGCAAATTCGGGCGACAGGTAACTCATGCTAGCTTAGGAGACAAAATACGCAAACGAAAATCAAACAACCGCCAGCAATGACAACAAGCAGCGGAAAACAAAGAGAAAGACTTTACATTATCTCAATATTTTTGCGCAATGCATTTCCCTCTGTCGATGCGCGAAATGAGGCAATTGTGTCTCATCAGGATTAAATTAATATCCCCGACCGACGTCCACCAATACCGGCAAACGCCCCTCATCACGATAACGGCGGATATTACCGGCAACAATCGCCGATGCGGTTTGCTTATCGGTCGGCGCGGAAATATGCGGCAACACCGTCACCTGAGGATGCTGCCAATGCCAGCTGGCGGCGGGCAATGGTTCCGTTTCAAATACATCGAGCACCGCATGCTGCAGATGACGGCAATCAAGTGCGGCCTGTAAATCGGCGTCCGACACAATCGCACCACGCGCAAAATTGATCAGCGACGCTCCCTTTGGTAACTGTGCCAGCCGCGCCGCATTCAGCAGACCTTTGGTGTCCGGCGTCAGAGGTAAGAGGCAAACCAGAATACTGGTTCTGGCCAGCATCTCAGACAAGCCCGATTCGCCCGAAAAACAATCAACTCCGGCAATATGTTTCTGACTGCGACTCCAGCCACACACCTGAAAACCGGCCGCCAGCAAGCGTTTCACGGCGGCTTCACCGAGTGCGCCCAGTCCCAGCAAACTGACCGTCTTAGATTGCGGCCGCACATATTCCAGTGGCAGCCACTGACTGCATTTTTGCTGTTGCGCGTAAGCCGGCATATTCCTGTGCAGGAACAAAGTCCAGGCGAGCACGGCTTCTGCCATCGTCTCCGCCAGCTGCGGATCGACCAGACGCACGATCTTTAAGTGACTCTGACCAAGGTCGGCTACCAGCCGCTCCACACCAGCCCAGACACTATGTACCCACCTCAACGCCGGCATTTGCTGTAAATTTGCAGGATCCGGATTCGCCACAATCGCTACCGTTACAAGTTGTTTTTCGAGCTCGGATAATTCATCAAATGCGACGATACGCTCGTCTGGCATCGCCTGCTGCAAGGCATGCACCCAGGCATGGGTTTGCGCGTAACCGGATGCGGCGACAAAAGGAACCGGCGTTCTGAGAAGTTCTTGTTTCATCGTATGGCACTTCTTTGAAATATTCAGAAGACGGGATCATACCCCGACCCGCTGCACTACAGCCGTAAGATAGCCTTAATAAACCAATTGCGTCGTAATGATCTGTCCGCAGAATATAATGAGCGATGACACGACCTTTCAGGCTTCAGCCTTATTTAGACACTCAGTTTCCTTTATATGCCCCCTACTTCTGGACTGAAAAATTCCCGCGAAGCCGACTGGCTGGCCTGGTTTGACGGTTCTGCAAAACCGAACCCCGGCAACTGTAAAATCGCCTGCGTACTGCACAGCCCCGACGGCAAAGTCACACAACATGCCGCCTCGATTGGTTATGGTGATAGCAGCGACGCCGAATATCAGGCCCTGATTGCCGCACTGACGATGCTGACCCAACAAGTGATGCAACCCGAAACACAAACCATACTGCTGCGCGGAGACAGTCAGGTCGTGATCAACGACGTACTCGCCGGCGAGTTACAGGCCTCCAGACTACTATCGGCTTATCGTCAACAGGCGCAAACGCTGATGTCGGCTTTACCGGGTTTGCGGCTGAAATGGGTTCCGCGCCATAAAAATACTGAAACCGATCAGCTTTTACGGGTCTGAATCAACGCTTAAGACACGCAAGCGTTTGATTATTCAGCATAAATTCATCTGACGCCAGGCAAGGATGAAGGCTTTCCGGTACAATCGCGCCCATGAATCCTTTGCCTAAAAATCTCTTCTCACGTCCTCGCTACCGACCTGAAGTCGGCGGCGATAACGCAGCTCCTTTTCTTCCCATGTCACGCGCCGAAATGGATGCACTTGGCTGGGACAGTTGCGACGTCATCCTTGTCACCGGTGATGCCTATATCGACCATCCAAGCTTTGGCATGGCCTTGATCGGTCGCGTACTCGAACATCAGGGTTTTCGTGTCGGCATCATCAGCCAGCCAGACTGGCATTCAGCCGAAGCATTCCGCGCTCTTGGTAAGCCGAATCTGTATTTCGGTGTCACTGCCGGCAATATGGATTCTATGGTCAATCGCTACACTGCCGACAGAAAAATCCGCTCGGAAGATGCTTACACGCCGGATGGTGATCGCAGCAAACGTCCGGACCGTGCGCTGGTTGTGTATGCGCAGCGCGCGCGCGAAGCTTTTCCGGATGCCAACGTTGTCATCGGCAGTATTGAAGCCAGTCTGCGCCGGATCGCACATTACGATTACTGGTCAGATAAAGTGCGGCGCTCTGTTTTGCCTGATTCTAAGGCTGACATACTGTTATTCGGTAATGCTGAAAGAGCACTGATCGACCTGACACACAGATTGGCAGAAGGTGAACCAATCAAAGAAATTCGCGATTTGCGCGGAACCGCGTTTATGGTGCCGCGCGGCTGGTTGCCAGATGAAGAATGGGTGGAAATCAACTCAGTTAAAATTGATACACCGGGAAAAATTGATGCGCACACTGATCCGTACGCGATGACACCCCAAGAAGGCGCGAAATGCGCGACTGGTGAAGGTGAAAGCGCAACGAACGCAAATGTGGCACAAACTGCGGCGACAACGGAAGTGAAGACGGATGTTGTTAAGCAGCAGGCAATTCGTATGATGAGCCGCGAAGAACGTCAATTGATGCTAAAGAATAAACAGCACAAATCGGTAATACGTCTGCCATCGTTCGATGAGGTCAAAGATGATCCAGTGATGTACGCACATGCATCGCGCGTGTTTCATCTGGAAGCGAATCCCGGCAATGCCAAAGCGCTTCGGCAAGGCCACGGGGACCGTGATGTCTGGCTGAATCCGCCACCGCTGCCACTGGCAATGGACGAAATGGATGGTGTCTATGACCGAGCCTACGCGCGTGCACCGCACCCGTCTTATGGTAAGGCGCGTATCCCTGCCTGGGAGATGATACGTTTTTCCGTCAACATCATGCGCGGTTGTTTCGGTGGCTGCACTTTCTGTTCTATCACCGAACACGAAGGCCGCATCATACAAAGCCGCTCAGAACCTTCTATTCTTCGTGAAATTGAAGAAATCCGCGACAAAGTTAAAGGCTTTACAGGCACGATTTCAGATCTCGGCGGTCCAACGGCAAATATGTACCGGCTTGCCTGCAAAGATAAAAAAATCGAAGAATCCTGCCGCCGGCTTTCCTGTGTCTATCCGTCAATTTGTACAAATCTCGGCACCGATCACAGCAAACTGATCTCGATTTATCGCAAGGCTCGTGCGATACCCGGCGTGAAGAAAATTCTGATCAGCTCTGGTCTGCGTTATGACCTCGCCGTCCGTTCGCCGGAATATGTCAAAGAACTGGTGACACATCACGTCGGTGGTTTATTAAAGATCGCACCGGAGCACACTGAAACGGATACTTTATCAAAAATGATGAAGCCCGGTATCGGCAGCTATGATGAATTCAAGCACATGTTTGACAAATATTCGCGCGAAGCGAATAAGGAACAATATCTGATTCCTTACTTCATCGCAGCACATCCTGGCTCTACCGATGAAGACATGCTGAATCTCGCGATCTGGCTCAAGAAAAACGACTTCAAGCTCGATCAGGTGCAGACGTTTATGCCAACACCGATGGCACTGGCAACGACCATGTACCATACGCGCAAAAATCCGCTCAAAAAAGTCACCGCGGATTCGGAAATTGTAGAAACTGCGCGTTCAGGAAAAATCCGGAAACTGCACAAAGCACTGCTACGCTATCATGCGCCGGAAAACTGGGAAATCATCCATGAGGCGTTAATACGCATGGGGCGGCGCGACCTGATCGGTAACAGCCCCCGTCATTTGATCCCGCCTCGCCAGCCTGTCATACCTGTCACCGTGGACGAAAGCGGTGTTGCCAACGGACGTCGCATTGCGGCTCCAAAAATCAATACTTATGGCAAAAAGCCCGTCGTACGCAGCAATGCAGCAACAACACCGAGAGCAACCTCATCGGCAGCACCGCGGCCGCCACTGGCGTACAAGTCAGCCAAGCCCAAGCTTAACCCGGCAAAGTCAGGCCGGCGCTAAGAGCCCGGTACAATTCTCAGTAAGGTAATTCAAAAGCCGCGGGCATTTCTGCATCGCGGCTTTTTTCTTTTTCTGACACTTCATCACAATCAGCTGTTGTAGAATCAACTGACCACTGCCTCGATTCCAATACTATCCGAAGGAGGAAATATGAAACACATGAAAACGGTTCTGATTCTCGAGCACACCGAAGAAGTATTTGACAAACTCACCTGTGATGTTTGTGGCGCCGAGTCTCTGTGGGATGAAAACTGGGGCACCAAAGAATACGAAAAAATCAATACCACCATTTCACTCGAGGAAGAAGAATCTTTTCCGAACGGCGGACAATCAAAGCTCACGCAATACCATATTTGTCCTTCTTGTTTTAAAGAGCATCTGACAAAATGGTTTGAAAGTCATCGTCAGGCAAAACCAACGATCACCACCTCGGTCTGGTAACCACAGCGCAAGCGCATCAGATAATGACCGGCAAGCAGGCAAATTCAGTATTCTTGGCGCACTACAAGGTATAATGCAAGGTTTGATTGCATAAGAAAAGCTAAAATTATGGAAGCCGAACGCCTCAACAGTCTGTCCTCCCTGCTCGCCGATCTGACGGTCCGTGAAGCTGAACTACGGAGGTATCTTTGACTTCGATATCAAGTCAGAGAAACTCGAACAAGTTAATGCTGAATTAGAAGATCCCGCCGTCTGGAACGATCCTAAGCGCGCGCAGGATCTGGGCAAAGAAAAAAAATCACTGGAAGCCGTCGTCAACACGCTGACCGAAGCCGAATCTGGCCTGCGTGATGCAAACGATCTTCTCGCCATGGCGAAAGAAGAAAACGACGACGATACACTGGAATCCATCGAGGCCGACGCACAGCATTTGCGCGGCCTGATCGAAGGCATGGAATTCCGCCGTATGTTCAATAATCCGATGGATCCGAACAACTGCTTCATTGACATCCAGGCCGGCGCCGGCGGTACCGAAGCGCAGGATTGGGCATCGATGCTGTTGCGTCAGTATCTGCGCTATTGCGAACGCAAAGGCTTCAAGGTTGAAATTCTTGAACAATCCGATGGTGATGTTGCCGGTATCAAGACAGCGACCCTGAAAGTCGAAGGCGACTATGCATACGGCTTCCTGCGCACCGAAACAGGCGTACATCGCTTGGTGCGCAAGTCACCATTTGACTCAAATAATGGCCGTCACACCTCGTTTTCAAGCTTGTTTGTTTACCCGGAAGTTGACGATTCATTTGAGATCGACATCAATCCGGCGGACGTGCGTACCGATACCTATCGTGCCTCTGGCGCCGGTGGTCAGCACATCAATAAAACGGATTCCGCTGTTCGTCTGACACACGGCCCATCAGGCATTGTTGTTCAATGTCAGAACGATCGCAGTCAGCATCGCAACCGCGCGGAAGCCTGGGAAATGCTGAAAGCGAAATTGTTTGAACTCGAATTGCGCAAACGCATGAGCGAAAAACAAAATCTGGAAGATTCCAAAACCGATGTTGGCTGGGGTCATCAGATCCGCTCTTACGTGCTCGATCAGTCTCGCATCAAAGATCTGCGCACCGGTTTTGAAACAGGAAATACCAAAGCAGTGCTGGACGGCGATCTGGATGAATTTATCGCTGCCTCACTAAAGCAAGGCGTTTAATTAAGACGAGCAATCACAACGACGTGATGTCGTCTGCAGGACATTGCGCCGACATACCAAACAGGCGGGCACGCTGCCCGGACAACTGAGAGAAATCTGAGAGAAATCTTATGTCAGAACTGAATAATCAAACTGCTGCCAGCGAATTGCCGGTTGATGAAAATTCCATCATCGCGGAACGCCGTGCCAAGCTCGATGCCATCCGCGCCAAAGGCGTCGCCTTTCCGAATGACTTCCGCCCGCAACATAAAGCCGCCAGTCTGCATGAACAGTATGGCTCCATCGGTCGCGAAGAACTGGAAGCCATGAATGTGGAAGTCAGCGTTGCTGGCCGCATGATGCTCAAACGCGAAGCGGGTAAAAAAGCTGCTTTCGCAACCTTGCAAGATGCATCCGGCCTGAAGGCTGATGGCCGCATACAGTTGTATGTGACACTGGATAAAACCGGCGAGGAAGCGATGGAAGCCTTCCGCCATTACGATCTGGGCGACATCCTCGGCGTTGAGGGCGTGTTGTTCAAAACCAAGACGGATGAGCTGACAGTTAAAGTCACAACTTTGCGTTTGCTGACCAAGTCACTGCGCCCTCTGCCAGACAAGTTCCACGGTCTGGCGAATCAGGAAACCAAATACCGTCAACGTTATGTTGATCTGATCATGAGCGAAGATACGCGCCGCACTTTCAAAGCGCGTACTGCAGCAATGACATCGATCCGTAACTTCATGGCCAGCCATGAATTCATGGAAGTCGAGACGCCAATGCTGCACGTGATTCCCGGCGGTGCAGCAGCCAAGCCTTTCATCACGCATCACAATGCGCTGGACATGGAAATGTATCTGCGTATCGCACCTGAACTGTATCTGAAGCGCCTGGTCGTCGGCGGCTTTAACCGCGTATTCGAAGTGAACCGCAATTTCCGTAACGAAGGCGTATCGCCACGTCACAACCCTGAATTCACAATGATGGAATTCTACGCAGCCTATGTCGATTACAAATGGCTGATGGATTTCACCGAACAAGTCATCCGCAAAGCCGCAGAAGACGCTCACGGCACGGCAGTGCTGACTTATCAGGGTAAAGAACTTGATCTGTCAAAACCTTTCGAACGTCTGACTATTGTCGGCGCGATCAATAAATACGCACCGCAATACACGCAAGAACAATTGCACGATGCTGAATTCATCAAAACTGAATTGCTGAAATTCGGCGTCAAACCGTTTGCGACCGCTGGCCTTGGCGCCTTGCAGCTGGCACTGTTTGAAGAAACTGCCGAAGCACAGCTTTGGAATCCGACTTACATCATCGACTATCCGGTTGAAGTGTCACCACTCGCGCGTGCTTCTGATACTGTTCCCGGCATCACCGAGCGTTTCGAGCTATTCATGACTGGCCGTGAAATTGCTAACGGTTTCTCGGAATTGAACGATGCCGAAGATCAGGCAGCACGCTTCCAGGCCCAGGTTGCCGCCAAAGATGCGGGCGATGAAGAAGCGATGTATTACGACGCTGATTATATCCGCGCACTCGAATACGGTCTGCCACCAACCGGCGGTTGCGGTATCGGTATCGATCGTCTGATGATGCTGATTACCGACTCGCCGAATATCCGTGACGTGATTCTGTTCCCGCATCTTCGCCGCGAAGATTGATCTCAGGGCAGCGAAGCGAAACCCGAAATAGCGAAAAGGGACTGTCATCTGCAGTCCCTTTTTTTGTTTCTTGCATTTACCTGATTTATTCAAATTGAGCCAAAACACTATGTCAGCAACACATCCGCTAAAAAAATTACTGCACTATGCCAGTGCTTACAAAACTGATTTACGGCTGGCGACACTGTATTCGATACTGAATAAATTCTTTGATGTGCTGCCGGAAGTGCTGATCGGTGTCGCGGTCGATATCGTCGTCAATGGCGAAAAAAGCTTTCTCGCCAAACGCGTGCTGGGCGGCTTCGGCATTACGGAAACCTGGCACCAGTTGGTGTTTCTGGGCGTGGTCAATGCGTTTATATGGATGGGTGAATCCTGGTTTGAGTATTTGCTGTCGCTGAAATGGCGCAAGCTGGCGCAGAATCTGCAACATGATTTACGGCTGGACACTTACGATCACGTACAAAAACTGGAAATGGCGTATTTTGAAAATCAGCGTACTGGCAATCTGATGTCGGTGCTGAATGAAGACATCAATCAGATGGAACGTTTTCTGAACGGTGGCGCGAACCAGATCATTCAGGTGATCTGCTCTTCCATCATGGTCAGCGCGGTCTTCTTTGCGCTGCAACCTTCGTTAGCAATCATTTCCCTGCTGCCGGTACCGGTAATTTTGTTCGGTGCATTCTGGTTCCAGAAACGGCTGGCACCGCGTTATGCCGAAGTCCGCGAGGCCGCTGGCGATGTCAGTGCCCGCCTGAACAACAACTTGCTCGGGCTGGCCACGATCAAAGCGTTTGCCACCGAAGATTTTGAAAAAAATCACATTGCCGAAGCCAGCAATATTTATCGCCAAGCCAATGCGCGGGCGATTGCGGTCAGCGCAGCCATTACCCCGGTTATCCGCATGGCGATCCTGGCAGGCTTTACCGCAACACTGGTGTACGGTGGCTGGCTAACCTTGCATGACGAACTGGCGGTCGGTGCATATTCTGTACTGGTCTATCTGACACAACGTCTGTTATGGCCGATGACCAGCCTGGCAGAGGTTGCGGATATGTATCAGCGCTCGATGTCAGCGATTGACCGCGCCATGAATTTGCTCGATACGAAAATCAACATTAGCTACGAAGGACAACACTTGCCGGCTAACAGAGTAAAGGGACATATCCGTTTCGATGCGGTCAATTTTTCTTACGGGGAGCAACAGACTTTGCACAATATCAGCCTCGACATACCTGCTGGCAAAACCATTGCCTTTGTAGGTTCGACGGGATCGGGCAAATCAACGCTGGTCAAACTTCTGCTGAGATTTTACACTCCACAAAGCGGCAAAATTTTTCTCGATAACGTTGCAACTGATAGTGTCAATCTGCAAGATTTACGTCGTCTGATCGGTTACGTTGCACAAGACAGTTTTTTAACCGATGGCACTATTGCTGAGAATATTGCCTATGGCTTGGACAACGTGCCGGAAGAAGCGATTGCCGCGGCGGCACAGGCGGCGGAAGCGACTGAATTTATCAGCAAGCTGCCTCTGAGTTTTGCCACCCGTATCGGCGAGCGCGGACAAAAATTATCCGGTGGTCAGCGCCAGCGACTGGCACTGGCGAGGGCCATCTTAAAAAATCCGCCAATTCTGATACTCGATGAAGCAACCAGCGCAGTGGACAATGAAACAGAAGCAGCGATACAACGCAGCCTTGATGTCGTCAGTCGTGACCGTACCACCATCGTCATCGCGCACAGGTTGTCAACGGTGAGACAGGCCGATTGCATCTATTTACTGGAAGCTGGTCAGATTATCGAAAGTGGCACCCATGACGATTTACTGAAATTAAATGCTGGCTATGCGGCACTGTGGCGTCTGCAAACAGGCGAACGCGCACAAGGTCAAACACAATCAGCCACGTAATGCTGTCTGCTTAAATTTAATTTTTTTTCGGCATGATGCATGCACCCAGCATTTGCGAGCAGCCGACTTTTTATTTGCAACAATAATGATGAAGTCACTTTGAAGCAGATTAGATATCGATATTGACAACCCTTGCAATAGGGGTTGTCAGCACTCTCAACACATCAGGAAATTGTTTTTGCCAGCGCAAGTGCACTGAGGAAAGCATGCTCTACTCTGCCATTGCCTTCCAGCCCGGTCGCAAACCAATCGCCACAGACACCGATTCCCAGTTTGGCATCCCATAGACAATCCCGCGCCAACGGATGCTCTGCCTGCGCAAAACGCCAGCGATGAACGACCGCATAAATAGGCTGTACCCACGAGCCTGTGGCTTCATGGAAGGCTTTTAATAATTTCTCTTTCGCACGCTCAGGATCTTCCTCCAGATGTTCCACACTCCATGCCGGCGTAGCGTGTGCTACCCAGCGTTCACCTACGCGGTGCTCCGGCTTGGAAGTATCTCTGGCAATCCAGCCCAGGCGCGAATGATTAACCCACGCGCCATCGTATGGCAATTCCAGGGAATTCTGGAAGCCCAGCATCATCGTCCAGCATGGTGCCAGCTTTGCCTGGTAAGCTTGTGTTGAGAATTCAGGAGCAACATCAAGTAAAGGCGCAGCCTGATCGGCCGGAATCGCCAGTACAACCGCATCAAACGGACCGGCAGTCGCTGGAATCACAACCGTATTTGACTGAATTTTGAGTAACCATTGTTTATCGTGACGCTCCAGCGCCAGCACTTGCTGTTCTTTCCTGACATCCAGGCCATGTGCGAGTTGCTTGCCGAGCGCATTCATACCAGGTACTGCGACATAGCGCGTCGAACTACGTCCTGCAGGTTTGGCAATACCCGCGTCCAGCGTCACCAGACGTGCATTCCAGGCGGCAATCCAACCCAGCTTTTTCCAGTCAGCGACTTCTTTTTTAAAGCGGTCAGATGTCGCCGTAAAATACTGCGCTCCGTGATCGAAACCGCCGACTTCCGTTTGCCGCGTACTCATGCGTCCGCTGACGCCCAGGCTTTTTTCGTACACGGTGACATGATGTCCCTGCGATTGCAATTGACGAGCTGCGGTGAGTCCGGATAATCCGGCACCTACGATGGCGATATGCATAATTTCCCCTTTTCCAGACAATAAAAAACGCCCGCATCTGATTATTTGCGGGCGTTATTTCGAATCAAACCGGCATCAGGCGGTTACCTATTCTTCATTTTCGGCAACAGGCCAATCGCGGATATACGCTTTCAGCATTTTATTTTCAAAACTCTGCGCTTCGAGCACTGCACGCGCCACGTCGTAAAACGAAATCACGCCCATCAGCGTTTTTGCATCCATGACAGGCAGATAGCGTGAATGTTTTTCCAACATCATGCGACGTACTTCGTTAACTTCGGTTTCCGGCGTGACCGTCATAGGATGGTCGTCCATATATTTACGTACGGTACCGCTTCCCAACGAACCCTTATTCGTATGAATCGCGCGAATGACTTCGCGGAAGGTCAGTATGCCAACCAGATCACCATATTCCATTACAACCAGAGAACCGATGTCTTTTTCTTCCATGACACTGATCGCATCTGCAATCGGCGTATCAGGTGTGATAGTGAAAAGGATGTTGCCTTTGACTTGAAGAATTTCCGAGACTTTCATGGGGCTCCCCTCCTATGTATTCTGTTTTTTTAAAACTGTTTTCAATGTATCGCAAGCCATGCAAAAAATCCAGCAAGTTCATCGTAAAAACGGCATTTCATTTTGCGATCTTAATGGTAGCATTGGCTGATCACAATACGGAGACCAGAGTTTATGAGTGCCCCCCACTATCCCGGATTCGACACACTTTCTTTGCATGCTGGCGCAACACCCGACCCGGCAACAGGTGCACGTGCGACGCCTATCTATCTGACATCCTCATTTGCGTTTAAAGATTCAGATCACGCCGCTTCACTGTTCAATATGGAACGCGCCGGACATGTCTATTCGCGCATCTCGAATCCGACCAATGCAGTCCTGGAAGAAAGGATCGCCGCTCTTGAAGGCGGAGTTGCCGGCATTGCCGTCGCCAGCGGACAAGCCGCATTGCATCTGGGTTTAACGACCATCGCCGGTGCCGGATCACATATCGTTGCTTCCCGTGCTTTGTATGGTGGCTCACAAAACCTTCTCGCCTATACTTTAAAACGCTTTGGCATAGAAACCACCTTCGTTGATCCGCGTGACCCGGACGCTTGGCGCGCGGCGATACGTCCAAATACTAAAGCCTTGTTTGCTGAAACTCTCGGCAATCCCGGACTGGATGTTCTGAACATACCTTTGATCGCAGAAATTGCCCACGCACACGATTTACCGCTGATGCTGGATTCAACGTTTACCACGCCGTATTTATTACGTCCGTTTGATCATGGTGCTGATCTGGTTTTTCACTCCGCAACTAAATTTTTGTGCGGGCATGGCACTGCGATTGGTGGCTTACTGGTCGATGGCGGCACATTCGACTGGCAGAAAGCGTATGACCGAACCGGACGTTTTGCCGAGCTTTGCGAACCCTATGACGGCTTTCACGGCATGGTGTTTGCCGAAGAGTCGACTGTCGGCGCATTTTCCTTACGGGCACGACGCGAAGGATTGCGCGACTTCGGCGCCTGCATGAGCCCACATAATGCATTCGCTATCCTGCAAGGCGTAGAAACACTGGGCTTGCGCATGGACAGACATGTCGCCAATACCCGTAAAATCGTTGATTTCCTGGTAAAACATCCTGCTGTTGCTGCCGTTTCTTACCCGGAATTAGAAACACATCCTGACTACGAACTCGCAAAAACCCTGCTGCCCAAAGGTTGTGGGGCGGTTTTCTCATTCAATCTGAAAGGCGATCGCGCCGCTGGCCAGCGTTTTGTTGAATCACTGAATGTGTTCTCGCATCTGGCGAATGTAGGCGATGCGAAATCGCTGGTGATACACCCGGCATCTACCACGCATTTCCGTGTTCCGACAGAACAGTTGCAGGCCTCCGGCATCACAGAAGGAACACTGCGCTTATCAGTCGGTCTGGAAAATGTTGAAGACCTGATTGAAGACCTGACACGCGGCTTGAAAGCTGCTCAGAAAGGAGCCTGAGATGCTGTTTCAGATTCAAGGAAAAGACGCTTATTGCTACACCGGAGGTAAAACCTTCAATCCTGCTCTGCCGAGCATCGTGTTCATACACGGCGCACAGAATGATCATTCTGTCTGGGCCTTACAGTCCCGCTATTTTGCCCATCATGGTTATAACGTCCTCGCTGTTGATTTACCGGGGCATGGCCGCAGCAAAGGCCAGGCGCTGAATAGCGTAGAGCAGATGGCGACCTGGCTGATTGCTTTGCTTGATGCTGCCGGTATTGAGCGCGCCGCTCTGGCAGGACACAGTATGGGCTCGCTGATTGCTCTGGAAGCCAGTTATCAGGCGTCGGACAGAGTCAGTCATCTCGCAATGATAGGTACAGCCTACCCGATGAAGGTATCAGACCTGCTTTTGAATGCAGCGCGCGACGACGAGCAGGCTGCGATAGATATGGTGAACATCTGGTCACACAGCAGTATTGCGCATAAACCGTCCTGCCCTGGACCTGGATTTTCCGTCCTTGGCGGCAGCAAGAGGTTGATGCAACGCATTTCTGCGATCAACCCCGATTTGGTTTTTTATACGGATTTCTTCGCCTGTAACGCTTACAGCAATGGCGAAATTGCTGCGCAATCAGTCAGGTGTCCGACCTTATTCCTGCTCGGCAAAAAAGATCAGATGACCCCGCCGAAAGCGATCGCCGGCTTGCGTAGTCTGATTTCTCATAGCAAAACTTCCGTTATAGACAATTGTGGACACGACCTGATGGCAGAACAGGCCGATGCCGTGCTGGATACCTTATTCGATTTCGTGCGAGGTAGCTGAGTGTGGCGATGAATCTTGAAAGCTGGGCCTTGTTCACCGCGACAGAAGCGGCAATGTCACTCTCTCCCGGCCCGGCAGTCATGATGGTGGTTGCGTATGGCATTGCGCGGGGCTGGAAAACATCCTTGTTTGTCACGTTGGGGATTTTAACGGCGAATGCGATTTACTTTGCGCTCTCGGCAACCGGTATCGGCAGCCTGCTGCTGACATCGCCGATGCTGTTCATGGGAATCAAGTATCTTGGTGCAGCCTATCTGGTCTATCTGGGCTTATCAGCAATACTGGGGAAACCCTCACCCATCAGCATATCCAGACTGGATGGGCCGCCACAAAAAGGAAGCCGCATCTTTTTCAGCGCTCTTAGCCTGCAATTGACCAATCCCAAGATCTTGCTTACCTTTGTAGCCATCCTGCCGCAGTTTATCGATCAGCATGAAGCCGTCGGTTTGCAAATGCTGATTCTGGCCATCTGCTCCATGATTCCTGAATTTTTTATTTTGCTGGGATACGGTGTGTTGGCAAGCAAAGCCAGCCATTGGGCGACACAAGAAAAATATGCAGTAATGACAGAGCGTATCGCAGGTGTACTGATATTGTGTGCTGCCACGCTGGTTGCCGCCGTCTGAAAAAAGGGAGAATACCCTCTCCCTTTTTTCAGACATCTATTTCAATTCATAATCAACTGATTCTCAACTGACTCCCGACCATCAAAACTCTTCCCAGGCATCTGATGCCGCTTTTTTCTCAGGAGCAGTATCATTCACCTGCCTGAGTCTTTTAATACTTGAGGTCTGCGCCCTCACCACAGCAGCTTTTTTACCAGGCAAAGTCGTTGTTACACGCTTTGTGACGGGTTCAGTGCCCGCAAGCGGGATCGCTGTCATATTAGCGAGCTGAAATGTACTGACAAGCTGGCTGAGATGATCCGCCTCATTCTGCAACGCCGACGCTGAAGCTGCAGCTTGCTCCACCAGTGCAGCATTTTGCTGCGTCACATCATCCATCTGAACGATTGCCTCATTGATTTGTTCTATACCTGAAGTTTGCTCTTGCGTTGCCATCATGATTTCACTCATGATGCTGGACGTGTAAGAAATTCTGTGTGTGCGGGGCCGGGTTTTAGTTAATCGCGTTGGTGAAGCGTTCGCCAAACATGATGGCAAACTGATTGGCCGCCAGCTTCCAAGTGCGCCTGAAACTGGCTGACGCACTGGATACTTACATCCCAACACCAGAACGCGCTGTTGACGGTGCCTTCCTGTTGCCAGTTGAAGACGTATTCTCCATCTCCGGTCGCGGTACTGTGGTAACTGGTCGTGTTGAACGCGGCATTATCAAAGTCGGCGAAGAGATTGAAATCGTTGGTATCAAAGAAACAGTAAAAACAACATGTACTGGCGTTGAAATGTTCCGCAAACTGCTCGACCAAGGTCAGGCAGGCGATAACGTTGGTGTACTGCTGCGTGGTACAAAACGTGAAGATATCCAACGCGGTCAAGTGTTGGCAAAACCAGGTTCGATCAAGCCACATGCACATTTCACTGGCGAGATCTATGTTCTGTCGAAAGACGAAGGTGGTCGTCATACACCATTCTTCAACAACTATCGTCCACAGTTTTACTTCCGTACAACGGACGTCACTGGCTCGATCGAGTTGCCAGCAGATAAAGAAATGGTGATGCCAGGTGATAACGTCTCTATCACAGTCAAACTGATCAACCCGATTGCGATGGAAGAAGGCTTGCGCTTTGCGATTCGTGAAGGTGGTCGTACTGTTGGTGCAGGTGTTGTTGCTAAAATTATCGATTAATTTTTAAAATTCATTCGAAATAAGTGGTGTGACTGGCCAAAGTCGCATCACTTATCAAATGGTTCTAAGATGTAGGGGTGTAGCTCAATTGGCAGAGCGTCGGTCTCCAAAACCGAAGGTTGTAGGTTCGATTCCTACCGCCCCTGCCACCGTCAAGGCCGCAGGGCACCGAAAGTAAATCAAAAGTATGTCTAATCATTCCGTACAAACAGTAAGTACCTCCAATGACAAATATAAAGTCATTCTGGCGGGTGCTGCAGTCGTTTCTGGAATTGCTGCTTTTTACATTCTTGCTGGTCAGTCAACCTGGATTCGCGTTGTTGCTCTGGTAGCTGGATTGATTGTTGCTGTCGGTCTGCTCGCGATCTCGGAGGTTGGTCGTAATTTTGTCGATTTTGCGAAGGAGTCTGTTCGCGAGACAAAAAAAGTAGTCTGGCCTACACGTAAAGAGGCTGGTCAGATCACGGCAGTCGTATTTGGTTTTGTATTGGTCATGGCGATCTTTCTCTGGGGAACTGATAAGTTTCTCGAGTTTCTGCTGTATGACGTAATCCTTGGATGGAAAAAATAATGAACGATAACATTCAGGAAAACGAGCAAGGTACAGCGCCTCAGGTGTCTGTACCTAAAAGCGCTAAAAAATGGTACGCCGTCCATGCTTATTCCGGTATGGAGAAAAGTGTTCACCGTGCTCTGGTGGAACGTATTGAACGCGCTGAAATGCAGGATATGTTTGGTCGTATTCTCGTGCCAACAGAAGAAGTGATTGAAGTTCGCAATGGTCGTAAAGTAGTTACTGAACGTCGTTTGTTCCCAAGTTATGTGTTCGTTGAGATGGATATGACAGACGACACATGGCATTTGGTAAAAAACACCAGTAAAGTGACGGGTTTTATCGGTGGTAAATCAAATAAACCTGCCCCGATTCCTCAGCATGAAGTGGATAAGATTCTGCAGCAAATGCAGGATGGTGTTGAGAAGCCAAGACCAAAAGTATTGTATGAAGTTGGCGAGGTCGTGCGCATTAAGGAAGGTCCGTTCACTGATTTCAATGGTAACGTTGAAGAAGTAAATTACGAGAAATCTAAAGTGCGTGTGACAGTGACTATTTTTGGTCGCGCTACTCCCGTTGAATTGGAATTCGCTCAGGTTGAAAAAGTCTGAGAGTAGTAATCGTCGATCAGTACGAAAAGACGCAATCTTTGAAACTGATAATCAAGCAGAGGAGCCTGACTTAGTGAATATTTTTGTCAGGCGCTAATACTCAATCAATGAAGGAGCCAACATGGCAAAGAAAATTATCGGTTTTATCAAGCTGCAAGTGCCAGCTGG
Organism: Undibacterium sp. WLX3042; assembly: GCF_049544825.1. Taxonomy (NCBI): domain Bacteria; kingdom Pseudomonadati; phylum Pseudomonadota; class Betaproteobacteria; order Burkholderiales; family Oxalobacteraceae; genus Undibacterium; species Undibacterium sp. WLX3042. Next base: position 3,225,397 of record NZ_CP186698.1, read on the forward strand.
TAAAGCAAACCCATCCCCACCAATCGGTCCAGCTCTGGGTCAACGTGGTTTGAACATCATGGAATTCTGTAAAGCATTTAATGCGCAGACTCAGGGTGTTGAACCAGGTATGCCAATTCCTGTTGTGATCACTGCGTTTGCAGATAAGTCTTTCACTTTCGTGATGAAGACTCCTCCAGCAACTTACATGATCAAAAAAGCTGCAGGTATCACTAAAGGTTCAGCTAAGCCTCACACTGATAAAGTTGGTAGCATCACACGTAAGCAAGCTGAAGAGATCGCGACTACTAAACGCGCAGATCTGACAGCAGCTGATATGGACGCAGCAGTGCGTACTATCGCTGGTTCCGCTCGCTCTATGGGCATCACGGTGGAGGGTCTGTAATGGCTAAGTTATCTAAAAAAGCAAAGTTGCTCGCAACTAAAGTAGATCGTCTGAAAGTGTACCCATTCGACAATGCGATCGCACTGATCAAAGAATGCGCTACTGCAAAATTCAACGAGTCTATCGACGTTTCCGTTCAACTCGGTGTTGATCCTAAGAAATCTGATCAGGTTGTCCGTGGCGCAGTAGTGTTGCCAGCGGGTACAGGTAAGACAGTACGCGTAGCAGTGTTTGCTCAAGGTGCGAAAGCCGAAGAAGCAAAAGCGGCTGGTGCGGACATCGTTGGTATGGAAGATCTGGCAGAGCGCGTTAAATCTGGCGATATGCCATTTGATGTCGTGATTGCATCTCCTGATACTATGCGTATCGTTGGTACTCTGGGTCAGGTTCTGGGTCCACGTGGTCTGATGCCAAATCCAAAGGTCGGTACAGTGACTCCAGATGTTGCGACAGCAGTTAAAAATGCAAAAGCAGGTCAGGTACAATACCGTACAGATAAAGCAGGTATTATTCACACAACGATCGGCCGTAAATCTTTCTCCGATGGTGACCTGAAATCGAATCTGGTTGCTTTGATCGATGCACTGAACAAAGCTAAACCTGCGACAAGCAAAGGTGTTTACCTGCGTAAGATTTCTATCTCATCTACGATGGGTGCTGGTGTGCGTGTTGATCACGCTAATCTCGGCTAAGTAAAAAATTAAGTCCTCATGCTGTATTGCATGAGGCGTATCTTTGGGCTAGATATGCTGAGTAATCAGTATATCCAGAGTGTCAAAGACCGTTGGGCTTGTGACTTTGTTTCAAGTTAAACATCTGTAAAGAAAATTAACAGAACCCAACGCAGATGGTGTACCCGAACAAGTTTTGTAGTGATTACTGGTCCCCCAGTGAAACTCCTAACTTCGGACGCCGTGTTCGAAACGATGTGAGGGAAGTGCATCATCCTGATGTGCAGACTGAATATCATTAATGGAGGTTGACCGTGAGTCTCAATCTGAATGACAAAAAAGCCGTCGTCGCTGAAGTCTCTGCAAAAGTAGCAACTGCTCAGACTATCGTCGTGGCTGAATATCGTGGCATCCAGGTCGGTCATTTGACGCAATTGCGTGCTAGCGCGCGTGCTCAGGGCGTATACATGCGCGTGTTGAAAAACACACTCGCACGTCGCGCTGTTGAGGGAACTGCATTTGCCAGCCTCGCTTCTGAAATGACAGGTCCACTGATCTATGCGATCTCGGACGATGCTGTTGCTGCTGCTAAAGTTGTTCAAGACTTTGCAAAAGGCAATGACAAACTGGTTATCAAAGCGGGTAACTATGCAGGCAAATCGCTGGATAAAGCTGGCGTTGTTGCATTGGCAAGCATCCCAAGCCGCGAGGTCTTGTTGGCGCAAGTCGTAGGTATGATGCAGGCTCCTGTATCTGCTTTCGCACGTGCTCTGGCAGCCGTGGCAGCAAAGAAAGAAGCAGAAGCTGCTTAATGCAGTGAAGTTTCCGTCAAATACCGTATCAATGTAATTAATTAATTGGAGTTTCAAATGGCAATTAGCAAAGACGATATCCTGGAAGCCGTAGGCGCGATGTCCGTAATGGACCTGAACGATCTGGTAAAAGCTTTCGAAGAAAAATTTGGTGTGTCCGCTGCTGCAGTTGCAGCTGGTCCAGCTGCTGCCGGCGGTGGCGGCGGTGCAGCTGCTGAAGAACAAACAGAATTCAACGTAATTCTGGCTGACGTTGGCGCAAACAAAGTTGGCGTCATTAAAGCAGTTCGCGAAATCACAGGTCTGGGCTTGAAAGAAGCTAAAGATCTGGTTGATGGCGCACCAAAAGCAGTTAAAGAAGGTGTTGCTAAAGCTGACGCTGAAGCTGCTAAGAAAAAGCTTGAAGAAGCTGGCGCTAAAGTCGAAGTTAAGTAATACAGTATTAAGGCAAATCTCCGGATTTGCCGAAGTCAAAGGCAGGAATCCTCTTGAAAGAGAGGGTTCCTCTTTGGCTTCTTTGTCGTTCAGGGTTGTTTAGCTGTTTATTAAGACCGAGGGCTGAGACTTGAGGTTTTTTGTCGCAGAGTTGAATGAATTTTGTGACAGGAATCCTGAATTCTCCATCCTTCCTTGTCACTCACGGAGTGTCCATGCACTACTCATTTACTGAGAAGAAGCGTATTCGTAAATCTTTTGCGAAGCGCGCCAACGTCCACAACGTTCCGTTCTTATTGGCGACTCAAATCGAGTCGTATCAAAGCTTTTTACAAGAAGACAGAACAGCGGCAAACCGTAAAAATGAGGGCCTGCAGTCTGCCTTCACTTCGATTTTTCCTATCGTTTCACACAATGGATTCGCTCGTCTTGAATTCTTGTCCTATGTTTTAGGTGATCCGGCTTTTGACGTCAAGGAATGTCAATTGCGTGGTCTGACCTATGCTTCCCCACTGCGCGCAAAAGTGCGTCTGGTGATCCTGGATAAAGAGTCTCCGACCAAGCCTGTCGTTAAAGAAATGAAAGAACAGGAAGTCTACATGGGCGAATTGCCTCTGATGACGACGACAGGTTCTTTTGTCATTAACGGTACCGAGCGTGTGATCGTTTCCCAGTTGCATCGTTCTCCGGGTGTGTTCTTTGAACATGACCGCGGCAAAACGCATTCTTCCGGTAAATTGTTGTTCTCTGCGCGTATCATTCCTTACCGTGGCTCGTGGCTGGATTTCGAGTTTGATCCGAAGGATATCCTGTTCTTCCGTATTGACCGCCGTCGTAAGATGCCTGTCACTATTTTGCTGCGTGCTATCGGCATGAGCAACGAACAGATTCTGGCGAACTTCTTCGTTTTTGATAACTTCAATCTGCATGCTGACGGCGCAGAGATGGAATTTGTCGCTGAACGTTTGCGTGGCGAGGTCGCCCGTTTTGATATTACGGATAAATCCGGCAAAGTCATCGTTGCGAAAGACAAGCGTATTAATGCCAAGCATGTGCGTGAAATCGAGGCAGGCGGAATCAAACATATTTCCGTGCCAGAAGACTATCTGCTCGGCCGTGTATTAGCGAAAAATATCATCGACGCTGATACCGGTGAAGTGATCGCGAATGCGAATGATGAGTTAACAGAAGAGTTGCTGACTCGCTTACGCGAAGCGCGCGTGACAGATATTCAGACGCTGTACACGAATGACCTTGATCAGGGTGCATACATTTCTCAGACTTTGCGTACTGATGATACATCTGATCAGATGGCAGCCCGCGTCGCGATCTATCGTATGATGCGTCCTGGCGAACCACCGACAGAAGATTCTGTCGAAGCATTGTTCAATGGTCTGTTCTACAGCGAAGAACGTTACGATCTGTCTGCGGTCGGCCGTATGAAGTTTAATCGTCGCATTGGTCGTGATGAGCTGACCGGTCCGATGACTTTGTCGAACGAAGACATACTGGCTGTAATTAAAATTTTGGTAGAGCTGCGCAATGGCCGCGGTGAAGTCGATGATATCGATCACTTGGGTAACCGTCGTGTTCGTTGCGTCGGTGAGCTGGCTGAGAATCAGTTCCGTGCCGGTCTGGTGCGTGTTGAACGTGCAGTCAAAGAGCGTCTGGGTCAAGCAGAAGCCGACAACCTGATGCCGCATGACCTGATTAACTCCAAACCTATCTCTGCAGCGATTCGTGAGTTCTTCGGTTCATCACAATTGTCCCAGTTTATGGATCAGACCAACCCATTGTCAGAAATCACGCATAAGCGTCGTATTTCCGCTCTGGGACCCGGTGGTCTGACACGTGAGCGCGCCGGCTTTGAAGTCCGCGACGTGCATCCAACCCACTACGGTCGTGTTTGCCCGATTGAAACTCCTGAGGGACCAAACATTGGTCTGATCAACTCGCTGGCTCTGTATGCGCGTCTGAACGAATACGGTTTCCTGGAAACACCATACCGCAAAGTGGTTGACAGCAAAATTACCAATCAGATCGATTACCTGTCCGCGATTGAAGAGGGTCGTTACATCATCGCTCAGGCGAATGCGACGATCGATGGCGAAGGCAAACTGATTGATGAACTGGTGTCCGCACGTGAAGCTGGCGAAACTATCCTGGTATCCCCGGAACGTATCCAGTACATGGACGTGGCAACTGGTCAGGTCGTTTCTGTTGCGGCATCGCTGATTCCGTTCCTCGAACACGATGATGCGAACCGTGCGTTGATGGGTGCCAACATGCAACGTCAGGCGGTTCCTTGCTTGCGTCCGGAAAAAGCATTTGTCGGTACAGGTATTGAACGTACTGTTGCAGTTGACTCCGGTACGACAGTACAGGCATTGCGTGGCGGTAAAGTTGATTACATCGACGCGGGCCGTATCGTTATTCGTGTGAATGATGCTGAAGCACAGGCTGGTGAAGTCGGTGTGGATATTTACAACCTCATCAAATACACACGTTCTAACCAGAATACCAATATCAACCAACGTCCTATCGTGAAGGTTGGTGATGTGGTTGCAAAAGGTGACGTACTTGCTGACGGCGCATCGACAGATATGGGTGAGCTGGCTCTTGGTCAGAACATGCTGGTCGCGTTCATGCCATGGAACGGTTATAACTTCGAAGATTCGATTCTGATCTCTGAAAAAGTAGTGGCTGATGACCGCTACACGTCAATTCATATCGAAGAATTGTCCGTGGTTGCGCGTGATACCAAATTGGGTGCTGAAGAAATCACACGCGATATTTCGAATCTGGCTGAAAACCAACTGGCTCGTCTGGATGAGTCCGGTATTGTCTACATCGGCGCTGAAGTCACCGCCGGTGATACTCTGGTCGGTAAAGTGACACCAAAAGGTGAAACTCAGCTGACTCCGGAAGAAAAACTGCTGCGCGCGATTTTCGGTGAAAAGGCGTCCGACGTAAAAGATACGTCTTTGCGCGTACCGTCCGGCATGGTTGGTACGGTCATCGACGTGCAAGTGTTCACTCGCGAAGGTATCCAGCGCGACAAACGTGCTCAACAGATTATCGACGATGAACTGAAGCGTTATCGTCTCGATCTGAACGATCAGCTGCGTATTGTTGAAGGCGATGCATTTGAGCGTCTGGAACGTATGCTCGACGGTAAGATTGCTGACGGTGGCCCGGCTAAACTGGCTAAAGGCAGCAAGATCACCAGAGAATATCTGGCAAGCATAGACAAATACCACTGGTTTGATATTCGTCTGGCATCCGATGAAGCCGCGAATGCGCTGGTTGCGATCAAAGATTCTATCGCTGAAAAGCGTCACCAGTTTGATCTGGCTTTCGAAGAAAAACGTACCAAACTGACACAGGGCGATGAATTGCCACCGGGCGTTCAGAAGATGGTTAAAGTTTACCTTGCCGTCAAACGCCGTCTGCAACCAGGTGACAAGATGGCTGGTCGTCACGGTAACAAGGGTGTGGTTTCCCGTATCGTGCCTATTGAAGATATGCCATACATGGCCGACGGTACACCGGCAGACATCGTGTTGAACCCATTGGGTGTTCCTTCCCGTATGAACGTTGGTCAGGTTCTGGAAGTACATCTGGGCTGGGCAGCTAAAGGTCTGGGTCTGCGTATCGGTGAAATGCTGAAGGCAAAAGCCAAAGTCGAGGAACTGCGTGAATTCCTGAAAAAGATTTACAACGAATCCGGTAAGACCGAAGATCTGGACAGCTTCACTGATACAGAAATTCTCGAACTGACGAATAACCTGAAAAATGGTGTTCCGTTTGCAACGCCGGTGTTTGACGGTGCAGATGAAGAAGAGATCCGTCGTATGCTGGATCTGGCTTTCCCTGACCATATCGCGCAGCATCTCGGTATGACACCATCAAAGAATCAGGTGACGTTGTATGATGGCCGCACCGGTGAAGCATTCGAACGTAAAGTCACACTGGGTTACATGCACATGCTGAAACTGCATCATCTGGTTGATGATAAAATGCATGCCCGTTCGACTGGTCCTTACTCTCTGGTTACTCAACAACCATTGGGCGGTAAAGCACAGTTCGGTGGTCAGCGTTTCGGTGAGATGGAGGTTTGGGCTCTCGAAGCGTACGGCGCGTCTTACGTCTTGCAAGAGATGCTGACCGTCAAGTCCGATGACGTGAATGGACGTACCAAAGTGTACGAAAATCTCGTTAAAGGCGATCACGTTATCGACGCCGGTATGCCGGAATCGTTCAACGTACTGGTCAAAGAGATCCGCTCTCTGGGTATCGATATCGATCTCGAACGCGATTAATTGTAATTAAGTAGTAAAACCATCGCCCGAACGAGTTTCGGGCGTTGGTCATTAAGCTGGCCAGCAGTTTAGAAGCGAGTTCGTTCCCGGTATGAGCGGAACCAGTGTCGTCAGACCTGGCTCTCCCGCTGATGCGAACAGGGTCAGGCGAAACCTTCTGTTGCAGCACCATTCAGCCACCAAGCGTGAATTTCAAAATGAATTGCGCGCTTTAATGGAGTGATATACATGAAAGCCCTGCTCGATCTATTCAAGCAAGTCCAACCTAACGAACAATTCGACGCGATCAAAATTGGTCTGGCGTCTCCTGAAAAAATTCGTTCCTGGTCCTACGGTGAAGTTAAAAAGCCGGAAACGATCAACTATCGTACTTTCAAACCTGAGCGTGACGGTCTGTTCTGCGCCAAAATTTTCGGACCGATCAAAGATTACGAATGCCTGTGCGGTAAATACAAACGCCTGAAGCACCGTGGCGTGATTTGCGAAAAGTGCGGCGTCGAAGTCACACTGGCGAAAGTACGCCGCGAACGTATGGGTCACATTGAGCTGGCATCGCCAACAGCGCATATCTGGTTCCTGAAATCCCTGCCATCCCGTCTGGGTATGGTGCTCGACATGACATTGCGCGATATTGAACGCGTTTTGTATTTTGAAGCATACGTTGTGACCGATCCAGGCATGACGCCGCTGAAAAAATGCCAGATCATGTCGGAAGACGACTACGCTGCTAAATACGAAGAGTACGGTGATGAATTCACCGCGTTTATGGGTGCAGAAGGCATCCGTGAACTGCTGCGTTCTATCGATATCGATCGTGACGCTGAAACTTTGCGTGTAGAACTCAAAGAGTCCAAATCCGAAGCGAAGATCAAGAAATATGCGAAACGTCTGAAAGTGCTGGAAGCGTTCCAACGCTCCGGCATCAAGCCAGACTGGATGATTATGGAAGTGTTGCCAGTGTTGCCGCCAGAGTTGCGCCCATTGGTACCACTGGATGGTGGTCGTTTTGCGACTTCCGATCTGAATGATCTGTATCGCCGCGTCATCAATCGTAATAACCGTTTGAAGCGCCTGATGGAATTGCGCGCTCCGGAAATCATTACGCGTAACGAAAAGCGGATGTTGCAAGAAGCGGTCGATTCATTGTTAGACAATGGTCGTCGTGGTAAAGCAATGACTGGTGCGAACAAGCGTCCATTGAAATCTCTGGCTGAGATGATCAAAGGTAAAGGCGGTCGTTTCCGTCAGAACTTGCTGGGTAAGCGCGTCGATTACTCTGGTCGTTCCGTTATCGTGGTTGGTCCGCAACTGAAATTGCATCAATGCGGTCTGCCAAAATTGATGGCCCTGGAACTGTTCAAACCTTTCATTTTCAATAAACTGGAATTGATGGGTCTGGCAACAACGATCAAGGCAGCGAAGAAACTGGTTGAAATTCAAGAGCCAGTCGTCTGGGATATCCTGGAAGAAGTGATCCGCGAACATCCGATTATGCTGAACCGTGCGCCAACTTTGCACCGTTTGGGTATTCAGGCGTTTGAACCAGTCTTGATCGAAGGTAAAGCGATCCAGTTGCACCCACTCGTCTGCGCGGCTTTCAATGCCGACTTCGACGGTGACCAGATGGCGGTTCACGTTCCTCTGTCTATCGAAGCGCAGATGGAAGCCCGTACGCTGATGCTGGCGTCTAACAATATTCTGTTCCCGTCTAACGGCGAACCGTCTATCGTGCCTTCTCAGGATATCGTGTTGGGTCTGTACTACGCATCGCGCGAAGCCATTAACGGCAAAGGCGAAGGCATGATGTTCCCTGATGTTTCAGAAGCGATCCGCGCCTGGGACAATAAGGAAGTCGAGCTGGCGACACGCGTGACGGTCCGTATTACGGAATATCCGAAAGATCCGGCAACTGGTGAATTCGTTAAAACGATCAAACGTTACGAAACTACCGTTGGTCGCGCCATTTTGTCAGAAATTCTGCCAAAAGGTCTGCCATTCACGGTACTGAACCGTCCGCTGAAGAAAAAAGAAATTTCCAAACTGATTGATACATCTTTCCGTAAGTGCGGTCTGCGCGCGACGGTTGTGTTTGCCGATCAGCTGATGCAAATGGGTTTCCGTCTCGCGACACGCGCTGGTATTTCCATCTGTATCGACGATATGTTGGTACCACCACAAAAAGTGACCTTGCTTGCAGCGGCTGAGCAGGAAGTCAAACAGATCGAGCAGCAATACGCATCCGGTCTGGTGACTGCGGGTGAACGTTACAACAAAGTGGTTGATATCTGGGGTAAGACCGGTGATGAAGTCGGTAAGGCGATGATGGAACAACTGAAAGTTGAACCAGTCACCCGCCGTGACGGCACTGTTGGTACGCAAGAATCGTTCAATGCGATTTACATGATGGCCGACTCCGGTGCGCGCGGTTCTGCAGCACAGATCCGTCAGCTTGCGGGTATGCGTGGTCTGATGGCGAAACCGGATGGCTCGATTATCGAAACACCGATTACCGCGAACTTCCGCGAAGGTCTGAACGTTCTGCAGTACTTTATTTCCACGCACGGTGCGCGTAAAGGTCTGGCCGATACGGCGTTGAAGACAGCGAACTCCGGTTACCTGACTCGTCGTCTGGTTGACGTTACCCAGGATCTGGTTGTGGTTGAAGACGATTGCGGTACAAGCAACGGCTCTTCCATGAAAGCGCTGGTCGAAGGCGGTGAAGTGAACGTTCCTCTGCGTGATCTGATTCTGGGTCGTGTCTGCTCTAACGACATCGTCAATCCTGAAACTCAGGAGACATTGTACGCAGCGGGCACTCTGCTGGATGAGGTTGCCGTAGAACGTATCGAAGCACTGGGCATTGATGAGGTGAAAGTCCGTACGCCATTGACATGTGACACACGTTACGGTCTGTGCGCGATGTGTTACGGCCGTGATCTGGGCCGCGGTATGATGGTCAATGCCGGTGAAGCTGTCGGTGTTATCGCTGCGCAGTCTATCGGTGAACCAGGTACACAGCTGACGATGCGTACGTTCCACATCGGTGGTGCGGCGTCGCGTGCTGCAGTGGCATCTTCTGTTGAGGCGAAATCCAACGGTACTATCCGTTTCACAGCAACGATGCGTTATGTAACGAATGGCAAAGGCGACCAGATCGTTATTTCCCGTTCCGGCGAAGTGCTGATTACGGATGATCATGGCCGTGAACGTGAACGTCATAAAGTACCTTACGGCGCGACGCTGATTGTGAAAGACGGCATGGTGATCAAGGCAGGTACTGCACTGGCAACATGGGATCCGCTGACACGTCCTATCATCACCGAATACACAGGTACCGTGAAATTCGAAAACGTCGAAGAAGGCGTGACTGTTGCGAAACAGGTTGATGAAGTGACCGGCTTGTCCACACTGGTAGCGATTGACGCGAAACGTCGCGGTGGTGCGGGTGGCAAAACACTGCGTCCACAAGTCAAATTGCTGAACGAGCAAGGTGAAGAGGTCAAGATCTCCGGTACAGAACACGCTGTAACGATCGGTTTCCAGGTTGGCGCGCTGATTACAGTGAAAGACGGTCAGCAAGTACACGTTGGTGAAGTGCTGGCGCGTATTCCGACTGAATCGCAAAAAACCCGTGATATTACCGGTGGTCTGCCACGTGTTGCGGAACTGTTCGAAGCCCGTTCTCCGAAAGATGCCGGTATGCTGGCAGAAGTGACAGGTACGGTTGCGTTTGGTAAAGAAACCAAAGGTAAACAACGTCTGGAAATCACCGACATGGACGGTCAGAAACATGAGTTCCTGATCACCAAAGATAAACAGGTTCTGGTGCATGATGGCCAGGTGGTGAACAAGGGTGAAATGATTGTGGACGGCCCGGCTGACCCGCAAGACATCCTGCGCCTGTTGGGTATCGAAGCGCTGGCACGTTATATCGTTGACGAAGTGCAGGACGTCTACCGCTTGCAGGGCGTTAAGATCAATGACAAGCACATTGAAGTGATCGTGCGTCAGATGCTGCGCCGTGTTGTGGTTGTGAACCCTGGCGATACTAACTACATCGTTGGTGAACAAGTTGAACGTTCTGACTTGCTCGGTGAAAATGATCGTGTGGTCGCTGCTGGCGGTATTCCTGCAACGTATGAAAATATTTTGCTGGGTATTACCAAAGCGTCTCTGTCGACCGATTCCTTCATCTCGGCAGCGTCCTTCCAGGAAACAACCCGCGTTCTGACAGAAGCAGCGATCATGGGCAAGAAAGATACCCTGCGCGGCCTGAAAGAAAACGTGATCGTTGGTCGTCTGATTCCTGCTGGTACCGGTCTGGCATTCCACCGTGCCCGCAAGTTGAAAGAAACCTGGGAAGCGGATGAACGTCATGCCCTGTTGGAAGCAGAAAAAGCGGCTTTTGCTCCTGCTCCTGAAGCAACAACGGATGTGCACGAAGGCGACGCGTAAGCGTAGCTGAAAGAACAAAAACGGCACCGAAGCTTAGTCTCCGGTGCCGTTTTTTTATAGAGAATCAGATATCGCACAGTTTACCGCTGTGCTGATAATCAGATGTCACTGCAATGCTTCAGAGATGATGTGTTGACCCGGTCACGCATCTACATCTACATCTGAATTGAAATGACGAAACGTATCTATGTCCGATCCATGTTTTATCCCAGCGCTGACAGCTTATCGCGCTGATGAAGTTACGGTGAATATCACCGCGGAACAGATACGCACTATGTGCGATGCATCTGGCATGCTGGCAGCGATCGAAGTGGTGGCTGAGACCGGTTCGACGAATGCAGATCTGTTATCCAGACTGAATGAACTGACCCGGCCGCTGTTGCGCGTGGCCTTGCATCAGACTGCGGGGCGGGGGCGTGCAGGTCGCAGCTGGCAGTCGGTACCCGGTGGCATGCTGATGTTTTCACTGGCGTGGCCCATGGCGCGGGCGGCACATGAACTGATGGGTTTTCCATTGGCCGTCGGTGTTGCGATCGCTGAAGTACTGCATGCGCTGGATCTGCCGGTGCAACTGAAGTGGCCGAATGATATCTTGCGTGATGGGAAAAAGCTTGCCGGTGTGCTGATAGAAAGTGCTGCGAACAAGGAGGGCGGCACCTGGATTGTCGCCGGCATTGGTCTGAATCTGCAACTACCGGACACATTCGAAGCCAGTCTGGGACGCACCGTTGCTGATGCGCCGTGGCTTGCCAGGATGGATAGAAATGTCCTGCTCGCACGCTTGCTGAACGCTCTCGCAAAAGCGTTCGGGCAATTTGACCAATATGGTTTTTCTGCGTTTCAGGTGCGCTGGAATACGCTGCATGCATACGCGAATCAGGAAGTGCAGATCCTCGATCATGGCCAGATATTGCAGCAGGGTATCGCGACTGGCGTCGATGTCAGCGGTCGTTTGTTATTGCAGACGCCTGCCGGGCAAATACCTGTTCTGGCTGGAGATGTTTCGCTGAGACCGGCTGCTACGGACTGATTTCCGCGCAGTGACTGTACAAAAAAGAAAGAAGAAGACCTATGTTATTACTGATTGATGCCGGCAATACCCGCATCAAATGGGGGGTTCCGCAACTGGCGACAGCATTGACTAATGCCTTGCCCGACTGGCAGCAAGTGGACTCTGTCACACACGCAGAAATTGCGACTCTGGGAGAGCGCTGGAAACAATATCCGGTCACCCGGGTGTTGATTTCGAATGTCGCCGGTGAAGCAGTGAAAGCGCAGCTCAGCGATATCTTAGCGCGTATTTTTCCAGCACTGCAGCCTTACTGGCTGACGTCGCAGGCGCAACTGGCTGGCCTGAAAAATCAATATCGCCAGCCACAGCGGCTCGGTTGTGATCGTTTTGCATCGGCGATTGCTGCGCATTACTTGTATCCGCAGCAGAATCTGATTGTGGCTACCTGCGGTACAGCAACGACAGTCGATGCGGTCAGCGCGGACGGGGTGTTTACCGGCGGCATGATTTTGCCGGGCCTGAAACTGATGGCGGAGTCGCTGGCACGTAATACCGCACAATTGCCACAGGTCGCAGAAAGTATCGGGGTCAATCAGCTGTTTGCGGACAATACCGATCAGGCGATTGTCAGCGGTTGCATACATGCGCAGACGGGTGCGATCACACTGGCTTATCAAGCCTTTGCCGCGGAACAGAAAACGGCAGTAACCTGTCTGATCTCCGGCGGTGCAGCGCCTTATCTGTTACCGCATCTGAGCTTTGATTCCCGGCATATCGCCAATCTTGTCTTGACTGGCTTGTACGTCGTGGCACAATCGAGCCCGGACTGAATTCATTTATTTATCATCATGCTGCGATTTTTTTTCTGGAGTTTGCTGGTCTTGAACGCATTTGTGCTAGCGTTTAATCTGGGCTGGCTGGGATCCTGGTCGTTGGATACGCGCGAGCCGGAGCGTATGAAAAAACAGTATCATGTTGATGAACTGGTACAGATTTCCGCAAGTGCTGCAATGACTGCAGCAGAGCCACCGGTGCCAGAAAAAAAAACTGACATCATCGCTTGTCTCGAAATTGGTAATTTCCCTCAGACTGAGGCCCCGAAGATAGAAGAAAAATTAAAAACACTGGCATTGGGTGACAGGCAGTCACGACTGAATGTCAGTGATGTCGGTACTCACATGGTCTATATTCCTTCGCAGGGCAGTAAGGAAGGTGCCGATAAAAAAGTGGGGGAATTACGTCGTATCGGCGTGACTGATTTTTTTGTCATTCAGGAGCAGGGAAGCTTGCACTGGGGCATTTCACTCGGTATTTTCAAGACAGAAGAAGCGGCAAAACAGCACCTCGCGAATCTCAATAATAAAGGCGTGCGCACTGCCCGTATCATGCCGCGTTCGGTAACGACGAGCAAATTTGCCTATCAGTTACGGGCTCTGACCGGAGAAGAGAAAAGCCGGTTTGATGCGATCAAGGCACAATTCCCGGCGCAGGAAACCCGCAATTGCCAGAACACTGCGTACAGCAAAAGCTGAACATTATCTGGATTCTGAGATAGCCGAAGTCACCAGATCAAGCGCCCCTTGTGGCGCTTTTTTTCTTGCTGCTAAAAATCTGACACTCTGTTCTCATGAAATGAGAATACCTGCTTGATATTCCGGAGTCTGCTGTTAGCATGGCAGAGCTTATGTTGAAACGTCTGCAATGAATCAGCGATGAATAATTTATCTTCCTCTGCTCCTGTATCCGCTGTCGTTAGCGGGAGTGATGTGCCATCCGGAGAACGTGTACTGCAGGTGCTGGCTTGCGTTGCACGCGCAGGGCAGGCTGTTACTGCCCGGGAATTGGTGGCACAGACCGGCATACCGCTGAGCAGTTTGTACCGGCACATTGCTCTCCTCAAAAAATGGGGACTGCTGCAGGAACATGCGAACAGCGGACAGAGAGCCCAGAACGGATTATATGAACCCGGCCCGATGGCGGTGCAGCTTGTGTGGGGCTTTGATCAGCATTCGTTCCTGATGCAGCAGTCGCGCGAAGAAATGCAGCAATTGCTGGAGCGTTCCGGTGAGAGCGTAGGCTTACTGATTTATCTGCATGGGCAGGTAATTTGTCTCGATATGCTGGAAAGCCCGCAGGCTTTACGCTGTTCGTTCACGCGTGGCAGTACAGGGCCGACGGCGCGCGGCGCATCGGCTAAAGCCTTATTAGCCAGCTTGCCGCCGGCCGTGCTGGATGCCGAACTGGCTGCTCAGCAATTAGATGAGGCCAGCGTGGCTGAGCTGAAACAACAACTGCAAGAGATCGCCCGGCAAGGATATGCGGTCAGTCAGGATGAAGTTGACCTTGGCGTCTGGGGCGTCAGCGTGCCGGTCATGTCGGCAACGGCCAAGGCCGAGGCGACCCTGTCACTGATGGCACCGACCAGCCGCGCCCTGCCGCGTAGCAATGAATTGATACGGCTGACGCAGGCGGCTGCGGCCAAGATCAGTCAGCGTCTGCGACTCGAAAGCCGCCTCTGAATCTGAACAAACTATATCGACAGTGCCCTTGCCATCGCTAACATTATTTCTATCGTCTTAGCCATTTTTGAAAGCGTCCCATGTATCCCGCATTCCATTTTCAACAAGGCCGCGTGCCCTTACTGATTTCCATGCCGCATGTGGGAACGACGATACCGGCCGACATCGCCGCGCAGATGCTGCCCGTGGCGCAAGAGAAAGCTGATACCGACTGGCATTTGCCTTTGCTGTACAACATGGCGCAAGAGCTCGGTGCATCAACGCTGATCGCGGAATATTCTCGTTACGTGATCGATCTGAACCGCGCACCGGATAATGCCAATCTGTATCCGGGGCAGGATACGACTGGTCTGTGTCCGGTGGATACGTTTTCCAAACAGCCTTTGTATCTGGCGGACCAGCTGCCGACGGAGAGGGAAATTCAGCGGCGCATCAGCGCATACTGGCAACCATATCACCAGCAATTGCAGGCGGAACTTGCGCGTTTGCGGCGACAGTACGGCAGAGCGGTGTTGTGGGATGCGCATTCGATTGCATCGGTCGTGCCGCGCTTTTTTGATGGCACATTACCTGATCTGAATTTTGGTACTGCCGATCAGAAATCCTGTGCGGCGGCACTGCAACAAAGGCTGGCCGATTGTCTGCAATCAGCAGGCGATGCACAAAGCTACAGCCATGTATTCAATGGTCGCTTCAAAGGTGGCTACATCACGCGGCAGTATGGTCAGCCAGCACAGAACATACACGCGGTGCAACTGGAAATGAGCCAGCGCGTATATATGAACGAAGCGGCGCCGTATGCGTATCGCCCCGATCTGGCGCAGCAGGTGCAAGGGCTGCTGAGGCAATTACTGCAGCAGTGCATAGACTGGGCGAATGAAACGGAGGCGGCATGACGACGCTGTTTGCGCACAACGCGTTTTTGCCGCAAGGCTGGGCAAAGAATATCCGCCTGCAGTGGGATGCGCAGGGCGATATTCAAAGCATAGAAAATGATGTCACCGTCAGACCCGGTGAGCCGCAGGCGACTTACGTTTTACCGGGCATGTGCAATCTGCATTCCCACGCATTCCAGCGCGCGATGGCGGGTATGACTGAAATCGCGGGCGACAGCAAAGACAGTTTCTGGACCTGGCGCGATCTCATGTATCGCTACGCGCTGCACATCACGCCGGAGCAGATACAGGCAATTGCCGCACAACTGTATGCCGAATGTCTGCGCCACGGTTATACCGCAGTGTGTGAATTCCATTATCTGCATCGCGACCCTGCAGGCAAGATGTATGAGCATCCAGCGGAAATGGCGCAACGCCTGATCGCTGCTGCCAAGCAGAGTGGCATAGGCATGACCATGCTGCCGGTGCTATACAGCTATGCCGATTTCAACGCGACGCCGCTGCGTGATGATCAACGTCGCTTTGCAACGAGTGTCGATGACATACTGCTGCTGGTACAAAATCTGGAAGCCAGCCGCAGTCATCAGGTGGAAGTTGGCGTGGCGCCGCATTCACTGCGCGCGGTCAGCATAGGCCAGATACGCGAGCTGCAACTGGCGCTGCCTGCCGGGCGGCCCGTGCATATCCATATCGCTGAGCAGATCAAAGAAGTCGAGGCATGTCTTGCTGCCAGCGGCCAGCGCCCGGTTGAATTGTTGCTCGATAGCGGTCTCGTCGATCAGCGCTGGTGCCTCGTGCATGCCACGCATCTGACGCCTGTTGAAGTGTCAGGCATTGCAAACAGTAGCGCCGTGGCCGGCATTTGCCCGACCACCGAAGCGAATCTGGGTGATGGCTTTTTCGATTTGCCGGATTACATCGCCGCCGGTGGACGTTTTGGTATCGGCAGCGACAGCCATGTTTCGCACAGCGTGGTCGAAGAATTGCGCTGGCTGGAATACGGTCAGCGTCTGCGTTTGCAAGGCCGCAATATTGCCGGCAATGCACAGCAAAAAAAGGTCGGTGATTTTCTGTGGCAGTCCGCGCTGCGGGGCGGCGCGCAAGCCAGCGGGCGCAGGCTGGGCAAACTTGCCCCCGGTTATCGTGCCGACTTCATTGTGCTGGACGATGCGCATCCGAATCTGGCCGGAATTTCCAGCAGCGATGTCCTCAATACCTGGATCTTTGCCGGTAACGATACGCTGGTGCGCGACGTTTATGTTGGTGGAAAACAAGTCGTCAGTAATGGCCGCCACTGCCAGCAAGCGCAGATAGAAAGCGCCTATGTCGACTGCATGCGCGAGTTGCGCAAGCTGTGATTTGGTATTTTCCGCGGTTTGAAGCGAAAAATATACTGGGGGGAGTATTTTTAAACCTCCTTATTTTCTGCTGAGATTAAGGCGATTTTTGTGCATACTCCCCTATTTTCAGAAAATAAATAAGGTCAGCGTGCAACCACTATGCCATTATTTTCCAGGGAAAATATCCTTGGCGGCAGGCGTTTGCTCCAGTACCAGACGCATTGTTTATGCCAGTAAAGCGGAATCCGGGCGCAGCGGTTCAGGTGTCCCGATAGCCCGAAATCCCTCGCGGAGGTAAAGTCGCATTGCGGCGCTGTCACCGCATGTCACCCCTAATTGAACCAGCTTGGCGCACCTTGATCTCGCCCAGAGAATTGCTGCTCTGAGCAGCTCCGTGGCAACACCTTGTCCGCGATATTCCGGTGCTACCCACATCTGAAAAATATGGACGATGGAGGTATCAGTGGCATCCTCTTTCACCCACAGCAAGCCAGCAAATTCATTACTAACGTCCGGAATTTCCGCTACTAACGGGTGATCTTTGCCTGAGCTTGTTGCCAGCAAGAGCCGTGTTGCCCACGCTTCGTCAGACCTGTCTTTTTCTGCTGCAAAGGTGCTGCCAAAGGCATTTGGAGAGTCAACAAGAGAACGCAGTCTGGTTTGCCGGTATTGTTGCCATTCGTCTGCTGTTAAATTCCGTACGGTGATAGATGCGGGCGAGGATGTCATTGGCTGATGTCAAAAAAAGGAAGCGTCATTGGCAGGATCGTCACAGAAAAAGTTGTGCAGGCAGAGGGAAATACTTTGCTGCCAGATACCAGTAATCTGATGGCAGGCAGTGCAGCCGAACTAAGGAAAAGTCCGGTAAATGAAGCCGCTGCCGGCTCACCTGTGACTCACTTGTTTCTTTGTTAAAGCTAAATATACTCCCTCCGGGTATTTTCAGACACCCTTATTTCATCGCGAGATAACAGTGAAAATCGCGGATACTCCCCTTATTTTTATAAAAAGGAATATGAATACCGGCTGCATTTGAAATGTCATGGCGACTGGAATACGCCGCGTACGAGTTGGGAAAAAGCCGATCATCTGCTACAGATCAGCGCGCGGATGTCATGCGTCATGGTGGGGTAAGACGATGTCAGCGCCGACATATCTGGCTGACCTCAGCGACCTTTTCCATAACTCTCTATAATCGGCGGCAGCTGCACTGTTGCCCTCTTGTTTCCGGACTGACTCTTGATGATGAAAGTGTTTGATTATTATGATGATTCGTTTAATTTATGCCAGCCGCGCGGTGAATCTTGGCCCAGCAGACGTGAAAGATATCTTGTCCAGTTCGCGGAAAAATAATCAGCAACTGGCCATTACCGGAGCGCTGAGTTTATCGAACGGCATCTTTCTGCAATGCCTTGAAGGCGAGCGTTCTGCAGTCAATGCGCTTTACCATCATATTCTCAAAGACAAGCGTCACACCCGGCCCGAAATACTGGTGCTCGAAGAGATCACACAACGCCAGTTCACCAGCTGGAATATGGGACTCATTGCTGCAACAGCTGAGAACTCGGCCATCTTCCTGAAGTATTCACCGACCTCTGAATTTGATCCTTTCCTGCTCCCCGCGCCGGCGCTGAAGGAATTTTTTACCGAGGTCATCAGTAACGCCAGGCTGTTAAGCTGAGGTTCTGCCAGCCTTCACGCTGAGCGGTGTTGTCCAGCCTGTGATGCGCACTGTCACACTCAGGAGCGCTCACACCACCGATGCGCGGTGAGCCTGCATTCGTTTCTGGCCTCGTAAGATACTCCCCGGAGTATTTTATGAGATCCTTATATCATCGGGACATCAGTGCGAAAATTTCACATACTCCCCGTTTTTATTGTTATTACCGGTGAACATCAGGGTTCTTGCCGCAAAGAATTCGTGTTGTTTCATCGACCATATTCTGCATTCCGTCGGTGTATTCATCATTTCGTCACAAACTCTCGCAAAACAATGAAAATTTGTTATGCTTCTTTTCTCGTTTAATAAGAGAACGATAATTTTCTTTCATAACGGGATACATGCAAAACAGCCTTGACGGTGTGATGGTGTCCGTTGTTCTGACTGCTGCGACCGGCCTCGGGCTGGTATCAGAGATCAAAGAAACAGAAGAGAAAAGTTCTGAAGTAGTGAAGCTGACCGTTTAACGACTAATGGAATAAATCAATGAAACTCAAACCAATCTGCCTTGCATTTGCCCTCGCGTTCACTGCTGCGACTGCAATGCCTACCCTTGCAGCAGCGCCAAAAGCGGTTGTTGCAGCAAAAGCGACTGCGTACACCAGTGTGGAAGGCATCACGGAATACCGTTTGCCGAACGGTCTGCGCGTCTTGCTGGCACCGGATGCATCAAAACCAACCACCACCGTCAATGTGACTTACCTCGTTGGTTCACGCCATGAAAGTTACGGCGAAACCGGTATGGCGCATTTGCTTGAGCACATGGTGTTTAAGGGGACCAAAGACCGTGGCAACATCATGCAAGAGCTGGGCAAGCGCGGCATGCAGTTCAATGGCACCACGTCTTACGATCGCACCAACTACTTCGAAACTTTTCCTGCCAGTGAAGATAATCTGAAATGGGCGCTGGAAATGGAAGCCGACCGCATGGTCAATTCCAAAGTGGCGCGGGTTGATCTCGATACCGAATTTTCCGTGGTCCGCAATGAAATGGAAATCGGTGAAAACAATCCGATTGGCGTACTCTGGAAGCAGTTGAGTGCCGCTACTTTCGACTGGCACAACTATGGTCACAGCACCATCGGTGCCCGCTCTGACGTCGAAGGCGTAAAGATCACTAACCTGCAGGCGTTTTACCGTAAGTTCTATCAGCCGGATAATGCTGTGCTGATGGTGGCCGGTAAATTCGATCCGGCAAAAACGCTGGCGCTGATCGAAAAATCCTTTGGTGTCATCGCCAAACCGACACGTGAACTGAGCAACACCTGGACCCGCGAAGCACCACGCGACGGTACGCGTGAGGTAACAGTACGCCGCGTCAGCGATCAGCAACTGGCTGCCGTACTGTATCCGACATCATCAGGCAGTCATACCGATGCTGTTGCAGTATCTGCGTTAGGCGAGATTCTTGGTTCGGCACCCAATGGCCGTTTGTATAAAAAACTGGTGGAAAGCAAAAAGGCGGTGAGTGTCGAAGACGTGCCTTTCCAGCTGGCAGAGCCTGGCTACATCATGTTCCTCGGTATCATGAGCAAAGATCAGAATGTGGCTGACGTTAAAGCAGGTCTGATTGAAACAGTCGAAGGGCTGGCGCAAGAACCAGTCACCGAAGCTGAATTGAAACGGGCGAAAACCAATCTGCTGAATACTTTGGAAAAAATCAACAATGATCCGCAACGTCTGTGCGTCAGTATGTCTGAATCGATCGCGCTGGGTGACTGGCGCATGTTTTTCGTAAAACGTGATCGCATTGAGGCGCTGACAGTGGCTGATGTACAGCGTGTCGCACAAAATTACTTCAAACCCGATAACCGCAGTTATGGTCAGTTCCTGCCAGTGGCAAAACCTGATCGCGCCGAAATTCCGGCGGCACCGGATGTCGCTAAACTGGTGGAAGGCTATAAAGGCCGTGCGACTGTGGCAGCAGGTGAAACCTTCGATGCGACTGCAGCGAATATCGATAAACGCACAGAAAAACTGACGCTGAAAAACGGTGCGAAAGTCGCACTGTTAAGTAAAAAAACGCGCGGTGAAACTGTGAACGGCAATCTGAGCCTGCATTTCGGCGATGAAAAATCCCTGTTCGGCAAAGTCGCTGTTGCCGATCTGACGGCTGATATGCTGATGCGCGGTTCGGGCAAATTCACCCGTGCCGAACTCGATACTAAACTTGGTGAGCTCAAAGCCAAATTACGTATCTCCGGCTCCGGTCAGAATCTGAATGTCAGCTTCGATACTGTGCGCGCCAATCTGCCGGCATTGCTGGATCTGCTGCGTGAAGTGCTGCGTGCGCCGACTTTCCCGCAATCGGAATTCGATTTGCTGGTCAAAGAAAATCTGACGCAGATAGAAGCCGGTAAAAATGAGCCTCAGTCGGTAGCAACACGGGCGATGGGCGCGTTGAAAAACAGCCTGTATAAAAAAGGGGATATTCGCTACCAGAATTCTTTCGATGAAGCGGCGGAAGAGTACAGCGCAGCGAAACTCGACAGCGTTAAAGAGTTCTACAAAACCTTCTATGGCGCAAACAGTGCCGAGTTTTCTCTGGTCGGTGATTTTGATGCAGCAGAAGTCAAAACCAAACTGGCGACCGTGCTCGGTGACTGGAATAGTCCGACGAAGTTTGTGCGCGTTCCAAGTCTGAATCTGAATGCAGTCGGACAAGCGAAGACCATAGAAACACCGGACAAAGCGAATGCGTTCTATCTCGCATCACTGCCGTTTGAACTCGATGACCAGTCACCTGATTATCCGGCGCTGCGTGTTGCCAATAATATTCTCGGTGGCGGTATTAAATCTCGTCTGTTCAATCGTCTGCGTCAGAAAGAGGGCATTAGTTACGGTGCCGGCAGTTCACTGAACGTGCCTAGCATCGACAAAAATGCTTCGGTTGCTTTATACGCAATGTACGCACCACAAAATCTGGCGAAATTACAAACCGGCGTGAAAGAAGAGCTGGCTTTGCTCGTCAAGGATGGTGTAACTGCTGCGGAACTGGCCGATGCAAAACAGTCTATTGCTCAGGAAAGCAATATTCGCCGTGCGCAGGATCCGGCACTGGCTGGCAACCTGCGCAGCCAGTTATTTGTCGGCCGCACCATGGCGTTTGACGCTGAGGTTGAAGCGAAAATTGCCGCACTGACGCTGGACGATGTCAATGCTGTGATTCGCAAATACGTGAAACCAGACAGTTTTGCGCATTTCTATGTCGGTGATTTTGCCGGTGCAGCGAAGAAAGCAGCGGCTGCGAAGTAATTGTTTTTGCAGGCACAACACGGCAGAAAATTTTGCTTGCGTTGATGTCTGCTGAAATATAAAAAAAGCGCAGTGTGATCATTCACACTGCGCTTTTTATTTCTACTGAATCGATTATTTCTGACGCAATCTCGCAGCGGCTTCTCGCAACATTGTCTCTGTCGTGCTCCAGTCCACACAGGCATCGGTCACAGAACAGCCGTATTTCAGTTGCGATAAATCGGCAGGAATTGCCTGATTGCCCGCGACGATATTTGATTCGATCATCACACCGACGATAGCATCGTTGCCATTCGCTATCTGGTTCACCACATCGGCCATCACCAGCGGTTGCAATTCCGGTTTTTTGAAGCTGTTGGCATGTGAGCAGTCAACCACGATATTCGGCGGCAGTTTGGCTTTCACCAGCGCCTGTTGTGCCATCGCGACCGACACCGTATCGTAGTTCGGACGATCACCACCACCACGCAACACGACATGGCCATACTGATTGCCACTGGTGCGCACTATCGATACCTGGCCCTGACTGTTGTAGCCGAGGAAGGAATGCGGATGCGAGGCGGACAGAATCGCATTAATCGCGATACTGATGTCACCATCGGTACCATTTTTGAAGCCCACCGGTGTTGAGAGACCGGAGGACATTTCACGGTGCGTCTGCGATTCCGTCGTCCGCGCGCCTATCGCCGTCCAGGCGATCAGGTCGCCGAGGTATTGTGGTGAAATCGGGTCGAGTGCTTCGGTACCGGTTGGCAAGCCGAGCTCGCAGACGTCCAGCAAAAACTGACGGGCTTTTTCCATGCCTTCATCGACACGGAAAGAATCATCCAGATACGGGTCGTTGATATAGCCTTTCCAGCCGGTCGTGGTACGTGGTTTTTCAAAATAGACGCGCATCACCAGCAACATCACATCGCTGACTTCCTCTTGCAATGCTTTCAGCCGGCGTGCGTAATCCAGACCGGCCACCGGATCATGAATCGAGCAAGGTCCGACAACGACGAACAGGCGTTTGTCTTTGCGGTCCAGGATATTGCGCAGGGCTTCCCGGCTTTGTTCAACGACATTACCTGCCGTTTCCGTGAGGGGCAAGCGGGCGTGCAGCTCTTCCGGCGCAGGCATGTGATCAAACGAGACGATGT
This sequence comes from Undibacterium sp. WLX3042, assembly GCF_049544825.1. NCBI lineage: Bacteria > Pseudomonadati > Pseudomonadota > Betaproteobacteria > Burkholderiales > Oxalobacteraceae > Undibacterium > Undibacterium sp. WLX3042. Next base: position 3,248,361 of record NZ_CP186698.1, read on the forward strand.
TGATATTTTCGAGTGCGGTAGTGGTCATGTTGGGAGTCTGAAGTGAAAAACCTGGTTCCTATTATGACTTAATTTGCTGCTGTGCCGCAAAACTTGCCATTTTTTGCGGCAACGCGAAGTGGAGCGCGTGGCACAATAGCACTTTGCACTTTTTGAAAATTGGCAATAACAATGCTTAGTCTTGATCAGATTCAGGAGTTTCAGACTCAGGGTTTTTTAGTTTTACCAGGATTGGCCACGCCGGATTTTTGCGAACAGGTGATTCACTTTGCAGAGCAACAATTAACGGACGACGTACAGCCCATAGAATATGAGGCGGATACCCGCTATCCCGGCTCACCGGCGTCGCGCGAGGCCGAAGGTGGGCATACCGCACGCCGCTTGTTGCAGGCGTATGCACGTGATCCAATACTGGCAAAGTGGGCGACCGGCGCGGCACTGGCGCAGCCATTATTGCAATTACTCGGTGACGGTGCACTGATGTCGCAAGCGCATCACAATTGCATCATGACGAAGCAACCACAGTATTCCACCGCGACTGGCTGGCACCGTGACAGCCGCTACTGGCATTTTGCGCGGGCTGAGCTGATTTCAGCGTGGCTGGCTTTGCGCAATGAAACGGTAGAAAACGGTTGTCTGCTGGTGATACCGGGCTCGCATCAGCTTCCGATCGAGGCATCCCAATTAGACACTGCCCAGTTTTTACGCACTGATTTGCCGCAGAATCAAGCCTTGCTGGCACAGGCGCGACCGGTCGCTTTGCAGCAAGGCGATGTCTTGTTGTTCCACAGTAACCTGTTTCATGCCGCGGGGAAAAATCAGACCACGGCGGGCAAATTTTCTATGGTGTTCACTTACCGGGATGCGGCAAATGTGCCGGAAGCAGGTTCTCGTTCGGCGGGTTTGCCTGAAATTCCTTTGTGATATAAAAAGTGTATAGTCAGTCTTTGCTGTGTTTCATAGTCCATTGCAGATAAAGTTGCAGAACGTTGTTACATGCATGCGGGCAATGGTTTCGTTTCACCTGTCATTCAACCTGAGGAGACACCATGTTATCGAAAATGAAGCTGAGTCTGATAGCAGCAAGCCTGATCACTGGAATAGCGCAGGCACAAACTGTGGAATTGCATTTTGTCGATGCGAGCGGCAATCTAGGTTCTGCTGGCAAAGTGACACTGGAAGATACTGCCTACGGTTTGCTGATCACACCGGATTTAACCGGGTTACCAGCAGGTGTACACGGCTTTCACGTACACGCGAATCCTTCTTGCGCACCTGCGGCAAATAATGGCGTGGCAACCGCCGCTCTGGGTGCCGGAGGGCACTGGGACCCGGAAAAATCAGGTGCGCATCTGGGGCCGTATGGCAAAGGACACAAAGGTGATTTGCCGGCTTTATATGTGAATGCGGAAGGCAAGGCGAATTATCCGGTGCTGGCACCGCGTCTGAAAGCGGCCGATCTGAGCGGACATGCGCTGATGGTGCACGCGGGCGGCGATAATCACAGCGATCATCCTGCGATGCTGGGCGGCGGCGGTGCTCGCATGGCGTGTGGCGTGGTTCCATAAACATGCAAGCATGTGAACAGCTTTTGTGTCGTGATATAAAAACCTTGCGTCTGACGTGAGGTTTTTTTCTTTGTAGTTTATTTTTAATGGTTTTTTATGCTTCTGCGTCTTTGTTTCACTTTGTTGATTCTGATGATATTCATTTATCCGGCACAGGCTGTAACACCCGCAGCAATGCCTGTATTGCAAACCGTCACCGCTTGCGGCAATGACGTACCGCTGAAATTTGATGTGCTGCCGGCGACCAATGCATCGCCGCCGTACTCTGCGGTGGTGGTGGTGCATGGCGGTGGCTGGCTCGGTGGTTCCCGTACGGATTTACACGGTTTGTTGCAGCAATTATCACGCATGGGTTTTGTCGCGATGAGTGTCGATTACCGCCTGGCACCAGCAGCACGGTTTCCTGCGCAGATAGAGGATGTGAAATGTGCGGTGCGCTGGTTACGCAGCCATGCAGTTGAGTATCAGATCAATCCAGAGAAAATTGGTGCATTTGGTGTTTCTGCCGGTGCGCATTTGCTCGCACTGGCAGCGGTCACGCCGGGGAGGTGGGACAGCGCTGGTGGTTACAGCGGCGTCAGCAGTCAGTTGCGGTGTGCAGTGTTACATGCGCCCCCGCTGGATTTCCCCAATTGGTGGCAGACTGCCGACCCTGCAATACGTGGCCCCATGTCACCGCGGGTGATGCTGAAATCGTTGCTGGGTGAGGATTTTTCTGCGTCGGCGAAGATATTCCAAGACGCCAGTCCCATCAGTTATGTCCCGGCATCAGGTAAGCTGAAAAATAAGTTGCCGCCATTATTGCTGTTGCAGGGCGAGCTGGATGCGACGGTACCTGTGCAGCAGGCAAGGGATTTTACAAAAAAAATGAAAGCAGCTGGCGCATCGGTGGAGTTAATGACGATTGCCGATGCTGATCATTTTACTTTTGGTTCTCAGGGGCGTCAGGTGTCCGCAAAAATTCAGGAGTTTCTCAGCGCTTGTCTGAAATAAAAAAAGGCGCAACAGCATCAGCTGTCTGCGCCTTTCGTTTTCATCGCAATGGAATGTCAGGTATTACAGCTCTAAAGCGATGAGTTCCTGTATGGTCTGACGACGGCGGATTTGTGTGATTTTATCGCCATCGACCAGCACTTCCGGAATCAGCGGGCGTGAATTGTAATTCGACGACATGCTGGCACCATACGCGCCGGTATCGTGAAAGACAAACAGATCGCCGATCTCGCAGGCGGGTAAATCCTGCGTTGTCACGACGCCGCCATCTTCCTGCGTAAACACATCACCGGATTCGCACAAAGGACCCGCCACCACGGTTGGCTTCAATGCGGTCGTGCGCGGTGTTCCGTCTGCGGCGTGTGCCGAAATGCGATGGAAACTGCCATACATAGCAGGTCGTGCCAGATCATTGAAGCCGGCATCGACCAGTACAAAGAAATTACTGCCGACCTGTTTTTGCGCACGTAATTCAGAAATCAGGATGCCCGATTGCGCAACCAGAAAGCGTCCCGGTTCAATTTCCATACTGATTTTGTGGCCGAGATGCGCTTCAATTTCTTTGCGCGCTTTATCCCAGATCTGGAAATAATGATCGGTGTCGACCACAGCTTCGTCGCCACGATAAGGAATCGATAAGCCGCCGCCGATGGAGATCGCCTGCAAGTCACGATTTGCGGTTTTTACCTGCGCGATCATTGCATCGCAGACGCTTTGCAAATGATCATAATCAACGCCTGAGCCTATGTGCATGTGCAGACCCACCAGTTGCAAACCATACTGGTCAATGATGTCGAGCGCATCCGGCAATTCTTCAAACCAGATGCCGTGTTTGCTTTGTTCGCCGCCGGTATTGGTTTTGCGGCTGTGACCATGACCAAAACCGGGATTGATACGCAGCCAGACCGGATGCCCGCGATGTGCCTGTCCAAGCTGTTCCAGCATTTGCGGCGAACCGCAATTCACCGGAATATTCAGCTCGACCACGCGTTTCAATGCATTGCGATCCAGCAGGTCGGCAGTGAACACGATAGGGGCATGTGTCTGATCGGCATAGTCGGTTGGCGCATAACCGGCCGCCAGTGCCCGTTCAACCTCACCGAGAGAAACAGAATCCACCATCACACCTTGTTCGCGCATCAGGCGCAGCAGATGAATATTACTGGACGCTTTCTGTGCAAAACGGATCACGTCAAACTGTTTCAACCGGGCGATTTGCTGACGGATGATGCTGGCATCGTAAGCCCAGCATGGTGTGTGAAATTCGTTGGCGATCTGCGCGATCTGGGCATTGCTGATAGTGGTTGTCATGATGACCTCTTGAACCTTAGCGGGTATAGTGTAAGCTCTACTCTAACAAGCACTTCGTGATGCTTAAATAGGATTCCATAAGCAATTCAGCCGTGATGGATGGAATTCAACGGAAAATTCTCTTGTCTCCTTATGAATCCCAAAATAGATAATTTTGATCGGAAAATCCTGAATTTATTGCAACAGGATGCGCGCATGTCGCATGCGGAAATTGGCCGTCAGGTGCATCTGAGTCAGCCTGCCGTCTCAGAACGTATCAAGCGTCTTGAGGCCAATGAAGTCATACGCGGCTACCGCGCAGACGTGAATCCCAGGGCGCTTGGTTATCAGATCACGGCCATGATACGTTTATCGACACAACAGGGCAGACCTTATGCGCAGTATGTCGCGTCCTGTCCTGAAATTATCGATTGCTACACAGTGACCGGTGAAGACGGCGCAGTGATGCGAGTGCTGGCAACCGATGTCGAACATTTACAGCGCATTATCAATGAACTCAATGCTTTTGGCTCAACTTCGACAGCGATTGTGCTGACAACGCATGTGGCTGGCAAGACCATTACTGCGCCTGCCAGCGAAGACGTCTGACATGCCAGCGGCTGTTTTCTGATGACCTCTTTGTGTATACAAGTAGCGCTAAGCTTCTGTTGCCGGTGTCTGTTTATTTGATAAAAGTCAGGAGCCGGGCAGTCAGTGCGGCACGGCGAGAGTGGCTTGCTACCGCTGTCACGCATTAACCGTATAATGCGCGCTTATCACTGAACTAATGAGGAAGTCCTATGCTTGCTCCGTCTTCTCCCCGTAAATTCGCTATCTTTGCCGTCGTCGCAGCCATTGCACTGGCTGTGCTAGGGTTTCTTTTTTATCAGTCAGTTGTGGCCAGACCCTCCATGCCGCAAGTCACATTCACTAATCTGAAAGGCGATAAATTCTCGACTCAGGATTTGCGTGGAAAGGTAGTGATGGTCAATTTCTGGGCAACCTCCTGTTCTACCTGTATCGCGGAAATGCCGCGCATGATAGAGACCTACAAGAAGTACAACAAACAAGGTCTGGAATTTGTGGCGGTGGCGATGAGCTATGATCCGCCGAATTATGTCGTCAATTACGCAGAAACCCGGCAACTGCCATTTCATGTCGCACTGGATGTGCAGGGCAGGCTGGCGCAGGCTTTCGGCGATGTCAAACTGACGCCGACCACCTATGTGATTGACAAACAGGGCACTATTTTAAAACGCTATGTCGGTGAACCTTCGTTCACCGAACTGCACAGCTTGCTCGAAAAAGCTCTGGCCGCCTGAGGTTTATTCACAACCTCGCTCAGTAAAGACGGCGCTGGCGATAACGGTAAGCTTTGCCTGCGGCAATCAAGCAGATGCAAAGCAGAGCCGTTGCAGCGCTGATCAGCACTTCCGATAACGCAGGTTGCCCGAAGTGGAACAGTGCACTGATGGCCGGTACGGTCAGTGCCAGCAGTAAGATGACCGAGGCGATAGCAACCACCCACCACAATGCCGGATTCGGCAGCCGCAGATTGTGCATGATGTCCGATGACACGCTGCGATGAATAAAAATCAGACCGATATTTCCTATCACCATCGCCGTGAACGCCAGCGCGCGGGCTTCTCCGGTGTCTGGATAATGTTGCAAGGCATACCAGTAAATACCGGCAACTGTCAGCAGCAATGCAGTCCCATGCAGCAGGCCGGTGCGTAACACTGCGGTACCAAAAATACTGGCATTCACGGAACGTGGCGGTCTGCGCATCACATCAGGTTCTTCTGACTCCGCCTCAAACACCAGTGAACAGGTCGGATCTATGATCAGTTGCAACACCATGATATGCACGGGCATCAGCACCAGCGGCCAGCCTGCCAGCACCGGAATCAGTGACATACCGATCACAGGAATATGCACCGCAATGATAAAGCGTATCGTTTTGCGTAAATTATCGAAGATGCGCCGTCCTGAGCGTATGGTCGCAACAATCGCTGTGAAGTCATCATCCAGCAAGACCAGCGCTGCTGATTCGCGCGCCACATCCGTACCACGCTTGCCCATCGCAATGCCGATATGTGCGGCCTTTAATGCAGGAGCATCATTGACGCCGTCACCGGTCATCGCGACGATCTCACCATTTTTTTTCAGTACATTGACCAGCCTTAGTTTCTGCTCTGGCGATACGCGGCAAAAGATACTGCTTGTCTTCACACGTTCGCTGAGTACGGCATCGTCAATGGCGTTTAATTCAGCTCCGGTCATGATGCCGGTAGCTGCCGCAAAGCCACATTGCTGAGCAATATTCTGCGCGGTGGCCGGATAGTCGCCGGTAATCATGATCACGCGGATGCCGGCATTCTGGCAATCCTGTATCGCTGCTGGTACGCCAGCCCTGATCGGGTCGGCCAGCGCGATCAGACCGATGAACTCAAACTCGAAATCATGCTGGATAGGCGGCAGTTTTTTACCCGCATTTTCAGCCTCAGGCAAAGATATTGTTTCCGGGCTGAATCGTGCCTTGGCGACACCGAGCACACGCAAGCCCTGTTGCGCCAGCAAATCGACTTCTTTGTGTAAAGCGTTTATCTGCTCAGTACTGAGATGACAGAGATCCGCAATCGCTTCGGGCGCCCCTTTGCTGGCGATCACAAAATGCGTGTGATCGGCGGATTGCCATACACGTGACATCGCCAGTAGTTCTTTTGAGAGCGGATATTCATCGACCAGAGTCCAGCTATCGTGCAGGTGTTCAGTCTGCCCCAGCATTGATTTTCCGAATTCCTGAATCGCCACTTCCATAGGATCAAACGGCGAGCGATGACTGGCCAGAATCGCGTATTCCAGTACCTCGTGAAATTCCTCCGCCAGTTCCTGAGGCTGTTCATGGCCGGGCTTGATGGCATAGTGGCTGCCTTGCGCGAACAAGCGCGACCGCCATTTTATTTTGTGTCAGTGTGCCGGTTTTATCGACGCACAGCACTGTTGTTTCTCCCAGCATCTCGATCGCTGGTACGCGCCGGGTCAGCACTCGTTGCCGCGCAATTCTCCATGCACCTAAGCCGAGAAACAGTGCCAGCACGACTGGTAATTCTTCCGGTATCAGTGCCATGGCAAACGTGATACCGACCAGAATACCGTTCAGCCAGTCGTGGCGGCTGGCGCCGTAGAATATTGTGAGTAGCAGCGCAACGGCGAGACTGGCGGCGGCGATCATTTTGACGACCTTATCCGTCTCTGTCTGCACACGTGTCGGCTCCTGCTGCACGCTGGCCAGCGCCTGACCGATTTTTCCTATCGCTGTGCGGCTGCCGGTTGCCATCACGCGTGCGAGGCCTTTACCTTGCACCACCAGCGATCCGGAAAACACAAAGGGCATGTGTTCACCGCCAGCTTGTCCCATCGTCAGTGGTGCGGGGTCTGTCACTGCCTTCTCAACGGGTAAGGATTCCCCCGTCAGCAAGGACTCGTCGACACTCATGTTCATGCACGACAGTAATATGGCATCAGCGGCGATGCGGTCGCCTTCAGATAACACCAGCAGATCGCCGCAAACAACTTCCCTGCTGGGGATGTTTTGCTGTGTGCCGTCGCGTATTACGATGGCTCTCGGGCTGGATAAATCACGCAGCGCTTCGAGCGCACGTTCAGTTTTATGTTCCTGAAACAGACTGATGCTGACGATAATCAGGATAAAAAATACCAGTACGACAGCACCATGTGTATCGCCAAGAACCAGATAGATGCCGCCACACGCAAACAGCAACAGCAGCATGGGTTCACTGACGACTTTCCATATCATGCTGCCGATGTTGCGCGGTTGTGCCGACGCCAGTTCATTCGCTCCATCGGTCCGGAGTTTTTCCTGCGCGCTCAGTGTCGTTAAACCCGAGTTAATGAATGTATCTTCTGCAGCCATATTGTTGAACCTGTCACTGGTGGTCGTGCGCGACGCTGTACAAGCGAAACGGGATAAATCGCAATGCAGAATACAGTGTAACAGCCATACTTCAGTGGAAAAAAATGAAGATGCTGAACTTGATGTGGCGCAGAGAGCGGGCTAAGCCGTATCTCTGGCAAGCCACCGCAGAGTGTTTCAGTCAAAAAAATGGCTGCCGGTATCAGCGGCAGCCACGGATATTATGTCAGACAGCGCATTCCGCACCGGCAGACCTCAGTTGGCCTTACGGCAGTTTTCTGACCACAACACAACCAATCGAATAACCCGCACCAAATGAGCAGATGACGCCAACCGTACCAGCTGCCAGATCGTCCTGATATTTATGGAAAGCGATAATCGAACCGGCAGAGGAAGTATTGGCGTAGGTGTCGAGTATCGTTGGCGACTCTTCCGGTGTCGCATCACGACCCAGTATCATGCGGGAAATCAGCAGATTCATATTCAGATTTGCCTGATGCAGCCAGAAGCGCTTGACATCCGGAATTGCGATGCCGGACGCTTCTACGGTCGAGGTGATCATGGCTGCTGCCATCGGGCAGACATCTTTGAATACTTTACGACCTTGCTGACGGAACAGTTTGTCAGGTTTACCGATGCCGGATTCGTCAGCACGGTTCAGAAAACCGAAATTATTGCGAATGTTATTGGAGAACTGGGTTTTCAGTTTCAGTCCAACGATTTCAAACTGATGTTTCGATGTTGCCAGATCAGCGCGCTCCAGCAAAATGGCGGTGCAGGCGTCACCAAAAATAAAGTGACTGTCGCGGTCACGCCAGTTCAGATGACCACTGGTGATTTCCGGGCTGACAACCAGCACCGCACGGGCTTGTCCGCTTTGTATCGCACTGACTGCTGCCTGAATACCAAACGTGGCGGACGAGCAGGCAACGTTCATGTCAAAGCCATAACCGTCAATGCCCAGCGCATTCTGAATTTCGACCGCCATCGCCGGATAGGCTCTTTGCATATTCGATGCAGCACAGATGACGGCATCCACATCTGCCGCTGTGCGGCCTGCGCGTTCCAGCGCCTGCTGGCAAGCGTTGATCGCGATTTCGCACATGACGGAGGGTTCGTCGTCACTGCGCTCTGGAATACGCGGCACCATGCGGTCAACATCGAGCACGCCGTCTTTGTTGATGACATAGCGAGATTTAATGCCGGATGCTTTTTCTATGAATGCGACAGACGATTCTTCCAGCGCTTTGACTTCACCGGCAGCGATCGCTGCGGCGTTTTCCTGATTGAATTTTTGTACGTAGGCGTTGAAACAGGCGATCAGTTCTTCGTTGGAGATGGATTGGGAAGGGGTGTAAAGGCCGGTGCCGCTGATGACTACTTTGTTCATCGTTTTCTTTCTTGTGCCGGGCACTGCATTTCCGCTACGTGATCATGTACAGAGCGCACTGGGCGCACTGAACCGGTGACGTTGATCGGAATATGAGGGATAGCGGTGCCCTGATGTTGGTCATGTGATGCGCTGTCAGCGCCTCGTTGTCGCCCAATTTTACACAAAACTGGGCGGTATTGACCGAAGCGGCGACAGAAATAGCATTTTTATGCTGGTTGATGGTGCAAAAGCATAAACATGAAACAAGTATCTTCAAGCCGGAAATCGCACAGACTGACTACTCCGGGCCGCAGCTCAGGAATGGCTGAGGTAAGGATTTTGCCGTACCTCAGCCGCAACCGGATCAAGCCGAAAGCTGGTTTTTATGATGCAACAGATGATCTTCAATCAGGCTGCTGATGAAGTAATAACCGTGATCATAGCCGGCATGCCAGCGCAGATTCAGTGTCTGTCCCACTTGCTCGCAGGCTGCCACGAACAGTTGCGGGTATAACTGAGTCGCCAGAAACTGATCTGCTTCACCCTGGTCGATCAGGATGCCTTGCGGATACGGAGCGTGTTTTTGCTGTGTCATCAGCGCACTGGCATCATGTGCCGCCCAGCTTGTCTGATCGGAGCCGAGGTAAGCAGTAAACGCTTTTTGTCCCCACGGACATTGGCTAGGCGCTGCGATTGGTGCAAATGCGGACAGGCTTTTGTAGATGCCTGGATGACGCAAAGCCAGTGTCAGTGCGCCATGTCCCCCCATAGAATGCCCCATAATACCGATACGTTCCTGATCGACAGGCAAGAACTGATTCAGCAACTTGCGCAGTTCATGGACGATGTAACTTTCCATGCGGTAGTGTGCACTCCACGGTGCTTCGGTTGCATCCAGATAAAAGCCCGCGCCGACGCCGAAATCCCAGGCATCACTGTCACCCGGAATATTCGCACCACGCGGACTGGTATCCGGCGTGATCAGTATCAGCCCTTCACGCGCCGCGACGCGTTGCGCCCCGGCTTTGATCATGAAGGTTTCTTCGGTGCAGGTCAGACCTGCCAGAAAAAATATCGCCGGGCATACAGCGCCTGTCAGTGCCTGCGGTGGCAGAAAAACTGAAAAGCGCATCGGCAGCCCGATTTCTGTGGACGCATGACGATAAAACTGCTGCAGCCCGCCAAAACACGCGTGTTGGCTCAGCAGTTCCACACCTTCAGGCAGCGCCTTCATCGTGACGTCCGCCATCATCAGTACAGCACAACAGAACGGATAGATTCGCCGCTCTTCATCAGATCAAAACCTTCATTGATCCGTTCCAGCGGCAGACGATGGGTAATCAGATCGTCGATATTCAGTTTGCCTTCCATATACCAGTCAACGATCTTCGGCACGTCGGTACGACCACGCGCACCGCCGAAGGCAGAGCCTTTCCATTCACGTCCAGTCACCAGTTGGAAGGGACGGGTGCTGATTTCTGCACCGGCTTCCGCCACGCCGATGATGAAGGATTGTCCCCAGCCTTTGTGGCAGCATTCAAGCGCCTGGCGCATGACTTTGGTATTGCCTATGCATTCAAACGAATAATCGACACCGCCATCCGTCAGTTGCGTGATGTGATCCACCACGTTGTCAACTTCATTCGGATTCACAAAGTGCGTCATGCCGAATTTGCGTGCCATTTCCTGACGTTTAGGATTGATATCGACACCGATGATTTTGTCTGCACCAACCATTTTGGCTGCCTGAATCACGTTCAGACCGATACCGCCCAGACCAAATACGGCGACATTCGCGCCGGCTTCCACTTTGGCGCTGAATACAACAGCACCGACTCCGGTGGTCACGCCGCAGCCGATGTAGCAGATTTTGTCGAAAGGCGCGTCTTCGCGGACTTTGGCGACGGCAATTTCCGGCACGACGATGTAGTTGGAGAATGTCGAGGTGCCCATGTAGTGGAACAGCGGTTGGCCATCCAGAGAAAAACGTGATGTAGCATCTGGCATCAGGCCGCGACCCTGAGTCGAGCGTATCGCCTGACAAAGATTAGTTTTGCGTGACAGGCAGAATTTGCATTGACGACATTCTGGCGTGTACAACGGAATCACATGATCACCTTTGCGCACGCTGGTAACGCCCGGGCCGGTATCAACAATGATGCCGGCACCTTCATGGCCCAGAATCGCCGGAAACAGACCTTCAGGATCAGCGCCGGACAGTGTGTAGTAATCGGTGTGGCAGATACCGGTGGCTTTGACTTCAATCAGCACTTCACCTGCGCGTGGTCCTTGCAGATCAACTTCTTCGATGGTCAATGGTGCTCCAGCTTTCCAGGCAATGGCGGCTTTGGTTTTCATGTTAATCCTTTAAAGAGGGAACGCCGGGAATGGCGCTCTTCAGATGATGTGATGCCGCAGATTGTCGCGGATAGCACGTGCGCTTGCATCGCTTATCGCGTAGTGTGGCGCAAAACGTCTGAAGAATGGCTGAAAATGACGGGCGTCCTGATCGCGTTTATCATGTCGTTGTTAATTTAGCCGGATGTGTTTGATGAAATCAGAAAAGCACCACTTGCCGAGAACCGTAGATATTGTGATTTACCCCGGTTTTAAATCACTGGAGGCCATTGGTCCTATGTCCGTTTTTGAATATGCGAATATTCATTTGCAGCGCCAGGGCAAGCCCGCGGCATATGACGTAAAAATCGCTGCAACGCAGATCGGTATGGTGCGCTCCGATACGCTGATGTGTCTGGAGGCGACCAAGGCGCTGAGTACACTGGCGTTACCCGACGATGCGATTATCGTCGGCTCCCGTCACATCAATGCCGCATTGGCCGACAACCCAGAAATCATCGATTGGGTGTCGGCGGTCGCACCGAAAATTAACCGGCTGGCGGCCTTGTGTTCTGGTGCATTTTTTCTGGCGCAGGCGGGGCTGCTGGATCGCAAACATGCAACGACGCATTGGAGCGTTGCCGCACAATTACAGCAGGATTTCCCTGCGGTTCAGGTCGATGCAGATGCGATTTTTATCCGCAGCGGCAATCTCTGGACCTCAGCGGGCGTGACCGCCGGTATTGATCTGGCGCTGGCATTTGTTGAAGCCGATTGCGGCCATGCGCTGGCGCTGGAAGTCGCGAGTGACATGGTCGTGTATCTGAAGCGGCCGGGTGGACAATCCCAGTTCAGCACGCATTTATTGAGTCAGAAAACAGCGCAATCGAATATCCGCGATGTGCAGCAATGGATCATGGCGAATCTGCATCAGCGTTTGCCGGTGGTGCAACTGGCGAAAATGGCCGGCATGAGTCTGCGCAATTTCAGTCGCCTGTTTCATCAGGAAGTCGGTGTCAACACGCTGGAATTTATTGAAGCGGCAAGGGTCGAATTTGCCTGTCAGTTATTGGCAGACAATGCGGAAAAAAATGCGCCCGTTAAGGCCATTGCAGCGCGTTGCGGTTTTTCCAGCGATGATCATCTGCGCCGCGTATTTCAAAAACGTTTACGCTGCTCACCGACCGATTATCGCGCCAGATTGCGTGCGATAAAGTGATCACATCGCCATATAGCGACCGGGGCGGTGATTCAGGCTGATCGCCAGATTCAGTGCAAAAGCCCCGAGTATCGAGGCTGCCAGTGCGAGCGGTGTGACGACGGCGAGAGACGCCAGCACAATCACGAAGTCCAGCCCCATTTGTATTTTTCCAGCGCGGATACCGCGCGTCTGTTGCAGGTACAGCGCCAGAATATTAATCCCGCCCAGGCTGGCCTGATGGCGGAACAATACGATAAATCCAACGCCCATCAGTAAGCCACCAATCAGGGCAACATAAAACGGCGTCAGCATATTCACATCGACCAGATGTACCAGTTTCGGATGCAGCCCGGAAAATAAAGACACCAACGCGACCGAGCAAAATGTCTTGAGCGTAAAACGCCAGCCCATACGTTTCCAGGCGAGCCAGTAAAACGGCAAATTCACCAGAAAAAAGACTGTGCCGAACGACAAGCCTGTACGGTAATGAATCAGGAATGCCAGACCTGCCGTACCTCCTGTCAGTAAGCCGGCCTGATTGAAGAGCGCGACCCCGAGCGAGACAAATAGCGTGCCGGTCAGAATTGCCAGCACGTCTTCCAGCAAACTGTGCGGAATAAAGCGTTTGGATGGTGTGGGCTGCGTTGACATGATGGGAAGCGTCGGAACCGGAAAGGACGCTTATTGTACCTGTTGATCTGGCGCGCGCAGCAGCTTCACGATGCTTGGAAACTGCTGTGAGCCAGAGACTTGAGTTGCATCAATAACAGACCCAGAAGAGACGCCTTAATGTTGCTGATCGCGTTGTTCTGGCGCTGGATTTTCCGCATGTGGCTCTTTGCCGGGAAAGAAAAAATCCCTGCCACCGGAACGGAACCTGCGCCACAACAAATGTACCAGCGTACTGCCGCGACCAAAGCTGACGCGACGTGAGCGCAGAGCAACCAGCATCGCCAGACTGAAACTGACGCCAAGATTAACGACACCAATCAACAAAATGCCGAGTAATGAATACAATGCCAGTTGCCAGCTGATCTGATGATCCAGACCGACTAATGCAAAAGCAAAATTGGCACTGGAAAAAGTGATATGGCGGATATCGACCGGCAGTCCGAAGAAAACGCCTAACTGACCAATGGTGCCCAGCATAATACCGAAGAAAAAATTCCCCGCCAGAGCGCCCAGATTGTCGCCGATATAATCGGTAACGCGGTGCAGACGTTCTTCGCCCAGTATTTTTCCTGGCCAGGTGAGTTGTCGTAAGCGTGCGGGAATATGTCCGTAGCTGGCTTTGTTATCGTAGTAGCCTGAAATTAATCCCGATAAAAATAAGCAGACGCCGGCAATCGCGGCATGCGGCAGTGCAAGACTGTTGATCGGATCAAGATCGTGCAGAAGATGTTCAGCTTTTTCCGGCGTGACTAAATGGCTGCCGGTCATCCACAGCCAGACCCACGCAATGACGTAGGCCGTCGGTATCGCTAAGCCGATATTGCCTATGATGGCAATGAACTGTGAGCGGAACACGCGTACGATCAGTTCGACCAGTTCATCAAGTTTCTGCTTACCTTCATCGATTGCACGGGCAATCAGTGCGGCAGTCATCGCCGGTTGTTTGGTCGCAATCGTAAAATGCAGTACATGTACCAACATGAAACCCGTTGAATAATTCAGACTGAAGAGAACCGCATACCCAAATGGGGCAAGTGCTAATTTACTGAACAGGATTTTGATCGTTGCCATGAAGCCGACGATAAAGCCAGCACCGAGCGCCGAGCGCAGCATCGCCATCCATTCACTGCGATTATTGGTCACATAATGTTCACCGCTTTTCCCTGCACGCTCTGTGACTTGCAGCGATAGTAATTCGGTGTTGGTCTGCATCAGGTCGGTCAGGCTGTGACGTTTGTTGTCGGCACTGACGAGTTCTTTGAATAAGCATATGGCTATTGAGGACACTTCGTTGGCGTCCGTGCTGTCGAGTAAATCCAGCAGACTGCGTAACCTGTGCATGCTTTGCGTCAGGCGCAACAGCAAGCGGGTCAGGCTGACAGAAACCCCTGCAACAGCGGCGGTTTTGCGTATCCGGTTGACGATATCGTCACACTGCGACAATAAGACTTCGATATGTTTATTGTCTTCACGTGCTGTTGTGCAGTCGTTTAACCACGTGCGATAACTGATCACGTAATTATTGATCTCATCATTTTGCCGGAGAAACGGCGACTCGAATCTTTCGATCTCAGGATAATTGCGTACCAGCTCCGCTTCCAGTCCGATATTGGTTATCCGGTATGACAATACCTGTACGGCGCTCAGAATTTCGTTGGTCAACGCCGCATGCGCCTGTCGTGCTTTTGAGGTACGAAAACCGATACTGTCGATCAGATCTTGCCAGGTACTTTCATCCAACTCGTTGACCCAGATGTGATCGGAAGGGTGATCAAAGATTTGCCCGAAAATGTCTTTCACATAATCGTTATTGACTAAGGGCGGCAGAAATTTATTGATCAGTCTTTGCCAGGCAGCACCCCAGAAGCCATTGTTTAAGGTGATGCCGGTATCTGTCAGTAAATGAACCAGGGTGCGGGTGCTGATAACTTGCAGCATATATTCACGCAGCGCCTTGCGCCATGCCGGATGCTGGCGTAACACAAAGCACAATGCCCTTATGTTATCGGTCGCTCTTTGCTTGTCGGTCGCTTGCCGGGGCCGTATTTGTGCTACCAGACGGCGCAGAGGACTGATGTCGTTATATGCCGGTGTTAATGCAAGGCTGGACTTTATTTCTGCCAGAATCATATCGAAAGACATGTGATTCTCCTTAGTTTTTACTGACAACTTGTAGCGTACTTTGCACGATTTGTCATGGTGCCGGGTTCATTTCTTGCTATTCACGATGAACGCCAGGTTATGGAGGAGGAAGATGCCGGTGCCGGCTGCAGGTTCAATACCTGAATGAACCTGCTTTACCTGTGAGGTGTGACAAGATTGACCGGGGAAAACCAGGAAAAGTTCCAATTTTTGTCTCACTCACGGCCATTTACATGCAAATGTAAGTAAATTAGTCTAAAGTAATGCCGTGTTCATAACCAAGGTTTCGTGTTGGATAATTTATTGTTAGTGATCGCTGCGCTGTTACTGGTCCTGTTAAACGGTTTTTTTGTGGCGGCTGAATTTGGACTGGTGAAATTGCGCCAGACCCGTATCCGCAGTATCGCCAAAACGGCTGGCTTGCGCGGCAAACTGCTCATCAAAGTACATCAGCATCTGGATACATACCTTTCCGCGTGTCAGCTGGGGATTACTCTGGCCTCACTCGGCCTCGGCTGGATAGGCGAACCCGCATTTGCACGTTTGCTGCAACCCTTGTTCCACATACTCGGGGTGACTTCGGTTGATGTTATCCACGGCGTTTCCTTCTTTTTTGCATTCTTCGTTATCTCTTTCCTGCATATTGTGGTGGGCGAACTGGCACCGAAATCGATGGCAATCCGTATGCCGGAAAAAGTGTCTTTGTGGACGGCTCCCGCTTTATATGCATTCTACTGGCTGATGTATCCGGTGATCTGGGTGCTCAACAGCAGTGCGAATCTGGTACTGAAATGGGTGGGGCTGGATGTTGCTCACGGTAGTGACAGTCATTATTCACCGGAAGAGCTGAAGCTGATTTTGCGCGGCAGTCACGGCGGCAGCAAAGAAATCCGTGATGAATGGAGCATCATGGCGCAGGTGCTCGATTTCGGTGGCCTGGAAATTTCCGATCTGATGCGCCCGATCAATGAAGTGGTGGCGATGTACAAAAGCGCCAGCCTGGAAGAAAACATGGAGACGGCTGCACGCAACCGTTTCAGCCGCTATCCGTATTTTGATGAAGATGAAAAAACGGTGCTTGGCATGCTGCACCTGAAAGATTTATTTCTGGCGCAGCAATCTGGTAAGCCGTTGGATGATCTGAGTAAACATTTGCGCCAGGTAGAATTTGTGCCGCCGAATATGCCAGCGCTGGAGCTGTTCCGTCGCTTTCGCAAAGGGGCACCACATTTCGCGATTGTCGGACACAAAGGCAGTAAGCCAGTTGGTTTCTTAACGCTGGATAATTTGCTGGGTGCGCTGGTCGGTCAGATCCGTGACGAGTTCCGGCAGAATGAAAACGACTGGACATTGCTGGACGATGGCACCCTGATAGGCAAAGGCAGCTTACCTTTGTACACGCTGGGCATGGCGCTGCGCTTTGATCTGGACAGTGACGAAGTCGAATCAATCGGCGGTCTGATTATGCAGAAATTAGGTGACTTGCCGGTTGAAGGACAGAAAGTGGAATTCGACCGTTTTGACGCCGTGGTCAAAAAGATGAACGGCCCGCGCATCGTTCTGGTCAGGATTTACCCTAAAAAAGAAATAACAACGACCTAGTCTTATCGTCGTTCACTTTTGGGGACAGTGAGTCAGCATGCCGGGATGACATCTGATTCACTGCCGTCAGAGGCTTGAGCGATCAGTCGCCGAGACAGATATTCAGGTCGCGCGCGGTCTGCACAATATCACCATTGAGCGGCACACTTTTCATCCGTCCCGCCACGTCTTCCAGTGCGACATAATTCACGTCCGGATAGGCCAGTGCCACCATGATGCCGGAATGGCCTTCATCTAACGCCCTGACTGCGGCGGTACCAAAGCGCATTGCTGAGACGCGGTCAAAGGCACTCGGACTGCCACCGCGTAACAGATGGCCAAGCACGACGGCGCGCGCTTCTTTGCCGGTCTTTTTCTGTAATGCCTGCGCCAGGTTTTCTCCTATGCCACCAAGTCTTTCCACATAGCCTGCTCCGGCTTTTTCATGCAGCACACGCTCACCACCCAGCGGACTGGCGCCTTCAGCTACGATCACGATGGAATAGTGATGACCTGCGCGGTCTCTGGCAGAAAGATGGGCGGCCAGTTGATCAATATCGTAAGGAATTTCCGGGATCAGGATTGCATGTGCATTTGCCGAAATGCCGGTGTGTAATGCGATCCAGCCGGCATAGCGTCCCATGACTTCGACCACCATGATGCGCTGATGGCTGGCAGCAGTACTGTGCAGCCTGTCTGTACATTCGGTCGCAAAGGCAACGGCGGTATCAAAGCCAAACGTGGTAAAAGTTTTGTCGAGGTCGTTATCTATCGTTTTAGGAATACCGACAACACGCATTCCTTGCTGGTGCAGCACATTGGCAATCGTTAATGTACCGTCGCCGCCGATGCAGACCAAGGCGTCGATATCCATCGCCTTCAGTGCCGCGTGTATTTCGCTGCTGCGGTCTGTCTCCGTCACACTGCCATCTGGCATGGTGGTGGCGAACTTAAGAGGATTGCCGTGATTCGTCGTTCCCAGTATCGTTCCGCCGAGATGACCGATATGATCGACCTGCGCCATCGTCAGTCTGGTAATGCCATCCACCGGATAGCGATCGGGTCGCAATATGCCGTTGAAACCTTCGCGGATACCGAAGCATTCCCAGCCACGTTTGGCTGCAGCGAAAACGACGGAGCGTATGACCGCATTTAAACCCGGGGCGTCGCCACCACCGGTACTGATGGCAATACGTCGTATAGGATGTGACATGAATTCCTCTGAGTGATAGCAATGAAGCGGATCAGATTCCGCTCAGGTCACGATTTGCCTCTGATTGATCCCAGCAATGCGGCTTGCGCATCAAGTTGTCTGGCGACATTGCCGCAAACCAGATCGCATAGGTCGTAGACGGATTGATCGGCAATCCGGTAGAGCGCTGTTGTGCCACGGCTATGGCGCTCTACCAGGCCGTGTTTTGCCAGCGTCGATAAATGGCGTGACGCATTTGCCTGCGAGCACTGGCAGCGTTCTGCCAGTTCGCCGACGTTCAGTTCTCCCTCGCGCAGACAATTCAGAATACGCAAACGTGTCGGCTCAGCCAACGCCGAAAAATACTGCGCGACTTGCGTCAGCGCCTGATCAGACAAGCCTTCCATCAAAGTAGCAAGCTCCGCTTCTAAAGTATGAATAATACCATTTCAGCGCCTGGCTCAGGCACTGTTACAACCGTGTGACAGCTCCTGCGCGTTGTGGCTTGCATATTTCGCCACAACAAGATTGTGCTGCGGTCACTCACCTCCGACAGACTGTTAAAATAGTCCGATTCCTACTTTTCATCTGCAACATGTGTGCTACACCAATTACCGTGAACGTTCCCGTCGAGCAGCTGTGCGTCGGTTTGTATGTTCATCTCGATATTTCCTGGCTTGATCATTCGTTTGCATTAAATAGTTTTAAGATAAAAAACGAGCAGGAAATTCAGGCACTGCGTCAGCTGGGATTAAAAACGATCAGGGTGAATCCGTCAAAATCAGATCGCCGTCCATTGCCTCCGCCACCGGCCGACGCACCCGTTGTGGAAGTAGCGCAGCCGACCCCGCAAGAGCTCGAGAAAATCAAAGAAAAGCGCGAACGTATTGATCGACTGCTGAAAGAGCGTAACGCCATTGCCCAGTGCGAAAAAGAATTGCTGAAAGCAGCAGGCACTCTAAAAAATATTACCCGGAATCTATTTGCGCGTCCGCAGGAATCCGTTCGACAAGCAGACGAGCTGGTACAGCAGATGCTGGAGTCACTGCTCGTCGATAAAGATATCGCTATCCATCTGATGAATGACAAAATCGCTGGCGAGGAGGCGTATTACCATTCGCTGAATGTGACTGTACTGACGATGATGCTGGCGAAAGAACTCGCTTTTTCTGCCGATGATATCAAGCTGATGGGGATGGGATGCCTGTTTCACGATATCGGCAAAATCGAGATTCCTGACCGTATCATTCACAAAACATTCGAACTCACGCGCGCAGAGCAGAATTTATTCCGGCAGCATGTTTTTTATGGCCAGCAAATCGCCGAAAAATTACATTTGCCTAAACAAGTGGTGGACATTATCAATCAGCATCATGAATACATGGACGGCAGTGGTTACCCTGCTGCTTTGCCTGGCGATAAAATTTCTCCGCTCGCGCGTATCGTAACGATAACGAATGCTTACGATAATTTGTGTAATCGCCCTAACCCAGCAGATTCTATGAGCCCTTACGAGGCGATGGCACATATGTTTGGTCACATGCGCAAACAGTTTGACCCGGCTGCTCTGAATATTTTTATTCGCAGCATGGGTATCTATCCTCCCGGAACGATCGTCAGGTTATCTGACGGTACGTTCGGTATGGTTGTTTCCGTCAATTCCGGAAAACCTTTACGCCCCAGTGTCCTGATTTACGATCCCAGTGTACCTAAATCGGAGGCGATTATTCTCGATCTGATTCACGAGCCCGCGCTGGAGATTGAGGCGAGCCTGAAGCCTTCGCAGCTGGCACCTGAAATGTATGACTATCTGAGTCCGCGCAAGCGCATGACTTATTTCTTCGACACGCAAAAAAATCCCGGCCAGTCATCGTGATTCATTTGCACGGTAAGGCTGATTGACCATAGCTCTTATCGTGCAAGGAACGGCAAATTTATCCGGATAAGGACATGATCAGTTATCTGCAGGCGACTGCCCGGCAACGTATTGACGGCATCATCGAACATTTTCAGGAATGGTTGCCAGCATCGCCAGCATGGGGGAGTCCGCATTTGCCACTGCTCCATGCCCCGGTCGCATTTGATGACGGTGTCATTATTGGTTATGGCTATCTGTCCGGAAAAATAGTGTTTGCCGCCGCGCAGGATGGCAATTTCATGGGTGGTGCGATAGGGGAAGTTCACGGCGCCAAATTAGTTGGCTTATTGCGCAAAGCGCTGCAAGAGCGGCCCGCAGCGGTGATACTTATGGCGGAGTCGGGGGGGGTGCGTTTACACGAAGCCAATGCAGGCCTGATCGCAGTCTCTGAGGTGATGCGCGCCCTGATGGCTGTGCGTGCAGCTGGGATTCCAGTCATCATACTGAATGGCGGCAGGCATGGCTGTTTTGGCGGCATGGGCATCATTGCCAATTGTGCCGATACGCTCATCATGTCAGCAGAGGCAAGGCTGGGTATATCCGGACCCGGCGTCATTGAAACGGTGCATGGTGTTGCTGAATTTGACGCCAGCGATCGCGCATTGGTATGGCGCGTGAATGGTGGCCTTCATCGCTACCGGAGTGGTGATTGTCAGATGCTGGTGGCCGATACGATGGCCGCATTCAAAGTAGCTGCGGCGCAGGCAATGGCATTTTCGCCGCAGTCTGTTGCGGACGTAAACGCACTCGAAGCCGAACATGCAATGTTGACGCAGCGTTTGGCAACATTTCCTGCATCGGGCAGCGATACTGACGTTGCTGATACTGGCAGAGCAGAACAGCCTGCGCTGGAATGGCAGCCTCTGGCAGCACAGCTTTTCCCGGAAGGATATGACATCACCGAAGAAAATGCGGTGCTATCCGGCGCTGCGCAAATGCATGGCTCCACCATCAGCATTATCGGTACGACGAATCATACCGAGATCGGTGTGGAAACAGCGCTGAAACAAGCGCAATTGCTGCTGCGGACGATACGCGATTTTCCAGGGCGACCAATTTTTTTACTGGTCGATACGACGGGACAGCGTTTGCGGCAGAGGGATGAAAAGATGGGTATCCAGCGCTATATGGCGCATCTCGGAAAATGTATAGAATCAGCGCGGTGTCGCGGGCATAAGATCCTTGCTCTGGTTTACGGACAGGCATTGTCCGGCGGTTTTGTCAGTAGCGGAATGATGGCTGACGCCTGTTATGCATTGCCATCATCAATCATCAGAGTGATGGATTTGTCGGCGATGGCACGCATTATTAAGATTCCCGAGGAAACGCTGGTACTGCTCGCACAATCTCATCCGGTGTTTGCGCCCGGCCCGGAAAACTATCAACGTATGGGCGGCATAAAAGATATATGGAGGCAGGATCTGGCATCCTGCCTGTTCACCGCTTTCGCAGATCTGTCTGCCGAAGATGTACGGATGTCGCTAGGAGTAGCGAGAGGCGGGCGTGTCATGGCACAAAAGGTCGTTGATGCCGTATTATTCGCGGATATTAAACACTAAGGCAGTATTGAATTGGATCAGATTGAACAATTTCAGCGTCACGATCTGGTGTGGTTATCTGATCAGGCATGGCGCGAGATTTTTTCCAGAGAAAAGCAGAACAGCGAGGATTTACAACGCTGGCAACGCGAGGAGTGGCCAGCTGTGGTGTTACGCCGGGATGCAGAAGCTGGCGATGATGAAGTCTGCATAGGTTTTTATTTTTCTCAGGCAGACGGGCGTCAGTCTCGCTTATTTGCCCGAACCCGGGTCGAGAACATCATAGAGCATCAGTCAAGCTTGGCGTTGAGCACTGTGATTCCGGTCGCACCGGCTGACTGGCAGCCGGCATTACGGGAGCTGAACCTGGAAGCCACTGCTGCCGGCGTGCGTCTGCGCGTATACGGTGCACTTGCATTGCAGTTTCTGACGGGATTAAATTATCTCGATACGAATGCCAGAATTGATGTCCTGTTTCGACCACAGGACTACGAACATCTTGTTGCTGGCCTGACTTTATTGCAGCGCTATCGTGAGCGGATGCCACTGGACGGCGAAGTTATTTTTCCACGCGGGCAGGCGGTCAGCTGGAAAGAGTGGTTGTTATCTGATTCGGTACCTGAGCCGGTGCAGGAGCAGCTTGTTCTTGTCAAAGACATGTATCAGGCGCGGCTGCTTCCCAAACATCTGCTGACAGAAAGTCTGCGTGAACCTTAGCGCCGTTGTAGTGCACAAAAGACAGGCAGAGTGAAAGTCAGAGTGGCATCAGTATTGGACTCCTCGTCCGCAGATGAATTACTCATCCGGAGCAGTCCGGACTCTGGATACCGCTGCGCAGCCGAAGAACTAAGCGCGGCGCCGTGGTTGCGCAGAACCTGAACCACTGTGTTTTTCAATATGACGGAAAGTGATGCGACCCTTAGTTAGATCATAAGGCGACATTTCCAGCGTGACTTTATCTCCCGCCAGAATGCGGATGTGATGCTGACGCATTTTGCCTGAGGTGTATGCGATCAGTTGGTGTCCATTATCCAGATTCACTCTGAAGCGGGAATCCGGTAAAACTTCTTCAACCAGACCGCTCATTTCTAACAGTTCTTCTTTTGCCATTGTGGGTTCACATTCATGTTGATTGTTGGGCACTGCTGCTGTGGCGACAGTGGATATAGTCCCGCAACGTCATTGCGGGAAGTGATTTTACTTACTGTTCGTGCAGCACATTCGCCGCATGAGAGAGAAAAAGATCGTTTTGCTGATGGTATTTTTATATGGCATTCACGTCGTCGCGTAATGACATACACGGAAAATCAGCACAGGCAAGAGCCATCAATTGACGCAAAATTACTCAGCGGACGGAAGAGGACAACAGATGCCGGAATAATCGTTTGATAAGTAGATTAATTCACTTTAATCGCAAATTATACTCTGATTAAGCAATAGCCGTCGTTTTGTCTGCGAATGGATTGACTCGTTAGTACAGCATATGATGCTGCGTAACACAAAAAAACAGGTCTCGTTGATGTCTGGATGTCAGTCGCACAGTCGGCGACATTGCTTGCGTTGCAAATTTTTGAAGGACGTAAAATGACTGGTGCCGGAAATTCATGTCCGCCGACACCATGAGCTCCGCAGTATTTTTAACTCTTATCTGTACCAACGCCATGCGCCTGCTGATCTGCGTGGTACGAGGAGCGCACCATCGCGCCGACGGCGGCGTGGGCAAAGCCCATTTTGTAGGCTTCTTCCTCATACATTTTGAAGACGTCAGGATGCACATAACGGCGCACCGGCAGATGATGTCCGCTTGGTGCAAGGTACTGGCCTATGGTCAGCATATCGACATTGTGGGCTCGCATATCGCGCATGACCTGCAGCACTTCTTCATCGGTTTCACCGAGGCCCACCATAATGCCTGATTTGGTCGGTGTGTCCGGATGTTGTTCTTTGAAACGCTTGAGTAAGCTCAGTGAATATTCGTAATCTGAACCGGGGCGGGCTTCTTTGTAGAGGCGTGGTGCGGTTTCCAGATTATGGTTCATGACGTCAGGCGGAGCCATGTTCAGAATTTCCAGTGCGCGATCCATGCGGCCACGGAAATCCGGTGTCAGGATCTCGATACGTGTGGATGGTGATAGTTCGCGGATTTTTGTAATGCATTCAGCAAAATGGGCAGCGCCGCCGTCGCGCAGATCATCACGGTCCACCGAGGTGATGACGACATAACTGAGTTTGAGATCGGCAATAGTTTTCGCCAGATTCAATGGTTCATTGACGTCGAGCGGATCCGGGCGGCCATGACCGACATCGCAGAACGGGCAGCGGCGTGTGCATTTGTCGCCCATGATCATGAACGTTGCCGTACCTTTACCGAAGCATTCGCCGATGTTCGGGCAGGATGCTTCTTCGCAGACAGTGACGAGCTTGTTGGCGCGCAGGATGTCTTTGATTTCATAGAAGCGGGTCGTTGGCGAGCCGGCTTTAACACGTATCCAGTCAGGCTTGGGCAAGCGTTCCATCGGCACAATCTTGATCGGGATACGTGCAGTTTTACTCGCACCTTTCTGTTTTTCAGTCGGATCGTAAGCAGCAGTCGTGGTATCTGGAGATGCGGGTGTGTTGTCGGTTGTCATGATACGGATCAGTTCAGAAAATCAGAAAACGTTTATTGAGTAACAGTCAAAAGATGCTGCAAATGTTGTGCGAGTGCAGTTTGTACCTCAGCGAGTGGAACGCTGACTCCCAGCGTCTTCATATCCACCGTGGCCAGCCCCGCATAGCCGCAGGGATTGATCCATGAAAATGGTGTCAGATCCATAGCTACATTCAGTGAAACACCATGGTAAGTGCAGCCATTGCCGCGCACTTTAAGTCCCAGTGCGGCGATCTTCGCGTCTTTGTACTGGCCGTCGGAAACATAAATTCCCGGCGCGCCGGCTTTGCGTTCGCCGACGAGATTATACGCTGCCAGTGTGTCTATCACTGCCTGCTCTATCCGGTGCACAAATTCACGCGCAAACAAGCGCGCTTTCGGATGGCTGCGGCGCAGATCCATCATCAGATAAATCACGACCTGTCCCGGGCCGTGAAAGGTGACTTCGCCGCCGCGATCGGTCTGCACCACCGGAATATCATGCGCTGCCAGTACATGCGACTGATCTGCGCCGAGACCGAGTGTGAAGACGGGAGGATGTTCAACGATCCAGAATTCATCCGGTGTCTGCGCATCACGTGCATCGGTGAATGCACGCATCGCGTCAAAAGTGAGCTGATAAGACTCGACGCCGCGATGGATGACGCGAGGGGAGAGGGAAGTGGGCTGAGCTGCTTGCATAGAACGTTAGTGTAACATTGCTGCGGGTTGAATTCTGCTTTTAGCGTGGACTGCAGCGGTGCAATTCAGTGAGTGGCCTGGCATGCTGCGGCATCCCGGCGGGCGCGTTTGGGCAAGTTAATGTGTTCCCCAAAAAAATAAAGATCACGCGGATTTCCCGGTGATCTTTATGCTTGAACAATGGCGACCTTGATCAGGCGAAGACGTGGCTGATTTTTTGTGTCAGTTTTTGCCATTGGAACGGGAAGCTTGCATTTTTTGCTGGCGCTTGTTGTGGCTGGATTGCTGCCACGGAGGCGACGCTGCTATTCTGCTGATCGGCTTCTATCACGACCAGACGGTGTGCTGGCACCGTCACAGATTCGCCCGCGCTCAGCCAGAAATCTTCATCTTCCCCGGCGATCGTCAGCCAGACCCGGCCACTTGTGACGGTGAATGTCTGTGCCTGTTCGCTTTGTCCCGAAACGGTGCTGCCAGCAGCGACCGTGAATGATAGATTTGTGAAATTAATTGTCATTTCCAGACTCCTTGCCATATTTGCATTAATTGCCTGTGCAGCGATTTATCTCTCTGAAAGACACATACTGCATTACGATGTCGGAATTGTAGTCTTTGGTAATACAGAAACAAAATGAGTAATTTTGTCTTTTCTTGCTAATTAAATTCACAGTAATATGCGTTATCGAAATACGAGATATTACGCAAATGGATTTTCGTCGCCTGCCCAATCTTGCTGCTTTGCGTGCGTTTGAAGCGGCGTCCCGCCATGAAAATTTCTCGCGTGCTGCCGATGAGATCCATCTGACGCATGGCGCGATCAGCCATCAGGTCAGGTCGCTGGAAGAAGAGCTCGGCGTGGCGTTGTTCGTCAGACATGGCAAGCGCATCCGTATCACGCCGGATGGCGAGCGTTTTGCCAGCGCGATACGGCGTTCCCTGCAAGATCTGGCGGAGGCGGCCGATCTGCTGCGTGACCGTAACAAGCAAAAACGACTCGGGATTACTTCACTGCCTTCATTTGCGGCGCGCTGGTTATCGCCGCGGCTGGGGCGTTTCATCGAACATCATCCAGATCTTGAAGTCAGTCTGCAATCGAGTTCATCGCTGACCGATTTCAACCGTGAACAGGTCGATATCGCGATTCGTTTTGGTCTCGGTCATTATCCCGGGCTGGTCAGTGAATTACTGATGGGCGATGAATATTATCCGGTTATCAGTCCTACGTATCCGGCCGATAAAGTGCCGCAGACGCCGGCCGAGCTGGTGGGTGCACATTTGTTGCGTTGTGAAGAGGAACCCTGGCAACCCTGGTTTCGCGCGGCCGGTCTCGATGCCGATGAGCCCAGTGGCGGTCTGATTTTTCAGGATTCATCTATGCTCGCCAGAGCGGCGGTCGATGGACAGGGAATTGCGCTCGGCAGGCATGCGATCGTTGAGTCAGATATCCAGTCCGGTCTGCTCAGGCGCTTGTTCGACATCAGTATTCCTTGCCCGGTGTCGTATTACCTCGTATATCCGGCCAGCGCGATGGATAAGCCGCAGGTGAGGGCGTTCAGAGAATGGCTGCTGGCAGAAGTACGCTCCGCCAGAACCTGATTTCGGATACTCCCCCTCGTTTTAATGAAAAAGCCCTTTATGTCCTCAGAAATAAAGGGCTTTAAAATATACTCCGGGGAGTATAAAAAGCTTGTTTTCTGACCGGTGTCGAATTTTCATCTTATGCCGGTATCAGCCTTGATTTATGTCCTGATCGCTTTATATCGAAGAGGTAACCTGCACCTCCGTATATCAGGAACCAGAAAATGGCACTCAACTGCAGTGAATAGTAATAAGGCATCCCTTGGCTGATCACTTCATTGCCGCTATAAAGTCCAAGCCATATTCCTAACTGATAACCAGGCGCTTCATGAAATATCAATAACAGCATCCCGATAATTTCCATTGGCATACCAATCGAAAAGACAGGAATATGGTACGCGGCTATATTCATTCCATAGCTGATCGGCACAATCGTCAAACCGGCTATTGCTCCAAAAATACGCCAGCGCCAGCCTTGTTTTGAGCCAGTTTTTAATATCAGGACAGCAACTGGAACAGCGATTATTAACAGCGGCAATATCCACATATCCGGCCCTGTATTAGTTAAGTGATAATTTTTATCTCAGTATGCTTCATTCGTTGTTACCTCGCAAGAGACTATTGTCCGGCAGACGCGGAAGTCAGTTATAAGTACATACTCCCCCTGTTTTTAATTAAAAAGCCCTTTATGTCCGCAGAAATAAAGGGCTTTAAATATACTCCGGGGAGTATGTTTGATGCGAAAAACAGCTTACAGCACGACCTTGACCATAGGATGACCTGAGAGCTCGCGGTACAGATTGTCGAGCTGTTCGCGGCTGGTCGCGCGGACCGTGACGGTTAATGACAGATACGTGCCTTTACTGGAAGGGCGCATATCCATTTTACCGGCGTGAAACGTCGGGTCGTGCAGCGTGACGACTTCCACCATGGTCTGTGCAAAGGCGTCGTGCATCGCGCCCATGATCTTGATCGGAAAATCACTCGGATATTCGATCAGGCTTTCTTCTGGCGGGATAGGTCTCATTTCCATGGTCGTTCCATTTCTTCATAGTGCCGGCAGGCGCTGCGTATGTCGGTATTCCGGATTCATGCAGAAATGGAAATACGCTACGCTCAGGCTGCTTTGGCTAATTGGTATGCAGCATACAGTTTGTTGTAGATGGGGCCGGGCTGGCCATTTCCAATAGTCTGATCGTCAAGTTTGACCACGGCAAGCACTTCTTTAGTAGCGGACGACAACATGACTTCGTCTGCCGCGAATACTTCTTCACGCGTGATACGGCGAGCCTGGAACGGAATATTGTTGGCGGCGCAGATTTCTTCGATCAGCGCATAACGTATGCCTTCCAGAATCTGATTGTCTTTCGGTGGTCCCATCAGCACGCCGTCTTTGACGATCCAGACATTCGCCGACGAGGCTTCGGTCAGATAACCGTTACGGAATTGTATGGTTTCTGTGACGCCATGTTCAGCAGCATTCTGCGCCGCAAAAACATTGCCGAGCAAAGAAATCGATTTGATCTCGCAGTGCAGCCAGCGCAGGTCTTCCATCGAAACACAGGCGACGCCGTGTTCGCGTGCTTCTGCTGATGGCATCACGATAGGATTAGTCATGATGAACACGGTCGGTGTCACATCTTTCGGATAGGCGTGGGCGCGCTTGGCAACACCGCGTGTAATCTGCAGATACACCATCTGATCATCGGCGTCATGCGCATCCATGACCTTGGCGATCAGTGCCAGCCATTCTTCCTTGCTGTGCGGATTTTTGATGCCGATCGCATCGAGGCTGCGGAACAGGCGCGCCAGATGCTGGTCAGCGCGGAACATTTTGCGACCATAGACGGGAATGACTTCGTAAATGCCATCGCCGAAAATAAAGCCGCGGTCGAGTACGGAAATTTTAGCTTCGGAGAGGGGCGTCATTACGCCGTTCAGATAAACCAGAGGATCATTCATGATGACAGTGCCAGTGAGAGGAAAAAATTCATTCTTACACAAATTGTGCCGACAGATTATGCAAATATCGCATACAAGGATGCCTGAGGGTTATCTGTCAGCCGCTGTATTTGTCGGACTGGCAACGCAAGCGGCGAGGCTGCAGAAGTAAAAAAGCCACGCAAGCCGGGCTGGCAAACGTGGCTGGCGAATGTGGCTTTCGACAGGGCATGATGAACGATGCCCGCGTTGGCCTGATCCGGTTTATTTGAACATCAGGCGCACTGAATCCCAGGCGCGGCCAAAGATGCTGGCCTGATCAACTTTTTCTAAAGCGAGTACCGGGAATTCAGCAATCGCTTTACCATCGAGCATCATTTTCACGGTGCCGACCTTGCTGTTCTGGGCAATCGGTGCCACCAGTGGATCTTTGCGTTCCAGCGCTGGCTTCAGTTTAGCTGCCGAGCCTTTTGGCAGCGTCACGTACAGGTCGCGGTCGAAACCGATCTTGATCTGTGCCTGCGAACCTTTCCAGATCACCGGCGTATCGATGGCCTGACCTTTGGCATACAGTTTGACCGTATCGAAATTCAGGAAGCCCCAGTTCAGCAATTTCAGGCTTTCCTGTGCCCGCACCTGATCGCTGGCGGTGCCGGTGACAACGGAAATCAGGCGGCGCTGACCTGTGCCATTCGGACGATTCGCCGAAGAGATCAGGCAATAGCCCGCTGCTTCGGTATGGCCGGTTTTCATGCCATCGACGGTTGGGTCCAGCCACAATAAACGGTTGCGATTCGGCTGGGTGATTTTGTTGTAGGTGTAACTCTTGGTGCTGTAATAGGTTTTGTAATACTCAGGAAAATCGCTGATCAGACGTGCCGCTAAAGTGGAAAGATCGCGCGCAGTCGCATAGTTTTCAGGGCTGGGCAAACCATGCGGGTTACCGTAGTGGCTGGATTTCATGCCTATGCGTTCAGCTTCGCGGTTCATCTGTACGACGAAGGCTTCTTCGCTACCCGCGACGGCTTCCGCCAGTGCAACCGCTGCGTCGTTACCGGATTGCACGATCAGTCCGTACAGCAATTCATTAATGGTGACTGGCTTGTTCGGCTCGATGAACATCTTCGAGCTGCTGGCATCGACCTTCCAGGCACGAGTGGAAACATTCACAGTCTGATTCAGATCGAGCTTTTTCTCTTTGAGCGCAGAGAACACCAGATAGGCGGTCATGATTTTCGTCAGTGACGCCGGTTCTATGCGCAAATCAGCGTCCTGAGCGGCGATGACCTGATTACTGGTGGCATCCACCAGTATCCAGGATTTTGCAGCAACTGTCGGTGCGGGCAGTGTTTGTGCCATCGCCACGGACATCGTCAGCAGTGAGGCGGCAATAGTAGCAAGGAATTTTTTCATTGGATGAGACTTAAAAAAACAAAAATAAAAGCAAAAAGATATCAGCAACCGGCAGGCTTATCCCACATGCTGGTAACCAGCTGTTTGATATGGTGCAGGCGACGATGGAAAAAATGATCGGCACCGGGAATCACAGTGACCGGAATATCTTGCGGGCGCAGCCAGTCGAGCACGGCCGACAGCGGTATCGTGTCGTCCTGCTCGCCGTGAATCAGGATGGTGTTTGCCGGAATCTCAGGCATCGCCCATTTACCGGCGGCGGCACCGACTAACACCAGACGTTCGGCGGGCGTACCCGCCTGTATCAGCCTTTGTTGCAGACAGGCTTGTACGAAAGTACCGAAAGAAAATCCCGCCAGCGCTAATGGTAATGCAGGATAACGTGTGCGCATGTGTGCCAGTAACAATGCCATGTCATCGGTTTCTCCGATGCCTGCATCATGGGTTCCGGCAGACTGGCCGACGCCGCGGAAATTCATACGCACGGCGGCATAGCCCAAGCCAGTGAAGGTACGCGCCAGCGTTTGCGCGACTTTGTTATCCATCGTACCGCCGTACAGCGGATGCGGATGCGCGACCAGTGCCAGACCGACAGGCGCCGCAAACACTTCAGGATCAGGTAAATCGAGCGCACATTGCAAAGAGCCGACGGCGCCGGGAATCAGAAAATGTTCAGTTTGAGCGTTCATGCGGATAAATCAGGTGTTCGGTAATTGCAGGCGTTTGACGATGCCACCGCCGATCAGATCCACGTCTATGATTTCATCAATATCTGTCTGATCGACGAAGGTGTACCAGGTGCCTTGCGGATAGACCACCATCACTGGCCCTTCATCGCAGCGATCCAGGCAGCCGGCTTTGTTGATGCGGATTTTGCCCTGACCGTTCATGTCCATCTGTTTGATGCGGCGTTTGGCGTGTTCCTGCGCTGCTTGTGCGCCGTGATCGGTACAGCACGGCCGACCATCGTCGCGCTGATTCATGCAGAAAAACACATGTTTTTGAAAATAGAGAGGTTCAGACATGATGAGGACTTTATTCATTTCAGACAGTGGCTGTGACCCCGGAACGACATCGGTAAATGCTTGCCGGATGAGCGCGTGGGTCGCATTGCCGGTAAGCCGCTATGATACTGCAACTTGCGCAGCAGCCGGTTTCGGCTTTCGTAACAAAGTCCACAAGGCCATCCACGGCCAGCACAGCGATAAGAATTGCGCAGCACCGTTAAAGTTCAAAAATTTCCCCTGCACCCAGGTTTGCATGGTTGCGGCGAAGTAGGGATTGTCCGGTAACAGATTCAGCACCACGAGCGAAATCAGCAGCAGTAAAAATGCCAGTCGCTTCTGGGCCCGCACCGGCGCGAATGAAAAACCGTACAACATGATGGCGCTGATCAGTAAGCCGCCGATCGCGCCGGGCGTCATCCACGCATACGCATATTCGGGCTTGAACAGCAAAGCGCTGGCGAGTGTTTTGGCGATCAGTGTCATACTCAGCAGCAGCATACCCAGCGGGAATTTCGGCGCGTGACGATTGAATATGCTCAGGCAAATCAGTATCGCGCCGGTACAACCGCTGGCAGTGATGAAAGTTTCCGCCAGCAGATATTCATCGGCACTGAATTCCATGCCTTGCAGAACAAATGCACCTATGTCGATATCCATGTCAAACAAATCGCTGAGTTGTTGCGACAGGATGGGAAACAATTGTCCCAGCCCGAACAGATAGGCCTGCGGATACAGCTGTGCCATTGGCCATAAACCCAGCAAGACGATTTCCCAGCTCGAATCCTGATACGTCCATTGTTTGCGCAATAATTGCAGGCGTCCTTTTTCCAGTATCAGCGGCGTCAGCAGCGCACCTAAGATCGCGCCCAGCACCGCGCCGCTGGTATTGGTCAGAAAATCGAGCAGAGACGTGACCCGGCTCGGCAGAAAATATTGCACCAGCTCGGCCACCGCAGAAATCAGCGCGCCGCCAAAACAGGCAATCAGCGCCGCCCACCAGCGATTCACCAGCGGGTACAGCGCAAAGACGATCAGGGTTCCGAATGGGATATAACCAACAATATTGATACCGGCATCAAATTTGGTCCAGTAACGTGGCCACTGCCGTATCACGTCAGGCAATGCCGACAAATTATTTGCCTGCCAGCCGGTGAACGGATACCAGCTCGCGTACAGAATCAGTACGGTATAGGCGAGCAGGCATACCCGTGCAAAAGGGGAACTATGTAAGTGACTGGCCGCACCTGTGTCTGGCGACGCATCGCGGCTGGCCGGCAGGGGCTCACTCATGGCGGCGTTAATTCAGGGCTAAGCTGGTAAGCCATTGCTGCATGTCGCTGATCATATTGTCGACCGCTGTCTGCATAGCCTTTGCACCACTGGCAGCATCCGGGCTGGCAGCCGGTACCTGCAGAAGGAAATTCCGCGTGCCGATGATGTTGCGTCCTTTCACAACAATGCCGCGCGCATAAATGTGTGCATGGCTGGTGCTTGGCGTGGTGAATACCTGAGAAAATTCATCGAGTTCCAGGCGTAAGACCGGCAAACTTCCCGCGCTGTCAGCGGTGTTGGTGACGACAGCGCCGCGCGAGTTCAGCACCAGCTTGATTCTTTGCGCGACTAACTGTGCGGGCGGCATACTCCAGCGCGCCTGCGCATACGGCTTTAACTGCTGTGCGTTGTCGTATTGCAAGCGGTACAGCATGGCATTGCTGTCGAGCGCTGCCGGTACCTGAATTTCGGCGAGCGCAATTTGCATTTTTGTATTCGGCAGCGAGACCGTATTGAACGGGCCGAAATCGTATTGCTGGCGTTGTGCCGGAGCCGTGCTGCTGCAGGCGCTCAACAGACTGATACTGAATATCATCAGCGGCAGAAAACGGTAGTGAGTAATGCGGTAGAGTCGTTGCATACGATGTCCTCAGATAGTCTTCTCTGTGTCTTTATTTGGGCGCGACAAAACCGGCTTCGCCCGGGCCGGGCGCTGCTGGCGGATTGCCGAACAGGATACTTTGTGGCCTGTCGTTCAGATTTTCCGTTGCGCGATTCAGGGAGCGCATACTGCTGCGGGCTTCGCCGGTCAGACTCTGAATACGCGGCAGCGTTTCCACGGCGACACCGTTTGTCAGCTGGTCTATCGCCAGATTAAAGCGTGCGACAGGACCATCGACCGCCTGTAATTGTGTACTGAGTTGGTTCAGATTATTGGTGAAGCGTGATGCATCTTTGGATAAGACACCGACGGTGTTGAGCGTATTTTGGGTCTGATCGATCAGACCGGGCAACTTATCCAGGCTCGGGTTGAGTTTATTTGGCAATGCCTGCCACGCTTCAGCCGCTTTGTTGATATTTTCGACGGCGCTGATCATGGTCTGACGATTTTTCGGATCAAGCAGGCTATTGATACGACGCGTGAGTTCTTCTGTTTGTTTCATGATCGCCAGTCCGCGCTCTTCCAGATTCTGCATCACACCGGGACGCAGCGGAATCCGTTGCGTCGTACCGTCCGGCACTAACGGGACAGAAGTGCCCGCTGTTTTGTCTTCATCGAGCTGCACAAATGCAATCCCGGTCACACCCTGATAGGCGAGGGTGGCGAAGGTGGCGCTGGTGACCGGCGTATCCGGAATCACTTCCAGGCGCAGTATCAATTGTCCCGGATTTTTGTCATCAAAATCGATATCGGTCACATTGCCGACTTTAATCCCTTTGTAGCGGACTGCCGCTTGCAGGTTGAGGCCGGAGACCGCTGATTTGGTCACGATCTCATACGGCGTGCGCTGAATTTTGTCGCGTCCCAGCCAGATCGCGATAAAAATAGCGAGGATCAATAAGGCGATGGTGAAGAATCCGGCGATTAAGGCGTGCGATCGGTTTTCCATGGCTTTCCTATTGTGAGGCAGGTGTCAGCACTTCCATGGCGCGCTTGCCACGACCACCGAGGAAGAAGCTGCTGATGAACGGATGCTGGAAGCGGACGACTTCCTGCGGTGTGCCGACGACGATGACTTTTTTTTCAGCCAGCACCGCAATACGATTCGACAGTGCAAACAGGCTGTCGAGATCATGCGTGACCATGATGACTGTCAGGCAGAGTTGCCGGTGAAGTGACTGTATCAGTTCGACGAAACTGTCGGAACGATCCGGATCAAGTCCAGCGGTCGGCTCGTCAAGGAACAATAATTCAGGGTCGAGTGCTAAAGCGCGAGCAAGCGCGATCCGTTTGATCATGCCGCCGGATAAATCTGCCGGCATTTTCGGTGCATGTTCAAAGGCGATATTCACCATCTGCAATTTCAGATACACCAGATCGGTGATCAGCGATTCCGGCAATTTTCTGAGTTCGCGCATCGGCTGGGCGATATTATCGAACACGCTCAGCGCCGAATACAAAGCGCCATGCTGGAACAACATACCCGAACGTTTGCGCAGATAATCAAGATGACGGCTGTCGGACACCTGGATGTCTTCACCGAAGACTTTGATGCTGCCGCGACGCGGCGTTTCCAGCCCCAGCATCTGGCGCACGAGCACGGTTTTACCGGTACCGGAGCCGCCAACG
Source organism: Undibacterium sp. WLX3042 (assembly GCF_049544825.1). Lineage (NCBI taxonomy): Bacteria > Pseudomonadati > Pseudomonadota > Betaproteobacteria > Burkholderiales > Oxalobacteraceae > Undibacterium > Undibacterium sp. WLX3042. The sequence goes on from NZ_CP186698.1 coordinate 3,282,934, forward strand.
ATAGACAAAATCTCACCGCGCCTGACCGATAATTCCAGATTATCGTGAACGACGGCACGCCCGAACTGCGTGCGTAAGCCCTGAATTTCGATCACGTTATCGGTCGTCATCAATAGCCCACTTTACTGAAAATAATCGCAAAAATCGCATCGGCAATGATCACGACGGTAATCGCAATCACCACAGAATTGGTGGTGCCGTGGCCCAGGCTTTCCGTATTCGGTTTGATGCGCAAACCATAATGGCAGGCAATCAGTGCGATCAGAATACCAAAGGCAACACCTTTACCCAGACCTATCCAGTAATTCAGCAGCGGCACCGCATCCGGTAATTTAAAGACAAAAAATTCCGGACTCATACCGAGTAGCGCTTGCGCTGAAATCATGCCGCCTATCAGTGCCATCACATCGGTCCAGATCACCAGCAGTGGCATGGCAATCGCGAGTGCCAGCACCTTGGGCAGGATCAGGCGCGAACCATGCGGTATGCCCATCACCAGCATCGCATCGAGCTCTTCGGTGACCCGCATCACACCGAGCTGCGCCGTGATGGCTGAGCCCGAGCGACCGGCAACCAGAATTGCGGCCAGCAAGGGACCGAGTTCGCGGATGATGCTCATACCGAGTATATTGACGATAAATAAATCACCGCCAAACGTCAGTAATTGTTGTGCTGAAAGATAAGAAAGCACGATCCCGATCAGGATGCCGACCAGCGCGGTAATGCCCAGCGCCTGCGCGCCCATGCGATACAGGTTGGCGGATAATTCTTTCCACGGGCCTCGCAGCGGATGGCGTAGAAAACCGGCCAGATCGATCATCAGTTGACCGAGCAGGATGCTGAAGCCGTACAAATGCTCAAAGAAGCCGAGCACGATGTCGCCCAGTTGCATGATGCTGTAAAAGCGCGGACGTTTTGCTTCGACTAAATTGACCTGACCGGCTTCCGCCACGCGCTGAAACAGACCTTCATGTACCGGTTGCAGGATCAGGTGTCGCGGCTTTTTCTTGCCCCAGGCGCGCCACAATATTTGCGCACCGACGTGATCGAGCGCACTGATCTGGCTTAAATCCCAATGAATATCGTCGCGCTGGGCCAGGTGGCCCATTTCGGCCTGCAAATCATGCAGGCGTCGGCCTTCGGATAAGGCATGCACCAGCCATGCGCCTGCCACGCGGATCGTGGTCTGATCTGCATGATGGACGGTCAGAGTGGGAGGGCTAACTGAGGGCATGTCGTCAGTGTAAACGAGATAACTGTTTTGCTGCAATGAAGCAAAGCATACAGTGACTGATGTTGATCTTCATTAAAAGAATGGGCAGATCCCGCAACTGAGAGCGATTGTCAGCGGCTGTCTGAGGCAGACGTTTTGCAGTCGGTAAATGGCCTTATTTGGCCTGTTAAAAATGAGATATAGGGGGAGTATATTCAAAAATCGCGTTATTCTCACCATAAACATTGAGCTTTTAAATATACTCCACCCAGTATATTTTTGCTCCGCAGGCGCTCGTCAGTACATTCTGACAGGATGGTGCGCTGGCGTTTTCAGAGTTATGCCGCGCTTATTTTTCCTGCCGTACCGGTGTTTTTTTATCGATCACCTCGCGGCAATCGCCCTTCAGCGTCGCATTATCGTAATCTGACCAGCCGTAACTATCGACATAGCGCGTGTGTGCAACCAGTTGCGGACTAAGGATGCTCCAGTTCAGCCTTTCATCAGGATAGCGAATATTGCCCATGTCGAGCAAAGTATGAAAAACATTTTCCGTCGACAGGCGGAATTTCTGGTGGCGTTTGAGCTGGCGAATTTTCTCTGGAAATAATTGCTGATAGTCGTCCGAATACCAGATGAAGGCAGGGATATGGAATTCATATTGCGTATTGTGGCCATGAAACGCGAGGCCGCAACTGCCGTCATACAAGGTTTGCCCATGATCGGAGATATACATCATTGAGGTAATCTGTTTGCTCGCTTTCAGGCGCTGTATGACTTCCGACAACATCCAGTCGGTGTATAAAATGGAATTGTCATAGCTGTTGCTGAGCGCCGCTTTGTTGTTCAGATCGGTATAGGCGGGGTTGTCAACACCGAACAGCGAGGGCTTCCAGTGGTCGTATTCTTTCGGGTAGCGGTGGCTGTAATTCCAGTGGTTGCCCAGTGTATGCAGAACGATCAGCTTTTTAGGAGCGGCATCGTTCATCGCGCGACTCATGGGATCGAGCAGGATGTCGTCGAAACTGGAATTATTGGTGAAGCCGCCGAGATTCAGAAACTGCGTGACATCGGCTTCTTTGGCGAACACTGAGATCGGTGTATCAAACTGACCAAAGCTCATCTGGTTCGATATCCAGAAGGTTTTGAATCCCGCTTCTTTAAATGCAGACAAAAACGATTTTTCAGAGAACCCCGCCTTCAGACTTTGTGCCGCCGGCTTGCGCGAAACGATGACAGGCACGGATAAGCGTGTCGCAGCGACGGCAGTAATCATGTCGCTGAAGCTGACCAGATTGTCTTCCAGTGACAATAAGGGATTGGTTTCACGTTCGTAGCCATTCAGGCTCCAGCGGTCGTAGCGCGATGATTCTCCGAGCACAACAACGATAGTCTGCGCTAACTTCGGGTCACCTTGCAATGTCGCGTTGAAGCGGAAGTTGCGGCTTTTTTCAGACAGCTTTGATAAATATCCACGTTCGCTCCAGAAATCTGCGATGCGCACCGCGAGACCGAATGGCCAGGTGCTGGTGAAGACATCGTCGTCATAACGTATTCTGGCCCAGGATGGCAGTGGCCCGAGTAGTTTGCTTAATGTCTGACGCTGATGTTCCAGCCACGCCTGCGGAATCACTTTGCCCGTTGATTGTGTGCTTGCAGCTGGTGCCGGCGTATCCTCGTCGTCAGTACTATCGCTGGCGCTGGCCGTCACCGCCGGAGGCGCTGCCCGCACGCCGACATATTCGCCGTAAGCCCAGATCCCGCAGCCCATCACCACCATACTGATCAATGCCCAGCGGCTTGGATGCTGCCAGTGCAGTGCTGGTGTATTCAACGCAATTTTCAGTAGACTCCACCACCACGCCGTAATCATTAACGTCAGAAATAACAGTAACCAGACTTTTTGCCCAAGAAATTCAATCGCCTCTTTGGGGCTGGTTTCCAGTAAAACGCCGAGGTGATGAGTGGAAATACTCTGCCCGAAATACAGTCGCAGATAAATCTCTATCGGTATTGCCAGCATCGCCGGCAGCAACAAAAAATGAAACCAGCGCGGATGTTTGAAGACTGCCCACAGTACCGGCCAGCAGATCACCTCCATCGCCAGCAACTGCCAGCCTTTCTCAACCGGCTTTCCCAGTACCAGAGAGAAAAACGGAATCGCTGAGAGCAGCAGATAACTCAACAGGAGAAAAAGGGGGCTGGGACGGAGTAAAGAACGCATCGGGATGGTAGCTGGCTTGCTTGCGGTAGTTGCTGGGCGAGGGGGTATCGCCATCGACTGCAATAGAGAGTGTGAAATGGTCGCTTAAATAATTCAGGCCGACAATATAAATGATTTATGAAAACATGGTGCGGCTGCCTAAGCGCCTTTTTCGCTCAGGACGATGCAAAGAGTCATGCAAGCTTAAATGAAAACAAACAAAAATCCGGAAATACTTGATTTTCTTATGAAATTTCCTACTCTGATCTGCCACATGCAGGCAGCGTGGGCAACCCGTTGCGTACCGAAAATCGTTGACATGGCTGGATCAGGCGACATAAAATTGCGAGTTCTCGATTTTGGGTTTGCAGTTTTCAACATGTTTCTAGCGGTTTTTTGCGAAAAAATATGCTTAAAAAGCAGGCAGATATTGGGCTCGTCTGAATAATTCGGACGTAAAAAAATTGATTTTTAGTTCCCGGGCAACCGTTTCCGGGTTTGTGTTTAACGTTGTATTTTGTTGGATTAAAAACGATGCCAACCATCAATCAACTGATTCGCCAACCACGTGTTTCTGCAGTGGTTAAGAGCAAATCGCCGGCGCTGGAAAACAGCCCGCAGAAACGTGGCGTTTGCACCCGCGTTTATACGACAACTCCAAAAAAGCCGAACTCGGCTTTGCGTAAAGTTGCCAAAGTTCGCCTGACTAATGGTTTCGAAGTAATTTCGTACATTGGCGGTGAAGGCCATAACTTGCAAGAACATAGCGTAGTCCTGCTGCGCGGTGGTCGTGTAAAGGATTTGCCAGGTGTTCGTTACCATATGGTTCGAGGTGCTTTGGATACTCAAGGCGTTAAAGACCGTAAGCAAGCTCGTTCCAAATATGGTTCTAAGCGCGCTAAGGCAGCTAAGAAGTAATTATCTCGTAATTTAATCTCCGTAAAGTATTACGGATCAGTGTCGGTTCGGAATGAGCCGAGTAAGTGACTGGCTATGATGGCCTGTCGCGAGTGCCGGGTGAATTGTTGCTCAGCGCTCAACTGAAGATTGAAAGGAATTGAAATGCCACGTCGTCGTGAGGTCCCGAAACGGGACGTATTGCCAGATCCAAAATTTGGCAATGTAGAAGTTGCAAAATTTGTTAACGTATTGATGTTGTCAGGCAAGAAGTCTGTTGCTGAAGGTATCATTTACGGTGCTTTTGATCACATCCAGCAAAAATCTGGTAAAGATCCTCTGGAAGTGTTTGCATTGGCTATTAACAATGCTAAACCACTGGTTGAAGTAAAATCCCGCCGTGTTGGTGGCGCGAACTACCAGGTGCCTGTTGAAGTGCGTCCGGTTCGTCGTCTGGCTTTGTCTATGCGTTGGTTGCGTGAAGCTGCAAACAAGCGTAGTGAAAAATCCATGCCACAACGTCTGGCTGGTGAGTTGTTGGAAGCCGCAGAAGGCCGCGGTGGCGCAATGAAGAAACGTGATGAAGTGCATCGTATGGCTGAAGCCAACAAAGCCTTCTCTCACTTCCGCTTCTAAGAGTAAGAGCAAGGAGCCTTTGTGTGATAATTATGCAATGGTTCTGGCAAATATTTTGAATCAGGCCGGGCGCGATTTTTACAAAAAATTGCGCTCGGTTTTGTCTATTAAAAGATTTAGGATTATCTATGGCCCGTAAGACCCCCATTGAGCGCTACCGCAATATCGGTATCTCGGCTCACATTGATGCAGGTAAAACGACGACGACGGAACGTGTTCTGTTCTACACCGGTGTTAACCACAAAATCGGTGAAGTGCATGATGGCGCTGCTACCATGGACTGGATGGAGCAAGAGCAAGAGCGTGGTATCACTATTACTTCTGCAGCGACAACTTGCTACTGGAGTGGTATGGCGAATAATTTCGCTCCGCACCATATCAACATTATTGATACACCGGGTCACGTTGACTTCACTATCGAAGTTGAGCGTTCCATGCGTGTTCTCGATGGCGCCTGCATGGTTTACTGTGCAGTCGGTGGTGTTCAGCCTCAGTCTGAAACCGTATGGCGTCAGGCTAATAAGTACAAAGTCCCACGTTTGGCATTCGTCAACAAGATGGACCGTACTGGTGCGAACTTCTTCAAAGTATACGATCAAATGCGTGCACGCTTGAAGGCGAATCCTATTCCTATTCAAGTGCCTATTGGTGCTGAGGATTCGTTTGAAGGTGTTGTTGATCTGGTTAAGATGAAAGCAATTATCTGGGATGCAGCTTCCCAGGGTATGAAGTTTGAATACGGCGATATCCCTGCGCATCTGGCAGCAGACGCTAAAAAATGGCGTGAAAACATGGTGGAAGCAGCAGCTGAAGCCTCTGAAGAATTGATGAACAAATACCTCGAAGAGGGTGATTTGTCTGAGGCTGATATTAAAGCAGCACTTCGTCAACGTACGATCGCCGGTGAAATTGTTCCAATGATGTGTGGTACTGCCTTTAAAAACAAAGGCGTGCAGGCGATGTTGGACGCGGTTGTTGAATTCCTGCCATCTCCAGTGGATATTCCACCTGTACCTGGTACAAATGAAGATGAAGAGCCAGTGGTTCGTTTGGCAAAAGATGATGAGAAATTCTCTGCGCTGGCATTCAAAATCGCAACCGATCCATTCGTTGGTCAACTGTGCTTTATCCGTTGCTACTCCGGTACTTTGAACTCCGGCGACTCAGTCTATAACTCTGTTAAAGGTAAAAAAGAGCGTATCGGTCGTATTGTTCAGATGCATGCGAATCAACGCGAAGAAATCAAAGAAATGATGGCTGGTGATATCGCTGCGGTTGTTGGTCTGAAAGACACAACAACTGGTGATACGCTGTGTGATGACAAAGCGATCGTTATTCTGGAACGCATGGTATTCCCAGAGCCAGTTATTTCTCAGGCAGTTGAGCCAAAAACAAAAGGCGACCAGGAGAAAATGGGCCTGGCACTGAATCGTCTGGCTGCGGAAGATCCATCTTTCCGTGTGCGTACTGATGAAGAGTCCGGTCAGACTATCATCGCTGGTATGGGTGAATTGCATCTGGATATTATCGTTGATCGTATGAAGCGTGAATTCAACGTGGAAGCGACTGTTGGTAAGCCACAAGTTGCTTACCGCGAGACTATCCGTAAGACTTGCGAAGAGATCGAAGGTAAATTCGTTAAGCAATCCGGTGGTCGTGGTCAGTACGGTCACGTTGTTCTGAAGATCGAACCACAAGAGCCAGGTAAGGGTTTTGAATTCGTCGATGCGATCAAAGGCGGTACAGTTCCACGTGAATACATCCCTGCGGTTGAAAAAGGTGTGCGTGAAACACTGACATCCGGCGTGTTGGCTGGTTATCCAGTGGTTGACGTTAAAGTGACCTTGTTCTTCGGTTCCTACCATGACGTTGACTCCAACGAAAACGCGTTCCGTATGGCGGCTTCGATGGCGTTTAAAGATGGTTGCCGTAAAGCTTCTCCAGTTATTCTGGAGCCAATGATGGCAGTTGAAGTTGAAACGCCAGAAGATTACGCTGGTACAGTCATGGGTGATTTGTCCTCCCGTCGTGGTATGGTTCAGGGTATGGATGAAGTTGCTGGCGGTGGTGGTAAGATCATTAAGGCTGAGGTTCCTTTGTCTGAAATGTTCGGTTATGCCACTTCATTGCGTTCCGCAACACAAGGTCGTGCAACGTACTCGATGGAATTCAAGCATTACTCCGAAGCGCCGAAAAATGTTATCGACGCAATCGTGACATCCAAAGCTAAGTAATTCGTAATCTGAAAGCCTGCTCCTTGCCCGGAGCAGGCATCTTATTGATAAATCGTTCTTTTTGAAGGAAGAATAAAATGGCAAAAGGTAAGTTCGAACGCACCAAGCCGCACGTCAACGTAGGTACAATTGGTCACGTTGATCACGGTAAAACAACATTGACAGCAGCGATTGCAACAGTATTGTGCGTCCGAATGCGGTGGTGCCGTACAAGTCGGTAGCGGCGGTGATGGCTTCGGCACAGCGTCTTGGTGTGACCAAGATCGGTATGGTCGGCAATGAGCAGTTCTTGAAGTGAGCCATATAAATCAAGCTCTGGACACTTCAATGGTCAATTCTTGATGTATTATAAAAAATGGCAGGGGCATCCCTGCCTTTTTTCATATTTGCCAGAATGTGTACTTTCGGGTCACGAATATGTACCTTTCTGAGTTTATTTAATTTATTGATTGAGAGATCAACATATGAAGCAACTTCGCTTTTCTCGTATCGCTGTCATGCTGGCAGCAATCGGCTTTGCTGCCGTACCAGAATTAACCAATATCGCTGCTAATACTGCTTACGCTCAGGAAGCAATGCGTCCTGAAATCGGTCGTATCGTACAGGCGGCAGGTGACTTGTTTAAGGCGAAGAAATATAAAGATGCTTTGTCTAAGATTCATGAGGCTGATAGTGTCAGCGGTAAAACCGTGAACGAAAATTTCACGATAGAGCGTATGCGTTTGTCGATTGCATCTGCTGCCGGTGATAACGATACGGTAATCCGCGCTGCCGAAACGATTATTGCCGCCGGAAAATTGCCTTCAAAAGATCAGTTGCAGATGATACAGGTACTGGCGAATGCTTACTATAAGTCAGGTAATTACTCCAAAGCAGCCCAATGGTACAACCGCTATTATGCCGATGGCGGTACAGATCAGTCCTTGCGTCCTTACCTGATCCAGGCGATGAATCAGGGTGGTGACAGTGCCAAGGCGCTGAAAGAGGTGACGGCAGATCTGGCTGCAGATGAAAAAGCCGGACGTACGCCTAGTCTGGCTAATCTGGAGTTTTATGCTGATGCAGCGCGTAAACAAAAAGATATGGCTGGTTACTCCAGTGCGCTCGAAAAAATGGTCGCATACCACGGTAAGAAAGAATACTGGGTCAACTTGCTGAACAACGTGGAGCGTAAGCCAGGTTATTCCGCACGCCTGAAACTCGATTTATTACGTCTGAAACTGGCTCTGGGTCAGATCACCAAAGCAAATGACTTTATGGATTTGTCTTTGATGGCAATTCAGGCGGGTTATCCTGCCGAAGCAACGAAAATTATCGAGGCAGGTTACAAGGCGGGTGCTTTAGGTACAGGTAATGATGCCGAGCGCCATAAGCGCTTGCGCGATATGGCAGCCAAAGCGCTTGATGAATCAAACAAAGGTGCGGCAGCAGCTGAGACCGAAGCAAAACAAAGTAAAGACGGTAATGGTCTTGTTAATGTCGGTTTTGCGAATGTCACTGCCGGTAAATTTGATCAGGGTCTGTCGATGATGGAAGAGGGCATCAAAAAAGGTTCTCTGAAAAATCCGGAAGACGCTAAATTGCATCTGGGTATTGCGCAATTCCAGGCTGGTAAAAAAGCTAATGCAATCAAAACCTGGAAAACCGTGCAAGGCAATGACGGTACTTCAGATCTGGCGCGTTACTGGGTCATTTACGCGAATCAGAAATAACGCATTTTTACAAGTAAAAAAGGGTGCTGATCACAGCACCCTTTTTTTATTGACTCAGCTTTACAGGTTCATCATGCGGTAATGAAAACCACAATTAACCATGAGGCTTCCTGCTGCTTTTTGCATTTGCGACTAATGTTTTTCCGCTTGATGCCACAAGCTTATTGCGATGTGCTGGCTTAGAGTGAGAGGCAACTGTGATGTGGCGGGATTTTGCGAGAACAGGGACCTGGATTTGCAAATTTTGTCCTGCGTTGACGTTATCACGCTTCAGATTATTCCAGCTCTTTAAATCGGCAATGCTGACCTTGTAGCGCTGGGCGATGCTATTCAGATTGTCTTTTTTTCCAACGCGATAATGTAGTTGGCGCGTGGTTATTCCTTTTTCTATCACCAGTTGGGCTTTGTCTGCGATCTCGGGAGAAATATCCTGATCCGGCGCTTTTTCTGATTTTGGAACCAGAATAGTCGAGCCCGCTTTGACCAGCATACTCGCCGGAATCATATTCACTTCACGGATAAATTCAGGTTTATGTCCGAGTCGGTGTGCAAGTGATTCGATTTTTTCAGTTTTGGCGACGGTGTAAGTGGACCAGCTTGACAGCGGACCTTGCCATTTACTGAGGTTTTCCTTGAACAAAGCAGCATTATCTGTCGGTAATAAAATCTTGGTATCGCTGTTGCCGGTAATGACAGGGCGATTGAATTGCGGGTTGAGTGCCGTGAACTCGTCCATCGACAGTTCTGCCAGCTGAGCAGCCACGCGGACATCGATGTCACGGGTTTTTTCAACGGTGACGAAGTAAGGCTGATTATCGAGCTTGGGCAGTGCAATATTAAATTGCTCAGGATGCGCAATGATGTTTTTGACTGCCTGTAACTTTGGCAGATAATTTCGTGTTTCCAGCGGCATCAGCGGTGACATGCTGTCAAAGTCGATCGGCAATCCCAGTGCCTGCTGTTTTTTTATTGCGCGCTGAACCGAGCCTTCGCCCCAGTTATAGGCAGCAAGTGCAAGCTGCCAGTCTCCGAACATCCCGTACAGGCGTTCAAGATAATTCAAGGCTGCGTCTGTTGAGTCCAGAACACCGCGTCTGTCATCCTTAAACATGTTTTGTTTAAGATTGAAATCTTTCCCGGTGGCCGCCATAAATTGCCACATGCCACTGGCTTTAGCGGTTGAAATCGCTTGCGGATTAAAGGCTGACTCGATGAATGGCAGTAACGCCAGTTCAGACGGCATGCCGCGCTTTTCCAGCTCTTCAACAACATGATACAGATAGCGAGATCCACGCTGAACCGTACGCAAAATGTAGTCGGTTCGTGTGCTGTACCAGGTCAGCTGATTATCCACCAGCTTGTTGCTCAGATCCGGTATCGCATAACCAGCGCGTATACGCTCCCACAAATCGGCTTCCTGATTCGTGTAAACGAAAGGCGTGATTTCGGCCGGAGAATTAACTACAGAGGGGGAGGTGTTGCGACTGATGCTGGCTTCTGGTGCGTTACTCAGAACAGCGAGTGAAGATGAATCTGCGTGGCTGATATTAGGAAGTGCCCAGAATAGTAAGGCAGAGGCCGTAAAAGCAATCAGAGGGCGGGTTTGGTGTCGTAATCGTTTCATAGGCGGGATGATGTGCTCATCGACCATGGTCGACTTTGATAGAAGAATCGTAAGAGTGTACGCAAGGGCAGGCGGGTGCGTCAAGGGAAATGTCGTCGTGCTGACATTTTAACCGGCCTCATAAAGGAGATGCGTGGAGTTAGCGTCTCAATGGCACTACGTTAGATGTGACTTGAATAAAGATGCGGCTTTTGTAATTGTTTGTGACTGTTTTAGTCCTTCTTTTTTAGCTCTTTCTATGAAGTGCGGATAGCTTGAGTGCGGATACAGAATCCTCGATGTCTATTCCGCCATTTATCCTACAATGAATGCCTGTAATTTTCCGACTGGCTCTTTATGATTTTAATTAAAACAGGTTTGTCTTTGATCGTCTTGACGGCGTTGACCTCGATATCAGCGTACGCCACGGCGGATACGATGATTGAAAATGCAAATGGCTATACATTAAACCGTCAGCAAAAGTTGATCCGCTTTGATGCGCTTGTTTTTGATGATAGTGGAAAAATCACCGCGGTCGGGCATAGTAAAAAACTGCTCCGGCAATTTCCTCTGGCGCAGCGTATTAATCTTCACGGCAAAACCTTGTTGCCGGGGCTGATTGACGCACATGGACATGTACTGGCGTTGGGGCACCATCAGGCGCAGTTAAGTTTGCGCGAAACGCGGACGTTGGCTGAGGCGCAGGGGCGCATCAGCGATTATGCACAACGCTTTCCGTCACAGCTATGGATACTTGGCGGTGAATGGAATCAGGTTAACTGGGATTCGGGCCGCTTTCCAACCGCAAGCGATATTGACACCGTTGTCAGCGACCGTCCGGTCTGGCTGAGCCGGGTGGATGGTCATGCAGCGTGGGCAAACAGTCGTGCGATGCAACTGGCTGGTATTGGCCGTGATACGCCTGATTCCGTTGGCGGCAAAATAGAGAGAGATGCGCAGGGTAATCCTACCGGTATATTGATCGACAATGCGATGGATCTGATTCAAGCGGTCATCCCTCCCGCCAGTGATGCCGGTAACCGTATGGCGTTGGATGCAGCTTTACTCACACTTGCGCAGTCCGGTCTGACCAGCGTGCATGACGCCGGTGTGTCTGCCGAAGCTGATCGTTTGTTCCGTGAATATGCTGCAAATAGCAAGCTCAGTGTTCGTATTTACGGCATGATCAGTGGCACCGATGATTTTTTTGAGCGCATTTCCAGAGAGGGGCCTTTACTCAGCGATGGACAGGATCGCTATGCTTTGCGTGCCGTTAAATTGTTTGCGGACGGTGCGCTCGGTAGTCGTGGTGCAGCGCTGGCGGCGCCGTATTCCGATGCGCCCGACACTTCGGGCTTATTGTTTCAAACGAAGTCGGCTATGGCTGCGATGATAAAAAAAGCGGCTGACAAAGGCTATCAGGTCAATGTGCATGCGATAGGCGACGCGGCCAATCGCCAGATACTGGATGGTTTTGCGGCATTACCTGCAGCAGCACGAAAGTTGGCGCGGCACAGGATAGAGCATGCGCAAGTCCTTGCTGTTGAGGATATTCCTCGTTTTAAGTCGCTCAATATTATTCCCTCCATGCAGCCTGTACATGCGACTTCGGATATGAAGATGGCGGAACAAAGGGTGGGACATGAGCGCATCAAGGGGGCTTACGCATGGCGACGCTATCTGAAGCAAGGTTCGCGCATTGCCTGTGGTTCAGATTTTCCGGTCGAGTCAGCCAATCCGTTCTGGGGGATACACGCGGCAGTAACGCGCCGCAGTCGCGATGGTGAACCTTTGCATGGCTGGTATGCCGATCAGGCAATGACTCTGACCGAAGCTTTCCGCTGCTTCACGCTGGATGCCGCGTATGCCGCCCATCAGGAAAATATCATCGGCAGTCTGGAGAAGGGAAAATGGGCTGACTTTATCGTTGTTGATCGTGATATGTTCACGATTCCGGCTCAGCAGATCCATCAGATTCAGGTAGTACAGACCTGGCTTGCGGGGAAAGTGGTTTATCAGAATGAAGCGCCTTCAGTGAAATAAACGCTTCGTCAGATCTGTTGCTATGTGAATCGTATGTTGAATAAGTGTGCCTGCATTCTGGCGAGGTGATGCAGCAGAAATGCAGGCGTCCTTGATCAGGCACTCATGCAGAATACGTTCAGTTTATTGCCATCGAGGTCACGGAAATATCCGGCGTAGAATCCGCTGTCTCCGCGCGGCCCCGCCGCGCCTTCGTCTTTGCCGCCGAGTTCAATCGCTTTGTTGTACACCGCATCCACTTTTTCTTTTGAATCGACGATCAGTGCGACCATCACGCCGTTGCCGACCGTTGCTGCTTGTCCGTCGTAAGGTTTGATAATGCTCAGTCTGGCCTGATTCGGGTTATTGCCCCAGGCGATAAATTCCGGTGATTCCATCGCGCGTTTAGCGCCGATGACCGCCAGTAAGTTGTCATAGAATTGTGCTGCACGTTCAAAGTTGTTTGTTCCTAATGTGACGTAGCCGATCATCTTCTTTCCTTTAGTTTTTAGTATCGTGTCAGGCGCTGAGGCGCATATTTTTATTGCATCAGTATTGTGCCAGCAAAAAGACAGCCTTGCCGGCTCAGGCGTTTTCCGATGTCAGGTTGAACTGCAATGCAGCCAGTTTGGCATAGACGCCGCCTTGCGCAACCAGACTGGCATGGGTGCCGGTTTCAACGATGCGACCATGTTCCATCACGATGATTTTATCGGCCCGCTGCACTGTCGCCAGGCGGTGCGCAATAATCAGCGTGGTGCGGTCTTGCATCGCGACTTCCAGTGCACCTTGCACCAGACGTTCTGATTCTGCATCCAGCGCGCTGGTGGCTTCGTCGAGTAATAGTAATGGCGGATTTTTCAGCAAGGCGCGCGCGATCGCAATCCGCTGCCTTTGTCCGCCCGACAGGCGCACGCCACGTTCACCGAGAAATGACTGATAGCCTTCCGGCAGCTTTTCTATGAATTCATGTGCTGCCGCCATTTTTGCAGCGGCGATCACTTCAGCATCGCTGGCATCGGCGCGGCCATAGCGAATGTTGTCCATCGCATTCGCCGAAAAGATGATGGTCTCTTGCGGTACGACGCCAATCGCATTGCGTAAGGTGTGCAGATCGAGGTCGCGGATATTCACCCCATCGAGCTGGATTTCTCCGCTTTGCGGATCATAAAAGCGCAGCAGTAATTGGAATAAAGTCGTTTTTCCTGCGCCGGAAGAACCGACGACAGCAATCGTCTGTCCGGCGGGAATATCCAGCGTGACACCGGCAATCGAGGCAGTATCCGGGCGGGATGGATAATGAAAGCGGATGTCGCGTATCGATAAACTGGCGCCGCCCGCTTGCTTCACCGTACGTTGCGGCAACTGCAGCGGACGTGCCGGATTTTGTATCGGTGACTGCACTTCCATTAATTCCAGCAGGCGTTCAGTTGCACCGGCAGCGCGTTGGGCGTCGCCCATGACTTCCGATAAAGCGCCCAGCGCACCGGCGACGATGGAGGCATACAGAATGAATTGTCCGAGTTCGCCGCCGCTCATCGTGCCGTCCATGACCGCGCGGGCGCCCAGCCACAGCACAAAGACGATGGCACCGAACACCAGCAAAATCGCCATCATGGTCAGCAGCGAGCGTGCGCGTATGCGGCGCATAGCAGTGCCAAACGCGTTTTCGACCGAATCTGCAAAGCGTCGTGCTTCGATGTGTTCATGTGTAAATGCCTGTACAGTCGGCATTGCATTCAGAATTTCACCGGCAATCGCAGACGCATCAGCGATTTTGTCTTGCGAATCGCGCGACAGCTTGCGAACCCGTCGGCCAAACAAAATGATTGGCAACACCACCAGTGCCAGCATCACGATGATGATGGACGAGAGTTTGATGCTGGTGATAAAGAGCATCACCAGACCGCCGATAAACAGCAGGACATTGCGCAGCGCCATCGAAATGCTGGTGCCGACCACCGTTTGTATCAGTGAGGTGTCGGTGGTCAGGCGCGACAACACTTCGCCGGTTTGCGTTGTTTCAAAAAACTGCGGGCTCTGCGTGACCACATGCGAATACACGGCATTGCGGATGTCGGCGGTGACACGTTCACCCAGCCAGGACACCATGTAAAAGCGGGCCGCCGTTGCGATGCCCAGAACGCAGGCAACGCCAAACAGCGCGAGGAAGGTCAGATCCACATGCTCGATGTTACCTTGCCCGTTGTGGGCAAAGCCCAGATCGATCATTTGCCGGAATGCTGCCGGAATTGCCAGCGTCGCACCGGCGGCAACCAGCAAAGCGATACCGGCAAGAATGAACTGGCGGCGATAGGGGAGCAGGAAAGGGAGCAAGCCTTTGAGTGTGCTCAGGCTGCTGCGTTCCTTGGGAATGTCTGTGCTCATAATGGATATCATTGGTTGGATGGTGATTGGAGTGTATGCGAGATAGCGAAACAGCTACATGAAGACCTTCAGCAGGAAATCAAGCGCGGGCAATGAGCAAGCTGGTATGGAAATGTAACAGGCTGCTGCGGTTTCTGCCGGCGAATATGGGATGAGCTTGTGGCTGGTGAGGTTCGCGCGTTTGTTTTGTCTCGCTGTCAACAATATTGCCGTGGCAGCCGTTGTAGCAGCTCTTCCTGACTTCTCTCTTTTTTATCATGCGCCTTTCTGACTATGGAGTACGTACATTACTGAGTTGCTGCGCCATGACAGTTGTGCTGTTGTTGAGCGCATGTCAGAGCACCATCAATCGCATGAATGACTGTCGCAGTGGTGACTGGCAACTCATAGGTAACAAAGACGGCAAGGATGGTCTGGACAGAAATTTCGAAGAACGCCGTCGTTTTTGCGTCTCGGTGGATGCCGATAAAATCCGCGCCGAATCTGCGGGGTTATATGAAACTGGCTGGGTGACCGGTAACCAGCAATTCTGGTATCAACTCGGACGGGACGATGGGCGCAAAGCTTTTCCGGTAACGCAATATCTGGTGCAAAGCACTTCTGCACGTATCCGCGATCTGCACACGCCCCTGAATCAGCCTTCTTACGAACAGGGATGGCAGCAGGGCATTCATGAATACTGGTTTAATACCGGCATGAACGATGGTAAGGCCGGGCGCAATGCCAGCGAAGAAAAAGTGCATGCGACGAATCCTGGCAGCGCGGGTTTTCGTGCCGATGCTTATCGTCAGGGCTGGAGCGAAGGTAATTACAGCTATTGGGAAAACCTCGGATATCAGGATGCCCACGTCGGCATACCCGATACGACGTTGACAAGCCATGCTGCTGCGGCGAAAAGTCGTGAGCTGCTTGTGCGTGAGGATGCGTATCACAACGGCTGGAACCGTGAGATCGTGGAATACTGGAAGCAATTGGGCTGGAATGATGCCGTCAGCGGACGTGATATTCAGCTGCGCCGCGATGATGCCCGCCGCCGTGGCTTGAAAATCATGGAAGCGGAATACCAGCAACAGTGGCAGCGCCGGCTGATGCAATACTGGGAAGAGGCGGGAACCGCAGATGGTTACGGTCAGCCTTTCCAGCTTGAACAGCGGATGAACAATGCGCGCAACGATCAGGTGTTCGTCATACCGCAGACGCGTGACATCTACACGCAAGCGTGGAATCGCCAGAATGCCGCTTACTGTACGGTCGATAACGCGTTTAACTGGGCGCGCCAGAATCAGCGTATGGCAATTGAAGTCTGCCCTGTGTCTTTGCAGTTTCGTCTGCAACAGGCGCAGATGAGCGGGCGCGATTATGAAGATATCAGCCACCGTTCACGGTCTTTGCATCGCGAGATCGGTGAGCAACAGGATAAATATCGCGATACCGAGCAAAGGCTGAATCGTCTTGAGGCAGAAATACGTCGTAATCAGGATGATAAAAATCGTCCGAATAATCAGGATAACGCGAATGCTGACCGCAAAAATGAACGTGACCGCAACGAGCTGCGCGACCAGTTGCAATCGTTGCGCCGCCGTATCGACGATATGCGCAGCCGTGAATTTCGTTATGAACAGCAATTACAACAAATAAAACGCGATCTGCGGTTGTGAGCGGGCTGACACCGTATTGTGCAACTGCCGGATTGCTATGTAATGGCTACTTCGCGCTAATTTCGGGTGAATTTTCATATACTCCCCCCGATATTTCATATATCTGCCCTGATGTCCTTATAAAAAAAGGGCTTCAGAATATACTGGAGGGGAGTATATTTTTGCCCTAAAAAGGCTTTTGCAAGCATTTCCTGCATCACCTGTCTGAGATAAGACGTTTGTCGCATTTCGCTGAAATAATTGGCTTCTGCTGGCGGCAAAGCTATCCAAGCCGAACTAAGCCTTATATAATCGTGCGACTTGATCGGGAGAGCGCCGTGACATTGATCTGATTGATCGCATGCACAGCCGCCGAAGGGGCTACAACCCAAAAACTCTCAGGCAAAAGGACCGGTCAGCGAGGCATGCAGATGCCTCACACTCTGGAGAGCGGTAGCGGCAAATATGTTTATTTTTATAAATATGCGCCGTACTACCCACCGAAGGTGCGCACGAGACAGCAAATGATTTTGCACTCGTAATCTCTCAGGTATCAGGACAGAGGGGTATGCGATTTTTCGCATGCGGCGAGCCATGTTCGTCAGCGTGCGTTTGTTCGTCCCTTCTAATCTGGTAACGAGGCACTCATGACGCAAGCAGCGACATCACTCAAAGTAACACCTCTCAATGCAGCCCATCGTGCGGCTGGCGCAAAAATGGTTGATTTCGGCGGCTGGGATATGCCCGTCAACTATGGTTCCCAAATCGAAGAACATCATGCGGTACGTACTGATTGCGGTATGTTCGATGTGTCGCACATGTGCGTGGTCGATCTGCGCGGCGACAACGTCCGTGCTTTCCTGCGCGGTCTGGTCGCCAACAACGTCGATAAATTACAAGTGCCGGGCAAAGCGCTGTATTCCTGCATGCTGAAACCAGAAGGCACTGTGATCGACGATCTGATTATTTACTTCTTCAATGAAAACTGGTTCCGCCTCGTCGTCAACGCTGGCACAGCAGAAAAAGATGTCGCCTGGATGAATGCCCGCAACGCTGCAACGAACAGCGGCATCACGATCACTCAGCGTCGCGACGGCGCGAATGCGTTTGCACTGGTCGCAGTACAAGGACCGAATGCGCGCGCCAAAGCATGGGAAGTGCTGCCGGAAACGAAAGCCGCCAGCGCCGACATCAAACCATTCAATGCCGTCATCGTTGAAGGCACTGCATACGGTGAAGTGATGGTGGCGCGCACTGGTTATACCGGCGAAGACGGTTTCGAAATTGCAGTGGCGGCAGACCGTGTCAATGATTTGTGGAATGCACTGGCTGCAGTCGGCGTTAAACCTGCAGGTCTGGGCGCGCGCGATACTTTGCGTCTGGAAGCCGGGATGAATCTCTACGGTCAGGATATGGATGAGTCCGTCAATCCGCTTGACGCCGGTCTGGCATGGACGATCGATCTGGTCAGTGAACGTGATTTCACCGGTAAGCAAGCCTTGCTGGAACAAGGTCAGAAAGCGCAGTTCCTCGGTCTGATTCTGCGCGAAAAAGGCGGCATCCTGCGTGCACATCAACAAGTTGTGACAGCACAAGGCAACGGTGAAATCACCAGCGGTACTTTCAGCCCGACGATGCAACAAGCGATTGCGCTGGCGCGTTTGCCTATGGGTGTTGCCATCGGCGACACTGTGCATGTGGTGATCCGCGATAAGCAACTCGCGGCAACGGTCGTGAAATTGCCATTTGTACGCAACGGTAAAATTCTCGCTGTCTGATTTTTATTACGCAGCAAGCGGCTGCCGGCAATCTGGCAGCCGAAAAATGTCGCCGCAAAATTTAAGCATTATTTTTAGCATTTTCCTTTTTGAAGAATTAACACTCCGGAGTCCACCATGAATGTACCAGCAGATTTGAAATACACATCCTCCCACGAATGGGTACGCGTTGAAGCCGATGGCACGCTGACAGTCGGCATCACCGACTTCGCACAAGATGCACTGGGCGATATCGTGTACGTGGAATTGCCAAAAGTTGGCTCAACGCAGACCGCTGGAAAAGAATGTGCGGTGGTTGAATCCGTCAAAGCAGCTGGTGATATTTATTCACCAGTCAGCGGTGAAGTGGTTGGTGTGAATGAAGCATTGGCTGATGCGCCTGAATCCGTGAATACCGATGCGTTCGGTGCATGGCTGTTCAAGCTGAAACCAGCGAATGCAGCGGACGTTGACGCTTTGCTGAGCGCTGAAGCTTACGCTAAGAATATCGGCTGATCTTGACGCAACTATTTTTCCGACCGGCGCAGGCAACGATGTCAGCGCCGGCGGATTTCCCCCAGAACACTTCCTGCCGTTCATCTACCATGACCCGTCCTTCTTTGTCTCAACTGGAAGCCACTGACGCTTTCATTTCCCGCCATATTGCTCCGTCTGACGCTGAACAAGCGAAGATGCTGGCAGTGCTTGGCTATGCTGACCGTACCGCGCTGATTGATGCGATTGTGCCTGCGAACATTCGTCGTCACGATGTCTTGCCGCTGGCTGATTTTACTGAGCCGAAAACGGAGCAGGCTGCGCTGGCGCAATTGAAAGCGCTTGCAGGTAAAAATAAAGTGCTCAAGTCTTTCATTGGACAAGGCTATTACAACACGCATACGCCGGGCGTAATTCTGCGGAACATCTTTGAAAATCCAGCCTGGTATACGGCCTATACGCCATATCAGCCTGAAATTTCTCAGGGGCGTTTGGAAGCGATGCTGAATTTCCAGACCATGATCACCGATCTGACTGGCATGGATATCGCCAATGCTTCCATGCTCGATGAAGGCACTGCTGCGGCAGAAGCGATGACGCTGATTCAACGTGTCGGCAAATCCAATTCCAATGTGTTTTATGTAGCCGCCGACGTGTTGCCGCAAACCCTGGAAATTATTCACACACGGGCAAAGCCCTTGGGCATTGAAGTGCGTATTTGCAATGGCACAGATGCGCTGGAAAACGAGTGTTTCGGTGTTCTGCTGCAATACCCTGGTGTGAATGGCGATGTGCGTGATTATCGTGAATACGCCGCCGCGATCCATGCAAAAGGCGGCATGGTGATTGCTGCCGCTGACTTGCTGGCGCTGACCTTGATCACGCCACCGGGCGAGTGGGGCGCTGATGTGGTTGTCGGTAACAGCCAGCGTTTTGGTGTGCCGCTGGGTTTTGGTGGCCCCCATGCAGGTTACATGTCGACACGTGATGCGTTCAAGCGCAGCATGCCTGGGCGTCTGGTTGGTGTGACTGTCGATGCGCAAGGTCAGCAAGCGTATCGTCTGGCATTGCAAACCCGCGAACAGCATATCCGCCGCGAAAAAGCGACATCGAATATCTGTACAGCGCAGGTCTTGCTGGCGGTGATGGCGTCGATGTATGCCGTCTATCACGGCCCGGACGGTCTGCGCCGTATCGCCCAGCGCGTACAGCGTTACACGGCAATGCTGGCGGCAGGCGTGCAGCAACTTGGTTTGAGTCTGGCGAACAGTACCTATTTCGATACGCTGACCATCAATGTGAGTGATGCCGCTGCAGTGCATGCAGCAGCAACGGCGGCGGGTATGAATTTGCGTCAGATCAGCAAAAACCAAGTCGGCGTCTCGCTTGACGAAACCGTGGTGCGTGAAGATGTCGTCAGCTTACTGACGGTATTTGCGCAGGGTAAAAATGTGCCTGATTTAACTGCGCTTGAAGCAGCAGCGACAGAAGCCGTACCATCAACACTGGTACGCAGCAGTGCGTTCCTGACGCATCCTACTTTCAGTCGCTATCATGCAGAGCATGAAATGCTGCGTTATCTGCGTAGTCTGGCTGATAAAGATCTGGCGCTGGATCGCAGCATGATTCCGCTGGGCTCCTGCACGATGAAACTCAACGCGACATCTGAAATGATCCCGGTAACCTGGCCTGAGTTTTCCAATATCCATCCATTTGCACCGGATGATCAGACCGTCGGTTATCGCGAAATGATTAACCAGCTCGAGGCGATGTTGTGTGCAGCAACGGGTTACGCGGCTGTCTCCTTGCAACCGAATGCTGGTTCGCAAGGGGAGTACGCAGGTTTGCTGGTCATCAAGAAATATCACGAGTCACGTGGCGATCATCACCGCAATATCTGCCTGATTCCTTCGTCGGCACATGGCACAAATCCGGCGTCCGCTGCAATGGCGGGGATGGAAGTCGTGGTCGTGGCCTGTGATGACCGCGGTAATGTCGATCTGGCAGATTTGCAGGCGAAAGCTGAAAAACACAGTGTTAATCTGGCTGCGGTGATGGTGACGTATCCATCCACTCACGGTGTCTTTGAAGAGGGTATCCAGCAATTATGCGAGATCGTTCATCAGCATGGCGGTCAGGTGTATGTTGACGGTGCGAACATGAATGCGCTGGTTGGCGTGGCGGCACCGGGTAAATTCGGTGGTGACGTCAGCCATCTGAATCTGCATAAAACATTCTGCATTCCGCATGGTGGCGGCGGACCTGGTGTTGGCCCTGTTGCAGTCGGTGCGCATCTGGCGCAATTCCTTCCGAATCAGACATCGACCGGCTATGTTCGTGGCGAACAGGGTATATCTGCTGTCAGTGCCGCTGCGTTTGGCTCTGCATCGATTCTGCCTATCTCATGGATGTATATCGCTATGATGGGTGCCGAGGGTCTGAAGGCCGCTACGGAAACAGCAATCCTGGCAGCGAATTACATCGCCAAGCGCTTGGCACCGCATTACCCTGTGCTGTATGCCGGTCATGATGGTCTGGTAGCGCATGAATGTATTCTTGATCTGCGCCCATTGACTGATGCAACAGGCATTTCGAATGAAGACGTGGCAAAGCGTCTGATCGACTTTGGTTTCCATGCGCCGACCATGAGCTTCCCGGTTCCTGGCACGCTGATGATAGAACCGACAGAAAGTGAATCACTGGCGGAACTGGATCGCTTTATTGACGCCATGATCACTATCCGTGAAGAAATCGCCAAAGTGGCCAGTGGCGAGTTTGATGCGAAAGATAATCCGCTGAAACACGCGCCGCATACCATCCAGACCTTGTTGTCTGCGGAATGGAATCATGCGTACAGCCGTGAAGTGGCGGCTTATCCGGTGGCCAGCCTGCGTCATCAGAAATACTGGGCGCCGGTCGGTCGCGCTGATAATGTGTATGGCGACCGTAATCTGTTCTGCTCTTGCGTACCGCTGTCGGATTATCAGTAATCTCTATTGAGTTCGTAAGTAAAAAAAGGCTGGTGTTTGCACCAGCCTTTTTTACATTTATATTCTGCACCACCAAAAGCACATTCCTTGCATCACATCTCCGATAATCTGGCGGTGTATTTTGATCCCGCGCTGTTATGATGGTGTCCGTTCACCAATATTTATCCGATATTTCACATGAATGCTTTGATTCATGCCAGCTTTGGCATTTCTGATTTCTGGACTTTTCTGTTAGGGACGATTTTTATTGTTTTGCTGCCTGGACCCAATTCACTTTATGTGCTGAGCGTTGCAGCGCAGCGTGGCGTGGGCGCAGGTTATCGTGGTGCTTGCGGAATATTTGTCGGTGATCTGGTGCTGATGGTGCTGTCTGCCGGAGGGATGGCGGCGCTGCTGAAAAGTAATGCCGGTTTGTTTTATGCAGTGAAATATGCCGGTGCTGCGTATCTTGGCTGGATAGGTATTCAGATGTTGCTGCATTGCCTGAACATGCTGAAAGCGAGACAAGTGGTGGTTGCTGCGAAGGTGCTGCCGGTTCAGGCCGGCGATCCGTTTGCAAAAGCCTTAATCATCAGTCTGATGAATCCTAAGGCGATTCTGTTTTTTATCTCTTTCTTCATTCAGTTTGTAGACCCTGAATTCCACGCGCCGCTGCTGTCGTATTGCGTGCTGGGACTGATTTGTCAACTGACCAGTTTCACTTATCTGACACTGATTATTTTCGCCGGAGCCAGACTGGCAGAGTCTTTCCGCCAGCGCCGGCGGCTTGCTGCGGTCATGTCGGGCGGTGTCGGCGCAATGTTTATCGGTTTTGGTGTCAAACTGGCGAGTGCTACGCTGTAAATAAAGCACTTCAGCGCTTCGGTTGAGATAAAGCAAACATTGTTATCGTCATCGGTTCACAGCGTGCTGCAAAATGATGACTGTACTTTTTTTTGACTGGCACTGGTGTACCTGATATCACCAGCATTTTTACTTAGTCTGAGAACTTATGTCTGCGGTTGAACCCACGATCGATAATATGGCAAATCCTGCGTTGCGGTATCTGATGGCAACGCGGCCTGCATTTCTGAGTGTTACCCTGGTTGCGGCCTTAATCGGTCTTGCCAGTGCTTGTGCCGACGGCGTACGGTTACATCCGTTGACGGCAGTGATCACCTTGCTGTTTGCGCTGGTCGCGCATGCCGGTATTAATGTGCTCAATGATTACTATGACGCGCTGAACGGTACCGACGATGTGAACCGCGAACGCATTTTTCCTTTTACGGGAGGCAGTCGCTTCATTCAGAACGGCGTTTTAACACTCCGTGAAACCGCCATCTTCGGCAGCATACTCATGTTGCTGGTGATGGTGGCTGGTGTATGGCTGACCATGATGTCGGATGCCAGCCTGCTATGGATAGGGGCTGCAGGCTTATTCATCGGCTGGGCATACTCTGCTCCGCCATGTAAACTGAATAGCCGCGGATTGGGTGAATTCGCAGTCTGGTCAGGGTTTGCTCTGATCGCGCTGGGAGCGGATGTCGTCCAGCGCGGCGCTGTATCAGCTACACCGCTGATTGCGGTAAGCAGTTACGCTTTACTGGTGACCAATCTGCTGTTCATCAATCAGTTTCCCGACCTGAAAGCGGATGGTGTGGCCGGTAAGCGTCACTGGGTCGTACGCCTGGGACACCATCGGGCACGCTGGTTATATGCGATTATCGCTGCGGCTGCATATGGCTGGCTCGTAGCGGCGGTATGGAGTGGTGCTTTACCGTGGTTGTCGCTGTCAGCTTTAGCTCCGGCAGTTTTTTCGATTCAGGCAAGCACAACCCTGGTGCGGAGTTCCGGTACCCCATCCTTGCTGACGCCCGCCATACAACAGACGATTGCTGCGGCAGTGTTACACGGCTTACTATTATCCACTGCTATCATTGTTGCTTCCATATTCTGAAGAGCAACAATGACAGGCGGGAGCGCTGACATCATTTTTACTTTTCAGATGAGCGCGGGCTGATCTGAAAATCTTGCTGACGATAGCCCAGTGACTCCGCTTTTGCCCATATACGCTGCAGCGTCTCCTGATTCAGTACCGGTGTGCGGGAAAGTATCCAGCCGTATTTTCTTGATGGCTCGCCAACCAGTACCCATTGATAGTCGCGGTCCAGATCGAGTATCCAGTAGTCGCCATAAAACGGGCGGAAAAAGCTGACGCGTAATTTCGCATTGTTACTGCCTGCAACCGGTTCGGCGACGCCAATCGCTTCCTCCATGCGTTGGTCGGCTTTACGACAACGGTTAATCACCCGAATGCTGTCGCCTTGCGCGACATATTCCGCACTGGTGTCACTGACGCACATGGACTGAAAGCGATTTGGAATCAGAGCAATCTGATACCACTTACCCTCATAGCGTTGCAGATTGACTTCACTGACAACAGGCATGGGGGGATATGACGTACTGGTACATGCCATCAGCTCTATTGCCGATACGCTGATCAGCAGGAACTTCATCAAAGAACTTAAGGTTTTACGCATGGAGTTAGTCTTGTGATCTGTGGAAGAAAATACCTTTCACCTGATTTGACTCTGGTTTGCGGCGACTGAATTTTACTATTGTTCCCGGATATGCGTGGCTGCCGGTATGCACATGGATGTACAGTGAATGACGTACTCTGATCCTGAGTATTTTTATCTCGGTCTGCACTTTTTATGTGACCGGTAATTGGTCACGCGGCTTGCCGTATGTTGTTTAGAGACTTAACTCTAATTCGCGGGATATGTTTCCGCATCCATAGTGTTTTTATCAGCTTTACTGCTTTCCGCCGTCTTTTGCCCGCGATCAGAAGAGACTTTTTTGTTGCATTGCCAGTTGACATCATAGTCATTGATTTCGATACTGCGCTGCGATCTGGCTGTCTGTGTTCGCGGCTACCGGCGGACGTATGCGCGCGCGTCGGATGGCTCGGTTGTTTTCGTTCCTGTTTTTTTGTATTCCATGGTTTTTCGTCCAGGCTGTACTCAACAAGGAGTTGAATGATGAAGTTAATGCGGATAATGATTGCCCTGATGCTATTATCGCTCGCCGCGATTTCCAGCATCGCCAGTGCGACTAATTACACCCTGTGGATTAATGGCCGCGGCGGCGGTGGTGTGGTCGGTGATTACAACAGCTTCACTTACTGGGGACCTTCGTCCACGGCAGCCGGCGTGAATAAAAAAGCGGTGAACTGGGATGGCTACAACAGCATTGCGTCTGAAAACGGCAAGATACGTGATGCGCTTGATTGTTTCTGCACCGGCAATAACTGGTGTTATGTCGCCACGCACAGCGCCGGTGACCTGATGCTGGGTTACACACTGGCCAATTACGGTGGCTCGACACGAACCAAGAAAAATGCGGTCGCCAATTCCTCTGGGCAGTGCGGTAACAGCGACGGTACGACGCAGGTAGGCTGGAATATCAAGTGGGTCAGAACGGCGTCGGGCGCAGGCGGTGGTTCGGAATTGTCTGATGTTGGTTCTTGGGCGTTGTCTGAACCGCTGGTGAAAGATCTGAAAACCACGACTGCCAGGGCCATGTACAACCACAATCAGACCCGTAATATCTGGTTCTATATGTACGCCGGTGCCAAAGGCACAGTGTATTCCGGGATATTGCCAGGTCAGGATGATGAAGCGGTGGCTTATCACAGCACTGGTGGCGTTGCCGGTTCCGCCGGGCAATCCTTATGCAATCCGAGTGACTGGCTCTGTAATGATCTGACGCTGGGGACTGCGGCGAACGAGGGCGGCTCGGTCAAATGGAGCTATCACTCCGTCAGCTTCAGGGATGATGCGGAAGCCTACAATCACTACGCCAACAGTAACTGGCAGGGCATTATTTCTGTCGTGCGTGCGGCGATGGTAAGTAATGCGACGTAAGCCTGCATCTTCACGCTCAAGACACCAGCAGCAACCGCCATCAGTTGGTGGCGGTCAGGCTTCCGGTGCCGGTGGATTTCTGCGTTACAAGTTCATTGCCATCATCGTCCTGGTGTTGGCCGTGATAGTGGCAGCAGGCTGGAACTGGTTTCCCGAAACACCGGCCGCTCAGGTTGCTGCGACCGCTCCAAAGAGTGAGCGGTTTCTCGCTATGCCACCGGTGGCAGGTGCGACGCCAGCAACAGAAACCTTATCCAGAGAAGCGCAGCGCCAGTTGCTGGTGGCGCAGCTGGAGCAGGCGGATCAGACGCTGTGCAATTATGTTGAGTCAACCCGCTACCCGCATCATTCCCGCCCGATGAGTGAGCATCCGGATCAGGTTTATCCGAATCAGCCGGTGGCGGAATCGCATCCTATGCGGAAAAAAGGCGGTGGAACGGACAAAGAAATTCAGATCCAGACGACACAGTCACGTGTTTATCTGGCGGCCGGAGAAAGCGTCATATTCACCATCAGGGCGACTGACCCGTCCGGCAAGCCTCTCATACTCAGTGTCGATAAAGCCATTGCGCGCGGGTTGGTGTATGCGGGCGCGCGTGAAACGTCTCCCGTGCCGGTACCGTTGTCAGATACCGGCCGCGAAGGCGATGCGATCGCCGGCGATGGCGTATATAGCGGCATGCTGGCACCAGCTCAGACCGGCTTTGCCGGTTTCAACGGCACGATACGCACTGAATTAAATTATGTGGTGAATGGGCAGACCGGCGTCGTTTTTTTCGATGTGATTTACTCACCTGAAACACCCGCCATCTGGACCGGTCATATCCGTGAATCGACCGAGGGCGGGTCACTCAGATTTATCCTGAAAGCCAACGTCAACACGCCGGGGCGTTACATTGTTAATGGCCGAGTCGATGATGCGAAAGGGAAACCATTTGCGCTGGTGACTTTCAACGATCTGCTGCCGCAGGGCAGCAATGATATTCCACTGACGGTGGCTGGTAATCTGCTACGCGACCAGCAACCGGCCATGCCGCTGACCTTGCGTGATGTCGATGCCTATCTGCTCAAGGAAAATACCGATCCTGACCGTGCGCTGATGCCGCGTCTGCAAGGAAGCGCCTATATCAGCAAAACTTATCCGCTGAAGACTTTTTCGGATGCCGAATGGAATAGCGAGGAACGCAGCCGTTACATCACCGAATTCAGCAAGGATGTGGCGCAGGCCAAATCTGCTTTGTTGAAATTTGATCCGGAGATGGAGCGTCAGGCCTTGCCACAAAGCGAGTGCAGCAGAAATAAAAAAGCGAAAAGCTGAGCCGGATCCGGATATGAACGCCGCCGCGGTGCTTCAACATCAGCGGATAATTGACGCCCCGGTTCAGCTCAGGTTACCTGCTTTATTTTTGCGTTTTCTCATCACGTTAATGGCGAAATGGATGTAATCTGATTAAGCATGATCGTGCTCATCCGACATGAGCAGTATGAGTGTCCCGTGTTAACTTCAGGAGAACTATGATGCGTTTGAAAGATAAAAACATTGTCATCACCGGCGGTGCCAGCGGTATCGGGCTTGCAACTGCAGAACGTTGTCTGCAAGAAGGGGCGAATGTTGTAATTGCTGATTTAGCGACTGCAGCCAACGAAAAGACTGCCCGCGATCTGGATGCGCGCTTTGCCGGAAAGTGTCTTTTTATGGCGGCAGATGTGACCTCGACTGTACAGGCCGACGAGCTGATTGCGCGCACGGTGTCTGCATTGGGCAGCGTCGATGGTGTGTTCAATAACGCTGGCATAGGCGGCATGAGCCCGGCCGATACTTACACCGATGAAGAGTTTCTGCGCGTGATCGATATCAACCTGATGGGGGTGTTCCGGATCGCCCGCGCTGCCTTGCGTCAGATGTATCAGCAGGGGAGTGGCAGCATCGTTAACTGTGCATCGATACTCGGTGTGTTCGGCCAGAGCATGACGGCGGCGTATTCTGCGGCGAAAGGTGGCGTAGTCAATCTGACCCGCACGCTGGCGCTGGAATCGGCGGCAAAAGGTGTGCGGGTCAATGCTGTTGCGCCGGGCTATATCGACACACCTTTGCTGTCGCTGCTGGACGAGAATATGCGCAAAGCTTTAATCAGTCTGCATCCTGTCGGTCGCCTCGGGCGCCCTGAGGAAGTGGCGAATGCGGTCGTGTTTTTGCTGAGTGACGAAGCCAGTTTTGTGACCGGCGCTAATTTGCTGGTCGATGGTGGTTTTACTGCCGGTAAATCCTGATTTTCTATACCGCTGTGATCAAGGCCGCTTAGCGGCCTTTTTTTTATCCACCCAAACGGCTTAAATATACTGGGGGGAGTATTTTATAAGCCCCTTTATTGACGCTGAGATTATCGCGAAATGAATGGATACTCCCCATTTTTGATGAAAATCAGATCTCGCTGCAAACAGGTTGTGTGGCTGCTAGCGCATCAGCCAGCGCCGTATCGCAAAACTGAGTGCATCCACCAGAGCGACCAGGATCAGCATGGCGATAATGACGGTCGCCGCTGTCGGCATCTGAAACAGTGATAAGTGGTATTTCAGCATTTGCCCGAGTCCGCCTGCACCGACAACACCGAGAATAGCGGCGGCGCGGATATTGTTTTCCCAGCGGTACAAAGTGTACGACAGCATCTGCGGTAAACCTTGTGGCAAGGTCGCATACAGGAAAGCGCTGCTGGCGCTGACACCGTTTGTACGCAGAGTCGTTTCCGCATGTGGTGGCAGGTTTTCCAGTGTTTCAGCAAACAGGCGACCCAGCACACCAGTGGTATGCGCTGCCAGCGCGACGGTGCCTGCAAATGGCCCCAGCCCGGCGGCGATCAGCATGATAGATGCCCATACCAGTTCGGGAATTGCCCGCAGGATATTCAGCAGCAGTCGCATACTGCGCATGGCAACGACGCCGAAACGACCGCTGGCGGGCAAAGCCATCGCTAATCCCAGTAAGGCGGCAATCAGGGTGCCGAGGGCGGACATTGCCAGTGTCTCCAGCGCTGCAAAAAATACTTTTTGCAACAATCCGCTGCCGGTATCCGGTGGCGTGAAACCGCGCAGGAACTCTGCCGAGGTCCGGATCGCGTCTTCGCTGAGCAGCGCGCGCCAGTCGATTTGCAGACTGTAAAAACTGGCGGCCACCATTAGCAATAGCGTCAGCAACACCAGTGCCGTATTGCGACTGATAAGGGCTGGTGCTGGCGGTAATGCAAGCGGATCTGTCTGGTTGATAGGCGACGGTTTCATCATTCCAGACCTTTGCGGAAAAACTGACTGAGTGCATCCGCTGCTGCCACCAGCAAGACGAACACGATCAGCATCGTCGATACTTCGGCGCCTGCCAGCATTTTCATGGACTCGTCCATACGTTGACCTAATCCGCCCGCGCCGACGAAGCCCATCACCACCGAACCACGTATCGCACACTCCCAGCGATACACCGTATATGACACCAGCTCCGACGCTGCATTCGGCAGCGTGCCATAGAAAAATGCGGCCAGCCGTGAGCTGCCATTGTCGAGTAATACCCGGGTAGCCTGCGGTTCGCTGGCTTCGATAATCTCAGCATACACTTTGCCCAGCATACCGCAGTAGGTGAGGGCGATTGCCAGTACGCCTGCGGTAGGGCCAAGCCCGACGATGCGCACGAAAAGTAAAGCCCAGACCAGTTCCGGCACGCTGCGCAATAACACCAGCAGCCAGCGCACACTTTGTCGCAGCACATACGCGACGAAATGCATGCGGCCAGTGCCGAGGCGCGAAATCGATAACTGCTCATTCACCACCAGCGTCATCGGGATCGCGGCGACGATGGCGAGTGTGACGCCAGCGGTTGCCATCGCGATGGTTTGCCAGGTCGCTTCGAGCACGATCAGCAAAAATTCTTTGTCATGCGCCGGCGGGAAAAAATTGGCAAGGAAGCGTCCGGTTGCGCTGAGGCTTTGTGCATCCATCAGTGCCCAGGGCCGGAACTCGGTCAGCTGCAAGGCTGGCCACAGTAAGATCAGCGCCAGTAGTGTCAGCGTGACACGGCTGCGCCATGCTGGATCGCTTGGCATTTCTGCGGTAATCGCCTGCGTGGTGGAAAGTGAATCAGAAACGGTGTGCATGAGCTCAGAACAATTCAGAAACAACGAGCCTGGCCGGTTGCTGTTGCGCTGGAAAAAGCCACATCCGGCGCGTCTGCATTCGTGTTTGCAGACGGCATGTCAGAATCGCTAAGCGATTGCGCGTTTTTGTATAAATCCGCGATCATCTGGTCACTGACATGTTTGCTGTCGAACAGGATTTTGCCGTCACGTAAGCCGATAATCCGGCTGAAATGACTGCGGGCGAGTTCGACCTGATGCAGGCTGCAGATCAGAGTGGCATTGCGGTCACGCGCCTCCTGCTGCAGCGTCCCCAGCGTTTGCTGTGCCAGTGTCGGGTCAAGTGCTGACAGCGGTTCATCGACCACAAACAGCTGCGCGTCTGACAGCAGCAAACGGGCAAGGCCGCAACGCTGACGTTCACCACCGGACAATTTATCGACGCGCGCATACAGCTTGTGTTGCAGATGAAAGCGCGACAGCGCCCCAAACGCTGCGCGCGGATCAACAGGTCTGATCAGGTTACGCAGGGCGGTCAGCAGAGACCAGCGCGGCAGACATCCCGCCAGTACAGAAGTGACGACACGCTGACGCGCAGGCAGGGGCGGTGTTTGCGGCGCCAGAAATAACTGGCGGCGCAGCTGGTGACGCGCCGTGTGCGACAGTTGCCAGACTGACTGTCCCTGAAACATTAATTCACCCTGCGCCGGCTGATAAGCGCAGGCCAGCGTATGCAGCAAGGTGGTTTTGCCAGCGCCGGACGGGCCGATGATGGCAATCTGCTCGCCTTGCATGATCTGCAGATCGATATCCTGCAGCGCAAATGAAGGTTTGCCGCCAGACGTAGCAGCGGTTTGCGGATGCCTGACAGACAAACTCCGCAAGAGCACTTGCGGTTGCGGAGAACTATCCATTACTTCAACAATCCGGCATTGTGTGCCGCAGCTTCAATCGCTTTGTAGTTTTCCGCTTTGGTTGGAATAAAGCGGCTGGCGCGTTGCAGCTCCAGAATTTCTTTATCTTCAGCTTTGCTTGCGTCCAGAGACAGGAAGGCATCCGTGATTTTCTTGCGCAGATCAGCTGGCATATCGGCGCGGACTGTCCAGTTGTAATCGAAGTAGCCGGGTGTTGTGTAAAACACGCGTACCTGTTTGGTATCGACTTTGTTCTGCGCTACCAGTTTGTCCCAGACCGAGATATTTAATGCACCAGCATCAACCTTGCCGCCGGAAACCGCAGCGACAGTCGCATCATGCGCACCCGAAAACGCAATGCGCTTCAGATCGGTATCCGGATTGATTTTTGCCGCCAGCAAATAAGAGCGCGGCATCAGGTGGCCGGACGTCGACGATTCGGAACCGAAAGTGAAGGTCTTTCCTTTCAGGTCTTCCAGCTTGTGTATGTCTTTGTTGGTGGTGATGAAAACGGATTTGAATTTTTCATCCTCTTCACGTTGCACCAGCGGGATCACCTGATCTTTACTGCGTACTTTGGCTTGCACGAAAGTGAAGCCGCCAAACCAGACCATATCCAGTTTTTTATTGATCAGGCCTTCAACTGACGCCGCGTAATCGGTCACTGGAATGAATTCGATTTTCATGCCGGTTTTCTTTTCCAGATATGCGCCCAGAGGTTTGAATTTACGTTGCAATTCGGTTGGTGCTTCATCCGGAATCGCCGACACACGTAATACTTGCTGAACTTGCGACTGCGCCATGCTTAACCCGCTGAAACCGAGCAGACCCAGTAAACCGGCTGCGAGCAAAGCTGTACTGCGACGGCGCGAAGGGCGGGAAATATGTAAGGAATGAGTTGGCAACATGATTCTCTCTGTGTCGGTTGATTCGAGGATGGTAAGGATGACAGCCGTGCTGTCATTGCGCTTGCCGCTGGTTGTTTATTTAGTGCTCGTTTAGCTTTTTGATGACTTGATGATGCTTACTGCCGGACTGAAGAATCTTATGCCGCACTGTTTTTGCTCTGCGCTTGTTTCGTATTGTCAGCCGTTTGGGGTAACTGCGGCAGTTTCAGAAAAATTGCTTTGTTCCGGCCATTGTTTTTAGCGGCATACAGAGCCGCATCGGCTGTCTTCAGTAACAGCGCGGGATCGCTGCCATCTGCATTGCAATAGCAGCTGTAACCGATACTGATACTGACGTGCTCGCTGATCGGCGATTTCTCATGCCGGATCGCCAGATTGGCCACGGCGGCTCTGATTTTTTCGGCAAACTGTATGGCGCCTTCTTTGCTCATATCCGGCATGATGACGATAAATTCTTCACCGCCAAAGCGCGCAATCGCATCACTGGCTCTGACCAACTGGCTTTTGAGTCCGGTTGCGACCTGTACCAAGGCTTTATCACCTGCGACATGACCATAGTGATCGTTGTAATCTTTAAAGAAATCAATATCGATCATGAAGACGGCCAGCGATGTTTGCTGGCGAGCGGCATTGGCCAGGGCGATTTTATAATGTTCATCAAAGAAGCGGCGGTTGTAGATGCCGGTCAGGCTGTCTGTCGTCGCTTCTTTTTTCAGCATTTCAGAATGGGAGCGCAGAATTTTTTCACGCTTGATGGATGCACTGGAATCTGAAATTTGTACCATGCACCAGCGTTCCCCATCAACATTCAGCGGCGTCAGGGTAATCGACTGATGCAGACGTTTTTTCTCTCCAACATCGTCGGCCTGCTCAAATAAGGCGAGCGGAAAACGGTGCAGGGCGTTTGATAACACGACCGGTAAGCCGTAATTCAGCGTATTGCCGAGTGCAGTCAAAAATGCCCGCGCCGGTGCTTCTGCGAACGCAGAGTTGATGTGCTGACCTTGCGCCTCGCCGGCGCTGACGCCGCTGTATTTTTCAACCCAACCATTCCACAGTACGACGTGTTGCTGCGCATTGACAACAATCAGACCTAAATTGATGGTCTTTAAGATTTCCGCTGTTGCGGACGGCGCCAGCGGTAAGGAAGCTGACATCAGATTTCTCCCAGATAACGTTCTATCTGAAAAATCAGACTTTCAAGCGATGTCGAACTCAGCAGAAAAATCAGGTGTCCCTCGGAACGGCGTTTTTCTATGGCAAGATCTATATGCAGTAACAACACGTAAGGCTGCGTTTGATCGTTGGCAACGCGCCTGAAGATTTCTTCGGTGGTGGCAACGGTGTAGTCAGGTAGTGAACAGTCGAGCGGGATGTTGAGCATATCCGCCATCGCCGACAGGCAGGCATTGAGGATGATGTTGCCGAGTTCACACATTGCTTCCTGTTCAAATTCGGCAAGGTCCTCCAGGCTGATTTGTGAGCCCATCATGTCGCGCACGATTTCGAGCGCATGTTCTTCGGTGAATAACAGCAAGGCTTCAGCCTGAAATGAGCCGCGGAAGGTCTGATGCACAGTACCAAAACGGTTGCTGTCAAGCGAGATCGCAGTTAAATCCAGCTCAGAAGATTTGCGTATTTCCACCGAGGGAACGGAAAGCCGAACTTCGTCACCAACGATTTCAGACAGGCTGGCAGCTGCTCTGCCGGCACCGACATTGAAGACTTCGCTTAATGCATCGAGATGAAGTTCGCTTAAAGAGTTCATTATGCGCCCGTGAAGTGATGGATAACGATGGCAATCGATTTTTCTGTGACTGGTTTGGCGACAAAAACAGCGCCGAGTGCATGCGCGCGTGTTTGCATGGTGTCCTGCACATTCGCAGAGAAAATAGCAATGCGCATGTGCGGGTGAGCTTGCAGTATCTGTTCAGCTGCATCGGTCCCCAGCATGCCCGGCATGTTGATGTCCATGGTGCAAAAGTCTGGTGCATGTTGCTCTACCATCCTGATCGCTTCCTCTCCGGAGGCCGCTTCAATGAATTCCCAGTCAGGTTGAACTGCTTTCACGTGGGCACGGATCACCATGCGCGAGACTTTACTATCATCAACAATCAGTAATTTTTTCATATTTCAACATTGCAATTCGGTAGTGGGACAGTCATCGGGATTTGGGGACTCATTTTACCTTACGGCCTGATGATTTTCACCTTTGACTTTCAGCATGAATGATTTCACGCTTTACTCTGATTTTTTAATTTACGCCATAAGGTGGTTCTGCTGATACCTAAATACGCGGCGACAGCATCGCGCTGATGGCCGAACCGTTGCATGATTTCTTCCAGCGATTCGTCGCTGGCAACGGGAATATCTGGTAACTGGTTTTTCCCCGGGAGAACGATGCTCATTGTTTTAGCTGTTTCGTTCGTCGCGATTCCAGATGCTAGTTCCGGTAAAATTTTGCCGACAAACGCCGGACTCAGCGCCTGTAATGGTTCTGCAGCAAGGAACAGACCGAGCCGCTCCATCATGTTGCGCATCTCCCTGACATTACCTGGCCAGGGATAGGTTTCAAATAAACTGGTGCAACTGCTGATTTCTGCATGCAGATTCGGGTGGGGGCGGGCGCCCATCGCCGCCAGAGCATGTTTCAGGGACCATTCTGCCAGCGGCATAATGTCTGCTTGCCGTTCGCGCAGCGGTGGCAGTTGCAGGCGCAACACCGCAAGCCGGTAAAACAGATCTGAGCGGAATTTCCCTTCTCTGACTCTGGCTTCAAGATCGCAGTGGGTTGCGCTGATGATGCGTACATCGACCGCGACCGGACGCACCCCGCCGACCCTGACAATTTCGCGTTCTTCCAGAACGCGTAGCAGACGGGTTTGCAGGTTCAGCGGCATTTCGCCGATTTCATCCAGAAATAAGGTGCCGCGATTGGCGGCCTCAAATAAGCCTGCATGACCACCGCGCCGCGCGCCGGTGAATGCACCTTCGTCGTAACCGAATAATTCTGATTCCAGCAGCGATTCCGCAATCGCACCGCAATTGACGGCAACAAAAGGCTGCCTTGCGCGCGGGCTTTCGCTATGTATGGCTTGCGCAGCCAGCTCTTTACCGGTGCCGGTTTCGCCTTGCAGCAACACTGTGGCGGGAGAGCGCGCAAATAAGCTGATCGCGCGGCGGGTGCTTTCCATGACGGCCGACTCACCGCGCAGATCGCTTAAGCCGTGTTTGGTACGTAATGCGTCAGCGGCCGGATGATGCCTTCCCCGCTGTGACTCCAGTCGGGTCAGGCGGGCGATTTCAAGTGCGTCGTCAAAAGCCTGACGAATCGACGTGGCGGAGTACATAAAAATACCGGTCAGACCCGCTTCGACCGCCAGATCGGTAATCAGGCCGGCGCCGACGATTGCCTGTATGCCGCTGGCCTTGAGTTCGCTGATCTGCGCCCGCGCATCTTCTTCGGTCACATAAGTGCGCTGTTCTATCTTGAAGCCGAAGGTATTTTTGAAATCGACCAGTTCGGGCATGGTTTCCTGATAGGTAATCAGAGCGATTTCGCTCGATACCTTGCGCGCCCGTGCCAA
This sequence comes from Undibacterium sp. WLX3042, assembly GCF_049544825.1. NCBI lineage: Bacteria > Pseudomonadati > Pseudomonadota > Betaproteobacteria > Burkholderiales > Oxalobacteraceae > Undibacterium > Undibacterium sp. WLX3042. The sequence continues at coordinate 3,318,153 of NZ_CP186698.1, forward strand.
AGCCTGCATCACGTCAAAACCGCTGGCCTTGGCGGTGACGACCGGAATTGGCAGGCGATTTTTCAGGTACGCGGCATTGGAGCCGGCGGCGACGACGGCATCGCAACGTTCGGTTTGCAGACGTTCGCGGATATGCTGTACCGCTTCCTCAAAACCCATATTCAGTGGAACGATATCGGCATTCGCGTCGTATTCCACCATGATGTCGCGGAACATGTCGAACAAGCGGGAAATCGACACTGTCCAGATAACGGGTTTGTCCTGCGTTTCACGCAGCGGTAATGGCGGTTGTTTCACATTTGTTTCAATTCTGAAAAACGTGTTTCATTTTTTGTTTAATGAAACATCATTATGAAACATCTTATCTGAAATACGCAATTGATTATTCTCAAATTGTGCTGCTTAAGTCCTTGATTTTTAACATTCCCAGTCTAAGCTGTTGCGATGCTGGTTCGCGCTGGCATGTTGATTGCAATAGACGCTCGCAACTTCATTAACCTGAAAGACATCAACGATATGAGCAACTACTCCGCAGGTGCCGCCTTCCGTAAGGCGATGCAAGAAGAATCCCCGTTACAAGTGGTTGGCGCGATCAACGCGAACCATGCTTTGCTGGCCAAACGCGCTGGTTTCAAGGCTATTTATCTGTCCGGTGGCGGTGTCGCTGCCGGTTCTCTCGGTTTGCCTGATCTGGGTATTTCCAATCTGGATGACGTGCTGACCGATGTGCGCCGTATTACTGATGTGTGTGATTTGCCTTTGCTGGTGGATGTGGATACCGGTTTCGGTTCATCTGCGTTCAACGTGGCACGCACAGTCAAATCGATGATCAAATTCGGCGCTGCGGCGATGCATATCGAAGATCAGGTCGGCGCCAAGCGTTGCGGCCATCGTCCGAACAAAGAAATCGTCACCAAGCAGGAAATGGTTGACCGCATCAAAGCCGCAGTCGATGCGCGTACTGATGAAAATTTCGTGATCATGGCGCGTACCGATGCGCTCGCCGTCGAAGGTCTGGAAGCCGCGATTGATCGCGCTCAGGCTTGCGTTGAAGCGGGTGCCGACATGATTTTCCCTGAAGCGATTACCGAACTGGCGATGTACAAACAATTCGCTAACGCGGTCAAAGTACCGATCCTGGCCAACATTACCGAGTTCGGTGCGACACCGTTGTACACCGTCGAAGAATTAGCCGCAGTCGATGTCGGTCTCGTGTTGTATCCATTGTCCGCATTCCGCGCAATGAACAAAGCGGCTGAGAATGTGTACACCGCGATTCGCCGCGACGGTTCGCAAAAGAACGTGGTCGATACCATGCAAACCCGGATGGAATTGTACGAGCGCATCAATTATCACGATTTCGAGCAAAAACTGGATGCCTTGTTTGCGCAGCAAAAGAACAAATAATTTCTTATTTTCTACCGGATTCCATTCATTTTAAAACCGTATAAAAACACATACTCCCCCTGTTTTTTTAAATAATCGCCTTATTCTCAGCAGATTCATTGGGCGCTAAAAAATACTGGGGGGAGTATCTAATTATCTCAGGAGAGCACCATGACCGAAGCAGTTCCTTTCAAACCAAAGAAATCCGTTGCCTTGTCTGGCGTAACTGCGGGTAATACCGCTTTGTGTACCGTGGGTAAAACCGGTAACGACCTGCATTACCGTGGTTACGATATTCTCGACGTGGCCGATGCCTGCGAGTTTGAAGAAATCGCCCATTTGCTGGTACATGGCAAGTTGCCGACCGTCGCCGAATTGCATGCCTACAAAGCAAAATTGAAAGCATTGCGCGGCTTGCCTGCGAATGTGAAAGCGGCGCTCGAATGGTTGCCAGCATCCTCGCATCCTATGGATGTGATGCGTACCGGTGTTTCCGCACTCGGTTGCGTTTTACCGGAAAAAGATGACCACAACACACCGGGCGCACGCGATATCGCTGATCGTCTGATGGCGTCGCTGGGTTCCATGCTGCTGTACTGGTACCACTACAGCCATAACGGTAAACGCATAGAAACTGAAACTGACGACGAATCGATCGGTGGCCATTTCCTGCATCTGCTGCATGGTCAGAAGCCAAGCAAGCTGTGGGAAAAAGCGATGCATACTTCACTGATTCTGTATGCAGAGCATGAATTCAATGCATCAACATTTACCGGTCGTGTCATCGCCGGTACCGGTTCCGATATGTATTCTGCGATTACCGGTGCGATCGGCGCACTGCGCGGTCCTAAACACGGCGGCGCGAATGAAGTCGCGTTTGAAATTCAGAAGCGTTACGACAATCCGGATGAGGCAGAAGCCGACATCAAAAAACGGGTTGAAAATAAAGAAGTCGTGATCGGTTTCGGTCACCCTGTCTATACGATCTCTGATCCACGCAACAAAGTGATCAAAGAAGTTGCGCGCAACCTGTCGAAAGATGCGGGCTCTATGAAGATGTACGACATCGCTGAACGTCTGGAAACAGTGATGTGGGACATCAAAAAAATGTTCCCGAATCTGGACTGGTTCTCTGCTGTGTCGTATCACATGATGGGTGTGCCAACAGCGATGTTCACACCATTGTTTGTGATCGCCCGCACATCCGGCTGGGCGGCACACATCATAGAACAGCGTATCGATAACAAGATCATTCGTCCTAGCGCAAATTATGTCGGTCCTGAGGACTTGAAATTTGTGCCGATCAAGAGCCGCAAATAATCTGTCATTTGTCTGAGTCGCTGACGCTGCTTACTCATGTGTAAGCAGCGTCAGCGCAGAAAAGAGGGCAAAGACGCAGCAAGAGATTGCCACGCGTCTCTCTCCCGGAACATCCATTATTCCTGAATAAGCCATGAACACTGCAAACCGCAAACCACTCCCCGGCACCCAACTGGATTTTTTCGACGCTCGTGCAGCGGTCGATGCAATTCAACCCGGCGCCTATGACAAGCTGCCATACACTTCACGCGTACTGGCTGAAAATCTGGTGCGTCGTTGCGACCCGGCGACGCTGACTGAATCGCTGAAGCAATTCATCGAACGCAAACGCGAACTCGATTTTCCATGGTTTCCGGCGCGTGTAGTCTGTCACGATATTCTGGGACAAACCGCGCTGGTCGATCTGGCCGGTTTGCGTGATGCGATTGCCGATCAGGGCGGTGATCCGGCGCAAGTCAATCCGGTCGTGCCGGTACAACTGATTGTCGATCACTCGCTGGCAGTGGAATGCGGTGGTTTTGATCCTGACGCGTTTGCTAAAAACCGCGCGATTGAAGACCGTCGTAATGAAGACCGCTTTGATTTCATCAACTGGACCAAAAAAGCCTTCAAAAATGTCGATGTGATCCCACCGGGTAACGGCATCATGCATCAGATCAATCTGGAACGCATGTCACCGGTGATTCATGCGAAAGATGGCGTGGCGTTTCCTGATACGCTGGTCGGTACCGACAGCCATACGCCGCACGTTGATGCGCTGGGAGTGATCGCGATTGGTGTTGGTGGTCTGGAAGCAGAAAACGTTATGCTTGGTCGTGCATCGTGGATGCGTCTGCCGGACATCATCGGCGTGGAACTCACAGGTCGTCCGCAACCAGGCATCACTGCGACTGACGTGGTGCTGGCATTGACTGAATTCCTGCGCAAACAAAAAGTGGTCGGCGCTTACCTTGAGTTCTACGGCGCTGGCGCTGCTGCGCTGACGCTCGGTGACCGTGCAACGATTTCGAATATGGCGCCGGAATATGGTGCAACAGCGGCGATGTTCGCAATTGATCAGCAAACCATTGATTATCTGAAACTGACAGGCCGCAGTGATGAACAGGTGAAACTGGTTGAGACTTATGCGAAAGCCGCCGGTCTGTGGGCGGACAGTCTGATCAATGCTGAGTATGAACGCGTATTGACATTCGATTTGTCCAGTGTCGTGCGTAATATGGCTGGTCCTTCGAATCCGCATGCACGTGTTGCGACAACGGATCTGGCTGCCAAAGGCATTGCTGCAAAATGGGAAAATGTTCCAGGACAAATGCCGGATGGCGCCGTGATTATCGCGGCGATTACCAGCTGCACCAACACCAGTAATCCGCGTAATGTGATTGCTGCAGCGCTGCTGGCACGCAATGCGAATAAGCTGGGACTGACACGTAAGCCATGGGTGAAATCTTCTTTAGCGCCAGGCTCGAAAGCTGTCACGCTGTATCTGGAAGAAGCCGGTCTGATGGATGATCTGGAAAAACTGGGCTTCGGCGTCGTAGCCTATGCCTGCACGTCTTGCAACGGTATGTCCGGTGCGCTTGATCCTGTGATCCAGCAAGAAATTATTGATCGTGATTTATACGCGACAGCGGTGTTGTCTGGTAACCGTAATTTTGACGGTCGTATTCACCCGTATGCAAAACAGGCTTTCCTCGCATCGCCACCGTTGGTGGTTGCGTATGCGATTGCCGGTACCATCCGTTTTGATATTGAAAAAGATGTGCTGGCTGTTGTGGATGGCAAAGAAATCCGTTTGAAAGACATCTGGCCTACCGATGAAGAAATTGATGCGATTGTGAAATCCAGCGTCAAACCGGAAATGTTCCGTCAGGTGTACGAGCCTATGTTTGCGATTCAGGCCGACAACGGTGAGAAGGTCAGCCCGTTGTATGACTGGCGTCCGCAAAGTACGTATATCCGCCGTCCACCGTACTGGGAGGGTGCACTCGCTGCGCCACGCACGATGACAGGCATGCGTCCTCTGGCAGTTTTAGGCGACAACATTACGACAGATCATTTGTCACCATCGAACGCGATTATGCTCGACAGCGCCGCTGGTGCTTACCTGGCAAAAATGGGTTTGCCGGAAGAGGACTTCAATTCCTACGCAACCCATCGCGGCGATCATCTGACAGCGCAGCGCGCGACCTTTGCGAACCCGACCTTGAAAAATGAAATGGTGCAGGTCGATGGCAAAGTGAAAGCCGGTTCGCTGGCACGTATCGAGCCGGAAGGCAAAGTGACCCGCATGTGGGAAGCGATTGAAACCTACATGGAACGCAAGCAACCATTGATCATCATTGCTGGCGCGGATTACGGTCAGGGTTCTTCGCGTGACTGGGCTGCCAAAGGTGTGCGTCTGGCGGGCGTGGAAGCGATTGTTGCCGAAGGCTTTGAGCGTATCCACCGCACGAATCTGGTCGGTATGGGCGTTTTGCCGCTGGAATTTAAACCTGGCGTGAACCGTCTGACACTGAATATCGACGGAAGTGAAACCTTTGATGTGGTTGGCGAACGTACTCCACGTGCCACACTGACGCTGATTATCCATCGCAAGAATGGTGAACGTGTCGAGGTGCCGGTGACTTGCCGCTTGGATACCGCAGAAGAAGTCTCGATTTATGAGGCCGGTGGCGTATTGCAGCGTTTTGCTCAAGACTTTTTGGAATCGACGAAGAAAGTGTAAGTGATGAAATAAGTCCCTCTCCCGAAAGCGGGAGAGGGAACCTGAAACCAAGTACAGAAGAGAATGATGGCTCATCCAGCTCAAATTAAAATTCCTGCGACGTATATCCGTGGCGGTACCAGCAAAGGCGTGTTTTTCCGTTTGCAGGATTTGCCGCCGGCGGCGCAGGTGCCCAGTGCGGCGCGTGACGCGATTCTGTTGCGCGTGATCGGCAGCCCAGATCCTTACGGTAAACAAATCGACGGTATGGGTGGTGCAACATCCAGTACCAGTAAGACCGTGATTCTGTCGAAAAGCAGCAAGGCGGATCATGATGTTGACTACCTGTTCGGTCAGGTCTCGATTGATAAAGCTTTCGTTGACTGGAGCGGCAATTGCGGCAATCTGTCGGCGGCAGTCGGTTCCTTCGCGATCAGCGCCGGTCTGGTGGATGCGAGCCGTGTACCACAAAACGGCATCGCGGTAGTGCGTATCTGGCAGGCAAATATCAGTAAAACCATCATCGCCCATGTACCGATCACGAATGGGGAAGTACAGGAAACCGGTGATTTTGAACTGGATGGCGTGACCTTTCCAGCTGCGGAAGTGCAACTTGAATTTATGGACCCTGCAGCCGATGAAGAAGGTGCGGGCGGCTCCATGTTCCCGACCGGCAATCTGGTTGATGATCTGGAGGTTCCCGGCGTCGGCACACTGAAAGCGACGATGATCAATGCCGGTATTCCGACGATATTTGTGAACGCCGAAGCGATAGGTTATACCGGTACTGAGTTGCAAGACGCTATCAACAGTGACGCTGCGGCACTCGCTAAGTTCGAGACGATTCGTGCTTACGGTGCAGTCCGCATGGGCTTGATCAGTCATATTGATGAAGCCGTACAGCGTCAGCATACGCCTAAGGTGGCGTTTGTCGCCAAACCACAGTCGTATGTGTCGTCGAGTGGTAAGCAAGTGAACGCCGCAGACATTGATTTGCTGGTACGCGCTTTGTCGATGGGGAAGCTGCATCACGCGATGATGGGTACGGCAGCAGTGGCGATCGGCACTGCGGCAGCGATTCCCGGCACACTTGTCAATCTGGCGGCAGGTGGTGGTGAGCGTACCGCGGTGCGCTTCGGACATCCTTCCGGCACTTTGCGGGTTGGCGCCGAAGCCAAACAGGAAAATGGCGAATGGACAGTGAAAAAAGCCATCATGAGCCGCAGTGCACGTGTATTGATGGAAGGCTGGGTACGTATTCCCGGCGACACCTTCTGATTTTATCTGTCATTTATGCAAGCTGACCGTATTCACCGCACTTATCGCCGTTTTGTCATGACGAATCTCCTTAGCAACGAGAGCTGTCATGGGCTGTTGCGGTCAGCTTTTTCCTGCGCCGGAGCTGATCAGCCGTGGTTGACGGGGATAATGCAAAGAACAGGCGAGTGTCCGCATTCGTATCGCCATTTATGCTCGGAAATAACGCAAAAATTTATCAGACGCGACCGCTTAAACGGTCGCGTTTTTTCTTGGTCGCTTACATAAAACTTACAGATTCATTCGCATTTCCCTGACCCGGGAAGCAACACAATAAAAAACAGGAGAGACTATGTCATACGCAGAGTTTTATCAGCAGTCGATACAAAATCCAGCCACGTTCTGGGATGATCAGGCTAAATTGATCGACTGGCATAAACCTTATCAGCAGGTACTTGATACCAGCAAAGCACCGTTTACCAAATGGTTTGTCGGTGGTGAAACGAATCTTTGCTATAACGCAGTCGATCGCTGGGCCGCGACGCAGCCGGATAAAGCCGCACTGATTGCGATTTCCACCGAAACCAATACGGAAAAAGTGTATAGCTTTGCTGAGTTGCATCAGGAAGTGCAACGTATGGCCGCCATCATGCTGTCGCTCGGTGTGCAGCGCGGTGACCGTGTCCTGATTTATATGCCGATGATTGCTGAGGCCGCGTTTGCGATGCTGGCCTGCGCCCGTATCGGTGCTGTGCATTCAGTGGTATTCGGTGGTTTTGCCTCGAAAAGTCTGGCTACCCGCATTGACGACGCCAAGCCGGTGCTGGTTGTTTCTGCTGATGCTGGTATGCGCGGCGGCAAGGCAGTGCCGTATAAACCTTTGTTGAATGATGCAATTGAGTTGGCTGAACATAAACCAGCGCATGTGCTGATTGTGAATCGCGGTCTTGATGCAATGACGCTGGTGGCGGGGCGTGATGTCGATTACGCGGCATTGCGCGCACAACATATGCAGGCACAGGTGCCGGTAACCTGGCTCGAATCGAACGAGATGTCGTATGTGTTGTATACGTCCGGCACCACAGGTAAGCCGAAAGGTGTGCAGCGCGATGTCGGTGGTTATGCGGTGGCACTGGCGGCATCGATGAAGCATATTTATTGCGGTAATGCCGGTGAAACCTACTTTGCGACATCCGATATCGGTTGGGTAGTCGGACACTCTTACATCGTCTATGGCCCGCTGATTGCCGGTATGGCAACGATTATGTACGAAGGTACGCCAATCCGCCCCGATGCCGGTATCTGGTGGAGCATCGTTGAAAAATATAAAGTGGCGCGCATGTTTTCTGCACCGACCGCGATCCGTGTGCTGAAAAAACATCCGCCTGAGCTGATGAAGAAATACGATTTATCATCGTTAAAGGCACTCTATCTGGCGGGTGAACCACTGGATGAAACCACGTCAAGCTGGATCGCAACTGAGCTTGGTGTGCCGATCATCGATAATTACTGGCAGACTGAAACCGGCTGGCCGATTCTGTCGGTTGCCCGTGCCATTGAAAATACCCCGACCCGGCTGGGTAGCCCCGGTGTTGCGATGTACGGTTACAACGTTCAGATCATCAATGAAATGACGGGCGCTGAATGTGGCCCGAATGAAAAAGGTGTCGTGGCGATTCGCGGTCCTTTGCCGCCGGGTTGTATGCAAACGGTGTATGGCGACGATCAGCGTTTTGTCAGTACCTATTGGACAAATTTTGCGCATGAACAGCTGTATTCGACGTTTGACTGGGGCATCAAAGACGAGGATGGTTATTACTTCATTCTCGGACGTACCGACGATGTGATTAATGTCGCTGGTCATCGCCTTGGTACGCGTGAAATCGAGGAGAGCATTTCCAGTCATCCGCAGATTTCTGAAGTTGCCGTGGTCGGTGTTGAAGATAAACTCAAAGGGCAGGTGGCTGTCGCCTTTGCGACACTGAAGCATCCGGAAGCCGCAAGCACACCGGAGCAAAAACACGCACTGGAAGCGGAGGTGATGGCTGTTGTAGATAAACAACTTGGTGCGGTTGCCAGACCGTCCCGGGTATATTTCGTCGGTGTGTTGCCGAAAACCCGTTCCGGTAAATTACTGCGTCGTTCTATCCAGGCGATTTGCGAGGGCAGGGATGCGGGTGACCTCACAACGATAGAAGATCCTCATTCACTGGCGCAAATTAAGGATGTCGTCGCTCATCAGGGTTAATCGGATATTCTCTGCATAAAAAAAGAGGTGGATAGTTTTATCCACCTCTTTTTTACTTTGTGTCCTTATCTTTGTGTCAGTATTACACCAATAATGCCGATGTCAGACTGCTGACCTCTTCATCAGATTCTTCCAGTATGCTGTTGAGCGTGCCGTCACCGACCACAAAATCAATTTCGGAGGCGAACTGTCCGGCTTCAGCATAAGAATTGTAGTCAAAAGGAGACTTCGTTCTGGCCAGCTCATTCGCCAGTAAAATGGTGTCGCCCAGCGTTTCAGGCGGCATTGCCCGCAGACCAAACCACAATGCCTCCAGTGCCTCTACCACGGTTGGTGGCAGTTGCAGAGTGTGGATTACCGCGCGACCGATGATGGCTTCGTTGGAATCGCCTTCTTCTTCATCCAGAGGATCTTCGGAAACTGATTTTTCCGTTGTTTCTATGATCGGGTATTCGATTTCGAGTAAAGACGGGAATTCTTCAGCGCGGGATAACAGATAGAAATTACCGACTTCATGCACGATGCCAGCGAACATCGCGGTGTCCGGATCCACTTTCGTTATTTTGCGTGCAATGACGCGTGACAGTGCGGCAACCTGAGCAGAATGTTCCCACAGCGTACTGACCATGCTCTGTATGCGTTTATCTTTGCTGCTTCCTGCCAACTGACGTACTACAATCGATGCGACGATCGCATTCAGGGTGCTGAATCCCAACCGGTTGATCGCTGCTTTCACGTTATTGACGACGTTACCCCTGCTATAAGCTGCTGAGTTCGCCGTTGCAACCACACGTGCTGCGAGCAAGGGCTCATTCAGCACCAGTCGGGCAGCGAGATCTGCTGAACATTCGGGGTCTCTGATCGCTTGTTGAATTTTAACGGACGCGGCGATATTTGTCGGGAATACCAGGTCGCCGGTGTTTGCTTGTTCAACAATGTATTTAAGCGCTGTTGATCTGTTCATCGCAGAGGTCATAATGGTTAAACTTCGCTGATGTTTCCGGTTTGCGTTTGCCTGCAACACCACCGGAGAAAGAAAGCCCGGCTTACTACTTCTGTCACCGTTGCTATGGCCAAGCCTCAGATACCATGCATTACATTGTAAATGTTAATTCTGATAAGGAAGTTCTGAGGCAATGAATATCATTGCCTCATTCTGCTCGACTTGACACTGAAGGTCAATCAAGCTTCTGTAAAAATACGTAAATGTTTCTTCGTTTATTTCATTTTTTATTTCACTTGCTTCTGATTATTAATCCACATCAATACCTTTGTTTCAAGTAAGGACAGCGGCAACGTACCATCGCTCAATACAACGTTATGGAAACCCCGCAAATTAAAACGATCGCCCAGTTCAGCCTGGGCTTTCTGGCGTAACTCCATGATTTTGAGTGAGCCTATCTTATATCCTAATGCCTGCCCCGGCCATGCCATGTAGCGCTCTATACACTGGCGCGAGACCGCCTCGCTGTAACCCAGCGTTTGCTGCAGGTATTGAATTCCCTGTTCCCGCGTCCAGCCTTTGGCATGCATGCCGGTATCGACTACCAGTCTGGTTGCACGCAGCATTTCATCGCTGAGGTGGCCGTAATATGCGGCCGGGTCATTGTCAAATAAACCCATTTCCCGTCCCAGGGTTTCTGCGTAGAGCGCCCATCCCTCTGTATAGGCATTATTTCCACCGACCTTGCGGAATTTCGGTACATCGAGTTCTTGTAAGGTCGCGAGATGAAAATGGTGACCCGGTTGTCCCTCGTGCAGGAATAAAGTTTTCATTCCGGTCGTTGCGTAATCTTCAGGCTTATTAATGACTGCCCAGAATACACCCGGGCGAGAGCCGTCAATCGCCGGTGCCGTATAGTGATCAGATGCGGTCGCACGGCTGATTTCAGGTTCGGGGCGAATTTCCAGCGATGCTTTTGGGGTCTTTTCAAAGAACTCCGGCAGTTTTTGTCTGACAACGGTATCAATCGCTCTATAGGCGTCCAGCACTTCTGTTTCTGTTTTGAACGGGCGATAGTTTGTCTGTGCTTCCATCCATTCAGGCAGAGATTCAGGTTTGCCCTGATAACCGAGTTTTGGTCCCAGTATTGCGTATTCACGCTGGATACGGGCAACCTCCCGCAGACCGGTTGCGTGGATTTGTTCCGGTGTGAGGCGGGTCGTGGTCTGATCTTCGACCCATGCCTGATACCATTCAGCCCCGCCAGGTAACGCGCTCCAGCCTGTACTGTCACGGCTTACCGGTAAATACTCGTCTTTCAGGAACTGATGAAAGCGGCGCAGCGCTGGCAGTACTTGTGTCTGTATCACGGTCTGATAGTCGTTGCTCAGGCGGACTTTGTCCGCTTCGGTAAATTCAGCCGGAAAATTTTTGACTGGCAGAAAATACGGATGCTCAGCTGCCTGCTCCGTTACCAGTTGTTCATACTGCGGCAGCATAGAAATCACCAGTGCTTTTGGCAGCACGATTTTGCGGCGCATACCTTCACGCATATTGATCTTTGCCTGTTTTAACCAATCGGGTAATTGCCGGAGACGGTTCAGGTAATTATTGTATTGCGCAACGGACTTTAATAATTGCGCACTTTGTCCGCTGGCGAAATGCGCCAGCGTCAGTGGCACGCTATCCATCTGATTCACGGGCATCAGCCTGTCGTCAAATTTCGACATACGTATGGCTGCATCGATCTCAAATTGCAGACAGTCATAAGTGACCTGATCTTGTGTACTCAGCGTTTTGCGCGGGATCGCTGACAGAGCCTTCGATATCTGTCGCAACCGGGCTATTTGTTTCGCTTTGATTGCCGGATTCAATGTCTGCGGCAGTTTGTCATCGTAGCGGCTGTCGCCGTTATAGGTGGCGGTGATCGGTTCAAATTCGGCCTGGGTTTCATAATAAAGTTCCGCCAGTGCAGCCAGTTTTTTTGCTGCATTCACTGAAGATGCCGGATAAGACCTTGTTGTCGCGGAAGATGGCAGATGCTCCGCAAACGCCAGTGGTATGCCGCTGCCGAGGCAGCAGATGCTGAGAGCAAGCACAGATAAAGAGATGGAACGGGGTAGCAACATGTGACGATATCCTGAAATAGTATTGACCAGCGTGTTTTTTGAGCGGGGTATTCCGGCTGGCAGATCTGGCCGCTATTTTATGTCAGCAGTCGTTGTTGCTCCGAGCAATTTATTACCATTGACGTACTGAGCGATTTCTCTGAAATTTCTTCAGGTAAAATCAGGCTTAACCGAATTAACTCAGGAATGTTGATGAAGCTTGCTACTCTTAAAGATGGATCGCGCGACGGGCAATTAATGGTCGTGGCCAGGGATTTAAAAACGGCCTGTATTGCAGATGGTATTGCTCCGACTTTGCAACGCGCTCTGGATGACTGGAATTTCATTGCTCCACAGCTCGGTGAGTTGTATGACAGATTAAATGCAGGCAGGGCGGTGAATAGTTTTGACTTTGAACCGCAACGTTGTATGGCACCTTTGCCGCGTGCGTTTCAATGGGCTGACGGCTCATCCTACGTGAATCATGTTGAGCTGGTGCGTAAAGCCAGAAATGCCGAGATGCCCGACAGTTTCTGGCATGATCCCCTGATGTATCAGGGCGGCAGCGACGATTTTATCGGACCTTGCGATGACATCGTGGTCCGTTCTGCGGAATGGGGTATCGATTTTGAAAGTGAAATCGCCGTGATTACCGGCGATGTATCTATGGGCGTGAAAGTGCAGCATGCAGGTGAAGCGATACGCTTACTGATGCTGGTGAACGACGTCTCTCTGCGGAATCTGATTCCGGCTGAACTGGCAAAAGGATTCGGTTTTTTACAGTCTAAGCCTGCAACCAGTTTTTCTCCGGTAGCCGTAACGCCCGATGAACTAGGTGAGGCATGGAAAGACGGGAAGGTGCATTTGCCGCTGAGATCTAGTTGGAATGGTAATTTGGTCGGCCAGCCGAACGCGGGTGTGGATATGGTGTTTTCTTTCCCTCAATTGATTACCCATTTGTGTAAAACACGAAATGTGAGAGCCGGTTCCATCGTTGGTTCGGGAACCGTATCGAATAAAGATGCTGCGAAGGGTTATAGCTGTATCGCGGAAAAGCGTGCACTGGAAATGATTGCAACCGGTGAGCCTGTAACGCCATTCATGCAGTATGGTGACAGCATTAAAATCGAGATGCTGGATAAGAATGGAAAATCAATTTTTGGTGCGATTGAGCAGAGTGTTGTTGAGGCGGACGGAGTCTGATGTGCCGCGTGTTTATTGAGTAAGAACTGCCTGGCCAGTATACTTGCCCCATCTGTTTTAATACACTTTCTCGAATAAAAAAGCTGCGATGCCGTATAGCATCGCAGCTTTTCATTATTGCCTGCCCAACTGAAAGAAAATATTTCTTGCACCATTCTGCCCGAATGCGAAGCCGAGGTAGATAGGGCCGATGAAGCTGTTAAATCCGGCGAACAGACTCATGCTTTTGCGTAAAGAAGACGCGGATATTTCTTTGCTGGTATTCCAAGTGTTGCCGGCTTCTAACGAGGTACCGAGAAACAGGCTTTGCCCCGCCATTTCAAAATTCACTGCACGTAATAAATACGTGGCGCTGCCATACAGCATGTAGTTGCCGCTGAACTGGTCGGGCTGGTAGGCGGAAAGTTTCTGAAAACCTCCCAGCATAGAACCTATTCCCCGGATTTGTGCATCGTTCTGGAATAAACCCGCACCACTGAGTTTCAGATTGACGCTATGGTTGTTGACACTCTTCGCCCATATTGCATTCAGGTTCAGCTCCTGATAAGTTTTCTTAGGACTGTTCAGTCCAAGGAACAGACTACTGTCAAATTTGTAGCCTTCACGTGGAAAGCTTGGGTCGCTGAGCTGATCAATGATGACGCTGGTTTTGATGCCCACCTGTTGTAAGTCAGCGCTGGGAAGGCTGCCGTTTGACTGACTGCCATCCTGGTTATTGATGATGATGCCGCCGAGTTTGGGACGGACGCTGTAACTGTTGAAATTCACGCCCACTCGCGCTTCGCCCAGAACGCTTTGTTCACCGATACGGAAGGCAAGATCGACGCCGGCTTTTTCCGAGCGCAAGGTATATTCTGCGAGTCTGACATCGTCTTTATAATAGTTCAGCGTATTTTCGTTGTAGGCAAGATAGGGTGAGACATACATGCCTTCGCGTTCAAAAAGAGGCTGGCGCAATTCGGTGTGCAGTTTGATCACATTACCGAATTCAAGGTCATTTCGCCATTCAAGACCACCTGTGGTCAGCCAGGGGCGACGATGTCCTACTTGCAACCGGTAGCCGCCAGCGCCTTCAAAGCCACTGGAAAGACTGAGACCGAAACGCAGGAAGTGTGGCCCCCAGTTTCTCCCTGTGGCGTTGATGCGTATGCCGTATTCATCGCCACGCTGGACGAGTTCGTGGTTGATGCTGTCAAATTCACGCGCATTGTTCAGAATGGCGAGCTTGCGATTAATTTCTTCGGCATCGTACATCGTACCGACTTTGATCGATAACTGACGCCGGATGTCGCTCTCAGGGATCGCGCCATTGGTTTCAATGTCAACAAATCCTATGCGTAGCGGGGGAAGTTGCGGATTCAGACGCAGTTGCTGGGTTGCGGTATGCAGATGATCTGGTAGCTGCAGCGCGGCAAGTTTGATGGCGATATTCTGTGTTGCTTTCTCTCCGATGGCCGTGGCTTCTTTTGAACGGTCAAAATTCATGAAACCGATATTGCCCAATTGGGGTTCAATCAGAATGTCTTTTGGACGGAGCAGACCTTTTTGTACGTTAACATTTTGTTCGGTCAGAATATTCACCATTTGCTGGCTGACCTTGAATAAGGTTTGCAACTGATCTCTGGGCATTAATGGTGTTCCGATATTTACTGCAATGATGATATCTGCACCCATATCGCGTGCGATATCGACCGGCAGGTTGCGAACCAGACCGCCGTCGGATAATAATTTTCCATCGATTTCTATCGGTGCAAAGACGCCGGGCGCAGCCATGCTGGCACGCACTGCTTTGTGCAGTGAGCCTTTGTTGAAGACGATCATTTTTCCCGTTTCGAGGTCAGTTGCGACTGCTCTGAATGGAATCGGCAGGTTGTCAAAGTTGATATCCGGCGGAAGGTGTGCAGTCCAGTTTTGTAACAGCTCCTGAAACTGCGTCGCCTGTACGACTCCTGCTGGTAGCTTCACGCCATTCGCGCTCAGCCCGAGCGTGGCGCCGAGCGGGTATTGCTCGTCCTCTTCGCGCACTGACTGCGGCAGCAGGCGACGATCGACGCGGTCCAGTGCGATGTCATTCAGTTTCAGGCTTGACAGCCTTTTTTCGATTTCTGTCGCAGGCAAGCCTGCTGCATACAGTCCGCCGACCACCGCGCCCATGCTGGTTCCCGCGATACAGTCAATGGGGATATGCATTGCTTCGAGTTGTTTCAATACGCCGATGTGGGCAAAACCGCGGGCACCGCCTCCGGACAATACCAGGCAGATTTTAGGTGCCTTGGTTTGCAGGGATTGCACAGTCGTGCTTTCGGCATGTGCATGTGGTGTGCTTAAAACGAGGCTGAACCAGGAAAGTAAACTGATAAAAAGCAGTTTCCAACTAAATGAAAGTCGATTGAGCATGGAATTCTTGTCTTGGTCTCTATATACTGCTGGAAGTATATCAACTTAGCTTTTTTTAAGTTAAAAGCATAAGCCAACTATTTAGCGCTCCCCATGAACTTACATCAATTACGTTTTGTACGAGAAGCCGTCAGGCAGAATTATAATCTGACTGAGGCGGCGAAAGCTTTGTTTACTTCGCAACCAGGTGTTTCAAAGGCAATTATCGAGTTGGAAGAAGAGTTGGGGGTTGATATATTTACCCGCCATGGCAAGCGGATACGTGGTTTGACTGAGCCCGGTCGGGCGGTGCTGAAATCGGTAGAATTGATCATGCAAGAGATCGATGGTCTCAAGCGCATAGGCAAGGAATATGCGGCGCAGGACAGCGGCAGCTTTACCATCGCCACGACGCACACGCAGGCTCGTTATGCTTTGCCTAAGGTGGTGCAGGCGTTTATGCAAAAGTATCCAAAGGTTCGCTTATCTCTGCTGCAGGGGAATCCCAAGCAGATCGCCGAAATGGTCATGCGTGATCAGGCAGATCTGGTGATTGCAACGGAGTCTATCGCTGGCTTTGACGGCCTGATTTCTTTGCCTTGCTATCAATGGGAGCATGTGGTGATCGTCCCCCCCGAACATCCTTTGTTAAAACTGAAGAATGTGACACTGGAAGAAATCGCTCATTATCCGCTCGTCACTTACGATTCTGCATTCGCGGGACGCAGCAAAATTGACCACGCATTTCAGTTGCGGGATTTAAAGCCTGATGTGTTACTGGAAGCAATTGATGCTGACGTGATTAAGACTTATGTCGAACTTGGCATGGGCATCGGCATCATTGCCGGTATGGCTTTTGATGCTGAGCGTGACAAGCATTTACGGGCAATTCCTGTCGGCCATTTGTTCGGCATGAATGTATCGCGGGTCGCGATCAAGCAGGGGGCGTATTTGCGCAGCTATATTTACACCTTTATTGAATTACTGAACCCGACGCTGACGCGCAAGATGGTGGATAGTGTTTTGCAAGGTAATAAGGATAATTACGACTTGTGATCACCGTACAATTCTTTGCGATCAGGCGTTGCAAAGAAAATCCGGTGAAGTGGAGCGGGTCTTTGAATAAATTTTATTAGATTAGAAATAAGTATGATTGAAAAAACGATGCAGGACTATTATGCGCAGCGCGCAAACAGTCTCGAGCAGATTTACCAGCTTCCGGAACGTCAGCAGGACTTGCAGGATATGGAGCAACGCATTGCGGACTTATTGCAGAGTCACAGAGTCATTGAGCTCGCTTGCGGAACCGGTTACTGGACAGAAAAATACGCTCCCGTTGCTGACTCAGTCTATGCCACGGATGTAAATCAGGTGATGCTCGATATTGCGCAGACTAAGAGCTATCCATCGGATAAAGTCCGTTTCGGTATTGCTGATGTTTTTGATTTGCCAGAAGCAAGTGCTGGTGAATACACGGCCTGTTTCGTTGGTTTTTTATGGTCGCATATTAAGCGCGAGCAGCAAAACGATCTGTTGACGAGAGTCAGACGGGGGGCAGGTAAGGGAAGTTTGCTGGTATTAATGGATAACAATTATGTAGAGGGCAGCAGTACGCCGGTTGCACGCACAGATACAGAGGGAAATACCTATCAACTGCGTGTGCAGGAAGATGGCAGCCGCGTTGAAATAGTCAAAAATTTCCCGACCGATAGCGCGTTGCGTAAAAAAATTGCGCCCGTAGCCAGAGATATCCGTATTTATCGGAACGAACACTATTGGTTGCTCAGTTGCATCCTTAAGTGAAAGGGGGATGATTCTAGTATTCATCCTCCATTGTTTCCCGATTCTTTCCTATGCTACATTGCGGGTCATTTCAATATAAAGGAGCAGACATGGATTTGCAGGCTTGCACAGAAACGATACGTTCTAAAGTTGGTGATAACAGTGGTTTGAACGCGACTTTGAAATTCGACTGCGGCGCTGATGGCGTAGTTTTCGTTGATGCGGTTGCGTCTCCGAATACAGTTTCCAATGAAAATAAAGAAGCATCCTGCACGATCACGATTGCACTGGCTGACTTAGCCGCATTGCTGACCGGACAGTTGAATCCTATGAACGGATTTATGATGGGCAAACTGAAAGTTGCCGGTGATATGGGCGTGGCTATGCGTTTGCAAACCGTCGTCTGACATCGTACAGACAGTTTTTTGTCAGAAAAAGCCGCAGATCATGATTGATGCTGCGGCTTTTTCATATCGTGTTCAGTGAGGTAAATATGGACGAAGTCAGAGACTGGCAGATCAGTGTGCAGCCCTCAGGTTGGCAATGTACTGTTGCCCCCGGCGACAGCTTGCTTGAGGCAGCATTATTGTCCGGCATACGCTTACCGAACTCCTGCCGCAACGGAACCTGCCGGACCTGCATGTGCAAGCTGTTGCGAGGTTCCGTTTCCTATCGTATCGAGTGGCCGGGACTGAGTGCTGAAGAGAAAACCGAGGGATGGATACTCCCTTGTGTTGCCCTCGCTGAAAACGACGTCACTATCGATGTTCCGGAAGCCATTAAGGTTTGGTAGCAGACAGGAAGCCGGATTTTGCGTTACTGCAGAGTTTGCCACCGGCGTCTTCCTTATTCCAGCAAGGTGTGGCAGCGTCTGGTACCGGAGCCGGGATGCCATCCTGACTGATTTTTGCGAGCCGCGTATCCCATGCTGCGACACCGGATTTGTCGAGTTCCAGTCTCACAATCCAGCCGCGGGTTTGCGGCTCATTGTCTAATTCATCAATAACGAAATTACCCAAGCTGTAAATAATCGGCTTGCCTTTGTATTGTTCAGTTTCCTGAATAACGTGAGGATGTCCGCCGATGACAGCGTCAGCGCCTGCATCTATCATCAGATGTGCCAGTTGTTGTTGGCGTGCAGTTGAATGTTTGTCGTTTTCCCAACCCCAGTGCATAAACGGGATAACGAGGTCCGCACCGTATTCGGTACGCGCTTTCCGGATGTCCGCGACGACCTGTTCATCTTCACTCCAGGCGACACCGGCTTCGCGTGCGGTCGCTTCAAAGCTGCGTGGCATAAACTCGTTATATCCGAGTAGCGCAATGCTGAGTCCATTTTTCCGGATTAGCAAAGGTGTGTGCGCCTCATGCAGATCACGTCCGCCACCAAAATACTTCACCTGATAATGATTCAGATGACTGAGCATCTCGGTGAACGCCTCGCGTCCAAAATCTCCGGAATGATTATTCGCGATTGAAACTGCGTCAAAATGACGACGCAAGGTAGTAAGAGTTTTCGGTGCTGCCCGGAATGTGAAATTTTTATCTGCTGCATGACCCGTGGTGGCAACGACGCACTCTAGGTTAGCGATGCGAATATCGGTCGTATTGATGATGTCGGAAAAATGAGCCAACGGGTCAGCTCCCGCAGCGATCAGTTTTCCCGGTGTGCCATCCAGAACAATATCACCCGCAAATAAAATGCTGACACGATTTTTCTGCTCATCTGCGTGCGCCTGTTGCAACAGTAAGTTCAGGGTCAGAGATGCCGCGAGGAGTTTTTTTATAGACGAGAGACTGAGCATCATGGTTATTTATCTTCCAGCGTGCATTGATATTGCAATTCGCGTTCGACATCTCCTGCGTACAGGGAATTTTTCGGGGTGAACGGCGTTTCTTGTTTGCGGAGTGGGAGTGGCGGGTAGTAGCTTGCCTGATGAATCGGAATATCAGCAGACCTTGTCTGAAAAAAAGCGTAGAGCTTAATGTAGTTGATGTCGCTGTCGCTGCCTGTCATCACTGCTTTAAATTTGAAGCGTCCTTGGATATCGACTGATTCAACCGCGTAAGGATCGTTGGTGATTCCGGTTTCTACGATTTGCGTACTACCGGCATAGCTGACCTGGCAGCGTAACCAGGGGGCTGAATGGGCATTAACAGACACCACACATAAGGATATTAAAAACGATGCTGTTGTAAATAATCGTCGGTAAAGTTGAAGAAGGCCGTTAGCTTGTATTGTTGTGTATTTCTTCGGTCTCATGTTGACGGCGCTTTTCATTGAAAAATGGAAAAGTATTATTGCAGTGATTGTTCGGCTTGCAAAGAGGACTGTCACTTGCGCTGTTGTTCGTGCCAGCACCGCAGCATATGACCAAGCAGGTGCTGATCAGATTTTAAGTACGAGTGACTATCTGCGCAGACTGACTTTTCGCGTTGGCATCGGTGCGACGATTTACCGGTGTTTTGAGCCCGTAAGTCGCGCGATGTCTTGGAGATGTGATCGTTCAGCAAGAAAAAAGATCAAAAATGAGGATAATTCGCATTATTCACATTTTTATTTTACTTTCTCTTAAAAATTGTGCGTATAATCAGCTAGTCGTTGAGATTCAAAGTGGTAGTGCAGTATCAGTCTGTCATTTCTTACTTGGTTGAAACGATTTACCGGGCAGACGCCCACATTAACTGAAATAGGAAATAGTAATGGCAACAGGTATTGTTAAATGGTTCAATGATTCTAAAGGTTTTGGTTTCATTACTCCAGACGAAGGTGGTGAAGATTTGTTCGCGCACTTCTCCGCAATCGTATCCTCCGGCTTCAAATCTCTGAAAGAAAACCAACGCGTTTCTTTTGAAGTAACGACAGGCCCTAAAGGCAAACAAGCTTCTAACATTCAGCCTCTGTAATTCAGACGTTAAATGGCGTAGTAAGCCTTGTTGTAAAAATCCCCGATTCGTCGGGGATTTTTTTTTACCTTTTTAAAAAAAAGTCAGTCGCTAAACTGTCATAAGAACTTTATACTGCGATTTCAGGTATAAGAATTATGTTGTCTTAAATCAACATGTTTCCTCTCAAATTTTGTATTCTTCTTTGAACCTATCCGGGCATAAAAAGGAAATTTAATAATGATCAACTTAACGATTCGATTGCGGCTCATCGGTACTATGGGAGTGATGGCGATTATGCTGACCATAGGCGGATTGATGGGTATCTATGGTGTTCATAACAGTAACACTGTCATCAATCAGTTGTTTACGAATCAATTGCCGTCGGTACAGGCATTAGCGGAAACAAGGGTTAATTTACTAAGATCGCGTACCGTGATTGATCGTGCTGTTTCTCACCCGGATAGTGCTACAGCTGCAGCCACGATCGCACGTGCCGAAGATTTTTTGAAAAAATCAGATGAGGCATGGAATAAATATCTGAGCTTGCCGCAAGATAGTGAAGAGAAAAAAGTTTCTGATGTTGTGGCCGCAGCGCGGGATGATTTCCTGAAGAAAGCGTATCTGCCTTTATTGGCAGCGCTGAAAGCAGGAAATGTGGAGGAGGCGGATAAGTTCAACGTCACCAGTGTGCCCGCACTTTACACTGTCTATTCTGAAAATGTGGCAAAGTTGGCGGAATATCAGTTTGCATCATCATCTCAACTGTTAACGAAGAGTGAAAACGAATTCAAAATATTCGTCTGGGTCGATATTATAGGCGTAGCCGCTGGCCTCATTGCAGTATTTATCTCCGCTTATCTGTTGTTGCGTGCGATTTCTCATCCATTACGATTTGCGCTCAAGCAGTTTGATGCTATTGGTCACGGCGATTTATCGCAACAGATCAAACCCGATTCAAACGATGAAATGGGGCAGTTGTTAACTGGTCTGGAAAACATGCGTCAAAGCCTGATTCAGACCGTGACTATCGTACGTCAGGGAAGTAGTTCCATTGCTTTGTCTGCAGATGAAATTGCCACCGGTAATATGGACTTGTCTTCCCGTACTGAGCAGCAGGCAGCGAGTCTGGAAGAGACTGCATCTTCAATGGAAGAACTGACATCGACAGTGCACCAGAATGCTGACAATGCGCGTCAGGCGAATACGCTTGCAGTTGCTGCATCGCAGGTGGCGGTGCGTGGCGGACAAGTGGTTGGTGACGTTGTGCATACGATGTCGTCGATCAAAGACAGTTCGAAAAAGATCGTCGATATTATCGGCGTCATCGATGGTATTGCCTTCCAGACCAATATTCTGGCGCTGAATGCAGCCGTTGAAGCTGCCCGTGCCGGTGAGCAGGGACGAGGTTTTGCGGTGGTGGCAACCGAAGTGCGTAATCTGGCGCAACGTTCAGCCGGTGCGGCAAAAGAAATTAAAACGCTGATTGCTGATTCGGTTGATAAGGTTGAAGCCGGAACCCGTCTGGTGGATGATGCTGGTAAAACGATGGATGAAATTGTCTCCTCGATCCAGAGCGTTGCCGATATCATGGCGGAAATCACTGCTGCCAGCGCAGAACAAAGCGATGGTATTCAGCAGGTCAATCAGGCTATTACAAAAATGGATGAGGCAACTCAGCAAAACGCGGCGCTGGTTGAGGAAGCAGCCGCTGCTGCCGGCAGTATGCGCGATCAGGCGAATAATCTGAATCAGGCAGTGGGTATTTTTAAATTGCAGGAAAATGTGACTGGCGCATCACACAAGCCTGCAGCTCCGGCAGTGCCGCGCGCTGTCGTTAAGCCGGCACCAGCATCGGTAACGCCCGCAAAAACACCTAAAGTAGCGGCGATACCAGCAGCATCTGCTTCTGACAAAGTCAGCAAGCAAGCGAAAGAAGATGACTGGGAAGAATTTTAAGCAAAATTGATTATTGAAAAAAAGGGCGCATTGAGCGCCCTTTTTTTCTGATGGTTTTTCGTGCTCAGAATTTTTTCCAGTAGTCGGGCTTGTTGTATGCCTGTCTTAAAAAATCGACGAAAGCTCTGATCCGTAAGGGCAGGTGGCGACGTTGCGCGAATATCGCATAAATATCGTTTCCCGGCGCTGTGTACTCATCAAGCACCGTTATCAACTGACCTGATTCAATCTCGGCACCGACTTCCCACATCGAGCGCCACGCCAGTCCTTTGCCGGAAACGGCCCAGTCATGCAGGACTTCGCCGTCATTGCAAACCATATTGCCTTCTACTTTGACCGTCATGTTTTTTCCATTCTGGCGGAAGGTCCAGCCGCGCTGACTGCCGTCCGCACTGAATGCAAGGCAGTTGTGACTGCTTAATTCATCAATACTGCGCGGCGCGCCATGTCGTTTGATGTAATCAGGTGAGGCAACGACAACACGTTTGTTGTCTGCGAGTTTGACGCCAATCAGGTTAGAGTCTGTCAGTGAGGCAATGCGGATTGCAACATCCACGCCTTCGCCGATCAGATCGACGACCCTGTCATTCAGACTCAGCGTCAGTTTTAAATCCTGATGCTCGCTCAGAAAAGACGGAATCAGCGGTGCCACATGCTGGCGGCCGAAGCCAGCGGGCGCAGAGACGGTCAGTAGCCCGCTGGCGTGCGCATTGCGTTCTGACACAGATGATTCCGCCGCTTCGAGGTCGGTGAGTATACGTTGGCAATCTTCCAGAAACGAGGCGCCTTCGTTGGTTAACGCAATTTTTCTGGTTGTACGCTGCAATAACTTCACGCCCAGACGCTCCTCGAGTGCATCGAGTCTTCTGCTGATCATGGCCGGAGCAACGCCCTCGGCACGTGCGGCTGCTGAGAGACTGCCACGACTCGCAACTTCTGCAAAAGTTGATATTTGTTTGAATTGATCCATAGGCGCTCGCGGGGTGATAATCGGGACTTAATAAGCATACAAGGATTATTGTGTACCCATCTTTGACTTAAAGTAAAAGATAAAGTGATAAAACTGTATGTTTATGTTGGTTTTTATTGAATATACTCTTCACATCGGGAATGCAATCTGCATTTATTGTCTGTTTGAGGAGTGAAATGTCTATCAGCGCGATCGCTTTTGATGCTTACGGCACTTTGTTTGATGTGTACTCCATCAGCCAGCTGGGGGAAAAATTATTTCCCGGTAAGGGGGAAGCATTGGCCTTATTGTGGCGCAACAAGCAGATTGAATACACGCAATTGCGCACGATGTGCAGCATGTACAAACCATTCTGGGAAGTGACCCAGGACGCCCTGATTTTTGTATGCAAGAAATTACAGCTGGATCTGACGCTGGATGCACAGAATGCACTAATGGGGCAGTATGCGAGGCTGGATGCATTTCCCGAAAATCTTGAGGTATTACAGCAGTTGCGCGCCAGCGGAATAAAGTTATCCATTTTATCTAACGGAACCACGCACATGCTGCAGTCTGCTGTGGATGCTGCCGGCATGCAAGGGATCTTCAGTCATTTATTGTCTGTTGATTCAGTGAAAAAATACAAAACAGCGCCGGAGGCCTATCAGCTGGGGCCGGATGTTTTCGGATTACCTGCAAAAAATATTTTATTTGTTTCGGGGAATGCCTGGGATATTTGTTGTGCGACGTGGTTCGGGTACACAACATTCTGGGTTAACCGTCACGATGCGCCACTCGAAGAGCTAGGTGTGACGCCGCATGGCACCGGGCGTTCACTCAGGGATGTAGCTGGTTTTATTGAACAAATGCAGTAATTATTTTTGTTTTATTTTCTAGGAGAGCAGCATGACACAACTGAATTTACCTGCAGGTATGCAGATTACTGGTGAAATCAAGCCAGGTTTTGAACAGATTCTGACACCAGAAGCGCTGGCGCTGGTTGCCAAACTGAGCCGTGCGTTTGAGCCGCGCCGTCAGGAATTACTCGCCGCACGTGTTGAGCGCGCAAAACGCCTGGATGCTGGCGAGACACCTGACTTTTTGCCAGAAACCAAACACATCCGCGAAGGCGACTGGAAAATCGCACCTATCCCACAGGCACTGGAATGCCGCCGCGTAGAGATCACGGGTCCTGTTGAGCGCAAAATGGTGATTAATGCGCTGAACTCCGGCGCAGATAGTTACATGACCGACTTTGAAGATTCCAATACGCCTAACTGGGATAACCAGATCACTGGCCAGATCAATATGCGCGACGCTGTTCGCCGCACGATCAGCCTGGAACAAAACGGTAAGTCTTACAAGCTCAACGACAAGATCGCAACGCTGGTTGTCCGTCCGCGTGGCTGGCATCTGGATGAAAAACATGTGCTGGTCGATGGTAAGCGTATTTCCGGCGGTATCTTTGATTTTGCGCTGTTTCTGTTCCATAACGCCAAGGAGCAACTGGCACGCGGTGCTGGCCCTTATTTCTACCTGCCAAAAATGGAATCGCATCTGGAGGCGCGTCTGTGGAACGATATTTTTGTCATGGCACAAAATGAAATCGGTATTCCACAAGGCACAATCAAAGCGACTGTCCTGATCGAAACCATCGTTGCTGCATTTGAGATGGATGAAATTCTGTATGAACTGCGTGAGCACAGCTCTGGTCTGAATGCCGGTCGCTGGGATTACATTTTCTCTTGCATCAAAAAATTCAAGAATAACAAAGATTTCTGTCTCGCAGACCGCGCGAAAGTCACGATGACGGCACCATTTATGCGTTCATACGCGTTGCTGCTGCTGAAAACCTGTCACAAGCGTAACGCACCGGCAATCGGCGGTATGGCTGCGCTGATCCCGATCAAAAATGATCCGGAAAAAAATGACATCGCGATGGGTGGCGTACGCAACGATAAAGCGCGTGACGCAACCGACGGCTACGATGGTGGCTGGGTTGCTCATCCTGGTCTGGTGGATCTGGCGATGGCGGAATTCAAAAAAGTGTTGGGCGATGCACCGAATCAGATTTCCAAGCAGCGTCCGGATGTTGAAGTAACGGCGAAAGACTTGCTGAATTTCCAGCCTGAAACACCGATTACTGAAGCAGGTCTGCGTTACAACATCAACGTCGGTATTCATTACCTCGGCGCATGGCTGGCAGGCAATGGTTGCGTACCGATTCATAATCTGATGGAAGATGCGGCAACGGCAGAGATCAGCCGTTCCCAGGTCTGGCAATGGATACGTTCAGCCAAGGGTAATCTGGAAGATGGCCGCAAAGTCACAGCCGACATGGTGCGCGCGATGATTCCTGAAGAATTGGCGAAGGTTAAAGAAGTGGCTGGTAACGGTGCAACGTATGACCGCGCAGCACAGATTTTCGAAGAAATGTCGACTTCTGCAGATTTTGCAGAATTCCTGACACTGCCTTTGTACGAAGAAATTTAATCTGCCTGTAATCGCTGATATGCCGCTGAATATACAGTCGGATATGCGGCAGATAATGCGACGAATCCTTGCCTGATGGCAGCGCATAGTCGCACATTGAGTAAGCGGCCCGGGACCTTTCCGGGCCGTTTTTTTGGGTGTTTCTTGTTGGCGCTCACCTGCTGGCATCTTGCTGCGTGCTATCCTTGCGCTCTTTCAGACGATCAAAATTTCCTATGTCACAAGCAAACCCTCTTACCCACGACGACATCATTGCGCAAACCACCGAGTGGTTAGAAAAAGCGGTGATCGGTCTGAATTTATGCCCGTTTGCAAAATCCGTTCATGTTAAAAAACAGATCCGTTACGTCGTCAGTGAAGCGACAACACCGGAAGCTTTAGTCGAGGATCTGCAACGCGAGCTGGAGGTGCTGGCTGAAGCGAATCCGGAAAAAATCGACACCATTCTGTTAATTCACCCGTATGTACTGAAGGATTTTCTCGATTTCAACGATTTCCTTGATGTCGCCGACGGCTTGCTGGAAGAGCTTGATCTGGACGGTATTCTGCAGATTGCGAATTTCCATCCGGATTATCAGTTTGCCGACACCACTATCGATGACATCGAAAACTATACCAACCGTGCGCCATTTCCGACTTTGCATTTATTGCGCGAAGAAAGTATCGATCGTGCCGTGGAGTCGTTCCCGGAAGCGGAAATGATCTATGAAAAAAATATCGAGACCATGCAAAAACTTGGCATAGAAGGCTGGCATCAGCTGTTTTCCGGAAGCAAAGATTAACTGGGAAGGGCGTGTAGCTGTATTGTTTGTGCCGCGCTGCCGCAGTCGTCGCTGCGATATGACTATTTTCTACAATCAGCCACCTTCCTCCACAGCTAGATACACCGTTGTGGTTCTCTTTCAGCCAGATGGCTTCGCAGCGCTGGCAAGTGCAATTTTCGGTGAAAATATACTCCCCGGAGTATATTTAAAGCCCTATATTTCATGCTGAGGTTAAGGCAATATCGGCACATACTCCCCTGAAAATGTAAATTTCAGGATGCAAAAGTAAATTTTTTTAAGTCGTTGATGAAAACGCTGTGCATATGCATTATTCGGTTTTTAGTTGATTTTTTTTCTTGAAACGATAGAAAATTTGTCGGAAATAACGTGATTGCCACGTATTCTTCAGCATTCATGTCGCATCGCTCCTTGTTATTTTGCAGAGCAGCATGTACAGTAAGGGATTGATTTACCTCATTTTTTACTCCTTCAGTCTTATATATCTATGGCTTTAATCGTCCACAAATACGGCGGGACTTCGATGGGTTCAACTGAACGCATCAAGAACGTCGCCAAGCGCGTCGCCAAATGGCATGATGCCGGTCACCAGATAGTCGTGGTGCCCTCAGCAATGTCCGGCGAAACTAATCGCATCATCGGTCTCGCGAAAGAGATCATGGCGCAACCTGATCCTCGTGAGCTCGACATGATTGCGTCGACTGGTGAACAAGTGTCAGTCGGTTTGCTCTCCATGGCATTGCAGGCTATCGGCAAACAAGCCGTGTCTTACGCTGGCTGGCAAGTCCCGATCAAGACCGATTCCGCTTACACCAAAGCGCGTATCGAATCGATTGACGATGCCAAAGTCAAAGCCGATCTCGCTGCTGGCAAAATTGTCGTCATTACCGGTTTTCAGGGTGTGGATGAGCAGGGCAATATCACAACGCTGGGACGTGGTGGTTCAGATACCTCGGCCGTCGCGATTGCGGCTGCGCTGAAGGCACAGGAATGCCTGATTTATACCGACGTTGATGGCGTCTATACGACTGATCCACGTGTGGTTTCCGACGCGCGCCGCCTGAACACCGTGACATTTGAAGAAATGCTGGAAATGGCGTCGCTCGGTTCTAAAGTTTTGCAGATACGCTCTGTTGAATTTGCCGGTAATTACCGCATGCCTACCCGCGTTTTATCGTCGCTGACAGACCCTTTAATTCCGCTGGAAGAAGAAGCGAATTCCGGCACCCTGATTTCGTTTGAGGAAGATACAAATATGGAACAAGCCACCATCACTGGCATCGCGTTCAGTCGTGATGAAGCAAAAATCACCGTGTTAGGCGTACCTGATAAACCAGGCATCGCTTATCAGATCCTTGGCCCGGTCGCGGACGCGAATATCGAAGTGGATATGATTATCCAGAATCAGTCCGTTGAAGGTAAAACCGACTTTACTTTCACTGTACCGCGCGGTGAATACGCCAAAGCGATGGCGGTGCTCGAAGGCAGCGTGAAGGCACACATCGGTGCGGCAAGTATTGCCGGCGATACCAAAGTTTCTAAAGTGTCTGTGGTCGGCGTCGGTATGCGCAGCCATGTTGGTATCGCATCGCAGATGTTCCGTACTTTGTCAGAAGAAGGTATCAATATTCTGATGATCTCGACATCCGAAATCAAAATCTCAGTGCTGATCGACGAGAAATATATGGAGCTGGCAGTGCGTTCGCTGCATAAGGCTTTCGGTCTGGAAAGTGCCTGATTATTTAGTTAGCGAAAAAACTGTTTTTGTTTATCTGAGTAGTTGACCAAAAGCAGTTCAGCAGCTATGATCTTGGTCTCGATTGCAGCCAAGTTGTATGACTTGGTTGTGAAAGTGTGGAGACGTGGCCGAGTGGCCGAAGGCACTTCCCTGCTAAGGAAGCATCTGGGGTAACCTGGGTCGTGAGTTCGAATCTCACCGTCTCCGCCAGTAATATAACAAAATCAATGACTTATAGCACGTTTTTGATTTTGTCCCACTTAAAAACCCACAATAGATTTTCTGTTGTGGGTTTTTTTCTATCCATGGTTTTGTGTGGTGATCGGTAGTTCGTCCAGTCTTTATTTTTGTGTGTGGTTTCCATTTGAAGCATCCTTAATACTATCTCTCCAAGAGAACTGATGTCACCTCGAAAGCCGAATTCTTTCTGCATACGTTTAACTTCTGGTTATTACGTCGTACACTTCGTTAAAAAATAAGTCCAAGAAAGATGTTTTGTAAATTTGTTATGTGATCAGATGTATTGGTGTTTTAGGCGTGCATTTACCTCAATGAAGATGCTCATTTCTTTGGCTGTCTGCAGGCATCTAATCCTATCGAAAAAATAAATCAACCATTCTTAATAGTTTTAACTATACGTTCTTAGACATCATTTGCTGTCTCCGGACTTGGTAGGACGACCCATCTGCCACTACTGATTATTTCAATCAAATTCCGGCTTGACCACTGGGGATGGAATTATTATGGAATCCACTGCAAAAAAATTCATACGCTTGCGTCGTGTGCTCGAGATCATGCCGGTCTCTCGCTCGACTTGGTACGCAGGTATTAACTCTGGCCGTTTCCCCAAACCTTTCAAGATAGGCCCTCGCGCCGTAGCTTGGCTGCAGAGCGACATTGACAAACTGGTCGAATCCCTGTGCCTTCAATCTGACAGAGGGCACTAATCTTCTGCCGCTTGCAGTGAGAGAAAGTGCCTATGAAAGATGGGAGCAAATTCATCTTCATGCGGCACTCTCTCAGAGACTGTAGCGCGTAGGAACAGGGTCTTCATTCTGGTGAAATGATCGATATAGCACTGGCGTCATCTCGTTATTTGTTTAAGTCAATTTGCTGCTGACCTGCGCCCAGAAAAAACTGTCTGCAAATTGATTTGCTGTCATATAACGTCTTTTTGACATATCAAACACTTATTTTCAGACTATTTTATAGATGAAATCTGGGCTTCTGATCAGGCAGATGCTTTATTCTTGCAAGACATTACTACAACCTATTTTGGAGATACTGAATGGCAATCGAACAAAAAATACGCTCTCTGCATTGCGGGCTACAAGCCGGATTAAATTTCGAAGATATTTTAGGAAAAGACGGCAATATTATGAAAGTTTTGAACTTTTCTCACATTCCATACGAGCTTCAATCTATCGTTGAACGATGGCTTTACGCGATACCTGACGATCTACGCGTCGAACTGATTTATGAAGAAAAATTGACAGAAATTGGATGGAGTGCATTCGTGTCGTGGATGATTTCTACGCTTGATGAAGTGCAGCGCAGCGAGTCTTTTGAGAACGAAACACAAACACAGTTGCTTGAATGGCTCAGTCATCTGTCTTAACCATAAATAATACTAGATGTGACTCGCGACCAAGAGCGCGTAGAACTGGAACTAATATTTGAACAGACGAACTGCTTCCTTTCATTTTAGATTGCTTTTGGCGAAGCGTGATTAGCTGCCTACTTGGTCACCTGCCTGGTAGACTCTTGAGCACCTGGCTTGGCGACTCGGGAGGTGCCTCATGGGTTCCTAAACGCGCCATTTGTCGATCCCTGTTGGGTGCCCGCGTCACTCTCTTAGGTAACCACTTCAGACGTCACTTAGGATTCGCCGCGCTTGCTACCTGTGTCAACAGAGTGGCTCCTTGAACAGCGCCTTGACCAGCGCCTGTAATGATGTGAGCAGGGGAGACAACACTGGAACCATGAAGTCAGCACACTGATGCCTTTCTGTGACGACTCGTCAGGCACTTAGTCGTAACGAGACCCCAAACCTCCTATTGACCGACTTTTGTATTTTCCATTGCACAGTGTTTCTCCTACCAGACATGCCTTTGCTGTACTCCGCCTTCTGTTATTCAGATTGCTTGTGTCGTAGTTTGTGACGGGCAGCCATGAAGAGGTTTGTCGTAAAATGAATTCATAATTATTATTTAATTGATAATTATATAATCTCAGCTCGTTTCACTTTATTACCAACTTTTATGAAGTCGGACAGCGACCAGGGGTTACATGACTCTTCTCTAACGTCGGAGAGCCCACCCATCCTGCACAGAAATTTGAATTTTTAAAATTAACTTATTGATAATTTATCCGTCGCTGCTTGATAAAAGTGGAATAAGAGGGGATTCTGGCTCAATGACGTATGAGCATGGTCCTCTCCAGGGCTTCGCTAGTCCAACTCGTGGCGGCGTCGACCTTCTGGTCTGTATCTGCTTGCCACTGTGTAGGCATTCATTTTTCGCATTACTCACTTGTACAGTCTGTCCCCTAGGCAAAAAAATTCAACAGGCCTAACGCACTTCAAGCTGACAAATAACGAGCTTGTCTGAGACTATAAAACATCAACGTTTCGCACAAATGTGAACCAGGTTAATCCGAAACACAAGACGCAATTTGGCTAAAACACTTCAGTGGAACACGTGTTCAATGAAAAAGCTGGATCTCAGCGGCGTGACCTTTTTCATTAATTCGCTGAAGTGTTTTCGTAGGACACTTTGCTGATGAGGGCAAAAAACGAGAGTGTCAGCACCAGTGACTTCATTGGTCAATGGCGATGACACTCAATAACAAATGGTGTTGAGGGTGGCTGTCGCGGATCGAAAATACGAAGCTGATTCGCTCCATGTCGCACAAAGGATATTCGCCTGACAATGCTGCATGTGAAAGCTTCTTCGGGCGGTTGAAAACGGAGATGTTCTATCTTTGGGACTGGCGAACAGCAACAATTGAGTAGTTCATTCAGGTACTCGACTCCTACATTCGCAGGTACAACGAAAAACGGATTAAAATCTCCTTTAGCTCTCGCAGTCCACTAGAATACCGAGATAGTCTCGGATTAACGGCATCAAACAGTCCAAGTTTTGTCCGCATTCCCCAGCACCCCCAAAGACAGGTTTCACGCGTGAAAGTCAAATACAAGACCTTCCAATCACCTCTAAATCGAACTAAATTACAAGAAAAAGACAATTATCCCAAACGAGGGAAGCATGCCCCGAACTGGTCACATTGCCTGACTTTCGGTGATTATAAATTGGGTCTACTCAGCCACGTGCCTAATAGGTCTTAATTGCAAAGAAACAGGCATAGTTTGCAGCAAATAAAACAGTTACAGATATGATCCGCTTCCCGGTCGATCAATTTTCACGGGTGAAAGTTGATCAAGGTAATAAGCGGGCAGTAGAAAACTGCGACTTATAAATTTAAATCTTAGGCTACGTCACGGCAGACATCCTGCTAAGCGGAGCGTGTCATTACAAATTACAAATGCACGCAGATGAATACAGTATGATTGGCTTCGCGGTTGATCTACTTTCACGGGTGAAAGTAGATCAAAGTAAAAATAGGATATTAAAAAAAGCTACGACCAACAAATTTAAATCTTAGACTGCGTCACCACGGACATCCTGCTAAGCAGAGCTTGTAATTACAAATGCACGCAGATGAATAACAGTATGATTGGCATCCCGGTTGATCAACTTTCACGGGTGAAAGTTGATCAAGGTAATAATCGGGCAGTAGAAAACTGCGACTTACAAATTTAAATCTTTGACTACGTCACGGCAGACATCCTGCTAAGCGGAGCGTGTCATTACAAATTACAAATGCACGCAGATGAATACAGATATGATTGGCATCCCGGTTGATCAACTTTCACGGGTGAAAGTTGATCAAGGTAATAATCGGGCAATAGAAAACTGCGACTTACAAATTTAAATCTTTGACTACGTCACGGCAGACATCCTGCTGGGCGGAGCGTGTCATTACAAATTACAAATGCACGCAGATGAATACAGATATGATTGGCTTCCCTGTTGATCAACTTTCACGGGTGAAAGTTGATCAAGGTAATAATCGGGCAATAGAAAACTGCGACTTACAGATTTAAATCTTAGACTACCTCACCGCATACGTCCTGCTATGCAGACCTTATAATTACAATAATAAAGTATCTTTTACTTTTACTGTATCAATCAATGTTGGGAATCGAACTCCTTTCTAGTACGAAGCGTTGGACTTGAAGCTGGATCGAAAAACCTGACGCATCTCCGTTAGAACCATTTTATAGGCAAGAATAAGACTCACTCACCCAAGGATTAAGGAGGGCGCAGTTTCCTGGTGATCTTCCTGATGAGGTGGCAAAGCTCAGCCGAAATTTTCCTTTGGCTTATAAGTTTGTCTCATGAACTCTGTTTATCTGCGGCTCGATTTTAAGGGAGGGTTATGCCCGGAAACGCGAGACCTTTGTCGAGCAGTAATGACTGCTGCCGGTTATTCCACTCTTTGCACCATTGTTCAAACTTATCTTCCGGCATTGGCTTAGCGATTCCATAACCTTGAATTACACGGCATCCAAGATTGACCAATAAATTTGCCTGGTCGTACGTCTCTACACCCTCAGCAATCACTTCTCTGTTGAACGCACTGGCCAGCCCGAGAATGGCTTTTACAATCAGGAGGTCATTCTGACTTTCGTTCATGCCGGTGATGAAACTTCGATCTATTTTCAGAGTCTCGGCAGGGAGTTCCTTGAGGTACAGAAGTGAGGAATAACCAGTGCCAAAATCGTCAAGAGAGAACCTAGCTCCCATTTCAGAGCATGAATGCATGATGTTTGAGACACTGGAAAGATCGAAAAATTTCTGAGTTTCGATAATTTCTATTTCAAGCAAGCGTTTTTCGATTATAAATTTCTTGCGGGAATTTAAAATATCACGCAAGGTTTCAGGGAAATCTTTTTCCAGAAAATGTCTTGGAGCGATGTTGACGCTGATTGGAAATTCATATCCGACTGCCTGCAGCCTTTCGAGTAAATTAAGAGTTTTTTCGATAACCCAATATCCCACCGTATCAATGATAGGCAAGTCCTCAATTGGTCTGATAAATTCATTAGGATAAAGTGTTCCTCTTTCAGGATGTGCCCACCTTATCAATGCTTCAGCCCCAATGATATCTCCATTCGTGACATCAACTTTTGGCTGGAATTCTAAAAATAATTCATCATTTTCAATTGCCTTTGAGAGCCCGTTGATCAGCGAGTAGGTTTTTTGGACCCTTTGATCACGTTTAGTATCGAAGCACTTGATTTGATCCCTGCCGGCTTGTTTTGCTTCATACATAGCCTGGTCAGCGTGCCTTAATAACAGATCAGGACTTGCATCGTCGTTCGGATAGACGGTGACGCCTCCGCTTACAGAAAGAACGACTTCGACTCCATCCACAATGACGGCTTGCTTACATACCGTTAAAATTCGATGAAGCGCAGTTAAATACTCTTCTGAGCCATGCTCGAACTCGATGAGAAGAACGAATTCATCTCCTCCGATACGAGCTAATGTATCAGTTTCCCTTATTGTGGCGGACATGCGACGTCCGATAGCCTCCAGTACCTCATCACCAATAGAATGACCGAGCTTATCGTTGATCTCTTTGAAGCCATCCAGATCAAGGTACGCTACCGCAAGTTCGGCTTTATGCCGGTCGCACTTCTTGATGCTTTGCTCTAATCGTTCCGCGAGAAGAATCCGGTTCGGGAGATTGGTCAGCAGATCATAGTGCGCCATTCGTTCCAGCAATTCTTGTTGCTCGCGAATCGTTGTGATATCTGCGAACATGGCGATGTAGCGGCCTGGCGAACCATCTTGCTCGTCCACGCGGCTGACGCTGACAAGCGCTGCAAAAGCCTCTCCTGTCTTTCGTCGGCTCCATACTTCACCTTGACAATGTCCCTGAGATTTTAAATCTGCCAGCATCTGAACCGACACATCCGGTCCCTGCCGACTTGATTTAAAAAGTGTAGGGGTCTTACCAATGACATCTTCCAGGCCATAACCAGTTATCTCTGTGAAAGCTTTGTTCACGTGAATGAACTTGCCATCGTTGTCGGCAACAATGATCGCTTCATTTGCGTATTCAAAAACTTTCGCAGAGAGCCGCATCTGGTCTTCCAGTGCACGCCTCAAAGAGACATCTCTGACAATTTTAGAGGCGCCAATTATTTGATTATTTTTATCAACGATTGGAGAGACAGTGACGGATGCAGGAAATACGCTCCCGTCTCTTCTTTTGCGAATTGTCTCGTAGTGCTGTAATTGCTCTCCGAGCATAATGCGGGAGATGATTTTTCCTTCCTCGCCTATAAGATTATCAGGAAATAGTTTCAGAACGGATTGACCAAGAATTTCGCTGGATTTGTATCCGAACATTCTCTCGGCTGCCGGATTCCATCCTGTGATTTTGCCGTCAAGTGATTTCGAGATAATGGCGTCGTTGCTTCCGTTAACCAAGGACTGGAGGAATTCAAAAGATGCCTCCGGCGTAAATCCTGGCAACCTCTCATTTTTTTCTATTTCAAGGTGATCTGAGTAGTTTTTCATTTTTTCGATAAGCGAGCTGGTATCAAATTAATTAGTATTTTTGAGTCTCTTCGGCACCTCCTCACTGGTTGTGCCTTCTGCTTTTATTCAACGAGAAGTGGAGATGGGGAAATGATCGAATTGCTTTTGGCAATATACCGTGAGCTCTTGCTGTCAGATATTTTGAAACTCGACACTGCAACCACCAAATCTTGTGCTTCTGTGTTTAGGCTGGATGTCGCCGCGGCTAAGTGCTCTACCAAAGCGGCATTTTGTTGGGTAGCTTGATCTATCTCTGAGACCGCCTCTCCGACCTGATTCACTCCGAGACTCTGCTCTTGAGTGGATGACGAAATTTCTGCAACGATCGCGCTCACTCGCTTAATCGACTCGACGACGTCGTACATGGTTTTACCCGCCTCGTTGACGAGCCTGGAGCCATCGCTGACTCGCTGGGTGCTGGCAGAGATAAGCGCTTTGATTTCCTTCGCTGCGTCCGCACTTCTTCCGGCAAGGCTCCGCACCTCTCCGGCCACCACCGCAAAACCACGCCCTTGCTCTCCCGCTCTCGCTGCTTCAATAGCGGCATTCAAAGCAAGAATGTTGGTCTGGAATGCGATATCGTCAATAACCGAAATAATCTCGGTGATCTGCTCGCTCGCCGCCTGAATCTCGTTCATGGTCTGCACGACATCACCGACAACTTTTCCGCCTTGGCCGGCGACTAAGGAGGCTGCTTGTGCCAACTCATTGGCGTGATTGGCATTCTCAGCGTTTTGCCGCACCGCAGAACCCAATTCGTCCATAGACGCAGCGGTTTCTTCAAGAGAGCTCGCCTGACTCTCTGTATGGTCAAACAGTTCAAGGTTGTCCTTAGCAATTACAGAGCTTGCTTTGGCAACGGTGTCTGCCCCGTGTATAACTTTCTTTACTAAGGTGGAAAGACTATGTTGCATCATATCTAACGCGGAGAGCAGTTTTCCAAATTCATCCTGACGCTTTAAGCTTATTTCTGATACGAGGTCACCGTTCGCTACCCTAGTGGCAACCGTTACAGCATCTTTCAATCCGTCAGATATGGAGCGTGTGATAAAGAGGCCGGCAGCGACTGCAATGCCGATCGCGAGGAGGCAACCAGCAATTAACAAGTTCCTTCTCTGTTCATAATGTATTTTTGCCTCGGTCATCAAGTTTTGTGATCGTTGACTGGCGTATTGTGCATAATCCTGCTGGGCGAGTGACAGAGCTTCTAAGAGAGGGCGACAGTTCGTAACAATTTTTTCGGATGCTTCCTGCTTTTTGCCTTTCAGAACCAAGTCAGCAATCTCAGTGGCAACAACGGCATATTGCTTTTCTATTTCCCCGATGCGTTGAATTTTTTTCTTGGCTTCAAGATGGACGTCATCGCGCTGGGCTAAGGTATTCAGCTTTGAGAGATTGTCATTTACTTCTTGAAATGCCCGGTCTAAAGCTTGCTTTTCTTTGGCTATTTCTTCCGGAGACGAAACGAGAACCAGGTTTCGCGCTGCAATGGCCCGCGCATCCGCCGCAGTTCTGACACTGGCAACAGCAAGTGCCCTAGCATTTACGCCTTCGACGTAAGCGACAAACTCGGAGCTTCCTTGGGACAATGAAAATATCGAAAAAATGGAAATAGCAAACACAACTGCACTTGTGATACCGAAACTCAAGAATAACTTCGTTTTAATTGTTATATTGAAGCCATTCCTATGATTCTTATAAGCCGAAATTTGTGATGGTGTTTTCATATTTATGATATGTAAGATCGTTTCGATAGAGTGTCTTGAACCCTAGTAATGCCGGAATTACTTTTCGTTACTATTTGTTACAATTGCGCCGCATTGTATCTTATTTGAATGATGTGCATTCAAGGCACGACGGACTGCGCCAGTGGATCCGCTTAACCTTCAATATCAACTAGGCTCGTGCGTGAAATCTCATTGCTAATAGGAATATTTTATAGTTCTCTTTTGCAGGAGCCTGTAAGAATTTCTGTGTGAACCGGGGTCATGAAATAATACCGAAAGGGATTTGCCATGACCGATACGATGACCACGAAAAAACCTCGCAAAAAGAAAGAACCATACTTTGCCAAAGCTTTCAGTTTTTCTCTATCCATTAAAATGTCCATCGGTAATTCCTCGCTCGAGAGGTTAATAGACCGTGGACATTTACACAAATTTATTTACAGGCTCTATTTCTGATGCAGACCAGAAGCGTGTTTTTGATCCTTTTTTTACCACCAAGCTCGGACAAGGTGGATCAGGCCTGGGTATGCATATAGTTTATAACCTCGTCACTGACGTCCTCGGTGGTGAAATTCGTCTGCAAAGTACACCTGGCGCAGGCACCAGCTTTACTCTGCGAATCCCCCTCGTCGCCCCTCATATATCACCTGAATCACGTGAAACTGATCTCATTACTAACGTGTGACAGGTATTTATCTGTTTGTGAGCATGCAGTTTAAGACAAAGATATGCAATTTATCTTTGCGCTGAACTTTATTTGTTGATAATGGTCAGAGCAGTACTTTTTTATTTACCGCTTCCTTAATTTCCCCTATTTCTATGCGTACTCCAGGTTTCCCATTAAGCATTATTGCTGTTTCTATTTTGTTAGGTTTTCACACCCTTGCCAGCGGCCAGGAAACTGGTAATGCTGCCCCGGAGTCCGATTCTTCCAGACTGCCTAAAAAAGCACCGGTCAAAGCCCAGGAGGCGCCTATACAGAAGGTGGAAGTGCAGGGAGCTCGCAATTATGATGAGCGTCGTCAGGATACCGCGACCAAAATCGTCGTCACGCAGGAGGACATTGTTCGTTATGGCGATACTACGGTCGGTGATGTGTTAAAACGTTTGCCTGGCATCACCGTCGGAGGCGTGCAGGGACGTGGCGGCGAGATCCGCATGCGGGGGCTGGGCTCTGGTTATACTCAGATCATGCTCAATGGAGAACCCAGTCCACCGGGGTTTTCGCTGGATTCGATCTCGCCGGATCTGATCGAACGCATAGAAATTATTCGTGCCGCGACGGCCGAACTCAGTACGCAGGCGATTGCAGGAGCCATCAATATTGTACTGAAGCGTGCGGTGCAGACCGCACAGCGCGAGATTAAGTTTGGCGGATCGGAGGATGGAGGAAAGTTTGCCGAGAATGTGAATCTGCAAATTTCGGATAAATCCGGGCGTTATTCTTATTCTGTATCCGGTAACTTCAATCATGGTCAGTATGAGCGACCATCGACGATAGTAGAGACAGGTACGGATGTCAGCGGCAAACCGAATAAGCTGACCAGAACCGATCAGCTGGGGTGGGGAACGTTCAATGGCATAGGCCTGTCGCCGAGAGTGAATATTTCGTTGGCGAATGGGGATACGCTGACCAGTCAGAGCTTTGTGAATGCCAGTCGTTTTGCAGGCTACACCAGCGAGGTAAGTCAGCCTTTACTTGAGAAGTTACCGACTTATTTCAGTGATTTACAGCGTATAGAGTCCGATTTTGCAATGATCCGTAGTGATCTGAACTGGATACACAAACTGGCTGACAGCGCTAAACTTGAAGTGAAATTTGGCGTGAACGTTAACCGCCGTAATTCCGACGTTGGCTTGCTGGGATATGACAGGAATAAAAATCAGATATTGGACAGGAAAAGCACATCCGATGCGTCGGATAAAGGGCTGACTTCGAGTGGTAAATATTCTGCTCCGTTCATTGAAGATCATGCGTTTGTTTTCGGATGGGATGGCGCTTACAGCAAACGTAATGAGCATCGCCTGCAGACGGATGTCGTTACACCCGGCAGCGGTCTGGTCGCTTTGCCGCTGAATGAAAATTATGATGCAGATGTGACGCGTATAGCCTTGTTTGCACAGGATGAATGGAATGTGACGAAACAATGGTCGGTCTATGCCGGCTTACGCTGGGAGGCAATCGAGACACGAAACGAAGGAACCGGCTACGCTGAAGTTACAAATAAATCGAGTGTGGTAAGCCCGATATTGCAAACCCTGTGGAAAATTCCGGGTAGTAAAAATGATCAGGTACGTTTAGGGCTGACACGTACTTACAAGGCGCCAAGCAGCGGTCAGTTAATTCCACGTCGCTATCAATCCAATAACAATAGCGAGACCAGTCCCGACAGCATCGGTAATCCAAATCTGAAACCTGAGCTGGCATGGGGTATTGACGCTGCGTTTGAACACTACCTCGCTGATGGCGGGATGCTGAGTGCCAGCGTTTACATGAGAAAGATTGACGATATTATCCGCACCAAACTGGATCAGATCAATGGGATCTGGTTTACGTCCCCTGCGAATGACGGGCAGGCGACGACAAAGGGAATAGAACTCGATGGTAAGTTTCCATTACGCTCTTTGATCAGCGATGCGCCAGCGATCGATTTCCGTGCCAATCTCTCGCTGAACTGGTCAGATCTGAAAACTGTACCAGGACCGAATAATCGTCTGGACTCACAAACGCCTGTCAGTGCAAATATCGGGATGGATTACAAATTATCGAAAGTGCCTCTGACTATCGGTGGTAACGCCAGTTATCAGAGCGGCGGAATGGTGCGGGTATCTGCGGAACAGACCAGATACTCTGTGCCCAAGCGGGTACTGGATTTGTATGCGTTATGGAAGTTTGATCCTAAGACCAATTTAAGAATTTCGGTAGCGAACCTGCTGCATCAGGATAACGTTTCATCCAATACAGTGGTTAACCAGTTGAGCGGAACATCGCAGCAAATCACATACACGCCAACGACGGTCGCAGTCCGTGCGATGCTCGAGCATAAGTTCTGAGAGCGCTAACGATCTGAATTTGCTTTTGTGGAGAAAAACGCCGGAGTATTTAGTCGGCGTTTTTTATTTTGCTCTACTGCGGCAAATCAGGGGCAGATATTGTGTCGGCAGCGTTGTTTTGTCTGTGCCTTTGACTATCATTTTGTCAGGTGCCTGTGCATTGGCGCACACCCAGGTCACCGGAACGACATGTGCATCTTCAACGACAGCCGGGCGCAAGGAGAGCACCTTACCTTTAATAGAGTTACTGGCACGATTGCCGAAGGTGATGTGAACGACACCATCTTCGACACTGACGGCGCTGACGAAATTATTGACGATTTTGTCGGAGGACGGTAAGCCTGCGGCTGCATTATCCGCAGGGAATTTCTGTCCGGCCAGCCATGCCAGTTCTACCGGTTTTTTTGCAACATCAGCCAACGGTATCGCTGCATCGATTTGTTCACGGATGACTTTGTATAAATACGATGGGGCGGCCATCACTGCAAGTATGCCGATGATCGCAACAACGGCCAGAACTTCTAACAAGGTGAAGCCAGATTGTTTTTTCATATTGCATGATAAGAAGGATTTTTCAGCAATATAAAGGAAAAATGCAGATCCGCGTGATGAATTCAAGCCTGATCGCGGTATTTTTATGTTTTTGCCTGATCAGCATGACACGAATTTTTCTATCGTTGATAATGCGGGCTCTTATTCATAATGAAGTTTCTCCTGCCTATGAACGACGCTGTGCAGTTTTTTGGTTTGACGACAAGTTTGCTTGAGCTGCTGTCGTTCATCTTGTCGGTGATGACTGTTGTGCTGAACATTCGTCAGATACATTGGGCTTGGTTATTTTCAATCTTATCTTCAGGGTTGTACGCCAGCGTTTTTTTCGAAGCCAGGTTGTACGGAGATATGGGTTTGCAATGGGTCTTTATCATTGTCTCCGTTTGGGGCTGGTTTTTGTGGTGGCGCGGTATTGACGGAAGCAGTCAGTTACCTGTATCTGCGCTGGCGAGTCGTGAGCGCGTGGTTGCGCTGATTGCATGGGGGCTGGGATTCATTGCCTTAGCGTGGTTTTTAAAGAAATTTACGGATACCGATGTTCCTGTGGCGGATGGTTTTCTTACCGCTGGCAGTTTGCTCGGGCAAGTTTTGTTATCCAGAAAAAAAATTGAGAACTGGCTTATCTGGATTATTGTCGACGTCTTGTATGTTGGTTTATACCTATATAAAAATCTGATGCTGACAGCAGCCTTGTATGCGGTCTTTGTCATCATGGCAATCATGGGGCTGCGTGCCTGGAGTAA
Organism: Undibacterium sp. WLX3042; assembly: GCF_049544825.1. Classification (NCBI taxonomy): domain Bacteria; kingdom Pseudomonadati; phylum Pseudomonadota; class Betaproteobacteria; order Burkholderiales; family Oxalobacteraceae; genus Undibacterium; species Undibacterium sp. WLX3042. The sequence continues at coordinate 3,359,037 of NZ_CP186698.1, forward strand.
AACATGTCAGAAGTAAAATCCAAAGTCCAGCGTGTCGCTATCCTGGGGGCAGAATCTTCTGGCAAGTCTGCACTGGCAGAGGCGCTGGCGCAACGCTATCAGACCTTATGGGTACCCGAGTATTTGCGCGAGTTTGTTGAAACTCAGCAGCGCGTTCCGCGTGAAAGTGAACAGATAATGATTGCACGGACGCAACTGGAACGGGAACATGCGATGGCGCTCAAGGCGAATGGCTGGTTGTTTTGCGATACGACGCCGTTAATGACGGCCATCTACAGTGAATACTATTTTTCGGCTGCCGGTGATGATTTGCTGGCACTGACAGATCAGCACTATTATGATTTCACTGTGGTGACCGCACCCGATTTGCCGTGGATTGCTGACGGCTTGCAAAGAGAGTCACCGGCAGTTCGTCAGGCCATTCACGAGCGCGTCTTGGTGGAACTGGAAGAGCGTGACATCTCCCATTTGCTGGTTGAGGGCAGTCTTGCCCAAAGAATAGAACAGGTGGAGTTCGCTTTGACTTTTTTGATGGCATAAAAAATGCCGCTGGTATCAGCGGCATTTTCCATGTAACGTCTAAGGTATCAGTATCTAAACCAGATTCTGCTTACTGATTTTCCATCAGACCTTTCAGGTGATCGGCTTTTCCGGGATGGCGTAACTTCTTCATTGCCTTTGCCTCGATCTGGCGTATCCGTTCGCGTGTGACTTCAAATTGTTTACCGACTTCTTCCAGGGTAAATTCACTCGCGGTTTCAAGGCCGAAACGCATACGCAATACTTTGGCTTCACGCGGGCTTAATGAGTCCAGTGCTTCTTTCAGTTTTTGCTGCACAGAGGCCTGCATTGCCGCAGCCATCGGTGACATCGTCATACTGTCTTCAATGAAATCGCCGAGCTGTGAGTCACCATCGTCACCGATAGGCACATCCAGAGAAACAGGTTCTTTGGCGATTTTCAGAATCTCGCGTACTTTCACTTCCGGCAAACCCATTTTCTCTGCAATTGCGGCTGGCTCAGGCTCCAGTCCGCTGATTTGCAAGAGCTGACGTCTGACGCGGTTCATCTTGTTGATGGTTTCTATCATGTGTACCGGCACACGTATTGTCCGCGCCTGATCCGCGATGGCACGTGCGATTGCCTGACGTATCCACCAGGTTGCATAAGTGGAAAATTTATAACCGCGGCGGTATTCGAATTTATCCACTGCTTTCAGCAGACCGATATTACCTTCCTGAATCAGATCGAGAAATTGTAAACCTCGGTTCACATATTTCTTTGCGATGGAAATCACCAGACGCAAGTTCGCTTCCGTCATTGCGCGCTTCGCTTCGCTGGAACGTTTTTCACCGGCGATCATCTGTTTATTGATGTCGCGCAGGGAACTCAACGGCAGCTCGACACGCTCTTCCAGTTGAATGAGCTTTTGCTGTAATTCTCGGGCAGCGTGGATGTGACGTGATAAGGCAGTGGCGTATGGCTGGGCCGATTGCATTTCTTGTTCGAGCCAGGCAGTATTGGTTGCATGTGTACGCAGCATCTCGACGAAATACGCACGGGGCATACCGCATTTATTCACCAATAATTCCAGCATCTGCTTTTCAGTATTGCGCAGATCTTTCATTTGCTTACGCAGCGTGTCGCAGAGTTTTTCTGCTGTTTTTACCGTAAAACGCATTCCTTGCAGTTCGCGGGAGATCGCCTGTTGTGCTGTGACATATGCAGCTGAGCCATAGCCGTCTTTGGCTCTCGCTGCCTGCATATCATCAAAGCGCTTCGCCACAACTGTGAATTTTTGCAGCGATCCGGTCTTTAGCTGTTGTAATTGTTCATCGCTGATACCACCAACGTTGTCACTGACAGAGTCATCATCGTCATCGACTTCATCCGTGTCATCGCTATCGTTGATCAACAAGACCGGAGCTTCATTTTCTTCAGGACTGATCAGACCATCAATAATGTCGTCTATCCTTACTTCGTCTTTTTCAATTTTGTCTGCAATCTGCAGAATTTCCTTGATCGTGCCAGGACAAGCGGAAATCGCCTGCACCATGTCTTTCAGGCCGTCTTCTATGCGTTTTGCGATTTCGATTTCACCGGTTCTGGTCAGTAGTTCGACGCCACCCATCTCGCGCATATACATACGAACCGGATCCGTCGTACGACCGAAGTCAGAGTCCACCGTCGCCAGCGCTGCCGCAGCCACTGATTCAGCTTCATCATCACTGACGACGATCGTGACATTATCAGTCAGTAACATCATTTCAGCGTCAGGAGCTTTGTCGTACACCGCAATGCCCATGTCATTGAGCGTGCTGATGACATCTTGAATCATTTCCGGATCAGCGACTTCTTCCGGTAAGTGATCGTTAATTTCAGCATGGGTCAGATATGAACGGTCTTTACCGAGGCGGATTAACTTGGTTAACTGCTTGCGATAATGTTCCAGTTGCTCTTCGTTGACAGCACCACCTGATTTTTTACTTTTTGCTCTGGCCGCCCGTTTCAATTCTGCAGACTCAGCAGCATTCAATGCCTGAATTTCATCATTTTCAAACTGAAATTCTGATGGCTTACGCCCCCTCTTTGCAGGTTCTTTGCTGCCGGACAGGACATAAGCTGAGGTATCGATATCGCTGAATGGGGTCGCGATATTGGCCGCCGGCTCTGATTTTGCCGATGCAGGAGCTGTCGTCGCAGGCCGGACCTGAACCGGTGCTGCAGACACAGGAGCCTGACGTGCCGGGGACGTTGCGACTCGCGGTGCATCAGCTAAGACAGGCTTGTCAGTAATACTGGCTGCGCGCGCAGCAATAGCCACGGGTGCTGGAGCAGGTGCGACGGGCTTCAGTGTTGTAACAGGGGTCGCTGGTGCAAATTTTCCCGAGCCTATGCGTGCTTCGCGTTTGACGGTCGCTACTGCAGGTTTTGTGCCTGGCTGATCTGATAGTAGTAACTTCTTTGCGACTTTCGGTTCTGTTTTACGAATGACAGCCGCGCGCGGCTTTGCGATGTCGGCCCCCGATAATGTTTGCAATCCGGCTTTCAAATCAGCACGAATCTCCGTTTTCACTTCTGGCTTTACCGGCGTTTCTGCTGTTTGCCCTGTTTGTTCAGTCAGGGCTTCTGTGTTTTCACTGACGCTCAGTGATTCTGTGACGACGTTCGCGTTATCCGGTGTTGTCTGCGCAGTTTCATCGAAAGGCATATTACTCATCGCCTCGATATCTTCTGCTGTTAAGGCTTTTGCGGGGGCGATAATAGCCTCCGCTATGATGGGTTGCATGCGTGAACGACGTTTCGTCACGACCATGACCGGTACTGCAGTTGCGCTAGTTTGAGGTTCTTCCATTTTTTCCGCTGTTGGCGTCGCGGGCGTGTCTGCGTTGGATGGCGCAGCCGCCGCAGCACGATTCAACTGCAGGGTCTTTTTACCCAGAGTGAGCGTGGCGCCAGTTTTTTGAGCGGGAATAGTTGAGTCAGTTAAGCTGGTTTTCATGTAACAAAGTCGATTGTGACAACAAAATCTTGTCAATAGTGTATGGCGATGGCAACGGTGATAGGCTGTTGATTATCTGCATGGTTAATCAATGGCATCCCGGATGAAAAAGCCCGCTGGTAAAAGCGGGCTACGCTGGTGAAAGCGATTCAATCATGTTTGCTCAAACTGGTTCTCGGAACGAGACGCGAGGGCGAGATTATCCTCGGCTTGGCACCGCTTGACAAGTTTTGTATGCGTTTCCTGAAAATAAAAATGAGGTGCGCATTGTAGCGTTTAATTTGTACATCATGGGGGAGCCTTATGAGTAAAGGCTTTGCGGATGGGTAAATAAAATGAAGAAAGAAAAATCAGACATATTTTTTAATTAATACTGATAATAGAACTGCAGCTTTATGAGGTCTCAGGGCAAGCGGAAATACGAAGTGGCCGGCATGCGGCTTAAGCATAAAAACGATGACTAAACTATTCAGAGATACACCATGTTCAATCACCGGAATTTTTTAAATTGCATTTTGCTGGCGGGAGGAATGGTTTCGTTCTCTTTGCAGGCGCAGAACATTCCCGACACACTTACTCAGCGTTTGAAAGCTTGCACTTCGTGTCATGGAGCACAAGGCAAGGCGACAAGTGATGGCTACTATCCGCGTATCGCCGGAAAGCCAGAAGGATATTTACTGCATCAGCTTAAAAATTTCAGAGACGGCAAACGCCGGTATCCATTGATGAATGCCTTGCTCAGCAACATGAGTGATGACTATTTAAAGGAAATTGCAGCTTTTTTTGCAGATCAGCATCCGCCTTATGCACTTCCGCAGAATACCGATGCCAGCCGGGTATTAATGGCACGCGGACGTGAGCTGGTAATAAGCGGTGATCAGCAGAAAAAGTTAGCCGCATGTGTGTCGTGTCACGGTGAAAAGCTGACCGGGGTTGCGCCCTATATTCCCGGTGTGCTGGGCTTGCCTCGGGATTATATTGTCGCCCAGCTTGGCGCCTGGCAGACCGGAAGCCGGCGTGCGAAGACGCCGGATTGTATGCAGCAGGTGGCAAACAAACTGACACCGGTTGACATTGCGGCTGTGTCGGCCTGGCTGGCCTCTAAAACGGTGCCGGACAACGGGATTGCGATAAGTGTCGTGAATATTCCTCAGTTTCGCCTGCCGATGCAATGTGGCAGCGTTTCTGATATGCAGTAAATTAAATCCATCCCTCCGCCTGTTGAATTGGTGATTGGCGAACAATGTCGGATTCCGCGTTATATATCATTGAATGCTAAAAAATACTCAGTGAAATTGTGACTGGTGTTGAATATGACAAGATATAGACGAGATAGCTCACTTATTTGCTGATGCGTAATGTTAAAGCAGTCCCGGAGGTCAGATCTGAATGAAGAGAATGTTTATCAGAATTTTTGTTTTCGCACTGTTTCTGCTGATCGGAGTCAGCTTATACGCATATTTTTTTGGTTACAGGGTTGATGAGGGGGCGTCGTCACTTTCTGCAGTGAAGACCAGAGATACTGCGTCGGATCAGGCTGCACTCATCAGGCGCGGTGAGTATCTGACCCGCGCTGCAAACTGTTTCGGCTGCCATACAGCCAGAGGTGGCGCAGCCTATGCCGGTGGGCGGATATTGCGTTCGGAATATGGCAATTTTGTTTCGCCGAATATTACCCCGGATATTGTGAGTGGCATCGGAAGCTGGACGGCGGATGACTTCTGGCTTGCTTTGCATTTTGGTAAGGCGAAAGATGGTCGCCTCTTATATCCTGCTTTTCCTTATCCGAATTACACCCAGATACGCAGGCCAGATGCGGATGCGATGTACGCTTATCTGAAAACGATTCCTGCGATCTCTCAGAAAAATCCGGATCATGAATTACGCTTTCCCTATAACCAGCGGCGTTTGCTGGCATTCTGGCGTGCCATGTATTTTAAGCCTGCGGAATTTGCAGAAGACAAAACAAAATCACCTGAGTGGAATCGTGGCGCTTATCTGATACAAGGATTAGGGCATTGCAGTGCATGCCATAGTCAGCGCAATAGTTTCGGGGCAAATGGTGGTGGTACCAGCGATTTTTCCGGTGGAGAGCTCGCACAGATGCAATGGTATGCCCCCTCACTACAGCACGCCAGCGAAGCGCACTTGCTGAACTGGACGCAGAATGAGGCGGCGGCTTTGCTCAAAGCTGGCGTTAATCGCAACGCTGCCATGAGTGGGCCGATGGCGGAAGTGGTTTTTGACAGCCTGCAATATCTGACTGATGCAGATATCAGTGCTATGACCAGTTATTTGCGAGCCATTCCCGTGAAGAAAGCGGGTGAGGACAGCTGGCTTGACCAGATCTTGAGCACGGCGGATAGTAATGAAGCGATGCAAAAGGAGATCATGCTACAGGGTGGCGTGTTGTATAAAACCCATTGCATGGATTGCCACGGCAGTCAGGGTGAAGGATTTGCTCTAGCTTATCCATCACTCAGAGGTAATCACAGCCTGCAGACGAATTCGATTACTAATTCATTGCGGATTATTCTTGCTGGAGGGTTTGCGCCAGCAACGCAGTTAAATCCCAGGCCTTACAGTATGCCGCCGTTTGGGCCTGTCTTAACGGATGCAGAAATTGCCGCTGTTCTCAGTTATGTAAGGAATAGCTGGGGAAATAAAGGCGCCATTGTGACGTCGTCAGAGGTGAATCATTACAGAACCGTGCCTTTGGATTAAGCATGCCCCCGCATCAATCCTCTGTTGTTTTAATAAAAAGAATGAGACTAAAGAGTATGAAACTGGCGTCTTCACATGAAGTGATTATTGAAAAATGAGTATGCTGCATTCTTTTCTCTTATTCCTTGCCGTTGTGATCACTGGCATTCCTGTTCTGCATGCGGAAACGGCTGATCAGGTGGGGATCATGCGTTCCAGCGCTGCCGGTAAAGAAATCAGTCTCGATACTACGCTGAATGCTCGCCAGATCGTCAGTGCGATTCCTGCCGAGTTTTTGCGTGAGCGCTTTGAGGTCATTGATACGAAAGGCCATACTATTGCCTACATGGCTTTAACTGAGGGTGATATTGGTGGTTTGATTTTTGTGGACAACAAACTGAGTGCGCAGGTATCCAGACAAGATGCGATGGCATTCTACAGTTGCCGCGGCTATGCAACCGCGGTTCAGCACCATTGGGGCAAGGATGCTGACGGCTGGACGGCAGGTTTGTTGCAGGCCAGTACTCCGGTCAGTACGGTTGAGCTGCATTTCACCGGTAAGTCCAGTCTGCGCAGTATCGTTGAGGTCGTCAATGATCCTACGCTGTCACAGGTAAGTTCTCTGGTGGATATGGGGACTAATCCTCTGAGTATTTTTAAGAAACTAAGTTCAGCCTGGGATTCTTCAGTCGATCGTGAGAATTTTCAAAAGACCTTGTTGCGCTTAAAAAATGTACTGACCGGAGCGACTGAAGCTGAGGTTGCAGAGATTGTGAAACCAGAGGATGTGTCATTTGTAAGCGGAGGACTGGTGATGGCGTATCCTCGATTTTCGCTGGAATATTTTGTCAGTAATGGTGTGGTGAAGGTAGTCCAGCAACCCTCTTTTTATCATTTGTCGAGAACCCAGGCAGCATTGTTTTACGCCCCGAACGTGCGCTGGGAGTTATGTACTCCTGCAGACTGGCGGAAGGCGATGCCTGAATTATCCCTTTCAGAGAGTGGCACAAAAAAATAAGCTGATAATCATGATTAAAGACAGCGACCTTGTTTGTGACTTGTCATCAAAAGAACGCTGATGCCAGCAGTTATCAGACATGTCGCATATCGGTAATGCCCTTGTCATGTCCGGAAGTTATTCTTTACCTTTCTTGTTTAACGATATATTGTTTATATTATTTTTTTAAGTATTTAATTGGGGGCTGAAATGGCAACGGTTACATCTAAAAAAGCAGTAAGTACTTCGCGAACCTCTGTTACTAAGAAAGTCCCGGTGCAAAAGCTCGCTGCCGCAGCGACAGTAAAGAAAGCGGTGAATGTAAAAGCACCCGCAAAAGCAGAAGCGGTAACGCTGCCAGTGAAAAAGCCAGCGACAGCGAAATCGCTACCGCCGGTAGAAGAAAAATTGAAAAAGCCGAAACTGGTACGTGACAGTTTTACCATGCCAGAGGTGGAATACGCCGTGCTCGGTCAGGTTAAAAAAGCCTGTCTGAAGGCTGGTATTGAAGTCAAGAAGAGTCAGTTGTTGAGGATAGGTCTGGTTTTACTCAATAATACCGATATCCCCAGCCTCAGAAAACTGATCAATGATTTATCTCCTTTGAAGGCAGGACGCCCTAAAAAAGAGAAGTAATTTCTGCTTCTGGCGGACGATTTCCCCCTTTTTTCTGAGTTGAGCAGCGCTGAAGATGACAGGTTTGTCTTCAGCGCTGTTGTATTTTTGTCTGTCATAAAACCGACATCTAACTGTCATCTTGTTGAAGTAATCCTCCTCTATTCTTCGTTCGTCGGATGAATGACATCTTGAGACTACACAAGGACGAGGAATGCGATTACTCACGATACCAGCGGATGCTAATCCCAGCTTTTCTAAACTCAATCTGAGTTTGGCGACGACCGCAGAAGAGGTCAAAGAAGTTCAACGTTTGCGTTATAAGGTATTCATTGAAAGCATGGGCTTGTCGGCGTTGTCCAATCCCGAAGGGCTGGATAAAGATGAGTTTGATGCCTATTGCGATCACCTGATTGTTCGTGACAGCAAAACGCTGAAAGTCGTTGGTACATACAGAATTCTTGGCCCCAATGCTGCACGCGAGATGGGACGTTATTACTCCGAAACCGAATTTGATTTATCGCGTTTGCAGCATATCCGCAGCAGTGTTGCAGAAGCAGGGCGCGCCTGTATTCACCCTGACTACCGCAGTGGCGCTGTTATTATGATGTTATGGGCTGGGCTGGCCGCTTATATGCGCCGTGAACGTTGTTCTCATCTGATCGGCTGCGCAAGTATCAGTCTGACTGATGGCGGTCAGAACGCGGCAGCAATTTACCGTAGCTTATCAGCAGGTGATTTCTGCCCGCTTGAATACCGTGTGACTCCGCATGTTCCATTTCCTTTAGATGAAATTGACACCAGCAATGTTGTTGCCAGAATTCCTCCGCTGCTCAAAGGGTATTTGCGTGCAGGTGCGTGGGTATGCGGAGATCCAGCCTGGGATCCTGATTTCCACAGCGCAGATTTGTTTGTGATGCTGCCATTGTCCAATCTGGATAATCGCTATGCTCGTCACTACGGTACTGAGGAGTAAGCAGATTGAAACCCGCTGACCAGTTCCTGAATAAGAAATTACATCATACGAAAAAGCGTGATATCAAGCATTTCCGCACGATATGGATTTCAGATCTGCATTTGGGAACTAGCGGCTGTCAGGCGGCAAAACTCCTGGAATTTTTAAAAGCGACAGAATCAGAAACACTCTATCTGGTTGGCGACATTATTGATGGCTGGCAGCTGAAACGACGCTGGTACTGGGATCAGACGCACAATAATGTCGTACAGACTGTATTAAAAAAAGCGCGTAAGGGAACAAATGTCATTTTTGTTCCAGGTAATCATGATGAATCTATCCGTCAGTTCATTGATCTGGATTTCGGCGGTATCAAGGTGCGCGACGAACTGGTACATACAACGGCGGATGGCAAACGTATGCTGGTTTTGCATGGCGACAGATTTGACGGTGTGATCGCTTGTGCCAAATGGCTTGCGTATGTTGGCGACAGTTTGTATACAGTGATTTTGAAGTTCAATCAGGTCTATAACAACTGGCGTGCCAGAGCCGGGCTGCCATACTGGTCACTGTCGCAATATCTTAAATTAAAAGTCAAAAACGCGGTAAGTTATATCACTCAGTTTGAAGATGCTCTGGCTGATGAAGCACGCAGAAACGGTGTCGATGGCATTATCTGCGGACATATTCACAAACCAGAAATACGAGATATCGGTGGTATTCTGTATTGTAACGATGGTGATTGGGTTGAGAGCTTATCTGCTTTAGTTGAAGATGCAAAAGGGGAGTTACGCCTGATTACCTGGCATGACGTGATGCATCCGACAGATACTGATGCAGCAGAACATATCGACAATATCCAGCTCGATGTCAGCGTGACGAGTGTAACTGCCTGATGAGCTGAGCGTCGATTGTCGCTGTGATAATTACTGCTTCCCCTCGGGATATTTATTCACTCATCATTTCATTTATTTGACAACCAGATCAGGCGACATGATAGCCTTAAGATAGGTCGTCACTTCTTCTGCTTCACGTTGTTTCTGTGACAGCCACCACACATTTCCTTTTCGTATGCTGTATCCCGGTGACGTTTGACCCAATACCTGGCTGACGACTTGGCCCAGACATGGTTGATGAGCGACGATGACGACCGGTTCCCGGCTATTTGGCCAGTTGGCAATACGCAGAATATCCTGCGCTGAAGCCTGTGGCCCTAATTCAGGAATAATCTTGATTTTTCGGCCGCGCGAAACAAGGGCATCGGCAGTATCTCTGGTACGTATGGTCGGGCTGACGAGAATGCGGCTTGTTTCCGGAAGCGTACTATCGAGCCAGTAAGCGATTTTGCCAGCCTGTTTAATCCCTTTGCCTGTCAGTTTTCTGAATTCATCTGTTATTTCTTCAGTTGCCTGTTCGGCTTCTGCGTGACGCCAGAGTATTAAATCCATTATTCATCTTCCGAAGCTGACAATGAACCAAGTTGTTGCATCAGGTATTGTTGTGCACCGAAACTGGCTTGCTTGCCACGTGCCTTTTTGCGTTCATACTGACCGTCAGAGTCAAGTATCCAGGCGTTGGTATTGTCTTTTAAATAGGGATCGAGTCCCTCTGAAATAACGCGTTTTTTCAGAGATTTTTCCAACACAGGAAATGCAACTTCAATGCGCCGGAATAAATTACGGTTCATCCAGTCGGCGCTGGCGAGGTGAACATCGTGCGCGAGGTCGTTACGGAAATAGTAAATCCTGCTGTGTTCAAGAAAACGTCCGATGATGGAGCGAACGCGAATATTCTCCGATAAGCCGGGTACTCCCGGACGCAGTGCGCATGCACCGCGGATAATCAGGTCAATTTTTACGCCATCTGCGGAAGCAGCGTAAAGGGCGCGTATGACAGATTCGTCGAGCAACGCATTCATTTTCGCGATAATGCGCCCCGGCCGGCCTTCGCGTGCAATACGCGCTTCGTTGCGAATGGCTTTGATAATTTGTGGTTGAAGGGCAAATGGTGCCAGCCACAGGTACTCGAGTTTTTTTGGTTTGGTCAGACCTGTCAGGTGAATGAATACTTCGTTCACCTCTGCCGCGATGCCCGGATGCGCCGTCAACAGACCAAAATCTGTATAAAAGCGGGTGGTTGAAGGGTGGTAATTGCCTGTCCCTAAATGCGCGTAATGTCTGAGTGTGCCGGCTTCCTCACGACGGATGACCAGAGCCAGTTTTGCGTGCGTTTTTAATCCCACTACGCCGTACACCACCTGCGCGCCCGCACGTTGCAGTTTGTCCGCCCAGTTGATATTCGCTTCTTCATCAAAACGCGCCATTAATTCGACGATGACAGTCACTTCTTTACCTAAACGGGCCGCTGTGATCAGCGACTCCATCAGATCTGAGTTCATGCCGGTACGATAAATGGTTTGCTTGATCGCGACCACATTCGGGTCCAGAGATGCTGAGCGTATAAAATCAATAACAGTCTGGAATGGCTGAAAAGGATGATGCAGCAAAATATCCTGTTTGCGCAGCAAGGTGAAGATATCTGTGTGGGAATACTTACCGATAGCTTTTGCGGAGAATGGCGGAAAGCGCAGACTTGGTTGTTTGACATGATCGACAATTTCTCCCAGGCGAACCATATTCACTGGCCCATCAACAGGGTAAAGCCTGTCATGGTCGAGAGAAAATTGTTCGAGTAAAAAACGCGACAGGTCTTCAGGGCAGTTCTTTGCGACTTCCAGCCGAACTGCTGCGCCAAATTGTCTGGTTTGTAACTCGCCCTGTAAGGCCTGACGAAGGTTTTTCACTTCTTCTTCATCTACCCATAAGTCGCTGTCGCGGGTAACGCGGAACTGCGAATAATTGATGACATCTCTGCCATTGAATAAATCCGCAATGTGGGAGTGAATGACGGAAGAAAGCAGACAAAACGACAGTCCATCGACCGACAATTCATCCGGAAGTTTAATAATGCGGGGTAAAACCCGTGGTGCTTTCACGATGGCGATGGCTGTTCCGCGCCCAAACGCGTCTTTGCCTGCCAGCGAGACTATGAAATTCAGACTCTTATTGACGACCTGAGGAAAAGGGTGGGCCGGATCCAGACCTATTGGTGTCAGTAAGGGACGAACTTCACGCTCAAAATAAGATTTCACCCACGCTCTCTGCGCTTCATTGCGCTCGGAGTGGCGAAGCAGATGTACACCTTTTTTGGATAACTGCGGCAGAATTTCCTGATTCAGAAGTTCATACTGCCGCTCAGTTAATTGGTGACATTCGGAACTGATCCGTTTCAGTGTTGACAGAAAAGCAGGGTGCTGGACCAGTTCGCCGTCAATTGTATTTTGTGCCAGCAAACTGGCGACCCTGACTTCAAAGAATTCATCTAAGTTGCTGCCGACAATACATAAATATTTGAGCCGCTCAAGTAATGGAATGCTTTTGTCTTCCGCCTGGGCCAATACACGCCAGTTGAATGCAATCTGCGACATTTCCCGGTCAAGAAAAATCGCGGTTCTGGCAAGTTCAGAAGAGGCGGATTTGCCTGTACGGGCAATCCGGGGCAGTTTTGTACCCGGAGCAGCGTTTTTCAGAGGATTGACTGTGCTGGCCTCGTTTGCATCACCGTCATTTGCGGGGTTAATTACATCTTGATTCTGCATGTCGTTTGCATGTCATAAAGACTGTCATATATATGTAATTTCTGATTCTATTGGAACGGTATTACAAGTTTATGACATAAAATCACTGCGGAATTAAATATTTCAGCGTTATTTTTGCAAGTCATTATCTTGTCATAATTCGATTGTAAAGTCCGTCTCGTAGTAACGAATACCTGTTATTTAACCTTAGAGGTGAACATGCAAATCAATCGTGTCATTAAATCCCTGGTCGCTGCAGTTGGTTTAGCTGCAACATTCTCCGCTGCTCACGCAGCTGATATTACTGGTGCGGGCGCTACATTTCCTTACCCAATTTATGCGAAATGGGCGGAAGCTTACAAAAAAGCGACTGGCGTTGGTCTGAATTATCAGTCCATTGGCTCTGGTGGCGGTATCAAGCAAATCAAGGCGAAAACTGTTGATTTCGGTGCCTCTGATATGCCTTTGAAGCTCGAGGAACTGGACGCAGAAGGTTTGATGCAGTTTCCAGCGATCATCGGTGGCGTTGTGCCTGTCGTGAATATCGACGGTATCGCTCCTGGTAAATTGAAGATGACCGGCGATCTTCTCGCGGGTATCTACATGGGAAAAATTACAAAATGGAATGCGGCTGAAATCGCTGCGGTTAATCCAGGTGTGAAATTGCCAGCGGAAGACATCACAGTCGTTCACCGTTCTGACGGTTCTGGTACTACATTCTTGTGGACTGATTTCCTGAGTAAAGTGAATGCTGAGTTCAAGACCACAGTTGGTTCATCCACTGCAGTTAAATGGCCAGTTGGCTTGGGTGGTAAAGGTAACGAAGGTGTTGCAGCCAACGTTCAGCGTATTAAAAACTCAATCGGTTATGTTGAGTATGCTTATGTGAAAAAGAACAAAATGACTTACACCACATTGAAAAATGCGGAAGGTCAGTTTGCTGAGCCTGATGATGAGAACTTCAAAGCAGCGGCTGCTGGTGCGGACTGGAGTAAAGCGCCAGGTATGTATCTGGTGTTGACAAATCAGCCAGGTAAAATTACATGGCCTATCACTGGCGCATCTTTCATCCTGATGCACAAAACTCAGGCTGACGCAGCCAAAGGCAAAGAAGTGTTGAAATTCTTTGACTGGGCGTTTAAAAACGGTGGTGCAATGGCCGCTGAGCTGGAATATGTTTCTTTGCCAGCGCCAGTTGTCAAGTTGATTGAAGATAGCTGGAAAGCGAAAATCAAAGACGCTTCTGCAAAAGCTATCTGGTAATTTACGCAGTAAATGAAGTAGTTCAGGTTCACTGATTCGGCTGATGAATCAGTGAACTATTTTAAGTGAGGCGATCCTGCTTTTCTGCGGATCGCCTTTCGGTGGAAAGACACCTATGCCTACACCAACGATTTCCGTCAATATGACAGCACCATCATCAAGCCAGAATATATCGAACGCTGAGAGCACTCAACCAGCACAACTGAGTGCAGCAAGAATGGCGGCAGTTATGCGTCGTCAGCGCTGGCAGGATTTTTTCTTTCACAAGTTGACTCTGGGTTTTGCGGCTCTCGTTTTAGTCGTTTTGCTCGGTATTATCGTCTCCTTGTTTTTGCGTGCGATCCCTGCCATGCAGGAATTTGGTTTCGGATTTATCACCACGGTAGAGTGGGATCCTGTGAACGATAAATACGGCGGTCTGATTGCTATCGTCGGAACCCTGGTTACCTCGGTTATTGCGTTGCTGATTGCTTTTCCCGTTAGTTTCGGCATTGCACTGTTCCTCACTGAAATATGTCCTCCATGGCTGAAGCGCCCGCTTGGTACTTCAATTGAACTTCTGGCCGGCGTGCCTAGTATCATTTACGGCATGTGGGGCTTGTTTGTTTTTGCACCTTTGTTTTCCGAATATATACAACCTGCGCTGGCCGCCACTCTCGGTAAATTGCCAGTGATTGGTGTTTTGTTTTCCGGGCCTATGATAGGCCTGGGTATCTTATCTGCCGGTGTCATCCTGGCGATCATGATTATTCCCTTTATTTCTTCCGTGATGCGCGACGTTTTTGAAGTTGTTCCTCCGGTACTGAAAGAGTCAGCATATGGACTCGGATGCACGAAGTGGGAAGTGGTCAGAAAAATCGTTTTGCCTTACACAAAAATCGGCGTTGTCGGCGGTGTTATGCTGGGCTTGGGACGCGCGTTAGGTGAAACGATGGCAGTGACTTTTCTGATCGGTAACGCACATAAACTGTCATGGTCCTTATTTGCCGCTGGTAACAGTATTGCCTCGACGCTGGCGAATGAATTTGCAGAAGCTGAGACAGTTCTGCATACATCCTCTTTATTTCTGTTGGGTTTAATTTTGTTTGTGATTACCTTCATCGTGTTATCTGCTGCTAAATTGATGTTGCTCGGTTTGAGCCGGAAAGAAGGTACAAAATAATGGATATGTCTAAAGCTCAGGCAGCGCAAAATCCTGTCTATCGCCGTCGCTTACTGGTACACCGGCTTGGTATTACCTTGTCTTCCATTGCGATGGTGTTTGGCGTATTTTTCCTGATGTGGATACTCTTTACATTGTTAATCAAAGGGTTTTCTGCAATTAATCTTCCTATGTTCATCGAGTCCACGCCGGCCCCGGGCAGCGATGGCGGTGGTTTGATGAATGCGATCGTCGGTAGTTTTCTGATGGTTGGTTCAGCAACATTGATATCCACTCCTATTGGTATCCTCGCCGGCATTTACCTTGCTGAATACGGTGATAAGAGCTGGTTTGGCGGTCTTACTCGGTTTGTGACCGACATTATGTTGTCGGCACCTTCTATCGTGATCGGTCTGTTTGTTTATGCAATTTATGTTGCCAACGTTAAACATTTTTCCGGTTGGGCTGGCAGCGTGGCGATTTCACTGATTGCGATTCCCGTCGTCGTTCGCACTACCGACAATATGTTGGGACTGGTTCCGGCAAGTCTGCGTGAAGCAGCATTCGCACTGGGTGCGCCGCGATGGAAAGTCGCGCTGCTGGTCAGGCTGCGTGCAGTGAAGGCCGGTGTTGTGACTGGTATTTTGCTTGCTGTGGCCAGGATTTCCGGTGAGACCGCGCCCTTACTTTTCACTGCGTTGAATAACCAGTTTTTCAGTGCCAACATGAACAGTCCGATGGCAAATCTTCCGGTCGTCATTTATTCGTTTGCAATGAGTCCCTACGATAACTGGCGTGAGCTGGCGTGGGGTGGTGCACTGCTGATTACGTTCAGCGTTCTGCTTCTGAATATTTTGTCGCGTACCTTGTTTAACCAAAAGACACAGCATTAATCCGAGTATCGATATGACAACCACTACAGCAAATACACAGAAAAAAGCAATCGAGATCGACGGGCTGAATTTTTACTACGGCGCCACCCGTAGCCTGCGCGATATTAAACTGAATATTTTTGATAAAAAGGTCACTGCATTTATCGGACCTTCCGGTTGTGGCAAATCAACTTTGTTGCGTACATTAAATCGTATGTACGATTTATATCCTGGTCAGCGCGCGGAAGGCAGAATCATTTATAACGGTAAGAATATCCTCGACCCTGATCAGGATATTAATTTGCTGCGCGCTAAAGTTGGCATGGTATTTCAGAAGCCGACTCCTTTTCCCATGTCCGTTTACGACAATATCGCTTTCGGTGTGCGTTTATATGAAAACCTTTCCAAAGGTGAGATGGACGAACGCGTTGAATGGGCTCTGAAAAAAGCGGCGATCTGGACAGAAGTCAAAGATAAGTTGAATAAAAGCGGCTTAAGTCTGTCTGGCGGTCAGCAACAGCGTTTGTGCATCGCACGTGGCGTTTCGGTTAAGCCGGATGTACTCTTACTTGATGAACCAACTTCTGCGCTCGACCCGATCTCAACTGTAAAAATCGAAGAGCTGATCAATGAGTTGAAAGAGGAATACACGATCGCCATCGTTACGCACAACATGCAACAGGCGGCACGCTGTTCCGACTATACCGCATACATGTATCTGGGCGAGTTGGTTGAGTTCGGCGAGACGGATCATATTTTCATGAATCCGGTGAAAAAAGAAACTCAAGACTATATTACCGGTCGTTTCGGTTAATTACATCCATAGCGATTACAAGAATTCAGGAGAAACCTGTGACAGGCGAACACTCTTCAAAACAATATGACAGTGATCTGGAAACAATCCGTTCCAAGGTCTTGTTGATGGGCGGTTTGGTAGAAAGTCATTTCCATGATGCGATGTCATGTTTTCGTACAGGCAATGCAGAACAGGCTGAGATCGTGATTCAGTCTGATCTGGAGGTGAATCGCTTAGAGGTTGCACTGGATGATATGTGCAGCCAACTGATTGTGAAGCGTCAGCCAGCGGCAAATGATTTACGTACTGTCGTCGCTACCGGCAAGGTGATTACCGATCTTGAGCGCATTGGTGATGAGTCGACAAAAATCGCCCGCATCGCAAAAGAAGGTCAGCTTAACCGGCGCAGTATTCCTATGTTCAACGGCTATGACACCGTGCGTGTACTGGCGGCCAGCGTTGCGGACATGCTGCATCAGGCGCTTGATGTTTTTGCCCGTCTTGATGGCGAGAAAGCGGTCCAGCTGATCGCTCAGGATGAAATCATTGACAATGATTTCCGCTCCATTATGCGTAATCTGATTACTTTCATGATGGAAGATCCAAGCACAATTTCTTCGGCGCTTGACACTTTGTGGGTCGCAAAAGCGATAGAGCGGATTGCTGATCACGCAAAGAATATTGCTGAATATACGGTCTACATCGTTGAGGGTAAAGATATCCGTCATTCAGACTACGTCGCCGTCAAACAAGATCAGAAAAACTGAGAAACAGATTACAAATAATGGCTGCTGATACCACAATATTAATTGTCGAAGACGAACCAGCAATCGTTGAACTTGTCAGCTTTACTTTGCGTGCGGCTGGCTGGAATACTTTTGCCGTCAACAACACAGCTGAAGCTTGGGATTTTATTCAACGCCGGACTCCTCAGTTGATTCTGCTCGACTGGATGCTGCCCGACCAGAGCGGTTTGCGTTTACTTTCCAAAATCCGCTCTGACCGCCAGTTCAATGAGATTCCTGTCATTATGCTGACGGCGAAAAGTATGGAGGAAGATAAGATTGCAGGACTTGATCATGGTGCAGATGATTACATCACAAAGCCATTTTCTCCACGTGAACTGACCGCACGGATGAAGGCCTTGTTGCGTCGCAAGAGCCCTGAGCATGCACAAACCGCGCTGTCAGCAGGTAACGTCGTACTGGATCCGGTCAGTTGTACCGTCAAAATCGATGATCAGAAGGTCGATATCGGTCATGCCGAATATAAATTGCTGAAGTTTTTCATGGCGCATCCCGAACGCGTTTTTTCACGTAGCCAGTTGCTTGACAAAGTCTGGGGCGATCACGTTGTGATTGAGGAGCGTACTGTCGATGTACATGTGCTGCGCCTGCGTAAAGTATTGAAATCTGCGGAATCACTGATTAAAACGGTACGTAGTGTGGGTTACATGCTGTCTGAAAAGTAATATGCTCTTGTTGTGGCAGCAGTACTGAAATATAAAAACAACCACATTCAAGATGTTATGGATGTGGTTTTTTTATGTTCAGATGTATTGGTGTCAGAGATCAGTATACGTTTTGACCGGCTTGAATATTGCTCGCCATAATTTATACCCAAAATTAAAAAAATATCAGGGATTTTCATGTCTCCACGTCTCATCTTCTGGATTTCCAGCTCTGTTCGCGCCTTACTTATTTTGATGGCTACTGGCGTCGCCGCATATCTGTGGGGACCGGTTATTGGATTATTACTCGGCTTTATTGCGATGTCCGGGCTGGTTCTGCTGCAACTGTTTTATCTGCAAAGGCTGGCAGACTGGCTCGATAACCCCAGCAGCTCCCGTTTGCCGGATGGCTGGGGCGCGTGGACGGATATTTTTTCACGACTCTACAAATCACGGCGGGGCGATGAAAAAAATCAGGCAGAGCTGACGGAATGGCTGGCACGTTTTCGTCAGGCGATGACATTGTTACCGGATGGCGTTGTCATTATGGACGACGTTTTATTTCTGGAGTGGTGTAATCCTGCAGCCGAAA
This sequence comes from Undibacterium sp. WLX3042, assembly GCF_049544825.1. NCBI lineage: Bacteria > Pseudomonadati > Pseudomonadota > Betaproteobacteria > Burkholderiales > Oxalobacteraceae > Undibacterium > Undibacterium sp. WLX3042. Next base: position 3,377,560 of record NZ_CP186698.1, read on the forward strand.
ATCATCTGGGCCTGAGTCTGGAGAAAGACAAAGGCATGCGTGTCACGAATCTGGTACGCACACCTGAGTTTATGGACTACATTATTCTGGGCCGTTACGAAACGCCGCTGACTTTGTCATTTCGTGACCGCAAGCTGATCGCACATATTATTCCGTTTGAAAACCGTCGCCAGATTCTGGTAACGCATGATATTACCGAATCTGAACGTATTGATATGATGCGTCGCGACTTTATTGCCAATGCATCGCATGAGCTACGCACACCGTTAACTGTCATTAACGGTTTTTTAGAAATCGCTTCTTTACAACCGGATCTGGACATCACGATCCGGCGTTCGCACCTGAAACTGATGACGGAGCAGGGTGAGCGTATGCAGCGTCTGGTTGAGGACATGCTGACGCTGACACGTCTGGAATCGATGGACTATCTGTTACGTGTCGAAACCGTTGATATGCGTGGCTTGCTGGAGCAGATTTTGCAGGAAGCAGAGGCGCTTTCTGCTGGACGCCATCAGATTACGCTGGAAATTGATGGCCCTGATATCCGTGGCAGCAAAGATGAGATACGCAGTGCACTGACCAATCTTGTCACTAACGCGATCCGTTACACACCGGAAAAAGGGACGATTCACATCAGTTGGATCAACACCCCGCAAGGAGCCAGATTTTCTGTCACGGATAATGGCATAGGCATTAGTCCGGAGCATATTTCCCGTCTGACAGAGCGGTTTTACCGGGTTGATAAAAGCCGCTCGCGTGAAACGCAGGGCACCGGTCTTGGACTCGCCATTGTTAAGCATGTATTGTTGCGACACAAAGCGCAACTGCTTATCGATTCCACACCTGGTGCTGGCAGCAAATTCACTGTGCAGTTCCCCGCAAATATCGCCATTGAAGAGTAGCAGTCTGTTTGCTTTTGTCGTCTGAATTATTTATCCCGTGAAAGGATAAATTTTGTTATTCCCCATTTGTCCTGAGGACAGATAAGTTAAACTCGTCTGTATTGCTGCTGACATAAGTTTCGCAGAGGGTTTACTGACCAGATATGCTCTGGGGGGATGTTGAATGGAAATGAACGTATTGGTGCTGGATGATGCACAAATCAACGTTACATTGCTGTGCTTGCTATTAAAAAAAATAGATAAATGTAAATCGGTGAGTTTCAGTGAGCCGGAAGCTGCGCTTGCATGGTGTACCAGTAATGTGCCAGACCTGATTATGGTCGACTATATGATGCCGGACATGAATGGCATTGAGTTTATCCGACGTTTTCGTGAGTTGGACGGATGTCACGACATTCCCGTCCTGATGATCACTGCCAACAATGAGCTGGAATTACGCTACCAGGCACTCGATGCCGGAGTGAACGATTTTCTGATCAAGCCGATTGATAAAATAGAATTTCTCGCCAGAACCCGAAATATGCTGGCCTTACGCAAAAGCCAGCGTTTTCTCGAGGATAAAGCGATCTGGCTTGATGAGTCAGTAAAAAAAGCAACGGCTGAAATTTTGGAACGGGAAAGAGAGACGATTTTTCGCTTGTCAAAGGCAGCGGAGTCCCGCGATCCTGAAACTGGCGCACATATTGTCCGTATGGCCAATTACTCGAAAATCATTGCCGAGCAATTAGGTCTTTCTGCGGCTGACCAGCAGCTCATTCTGGAAACGGCACCGATGCACGATGTCGGTAAAGTCGGTATCCCGGACAGCATTTTACTGAAGCCGGGCAAGCTGACAGCAGATGAATTCTCTGTTATGAAGCAGCATACCCGTCTTGGTTATGAAATTCTGGCGGGAAGCTCCTCGAACTTATTGACCGCTGGTGCCGAGATAGCATTGGCACATCATGAAAAGTTTGATGGTAGTGGTTATCCCAATGGACTGGCCGGTGAGAATATTCCGCTGTTTGCGCGCATCGTTGCTGTTGCTGACGTCTTCGATGCGTTGACATCTGAGCGTCCGTATAAAAAAGCATGGGATAACGAACTGGCGCTCGCCCATTTGCGGGAAGGGGCTGGCAAGCATTTCGATCCATTATGTGTCGATGCATTCTTTGCCGGATGGGACAAGATATTAGAGATCAAGAATCTGTATCAGGATGACCAGTATTAGGAATCAATGTTTTTACACGGCCACATGCTCGATGCACAGTTGCATTAAAAATAGCGGTCAATGTTTATTTCAGAAAAATACTGTTCTACCTTTTCAATAAAAATTTCCCGGATCCACAGTCAGATCATGATCAATACGGCTATCGCAGAGAGCATTTGATGCGACATCAATTATCTTTGCTTCAATATAAGAACTCGCTTGGCATACAAAGTGAAGAGCAATTAGAAAAACTGCTGACGGAACTGGAGCAGTTATCGCAACAGTCTGATTCGTCCGTGATGAGTGACAGCACGAGACAGGCATTGCGCGGGATGAGGAATTTATTTACTCAGATTGATCAGGCGTATCAACGCTCAGAGCAGGATTTTTCAGAGTGCAGACGCAGGCTCGCGTCAAGTTCAGAAGCGCTGCAACAGGCGAATGATCATTTTCATCCGGGGAGTGGTGAGCGTGATCATGTGCTGGCAACCCTGAAAGCAACGACAGATCAGCTGCTTTTCTCTCTAGGAAAAACTTCTCAGGAAGAAATTACTCTGGATAAACTGAGTTATTTATTATCCGATCTGGTTTCTGAACTGGTGGCTGCCAGAGCGGATCTGGAATCAGCCCTGGCGAAGCTGCAGAAACAGAAGTTTGCTTTAGATCAGCATGCGATAGTCAGTGTCGCAGATGCGAATGGCGTGATTTTGTACGCCAATGAAAAATTTTGCCAGATCAGCAAATACAGTTCTGCTGAACTGGTCGGGCAAAATCACCGTATCGTGAACTCTGGTCTGCATACCCCCGCTTTTTTTCAGAATATGTGGGATACGATTACCAGTGGCCGTGTCTGGCATGGCGAAGTGCGTAATAAAGCGAAGGATGACAGCTTTTACTGGACGAATGCGACGATTGTTCCTTTTTTGGATAACAGTCAGCAGCCATATCAATATATTTCTATCCGCACTGACATTACAGAACAACGACGCTTACGTGAAAAGATCGAATCCAGTCAGTCTCTGATGGAAAGCATGATGCGTAATATCGGGCAGGGCGTGTACACATTGGATGCGCAAGGAGTGTGCACGTTTTTGAATCCTGAGGGAGAGCGTATTCTCGGACGAAATCTGGTCGATTTAAAAGGAAAAATACTGCACGACCTTGTGCATTCTATACGTCCTGACGGCGCGCATATCAGGAATCACGATTGCCCTATAAATAACGCTATCTTATCCGGTGAAGTTTTTCGTTCTGATCTCGAATACTTCCAGCATCAATCAGGTAGTTTGTTCCCGGTTTCGATTGTTGCCTCTCCGATTGTTGACCAGGGAAAAGTGGTCGGTTCCGTTGCTGTTTTCCAGGATATATCGGAACGTCTGGCAATCGACAGGGCGCTGCGCGACAGCGAGGCAAGGCAAAGAATGTTGCTTGATAACGCCGCCGATGCGGTGTTTGTTGCTAACGCGAATCAGCAATTAGTTTATGTCAATGATCTCGCTTCTGACATGCTGGGCTACTCCAGAGTCGGGCTGCTGGGCAGCAGCATGTATCACTTACTACCTCTGGCGGATCGGGATCTGGCGATGCAGAATTTTTTATGCCATATCCAGGAGGAGAAACGTTTCCGCGCCGAGATTGCCCTGCTGAAAAAAGACGGTGATACCGTTCCTGTTGAATTGAATGCCGCGCTGTTGCCAGATGGCAGCATTTACGGATCTTGTCGTGACATTACTGAGCGATTGCGGTTTGAGACGGATTTACTGCAGGCGAAGAATGATGCGGAGGCAGCGAATAAAGCCAAAGGTGAATTTCTGGCGACCATGAGTCATGAAATCAGGACGCCGATGAATGGCATTATTGGCATGACTGAGCTGACGCTTGATACCGATCTGAGCAGCGAACAGCGGGAATATCTCGAGCTGGTGAAATTATCTTCTCAGTCTCTGATGAGTATCATCAACGATATTCTGGATTTTTCCAAAATTGAATCGGGGAAAATCGAGCTGGAAAAAATCGAGTTTTCTTTGCGGGAATTAATTGCTTCATCCTTGCGCGCACTGTCAGTCAGAGCATCGGAGAAGGGTATAGAGCTTGTTTATAAAATCGATGCAGCAATTCCGGAAATTGTCGTGGGAGACCCCGGTCGCTTGCGTCAGATCATGACGAATCTGGTCGGTAATGCGATTAAATTCAGTGAAAAAGGTGAAGTGATCATCGATGTCCAGCTCGCGCATGAGAGCGCAACCCGGCTGGATATTTATTTTGCCGTGACGGATCATGGCATTGGTATTCCAAAGGCAAAGCAAAGCAGTATTTTTGAAGCTTTCAGCCAGGCAGACACATCGACAACACGTAAATACGGAGGCACAGGCCTCGGTCTGACAATTTCTTCCCGGCTGGTACAGTGCATGAACGGTCTGCTGGCACTCAATAGTGAACCCGGAAAAGGCAGTACCTTCTATTTCACGATAGGATTGGCAAGAGCCGAAAAAGACAATTCTGCAAAACGGCCGATGGATTTTTCCGGCGTAACGGCACTGATTGTTGACGATAATGCCGTTAACCGCTTATTTTTTTCCGACACATTAAGAAAATGGAAAATAAAACCAATCGTTGCCACATCTGCCACTGAGGCTCTGCAGTTGCTGTCGCAGATGCAGTCGGACGGGATATACATCGATTTGATTCTTCTCGATGTTTGTATGCCTGGTATGAGCGGATTTGAGTTTCTGAACCGACTGGCCCCGGAACATGAAAAATTAAAGTCAAAAACTGTCTTGCTTTCGTCTGCCGGTTCGCGTGAAGACTTCCTGCATTTGCAGGAACTCGGGATGAAAAATTACGTTTTAAAGCCGGTGAACCAGTCGGAACTCTATGATGCCATTACGACAGTCGTGAGTGGTAAGAAAAAAATAATGACGCATGACACTCAGGTCTGGCCAGATACGCGACAATTTACAGCGGCGTTACGAATCTTGGTCGCAGAGGATAATCCGGTGAATCAGAAACTGATTCTGGCGCTATTGAGTAAGTGGAATCACGTTGCAACTTTGGCGGAAAACGGACTGGACGCGCTTAAGTATTTTTCACGAGAGCCGTTTGATGCCATTTTGATGGATATGCAGATGCCCAAAATGGGAGGTATCGAGGCGACGCAACATATCCGCGAAGCGGAACGTGCGCTGGGCAATGGCAGACGCACGCCGATTATTGCAATGACCGCCAATGCTATGCCAGGCGACTGGGAACGATGTCATGAAGCAGGTATGGATCATTATTTGTCCAAGCCGATCAAGGCAGAGTTATTGCGTGAATTGCTGGAAAAGTTAGCGCAGAATACCGACCTGACCTCAGATGGTCTGAAGCCAACTGCAACGACTGATATGAATAACCCACCTTTAAAGACAGATATGTCGACAGAAAACACATCATTCGATTATTCGGCCGCTTTGCTGAATGCCGACACAGAGATCGTCAGTATTATCGGACATTCTTTTCTTGATGCCTGCGATCAGTATAAGGACGAAATTGCCGATGCGGTGGCGCGGCAGGATAGCGAGTTGCTCTACCGTTCCGCACACACTATGAAGGGGCTTGTTGGTAATTTCTGTGCAGTTCCGGTTGAGACGCTGGCAAGGGAGCTGGAGCATTTCGGTAAGACCAATGATTTGAGTCTGGCCGCAGCAAAGCAAGCGGAATTATTCGTGCAGTTAGAGCAGATGAATGCGGCGCTGAAAAAGTTTCTGGCGTCAAATTAGCCTAAAAAAGCGGAGTACTGTTCACCAGATAGTTGATGGCGGCTCCGCCAGCGACCAGCCACAGCCACAGGCTCATGGCGAGCAACACGGGTTTTATTCCCGCTTGCCGCACGCTGCTGATATTGGTAGTTAAGCCCAGAGCAACCATAGACATTGCAAGTATAAAATTGTCCGTGCTTATCAGCAGGGTTCTGATTTCTGCAGGGATATGTAATGCAGTGTTGAGTAAGGCGGTAGCAATAAAAATGAACGCAAACCAGGGAATCGTGATTTCTGTTGTCTCATCCATGTCTGCTTGCAACGATGGCTTGTCATGACGCTGTTTCAGCAAGCGCATTACCATTGGCAGTAGTAGCAGAAATGGTGCCAGCATCATGACCCTGAGCATTTTTGTGATGACAGCAGCATCGCCCGCAGTATCACTCACCGCCTTGCCGGCCACGATTACTTGTGCAACTTCATGCATAGTTGAACCAACATACATGCCGAAACCGGATGTTGGCAGCGGAATGAATTGAACATGCTTGTTCCATTCAAAAACAACCGGATAGAGCAGCATGCTCAGCGTGCCAAATATCATTACCCCGGAGATTGCAATACTTGCGTCATCTGATCTGCTTTTAATTACGGGGCTCGTTGCCATGATTGCTGCTGCACCGCAGACAGAACTGCCTGCGCCTATCAGGATAGTTAATTTATTATCCAGTGCAAAGACTTTTTTACCCAGAAATAAGGCAATAGCAAACGTTGTGCTGAGGACGAGCGCATCAATCGCGACAGCCTTAGTACCAAGCTGTTGAATGTCGTGCAAGCTCAGACGCAGGCCATACAGAATAATTCCTGTTCGTAATAAGGCTTGCTTGGATATCGACATACCATGCTCGAACCGATGATGCTGAAATACAGAATGGCTGTTCCCGGCGATTATACCCAGCAAGATGGCCGTAGTCAGACTGCTGAATCCATGTGTCTGCATCCAGCTGTGTTGGCTGAGTAACATGGAGATGACTGCCAGTAATGCACATAAGAGTAAGCCGGGAAGATAGCGACGCAAAGAAATTTTCATGGACGGGATTGTGGAATTGTAGTGGCTCATCATGTTCTTTTTTTTTGAAGTGAGCGCAGCATATCGATTTTCAATAAACTAATAAAACGAATTAATTTTGTATAATTAAGCAAAAAAACAGGTTAATTTATGAAAATCAGTCTGCGTCAATTACAAGTATTCATTGCTGTCGCCGAACAAGGCAGCACGATGATGGCGGCGAATGTCGTGGCTCTCTCTCAGTCGGCAGCCAGTGCTGCGTTGAATGAACTGGAAAATATACTTGGTACGCAGTTATTTGATCGTATCGGTAAGCGCCTGCTGTTAAACGATAATGGTCGCTTATTATTGCCACAGGCACGCCTGATACTCGATGCCGCACATTCGATAGAACTGCAGTTTTCATCGGCGGACACCAACTGGTCCTGTATCCGGATCGGAGCCAGCACCACGATAGGTAGTTACTGCCTGCCGGCTTTGCTGGCCGCCAGACCTCTGGCAAATATGCAGACATCATCTGCTCATCAGGCGATGTCTCATCCCCAGATGACAATTGCCAATACAGCCGATATCGCCAGCGCTGTAGCGAATTACGATGTTGATTTTGGCTTCATTGAGGGACCATGTCATCGTGCAGACTTGATGGTCGAGCCCTGGTTTGAGGATGAAATGGTAATTGTCTGCTCGCCGCAGCACACGTATGCCCAAAAAGATGGTGACGTCAGCATCAAGGAGTTGCGATCTGCAACCTGGTTGCTGCGGGAACGCGGTTCCGGTACGCGGGAAAATGTCGAGCAGGTGTTACTACCGCATCTGAAAAACTTCAAACTGGCGGGCGAGTTCGGCACATCGGAAGCGATCAAGCATGCCGCTGCTGCGGGTCTTGGCATCGCTTGTCTGTCACGCGTGGTTGTTGCAGACTTGCTGGCGCTGGGCAAGTTGTGTGAATTAAAAACGAAACTTCCGCCATTGAAGCGTCGTTTTTATCTGATTTACAGTCCGCACAAATTACTGTCCCGACATATACAGGATTTTTTGCAGTTTTGCCGTGGTTGGCGACCCGGATAAACGAAGGCCACATCATCTGACGTGGCCTCCATTCTTCATATTCAGGTTTTATTTACTGATTGCCTTGGTGCGCTCTTGCAGCCAGTTGAGCGCCGCACCGGTGACTCTCGATGCCAGTCGCGCATACACCGTCTTATGATAATCATTGAGCCAGTCGATTTCGTCATCACGTAACAAATGAACGAGAATGCAGCGTGTATCGATAGGACATAAAGTCAGGGTTTCAAATTTCAGATACTCCCCGAATTCGGTTGTGATTGCAGGTACGGTCAGTAAGAGATTTTCAATTCGTACACCCCATTGACCTGGACGGTAAATACCCGGTTCGTTGGATGTGATCATGCCGGCTTCCATTGCGGTGTGCGCCTCCGCTAATGCACCTGAAATTGATTGTGGCCCTTCATGCACATTCAGGAAGTAGCCGACTCCGTGACCAGTTCCGTGACCGTAATTGATGCCTTCCCGCCATATCGGTGCGCGCGCGACGGTATCCAGCATAGGGGAGGGCGTACCGCGAGGGAATTGCATTTGCGACAGATTGATCATGCCTTTCAGTACCAGCGTGAAATCACGCTTTTGCGCTTCCGATACCGATCCTATCGGCATCACCCGCGTGATATCCGTAGTGCCATTCAGATATTGCCCGCCTGAGTCAATCAGCAATAAACCATCACCTTTTATTTCAGCATGCGATTCTGCTGTTGCGCGATAGTGCGGCATCGCGCCGTTGCCATTAAAGCCGGCGATCGTACCGAAGCTTGGTGAGATGAAATGGGGCTGACGAGCGCGTGCCGCGCAGATTTGCTCGTCAATCGTGATTTCTGTGATCGTTTGTTTGCCCAGACTGGCTTCGAGCCAACTGAAAAATTCACACAAAGCGGCACCGTCCTGCTCCATGGCTTCTCTGACGAATTGTGCTTCTTCCGCTGTCTTTCTCGACTTGGCAAACACCGACGGATTAATTGCTTCCACAACGGTGACGGAAGCCGGAATCGCTTCACGGAAGCCATATGTGATACGGCGCGGGTCGATCAGTATGCTGTCTGTTGCAGGTAAATTCCGCAGGGCGTTTTGAGCCTCGGAATATTCTGCAATTTCTATGTGATCAAGCGCCAGAACCGCAGCCAGATCAGGGCTGATCTTTCCGTTAGAAACAAACAAAGTCGCTTTGTCTGTACCGATCAGGGCGTGTGCAACAAACACCGGATTGTAACTGACGTCGGCACCGCGTAAATTGAATATCCAGGCGATATCATCAACCGTGGAGACAAAATGCCAGTCGGCCGCTTTCAATCGCATTTGTTCGCGTATCTGCGTCAGCTTAACTTTACGGCTGATCACAGCAAATGGTGCTTTGTGTTCATATACTTGTGAGAGCGGCAAGGCGGGGCGATCCCGCCAGATTTCTTGCAGCAGGTCTTTGCTAGTATTGAGTCTGATCGCTTTTGCCTGGAGTGCCGACGTCAGCGCACGGGCGGTTGCCAGCCCGAGTACGAAGCCGTCTGCACCGACGGTTTGTCCGCTTGTCAGGTTATTTGCCAGCCACTCAATATGCAAGGCAGACGCGGCAGACGCGATTTTCATCATCTGTATGCCTGTTGGTACCAACTCTTTTTCGGCCTGACTCCAGTAGCGGCTGTCGACCCACAAGCCAGCGAAATCAGCCGTGACCACCAGTGTACCGACAGAACCCGTAAAGCCTGAAAAATAGGTACGGCTTTGCCAGTGTTCGGGCAGGTATTCGGATAAATGCGGATCGGCAGAAGGGATGATGTAGGCATCGAGACCATTTGCCTTCATAGCGCTACGGAGTTGTTGCAAGCGTGCCGGAACCGGGGAAATTATTGTAGATGCTGGATTGCTGTTTGTGCTGATGATGCTGTTCATGAAGTTATTTCCGGGTAGGGAGATGTATCAAGACATCAGATATTGGTAAAAGTTCTGAATTGGCATAGTTAAACGCGGTCAGCTCTTCAAAAAGCGACGCATGACATAAGGTGCAGGCTCGTTGGGATTCGCATGCGCATAATCGAGTTCAGGTGCCAACTCGAATTCGTATGCCGTGTACAAATCCAGTAAGCGTGGCTGATCGGTCCTGACGCCTAATCTGAGTTCAGTGACGCCAGCGTTTTGCGCGGCATGAATGACTGCTTCCAGCAGATGTTGTGACAGCGACTGATTGCGAAAGGCAGGCAATATGCCCATACGCCGGATTTCCCATACATTTGTATCGGTATCGAGAGCCGTCCAGCGCACGGAGCCAACTGGATTTTGATCGATTAACAGCAAAAAGCCGCCACCATGGCAAAGATCAGCAATTACATCTTCCGTATTTTCATGGTGGCCGGCAGAGCTGACGGCGACTTTATTTGCCCAGCAACTACGGGTCAGATGCGCAATCAGCTGCGCATCTTCTGGAACTGCTTCACGTAGGGCTATATTCATGCTGGCAGAAAATTAACGTACGCGCATTCCTGGTTGAGCGCCCGGCCAGGCTTCAAGAATATACAGACCGGGATTAGCTTTTTCATCAGCCGCTGAAGCTGCCAGCACCATCCCTTCGGAAATACCGAATTTCATTTTTCTTGGCGCAAGATTTGCCACCATGACAGTGAATTTGCCTATCAGTTGTTCTGACTGATAGGCGGATTTGATGCCGGAAAACACATTGCGGGTGCGGCCTTCGCCGACATCGAGCGTCAGTCGCAGTAATTTGTCTGAGCCATCAACGTGTTCGCAATTAACGATTTTAGCGATACGCAGATCCACTTTGGCGAAGTCATCGATCTTAATTTCTTCTGCGAGTGGTTCGATAGCGGATGCGGTGGTGGCGGCATCAGTGGTCGGAGCTGGTGGATCGAACAGGTTGTCGAACACTTTAGGATCAACACGCTGCATCAGGTGTTCATACGGATTGATCTTGTGCTGATCCGGCAGCGGACGGCTGACATCCGCCCATTTCAGCTCGCCGATATTCAGTTGCGCTTCGACTTTCGCCGCCAATGCAGGCAGTACCGGTTTCAGATAAATTGTCAGGATACGGAAGGCTTCCAGCAGGCGGCTGCAGACTTCCTGCAAGCGTGCATTGTTGTCCGGGTTTTTGGCCAGTTCCCACGGTTTGTTGGCGTCCACATAGGCATTGATGTAATCAGCCTGCTCCATCGTGGCGCGCAGGGCGCGACCGTATTCACGGCCTTCATAGTACTGGCGGATATCGGCAGCAGCGCTGCGGACATGGCACAGGAATTCATCGCTGTCGCTTGCCCAGGTGCCTGACACTGCTCCGTCGAAACGCTTGGTGATAAAGCCGGCGGCGCGGCTGGCGATATTGATGTATTTGCCGATCAGATCAGAATTCACGCGTGCTACGAAATCGTCCGGATTCAAATCCAGATCTTCTACCTTGGCATTCAATTTTGCTGCGAAATAGTAGCGCAGCCATTCTGGATTCATGCCGATGTCGAGGTAACGCAAAGGTGAAATACCGGTTCCGCGTGATTTCGACATTTTTTCACCGGAAACAGTGACGAAACCGTGGGCATACACATTATCCGGCGTTTTGTAGCCGGAAAATTTCAGCATCGCAGGCCAGAACAAGGTATGGAAATACGTAATGTCTTTGCCGATGAAATGGATTTGTTCTGTGGTCGGATCGGCCATGAACGCATCGAAATCGCGACCGGTTTTGTCGAAATAATTTTTCAGCGATGCCAGGTAGCCGACTGGCGCATCCAGCCAGACATAGAAATATTTACCCGGCTGATCAGGGATTTCAATCCCGAAATACGGGGCATCACGGCTGATATCCCAGTCACCTAAACCACCATCGCCCTCCAGCCATTCTTTACATTTATTGGCGACCTCCGATTGCAGGCGATTATCTTGCAAAGCCCAGCCACGCAGGAAGTCCACGCATTTTTGATTCGATAACTGAAAGAAAAAGTGCTCGGATGATTTCATCACCGGCGTCGCACCAGTGAGAGTGGAGTATGGGTTTTTCAGTTCAGTCGGCGCATACACAGCACTGCAGACTTCGCAGGAATCGCCGTACTGATCCTTGGCGCCACACTTAGGACATTCGCCTTTGATGTAGCGATCCGGCAAGAACATGTTTTTGACCGGATCATAGAATTGCTCAATAGTTTTGCTGATGATGAAGCCCGCAGCCTTGAGTTTGCGGTAAATGTCCTGTGAAAAAGCATGATTTTCCGGGCCGTCAGTTGAATGCCAGTTATCAAACCGAATATGAAATCCATCGAGATATTGCTTACGACCAGCCGCAATTTTTCCAACGAACTCTTGTGGCGAAATACCGGCTTTTTCTGCCGCAATCATAATCGGCGCACCATGCGCATCGTCAGCACCGACGAAATGCACTTCGTTACCCGACATTCGCTGATGCCTTACCCAGATATCAGCCTGGATGTATTCCATGATGTGACCAAGGTGGAACGGCGCATTTGCGTAAGGAAGGGCGGTGGTAACGAAGAGCTTGCGAGTCATGGTTGATGCACTTTTTTAATTTACGGACAAGGACATTATTCTACCAGCGAAACTCTGGCTGAATGCGGCTTTGCCGGAATGCATACGGAGCCTGAATGTATTTTCGCGTTCGTTTCGCTGCATCCGGGCTTACCGGCATTCTCATTTTCAGCTAATTTTTGCCGAGACGGGCCGCTATTGCTGATTATGTGCCTGCCTGGTCAGACGACCCAGGTGCCATCCCGGTACACCTCCTCATCGCCCAGTCTGACTGATTCGGTAATGGCGAATACGTCAACGTGATGTCGTCCCTCGCCCCGTTTGATATGCGGCTTTGCATAGCTGCCGTGTTTGGAGCCTAAGGAGAGATGAATGCCGCGCATACGTTCATAGGTCCCGATGTCACGTACGGTGCGGTCTTTAGAAAAAGCCGGGTTCATGCCCAGGCCTAACTCTCTGACCCATACTACGCCATCGTCAGCACGTATATTGGCTAATACTCGATCAAATTCCGGCGTGGAATCAAGCGCATCGATGACCTGACCTTTGTTGATAACGAGCGTGATCGGTTTTTCCGGCCGGTTAACAGTAAATGTGGTGTCTCCGAACACAAAAATCCGCACACGTCCGTTCACGGCTTCGAGATCCACGGATTCCGTGAATACCTCACCGATAGGAAACTGTCCGCCGATATTTTTCATCTCACGGTAGTCGCCGATATTCATTTTTGCTGGTTCAAACTTGCCACTGAAAATAAGTTGTTCGCCACCACTGTCAATCACGCCACCAGCGGCTACGTCAATTTTTGCCTTGAGCGCAGGGCCGACCATCCGGTAATAGCCGGGGTCGTATGCCAGAGAGTCAATGTAATAATCCACTTCTTTACCATCCATGCGTCCCAAGTGCGGATGTTCTATCACTTTCAGCCCTTTTTTAAACAGCTCCACACGCAAACGGTAAGCTTCCAGCCGGAAATTTGTTGATTGAATCAAAATAACCAGATCCGACGCCTGCAAATGTTCCAGCGTTTCTAAAATAAATGCCGGTGCAACCGCGTCAAAGTTGATGCAGGTTGCCGTTGGCAGGCATGTACGGTAAGCCTCTGTCAGTATGCTTGCGAGGGCGGAGTTATGGTCGTAAACGATGACGGCGGTGTGTGCCGGGGTGTGCTCAAACGCAATGGACAGGATATTTTTTAAGTGGCTGGCAGCGATATTGACAGCGCTAATCAGCGAGAGAGGCAACGTGGACGGAGTAGACATAAATTTGTAGCGACAATCCGGCGCTAATGTGTGCGTCCGGTGTGGTGAGTGCGTATGAATGGCGTATTTTAGCAAGCTGCCTGCATCCTCAGCATTTTTTCCGTTTGCTTTGCAACAAACCGGTGTCAATTATTTCGGGGTAGAAAAAAATCCTGCTTTTTTTGCCGGCGGCAATATTACCGGCACCGTGACAAGGTATGATCACGTCTCTCATGAGACGCTTCTATCTAATATGCCGCGAGGTCGGTGATAGTCCGGTGCGCGAAGCTTAATAATGACATCAATAACAAAAAATATACTTTATCTTGTTTTTGTACAGGGCTTGATTTATCTGGCGCCACTGGTGACTCTTCCTTATCTCACGAGGGTGTTGAGCGTGCCGGATTTTGCAGCTCTGGGTTTTGCGCAGGCAGTCATACAGTATTTTATTTTGATTACCGATTATGGTTTCGGAATCACTGCGACCAGACTGATTGCAATCAACAGTGGTGACAAGTTCACCGTGTCTGGTGTTGTCGCCAATACGCTGGCCGTGAAACTGATTTTGTCTGCCGCAGGTGGCTTGGCTTGTCTGCTGCTGATTCTTATTTTTGCAGACGTGCAGCAGCACGCAGTGTTGTTTCTTGCATGTTTTATCGGCGTTTTAGGCAATGCACTTTTTCCGACCTGGTTATTTCAGGGCTTAGAGAGAATGCGGGCACTCGCCTTGATTACGGCAGCATCGCGCCTGTTGCCTTTGCCACTGGTTTTTATCTTGGTGAAAACCAGCGATGATGTGGTGATCGCGGCTGTACTGCAAAATATCCCCGGCTTGATTGCCGCTCTCATGTCTTTTTACTATGCCCGGCAGACCCAGATTCTGGTTCGTGCCAGGATTAGTCTGAGCAGCATAGGTTCTATGCTGAAAGAGGGCTGGCCCGTCTTTTTGTCGAATATTTCCACCAGCTTTTATACGACGATCAATATCATTTTATTGAAGTTATTTGCCGGTGCCGATCAGGTCGCTTATTTTGCCGCGACCGATAAAATCCGTGTCGCCGCACAAGGATTCATTCAGCCTGTTGCTGCAGCATTATTTCCGCGTATCGCTGCACTGCACCAGGAACCCGGTAAACGTGAAGAGTCGCGCTCACTGATACTACGCGGCTCCTGCATGCTACTGGGAGTACAACTGGCAGGAGGCCTTATCCTGTTTTGTTTTGCCGATGTCATCGCGTTGCGCTATCTTGGGGGCAGCTTTGCGCCGGCAGCAATATATCTGAAAGCACTGGCTTTTCTGCCACTGGTCATTGGCTTTGCGACGATTATTTCGCAGTGGCGTTTTCTGGCGATGGGTGAAAGTCGTGTTCTGAGTAAGATTTACCTGATCGCGGGGCCGCTGCATGCGCTGTATGCCTGCTATCTGACCTATCACTATCAATCGACAGGTTTAATTGCCAGCCTGTATTTAACGGAGATTCTGATCACCGTCGCGATGATAGTCGCAGCGAAAAAAAAGGGCATAGACTTATGGTGATGCTTTTCTTACGGATGCATCGCTGCACCTTAGTCCCGTTGTTTGTTGATTTCACCTCACCCCGCGCCGCCTTATGCCGACGATAGATATTGCTTTAGCTTCTTACAACGGAGAGAAATATATCTCTGCACAGATTGCTTCAATTTTTGCCAACGATGTATCCGGTGCGGAAGTCTCGCTTGGCAAACTGATTGTCTCCGATAATGTTTCGACCGATAAAACTGCAGAAATCGTGAGTGACATCTGTTGCGCTCACCCTGAGCTGCGATTACACATTAATCACCGGCGTGGAGTCATTCATAATTTCAATTATGCTCTGGCGCAGACGGATGCAGGCTATGTCATGCTGGCAGATCAGGATGATGTCTGGCACAACAATAAAATCGCCCTGAGCTTACAGAAAATGCAGGAACTCGAGCGTCAGTTCGGCACAAACGTACCGCTGCTGGTATTTACTGATCTCGCGGTCACGGATCATCAGCTTACTGTGATTTCACCGTCTTTTTTTGCGTATCAGAAAATTGATCCGGTCGCTTACGTCAGACCTGAGTCCTTGTTTCTGTATAACGTGGCACCGGGTTGTACCATGATGTTGAACCGGCGCTTATTGGAAATGGCTTTGCCTGTACCTGATGGTGCTGTGATGCATGACTGGTGGCTGATGCTGGTGGCGGGCGTTTTCGGACATATCGGCCATGTCGGTCAGGCGACGATGTATTATCGGCAGCACGACAATAACCAGATCGGTGCCAGTGTCAGCAGTTTTTGGGAAAAGCTCTTTTCTCCGCGCAGAAAATTACAACTGGCACAAAAAAATTTACAGGATGCGGTGCGCCAGGCAAGGCTGTTCAGCGCGCAATTCCCGGTGATTCCTGTGGAATTTTCATCGACACTCGGATTTCTGACTGAATTTAATCATCTGTCTCGCTGGCGGCGTGTGCGAGGCTTGATGCAAGAAAAAATCATCGGCCCGACGTTCTGGGGGCGAGTCTTACTCTATGCAGTAGCGGTATTTTCTCCGGTTCTCAGTCGCGTGTCGCAGCGATGATGCGTTGCATTCAGCTTGCCCGTCTCGTGCCGCTTTGTTAATGTATGTCCTGTTTTACTTCGCATTGATCATTTTTGCAGCGACGGCTGCGTTTTTCCGCACGTCTCGCAGCCACCTCGAATAAGTATCCGGTAACGCGGTTTGAAAGCCGGTAACGATTGTCTGCAAAGCGGAGATACAGCCAGTCAAATAAGGGCTTCAGCAGTGGCCATCCGGTTGGTGCGATGATCCAGCCCAGCCCGATAGCTTCATAAGCCAGCCGGAACACGGCAACCCCGGTCACGATGCTGTTATCAGGTTTTATGGCGTGGATAATCCGCATTAGTTCTGCCTGTGGTATCCCGTAAGTGCGGGGGTCGAAATCTTTGCCGGAGATATCAACAAATCTCAGCAAATTTTTTTCATTACGTGCTCTCAGATTATCGATTTCGAGTTTGCATAAAGGACAGGATTCATCGTATAGCAAAGTCAGCGGGTAATTGCTCATCGGCTTCTCAGTGAAAACGGATTGGTACTTTAAATGCGCTAAGCATACCCTTGATCAGTTGTATCTGCAGAGCAAGCGCATCTACTCCTTCCTCACGAATTTTTTAAAAGAGTTTTATCTTTAAACGGGATTGGGCAAGAGCGCGAAAACTCAGTCTCTGCGCAGGGCTATCCGCAGTCTTTTCCCGTTTTGCGCTAGACTTGCGGACATTGAATGGAGAATCACATGACACTTACTGTTGAAGATATAAAAAATGCTTTATCAAAAGTTATTGATCCTAATACTCAGCTGGATCTGATCAAAAGCAAATCCGCGAAAAATATCAAGCTTGACGGCGATGCTGTGAGTCTGGATGTGGAGCTCGGCTATCCTGCGAAAAGTCAGTTTGATCTGATACGCAAAAACGTGATTGCTGCGCTGCGTGCGTTGCCGGGCGTAGGTAATGTCAGCGTCAATGTGACGTCGAAAATTGTTGCGCACGCGGTTCAGCGCGGTATCAAACTGATGCCGAATGTGAAGAACATTATTGCGGTAGCGTCAGGCAAAGGCGGTGTCGGTAAATCGACAACGGCAGTCAATCTCGCGCTGGCGCTGGCTGCAGAAGGCGCTGCAGTCGGTATTCTGGATGCGGACATTTATGGGCCGTCACAACCGATGATGATGGGGATTAATGGTCGCCCTGAGACGGTGGATGGCAAAACCATGGAGCCTCTGGAGAATCACGGTCTGCAAGTGTCATCCATCGGTTTCATGATTGATCCGGATGAGCCTATGGTCTGGCGCGGCCCTATTGTGACGCAGGCTTTGCAGCAATTGCTGGAACAGACCAACTGGCGCGATCTGGACTATCTGATTGTCGATATGCCACCAGGTACAGGTGACGTGCAACTGACCTTGTCGCAGAAAGTACCCGTGACCGGAGCCGTGATAGTGACAACACCGCAGGACATCGCGTTGCTGGATGCGCGTAAAGGTTTGAAAATGTTTGAAAAAGTCGGCATTCCAATTCTGGGCATTATCGAAAATATGAGTACGCATATCTGCTCTAATTGCGGACATGCTGAAGCGATTTTTGGTGAAGGTGGCGGACAAAAAATGTGCGCCGATTACGGTGTTGATTTTCTGGGCGGTCTGCCATTGACGATGGTGATACGCGAACAGGCGGATTCCGGTAAGCCAACTGTGGTTGCTGATCCTGACGGAAAAATCGCGCAGATTTATAAAGAAATCGCCCGTAAGCTGGCCGTGAAAGTCGCTGAGAAGGCGAAAGACATGACCAGTAAATTTCCGAATATCAGCATTCAGCACACCTGATCACATTGGTGACGATGGATGTCTTGTGTAGATAAACAAACTGACAGGTACTGGCTGGAAGTGGCGCTGGATCTTGCTTCCCGCGCCACGATAGAGACTTCGCCGAATCCTAAAGTTGGCTGCGTTATTGTGTGCGACGGTGTTGCCATTGGACGTGGCTGGACGCAACCAGTGGGGCAGGCACATGCAGAAGTGCAGGCCTTACGCGATGCTGCTGCCAATGGCATGGATGTTCGCGGTGCGACGGCGTACGTCACGCTGGAGCCTTGCAGTCACTTCGGGCGCACGCCTCCGTGTGCAAATGCGCTGGTTGATGCCGGGCTGGCGCGGGTCGTTGCAGCGATTAGTGATGCCAATCCGCAGGTAGCTGGACGCGGGCTGGCGATCTTGCAGGCTGCGGGCATTGAAGTAGAGTGCGCGACCCACGCTGACTTAGCAAATCGTGCCCGCGAGATGAATATCGGTTTTTTTACACGCATGGAAACTGGCAAGCCTTGGGTGCGCATGAAGGCGGCCGCAAGCCTTGATGGGAAAACAGCATTGCCGAACGGTCAGAGTCAGTGGATTACCGGAGCGGAAGCCAGACACGATGGTCATGTCTGGCGTGCTCGGGCAGATGCGATACTGACGGGTATAGGCACGGTATTGGCAGATGATCCCTTACTTAATGTGCGCGGCATTGATACGCCGCGTCAGCCCTTACGCATCGTGCTGGATTCGAATTTAAGAATCCCCGTATCTGCAAAAATATTGCAAGGCGGTGTGCTGGTGATCTGCGCTATCGACGACCTGCCAAAGCGTCTGGCGCTGGAGGCATCGGGAGCGGAAGTGCTTTGTCTGCCAGATTCCAGCGGGCGGATTAGTCTGCCCGCATTGATGCTCGAGCTGGGGCGACGACAAATCAATGAATTGCATGTGGAGGCTGGTGCAACACTCAACGGCGCGATGATTGCGGCCGGTTGTGTTGATGAATTGCTGGTCTATCTGGCACCTAAATTACTAGGTGAAGGCTCTGGAATGTTCGCTCTGCCAGTGTTGTCACATGTTGATCAGGCGTTGAAACTGATATTTCATGATGTTGCGAAAGTCGGTGACGATGTCAGGCTGCTGGCGAGATTTTCCAAATAACATGTTTGCTTGCAAGTGAAATGCCGGGCCGTGGTGCCCGGTCATTAATGTCGTTCGTTATAAGCGAGAGTTAGCCGACGCAAAACGAAAAAAGGATCGTTGAAATTCAACGATCCTTTTTTAACTGGTCGGAGTACAAGGATTCGAACCTTGGACCCTCTGCTCCCAAAGCAGATGCGCTACCGGGCTGCGCTACACTCCGAAAAAACTGAACTGCATTTATCTTTTTGCTGACAGGTTAATATTGTCTGCTTGAAGATGAAAAACCAAATATATGATTTTTAAAATTCTGGTCGGAGTACAAGGATTCGAACCTTGGACCCCCTGGTCCCAAACCAGGTGCGCTACCGGACTGCGCCACACTCCGAAGACCAACATATTAGCCTTGTGACGCCTTGATGTCAATAGATTTGTCCCTGAGAGACTATCCGTTGCATGCTTAAAGTTCTCGATGGCTGAAGAATTCGCGGTGTTCGCCTGTTAGTGGATCATCAAAAGCGATGCTCTTTGCCAGTAATTGCAAAGGTGTAGAGAAATCGTCGCCTTTACATGCTTGTGCAGTCGGATAAAAGCTGTCATTGCAGATCGGTGCTCCCAGGCTTGCCATGTGGACTCTTAGCTGGTGTTTCTTGCCGGTGACTGGCATTAGCCGGTAAAGGTTAATGTCGCCGCGCTGCTCCTCAATGTCGATCAGGGTTTCCGAGTTGATTTCGCCTTCGCTTTCACACATCGTGAAAAAGCGTTCACCCTCTGTCATGCAACTTCGGTGGATCAGAGGAAATGTCAGGGCAGGTAAGGCTGGTGCCAGCGCATGGTAGATCTTTGTGATGCTGCGTTTCTGAAATAGTGACTGATAATGTCCCCGTGTTTCCGGGTTATGAGAAAACAGGATGATGCCAGCGGTTTCCCGGTCGAGCCGGTGAATGGGGGTCAGATGTGCCAAACCGGTCTTCTTTTTTAGCCGGACCAGCAGTGTTTCGTGCAAAAATCGTCCGCCTGGCGTGACCGGTAAAAAATGCGGTTTGTCAACGGCAAGTAAGTGTTCATCCTGATGCAAGATCTGCTCTTCAAATGGAATAATGCTTTCGTTATCGATTTCGCGATAGTAAAAAATACACATTCCACGCTTGGCTGAACTGTTCTTCCGTAATGGGTTACCATGCGCATCGACCACTTCATTTCTTTCCATGCGGGACAGCCAAGTCGCTTCCCCGATATCAGGGAAATGCGAGGTCAGGAAACTGATCATATTACTCCACTGGCCTTCAGGTAACCATAAATAACTTGGCGCGATGCCATCGCGCACGGGGAGTGGTGCTTGCATGGAAGATGATGGGTCTTTATTCTGGAAACTTAACTCTGTTTTTCTATAATACCAGCACGATGGAAAAAAATACCGAGCTACCTTTTACGCTGAGTGTGATCATGCAGCGTGTGCCGATGAATAATCGGTGGCAGCCATATCAATGGAAACCACTGGAAATTCTGGCAGACACTCCGGGCGCCAGAATACATCAGTTGATGAGTGGTGATGGTGAACAGCGCTGGCTGTTTCCAGGTTTTTCCGCAAGCCTGCATGTTGATGAGACACCCGGGTATTTTCTGAATCTCAGTTCTGAAACGCCATGCTGGTTTGTCATGTGGCGCATGGAAGAGATAGATGGTGTCGAGCTGGCTGTGCCTAAATCCGTTTCCCTTTCGTACGATGAGGCTGCGCGCCAGATTGATGGCGGCGAACAGGTAGATATTTTGCCTTTGTCAGAAGATGTGGCCGCCTGGCTAGCAGAATACACGCAACAGTATTTCCGATACGAAGGCAAGAAGCCACGAAAGCGTCCTTCGTTTGAGGGAGGTGAAGGCGTACAGAAAATGGCTCTTGCGGAAGCGGCTTTGCACAGGAAGGCGAACTGATATGGCAGCCAGCGATTTTTTCAGCCGCTGGAGTAAGCGTGCTGCTGAAAAAGAGGCGCCACAGGAGCCCGCATTGGACGAGCCTGCAGAACAAGTTGTCAGACATCATGACGAGGCCAGTACCGCTGCTAGCATACCTGACAAGGTACCGGATATGGCTGATGTGGCGGCCTTAAGCAATGAATCTGATTTCTCGCGCTTCTTGGCAAAAGATGTGGACGAGTCCGTGCGACGTTCAGCGATGAAAAAACTGTTTTCGAACCCGCATTTCAATATTATGGACGGCCTCGACATTTATATTGATGATTACGGGAAAGCCGATCCTTTGCCGCTAGGCATGCTGGAATCTCTGACCCATGCAAAGACTTTACTGAATCCTTTGGCGCATCTGGAGCAAGATCTGCAGCGTTTGCTTGATCCTGATCCTGTCGAGGAGGAGGTGGTAGTTGGTGAAGCGGAGAGCGGAGCAAGTGCGTCGGCGGAAGAACCTGTGATTGATGCAGAAAATATCAGATTGCCCCAGTCAGAAGAAATGCCGCAGTTGCGGCAAGCCAGCGTTTTAAATCAGCAAAAAGACGCCGTAAAAAATGATGAGAACGATCAGAATGAATCCACAAATAAAAATCTGTAGTTGCAATAAAACCCTGCCTTTAAATTCCATGGCAGCCGCGCATTTGGCGCAGGCAATTGGCGCGGAACATGTGCAGGTCAGTGACATGCTATGCCGCCGCGAAGTGGGAAATTTTTTAAGCGCGGTGGAAGGCGTTGATGACGTGATCGTCGGTTGTACTCAGGAGCGTGCTTTGTTTTCTGAGTTGGCGCAAACCAGTGTTGCACCGATAAAATTTGTGAATTTACGTGAGAGTGCCGGCTGGTCCGAGGAGGGTAAGCAGAGCCTGCCAAAAATGGCCGCCTTGCTGGCGGCGGCCAGCTTACCCGCGCCCGAGCCAGTACCCACTGTCAATTATGAGTCGCAGGGAAATCTGTTGATTATCGGTTCAGCAGATGTTGCTTTGCCTTGGGCGCGTCGCTTGTCTGCTCAAATGGCGGTGAGTGTGTTACTGACAGACGGCGCGGCACATGGTGAGCGACTTGCAGACAGGACATTTCCGGTCTGGTCCGGTAGTTCGATCAAGCTGCGTGGCTTTCTTGGTAAGTTTGAAGTGAGCTGGCAGCAAAGCAATCCGATTGATCTGGAGACCTGTACCCGTTGCAATGCCTGTATTGATGTTTGCCCGGAAAATGCGATCGACTTCAGTTACCAGATCGATCTGGATAAATGCAGTAATCACCGTGATTGCGTCAAGGCTTGCGGTGTCATCGGTGCGATTGACTTTGAGCGTATGGCTGTCACGCGAGATACTGCGTGCGATCTGGTATTGGATTTGTCACGACAAGCCTTGTTGTCAATGTCGGATAAACCGCAAGGATATTTTGCGCCGGGCAACGATGTGGCGGCGCAGTTTGATGCGGTATTGAAATTATCACAGTTGATCGGTGAGTTTGAGAAACCAAAGTTTTTTGTATACAAAGAAAAACTCTGCGCGCACAGCCGCAGCGGCAAGCTGGGATGTAATGCCTGTCTCGATGTTTGCTCTACGGATGCAATATCGGCTGCGGGCGACAAGGTATCGGTCAATCCTAATTTGTGTGCCGGATGCGGTGCCTGCACCACGGTTTGCCCTACCGGAGCGATGAGCTACGCCTATATGCGGGCGCCGGATACCGGTCTGCACATCAAGACCATGCTGGCAGCGTATACCAAAGCGGGTGGTCAGGAAGCGGCAATCCTTTTTCATAGCAAAGAAGCTGGCGCCGATTTATTGCAGCAGACGGGGCAATCTGTGCAGGCGGGCGGGCGTGGTTTGCCTGCGCGGGTGATTCCTATGGCGTTGCATCATACGGCATCGACAGGCATTGAAGTCTGGTTGTCCGCGATTTGTTATGGCGCGACTTCCATCGTGATTCTGATGACGGATGAAGAAGCGCCGGAATACAGGCTTGCCCTGCAAAAGCAAATACAGATTACGCAGACGATTTTGTCCGGACTTGGTTATCGGGGGGTACATATTCATCTGTTGGAAGCAAATACGTCTGCTGAGTTGTCGTCGTTTTTGTATGCGTTAAAGCCGGCACAAGTGCCGCCGCCGGCATTATTTAACGTCGCTCAGGATAAGCGGGTCAGTATGGACTTTGCGCTTGATCATTTACTCAAATATGCGCCGGAAGCAGTGCAAGAGGTCGCGTTACCGGCTGGTTCTTTATATGGCTCGGTTGCGATCAATAAGGATGCCTGTACTTTGTGCATGTCATGCGTTGGAGCATGTCCTGCTTCGGCGTTGATGGATAACGCGAATTCTCCACAGATACGTTTTATTGAGCGCAATTGTGTACAGTGTGGCTTATGTGAGGATACCTGTCCGGAAAGTGCGATAACACTGACGCCAAGATTATTGCTGAGCGATGCTGCCAAGCAGGTGCGCGTGTTAAACGAAGCGCAACCATTTCACTGCATACGCTGCAGTAAGCCGTTTGCAACGGCACAGATGATAGAGAATATGCTGCAAAAACTCGGCGCCCATAGCGCATTTGCGGGGCATCTCGATCGTATACGCATGTGCCCGGATTGCCGTGTTATCGATATGATGAAAAATGCTGAATGACAGCGTCCATACTCAACGTGGACGATAAACGGAAATAGATCAATGGAAACACAGATTAAATTTGAAACTGCAGATCAGGGTGAAGAGACAGCGAGAGCTGATTTATACGGCTTGCTCGCGACCCTGATGTATGCGCCGCCATCACAAGATTTACTGCAGGTGCTCAGCAACGCAGAAACAAATGGCGAGGGAGTGCTGGGTGAGGCCTGGACGCATTTCATTGAAACTGTAAGAAAGTCCGATGCAGACGAGGTCAGGGATGAATATGAGCAGTTGTTTGTTGGTACAGGCAAGCCTGAGATTTTGCTTTACGGATCCTATTATCTGAGCGGCTTTCTGATGGAAAAGCCGCTGGCGGCATTAAGGACTGATTTACAGAACCTGGGCCTGGAGCGTGCCGAGAATATTGTCGAATCTGAAGATCATATCGCTTCGCTCTGTGAAGTCATGCGTTACCTGATTGCTTCGGACGACATATTGCAGGCAAATCTGGCAACACAAAAACAGTTCTTTGCAACCCATATGCAAAGCTGGGTTGTGACAATGTGCGACATCATTATTGATCATCCACAAGCCGTTTTTTATGCAAGTCTCGCTCAGCTGGCAAAAGTTTTTTTTGATGTGGAGATGCAATCTTTTGATATGGAATAAGGGTTACTACTTATTTTTCTGGTGTAATCAAAAATTTTTGCGTCACGATTGTTAAATTGTATTAAATATTGATTTTCCTGCCGGGAATCTTTTTTTGGGATAGAGTAGACTACTAAAAGTTCGGAGACGCGCGCACTTCATTTGCTCCAATTCAAAGAGTAAAGAAGCTGCGAAACTGGTTGCAGTATTTTTTACGATACCGGTTTCAGCGATCAGTGTTTGATCGCCTTTCAATCAGTCTCCAGGTTTAGTTGTCGACATCGGAGACGAACATGGATCAAAAAATTAAACGTCGTAGCTTGCTGGGTGGCTTAGGTGTAGCTGCAGCAGGCTTGTTTGCGCTCAAAGCTGCGCCAGTGGTACAGGAGAAGGTCGAAGCGCTTGCTGCTCCGGCTGAGCCTGAAGGCACAGGCTACCGCCTGACCGAGCACGTTAAAAAATACTACCGTACCACGACCATTTAATCCTGAGGTGAAGATATGTTGTTAACTCGTAAAGGCGATGCGGCGACGCGCGCGCAGACACGTTTTTCTTCCGGCCTTGCAGATTCCCTCGCCCGTGCGTTACCTACGATGGATAGACGCGGCTTTCTGAAGCGGTCAGGGATAGGCGTTGGTGCAGGCATTGCGGCATCACAGTTAGGTCTCATTAAAAAAGCCAAAGCATCCGCTTCCGGTGCTGCATCTGGTGGAAAAATTGAAGTGCGCCGCACGGTTTGTACTCACTGTTCCGTTGGCTGTGCAGTCGATGCAGTGGTTGAAAATGGCGTATGGGTCAGACAGAATCCGGTATTCGATTCACCGATTAATCTTGGCGCGCACTGCGCGAAAGGTGCGGCTCTGCGTGAGCATGGTCATGGTGAATATCGCCTGAAATACCCTATGAAGCTGGTCAATGGTAAATATCAGCGTATCAGCTGGGATCAGGCATTGACTGAAATCGCCGACAAATTGCTGGAAGTTAAAAAGACATCCGGTCCGGATTCGACTTTCTTTGTCGGTTCGTCGAAACACAACAATGAGCAGGCGATGTTGTTGCGTAAGTTTGTGTCTTTTTACGGTACTAATAACACCGATCATCAGGCGCGTATCTGTCACTCGACGACGGTTGCAGGTGTCTCGAACACCTGGGGCTATGGCGCGATGACCAATAGCTACAACGATATGCAGAATGCCAAGGCTGCGCTGTATATCGGCTCAAATGCGGCAGAAGCGCATCCAGTGTCAATGCTGCATTTGTTGCATGCCAAAGAAAACGGTTGCAAAGTCATCGTAGTCGATCCTCGCTATACCCGCACTGCGGCAAAATCAAATCAATATATCCGCATTCGTTCCGGCTCAGACATTCCGTTTTTGTACGGCATGATGTACCACATTTTCAAAAACGGCTGGGAAGATAAGCAATACATCCATGACCGTGTGTACGGCATGGAAAAAATCAAAGAAGAAGCGCTGAAGTGGACGCCGGAAAAAGTAGAAGAGGCATGCGGCGTACCTGAAGATCAGGTTTACAAAGCGGCGGAAACGATGGCCATGAATCGCCCTTCGACCGTCGTCTGGTGTATGGGGCAGACTCAGCACACTATCGGTAATGCGATCGTGCGCGCATCCTGCTTGCTGCAGTTGGTGTTAGGGAACATCGGTAAGGCTGGTGGCGGTACGAATATTTTCCGTGGCCACGACAACGTGCAGGGTGCGACAGACGTTGGCCCAAATCCAGATTCGTTACCGGGCTATTTTGGTCTCGCAACGGGTGCTTGGAAACACTGGTGTAATGTCTGGGGTGTGGATTACGAATGGGTCAAGAAGCAGTTTGCTTCCCAAGCTATGATGGAAAAATCCGGGACCACGGTATCGCGCTGGATTGATGCGGTTCTGGAAAAAAATGAACTGATCGATCAGGAAAACAACGTCAAAGCAATGGTGTTCTGGGGTCATGCTCCGAACTCCCAGACCCGTGGTCTGGAGATGAAAAAGGCGTTCGATAAGCTGGATCTGCTCGTTGTGATTGATCCTTATCCATCTGCGACTGCTGCGATGGCTGCGATGAAAACGGAAGATCAGCAGCTGAATCCTAAGCGTCAGGTTTATCTGCTGCCAGCAGCAACGCAGTTTGAAACATCGGGCTCTGTCACCGCATCGAACCGTTCGATTCAATGGCGTGAAAAAGTCATCGAACCTCTGTTCGAATCCCGCACTGACCACATGATCATGTATCAGCTGGCAGAAAAACTTGGCTTTGCAAAAGAGCTGGTGGCGAAGCTGAAAATGGTGCCGGGTAAAGGTGGCATGATGGAGCCGGAACCAGAATCCATGTTGCAAGAGATTAACCGAGGAACCTGGACGATAGGTTACACCGGGCAGTCACCTGAACGCTTAAAGGCACACATGCGTAACATGCATCTGTTCGATGTGAAAACGCTCAAATGCAAAGGCGGAAAAGATCCGGTCAGCGGTTACGATATGACGGGCGATTATTTCGGTCTGCCATGGCCTTGTTACGGCACGCCGGAACTCAAACATCCGGGCTCGCCTAATTTGTACGACACGTCCAAGCATGTGATGGATGGCGGCGGTAACTTCCGTGCGAACTTCGGTGTTGAGCGCGAAGGCGTCAGTTTGCTGGCAGAAGATGGTTCACATTCTCTCGGTGCTGAGATCACGACCGGTTACCCGGAATTTGATCACATCCTATTGAAAAAGTTGGGTTGGTGGGATGACCTGACAGAAGCAGAAAAGAAAGCAGCAGAAGGTAAAAACTGGAAAACTGACTTGTCCGGCGGTATTCAGCGTGTGGTCATGAAAGTGCATGGTTGCCATCCTTTCGGTAATGCGAAAGCACGTGCGGTCGTCTGGAATTTCCCCGACCCTGTTCCTCAGCATCGCGAGCCTTTGTTTGGCACGCGTCCTGATCTGGTTGCGAAATATCCTACCCACGATGACAAGAAGGCGTTCTGGCGTATGCCGACGCTGTATAAGTCTGTGCAGCAGAAAAACATTGAAGCAAAACTGTATGAAAAATTCCCTATCATTCTTACTTCAGGTCGTCTGGTGGAGTACGAAGGTGGTGGTGAGGAAACCCGTTCCAATCCGTGGCTGGCTGAGTTGCAACAGGAAAATTTTGTTGAACTCAATCCGAAAGCAGCGGCTGACCGCGGTATCCGTAATGGTGAATATGTGATTGTTTCCACGCCGACTGGTGCGCGCATCAAAGTCAGAGCATTGGTGACACCACGTGTAGCTGAGGACACGGCGTTTATTCCATTCCACTTCTCAGGCTGGTGGCAGGGCAAGGATATGAAAGAGTTTTATCCGGAAGGTGCGATGCCTATCGTGCGCGGTGAGGCAGTAAATACAGCAACGACATACGGCTACGATTCGGTCACGATGATGCAGGAAACCAAGACCACGATTTGTAATATCGAACGGTTTGCAGCGTAATTTCACAGGAGAAAAAAATGGCAAGAATGAAATTTATCTGTGATGCAGAGCGCTGTATCGAATGCAACAGCTGCGTGACAGCATGTAAGAATGAACACGAAGTACCATGGGGTGTTAATCGCCGCCGTGTGGTAACGGTTAATGACGGTGTGATTGGTCAGGAAAAATCGATTTCCGTCGCCTGTATGCATTGCTCTGATGCGCCTTGTATGGCGGTATGTCCGGTCGATTGTTTTTACCGTACCGACGAAGGCGTGGTTTTACACAATAAGGATATCTGCATTGGTTGCGGCTACTGTTCTTATGCCTGCCCGTTTGGCGCGCCGCAGTTCCCTTCGAACGGAACTTTTGGTTTGCGCGGCAAAATGGACAAATGTACTTTCTGCTCCGGCGGACCAGAAGAAGACGGCTCTGAAAAAGAGTTTGAAAAATATGGTCGTAATCGTCTGGCTGAAGGTAAGTTGCCTTTATGTGCGGAGATGTGTTCGACCAAAGCCCTGCTTGGTGGCGATGGCGACGTGATCGCCGACATTTTCCGTACCCGTGTGGTCAAGCGTGGCAAAGGCAGTGAAGTCTGGGGTTGGGGCACCGCTTATGGCAAGGGCAATAATCCAGAAGCGAAACCTGAGTTGCAGCCAGCTACGGAGAAATAAATCATGAAAAAAACAGTGATGATTATTTCAGGTTTGCTTGCGCTGATGAGTTTGTCCGCCTGTGGCGAACGTGATCAGGCAACTACAACCAAGCGTGGTCTGGTCGATGAAAAAGCGTGGAAGGGTGCGCACAACGGTTTCGTTGCGAAGGAGTGGACTCCCGGCGATAAAACGGCGTGGGAAAATCAGATCCGTGCCCGTAATCAATACCAGAACGAGTATGTCAAAACCAATTAAACCAAGGAGTTGACATGAGATCTTTGATTCTTTCGCTGACTCTGGCGCTGGCAGCGACACTGGCATCCGCGCAGAATGCCGGGCAGACCGCTGCACCGGCGAATGCGGTTACGGCGACTGCACCCGCAGAAAAACTGCTGGGCGTTGAGTCGGTTGATATTCTGAAACAAAATCAGGCCGAACGTACCCAAACGCAACCTGGCAATCTGGCGCCGACATACCGTCTGGTGGCCGATGGCACCAAGCACTATTCGAGTCTTCCAGCGCTGGAAGCAGGCGTGCTGATACAGGGGAAAACGCAATTCCCGGGTCAGGCACGGGCGACGACCGCAGGTGAGGCATGGCGTCAATACCGGAACGGTCCACTGACGATGATCGGTGGAGGTATTTTGTTAGCGGCTCTGGCGGCGACGGCGGCGATGTATTTCTTCCGAGGACAGATTCGTCTCGACGGGCCGCGCACCGGTCGCCTGATTGAGCGTTTCACACCGACCGAACGCACGTTGCACTGGAGTATGGCACTGAGCTTCGTCACGCTGGCTCTGTCCGGTATTGTGATGCTGTTCGGTAAGCATGTCCTGTTGCCAGTCTTCGGACTGACGCTGTTTGGCTGGCTGGCCTTTTTATGCAAGAACATTCATAACTTTGTCGGCCCCATTTTCACTGTGTCCATCATTCTGTTTTTTATTAAATTTGCCCGCGACAATTTACCGTCGGCATCTGATATTAAATGGATGTCGAAACTCGGTGGATTGCTGAGTGGTTCACACGTGAGTTCGCATCGTTTTAATGCGGGTGAGAAGATCATTTTCTGGGGTGGTGTGGTCGGTCTTGGTCTGATCGTCAGTGCGTCCGGCTTTGTGCTTGATAAACTGGTACCGGGATTTGAATACACCCGTGCTTACATGCAGATTGCAAGTGTGGTGCACATTGCCGCTGCCATGCTGGCAGCCGGTATGGTGATCGGTCACATCTATCTTGGTACGATAGGGATGGAAGGAGCTTATGAATCCATGCGTACCGGCTATGTTGATGACGTCTGGGCGAAAGAGCATCACGATCTCTGGTATGCCGATATCGAGCAAGGAAAAATTCCGCGCGTGCGCAGTACAACGGCGTCGCCGGAGTCGAAGGCGACCGTGGTTAACGCCTAGTTGAGTGGGAGAGAAAAATGAAGTCAAAGAATGTATTGTCTGTTTCATCGCTCTGCATAGCGCTGCTGTCATGCTTGTTGGCAACGTCCAGCTTCGCTAAATTGCCTGAGCCTTCTGCAGAAGCCAAGGCAAAGGCGGCGGAAGCGAAGGCGAAGGCTGCCTGGTCTGATAAAGTGGCTGCATATCAGCTGTGCAAGGCGCAGGATAAAGTTGCTGCAGCTTATCTGAAAGGAAAAGACACCAAGGCGGTGGTGGCAACACCAGCATGTACCGATCCTGGTCCGTATGTGCCTGAAGTTGCTGCGGCTCCAGCCGGTGCATCTGCTGTTGCAACGACAGCGCCTGCAAGCACTGCTCCTGTTGCAGTCAAGAAGTAAGTCCTGCCTTATAAAAAACACATACTCCCCCTCGAAAATGGCATTTAACCCTTAACGTCCTTATAGATGTTGGGCTGCCAGATATACTCCGGGGGAGTATATTTTTACCGATTTATGCCCTTCTGGCCGGAAAAAATAATGTCTGACCATCCGTATATGCCAGTATTGTCCAGATCGTCCGTCGCGCTGACCAAAGAAGTGCTGGTTACCGATGAGCGTGGTCGCGTTAATCTGATCTCCATTCCTGCTGAGCGCCCGTTAACCGTTTATCTTGATAAGCGTGAATTGGTGACGCTGATGACCATGGGCGGCAACCCGGAAGCACTGGTACTTGGTTATTTGCGGAATCAGCGTTTGCTGCGCCGGATCACTGATATCGCCTCGGTACAGGTGGACTGGGAAGTGTCTGCGGCGGCGGTCGTCACGCATACTGGCGTGACCGATATTGAAGAGCGCACATCGAAACGTGTTGTGACGACGGGGTGTGGTCAGGGCACCGTGTTTGGTGGGCTGATGGATGAGGTTGATCAGATTGTGTTGCCGGACCACGCCCGTATCCGCCAGTCCGCACTGTATAAAATCATCGATACCATCCGCACTCAGCAGTCGGTGTATAAAAAAGCCGGCTCGGTTCACGGCTGCGCTTTATTCTCGAATCAGGGGGAACTTTTATACTTTGTCGAAGATGTCGGTCGTCATAATGCAGTCGATGCGATTGCTGGAAAAATGTGGCTAGATAGGGTTGATGGCGGCGACAAAATTTTTTACAGCACCGGTCGTCTGACTTCTGAAATGGTGATTAAAGGAGCGCAGATGGGTATCCCCATTTTATTGTCGCGCTCCGGAACCACAGAGATGGGGCACCAGGTCGCTTCGCAGATAGGCATGAGCTTGTTTTCCCGTTGCTCTGGGCGACATTTCCTGTTGCTGACGCATCCTCATCGCCTTGAGTTCGAGCCGGAATTGTTTGCTGATACAACGCCGGCTCCCATTTCTGCCTGAACCTAAGGCTTCCTCTTCAGTTTTTGAAGCGCGGCGCGGCCGTTGCCGGTATCCTCGTTGCGCTGAAAACGGTAAAATGCTGGTTTTAACTTTATCCGCATACTGGTGTTGCTTCTGCGATCAGCAGATGCTGCACGCGGTGCAATTCATCTCATGACTGTCGTCCGTACCCGTTTTGCTCCCAGCCCGACTGGCTATCTTCACGTTGGCGGTGCCCGTACCGCTTTGTTCAGCTGGGCGTTTGCGCGCCATCATGGCGGCACCTTTGTTTTACGTATTGAAGATACCGATCTTGAACGTTCCACTCCGGAAGCGGTGCAGGCGATTCTGGATGGCATGAACTGGCTGGGTCTGCAGCATGATGAAGGTCCGTTTTATCAGATGCAGCGTATGGAGCGTTATCGTTCAGTGCTGGCGGAAATGCTGGCCAACGGCACAGCCTATTATTGCTATTCCTCACCCGAAGAAGTCGAGGCGATGCGCGAGCGTCAACGTGCTGCCGGCGATAAGCCGCGTTACGACGGTACATGGCGTCCGGAAGTCGGTAAAACGCTGCCAGCGATACCGGCAGACCGTAAGCCAGTGATCCGTTTTAAAAATCCGCTGGACGGCGAAGTCAGCTGGAATGACGTCGTCAAGGGAACGATCACGATCAGCAATAAAGAGCTGGACGATCTGGTCATTGCGCGTCCGGATGGCACGCCAACTTACAATTTTTGCGTCGCTGTGGATGACTGGGATATGCAGATTACCCACGTCATTCGTGGCGATGATCACGTGAATAACACGCCGCGTCAGATCAATATTCTGAATGCGCTCGGTGCGACACTGCCGCAATACGGGCACGTTCCTATGATTCTGGGGACGGATGGGCAAAAGTTGTCCAAGCGCCGCGATGCGGTCAGCGTGATGGATTACTTCGACAAAGGTTACCTGCCTGAGGCCATGCTGAACTATCTTGCTCGGCTGGGCTGGAGTCATGGCGATGATGAAATTTTCTCGATGGAGCAGATGTGCAGCTGGTTTGATCTGACCCACTTGTCGGGTTCTGCGGCGCAGTTTAATCCTGAAAAACTGGCCTGGATTAATAACCACTACATTAAAGCAGCTGATAATCAGCGCCTTGCTGATTTAATTCGTCCACAGATGGAAAAAGATGGCGCCGTGTTTACTAATGCGCCGGCTTTACCTGCAGTGATTGCCTTGCTGAAAGAGCGCGCGAATACCACGGTAGAGCTGGGGCAGGCAGCGATGCTGTTTTATCGCCAGCCAGCGGCGGACGCTGCTTTAATGGCGCAGCATGTGACTGCTGCAGTATTGTCTGCATTGCGTCAGTATGCGGATGCTTGCAAAACAGTCGAATGGAATAAAGCTGCTTTGTCTGCTGCACTGAAGCAGGTGCTGGCAGATCATGCGCTGAAGATGCCGCAACTTGCGATGCCATTACGTCTGCTGTTAACCGGGCAGTTGCAGACGCCATCCATTGATGCTGTTGTCGAATTGTTTGGTCGCGAAGTTGTTTTACAGCGTCTTGCTGTGATCGCTGCTGATTAATCGATAGTGAGAGTGGGTGAGGGCTTTACAATAAAGCGTTCATCCCCTATAATCTCGCTTCTATTCTGTGTCGGGGGTATAGCTCAGCTGGGAGAGCGCTTGCATGGCATGCAAGAGGTCAGCGGTTCGATCCCGCTTACCTCCACCAAAAAAGTGCACTGTCATTAGGCAGTATGCGAAACAGAAAATACTTGCTGTCCCCATCGTCTAGAGGCCTAGGACATCACCCTTTCACGGTGAGTACAGGGGTTCGAATCCCCTTGGGGACGCCAATAAATTTAGTATGTTTATTGTGGGCAGCAAGTAAAGCAGTATCAGGTCAGTAACAAGGACAGAATATGTCCCCATCGTCTAGAGGCCTAGGACATCACCCTTTCACGGTGAGTACAGGGGTTCGAATCCCCTTGGGGACGCCAGCTTTAAATCCACTTCCTGTGGTCAGGTAAGTGCGGGTCAGTAACAAGGACAGAATATGTCCCCATCGTCTAGAGGCCTAGGACATCACCCTTTCACGGTGAGTACAGGGGTTCGAATCCCCTTGGGGACGCCAGGTAAAAGCCAGCTTAATCAATTAAGCTGGCTTTTTTTTCGGAATTTACCTGCACGCTGAAGTGTACCGTCGCGGCGAGTTTGTCCCTCATTTGCAGTTATTTTGTCGCCGCCTACAATGGTTTGCTTTGCAAGAGATTTGTCGCTTAATGGGCAAAATAACGTTTCAACACCTTCCAATATCCCCGTAACAACATCCATCCGTAAAAACGCGTTAAATTAATTCAATTTCAATTCAATTTAAATATGCATAAGTTACAATAAAACTTCTACTTACCAGTGATTAACTCTACTAGGGTTAGCCGTGGAAAATGAAGAATACACTAGCAAAAAGAAATAGAATTACAAGACGCAATAATCTCGCTTCAACTAAATCGAAGCAAAAAGATATCGCTCAAACTTCCTTTCAGCTAAAGGACGTCGAGTACTATGCAGCAAGTACAAACGCTTGGTACAACACATCCTTAGAGCATGATAAAGGGCTACTTTCCCTTTCTTCAGGAGGAATCGGTCTACTGATAACGTTATTAACCACGATTGGTATCACAACGTTTTTAATATTGATTTTATATGGCTTAGCTCTAATATCGTTTCTAGTTTGCGTTGTATCGATATTAAGAATTTTTAACAATAACAAGAAACATTTAACGGACATTATTGAAGAAACGCCGGAGGAAGATAGTTCAGCGAAATCTCTCCGAAGGTTAGATGGAATAGCATTTTATTCATTTTGTTCTGGCGCAACTTTATGCGTAGTGATTGGAATAGCATCAGGAATTATTTCGCTTAACAAGAAGGAAGATGAAATGGCAAAGAAAAATGAAAATCAAAAATCGGACGTGTAAGAAATTCTGTGTGTGCGGGGCCGGGTTTTAGTTAATCGCGTTGGTGAAGCGTTCGCCAAACATGATGGCAAACTGATTGGCCGCCAGCTTCCAAGTGCGCTCTGTGCCGCACAGCTCCCCTCAGCCTAAACAACACGCCGCTTCCCAGCGGTGTGATGCCATCATCTAGCAAATCAACATCCGGCTCAAGACGGCGTTGGCTTTACGCTTACCATTTACATTTTGTTGCTTAAATATATTTTACTAATTAGACTACCAAAAGAGAGTTACATAAGTTCAACGATAGCAATCTATTTATAGTTAAAGGAGAAGTGTTTTTGCGTCACTATAAATTGGTATTTTTAAAAATAATTGGTGTTTTAATTAGTTTATCTTATTGCACTTTACCAGCTTACGCGATCGAAGTCTCAATTGCAGGGTTCGCTTTTTCGGGTGATTTTCAGAGTGCTTCTGAGAGATTTCCATACACTTTCAAACAGTTTAGAGATCAACAAAAAAAAGAAGATGGCGCAAATACGTTTTCACGCCTAGTTGTTGACCAAGCGAACAAAATCAAAAATCTTGAGTATGAGTTTAAACCTGGGTCAAGCATGACCTTGGCAAATGATCGCGCTTTGATGGCAGTGTTAGTTTTGACGGGTGAGACCGTAGCAATTGAAAACTATGGAAACTATTACAAAACCTTTGTTAATTTAAGAGGCGACACTCTTATTTTTGATTACAAAAGTCAAGTTATTGTTCGCAGTTGTCCTATAAGTGTAGCCCTATTCGATGCAACCCCAATCCAGCCATCTAGTGAACGAATTTCAGGCTTTGTAGATAATCTGATTCGTAGACCAGATACGAAAGGATTGATTACACAATTCGCCAAGTGCCTAGAGCAGGCAACACCTCCACATGAAGGTCATCACACGGTACAGATCCGGAAAAGTGAAATTAGCCCAGAAGCGTTGGCTCTATT
The DNA here is from genome assembly GCF_049544825.1 of Undibacterium sp. WLX3042. NCBI lineage: Bacteria > Pseudomonadati > Pseudomonadota > Betaproteobacteria > Burkholderiales > Oxalobacteraceae > Undibacterium > Undibacterium sp. WLX3042. The sequence goes on from NZ_CP186698.1 coordinate 3,412,756, forward strand.
TCCCGAATCATTGCGTGCCAACCCAGATGCAATTCAAGCAATGCTTGCTGATTCTCTTGGGTCAATATTAGCATCCAGACTAGGGATATCCATGTTACCGAATAACATTGGACATGCGATAGGTGGCGTAATGTCCATGCGCTTAGAGAATGGAGCCGATATCAAGTTGAAGTTGAGTGAAGGCGATTATGTATTCGATCTCAAACTAAATAAATTTGCAAAGATAAAAACCGCAGAAACAAACGTCAGCTCTACTTATGTGTACGGCGCTTATATGAGCCTAAATTTTTTAGAGCCTCAGTTGAATACGTCGTTCATTGCGACGGATATAAAGAATGGCGAAACCGCAGTTTTACCAACTGGTCAGACCAATAGCGATGATTTTGCAGCATATCAAGATGCTATTCGTGGCTTATTCACCAAATTTTCAGATGCTTTGAAACAACCAGGTTCTAAGTGGTTGGAAACTGCCGCATCTGTCAAACCAATCGAACCACAAATGGCATCTGCCAGAGAAACGCTGAGGAACTGTAAATGAAAAAAATAATGATATTGGCTATCTTGCTAATGAGTACGCTATTAGCACAAGCGCAGGTTGTTCAAGTAAAAGGTGTCGGCACCCTCTCGTATAGCGGGACACTGCAGCAAGATGTTAAAGATAAGGCCTATGTAAAAGCACAACTTGCAGCGGTAGAGCGCTATTTTGCAGAAAATGGCGAGGCTGAATCGCAGAATTTTGAAAACATTGAAGCTAAGGTTCAGGAAAATCTTGATAAATTCATCCTTAATACGACGGTTATTAATGAACAAGATCAGGCAAGTTTGCACAAATATTCAGTAGCCGTGCGCGTAGATTTGAATGTCGCAAAACTTCGGAATACATTGCGTAGTTCTAGCAATGTCAGCAAAGCAAATCAAGCCGCTAAATCTCAATTGGTTTATATATTTGTGGGGCGGGAGCTTGCTAGCGCTACATCGTATGACGCTCGCTTATTCAAACGCTCAGCGGCAGAGGTGGAGTCTACAGCGTCAACTAAAAGTGGAACACAAAAGGCAGCAATTCAAGTTGAAACTGGTGGAAGCTCCACCCAGAAAACCGATGAACTTGCTTATCGCCTCCTACCAATTACTAATGTTGCCACATCCATTACAAGTTTATTTTCTCAAGGTGGTTTTATAGTAGTTGATCCTGCCTACTCTATCGGGGATAAGGATTTTAAATCAATTAATAAAGACTTCTCTTCAGGCAATGACTTACTTCCATCAACTATGCGTTCAATTGTTACGACGCTTAAAAAGGCCCAAATACCACTACTTGTAATTGCAACACTTGACGTAGGTACGCCAGGAAAAGATCCTGCTACCGGTATGGCCCGCGTGGCTGTGAATGTAACTGGTCGGGTGTTAGACCTCAGCAATACAATGCCCCGTGAAGTGGCATCCGTGCCATTGACCCAAGTTTATGGTATCGCGGCAGAAAATATTGTGGCACGTGACAAGGGATTAAAGGATGCAGCTTTGATAGCAACTCGTGAAATTATCAGTCGACTCAATGCATCGGGTATCCAATAAACGCACCTAGTATCTTCATAGATATTTATGGATATGTTTTTATGCTGACGGGATATATCTAATTTTTTTAGTCGGTAGGAGAATCAAATATGAGTAAGAAGTTTATTGGAACAGTTCTGTGTTTGGCTATCACTACACTCACTACTCCGTCGTTCGCACAATTTGGCGGACTGGGAAATGTCCTCGGTGGTAGTAGCAATAGTAGCAACAGTGTTTCAGCAGAGACACTTGTCCAGAGTTATGTTGGTGGTACTCAGCACGTAATGAGTGCAGATGTAAACTTACTCAAAGCTATGGGCTTGAAAGAGCAAGCAGAACGAGAAGAGCTCGCTGCAAAGAACTTGACCCAGGGTGCTACTGCATCAGGACTTGAGGATGCTGCAAAAGTGCAAACGGATAGCAGTAAAGCACTTGAAGAAGCTATGGGTGCAAAAAAAGTTACTATGAGTGCAGATAGTAAAAAACTCTATGTTGCTGGAGTGGTTGACCTTGTTAAAGGTATCAAATCTTATACGGGTATGGCCAATGATGTGAAGAATTTCAAGCCAAGCATTACATCCATTGGATCTTCAGCTGGTGCTGCTTCGTATGTTATCAAATCGTTGCCAAATTCAATCACTGGTTTAAAAGATACCCTGAAGCGAACAATCGATTTCGCTAAGGAAAATAAAATCGCTCTCCCTGCCGACGCGACTAGCGTGCTGTAAAACAATGAATGTGCCATTCGACCATTCTTCGATGGTCAAATGGCACATTGTTATTTCTACTCATCTCCCTGTAATACCAGGATATTCGACATGAACCAATCTTCAGATACACCTACCTTTCAAAAAAAAGGAACAGTTAATAAATGCCCTAGCTGCGGGGCACAATTAGGTGCTTTTGCTTCCGCTTGTGAAGCGTGCGGCCATGAATTTACCGACGTTGATGCCAATCGCTCAATTACCTCACTGGTAGCACGCTTTGAAGAGATTGAACAAGAAATCGATGCCAAGGGAATTAAAGGAAAAAACAGAGAAAAAGCCATTATCGACAAACGTGCGCGAGTGATCCGAGATTTTCCGGTACCCAATTCAAGGGAGGATCTGCAGCAACTAATGTTTTTTATTCAGCCAAAAATTGTTCAAAGCGTACAGCCAGATCCAAACATCGAAGACTGGCGTAGTAAATTCATGGAAGTATTGAATCGTGCAAAGCATGCCTATAAAAATGACGCAAATGCACTGGCCGAATTCGATCGGATAGAAAAGAGTTTAAGCAGTACAGTTGCTGACACCTTACAAATTAAAGCAAGGCGTAATCCATTATTCGTTGTTCTGGCTGGTGGTGCTATTGTGTTAGCACTCATTGGTTTCGTGAACTCACAAATGGAGCAGCACAAGCAGCAACAGTGCGAAGAACAATATACATTGAGTGCTCAGACAGAAAAGTCGCGACTAGAAAAACTTATTGAAAGTATTACTCAAGTCTATCAAGGTAAACGCTATTCAGAAGCACTCGCCATGATAAGCAAAGTACATTGGGATCTTCCGGATGCGGCTTGTAAAAACAATGACAGTCAACAGGCCCGGTCTGCGTGGGATGTTAAGCGTAATGAATTGACTGTGTTAGTTCAAAAAGCCATCGATACTGAAGCAGCAGAAAAATCTGCGGAAGCTGATCGTATTTCAGCTGAAAAAATGGCGGAAGCTAACCGAATTTCCGAAGAAAAACAGGCTACCGAACGTAAAGTTGCAGAAATTGCGCGAATCGCAGCCGACAAGGAAAAAGCAAAAGCACTTGAAAAAAAATGGTAAGTACAACAAGTGCGATAACGAATATCTAGAAGGAGAATAGATGGGTATCTTTGGAAAAAAGAGCGAGGGTGGCATGTTAGATGTCATTCGTTGCGATGAGGAAAATTACCTTATTTGGAAATGGCGCCCAAGTGGAGGCGCCAACAGCACTAACAAAGAAAATGCGATTCGTTGGGGTAGCAGTCTGCGTGTCAAAGACGGTGAAGTCGCCGTTTTTGTTTACAAACAAAAAGACGGTGCGAATCAAGACTTTATTGAGGGACCGTTTGATGACACTATAAAAACATCAAATTTCCCGATTATTTCAAATATATTAGGCCTCGCCTATGCCGGGCAGTCACCTTTTCAGGCTGAAGTTTATTTCATAAATTTGCAAGGTCAGCAAGACATGCCGTTCGGCGTGCCTTACTTCGATGTATTTGATAATCGTTTTTTGGATTTTCCAGTGCGTATGGCTGCTCGTGGTTCTATCAAATTCAAATTGACGGACTATCGCGCTTTCATCAAGCTTCACAGATTAATCAATTTCGATTTACAAGAGTTTCGCGTTCTAGTACGAGATGCATTACTGAAATATGTCAAGGGAATCATTAGTAACGCACCGGCTGATCACGGTATTCCTGTATTGCAAATCGAGCGAAAACTACTCGAGGTAAACGACTTGATTGAGCCACGCATTGCAAAGGCATTTCGTGATGACTTTGGTGTGGAATTGGTTCGTTTTGATTTGGCAACAATTGAAGTCGACAAGACCACTGAGGAATACCAACAACTGCGTAGCATTACAGCAGACCTCGAGATAGCGACTCGTCAAAAACAAAATGAAATCAATCTTCGTAACCTGGATCAAACTCAGGAAATTAACGCAGTCAACTTGAGTGAGACGCTACGTATTCAACGCGAAGCAACTGAAAAATTCCAAGCACTACAAACAGAGACTCAGCACCTGGCTGCACATCAAATTAATCAACAAACGCAAGTATTGACTGCAGCGGCCAATAATCTTGGCGAGATGGGCACTATGAACTTGGGTGGTGGAAGTGGAGCCTTTAATCCAGTCGGGATGATGACTGGTATGGCCGTTGGTGGAGCTATGGGCGGACAAATGGCGAATATGATGAACATGGCAGGTCAACCAATCCAACAGCCCCCCCCACCTCCACAGGTACAGTATAACGTCAGTGTTAATGGACAAAGTACGGGACCGTTCGGCTTCGCTCAGTTGCAGGAGATGGCGAGAAATGGGCAACTAGTGGCGTCCACCCACGTATGGAAGCCTGGTATGGAAAACTGGAATATGGCTGGTAATTTACCGGATCTTGCTGAGATACTTGAAGCAGTGCGTCCACCACCACCACCACCACCACCCGCAGCTTGAAATGAAAGGAGCACAAAGATGAACGATGATAATTTTTTCTCTATTAATCGACTTGTAGAGTTTGGGTTAGGGGTAGCCGTTGCCAAGCAAATGACTAACTCAATGAACCAAGCCTTGAACAATACTCATATTGCGGGCGTGCAGACTGCTCAACTTGAGACTCAGCATCACTACCATGTCATCTTGGATGGAAAAACCGCTGGTCCTTTTTCGGCGCCAGAATTATCTCGCCTGATTAACGAGAATAAGGTTACAAAGGATAGTTATGTTTGGCGTCCAGGTATGAGTAAGTGGCAAACAGCAGAGAATTTGCCAGATGTTCTTAGACTAGTTGCGCTGGCTCCACCGCTGTTTATACCAGGGGGCAATAATAATGAAAATTAATTCGCTAAATTGTTTGATTGCCTTAATAATTGGAGCGTTACTGACCTATGGCTTAGTCGCCCTTGACAGCAATACGATGAAGGGAGCGATTGGAATTGGTGCATTTATCTTTCTTGCTTCTACGCTTACTGGCGCGATTGGAATAACCTTTAGTGAAGCGCGAATAGGCGTAAACGTGCGTATTCTGTCATTTGTTTTCTTTATAGTTGCTTTGTTTATCAACCTGTTTTTCGCGATATTGACCACATCACAAACTGGATACGTAGTAACCTGTGGGATAGTATTTTTGATATATGTACTAATAGCGCAGGCAATTTTTTCGGCTAAGCAATAAAAAAAGATTACTTAATCTACTTAGTTTGGAACAGGTAGACACTCGCTTGAAACGAATACTCCTCAACTCATAGATAGCTAGACATTTCCAATGTGTACACATGAATTAAAGTAGTTTTTTGGTATCTCTACATATTATTTATAAAGCGGTTCAGCGTATTAAAGTTGGTTCGTTTACTGATACGCGTACGACCCAACAACTGCTCGGCTTGTGTAATTCTGAATATAGAAGAAATGTGAATGTGAAAATTGAATACGGTACCTAAATTCCAAGTACATTGCTCCCCGTCGGCTAAGGCATAAGTGGTGCGAATGACACCAACGAAGAACTACCGCACCTACGAAGCTAATTTTTTTGCAGGGATCTGCGACCTTTCGAAGGTACGCAGATAGTACGCACAGAAAATGATTGATAATTTGCGCACTTTGCAACGTTGTAAAAATGAACCCATCATTCTTGAGATGGACTTTTCATAAGTAAGCTGATCCGCTTTAACGCTCGGACGAGTAATTAAAACGATGAACTGATTTTATGTTGTAAATTCATAACAAACAGGTGCAGTTAAATTTTTGTTGGTACATTTGTTGGTACTTATATTTTTAATGAAAAATAATTCATTTAATATCAATAACTTATATTAGATTTTCGATTCCGGCTCTCGCACCAAAAGCTTGTTTAAAGCAGTACAAAGTAGTCCAATGACCCGTGTTACTCACTATGAGAACGCGGGTTTTTTGTTTTGTAATGCTTCAATCTATTCATGACCATCCGAGATTATCATCGGCAATCCCGCTGCGCTGCAAACTTGTATAAACGAGGTGCAACAGAGAGGGGTATTCTTTACCTCGGGTTTTTAGAGGCTGATGTGAGCTTCAAGGGTATCGCAGAGTCACACAGTCTCACGAAAGGCTTATTGCAGGGATGGTATTGATCGGAGTATGTTTATGTTCTGATTCTTTTGTCTACCGCATTTCTCAGATTCTAACTTGAACCTTTCCTTGTGAATCTCTGGTTAAGTCTTCCGTGATTGACGCTGCGTCATCTCAATCATATCGGGTCGTCACAGACCCGATATACGCATTTCTGCAATTACTGCAATTTACGACGATACAATATAAATAATTCATCTTTGTCGGCAGCCCTGTGTCCTTTCCAGACAGATTCCCATTGTTCCGGATCAAGATGGGCGGGCATGACGGCTGAGGCAGATTGTTTTCGGCTATTCTGAATCATCAGATAACCACAGTCGTGATCTGAAAATCCGGCAAATTGAATTTTTCCGAAATAAGCAAAAGCGCTTCTCTGCGAGGGGCCTATATACCCATCAATACAGTATGATTTGTTTGGTAGTTGCTGGGCAAGATCTTCTGCAACACTGGCATAAGTTATCCTGTGATTTATCCAGGGCAGCCATAATGTCAGCAGTAATAGCCAGCATAAAATAAGCCCGCCGCTTGACAGCACAACCGCTCGCCAGAGAACCGATGGTTGCCGCGAAATACGCCAGTAAACAAGCAAAAACCACGCAAGCGTTGCAATCGATGCAAGTGCAAATACGAATGGATTGAAGCTGGCTTCAAAGCCGGGTGCGAGTCTCAGAATTTTCTCGCCCAACTTTTCAGGAAAGCCGGTTTGTTCTGCTATCCAGCCCAGCCAGATGAAGCCGGCAGTACCGGTGAGCACTGTCACGGCAAACCAGTCTACGGCGTTGATGGCACTGCGTTTCATTGTAGGCAGGCCGAATGCAGCGAGAATCGCTATCGGTGGCAGCAGAGGTAATAATAAGCTTTCTTCTGAGTTTTGACTCATCAAGGCCAGAACGATAAATCCAATCAGGAATGCTGAGGGTAGCGCTATATGTAACGCCCTTTCTTGTCTGCGCCATGCATAAATAGCCCATGCAGCAAAAGGCCAGGCCGGCCACGCAAACCAGATGCTGTATTTGAAAAAGTAACTGATACTGTCGAGGCTGGGCCAATTAATCTGGCGGTAATTCCACAACATCCAGGCGGGGATTGGGCTGCTGTCGTAGGGATGGTTGATTTTTATTGCGAGCAGCCAAATTGCCACCGGAATTAAGGCAACAGGTAACCCCAAAAAAATAAACTTGATATGCTGAGCTTGTTGACGATAGACACACAATGCGATCAATACCAGAAATAGGGTCGCAGGCAGTACCCATCCTTTTGTCAGGACAAGCAGACCGAGGCCTAGTCCCAGTTGTGCACTGAGAGAAATTTTCGGCTTATCGAGCAGGCGGACGCAAACATACAGAGTGAATGCCACCAGTGAAATTTGCAATGTTTCAGCACCGGTTTCATGGCTGCGTACCAGCAAACCAAGACATCCCAGGTAGATCAGTAAAGCACCGTCTGCAAGTGTCCGCCCGAAATCTTTAGGGTCGGGTTGACCGCCAAAAGCGAGTTTGAGTGGTTGGGCTTCTGCTCGGCGCCCAAGCAGATAGGTTGCATACCAGACCGAAACTGATCCTAGTAAAAAGAAAAAACCGGTTGATAGCCGCGCTGCCATCGGGTCGCCAAGAATACCGCCGAACAATTTGATGCAGATGGCGCCCAGCCAGAACGCTAACGGTCCTTTTTCTGCCATGGGTAACCCAACAATGTGTGGCCACAACCAGTCGGAAAGCGTGCCCTGTGCCATTGTCCACATGATGCCGAAACTTGTCGCATCATCGCCTTTCCAGGGGTCTCGTCCAATCAGGCCTGGCAGGATATAGAGCAAACAGAGTGCCAGGATTCCCCAGCGGGGAAGGGCAATTGTGGCAGAGGCAGGAAGACGAACTGGCTTCATAGCTTTAAGTGTGGGTGGAAAGCGTGCTTATTGTAAGGAAAGAAGAAGTAAAAAAGGCAGCCTGAGCTGCCTTTTTTATTTAAATCATTGCACGAATTAGTTAGCAACAGAAGTCTTGGAACCAACGCTGCCGAACTTTTTACGGAATTTGTCAACGCGACCAGCTGTATCAACGATTTTATGCTTACCAGTGTAGAACGGATGGGATTCTGCGGAAACCTCAATTTTCACCAGTGGGTATTCTTTGCCTTCAAATTCAGCAGTATCTTTAGTGCTGATAGTTGAACGTGTGATGAATTTGAAATCGTTAGAAACGTCGTGGAACAACACTTCACGATAGTTTGGGTGGATGCCTTCTTTCATGCTTGCCTCAATATAAAGTTTGGTAGCCAATAAGCACTTCGTCGGTCGGCTTGCTTCTTGACCCGATTGCGTATCACTTGCCAGAGTTAAAGTAATCATGGATCTTGCGCGTGCAAAATACCAAGCCCGCGATTATACAATAGGATTGGTAATTGATGCCACACGGCTTGTTTCACAATGTTTGCCCGATGACACATTCAGATACTGTTTGCAGATTTCTGCATTGTATTGATCCGGATGATCAGGCTGTTTTAGTTTCGATGTACGGAGACAGCAGTTAAAATTCAGCATTATTGAATGACATGAGAAAAAATATGGCGGCAAGCTATGCAGGGATGAACGCAATGTTGCACACGATTGAAGTGGCTGGCGTCGTGGCTTTTGCCTGTTCCGGATTTATAGAGGCCAGGCGTAAGCGTATGGATCCTGTCGGCGTATTCACAGTAGCCTTCATTACCGCATTTGGAGGTGGAACCCTGCGTGATTTATTACTTGATCGCCGGCCGTTATTTTGGGTCGAAAATCAGGAATATCCTATATTGATTTTCCTGCTGGCTTTGATCGCGACACCTTTATTCCGTCATTTGCGCCATGCTGTGACTGAAAGTGTGATTGAGTGGGCCGATGCTCTGGGGCTGGGATTATTCAGTGTAACAGGTACCTCGCTGGCACTGGAATTGAATATGCCGGCTTTTGTCTGCGCCATGATGGGAGTGATCACCGGTATCTTTGGTGGCGTGCTGCGGGACGTACTCTGTAACGAGATTCCCATGGTATTCCGGCGTGGTCAGTTGTATGCCACCTGTGCTTTCACAGGCTGCTGGGTTTATCTGGGGATGACATACTTTCAGTTCAACGATGCCGCCGCTTTGTTTGCCGGCATCATCAGCACTTTCACGCTGAGGATGTTAGCAGTGAAGTTTGACCTGAAGTTGCCAGCCTGAGCAAGCTGGTAGCGGATGTGTCTTGAGTTGTCCTGCGCTCAGGTTGTCGCACGATTTTTTTTGAGTGGCGGGCGTGTCAGCAGGCCGCTTAAAAACATATCCACCATATCTTCTGCATGTGTATTGATACAATAGGCATCGGTGTCTTCCAGCCATTCACTGATGAGTCCGACCAGAAAGCTGTGATTCGCATGCATCGCAATCCATGTATCGGTTTCTGCTGGTAACTGGCCGGAAGCCACAGCGTTGTTGATAATGATCTGTACTTTATTCAGGCATTCGGTGCGCTTTTCTTTTTCAGTTTCGAAGTAAGGAAGTTCAGCATTACGCTCACTGCGATGAAAAATAATCTCGAATACCTTACGCTGACGGGGGTCGCTGGAAACGAGTTTCAGAAAATGTACGTTCAGCTGTCGCAACGCTGCAATCGGATCTTTCTGGGGCGCATCACTGATTTCGTTTAATAAAGCTTCCATCGGCAGGAAAGCGCGGTCGCACATGGCCTGGAACAGCGCGTTTTTATCTTTGAAGTGCCAATAAATCGCGCCACGCGTCATTCCTGCTGCACATGCAACATCATTCAGCGTTGTGTTGGTGACGCCTTTGGTGGAGAAGACATCTTCCGCAGCATCTAACAGTGCCGTATAGGTTTCCTGAGCTTCTTCTTTCGTCTTTCTTGCCATGATTTTCCTTACTGCTTACCAAGTGCATGTCTTTGAGTTACGAAGGCAACCCGAAGCGCTGATATCACTTTGCTGATACGTTTTTCTCTCTCGCGTTTGGTCGGCATCTTAAGAGGGGTAAACAAATATCGCAATACCAGAATGACTCTATTTAAACGAAGTTTGCGGTAGTACACTTCTTTTACTAAAACTCCATAGTTTGTTACAGCAGGATGAACGCTGTCTGGATGATAATAAGAGTACCTAAGTTCGCACCACAGTTAAGCAAGAGTCATCGTGAATGCCAATGATTTAACTATTCGTAATCAAAATGTCATCGTTATCTGAATATCCCTTGCTAATCTGATAGTCATTTCATAAATTTATTTACAAACATTCGTGTATGTATATAATACCACACCGTCCTTTCATCAATAAGAAAGAATTTCTATGTACTCTTCAGGTATCTCTTCGTCCCGGTCCACAACCCTGTCATCCCAGATATCGCAATTATTTTCTCGCCGTGCCGCCAGCGCGCTGGTGATCACTTTGTCTTTAATGGTGCTGACTGCCTGTGGTAAACAAGGCGGACAAAATGCAGGTCCAGGTAATATGCCTCCGCCAGAGGTTAATGTTGTCACGCTGGAAAGCCGTGATCTGTCGGTTGATTTTGAATATGTTGGGCAGACTGCGGGCTCGAAAGAAACAGAGATCCGGGCGCGTGTTCCGGGTATTCTGGAAAATCGTTTATATGAAGAAGGCTCCCGTGTAAAAGCGGGTACCGTCTTATTTCAGATCGATCCGGCTAATTATCAGACGCAACTCGCTTCTGCTGAAGCTGCCGCCGGCGTTGCAGAAGCAAAGTTGAATCAGGCAAAACGTGAATATGCGCGTCTGGCTCCTCTCGCTGCTGAAAAAGCGATCAGTCAGAAAGAATTTGATGATGCCAAGTCGACGCTGGAAACGGCGGAAGCCAGTTATAAACAAGCGCGGGCACAGGCAAATGAAGCAAAGCTGAATTTGAGTTATACCAAAGTAGTGGCGCCGATAGATGGTGTGACCGGTATGGCGGCGAAATCGAATGGTAGTCTCATTACCAGTGCCGACAGTTTGTTAACGACCATAGTGCAGACAGATACTTTGTATGTGAACTTCAGTATCCCTGAGTCGGATTACCTGAAAATCTCCAAAGAAGTATCGAATGGCAAGGTCGCTGTACCAGGAAAAGCCGGTAAGAATGGCAGCATAGGTTTTGACGTGAAATTGAAACTGGCCGACGGTAGTACGTACCCGACGACCGGCAAAATGAATTTTGTCAGTGAACGCATTAATGCTGCCAGCGGTGGCTTTGACGCGCGTGCGCAAGTGGCCAATTCTGACGGTACTCTGCGTCCGGGACAGTTTGTCCGTGTCATGTTATCGGGTGCGAAGCGCTTAGGCGCGCTGGCGGTACCGCAACGTGCGATTATTGATGGTCCTATGGGCAAGATGGTTTTCGTTGTGACTCCGGATAACAAACTGGCACCACGTCCGGTTGAACTTGAAGGCTGGTCGCACGGAGAATGGATCGTAACCAAAGGACTCAAAGCCGGCGAACGCGTGATGGTTGATGGCGTGATCAAGGCACATGATCCTGGTATGACAGTGAAGCCGGTCGCCGTTTCCGCGCAGGCAGCAAATGCTGCATCAGCGCCGGTTGCCGCTCAGGCGCCTGCAAAAGAAGCGGTTTCCGCTTCCGCAGCTTCCGCAACCGGCACCAGGTAACAGTACCGATAAGCTAGTGAGTTGCAGCGCTGATTATTAATGGCACTCCTTTCTTTATGAACATCCCGCTTCTATGAGAAACGGGCGACAAGGAATCATTCATGTTCTCTAAATTTTTTATTAACCGGCCGATTTTCGCGACTGTCGTCTCGCTGATTATCGTGCTGGCAGGTCTGGCCGCATTACGCGTCCTGCCAATTTCGCGCTACCCGGAAATTTCTCCGCCGGTAGTCAATGTGACGGCGATCTATCCCGGCGCTTCAGCCGAAGTGATTGAGCGCACCGTCGCAGCACCGATTGAAGAGCAGATCAATGGTGTTGAACACATGTTGTATATGGATTCTGTTTCATCTGCTGACGGTCGCGTATCAATTAACGTGACATTTGAAGTGGGGACGAATCTCGATATTGCTGCAGTGAACGTGAATAACCGCGTACGGCAGGCTGATGCTAAGTTGCCACAGGAAGTCCGTCGCCAGGGTGTGACAGTCTCTAAGAGTTCGTCGAATTTCCTGGTGGTTGCCGCTTTGTATTCACCTGATAATCGCTACGATGCATTGTATTTGTCGAATTACGCGACCCAGAATGTACTGGATGCGATCAAGCGGATTCCGGGAACGACAAACGTACAGATTTTTGGTGCGAAAGATTATGCGATGCGGATCTGGATGCGCCCTGATCGTATGGCGCAACTGGGTGTTACCGTAGCCGATATATCAAATGCGGTGAACGAGCAGAATGCGCAGTATGCGGCAGGTAAGATCGGTGCGACACCGAATAATACCGAAGAGCTGACCATGACAGTGACTGCCAAAGGGCGCTTGCTGGAGCCCGAACAGTTTGCCAATATTATCGTGAAGACGGATAAAAACGGTGGAACTATCCGCATTAAAGATGTGGCACGGGTGGAACTGGGATCGAAAGATTACAACCTGTATGGCCGTATTAACGGACATCCGTCCGCCAATATCGGCGTATTTTTACAGACCGGCGCAAATGCGCTGGAAACACGTAAGGCTGTTGAGAAAACCTTGCAAGAGCTGAAGGCAAAATTCCCGGAGGGAATGAGCTACGCAACGCCTTACGATACGACACCTTTCGTGACTGAGTCGATTGCCGAAGTGTTGAAAACGCTGGCAGAAGCGATGGTACTGGTGTTTATTGTGGTTTATCTGTTCTTGCAAAGCTGGCGGGCAACCATCATTCCTACGCTGGCGGTTCCTGTCTCTCTGATTGGTACGATGGCAGGTTTGCATCTGCTGGGGTACAGCATTAATACACTGACCTTATTCGGTATGGTGCTGGCGATCGGTATCGTGGTGGATGATGCGATCGTGGTATTGGAAAACGTTGAGCGCTTGATTAACGAAGAAGGAATGACCCCGAAAGATGCGGCGATTGAAGCAATGCATGAGGTAACGGGACCGGTGATTGCGATTGTACTGGTGCTGGTCGCTGCGTTTGGTCCGATTGCTTTCCTTGGTGGTCTTGCAGGTGAATTATATCGTCAGTTCTCGGTCACGATTTCTATCGCGGTGGTGTTATCCGGTATCGTTGCGTTGACTCTGACACCGGCTTTGTGTGCACTTTTCCTCAAGCCAGGAACAGAAAATCATCATCCGTTTTTTCTCTGGTTTAACGCGGCTTTCCTGCGTTTTACAAAACACTACACCAACGGCGTCAGCTTTTTCCTCAAGAGGGCTCTATTGGGCGTTTGTCTGGTAACGGGTATGGTGGCGTTGACAGGAGTACTGTGGAAGACCGTGCCCGGTGGGCTGGTGCCTGATGAGGATCAGGGCTATTTCCTGGGCGCGACCATTTTGCCTGATGGTGCTTCTCTTGACCGCACTGATGCTGTTGTCAAACAGGTTGAATCGGTGATGAAAACCAATCCGGAGATCGACACAACCTTTGCGTTGGTGGGGCTGGACTTCCTCGGTGGCGGTGGTTTGAAATCTTCCTCTGCGACGATGTTCTTCCCTTTAAAACCATGGGAAGAACGCAGTAAATCAGCGCAACAGCTGGTTGGTGAAAGCTATATGAAAACTGGTCGCATTAAAGAAGGCTTACCTTTGTTTTTTGCTCCGCCAGCGATTCAGGGCTTAGGTCAGACCGGTGGCTTTGAGTTTTATCTGCAGAATGCGGGTGAGGGGGGGGTTAAACGTCTCGCACAGATTTTGCCTTTGCTGATTGCAGAAGCGAATAAGCAGCCAGAGCTGGCCGGGGTAAAAACATTGTGGCAAGCCAATTCACCGCAATTGTATGTCGACGTGGATAATGAAAAAGCCAAATCGATGGGAGTCGCGTTAGCAGATATCTACAATACGCTGGCAGCTACGATGGGTAGTTACTACGTTAACGACTTCAATAAAAACGGTCGTATCTACACCGTGCAGTTGCAGGCTGAAGGCCAGTTCCGCGCGAAACCGGATGATATCGGTGCGATGTATGTACGCTCTGCCAATGGTCAGATGGTACCTATCCGGGCGTTCACTACGATCAAGTTCATCACAGGGCCTGACTCTGTGGAACGTTTCAATGCCTTGCCCGCGATTAAACTCATGGGAGATGCTAAACCAGGCTTCAGTTCCGGTCAGGCGATTGCAGCGATGGAGCGCGCAGCGAAAAATGTGTTGCCAGCCGATATCGTGTATGACTGGGGCGGTGCGTCATTCCAGGAAAAACGCAGCAGCAATGCCGCGGGTCTGGCATTGGGTGCGGGTGTTCTGATGATTTTCCTGATTTTGGCAGCACAGTATGAAAAATGGTCGTTACCATTTTCTGTACTGCTGGCGATGCCTTTCGGTATCTTTGGTGCGCTGCTGGCGGTATATCTGCGTCACTTCAACAACGACGTGTACTTCCAGATCGGTTTGGTCACCTTGCTCGGCTTGTCAGCAAAAAATGCGATTCTGATTGTGGAGTTCGCGGTGATGAAAGTGCATGAAGGTTATGCGCCGGTTGCCGCGGCAGTGGAGGCGGCGCGTCTGCGTTTCCGCCCGATTCTGATGACTTCGCTGGCATTTATTCTGGGGGTGGTACCACTCGCCTTCTCGCATGGTGCGGGTGCTGCGGCACGTCAATCCCTGGGAACCGGCGTTCTGGGTGGCATGCTCGCAGCGACTTTCCTCGCGATCTTTTTTGTGCCTTTGTTCTTTAAGCTGATTAACGATAAACGCTTTAAAACATACCCTGAAGACTTCCATCATCCGGATCACATCCCTCTGGGGCAGCTGATTAAAGAACAAAAAGCAGAAGGGAAGGAATAATTATGTTGAAAACACAATTTGCCCTGAGCACGATCGTTGCCAGTCTGGTGTTGGCAGGATGTGCATCGGTAGGACCAGATTATCAACGTCCTCAGCTTGATGTTCCTGCTAAGCTGGCAGTATCTGGAGCGACGACGAAAACGGATTTTGTTGAATGGTGGAGCACATTCCGTGACCCTGTCCTGCTTGAACTGATACAGGAAGCGGCAAAAAATAATCAGGATTTGCTGCTGGCAGCAGGGCGCATAGAAGAAGCACGTGCCCTTGCTGTTGGTGCAAAATCTAACCGTTATCCCAGCGTGGATGCGACACTGAGTGGCTCTAAAGTCCGCACCAGTGAGAATGCAGGTAAGTTGGCCAGCGGTGCAAATCCTGTCAGTAAGGATTTTCAGCTTGGGCTGACGGCTTCGTATGAAGTCGATTTCTGGGGGAAATTGTCGCGCGCGGATGAAGCGGCGAAAGCCCGCTTATTTGCACAGGAATACAACCGCACGACGGTACAAACCAGTTTGTTCAGCAATCTTGCACAGAGTTATTTCGCGCTGCGTGCCGCTGATGCACAACTGGCGTTAGCTCAGTCAACTTATCAGACACGCGTAGAAAATCTGCGTCTGCAACAGAAGCGATTTGCATCTGGTGCGACTGGAGAGCTTGATCTTCATCAGGCGGAATCTGAAGCTGCTGCAGCAGAAGTCAGCGTATCGCAAGCGAAGCTGGCTGTTTCTAATCTTGAGTCAGCCATTGCCGTGTTGCTGGGCCGCAGTCCGGCTGCCGTCGCCCAGCCAGTGATTGCACGCGGTAAGGATATTCAGGCGTTGTACCAACATCTGAGTCTGCCTGCAGATTTACCCTCCGATGTATTGAATCGTCGTCCTGATATTCTGGCGGCGGAACAAACGCTGATTGCTGCGAATGCTGATATCGGTCAGGCGAAGGCAGCGTATTTTCCCAGTCTTAAGTTGACGACAGGCATAGGCTACGAGTCGCGTGTGTTCAAAGATCTGGTTGATCCTACCTCTTTGTTATGGAATCTCGGCGCCAATCTGGTTCAGCCGGTATTCCGTGCCGGAGCAATTGGTGCCGTGGTATCTGGCGCTGAAGCTCGCAAAACGCAGGCGACTGCGCAGTATGTGCAAGCGGTGCAAGGGGCTTTCCGCGACGTGCATGATGCGTTGAGCAGTGCTGAATCAAATGAGCAGATTTATCGGGCGAACCAAAAGCGCGTTAAGGCATTGAAAGACAGTCAGCGACTGGCGGAGTTACGCTATAAAAATGGTTACAGTAGCTACCTCGAAGTGTTGAATGCGCAACGTGATCTGGCTGCGGTTGAAACTGCGTTGATCGATACTCAGCGTGCCCATCTCAGCGCAGTGGTCAGCCTGTATAAAGCGGTTGGTGGTGGTTGGGAAGTGAAAGCTATCTCACAGTAAATTGTTCGCTTAAAGAAGAAGGCTTCCTGATGTAATTCAGGAAGCTTTTTTTATTTTGGAGATGTGCGTCAGAAGCGTAACTGCAAGGCGTTAAAAAAGCTGACAATTTTCATTGACAGCTTTTTTTAGCACATCCATCAACTATGGACGTACTTAACCACCACGACGCATCATTTCAAAAAACTCCGCATTATTTTTGGTGGCTTTCATTTTATCGAGAATGAATTCCATCGCTTCGATTTCATCCATCGAATACAGCAACTTACGCAGAATCCAGATTTTCTGGAGCTGATCTGGTTTGATCAGTAATTCTTCGCGACGTGTGCCAGATTTATTCAGGTTAATTGCCGGATAAACGCGTTTTTCCGCCAGGCGACGTTCCAGATGTACTTCCATGTTACCCGTGCCTTTGAATTCCTCGTAGATCACGTCGTCCATACGGCTGCCAGTCTCAATCAGCGCCGTGGCGATAATCGTTAACGAGCCGCCTTCTTCGACATTACGTGCTGCACCGAAGAAGCGTTTTGGGCGCTGCAATGCATTAGCATCGACACCGCCTGTCAGCACCTTGCCGGATGCCGGAATAACGGTATTGTAGGCACGCGCCAGACGGGTGATCGAGTCGAGCAGAATGACCACGTCTTTTTTCATTTCGACTAAACGCTTGGCTTTTTCCAGTACCATTTCAGCAACCTGAACGTGGCGTGTTGCAGGTTCGTCGAAAGTGGAGGCGACGACTTCACCACGCACGGAACGCTGCATCTCGGTCACTTCTTCAGGGCGTTCATCGATCAGTAAAACGATTAATGTTACATCCGGATGATTGGTTGTGATGGCATGCGCGATATGCTGCAGCATCACGGATTTACCCGATTTCGGAGAGGCGACCAGCAAGCCGCGCTGACCACGTCCGATAGGGGAAATCATGTCGATAATCCGGCCTGTCGTATTCTCTTCGCCGCGCATTTCGCGTTCCAGCGTCAGCACTTTGTTCGGGTGCAGAGGTGTCAGATTTTCAAACAGAATACGGTGTTTGGATGCTTCCGGTGATTCGCCGTTAACCTTGTCTACTTTCACCAGTGCGAAATAGCGCTCGCCATCCTTAGGAGTACGTACTTCCCCCTCAATCGAGTCACCGGTATGCAAATTGAAACGGCGGATTTGCGAAGGAGAAATATAGATGTCATCTGTCGATGCCATGTAGCTGGCGTCGGGAGAGCGCAGGAAGCCAAAACCATCAGGTAATACTTCAAGTGCGCCATCGCCAAAAATTTGTTCGCCTGCTTTTGCACGTTTTTTCAAAATCGCAAACATCAATTCTTGTTTGCGCATACGCGCAGCGTTGTCAATATCAAGCCCGATCGCCATTTCCAGTAATGCGGATACGTGTAGGGCTTTTAATTCAGATAGATGCATGGTGAGTGTCCCGGGACGGGAATATGAGGTGGGGGAGTGAACAGAGGAACTGCGGAATAAACAGAATCGTTATTTGTCTCTTGAGGTCAGCGACCTGTTAAGTATTCTTTATGTATGTGTACGGTGTGCTCATGACGCATGATGCGCCGGAATTCAATTTCACAGGATTGTACACCATCAGAAAAAGCATCCAGCGCAACAGGCGGAGCAAATGATCAGATATTGCTATCGATAAAAGAAATCAGCTGACCTTTTGCAAGTGCGCCGACTTTTTGTGCCGTAACTGAACCGTTTTTAAACAGTATCAGTGTCGGGATGCCGCGGATACCAAATTGAGCAGGAACTGCTTGGTTAGCATCAACATCCATTTTTGCGACAATAATTTTACCATCGTATTCTTTGGCAACTTCTTCCAGAATCGGCGCGATCATTTTGCATGGACCACACCATTCAGCCCAGAAATCGACCAGCACGGGTTTGTCAGATTTTAATACATCAGCTTCAAAAGAAGCATCGCTTACGTATTTGATGTTTTCGCTCATGGAATCCTCATCGAGAGGGAAAAAATTAAGGGGTAACAGCGCCACAGAATATCGGTCGGGCAGTTGGGAACTCGCCGTATTCAGAGGTTGGATCTGGCGGCGATTTGCTTAATTTCAATAGCGGGAATTTATTCACACCTTGAATATGCCAATGAAGAACCAAGCGTGGTCAGCTATGCGACAAATAATAACCTATTTTCAAAAAAAGTGTGACGCTCAGCGCCAATTTGTATAATTCAGCGCCTAAAATGCCTGGCCGCATACTGATTTCTTTGACGATACGTAGAGTGACACCCGTTTTAGAAGATGTATCCCGATACGGAATAATCCACCCATACACGCAATTTATTGCTTTGACCGCAGATCAAGATGTCAGTGCCGGGGGTTTGCTCGTATAATAAGAAATCAGGTTTGTTGCGCCCCAAAATACATAGACATATGATGATTTCCGATTTCGAATTGCTTGCTGAAAAAGTGGCTAAGCTCGCAGAGCTCACTCATGCCTTGCGTGTGGAAAATGCTGCTTTACGTAATGAAGTAACCGCGTTGACAACGCAAAATCAGGATGCGAAGGAACGTATGCAACAAGCGCACGAACGGATTACTGCTTTACTGATGCAATTACCTGCCGAAGTCCTTAAAGACGAAGAGGTGTCAGTATGAGTGATAAAAAAGTGATCCAGGTCGATGTCACCATCATGGGACAAGCTTATAAATTATCATGCAAAGAAGGTGAAGACCGCGCATTGCGGGAAGCGGCTGCTTATCTCGACGCAAAGATGTGCGCGATTCGCGATTCTTCCCGCGTCAAAGGAACCGACAGGATCGCAGTGATGGCAGCTCTCGGTATGACGACCGAGTTGCTGGCGACCAAATCTCCGGAAGGTCCTTTATCTGGCTTATCTTTGTCAGAGGTGAAGCAAAAAATGGCGCAGATGCACGAGATAATGGACCATGCACTGACTCCGCAAGAAAACCTATTTTGAATTTCAGGATTATTGTTTAATTTAATCAAAATTATTCAAAATAGTTCTCGCTTCAGTCACATTTGGGAGTAAACTTCAGTTCCCTGCCGTGTTCGCCAATGCCATATATTCCTTGAACCATTTATGTGCATAGGCTGTGGGATATTGTTCGATAGGTGTGAGCGTCGCTAGTTCGATGAACCCGAAATTGAACTAACTGCGGCCAACTTGAACCGCTAGGTTCAGGATGCCGGCATAGCGGCATCGGTGGGGACTCATTCTGAAACGACTGTCATTTCTGACAGTCGTTTTTTATTTGGCGCGTCTGAATGTGCGACAATTTACTTTTCTCTTTCACTCAAACGACGATGAATTATTGGCTAATGAAGTCAGAACCTGATGAGATCAGTATCGATGATGTGCTGAAAATGAAGAGCGTGCCGTGGTTTGGTGTTAGGAATTATCAGGCGCGGAATTTTATGCGCGACGCTATGCGGATTGGTGACGGCGTACTGTTCTATCATTCAAGTTGCGCTCAGCCCGGTATTGCCGGAATCGCTGAGGTCAGCAGTACCGCTTACCCTGACCATACTCAGTTCGACGAAGAGAGTAAGTATTACGATCCGAAAGCAAGCAGAGAAAATCCCCGTTGGATGATGGTCGATATAAAAGCCTTGAGGAAAACGCGTTTATTAAGCCTGACAGAGTTGAGATCAGTACCTGAGTTAGAGAGTATGCTGGTGCTGCAAAAAGGTAGCCGTTTATCGATCACGCCAGTGACTCCGCATGAATGGGAAACCATATTAGCCATTCTGGATAAATAAACTGATGACCGACAACCTGACGACAACCTCCGCAGTGGCGTTTCCGTGTGCCAGATTCATCAAGGAAATTGGCCGCGGCAAAGATGGTGCACGCAGCATGTCATCCGAAGATGCTGCGACCTTATACACTGCGATGCTGGACGGTCGTGTCAGCGACCTTGAGCTGGGAGCGATTTTGCTGGCGATGCGGATTAAGGGCGAGTCGATCGATGAGATCGCCGGCTTTTTACGTGCAGCCCGTCCGTTTATGCTGGAGCTGGAGGCGCCTGCCAGCAACAGCTTCGTTCCGGTGCTGATACCGAGTTACAACGGCGCACGCAAAAAACCGAATCTGACACCGTTACTGGCAATCTTGTTGGCCCGTCGTGGCATACCTGTGCTGGTGCATGGCGTTAGTCATGACCCTGGTCGCGTGACGACTGCCGAAATTTTTTCTGCTCTGCATTTTCCAGTTTGCAGTAATGCCGCCGACATCAGCCGTGAAATAGCTTTATCGCGACCAGCATTTATTTCCATAGAATTGCTATCTCCGGCCCTTGCACGTTTACTGGCTTTGAGAAAAATACTCGGTGTCCGTAATTCCACTCATACTTTGGTGAAGCTACTGCAACCATTCACAACACCGGCTTTGCGTCTGACTTCGTACACCCATCCGGAATATCAGCAAATGTTGCAGCATTACTTTAGTCAGCGCGCGCCACATCATGCGGGCGACGCGTTTTTAATGCGCGGTACCGAAGGAGAGACGGTAGCCAGTACCGGTCGTGCGCAGCAGATAGACTGGATACACGAAGGTGAGACGACGACCTTGGCTCATACTCAGTCTGTGATTGTCGGCGAGATTGAGAACATTCCGGAACAATTGGATACCACGACTACCGCAATATGGATACAGCGTGTGCTCAATGATGAGATTCCTGTTCCGGTGAATATTGCAGCACAGGTCGAGCATTGTGTGTTGGTCTCTCGCCTGATCCACCAGCGCTTGCCTGGATAACTGTCGACAACATGATTGCCGCAGACGGCAGAATAGTCTGTCGGTGATACGGATAAAAAAAACGCCGGACGATGAATCCGGCGTTTTTTATGTACGACGGTGTATCAGAAGTTTGCTTTGAACTGCACGCCATAGCTGCGTGGTTCGTTCACGATACCTGTCAGATTGTTGAAGTCGATGGCGGCGATGACCTGTTGCTTATTGGTGATGTTACGGCCATATGCAGCGAGCTCATATTTGCCATCGGCCCAGACGTAACCTACGCGCAGACCACCTTCCAACATCGACTTTGCTTTGTACTCTTTTGCTTCGTACAGGAACATGTTGTAGCTGTCTTTGTAAGCCCAGTCTGTATTAGCGTACAAAGTACCGGCACCGATTTGTGTCGAATATTTCAACGAGAAATTACCTACCCATTTAGGTGCGCGTGGCAACGGGTTGCCGCCGATTAAAACGGTTCCTGCGACAGGGCCTTTCGGATTAGTTACTGTGCAACCGTTACCGCATGGGGCAACGAACAGTTTGTCATCCTTGATCTCAGTATCGTTATAACTCACGCCAACTGTCGTTTTCCAGTTGCGGTTCAAGTTTGCTTGTAAGTCCAGCTCAAAACCCTGACCAACGGCTTTATCTGCGTTAACCAGTTTGTTCTGATTCACACTGCCGCTACCTGCGGTGAGCTGCAAATCCTTCGCGGTGTAATGAAATACTGTGGCACTTACGCGAGCTGTGTTATCCAGAATATCTTTTTTGATACCCGCTTCAAACGACAGCGTTTTTTCTGACTGAGCAACGGAAATCGAGTCGCCGAAAAGAACCCTGCCTTGAACACTAGGGGCGCGATAACCGGTTGCTGCACGCGCAAACAGGGATGTTTCTTTATCCAGGGTGTAATTGGCACCCAGATCCCAGCTGACGTTCGTGGAGGAAGGATGCGCTTGCAAGAAGTCGGTATTTTTCCCGCCAAATGGTGTCTGCGTTCTCTGTGCGTCAAAATCTTTTTTATCGCTGGTGTAGCGTACACCGCCACGCAGCTTCAGTTTGTCGTTAACTGCGTAATTCAGTGTGCCGAATGCAGCCCATGATTTAGCATTCTGATGCTGCACGGCATAGCCATTTTGTGGATTGCCTGCGCTCATGGAATCAAAGTTAAAGCTGTCGACCTGCAGGTCTTCACTGAAGTAATACAGACCTGTGATCCATTGCAGCGGATCTTTGGTATTGGACTCAACGCGCACTTCCTGGGTGACCTGCTTCAGATTCGGCAGGCCATCGGCAGTTTCTGATGCGAACGGAATAAATCCCGGGCCGGAAGTCGCTCCGGCGCTGTAACCGCCGTCAACGTCAGCACGGCTATAAAATTTTGCTTTATCGTACGCCGTGATGGAGTGAACGCTCATTCCCGGTAAATCCCAGCGCAGACGCAGGCTGGCACCGGAAGAGGTCAGTGTTTGCGTATTCAGACCATCGGTAGGGTAGGTGCCGTAATCGAAGCCAGGTACAAGATTATTCGTGCCTTTCTGGATGATATTGGCGCGGAATAAGGTCGCGTTACCAGACATGTCGCGACCATGGAAATTCATCAGAGCGCTGAAGTCAGATGTTTTGTAAGAGAACTGCAGGCGCGCAGCATTGTCGCGGTAACCTTCCAGATTTTTTTCACCAGTAGAACGTGGATTGGTCACGCGGTCATCGCGGCTTTGCGCCTGACCGGAAAAACGCATCGCCCATTCTTTGCTCAGTGGCACATTAATGGCACCTTCCAGATTGACGGCATTGTAATTGCCGTAACCGAGGCTGCCGTATCCTTCAAAGCGGTTGGTTGGTTTTGCCGAGTCAAATTTCAGCACGCCAGCCGGTGAGTTGCGTCCAAACAGCGTGCCTTGCGGGCCGCGTAACATCTCGACCTGATCGACATCAAAGACCGGGAAGCCTTTGAGAATAGGGCTTTCCTGCACAACATCATCAAAAATCAGTCCGACAGGTTGCGATGCATTCAGATCGAAATCAGTATTGCCCAGACCACGGATATAAAAACGTGGGAAAGACCGGCCAAAATCGGATTCAATATTCAGACTGGGAACGCGCGCTGCAAGGAAACGGATATCCTGACCGCTGGCATTGTAAGTATCAAGCGCCTCGCCTTTAATCGCGGAAATCGCCATCGGGACTTCCTTGATGTTTTCGGCGCGGCGGTTTGCGGTGACGATGACTGTTTCCAGTTTGGTTGTATCGTCTTTTTTAGCTTCCTGTGCCCATGCTGTCTGCATGGGAAATGCAGACGCGATTGCCAGTGCAATCAGGCTGCGGACTTGTACTTGTCGAGCAGATTTCGAAGTAAAGGTTGGCATGAAGAGAGTCCCCGTAGTGGTTGATCGGTGATCAGATTGAGTGCATAAGTGAGCCAGAAGTGTGCTTGGCGATGATGATCTTGTTTGTCTTATCGTCGCTGCGCAAACGTTTGCTTGAGGCTGTGATCAGTTATCTCTTTTGATGTAAATCAAGTCAAGTATTAAGTCTTTTATGACAAAAATAAGTTGAGATATACGCAAAATCTTGTGGTGAATTTCAAACAGTTTGTCCGACGAAACAGAAATATGATTCCAACAGGAAAGAGATGTTGTGCATCGCGACGTTGCTGGTGCAGATCAGCCGCCTGCACCCAAAAGCAGCACACAGTTTATTGAAGCAGCGCAAAGTTCCATGTTGTTGATATGTGCCTTATCCTGAGCAGCATGACATCGGTACCGGTGTGCAGCAAATTTGTTTAGTCGGTCATGGACAACGATTCCGTTACAATCACGCCTGAATTTTTTGAGGCTGCCATGAATAAACAAGTTGATGTTGCTGTAATCGGTGCCGGCGCGGCTGGCATGATGTGCGCTGCAGTCGCAGGGCAGCGCGGCAAACGTGTCGTATTAATTGACCATGCCAGCCGGCTCGCAGAGAAAATTCGTATCTCCGGTGGCGGGCGCTGTAATTTTACGAACCTGCATGCAGGTCCCGCCAATTATTTATCAGAAAATCCGCATTTCTGTAAAAGCGCTCTGTCGCGTTACACGCCGCAGGATTTTTTATCTCTGATGAAGCGCCACAACATCGCCTGGCATGAAAAGCACAAGGGACAGCTGTTTTGCGATGACAGTGCCGAAGACATCATCCGCATGCTGAAAGCAGAATGTGATCTGGGTAAGGTGCAGTGGCGCATGTCTTGTGCTGTCAGCGATGTGCAAAAAACGGATGCAGGTTTTGTGGTGCAGACCGCGCAAGGCGGCATCATGGCGGATCAGGTGGTCGTTGCTACGGGCGGGCTGTCGATACCCAAAATCGGCGCCACTGATTTTTCACACAAAATTGCCCGTCAGTTTGGCTTGAAAATCATAGAGACTAGACCGGCTTTGGTGCCATTGACGTTCGATGCCACTGCATGGGAGCCGTTTGTGCCGCTGTCTGGGATTTCTCTTGAAGTCGATATTGAAACCGGCACCAAGAAGAATAGAGCGCTGTTCCGGGAAGATTTACTGTTCACGCATCGTGGTTTGTCAGGCCCGGCTGTCTTGCAGATATCGAGTTATTGGCAGACAGGTACGCCGATCCGGATTAATCTGTTACCCGAAGTCGATCTGGCAGAAGACCTGGTCGCGGCGAAAACGACGACAAAAAAGAACCTCGCCAATTATTTATCGCAATATTTACCGGGACGACTGATTGATGGCTTGCTCACCGCTCATGCATTCGACGGCAATCTGAAAATCGCGGATATGCAGGATAAGCGTCTGCGTTTGCTGGCTGAAAAAATCAATCGTTGGGAGCTGACTCCTGACGGTTCTGAAGGTTATCGCAAGGCCGAAGTCACTCGTGGCGGTGTTGATACGCGGGAGCTGTCGCAGCAGAGCATGATGGCAAACAAAGTGCTGGGGCTGTACTTTATCGGCGAGGCGGTCGATGTCACTGGCTGGCTGGGCGGCTATAACTTTCAATGGGCGTGGGCGTCGGGCAATGCAGCCGGAACGGCTGTCTGATCGTTGTCATCCTCATCATGATGCAGACGAAACGAAGGGCGTCCGCGTGGCCCGGGAGCCTGAAAAATACTGGGGGGAGTATATTTAAAACCCTAGTTATGACGCTGACATTCGGTCGTTTTTGTCGGATACTCCCCCACTTTTCTTAAAATATCCGGTTTGGGGAGTTGACTTCCTGTTGTTTTTTGCTAGGGGTGAGTAAGTTTTTTGCGTAAGATTTAATCATCGTCCTTCCCATACTCGCAAAATCCTGCTAATATCTCGTTCTTCTATAAATCTTTCATTGGTTTGAACTTACATGACCACAATTCGCCTTAAAGAAAACGAGCCGTTCGAAGTCGCCATGCGCCGCTTCAAGCGCACTATCGAAAAGACCGGTCTGTTGACCGAATTGCGCGCTCGCGAGTTCTACGAGAAGCCAACTGCAGAGCGTAAGCGTAAGCTGGCAGCAGCAGTCAAGCGTCACTACAAACGTATTCGTAGTCAGCAATTGCCTAAGAAAATGTATTAATTCCGATCGTGTGTCTGACTTGGTCAGATACCCTCGGTATTGCATTGCTCAGGTATTGCATGCCCGCTCCGGTCAACCGCAGCGGGCTTTATTATTTTGATCTGATTCAGTTATTCAGGGGTAAGTCATGAGCTTAAAAGAGCAAATCACCGATGATATGAAAGCCGCGATGCGCGCCAAGGAAGCTGGCAAGCTGGGAACTATCCGTTTGCTGACAGCAGCAATGAAGCAAAAAGAAGTCGACGAGCGTGTTGAGCTGGACGATGGCATGATCCTCGCCATTATTGAGAAGATGATCAAGCAGCGCAAAGACTCGATTCAGCAATTTGAGGCCGGTGGTCGTCAGGATTTGGCTGATATCGAAAAAGCGGAATTGGCAGTGTTGTCAACCTATATGCCAGCAGCTTTATCGGATGAGGAAGTTCAGGCTGCAGTCGCCGCTGCAGTTGCCGAGACTGGTGCAGCAGGTCCGCAGGATATGCGTAAAGTGATTGATGTGCTGAAAGCAAAGCTTGCCGGCCGTGCGGATATGGGAAAAGTATCTGGCTTGGTAAAAGCAGCTTTGAGTCGTTAATTTTGTATTGTATTTGTCAATTGCGGCGGTTCATAAGCCCCTAAGCAGACTTGATTCCACAGAGTTTTATTCAGGATTTACTTGCCCGCGTTGATATTGTTGACGTGGTGGGTAAATACGTCCAGCTGAAAAAAGGTGGCGCAAACTACATGGGTTTGTGCCCCTTTCATAATGAGAAATCTCCGAGTTTTACGGTCAGTCCGACCAAACAGTTTTACCACTGCTTTGGCTGCGGCGCGCATGGCACTTCCATCGGTTTTTTGATGGAGTATTCAGGCCTGAGTTTTGTTGATGCGATCCGTGATTTAGCGCAAAGCAATGGCATGGTCGTTCCCGAAGAAGATCACATGCTGCCGGCACAAAGGGCGGAGGTGCAGGCGAAAAGTCTGGCATTGTCAGAAGTGATGTCGAAGGCCAGTGAATTTTACAAGCAGCAGTTACGCTCTGCGCCAACTGCGATTGCGTATCTTAAAAAACGTGGGCTGACCGGTGAGATTGCTGCTCGTTTCGCCCTGGGTTTTGCACCTGATGCATGGGATGGTCTGCGTTCTGTTTTTGCTGACTATCAGGCACCGGAGCTGGTTGAGGCCGGGTTGGTCATCGATAAAAGCGACGAAGAAGGCGGCGGGCGCAAGCGCTACGACCGTTTCCGTGATCGTGTGATGTTTCCTATACGGAATACAAAAGGACAGGTCATAGGATTTGGCGGTCGTATTATGGAGCAAGGTGAGCCTAAATACCTGAACTCCCCTGAGACGCCGCTGTTTCAGAAGGGCTACGAGCTCTACGGTTTATTTGAAGCGCGTCAGGCCATTCGTGATGCCGGTTATGTCCTGGTGACCGAAGGTTATATGGATGTCGTTGCGCTGGCGCAAATGGGTTTTCCGCAGGCGGTTGCGACACTGGGAACCGCTTGTACGCCAACGCATGTGCAAAAATTATTGCGCCAGACAGATCACGTTGTATTCAGCTTCGATGGCGATAGTGCAGGGCGGCGTGCCGCGCGGCGTGCACTGGACGCGTGCTTGCCGCATGCGAATGACGATAAATTTATTAAGTTTCTGTTTTTGCCGGCTGAGCATGATCCTGACAGCTTTATTCGCGAATTTGGTGCGGATGCGTTCGAGCAGCAAGTGCATGATGCGATGCCGCTGTCCCAGTTTTTTATGCGGGAAATGATTGCTGACAATGATCTTAATTCCGCGGAAGGTCGTGCGAAAACACTGTTTGACGCGAAGCCATTGTTGCAGACCATGCAGCCTTCCGGATTGCGTTTGCAAATTGTCAGAAGTCTGGCGCAAGTAACACAGACAACGCCGGCTGAGATTGAGGCTTTATTTGAGCTTGCGCAACCGGTTGCTCGTCAGAAGCTGGCTCCGCCGCGAGCGAAGCGCAGCGCTCCAGTTGGGCTGGAGCGTCAGATTATGCGGATACTTGTTGCCTATCCGGGGTTGGCGCAGATGCTGGATGATGTTGCTCTTGCAGAGGCAGCATTATTGGCCCCGGATGGTGCGGAAATGCTGATGCAGCTGGTCGGCATCGCCAAAGAAATGGGCGAGAATGCGCAATTTGCGGCTCTTGCCGAGCGATTGCGCGCTGTCAGTTCGGATTTTGACGGCTTGATTGCTGAAGTGGCGGGGCAGACTGATGCAGATGCGGAGTTGGTCAGGCTGGAATTGCTCGGCGCGATCCGGCAGATCCGCTCCCAGGCACTCAGGTATGAGGCGGAAAGGCTTGTGTCATCCGGCTTAAGTACCGAGGTTGAAAAGGCGCGCTGGCGTGAAATTATGCATTTGCAGGAAGAGTTGCGGAAAGAGGCTGCCACTGAAGCGGGTAACAGGTAGTGAAGTATTACTACCCTTTTAGGCAATTATTTTGCAAGTTTTTCATCAGAATTTGATTCTGGTATGTCTGTGACAATGAGTGGTTTGCCTATTTTTTTATCAATTTAGTTGTCGTTACTCAGGCTTTGGACTAGAGAAAGCGACGTTCGCGTGGTATAATTTAAGGCTTACGATTCAAGGTCTTAGGTTGTTTCATTTTGCGTAAAATCGTTTTATTTTCGCAAAATGTGTTGTTTAGGTGAGCATAACGCTCCTCCGAGTAACCCAAAACACTGGCGCTGAGACTCGGGAAGTCTGAAGCAAAAATGGTTTGCACCGTGGGCGGATCATTTGACCCGGCATACGGCTGTGTCTTTTTGCGAAATTGTCAGCAGGCGACTTCCTCAGTTCCGGATGGTTTGATTCAATGGCTAGCGCAATGAAGAAACCCTCGAAAACCCTGATGCCTACAACGGTTAAAAAAACTACGGCAAAGGCATCTAAAAATGCAAGCGTCAGCACCGCAGTAAAAACGGTGAGTAAGACAAGCGTAGCTAAAGCAAAAAATACCAGCCCGAAAGCACCGCCTAAAGCCGCGAGCAAACCTGTCGCCGTCAAGGCCGCAAAAGCAGCCGCACCAGTAAAGGCAGCCGCAAAAGCGAAGGCGGTAACAGCTGTTGCTGCAACCGTTAAAAAAACAGGGGTAAAAGATATCAAAGCAGCCAAAGTAACTAAAGCAGCAGCGTCTGTGACAAAAGTGTCCGCTGCCAAAAAGCCTGCTGTGAAAACCGATATCAAGAAATCAGCCAGCGTCCCACCTAAAAAAGCGGCTGTGAAGCAGGTTGCAGTCAAGGCAGCCCCCAAAACCAAAAAAAATGCTGAAAAGCAGGCAGAGGCTGCAGTTCAGCAGACTGAAGTTAAGCAAAAGCGAGTGACAACGGAATCGTCCCGAGCAAAATCAGTATCATCCGCAACACCGAAAGCGCCCGTGACAACTAACAAAACCGATTCAAAGATAGTGACCAAACCGACCAACAAATCAGCGAAAGCTGCCGCTCCTGAAGTGCAGGAAATTAAGACCGGATCTGCACCTACCGTTAGTCAGACCACAGACGCTGCCGTGCTCGCTGCTATTGATACGTCTGGATATGTTTTGCCCGGAGTGAAAGTTCCCGGACGCCGTGGCCGTAAGCCTAAAGAATATCAGCCGGAAAATGAGGAAATTGCAGCATTGAATGCGGTTGAACGCGCAGAAATGAAGGCAATTGACAAGGCAAAGGCAAAAGATCGCAAAGCAAAAGAAAAGGCTTTGTTGAAAGATGCATTTTCATCCGATCCTGAGGCGACAGAGGAAGAACTCGAACGCCGCCGGCAGAAGCTGAAGACACTGATTAAGCTCGGTAAGGATCGTGGTTACCTGACGTTTGCCGAAATCAATGATCACCTGCCGGAAAACGTTGTTGATCCTGAGGCGATCGAAGGCATCATCAGTACCTTTAACGACATGGGTGTTGCTGTCTATGAACGCGCGCCTGATGCCGAGACATTGTTGTTATCTGATAACGTCGTGACTGTCACTACGGATGATGATGAGGTTGAGGCGGCAGCGGAGGCTGCCTTGTCAACCGTGGATTCTGATTTCGGGCGCACCACCGATCCTGTGCGTATGTACATGCGCGAAATGGGTTCGGTTGAACTGCTGACGCGCGAGGGTGAGATCGTTATCGCGAAGAAGATTGAAGAAGGTCTGAAGGACATGATTCAGGCGATTTCGGCTTGTCCGACCACAATCGCAGAAATTTTGGCGACGGCGGACAGAATCGCTGCAGACGAAATAAAAATTGATGAAATCGTCGACGGTCTCGTTGATCCGAATGCGACCGAAGATACTCCTCCTGCACCTGCTGTGGTCGCCGCTGCTGCGGAAGACTCTGATGAGGATGAGGACGAGGAAGAAGAGGAAGAAGAAGAGGATGAGGAAGGCGGTGCTGCCGCTGCTGCCGCGATTTCTTCAGAACAACTGGAACAAATGAAGCGTGAGGCACTCGCCAAGTTTGAGGTCATTGCTTCGAATTTTGAAAAAATGCGCAAGTCTTATGAGAAAGAAGGTTATAACTCTAAGACTTACGTCAAAGCTCAGGAAGCAATTTCAAATGAGTTGCTTGGCATTCGTTTCACTGCCAAAGTAGTTGAGAAGCTTTGCGATACTCTGCGTGGTCAGGTTGATGAAGTCCGTCATATTGAAAAGCAAATTCTGGATGTGGCGGTGAATCGTTGCGGTATGCCCCGTTCGCATTTCATTAAAGTTTTCCCTGGAAACGAAACCAATCTGAGCTGGGTTGAGGACGAAGTTAAAGCCGGGCATTCATACAGTGCGATTCTCGGGCGTAACGTTCCTGCAGTTCAGCAATTACAGCAGAAACTGATTGATTTACAGGCGCGAGTCGTATTGCCCTTACCAGATCTGCGTGGCATTAATAAAAAAATGTCAGCTGGCGAGATGAAAGCGCGTAAAGCCAAGCGGGAAATGACGGAAGCAAACTTGCGTCTGGTGATTTCTATAGCGAAGAAATACACTAACCGAGGCTTACAATTCCTGGATCTGATCCAGGAAGGAAATATCGGTCTGATGAAAGCTGTCGATAAGTTTGAATATCGCCGCGGTTATAAGTTTTCGACGTATGCGACATGGTGGATACGTCAGGCGATTACCCGCTCGATTGCTGATCAGGCGCGTACGATTCGGATTCCTGTGCATATGATAGAGACGATTAATAAAATGAATCGTATCTCGCGTCAGATTTTGCAAGAGACAGGCGCTGAGCCGGATCCGGCAACTCTGGCGATCAAGATGGAAATGCCGGAAGATAAAATCCGTAAGATCATGAAAATCGCGAAAGAGCCGATTTCGATGGAAACGCCGATTGGTGACGACGATGATTCTCATCTTGGCGATTTTATTGAGGATAATCACACGCTGGCTCCGGCAGATGCAGCGTTGCATGCTTCCATGCGCAATGTTGTTAAGGATGTGCTGGACTCTTTGACGCCGCGTGAGGCGAAAGTACTACGTATGCGTTTTGGCGTTGAAATGTCAACTGACCATACTTTGGAAGAAGTTGGTAAGCAGTTTGACGTAACACGTGAACGGATTCGTCAGATAGAAG
Source organism: Undibacterium sp. WLX3042 (assembly GCF_049544825.1). Classification (NCBI taxonomy): domain Bacteria; kingdom Pseudomonadati; phylum Pseudomonadota; class Betaproteobacteria; order Burkholderiales; family Oxalobacteraceae; genus Undibacterium; species Undibacterium sp. WLX3042. The sequence goes on from NZ_CP186698.1 coordinate 3,444,304, forward strand.
CAAAAGCATTGCGTAAATTGCGTCATCCATCACGTTCGGATAAGCTGAAGAGCTTCCTTGAAGGTAATTAATGTTATATAATTGGCGCTGTTTTTTTTCAGCGCCCGTTAATATATTGAGCTGAGTTTTCAGCGCAATGTTTTGCAGGCAGCAGCATCGGGCTTTTCCTGCAAATCCTGAAGTGAATTTCAAACTTGGATTTACCTCAGATTACAGCAGGCAGAGCTTGCAGAAAGAATTGGGCCTCTAGCTCATGTTGGTTAGAGCAGCGGACTCATAATCCGTTGGTACCGTGTTCGACTCACGGGAGGCCCACCATTTACCATGACTGATATTAAGTCCATCCCCAATTCCCCTTCCGACCAGACTGAACACAAAGTGAAGTTTGAAGATTTCGGCTTATCTCCTGATATTCTGCGTGCTTTGACTGAGCAGGGTTACGTCCACCCTACGCCAATACAAGCGGAAGCAATTCCTGTTGTATTGCAAGGCAGGGATGTGATGGGCGCCGCACAAACGGGCACCGGTAAAACAGCAGGATTTTCCTTGCCGATTATTCAGCGTTTACTCGCGCATGCGAATACCAGCGCTTCGCCGGCGCGTCACCCGGTGCGCGCTTTGATTCTGACTCCAACGCGGGAACTCGCGGATCAGGTCGCAGAAAACGTCAAGGCATACTCTCGTTTCACACCTTTACGTTCTACAGTCGTCTTTGGTGGTATGGATATGGCGCCACAAGTTGCCGCGTTACGTTCAGGTGTGGAGATTGTGATTGCAACACCGGGGCGTTTGCTTGATCACGTTCAGCAAAAGACCATTAACTTGTCGCAGACGCAGATTCTGGTAATGGATGAGGCGGATCGTATGCTGGATATGGGATTTTTGCCTGATCTGCAACGCATCATCAATCTGCTGCCTAAGCAGCGTCAGAACCTGATGTTTTCGGCGACTTTTTCTCCTGAAATCAAAAAGCTCGCGGCCAGCTTTTTAAATGATCCGCAAACGATAGAAGTTGCCCGCAGTAATGCAACATCCGATAACGTTACGCAGATTCTTTACAAGGTTACCGAAGATGAGAAACGTGATGCAGTTTCCTTCATTATCCGCGAGCGTGGATTGAAACAAGTGATTGTTTTCAGCAACACGAAAATCGGTGCATCACGTCTTGCTGTGCATTTAGTCAAGCAGGGTGTGAAAGCGTCCGCGATTCATGGTGATAAGTCACAGAATGAACGTATGGTCGCCCTGGAGGATTTTAAGCGTGGTGAAGTTGAAGTCCTGGTGGCGACGGACGTCGCTGCGCGTGGTCTGGACATATCCGAAATGCCTTGCGTGATCAACTACGATCTGCCTTATAACGCAGAAGATTACGTTCATCGCATTGGTCGTACAGGTCGGGCCGGTGCGAAAGGTGACGCAATTTCTTTGTACACGGATCAGGATGAACGTCTGCTGATCGACATCGAAAAGCTGATCAAACAGAAAATTGTAAGGTTAACTCTCGCTGGTTTTGTTCCCTCTGCTCACCAGGCGGAACGCCGTCCGGTACGTGATAGGCCTGAGCGGGGCGAGCGAAATGAAAAGTCTGTACGTGGTGGTTATCAGCCACCGAGAGAGAAGGTAGATCCCTGGTTCCTGAAACCGTACGAGCCAGCAATATCGTCATCTCCGAAAGCAGGTAGCTCGGCTAAAATTACTGAAAATCCAGCCGCAAAACCGCAAAAGCGGGCTGCATTACTGGGTGGTATCCCGAAAGTCTGACGACTGTTTGATGGCGACTGAGTTCATGTCTGTATGAGCTCAGTCTGTCTTTTTAGTGCAGATAAAATCAGTCTCAGATTTTTGGCGTTCGTTCCCGTGAATGGAAATGCCAGACAAGGTTTGCAGCGCATAAATCTTCCAGTGCTGTTCCGACGGACTTGAATACGGTTATTTCCTCGTCTGATTGGCGGCCTGTATGTTTTCCTGAGCACAGGTCGGCAAGTTCGGCAACAATCGCTTCTTTTTTTAAGTGACCATTTTGTAGCGTCTGCAAAATATCACCAGCCTCTGCGAGTGCGCCCGCGAACGTATCTACGAAGACGACAGCCTTCGCCATCAGTTCATCATCAACTTCGCGCATATCCGGTTTGAAACCTCCGACCAGGTCAAGATGTGTACCTGCTTGTATCCATTCACCTTTGACAATGGCCTCTCTGCTCGTTGTTGCGCATGTGATGATGTCTGCCGACTTGCAGGATTTTGCGAGGTCGCTGCTGACTTCAATGTTGATGTGCTCAGGCAAATCCGGAAAGGATAATAAGGTCTGAAGGCAGTGTTCTGACTTTTCTGCCGACCGCCCCCAGATGCTGATTTTATTGATTGGTCTGGTATGGCAATGAGCGAGTGCCATATGTGGTGCGAGACTGCCGTTGCCAATCAGAAGCAAATGGCTACTGTCCTTTCTGGATAAAAAACCGGAGGCAAGTGCTGATGCTGCAGCAGTTCGTTTTTGCGTGATCTCTTCGCCGTCCATGAGTGTCAGAGGCATGCCTGTGATGGAGTCAAACAAAATGAAAATTGCATGCACTGTCGGCATGTCTTTATTTTGTGGTGCAACCGTGACTAATTTCACGCCGGTATGGCCTGATGGATTCCATGCCGGCATCAGAAGTAAACTCGAATTGACCTGCTCCGACAGTTGATGAGCATGTCGTCTGGGTGTAACGATCTCTTGCTGAAAGGCTTCCCGTAAAGCCCTTAACAACTCTGGGTATTGCAACGCCTGGCGCACTTTTTCTTTGCTAATAAACGGAATCATCAAGATCTTCTTGTAAGAATCGGATAGGTATCATATCCAGTCAGCAAAGAAGATGAGATGAAAAATTTGCATTCACCCTGTCTTCATTTGCGCAAACATGTCTCGCCTTATTCTGCGTCAAAAATCTTCTCTATTGGCATTCTGAATAATTTTGCAATAGCAAAAGCGAGCGGCAAACTGGGGTCGTATTTGCCGGTTTCTATGGCGTTGATGGTTTGCCTGGAAACCTCAAGCAGATCGGCGAGTTGCGCCTGGCTCCATTCCCGTTGAGCACGCAATTCTCTGAGAGAATTTTTCATGCCGATTTCTCTTTCCAGCAACGTACAGCGTCGGTCATCCCCCAGCCCGCCATCAGTAATCCCCACACAACAAACATGCTTAATTTCGGAAATCCGGCGGCTTCCATAAAGCCGTAAGAGAGTGCAAAGACGGCGGTCATCGCTGCGGATATGCCGACATTTTCCAGCTGGCGACGTTTGATATATTCATCCATACGCTGGAAATGCCGGATGATTGCCCAGATCATCATGATGGCTGGAAAGACTGGCATTAGGATAATCAGCGTGCGGAACGGCGCAGGTACCATCCTGTCGGCGAGGAAATTGCTGAGGAATATGACGATAAAATAAAGCAGAAGAGCTCCCAGCAACTCTTTGAAATATATTTGATTCGCTTGTTTCTCACGCATTATGTTCTCCATGTAAAGTTTACTTAACACGCATGGTCAGAAAAATGGCCTTTCAAATCCAGGCTTTGTTACCTTATTTTTGACGAATATTGGCTTGATCCATCAGCAAGTAAAGTATGCTTTACATATTAGCGTCGATATAAATAATGTCAAGTAAGCTTTACATTGAAAACTGAAAAAATACCTGCGCCTATCTGTTGAGAAAAAAGAATGGTGCAGGTAACTTGTTTGTGGTTCTATCTTTGATAGTCAGGAAAAATTTCCCGACAATAGCGGATGGAATTACAGTATGTTCAGAGCAACGTCAATGTTGTCGCGAGTCGCGTTCGAATATGGGCAGACTTCGTGCGCTTTGTTGACCAGTTCTTCTGCAAGCTGACGATCCAGTCCCGGTAAAGAGATATTCAGTGCGACCTGAATGCCGAAACCACCCTTACCATTTGGGCCGATACCGACGTCCGCTTTGATTGAAAGATCTGCAGGCAATGCAGTCTTACGCGCTGCTGCGACAAATTTTAGTGCGCCAATGAAACACGCAGAATAACCGGCGGCGAACAATTGTTCCGGATTGGTGCCTGCACCGCCGGCTCCGCCTAATTCTTTCGGAGTGGTGAGTTTAACGTCGAGCTGATTGTCACTGGAGACAGAGCGGCCATCACGACCACCAGTAGAAGTAGCGCTTGCTGTGTAAAGAATTTGCATATGATTTCCTATTTGAATTGAGTGCGTCAATATTATTTCCATCACGACCAGATCAGTCGATGGAAGAATGTTATCGCACAATTCAATTGTGTGCAATTGAATTGACATTGTTTTTTTCTATGCATCCGATTAAAGAATTTTATTTTTCTGTGAGGTTCGCTCTTAATTCTGAGAGCTGGCTGCGTAGCTGCTTAAGCGTTTTTGGATCTTGCCCGCTGGCGCATAGAATCTTTAGCGGAATTCTTTTGGCGGCTTTTTTCAGGTCTTTACCGCTATCCGTCAGGATAATCCTGACCTGACGTTCATCCGATTCATCGCGGTGCCGCTCCACCAAACCTGCTGTTTCCAGACGTTTTAACAACGGCGTCAGCGTACCTGAATCAAGAAATAAGGCCGCTCCTATATCCTTGACGAAGATATTATCCTGTCCCCAAAGCACCAGCATAACCAGATACTGCGGATAGGTCAGACCGAGTTCGTCCAGCAGAGGTTTGTAACTTTTGGTGAGCGCCAGAGATGCAGAATACAGTGCAAAGCAAAATTGGTTATCAAGTGCCAGTAAGTCCTGTTCTTTGTTTGCAGAGTCGTGCATTTCAACACTCAAATAATGAAAATTAATAAGAAAAAATTGTGTGTGACATGATAATCAAATTCGGTGCCACTTGTCTTTGATCTTCGTTTCTATCCGTCTGAGTCCGCAAGGTATAATGCCGGGGTTATTTAAAAACCGTATCTGCGCAGAGGGAAGTTGTGACTTTTATAAAAAAATTAAATGCCGCCTGGGCTGAAAATCAATCTCTGCTGTGTGTCGGACTTGATCCAGACGTCAGCCGTTTCCCGGCTGAGTTAGCCGGAAAGCCCGATGCTATTTTTACCTTTTGCAAAGCGATGATCGATGCCACTGCCGACCTCGCTTGTTCATTCAAACCGCAGATTGCTTATTTTGCTGCATTACGCGCAGAAGATCAGCTGGAAGCGCTTTGCCGTTATATCAAAACGACTTATCCTGCTGTCCCCGTCATACTGGACGCGAAGCGGGGAGATATCGGCGCGACAGCCGAACAATACGCACGCGAAGCGTTTGAACGTTATGGTGCCGATGCTGTGACAGTTAATCCTTACATGGGATTCGACTCTGTTGCTCCGTATATGGAGTGGAAAGATAAGGGGACAATTGTTTTATGCCGTACATCGAACGCTGGCGGATCTGATTTGCAGTTCCTTGATGTCGGTGGCGTACCTCTGTATCAGCATGTTGCCAAACTGGTGGTAGAAAAGTGGAACACCAATGGACAATGCGGTTTGGTCGTTGGCGCGACCTTTCCTGATGAGCTGGCGCAGGTCCGTAATATTGTCGGTGAGATGCCATTGCTGGTACCTGGCATTGGTGCACAAGGCGGCGATATTGCTGCAACTGTCGCGGCCGGAAAAACAGTGAACGGAACGGGGATGATGATTAATTCATCGCGTGCAATTTTGTACGCAAAGGGTTCCGGTGATGAAACATATACAGATGCAGCCCGCCGTATTGCGATGGAAACACGTGATGCGATCAATCAGTACCGGTTTTCGTTGAGTAATGATTCTCAATGAGTTGTATATAAACTTTGCGGCTTGTAATTCAGACATAAGAGAAATTATTCTCAACGAAAGAGATGAACCGAAGTTAGTAAAATAACGCGCTGGGCGGACCTCATGATTTTCAGATTTGCACGTACGACTGAATGTCCGTTCACGTATTCCTCACTTATCAGCATATAAAAACCTTAGCCTACACAGCGCAGTCCCTTAGCCGAGCAGAGATGTCATACAAAACGAACTTTGCCACCTCACTGTCTAACTGAAACGTATAGCAACGTTAATTCGAAGATAACCCGTAGTCTCCCAACTATTCGGAAGAATTGCATCCTTCTCAAGATAGTAAATTCGTCAGTTATCGCTACATCGTAATATTTTTTAGCGGCTGACACCTAACGCATCTTAAAAAATCAAAAATTAGCTAGTTAGTAATAAGCGATAAGCTGATTGTAACTAGATGTTAATATAATACCTATTAGGTCAATACTTAAAAACAATTTCAGCTTTTTTCATTTAAAAAGCTCGCAGATGCGTGAAAGTACATCCGAAAATAATAACCATTAATTTTTTTGTTTAAGTTTACTCTCAACGTTGAGCATAATTTTTTGATAATGGTAGCTATTTTGTTCGGAGGTATTAATGCCAAATATAGATTTAGCAAATTACTGGCGACAGCAATATCGCCAGTTATTAACATGTATTTTGTTATTCTCTATTCTTCAATTTAATCCGGCGTTTAATTTATTTGAACAGAGTTCACAGTACATGCTGGCAGCACGTTTGCTGCTAGGTGTGCTTGCTGTAACCGCAGCCTTATTGATTGCTAACGTGTCGTGGTATGAATATGAGACGGATAAATCTTCTAACTCCAATATATATTTAATCGGATTCAGTACGATTGCTTTATTGGAATTAATGCCCGTGCTTAATTACGCTGAAGTATCTGGAATTTGGGATGAAAGTTCTATTCAGCGAATACTTTTTTTTGGATTGATCTGTCAGATATTTGTGATATTGGCACTTATTTCGGAAATCTATTCCTTAAGAGTCAATTTTAACAAGTGGATCGCTGTAGTTTTATCTGGTGTCCTTGGAATTGTCGTAATCTGGCTTTCTTCCTTGCAAACGGTTTTTGTTCCCCAAATATGCATATCGGGAGTGTGCTCCACTACTACAATAAAATTTTTTGAATATGCGTTGTTTAGCGCCGATATTTTATTGGGTATTACTTTTATTTCTTTAGCTAAAGATAGGAATAAAAAACGATATTTTTCGTTGGCCACATCCTGCCTTTTCTTGGCGATTGGAGAGTTGTTTTTTGTTGAATTTCAATCCTCTCCAGACCTTCTAAATAACTTTGTTTTTGGATATCTTTTTAAAGTTATATCTTATGTGGTTCTTTATCAGACACTTTTTGTTAATGCGTTTAAGGACCCGTATACAAAAGCAAAGGAAAGTGAAGAGCAGTTCCGGGCTTTAACTGGTCTGTCATCAGACTGGTTCTGGCAGCAGGATCGTAATTTAAGATTCACAGTTATATCAATTGGTATCTCACCTTTAATCAATCAATTTTTAACTGGCAAAGCTCCTTGGGAAGTCGCTGAATTGACCTCGATAAGTTGTGATTGGAGTGAGTTTCGTGAGCAGTTATATCGTCATGAGCCATTTAAAGATCATATTTCCAAATTGGAATATGCGCCTGGGCAGTTTTATTGGATATCTTCATCTGGAACTCCAATTTTTGATGAGTTCGGCGTAATGACAGGGTACAGAGGTGTATCGAGTGATATCACCAAGCGGAAAATGACTGAGATGGAAGTTGAGTTTCTAGCTTTTCATGACCCTCTCACTGGATTACCGAACAGAGTGATGTTGCAGGATCGGTTTGAGCAAGTGAAGACATTTTGCCTGAGAGAGAAAACAAAGCTGGGTTTGCTATTTCTTGATTTGGATCATTTTAAGAAAATTAATGATTCGTTAGGCCACGATATTGGCGACCTTCTTCTTAAAGAGGTTGCTAAAAGACTGGAAGAAAGTGTTCGAAAATCTGACAGTATTGCTCGGATTGGCGGCGATGAGTTCTTGATTATTGCTCCAGGGCTTACTAAATCTGAAGATGTTGTTCAAGTTGCGGAAAAAATTTTAGATGCTTTACAAAGGCCTTTTTATTTAGAGGATCGTGAGATTTATACGTCCACATCCATAGGTATGTCCATATATCCAGATGATGCTGAAACCTTTGAGGTTTTGAGAAAAAATGCTGACATGGCGATGTATCATGCGAAGGAATCAGGCCGTAATTTATATCGTTTTTTTGATCAGAAAATGGACGAGGATGTTTCTAATTACATGAAACTTAGAGATGACCTCAGACACGCAATTGTACGAGATGAATTGTGCATACACTATCAACCTCAATTGAGTTTGACAAACGGAAAAATTGTTGGTGTTGAAGCTTTGCTGAGATGGAACCATTCAGAAATGGGTGAAATTCCTCCAGATTATTTTATTCCATTGGCTGAAGAAAGCGGGCTGATTGTTGAAATTGGAGATTGGGTCTTGTTAGAGGCCTGTCGTCAGGCTGTTGAGTGGAAGAATAAGAACCTTACGATCATGCAAATGGGTGTTAATTTATCTGCTGCTCAGTTTAAGCGTGGTGATGTGGAACAATCAGTACTGTCCGCCTTAAAAATTTCTGGACTCGATCCTGAAATGCTGGAGTTAGAAGTAACAGAAAAAATGCTATCTGATAATAATATCGGTGCGCTGGACTGCCTAAAACGTTTACGACATGTAGGAGTGAAGATATCTATTGACGATTTTGGAACAGGGTATTCGAGCTTAGCATACTTAAAAAAATTCAACATTGATAAGCTTAAAATCGATCAGTCTTTTGTTAAAGACATGATTGATGATGCAAATGATGTCGCCATTGTTCGCGGCATTATTCAAATGGCACATTGTTTGAATTTGGTTGCTTTGGCTGAGGGTGTTGAGTCCCACGAGTTACTTGCAAAACTCAGATCCTTCGGTTGCGACGAGGCTCAAGGATATGATTTCTCTCGACCAATGATATCTGAGGACTTTGAAATTTTTTATTCTCAATTCAATCATTTAGTCAGCGGTTGAAATTTCACTAACTTTCTTTTATGTTGTCATTTGAGCAGAGAGTGCGATTCGGTTGAGTATCTTACATAATCGCTTATCCTTACCATTGAAATTGATAGTTAGAGAGTAGGGATCAAAGGCGGATTAATTCAATCGTGTTTTAAGACGCTCGTAGCCGGTACGGCTGACTGGAATCTTGATACCACTGCGTAACACGGCCACCTGCGTGTCTTTACTCTGGCGTTCTATCCCTGTTAGTGCTTTGATATGTAACAGATAAGAACGATGGACTCTGACAAAATTGGCTGAAGAAAGTTGTTCTTCAATATCTGACAGGCTCTGTGTTTTCATGAGCGTTCTGCCTTGCGTATGAATCAGAATGTAGTCATCCTGCGCCTCAATAAAATCGATGTCTTCTGATTGAAGTACATGCACCTTTCCTCTGTCGCGTATCGTCACACGCTGCGACTGCTGCATGTTCGATGCAATCAGTTGCTGAATACCAGAAGACTGAGTAACTTCTGATCGATCTTCCCGTATCAGTTTTGTTGCTTTATTCAGAGCCTCATCAAAACGCTGTTGTGAAAATGGTTTTAAAAGATAATCTATTGCGTGTAAGTCGAATGCCTTTACCGCATATTGGTCATACGCAGTCGTAAAGATAACGCCAGATTTTCTGCCCGTAACATCTAATACTTCCAGACCGGTTAATTCCGGCATCTGTATGTCTAAAAATATCAGATCAGGTTGATGTGTCAGTATCGCATCGACGGTTTCAGTCCCGGTCTCACATTCACTGATCACGATAGTACTCGGATGACGACGCAGATACTCGCGGATCAGGCGGCGGCCAAGTTCCTCGTCATCTGCAATCAGGACTCTGAGGGAGTGATTCATATCGTATCGGCTCGTTGGTTGCATTCTGTTGGTAGCGATATTTCTACAAAGAAGAGTTCATCGGTGCGTGACCAGTGTACGCGGGAACGGTCGCCATAAAGCGTATGAAAGCGTTCCCGTAAATTTGTTAATCCCAGCCCGATACCATTATCCGTCGCGACTTTGTCTGAAACCGGATTTTGTACACGAATGTGTAACCAGTCATTCCGGCGGCTAATACTGGCGCTGATGACGCCGCCCTCAGATAATTGTCGGATGCCATGTTTGATTGCATTTTCAAATAATGGTTGCAAACTCATAGGTGGTATCAAAGCGAGCTCAGTGTCGCGGTCTGCAGTAATGCCGACCTCTAGCTTCTGGCCGTAGCGAATTTTTTCTACCGCCAGAAAATGACTGCACAGATCCAGTTCTTCTCTGACCGTGATCATCTTATGTTCAGATAAAGTCAGTGTCTTCCTGAAAAAATCTGCTAGAGAAATTGCCATGTTTCTGGCTGCTGCCGGATCAATACTTGTCAGTGCGCTGATGGAATTGAGACTATTGAACAAAAAATGCGGCTCAATTTGCGTACGCAATACCTGCAATTCTGCTTCGCGTGCGTGCAACAAGGAATGAGCTTCCCGTCGTTCAGCATCACGCAGATTTTCAAAGGTGATCAGCACATCATATGCAAGCAGTGAGATCAGATAGACAGCGAGTCCGGTAATAAAAATAATGATGGCAAGCTGGTTCGAGATTGTCAAAGCCTTACCTTGTTCGGTAACCGACATCAGCAGCATATTCCATGCTTCAGAGATCGCCAGCAACAACAAACCCGATACGATGGAGCTGCTGCCGAAAATCAGAAAGACGAGAAAGAAGGTCCGCTTTGTCAGTGGGAAGGTGCGACAAATGTAGTACGGGGAAGTCACTATAAAACCGAACACCAATACAACTGGCAAAGTAAATGTCAGCGAGTAACCCCAGCCAGCGTAACCCGCACTGAACAGGAGCCTCGAAAGCAAAACTCCTGTCATCAGCCATGCTGCAAGATACCAGACAAATCGGCGGAAGTCGGACAGAATAGGGTGCATTTTTTGTCACCGGGTATAGTGGTTCAGTTCTTTATTTCTACCGCACCCATAATCGCATAGCCCTGAATATACAATTTTTTTTCACGCATCAAAGGTGGCGCAGTTTTGTCTTCAAATCCACCTAACACCGGAATACCCTGAGATATGACAGTCCAGTCATTGGGTATTTTCAGTTCTATTCCTCCCCACATTGCAAAAACGTTTAATGTTGCCTCTGTCTGAATACTGGCGTTTCGCAGATCGAGTTCTATCCCTCCCATGACCGCGGTTAATTCACCGCCGCGAAAATCCTGCGTGGAATTTTGTAATTTTGCACCGCTCATAATGGCCGAAACATTACTTTCTGAATGCACATTTTGAATGCCATCCGCTGCGTTTAAATACGATGTTTGTGTGTTGACTTTATCTTTGAAAATGATCATCAGACCGGCGATAATAATCAAGACCGGCCACCAGTCACGTAATCTGAAATAGACGATACCCATATGTTGCAGTGTCAGCAAAGTACCGACTGCAATAAAAGCCCCTCCAATCAAGCGACCGGATGTTTGTTGGCTACGGGAGATTTTCAGCAGGCCAATGAGTATGAAGACGGTTGGCCAGAATTGGAAAAACTGACGCGTATTGAAAATATCTAAATTGTCGATCAGCGCCAGTGCGCCAAATATCAGTAACAGCACACCGAAAAAAATCTGTGCTTGCGGTTGACGTTTGCTCATAATGCTGCCTCCGGATATGTGATGAAATGATGGAAATTATTTACGTGCAGACAGGAATCCAGCAATGATGCTTCTGGCACCAAAGGCGATCAGAATGACAGGCCAGCTGGTACGGAAGGTCCAGCCCCACAGATGTTCAACAGACGCATAGAGCCAGAAGGCGAGAATGATATTGAAGCATCCCTTGGCAATATTGTCAGGTTGACGCGAGCTGATGATTTCAATCAATCCGGAACAAGCGATCACAGCCGGAATCAGGTACCAATAATCTGTCGCATCCGCAATATTGACTTTGTCGATCAGAAACAGCGCCCCGACGCTGATCAGTAATAAACCGACGAAATAGTTTTTTCTGTTTCTGGTCAGAGGTTCTTCATGATTCTGATTCATAGCAGCTCCTTCAAAAAACATAGTTAAGGTGACAGAAGAACGATAATGCAGACGCATCAGCTTGTCGTGTATTGATCGGTGAATTCCGGCTGGTTGTCGGTAAATGACGAACTGAGACTATTGTTCTGACAGGGGAGGGCAAGATTACACTAATGCAGGCAGGCTGATATTGCACTGTTTTCAGTAAGCTTCAGTGGAAAGTGTTACAAAGACACAATATGAAGAGAGCACAAGGCTATTGCTACAGGTAAATAGATTGGTGGTGGCGACCCGAGTGATAATACTGATGCGTCGCGAAGGTTAATGGGGCGTTGTCGATGGGTAAGGATTAGCTGAGCAACTGATTGAAATCGTCGGCCTTTCTGACAACACGCTTCGATTCTGTTCCGAACACATTGTGCGTCTCTTCAACAACGTACTCGTTAGAACCTCTGGTGCAATACAGCAAGCCACGAAAATTTGTACCCAGATAAGCGAATGGTGTGATCTTTGTTTTTACCGGAATATCACTACCTAGTAATGCGCGCAGTTTCCGTTCGATATCGTATATATTTTTTTCATTCAGGGATACTTTGCCGCCTTTGGGATTGGGGAAGCTTGTCTCGAAGGAAGGATTTTGTCCCATCGGGTTTCTGAAGGTGATTTTAATTCCTAATTTTAAAAATTTAGAAATAGCAAAAAAATCATTTTCATCAAACATAAAAACTCTCCCTGAACTTGCGTTCTACCCTTATTTTTTCTCAAGTGACGCGTCAAGCTTGCCAGAAACCATCTGCTTTTACAATCTGGATGCGGTAAAACTGAATAACAGTCTGACATACCGCAGATGTTGTGACTACGGTATATGAAAAGCCAGAAAACAGAGCACACGCCGTGTCGTAAGGAAGCCTCAGAGGAAAACAGATGCTTTCCATTCAGCATAGGTCTGCGGGACGTTCGGGTCAGCTACCAGAACACTGCGTAAATGATCTGTGATGACGGCAAATTTATTGTTTGCCGTCGCGCCATTAAATTCAATCGTATGCCAGTTTTTGATCAGTTCAGGTAAGGCCAGAGCGGTGTGTTGTGCTGATACGACCTCAGCATTCTGCAACAACCGGGTTTCAGAGACTTCGTGTTTGCAGGCAAAGACAATGAGGTTATAGCTGTCGTAGGATTTAATCCAGTTCACCTGTTGTAAAAATTTATCTTGCAGATGAATTAGCATCGGCGCAATCGCGCTGGGCTTGCCCCATACATTGGCAACCAAGATGCCGCTTTTATTCAGATTACGATAGCAGTCGGCATAAAATTTCTCTGTATTCAGAGCCGGAACCAGCCCTTCTTCATTGTAGGCATCCAGAAAAATCACGTCTGCCTGTTGGTTTTGCAGAGGCAACCATTCAGCGGCATCCGCATGAATCACCGTCAGACGCTCGTCGTCGGGCGGTATAAAAAATTGTTCCCGCATGGCGATCACGTCGGCGTTGATGTCGATTGCCGTAATGCGGCAGTCTGGCAGGTGGTGGTAGCAATACCTGACCAGCGAACCGCCGCCAAGACCAATCAGAATAATATGTTGTGCCGCAGGATTGAACAGCAGAAATCCCATCATGATTCTTGAGTAAGCGCAGAGCAAGCGATCAGGCTCATCCAGCTTCATTGCACTTTGCATGCATGCCGGGGTCAGATACATCATGCGCAGACCATCATCGTCGAGAATAAAAGGCTTACCGTGATGCTGATCTGAAAGTGCTTGCAAACGTTGGCGATGGATAGATTCATCCGCTGGCAGCTTATTCAGAAAAAGGCGGGACAAGCTCTGACGTGGCTTAGACATGACTATCCTGAAATTCTCTGCGTTAGTTTTGCGTCGTTGCGGCCGACAAGGCTGCATTCAACTGTGCGATTTTTTCTATCAATGCCGCATTTTCCGCTTCGAGAGCCGTAATTCGCTGTTGCAAAATGACAGATTCGTTGATCTGATCCATCGCATTATTTGTAGTCTCAGACTGATTTGCTACTTCGGGTGATTCAGGGATTTTGTTTGCTTTTGTAGGTGCTTTTTGTTCACGTATTTTTTCGCGAACTTGTTTAGCCGCTTGTTGTAATTCTTTACGACCACCAGCAACTGCGGCAGCCTGCTCATTGCTTGGCAATGTCGCTACGGCAGCCGCAGCGCTGATGGAGATAGTGCCGTCGCGCACAGCCTGAACCAGTTCCGGCGCAGCTGCACGCTGAATTTTTTCTATCTGTAAAACAGCGTTGCTGCTGATACCTGCGATCCGCGCAATTTCCTGACGACTTTGGGTAGGTTTTACTACGGGAATAGCGACTTCTGTTTCTTCATTACCAGATGCAGCATTTTCATCTTGCGCTTTGATGCGCATAGAAATAATTTCTTTTTTCCGCAGCGCTAACATGCCGCGCTGAAAATCAGAAACGCTGCGGCGTGCCAGATGATTATCGATCATCCATAACTGTACATCTTCGATATCTTTGAAATGATCGTTTTGTATGGTCTTAAAAGGAATCTGATGGCGCTGGCAGATAGCGTAGCGATTGTGCCCGTCAATTAAAACGTCGCCCCAGAGTACCAGCGCATCGCGGCAGCCTTCTGTGAGTATGCTGCGTTCCAGCGCCGCATATTCATGTTCTGTCAGGGGATCGATATAGGCGCGCAGCCCTTCGTGAATAATGATGCTCATACAAATTGCCTTGCAGTGTTTCAGGGAAGGTCGCATTGTAGCTGAGAAAAAGTAGGGATTTCAGCTCGCACCTCAAGTTCTGGCGGATGCCCGAAATGTCTCGCGTGTACAATGCGCTCTGAAACAGTTGTTACTCCGAGGCAGTGCTGCGCCAGTGTCAGATGCAGCGCCATTCCGCTGCCATTCTGATGCGGAGCAAATAAATTAAATAAGGCGCGACAGGCGCTTTTCTCAAGGATTTCCTATGATGACCTATGAAGACTATCTGGATGAAGTTACCACGCTGATGACAGAGAAATTTGATCTCAGCGATGAAGCTGCGATTAAACACGTGATGCGTGCACAAGCGAATGATTTCTTTACGTTGCACGACGATCATCCGGAGATGCGGACGCAGGAACGTGCTGAACAGGACGCTCAGACGATTTACGATATGCGTAACAAATCACGTCCGCATACACCGCCGCAACGTACCGGCAAACCGCGTAAGTGAACATGATTGCGATGGCATGAAAACACCAAAAAGACTACAGCCTCTGATCGAAGAGGGGCTGATCGATGAAGTGCTGCGGCAGTTGATGAGTGGCAAAGAAGCTACAGTCTATGTTGTTCGTAGCGGCGACGATATTCGCTGTGCAAAAGTCTACAAAGAGGCGAGCCAGCGCAGTTTTAAACAGGCCACCTCTTATCAGGAAGGGCGTAAGGTAAAAAACAGTCGCCAGGCAAGGGCGATGGAAAAAGGCACGCGCTATGGCCGTCAGATGCAGGAAGAAGTCTGGCAAAACGCCGAAGTCGATGCCCTTTATAAGTTAGCGGCCGCCGGTGTGAAAGTCCCAACGCCTTATATTTGTTTTGAAGGTGTATTGCTGATGGAGCTGGTGACCGATGCGGAGGGTAAGGCAGCTCCGAGGCTTAACGATATTAGTTTGTCGGCAGAGCTGGCGCTGCAATATCACGCGCAATTATTGCATCAGGTGGTGTTGATGCTGTGTGCCGGTATTATTCATGGTGATTTATCCGAGTTCAATATTATGGTCAATGGCGATGGTCCTGTCATTATCGACTTACCGCAGGCGATTGATGCTGCCAGTAATACCGAAGCGGCGGCGATGCTGGAACGCGATGTCGCGAATCTGGCATCGTATTTCGGACAGTTTGTACCGCAATTAAATGATACTCAATATGGTAAGGAAATCTGGAAATTGTATATTGCAGGTCAGTTGACACCAGAAACGCCATTGACTGGACATGTCGCCGCCGATACGCGGCCAGTGAACGTGGACGAAGTGATGCGTGAGATTGAGTCTGCTATTCTGGAAGAGCAGGAGAGATTAAGACGGTTGGCTGAAATATAGAATTCTGCATTTAGTCGGATAAAGTCCGATAAAAAAATCCCGGTAGTAATCTATCGGGATTTTTTTACGCGCTCATTAATTGCACAGAGCTGGCATATGGCTGTTACTGGCGTACCCGTTTTTTCGCGCCTGTTGCAGGGCTGGCTTTACCTTTATAGGCTGGTCTGCCACCTGCTTGGGGGAAGGCAGGTTTATCACCTTGCAGATTCTTCGTCGGCGGAAATGGGAACTTCACCGCCGATTTTTTTTGTGTCACCGCTACCTCCGGGGAGGCCGCGGGTGTCGTATTTTCCGGTGCAACAGCTTCTTTAATTGGAGCAGGTGTGGCTGGTACTGCGGCAGCAGGGGAAACTGGCTGCACCTCTGTTACAGCGGTTGCTGATGTTGCTTCAGCTTGAGCCGTGATCGTTTTTTTTACTGTTTTCGGTGCAGTCGCTTTTGTTCTTTTACCAGCGTTTTTTGCCGATGTCGCGGAAACTGCGGGCGTGCTGGCTTTTACCCCGGCTTTAACGGTTGCCTTTGCTTTGCTGGCGGGGATCGTGGCTTTTTTCGATGATGTTGCGGTTTGGCTGACGATCTTCTTGTCTGCACTTACTTTCACCGTGCTTATTTTCACATCCGTCTCAGGTAAAAGTGAGATTTGTTTAGTGCCGCTGATGCTTTTAACTTTTGCCGGTGATACCTTTTTTTTACTGGCAGGGCTTGCGTTCAGTGATTTTTCTGCAACGACTGGTGCAACTTCCGTCTTTGTTATATGCACTGAAATCAGATGATTGTTATCAGCATTCGCTAGATGCAGAAATGCCTCGCGCGTATCACAGGAAATAGTTGCCAGTTCTTTGCCGTAGGCAAGCAGGCTGTGGATCTGAGGTTGTCTCTGGGTTTGCGCCAAAGCGAATAATTCTTGTGGGTCATTACTTGAAAGCACCTGACGAGAACTCGCCGTAACTTTGTCGACGGCATCCCTGATTGTTGCAAAGTTGAGAGCAATCATTTTTTCCAGACCTTGAAAAGCGGTATCTGAAAATGACTGTAAAAGTTCCAGTTGTTTGCTCAGCTGTTCTTGCGCAACGACAGAAATCTGTGTTTGAATCAAAGCCATGAATCTCTCCTTAAAAGTGGATAAGACGTTTCAAGCGTTAATTTTTGATCAGGAACGCCTGGTAAAGCGATTACACAAATGAATCTTGCAATGACAGGCAGCACCTGCCGTTAATATTCGCCGGTCAAAGTATTCACTGACAATCATCGGTGAAAACCGTCCCGGGATATACGGCTCCGTTCGATATCATGACCAGCCTTAAATCTGGTGCTTCAATGTTCAGAAAATGCTGCATTGCCGCATTATGTATTTTAACCTCGGATTTATGCTCTTGCGATAAAAAATATTGCAACGCAATAAAACATCTTTTTACGTATGATGAAAACTCAGATGGCGAATGAATTAGTGAGTACGGACAGTTTGAACGATCTCCGTGCACGATTGCGTCAATTTACTGCGGAACGCCATTGGGAGCAGTTCCACACACCAAAAAATCTGGCGAGTGCACTCATTGTTGAGGCGGCGGAATTACTGGAGCCTTTTCAATGGCTGAGCAGTGGCAGGGCAGATGAGCTCGGCGCAGAAAAATTACAGGCGGTGCGGCACGAAATGGCGGACGTGATGGCTTATCTGATCATGCTGGCAGAACAGTTGAACATTGATCTGATCGCCGCGACGAATGAAAAAATTCACTTGAATGCGCTGAAATATCCATCTGACATCGTCCGTGGTGATGCTCGTAAGTACGATGAATATAAATAGGTGGGCGAAATGTCGTAAATCTGAGTGGAACAGGCGCTACGCTACCCTGAAGAAGGTGCTGGTCGGGTCATTCTCCAGTCTTCTTTTCGCTTTTTCTAAAAACGCATGATGTTGAAAATCGTCGATAGAGAATGGGAAGCCTTTGGCAGTTAGCCACGCACAAGCCTCTTCAGTTGTGGCGCAGACATAAAGATCATCGCCAGGAACAACACCGGCATTACGTTTCACGATGTCCAGATGAAACCGGCTTGGACAGACGAACGCAATACATTGGCAGCCATGCGCAATTGCCCATTCACGCATATGCGTATAAGACTGCAGGGCAGCTGCGGGTGCCATTTCCCAGTATTCTCCCTGTGCCATACTTGCCCAAGGAGCCCCGACCGGCGCGATTTTCTTAAATTCTTCAAACATGGCATTAAAGCCCTGTTCATTAAAACTGCCTGCAAAAGCCCGCACGACCACGTTGCGCACTTTGCTGATTTCCCATTCGCCGTGTATCTTCATGATTTCACCTGTGTTGCCAGCCACGATTTTAATGTCGAATGGCGATGATCGGGTGAAAACAATCGTTAACTATCGGAATAGGTTTCAAAAGAACTGACAATACTATTTTTTTGTTCCTGCTGGTAACAATTTTTCCTCATGTTGAAGATTGTATATTTCCAGCCTGACGATACAGCCGGGGAATTTTACTTTTACTCAGTATCACCATGATCACACTGGCAATCGCCAGCAATAACCAGTTGAGACGAGGGCTGTTGAAATGTTGCGACAGGTCGAACAGTATCCCGCCGGTCAGACTGCCTACCATATTTCCCATGCTCTGATACAGCATCTGTTTCGACATCAGTTTTCCGGTATCAGCACTGGTTTTATCGGCAAAACGTGCGGTCAGCACGTCTAATGAAGGACCGTAAAATACTTGTCCGAACGACAGTAATATCGCAGATGTGATCACAGCAGAAGAAGAGCGCGTGAAAACAAACATCAGCAAGAAACTCAGAAAAAGACAGGCGTAGCCAATTTGTAAAAAACGGAAATGATCTCTGATTCTGATCGCACGTTTCGAAATCGGAATCTGAAAAAAGATGATTACCAGCGCAGATATCCAGAATGGTGTGGATACCGGAATATCCGGTGTGAATTTAGGAATATGCAGGCTGAATCCTATCATCGGTTGTATTGCAAAACACCAGAACATGGCGTTTGAAAGATAGAACAAAATTGGTAATTCATGTGCCCGGTGATTTGCCGCAGCGATGTTTTTATTGATGGAATTTGTCTTTAATTCACCTGCTTGTATTTCTTGCTGTACCGTCGCTGTGTGCATGGTCAGATATTCTTTTTCGTGTTTGGAAATTGCCCGCATCGCAATCAGCATAAAAATGCCGTAAGCAATGAAGGTGATCAGAACGATCAGAAATACCAGGCGCAAACTTTCATGCGGCACCCAGCTGGCCAGCAGATAACCGCTGACCAGCCCCATTCTTATCGCAAAGGCGAGGCGGCTGAACAAGGAAGACTGGTCGAGATCACGGAGTTTCAGCAGATAATTTTTTAAGCCGGGAAACGACAGCCCGCTGCCGAATCCGGCGAGTACCGCAAACAGTGCGAGCGCCCACGCTTGCTGCAGGAATGCCATGCAATACAGCGCAATCCCTTCGAGAAAAATATTCCCACAAACCATGAGCGGATGATTGACTGCACGTGAAAACCGGCTACCTGCAAATGAGCCTATGACGCGGCCCAGATTCAAGCCAAACAGGATGGAGGCAGCCCAGAAACCGGAAAAATTTTTTCCTGTTTCTGAAACGATCAGTGGCGTGTACAAAGCGACACCGCCGGAAGCGATAGCGACACCCACGTAGATTAAATACGAATTGGCCAGCGAGTTAAATTTCTTGTTATGCATACAAAGAGGTGCAACTTTGAGTCGAGGATTTCAGCCTAGCAGAAATTCTTTTTCAGAAGAGCAGGATGTGTGGCACTGCTCTATGCAGCGGTGCCTGACTAAGCCGTCATTGTACGATGTCACTGATCAGAATATGGGGACAGATGTTTCGGAAATCAGCGATAGCCACTGATTTCCTGGGGTGACGCCGTGAAAGTAAGCGCCTGTCGCACTCTATATGATGGATGCACTCATCCGCTGGCTGATGAGTGTTGATGTCGTTTGCCCAGCCTTTTGTAACGAATTGAAAGGTGTCAGATTCCGGTACTTGCTGTTTCATCTCGGAAGACTATCAGAATTTTCATTTAAAAATTTTTTTCCCGCTGCCAGACTGCAGCCACACTTTAAGCACATCTTGCTGTGCTGAGGCTGAGCTACATAGTCATTGTGTAGCATTGAATGTTAAGACGTTGGATAACCTGAGGAGTCACATAATGCTGAATAAAAAATTAGTTGTTGGAATGATTGCTACCGTTGGTTTTATGCTGAGTGCAGCTGCATCCGCACAAGTGTATGTCGGTGGCACTGTCGGTAAAGCGCATTGGAATGATGATTGTAAAAATGTCGTTTCATGCAGTACCAATTCAAACACATACAAGTTATTGGGCGGTTACAACATCGACAAAAACTTTGCAGTTGAAGCAAGCTATTTTTCTCTGGGGACGATCTCTGCAACGACCAGCATTGCTGGCGCCAATGCATCTGCGGACGTGAAAGGTACAGGCTTTGAAGTCGCAGGTTTGTATAAATATGCATTTACTCCTGAACTGAACGGGTTTGCTAAATTGGGTCTGGCCAGCATCAAGGCCGAAGGCAGCGGAGCAGTTGCAGGTGTTGGAGCCTATAACGACAGCACAACATCGACACAGCCCGTATTTGGTTTTGGTGCAAGTTATCAGCTGACAAAAGAGCTAGCTTTGCGTGGCGAATTTGAAACCCGCAAAATCAAATTCAATGGTGACAAAGAAGCAGTCAATAACGTTTCAGTAGGTTTGCAATATTCGTTTTAATTCGTTACGGAACGCAGTCATGTCGCCGTTATGGCATGACTGCTGCTTGGCAGAACAATGTTTTTTCCTGATGTGATCTCTTGATGAGCCTGTAAGAATTTCTGTGTGAACCGGGGTCATGAAATAATACCGAAAGGGATTTGCCATGACCGATACGATGACCACGAAAAAACCTCGCAAAAAGAAAGAACCATTCCTTTGCCAAAGCTTTCAGTTTTTCTCTATCCATTAAAATGTCCATCGGTAATTCCTCGCTCGAGAGGTTAATAGACCGTGGACATTTACACAAATTTATTTACAGGCTCGCCTTTGTTAGTTACTCATTAATATCTGTTTTTCTCTTTGAAGCCGATCAATCTCATTTTTTTGAATGATTATTTTATTGTTATAACTGGCAGTTACTGCATTCATTTCTGAGCTGATGCTTTGTTCATACACAGCGCCTGCAAGATTATTGTTCGCTGATCTTTTTTTATTTTTCAATGCTTTCAGTTCAGATTCCATCTGGCTACTTAACATTCTCAACCTGACTTGCGCATTGTCGATTTCTTCGTCAAGTTGTCTTACCTTCAGACGATTATCAAGGTTTTGCCGGATTTTCTCATTCGATTGTATCCGATCTCTATCACTCTGAATTACCTGCATTTCGGCATCGCTACCTGGGCCACTCGGAGGAGAGACTTTAACATCGATGGCTTTCCCTGCACCTGGACAGGCTTTATCTGAAAAACTAACCTTGCCATCAATAACGCATCGATATACTTCTGCATTTGCTAAATTACACAGCAAAAAACCTATCGCAATGACGGTAATCTTTTTCATTATTTGCCCTTGGTTAGCGATGGGATATCACTTGGTTTAACACACTCATTTTTAACTGCGTACTCTAAAAACTTATTTCTTTCACTCATACATTCAATCTGGCTCGTAATAGATCCGATATTGCATGAGTCACCGCGCATAATGATGGCACCAGAGTCAGTAGCAACAAATGGCTGATATCCGCCGTATGCACCAAAGCCATTTTTTGCGTTAACTTCGCCACAAAGTGCAGTTTTGGCCTTGTTCAGCTTTACCTCTCTGAATTTTGCTGATTCAGGATCTTTTAAGTTATGCGTTACCTGTTGCTTTAAACTTTCTATCTTCTTACTTTCTGCCATATTGCGGACTACAAAAAATCCCAACGCAGCGACGGCAATAGCGGCAGAACCAATAATCAGCTTATTCATATCATCCTTGCAATTAAAACAGACTGACCTGTAACTCACTGTTCATATCTGTCGTTTTCAAAATTTCCCTGATCCAGCGATCTGAAATTTCATATTCTTTGACTAATTCTGCAATACTAGTGCCATTATTATAACTTGCAACAATTCTCTTATTTCGTTTTGCGATGAAATGGTTATGGAGATTTGGTATATATAAACGCTCGCCACCGAATTGCTTACTCAAACGTTTTGCTTTGTCATGTCCGATGACTTCTGCAATTCGTGCAAACGCTTGTTCGCCGCGTCCCGTCTCTTTCTTTGGAAATTCAACTGTCATTCCGCCGAAATTTTTTGCATCCATCATCCGTAGTGCAGCGGCTTCACCGATTATCTCTATGAGTAATTTAACGGTGCTATCAGGTGTTGATGTCATCCCTCATACCTCCCATGTCTCTTGGCGTCATAGCTCAGTGCCGCAATGATTTTCATAAGCTGATCTGGCTTACACCAATCAATCCTGTCTACTTTGCAAATACGTTTCGCCATCGCGTCTGCATACCCCCACGGACGGCCAGCCTCTGCCAACTGTGCTTCAATCTTTCCAATTAATTCCTGCCGATCTGGCGTCACGTTAGGAGCACTCCGGCCAGCAGCTTTCGCTTTAACCTTGAACCCAACTTTCTTAAAGTGATCGAGCAGCGCTTTACGTCCTTGCCATGTCAGGTCTTTTGATGATGTTTTACCAGTGACCTGCATCAGGATTGCGCGATAGGCGTCGTCATCCAGTGCCAGTTGTACTTTGGCAATATGGATTTGCGCCAGCTCTGCTTTGCGTAATTGATCTGCTGTTTTCGGTATCACTTGTTTTCCTTTGGCTGCTCATCAGTACCAGGCAACCACGCCTGGCAGACCAAACGGCTTGCGCCGTCTGGTTTCGCTCAGGCTGCAAGTTCTGTGGTGTCCTCCGTACTCTCTGGAGCAATTTGCACAGATTCGCAAACCTTGCACAGATGGTTGATCGCCGCTTTTCCACTTGGCCAGTCGCAAGAAAAATAGGTGATTGTTTTATTCCAAAATGGATCTTTGGCAACATGCCGCTTACCCAGCATCTTTTCTGCTTCTTTTCGCTTCGCTGGACTCCATAGCGCTCGTACCGCTTTACGCAGAAATTTTTGCTCTGGAAATTGCTTTTCGCTACTGAACCACTCGCCTCGCCATGTACCATTGACGTAAGTAGCTACGCGATAGCTCAAACCTTTATTGCGTTCAACATTCAGGGTTATGGCGTATCCATCGCAAATCAATTTCACGCAACTCCAAGGGCTATTCAGCTTTAGTGCTAGTTCATCTTTCTGTTCTTTAGTGAGTTTCATCTTGTATCCTCTCTGGCTGCTCATCAGTACCAGGCAACCACACCTGGCAGACCAAACGGCTTGCGCCGTCTGGTTTCGCTTATGTCGCTTTATTTGTTGACCAGATCTTTGAACGACTTGGCCGGGCTAAATTTCGGCGCACGTTTCGCTGGAATTTCAATGTCTTCACCCGTTTTAGGATTACGACCTGTACGCGCTGCGCGTTCGGTTGCGCTGAATTTTCCAAGCTCGGTAATAGTGATTTCATTGCCAGCGCGGACGGCGTCTTTAACGGTTAACACCAGTGCTGTCAGGACTGATTCCGCTTGTGCTTTGGTGACATCTGCTGATTCCGCAAGGTGTTTAACGAGTTCGGCTTTGTTCATGATTGCTCCGTAAAAATTAAATTGAATGAGAGGTGACCCGTATCGTGGGTCAGGCGGCACACTCACATTGGCTAAGGTGGCCTATGCATGTGCTGTCGCCGTTACCCGCCACCTGCGACTGGGCGCGGCCAACAATTAAACTGAGGCGAAATCCATGCTGATTGCGTCGTATTGATCGGTACCATCACGGCGCTGATAGAAGCGGACATACTGCTTGCTGCCAACGACCTGGACAGATTCACCGATGGCAACCATCGCGCGCTGCCAGCGTTCGTCCTGGATGTCCAAGCGGCGCAGGCCAAGAATGCGCCCGTGGTTCAGATTGCCTTCTTTATCTGTTTTGAATGCGTCTTGAACGAGGACTTGAATCTCAGGGCTAGAGCCTTGACTCCATTCCTTAATGCACTCGTCGATCAGCTCTTTTGCGGCTTGCAAACGTTCATCAAACTGGATGTTTTCGGAGACGGCAAACTGCACTTTGTATTTGCCGTCAAAGGAAAACAGCGTGACGTTGCCTTTTTTCCCGCCCAGCTTGACGTCGTATTGCTCGACGCTCAGATCGATAAAGGCATTGATGTTGTTGAATGTGGCTGTCTTAAAGTCTGCAAGCGTCTTATTGACTGCGGCAGCTTTATTGATCAGTTCACGTACCAGCGTGTCACGTTCACGGTCTATCGGTTTAATTAAGGCTTCTGGTATCAGGCGACCTTGTGCGTCTTGCTGGTATCCAGCCGGGATGGTTTGGTTTGTCATGGTTTCTCCTGTTAAATATCAGTAGGGCCGATAGGAATACGGCGTGGTTTTTCAGAGGCTGGCGTTACTGGCCGTGGTTTCTGTGGTGCCTGGTTCTGCGGTTGAAATACTTTCATGCTGTGGCTTTCTTTTTAAAAACTGATCAAGGTGCTGACGGGCGCTGGCTGGCATTGCTGTACGAGGCTGTTCTGCAATTTGCTGTATCGATGCCGGTACGCCGACAGTCGTGGTTTGTGGGCGATGACTGCCTGTACCTGCATGGCCTGCGCGTTGCTGCTCGTTGCGTGTTTCTGCCTGTGCTTCTGTTTTACTGGCATAGCCGGTGATAACTTCCAACAAATAGCCATGGCTGTTTAGCGGCAGGCGCAGACCTGTATTGCTGTGGGCGCGTTGCACCACTTCTTCAAAGCCCTGGCGCCAGTAGTCAGCCGGGGCTGGCCAGATCCGCCCACCACGTTGAATAGTCGCTGGGGCGATCAGTGCGACCAGTTCATTCGCCAAGCTGGCAACACGCTCATAACGCATCGCTGTTTTCGCTGGGGCAAACAAACCAATATAGGCAAGCATAGGGCGCAGCAATTTGCGGCCTTCTGCATGTGCATTGACCAGTGCAAGCATGGTGTCGCGGACGCCCTGATGCGCAAAAACGATGTCCCAGCTCAATGGATTGCGGCAGACTGGGCAGTCGAACGTTGGCAAAGTTGACATCTCAATTGCCTCCGACCTCAAGCATTTCTACGCGCAAGTCGCTCCGTCGCATTAACAACTCACGACGTTTTTTTTCTACGTCGACCTGATTAGCCTTTAAATCATCGACATAGTCACCGAGCGCCCGGTATTGGCAATCAATACGCCAGATCGCGTATGCCTTTGTGAGGCGTTTAACGCTGTTCAATAATTCGCCCAGCAAAATGTGGTTGTGCGCTATTTCATTGAGTTTGGCGATTTTCATGCTGCCTCCTGACCATTGTTAAATCCAAGTACATCTTTCATTTCACGGATACTGAGACCGCTTTCTTCATGAGCGCTGATCAGCATCGATGCGCCGACAGGCAGTCGGCCATGGCGGATTTTGCTGATGACTGGTGGCGCTACTTCAAGTACGCGTGACAGCGCTGCATCGTTTTTGAGTGTCATGGTGTCAATCAACAGGTCGATAAAGGCGCTATTGCGTTTCGCTTGTTCTGTATTGACTGGTTTCATGCTGCCTCCTGGTTATCTGCAATTTGTGGTGCGCCAACTTCTGGCAGTGGCAGGGTTACTTTGTCGATGATTCCTGCTTGCTGGACTGGTTCTGTACTGACGTCAGATGATGTTTTTAACGCTTTCTTTTTTGGTGGCATCACCTCGATCAGTGGCTTAGGCTTGTGTGCACATTTTTGGCATGCTTGCCACTGCATCATCTGGCGCGGGTTATGGGTCGGAGCAGAACACAGAGCAATTTCCCGACAAAATTCAATACGAACGGCATTTCCGTTAAACGGACACTCGACGTTTTCAAATGTCCGGCGGTACTCTTGTTCGATATTTACTGTGCTGGCCTTACCGGTGCCGTATGCGCCAAGGCCGTTCATCACACATGAAAGCCGTGATCGTTTGATCCCCATTTTTCGAGCGACATCGGCTTTAGTGCTGTTGGATATTTCACGCTCCAGACCTTTGAACCAGTCACTATTCATGTATTCACATGTCTTCATCTTCAGCTCCTTTTTCTTCTACCCACATCACTTCATTTCGGTTAGGGTCATAGACTTGTTTTGTACGCTGTATCATTGGCGCTCGTGGTCCAGTGTCCATTTGTGGCCGGAAGCGATATCGCCCTGGTTGCGCACGCCTTCCAAGTACGGGCGGTTTAACGCATTCGAGATACTTCGCTCCGGCCAGCATAAAAACGTAGCTCTTTGCTGTTTCCTCTGATACTTCCTGAGTGCTGGTGCTGGCAAATGAGGCAAGCTCCCGGTAGTTAAATGTTTGTCCCTTTAAGACCCGGCGCAGTGTTCCCCACATAGCTTCATTGACGCTACCTTGTGTCACCACTTCGCCTTTTTTTGTCAGGCGTGGTGCTTCAATTCCACTGTCTTTGATAAGAGCGTAGACATTGCGCTTACACATCGTTCCTACTGGTTCACTATCAATGACTGCGATAAAGCCCGCCTTCAGAAGGACTTTGACGTAGTCTTTGACTGCATCTTCAGACACTTTGGCGCGTTCAACGACCTGTGCCTGGGTGAATCTGTCGGCGTTCTTACGCATTTGTTCCCACACCTTTTGACGGGGCGACTTTCCACCCTTAATTTCATATTGAGCAGGTTGTCTGGCCATCGTTAAATCTTCCGTTTTGGGTGAGTTGCAGAAGGCAATGCGATTTTTTGCAATGCAGCCATATTCAGGCTATCCAAACCTTGCGTTAAACAGCTTTCATAGATCACGTTTAAGCACTTGACGACTGACGACACAGATCCTTTGGAAAATGACGTCAGGGCAGAAATGGCATCGGGTGCAATATCGATGTCCGGGCAATAGATTGGGGCCAGCTTTTTCGTATCTTCAACAGTCACGTCCTGCGCTTCTGCCCATGCGGAGACGCGGCGATACAGCTGCTTGAAAGCTGGTTTAGCAAGTTCACCTGGAAGCTTTTCTTCACCGACCAGGAGAATAGGTGACTGAGTGCAGTCGAAAATTGCGCGGGTAATCTGCGCCAGAACTGGTCTTTCAATAGCACGATTAAATTCATCAAGTATCAGAGTGCGTTGGGACGCAGCCAGTTGCTGGATCACCATGTCAAACAGGTCAGGGACGCTACAGCTGCGATCCCAGTCCACTTTCATTTCGTCCAGGATCTTTTGCAGGAAAGTTTTCTTCGTCCAGACGGGCTGCAATTGCACGAAATAGGCGCGGGTTTCCATGGCCAGAACATTGCTGGAAAACGTTTTTCCCCATCCACTTGGGCCAAACAGGCAACCGATGCCATCCATGCCAAATCGACGATTGGTCAACTGATCCAGCGTGGTTGCTACCAGATCAAATGTCGCAATAGCTGCAATACCTCCTTTTGGTCGATCTGCCGCTGGCTTGTTTTTTTGTTGGTTTGTACTCATAATTTAGTCTCTTTCTTTAGTTGTTCATGACCAGCACGGTTGCCGCCGTGCTGTTTTCTTGTCCAGTTTGTCCTTGGTGCCTTCTGTAAAACATTCTGAATTCCGATGACATCTGATAGCTCTGATGCCAGTGTTTTAGTCGCGGTTCTATGTGTTCACCTCCCTCATTAAGTTGTTGATCTAATGTCAGCCATTTGGAAAACCGTGCCTGTGGTGTTTCAGGTATGGCGACGACATTGCTGGCTGGTGTATCTTGTGGTTCTTCGACTGGCGCGGCTTCTTTGACACAGTCCACGTCGATAACTTTGTGTGACACAACCTGCAGCAATTGTTCGGTTTCACGTTGTTGCGCCCATTTGGCACGTAGTTGTTCGATGTCCGCTTGAATGCTGATGCCGTGGCTAACTTCCAGCGCTGGCATGCCTTCGCGCTCTGCTCGGACTTCTTCCAGCTTCACTTCCAGGCGACGTTCGCGGCCTGCAGCACGTTTGTCACGTGCGCGTTCCACGAACGATTGCGGCATGTAGTCAACTTTGTTGCCGTCCAGCTCAGCGGTGCAAATCAGACGGCCATCGTCTGCATAAATCCAGACTAGATGTGGGTCGTGCAGGTCATAGCCGACACGAACCTCAGTACCGTGAAATTCTTCCAGTGCTGCGCTGTAGTAGCGGTTCGTGAATAATTCGATTTCACAGCGACGGACGCTGCGCATGACCTGTGGCCGGAACAGTGGTCGCGCTTCATCGTCAGTGATGCGGTGTGCGTTAAAACCGTTTTCTTCGGCAAGTTGCCATGCTTCGTCCGGACTCATGTGACGGCGACGGCCTGTCGTCGGGTCAATGATCTTTGGCAGCGTTGAATGTGGCGCAGCGTTGTACTCGGAGACTTTCTCTTTGCAGAACTGTAAAAACAAGTCCCACGGCATCAGTGGCATGACTGTGGTTTCACCTGTTTTTTTTGCGATAGCCTGACGTGACAACTTGAACACCTGCAGCTTGGCCTGGCGATCCATGTCTTTACCGATATAACCCGGAACTTCCTTGGCAGCTTTTACCCAGATCGTTTGATGCAGTCGCTCAATGACACCACGCGCCTGGGATGAGTACGGTAAGCTGTTGACCATTTCTGTGCCGAGTCTTGCCATCAGGCCAGTTGCGGTATCAGTCATCATCTGATTCACATAGCCGGAACCGTTATCGACATACAGAATGGCAGGTACACCGCCGACCATTGTCGAGACGCGGAGCGCGTCCAGTACAGCCAATGCACTCTCGGCCAGATCTACCGACCATCCCACAACTCGACGGGTAGCGACATCAACGACGCTGGTAATTTCTGGCCGGAAAGGGCGACCATGCATAGGATGTTGGACTTCTGCATCGAATGTATGACCGTCGGCACTGTAAATATCACTTGGTAGCAATTTATCGAAGGCGCGGCGTACAAAGCCTTTGATGGTTTTGAGTTCATGGCTACCCATGCGTCCAACCTGCACGGATACCGCACCGACTTTAGACAGAAAACGGCGTACTTTGTGGATGCTCGGCAGATCTCCCTGGTAGCTTTGGCAGAACAGCTTGTATGCATGTTCGACTGTCGGCTTTTCAGGCCGCTGGTAATAAGACATGAAAGCCTTCGCCCATACGGGAACATTCATGTCGCGTTCACGCACTTTGGGTACGAGTGATGCAGTCTTCTGGTACTCAACAAAGCGGGTCAAGCTACGGTCTGATGGCAAACCATCGTCGCTGGAGCGGCCACGGCCATCCCTGGCGAGTTTCAACATGGCGACCAGTTGTGGACTGGCATCACCATTACGGGCGATATCAATCAAATATTTTGCCGCCCGTTTTAACGGATAGCCAGTGCGCTGCATAACAGCGTTTAACGCATCCAGTACACCTTTACGTGCGTCTGCTGTTAAATTCTGTGCTTCGGTGTGCGCAAGGCTGGATTGCGGTGCAATCGCAGGCATATTTTGCGGGGTAATTGTCGCTGCTAACTGTTTCGTCGCAGCGCGGCGAATCAATTCCATGACTTCCGCTGGCGGTGTGTATTCACGACGTAGACCACCACGGCCTGATACTTCTGTGTAGCTCCAGTTTTGGCGATCTGCGAGTGCAATGATGCTGACCTTTGAAGTCGGCAATCCTGTTAAAAGCATTGCCGCAAGTTCAGCAGCGGTGTACTGAGACTTGACGATAACGGTACTCATCTATCGCTCCCAAACAAAGCAAGCTCAGGTTGAGATACCTTGATGACGTTATTACGTTGATATCCTAGTTCAGAGAGTGTTCTGGTTAAAACAGAAACTGTCTTTTCAACATCGTCACCATTCTGGTAAAAACGGGCCAGTAAAGCGATTGCTTCTGCAAAATTGGCTTGTACTTCAGCCAAATCAGTAACATTGGATTTTTTCCCTGATGGGATGTCTATGACAATCTTGTCGCCGTGGGCAGTGCAAAGATATTCACTGATATACGATGCTCCGCAAAATGTCTCAAACTGACGGATACGATTTAACGGCATGGAGCTGTCTGACATCCAGCGGTACAGCAGCTTGACATCAATCCCCATCAGATCTGCCAGCACTTTTGCTGGACGACGATGGTTTTCTGTTGCGTAGTCCAGGCACAGTTCAGTCGCATCACTGATACTTGTGGCTCTGAGTGACTTCCATTTTCTTTTTCGCAACGACATTTTTTTACTCCACGAAATTCATCACTAGCGTTAAAAACAACTGCAAACTAAGATTCAGTTCAGGCAGCGCACTGCAACGACTGTGTTGAATTAGGGGAGGAAAGCGTTAAAACTGGCGTAAAATTCCGCTTTGCATAACGCTCAGGCCAGATTTCCTCTGGTGCCACACCAATCGCTGCAGCGATGATTCGCTCTGCTTTTGGATAAGGGCGGTTCAATGCTTCTTTAACGGTGCTTGCACCTAAGTTGCTCTGCAACGATAAGGCGCGTAATGACCAGCCTTTTTTATGCAGGGCGGCAACGATGTCCGCACGATGCCAGTCTTTTGGTAGTGTGGATTTTTTTGGTGCTGGTTGTGTGCTCATGGCTTTTCCTTTTAAGGGTAGTCGGTGAGCACATCTTATAAAGTGTTAAGTGTAAAGTCAATACTTAACACTTAAATCTTGTTGAAGTTTTTCGAATTTACGTTCGATTTGTATTTAAGTTCTTGTTTTTAAAAGCAAAATAACCGCTTAACAGATTCTCTTTAAGTGTTTTGTTTTGTTAACAGTTTTTTGAATGGAACCGTTAAGTGGAAAAGCTATTGTCAGCTAGTGAAATTCTGCGGATGAATTTACCTGGATTGCCCAAAACAAAACCTGCTCTTCTTGCAAGAGCAGAAAAGGAGGCATGGCAATATGAAAGCAAAATCGGTTTAGGCGGTGTTCGTAAGGTGTTTTTAGTTCCACGTGCCTATCTGCCTGGTAATGTACCTTTAAGGACAGAAAATACCGATTTGGTTGACCCTGCATCGCAGTCGGAAGCTAAGGCTGAACGCATAGCAAACAAAGCGCTGGATACTTTTGGAGAAAAAATCGATGGTGAGCGTCTGGCATACGCTATACGCTTCCTGGATAACTATCTGGAAGAGAAGAATATCCATGTTGATGCAAAGCGTAAGAGTGAAATTGTTGTTTCCTTATATAACCTCATGAAAACCAGTGAAAATGAGGCCGATATTAAGAATTTATTGAAATTGGTCGCATAAAATTATAAAAAAGTAACTATTCATTTCTATTTGTAACTAATTTTGCATTTACAATTCTGACACCATTATATAAAAGTCAAGGTGTCAGCAGTTCGTGGGCAAGCGGTTTAATGATGAAGCATTGGTGCAGTTACTTGAGAATGAGTTCAGACAAGATGCTGATTCATCTGTGGTTGCCTACAACGCTAAATTATCGAAAATAAAGCCATGGCTTTATGCTGCCAATGATCCTAGTTATCCACAATTATTTAAACCCGAACCGTTTATCTATCGATCCAGCGACAATAAACGTGCAAAAACATATCGTTTTTTGCTAATTATCGCCATTTTTTGCATTTGGCTTTTTCTTGGGACTTTTCGTCTAATTTCCGCGCTGGTATTGAGTTTTGTAGTTTTTATTGATCGTCTTAACGAGGGACAAAACAATCACTCCCCCACATGAAGGTGGGGCGAGCACGGATGAACCGTATCCTCCTCTGTCAAAAAAGTTGGTACGGTTATGTACCTTGGTTTGCATAATCCACCGTAAACACAACACTGATTCAGCCTTACACCTCCGACATATTCAGTCGCTGTGCATCGATATGCAGCGGCATTCCTGCGCGTAGTATCAATCTCCGTCCGGTAAAACAATGTCTGCTTAGTTCAACACATTGTCTATAGTAGTTCTATTGATGTATATCGGGTCCAATCCGGGGCCATTAAAATCATTTTTACAGAATTGAAAATTCCGCCGTGAAACTATCTGGAAAGAAGGAGATAGGTAATGTCCGCATTTGCAAATTTAAAAATAGGTGTTCGTTTGTCGATCGGTTTCGGCTTGCTGATTTTAATGATGCTGGGCATGGGCGTAGCGGGCTTGCAACGTTTTGCAGAAGTCAATGCTGTCAATACCCGAATCATTGAAAAAGATTGGGTAAAAGCCGAGGCGGCGAACGTCATTAATGCCAGTACGCGTGCGAATGCGCGAAACACCATGGAGCTTCTGATCGCTGAGGATGCTACTCATGCAGGTAGAATCAAACAATCCATTGAGACGAATAAACAGGTCATCAGCGCGGCGCTCGATATGCTAAAGCTATTGATTTATTTGCCTGAAGGCAAAGCGTTACTGGCAACTCTGGCGGAGCGGCGCGGGATATATGTTGCGTCGTTTTCTAAAGTACTGAAACAAATTGACGCTGGAGATAAAACCGGTGCAATCCGGACGATGAATACCGAGACATTGCCTGCATTGGATGCACTGCAAGAGCCTATCGTCGCCCTGACAAATTTACAGAAAAAAATTGTGATCAACAGCAGTGCAGAAGTGCGCGATCGTATTGCATCTGCGACGGCAATGCTGACGTTGCTGATCGTTACCGGCCTATTTGCGGGTATTGCGCTGACCTGGTTTATCTCGCGCTCGATTACCCGTCCACTCAGCGAGGCGGTACGGATTGCCCGTACGGTAGCATCCGGCGATTTAACAACAAAAGCACAGACCTGTACAAAAGATGAGTGCGGGCAGTTGCTGCAGTCTATGCAGGAGATGAATGATAGTCTGGTACGCATTGTCAATCAGGTACGTGGCGGCTCTGATCTGATGGCGGCTGCTGCGCATGAAATCGCAGACGGGAATATGGAGTTATCTTCCCGTACCGAAGAACAGGCCAGTGCGCTTGAGGAAACAGCTGCTTCGATGGAGCAACTGGCATCGACAGTAAGAGATAATTTTGAATCGGGTATGCATGCAAACCGGCTTGCCGAGTCGGCCGCTCAGGTTGCTGCAAAAGGTGGTGCTGTTGTTGGTGAGGTGGTGCAGACGATGGAAGCCATCAACGTATCCTCGCGCAAGATTGCGGACATCATCGGCGTGATTGATGGCATTGCGTTCCAGACGAATATACTGGCACTCAACGCCGCTGTCGAGGCGGCTCGTGCCGGTGAGCAGGGGCGAGGCTTTGCGGTAGTGGCATCGGAGGTTCGTTCGCTTGCAGGGCGATCTGCGAATGCCGCAAAGGAAATCAAAGCCCTCATTTCCACCTCAGTGGGAAATGTAAGGGATGGCTGCCGATTGGTGGAGCAGGCTGGCAGCACGATGGATGAAATCGTTGTGCACGTACGCCGTGTGGCCGATCTGATGGGTGAAATCACAATGGCAAGTAAAGAGCAGACGACAGGGATTGAGCAAGTGAATCAGGCCGTTGCCCAGATGGATACGGTGACTCAGCAAAACGCCGCATTAGTGGAAGAGGCTGCAGCAGCAACACAGTCACTGGATCATCAGGCGAAGTCTTTGGTGCAGGCTGTCAGTATTTTTAAGCTGGATGCCTCACATTCTCCGCTTGCTTTGAGAGCCACCTCACCTGCGTTGCTCAACGTTTAGTCTGGATACAATATGGCGTATTTTGAATGGGCCGACGATATGGTGATCGATAACGGGCCTATTGATGAAGATCACAAAAAATTAGTTCATCTGGTCAATGAATTGCATACTGCGACCAGCGTAGGGCGTGGTCAGGAGGTAATAGAGGCGATCATGAGTGAGCTGATTACCTATACAAAAGACCATCTTCATCGTGAAGAGCAAATGATGACCACACTGAAGTTCCCGAATCTGGAGCGCCACAAGGTGGGACATCATCAATTTACGGAAAGACTGAATCAATTGCAGAGCCAGTATGAAGCTGGCAGTATTACCGTAGCATCGCAGTTGTCTGCTGTGTTACGGGACTGGTTATCTATACATATCCGTCGTTCCGACAAAGAAATGAAAGTGTTTCTGCAAAAAAGTAAGAAAAATTCCTGAGGTGTGAACGCGTTGATTTCAGGATATCGCGATGCTTATCACTAAAAAATAAGCCCTGCTGATGCAGCAGAGCTTATTGGCAAAAATGTGTTTGTTAATTTATTTTTTGCTTTGATAGAGTTTGTCGAATTCAGCGCCATCATCAAAATGCTTTTTCTGTGCCTGTTTCCAGCCACCGAATACTTCGTCGACAGTAAAAAGAGTGATAGGTTTGAAGTTGGCTGCATATTTTTTAGATGCGACTTCGGAGCGCGGGCGGAAGAAGTGTTTGGCTGCAATTTCCTGGCCTTGTTCGCTGTACAAAAATTGCAGATACGCCGTTGCTACTTTGCGTGTACCGAGTTTATCAACAACTTTATCGACCACAGCAACAGGTGACTCTGCAAGTATCGATATTTTGGGATAAACGACATCATAGTGATCGCCAAATTCCTGTTTAACCAGTTGCACTTCATTTTCAAAAGTGACTAAGACGTCGCCGATTTCTCTTTGCGTAAAAGTAGTGGTCGCGCCGCGCCCGCCGGCATCGAGTACCGGGACATTTTTAAACAGACGATCAACTAACTGTCGCGCTTGTGCTTCGTTGCCACCGCTTTTAATGACAGAGCCCCACGCAGCGAGGTAGGAATAGCGTCCGTTGCCGGAAGTTTTGGGATTGGGAATGATCACTTTGACGCCAGGTTTGCCAAGATCGTCCCAACTGGCGATGCGTTTAGGATTCCCTTTGCGCGTCAGGAACACCATGGTCGAATAAAATGGCGCGGAGTTATTAGGGAATGATTTTGCCCAGTCTTGCGGAACCAGACCTTTCTCCGCAAGGATATCGATATCGTTTGCCTGATTCATCGTAACTACTGAAGCTGTCAGGCCGTCGATGACAGAGCGTGCCTGCTTGCTGGAGCCGCCATGTGACTGATTAATCGTAATGGCTTCTCCGGTTTTCTTTTTCCATTCTGCGATGAACGCTGGATTAACTTCTTTAAATAATTCACGGGTGACATCGTAAGACGCGTTCAGCAGCGGCTCGGCTGCCCGTGCACTGAGTGAGGGCGCAAGCAGGCTGGCACCAAGCATCGCTGCGATTGCGGCTATGCTTAAACGGCGTTGCGCTTGTGAACCGGTATTCGTTTTCATGTGCGATCTCCCAAATATAAGTTACCGCTATCTTCCATAAATTAAGCACAGAAGGAAACGATAGTATTCTTCTTTACTTAGATGAAAAATGCATTTGTCGAAGAAGGAGCAATGATTTTTCTGTATATCGTTTCTTGAAAACAATCTAAGTGCTCAGTCTTTTTGAGTCGAATTTGTTCATATTATTTTGCTACACTCAATGCCTCATTTGTATTTTTACTTACTTTATGAAAACAAATTCTTCATTCTCTGTCCGTACGCTGGTCATGCTGATGTCCATTGCGTTGGCTGTACCGCTGGCCGTAGCACAGGAAAAAACCGCAAGTGCCTCTGCGCATGCTGCGCAAGCGGGTGGTATCGAATGGCGCAAAGATAATAATGTGGATGCGGCTTTCGCGTTGGCAAAGTCCAGCAAAAAACCTTTATTTCTCTACTGGGGAGCGGTCTGGTGCCCGCCTTGCAATCAGGTCAAGGCAACGATATTCAATCGCCAGGAATTCATTGATAAGTCAAGGCATTTTATTCCCGTCTATCTGGATGGTGATAGCCCGGGAGCGCAGAAATTCGCTGCACAATTTAAAGTACGCGGTTATCCGACAATGATACTGTTCAGACCGGATGGCACTGAAATCACCCGTTTACCCGGCGAAGTGGATTCTGAACGCTATCTTCAGGTGCTGACGCTGGCATTGAATACCTCGGCATCGGTGGCGGATTCCTTAAAACTGGCATTAGCGGGAAATAAGTCGCTGAAGCAGGATGACTGGAGCCTGTTGGCGGATTATTCATGGGATGATCCTCAGCAAAAGCTGGTGAGCAACAAAGATTTGCCAGCGACGTTATTGCGTTTGTCCGAGTTAAGTCCGGCTGGATTAAATGCAACGCGTCTGTATTTGAAAGCCTTATTTGCGGCTGCCAACGCCAGACCCGGGCAGACAGTTCCTGCCATCGACAAACAGCAGGCAACTGAGCGCTTAATCAAGTCGCTTGCAGATGCGAGAGTTGCGCGTGACAACCTTGATCTTGTCGCTGGTTCGGCGGCGGAGCTGACGGAATTTTTAACTTCCGCAAAATCAGAGCAGCGTGGCAAACTCACTGCAGCATGGAATGTCGCCCTCAGTAAGCTCGCTGACGATAACAGCATATCGAAAACAGACAGACTGAGCGCCATCATTGCGCAGATTGCGCTAGCTAAGCTTGATAATGGTAAACCGTCGGCAGCCTTGCAAAAAGATGTGCAGAAGCGTGTGTCGCAAATCGAGCAGGCCACCAGCGACGCGTATGAGCGGCAATCGGTGGTCAGTTCCGCTGCCTATGCATTAGGCAACGCAGATTTGCCGGATGCCTCTGATGCTTTGTTGACAGCAGAATTAAAACGCTCGCATTCGCCGTATTATTTCATGTCAACCCTGGGCTCGAACGCGAAGAAGCGTGGCGATAAACTGGCTGCAGTGAATTGGTATGAACAGGCATATAACGCAGCAAAAGGGCCTGCAACCCGCTTGCAATGGGGTTCGAATTATGTGGCTGGTCTGATCGAACTGACGCCAGAAGACGATGCGCGTATTGAAAAAGCAGTTTCAAGTGTCTTTGCTGAATTGTCGAAAACAGAAAATGCTTTCTATCAGCGCAATCATGCATATCTTGAAAAAATGGGTAAAAAATTAGGCGAGTGGAATAAAGATGGAAAGCATCAGGTGACTTTCCAAAAAGTGCATGCACAGCTGGATAGCATATGTGCAAAATTACCGGCAAACGATGGCCAGAAAGCGACTTGTCAGGGTGTCTTGTCGAAATCCTGATTTTCGTTAATCGAAAAAAAATGCGGCTGAGGCCGCATTTTTTTTGCTACGTCAATCTTGAATAAGAATTTCTGAAGTACTGGAAACACGCGATTGCATCTCTTATACGAATTTTTGTATATACAAGTTACTTTATATGATTGGAGCGAATTTGGTATCTTCGATAAAATCCATCATTCGTTATTTATTGGTTTGAAATTCAGTGATTCATATTGAACAATTAGAAAAGCATTACTACGTTGGTGGGCGCGAAGTGCATGCGTTGCGCAACATACATCTGGCTGTTCGCAAGGGGCAGATTTTTGGCATCATCGGACGTTCAGGCGCAGGCAAGAGCACGTTGCTGAGGGCGTTGAATTTGCTTGAGCGACCAAGTAGCGGCAAGGTGCTGATTGAGGGAGAGGACATCACTCAATTTAATTCAGAACAGTTGCACAGCTTACGGCAGCGTATCGGCATGGTGTTTCAGCATTTTAATTTGTTGAACGCAAAAACCATTGCTGAGAATATAGATTTTCCTCTCAAGCTCGCGGGTGCTTACAGCAAAGATGCACGTCAGAAGCGCGTCGATGAGTTACTGGAACTGGTCGGGCTGAGTGATCAGAGACATAAATTTCCCTCGCAATTATCGGGCGGGCAAAAGCAACGGGTAGGTATTGCCCGTGCGCTGGCAAATTACCCGCATCTTTTGTTGTGTGACGAGGCAACCTCGGCGCTTGACCCTGAAACGACGCAGGCCATTCTGCGCCTGCTGTCAGACATTAATCAGAAACTGGGATTAACGATCGTGCTGATCACGCATGAGATGCAGGTGATACGCACAATCTGCGATCAGGTTGCGGTGATCAACGCTGGCGAGATTGTTGAGAGTGGTGATGTTGCCGATGTATTCCTGCATCCACAACATGCGGTAACGCAAAGTCTGGTCGCAGAAAATCAGGCACTTGATCTCGACCTGTTGCAGAGAATTCAGCGTCATGAAAACAGTCAGTTGCTGCGTCTGACCTACGTCGGAGCAGCAACGCATGAACCGATACTGAGTCGTATCGCGGCGCAGACCAAAGCAGACATCACGATTTTGCAGGGAACAATTTCCCGCATCAAGAACACGCCGTATGGTCAGCTGTTAGTGGAATTGTCGGGAACACTGGATCAAATTGCGGTGGTATTGAATTTGTTACGCGACCTCGATGTACGTACAGAAATCATTGAAGGAGCGCACTGATGGAATTTTCAAACATAGACTGGGAAGACATCGCACAGGCGACACTGGATACCTTGACGATGACGGGTTTCTCTTTATTTTTTACCGTGCTGTTGGGCTTACCTTTGGGGGTGTTGCTATTCCTGACCGGTAAAAATCAACTGTTAGAGCAACGCGGTGTTTATGCATTGCTGTCGTTTATCGTCAATATTCTGCGCTCGGTTCCTTTCATCATTTTGCTGATTGTGTTGATCCCGTTCACGCTGTTTCTGGTGGGAACTTCGCTGGGCGTGCCGGGCACGATTCCGCCGCTGGTGATAGGGACTGCACCTTTTTTTGCGCGTCTGGTAGAAAACGTTTTACGTGAAGTCGATCGCGGCATTATTGAGGCCTGTCAGGCGATGGGGGCGAAAACACATCAGATCATTATTCACGCTTTGTTACCCGAAGCCTTGCCTGGTTTGCTGGCTGCTGCAACCGTGACCACAATAACCCTGGTGTCGTATGCCGCGATGTCGGGTGTGATCGGTGGCGGCGGCCTTGGTGATCTGGCTCTGCGTTTTGGATATCAACGATTTCAGACCGATGTGATGGTCGTGACCGTAACGATACTGATCGTGCTGGTGCAGTTATTACAATTCTTCGGAGACAAGTTGGTTTTACGATTTACCCGTAAGTAATTCATTTGTATAAATTTAAGGATAATAAATTATGGCTCTTTCTTTTAAACGTCACTTCTCTGCTCTGCTGGCAACAACGTTCAGCGCAGCCTTGTTTGCTTCCGGCACAGCATCCGCTGCCGATACTCTGACTATCGCTGCAACACCGGTTCCGCACGCGGAAATTCTCGAATTTGTGAAACCACTGCTGGCGAAAGAAGGTGTGGACTTAAAAGTCAAAGTATTTACTGATTATGTACAGCCTGCCGTTCAGGTCAACGAAAAACATCTGGATGGGAATTTCTTTTTACATCTGCCTTATCTGAATGAGTTTAAAAAGAGCCACAAAAACGACATCGAAGTCGCTGTCGCCAAGGTGCATGTCGAGCCGTTCGCAGCTTATTCTGCCAAATATAAAAAAGTAGCGGATATTCCGAATGGCGCGACTGTTGCAATTCCGAATGACCCGTCCAATTCCGGTCGTGCGTTGTTGTTGCTCGCTAAGCAGGGATTGTTGAAATTAAAAGATCCAGGCAATATTTCTTCGACCAGAAAAGATATAGTCGAAAATCCTAAAAATCTGAAATTTAAAGAATTGGAAGCAGCGACGCTGCCACGTGTGTTGAATCAGGTTGATCTGGCGCTGATCAATACAAACTATGCGATCGAAGCGAAACTCAATCCTGTCAAAGATTCCTTGTTTATCGAAGATGCCAATTCACCGTACGCGAATTTGCTGGTGGCCCGCGAAGATAATAAAAACAGCCCGGCATTTAAAAAACTGATTGCGGCTTTAAACTCGCCAGAAGTGAAGAAGTTCATTGAAGAAAAATACAAGGGAGCGATTGTTCCTGCGTTCTGATTTGTGATCTCAGTTTCCTGTGCTGCGTCAATCTAGTCCGGAAGCTGAGAACAGCTGTCTAAGGCGAAAAAAAAGCTACTCAATGAGTAGCTTTTTTAGTGGTTATGACTGAATTAGTTACGAACGATACGTTTGTATTCGTT
The DNA here is from genome assembly GCF_049544825.1 of Undibacterium sp. WLX3042. NCBI lineage: Bacteria > Pseudomonadati > Pseudomonadota > Betaproteobacteria > Burkholderiales > Oxalobacteraceae > Undibacterium > Undibacterium sp. WLX3042. The sequence continues at coordinate 3,484,188 of NZ_CP186698.1, forward strand.
TGTACGTGTATCGATCTCGATAACGTCATCCTGGCTGACGAACAGCGGTACTTGTACAGTATGCTGATGCGCTTCGATCGCGTTTTCGATCTTCGCTTCTTTCAATACGTTACCGGAAGTATTGCCTTTGACCGCAGGCTCAGAGTACACAACCTGACGTGCAATCGTCGTTGGCAACTCAACAGAGATCGCTTTGCCATCGTAGAACACAGCTTCGCATTCCATGCCGTCTTTCAGGTAATGCAATGCATCGCCCAGATTTTCTTCTTCGATTTCATACTGTTCATAGTCAGCATCCATGAATACATACAATGGATCAGCGAAGTAAGAATAGGTGACTGGTTTTTTGTCGAGAACAACAACGTCGAATTTGTCGTCGCCACGGAAAACGCTTTCCAGTGGGCTGTTTGTCAGAAGATTTTTCATCTTCCATTTGTAAGTAAAGCCAGTACGGCTTGAACCGTTAACATCAGAGCGCAAGACGATCATAGGCTTGCTATCGACCATAATAATGTTGCCAACACGAATTTCTTTTGCAGGTTTCATAGCGAATAATTATAAAAAGTAGGTTGCATAAAAATCATCTGTCGCCTACTGGCAGAATGCCCCGCAAGCCCGTTTGATTCAATTTGAAAAACACACTAAAAAATAACCGCATATTTTACCTTATTTTTGTTCATTATTGACACTTTGCTGATGAACTGTGTGAGCAAACTTCAGTAAATTGGATGTCATGTCGCCATTCGCGATCAATTGTTGTTGCCATTGAAGCGCCAGATCTGCAATTTGTGGCATGTCTGCTGCGAATGCCTGCCATATGCTGTCCCACTGGATAGGGAGGCTTGTCACGGCATTCCACGCAAGCATCATTGCGGCAAGATGTTCTGTATTAGGCGTGTAGCATTTTAAAAATGCATTTAGCTTTACATGATGTAAATTTTCATCTTGTGGGTAAATATGCCAGACAAATGGTTTCGCTGCCCATTGTGCACGGACAAACGAATCTTCTCCGCGGACAAAATTCAGATCGCATGCCCACAGCAGTTTGTCATAGTCAGGTTGCGGTACAAACGGCAGTACGCGTATGGTCAGTGCACCGATCGTGGTAACGCTGCCAGCTTTTGCGGGTTGGCCTGTGAATGCCTGAACCGCTTCCATAGCAACACCTTCCGGCACCAGGCAAGTGATGGGCGTTGCATTTTTTTTCCATGCCTCAAACAAGGCAGTGGCAGGAGCATGTGGGTAGCAGAACAATGAAATTTTCAGCGCGTCAATTTCATTTCTGCTTAATCCTAAACCGGATAGAAACTCCGCGATCGTCGCCGGGTCTGAAACAAATTGCTGACGCCGTTGCTCTAATTCTGACTCTATCAGTAGGCCGCCGGTTTTGCTATTAAAACCTGGGAAGAAAAAATATTTTGTGACCGGAAGTGAGCCGTGAGGCGATGACAGCGTATGGCAGCCTTCCACCCATGCTTCCGCACTTAAGCCCTCCAGATTCAGCCATACCGCACGAGGCTGTCGTTGCGCCATTGCCTGAATGTAGGAGGGGGGGATGTCACAGGCGAAAAATTCAATGACGATGTCGCTGACATCTTCCGGCGTAAATGTACCGTTCTGGTCGCGCCAGTGATGCACGATGACGCCGGCGACGTTCTGTGTATTGATATTCAGTTTCACATCAGGACAAATCCGCTGAAAGCTGCGCAGATCATCGACCCACAAGTGGACGTCGATGTGATGTTCTCGCTCCAGTTGTCTTGCCAGACGCCAGCAGATACCAATGTCGCCGTAATTGTCGACGACCTTACAAAATAAGGTCAGGGATTTTAAGGATTGAACTTGTTCAGACATGAAAAATCAGTAACGTTGTTGAGGCCGCACTGAGTGACAGATGCGGCTTCTCGATATTGTCGGTAATTATCGGTAATTGTTTTTCCACTCTCGCAATGCGGCGAAAGTGGAAGCATCATCTTGATGGGCAGATATTTTTCCGGTACTGAGTAAGCGTGCAATAACAGCAGGTTCGCGGCTGCGCAAAAACGGATTGCTATACTTTTCCAGTCCTATCTGTCCCGGCACGGTCGGTATGCCTTCGTCTCTTTTGCGTTGTTCGCGGAGTAAGCGTTCTGCGATGGCTGGATTATCTGGTTCAACTTCTTTAGCAAAGCGTAAATTAGACAGAGTGTATTCATGCGCGCAATAAACCGCCGTATCATCGGGTAGGGCAGCCAGTTTATCGAGTGACGACAGCATTTGTGCTGGCGTTCCTTCAAACACGCGCCCGCAACCACCTGCAAACAGTGTATCGCCGGAAAACAACCAATGCTGCGCAGATGCAAAATAGGCGATATGGCCTAGTGTATGTCCCGGCACCGCGATTACTTGCAGCGCCCAGTTCATCTCAGGAATATCAACGATGTCGCCTTCTGCTAATCGATGACTGACAGCCTGAATGCCATCATTTGCAGGGCCATACACTGGCACGTTAAAGTGCTGCAATAACGCAGGAACGCCACCGATATGGTCACTATGATGATGCGTCAGTAAAATGGCTGACAATGTCAGTTGATGTGCTTCAAGAGTCTTTAAGATCGGGGCCGCATCTCCGGGATCCACGACTGCCGCATGTTTGCCGTCGTGGATGACCCACAGATAATTGTCGTCAAAAGCGGGCACAGTCAATATACTCAGGGAATTCGTCATACGCACGCATGGAAGCTGTGGAAAAGAACATTATAGACCTCGACACCTGGCTGGAGTTACCTGCGGGACGGTATATTCGCGACTGGGAAGAAGCCTTGCTGGCGAAAATCACGGTCGATATCTTTGGTTTTAATGCATTACAGATAGGCTTGCCACAAATTAACGCGCTCGCTGCAAGCCGCATGCCGCATCGATGGTGTTCGAATCCTGATTTGACGAATCTGATGAAAGAAAATGCGAGCAGGGTCGTGGTGACGCATGATTTTTCTGAGCTGCCTTTTGAAACGCAGAGCATAGACCTCATCGTTTTGCCGCATGTACTGGAATTTGCTGCTGAACCACATCAGATGTTGCGCGAAGTGGAACGAGTGTTGATTCCTGAAGGCAGGTTGATCGTGACGGGTTTCAATCAGACCAGTTTGTGGGGCGCAAGGCAATTTGTCGGGCGTCTGAATAAAAACTATTATCTGCCGCATGAAGGCGAGTTCATTAGTCCCGCCCGTTTGAAAGACTGGCTGAAATTATTAAATATGGAAATCGGGCAAGTGCATTTCGGTTGTTACGCGCCGTCGTGTCGTTCAGAAAAATGGCTGCATCGTTTTAAATTCATGGAAAAAGCCGGACAGCGATGGTGGCCGTATTTCGGTTCAGTCTACGTCATGCAGGCAATTAAGCGGGTGCGCGGTATGCGCATGATAGGACCTGCATTGAAGCAGAAGCGCGTTGTACGCGGTGCCGCTATTCCGGTCGCAAATAAAGCAAAAAAATAAATATGGATAAGATAGAAATTTATACAGATGGTGCTTGTAAGGGCAATCCGGGTGTCGGTGGTTGGGGTGCTTTGTTGGTTGCAGGGACGAAAGAAAAAGAGTTATTCGGCGGCGAACGGGAAACCACCAATAATCGCATGGAGTTGATGGCGGTAATCCGCGCGCTGGGCGCGCTGAAGCGACCATGTCATATCGTTTTGCATACAGATAGTCAGTATGTGTTGAAGGGGATTACAGAGTGGATTACCGGTTGGAAAGCCAAGGGCTGGAAAACCGCATCGAAGGCCCCGGTTAAGAATGTCGATCTTTGGCAGGAACTTGATGCGGCACAGATGACGCATCAGATTGAATGGCGCTGGGTACGTGGACATACCGGTCACCCCGGCAATGAACGCGCTGATCAGTTAGCGAATCGTGGTGTTGATCAGGTCTTGTCTGGTGGGGCTTGAGACATTTTGCGATCCATCCATTCCCATTCCTGATGTGCCATTTGAAGCTGGTGCTGGTGGGTACGGGCTTGTGCCTTGCCAGCCCGCATGGAATACAGGCTGTAGTGAGGCATGCTTGAATTATGCCTCTGGTAGTTCGTTCATGGCCTGTTGCAACCGGCTCAGAAATTGATGGATGTGGTAAGCGTCAACTAGTCCGTGATGAACGAAGCTGGCGATAGGCAGCTGCATTTTTCCATTTTGCAGATGACATTTTCCTGCTGATATTTTCGGGACACTATCCATGCCGTCATGACGGCGCGCATGTGTGATGCCCGTAAAATGAATCCACGGCATCGCAGAAAAATGAATCGCATCGTTGCGTTTGCATTCTTCTGTAAAACATAGTCCCGAACTGTTTTTGACTATCTCCATTGCACTGCCGGCATGTGTTGAAAATGCCGCGAAATCCTCATCAAACTGTATCGGGCAGAATCCGAATGTATGGTCTTCGCGACTGATAGTGGCGTTTGCGTGTATCTTTGCATACTCAACGACTTGTCCTTCTTCAATGCGATAGCGCATCGCATCAGTATCGTTAATCGCCTGTAAAACGCGGTGCAGATAAAACAGGAAGAAGGACGTTTTTGTCTGCTTGCAATAATGATAGGCAGCGTCACAGTCAATATCGGCGACGATGCCATGGAATGGTTCATCGCAGCGGGAAAAGAAAGCAAAGTGTTCGCGCCGGTTCCAGCTCGTCAGTTCAATGACTTTTTTCATAAAGATATCGATATAAAAACAGGGATAGAAAATTCTATCCCTGCGATGGTTTTGTTGCTGTGCTGTAGATCAATAATGAACAAGAGCGCTGCAATAATCATTCAACTTTCGTTCAGCTTTTCGCACGTGCAATACGCATGTTAAAGCGCCGATGTATTTTCAACGTAGCGCCGCAATCATTTGTTCCAGCTTTACCGTATCTGCGCAAAATGCACGTATCCCTTCCGCGAGTTTTTCGGTTGCCATCGCATCTTCATTGAGTTGGAAGCGGAATATTTTTTCATTCATACTGATTTTTTCCAGATCAGAAGAGGCCGCCATTTCTGCGCTCAGCTTTCGTGTGATGACCGAGTTGGTATCAGCCAGCTTTTGCAGCAAATCCGGGCTGATCGTCAGCAAATCGCAACCTGCAAGTTCGAGAATTTGCGAAGTATTGCGGAAGCTGGCACCCATGACTTCGGTCTTGTAACCAAATTTACGATAGTAAGTGTAGATTTTTTTGACGGATAACACGCCCGGATCATCGGCACCAAAAATTTCCTGACCGGTTTTTGCTTTGTACCAGTCGTAGATACGGCCGACAAATGGTGAAATCAGTTGCGCTCCTGCTTCTGCACAGGCAATCGCTTGTGCCAGTGAAAACAGCAAGGTCATATTGCAACGGATGCCTTCTTTTTCGAGTATTTCCGCGGCGCGTATACCTTCCCAGGTCGAGGCAATTTTAATCAGTACGCGTTCGCGTGATACGCCAGCGGCTTCATACAACGCGATTAACTGGCGGCCTTTAGCGACGGTTGCTTCGGTGTCAAAAGAGAGGCGGGCATCGGTTTCAGTTGAAACACGACCGGGAATTTCGTTCAGAATTTGCAAGCCGAATGCAATCAACAGGTGGTCGATGGTTTCATCGATGGATTTGCCTGCCGTATCTTTGACAGCTTTTTCCAGGACGTGTTTATATTCCGCTTTTTGAACAGCCTTCAGAATCAGCGATGGATTAGTGGTGGCATCGCGCGGAGTGTAGGCTTTGATTGCCTGAAAATCACCGGTATCGGCAACGACAGTCGTATATTGCTTCAGTTGTTCTAATTGATTCATATTTTCGGGCTATTCAAAAAAATCAGGGGTTAACGTCAACTGCAGGTGAGCCTGCAACAATATCACCAATGGCGGCAGCTTCAAAGAAACCACCTTCTCGGAAAATCGTTAAAACCGCATCTACCGCAGCCGCGTCACAAGAGACCAGCAGGCCGCCGGAGGTCTGCGGGTCGGTCAGTAAGGCCTGTTGTGCTGCACTGATGTCGGCATGCAGCCGGACTTCATGCCCGTACGCAGCCCAGTTTCTGGCAGACGCGCCGGTAATAAAACCTTCGGTGGCAAGCCGCTCTACTTTGTTCAGCAGAGGAATGTTCTGCATACTGAGTCTGGCCGTGACATTGGCACCACGGCAGACTTCCAGTAAATGCCCGAGCAGACCAAAGCCTGTGACATCGGTCATCGCGTGTACACCATCGAGCTTCGATAACTCTTGCCCCGGGCGATTCAGTTTGGTGGTGCTGCTGATCATGCTGGCATAACCAGCCTCATCCAGCGCTTGTTTTTTGAGTGCGGCAGACAAGATACCGACACCAAGTGGTTTGCCAAGGATGAGCTTATCGCCAACTTTGGCATCCGCATTGCGTTTCACTTTTGATGGATGTATCAGGCCCATGACGACCAGACCGTAAATTGGTTCAACCGAATCTATCGTATGGCCACCGGCAATCGGAATGCCGGCGTCGGCACATACGGATTCTCCACCCTGAATAATTTTGCCGATGACATCAAGCGGCAGTTGGTTGACCGGCATGCCGACCAGTGCCAGTGCCATGATCGGCGTACCACCCATGGCATAGACATCTGAGATGGCATTCGTTGCCGCTATGCGGCCGAAATCAAACGGATCATCGACGATGGGCATAAAAAAATCGGTAGTAGCGATCAGCGCTTGCTCGTCATTCAGCTTATACACAGCCGCATCGTCGGCAGTTTCTATGCCGACCATTAAAGCGGGCGGTACCGGGAACCCACTGGATTTTTTGAGAATTTCAGCAAGCACACCGGGAGCGATTTTGCAGCCACAACCGCCACCGTGAGAAAACGATGTCAGGCGTACAGCAGGTTCATTGTTGGAGGTCATAGATCATCAGAAGAGTGCGTTCATCAAGCCGATGATTATACGCCGGCGGGCTCAGTATAAAAAAAGCGACCACCGCAGTGATCGCTTTTTTGTGATATTGCTTATCCGGCAAAAGCTATATCAGATGAAACAGGTAAACGGAGCGCACTGTTCCCTGATCAGTTTTTTGCGCCGGCCGGTGATTAATAGTCGCCAAATGAGCGACGTGTGCTGCCTTCGTTGGAACGGCTGCCTTTGTAGCCACCGCTGCCTTCTTTGCGTGGGGTGCCAGTGCCTGCACCAGCAGGTTTGCTGAACGAGCGTTGACCTGGTTTGCTGTTACCAAAGCCACCGCCTGATTTGCGGTTATCGCCCGGTTTCCAGCCGCCCGGTTTGCGCGCAGCTGAACGTGGTGCAGATGCTGTTTTCTTAGGTTCAAAACCTTCGATCACATCGACAGGAATCAGTTGTTTTGTGAAGCGCTCGATACGTTTGACATGCATACCTTCCGCGTGGTTGACCAGGGAAATAGCCAGACCTTTGCGACCTGCACGGCCCGTACGGCCAATGCGGTGTACGTAATCTTCAGGAAATTTAGGCAAATCGTAGTTAAACACGTGAGTAATGCCTGGCACGTCGATACCACGGGCGGCAACATCAGTTGCAACCAATACGCGGATCTGACCACGACGCAAGCCGTCGAGTGTGCGGTTACGTGCGCCCTGATGCATATCGCCATGCAGTGCTGCAGCCGCAAAACCAGCGATATTCAGACGATCTGCAATCGTATCTGCATCACGTTTAGTTGCAGTAAACACGACAGCCTGATCCAGCGATTCATCGCGCAGCAAATGGTCGAGCATACGGTTTTTGTGGGACAGATCATCCACGAAATGCACTTTTTGCTGGATGTTTTCATGTTTGCTGGCGGAGCTGGCAATCTGAATCACCATAGGGTCTGTCGTGATGCGTTTTGCCATGTTGCCGACAACGCCGTCGAGCGTCGCAGAGAACAGCATGGTTTGACGAGTTGCCGGAGTGGCAGCAACGATTTTTTCGATATCGTCGATGAAGCCCATGTCGAGCATACGATCTGCTTCGTCAAGAACTAACATTTGCAATTCGGAGAAATCGATCTTGCCGGATTCCATATGGTCGATCAGGCGACCAGGTGTGGCGACCAGGATTTCAGGATTGCGCGACAACAACTGCATCTGTTTCGGGTAAGGCATACCACCCAGAATGGATACGGCTTTGATACGGCGTGAATAGGCGCTGTATTTGTCGGTTGCGGTTGTGACTTGCAAAGCGAGTTCGCGTGTTGGAGTCAACACCAGCATTTTGGGTTTTGCTGCGACGAAACGTGGACGGTCGCCGCGTGAGCGGGCGGATTGGCGTTCCTGATTGGGCGTTTTACCGTTGGTATAGCTGACGACTTCAGCCGTTGCTAATTTGTGCAGCGCAGGCAGCATGAATGCCGCCGTTTTACCAGAACCAGTCTGGGAAGAAACGAGCAGGTCGCGTCCGTTGATCGCAGCAGGAATTGCCTGCTCCTGTACCGGCGTTGGCTTAGTGTAGCCTGCATCAGTCAGGGCGCGGATGATATTGACGTGGAGACCTAATTCTTCAAAACTCATGGAATACTTTCGTAAAAATTTAGCGCGATGAGAAACTAACGCGCGCAAAAATGCAGCGCCAACCAAACGAAATAAACACAGAGAATCCAACAACGGACGACAATGAGATTTCGGCACAAAAGCTTTGCGCCAGGATGATGTCTTTGATGCGACCAGACATGCAGGGCGGGAGGGCTTTTACATGCTAACTCCACTACGGAGATGCACAGGCTTGCGATGCTACAGTTTTATTGACCGCGTTTTATTGCAGTGCAAAAACGAAATGATACATGATTTTACGAAAATTAGCACCCGTTTTTAACAATTCTAGTCGCTGGCCTCTCGTCAGGTTATTAATTTCATGAGGTGCAGGCAACTTATCCTGATTTTTTACAGGCTTTCTGCCATGCCATTTCTGCCTTGCCTTTTGCAGAAAAGACGTAGCGCTTTTCGCGCCATCCCAGCGCGAATAAAGACAGCACCTGATCGTAATACGCATCGGCTTTGATGGCTTGGGCCTGTAGTCGCAGTTCCTGCTGTTGCAGCGCTTTACTCGCCTTGGCTGCCTGCAGGAAGGGCAGCAGCGCAGCGGAAAATCCGGATGAGCCCGGGCCTCTCACTTCGCCACTCTGGATGTTGATGTATTCCGGTGGATAACCCTTGGTCTCAGTCAGTTTTGCCATCGGCAGCAATGTTTTGATTAAGGCGGCGCGATCCGGATCGCGCTCATGCATCATGCCTGCCCATAAATAAACACGGATGGCGTTGTAGCCGCCATCGCCTTTTTCTGCACCGTTGATGTCAGGGGTAAAGCCTTTGTCAGGATGAAACAGTATCCAGTCTGCGGCATAGCCTTTCGGTGACGAGCCGGAAATAATTTGCATGGATGAAGCCAGCAGTTGCTTCCAACGCGGATCTTTCTCTGTGTGATCAAACCAGCGCAAGACTTGTATCGGCAGATAGCTGGCATTGAGTTTCCACGACTTGTCAGCGAGTACAAATCCTGTCGGCGCAGGCAATAGCGTCAAGCCAAGTTTAGGGATATCTGCCGTTTCTTCATTCAGGATACGTTTCGCGAGTAATGCCGAGAGCGCCGTGTAGCGTTTTTCATTCCAGGCATCACCTGCCAGATTGAGTGTGTATGCTAACCATAAATCGGCATCGGATGCCGGGTTTTTGTCAATGATGCCCCAACTATCATCTGTACGTTTGCCCCATTGCCAGGCGGGCAGATGGGCGGTCAGATCACCATAGGCGAGATTGTTTTCGGTCCAGCGCAGGAGCGAGTCAAAACTGGCTTTGTCGTTGGCAATCAGTGCGAAAAACAGTGCATATGCCTGGGCTTCCGAAACGGTAGGTTTGATGCTGCCACTGTGATCAATCACGCGACCGTCGGCGGTGATAAATGTCTGTTTGAAATTCGACCACGCCGGCCATGCGGGATGACAAGCATCGCTCTGCGCCTGTGCATGATGACTGCTGATAAGGCTGGTCAAGAAAATTATCAGGCTGGTCAGTAACAGAGTCAGTTTTTTTGGAGTCTGAAAGACGGCGCGCATGGTATTGATGGGATACATTGCGAGTAATGAATAAGGGGACCGCATTGAATCCGGCTAAGTGTAATCGATAGTGAAAGTCTTGTTGAGGTGGATTATCGGTATTTGCTTACCCGGGTGTGCTCTTAACCGAGCGTATGAATCATCACGATATGGCGGACGATAAAAAAGGTGCAGTCATTGCACCTTTTTAAATGTCAGCGAACCTGTCAGCTGAGCGCCTGTAATTGCTTGTTTATAGCAACTACTTCCAGCAATTACAGATGATAAGAATCGGCATTCAGACCCATCACATGCGAGAAGCCGCCATCGACGTAAGTGATTTCACCCGTGATGCCGTTCGCCAGATTCGACAACAGGAATGCTGCCGTATTACCGACATCTTCAATAGTCACATTGCGGCGCAGTGGCGCATGGTCAGCAACGAAGCCCAGCAGCTTACCGAAGTCTTTAATGCCGGATGCTGCCAGCGTTTTGATCGGGCCGGCAGAAATACCATTGACGCGTATCCCTTTTTTGCCGAGATCTTCTGCGAGGTAGCGCACGGAGGCTTCCAGCGATGCTTTAGCCAGACCCATTGTGTTGTAATGCGGGATCGCACGTATCGCACCGAGATAAGACAGCGTCAGCAATGCTGAATCTTCGCGCAACAGTGGCAGTGCCGCTTTTGCCATTGCCGGGAAACTATAAGCAGAGATGTCATGCGCAATGCGGAAGGCTTCGCGTGAAAAACCGTCGAGGAATTCACCGGCAATCGCTTCGCGCGGTGCAAAGCCGATTGCATGAACCAGACCGTCAAGGCGGTCCCAGTGCTGTGCCAGATCTTTAAAGGTAGCGTCGATTTGTTCGTCGCTGGAGACGTCACAATCGAAAACCAGTTTACTGTCAAATTCTGCTGCGAATTCTGTAATTCTGTCTTTAAAGCGATCGCCGACATAAGTAAATGCGAGTTCCGCGCCTTCGCGTTTGCATGCCTGTGCGATGCCGTAAGCGATAGAACGATTCGACAGTAAGCCGGTGATCAGAATTTTTTTGCCTTGCAGAAATGCCATGTTGACTCCAGGTATTGTCGTAATGCAGATGCGGCTGATAGCCTGAAATGCCCTGAAAGGCCGCATCAATATTACGATGTGGTTTTCGGTCATTTTTAAAAACCTGTTTTTCGTTGAAGCAGGTTTTTAAAAATTTCCCTTTACTGATTGCTGACGCCAGTTTGATAACACTGGCTGTTGTTGTCTTCCCGACAGCGGGCGACGACAACAGGTCGGAATTGTAGTTGCTTCGCGCGAATCGGGCAAATACTAACTTTCATTCCGCAGATGACAATTGTGTGACAAGGAAGTGCCGGATAAATGTCACGCTGCGTTATCTTGCTCCATGCTGCCTGGGCTTTCTTGCTGCAGTGTAGATAACGTCCCGCTTTCACGCTGCTTCATCAGCAGAGTTTGTGTTAACGTCGTCTAACATGCCAGCCTGATGCTGATGGGAAATATATGCCGTCAACGCGTATTTTTGCCGTAAATATACTCCCCCCCAGTATGTTTTTTACCCCCTGTATTTATTCGGACTATTCATCTGTTTTTAAACATACTCCCCAAAAATCCATAATTTACAAGGATGTGCGCTGAAATCTGCCGGGCGTGGCATGGTCACTCAGTCGCCAGATCAGAGGATAGCGTTCGCATGCCCGTGTTGCAGCCCGCGCGGTATCGCTTGCAACAGGGTCTGGGTGTAGGGCTGTTGCGGATGCAGATAAAGTTCGTCCGAATTCGCCAGCTCCACCACCTTGCCTTTATTCATCACCATGACCTGATCGGCGATGTATTTCACGACCGCCAGATCGTGCGAAATAAAGATATACGACAAGCCGAATTCTTCCTGCAAATCCTGTAGCAGATTTAATACCTGCGCCTGTACCGAGACATCCAGCGCCGATACCGATTCATCGCAGATCAGCACTTCGGGTTTCATCGTCAGACAGCGTGCAATCGCAATCCGCTGACGCTGGCCGCCGGAAAACTCATGCGGATAACGATGGAAAGCGGCGGCAGGTAAGCCGACCTTGTCGAGCAGCTGCATCGCCATCGCTACTCTTTCAGTGTTGTTCGCACCGATCTGATGTATCAGCATCGGCTCCATCAGGATCTGTCCAATCGTAAAGCGCGGATTGAGCGATGCGTAAGGATTCTGAAAGATGATCTGGATCCGGCGCTTGTACGGTAAAAACGCTTTGTCCGACATGGACAGGATATCTTTGCCATCAAAGATGGCTTGTCCGCTGCTGGCCTGGTGCAGGCGCATCAGCGTTAATCCGACCGTGGTTTTACCGGAACCGGATTCGCCGACTACCCCCAGCGTTTTACCACGGGCGAGTTTGAATGAGACATTCTCGACGGCTTTGAATTCTTTTTTGCCAAACAGACCTTCTCGGGTATAAAAACTTTTCCCCAGATTGTTAACTTCCAGCACGATATCTTCCGTACCATCAATGCCACGTTTTCGTTCTTTTTGCTCAGGCAAGGCGCCCTGATGGTGGATGAAATCGGCGATCACTGGCAAGCGCCATGGGCGGGTATCGAGCGAAGGGCGGCAATGCAGCAGCGCCTGCGTGTAAGTGTCTTTCGGTTGCTCGAATATCTGTTGCACCGTGCCGGCTTCGCGGATCACGCCATGCTGCATGACGATGACATGATCGGCAATTTCACCGACCAAAGCCAGATCGTGTGTAATAAACAGCACTGACATTTTGTGTTTCACGCGCAGCGCATCGATCAGATCAATGATTTGCTTTTGTATCGTCACATCCAGCGCGGTGGTCGGTTCATCGGCGATCAGTAATTTAGGCTCGCAGGCAATCGCCATCGCGATCATCACGCGTTGTTGCTGACCGCCCGACATCTGGCTGGGATACGCATCGACTTTCGATTGCGGGTCGGGAATGCCAACTTCTTCCAGCAGCGCAATGGCTCTGGCTCGCGCCTGTTTGGCATTCATGCCCATGTGCAGGCGCAGGACTTCGGCAATCTGAAAGCCGACCGTGAAGACCGGATTCAGGGAAGTCATCGGCTCCTGAAAAATCATGGAGATATCTTTGCCGCACAGCTCGCGACGTTGTTCCGTGCTGAGGTTCAGCAGGCTGCGGCCTTCAAACAGAATTTTGCTGTCAGGTGCAATGCTGGAAGTGTCCGGCGGCAGCAAGCCCATGACGGCCAGTGAGCTGACCGATTTGCCGCTGCCCGATTCACCTACCAATGCGACGGTGGCGTTGTGCGGAATCGTAAAGGACACGCCTTTGACGGTTTCCACGCTGTCTTTTTTATTGATGCGAAAAGAAACGCGTAAATTCTCGACCTGAAGTAATGGCGAAGTAGAGTGAGTCATTGTGCTTCCTTATTTCAGCTTAGGATCAAGCGCATCGCGCAGAGCATCGGTGAACATGGAAAATGCCGTCACCAGCACCGCCATTGCGGTCGTCGCCGCCACCAACTGCCACCATTTACCGAGGATCAGTTCATTCTGAGCTTCATTGAGCATGCTGCCCCACGATACGGTGCCGACAGGAACGCCGAAACCGAGGAAGCTCAGTATCACTTCTGATTTGATGAAGCCGACCACCAGTATCGATACCTGTACCAGCGCAACGTGGCTGACATTCGGGAAAATATGGATGAACATTTTGCGGAAATGCGTCGCACCGATGGCATCGGCAGCCCACACGTATTCACGCGCTTTGTGCTTCATGTATTCGGCGCGCATCAGGCGGAAAGGACCAGTCCAGCCGGTGAAGGCCAGAATCAGGATGATGGTGGAAACGCCTTTCTGCTGCAAAACGGCTGCCACCGAAAGTACCAGCAGCAAGTATGGAATAGACGTGAAGATGCTGTAAAACCAGTTAAAGAAGTCGTCAGTGCGTCCGCCGAAATAACCGGCAAATGCACCGAACAAAGTGCCGAGTAAGGTTGCCAGTACAGCCGCAATCAGGCCAACCACGATCGAGGTCTCTGCACCTTTAATTGTTTTCTTGATGATGTCGTGTCCCCATTTATCGGCACCAAATGGCAGAGTATTTGCCCGTTCTGCGACGGTGGTCTTGCCTGATTTTGCCAACTCGGCGTTGATGTCGGCCATCTCCTTTGCCAGCGGATCACTGATGCTGTAGAAATCCAGCGGCTCAGTTTGCCCTGCTGTATTTCCTGCTGCTGTCTGGCGCAATTCACGCAAGACATCCTTTAACGGATCGAGCGGGTTTTCTGTCGGGCTTGTCTGAATCGCGTCCGCTTTTTCTGCTGGTGCATCAGCGCCGATAAAATGCGGCGGCGCATAGCTGACACCGGTTTCCTGTTCCCAGTCTGCGGCAATCATGCCGCTGGCTGACAAAATGAGCATCAGCAAAAATGCCGTGACGATCGCCAGAGAAACCATGGCAATTTTATCGGCACGTAAGCGACGCCATGCGAGCGTCCATAATCCCGGGGAAGTCTGAGTTTGCATAGTCATCTTGTGTGATCCTTATTTCAACTGCACGCGTGGATCAACCGCCTGGTACAGCAGATCGGTCAGTAAGTTAAAAATCATAGTGGCTGCGGCGACATAAACGGTAATCGCTTTGATGACGGGGAAGTCGCTGCGTTCGACCGCCAGTATCACTTCGCGGCCGATGCCCGGAATCGAGAAAAAACGTTCGATCAGAAACGCGCCTATCAGCAGGGCAGGTAAGTTCGACATGACGTGAGTGATGATAGGAATCGAGGCATTCCGCAGCACGTGTACCCATTTCACGCGCCGCTCAGGCACGCCCTTGGCACGTGCGGTACGCACATAATCCTGATTCACTTCGTCGAGAACAAAACTGCGGAATAAGCGCAGATTCGGCGCGACACCGACGGCCAGTGCAATCAGAATCGGCAGGGCAGAGTATTTGAATAAATTTTCGCCAAAGCTGTTACCCCAACCTTGTACCGGAAACAGGCTTAACTGATACGCGAAGAAATACTGGCCGACGATGATGTACACCAGAATACTGATGGACATACCTACCGTGCACGCAATCATGACAGTGCGGTCAGTCAGCGAGCCGCGTTTAAATGCGATTCCCAGTGCGAGGGCTATCGCGATGACGGTTTCCAGGATTGTCAGCGGAATCAGCACTGTCAAAGAAGGCCCGAGGCGACTACCGATAATTGACGATACGGCTTCGCCGGTACTCCAGCTGTTACCGAAATTAAACGTCAGAATTTGTTTGATGAAAATCCAGAGCTGCACGTAGTAAGGCTGGTCTATGCCAAGCTGGGTGCGGATATTCGCAATTTGTTCTACGTTCGACATTTTGCCTGCCAACAAGTAGGCCGGGTCGCCGCCGACCCAGTTAAACAAAAAAAATACCAGCAGAATCACACCCAGCATAGTGGGTGCCATCTGCCATAAGCGGCGCAGGATATAGGCGGTCATAAGATGTCCCGGGAAAACGGATGAGGATGGTGTGTTATTTGTTTTTATCGATGTCGATATAGGTCCATTCGACATGCATTACAGGATGCTTTTTATAGCCGATGACCCGCGCCTGCGAGAGCATATTTCGGTAACGTGCATAGCCGATTCTCTGCGCCGAATAAACTTCCATTACCCGCGCCATCTTGTGATACAGCGCGTCACGCTCTTCACCTGCCGGTAATTTTTGCGATGCTTCATACAGCTTGTCGTATTCAGGAATCGCAGCGCAGCCATTGTTATTCATGTGAATATTCTTGCTGTAAAACAGCTGCATAAAATTATCGCCATCGGGATAATCAGCAATCCATGGCGAAATACGTTGTGTGAGCTGGCATTGCTTTTCTGCTTTCAGAATTTCAGCAAAGGGCCGGAAATCGACTTTCATACGTATGCCAAGGCTGTCGTAAGTTTTTTTCCAGACTTCCGCCTGCAATTTGCCGCGTGATTCGGTTTGTGCTGTATAAGTGATTTCCAGAGGCTGACCATCTGGCAGGGTGCGGTAACCGTCTTTTCCCTTTTTGTAGCCAAATTTGTCGAGCAGGGCGTTTGCTGCTGCCGGGTTATATTGAATGCTGCTGCGGTATTTCGGGTCGTGCCCGACCACACTCGGGGGGATAGGATATTCCAGCGGAACAGCCTCACCGTTATCAACAATGCGGATTTCATCCTCGACTTTATGCGCCATCGCAACGGCGCGACGCAGGGCGATTTTTTCTTTACTCAGACCGCCCCAGACCGGATCCTGCATGTTCCAGTAGTAGATTGTCAGCTCGGGATCGATAATGCGTGAGAGTTGTACGCCTTTTTTTTCAAATTCCGGTTTCAGTTTGCCGTTTTTCATGACTTGCGGCGCAAGTCCGCCGTAAAGCTGGAATAAATCGACTTCATCTTTCTGAAACGCGAGCAAGCGGGACTGATCTTCGAGGATGACGTTGACGATGACTTTGCCGATTTGCGGCATACGCTTACCTTTCATCGCCTTAACAATTCGCTGGTCCGCGGGATCGGCGCTGGCGGCATAGTCCCAATAGACTGAGCGATAGTCCGGATTTGCTTCCAGTACCATTTTCGAGCCGCGCACCCATTCTGTTAACTTATACGGACCGGTACCAACCGGATTGGCCATCGCCAGACCTTGTATGTCCTGATATTTTTCTATGACTTCCCGTGCGACTGCCGACATTGCGGCATACGATAAAATCATCGGTAAATTGAAATCAGGGCGGCTGAGATGAATGCGTAAGGTGTACTTGTCGACGATTTCCAGTCCCGGAATTTTGACGTCGTAGTCGAATTTCCCGGTTTTCTTCGCTTTGGCGGCATAGGCGTCGAGACCAATAATCTTATCTTCCAGTAACCAGCGGTGGCTGGACGCGATTTTCGGATCCATCAGACGCTTGAAAGAGTAAACATAATCCTCCATTGTCAGCTCGCGCTTTTTTCCTTTAAATGCGTCATCCGGCGTGAAGTAAATGCCTTTTTTCAGACGTATCGTGTAGTTTTTTCCGTCGGCAGATATTTCCGGCAATTCAGCAGCCGTTTCCGGAACGACTCTGGCCGGGCTGGCGAGGTAGTCGTAACTGAATAAGCGTTCGAATACAACTTCGTTAATTGTGTTGGAGTACAAGTCGCGCGTTGCGGCGGGGTCAAATCCGGTCTCGGCGACAGGAAAGATGGTTCTTAGCACTTTTGCCGGGTCGGCGAAGCCTTCGTCTTTGGCCGGCGTAGCGGCGGTGCTGATTTCACAGCTAAGAACAAAGAGAAAAAAACTACCAATGGCGCAAATTCTTTTGCATCTGCGCAGATCAATAGCTGCGGCAGATTTAATTTTTGCGAACGTAAATTTCATAAAGCAATGTCTCCGACTTCCAGATATGAGCAACCTGAGCAGCACTGATTCTCGCCACCTGATACAGTGATTTGTTAAAAAGATAAAAAGGCAGAGGAATTTATTTTCAGTGCGCCGTAACCTTATCTTAAGTTTCTGAAAATAAGGAGATGGGAAGAAAATTTTTATCGCTTTTTATTGCACCTTAATGGTGCAATCTGACTGATTTACGAGCGGTAGTCGTGATTTGGCTGCAGCAGGATAAAAAATTTTTGCTGTTATGCATTAAAAGTCCCACAAAAATTGACGCAACTTTTGTGGGATTTCGGTCCGTATTTGCGGGGAAAGTAAATTTTATTCAGTCGGGACTATTTGCCGGCAAATAATTCTGTGAAAGTTTTTCAGAGGGGAGATGGTGCACTAAATTTATGCTGCGAAGCACAAATTAATGCATTTCCTTTATTTTTCTTTTTTTGGCAGAATAATTGCTGTTGTTTTTCTGTGGAATACTATTTGCTAGCTATTGACAGTTAATGGTGAGAAATGGTTTTATGCGCCTTCGGAAAATTTTGGCGGATAAATTTACATATTTTTCTGTAAAATATAAGTTTATTTACACGAAGTTACCGCAGATAAAAATATTTACATGAAGTTGGCTTTTTTACTTCACAGTCTGATAAATTGATTCATGTAAATGTGTAATGTTTTTGAGCAACGGATGCTTGGATAGTCGCAGTAATGCGCTTTATCTGAACGCGGACCTGCAATCGCATAAGTGATCAACCGTAGTGGCGGCAGTTGAAACTGCATAACGGGTTAAAATTCTGGTCTCTATTTTGCTTAAGAAAAATTGAGTACGCCCTGTGTCAGGTCTTATTGGCCACAGGCTGTATTTATAATCGTTTTTGTTTGAACCGTTTTGACGTGAGTCAATAGTAGACCTTGTGGGGTTGGAGGAGTATTAATGGATTTTTCAGATCGCCAGCAAGAGCCGGGCAAGAAGTTCCTGGGCATAGGGCTGGTCATAGCGTTTCACGTAGTGCTGGTGTACGCACTGCTCAATGGCCTGGGTACTTGAATTATTGTGTCCATAAATAAATTTGTGGACACAATCAATTTGTGCCCCAAATTCAATCATGGCATCGTGCGGTACCCAAGGGTAGACGGCGGTGGGCGGACGCTTACAAAATAATAGCGCTGTAGGATGGTTTTTTATCATAGGTGTAACTGCCTCAATCATCATGTTCGGTTGGTGGTCAATTCCAGTTATTGGCGCTGGTGTCGCTTTAACGTGGAAGTGGATACCATCGGTGGCCCAGAAAATTCGATCAACTGAAAGCAAAGCGATTGCGAAAATCGCCCCTCTCAAGGAACAGATTGCAAGACATCAAGTTATCGTTGATGCTTACGATATGGGAGCAAAATCAAGTGACTGAAATGGATATAGTATCTCTTAGATTTAAAGGCACTTCGCCCGCGCCCTGAAAATTAGACCAAAGGAAAAATTAGATGGCTCATTCGATCGAATCAAACAGTTCCTTAGCTGTTCTTATCGACGCCGATAATGCAAGACCTTCAATTGTTGAGGGACTATTGGCTGAAATCGCGAAACTCGGAATTGCGAGTGTAAAAAGAATTTACGGGGATTGGACAACTCCAAATTTGGGACAGTGGAAGCAGGTATTGCTTGAACATTCGATTCAACCGATTCAGCAGTTTAGATATACAACTGGAAAGAATGCAACTGATAGCGCAATGATCATTGATGCAATGGACTTGCTGTATATGGGGCACTTTTCTGGTTTTTGTTTAGTGTCAAGTGATAGTGATTTCACTAGGCTCGCGGCCCGTATTCGCGAGTCAGGTCGTCGTGTTTATGGTTTTGGCGAAGAAAAAACTCCGCGTCCATTTGTTTCAGCATGCGATCGATTTATTTATACCGAGGTGTTTACTAAGAAACCTGAAGATGAATCTGTCGATGTTATTTTGGCGTCTAAATCTGTAAAAGAACTGCGCCAAGACACCAAGCTCATCAACCTTATTCGCGGTGGAATACAAGCATCGTCAGATGATGATGGTTGGGCTCACCTTGGACCGGTTGGATCTTATATCACCAGAATGGCAAACGATTTCGACCCAAGAAACTATGGTTACGCCAAATTAAATGAACTAATTGCTGCGATTGGACTTTTTGAGTTGGAGCGGCGCGATACACGCATGTACACGCGAGATGTACGAAAAAAACAGCTACTTAATTTACTAAGGACTACAAATGAAAAAACTTTATGAATCATCTTAAATCAAAAATTGTTTTGAATATTTCACTTTGTATTGTTGCGCCTCTTTCTTTGGCGCTTCCTCAGATTGGTGCCGCCCCTAAAGGAGAGGCGAAAACTATAGCATCAAAAATTATTAAATATAATTTCCCACTAGGGTCTGTTGACGTTTCACATAGGCAGCCATAAAAAAGCACAGGCCATGGCGACGACACTTTCATAATTTCGCTTCAATTTATCAAACCGGGTTGCCAGCGCCCGATACTGCTTTAAACGCGCAAACGCATTTTCAACCAAATGGCGGTAGCGATACAGCCCTCGGTCAAGATCAGCGTTTCCCTTGATTGAGTTACGTTTTCTCGGGATCACCGCGCGACTGCCTTGACTGGCAATTTGTGCCCGGATTGCCTCGCTGTCATAGCCTTTGTCGGCAATCATGGCACCCGCCTTTGGTAATTTCGCGATCAATTCCGGCGCGGCCTTGCAGTCATGGATCGCGCCACTGGTGATATCAAAGTCGATGGGTAACCCATACCCATCCACCGCCAAATGAATCTTCGTGGTATTGCCAGCACGACTTTTTCCTATGCCTTCATCGCTATCGCTTGCCGCTCCCCCGCTGTGCTGATGGGCTTTGGCGTAGCTGCCATCGATAAAGATCCACTCCACATCCGGCGCAATCACCAGGGCTTTAAAAACCTTGAACCACTTGCCGCTGGCTGACCAGGCATTGAACTTTTTATAGATCGAGTACCAACAACCAAAGGCGGCTGGCAGGTCTCGCCATGGACAGCCCTATTCTCATGCGATATAGCATGCCTTCGACCATCAGGCGTAAATCTCGCTTGTTATAAATACGTTCTTGAAGCAAACTCTTTCGTAGCTTCGACCAGAGCTCGTCATTGAGCAGTAATCGGGGCATGGCAAACTCGTGTTGGATCGGTGTGAAAACCTTAACAATACGAGTTTGCCTTTCTTTTTCAAAGGCTTACGTTCAAACGTCAACAGACCCTAGCCAGAAACCCTTTAATCATAAGGCTTCCCATCAGTTGGGGAAATTCAAGGTGCGCTAACGTCAGGATATGCACTCACATTTTTTGCAACCTTCACAAAGGCTTTGTCAAATGTCTTAAAACCAGTTTCTTTTGCACTCATAGCCAAATGTAATGCATCACCAAAATCCATCCCGCCTTCATACCAATGCAGTGCATAAGCAAGGGCATCCAGATTTTGTGGTTTAAAATTTTCCATGCCGCAAAGCAGTCTGATCGACTTAGCGATTTCCGGGCGCTCACAATCACAAGATTCCAGCACCCAAACCAACTCCAGAAAGACGGTTATCGGTGCGGTACATGGCTCAGCGCCGTTTAACAGCTTTTCTGCAATGTCTGCTTGTGCTGGAGAGTCATTCATCAAATAACGGACAAGGATGTTGGTATCAATTGCAATCATGCCGCTCATTCCTTGCTAGCATCGTCTTGTGCCTTCAGCCTAGCCTTGATTCTGGCTTTGATGTCTGCATCATCAGGTAAAGCGCGACCTCGCTTCGCTAAAAAACCCCGCACTTCCCTACCTGACGTTTTAGGAAATAATGTCTTCGGTGTCAGGGTCAAGCCAGTTGCAGTCATACTGACGACAAACTCTGTACCCGGAGGCAAATGCATATCATCCCTCATTGCTTTTGGGATAACAATTTGACCTTTGCTAGATAATTTGACGGTTTCCATATTGAGCCCTATATGCGGTAAGTCTCGCCATCTTACCTTACCGCAGTATCCAATGGATACCAAAAAAAGCCGTTTTAAATACGGGAAATCGTTCTACAAAACAAAAATACTCCTTACTGGTAAAGGTCTGTAAAGCTTTTGTGCAGCATAGTTTGTAGAATTACTTTTCGTTAAGCCATTGATTCAGATGTAATTAATTCAAATGTATTTACCTAAGTTGACTCTAAAAATTCCGCACAGATGAATGTGGCGGGAAATCCGATATGTGATGACTCACAAAAAAATGAAACGTTTCCCCAAATAAAGCAATCAATTCATTTCATGCATGATAGTAGGGATGTTTTTTTAATTCTTAAATTAATTATTAAAAAGAATGTCAAAATAAACAACATTCATCAAAAAAACCACAATTTAACTGCTTAAATTTTGAGCTTTTTCTTTTTTAAAAACCATTTTTAATCTATACTTGCGTTAAGTTTGTTTTATGTAACTAGTTCCCTATGAAGGGTAAGGAGAAGAAATGAATAAGTTCGTAGCTAAAGCGATACTTGCCCTGGCAGCTGGGGTAGTTATTCCTGGTGGTGCTGTCATGGCGCAAAACACACAGGCGGTTCAACCATCCGCATCGGTTATTGCTGCTATGCAAGCCCTGCAAAATGTGAAAGCTGACGGCGTTGCTGATGCAGTTAAAGCACTGGAGTCCAAGTTTGATGCAGCGACACTGGCTACTGCTGCCGGCGCGCTGGGTTTCGACCAGACTACCGTAATTAACGCGTTGACTACAGATTCTTCCACCAAGGCAACATTGGCGGCAGCGTTCAACACTGGCGCAACTAACGCAGCTAACTTTGCGATTGCTTCTGCAGCAGGTCCTGCAGCAAACAATAACAACAATAACCAGATCGCAGCTAACCAAAACAGCGGCTTCTCTGGTTCTAACAATTCGTCCTTCAGCGGCGGCGGTAGCGGTGGTTCTACTACTAAAGCGAGTGGTAGCTAATCTCCGGACCGGGTTTTACTAAAAAAGGTAGCGCTGCTACCTTTTTTTGTTCTTGAAATATTATCAAAAAGTTACGAATGAAATTGAGCACTTCAGCAGACAACGCCGATCACAGCGAGATTGCCGACAGAAGAGTCTTTGTCGCCTTACTTGCTCTATTGGTGTACGCACCTTTGCCGCTGGCCAGTAACCGTACCTGGGCAATTGCCATACTAGTGCTGGGCGTGACATTGATTTTCTGCTGGGGTATGTTTCACTGGTTAAGGCAGTGGGACTGGCTGTGCAAACGGCTGGCAACATTTGCCTTGCCAATCGGCCTGTTTTTTGTATTTGTGCTGATCTCCGTCCTACAAGTCTTGCCCTTGCCGGATGCGCTGGTTGCGAGTTTCTCACCGGAAGCCTACCGGGTCCAGAGCCTGGCTGGTCTGCAGGGGGCGATGCATTTATCGCTGGACGTTTATCAGAGTCGCATCATGCTGGCCTTGACCTGCTCGTATTTCATGGTGTTCATGATGTGCATCCTGATGGTCAGGGATAGCGAACGTATCAATACCCTGGCGACAACCCTGGTCTGGAGCGGACTGTTTCAGGCCATGCTGGGCATTATTCTGTTTTCTTTCGGCGCCCATTACAGAATCTTCTTTAATGAGATTTTGCATGAAAACGTCATCGGTACCTTCGTCAATCGCAATCACTTTGCCGGCTATATGGAGATGACGCTGGCGCTGGGCATCGGTTTGATGATTGCCAAGCTGGGTAATCATCGTGCGAGTAACCCAGGGTGGAAACTGAAAATTGTGGCTGCGCTGAATTTTATGATGAGCAGCAAAATGCGCTTCAGGCTGATGCTGGTTGTTATGGTAATTGCGCTGGTGTTAACACGCTCCAGAATGGGTAATACGGCCTTTTTCAGCGCCATGCTGGTGGTAGGCATACTGACCGTACTGATTTCCCGCAAAAACGCGCCGGCAACTGCCGCATTGATTCTGAGTCTGGTCATTGTTGACGTGTTTGTGATCGGTACCTGGGTCGGGCTGGAAAAAGTGGTCAGCCGGATTCATGAAACCCAGCTGGTGGCAAGTGATGTGCACACCGAAGAGACGATAGAAGAGCGTACTTTACCGGCCAAGTACAGCCTGAACCTGATCCGGGATTTCCCGTTGTTTGGCACCGGCGGCGGTAGCTACTATGACGCTTTCATTCGTTATCGCAGCTCCGAAATGACGGCATTTTTCGATCATGCCCATAACGACTATGCAGAGATCACAGCCGATATGGGGTTAATCGCTACGGCCAGTATGTTGTTGCTCAGTCTGAGCTGTCTGTTCGTTGCCATTAAGACTATTTACACGCGCCGTTCCAGTATGGCGAGAGGTGTGGCATTTGGCTCGGCCATGGGCATTGTTGCGATCGCCATACATAGTTGGGTTGATTTTAATTTGCAAATTCCCGCAAATGCACTAACTTTTGTAGTTGTCATCAGCCTTTCATGGTTGGCCTATAAATTACCTTCCAGAGCTTAAGGAGTATCAATCGGGGGATACCTTCTGCATAAAAAGCATGCAGAGGGTCTGATTTTATAAGATAATTGTAAAAAATTAGTAAATTCTGTAATTCAAGTAATTAGTTGTAACCGACGATATAGCTAGAAAGACAGATTTACTTTTTTTTTCGCAAACAATATTGTTTTTATAATAACTTAGTTCCGTTTTGCAACCCTGGTGACACCATGACTTTGAGAAGACAGCTTCTGATCGCAATTTCCATTATTTTTGCAGTCGTATTTTTCGGCTTGCAAACCCTGTCGGTGCTGTCGACCAAAGACTTCCTGAAACAGCAGCTGGCCTCCCATGCGCAGGATGCTGCCACCAGCCTTTCCAAATCGCTCGAAGATGCACTATCCAAACAGGATCTGGTGCTGGCAGAGATTCAGATTTCATCGATGTTCGATCGTGGTTATTTTCAGAAAATCATGGTGATTTCGCCGCGTGGCGAAACCCTGATCAGCAAAGAAATGCCGGTTGCCATCGAAAATGTGCCCAGTTTATTTTCGCATGCTCTGCCGCTCGATACGCCGCCAGGCGAAGCGCTGATTTCTTCGGGATGGCGTCAGTTAGGCAAACTGGTGGTGGTCAGTCAGCCTACTTTTGCGTATCAGTATCTGTGGGCCAGTTTCAAGAACGCGATGTGGTGGATGATCTCGATGTACCTGATCTCAATTGTGCTGACGATTCTATTGCTGCGCCTGATTCTGAATCCCCTGCTGCAAATCGAAAATGCTGCACTGGAAATTCGAAACAAACGCTTTACCAGGATCGAAGTGCTGCCTTCTGCACGTGAACTGCGCCGGGTGGTCACTGCAATGAATGCGATGTCCGGCAAAATTTCCGAGATACTTGATGCTGAAGTTGCCAAAGCCGAAGACTATCGCAAGCAAGCCTATACCGACAAGGTAACCGGTCTCGATAACCGCCAGGGCTTTGATCTGCGTTTCAATCATTTATTGGACGAAAAGAATTTTTCCGAAGCGGTTATTTTTGTACTTGAGATCGATGGCCTGAAAGAGTTCAACAATGCGCGCGGCTATCGCTCTGGCGATGCCGTATTGGCCACCATTACCAGGCAGGTTGAGGAAAGTTTCGGCAGCCATATCAGCATTTCCGGTCGTATTGGCGGTGCAGCATTCGCGTTTGTACTGCTCGAAAAAGATCTGGGGTGGGTACAGACCAGTCTGCTTGAGCTCAGCAGCAGTTTGCAGGATTACTTCCAGCTGAACGATATTCACAAGCTGATGAGTTTCTGCATAGGCGGCAGCGAATTTACTCCGGATAAGATCCGCCCCGAGATTTTTACCAAAGCGGATATGGCCATTGAAACTGCGCGTCAAAGTGCAGCCAGAGAACCCGTCCTGTTTAAAACCAGCGACACCACCGTGGTAGAGGGTTCCGGCGCCTGGCGCTCGCTGATCGTTGATGCGCTGGCCGAAAATCGCTGGGCCTTGTTTGTGCAATCTGTTGTTTCTTTGGCAGACGGTAAACTGTTTCAGCATGAAATATTTTCACGTCTGGTCGATAAGGATGGCAAATATGTGCCGGCTGGCAAATTCATGCCGATGGCCCTGCGTCATCAGTTGATGGAAGACATCGATAAGGCGGTGATCAGTGCGACGCTCGATATGCTGGCCGCCGCAGGCAATAAATATAAGGAAGTGGCAATCAATATCTCTGTGCAGTCAATTGCCAATCCGCAGTTTATTGAATGGCTGACAGACAAACTGAAGCATGCAAGGGAGTTTGGTCGCATGCTTAGCTTCGAGCTCAGTGAAATGGGATGCGCCCGTGATATTGATGTCACCAGCGATTTCGTCAATGTGTTGCGCCAGCACCACGTCAAATTCGGTATTGACCATTTTGGACTGGATTCGCACTCTCTAGAGGTTTTGCGTGAAGTACCGCCGGATTACATCAAACTCGACGGCGGCCTGGTGAAAGGCATTCTGGATAACCCGGTTGCTCACGATCACCTGCGTTCCATCATCAGACTGGCGGCTTCGCTGGAGATTCCTGTGATTGCTCAGAATGTGGAATCGCAGGAACTGAAAATGCAGTTGTTTGAAGACAGTGTGAATTATGGCCAGGGATATTTCCTTGGTGAGCCAGAAAAAGCATAGAGAGAACCAGGAAGAAAAAAATGATTCTTGATATTGCTCTAATAAATGTGAGATACTTACTCGCGGTTGTGGTTGTGTTTTTTGCAACCATAGCTGCATTAAAGAGCCTTAAGCCGTTCGCGCAGGCCTTATCGTTGCAGGATATCCCCAGGGGGAGAAAGCAACATAAGGAGCCCACGCCGGTGATTGGCGGAATAGGTGTGGTTTTTGCTTTTATCGCTGTCGTGTTCGGATTCCGGTACGCTTCAGCATTGCATCCCTCGTTTTGGGTTGCCGCTTTATTCCTGTTTATCGTTGGCGTACTGGACGATATGCGGGAATTCAGTTCCAAGATTAAATTCATTGCCCAGGCAATGGCGGCTTTGCTGATGATGTTCTGGGGACATGTCAGGCTGGTCGACCTGGGTAATTTGTTTGGATATGGCGATGTCGCGCTGGGGCCATGGGGCGTGGTCATTACGATCATCGGTGTGATGGGTGTGGTCAATGCCTTTAACATGATTGATGGCATTGACGGACTGTGCGGCACGCAATCGATTGTCCCGCTGCTGGTTTTTGCTGTCGTTTCAATGGTGGAAGGTAATACGGCATTAGCCGGCGTGCTGGTGATACTGATCGTTGCGATTATCGGGTTTCTGTCGTTGAATTTGCGAACTCGCGACGGTAGGCACGCAGTCGTATTTTTAGGTGATGCCGGTAGTCTGTTTCTGGGATTTGTGATTGCATGGATATCGATTCAGGTCAGCGACAGTACAAACAGAATCGTTAAACCGGCTGCAGTGTTATGGTTTTTGGCGATTCCTCTGTGTGATACCGTTGCCGTCATGTTGCGCCGCATACTGCACAAACAGAGCCCGTTTAAAGCAGACAGAACGCATATTCATCACGTATTGCAGGATTTAGGTTTTGACGTACCCGTTATTGTAAAAATATTATTTTTTGCTTCGTTGAGTTTTGCAGTGTTTGGTATGGTGGCCATTTTGATGATGCATATACCGGATTCCATACTGTTTTGTTTATTTTTATTATTGTTTATTACGTATTACTTTGTGAAACATGTAATGTTTGTGTCATTGCACAAAAAATCGCTTAAAGTAATAAAGACTATTTATTGAGGTTAATCATGGAAAAAAAATTCGGTTCATTAGCAAAATGCTCGACGCTCGGTTTGCTGGTAGTTGCCAGCCAAATGGTGAACGCACAAGTTGCAGAACCAGTTAAATCCGAGACCTCAGAAAACAAGCCGGTAACCAACCAGGTGAACGAAACCCCGGTTAACACCACCTCCTCGCTGAACAGCTCGAATGTGTTGAGCAATACCACCAGCCTGTCGCAACAAGCATTTACGCCTAGTTATGAGCTGAGCGGTGGTCGCCTCGGAAGCGGTGAGGCTGGTCTGATGACCGTGCCGGCGAAAGGAGCCCCGATTGTTTATGGCGGTCTGTACGTTTATCTGGATGCCGGGTTCTACGCAGGTCGTAATGATAATGTCACAGGCTCCACCAACAATTCGATTTCCAGCGCGCTGTACAGCCTTCAGCCAGAAATTATCGGTGAACTGAAAAATCACGGTGACCGTTACACAATTAGTTACCGGGGTGATTACACCCGTTATCAGGATAGTTCTGCCGATAATTTCAACCACCATGATTTCAAATTGGCGGGCGACAATATCTTCGACGCGCGTACTCGTTTTGGCTGGCTGGTTGATTATGTTAAAAGCACCGATCCACGTGGCTCGACTGACCGAGCTTTGACTGCAACACCAGATGAATGGCATGCACCAACCGTAGCTGGTATTTTTACCTATGGTGCAAAAGATGCGCAGGGCCGTGTAGAGGTTGATGGCTCTGTACAGCACAAACGTTACGACAATAACGACACCGCTACACTCGGTTCGAATGTTAACCTGTCTACTGTATCTGCACGTTTCTTTTATCGTGTAGCGCCAAAAACTTCGTTGCTGATCGAAGGCAAACAGATCAAGGCTGATTACGTTACCGATATCTCTTCCAACAGCAATACTGACCGTCGATTAATGGTTGGTGCTACCTGGACAGCGACTGCAGCGACGACTGGTATTTTTAAAATCGGTTATCTGAAAAAGAATTTTGACTCTGCTCTGCGTTCCGACTTTAGCGGTGTGGCATGGGAAGGCCAGGTTCGCTGGAGCCCGCTAACTTATAGTACCGTTGATTTGCTAACTTCTAAAATGCCATCTGATTCTACTGGTATTGGCGACTATGTGATGAATACCAATTACAGTGCTACATGGACCCATAAATGGACCAGTTTCATGGCATCCAGAGTTAATCTGGGTCTGGTTAAATCGGATTATGCCAATGGTGGTCGCCAGGACGATCTGCACAATGCAGGTATCGGTTTAACTTACGACCTGCGCCGTTGGCTGCGTTTGTCTGCACAGATTAACCGTACCAATCGTAGCTCCAATATTCCTGGCTTTGATTTCACCCGAAATGTGTTTATTATTGGCGTAGAAAGCACGCTATAATCCAATAATTGTATTTTTTATATCTGGCCGGTACTCCCAGTGTGGGATGCTGGCTGTATATATTGAGAATCTCTATGAAATTTCGATCTGTAATCGGTTTTTTAAGCTGTCTGATCATGTCGTTTGCCGTACAAGCTCAATCAACATTTACTTCAGACCCTGTACCGCAACAAGGCAATGCTCCCGGAAGTAGTTCGGCATACTCTTCATACCGGTTGGGTGCTGGCGATGTCGTCAATATCCGTGTGTTTGGTGAAGATGATTTAAGCAAGGAAAAAATCCGTTTGACTGATGCCGGTACTGTTCCTTATCCGGTATTAGGTGAGTTACGGGTATTGGGTATGACGGTCGGCGATCTCGAGCGGCTGATTACCGATGGCTTGAAAGGTCGTTATCTGGTGAACCCCAGAGTATCGGTTCAGATCGATGAATATCGGCCATTTTATGTGAATGGCATGGTGGAAAAACCAGGAGGCTATCCTTATCAACCCGGACTGACAGTTCGCAAGGCAGCCTCGATTGCAGGCGGCTTCAAAGAACGCGCCTCTTCCTCAAAAATGTACGTGATCCGTGAAGGTGACAAGAGCCAACGTCCAACGAAAGTCGACCTGAACTCTATCATAGGTCCAGGTGACATTTTGACAATAGAAGAAAGTTTTTTTTGAAGCCTTGTTGCCTTCGACATAAAACTTCTTGTTAATTAATACTAAATTCTTTCTTACCTTCAATGGATACCTCTGTCATCCCGGCAAACTCAAGTAGCGAAGTAGCAATTCCAAAAGAACTTCACGAGCAAGAAGCAAAATTGGATTTTGTGGAGTACTGGAAAAGTATTTCTAAACGGAAGTGGGCAATTTTTTCGTTCGCTCTTTCCCTAGCGATGGTCGCAACTGCAGTTGTTTTTGTTTTAACACCGGTTTACAACTCGACCGTAACTTTACTGATTGACACAACAAAATCTAAAGTTGTTCAAATTGATGAGGTTTATGGTGGTTATTCGGAAAATCGTGATTATTATTTAACGCAGGTTGAGATTATCAAGTCCCCAGACGTAGCGTTGAAAACAATTACGAAGCTGAAATTGTGGGACACCCCGGAATTTGACCCTCGGAAGAAAGAGGGTACTTTGTTCAATGAATTTTTGGTGGCGATAGGTTATTTAGAGGCTACTCCGAAGAAATGGGATGATGAAGCACTTGCAAAGGCCGTATTACCAAAATTCAACAAAAAGCTGAAAATCGAACCGATCAGATTAAGTCTTTTGGTAAAGATTACATTTGAGTCGACTGATAAAGAACTGGCTGCCAAAGTTGCTAATACTATGGCAAATACTTATATCGATTCCGATCTTGATGTTCGTTTCCAGATGACGCAACGAGCCAGCAGCTGGTTGCAAGAGCGCATGAATTCTGTTCGTGAAAAATTGGACGCATCTGAGAAAAATTTACAGGCTTATCGTGACCAGGCCGGCATTGTTGATGTTAAGAGTGCAGCTCAAAGCGGCGCAGGCAAGCAGATTGAGGAAGTTACTCAGCGTCTGGTTGAAACACGTTTGCGTCGCGCCGAAGCAGAAAATGCATACAATCAGATCAAAAATGCGTCCAAGGGTGCAGATCTGTCGTCCATTCCTGCTGTCGTCCGTAACCAGGTTGTTGGTGAGGCAATTAAAGCCCAGGCGGAAGCTGAGCGAAAATTATCTGAAGTTTCTCAGAGATATGGTCAGGAACATCCGAAGTATGTACAAGCAGAGGGCGAGGTTAAAACAGCCCGAGAAAATGTACGTCGTCAAGTTGATACAGTAGTGCAAAGTGTGACTCGCGAATATGAGGTTGCCAGAGGCACGGAACGTATGTTGGAAGCGACTTTGAACCAGGCTAAAGGTTCTGTTCAGAATATCAACAAAAAAGAATTTCAGTTGAACATTCTTGAGCGTGAAGTAGACGCGAATAAGCAAATTTATGATTTGTTCCTAAAAAGAGCGAAAGAAACGAATATTTCGGCCGATCTGCAAAATCCGGTTGCCAGAATTGTGGACGTTGCAAAAATTGGAACTATTCCTGTAAAACCTCAAAAGATTTTGATCATTTCAGTTTCATTTGTACTCGGTGCATTAATTGCTATCGGGGCATCTTTGCTGATCGATTTGCTCGATAATACTTTGAAGAGCACGACTGACGTTGAGACAAAATTAAAGCACCCGTTAATTACGACATTGCCATTACTCGATAGAAAAGAAGCTGATCGTACTTCGTCTGCTCACATTTTTATCGATGACCCTCGTTCGATTTACTCAGAGGCAATTCGTACCGCCCGAACCAGTATTTTGCTGTCTGCAATCGACCTCGATAACAAGATTGTGCTGGTGACTTCGAGCGTGCCTGGTGAAGGTAAAACAACTTTCTCGATCAACCTGGCGGTTGCACACTCGCATACCAAGAAAACCCTGCTGATCGATGCCGATATGCGTCGCCCTGCGGTAGCTAAGGGGCTGGATCTGGAGCCAAATGCGAAAGGTTTGTCAGATTTGGTCGCCGGCACTGCAAGTTTGACAGAATGTGCTAAAAAGGTAGATGGCACAGATCTGCATGTGATTCCTGCAGGTACTTCCGTATTGCAACCTTTGGAATTGATTCTGTCTCATCGTTTCAAAGACACCATAGACTTTTTGTCGAAAGAATATGAAATCATTATTATCGATTCGCCACCTGTGGAATTGGTGAGTGATGCGCTGGTATTGTCTAAAATGGCAACCGGGGTTGTGTATGTGGTAAAAGCACTGGATACGCCTTATCAACTGGCAAAAAAAGGTCTGATGCGCTTGCGTCGTTCTGAGGGTAAGATTCTTGGTGTGGTGCTGAATCACCTGGACTTCAAAAAGGCGGAGAAGTATTACGGCGAGTATTCTGGTTATGGCAAGTATGGCTATGACAAGTATGGCTATGGCGAAGGCTATGGCGCCAAGGTTGAAAAAGCCTGAACCATTTTTGGCTTAGATTTTAAGTAGTGATCCATCATGATTGATTTACATTGCCATTTTTTACCAGGTGTGGACGATGGGCCGGAAGAGGCTGACGAGGCCTTGGCTCTGGCCGCAACTGCCGTAAAGAATGGCATTCGTGTAGCAGCGCTGACGCCGCATGTTCATCCGCGACGTTACCCTAACACCAAAACCAGCCTGTTAAAGACGTTCGTAAAATTTCAGCACTTGTTGAAAGTTAACGACATCCCACTCAAGCTGTTTCTGGCCGGGGAAGTTCGTCTGTCTATCGAGTCGCTCGCGTTGTTTGAGCAGGATGAAGTGCCATTTCTGGGTGAAGTCGACGGCTATAAGATCGTGCTGCTCGAATTCCCACATGAAGCCATTCCAGTAGGCAGTCAGCAATTTGTCTCCAAACTGCTTAGCATGAAGGTAAGGCCACTGATCGCCCATCCCGAACGTAACAAATATGTGATGGATGACCCGGATAGGATTCGTCCTTACGTCGATATGGGTTGCTGGTTGCAGATTACGGCCGGCTCCATCTATGGGGCTTTTGGCAAACAGGCGAAAAAAGTTGCGACTCAGTTGCTGGAACAGGAAATGGGCTGGATTATTGCAACCGATGCTCACAATGCCAATCATCGCCCCCCAGATCTGGCTAAAGGCCGTGATGCCGTGGCCGATATTCTCGGTAACCGCCTTGCTAAACGAATGGTTTTGGACAGGCCTGCAAAAATTCTGGGAATCGACCCGGAAACACTGATGCCTCTGGCATCGGCTTCGAGCATTCCTGCAAGCATTCAGTAATTAACGATAACGACGAATTTACTCACTGCGGTTCATGCCCAAAATTACAATCAGACAAATCGGCACGGCCGGAATGCTGGCAACAGTCAGTGTGCTTGCGGCGATTAACGCTGTGTATATGATGGATGTCGGCCGAGCAGATGCGATTAATCTGAAAGCACGAGATACCTTAATTGGCGTCAAAAGCCAGGGTGGGAAAATTGATGAACAAAGCTGGCAGAATTTGTTCGATCAGTTTAATGAAGTAGCGAGTATCGCACCCGGCTCACCACAATTGCACGAAGACCTGGCTTACATGTACGCGATTCGAAGCTCGGTGAAAACGACAACATCAGAATCTGCCGACTTGGCTCAGCAAGTTCATGCAAATCTGGAAAAAGCAGAGGCGGAATACAAAACCAGTATCCGCTTGCGTCCAATGGCTTCTGCTGCCTGGGCTAATCTGGCTTTGGCATCATTTTTGTTGCAAAGAGATGATAGCGCCATTGCTACTCAAATTGATCGGGCCCTCGATCTTGGGTCAAACGATGCGGTGACGCTGATTCCTTTGTTTTTCATCATGACGCATGGCGGTAATCAGCGCTTTGCATCCCAGCAAAGCAGATTAATGGAAGCCTTCCGCGGTTTGAGAAGCGCAGCGCGCCAGGATGTATTGAAAGCCATGCACTGACTACACCCGGAAGCCGCCCACATGTGCTTGGCATGGTTGCGTAGGCCGCCAGATTTGTTACATCCTGCTTTCTTTATCCATTTTTTCAATGACGCCGCGCCACAGACGGACTGTGGTTGCCCCGCCTTTGCGCGTGGCACCATTCGGTAGCCATAAGTCATCATCGTTAAAACTGTAAACAGGTATCAGATCTTTTCTTTGAGAGGCGGGTTTTATTTCAGGGATTAAATTATCGAGGATCCACGGATCAGCGTCTGGGGTGGGGTAGTAGGCCAGAACCATATGGGTTTCACCAATATTGATTGCTCGAACATAAGTAATTCTGAGTCGCTCAACCGGAATGCCAAGTTCTTTCAAGGTCATGTATTTGGCAATGGCGTAGTCTTCGCAATCTCCGCCAAACGAGGCGACAAATTCGACAGGCGTCGCCCAATAGTCATCTACTCCCCAATGTTCAAGATCCGAGAAGTACGGCACCTGATTATAAAAATCATTGGTTTTCCGTATGAACGGAAACTCAATATTGCCGTTTGTCGATTTTTGAACGTTGCTGATGAAATTTGGGCCGCCGGCCGTTTTCATTTCCCGTACTGTGGTTTGCATGATTTTCAGGCGACCAGGCGCTTCCCAGCCAAATTTTTTGGCTACATAGTCGTAGAGGTTATTGCTGAAATCCGTCAGTCCCGCCTGAGTGCCGGGAACATACAAAAGACCCACGATACAGATAGTGATGCTTTTTACGGCATGTCGAACAGAATTGGTGATTTGTGCTGACATTGGGGTCTCAGATGCTGAGAGGGTAAGCCAAATTATTTAAAAAGCAATTAATCACGTAGATAACGAAAGAGGTGGCGGGTAAGTGAGGATAATAAAAAAATGGCCACAGTATTTGGTATTTATGGTCAGAAACAGTGCAGCAATTTAAATATTTTCAGTTCTTCTTTTGGGGCGTTTGATGGCTTGCAAGATGCAAACTATATGAATGCGTATCTTACTAAAAACGGTACTTAGTCGCAAAAAAAGAATTTAATCGAAAATGTTGCAATACGTAAAAATTGAAGCCGATAGCGTCAATATCTGGTAACAAAACCCGTGAATACTATAGCCTTTGTGTACTTTTTCTGATGATAGTAACGTATAATTGGGGAAAAATGGTTGCAATATTTTTAATTAAATTGATATGATCAATTCGAAAATGTTAGCAGCAGCCAAAATTATCTAACTAATCTGAATTTCTTAAATTACTTTTAATCTTTGAAGATATGACATCCTTTAGCGCTGCTCGAATTGCTATCATTGGCCTTGGATACGTGGGTCTTCCATTGGCGGTAGAGTTTGGAAAAAAACAAAATGTTGTTGGGTTCGATATTAATTCGAAACGTGTCGAAGAGTTAAGTTCTGGTGTTGATAAAACACTGGAAGTCGATTCAAGCGAATTGCGCAATGCAACAGGCCTGCGATTTTCTACCGACGTTTCTGATCTGGCATCGTGTAATACCTTCATTGTGACAGTGCCGACCCCGATCGATAAGGCTAACCGGCCCGATTTGACCCCGCTGACCAGTGCAAGCAAGACTGTCGGCAAGGTACTGAAGAAGGGGGACGTTGTCATTTATGAGTCTACGGTGTATCCCGGTTGCACTGAGGAAATATGCGTTCCGATTTTGGAGCAGGAATCCGGATTGAAATTCAACCAGGATTTTTTCTGCGGTTATAGTCCGGAGCGTATTAATCCTGGTGATAAGGTCAATACCTTAACAAAAATTAAAAAAATCACGAGCGGTTCGAATGCTGAAACGGCTAAGTACGTGAATGAACTGTACTCGAGCATCATTACCGCAGGTACTTATAAGGCCAGCTCGATAAAGGTTGCGGAAGCGGCGAAGGTTATTGAAAACTCTCAGCGAGATCTGAACATTGCATTTGTCAATGAACTCTCTGTTTTATTCGAGCGTCTGGATATCGATACCATCGAAGTTCTTGAAGCTGCAGGCAGCAAATGGAATTTCTTACCATTCCGTCCAGGAATGGTTGGCGGACACTGTATTGGCGTAGACCCCTATTACCTGACACACAAGGCAGAGGCCGTGGGCTATAACCCTCAGATTATTCTTGCCGGCAGACGTCTGAACGACAATATGGCCCGTTATGTTGCACGGAATCTGATTAAGCGAATGCTAAAGAATGGCATCGATGTTTCTAAGAGCACGATTGGAGTGCTAGGCATTACTTTTAAGGAAAATTGTCCGGATATTCGGAACAGTAAGGTCGTGGATCTGGTCCGTGAACTGGAATCCTGGGGCGCAAAAGTTGTAGTGGCGGACCCCATGGCTGAGCCAGACGAAGTGAAGCACGAGTATGGTTTTGCTTTAGGTAACGTAAACGCGGAGTGCAAGGTGGATTCTTTAGTGGTGGCGGTTGGTCACGACATGTATCGATCCCTGTCGATTCCGGAACTGCGGACATTCTGTAAATCTGCCACTCCGGTTTTGGCAGATGTGAAAAGCCTGTATAACAAAGAAGATGCCATCGCGGCTGGCTTTACCGTTTTTCGTTTGTAATGAAGATTAATAATATGAAAAATTTTGCATTGATTGGTGCCGCTGGATACATTGCACCACGACACATGAGAGCAATTAAAGACACTGGAAATCGTTTGTCGGTTGCGTATGACATCAACGACTCAGTGGGAATTATTGATTCCATCTCGCCGCACAGCGACTTTTTTACAGAATTCGAAAGATTTGAAAACCATGCCTACGCGTTAAAACGTAATCCTGAAACTGCTCTGGATTATGTCGCGATTTGCTCGCCGAATTATTTGCACCATGCTCATATTGCTGCGGGTTTGAGACTGGGTGCCGATGTCATTTGTGAGAAGCCGCTGGTACCGACAGTCGACATGATCGACGATTTAAAAATCATCGAACGGGAAACTGGCGGTAAGGTATTCAATATTCTGCAATTGAGGCACCATTCGTCCATCCTGAAACTGAGGGAAAAAGTGATGGCTGCTTCGGCGGATCAAAAATTTGATGTCGAGCTGACCTATATTACTTCGCGCGGCAAATGGTATGCCCAAAGCTGGAAGGGAGACCCGAGAAAATCATTCGGCATCGCAACCAATATTGGCGTTCATTTTTATGACATGCTGCATTTTATTTTTGGCAAGCTCCAGCAGAATGTCGTTCATCTTCATGCGGAATCCAAGGCTGCCGGTTATCTCGAATACGAGCGGGCCAGGGTTCGCTGGTTCCTCTCTATTGATGAAAATGATCTTCCCGAGGATGTAAAAGGGAAAAAAACGACGTATCGGAATATCGATATCAGCGGCGAGCAACTTGAGTTCTCCGATGGATTTACCGACTTGCATACGGTTAGCTATCAGGAAATTCTTGCTGGTCGTGGTTATGGCCTGGATGATGCTCGCCATTGCATCGAAACCGTGAGCACAATACGCACGGCAGTTATTCAGGCGCCTACTGCTGACGCACATCCTTTTATTCTGAATAAATCTTTATGACATATACCGTACATCCAAGCGCTATTGTTGACGATGGCGCCATCATCGGAGAAGGTTCAAGGGTTTGGCACTTTGTGCACGTGTGTGGCGGCGCAAAGATTGGTAAGGGTGTGTCATTGGGCCAAAACGTTTTTGTCGGAAATAAAGTTGTCATTGGCGATAAATGCAAAATACAAAACAACGTAAGTATTTATGACAACGTAACTCTTGAAGAAGGGGTGTTCTGCGGGCCTAGCATGGTTTTTACCAATGTTTATAATCCGCGCTCACTGATTGAGCGAAAAAATGAGTACCGCGACACGCTGGTTAAAAGAGGTGCAAGCCTCGGTGCGAACTGCACAATCGTGTGCGGTGTAACTATCGGTGAATACAGTTTCATCGGTGCTGGCGCAGTGGTCAATAAAGATGTCAAACCTTATGCATTGATGGTGGGTGTACCAGCAAAACAAATTGCCTGGATTAGCGAATTTGGAGAGCAATTAGATCTACCACTTACTGGTAATGCAGAAACAGTATGTCAGCATACTGGACAGAAATATGTGTTGTCGGACGGATTTTGCTCCCTAGTTAAAAACAACTAAATTTTCAGATGATTATGGAATTCATTGATTTGAAATCTCAGTATCGGGCACTGAAGTCTGAGATCGATGCGCGTATCCAGCGTGTGCTTGACCATGGACAGTTCATTTTGGGTCCGGAAGTGGCTGAACTGGAAGAAAAACTAGCGAACTATACTGGTTCCAAACATTGCATTACCGTAGCTAATGGGACGGATGCATTGCAAATCGCCCAGATGGCGTTGGGGATAGGGGTTGAGGATGAAGTGATCACTCCTGGTTTTACTTATATCGCAACGGCAGAAACAGCAGCGTTGCTGGGTGCCAAACCGGTATTTGTCGATGTGGACCCAGTGACTTGCAACCTCAATCCAGAATTGTTGGAGGCTGCAATAACGCCAAAAACAAAAGCAATCATTCCGGTTAACCTGTATGGTCAATGCGCTGATTATGATCAGATAAATCAGATCGCTGCCAAGTTTGGCATTCCGGTTATCGAGGATGCAGCACAAAGCTTTGGCGCAGAATACAAAGGTAAGAAAAGCTGTAATTTATCTCTGATTTCTTGCACCAGTTTTTTCCCCAGCAAGCCGCTGGGCTGTTACGGCGACGGCGGCGCGATTTTCACCAACGACGATGAACTCGCAAAAGTAATCAGGCAGATTGCCCGGCATGGTCAGGAAAAACGATATTTCCACGTCAGGGTCGGTGTGAACAGCCGCCTGGACACTATTCAGGCGGCGATATTATTGCCAAAACTGGCGGTGTTGGATGAAGAAATCAAATTAAGACAGAAAGCGGCTGACTTCTATACAGCCAGTTTACGGTCTGCCGGTATTGGTATGCCCGAGGTGGAGTCATTTAATATTAGTGCTTGGGCGCAATACACGATTAAAGTCGAAAACCGTCAAAAAATGGTTGAGCAGTTGAGCGTTGCGGGTGTTCCGACTGCAATTCATTATCCAATGCCGCTTAATCAGCAGCCTGCGCTGGCTGACATAAGCTGTGCGTTGCCAGTTGGTGATGCTTTGGCACAGAAAGTTTTGAGCCTACCTTTAAGCGCACATATATTGGCTTCAGACCAAAAGATCGTTATCGATAACATCATTAATGCTCTTCAATAATAGTTATTGGTAATAAGATTGTCTTGAATTCATGAAATCCAAATTCGCTGGTTTCCTCAAACCTGTTTCTATTTTAATAGGCGGTGCGGTCTTTGCTCATCTGATGACCGCGTTATCAATGCCGGTTCTGACCAGGCTTTATAAAGCCGAGGAGTTTGCAGTTCTGGCAGTTCTGACCAGTGCGACAGCAATTATCAGTGCATTTGGATGTCTGCGATTTGATGTGGCGATTTCAATTCCGGAGGATGATGAACAGGCAAAATCATTGCTGATACTGGCGTTTATCAGTTCTTTTTTTGTTTTTTTGTTGTTTGTTTTGGTTAGTTTACTTATTCCGCTGCATATTTTCTCTTTATTCGGATTGCAGAGAATCGGTCATATCGCCTGGTTAATCCCCTTAGCAGGCCTGGCTGCTTGTTGGAGTAGTGCACTACAGAACTGGTTTATCCGTAATAAAAGCTTTTCTGTCATTTCAAGGAATAAAATCTACCAGACTGCTTCTGGGATCGGAGTGCAACTGGGTATGGGTTTTACGCCAATCCGGTATATTGGCTTACTGACGGGCTATTTTACGAATTTGTTTGTTTGTTTTACCGGGCTGATGTTGATATTTCTGAGGCATACAAAAGGCACTTTTCGGCAGACGCATTTTTCTTTAAGCGGGCTAAGGGCTACCTGGCTGCAATTTTCGGATTATCCAAAATATTCTACGTTTTCTGCACTATGCAATGCTGCTGCGATTCAGTTGCCAGTGATTCTGATATCGTCATTTGCTGAAAAACCTGAAGTTGGTTACCTGGCATTGGCTACCACCGTAATGCAGGCCCCGATGGCTCTACTCGGTGCAGCGATAGGCCAGGTTTATCTATCCAAGGCACCAGGTGAATTTTCTGCAGGAACACTGCGGGAGTTTACCGTTGAAGTATTCGGCGGACTTGCAAAAACCGGAGTAGGGCCTCTTTTAGCCCTTGGCATTATTGCGCCTAATGTGTTTGGTATTATTTTTGGCCCTGGTTGGGAACGATCAGGGCAAATTGTTGCAATTCTCACTCCGTGGTACGTGCTGCAGTTTTTGGTAACACCTGTATCTATGTCACTATATGTGACAGGGCATCAACGTGCTGCAATGTATTTACAACTATCGGGCCTGTGTTTGCGGGTTGGGTCAGTATTTCTACCTGTTATTTTCAGTAATCAGTATTTTGTAGCATTTTATGCACTATCAGGAATTGTATTTTATTTAATTTATTTGCTTTTGGTAATGAGACTTGTGCACATTAAAGGTGGGCAGATATTTCATTCATTAAAAAGATCGTTGCCAATTGTTTTTGCATGGGTATTAGTGGCGATATTAATTGTTGCCATTAAAGTAGTTATCAGAGTTTAAGTAAAATGACCGAATCTATCCGTCTGGCTCGCCGGATGAACCTTGTATATCTGGTTCTGTTCCCCGGTTTTTTTTTGTATCACACCTTGGCCACATTGGAATATATACCTAGTTTTTTAGGTGGCTATTCTTCTTTGATGGCACTACTTGTTTTGCCGGGAATCTTTTTTGTCTACTTACACCGATATTCAAATTCGGTACGTCCGGCGTTCACTCTCAACATTATCTATTGGGTATTTTTACTTTATTACTTGTGTATTGTTGCGCTTAATATCGCTATCGGTACCGACATGGAAGTGGCTGTGCCGCAGTTAGGCATTATTTTGCAATTCGGCGTACTTTACATCTTTGGATCTCTATATCAGCACACCAGCGAAAAAGCTTTGCGCACGCTGCTGATTTCATTTTCGGTGATGACATTAATTGTTTTGTTAAATATCGAAGATGGTGCATTTCGCCTTGTGCCTGCTGAAATAGAGCTGCAAGACGATAAGCTCGCAAATCACCAAAATTACGCTTTCGTTTACAGCCTTGTATTTTTGTACCTGTTATCGACGATCCCTTCTGCAAAAAAACGCTTCCTGACCTTCCTGGTCGGGGGATTTATATTATTCGTGATTGGCGCGCGTTCGGAATTTATTGGCGTTTTTGGGGCATTTGTCGTGCTGGAGGTCGCAACGTCGAAATATCGCGGAACCATTTCGATCATTTTCGTCGCAATGCTTGTTGGCCTATATCTGGCAAGTGACTGGATTGCTGAGGAATTTCCGAACAACAGAAACGTGTTTCTATTTGGCGATTTTGAGGGGGACGTCTCGCGTCTGGCTCGTGCTTACATGTTTGAGCAGGGTATGAAGACAATTTATGATAACCCGATTTGGGGCGATTTCGCTAGCTACGAATTGGGACACCATATTCATAATGGCTTGTCTGCTTGGGTTGATTTGGGAATTATCGGATTTATCGTTTATGCCGGATTAATTGCAGTTCCATTGATTTATTTGCTAATGAATTTCAAACGGAAAAGTGTTAACCCCGATTATCGTCTGGCTTTGTATTTGTTTGTATTAACAGCATTTCTGGCATTGACTTCCAAGCACTTTACTCACCAGATTTTTCCGATCGCACTCGGCACTTTTGCACGCTATTTGAACGTAACTATTCCTCGTTTGGGCCAATCAAAATGAAAATTTTTATGCTTTGTGAATTCTATAACGAGAATTTGGAATATCAGGAAAATTTACTGGTTAAGTATTATCGAAAGCATGGTCATGAGGTCACAGTTGTGACTTCGACATTTGAGTCAATTTTCGATTACTACAATGATAAACATGATAACTCGGTACCTGAGAAAACATACTATGATCATGGCGCCAAAATTATCAAGTTACCGTACAGATATAACCTGCTTAATCGCCTCAGAGCCTACAAAAAATTAGACCAGATTCTGAAGGAAGAAAAACCGGACCTGATTTATCTGCATTGCATCATGTTGAATCTTCTGGAGTGTATCGACTATCTGAAGCGTAATCCTGGCTGCAAGATGATTATGGATTACCACGCAGACTATAGTAATTCCGGAAAGAATTTTCTGTCTTTGAAAATTTTGCATGGAGTAATTCGCAAATATTTTCTCGACCGGGCGTTACCTTATTTATCCAAGATTTTCCCGATTGTGCCGGCCGGAGCAAAGTTTTTACACGAGGTCTATGCAGTACCGTATGACAAAATGGATTTATTACCGCTTGGTGCAGATACGGATCTCGGGTCTGCAGTTCGCGAAGCGGGCGCTCGTCGAAAGCTGCGGGAAAAGTATCAAATAGGGGACGATAAAATTGTGATTGTTTCCGGAGGAAAACTAGACCCACTTAAACGAACCGAAGAGCTGATAGATGCGGTATGTAAGATAAACAATCCGAATATCTATTTAATCATTCTTGGCCAGGCCTCAGGAGTGCACGCCGCATATGGTGCAATGCTGGAAGAGAAAGCCTCTCAAAACAAAAACATAAAATTTGTTGGATGGCAAAATTCAGTTGGTGTCTACGAGCATTTCGACATGGCGGATTTCGCTGTTTTTCCGGCCAGCCAGTCGATATTGTGGCAGCAAGCTATCAGTATGAATTTACCTTTGGTGGTCGGTGAGTGGAGTTCATTTACCAATTCCAGGCAAGAGGTATCGTATTTGAATGAAGAAGGAAATATTTTAATTATCAACCCTCAGAAGAATATGCAAGACGAGTTGATTGAAAAAATTAACTATTTAGCCCTGAATGATGGTGTGCGTTCAGATATGCGTGAAGCTGCAGGGCGGGTTACAAATAAAATGTTGAACTGGAATAATTTGATAAACAAAACACTAGCATTTAACTAATGTAGTGGTTTTGAGGTATTCCATCATAAGTTTACCCCGATCATGCCTCAAAATTACTTTTATTGAGGCTATTCTCTGAAATATTTATGATTCAGACACAAATTAATAAAAAATGAATGATGCAATGAAAATAAGGGTTAATAATTTTGACCTTATAAGGTTATTGGCAGCATTGCAAGTTGCAGTCAAACATTGCTTGGTTCATTTTGAGGTCGGTACTAACTATATTGATTTCTTAAGCATATTTCCTGGGGTACCCATATTTTTCTTTATTAGTGGTTTTTTAATATTCACGTCATACAAGAGAAGTAAGCTACTTTATAATTTTGCGGTTAACCGAGTACTACGGATTTTTCCCGCACTCATTATCTGTTGTTTTGTATCTATTGGCCTCGCCGCAAGTACTGGGTTTCTGACCACGGAAATTATTTTCAACCAGAAGTTTTTTATATGGGTGTTAGCACAGTTGAGTATCGTCCAGTTTTATAACCCGGATTTTCTGCGTCAATATGGTGTGGGGGTTATGAACGGAAGCTTGTGGACAATTTCCGTTGAATTACAGTTTTATATTATTACGCCAGTACTTGCTTTTCTGGTGTTGAAAAAAAAATGGGTGTGGGCAGCATTGCTAGTGACGGGTGTTGCCGCAAATTTAGCCATGCCATTTGTACCTGGTGAATTTTTTGCTAAATTATATTCAGTGAGTTCGATACCCTGGATATATATGTTTATCGGAGGAGCC
Source organism: Undibacterium sp. WLX3042 (assembly GCF_049544825.1). Taxonomy (NCBI): domain Bacteria; kingdom Pseudomonadati; phylum Pseudomonadota; class Betaproteobacteria; order Burkholderiales; family Oxalobacteraceae; genus Undibacterium; species Undibacterium sp. WLX3042. The sequence continues at coordinate 3,526,869 of NZ_CP186698.1, forward strand.
TTATTTACTGAGTTGCCTAAATTGCAGGAAAAAATTCTGAATGCAAACTTATGGCTTTTGCTATTTTTGTATTTGCTCAGCTGTTTTTGCACAGTCCGTTTTGGTTTGGGATCTTTGGGAAACGATATCGGGCCGGTGAATTATCTGCTTCTGGTTTTGCTTATTTTTAAATTGGCATTTTCACAGCCGGGCCTATCTGAAAAAATCCTTAGAAAAAATGATATCTCCTATGGCATTTATATTTTTCACATGCCGATCTTGAACTGGGTGATGTACAAGCATGCATATTCCAATCAGGCATCAGTAGCATTCGTATTATTACTCACTATTTGTGTGGCCATACTTTCATGGTTTTTGATCGAAAAACCAGCTCTTTCATTAAAAGAAAAATTATAGAAGTAACTTATCGGCAGGAATATGTCTAAGAACTACTGTATTTGCAGTAATTGCATTATGGATACTAGCGATTCAAATATAACCTTCGACGAGAAGGGATTGTGTGATTATTGCAATAATTATTACAAAGAAATTCTTCCTCATTGGCACCCGGATGCTACTGGAGAAAAAGAACTTCTAGGGATAGTCGATAAAATCAAGCGGGATGGTAAAGACAGGGAACACGACTGTCTGATCGGGCTCAGCGGTGGGGTCGATAGTTCCTACGTTGCCCATGTCGCAAAAAAATATGGGTTGCGTCCATTGCTGTTTCATGTTGATGCAGGCTGGAACTCCCAGGAAGCGGTCAACAATATCGAAAAACTGGTCGATGGTCTGGGTTTTGACCTTCATACCGAAGTCATTAACTGGCAGGAAATGAAGGATTTGCAACTGGCTTTTTTTAAAGCACAGGTGCCTCACATCGACACACCGCAGGATCACGGTTTTTTTGCTTCTACATATAATTTTGCCGCGAAAAACGGCTTTAAATATATTTTGAATGGAGGAAATTATTCTACCGAATGCGTACGTGAACCACTGGAATGGCACTACCATGCGTCTGATTTACGACAATTAAAAGATATACATCAAAAGTTCGGCAAACGACCCCTGAAGACCTTCCCTTTATGTGATATTTTTACATATAAAATTTATTATAGATTTGTAAATAAAATTCAGGTCATCAAACCACTCAATTGCGTTCCGTTCATTAAGGAAAAAGCAATGCAGGAGCTGGTGGATTTGTACGGTTGGCAGAAGTATGCCCATAAGCATTATGAATCGAGATTTACCCGATTCTACGAAGGTTATTGGTTACCGACAAAGTTTGGTTTCGACAAAAGAAGGGCGCATTTTTCCAGTCTGATTCTTACCGGCCAGATGACCCGCGACGAAGCGCTGTCAAAAATTGCTGTTAAGGCTTATGACGATGAAACCTTAGCCCAGGACTTTGAGTACGTTGCGACAAAGCTGGATTTAACGGTTGATGAGTTGAAAGAAATTATGCACGGTGAGAATAAAACTTATCGTGATTACAAATCCAATATGGCGGTAATTGATTTGGGGGCGAAGGTATTGCGCGCTCTTGGAATTCAACGGGCGATTATCCGATGATCAGAATCATTGATTATGGTTTGGGTAATGTGAGTGCGTTTGTCAATATGTACAAGCGCATGAACATACCCGCGCTGCCGGCAAAATCTGTTGACGATTTACGCGATGCCAGCAAGCTGATTTTGCCTGGCGTCGGTGCGTTTGATCATGCCATGTATTTGTTAACAAATTCAGGTATGAAAGACATGCTCGACCAAATGGTAATGCATGAAAAAGTGCCAGTACTCGGGGTTTGTGTTGGAATGCAAATTTTAGCTAACGACAGTGAGGAAGGTATTTCGAAAGGACTAGCTTGGGTGCCCGGACATGTAAGGAATTTTAATACGGCTTTGCAGGATCGTTGTCCTCCTCTTCCGCATATGGGCTGGAATAACGTTGTTCCCAAAACCGACGATCCATTATTTGATGGCATGGCGGAGAGCATGCGGTTTTACTTTCTGCACTCATTTTATTTTGATTGCCTGGATCCGGAACACAGCATTGCTACTGCAGAGTATGGAATCAAGTTTAGTTGCGTAATCCGTAATGAAAATGTGTATGGCACCCAATGCCATCCGGAAAAAAGCCATCATTTTGGCGCGGCGTTATTGAAGAATTTTGCAAACGTGTGAGCTATGCTGAGACCTCGAATTATTCCCTGTTTGCTCGTGCATGAAGGTGGACTGGTTAAAACTGTTGGATTTAAAAATCCTAAGTACGTCGGTGATCCCATCAATGCAGTCAAGATCTTCAATGAAAAAGAAGCCGATGAGCTGATTGTCCTGGATATTGATGCATCAGGAAACGGCGTTGAGCCTGATTACAAACTGATTGCAAACCTCGCAGCAGAATGTCGCATGCCGCTGTGTTATGGCGGGGGCGTCAAGACCAAGGAACAGGCAAAAAGAATTATCAGTCTCGGTGTAGAAAAAGTAGCCCTGAGTTCCGTTTTTTTTGAAAATCCCAGTCTGGTGTCGGAGTTGGCAAAAGATGTCGGCAGTCAGAGTGTTGCCGTCGTTCTGGATGTAAAAAAACATATTTTTGGAAGTGATTACAGCGTATATACCCATAACGGGAAAGTAAATACGAAAAAAAATGTTATCGATGTCGCCTTGCAGATTCAGCAACTGGGGGCGGGCGAAATCATCATTAATTCCATTGATCACGATGGAAAAATGCACGGCTATGACTTGGCATTGGCAAAGAAAATCCGAGATATTGTGAAAATACCAATCACTATTCTGGGCGGGGCAGGCACTTTAGCTGATATTGAACAATTGATTGAAACTTGCGGTGTTGTCGGTGCTGCTGCCGGTAGTCTTTTTGTGTTTAAAGGCCCATTTAAGGCTGTTTTAATCAATTATCCTAATATCAGCCAAAGAGATGAATTTATCCGGCGAGCTCTTAAACGAGATCTGGACTCTTAACGCGATTTGACTATGTTTAAAGACAAAATTTTATTGATTACCGGTGGAACCGGTTCGTTCGGTAATGCGGTGCTGCGCCGTTTTCTGGAATCCGATTTGAAAGAAATCCGTATTTTCAGTCGTGATGAAAAAAAACAGGATGATATGCGCAAGCGCTATAACAATCCGAAACTGAAGTTCTATATCGGTGACGTGCGCGATTATCAGTCGGTATTGAATGCCGTGCGTGGCGTGGATTACATCTATCACGCAGCAGCACTGAAGCAGGTGCCTTCCTGTGAATTCTATCCGCTGGAAGCGGTTAAAACGAATGTGCTCGGTACTGAGAATGTACTCGAGGCTGCGGTCAGCTCCGGTGTTAAACGGGTAGTCTGTCTGAGCACCGACAAGGCCGTATATCCGATCAATGCCATGGGTATTTCCAAAGCCATGATGGAAAAGGTTGTGGTTGCCAAATCGCGCGGCACTGAAAGTACAGTGATCTGTGCAACCCGTTACGGTAATGTGATGGCTTCCCGAGGCTCTGTTATTCCATTGTTTGTCGAGCAGATCCGCGACGGCAAGCCGATTACCATAACCGACCCGGAAATGACGCGGTTCATGATGACGCTTGATGATGCGGTCGATCTGGTTTTGTATGCATTCGATAACGGAAACCCGGGTGATATTTTTGTACAGAAAGCACCTGCCGCAACAATTCACACTTTGGCTCAGTCCCTGGTGCAATTGGTTCATAAACCTGAGCATCCAATTAATGTGATTGGTACCCGTCATGGCGAAAAACTATTTGAAGCCTTGCTGAGTCGGGAAGAAATGGTGGCTGCTGAGGATCTGGGTGATTACTACCGTATTCCTCCGGATTTACGCGATTTGAATTACGGCAAATTCGTTGAGCAGGGGGAGCACAAGATTTCCGGTGCGGTCGACTACAACTCTCATAATACAACTCGCCTGGATGTTGAGGGCATGAAAAAGCTGTTGCTGAAATTGCCGTTCATTCAAGCTCAAACCCGTGGTGAATACCTTCCTCCGGAGGCGTAAATGCGTGTTCTGATTACCGGAGCCAATGGATTTATCGGCAAAAACCTGTTGGTGCATCTGCATCAAAAAGGGATTGAAACGCTCAGTTTCACGCGTGAGATGAAAATCGCAGATTTGGCGTCGGATATTGCCGCGGTCGATTTCATCTTTCACCTGGCTGGCGTGAACCGGCCAAAAGACCTTTCTGAATTCGAAACCGGAAACACAAGATTAACCGAAGAACTTTGTCAGCTCGTCGAAGCGTCCGGAAAACAAATCCCGATTCTTTACACATCTTCGATTCAGGCGGATCTGGAGAACCCTTACGGGCTCTCCAAGCGTGGTGCTGAAGATGTGTTGAAAGCATTTGCGCTCAAGACTAACTCGCCAGTCTATATTTATCGCTTGCCGAATGTATTCGGCAAGTGGAGCCGGCCCAATTACAACTCGGCAGTAGCGACCTTTTGCCACAATATTGCCAATGATTTACCTATTCAGATCAATGATCCGAATGCGCGTATTTCTCTGGTGTATATCGATGATGTGATTTCGAGTTTTGTTGCCAATCTGGATCAGCCAAATTCCGGTGTTCATTTCCCGGCAATTCAGCATAACTACTCGATTACAGTCGGCGAATTAGCCGATCAGATCAGATTATTCAAGGAAAGCCGCAACAGCCTGGTGTCAGAGGCCGTAGGCACCGGTTTGACGCGTGCATTGTATTCGACTTATCTGAGTTTTTTAAAGCCTGAACAATTTGCATATCCTCTGGTCACGCATGCCGATCCGCGCGGGCGGTTTGTGGAATTTTTGAAAACCAAAGATTCTGGTCAGTTTTCTTTCTTTACAGCTTTCCCTGGCATTACGCGCGGCGGACATTATCATCATTCCAAAAATGAAAAATTCCTGGTTATTCAGGGAAAAGCCCGCTTCGGTTTCAGACACATTGTAACCGGTGAATATGTTGAAAGATTCACTGATGGTGCTGTACCGGAAGTCGTAGAGACAGTTCCCGGATGGTCGCATGACATTACCAACATTGGTGATACCGAGATGATCGTTATGCTGTGGGCCAATGAAATTTTTGATCGGCAGGCGCCTGATACGATCAGTCACAAGGTTTGATTATGAAAAAATTGAAAGTGGTTTCTGTGGTCGGAACCCGGCCAGAAATTATTCGTTTGTCTCGCGTTCTGGCGCAACTGGATCAGCATTGCGAGCATATTCTGGTTCATACCGGCCAGAATTATGACTATGAACTGAATCAGGTATTCTTTGATGATCTGGGGATTCGCAAGCCTGATTATTTCCTGAATAGCGCAGAAGGCAGTACTGGTGCTGCGCATACGATCGGCAATCTGATTATTGCGGTCGATCGTGTGCTGGACGAGGTCAAACCGGAAGCGGTGCTTGTGTTGGGCGATACCAATAGCTGCCTGTCGGTTATTCCTGCAAAGCGACGGAAAATTCCTATTTTTCACATGGAAGCTGGTAACCGCTGTTTCGATCAGCGTGTTCCTGAAGAGACCAACCGGCGAATTGTAGATCATACTGCCGATATCAATCTGACCTATAGCTCGATCGCAAGAGAGTATTTGCTGCGCGAAGGTTTGCCGCCAGATCAGGTTATCAAGACCGGTAGTCCTATGTTTGAGGTACTGAACTACTATCGCCCTCAAATCGAGGCATCTGCAGTGCTGAGCAAACTGGACCTGCAGGCTGGTCAGTATTTTGTGGTAAGTGCACATCGTGAGGAAAATATTGAGTCCGCTCAGAGTTTCTCTAAACTGGTCGCCGTATTGAATGCGGTTGCTGAAGAATATGGTTTGCCGGTGATTGTTTCAACGCATCCTCGGACTCAGAAGCGGATTGACGCTACCGGCAGCAAGTTCAATGCACTGGTTCGTCTGATGAAACCGCTGGGTTTTCACGACTACGTCAAATTGCAGTTATCTGCCAAGGCGGTTTTGTCCGATAGCGGAACGATTAACGAAGAGTCCTCGATCCTGAATTTTCCTGCGCTGAATTTGCGCGAGGCTCACGAGCGTCCGGAAGGCATGGAAGAGGCCGCTGTCATGATGGTGGGTCTGGAAGTAGATCGGGTAAAGCAGGGTCTGGCGATTTTGAACAGTCAGTTAAGCGGCACGGAACGCAGCCTCAGGCTGGTAGCAGATTACAGCATGCCGAATGTATCGGAGAAGGTCGTACGGATTATTCATAGCTATACCGACTATGTGAATCGAGTTGTTTGGAAGAGATATTGATCTTCCAATAAAAAATCAGGCACACTGAACTCTCCAGTGAGAGATCGTACAATTTTTGTCGTTGCAACAAAGGGCGGCGATTTCGAGAATTTGGAGAAGATGATGATGAGTAAAAAATTTATATTTTTAACCTTGAGTTCTTTTATTGTTTGCAATTTAAGCTTGGCCGCCGATCATCAGCCGGGTTTTATTGTTACTCAATCGTTAAATTACAAAAATAAAGTGGACTTGAGTGAGTTTGGAGTTCCTTACACTCCAATACTTTATGAGTCTTCAATTTTGCCTTCAGTAAAATCGGATCAAATGGTGTCTGACCAAGAGTTACGAACGCTCTTGGAACAGACGCCTGCATCGAAATTACCAATAGTCATCGATATCGAAAGATGGCCTGCAAAGTTTGGTGATGTTGGTGGCAACAAGTCGTCTTTGGCCAAAGCTACAGATGTGATTCAGAAATTGAAATCGCTGAAGCGTGATCTGAAATTCGGATATTACGGCGTGGCACCAATGCAAACTTACTGGCCGCTGGTCAACCCAAGACAAGCGGATCAACATCAAAAGTGGCGAGAATATAACGAACTTGTCAAAACGGATTTCGCTCCGTTCGTAGATGCTATTTATCCATCTTTGTATACCTTCTACGAAGATCAAAATGGCTGGAAAACCTATGCTGTTGAAACTTTGCGCCACGCTAGAAAATTCAATAAACCGGTTTATTGCTTTTTATGGCCAAAATATCATGAAAGCAATCGCCGTCTGAAGGATTCTTACATTCCCGCCGATTATTGGCGCATGGAATTGGAAACTTGCAAAGCGAATGCTGATGGCATGGTCATCTGGAATTATGAGCCCAAGAAAGAATGGGATCCGAATGCGGACTGGTGGAAGGAAACATTGAAATTTCTGAAAACCTTAAATCAATAACTTGAATTGATTGTTAAATGAAAATTGCTTTAATCGCCGATGTTTTTCCGCCGCTTCGCTCGTCTGGTGCCGTTCAGCTACGTGATCTGTCGATAGAGTTTGCTCTCCAGGGCCATGAGATTGTGGTAATGATTCCTTCGTCGGATATTTCAGCACCCTGGTTGTTGGAAGAGTTGCAGGGAGTGAAGGTACTTCGTTTGCGGGCACCGAAAACCAAAGATATTTCTTACGTCCGCCGGACTATTAACGAATTCCTGATGCCGTTCTCAATGCTCAGAAGTTTGAGGGGGAGTCCGTATGCGAATACAAAATGGGATGGTGTGGTCTGGTATGCACCAACCATTTTTCTTGGGCCTATCGCCAAAGCGCTGAAAATTGCCAGCAATTGCAAAAGTTACCTGATCATCCGAGATATTTTTCCTGAGTGGGCGGTTGACATGGGCTTGATGGGGCGCGGTTTGCCTTATCGCTGCTTCAAAATGATCGAGCGTTACCAGTACAGTGTTGCAGATATGATCGGGGTTCAGACCCCTGCCAACCTGCCGTATTTTGACCGTGAACTTGGTCGGGCCCATGGGAAGACCGAAGTTTTACAGAACTGGCTATCTCCGGCAGACAACACCGGCTGCACCATCGACATTGCCAAAACATCGCTGGCCGGCAGAAACATCTTTGTATACGCCGGCAATATGGGAGTTGCACAGGGGATGATGACTTTGCTGGAGCTGGCAAAAGATGTGCAGGACCGGAAAAATATCGGCTTCCTGTTTGTCGGGCGCGGTTCGGATGTGGTGCAGTTGAGAGAGTATGCTCAGCGAAATGCCTTGGAAAACGTCTTGTTTTTTGATGAAATTGATCCGACCGAAATTCCTGGCCTATTTGCCCAGTGCCATGCCGGTATAGTCGCCCTGGACCCGCGCCATAAGACCCATAATATCCCCGGCAAATTCCTGACCTATATGCAGGCCGGATTGCCTGTAATGGCTTTGATTAATCCCGGTAACGATCTGGAAACCCTGATCAGGCAGAACCGGATCGGCAGCGTTTGTCTTGACAGGTCTATTCCAAATTTGAAAATGAGTTTGTTTGCGTTAGTGGACGAATTGAGTAATGCAAACGAAATTGCCGGTCGTTGCAAAATAATTTCGGAAGAGTTGTTTTCTACGGATGTCATCGTCAGGCAAATTGTTTCGAATTTAGGTCAAAATGGCTGAAGTTTTCGTTATGCTGCGAGTTTGTTAGGGGAGGGGGATACTGCCCCAAATCAAGTTTCAGCTAAGTACTGTTTTTTCAAATTGACACTTAAAACCGGCATCTCCTATACTTGTGTAAACCTCCCCCAATCAGTGCCAGGTATTACTAGAGTTTTGAGGTTGATGAAATAATCGGTATTCAACAGGTGTCATCCCGTTGAGCGAATCATGTGGACATTGCTCGTATGGTTCTTTCTTTTTGCGAGGTTTTTTCGTGGTCATCGTATCGGTCATGGCAAATCCCTTTCGGTATTATTTCATGACCCCGGTTCACACAGAAATTCTTACAGGCTCCAAAAATCTAATGTAGTTCCTTACGGAATCGCGCAAGATAGTTTTCTAGGTGCCAAACCGCTTAAACCAAAACCTCCTGAGGGTGGATCGTCAACGACGCCAGCTAAAGCACCGAATCAGACGAAAACAACTAAGTAAGTTACTAGAACAAAATAATCTTCTAACTTCCACAGACTCTACGACATGATGTCGTTTTTAATAAATGAGAAAAGCTACTTCTTGTGGCTTTTCTCATTTCTATATGAATTAAAACAAGCTATCCATAATAGATGGTTCCCAGTTCATAATCACCAGCTCCTGACTTGTTTGAGGTGTGCCGTGGGCATTAGATACGCTGTACTTGATATCCAGCTCCATCATCGTTAAACCGTTAAATACTTCCCTGATCGCCGGATGGTCATTGATACTGACCATCACTTTTCCTTTACAGGTACGCATGAACTCCGCCATTTGCTCATACTGTTCAAAGCCAAAGTCGACACCATATCCCTCGGTCTCCCAGTATGGCGGGTCACAATAAAAGAACGTGTGGGCGCGGTCATAGCGCTTCATACAGTCTTGCCAGCTCAGGTTCTCGACATACGTTCCTGACAGACGCAGGTGCGCGGCGCTCAGATTTTCTTCAATCCGGCATAGGTTGATCGGTGAGCCAGTCGTGGCGGTGCCGAAGTTCTGGCCAGACACTTTACCGCCGAAGGCATGCTGTTGAAGATAGTAAAACCTTGCTGCTCGCTGAATATCTGTTAGCGTCTCTGGCTTCGTCATCTGCTGCCATTTAAATATCTGACGGCTGCTGATCGCCCATTTAAACTGCCGGACGAACTCTTCCAAGTGGTGCTGTACGACGCGGTAAAGATTGATCAGCTCACCGTTAATGTCGTTGACCACCTCGGTAGCTGCTGGCACCGGCCTCATAAAATACAATGCTGCCCCACCGCAAAAGACCTCAACATAGCACTCATGCTTAGGAAACAATGGGATCAATTTATCGGCTAAGCGGCGTTTGCCGCCCATCCATGGGATTATCGGACTTGTCATACGGTATTACTCCAATTGGCGCTCTCGGCTGCTCTGGATCGGCGCTCTCGGCGCTCAATTGGTTAATTACTTTACAGCGTGGACATTTGATAATAATCCGGCTGAATTTACCTATTCCTAACTTTTTGTGGCAATTACCACAACGAATATCCTGCATTTAACGCCCCTGTGCTAAGATTCGCCGCCTCCGTACGGGGTGGCAGAGCCTTTGGTTTGTGCGCAGGTAGTGCTGCAATCAGATGGCTTGGCCAGTGTTCCCGCACTGACCAGGTCGCTCTGTTCTTAAACTTCAATCACTTGCACCGTTAAATCCGGTGCCTGTCCCTCAATTACTCCATCACGGATAAATACCTTTTGTCCGACTGCACCATCACCACGTACCGTTAAATACGCTCCGCCGGGCAACTGAACGACGCATTTTCCGGTTTCTACAGTAACAACAGTTCCGACAAATAATGGGTAGTCTGGTATCAGGTCTTTGAATACCTTGAATAAGTTAGCCATGAGTACGTACCTCTATCGTTTGCCGCACCTTGGCATCATTTCCAGATGCATTGATTGCAACACCTTTAACGATGCCCCTTACCGTATTTGAGTCAACGTATCGGACAAAACTGCCGGGTTCAATAATTCCTGTTTCTGCGAGCACCGGCAGGCTTAACGAATAGAGCGCGTTACGTCCGGTTTCTGCTAATGTAACTATTCCTCGTTGTCTTGCTGCAATTGGGCTGGTAATCAAGGCATCCGTGATCATCGGTGCTAACTTATCACCCGCTGTACCTTGGCGTTTAACGTAGCCAAGAATACCGGCGCTGTTCGATCCACTTATATAAACAGAGTTATAAACCGGGTTATCTGTCCAACTGACTGCTTCTTTTGTCACAACGGCGGATGGCAGTTCAATGTCGGGCGTCGTGCTATTCCAGTTCCATGGCGCACTCGGATACTTGGCACGGACTCTCAATATTTGAGCGACCGGATCAGGCTGGATAAATGCTCCGGCAGCAGCAGCTATTTCATTCACGGCAGACATATACGTACCGTAGTGGCTCCAAGCTCCGGCAGGAACCAGCCAATCTTCAATGCGCCAGTCAACTTCCCAACCCAGTGATACACCATTGAGTTTTAACGCATCGTTCATCAGTTGCTGTGCAGTTCTGTCTGTACTATTGGCAAACGTTAAAGTTGGACTATATTTATCCGACAGCTGCGCGGATATTCCACGGCCAGACACAGAAATAGTCGCTTGACCAAACTGCCTGTCACTTTGGATATCTTCCGCGATCAATTGATAATGCTGTCCATTCACTTTGGCGTCCAAAATAACAATGTCGCCGTTTGAACCTGGTTCGACCAGCGACATAGCTGATCGCGGTAACGATGCCGAAAACGACCACGTCCAGCTGTCCATATCGATTTTTAACTGCAACGATGTCGCTGGCAGCAAATAGTTTCCGTCTACACGACGTAATTCAACTTCATTTAACACGATATAGCTCCGTTTAACAGGGACAACAATTGTTTGAACAAATGTTGGCGTCCGGCGAAAAATCAGATCCCGATAATCACCAAACGTTTCATAAAACAGCAGTAGCCCGGATGGTGTATAGTCCGGCGTTACTACCGGTGGCACGGCGGGCTTTGATTTACCGAGCGGAGCCTTTCTTGCATCCTGGTGTCTGGCTGACGCTTGATCATTTAACGTAACAGCGACTGACATCCGCTTACCAATAACCTGCGCATGTCGTATCGTTTCTGCATGGCGGTGGATTGATTGCGGACGCGACTGCGTTAGCATGACCTGGTGCGATACCGTTACTTTTTCTGCAATGGCAACTGCATTTTGGCTTTGGCTAGAGATTGATAAGCGTGACGAACCGAGCATTTGCTGCCACCGGCTGATAGCCCGATTAATGGTGTGATTGGCATTTTGAATAATGATATTGTTGTCGGTACGGGACGCGGCCAAGCTATGTTTAATCGTCGACTGCATACCTGAGATAACATGGCTGGCCGGATTCCACGTCACATGGCCAACAGACCGTTCTGGCAGATTTTCTGCATGTTGGCTGCGGTTGCTGACTGTATGACGATCTGCTACTGACCAATGATTCGCAGCTTTACCGACAACTGGCCTCGACACACCGGACACATACTGCAAAGTACAGTCGCTCGACAGCGGGGATAACGTGATGTCTGCCTGTGCTTCATATTTGATGGTCTGCTTGAATAAAATCTCTGCAGACAATGCTGGTAACGTCGCATCAATGACAACAGAAACATTTAACGCCGGATCTGTTTCATCGTTAAACAGCAGCTCCGCCGGGTTACCGATCGGAGGTTTTCTGAATACGAAATTACCATCAATGATCATCGCAATTTCGCAGATAAAACCGACACTTCACCGCCTTCGTACAGCGTCGTTTTTGACAGCCGTATATCACCGGTGCCGTTCTGATCGCTCACGTCAGCATCGAATGCAATATCGCCGTTTGCGTTGAAAATTCGCGCCCATGTCGCCGTACCAGTCTTCAATACCAACCCGGCATTACTCGCGCTTAATGTCAAAACGCGAGTATCGACAACGCCTGACGGTTTATTCAGGACAATTTCGACCAGCACGTTACCCGCAGCGATTCCCCAAAGCGGACGCGCCCCGTCATATACACGGATTCGCGCATTGCCAGCGCCGGTGTCCAAGTTGGTCAATACTGCAGTTAGTCTGGCATTGGCAATATCTGTCGATATTTCGATCATGTCATCAGCTCCGGCACCAACCCATCGGCAATCACAGCACGGTAATTCTTGGTGTGGTCGTATGTGACGACGGTATAAACGACCGCAGGATTGATGTTTAAAAACTGATATGCGCCAGTGACAGGGTTGCTCCAAACCTCACGAATGCAGATACTGTCTCGCTCCCGTATCAGCCTGACACGGCGACTGACAGCAACGTCAGGAGATCCCTTGACTTTGGTAGTTCCGGTGATTTTTCCATTTCCTCCATCCTGCATGTCCGCAATATTTTTAACATCGTCCATCAGTATGAATTTCGGGACAGTAACTACTGGCAATCTGACTGGCGTAAAAAGCTGGATCATTGAAAATAGCGCCATATCATCTCCACGGGCCAGTAATGTCGACCGCTGCGTATCCACCATTATTATTGGCATAGTGCAACAGCATCGTCTTACCGATCATGCCAACAACACCAGTGATTTGATCCTTATTTGCAAACGTATTGGTCGTGACATTATTTGCAATAAAGTAGTAACCAGGGCATATCCCGCGCAGTGCGGTACCACTATTTTCTAAAAAATACAGTGGGCTGAAATACACACCGCCATCGACGGGATTGGGATAGGCTGGCGTGTAAGCAAGCGCATTATTTCCAGATATCCAACTGGTGTTATACATCGTGAACGCGGGTGAGGATTTTGACATCTGTACAGCAGTACCAATACCAGTGTACGAACGTGGCATGTACAACTCATTTTTTGTAATCTCACTCAGCCATAAATTAGCATTGTTCGTTGGGCTGTTAGCAGCCTGATCAGATGGCATCCCAGTTAAAATACACGCATACGGATCTGGCGTTTTTAGCGTTGAAATATCACCAAACGTGGTCACCTCATTCGCCATCGAACCAGCTGAATACGTCCTGATAAAGATAAATGACCGTGCATCTCCAACTAAGATCCACGATCTGGTCACCGCATCTGCAGAACTACTTTTTGTCCAATATGACCCGCCGGTGCGCTGTGCTGATGTTGGAAATGGGCCAGTTCCTGTATTAATGTCAGTCATCGTTTCATAGCCAACGACGCGGCTAGATCTGGTCGCCGTATCATCCACACGTAATACGCAACCTGTCGCTGCCAGATCGGGTGATTTATATGTAGCGAGGTTCGTACCCACAAATGGCGATACCCAACCTGCTGGAGCCTGTTTAACAGTGATCGTGCCGGTCGCAGACTGATCTGTCACCGATGTTGCAAATGAGATCGATGTCGTTGTAGTTGCAGTGACGCGCTGCTCACCGTTTAACGCCGCTGGCGTCGCCCCGGCGACCAGGATAACGCTTCCAACTACTGCGGAGTGCCCGGTACTGATGTTGAGCTTTGCAACACCACCAGTGACAGTACAGGTGTCGACGTTTTTCAAACCAAAGCCATTAATCAGGCAGGCGTTGAGCACATTAATCAATGATCCGGCCAGTCCGTTTAACGTCGGTGCGCCAGTCATTTCAGAGTGAAAAAATTTTACGGATGTATCAGCCATGTTTGCTCTCGTTTCATTTATGGTCTATCGATATCGCCACGCACAATCAGCGTGAATTTGTCGTCGGTCGCTGTCGCAGGTCCTTGCAAAATGGTACGGACGACCCACACCGGAAACTGCGCCCCGACGGTGTTAAACCGCAGCACATTGCCGATTGCCCAGCCGCTTCCCCAGCCCAATGCGCGGATCGTGAAATAAGGGGTATTGGATGATGGGTTTATCGGTGCGCAGTCTGTTCCGGTCGTACCCACAGCGATAACACCGACGTGTTCACCGATTACCTGGAAGGCGGTACTTCCTGTGAAACGGATTGCCCAGCGCTCGGTTAAAGCACCACGGTTCGTCACTTCGATGGGTGCCAGCACATTGTTGTAGTTCGCAACGCTGCTGTCGCCAATTGGGGTGTCTGACCATTTATCTGTCCATGTGACCTGATCGAACAGTACCGGTACACGCGCCGCTATATCACCGACGACCAGCGCACTGGAGATATAAGAACCGATGGGGTATGCGTGCGTCAGTGGGCGTGTCAGGGCAATCGTGCCGTCGATATTGACTGAGCGGATCAGTGCCATGTCTTCAATACGATCTTCAATCGTGATCGGTTGGGCGTAACCGGCGACATCGTTAAATGTGACCGTACCGGCATCCAGATCGGTTGTGAATCCAGTTATTACCGGCGCATTGTTTTTATCTGTGATCCGTATGCGGGACAGTCGTACACGGCCAGCGTTATATACCTGGCCGTTGCTGACGGTAACTGGGCCGCTGTTATGCGTATGTCCGACCACAGCGAAACCACCAGCTCTGAAAATCGGTACACGTCCGTCGGATGGGAGCCGCACAGGGTTGAGGCCGAGGATGTTCTGATCAAGCGGCAAGTATGAATAGCCGACAGCGTTATATCTGAACGTATCGGCCTTCGCGGCCCTGGCAGCAACGTAAGTCAGACCAGCGATGCCAAGATAGCTTAAATTAATCACGCCGGGCATATTTGCTGATGTATCCGGCACTTTCACACCGAAGCGCAATGTCGCAACACCGGTGGTGTAGTTGACTGTTCCGTAAATGCCGAGAGCATCGTTGATGATTTTACCGTCGGCATTCGGCGTGACGCTGAATGTCGTATCGTCTTGCAATGTACCGTTCAGCGTGAATCCGCCGTTAAACAATGGTGATATGGCGGTTCGGAATGTAATTGCGTCCACGAGTGACGATATTCCAACTGTATTGACACCCAAGATATTAGAAACGACGGGCGAAGTGTTGGCGTCCCATGACGTTAACACCATACCGTATCGCTTACCGATGACGCCCATCGTCCCGCATACGGTTCCGGCACCCGTTGACGGGATAATATCTTTGACGATAGTGGCATCGGCTTTGACCATGTGGCGCTTACCATTCAGAATAAAGCCGTCTGGTACGTAGTCTGATTGCAGAAATAGTTTGTTGAATGGGAAGGTAATGGTCGCTGCAGATCCTGTGCTTCCGGAGTAACTATATTTCGCAACGCAAATATCGCTTGTCGTCCACCACGGATTTTTGAAAGCGTTGAAATTTTCAGGGTTAGCCAGAATAGTTAAATCAGCAGAACCTAATGCAAAACCGGCGCTGACATAGGTTGATACAGATGTCGTTGTTCCGGATGACTGAATATCGCCAACCTTAATAACACTTCCAGTTTGTTGAAGCGCTTTGTAATTAGGAGCCTGTTTAACCAGCGTAACGACGCCTGTTGAGTAGTTGATAGAACCGACGTTAAGAAACTGGTTCACAACCGGAACATGGACACGGACATTACCGTTGCCGTCATCGGTCAGTATTTCTGTACTTTTAAAGGACAGTGCACTATTTAACGGTGCGTAGTAGCCATCCCATGGAATGCTCACATACACTGCCAACATCAGCGTTGCTGGCGTTACTGCGCCTGGCAGTGCGATAGTCCAGTGGTCACCGCCGTCCGTCATCCCGGCAACATCACCCTGTACCGACACAGTCTCAGTATTAGCCAATGTGATCACAGTGCCGGCAGCTGGTAATATGTTCGGTGAAAACTCAAAACGACCGGTTGCATAGTCCACCTTACCGGCAGCATCACCCGTCAGTTTTCCGTCCAGATCGATAGCGGACTTACTCGCCCCAGAAACATTCCACGTTAAATTTACAGTACCAGGCTTGATTGCGGTGCCGAGTTCAACTACGCGAGAAAAGCGTTTCTCTATGGGAGTCATACCAGTCGGCACCAATTCCGCGATGCTGGTGTCACCGTTGCTAACCCACTGTACAATCAACTCACTTCCCACGTCAGGCAATGCGCCCAATGTCGCTGCAACACTACCCGTCGCATAATTCACCTGGCCAGCGCCGACAGAGCTGTCAAAACCACGTAACGCGCCAGTACCGTCATCAGTCAGTACATACCAGCGATCCAGCGCCCGGTAACTGACAGATACTGATCCTGCAGCTGGTACCGCATCGATGGACATGACGTAATTAAGTCGCTGACCGGCTTTTGTCACTGGGATACCGATAGACATCGTGACTTTTTCAGTTGATGACGCCGGTGTATAGGTGTAAGTGATCTGTGTTGCAGTGGTACCAAACACGTCATTCGACAGCGATAAAATGCCATTGTCGTAATCAACGGTTCCCACAGATACTGTGCCGTTTTTTAACGTCCCACCTGCATCTTTGAGCGTGATCGGTCCTTGTTTAACGCTTAATGATCCGGGCAGTATTTTCCCGCCGATATACAGTTGATTGGCCGATGAAAAAATAGTATTTCTGGTTTCGGTAATGTCTGATCCTGCTTGTGCCAACGTCGTTTTGCGCTGATTCATACGTGAATCAATAATCGGAACCTCGATTTTTGTACTCGGCACCAGCTGTGTAAAAATTGTTGAGGCATTGATGACTGAATCGCCAGTGCTGACCGCGCTGGTCGACAAGGCTGTACCGTAGTACCGCGCCGCGTCAGCAACAATCGTTGAATAGATTTTTGTCGCCGTTAAATATGCCGTTTTGTCAGGACCTTTGCGCGATGCTTCAAAGCCAATGTAATCGTTTATCAGCGAGTCGCTGATTGTCATCAGTATTTCAGCTTTTTTATATGTGCCATCGGAATCTATAAATGTGCGAATACGAGAAGTGACATCGGTCACACGGACAAACTGTTCATAGGTATTGGCACTACCTTCCCGCATCGTCAAACAGAATGTGTCCCCAACCACGGGCAAGGCTGCATCGACATCTTGCAACACTGTGACCGTCTGCTGGCCCCCAATATGATCGCCAAACAGATACCCAGCCAATGCCTGAGCTTTTGATAAATACGATTCAATCCGTCCTTTAGCGCTTGTACGGGTATCAAACATATCCCCAGTTGAAAACAAACTGACGGAGACGCGCGGATCTGCTGGCGGCTCTGCAACGATGATGTTTGCACCGTAATAGCCGTCGGTATTGTCTGTCCTGATAGACGGAAATACCTTGCGCATATTGACGCGGCCACCCGCTCTGTCCAGCTCTGAAATATCAGTAAATATCCCGTTGCTATTACCATCATTAATGACGACGGCCGTTGGTGATCCGCCTCCTTCCGGCACATCTGCCATGACTTGAGAGGCAATGATCTGAACGTCGCTTGAAAGAATTGTCATATTAAATTTCCATCATCTTTAAAT
Organism: Undibacterium sp. WLX3042; assembly: GCF_049544825.1. Classification (NCBI taxonomy): domain Bacteria; kingdom Pseudomonadati; phylum Pseudomonadota; class Betaproteobacteria; order Burkholderiales; family Oxalobacteraceae; genus Undibacterium; species Undibacterium sp. WLX3042. The sequence goes on from NZ_CP186698.1 coordinate 3,544,586, forward strand.
TCACTACCCACCAGCTATCCATGTCATAGCTCGCCATTTCCGTTACCGGCGTTGCCTCTAATGCAGGCGGCTCATCGTGTCGAAAAACGACGTTAAATACCCGTTCATCGTCTAAAGTCAGTTGCAATTGCAATCCCGGAATTGCTGCCCACATACGCAGCTTTTCAACAATTGCTCTGGTAATCCATGCCATCTCGGCACTGGGCGGTTGTAACGTGATTGGTCGTCCTGCCTGGCGTACCGCGTTATCAATAATCAGCGTACCGGTTAAGCTGTACTCTTTGGCAGATGAGACTGGTGACCAGGAATGCTCATCTGTCCATCGCATATCGTGCGATAGCGTTAAACCTTCATTGGTCGTTAAATTTTTCAGGATCATGATGCAACGCCTTTGGCTTTTTTCAGTAAATCCAGAAACGCTTGTTCGTTCCCGGCCTCCATCGTCATCGGAATATTTTTACCGGCACTATCTGTAAAGTTGACCTGAATTGTTTTACTTGGCATGGTCGATCCCTGCGTAACCATTTGCTCTGATATTCTGGGTGACATGCTTGTATTGCTGATTTGCTGGATCAGTTGTTTTGACAGATCGGAAACAGTCGGAGCGCGTCGATATTGATCTGCCTCTTTTGCTGTTAAGACTTTTTCATCTTCATGCAGCTCTGCGACGTAACCGTCATAAGGCACACGATCTAATCCTGTTTTATGTGATCCGACTATTTTCATGCCAAAGCCGTAGCGTGTACCGCCACCGAAGCCACCGGTACCACGGTCACTGCCGTCATTCAATCCGCCGCCTTGCATCTTGTCTAACAGGACTCTTGCGCGGTTATATGCCCGCATGATCGAATCCGCACCAGCATTTGAAAAAGCACCAGCATTCATCTGATACATCTGCAGATTAGCGGCTGCTGCTTCATACGCGGTCTGTGCGCGTTTCAGGTTTTCTGCTGTGACAGGGATATTGACGCCGTGATCAGAGTCCCAGAGCAGAGTCGCAATATCGTTATCTGTGACACCCGCAGTATGATTAATGGCATCATTTTTACTTTGCTGAGCCTGAATTTCACTGGTAATACGGCTATTTCTTTGCGATACTGATTCATACGGTTCAACGCTTCTCACGCCATCGACACCACCTGTTTCGCGGCCACTACCTCCTACGGTTGTTACTCCTTTGGATACGCCTTGTGCAGAATCCAACCTGTCTTGAGCCGTTTGAATACCTTGCAGTGCTTGTTCTGTACGTTTCGCTTCAGCAGCAAATTCAGCCGCTGCGGCAGCCGCTCTTTTTTGTTCTTCTGTCATACCAGCAAACTTCTTCGTCAATTCGTCCGCTGATTTATTAGCATCGCTCAATGATGTAACGAGCGGTTTAATTGCATCTGATGCAGTACGAGCACCGGTTGAAACATCACCTGTATTTTTTGCCAGATCCTTAGCTTGCTCAGAAGCGACTTTCACGGTATCGACAACCAGCTTTTGCTGCACTACCTGCTCTTCGACACTGAGCGTTATTTTTTGCTGTTCTGAAAGCGCTTGTCGCGCCCAATTGACAGAGTTCTCAGATTCTCTAACCTGGTCAGCCAGTGCTTGTGCTTTTTGCTTTGCTTCTTCCGCACCTTCTTTCCCAATCTGTAACTCCAACTCTTTTTCTGCATTTAATTTTTGCTGCAACGAAATTAGCAATCGATGCGATGCGATAGCAACATCGTAGGATGCCTTGGCTTCCCGCGCTTTTTCAGTAGCTAAGTCTTTATTGAGTTGTGCCAGTTTTAATTCTTCTTTGGCTAATGCCGCTCCTTCTTTCGAGTAATTGATCTGTTTTACCATCACATCTAGAGATGCACGGCCAACTTCTGTCTGTGCTTTGATCATATCCAGATGCGAACGCGCAAGATCGACTTCTGATCTGGCGATCTCTGCTGCCCGTTTTGCCAGCCTTGACAGTGCAGCTTCTGCGCCGTTGGCTTTTTCTTCTATTTCACGCAATGCGCGAGACATCGCATCGCCCGAAATCACGCCTGCTTTTTCCAGGCGTTGAACTTCAGCGATCAGATCTGCGTAGTCTTTATCTGTCTTTGCGACTTTTAACGATTTCTCAAACAGCTCGTCAAATTTAATGCCTGCTTCGATCAGCGCAGGCTTAATATCGCCGGTGACTTTTTTAACGTCTCCCAGCGAATCACCGATTTGCTTGAGTTCGGCCAACGTTTTGGCAGCATCAATGCCTTTTGAAAATGCATCGCTCATGACCGATGCCGTGGTTTTTGTACTGCTGCCCAGGGCAATGACACTGGCTTTTGCAACGTCAAATTCTTTATTTAACGGTGCAAGTCGATCCTTGCCAGCCAGCTCGACTAATTTCAAACCGGCATCATTGATTGCTTTGGTAAAGTTGGCAGCATCATCACTAGAGAGTCGCTGTAATTTGGCTTGCAGTTGCCCCAGTTGCGCTGTACTGAGTTGGCCAGCGGCCTGCATATCCTTTAATTTGCCATTGAGAATTTCAGATTGATCAGCGAATTCTTTGGTATAGGAGCCGTTTTTTCTGACGGCCTCTGCCATTTTTAACACCTCAGCTTCGGCTTTACTGAAGTCAGTCACTTGCTTTAACTGTTGTGTGTAAAGCTCGGCTTCACGCAATGATTTTCTGTATTTGCCAACAGCACTTTCACCACGGGCGAATTGATCAACGGTCTGATCCGCAAATCCGATCATATTTTTACCAGTCTCTTGCAGACTATCGCCCACGCCCTGGATCGCTTTACCCCAATCTTTATTTATATAGGAAACCATCTTACCGAACGCAGAAATGATTCTCCCTACGATGTCGATAGCAGCACCGCCCAGACCAAAGATTGCAGCTGTAATAATATCGATGCCGTCTTTTAATCCAGCCAGCGCCAACGCAACTGTTCCGATCAGCAACTTAATTATCTGACCGAGTAGAGTAAATTTGTTACCAGCTTCATCGGTGTAATGACCCAGCGTTAAAATCTCAGATGCCACATTGATGATGTAACCAAGTAAATCAAGAAAGCCTTTACCCAGCGCAGACAGAGTCGGATAAATCTCTCCGATCATGCCTAAAACGGTATTGAGCGCATTCCCCATAGCAGAGCCAAACGTCGTTACACCCTCAGCAAAGAGGCGTGACGATGCACCAGACCTGTCAATTCCCTGGGCTGTGGTATCAGCGACTTTGAGAAAGTTGGTAGCTGAATCAACTAATGCTCCATACGCAGGAAGTAGTTTGGAGCCGATATCATTAGCCAACTCTTCTTGGTAACGCTTCAAGGACTGAACTTTTTTACCGACGGATTCCATTGAGGCTTCATACGCGCCGTTCAACTTCTCAGCTTGTCGCAATGATTCATCCATCACTGCTTGTGCTTTTTGCTTCTGCGTCAGCTGGTCGACCGTTTTGCCAATTGAAATAGCGAATTGCTGTTCTGCGGCCTCAACATTGACCGTTAAACCCATATACCGCAGACCGACCGTATCAAGTTGAGAGATGTTGGTGATCAGCCGTGTCAGTGTCGCTGATGAATTTTCACCGGTCACCACGGCCAGATCCTGCGCTGCCCGCGCCAGTTTGGCCACTTGAGACACCTGACCTTCAGCAGTCGGTCCGATCTCTAAACCAGCCTGGATCATTTGCGTAATAGATTCGCGGGTGCCTTGGGTCGTAATGCCTAAGCCTTTGACTTCTTTTTCGTATTTCCCTATCTCTTCTGCGCTGTATCCTGCATTTTTAGCGACAACGTTCATTGTGATGCCGAGTGTCTCGGTGCGGGCGGCATACTCTGCGGACTCTTTCAACCCATAAGCGACAGCCAGCGCTGTAAATGCTCCGATCAAAGCGCCGACGTTATCCTTCACAAAACTCAATCCAGTCGATACAGCAGCGGCCTGCGGCCCCATAACGCCGAGCGCTTTATTGAATACGTCGCCACTGCCAGCGGCATCCGTGTTCTTTTCTGCGACACCGCGTAACTCGGCATTGAGTCCGGCTAATTTCGTCCTGGTGGCATCGGTGACGGCTTGCTGTTCTTTTGCTGATAATGTGCCTGCATTGGTCAGTTGCTGATGCGCTGCAGTGACCTTGGCAATTTCAGCGCGAACTTCTGCGAATGAGCGAACGCCTATGGTTTTATAGGCATCGGCTTCAGTTCGCAGCTCGGTGAATCCCGCTTTGCCAGCTGATGCGCTTTTGCCAGCTGCCTGCGCAGACTCTCCGACCTGACCAAGCTCTTTAGCTAGGGCGGTGACATTTTCCAGCCCTTCAACAAAGCTCTTGATTTTGAGTTCAAGTACCGATGGCATTTAATCTTCCAGATTGTTCAAGACTTGTTTAACACCGTCTTCTGTACCGCGATTGGCAATCAGCATGAACAGAAACGACTCTTTACTTTTCCTGGTCGCCAGCCGGTCGGCAGCTTCGCTAAACGCAATGAATTGCGACCAGGTGTAGTTCAGGATGTCGTCGTAGCGGTGCCCGGCACTGACGAGTTGCTGGAATTTATCCGACCAAGCATGCTGGTCAGCAGCGTGTTTTCTTTGATCGTCTTGCCTGTTGTGTTTAACGCTTCGATCAGTTTTGGCAAGACGCGCTGGACGAAAAAATCAAGATTGACCTCTATTAGCATCGTCAGCAGTGCAACGGCATCATCGATATCTAATTGATCGATCCAGGCACGCGGTCTGTCGGCCAGCACGGCCATGAGCTTCAGGCAATCGTCCGAGTACAGCATCAGCATGCTGCTGATATCTAATGGAGAGTTCTTATCGCGGTTCAGCAGCATGTGCGCCATCGGCTGCACAGCATCTAAAACCATGGGCAGTTTGCCAATTTTGAATTGTTGGATGTGAATTTCTTCACCGTTAATAACGATGACATTGTTCTTTGGAATGACTTTTTGCAAGTCATCAGTAGATTCTTGCTGGGTGGGTGTCGTTGACATCTTCGCTCCTGGTGTATCGCTGAATGGATGTCATCCAGTGTACGGAGCGCATGAAAAAAGCCCCAGTTGAGGGGCTTCAGTGGGATGAGTATATGGTAGGCGCGTTTAAGTTTGTGCGACTTGGATAATACGTCCAAACTGACCGATTTCATCATCAGCGGGTTTGCTGGAGTCAATCAGCACCGCCGATGAGATAGCCATATCTGCATATTTATCAGTGATCAGAGCGAGATCTTTTAACGGTTCTGTGTTGACTTTATACAGTTCCACGACAATCGGTGTACCGCCTTCGGCCAGATTAATGCCTTCGTAACGGATGAAGACCTCGGACTGCTGCGCGGTGAACATCGACACGCTTTCCAGCGGAGCATGCGTGTAGGCGACCTTCAACGGTTGCGTTACACCAGCGACATCTTTAAACGTGATGGCACCAAAATCGGCATCCACATCATATTTTGCAGGGTCCAGCGTCACAGATGGGGTTGCTGAATCCGTGATGACGACGGACGACACTTTAGGATATTTCAGCGATACACGGTCACCTGCAACAAGAGCAAGAGGCAAGACCTCGCCAGTGACTGAACCGCTGACCAGGCTAGTCGGTTTACCCGACAAAGCCAGCGCCAGATTGTCTTTGCTGACTTCTTGCAGGGTCATGTCAAACGTGGCTTCTTTGCCGACCACAATGCTTTTAACGGTAGAACGTTGACCTGAGTAGGATTCTTTCAGATCGGCCTTGGTTGCTTTCAGGCCAACTTTAGCTGCAGAGACATCGCCCAGCCAGCGCTGCGCTTTGGGCTTTCCTGCAGCATCGCGGGCGGCAATATACACTTTGCCCTGTCCTAATAAATACTGTGTCATGTTGACTCCTATGTTGAGTTACTGAGTGCTGCTATAAAAAAGCCGGATTACGCTTTCTTGCCTTCGCGCTTGGCTTCGGGTACCGGCTCAGCCTGACGATCTGCAATTTTGTTATCGACCAGCCAGTCGGCATCTGCCTGGGAGACGTTCAATACACTGTCTGCTTTGTATTTAACGCCTTCATGCGTATGTTCTTTCTTCAGTTTGACGTTTTGATTACTCATGATTTTCCTATCACAAAGGTTGTTTTAAAGGCGAACGGATAGTATGCAAAGCCGTTGTCATATCCGACTTTTGGTGCGTTGATACGACGCAGTGTTGAAAAACTCTTATTGGGTGGTTGCCAGCCACTGAGCGATTTCAATAATTGAGTGATCAGTGGTCCTGCGATTTTGCGATTGCCTTTGCCAGTCGTCGGTGTTCCTGCAAATTTAACGACCAGCACTACCATCCAGTGTTGTGTCACGACCTGCGACGCGCCGGTGCTACCCTGACTCTGACTGCCTTCACCGATCTGGTCACCGATGTAAATCACATGCGCAGCAGGTTCGACTTGCCGTTTTTCCTGGACACCGGCTAAGTCTGTGGCAGTCATCACTGCTCGTAAGCTAGTCATATCTGTTTTAAGGCGATCAACTAGTAAGTCTTCCAGCTGCAGATAATCATTGGGATCAATCACCATCTGCTCCTGTCGCCAAAATCGTTACGCCCCTGACTGATCTGCACGGTGTCGACCGCTGTCGTTTTCACGCCTGCGCTATCGAGACCTAGCGATGCCTGACCACGACTGATCGCATGCAATAGCTTGGTTTGCTCGGCATAACGACGGGCGACTGGATGATCCCCATTGATGTCGCCAGAAAGAAAATAACGCGTCATATCCATCGCTATACGGCGTAACACCTCCGGGACAGAAGGCAATGGCAGTGAATAGCGCCCCTCAAGCCAGACATTAATTTCCGCTTGTGCCGTAGTGATTGCGGTATCTAATACTGCATCGTCAATCACACCGGTGTTTTCACGATCAGTGATCTGGATCAGCTCAGGCTCACCAAAGGTCGTGATCATGTCGGTTTTTGTGCAATACATCATGGCTCAGGGGCTTTCGCTTATTTTTTACCGGAAGACGTTGATTTCTTGTTTCCGTTTTCCGTGTCGTCGCTTTCGGTGCTGATCACGTCGTCGACTTCGGTTTCTAAGCTCAGCAGCGCTGATTCAGCCTGGATCGCGTCGCGCACTTCTTTTTTAATCCCATCCAGCGGAATATCTGTGGGGTCAGAAGTGAATTGATAACCGGCGCGACGAAAAGAGCCGGACTTGGCTACGACGCGCAGAACTTTGATTTTTGCCATGTGAAACTCCTGATCAAGAATGGTGGCGATAAGAACTCAAATACGAACTCTCACTGGGTGAAGCGCTTGGCTTCACCCGGATAAAAAAGCTACTTATGAGAGCCAAGGGGTGCACAGAATCTGTGCAGTGTTTTGGTAAATGTTGCTTGAACCGTTGGCGTTTTTCTCAGCCTGCAGGATCTGCAAAGCAGTGCCTTCCAGATTTGGCGGTACCACCAGCATGGTTGGACGTACACCCAGCGGTTTGCCGTTATCGCCTTTCAAAGACATCATGGCTGCACGTGCTGCACCGTATGTTGCTGGCGTTAATTCCTGTTTGGAGGCATACGCCAGCTGCCATAAACCAAATCCAACATTGCTGCGGGCATCAACGCCGTAGATGTACTCTTTAGCGTTAAAGACGTTGTCGTCCGTTTCTTTATCCATGGCGACAAAGTTGTAATCCTTACGCACCTGGTAGATGATCGGCTTAACGACTTTGCTGGTATCGAGCAAATACCATGCTGCACCAGAGCCACCGCCGAAGTTGGAAACCGAAGACGTGGAGCCATCTGCATTTAACACTGGGTGATCGGTATCGAAGAAATACTGATTGTCGTAGCATAAGGATGCAAAACCTTGTGCCAGCAGCGTAAAAATCATTTCGTCCGGATGTTGTTTGGCATCTTGTCCCAGCTGGGCAAACAAGGGCTTGAATAAGCCATAGGTATCATCTTCAATCGTTTCTTTTGGGACACCGACGGTGTTTTCCCATGACAGATTTTTAATTGAAAAATCATGTGTCATCAGGTTTTGAACGACGCGATCACCGATCCACTGACGGAAACGGGTGTTTTGACCCAGCCATGGATAGACCTCTTTCGCCGTTGACGATGGCACCATCATGGCAATCTTGTCCCAATCGACCTGTGTGTTATTGAACGTTTGCTGAAAAACCATCTTGAACGCCTGGAACAGCGCACCTAAATTGCTTTGACTAATAATCATGGATTTCTCCGGTATGGTTTGTTTGTAATGAACTGAATGCGTGAAACCGCGTTAAATCAATTCGTCTTAGAACTCGACCCAGACGCCACCAACGTCGACATCGCGGATTTTCCCGGCGACGGAACGTGTGTTCGTGCCGCTGGTCTTAGCGACAGTAGAGTCGTCAACGATGTAACAGTCGGACTGGATATCGCCCAGGGTGATCAGGTCAGCACCACCGGAATTAGAAAAGCGATAAACGTTTTCAGGGCCACGGAAAACACGCACCCGGATATCACCGTCTGCACCGGCGGTGTTATCGGTGAATGCCTGGGCTACGCCAGCTGCCTTGAGGCCGACAGCAGTTTTGCCTGCAATAGCCAGATTGTTGGCTGGATCGATAGCGACGATAGTGCCGCCGTAAATTTTTGCACCAGCCTTTACTGGGTGCTCATATACCGAGCCATCGCGACGGATGGTATTGCGGTCTGACATTGCTGCTGTCATGGGAAACTCCTTTATTGATAGAAATAAAAACTACTGTGTGTCCGCGTTTGAAACAGTCGCTTCGTCGGTTGCTTATTCAGCCAATGATTTTTTGTAGTCTTCTTTAGATAAACCGAGGGATTTACAGATAGCGATTTGCTCATCACTCAGCTCGGCATCAGGATCGCTCACAGGCGCTTTGCCTTGCGTCTGCGTTTGTTTTAACGCGGCGATGGATGGTGCACTGGCAACGAAGGCTTTCAGCGACGCCAAGTCTTTATTGCCCAATTCACGCGCCCAGGATTCTTGTGCTGGCAGGAGGCGACCTTCTTTTAACGCGACAGTCACCACATCATTGACCTCGCCAGTCTGGAACTTTGCGGTCAGTGCAGCGATCTGCGTTTGCATCGCCGTCATCGCTTCAATCGGTACAAATTTGGCAGGGTCTGGATTACCTGCATTGCCGGCACTAGTCGCTTTGAGTGAGGCGATCTCCGCATCTTTTTGTTTCAGCTCTTCTGCCTTGGCTTTCAAACCCACGATCTCTGCATCTTTGGCATCGATCTGGTCAGCTTTTGCTTTGAGCGCAGTGACTGCAGTCATAGCGTCGGCTTCAGATGTTGTTTCTGGTAGGCCGAGTTTGGCCAGTAAGGCTTTCAATACAGGATTCATAGTTTCCTCAATAGGTAGTTGCAGGGAGGTTTCGAGATTTTTCAGCGCAACTGCTTGCATGCCGTCCAGCGCTGGCGTATTGGTTAATGCGACATGCAGCATCTTGATGACTTCACCCGTGGTTTTGCTGTAAGAGAAAACTGGGCTGATGTATTTGTATTCTTTAGCGGCAATGAACGCTTTGGCTTTCTCTGTCCATTCGACGTTGATAGCGAACAAGCCAACACCTTCGCGCCATTCCATGTTTTTAAACCAGCCAGCAGCGGGCGCTGGCTGGCCATTGGCTTCTGCATTCAGCGTCTGATGTTCATAGTCGATGACCAGACTATTTGCTGCGGCTGATGCCAGCTGGATTACTCTGGCGGCGACATCTGCGTTAATGAACCAGGCAGCTACGTCAGTCGGGCGACCATCCCTGGCGCGAAAGGCACCGGATGGCGTCAGCTGCAAACCTGCCGAGCTATCAGTTGATAACTCAAACGACAGTGCAGCGATAGCGATATGGGTAGATGGATTAGGCATGCCATCACTTTGCCGACTAAATCAGCTGGCAACGAGTGGATGCACTTCAGTGGGGTCGTGATGCTTCTGGCACCAGTAATATGGGTAAATCTGATCTGGCGAATCAGATCATCATCAGACTATGCGCTTTGCAGGTAATTTAACGCCTATTTAACGCTATCAATCATTGAACGATGCCCGAATCTATATGCATGGCAAATTAAATGGCGTGGCGGCGCTGATTTTATGATTGATTATCCGCTGATGATGTCGTCCAGATAGTCTTGCATGACCTGAACAATTTCAGCCTCGGCTTGTTGCATCATACTGCCATCTGTTGCAACGGGCATAAAAGGCCGCGCAGGGATATTTCCCCATAAATGTGGAAACTGCTGCTTCGTCCCACCAAACTGCTGCATCGCTGCATAGACCATGCTGTTGCTAATCGTCACGGAATCAGCTGTAGCGACGTAACTGAATTGTCGTTGTAAGTCTCTGGACTGTCCGATCAGTGGCCGTTTATTGATTACGCGGGTTTGCCCTTTCTTTGATAAGGTCCCGTCTTTTTTATAGTTTCCACCAGTCTTTTCCAGATACTGCAGTATCGTGGCTTCGCTGTTCGCGGCCCACGGTGTGCCATCAGGCGAAGCAGAATTGTCAAAGCTGCGCTTGCTGATCTCCGTAACGACTTCACCAATGGCTCGCATCGCTGGCTCGCTGTTGCCAGTCTCCGCCATGATGCGTTTAAGCATCGTTTGGATATTGCCGTCGTTGTAGGTGATTTCTAACATGACTTGCCTATTATTTGTGCTATATTGTCTATTAAGGGTGAATGATCGTCAGGCTGACTTAGCCTTGCGCAAGCATGATGAGCTAATACGGGTAGCCAACCGTGGATCAGTTACCCCACCTTTATTTAACACGTACAGCATTAACAGGAACTTGTTTTCTGTCATTCCTGAACAACGTTAAAAAATAATTCTTTAACTTGTCGTTGGTTCGCTTCAATACCGCCCTGTACTGAACGTCATTAAAGTATAAGTACATCAACCGTGTATCGCCTTGTTTATAAATTTCCGTCTCTTCGCTATCGATAATCTGTTGAACCTTCAGATAATCATCCAGCGTTATTTCTGGATGTTTAGCAATATGATCTGCAATTGAGACATCAGAAATAAGTACCGTCGCATTGTCTGATTGAATTAAATCCTGATCTGCTTTACTTAACACAGCAAACGGGAATTCTCCTTTGATTTCTCCGTTAAAGAAGCGCTTAAATAAGTTGCTGCGAATCAGATACTGCACATTCTCTTTAGCAATTTCCCTATCCCAGTTTTCTAACTTGTTACGCTGTACTCGCAAAAGTTGCGTTGCAGATGACTCTCCTGGTGCATACTCAAACCCGACATCGATGCCTTCAGTGTCTCCAGCTGGCGGCGCATTGGCAGGGCCACGACCATTGGCGACGGCACGCATAAATGCTGCTTTGGTTACTGGAATGACACGGCACTGACAGCCCCAGCCATTGGGCGGATAGTGTTGTTTCCAGAATGAATGATCTGGTGGTAGCGTTAAACCGTCCCAGCTTTGATGCAGCGGTCGGGGATAAACCACGCTGTCGCTATGCTTGTACTGCCAGTACGGCATGGCTTTTAACAGTTCCGGATCATTCAACTGCTGCCAGCGGCCAGCGGCGTAACTGGTGGACATATTGGTTTGGTAGATCACTTTGGTACGCCATGCGGTACGTGCTGCCGATTCTTCACCAGTCCAACCCGTCCAACCATGTTTGGCGACGATCTTTTTAAAGTCTTTTCTGAATGCTTCTATACCTGTACCGGATTCAATCGCCTTGGTGATTGCGCCTCGCAGATCAACCAACAGATCCGCACTTTGCGCACCGGCAACCATAAACGCCTTATCGTGCGCTTGGCGCATGATGTCATCCCACGCTTCACTCGGCAGATTCAGTTTGCGTTTAAAAAAAGCCAATTGCTCTGCAAACGGCTTATTCCAAGGTGGTAGCGCTTCGTAGACTGGCATGGCTACTGACCAGTTTTAACGTCAAACATGCCTGCCAGCTGCGCCAAGGCGAAGCCTTGCGCCATCACTGACTGCAGATCTTCCAATGGCAAACCACTATACGCAGCCAATAGTTGATTTTGCAGCGTCGGCAGGTCTGGTGCCTCAGCGACCATTTGCTGCACGTGGTCGACAACTTGCGACCAGGCATCATCGTTTTCTTGTTCAGCACGTTGTTGCAGCTGTTCTTGTGGATTGTCCTGCGCTTTTAACGCCACACGATTCACAGCGATTACATCTGCCTTAACCGGCGTTTTTGTTGCTACCAGCACCGGCTCACCGTTTTGTGCCGCTGGAATAGATAGCTTACGCTGCGCCCATGAAACGGGGATTTGCATACCGACATTGACCAGATTTGGTAATGCTGATGCAATTTTCTGGAAGTCTTCTTCTTCACCCAGATCGAAATGGAAACGTGGCATCCGCCGTGGGTCGTTGATCTGCTTACCATTGAGCATTGCCAATGGATATAACAGATCACGCGTCAATGTTGCCGCCAATTGTCGGGCATCCGATGCCAGGATCTCGCGGCGTACTTCATTATGTATCTTACCGAGTGCATTAGTAGATGATTTACCATCTGCCTGACTGGTCAATGTGGCACCGAGAATCGCTTTAGACTCTGATTGCTCCGCCCAGGTAATCATCGCCTGGAACGGATCATGACTACCAATCGAGGCGTTTTGGAAGTCGATGGACATGCCTTCCGGAATAATGCCAGCTGCAGCATGACCCAGCATTGTCACAGCGCGTAACAGTGTCGCCTTTTCAGCATCGCCGGTGCCGGGTGGATATTTACCCAGTCGAATAGGCAGACCGTGTATCTCCAGTAGCTCGGCCAAGTCTCTGACGGCATAGTTTTTAAACAAAAATGGCCATGCCAGCATCCGATGCAGGCCAGTCCGTGCTAATGGCCCCGTTCTGGCCCGGTGTTTATGTACGATCCAGCCGAACGGAATTAACTCAGCGCCATCGGATGAATTGTCGCGCAAGCGCAGCTCATTCTGATTAAAGCGACTAACGTTAAACCAGCTTGGTGGACGATGAGTGATTTCCTTGGTTAGCCACTCTTTCCCCAGCATCTGCCATTCAATCTCCAAACAAGCATAGCCGTGACCAACGCCGTCCAGCGCATCAATCATGGTCGTATCCAGCGATGCAATATCCTGCACCATCTCCGTTAAATACGCAGCAAGGCTTTTTTCTTCGGCACTGGGATTACGTGGTGGCCGTATTTCATACTCAATTGACAGTATCGCGCCTTTACGCTTGCTCATTTCCGCATAGATATGAGCATCTTTTTCTTCCATATCTGCGAACAGCTCGGCCTGCGCAGTCAGGTTACCTTGCTCTGCCTGCTGCATGATGGATGCCAGACGTACAGGCGTTAAACCGCGACTTGGATGATTGGCATACTCCATGTGTAACTGCTGCAGCTTTGCTGTTTGCGGTTCATGCAGGATCTCGCTTTGAATCGGCTTACCCCATTGATCAACTATATTCGCCATATTTTTCTCTCTACCAGGCACCATCGCCTGAATCTATGTCGTCATCATCTTGACTGCCTGATGCCTCATTGCGACCACGCTTACCAGCTGCCTCAAATTCAAATGACGCAAATCCAGTCGTCGCCAGCATCCACAGCATTTGCAGGGCATCTGGTCCATCATCGTGATCTGCTTTAGGAAAATGTCTAAGCTGATCAATCAGCGTCGATTGGCTGGTGTGTAAGCGAATCAGGCCATTGGCCATGTGCGGTTGCATTGATTCAATCCGGAGGATCTTGTCTGTCGATGGGATCAATGCCCGTGCTGGTACGGGTATCTTTCGCGCTGCAGAGCGCTTGACCAGTTCCGTTCGCATGAATTCCTGGAACTGGACGGATTCGACACCCCAGATCAAGCAGCGATAGATTTTCTGGTAGGCGATCACGTCTTCTATGATCTTGTCCGGTAAGCGCTTCTTGATGCTGGCTTCGACCACATCCAGCACGCCCGTCTCGCGGTTCATACCGCCGACCAGGATAGCGGAAGGGTCACGGCTGCGGCCTTGTTTTCCCAGGGATGGATCACATGCTCCAAAGAACAGCCATTCGGCAAGGCGATTTACCCAAAAGTGAATACAGTTGGCAAACGGTGCATCTTCGCCGGACACTGGATCATTCTGCTGCTCGGAATCGAACGCTTCTTTGCCGTCACGCGCCCGTTTGACCATCAATTTGTAAAAACTGGTTCCGCCTGGCCAGCAGATCTTTGCACCGGCATCCATACCAGGATTTGCTCGGTAGAAGTCCAGCGCCTCTTGTTCACCGTCGTTTAATAGTATTTCGGTCCACGTATCCCAGATAGCCATGTTCTCTGGCCACTGTTCAACTGCGCGGAATTTCTTGCCGCGCCAGAGTTTGTTATTGATCAGTCTGGACAGTACCGAGTCGTAGTGAAGAATGGTACCGATGATGAATACGTCCAGACTGTCATCGGCATAACCGAGCGACAGCAGACTTTTTAACACCCACGTCATCAGCTTGTCGCGCTGTTCCGGAGAGCGCACGTTTTCGTCATTCTCGAGATCGTCACCGATCACCAGATCCGGACGATACGGTCCATGACGGCGACCCCGTATCTTTTTACCTGATCCGAATACTTCAACCTTGATATCGTTCCTGGTAACGATCACACCTACTTGCCATACACGGCCTTGGCCTGTCGCCTCCGGAAAGTCAATCAGCAAGCGCGGGTTAAACTCCAGCTCGGCTTTGATCGCTTCCAGCATTGGCAATGCCTGGTCAAGCGCATCCATAACGATCAGCGGGTATTTCTTACGGCCTGTGACGATGCACCAGAGCGTACCGATCTGCGTGATCAGCGTTGATTTAGCATGGCCACGTGGTGCGGCTACTGCATCGTGATCGCCAATGTCGTTATCAACGACCTCCTGAAAGCGGTCGTATAGGTACTCATGCACGGTCGCTGGCGAGTGCTTGATGTAGTGAGGAAAATAGGTTTGCGCAAAAAAGCGAAAGGAAGCCATTGCCTGCAGGCGTCGCTCACCAATTCTGGCCGGATCAGGATCAAAGCCATCACACTGCGATTCAATCGCCAGACGCATGCCTGCCGCCAGATCAGCGACCTGGTTGCGGAATTCCTTTTTTGTGAGTGCCGGGGTTTTCTTTGCCATACTTTACCCGTATGTTTTCGCCAATTCATCACCGAAAGGCTCCAGCACCTCTGTGAAGGCATTGGCATGTTGTGGGTAGTGGGTACGAATGAAACTAGCCAGCTTTTGCACGACTTCCATTGCTGTTGCCAGCTCAGATGTCTCAGGCATGATGCGTTTGCTGGCACTGATCGTTTTATTAAATGCATCAGCAAGGCTGGCAAGTAATTGCACTTTTAACGCTGGTGCTATTTTGTCGTTACGTGTCAGCTCATCCATTGATGCCTGGTACTGCGTGACCAGTCCTGCCAGCATCTGGCGACCAATGTCCTCAATGCTTCCGCCTGATAGCAACTGTGCTGACTGTGCTTTGTCCCAGTTGTCACCACTCTCTGCAGACTGATTTTTCCAACGACTGGCCGTACCATAAGAGACACCACATTTCATCGCCGCCACTTCCAGTGACAGACGATCAAAGACGTAGGCACGTCGTACCTTATCGCGGGTTTCTTGTGGGTGTGCCATGTGTTACAGACCCAGCTTGATTTTTGCAAACGAGATAGCTGTAGCAACAATGCCGCCAGAAATGGCACCTCCGACAGCACCATGAATGGCAGCAGTCTTTTTCATTGTTTCAAAACCCTCATCGAGAGCATCAACTTTCTTGTCGATTTTGCGCAGCAGACGCAGCTCTTCACTGACTTCAGTATCGACGGTTTTGTTTTCTGTTGGAGTCATGGCTTATCTGCTTTCATATCAAGTTTGTCAAAAAGACGATCTACTTTTGCGGCAACAACATGGATGGCATCCATCATCTCTGCGCGGCCATTGGTCACATCTGAACGTTGTGCGAAGTTCATCGCACACTGCAACTTGTACTCGTGGAGTTCCCTGGTCAATGCAGATATCTTTGATGCAGCAGCATCGATGTCGGATTGTTGCCGCGTCATCCATTGCCGGATAAAAAACGCCAGGCAAATCAGTAGCAAGTTCAGAACGATCGAAAATATCTGTGCACCGGTTAAATCAATTGTCATCGTTTCCCCCTACGTTCTTGACGAGACTGACAACTGATGCAGCGAACACAACCCGGCATTGCTTTACGACGTTTTAACGGTATGTTGTCACCACAGTCTTCACAAAACTCAGCACTGTCTACCAGAGTCTTACCCGTTAAATTCGCCCGCCGTGCCTGTTCATTTAACGCACGTTCACGCTCTTGCTGCTCTAATTCTGCTGCGTGGTCAAAAACATCAGTCATGTTGTCCGGCTCCGGCTGGAAGATGCCAGGCGATTAATGCGTCGAGTCGCGCTTTGCAGGTGCCGTATTGGGTGATGACGATGTTTGCCCAGCTTGCGATGTCGGTATCGGTGGCTGCTTCGTCTTCGATGTTGGTATCGCTGGCAATGGTTCCACTGGCCGCAACAGGCTCGCTGATGGGCGTGGACATGCTTGCAGTTGTACTTCTTTCGGCGGTACGGTTGTTGAGCATGCTGACAGTGCGCTGATTAAGACAAGCGCGGCCAGTCGTGTTGCGTTGGATTTCACGTTGCATCTCCGATTGTGTAATGGTTAAACGTTGTGCCGTTATATCCAGCTCTGTCTGCAATGCATCAGACCTGTCATTGGCTTTCTGAATGCGGTTCAGAGCAGCTGCATTGGTTGATTCGATGTCAGTGCTACGCTGCAGTTCTAACGACTTGATTGTGGTTCGTGCATCTGCAAGCTCAGCGACATAAAACCCGTGCGTCATTAAAATTCCTATGACGAGGCCGATCAGCAGGCAAATCGTTGCGGCGACTTTGTCGAATACGGGGATCATTGTTCACTCACTGTTCTGCCCCACGTCGCATATTGTTGCTGCAGGCGATTGAGGATGCGTTGTGGATAGCCTAAGTTTTCAGGGCAATGGATTTTGCTGCGCCGGGCATTGCCGCAGGCGGCATCGATGGCGGCGTGATTTAACGCTGGCGTGACAGTGGCCGCTTCTTTTTGCCAATGCCCCAGACCGCCGTTGTAAGAGCGTAAGGTCGCCCACCACTTGTCGTACTCAGTATTGCCAGCAACCCGCTGGTATAGCCAGTAGTCATACCCGACCAGGGCGCGTAGTGACCATATTGGGTTGGTTGGCTGGCAATCGATAGCAGATAGTTTATTGAGACTGCACCACCACTGTGCCGTTGCTGGCATAAATTGCGCCATACCTTTGGCTCCGACAGGCGACATTGCAGTGGGATTCCAGCCGCTTTCCTGGTGCAACTGGGCTGCAAAGACAGGAACCGGTGCATCCAGCCCAAACGTCTGCCGCGCAATACGCGTTAAATCGCCCCGGTGTTGATGCGCTGCCTGCGGAATTTCCTGACAATGGGCAGATGCTGCACCTAAGACGGCCAACGTGAAGATATAGGCAAAGAAGAGCAGCAACGCTAACAACGCTTTCATGCTGTCGCGCATATTACGCACCCAGGCCAACAGCAATCATAGCCGCCGCCACGATGACAGCACGTCGTAGCATTGATGCAGCGAGCAGCAGATCGTTTTGCAGGAACGTTTCTAACTCGAATTGCAGCGGTGCGTCTTCTACTTCGACGGTGTTTTCAATCGTTTCCAAATCTGTGGCCATGAATGAGTCAGGGCGAGCATACGGAAACAAGCTACGATCCAGCCAGTAGCCAACTACACCAGCGATGGCGATCAGATTGATTTTGTAAATAGAGACAGGGATTTGTTGCGGCGACAGGGCTAAGATCAGCAACGACAGCACCAGTGCGCCGAGTAGCCAGTCGGTCATGCGGGGGAGAGTTTTCATAGCAATCCTTGGTAGTGGTTTAAGTCAATGTCTGACGTACCAAGGATATGTATTTAATACTGTAGCAACAGTTGGATGGTGTTCATGGGAATAACAAAGGCCGCTTGATGCGGCCTTTGTGAGCCTGTAAGAATTTCTGTGTAAATGCCACGGAACAAGTCAGTGATCGTATTTTTGAATGCGATCACCAAACTCAATCATAAAACGATTTAAGGCCATACGCCAATTGTGCTGTGCCGCACAGCTCCCCTCAGCCTAAACAACACGCCGCTTCCCAGCGGTGTGATGCCATCATCTAGCAAATCAACATCCGGCTCAAGACGGCGTTGGCTTTACGCTTACGCTTAATCGATTAAGAATCGATGCTTATTTAATCTATTTCATCGCAAATCGATCGTATTTTTTCCGCAAATTTATCGTGAAGTAATCGTAGCTTGACCATAAATCGGCCGCAAATCTATCTCAAATTTGCAGCACTTTTTACACCACGGCAAAGGACAGGATGCCAGATATGTGCCTGTGGCACATATCCAGGGTTTCGCCAGCTTGGTCGCTGCGCGCCCGTCGCAGTCAACTCAGGGCTTCGCCCCGAGACCCGTTGTGCTGCCGCAGGCTTTGCGACAAGCGAGATCTACCTGGCGGCATCGGCCAGGTGTGCAAGGAACGATTACAGGCCCATGGTGGCGTTTTTGGGGTCTAAGGTGCAACGGAACGTAAAACCGGGTTAGCCGGTGAGGTGAAGAGTGAAGGCCCGGAAAACGGAAAAATAGTACGCTAAGAAGGGCTCGTGTTGGCGCCGATGTAAAATTGATCCAGGCTACCGATTTCAACTGACCCAACTCAAAACATTTGGAACCGTTGCTGTACGTGGGTTTGCTGACCATTGACGTGGATCACCGAAAATCGGCAGCTTGGATCAATTTTACGTCGGCGCCAACACCTTGTCCCAGCGATAGCAGCCACATGTTAATTTTTCTCGACTACGACGGCGTGTTGCACGACTATGGCAGCACAACTCAAGACCTGTTCCGCCACGCGCCACGGTTTGCTGCGGTCCTGCGCGATCACCCGAATATTGAGGTCGTCGTTTCGTCAGATTGGCGCAAGGACGCCGGCAGCGTGGCCGAACTGGCGGCATATTTCGCGGTGGACGTGCGCCATCGCTTCGTTGGCCGAACCGGCATCGACAGCGGCGCCACGCAGCTACGCAGGCGCGAACGCGAGTGCTGGCAATGGCTGTGCGTCCATGGCCGAGAGCATGAACGCTGGATTGCCATTGACGACTCGCTGGATAACTTTGGCCAGGACTTGCCGGGCGCTGGGGCAGTGCTGTTCACCGACCCTGGTGCCGGCCTCGATGCCGAGGCGGTGGCGATCCTGTGCGCCATGATCTTGGAGTCGACGCCGGTAACACGGTTTTGCTACGACCGTGCAAGCCTGCGCGGTTGGCCTCTATGGGTAGTTTAGACGCGCACCAGGTCTAATGATTTTCCCGATTCGATCCATTCTTTAATCCACTTCGGCTGTCTAGACCCAAACGAGACGATCTACGTGGCCTTCTAATGCTCGCAGTTAGCGCGAGCAACCGTTTCAACCGCCGTGTGCGGACCCGTATTCCGGGTGATGTGGCAGGAGGCACTACAGGCCGCACATGACGCCGCGATGGACAACGCCCTCGACTGGATGAACTCGCACGCTGACCAACTGCAGGGTGTGGGTGCAATCACGAAGATTCATCACACCGGGCGGCCAGCCGCCCCTTGCAGAGCCGCGAAATAGGCTGACTGTTGGCGCAGACTTCGTCATTTCACCCACACCCGCATCGAGCGCACGCTGTTCATCCTGGACTGGCTGCAGAACGTCGAACTGCGCCGGCGCGTGCACGCAGGGCTCAGCGCGGAAAGTGGGCAGCGGCGTGTTCCTGCCAGTTGAAGGCATCGCCGATGCGGAGGAGGCACTACAGGTCGCACATGACGCCGCGATGGACAACGCCCTCGACTGGATAACTCGCACGCTGACCAACTGCCGGGTGTGGGTGCAATCACGAAGATTCATCACACCGGGCGGCCAGCCGCCCCCCCTGTAGAGCCGCGAAATAGGCTGACTGTTGGCGCAGACTTCGTCATTTCACCCACACCCGCATCGAGCGCACGCTGTTCATCCTGGACTGGCTGCAGAACGTCGAACTGCGCCGGCACGTGCATGCAGTGCTCAGCGCGGAACTGCGCTTACAGCTCGTCCAGCCAACGTCATCTTGTCCGGACGCAGATAGTCGAACAACGATGATAGCGCCGCCAGCTTGCGCCGGATCGTCGCGCCGGCCAATGACCGGCGCTCCAAGTCGCGGCGCCAGGCGAGCAGATGAGAACGCGTGAGGCTACGGAACTGCTCGGGCTGGGCAATCCCCGTAAAGGCCATGAACTCGCCCAAGTCCGCTTGGTAGGCGCGGCGCGTTTGCGTGTTGTCGATGTTGGCGAACCAGGTCATCGTCGGCGGCACGTCGGCCAGTTGCTGAAAGTGCTCGGCCTTCAACCGTCCCGGCCGGCCTGACTGCAAATCGCTAGACTCGGCTGGGCGCGCAGACCTTATCAATTCGTTTTCCTGATCTATTCGTGCTGGTAGAGCGGGCGATATGAATTACAACTCAGCGCCAAGATGTTTCAGGGTCCACTGGTTTGCCTCTTCCAAGGTCTTGAAGTGCAAGCTTCCCATGTTCATTTGCTCAGCAGAGACAAAACGCACATTTACCCACTGCTCTCCTTTCGCAGCGTCCACCCTGGATAACTCGGCTATGGCTACCAGATCAAGATTAAGCATGACGACCTCTTTCGGTTTCTTTCCCTGGTCAATACGAACGAATTTGCTCATGTACGGCCCTTATCAAAATGCACACTCTACACCAACGCGTAGCTTGCATCTACTATTGATAACGGTTTTATCAATAGTAAAAGCATGCGCGTATCTTGTTGTGCTGCTCGATTGTTGGCGCTGACGCAGAATTGACCCAGACTGCTGGAAATCGTTGACCCACCCCAACACCCTGTAGACGTAAGCCCAGTGCAAGTCTGAGCGGGAAAGACTTGGGGCAGTCAACATCAGCGCCTGGGTCAATTCTGTGCCAGCGCCAACAGGGCAATGTGCCATGCCGGGAAAATTCCGCCGTTTGATCAACAATGCGACAGAACCGATCGAGAGCATAGTTTGGCGATGCCGGTCAGGAATTCATAGATGGGACGGCTGGACGCTTACGGTTGAAAAGTCAAAAATTTATTTTTTCAACAGTCTGCTAGATGTTATATATAATATAAATCTTGCCAATTAGGTGAACTAGATAATAAAAATTATCTGTAAATATAAACCAAAAAGGAAGTCAAATGGAAGTATTGATTGGAGTAGTTATTTTATTTTTTATTTTATTTTATTTATAGTTTACAGAAATTATTTTGGGGAAGAGGCAAAGGAAAAATCTTTAAAATCGATTGTTGAGGCTACCGTAAGATTGGGCGTTCCTAGGGTTGATGTTAGTGTCATACTAGCTACTGAAATGCCACAACTTTCTGTGTTACTAGCAGGCACAGCGCTCCCACATTGCACTATAAGCAATCTGCCAGTGCATGAGCGCATGGCACACTGTATAAAGATTATTTATGACAAAGAAATTAAAACGAAATAACCAGACAACTGGCTGGTTGGGTAAATTCGGAGCTAGCGCCCACACTCCAGTTAAATTTTCCTCTAAATGACAGGTAATCCATGTTTCAACTTCGTCTTATTCGCATCAGCCTGATACTTACTGCTCTTGTGATAAACCCTACGCATGCTCAGATCACTTGGAAGAACGTGACAAGCAATCCACTGCCAGATCCATCACGCCAAATGGAGGCGGCTCGGGGCTCTATGAACGGTGGGTTCGACCAACTTAGAAACATGGTTAACGATCAAGAAAATATCGATCGCGACAATTGGAACATCCGGAAGAACAACAATACTCAAGATTATTTGGATGCCTTGTATCGCTACAAAACTGTAAAAGATCTGCTGGCTAACCAAGAAGCCCTCGATCAGAAGCGCATAGGTTACGGTGCGCAGATCGACCGGGACGTAGCACGCAGTGCCTTCGACGGCCGCTTATCCACCCTAATGCAGCAGGAACGGTCTTCTGTGAAGTAGGGGTTGACCTTGTTCGCCCACGCGTGCAGACAGCAACTGCAGAAAAGGTGATTGATCAGCGCTTCCTTAGGGGAGCAAACAGGATGCGCATCGGCTGCGCTTTGCTTTGCGTCTAAAGTGAACTTTAAGCGTGCCGACGTGTAGCACAAGACCTAAAACCTGCGACGCCCGGAGCGGCCGCGATGTCCCGGGCACTGGCGTGTCGCGCATGTTTGTTGCAGAATGGCAGGTAAAACATGAGGCACCATGCGCGATCCGAACGACCCCGGTACTCTGGACCTGATCAGCGGCCGCTTGCTGCTCGGCTATCGTCTCATTGGGGTCTAGACAATCGGGCGACGATGTCTCGAATGTGCCGTATCAACCCATGTGAGACGCGGAAAGTGTCTCGATGGCAGCGCCTCGCATGGGTGTACTTCAACAGTACAGTACCGTACGAACGGATCTAGGTAGAGGTAATGGTTTGCTTGCGATTCGGCATATTGAGTTTTTGTAATCGATTGATTATAAATGACAAAATCAGACTTTGCTATAATGTGTATATGCCACTCAACAGGTACATATCGTGAAAATCCAAACTCGCATCCTGTCGTCAATCAGACACCGTCAGGGATCCGTCGTCTTGCGGCGCGATGTGGCTAGCCTTGGCAGTGCGTCTCAGGTGTCCAAGTCGCTCAATGCGCTGCTGATGAAAGGTGTCATCGTCCGCGTTGGCGTCGGGATCTACGTGAAGTCGTTCAAGGATGCTGCGACCGGAGCGATAACGTTGGCAGCCTCGGCTGAAGACATCGCGCTTGAGGTTTTTAGCAAGCTGGGAGTGACCGTACGCATCGAACAGAATAGCGTTTCTGATGCTGCTGCCACCAATGTCTTAAAGCTTGACACCGGTTCACACCGAATCAACCGACGCCTGTCGATCGGGCGCACATCAGTCACTTACGTACAGCCGCACTCGTACAAGTCTGCACATTCCCTGACTGCGCCACTGCACATCCCCAGAGAAGGGATCAGCAAGTTTGTGAAGCTCCTGGCTCGCAAACACCATATTTCCTATACGCGTACCGCCGGCGACGAATGGGCTGAGGCGGTGACGCGCCTAGCGGGCGACGACGTTCGCTCCGACGGGACCGGTGACCTGCTCGTTGCGCTCAAGCGCGCTCACAAGTTGAGCGACCGCGAAATGACCACGCTGCTCATCAGTCATCAGCGGGAGATACGCCGTGTTCGATCCATTTAAGGATTTCGACGCGGCAGGTTACCTGCGCAATTTCGAAGGCGAGAAGGACCTCAGCATAGTCAAGGTGATCGAGCACGATCTGTTCCGTGCCAATCTGCCGGAAGCGGTAGCCTACCTCGCACGACAAAAAAACCTTACGTACCTCAATTTTCTTAAGGTTCACCATATCTTGTTCCAGGGCTTCTATCCCTGGGCTGGCAAAGATCGGAAAACAACGGCACCTGAAAGTTCCATCAACAAGGGGGAAACCATATTTTCTCATCCATTTCACGCGGTGCTGGCGGTCGACCAGGGCCTGCGACTAGGCCAGGACAAGAAGACTATGAGTGCGCGGCCAGGCGAGGTGATGGGCTTGTTTGCATATGGCCACCCATTTCTTGATGGCAATGGACGGACTATGCTACTTGTGCATGCGGAACTGTGCCGGCGAGCTGGTTTTTCTATCTCATGGGAAAGTACGCGTAAGAACGACTACCTGCTTGCTCTAACAAACGAGATAGCCTCTCCAGGCAAGGGCATCTTGGATCGCTACCTGCTTCAGTTTATAGGACCACCGCAAATCAGTGAGGCGTGGATCAATACCGCGACGACGCTCCAGGGCTTGGACGGCACAAGTACGCAGGACGAAATTGGTGGCACCTTTAACGATCCCGTCGTAGTTGCCGAATACCAGCAGTTTGAGCGGCAGCGCGGCTACGAGATCAAGGCGTAGTGTTGACGCCGATGCCAAATTGACCTAGGTGGCCGAAAAGCGCTGCCCCACGTCAATGCTAGGAAAACCTAGGCCCCATGCGGCTTACGGCCAGCGTACATGGGTCAGTCAAAGTCGGCGCGGTGGGTCAATTTAGCGTCGGCGTCAACAAACGATAGCCGCCGGCTCCCTAGTGGGAGTCAAAACCCGACGTCCCGACAGTGCGCCGTTAGCCTCGCACAGTGATTTCGATGTCCGATGGTTCGACGCCGAAAGTCTGAGCAAGGCCGGCTTTGGCCTCTGCCATCGTGAGCGGTCCAACTTGACGCTTTGCCTCTGGCACTGGCTCTTGCTCTGGCATCGGGTGGAATTCAAGCTCATCCGGTTTGATGCCGAACTGTTCCAGGTTGGTGTACAGGACAGGGTTACGGTTGCCTGGCCAGGCATTTTCAACGTCAATTTCTGCATACTCGCTAAAGACCAGACGCCAGCGGTTTTCGCAGTCGTCTTCCTTGGAGCGCGCCACTTCTTTGAGCTTGCCGACCACGAACGCCGTGTGATGCGGGGCCGAGACGTGGCCCCAGTCATCGGTGAATCCTCGGTTTTGGATGCAGACAACGTACTGGCACCCGCGTGCGCGCTTCGCATCCAGCACCCAAGCCTGGGAGCCACCTTCTTCCAAAATTTTCTCAATACCACGTGCGGTAAGCACGCAAACGACACTGTTTTTATCTATAGTTTCCATCAAATTTCCCTTTAAAGTAAAAAAAGTATGATTAAACTATAGCAAAAGTATAGATACTTTGCAAAAAATTTATTCGTGGACGGTATTGACTGTTTTGTGTTTTTCTGTGAAATTACAGTGTCGCAAAAATACAAAAGGGTAAAACATGATTTTCGGAATTCTGAATCAGAAGGGCGGCGTAGGGAAAACGACTCTGAGCGTCAACCTGGCCGCATGCTTGGCCCGCGCCGGCCACCGCGTGCTGCTGATCGATGCCGATCCGCAAGGGAGCGCCTTGGATTGGGCGGCTGCTCGCCAGGGTGAACCGCTCTTTACCGTTGTCGGCTTTCCTCGGCCGTCCATCCACAAGGAAATCGGCTTGATGGGGAAAGGTTACGACCACATCGTTATCGACGGACCGCCCCGCGTCACCGACCTGGCCCGCTCTGCCATCATGGCGTCCGATATCGTTGTTATCCCGGTCCAGCCTAGCCCCTATGACATTTGGGCCGCCGATGAAGTGGTCAAGCTGATCGAGGAAGCCCGCGTATACAAGGAGAGCATTAAATCTGCTTTTGTGGTTAATCGTAAAATTACAAACACGGCAATTGGCCGTGACGTGCGCGAAGCGCTGGCGGCCTACCCCGTCCACGTCCTGCAGGCGAGCGTCACACAGCGCGTGGTATTCGCGGAAGCCGCCGCCCAGGGACAGGCCATTTTTGAAATCGACGCAGCCGGTCCGGCCGTGGCCGAAATCGAGGCCGTCGCTGCTGAACTGATGGAGTACGCAAAATGAATAAGAAAATCGCCTTCGGCACCAAGCCGACCAATAAACCAGCTGTAGCAGCCGATGCCTGGGTCGATGACCGCTCGACCGCCGGCGAGGCCGAGGCTATGAAGCGCCTGACCATCGACATCCCGGAAAGCCTCCACCGTACGATCAAGACTCAATGCGCGATGCGCGGGTCGAAAATCGCGGACGAAGTGCGCGAGCTACTTTTGCAGAAATACGGTAATGCGTAAAACATGAAATACAGTTATACGATTGAGCAACGTGCCGCCGAGCTGGGCGGCGGCTGATCGAGGACGGCGAGGAAGTGGGCGGCGGCGTGTTTCCGCCGGTTGAAGGCATGGAAGGGGCGACCACAGGATTCGGAAAAAATAGTACGCTAAGCTCAAAAAATCACAGCTGAGCACCTGGGGTTCCAGGTGCAACGGAACGGAGAACCGGGTTAGTCTTGGTTTGATACACCCGCGTGTTAGGATTTTACTTACCTCAATCTCAAAAAACTATCTCATGACAACTACAGTCCCTACCACGCTGGACCTTCAAGATATCGCGGAAGTAGCTACCTTCATCTCTGCTAGAGAGGTGAATCGCCACTTAGCCCTTGGCTGGTTGTTGTTGGGTCTGTCCAGCGATCAACACTCTGAACATGGTTATACGATGAAGTACCATCTTGGCTGGCGTCGCAGCTTGGGCGAAACCAAGCGAGCTGAGTCGGATATGGACGTTTGGTTGAACGAGCAAGACAAGGCTGTCGAGTCTGCGCAAGAACAGAAATAGTTCCAAGAATTCGTTTAAGGGACGGCAGGCTACTCAAAGTCAGGATGAAGTATAGCCTTAACTGACACCACCTCCCAGGGCCTGATATAAAGCAACACTATCGACTAGGCGTTGTGCCTGGGCCGCAACCATATTGATCCGGATTGACTGTGCCTGTTGCTGCGCGATGAGCAGTTGCAGGTAGCTGGCCGCGCCCAGCCGGTATTGCCGCTCGACCGACTGCAAGGAGGCCTGTGCAGCCATATCAGCGGCAGCGAGGGCAGTCAAAGTTTGTGCATCGCTTTCCACCGCGCGCAGGGTGTCGGCGACGTTACGCAAAGACTCCAATACGACGCTCTGGTAATTGGCTGCGGCGGCATCAAAAGCGGCGAGCGCCGCTCTTTTTTCAGCGGGTAGCCCTGGATTAAAAAGAGGCTGGGTGAGCTGCGCAACCAGGCCCCACACTGCCGAGCCACCACCGAACAGGGTACCGGTGGTCAGCGCTTGAGAGCCAAGGTTGGCGCTCAGGTTGATCTGTGGGTAGAGCTTGGCGACAGCCACACCATAGTCTGCATTGGCCGCATGCAACAGCGCCTCTGACGCCTGGATATCCGGTCGGCGGCGCACCAGTTCTGAGGGCACGACGAGCGGCATCTCGACGGGCAGAGTGAAATCGGCCAGAGTGAAGGCCGGGATGCCACCCGTGCCTGGGGCACGACCGGCTAGCACCGCCAGTAGATGTTCGGTTTGTTGCAGTTGTTTACGCAGCGCAGGCAGTTCTGCCCGCGTTTGCTCCGCCTGAGCTTGTAGGCTCAACGCTTCATCAGGTGAGGCCTGACCGATACGCACGCGTTCATGGGCTAGGCGCAGTTGCTCATCCTGCACGCGCAAAATGGCAGTAGTGGCTTCTAGTTGCGCGGCGAGGCGTGCTCGGGTAATGGCAGCGGTTGCCATGTTGCCGGCAAGGGCCAGGCGCGCAGCATTCAGTTCGAAGCGACGGTAGTCGGCGCGAGCAGCCAAGGCTTCGAGTGCGCGCCGGTTGCCGCCAGCCAGATCGAGGTTGTAATGCACGCCAACGCTGGCGTTGTAGAGGCTGAATTGACGTGCGTCTCCGCTCAACCCTTGGCTACTGGGACTCATTTGCTGGCGCTGAGATCCCAGTGCGACATCTACCTGTGGATATTGCGTCGAGCCCGCCTGTGCGGCAAGAAGCTCCTGCGCCTGTCGCAAATTGGCGCTGATGCTCGCCAGCGTCGGGCTGACATGGAAAGCTTCGTTGATCAGTCCGTCGAGTGTGGATGAACCCAAGCTTTGCCACCATTGCGTTTCGATCGGAAGCCCTTCGACTAGACGTTGTGTTTCGCCGAACTGCGTGGGAGCGGACGCGGTTCTATCAGCCACCGGTGTTGCAGTGTAGCGAGCCACATCGGGTGCGGTGGGACGCTGAAAATCAGGGCCGGCGGCGCAACCGGCCAGACCGGCGGTGACCAGACCAGCTACCAGGTAAGTTGCCGCAAGCCGTCTTTCGAGGCTGATGGGGCGCTGGCATGTTTTAGCGTGCTCCATAAAAATGCTCCACGAAAGGTTTACGGAAAGCTTGGTGGCAGCCCAAGCAGCTTTCCTGCACGTGGGCGAATGATTGGATCACCGCCTTGCCGTCGCTGCTCGCAGCAGCCAGCTTCATGGCCAGCGCCGCCTCGTGAGTCTGCGCGTCAAAGTTTCTGAACTTGGTCGCATCAGCGCCGAGGTAAGCAAGGATGCGCATTTTTTCAGTAAGCGGTGGCTCGGGGTGTGCAGCAACTTTTGGGGCGAGCTGAACGACCTGAACCCATTCCTCCTGCGAAATCGCACCGGTAATAGCCTGCATGTTGCGCCCGAGTTCCTGCATGATCTTGCGTAGCGCCAGTGGCTCAACCTGGGTAGCGTCACCAGCCCAAGCTGGCAACTGAAAACCCCATAGAAGCAGGCAGGCCGTAACGGTCAGGGTGATAGTTCCAAATGCGTGGCTGTGTTTGCGGTGGGTCATGAAATTCTCCTGTAATTCAATCGTTCTCTCATTCGAATCCTCGCCCTTCGCCCGCTTCCTCATGGGTCACGCCGTCGCGGATGTGGTAGATGCGCTTGAAAGTGGGGATGATTTTTTCGTCATGGGTGACGACGATGATGGCGGTCTCGAACTTGCGGGCCATGTCGTTGAGGATGCGGATCACAGCCATGGCGCGCTCACTGTCGAGGGGAGCCGTGGGCTCATCAGCCAGAATCACCGGCGGGCGATTGACCAAGCCTCGCGCAATGGCGGCTCGTTGCTGTTCACCACCGGAGAGTTGCGAGGGCATGGCACGAGCCCGGTGTTGCACATCGAGCGCGGTGAGCAGTTCCAGTGCCTTCGCGCGCGACTCCCCATTCGCGACGCCTGCAAGCATCGGCAGTAGCGCCACGTTGTCGGTGACATCGAGAAACGGAATCAGGTATGGTGCCTGGAATACGAAACCAATCTTGTCCCGTCGCAAGGCACGCAAGTCGCGGACTTTCCAGCCATCGTCGTAGATCACTTCATCGCCCAGCGTCATGCGACCAGCGGTCGGTTCGATCACCGCACCCAGACATTTGAGCAGCGTGCTCTTGCCGGACCCGGAAGGGCCGATCAGCCCCACCACTTCACCTGGCGCAACATGCATATTCACGTCTTTCAAGGCAAAGACAGCGGTGTCACCATCGCCATACCGCTTGCTCAAACTTTCGATGTGGATGCCTTTGCCACTCATCTCAACCTCCAATGGCTTCGGCCGGATCGACCTTGAGTGCCATGCGAATGGCGACGATGCTGGCTAGAACGCAGATCACGAGCACGGCGAAAAAACCGGCGATGGAGTCGAACGGCATCAGCAGTACGTACTTGGGAAACAGCGGCGCTGAGAAAGTGGCTGTGATCTTGCCGACCACGAAACCAATCACGCCCAGGGCGATCGCCTGCTGCATGATCATCGCGGCGATGGTTCGGTTGCGTGTGCCGATGAGCTTCAACACCGCGATCTCGCGGATTTTGTCCATCGTCAGCGAATAGATGATGAAGGCAACGATGGCCGCGCTAACGATGGCCAGAATCACTAAGAACATGCCGATCTGCTTGGCCGAGGTGGCGATCAACTTGCCGACGAGGATGTCTTCCATCTGTGCCCGGGTGTAGACCGTCAAACGCTTCCAGCGCCGGATGGATTCGGCAACCTCGTCCGGCGCATGGCCAGGTTTCAGAGTGACCAGCACTGCATTGACGAACGCGTTGGTGCTCTGTGAAGCAATCACGGCATCCAGCAAACCAGTAACACCGGGTCGATTGAAGGCCGGGTTGGCTTCGGTGCGACGCCGGCTTTGCCAAATGGCGTCGTTGTCCTTGAGGAACTGAGCCTCTTGGGCATCCTTGAGCGGAATGAATACCATCGGGTCGCCGCTGGACGACACCATGCGCCGTGTCAGCCCCACGACGGTGTAATGATTTCGGCGAATGGCAAGACGATCTCCCAGTTTGAAGCCGGTGGCGATGTCGGCCACCGCCTCATAGTGACCGCGCGTGATCTGGCGTCCAGCGACGAGATAAGGAGGCCATCCGGGTGTAGCCCCCAACGCACCGGGCGCGATGCCGACCACCATGGTGCGTACATCACTCTCGCCCTTGCGTACCTGCATGGTCAGGTAGGTCACGTTCGCTGCCTGTGAGACTCCCGGCATGGCGAGAATGGCGCGATACACGTCATCGTTGAGGCTGGACGACTCCGCATAAGGACCCAGAGTATCCTTTTGCACCACCCAAAGGTCAGCGCCACTGTTGTCGAGCAACGCCTTGCCGTCGTCCACCATGCCTCGGTACACCCCAGCCATGACCAGGGTGACGCCGATCAGCAGACCCAGACCGATGCCGGTGAAGACGAATTTTCCCCAGGAATGGAGAATGTCACGGCCAGCCAGACTGATCATCGTGATACTCCGGGGATGCGCTCGACCACCTGGATTCGGCTACGCGAAGTTAGCGCCTTTTCGCTGTAAACAATGAACTGGTCGCCGTTCTTGAGTCCGTCACGCACCTGCACACTGCCATCAAGGTCGGAAGCGCCGAGCGTGACGGGCGTGAAGTGCAGATCGCCATTGACGATTTGCCAGACGCCGAGCTTGTCGCCTTCACGTTGTACAGCGGCGTTTGGTATCACCAGAGCGACGGAGAGCGCCGGCATATCGAGCGTGACTTCGGCCAGTTCACCTAGTGGCGGCGTGGGTTCGGGGTGGGTATCGAAGATCACCTTGGCCAAGGTCTCCTCGGTCACCGCATCGGCCTTGGGTTCCATCCGCAGCACGCGGCCCTTCAATACTTGTCCGCTGCGTGAACGCAGCGCGATGCGCGCGGGCAGTCCTGCAACAAGTCCTGATGCACTGCTCTGATCGAAGCGTACATTGATCCACAAACTCTTGGGGTCGATCACCTCCACCACGGCTTGGCCTGCGACGATGGTCGTGCCAGGATCAGCATCGCGCACGGTGACTACACCGTCAACGGGGGAAATCAAGCGCAGATTGTTTCGCTGCGCCACCAATGCCTCGCGATCAGCTCGGGTACGGGCAAGGTCTTCGCGCGCTGCAGAAAGTGAGGCATCGGCGATCATCAGTTCCTGCCGTTTGGTAGCGACGATTTCCTCGCTGGTCGAGCGCACCGCAAACAATTGCTCATAGCGGCGCGCCTGGGTTTGCGCGTAGGCTTGCCGGGCTTCTGCCTCGCGCAAAGCCGCTTCCGCCCGCTTGAATACAGACTCCTGTGAGCGCACCCGATCATCAAGGTCGACCGGCTCCATCTCGCCGAGCACCTGTCCGGCCTTGACCTGGTCGCCTACATGCACCTCCAGGCGTTTGACGCGCCCGGCAAACGTCGGCCCGATCTTGTAGGTGTAGCGCGCCTCCACCGTGCCGATGCCGAACAGCGCCGGTGTGATAGCCCGTGATTCCACGCTTGCCACCGTCACAGCGACCGGGGCGAGCGGCCCTGATCGCAGACCGACATAAATAAAAAGCACCAGCAAAGGAATGATGACGGCAAGCAGCGCCAGGGTGCGGCCTTGCAAGGGTAACTTTTTCATTGCGCACTCCTTATGCCATGCCGATAAATTGCAAAGACGCGCGGCGCATCGCGGTGCATACGTCCCACATCACCCGCCAACAGCGATTGCATGACCAAGCCCTGGATCGTGCCAATGAACAGCGTTGCCGCCGCCTCGTTGTCAAGCGAGGGAGACAACTCGCCGCTGGCCTTGCCTTTCTCGATGAGACGATGCAAACGTTCGCCGTAGCGCTGAATCAAGGTTTGCACCATGCGCTTGGCCGGTGTCGATTCGGCACGCTGAAGCTCACCAAACATCATTCTTGGCACGCCTGGGTGCTCAGCTACGAATTCGATATGACTCATGAACATCGCCTCCATGGCTGCCAAGGGCGACTCGATTCCTTGTGCGGATCGATCGATTCTGGCTAATAGGCGCTCTGCTACCCACTCCATGACCGCCTGCCAAATGGCTTCCTTGTTCGGGAAGTGCCGAAACAGCGCACCCTGGGTCAAGTTCATGTGTTTAGCGATAGCCGCAGTGGTTATCTCGCTTGGGTTTTGTGAACCGGCAAGCGCCACGACGGACTCGACAGTTACGGCACGACGTTCATCGGCCGGCAGATGCTTTGGATGGGTGTCCACGAGCACTCCTTGTAAGATAGTAATTGATTACTATCTTACCACAAGAGGCAACTCAAACAAGAGAAAACCCGACGTACTCGTCAATATCTAGAGTCTGCAATGGGCTTAACGTGCTTTATTTTCCGTTTTCTGAGACGTCCCCAATATCGCATGTTGTAGGACTTACGGGACACTTTATACACCGAAAGACATCGTTTAAATAAATTACATGACATCATCTAATAAGTTCAGTATGATATCAAGTATCTTGTTAAAAAATGGAGAAATTATCATGCAACAGATGAAAGCCGCAAAAAAACTGATTGAAGAATGGGCAGAGTCGTTAAATTTATCTAATACACTTGGTGCTATGCCTTTCCACCTAAAAAAAATTATTGATGGGAAAACATACAACACAGAAACAGCGACGCTGTTAACAACGTATAGTTACGACAATACGCGGGAGGACTACGCGCATTTTTGGGAATATCTTTATCAAACAAAAGCAGGGAAGTTTTTTTTGGTAGGCGAAGGCATGAGCGAGTGGACGCCGTACTGTGCCAGGATACCTGGCTGCAATGAATATGCAAGGGGATACATCTTACTTCCGCTTGAACTTGATCAAGTTAAAAAATGGTTAGAATTTAGAGGCTTAGTAGACGACTATGAATACATTTTTGGCTGTCCTACTGAGGCCGAGGGCGATAGATCTGCAACATATACTTTTACTTTGCGTATGCCCAGTTTGCTGTCGCAAAACTTAAAAGATTCACTGCAAGAAAAAGAGTCGATTCAATCTTTCATTCAAAAATCGATCGAGTCAGAAATTTTAAGGCGTCGGCAAATTCGTTGATGCTACTGATTATCGACAATTGGCCGCTGTATAGCAGCGGCCAATTGGATTAGTTGTTGCCATTCTTGACGACCGATAAACCGCTGCCAGGCGTGTTGCTGTCGTCGTGGGACACAAAAATGGCCGCAGTGGTCGGCGATCTGAGAGCGCGCAGACGGTCGCTGTTTTTCGATAATACGGTGCGGATAGTCGTTTGCAAGCTGTATTGGCCGCAATCGTCATAAATTCCGGAATGCCAACATTAATCAATTGACCTTGTTTGAACTGCTCAACCGTCGCTTTAGCGTATGGACTTCCCCTAATTTTGTAGAGAGCACTTAACTTCCAAATTGGCGTTGCTCGAATGCTAGGGGACTCATTTGATTGAGATAAGCGGCCAAGGCCAATTTCTGTATCGGCGTGATGCCGCCGATGGAGATTTGAGGTGATAAAAAACAATAGATTTATGCAGAAATCATCGAGAAATACACGGTGTTTAACTACAAAGCTGTGCCTATCGGTGTGAAAATGGAATAGGCAAAAGGCCAAAATTTCCTCTGTCGCCGGTTTGCGGTGATAAAAAACAATAGTTGTTTGCAGAAATTGCGAAATGGGTGATGAAAGTCCCCACTTGTGCTTGTGCTGGTTAGACTTGCGGCGATAAAAACCAATAGGTTTATGTAGAAATTACGGAAACGGCTGTCAAAATGCCCGCCTTTCGACACACTAGTCAGAACTGAGGTGATAAAAAACAATAGATTTATGCAGAAATCATCGAGAAATACACGGTGTTTAACTACAAAGATGTGCCTATCGGTGTGAAAATGGAATAGGCAAAAGGCCAAAATTTCCTCTGTCGCCGGTTTGCGGTGATAAAAAACAATAGTTGTTTGCAGAAATTGCGAAATGGGTGATGAAAGTCCCCACTTGTGCTTGTGCTGGTTAGACTTGCGGCGACAAAAACCAATAGGTTTATGCAGAAATTACGGAAACGGCTGTCAAAATGCCCGCTTTCGACACACTAGTCAGAACTGAGGTGATAAAAAACAATAGTCTGTTTGCAGAAATATGCAAGTGGTGTGAAAAAACAATAGGTGTTTTGCAGATCGGTGATAAAAACCAATAGTTAAATTGCAGATCAATGGACTTTGTCTTCGATCGGACTGCCGAAGGCCGTGCGATCAAGTGTTTGACCATCGTGGATGATGCTACGCATGAGTCGCTTGCTGTCGTGGCAGAACGCGCTATTGGAGGATATCCTTTGACACGGATGTTGGATCGGTGAGGTTTCAAGCGAGGTCTTCCCAAGATAATTCGAACTGACAATGGCAAAGAATTCTGCGGTCGTGCCATGTTGACCTGGGCACACCGTCGAGGAGTGCAACTTCGACAGATTGAGCCGAGCAAACCGAATCAAAACGCGTACATCGAGTCATTTAATGGAAGATTACGGGATGGATGTCTCAACGAACACTGGTTCGTCAGCTTGGCCCATGCCCGCACTGTAATTGAACGCTGGCGGAGGGAATGCAACGAGGAGCGACCGAAGAAATCCTTGGTGGGGCTGACGCTAGGCAACTGGCCACGAAAGCGGCTACATTAACCCCTGACTCTAAAGCTGGTTGCTACTGAATACGGGGAGACGTCGAACTCCGAGAAATGCTTTTCATCTCAATGAGATATTAGTCAGCAACTCTGAGATCCCACGGGATAAATAGTTGGTGAATTTACATTAATGCTGTACGTAGGACTGAATTAGAACTAAAATTAGTCCAATTCATTGGTAATAGAGGTCGAATCATGAAATTCTCCACACAGGTAAAGCCTATCAGCTACCTCAAGAGTCACGCTGCTGAAATCATCAAAGACATTACAGAAAATCGTGAGCCAATGCTCATTACGCAAAATGGTGAAGCCAAGCTGGTGGTTATGGATGTGAAGAGCTTTGAAGAACAAGAAGAGACGCTCGCACTGTTAAAAATTCTGGCACTCGGTAATCGTGAAATTGAACAAGGCAAATTCCGCGCCGCTGAAGATGTGTTTGCTGACCTGGATAAGGCCGATCACTGATGGGCTTTAAGGTCGTTATCCTCGATTCGGCTGAGCAAGATCTGAAAGAACTCAGAGCCTATATCCTCAAAAATTTTTCTGTTGAAACCTGGCGCACTACCTACGCCAAGATAAGAGAAGCGATCCGCAATCTGCAAAATTTTCCGCAGGCGGGATCTGTTCCAGAAGAAATTGAAAAGCTCAACCTCTCGCAATACCGGCAAGTTGTATCTGGTATGAACCGGGTTATTTACGAAGTACGGCAGGATGTTATTTATGTTCATGTCGTTGTCGATACCCGGCGCGATATGAATGCATTGCTGACGCGACGACTATTGCGAATCAACTAATAATACGCAATTCTTGTAATGAACATATTTCAATACGAATCAAAAATTTGGGCAACCGCTGACTTACATCGCAGCTTTGGCATTAAGGTGGACTTTCTCTAATTTATTATCCATTTAATACTATCTAAAAATGAGATGAATTTCCAAGTTGACATGAAGGTTCTAGGTAAATGCAGTGATTGACTCTAAAGTCCAGATCAAACAGGCGTCGGTGGGGCGTTTATCGGCACTCCCATGTTTTTTTAAATCTCCCGGATTTTGGAAGGGAGCACTAGATCCGCGCTTGTCTATAGAAGAATCAGCACGGTTCAAGGCTCTCAGGGAATTCTCCTCCAGTCACCAATGGGGTGTGATCAATCCTGCTGGTCTCTCATCGTCACTCCCAAGTGGTACCGAGTTGACGGTTATCGAATTAGGGCTAGGTCTTCTACAGAGAGGCGCTTGGACACCGTGTAGCTGGATGGTGGAGCAGGACATTGCACATCGAATGCAAAAATCTGGTTTGTGCCAATTTAGTGATTATCCTAGCCGCTCCGGCCTCCTTGGTTTTGAACCTAAAGAAATTCAAGCCGAAAGACTAAAACTCACTCTTACGTCTGGCAGACTCCAAAGTGAAGTTGAGCCTAGTGCAATTGACCATATGTGGGTCATGGCAGAAAAAAATACGGGAGTAGAGGGAAGTTCAGCCGAGCGGCAATTTTTTGACGAAGTTCTAGTCCCGGTTTTGGGGTTTCCGCTTTTGGATTATCTCCAGTTCCAAAGTAACCTCAGCGACTTAGGTGTAGAGAGTTCATTCTTCATACGCCAACGGACGGATTTCTCAATTGATACCGGGCGCGGTCTTAGGTTAGTAATCGAAATCGATGGGAGGCAGCACTACGAGCAAGAGGCGCAAAGGCAACTAGACCACGCCCGCGATGCTGCAATTAAAAAATGCCAGTGGAAGATCTGGCGGGTTCCAGTCTCAGAAATGAGAGATATTCATGCTCTTCGACTAAAGCTAAAAGAGCTTTTACGTTCGGTTGAAGGTGGAATATGGGCAACAGACATCAGTACCGCTGCTCGGAGAGACGTAGAGGTCATGAGTTCCGTTTGGGGCGCTACTATCATAGCGCGTATCCAATTTTTGCTGCTGGTCGCTATAAAGCAAGGTGTACTGAATTCGGATCGTCCATGGAAAATATATGTTGAGGAAGCGGAGACAGATGTTGCGGAGTTAGCGGTTCGCGATTTCATTGGATGGTTCGGTCGAATGCGGGGTTTGTACGGCCTCGCGGACCTTCCCCACATCGAATTAGTTACTTCAATTTGTGATGGTATAGATTTGTGTATCGCTATCTCTTGCACAAATCCGTACTTCGAAGGTTCATTGAATAATCAGTTTAACGCGTTCTCGCGACCGATGAATCGGGATGTCGAGGAGCCCAGATTGATTTTTCATTCAAGGGGATATTTACCTTTACCACCTGAGCAAGAACTACTTCAGTCATTTGCACAAGACTTCTTTCGAAAGAGTGAACTGAGAGAGGGGCAGTACGAAATATTAAGTCGAATTTTGATGGGGCAGGACGCTGTTGGTTTGCTTCCAACCGGAGGAGGAAAAAGCCTTACCTATCAGCTAGCATCATTGCTTTTACCGGGCGCAACTCTATATGTGGCTCCGTTAAAGTCGCTGTTGCAAGACCAATATGAACGCCTAAAAGTAGATGGAGTTGATAACTGTGGCTTTATCTCAAGTGCTCTTAATACCGACGAAAGGAAGCGTCAAGAAGTTAGGTTTATATCGGGTAGCATGCGAATGCTACAAGTTGCCCCTGAGCGCTTCCTCATGGCTAACTTCCGGAGTTTATTAAGCGATTACCAGTCTAACTTCGGACCAATTGCTCAAGTTGTTGTAGACGAGTGTCATTGCGTTAGCGAGTGGGGACATGATTTCCGACCTTCATACCTCAGCCTGAGTCGCATAGTTCGCGATAGGACTGCACGATTAAACAATTCTGCGCCGGTTGTTGCATTAACAGGAACTGCGTCAAGCATCGTGTTGGATGACGTTTGTCGTGAGTTAGGTATTTCTGAATCTGCCGCAGTTATCCGGGCCAAGAGACTCGACCGACCAGAATTGGAATTGCAATTTAAGAAAATTCCGTTGTCCGAAAAATCAGTTGCGCTCGGCGAAGCAGCGGCTAATTTTCTCGATGAATTCCGAGAGGCCACCGACGGTATGTTGGTGTTTACAAGACATGTGAACGGTTCATACGGTGTGCTTGAAATTGCTAATAATTTGGCGAAGACGCTTCAACTAAAAGTAGGCGATGGAATTAGGGTATATTCAGGTGAACGACCTAAGGCTATGCTTAATGTTGTTACGGCTAGTGATTGGGATAAACAAAAATCGCAAGTGCAAAGGGATTTTATTAGCCTTCGCGATAAAAATAGCTTCAAGATTCTCGTAGCGACATCAGCTTTTGGAATGGGAATTGACAAACCATCAATTCGTAAAGTGATTCATTATTTAGCACCACCGTCACCGGAGGCTTACTACCAGGAGGTTGGGCGTGCTGCGCGTGACAGGAAGCCGGCAGTCGCGCTTATGCTATTTTCTGATGAACTAGCTGAGAAAACAGACATTATTCTGTCGCCGCAGACAGAAATTGAACAGGCGAAAAAAATATATCATGCCATTCCAAGGCATGCTCCAGTCGGCGATTTCATAACTATGTTTTACTTTCATTCTGCTCGCTTTGCCGGCGTAGACGAAGAAGTTAATGCCGCCATAAAAGCTCTGTCTTCACTTAAAAAATTGGTAGACGCTAGCAAATCGGTCGTCCTAGGATACAGCTCTGACAAAGCAAATAAGACGTGGAATGCGCAGGCTACGCTTGAATATTCCCTTGTTCGGCTAATTCACCTCGGAGTAGTCTCGGACTATACAAAAGATTTCAATTCAAAAACGTTCGATATAGCTGTTTCAAAAGATTGGCGCGAGGCAAGAGAAGATTTGGACGCCTATAAAGAATACTTCTTGAATAAATTCGAAGCCTACGTAAAAAGATATGAGACTCGAAGAGTTGGACCATTGGTGCAGGAGCTACTTTCCTCTGTTACCCACCATGAAGTAGAAAAGTCTGTGATGACTGCTATCGTTCGTTATCTCTATTCGCAAATTGAACGTCGTCGTCGAACTTCTACTCGGTCAATGTTGGAGCTTGCGCGTGAAGGTGTTACGAATATCGAAGAAGCACGGAAAAAACTTCTTTTTTACTTGCAAGCAAGTGATAAATTTACGCACGAGTTAGAGCAGATTGCGAAAGGTGGAGAGGATGCGCTGAATTGGGAAAAAATTTCAAGTTCAGTGGAGGCGCCTGTTGAAGTTGACGAGCTGCATGGCGCGGTATCAAGGGTGCTTGAAAGTTATCCAACACATCCGGGACTCTTATTTCTAAGTGCGATTTCCCGACGGAATCCTTCATTTGTAGAAAAAGAGCGATCGAGGGAAGAGTTTGAAGCCAGCCTGAAGATTCTTACGGAATTATCTCCTGATTCAGCAGCTGACGCGGCAGAGGATGCTCTCACTGCTTGTAGTAATTTTGATGTTGAATTGGCTGTTTATTTGAAGGTTGTTTATGGTGCTTGGTGCTACAGACACTTCGGTGCACGATTCGCTCTATTGCATATTGGCAAGGATCCAGTTGCAACGATGAGCATTGTTAATGAAATGCTTTCAAAGGCAAACCAGGGATTGCCAGAGATGCTAATTTAATAGTAAGGATACATTTTGGAAAACGAAGTGCAAATTTTGGTGGAAGCAGCTGAGCAACTTGAAGCACTTAAGGTGACCCTTGCGGAGCAGCAAGGGCTTTCGACTACGTTACGCGGTTTAACTGAGTCGGTAGGAAATGTAGCCTCACAAGTTTCTATGATTCCTGACGCATTAAAGCTAGTAGTAACAAAGGCGGAAGAAGTTGGAAAAAAAATCATAGAGGCAGGAGGTAAAGTTGATGCGCTAAAGGATGGCATCCCTTCTGTGATTGAAAGAATCGAACGTTCAGATGTCGGGAGGTCGATTGACGCATTAACGGCTGATATTTCTGGTAGTCGAGATGACCTAATGAAGTTTCGTGAGTCGGTGCGTGATGTTGAAAACGTTGTTGATCAGTTTAGAAGCGCGAACGATGCTGTTATTTCGCGTCTGTTGTTGGAGTTGGAGCAAAGTAGGGCATTGCAAGAAAAGGTTGATACATCTGTAACGGCCTTGAGTTCAGCGCTTATTCCCAGATTAGAAGTAATGGAGAAGCTCGTAGCAAACACAGCGTTGGAAGTGAGAGAAAGCGCAGAAACGACCTGTAAAATCATGGCAAGTGCAATTGGCTTGTTAAAGGGAATCAACGAGAACCAAGCGACTTCATTTAAGGCTATTGAGAAGCGGCTCGATATGTTAACGCGTCAAGAGATGTCTCAAGTTCACCAAGAGTTAGAGGTTATTGTGGATCAGATAAAGCGACAAGGGGAAAGTATCATTGCGTTATCCAAGAAGAAAGGCTTCTCTTTCTAACTTGCCTATTCAGATTATGTGCTGCCTATTTGGTAGCATTGACCAGCTCTCCAAATTAGGAGGGTAGCACGGCACCGATAATTCACTTGATTGAAAAAGCCACCTAGCGCGAGGCGCGGTGGCTTTTTTTGCCTATCGCCTTTGTGCGAAATTATGTTTGAATGCATTTACAGCTGCTAGATGACCTATGGTTTTCCTGCTCGCAATTCGTAATCGAAGTCTCCCATTGTAGTGGCATACTGAATTTGGCCACCTGATTAGAGGTGTTATGCTGCACCTCGTAAGCAATTAGGTGACATGATGAATAAAAAAACACGACCAACATTCAGTCCTGAATTCCGTCTCGAATGTGCGCAGCTTGTACTGAATCAAGGCTATTCCGTTGTCAAAGCCGCTCAAGCAATGAATGTGGGCAAATCGACCATGGATAAGTGGGTTCGGCAATTACGTAAAGAGCATGCTGGAGTAACGCCCAAAGCGACACCGATGACGCCGGACCAACTCAGAATTCGTGAATTAGAAAAACGTCTGAAGCAGGTCGAGCTGGAGAAAGAAATATTAAAAAAGGCTACCGCTCTCTTGATGTCGGACTCGCTGAACAATTTAAGATAATTGCTCAGCTCAAAGAGAGCTACGCTGTGGCACAGTTGTGCCGTACGTTTGAAGTCCATCGAAGCAGCTTTAAAGCCTGGAAACGCACTAAGCCAATCAGGCCAGAGCAGGTGCAGCGTTTAAGTAAAGTGCGCGAATTGTTTAACGCCAGCAATGGTTCTGCAGGCTCACGCAGTATTGCCACGATGGCCAGTGCGCAAGGCATCCAAATGAGTCGCTATCTGGCAGCCAAGTACATGAAGCAGCTAGGGTTTACGAGTTGCCAGCAGCCGAGTCATGCGTACAAAAAGACTGGGCGTGAGCGCATTGAAGTACCTAATTTGTTGGCGCGTCAGTTTGCAGTTGTTCAACTCAATCAGGTTTGGTGCGGCGATGTAACGTATATTTGGGTGGGCAACCGTTGGGTGTATCTGGCGGTGGTGATGGATTTATTTGCCAGAAAGCCAATTGGCTGGGCCATGTCGCTCTCGCCCGATAGTGATTTAACCTGCAAAGCGCTCATTCATGCATTTGAAAGCAGAGGTCGACCTGAAGGAGTGATGTTCCATTCTGACCAGGGCAGCCATTACAGCAGCGTAAAGTTCAGGCAATTATTATGGCGATGCCAAATTCAGCAAAGCATGAGTCGACGAGGTAATTGCTGGGACAATAGCCCGATAGAGCGTTTCTTCAGAAGCTTGAAAACGGAATGGGTGCCAGAGATTGGCTACAGCTCTTTTGCGCAAGCTGAGCGGAAAATACTGGATTACATACTGGGCTACTACAGCCAGCTCAGTATTACTAGAGTTTTGAGGTGATAAACAACAATAGGAATTTGCAGAAATTGCTGAAAGGGCAGTAAAAACCCAGTCCTTTCGATGTCCAGCGACGATTTGAGGTGATAAAAAACAATAGGTTTATGCAGAAATCATCGAGAAAGTTATAGAAATCGCAATCCTAAGTGATGTCGCATATATTCCGGCGATAAATAACAATAGATTTATGCAGAAATCATCGAGAAATACATGGTGTTTAACGACGAAGCTGTGCCTATCGGTGCGAAAAAACAATAGGCTGTTTGCAGAAATTAGCCTGAGGTGTGAAAAAACAATAGGCTGTTTGCAGAAATTTGCCAGGGGTGTGAAAAAACAATAGTTTCTCTCGTTAATCATCTCTTCCACTCAGAAATTTGGCTGCCCTCCTATTTTTTACTTTAAAATCAAGTTGATTATCCTAATAATCAACATAGTAAAATTAGTTCATTTTTGAGCTATACTTTTTCCGAGGTAAATGTCGCAGGGTCTCTTTTCCATTGAAAATCAAACACTTAATTTCGAAATTCACTTAACTCTGAATTTTGTTCAGCTAACTCTGAATTTTTCTGTTGAAATACATTTCGTCCCTTTTTATCGGAGTTCATCTATTGAAGTAAAACTCACCCAATTTGGGAAGACAAAGTATCCCACTTCAGTTCACTCGAGTGTTCTAACGATAAAAATATCGGTTATTGCCACAGAGCCCTCAATTGCCAAAAAGGTGAGATGAAGGATTAAATCCTATAAATTGTTCAATGAGATGTTAAATTTTGAGTTTTTTGGAATTCTAAGAAACTAAGTCTTAAGAACTCTACGCGTTACAAGTTATTTTTACTTTTATCTGACACCTGTGTCTGAAGTAGTTAAGTATGGATGACCACAAAAATCCATCAAATCTCGCACCATTGCAGCGTGGGCCGGACATGGACTGAGGCCGCCAGAAGGCGATAACAGCTTTTTGGAATATGCGGTGGCGATGATGGATACGAGAAGCTTGGAGTTGAAAGATATTTTTTCGGATGAGAACAACCGCCCCTCTCGGGAAGATTTCAGGCAAGCAGTGAAAGCGGAATTTGACGCACTTTGCAACAAAATTAAAGATTTATAGTGCGTTATCTCCTGCACTATTCTGGCTTCTAGTGAATGCACACCATTGGATCATTCATCCTGTCCGAATAGCATCGAGGTATTGCCGTACCACGAACAAGTCGGACACATTGCCAGACAACATTCTGGCCAAGGCCTGATGCACCGGTATAACTGGATACGGCCACATCAGTTCAATCAAGGACTGGCACCGGCCGTCACTGAAGAAAAACTTAACGTAGTGTCCGGGATGGGTTGACCACTACACCAAAATTTCAGTGTCAGATGAACAAAATTCAGATTTAAGTGAATTTCGACATTTGTTCTACTACCGAAGTCAGGAAATTTTGTGATCAGTTTTATTCAAAACTGAATCGGTGACGCCACAGAGAAGTCTCCAAACAGCAATTAAAGGCGAAAAAAAACCGCGAGGAGTTTCTTTTGCCGCAGAAATAAAACCATCCCAAAATTCTTTCATTTTGCTATCTCCCTTATCGCCAGGTAGCTAGATTAAATTACTCACCGAACGATAAATACAATATCTGCGCAGAATACGGCCTTTTTCAGCATTTTCATAAGTCACCGAATATATCATCTGTAATACACTCCATACTATTAAATACTTTTCTTTATAAGACGGCGAAATGCTATCAAACGGAAATGCTCGATACGTCACATGCAATAAATTGACATATTAAATGCGAACAAAAATGTCTTTCCATTCTTGATACACACTTGTTCGAATAACATTTCCAAAAAGTGTTAATTTTATAATTACACGTGTAATATGGTCTGTCTGAATGAAAGCTTTTTTATGGCAACTCTTATTCCTGCGATAGGTTCATGTTCCTCCAGAATGACACCAGGCGAACGACGATTTGCGTTCCGGCTTGAAGAAAAATTGGAGGCTGATTACCTGTGCTGGTATGACGTCTCCATTGGGGAAAAAACCAAACACCCAGATTTTATCGTCTTTCATCCTAGTCGCGGATTGTTAGTGCTAGAAATAAAAGACTGGAAACTCGATACCATACAGAGTATCGATAAACAAAATGCCAGCATCCTCACCAGTCAAGGACTAAAGCATGTTTTGAATCCGCTAGTGCAAGCTCGTCAATACATGCTTGCAGTCACAAACCTATTAGAACGAGACCCACAGCTAATATGGCCAAGTGGATCGTTAAAAGGGAAAATTGCTTTTCCATACGGACACGGTGTTGTATTGACCAATATCAGTCGCAAGCAATTCGACAGTACCGATATCTGCGAAGTCGTTCCGCCCCATCTTGTCATTTGTCAGGATGAAATGACAGAGAGCGTTGATGCTGAGACATTTCAAAATCGCCTTTGGGAAATGTTTCCAATCAAATTCACCAGAAAACTCTCGCTACCTCAAATTGACCGTATTCGT
This sequence comes from Undibacterium sp. WLX3042, assembly GCF_049544825.1. Lineage (NCBI taxonomy): Bacteria > Pseudomonadati > Pseudomonadota > Betaproteobacteria > Burkholderiales > Oxalobacteraceae > Undibacterium > Undibacterium sp. WLX3042. The sequence continues at coordinate 3,588,197 of NZ_CP186698.1, forward strand.
TGGCACATGTTTCCAGAGATCCGAATCGACGCCCAGCAAGATATGTTTGAAGTTACGGGGCAAAAGATGACTGAGATTCCTGACTTATTACAAGTGATGGATCTGCAGCAGGAGCAGTTGGCTCGCAGCCTTGGCGAAGGTCATCGGGTCATACATGGAGTAGCAGGATCAGGAAAAACAATGATATTAGGCTATCGAGCAGAACACCTTGCGAAACTATGTCAACGTCCGATTTTGGTTCTTTGCTATAACAAGACCTTAGCTACAAAACTTGGCAGCACTATTAGGCTAAAAGGATTACAGCACAAGGTTAGCGTGGTTAACTTCCACGCTTGGTGCGTTCGCCAACTGAATGCGTATCACGTTGGAACACCACCTCAGAACGAAAACAAAACCGACTTTTTTGAAGCATGCGTTGAAAGGCTCATAAAATCGGTCGACAATAAACTCATCCCGTCCGCGCAATATGATGCGGTATTAATCGATGAGGGTCATGATTTCAAGCCTGAGTGGTTCAAGCTGATTGTACAAATGATTCACCCAGAGTCGAATTCCTTACTTGTGCTCTACGATGATGCTCAATCAATTTACTCTAAAAAGAAAAAACTACGATTTTCTTTCTCAAGCGTTGGTGTGCAGGCTAAGGGGCGGACCACCATACTTAAGCTAAATTATAGAAATACAGCTGAAATTTTATCTGTGGCACGGGCATTTGCAGATGACTTACTATCGGAAAATGATGCAGAAGACGATCAAGCTCCCACGCTTCTACCAATGAGCACGGGGCGCAGGGGGCCAAAGCCGTTGTTGATCAAACTTCCATCGTTAATTGAAGAAGCAGACTATCTTGCAGAGAGGTTGATTGAAGCGAACAAAACAGGAACTGCATGGAACGATATTGCCATTATTTGCAGGCACTATTACATCGGTAACATGCTCATAGATAGGTTGAAGCGAAGAAATATTCCATATGAGTCACAAATGGGTAGAAGTAACCCGTTTAATCCCGAGAAAAACAGCGTAAAGCTGATCACAATGCATAGTAGTAAGGGACTTGAATTTCCGATGGTTTGTATTCCTGGACTTGGATCAGGCACTTTTTCTGAGGAAGATTTACAAGACGAGGCGCGCTTAATTTACGTTGCAATGACTAGGGCGACGCATGAGTTAATCATGACGCATGGTGAGTCTACTGTATTCATTGAGAAAATGCAGAAAGCCATGCAAACGCTGCAATACGTATAAAGACATTGGTTGACCACTGCATAAAAAACGATAATTAAATGTCTGATTCATTTTGATTGGTGAAAAAAAAACAATAGGTGTTTGCAGATGGACAGGCAATTTATTGACCACGCTGCTCGACCGAGATTGAATGCGAGCACAGTGGCGTTGATGCCATGAGCATCGCCTGCGATAGGGCGGCTGGCATTTAGCTGCTGACCACCTTGCACTTCAAGTTGTTTTTTCTCCAGCGTGCAATCGATAGTTGCAATCGGTAAGTGAATATGTTGATAATGGAAAATATTGCATTTTTTATTCAGCATTCATGGCCGACCTCACTCCCAGTAATCTCCCTCCCCTACGCACCGACGCCGGACGTTACCGCGAGTTAGAAGTGCTGGAGCGTCTGCGCGACTACATGCCGGCAGGATTCGAAGTCTTTCACGGCGTCGAGCTCCACTCGGTTCACGATGACCGAGACAGTTATGGCGAGATCGACCTGATCGTACTAGCGCCAGATGGCTGCCTGCTACTACTGGAAATCAAGGCCGGTCCCGTGCTCCTGCGCGATGGCGAGATCTTTAAGATCTACGCCGATGGCATCAGCGATGTGGCGCGCCAAGGCAAGTACCAGCGTAGTGCAATCCTGCATCGCTTGCGTGAAGCCAAGCTCGAAACACCATTGCTGTGCTGCTTGGTGCTACCCGATTACGATCTGGGTGACAGCCAGGTGGTGTCTATTCCGCGTGAGCGCATCATCGACGCGCCCCGCTATCCGGAGATGGTGTCGACCGTGTGTAGCTGGCTGGGAGCGGTACACAGCCAGGTCGACCGTCCTGCATTGCGCCGCCTGCTGCTCAACCAGTTCCGCGCAGTCCCGACAGTCGATGTGCTGCGCGATCAGTTGCAGGGAACTGTGCGGCACTTGGCCGATGGCCTTGCTACTTGGGTGCCGCGCATTGGTTCGCCGTCAGGCGCCTTTCGTATACAGGCCACTGCTGGTTCGGGCAAGACCCAGCTCGCCCTGCAACTGCTGGAGAACGCTGCCGCGGCTGGTAAGCATGCCAGTTACGTTTGCTACAACCGTAGCCTTGCAGACCATGTCCGCCACATCGCCACAGCCCGCGTGGAAGTGCTCAACTATCACGAACTGTGCGTTGACCATTACCGCCGCACTAATGGAGAGCCGGTCTTCAACGCAGAGGGATTCGAGGCCGTGACTCAGGCCTACCTCAACGCCAGCTCGAACTTTGCGCCTTCTCTCGACCTGCTGATCATCGATGAGGCCCAGGACTTCGACGCAGACTGGGTGGCAAGCCTGTGCAGCCGCCTTAAGCCCGGCGGACAACTGTATGTACTAGAAGACCGCGACCAGCGCCTTTACCAGCAGCGCGAATTCGAGATTGGCGACGCCGTCACCATCGATTGCCGCGACAATTTCCGCAGCCCCCGCATGATCTGCGACCTGATCAATGCACTAGCGCTGGTCAGTCCGCCCGTTCGGAGCATGAATCCGTACAAAGGCCATGTGCCCGGCATCCAGACTTATAGCTCGGACGAGCAACTGGTGGACGCTACGATCGCCGCAGTGCAAAACCTGCTGGGACGTGGATTTTCCCTGCAGGATATCGTCGTCGTGAGCGGACGCGGACGCGAAAAGTCAGTTATGACCAGGAAGACGACGCTGGGTCCTTACTCCATTAGGCATTTCACCGGCGAATACGACAGTAATGGCGAGCCGTGCTGGAGCTCGGGAAATCTGCTGGTCGAATCCGTGTATCGGTACAAAGGACAGAGTGTGCCCGCGGTCGTCATCACGGAGTTCGATTTCGCCGAGCTTGACGACACGGCGCGGCGCAAGCTGTTTGTTGCGCTAACGCGGGCACAAATGGCGGCAGAGTTGGTGTTATCAGTCACGGCAGAGCGATGTCTGGTGGCTGAACTTTCTTAATAAAATCAAGGTGTTGTCAGAGTGTAAGAAATGACAATCCCGTCAAGTCTCAGAACAATTCAATCATGGGAGTTTTAATTTGAAACTTTACAGAGCCGTCGCGCGTCAACTTTACGAAGAAGGCAAAATAATCCGGCGCAATCCAGGAAGGCGTTTACCCAGTAATATCCCCTATCTCGTCGATAATCTGCTGGAGTTCGCCCGGCCATCGGACAAGCCATCGCGCCGCCACTCAGTCTACGCCAGCCCAACACCGCAGCTTGCCTTGCAATATGCTGTGGCTGGCGGAGCGGACCGAGCAGCTTATCTTGTCTGCGAGTTGCGGTGCAAAGCACCACCGGCGATCATGCAATTGACGAGCCAGGACGCGAAACTGCACACCGATGTCCTTCATCTGCAGCAGTTCGTCAACGATCGGGTGCGCGACATGAGCATGTCGTCGATCGAGGACAAGCTCAACCTGGCGCCACTTTGTTTGCCGGGCGTATTAAAGGAAGAATTGCTGGCCGCGATGGAAAAGTCGCCCTTTTTACATTCGCTGGTCACCGACGCGGCTGAGACAGTGACTTTCTGGAATCCAGCGCCGCAAGATGTCAGCCCCGACGGTGAGTTGTTTTTCGAGCTTACCGACGACAACTATTTTACTCAACACCCAGTCTGAAGGTTGTGAGAGAAAGATGCGGCGCATTCATAAGTGAAGCGGTAAATTGACTCGGAAGGGTGAGGGATTTGGCGAGATCCCCGCCCTGACTTACGACAACTCTTTGTCTGCAAGTTGTGTGAGTAGTGTTTCAACATCGACTGGCTCGGAAAAATCTCCATCCGTCAGAAGAAGAACTTCCAGGAGCAGTTCGGGATCGAAACCATCCGCCTGATGGCTGATATTGTCAACGAGTTCTTCCTAAATATTGATCAGTGGAATCAGAGTTTTCATGTTTTGTTCCCGAGCTCGTTTCTCTGCGCTACGCAGGCGAAACGAGAGATGAGTGGCGTTAGAAATTTAATGAGCAACGACAGTAAAGCTGGATAGGCCATCTAACGCCGAATCAATTTATAGACAGTTTATTAATGTGGGCTCTAAATTGGTTTCGTACTAATTTGGGGGGGGGCAGGTCAGCATCACGCCGATACAGAAATTGGCCTTGGCCGCATAGTCTCTACTTTTAGCGCCTGCTAAAAATGGGGGGGTACCGTGCGGCAATACCTCGATGTAGTACGGACAGGGTGGTCGTGCTGAATGAGGCGAAGTCGTGCATTATCACCATGCTAGTGAAGCGCAAAGACTAAATTTTCAGCAACACTCATACATTTTTTGTGTTCGTGGTAAAGTATTTGCACGGAATGCGTCAATATTTGTAGGAGATTTTGAGATGAAACGCGTTATTCAACAAATCCTGATTGCTGCGAAAGAAACACCTCGAGGTATGTTTGCTCCTATCATTGGTGCTTACAAGGGTATCAAACAAGAATATAAATTGCTGGCAGAGCTTGAGGCGAAAAAAAAATCATCACACTCGATTTAGTAAGCATTTTTTGAATCAATTTAGCTTTATTTTCATTTCTGGGCGTTGATCCAGAGAGCCAATTTTCCACGAATAATCACCTAAAAGACCGAAGAATTTTGGTTGGCTGGTAGTATTGTGAGAAATCACAGTCGCATTTCTTGGAAGACTGACTTCCAATGTCCCATCTATCTTAATCCCAAGTTTGGATAATTCCTGTACATCTTTTGTGGTTAGCTTTGGAGAAGAAATAGTGATGATCCCATCGTTTGCATAAGTGACAGAGAAGAAATCCATCATTTTTAGGTTTTCACCGGCTTTTTTCTTCGCTGAGAGTTTTAACTGATAGCGACCATGTCCTAGATAGTCAGCCGACTGGACCGTTTGATTACTCTTCATCTTGTCAACGTCTGCCTTTAGCATTTCCTCATCCTTTGCTCGCAGAGAACCAGTCCGCCTTTCTTCTGCAGCAGCTAAGGCCTGCATTACCGTTCCCTCGTAGCTAAACGTGTAATTTCCATTCTTGTCAAACTCGGCCTTTGCCTTGAACGATTCTGGAATCAAGCAAGCTGATAGAAGTACGACGCAGGTGGTTACAGTTGCCAATAATTTCTTAGACAAAACATTCCCCTGATTTATAAAATAATAACAATAGCGATGATTATAATTTAATATTTTCTATTTTGACATCCTCCCCTCCCTGAAGGAAGGGACTCCTACGGCGCTACGCAGTAATTTGCGCAGTCGCTTCGGTGGGTTCCTGCTTCATCGAGCTGCCCGACTGCAGCGGCGTGATTTTCGTAACCGCAATCGATGCACAAGAATTTCGCTTGTGTTTGCCGATTGTCTTTCGATACATGAACGCAGCACGGGCAAGTGCGACTGGTATTGTGTGCCGGCACGGCCAGAAGCATGCCGCCGTTCCACGTCACCTCGTAGTCGAGTTGCCTCCTGAACTCTCTCCAGCCTTGGTCGAGAATGGCACAATTCAGGCCGGACTTCTGTTTCACGCATATTGAGGAACGCACGGCACTGGTACTGCGCCCGTGAAATCCCTGCTCAAACGGCTTTCAGCGTTGCAGCAGGGGAGAGTTGATCAGATCACTTATTTTTGACCGTTTCAGAAAACTGGTTGAATGCCTTGAATTTGTTATCCCGCTCCGTCGTCACGTAAATCGTCGTAGTGTCGATCGATGCATGGCCGAATTGATCCTGAATAATCTGAACAGGTACCCCATTGGCAATTGCATGAGAACCACAGGTGTGACGTAACCAGTGTGTACTGGCCCGGTGCATGTGCCTTGCGTCTTCCTTCGATTCTTTCGCCATACAGTACGCAGCCTCAACAAAGAACGCTTTGAGGATATCGAAAATCCTGCGCGATGAAAGTGTGCGTTCCGGCTTTCTCAATTCGGTCGATTTCTCTCCATTTTCACCCGTTTCGTACAAAGTGAAGCCGGGCACCACATCGATTAAAGGGGTTTCCGGTGGCACGTCTTGATACGAAGTCATTCCACGATGAGCAAGATAGGTGTTCAATTCTTGAATAACGTTGTGACTCAAAGCGACATCACGCGGTTTAGATCCTTTGCCGATGACGTGGAGTTGATAGCCCATCTCTGACGAACCAGACAGAGGAAAACTCTGGATGTCCCCGGCCCGGGCGGACGCCATTTCTGATAGTCGCATGCCCGTTTCATACGCTAATGTCAACATGAAACGTAGCCTGAAATATCGGCTATTTTTTTCGTATGTCTCAAGGTGCTGGATTAAGAAATCCCATTGTTGCTGTGTGAATGACCTGGTTGCATCCGACTTAAACACGCCAAACTTGCTGGCCTTTACCGTCTCAAAGGGATTGCTGTCAAGGTAGCGTTGACGCACCAGTGTTTCGCACAGCATTTTGACGATCGTGATTGCCTGTTTCTGCGATGCGACGGAGAGCACGCCTGTCTTTTCGACGGAGAGATCCGGAGGCTGGCCATCGAATTGTTTCAGAATTTTAGAGGGCAGGGCTTTCTTCGCGCGCACCGGATTCTCAAACGGACGCCACAGCGGGCTCCAGCGGACGGTATGTCGCTTTCCAAGCCAGTCCTGTTGTGGAATACAGTATTTGCTTGACCATGCTTCGGGTGTGAGTCGGCCCAGGTCGTTTAAGAAGCTTTTATACGCGATGCAATCGTCAGCCATCAGGGAGGAGAGGGCTTTACCGCGTTCTAAGACAGACCACAGCAGAAAACGTTCGGCTTCTTTTCTGTAATTGCGGTAGGTGTTGGCATTGTCTTCAACGAGTTTGAGCCAGGACTGAATCGCATCATAGTCATTATTGACGCCACTGCGATTGCGTTCCGCACGGTTTTCTCCCACGCTGCCGTCCAGATAAGGATGGGGCTGGAAATACTCTAAAGGCACGATACCAAACTCTTTGGGACGACTGGCTTCCATCGCTGCGACATCGAGGTCACGGTGCTTGACCATGGCGAATGTACTGACCGATTGTCCTAGATCTTTTTCATACAGCTGCAGCCATTTCACCAAGCGAGCCGCGGTCACTTCACCGACCTGATTCAAGTTCCGGTACCAGAGGCGTCCCTTCAGGTTAATCGTATTCAAGAGGTCCCCCACGGTATCAATCTGCGCGGCGATCAGCCGCTGCGCCACTGCCGGAATAATCCAGGCACCGACCGGATCATTGAGGTGCGGGGCAATCGCTACTTTGGCTTCCAGCCAGTTCAATGCTTCATTCTGCTTTTTTAAGAGGCTCGCTTTTCTTTTTTGGCGTGGATCCGGCTGGACATCACCATATTCTTCTTCGAATAGCTCGATCAAATCCGCTTCGGAATACATCTCGTATGGATCGCGTTCTTCACGATACGCCTCCAGAGAGGGAACTTCGACAGTCGAGACTGGCTTTAATTGCTCTGGTTCAATATTAATAATGCGGGCATACGCGAATTTACCGTGCCGCTTCGCGATAACAGACAGATCCTTTCGAATCCATTGCAATGTGGTGACAATTTCTTTACTCGATATCCTGGTCGTGGTGGCATTTTCTAAATAACGCTTGGCCATCTCATATTGATCGAGGCCTTCAAGGTAAGCACGGAAAAAGGCGAAATGATGCCGGCCAGCGCGCTGCAGTATCCGGTCAATGGGCGAATGGTTCTGGGACTCAGACCGGCCCGGGGCAAGTCGCTGTATGTTATCCGGATCGGTGGGCACGGCATCGTTTTCCTGATGATGGAGGTTTTGACTCATGGCGGCATTATTTCTTTGATTATTGTCGCAACGCGATTCTCACTGCAATAAATGCCCGCCTCTTTTATGTCCTTGTGAATGCGCGGACTAATGTTAACTCCATTCAGCACTTAGACTTTCCGCCTGTTGCAAGACAGTTTGAATGGCGTCTTCTTGTTGATCCGGCGAATATTTGTATTTCCGCAAAATACGCTTCATCATCAGCCGCAATTTTGCCCGGACACTTTTACGCTGCGACCAAAAGGCACGAGCCAAAGACGTAAATCATTTATCGCCAGTGAGTAAAGGGAGAGGGCACTTATTATTGGCTATGGGTTTTGTGTGGTGCATGGGTTATTATCACATTTATTACAAAAGAGCATAGTGACCCATCGTTGCCATCACTGACATCAATAAAAAATGATGTGTATCCAGCATTTTCCCGTAGCAATCTTAGCCGAATAATGACTCAAACTTCAAACAACCTTGCCTCAGATTCATGGGCCATCGCCGACCTTCTTCGTGGAGATTTCAAACAAAGTCAATATGGCCGCATCATCTTGCCGTTTTGCTTATTGCGCCGCTTAGAGTGCGTGTTGGAAGCGACGAAAGACGCGGTACTGGCCGAATACGAAAAAGTGCAGGCGATGAATTTGCCAGAAGAAGCGCAAGAAAAATTGCTCTTGCGCGCCACCAAAGTGGGCGAGCATCAACTGAGTTTTTATAACACCTCCAAGATGGATCTCTCGAAACTAGGTGAGAGCGGTATCAAGGCCAACTTAGAAAGCTATATTCAAAGCTTCTCCAAAGATGCGCGTGAAATATTTGAATACTTCAACTTCGCCGAATTTATCGGCCAATTGAACGACGCCAATTTGCTCTACAAAGTTGTGCAAAAGATTCGCACTGTGGATTTAACGCCCAAAGCCGTCTCTAATCACGACATGGGCTTGGTGTTTGAAGAATTGATCCGCCGCTTCGCTGAAGGCTCGAACGAAACTGCCGGTGAGCACTTTACTCCGCGAGACATCGTGCGCTTGACGACGTCGCTGGTGTTTATGGAAGACGACGAAGCGCTGACCAAGTCCGGCATTATCCGCACTATTTACGACCCGACAGCGGGTACAGGCGGCTTTTTGTCAGCGGGCATGGAATATGTGCATGAGCTCAACCCTAATGCCGTGATGCGCGCTTACGGTCAGGAATTGAACCCCGAAAGCTACGCGATCTGTAAAGCCGATATGCTGATCAAAGGCCAAGAAGTTGGCAATATTAAGCTCGGCAATACGCTCTCCAACGATCAGCTTCACGCTACCAAGTTTGACTACATGCTCTCTAATCCGCCTTTCGGTGTCGATTGGAAAAAAATTGAAGACGATATCGTTAGGGAACATACAGAGAAAGGCTTCGACGGACGCTTCGGGGCTGGTTTGCCAAGGGTGTCCGATGGCTCTTTATTGTTCCTGCTGCACCTCATCAGCAAATTGCGCGATGCCAAAGATGGTGGTGGTCGCATCGGCATTATTCTCAATGGCTCGCCTTTGTTCACAGGCGGCGCAGGTTCGGGTGAATCAGAAATTCGTCGCTACATTTTAGAAGCCGATTTACTCGAAGCCATCGTCGCCTTGCCGACCGATATGTTCTACAACACCGGCATCGCAACCTATGTCTGGGTGCTGTCGAATAAAAAAGCGCAAGAACGCAAAGGTCAGGTGCAGTTGATTAATGGCAGCAACCTCTGCGGCAAAATGCGTAAATCTTTGGGTAGTAAGCGCAATGAAATGAGTAGCGACGACATCGCCACCATCACCAAATGCTTCGGCAATTTTGAAGTAGTGGATGCGCGAGAGCTTGATAAACCCGCAGAAGCCAAGAGTAATCGCGGTCGCCAATCGGCTAACCCGAAAACAGAGGCCGCAAAAACCTTCGCCGCCAAGATTTTTAAAACGCATGAATTTGGCTATCGCCGCATCACCATAGAACGCCCACTGCGCCAGTCTTACCAATTCTCAGACGAACGCATCGCCACACTGCGTTTTGAATCAGGTGGCTTAAACAGCGTCATGCAATGGGCTTATGCGGAGTTTGCGAATCTACCCAACGCGATCTGGAGCGATGCGCCTGATTGCGCGCACTATGGCGACCTCAGCAGCCACGAAGAAGCAATCCGTCGTTACATCAAAACCCATTTCGCCGACCTCAAAGAAAAGCAAATCAAAGACCTGCTAGACCGCAGCACGTGGACTAACGCCAAAGCCATCATGCTCAAAGCCAAAGCCTTGCAAGCACAGATAGCTACAGCACAGAGCGATGATATGAACGGCTACGAAGATGTGGTCAGCAAAGCAGCAAAAGCTGCGAATATCAGCCTCGACGCCAAAGACAAAAAGGCGATTGAATCCGCAGTGAGTTGGAAAAACCCAGAAGCGCAAGCCGTCATCAAGAAGGTTCACAAAACCAAAGCCGATCCTGTTTACGGCCTGTTTGAAGGCGTGGGAGAACATGCGGGCAAAACCATCGAATACAAAGCCGATGGTGATTTACGCGATTTTGAAAACGTCGCACTTGACCCTAGCCGCAGCGTCAATGAAGTCAACGAAGCCTACTTCAAGAAAGAAGTACAACCGCACGTGCCCGATGCATGGATAGACGCCAGCAAGAAGGACGATAAAGACCAGCAGGTCGGCATCGTTGGTTATGAAATTCCGTTCAACCGCCATTTCTACCAATATCAGCCACCGCGCGATTTAGCGGAAATTGATGCCGATCTCGATGCGGTCAGTGCAGAAATCATGAAGCTGCTGCAAGAGGTGCATTCATGAGTAAAAACACCGCTGTGAAGACTGAGCAACCCGACTTCACCGAAGTCGTCCACCTGATCACCGCCGCCCGTCAGCACGCCTATCAAGCCGTCAATACCACATTGATTGACTTGTACTGGCAGGTCGGTGCTTACATCAGCAATAAGATCAAGGCTGCAGAATGGGGCGATGGCGTGGTGGATGCCTTGGCTAAACATTTAGCGGTGACGCAGCCAAATTTACAAGGCTTTACTCGCCGCAACTTGTTTCGTATGCGCCAATTTTACGAAACTTATCAAGATGATCAAATAGTGTCACCACTGGTGAGACAATTGCCGTGGACACATAACTTAATCATTCTCAGCCAATGCAAGCACGCTGAAGAGCGTGAGTTTTATTTGCGTATGGCCATTAAAGAAAGGTGGAGTAAGCGCGAACTGGAGCGGCAATTTAACACCGCCTTGTTTGCCCGAATGGTTTTGAATCCGGTAAAAGTGTCACCGGCGGTGACACAATTACACCCAGACGCCCTGAGTGTTTTCAAAGACAGCTACATCGTCGATTTTCTGAATTTGCCAGAACAACACAGCGAAGCGGACCTACACAAAGGCTTACTCACCAAGCTCAAACATTTTTTATTAGAACTAGGCCGCGACTTTTGCTTTGTCGGCAGTGAATTCCCTGTGCAAGTCGGCAAACAAGACTTCGCGCTTGATCTGCTGTTTTTTCACCGAGGCTTAAATGCGCTGGTCGCGATTGAACTCAAGGTCGATAAATTCCAACCAGAACACCTAGGCAAACTCAACTTTTACCTAGAAGCCCTGGACCGCGACCATAAAAAGCCGCACGAAAACCCTGCCATTGGCGTCTTGCTGTGCGCCAGTAAAGACGATGAAGTGGTCGAATATGCCTTGAGCCGCAGCCTGTCTCCCGCCATGATCGCCGAATACCAAACCCAGCTACCCGATAAGAAACTACTGCAAGCCAAGTTGCATGAGTTTTATATGTTGAATCTGGCGCAGGAGGGCGAGGTATGAGTCGGTATAAGGCTTATCCTGAGTATAAGGATTCTGGAGTTGAGTGGTTGGGGGATATTCCAAGTGACTGGGATTCTGTACGATTAAAATTTGCAGCAGAATTGTGCGGCAGTAAAGTCGATGCAGGAGCGAATGAGCGATATGTTGGTCTCGAAAATATAGAGTCAGGAAACGGCATGTATTTAGAGAAGGAAGCTGTAACGCCTGAAGGCCAGTCAACTTCATTTTCAAGCGGAGATGTTCTTTTTGGGAAATTACGGCCGTACTTGGCAAAATCTTGGATGGCAGATTTTTCTGGTATCTGCTCTTCCGAATTTTTGGTCTTGAAAAGTAAAAAGGTATGTCCCCGGTTTTTGAATTATTACACGCTTACCGATGAATTTATTAGTCAGGTAGATTCTTCAACATATGGTTCAAAGATGCCCAGGGCAAGCTGGGATTTTATCGGTTTACTTGAAGTACCGATTCCGGTTAATGAGTCACAAAAAATCGCCAACTTCCTCGACCACGAAACCGCCAAGATCGATACCCTGATCGCGAAGCAGCAGGAGTTGATCAAGCTGCTGAAAGAAAAACGGCAGGCGGTGATTAGTCATGCCGTCACCAAAGGCCTCAACCCCAACGCCCCCATGCGCGACTCCGGCATAGAGTGGTTGGGTGAAGTGCCTGCGCATTGGGTAGTCTGTTCTCTAAAGTACAAACTAAAGAGTCTTGACTTCAGGCGAGTTCCACTAAGTGCTGAAGAACGTGGAAGTTTGCAAGGCGAATATAGATACTATGGGGCGTCTGGCGTAATCGACCATATCGATGATTTTATTTTTGACGAACCCACAATATTGGTTGGTGAAGACGGTGCTAATTTAGTTAATCGTAGTACTCCTTTGGCTTTTCCCGTACGTGGTCGATATTGGGTGAACAATCATGCACACATCTTGAAGCCTGACGACGGTCTAGTCGAGTACTGGGCAGAGACAATCGAACACATTGACATTAATCCTATCGTAAGCGGTTCTGCACAGCCCAAGTTAACAGCGGAAAATTTGAATAACTTAAAAATCGCGTTTCCTCCTTCAATCGAGGAAAGAATAGCAATCACAGATTATTTAGAAATTCAAAAGAAAAAATTTAATGAATTGATCGAAAGGTCGGCTCAAGGAATTGATCTTCTCCATGAACGCCGCACAGCCCTAATCTCCGCCGCCGTCACAGGAAAAATCGACGTGCGCGATTGGCAGCCGCCCAGCGATGCTGCGATCGCTGCCTGATTCTGTTTAATTGATTGAAGCATCCTTCAGAGATTTGATTCATGAGGAAAGCCAACGAACTCACCTTTCAAAACGACATGATTCGCCAGCTACAAGCCCATGGCTGGCTGCTCGGCAAAGCAGAACACGACAACCGCGAGCTGGTTTTGCCTCCGGTGTCGTCAGAAAACGATACAGGGGCGTTAGCACTATGAATCAGATCGCCCCGCAGAACCCCTTGTTACAAGCCATTCGTGCGCTAGTTCAACAAGCGCGCCAACAAGTTGCTCGCAGTGTGAATAGCGCCATGGTGCAAACCTATTGGCATATTGGCCGCTTAATTGTGGAAGATGAACAGCAGGGCGAGGCGCGGGCGCAATACGGTGCGCAACAGCTTGAGCAATTAAGCAGCCGTCTAACCGAGGAGTTTGGCAAAGGCTTTGATGTGCGCAATCTCCGTAATATGCGTGCCTTTTTCCAAGCTTTTCCAATTCGGAACGCACTGCGTACCGAATTGAGTTGGACGCATTATCGTTGCTTGATTCGGTAAGAAACCATCACGCAGGGATGGAGTGCCAGGGCCTCGGCTGATCGACAGCTTGCCGTCGGTGCAAACTTTGTCGCCTGATTTTAAGGAGAAGACCATGAATTTACCAGCCACGATGGATGCGGCATTCATCACCGAAGTGAAACAACTCATTCATGCCGCGAAACAGCGTGCGGTGGTGGCGGTGAATGCGGAGTTGACCTTACTGTATTGGCAGGTGGGACGGCGTATCGCCGATGAAGTGTTGCAAGGCGAACGAGCGGAGTATGGTCAGCAAATTGTCTTGGAATTGTCGAAGCAGTTGACGCACACGTTTGGTAAAGGCTGGAGTAAGCAGCAGTTACATCATTGCATGCGTTTTGCGGAAAGTTTTAGTGAGCCGCAAATTGTCTCGACACTGTCGAGACAATTGCGCTGGAGCCATTTTTTAGAATTGATTTATGTGAAAGAGCCATTGGCGCGCGATTTCTACGCCGAGCTTTGTGCTGCCGAGGGGTGGAGTGTACGAGTATTACGTCAACAGGTAGGAAGCTTGTTGTTTGAACGTACCGCCTTGTCCAAGCAGCCCGACGAGTTGATTGTGCAGTCTTTGCAAAAGTTGCGCAACGGTGACGGCATTGAGCCAGCATTTGTTTTGAAAGATCCTTATGTATTGGATTTCTTGGAGCTAAACGATCAGTACATAGAAAAAGATCTGGAAGATGCGATTTTGCGTGAATTGGAGCAGTTTATTTTGGAGTTGGGGGCTGGGTTTACTTTTGTGGCACGACAAAAACGATTGCAAATTGATAATGATGATTTCTACCTTGATCTCTTGTTCTATAACCGAAAATTAAAACGTTTGATTGCCATCGATTTAAAAAACGATCACTTTCGACACGCTCATAAAAGTCAAATGGAATTGTATTTGCGCTGGCTAGAAAAATATGAGCTGGAGCCTGGTGAGCTAGCGCCTATCGGTATTATTTTGTGTACAGGCAAAAAACATGAACAAATTGAATTACTAGAACTCGATAAGAGCGGCATCCACGTTGCTGAATATTTGACTGTATTGCCACCCAAAGAAGAATTTGAAAATAAACTGCGTACGGCAATTGCGCAGGCGAGAGCACGCAGGCTTGAATAACAATGTTTGGAAAAAGCTCCTTACCCAGTATTTTTGGATGACTCATTACTTAATAACGCCAACTCATGAACAAAGCCAACGAACTGACCTTTCAAAACGACATGATCCGCCAGCTGCAAGCGCATGGTTGGCTGCTCGGTAAAGCAGAACACTACAACCGCGAATTGGCATTGTATCCGGAAGACGTGATTGGCTTTGTCAAAGACACGCAAGACGAGCAATGGCAAAAGTTTTGTGCCTTGTATCCGGTGCAGCCTGAGCAAAAGTTTTTGGAGCGCTTGGCGCAGCAGTTGAACAAAGCAGACCCGAATGCGGCGAATAAAGAGATGCGCACCTTTGGTACTTTGGGTGTCTTGCGTCATGAATTGAAAGACCGTGGCACACGTTTTTCTTTGTGCCAGTTTGCGCCTGAACATGATCTGAATCCCGATACGTTGGCGCGCTACAAAAAGAATCGTTTGCGCGTGGTGCCGGAACTGACATATAGCCCGTGGGCAACGGCGGAGCATTTGGCGGAGACCGGTGTTAAAGCCAAAGAATGGCGTATTGATTTGGTCTTGTTCGTCAATGGCATTCCCGTTGCCACGCTGGAACTCAAATCGGAATTTAAACAAGCGGTACACAATGCGATGCGTCAGTATCGCACCACACGTTTGCCGGTGGACCCGGTGACCAAAAAGCCTGAGCCTTTACTGACCTTCAAGCGTGGCGCGTTGGTACATTTTGCGGTGAGTCAGTACGAAGTGTATATGACCACGCGACTGGAAGGTGAAAGCACCTTCTTCCTACCGTTTAACAAAGGCACGCATGATGGCGGCGCGGGGAATGATGCGCCTTTGGACGTGAACCAATACGCGACCGACTATTTGTGGAATGAAGTCTTAGTGCCAGACAATCTGCTCAAGATTTTGGGCCGCTTTGTGCATTTGCAGATTGAAGACAAAGAAGACTGGGAAGGGCGCAAGTACAAAAAAGAAAGCCTGATCTTCCCGCGTTACCATCAATGGGATGTGGTGAGCAAATTGTTGGCTGCCGCAAAGAGCGAAGGGCCGGGGCAAAAGTATTTGATACAACACAGCGCGGGTTCGGGTAAATCAAATTCGATTGCGTGGTCAGCGCATCAGCTTTCGTCTTTGTACGATGCCAGTGGTAATAAGCTATTTCATTCTGTGATTGTGGTGACGGACCGCACTGTGCTCGATGCGCAGTTGCAAGACACGATTGCGCAGTTTGAACAAACCGACGGCGTGGTTGGGCGTATCAATAACCAAGAAGGCGATGGTTCTAAATCAGAAAAACTCGCCAAGGCTTTAGAAAGTTCGCAGCCGATCATTATCGTCACCATACAAACCTTCCCGTTCGTGCTGCGTGCGATTGAAAACAGCGTCAGCCTGAAAGAGCGTAACTACGCCATCATTGCCGACGAAGCGCATTCTTCACAAACAGGTTCGACCGCTCGCCAGCTTAAAGAAGTGTTGATGGTGGATGGTACCGCCAGCGATGAAGAAGAACTCACGACGGACGATATTCTCGATGCCGCCCTTGCCTCACGCCGCGCTTCAAAAAATCTCACTTACCTTGCCTTCACCGCGACACCAAAAACCAAAACGCTAGAACTGTTTGGCCGCCTACCTAAGCCCGACGAGCCAGCATCGAAAACCAATAAGCCAGAAGCCTTCCACGTCTACAGCATGCGCCAAGCGATAGAAGAGGGCTTCATTTTGGATGTGTTGAAGAACTACACCAATTACAAAGTTGCCTATAACCTGGCGATGAAAATGAAAGATGCCGACCAAGAGGTGGAAAGCAAAAAAGCCAAGGTCAAGCTCAATCAATGGGTGCGTCTGCATGATCACAATATCAGCCAAAAGGTGATGGTGATCGTCGAGCATTTCAAAACGCATGTGATGGGTTTGCTCGGTGGGCAAGCCAAGGCCATGGTGGTGACGAGCTCACGCAAAGAAGCGGTGCGCTATAAGCAGGCTTTCGATAAATATATAACCCAGCAAGGCTACCAAAAGATCCACGCCATGGTGGCGTTCTCGGGCGAGGTCGAATTTAGCGACAAAGATCCGAATTCAGATTTCTTGGTGGGCGAGAAATTCACCGAAACCAATATGAACCCCAACCTCAAAGGCCGCGACATGCGCAAAGCCTTTGATACCGACGATTACCAAGTAATGATCGTCGCCAATAAGTTTCAAACCGGTTTTGACCAACCCAAACTGTGCGCCATGTATGTGGACAAAAAGCTCGGCGGTGTGGAGTGTGTACAAACGCTGTCACGCTTAAACCGTACTTATCCCGGCAAGGCAGAAACGGGTACTTTTGTGCTCGACTTCTTCAACGAGCCGCAAGAGATTCTGGCAGCATTTCAACCGTACTTCCAAACGGCAGAACTGGCCGATGTATCGAATCCGAATTTGATCTTTGACCTTTACGATAAGCTACGCGCCGCCGATATCTTTACGTGGACGGAAGTAGAGCAGTTCTGCGAAGCCTTCTTCGTGAAAAGCAAAAGCAACGCTGCCATTGCCAACATCTGCAAACCCGCAGTAGAACGCTGGCAGAAACGCTATAAGCATGCGGTAGACGCCTACAAACAAGCCAAAGAGATGTTTGAACGCACCAAGAAATTTAATGACGCCGTGTTACTCGCCAATGCAGAAAACAGCTTCAAAGACTGCAAAAAGGCAAAAGATGCATTAGAGATTTTCAAAAAAGACTTGGGCACTTTTGTGCGCTTCTACGAATTCATGTCGCAAATCGTCGATTACAGCGACAAAGACCTGGAAAAGCTCAGCCTCTATGCGCGCAACCTGCGCCCGATGCTGCGCGAGACGGTAGCCGATGAAGACGACATCGATTTGTCCAGCATCGTCCTCAGCCACTACCGCGTCTCGAAAATCCGACAGCAACATTTAACGCTGCAAGAGAATAGTGAAGAATACAAGCTGGAGCCGGGTGAAGGCTTGGGAACGGCGAAAGCAAAAGACAAGCAAACCGAATTCCTATCGCAAATCGTGCATCGCTTAAACGAGCTGTTTATCACCGACCAACTCACTGAAAAAGATATGGTGAATTACGCCTATACGATCAGCGACAAGGTGCGCGAGAACGACATCGTGATGCAACAAATCGCCAACAACAGCGCAGAACAAGCCATGTTAGGTGACTTCCCCCGCGCGGTAGACGACGCCATCCTTGGCAGCGGCGACGCGCATCAGAATCAGATGATGCAGTTATTGTCTGATCCAGGTAAGGCTAAGTTATTTTCTAAGGTTATTTTTGATATCTTAACGGGATCACGATAACGTTTTGGACTTCCCCTAATTTTGTAGGCAACACTTAACTTCCAAATTGGCGTTGCTCGAATGCTAGTGGACTCATTTGATTTAGATAGCTATAGTTTACTCAACGTACTTAGCGATAGGGGAGCCAACAAAATGAAAGAATTTTTAGATGGTTTTATTTCAGCTGCGAAGGAGACGCCGCGAGGTTTTTTCGCGCCTTTAATTGCTATTTGGAGACTTTTCTGCGGTGTCACCGATTCGGTTTTGAAAAAAAACGATCACTAAATTTCATCATTACGTTGAAGCCCATTTTTAAATTGAATCGCAATTTTGGAAAGTCGGTACGCAGGATAACTGATGCATCGCAAGTCAAGTTGGAAATCAATCAGCTCAAATACAGGCTCTTGGGGAGCCGTATAGACCGTCTGCGGAGCAAGCTCGCCTGCACTTAACAAATTCCATTTCTCATGTGTTGGCTCAGCCCCCGTTGCAGGGGAAAGCGCAGTTAGCACGACTGTTGACTTTAATAAGTTCGAATTATTTTCCACAAGACCATGCATTTGCAGTGACCCAACTTAGAGCCTCTGCGCTCGGGCGGGCAAGTGATGCTCTGATAAACAGTTTCGTGGACATGACAATATTCGAATTTTTTAAAGAATCGAGCCCCTTATATTGGAAACCTCAAGCTAGTTCAGCGCTAAATGCAATAATTGAGATGTATCGTCCTCAAGGTGAGACACGAGTCGCAAAACAGATCAATCGAGTCTTTCAAGACGCAACAGACGCCGAACTTTCGGCTGTCGCAGCTCTGGTGACAGCGATCACTTCCTACTGGGGCTTGCTCCTTCAGCCTGCCCGCGACAAGCTCGCGCAATATATCCGGAACACTCCAAATCAGTTAGTTCTTCCTGGTTTAGCGACGTTAGCGCTGACTGCTGAACTCGCGCCAATCGTGCAAGAGAAAATCGCGACACTTAACCTCGAAGAGCTTGCTATAGCAATTAACACATTTGGTCTCAAGTCCCCAGCAAAAGAGAGGGTGTTGCAACTTATTTTTAAGGTGCGTAGCTTCAATTCCGCCAATGATGTATTAAACCGTACATTTTTACCATTGTTTGACGAGTTCACAAAAGACGATTTCGTGCGATTGATTCGATCCCCTACAAGCAACGGCGCAGACTTGATTGGAGCCACCGTGTACACCAACGTGCTTAAGCGTCTGCAGGGGACTTCAATATTTGAGCGAGTTGAACTAAATCAGCTGTTGGACGAGAACAATGCGCTTTTTCTACTCCCTGATTTGCAATAGTAGAGAGCGCGGGTATTGTTGGCGATCGATTTATAGAAACACCAAAGGAAAAATACTTTGAACCACTTGGAACAGCTGGTCGCCGAATGGCATGAGTATCGCGGGTATTTTGTTCGTCGGAATGTGCATGTTGGGAAGAGAATCGGCGGCGGATACGAGTGTGAACTGGACGTTGTTGCATTCCACCCAGGGTTGAAGCATTTGGTTCATATTGGACCATCAATGGACGCCAACTCTTGGAACAAAAGGGAAGAACGTTACTCAAAAAAATTTGGTGCAGGGCGCAAATTCATCCCAAAGTTATTTGACGGACTTGATGTTCCAATTGATATAGACCAGATCGCCTTGTTCGGATTGGGAAGCCGAGCTAACTATCCAAAAATTGGTGGTGGGCGCGTGATGCTGATGTCAGATCTTTTGTTGGATATAACCGCTGATTTGCGAACTAAGCGCATTGAGAAGGAGGCCGTTTCTGAACAATTCCCACTTTTGCGAACTATTCAGTTTATGTGCCAGCACGAGAAGATACTCGCACGCTGATCGAATCCGAAAGAAAAGTCGAAAAATGAAAAAACTCCGCACCTCCGCCAAAGCTAACTCTATCCTACAGAGTGCAATAAATGACCTGTCTATAGAGTATGTGGGGTCATATACAGTACCGCGCACGTGGGGCGTATATCAATTGAAACCGCAGCAGAACACCCTAACAAAGAGAATATTTCGTATTGGGAATCATCCCGTTCGAAAAAATGAACTCGAACGAGACTTTGGAGCCGTTGACGTAATCGCTTTATTTACATCAAGGTATTTGGCTAATGAACTCGCGGTAGCATTAAACGAAAAATCTCCATAGGATAAAACGTCTAAACATTCGTGCTGCCCATCAAACGGCGATGAACTATCTAAAAACAATTAATCGAATAACGTCACGGGACAACAAATGAAAGTTTTTTCATTGATATGTGCATGCTGCGGAGCCGCTGTCGAAGTGGAAGAGTCTGCAAATCTTTATAAGTGCAGCTACTGTGGGGCACAGCAGGTAGTCGAACATAGCGGGGATGTTATCTCATTGAAAAAAATCGAGACGCTACTGGACGATGTTAAGGTTGGAGCAAACCGGGCGGCCTCGGGGCTCGCATTGCAGCGGCTACTCAACGATATTGCGATAATTGAAAAGAGCCGTGACCAGGAGTTGGCGCAATTAAAAGCTGCGGATGACCAAAATAATGTAAGCGTAAAGCCAACGCCGTCTTGAGCCGGATGTTGATTTGCTAGATGATGGCATCACACCGCTGGGAAGCGGCGTGTTGTTTAGGCTGAGGGGAGCTGTGCGGCACAGAGCGCACTTGGAAGCTGGCGGCCAATCAGTTTGCCATCATGTTTGGCGAACGCTTCACCAACGCGATTAACTAAAACCCGGCCCCGCACACACAGAATTTCTTACACGTCCCTCTTGATGTGACTGACCTGCTGTTGTTACATGTGCTTACGATTGATACAGCAGCTGGGTCAACTTCATACACACATACTTCGTTGAGATATCCATACTGCTGTTTTAATTTTTTAATGGATCCGAGCTATGTCAGATAATCAAACAAATAAACGTATTCATCCACTCGTTGCCGGTGCTGCAGTATCTGTGATGCTGGTCAGTCTGATTGGTGTTGCTGCGATGACCGGCGTACTGCCGAACTCTAACAGCAAGACCGTACCGGACAACGCAAATAGTGTTGCGGCAAAAGATGCCGGCACGAATAATCAGGCCGCATTGTCGTCAGAATATCAGCCGCAAAGTGCAGTTAAACCAGCGTCCCGTTCTGCTGGCTACGATAATGCAGGTGCTATAACAACAGCAGAGCGTAAGCCTGCCGTTTGCGATAATTGCGGCGTCGTCGAATCGGTACGGACAATTGAGCAGCAGGCATCTCAGGGTAGCGGTGTTGGTGCGGTTGCCGGCGCTCTGCTGGGTGGTGTACTGGGTAATCAGGTCGGCGGTGGCGATGGTCGCAAACTGGCAACGGTGGCGGGGGCGGTTGGCGGTGGTTTTGCCGGTAACGCGATTGAAAAACGTACCCGTACCACGACCGTGTATGAGGTACGCGTCAGAATGGAAAACGGACATGTCCGTACCTTTCATCCATCGGCACAGCCAGGATGGCAATCTGGCGATCGCGTCAGAATCATCAACGGCAGTCTGCAATCGGCATAAATTCAGAAACTATTTGAGTGCGGTTTCCATCTCTCAGTATCCATGCGCTTGCTGGCACCAAAATGGCCTGGCAAGCGCATCAGACATCAGGGAAAGAATCAGGGAAGCATGAGAATCTGGCTGCAGAGCTGTTCAGTGCAGGCAAGTCGCAAAATTGACATTAAGCATCAGCGGCACAGTGTCTCAGAAAAAGCTTGCAGCAGAATGTATGGCTGTTTCTGGTTCAGCTTAATCAGGCCGGCGAAATTCATTTTCTATCCACTGTAAGGCATTTTTTCTGTCCAGCCTGAAGTTCGCTGCCACTTTCACTTTCGCCAGTTCTGCGCCGTCGCTATTCCACGCACTCAGATATGCATACGGATCATCTTCATCCGGCACAATATCGAGCATGACTTTATAGTCCGCTTCATCTGTGCTGACTAGCAGATGTTTGTGCAGCAACGCGTGTAATTGTTGTTCATGGCGGCGGATCACTTCGGATGCTGTTTTTACCAGTGTCCCAAATGCATTGGCATCCAGCGGCTTAGGATTTTTTTTGTCTCGCCCCATCGTCCAGGGGCCAACCAGTGCCGGTTCAGGTTCACCATCTTTGAACATCGCGACGGCCCACCCTTCATCGTCATCGTTTTTAATGACTTTTGCCGTCCAGCCTTTATCGCGCCAAAGACGTGGTTCAAAAACGGGTTGGCCTTGTTCTGGAATGGTACCGGTAATGTCACCGAAGTGACCTCCGGCATCTGATTCAGTGTGTGACAAAAGAAATTCTCTACAAAAAGCTATACAGCCAATATCCTACACGGATACCGCCGGTGTCGCAGGCGTGATGTGCATATTGATCTGATTTGATCTGAAAATTCTTGCTACGGTTGATTCCAGTTTTTATATACAGATCTGACCGGAATTGACTGATCCCGGCGTTTGAGACAGATCAAAACAAAAATGGTCCGGGCTTGTCATTTGCACAGTTTATTCCTATCTTATTAACGTAGTCAGGGCGGATGTTGTCTGAAAATGTCGCAGACACATTTTTTCAAGTAACTTGCAAATACGATGGTAATGACGCAAAAAGGAGAGAAATATGGGTGCACTAACACCGCGTGGCAGTGGCTTCTTTGATGATTTTTTCCGTGATTTAAGTCCTGCTTTTTATGTCCGGCCACTGCACGGCGATCCGCTTCCCAGCCCGTCGCAAATTAAGATCGACGTCAAGGAAAATGATGATGCCTACACTGTACAAGCCGAGGTGCCGGGTGTTCCTAAGGACGATATACACGTTTCTCTGGATGGCAATGTCGTGACCTTGCGCGCTGAAATTAAGCAAGAAGACAGCAGCCGGAAAGACGACAAAGTGCTGCGCAGTGAACGTTATTTCGGCGAAGTGTCACGTAGTTTTCAATTGCCGGTTGAAATCGAGGCTTCGTCGGCAAGTGCAAAATATGATAACGGTGTCCTGAGTCTGACGTTACCGAAAAAGCGCGCCTCTGGCGGTGTGCAGAAGCTCAAGATCGAATAATCCCTGCTTGTGTGGAGACCTGTAGGATCAGGGTGCGATTGCCTGTTGCCTGATCTCTGTTTGTCAGCTCACTATGTCAGCTTAAAAAAAGGCCTGCACAATTTGCAGGCCTTTTTGTATGAAATTTCTCAGCAAACCGTTTGCTTTCAGGACGTCTTTCTATTTTTATCGAAGCCGTCAACCAGCAACATACCGCCAATCATTGCCAGTAAAAATGCCGCACCTTTGGCGACGCCAGCGCCCAGCAAGACCACAGCAGGGCCAGGACAGATACCAGCCAAGCCCCAGCCTATGCCAAACAACAGGCTGCCACCGATCAGGCGCAGATCAATCACAGAGATAGTCGGGAACTGCATAGGTTCCCCCAGCAATGAAAACGTGCGCCTGCGTAACAGCGTGAACGGGATGATAGCGACACCGATGGCGCCTCCCATGACGAAGGCCAGCGACGGGTTCCATACGCCTGCCAGATCAAGAAATGCCAGTACTTTTGCCGGATTGGACATTCCCGCAAGGATCAGCCCCAGACCGAATATCAGTCCACAGATTGCGGCAGTGAGCAGTTTTTTCATGTTTTCATTTTCCCTAGAACAGATGACGCACCACATACACTGTCAGAAAGCCGCTGCTCATAAAAGCAAGCGTCGCAATCACGGAGCGCGGGGACATGCGTGCCAGACCGCAGACGCCATGGCCACTGGTACAACCGGAGCCGAGGCGGGTACCGATGCCCACCAACAGTCCGGCGATCAGTAAAGTAATCCAGTCTGTATCGAGCGTGATTTCCGGCAGCGCAGAAAACTGACTATAAATCAGTGGTGCGGCGATCATGCCCAGCGTGAATAACGCACGCCAGGCCCAGTCTCCACGCTCAGGATGAAATAAGCCCGCAACAATGCCTGTGATACCTGCGATGCGGCCCAACCCGGCCATCAGCATGACTGCTGCCAGACCGATCAGTACGCCTCCTGCCAATGAGGTGATAGGAGTAAATTCATTCCAGGCAATATGCATTATCATTCTTTCAATAACCGAGTTTAAAACCGCATCCCTTTATTTTATTCGCCAGCTTGCAGCAAAATGGCTGAAAAGCCTTATAGGGATTCAGACTTCAAGTACCTTACTTCTTACATCAGGCAAACTGTTGCCGCAGATAGCGGATGATATCCGCCGATTCGTATAACCAGCGGACGTTGCCCTTGTCATCAGTGATTCGCAGACACGGTACCTTAGTGCTGCCACCCTGTGTCAGTAAGGTCTGGCGGTGTTGCGCTGAATTTTGTGCGTCGCGAAATTCCACAGTCAGCGACAGTCGGCGCATTTCCTGACGAACCTTGATACAAAACGGGCAGGTCGTGAATTGATACAAGGCCAGTTTCTGGCAGGCTGCATCGACTTTCGCCTGGTCTTGAGGAACGCGGACGATGCCTTGCGGTCTGCTCAGACGTTCTTTGAGCAACATGAAAGGGCCGAGTATGGCCCGCAATAATCTGAAAAAAAGCTTCATGGATTCTTTCTGTGACGGTTTGCTGGCATGCAGCAAGAAGAGCGTCATTGTAAGTCAGAACGGCAGGTATCTGCTGAGGCGTACTGGCTGAAAAGAGTGAGTTGGATGCTGACTCTTGCGGGGGGGGGCAGGGCGGAATGTGGTCGATACAACAAATTTAAGGCAGTGAATTATCCGGCACAGACAAATGCGCTGACACACCGCCGGTTGTTGCCGCGATCTCTTACTGCATCGTTTTAATCGACTGTGGGCAGATTAAATGTACTGATCGATACGGTTGCCCAGCGTTTCCGTCGGATGTACGGCAGGCGTCGCATTCTGGGTATCCTGGATACTGGCGGTGGCGCTGTTGTTTGTCGCCTCATTGAGCGCTTGGGACTGCTCCAATTTCAGTCGGGCTATTTTTTGTTCAACTTCAGCAATTTGCAACCTGAGTTGCAGCATTTGTCGTTGCGATGCTTCGGTCGACGCTGTTTTTTCTGCATCAGTCAACTCTTTTTGTAATGTGGCAAGTTGTCTTTGCAGTGCAGCGATTTGCGCATGGCTGGCTGCGCTGATGGCTGAGGTGCTGCCGACCGCGGTGGCGGCATCGACTGGATAGACAGGCATATATCCCTCCGGCGAAATTGAACTGTATTTCGAACAGTACGCGTTGCTGGTTCATTGCAGAGTCGGTTCGCAAACCATCGACTGTCCGCTTAATGACATTAACGGCACAAAAAGCGTCAACCTCAGGGTAGGGAGCAAAATAATCAAAAAAACAATACCGCAGGCGAACAGCTTGGCTTATTTGCGGGATCGTCGAAGGTTAATTTGTGGGATAGATGCGGGAGATATATGGAATAGCAATGGGAGGATACTCCGTCTTCTATATTTAATGCGGCTTCTGGCCTGAAAACCGGCTGCAAGCCACAATCAATAAGGAGGTGAAAAAACGAAGCGATGCCAGTTAACGCAGACGCATGCCGGGCGGATGGCATGCGTCTGTTGCGGCAGATTTGCGGCAGATTATTTTGCCGGGATGCGTTCCAGTACCGCCAGTAACAACGTCCAGTATTGACCGACGGTCTCGATATTCACCATTTCGTCGGGACCGTGTGGATAACGGATGGTCGGGCCGATGGAAACCATATCCAGTTCAGGATAATGCTTTTTGAACAGACCACATTCCAATCCCGCATGAATCACCATGATCACCGGTTCTTTGTGATAAATGCTTTGGTAGGTGTCTTTGACAATCGCCATCACCGCTGAGCTGGTATCAGGCTTCCAGCCCGGGTAGCAACCGGAAAACGCGATTTGTGCGCCGGCCAGATCACTCAGCGATCGCAAAGTGCTTTCGATATTTTCACGACCGCTATCGATCAGCGAACGGATCAGGCACAGGATGCTCACTTTGTCTTGTGAGGTACTGATGACGCCGACATTCAGCGAGCTTTCGGTGACGCCGGTGATTTCATCGCTCATACGGATCACGCCGTTCGGGCAACTATTGATCAGATTGATCAGTGTTGCCTGCGTTGCAGTTTGCATGACTTGTGCTGGCAAGGCAGTACTTTGCAGGCTCAGTGTTAATGCGGGTTCTACGACGGCCAGTTCAGCTCGCAAAAGTGCCAGATATTGCGCAACACGTTGTTCCAGCAATGCGATCTGATCTGCTCTGATCGTAAAGCTGCATTGCGCTTCGCGTGGAATCGCATTGCGCAGCGAGCCGCCTTTGATGTCAGATAAAGAGATTCCGAGTTCCTTTGCATGTCCGGCAAGGAAGCGGGCGATCAGTTTATTGGCATTGCCGCGTCCCAGATGAATATTCACACCCGAGTGGCCACCTTTCAGACCCGCAATACTGAGCGTGAATGCTTGCTGCTCTGCTGGCGCTGGCTGCCATTGCAAAGCAAGGCTGATTTCTGCATCGACACCACCAGCGCAACCCATGTAGATTTCGCCTTCCTGTTCCGAATCGGTATTGATCAGGATCTCGGCATCCAGCATGCCCGCCTGTAAGCCAAAGGCACCGGTCATGCCAGCTTCCTCATCGACTGTCAGCAGCACTTCCAGCGGGCCGTGGCGAATATCATCTGAACCCAGAATCGCCAACGCGGATGACATACCGATACCGTTGTCGGCACCCAATGTTGTTCCGCTTGCCTTGACCCATTCGCCATCGATCCAGGGCTGTATAGGATCAGTCGCAAAGTCATGCACTTTATCGGCATTCTTCTGCGGCACCATATCCAGATGCGCCTGTATCACGACGGTTTTACGGTCTTCCATACCAGCAGTGGCTGGCTTGCGGATGATGAGGTTGCCGACATGATCGACCACCACCGGCAAGCCGCGCTGCTTTGCCCATTGCTGGATAAATTCGCTGAGTGCAGCTTCGTGTTTAGATGGGTGCGGAATCGCACAGATTTGTTCAAACCATTGCCATAAAGGCTGAGGGAAAAGTTGGTGAATTGCAGTTGTCATGATTGTCCTGTGAAGCCATGTGCGCTGGTACGCGCGGCTGAGGGCAAAAGTTTAACATAGGCACCATTCTCATCTGATGTTGGCTTTATGCTCTGTAGCGCTGCGCTAGTTGATGCAGGATGACATGATGCTGAAGTGGATGGTCGATGAGAACGGCAAAATAAAGACGTTTCAGTCAGTCCTCAGCAGTGGTTGGGAAATGCCTGATCTGACCTTGATGAATTTGATTATTGGTTACCAGATATTGCCTGAGGAGCGGCAGGAGTATGGTGAAATTCATACTGCTTACCGGCGTGAGTTTAATCATGGCTAAATCTGTTTCTCTGTACCGGAAGCGGCATCCGGTAAATCCCCGTATAAATGACGAATCTCCGGTGACAGAGATAACAATGAAAAAATCCGGGCATTGTCGTCTGCATTTATACGTCTGAAACAGGAAAACTACCGGATGACAAAGTGCAGTCGAATAACAATATCAAATCAAGGGAGTGCTGCTTGACCAACAATAACTCCGGCATGCATTACATTGTGGGTCATTGCTGGGTAAACTGGTGCGCCAGGCAGTGCCGCTAGTGTGTATCCTGCAGTTGCATGGGTGACGGGATCTAATCCGTATCCTGCGTTAACCAGTTCCTCGTTCACGCTACCATCCTGATCCATGACTACCGTATTCAATGCTCCGGGCGCATTGGGATCATCTAAGACCCCGAGGGCATCGGTATAAGCTGCCTGCACCGTGAAATTACAGCCTCTAACATGAGCCGCTCCAGTAAATTGATTTCCTGCCGGTAGTCCTCCTGTGTGAACTCTGTAATGCACACGTCTCCCCATAGCGTTTGCATTACCAATCGTTTGTTCTGTACCGAGATTCATGACCATCCACTTTACGTGACTTTCAACTCCTGCGTGAATTGCATTCATAGAAGGAGTAATCGGGAACAGATTGTACTCTGCACCTTCACCTCCTAGTCGTGCATTCAGAAGGTGACCTTTAGTAAATCCTCCATAGCGTAAGTAAATTCCACCAATACCTGTGTCTGGAGTGGATCCTTGCATCGGGGCTTGTGGATCAATCCACGCCTCCATTTGATCGCCAACCCGTTGTTGGCGGTAATGCCCCCCCACCGACGTGATAACTTATATTCTGAGCTATAAAGTTTTTTTCTGATAATAATTGGACGGTGGTGGATGGACTAAAATAACCAGCTCTGCGTTGTTTTAGTTGGGTATTGTTTTGACTTTCATGGTTACCGGCCATTTGACTCGGGCCAATCTTTAATGCCTTCGCCCCCATCACATCCGCTTCTGTTTCCAGCCCCGCATCATCATTGACCGGTATGCCCTCTTTCATTTGCATCGTCGGCCTCACACGTCCCTGTGCTTGCTGAACGACATGCCAGGCTTCATGTGGTAAGTGTTGTTCCTGCCCCGGTGCGACGTGAATATCACTGCCTTGTGCATAAGCGAGTGCATTCAGTTGGGCGGGCTGGGATGAGTTGTAATGCACCTTCACATGATCCATGCTCATACCGGAAAGAGATTCGATTCCGGATTTGAGTTGATCCGGCAGGCCGGTATTGTTAGGCCTGGCAGTGACCTGCTCCTGCCTTTGTATGGTGTCGAATTTTCCTTGCAGCAGTTCGTCTTCTTCAACCCGTTGCACAGGCAGGAATTTCGCTTGTAACAGTTCTTCGTCTTCGACTCTTTGTGCAGTCATCAGCTTATTTTGCAGAGGCTCATCTTCTTCCACCCGCTGTGCGGTGTTGAATTTGCCTTGCAGCGGTTCATCCTCTTCCACGCGTTGCGCCGTTGTGAACTTTGCTTGTAAGGGTTCTTCATCTTCGACTCTTTGCAGTGTTGCTCCGCTCGCTGTTGAGCCCATTTTTTTGAGTTGCACCGCGCGTTCGCTTGCTGCGGCCATGCGCTGCAAGGCTCGCAATTGAGCAGATTGCAGGCTATCGGCGGCTATGTCTTGCAGGCGACGTTGGATAGCCGTTTGTGGCCTTGAGTCAGCAAACTTATTGTGTGTTTCACGACCAGGTGCTGCTGAGTTCAGTCTGAGTTGACGAGGTTTGCTCCTTACTTCGGATTGTGAGTCGGCCCCCGTTTGCTGCAATGGCGCTGCGGAATTCATGATTGACCTCGCTTCGTGGAGATGCTGTGAGGAAAATGATGATATTAGCTAAAAAGTAGCTTAAATGTAAATATTTTGGAAATTTTAGCGAAATAAGCATACATTGGTAATGCATAATTTGTCGTGTTGATGATGAAGTTCCGCAGTGCTATCCGGCCAGGTGAATCAGTCGTGATGCAAGAATTTCAGAAGACGTTGCGCAATCAGATCATGTTCAAACGAAAGGATTTACGATGCACTTACGTTCATCAATAGCAGCAGAGCAAACATTCCCCGGGAAACAGACAAAAACGACGCAACTCAGGCATGAGAGTGCGGCTCAGATGACGGACGTAAGACCACAGCAGCGAACGCTGCAGCGCTTGCAAGAAAAGGCAGATTCCAGTCATTCAGCTTTGCAACTCAAAGTGATGCAGGAAAAATTGACAAACCAAACAAAGGCTATGTCAGGGACAGCGACCCTTCAAGGCAGATTTGACGCATTGCAACGGGTTGAAGAAGACGAACTGCTGCAAGGAAAATTCGACACCATACAAAGGCAGGAGCAGGTCACTGCCAGGCCTAACAATACCGGCCTGCCGGATCAACTCAAATCCGGAATCGAATCTCTCTCCGGTATGAGCATGGATCATGTGAAGGTGCATTACAACTCATCCCAGCCCGCCCAACTGAATGCACTCGCTTATGCTCAAGGTAGTGATATTCACGTTGCACCGGGGCAGGAACAACACTTGCCACATGAAGCCTGGCATGTCGTCCAGCAAGCACAGGGACGTGTGAGGCCGACGATACAAATGAAAGAGGGCATACCGGTCAATGATGATGCGGGGCTGGAAACAGAAGCGGATGTGATGGGGGCGAAGGCATTACAGGCTAAGGCGGTACAGTTAAAAGAAATTGATGCGGTCGGAGATTACAACAAACTTGGATTACATGTTACGGGAGATACCTTTTCCGTCGTTGATCAGGTAAGCAAATTAGACGCAAAGCTGCACGGTGGGAATGAAGAGCCAGAAGTGGTCGAGAGCAAAGCGCAGGCATTAACTGCGATTGCACAGGTGGCAGGGAACACCATGAAAGAAGTAAGAGATGTCGTAGCAAAAAATGGTGGTTATACCGTGGTAGCTAAAGATATGAACAAGCCTGACATAAAGACGATAGATCCATTCACCCATGGGCATGTTCAGGAGTACGGTGACA
This sequence comes from Undibacterium sp. WLX3042, assembly GCF_049544825.1. Classification (NCBI taxonomy): domain Bacteria; kingdom Pseudomonadati; phylum Pseudomonadota; class Betaproteobacteria; order Burkholderiales; family Oxalobacteraceae; genus Undibacterium; species Undibacterium sp. WLX3042. The sequence goes on from NZ_CP186698.1 coordinate 3,618,500, forward strand.
ATAACTATGTTTGCCTCATGTATCAACACTCTGCGGGCTTAGACGGCTACGTCAATGGCGTTGAAGAAGGGGTTGTTAATAGTCCTGGTCAATATGGGCGAACTTTTGTTGAGGCGATGTCGTATCGCAAAGGCGAAAAGGCAGAGTTGGGAACAGAAAAAGCGAACAAAATGAAGAGCTATAAAAGTCAGCATGACCAGTCACAGCCAGATAAAAGCCTACTGACGGTGGTAGAGGAGGGCGGAGAGCACAAGTCGGATGCGATTACCAAGTTGGCCGGCGAAGGTGCGAGATTTTTATGGGTAAGGAACAATATAGGGACAATTAAAGACTCAACGAAATTTGAAATTGATGAGAATGAAACGCACAGATTTTCTATCACCTTCAGAAATTTATGGTGTACATGGAAAGATTGGTTTAAAGGCGCCTACAATATTTCCGAAGAGTCGCAAAAAGCAACTTTGCTCGGCAAGGTCAGAACGAATACGTTGTCCCTGAAAGGAATCTCCAGAATTGATAGCGTAGCAAAGTAATTGCGCAAGAGAGCCCGATAAAGTCTTTTTAATTTTAGGCCGGGCATGTGCCGTAAGCCCCATCCAAAGAACAAACGCAAAAAAACACAAGTTGCCCAACCTCACATCCAGACACTGTGTTCCACATGATTTGTCGGAATATAAGTCAGGTACTGCACCATGCGCGGTGTCAGTCCGTGATTCGGGGTTGCGCAATGGGGCAGGGCCTGATGCCAGATGAGGAAGTCGCCCGCCTTTCCAGGTACCGCGCGCGGCTTCAGGGTTTCTGCTGCAATTTGCCGGATATTGTCTGCTGGGCTGAATTGTCCCAGCCAGTCTCTGATCTGGTGGTGAAAACCAGGTACGCAATGAAAGGCACCATCGGTTTCGCCGCAATCTGTTAAATACAGTAATCCCTGATAGCGTTCCGGTATAGGCTGCGCGATACTGACATCCCAGTGCAGGGCGCTGCCGCGAAAAGAAAAATGCTCTGTTTCCGGCGGATTGAAACTGACGTGATCTATCGTTTTGTAGAGTGAGTCGTTACCGTAGAGCTGTGCATAGGCAGCACGTATACGTTTTGATGCGCGATTGTTGTTTAACTGCGGATGATTGTAGAAGGGTAGCATCAGACCATGTTGTATGCATTGCGGCAGATACCAGCTCGACGGATCTTGCAGCGTCGCACCTGTGTATTCCCAGATTGCATCACAACTGGCAGTACACGCCGCGCTGTCGATGATATTGGGTAAAATCAGGTAACCGTTTTCCTGCCAGAAGGTAAGTTGTTCGGCTGAAAGACGATAGTTATTGTCATCAGTATCCGTCTTGTCTTCGGTGAACACATACTGCTTGCTGGTATATGCGATCCAGTCGTGGAATTCTTCCAGAGTCGGACGTTCTTGCAGAAGAAATCTGAGTGCAACCGGATGTGCGATCTGATTGGCGTATAAGGCTTGGATCTGTTGTTCCCATTTGACGGATTCGCGCGCACTCGTTTTATAAGCCGGGTCGCAATGGCGCTCCCAGAGTGTTTTCAATACAGACCAGTCTTGCATGGATTTCCTTCGTCATGAATTTCTACGTGCTATTTATGAGAATTTTTGCTCAGAAGACCAGTGTAAATCGACATGATCAATGATGCAAAAAAGAGGCTTACACGTCAGCTACTTCATGCAATGCAGAGCGTTCCGAAGGTCCTGCTGTTGTTGGGCAACAGAAGTCGCCCATGCTGAAGACGCGGGAGGTTGATCAATAAAAAAATTGCATTAAGGAAATTTTTTGAGTCTTATCCACTATAATTGCGCCCACAAAAACGACAGCCTGTTTCCATTGATAAGAGCACGATGAAACCACTGGATTTATACACCTTAGTCTTGATGAGCGCGTTCATATGCATAGGTATGAGCACTATCATGTTTTCGGTGCATCGTACTTTTAAGTCGGAAGTGCAGGGAGTGGGGCATTGGGCGTGGGCGCAATTAATGACATTGATAGCGCTGCCCATACTTGCGACGCAAGGGATACTCAGCGAATACATTGCGATTCCCGGATTCAATGGCGCGATGCTGTGGGGACAGGGAATGACTCTGATTGGCACCCAGTTGTTCTACGGTCAGAAACCGACCTGGCGTCTGTTTCTGCTTATATGGAGCATCACCATCGCAGGCTTGCTGTGGTGGTTGGTGGTGACGCCCAATTTCAGCATACGTGTGGCGATTTATTCGCTGACTGCTTTTGGTATGTACTGCGCACTGATACGGCTCGTCTGGCTATACGGCGAAAGGCATTTCAGTAGCTATTTTTTTATGGCGCTGTTACTGGTTCACGCTACTCTGACTTTGTTGCGCGGTGGTTTTGCTCTGGTATTCGGCGGTACGAGCGTGAATTTGCTGAAGACCAGTAATCTGACAACGACTTATCTCGCAACCTCGACAATACTGGTGCAGTTGTTAAGCGTCGTTTTTCTCGTCATGGCGTCACGTCGTTTAAAGGACGTACTTGAGCAACGTGCAATTGAAGATCCTTTGACAGGGGTGCTCAACCGTCGTGGTTGTGTTGCCTATTATGCGCAATTGCAATTACACGCCCGCCAGACAGACTTTCCAGTGACGGTGCTGGCGATAGATCTGGATCACTTTAAACGCGTCAATGATCAGTATGGTCATGCCGTCGGCGATCAGGTGCTGGTGTTTATTGTAGAAAAATCCTGTCTGCTGTTGCGTGCGTGTGACCGGATGGCCCGTTTTGGTGGTGAAGAGTTTGTCGTAGTATTACCGGGAACGACGCAGGCAGAAGCCCGCCAGATAGCAATACGTATTCAGACAACGCTGAAACATGCGCAAACTGATTTACCACTTTGTACCCTCAGTATAGGTATTGCCAGCAATACCAGCGCGGATGATGATTTGGATCACTTACTGGTTCGGGCCGATGCTGCTCTGTATCGTGCAAAGAATAATGGGCGTGACCGTATCGAAACGGACGACATCATTCCTGCTGATAACGCTACTTCTTCTGCCTCATAACCCAGTTTAATCATTCAGTTTTTTCCGGAGCTTGATCTCAGGAAGGCTGCGTCTGCATTCTTTGAAGCTGGAGCCGGTATACGCTAAGGCCGTAACAACAGGTTTGCTGTCTGTCATTACAAGTCATGACTTTGTCCCGAAGATACCCGGATTGCAAGGGGATGACGAGTACACAGTGCGTACCGCCCTAAAAGAACGGATAATGGCGCCTGATTTACTTTTAATGCGCTTTCAGCCGCTTTTTTGGAACACTCCTCATGGAAATTAAAGTCAACTTTCTCGATAAGCTTCGCCTCGAAGCCAAGTTCGATGATTTCACGGTGATCGCTGATCAGCCTATCCGCTATAAAGGCGATGGCTCAGCGCCAGGGCCTTTCGATTACTTTCTGGCTTCATCGGCATTGTGCGCGGCGTACTTCGTGAAGTTGTACTGCAACACGCGCAATATTCCGACTGAGAATATCCGCCTGTCGCAAAATAATATCGTTGACCCGGAAAACCGCTACGCGCAAATTTTCAAAATTCAGGTTGAATTGCCTGCTGATATTTCTGAAAAGGATCGTCAGGGTATTCTGCGTTCGATTGAACGTTGCACCGTCAAGAAGGTCGTGCAGGAAGGTCCGCAATTTGTGATCGAAGAAGTCGAGAGTCTTGATGCCGACGCACAAGCTTTGCTGACCTTAAATCCAGATGCGGATGCGGCGACCTATATTCTCGGTAAAGACTTGCCCTTAGAGCAAACCATCGCGAATATGTCCGGTTTGTTGGCGGGTCTCGGCATCAAAATCGAAATCGCGTCGTGGCGCAATATCATTCCGAATGTGTGGTCTTTGCATATCCGCGATGCGCATTCACCGATGTGCTTTACCAATGGCAAAGGCGCGACCAAAGAAAGCGCCCTGGCATCGGCATTGGGCGAGTATATTGAGCGCCTGAGTAATAATCATTTTTACGCCGGTTCGTTCTGGGGTGAAGATATTGCGAATGCAGATTTCGTGCATTACCCGAATGAAAAGTGGTTCAAGCCGGGCAAAAAAGATGCGCTGCCAAAAGATATACTGGATGCCTACACTCTGGCGATTTACAACCCCGATAAAGAACTGCGTGGCTCGCATCTGATCGATACCAATTCCGGTAACAGCGAACGCGGTATTTGCTCATTACCATTCGTGCGTCAATCCGATGGCGCGACCGTTTATTTCCCATCAAACCTGATCGAAAACCTGTTCGCCAGCAACGGCATGAGCGCGGGTAATACTCTGGCCGAAGCAAAGGTGCAATGTTTGTCAGAGATTTTTGAACGCGCTGTCAAACGCGAAATTATCGAAGGCGAAATCGCCTTGCCTGATGTGCCGCAAGATGTATTGGCAAAGTATCCCGGCATCCTGGCTGGCATACATGGTTTGGAAGAACAAGGCTTTCCAGTGCTGGTCAAAGACGCTTCGCTTGGCGGGCAATATCCGGTAATGTGCGTGACCCTGATGAACCCGCGCACCGGTGGCGTGTTTGCTTCGTTTGGCGCGCATCCGAGCTTTGAAGTTGCGTTGGAACGCAGCCTGACAGAATTACTGCAAGGGCGTAGTTTTGAAGGCCTGAATGATTTACCGCAACCGACTTTCGTCAGTCAGGCGGTGACGGAGCCGAATAACTTTGTTGAACACTTCATCGACTCCAGTGGCGTCGTGTCATGGCGCTTTTTCAGTACCAAAGCCGACTACGAATTTGTGGAATGGGATTTCTCAGGTCACGGCGAAAACTCGAATGCCGACGAAGCCGCCACCTTGTTCGGTATCCTTGCAGATATGGGCAAAGAATCCTACGTGGCGGTGTACGACCAGTTAGGCGCCACCGCTTGCCGCATCCTGGTGCCGGGTTATTCAGAAGTCTACCCCGTCGAAGATCTGATCTGGGATAACACCAACAAAGCCCTATTGTTCCGCAAAGATATTCTGAATTTACATCAGCTTGATGACGATGCACTTGAAGACTTGCTTGATCGTTTAGAGAATAATGAGCTCGACGATTACAGCGATATCGCCACCCTGATTGGCATCGAATTTGATGAGAATACGGTGTGGGGACAACTCACCGTGCTGGAATTAAAGCTGCTGATTCATCTCGCCTTAGAGCAACTCGAAGACGCGCAGGAGTTGACGCAAGCCTTCCTGCAATACAACGACAACAGCGTCGAACGCGGTCTGTTTTATCAGGCGCTGAACGTGGTGCTCGAAGTCACGCTGGATGACGACTTAGAGCTGGCTGATTACGAAGCCAATTTCCGCCGCATGTTTGGCAACGAACGTATGGATGCAGCAATCGGATCGGTCAATGGCAGCGTGCGCTTTTACGGCTTAACGCCGACGAGCATGAAGCTGGAAGGGCTTGAGCGTCACCAGCGTTTGATTGACAGCTATAAAAAATTGCACGTGGCGCGGAGCAGATTTGCTGAGAAATCCAGCTAATTTTTTTGCTACGAAAGACACGTGGCTACGTATTTTGCTTCCGACAACATGAAAATGTTAAAAGTCGGAAGGAAATTTTTAAAAAATAATCGAGTCTTTGTCCGTATAAAAACTGCTCCTTAAGCTACATTGCTGGCATTGGAGCAGTGAAATATTATTGGCGGTGTTAAACGACTGATATTTGTAGAGAGAATTATCTGGCCTGCAGTACGATAATTTTGAACTGAAATTCGCAATGAGAGACGCTCGAAATTTATATCCTCAATTGTGCGTGTTGTTAATCGTGTGGCTGTGGTCTTCTTGCGGCTTTTCACAAACCACGCTGGTGTCAGTAGAGAGTGTCAAAAAAGCGAATTCGACACTGGTTGTTGCGAATAACCGAAGTCGTATTCCTCTGACCTTAAGCCTGAATTTAGTTCGTTCCAACAACATCGCCTCCAGCGCGAGCTGGCCGATAGTGCGCTATATTGCACCCGGACAAACGCTGGAGTTAGTCGAAATTTCCGCTTTCAATAAGCAGCAGAGATACGAGTTTTTTTATAAATTTAATTATGTGATTGGCTCGCCAGTTGCACAGCATGATCCGACTGCGAAATACAGATTGCCTTTTATTTCAGAGCAGCCAGTTTTCGTTAGTCAGGCACCAGATGGACCGATTTTTTCTCACAATGCAGTTCAAATAAAAATGCCATCGATCTCGTCATGCCTATCGGTACGCCGATTGTTGCGGCCAGATCTGGTTATGTCATCGAAAATGTAAACCAATTTGCAGATAATGGACTGGCGAAGCCTGAGTTTATGGATAAGGCAAACCTCGTGCGGATTCTTCATGACGATGGCACTTGGGCTGACTATGCGCACCTGAAACAATATTCGTCTCACGTCTTTCCGGGGCAACGAATTGAAGCTGGCATGTTCATTGGGCTATCGGGGAATAGCGGTTTTTCTACGGAACCCCATTTGCATTTCCACTTACAAAAAAACACGAATGGCGTCATTGTTTCGCTACCCATAGAATTTTGGCATCCAGTCAAAGGCAAGATAACACCCCGCTATCACACCTGGCTTGCTGCCGAAAAAAATACTTCAACGACAATCGTGCCTACAAAAAAATTAAAGGAATGTGTGAAAAAAGATTCGATCATTGACGACGCTGTGTTGAAATGTATGAAGCAAGGGTAATCTCGTACGATATAAAAGCCACGAAAATGAAGAACGATTGGCTTCAAGTTTTGACATGCATCGCCATGTTCCCCACGTGCAATGCGGCTCACTATACGGCCATGATGCGGTCAAAACAGGCCGATGACGAAAACTATTCACGGTGAAAAATGCGTGCCGACAGAGATATTTGAACGGCGGTTTTAGGCATGAGAAAGGTGTGAGAAATAAAATCATCGCGTGCCCAGAAATCGACAATTCGTCAATATCCGTAAAAACGAAACCGCAATGAATACGCGTCTCGTAGCACAAAAACATGCCACAAGCCGCACAGATATCAGGTGGTTTGCGTTATGCACACCCTACGGAGGTACGCACCCTAGAGACTTGCTCATTTTCGTTGCCGCATATTGATTACCCGCGCAATTCTTGGCCGGTTGTATCGTTGCAAAATCACAGGGTAGAGATTCAGTAAGATATTTAAACCAAACAGCCACATTGATTTCATCAAACCAAATCGCATCGCGACAACAATGTTAAAGGCCAGCACGATAAAGAAAATAACGAAATGACCGAGTTCTGATTTTTTAGTCTGATGGTACAAGACTACTAAAGCCGAGGCGTTTTTTTCGATAGGCGTCGATTTTCTGATGACCTTTTCCCATCCAATTAACACCAGCATTTTTCTGAAAAAATTGATGCCCAGATATTCGTAAATTTTCCCTCGTCGTTCCCAGGTTTTTTCATCAAAGTAAGACGATTGAAGCGGGCTCTTCATTATCTCGATAAGTGCGGAAACCCAGATCATCAACAGAAAATTCAGAGCCCATGCAAATGCAAAACTATCCAGACGTATGAAATAAACCAGCGCCAAAGTAGAGCCGATTGCCGCGAGGCCGATAGAAATGAATGCCCAAAATTTTTTCATTGCATGTCGTCGCCGAAGTTTTAAAAATAGCTTTCCGCGCCTTACCGCTGGCGCAAGAAGTCATTTGTTGAACATGATGATGCATCTGCGCAGCGCAAGATAATGCCGTATTTCAGTTTGAATATCCACCGACAGATGAATGAAAACGCGCGGCTTGAAATTACCAAAACGCCGATGATGCATTGTGTATGGTGCTACCTGCGGCAGGTATACACGCTACGCTTGCTGTGATAACGATCCCCCAATAAAAATGCGGCTTGCAGGCCGAAAACACGCCACAAGCCGCATAAATATTAGGTGGTTTGTACGATGAACACCAATGGTGAAAAAAAGAACGGCTTAAAAAGTGACGATATCCGGTGAAACGGTGTGCATGTCCCATCCTACGGAGGTACGCACGCTAGGCTTACGTGGATTCACTTCCCCCACGCCAGCCCCCTGTGTCAGGATAGTTGTCGCCCAGATAGAACCGAGAATAAAGGGGGTGAGAACATGAGAGCGCAAAGTGGCCCGATACGGACAAGAATTCATGAACAGAGCAGTGGCAAGGCTGCTGCCGCCTGAGAGTACGTCAGTCGATGACCTCTCACGGGAGATTGGTGTGAGCACCTCGACGCTGGAGCGCTGGCGCAGTCAAGCGCTCAATGATGCAGGTCGAGCGCAGGTTTGGACGGCTGCTGCTCGCTTTGAGGCAGTGCTGACGACGGCGGCCATGGACGAGGCCGCCAAGAGCGCCTGGTGCCGAGCCAAAGGGGTGTATCTCCATGAGCTGACGGCCTGGAGGCAAAGTGCCACGGATGCGCTGGCCGACCCTCAGGAGACGCGGGCAAGCCCCAAGCAAACCAAGCTCGACCGCAAGCGCATCAAGGAGCTGGAGCGGGATCTGCGGCGCAAGGAGAAAGCCCTGGCCGAAGCTGCAGCCTTGTTGGTGCTGTCAAAAAAAGTCTCGGCGATCTTCAATCAGGACACAGACGAGGACGCATGACCTCTCTGGAAGATCGCCGCGAACTGTCCGATGCCATTGGTCAGGCCTGCCTGGCTGGTGCTCGCTTGAGCCCGGCTTGCCAGGTGGTGGGCATCAGCGTTCGCACCTTGCAACGCTGGCAGGGCGAGCAAGGTGTGAAGGTCGATGGCCGCCCCGCTGCGGTGCGGCTGACACCAGGCAACGCCTTGAGCGAGCAAGAGCAAGAGAAGGTCATGGCCGTGGTCAATGAGCCCCGATTTGCAGACGTGCCACCAGCGCGTATCGTGCCTATGCTGGCCGATGAGGGGGTCTACCTGGCCAGCGAATCGACCATGTCCCGCCTGCTGCGCCAGCATGGTCAAAACAGCCATCGCGGCCGGGCCAAAGCGCCAAAGGTTCAGCGCATGCCCACCACGCATGTGGCCACGGGGATCAGGCAGGTGTGGTGCTGGGACATGACCTACCTGCCTGCCATCGTGGTGGGGCGCTGGTTCCATCTGTACCTGATCATGGATCTGTACAGCCGCAAGATCGTGGGCTGGGAGGTGCATGACAGCGACGACAGTGAGCATGCCAAGCAATTGCTCAAACGCACGGCCCTGGCCGAGGGCATTGCCGAGCTCGATCACAAGCCCGTACTGCACGGCGACAACGGCGCCACGCTCAAGGCCACCACAGTGCTGGCCATGCTTCATTGGCTGGGCGTCAAGCCATCTTACTCAAGGCCGCGTGTGAGCGACGACAACGTGTAACCCTCCCGTAAAATCAAGCCATGCATAACTAGAGTTCTTGAGGCAAACTTATATGCCAAGGGAGAACAGAAATGCGTAAGAGCAGATTTACAGAGACACAGATCATTGGAATATTGAAAGCGGTTGAAGCTGGTAGATTAGTCAAAGATGTTTGTCGGGAACATAGTGTTTCTGAAGCGACCTATTACCAATGGAAATCTAAATATGGCGGTATGGAAGCAGCCGACGTAAAGCGCCTCAAAGACTTGGAGGAAGAGAATCGTAAGCTCAAAATGATGGTTGCTGATTTATCGTTAGAGAACCAGGCGTTTAAAGAGGTGATCGGTTTAAAGCGCTAACCCCGAACCAGAAACGGGATTTCGTCAAACAACTGCAAGAGGTTGGACTTAGCCAGCGTCAGGCTTGCAAAGCGATGCAACTCTCACGTTCAAGCATGAGCTATCAGCGGCGGATGGTACCGGATGACGACATCATTGCAGTTTTGCAGGAATTGGCAGAACGTTTTCCGGAACGGGGATTTGGCAAGTATTTTCAGTTAATAAGGCGACGTGGCCACATCTGGAATCATAAGAGGGTTTATCGCGTTTATTGTGGACTAAAGATGAACCGGCGCCGCATTGGTAAAAAGCGACTTCCAACAAGAGACCCGCAACCATTGGTAGTGCCCGACGAAATCAACAAGAGTTGGTCCATTGATTTTATGAGCCTGCAGTTTGAACTCAGGGGAAAATGTACGTCTTTGCTTGTTCATCAAACACCTCTCCATGACGAGTATTCTCGCCTAAATCAGTGTCCGGGTACATTAGACCACTACATAGACACTCCTGAACTAACTCGGCTTGTCATGCCTTAACAGTCTGGTACTTAATTGAAGAAGACAGTCCTTGCGCCTATTGTCTTCCAGACTTTCGAGAACCGAGCTTGAAATGAGATAATAAAATCTCCAAAATAAAGCAACTGCATCATTAAGATGTCAAATTGCAATATGTCTGAGCGGTATATTTTGCGGATTAGTGTTGCCTTGCAATAGGACCTGCAAGAACCCCTACTTCATCCGAAGTCAATTGTTTACGTGTGCGTTCTAGATTTGCCAAGTATTGAGCGCGAGTTGAAGCTAACAACATAGTCGCTTTAGCGATCCGTTGCTGGCTGTCACTTTCTTTACCTGTTCCATGAGTCGAAACAGATTTTAAGGCCTTAATTTTCTTTGAGATCGAACTTTTCATCATTTTTCCCCTTTTTTGAATATAACGCCTTTTGAAAAATCGTTTGGTTTTGGTGAATTCAAAATTGGACAAGTGAGTGCCAATACCAGCCATGCCATTCATATTTCGCGAATTGTCATTTCCTAAAAGTTCCTTTTATTCGTCACTTATTTGTATTCGACGAAAAAAAGGAACATACTGACTGTATTATGCGCACCGAAACCCATACCCAACGCGTCCTTGATCTGCTTAGTCGGAAGGGAACGCTGCGCCCCAGCGATCTTGACGACATTGGAGCTCCCCGAGTGGTGCTAACGCGCATGACGGCAAGCGGACAACTGGAAAAGATTGATCGTGGCCTGTATCGCCTGCCTGACAACCAAGGCTCCGAGAACGAAAGCCTGACCGCAATCGCTATCAAGGCGCCACAGGCCGTGTTTTGTCTGCTCACGGCCCTGCAATTTCATGAGCTGACTACCCAACTGCCACGCCAGGTCTGGATCGGCATGCCTCGCGGCAGTCATGCACCCAAAATCGACTATCCTCCGCTCAAGATGGTTCAATTCACCGGCGAGGCTTATTCAGGTGGCATAGAGGTGTTCGAGCGCGATCAAGTCACGCTGCGCGTTTACTGCGTTGCCAAAACCATTGCCGACTGCTTCAAACACCGTAACAAAATCGGACTGGACGTGGCGTTGGAGGCGCTCAAAGATGCAAGATCGCAAAAAAAGGCCAGCCCTGACGACCTCTGGCACTTCGCAAAGGTCTGCCGTGTTGCCAATGTGATGCGTCCCTACCTCGAGGCAATCGAATGAACAAGAATCTCGCCGCATCGGTACGGACTCGTCTGCTCAACATTGCCAAAGCAGAGGAGTCGGATTTCAATCAGCTTCTGGTGCGCTTTGCACTGGAGCGTATGTTGTACCGCTTGAGCCAGTCCGAGCATGCAGATCTATTTCTGCTAAAGGGCGCCTTGCTCTTTACGCTATGGTATGACATGCCGCATCGGCCAACACGGGATGCAGATCTACTCGGTTTCGGGTCAAGTGATCTTGAATCCATCGCACAAACATTCCGCGACATCGCCGGCGTCGAGGTGGAGGATGGTATTACCTTCGACCCGACAACGGTCAGTGTTGAGGAAATTCGTAAAGAGGCTGGTTACGCCGGCGCACGGGTGTTTATCACAGCCGAAATTGCCAAGGCACGCTGCAAGACGCAAATTGACATCGGATTCGGCGACGCAGTCACCCCTGGGCCGGTTCAAGCGGTCTACCCAGTGTTGATCGAAGATTTGCCAGCACCTCGCCTGCGAACCTATCCCGTCTATACCGTCATCTCGGAAAAGTTGCACGCCATTGCCTTGCTTGGCATGACCAACAGCCGGCTGAAGGATTATCTGGACATCTGGGTGTTGCTGAGTCGGGAGACGATCAATACCCATACGCTGGCCAGAGCGATCGCTGCGACCTTCGTCCGGCGGGGCATGCCAGTCCCAACTTCTTTGCCTATTGGGCTAACGGATGAGTTTGCCACCGATCCTTCACGGCAAGCCATCTGGCTCACCTTTCTCAGGAAAAACCAGTTGGCAATAACGCCGCTGCTTGAGGTAGTCGCAAGGCTGCGAGCAATACTTAGACCGGCGCTCGACCAAGCCGCCGCGATATCGTCTGCGACCGGCGTGACTGATGCCGACACGTAGAATTCCTCACCTATCTCATCGCATGGCGGATGGTTTTGTGCGGTGGTGAACGCCGGTTTGATTGTATGATTCGGTTCTTATCAAATATCAGTTTAATAATGTAGTAATGTGATGACTGGTTGAATTTCCCCAATTTGGCAGTGATGATTTTGCTCGCTTGTGTAAGGAGCATACCCTTGTTCCAAGTATCAGTCGACGCGGCAATTGTTATGGCAATGCTGTCGCGAAATTTTTTTAGTAGCTTAAAGAAGAAGCGAGTTAAACAGAAAATATACTCAACTAGAGAGGATGCCAAAGCTGATATTTTTGACTATATCGAATTATTTTATAATCGTCTGCGTCGACATAGTCTGAGCTTCCCCTGAAATTTAGTTTGCCATAGGTGACGTAAAATTAACGTTACTTTGGAAAGACTAGAAATGAAAAAGATACTGAAACAGGCATACACGACCGAGTTCAAGGAACTTGCCGTCAAGCGGGTCACGGACAGTGCTTCAATCGCAGCTGTAGTCAATTTGCGGTATCGGCACCAAACCGCGCCTGGGTGACGGACATCACGTACATCGCAACCGATGAAGGCTGGCTTTACCTGGCAGGCATCAAGGATTTGTTCAATGGTGAACTGGTTGGCTATGCCTTGGATGAGCGAATGACACAAAATCTCGTGATGCAGGCGCTCTTCCGGGCCATTGCCGCCAGACGACCGGAAAAAGGGCTTGTCCACCACTCGGACCGCGGCAGCCAGTATTGCTCGCATGCCTACCAGCGATTGCTGCGCCAGTTTGGCATGCAGGTTTCCATGAGTCGCAAAGGGAATTGCTGGGATAACGCGCCGATGGAAAGTTGCTGGGGGTCACTCAAAAACGAGCTGGTCCACCACCGTCGTTTCGCGACTCGTACGGATGCCAAACGTGAAATCACCGAGTACATCGAGATCTTCTACAACAGAATTCGCAAGCAGGCTCGCCTTGGCTATCTGTCGCCTGCCGCGTTTATGCAACAACATTATGAAAAACAGATAGCCGCCTAAACCGTTGGACTCTACTGTTTACAACCGACCTCAGTCGCTCCAGTACGATTCTCCAGCGACTTCAACTGTTCGTACTCTTCCGCAGACTTCACGATATTTGCCTTACCGAGCCAACTTGCCAGTGTTGCAAGATAGGTGATCTTGTTTTCCAGCGTTCCTCGGGTGTGGTTTTTACTGATCCAGTGCTCTAACAGGTAGTGAATGTGCTTTTCTTTTAATGCAGACAGACTTTCGAATCGAAAATTGCCGACGTTCTGCAAAATCTCTATTGCTGCAATCATGCATAACGAGCGCATGCGCTGTGTTTTCACGCCGAGCGACTGATGCGAAATCCGACTCTTGCTGTGTGCTTTTGCAAGATTGTCTCTAAACAGCGAGCGCAGTTCGTCTTTGATTCGGTTATTGAGCTTCGCTCCCGCTATATCCACCTCAAAATCGTAGATTAACGCCATGACTACTCCTTTTTGTTTTTTGCTTCTTTAACGAATTCTTTGACCTGTAACGTCGGTCGGACGGCTTGCAGCGTGGCCAGGGCTCTTTAGCGATAAATTTGGCACTACCGAACCCAGCTGGCACTAGGTTTGGTGTAGGTCACATCCCTTTCACAACGATGCTCCGACTACTTTTCCAATCTACAAACAACTTCTGCTGGCGCGCGTTTTCACACTGAGGTGTCGCAACTGCACTGCAAAGCTGTCTGAGTTTTGGATAGAAAGTCGATACTTCTGCATCGCTGTGAATCCATGCGTTTTGTGTCAGGTACGCGGAACCCGGTATGGAATGTTCACATCAGTCGTTTTAATCGGACCGACGTGCAGGATGAGTGAATTGAAGTTTGTCAGAGCACGCGATTGTGTCCAACCTCCCAACAATTTCGCACTGAAGCGAATGTCATCCTGTGTTTTTGTGACTGTAGTGTGTAGTTGGCTTGTGTATTTACAATTTCGAGAATTCCGAAGAATTCTTGAAAACACACCGGAGAGCCAATATTTATCACTGTCTTGGTTCCCTCACTCTTTGCTTTTCTAAGTTCTTGTTTTTTTTTAAAAATCCGCTGCCATTTTTGGAGCGGAAAACAAGACGAGAAGCAAAACAACGAGAGACTGAAAATGCGGCATTGAGCCCTTGACGATGCTAGTTTCCCAGCGAGAATTCTGTACTGCAATCTGGATAATAATGAACAGTAATGCATTTGTCATGCGAAATCAGCACTTTATTTTCATGCCTTTCGACAAATCATCTGCTATCGCGACTTTGAATCGTCATACATCACAAACGGTCAAAATTTAAAAAAGCAGCATGCACTACCAACCCATGAAGTAACCATGACTTGCGGTTTATTTATCGACTCCAATCGATTGCATCCATGACCTGTCCATGAAGTAACCATGGAGTAACCATGACTTGCATTTTTACCATCAACTCCAATCTATTTCATCCATGACCTAACCATGAAGTATCCATGAGTTCTCATGGTTAGCGAGAAATGATGCAATAAATAGTGTCCGATACCAAAAATTTAAGGCAAATCTAACTGGTTTAATGGGTGTTATCAGGTGGCGGTAAAACAGCGTCCAATAGTTTCCACCTTAGAATGTAACCTTTCGGTATTTTTGCCGGGGGTATTTGGTGTTTTTTACATGGACTGAATCGCCACGAGTAATGTAGACACTCTCCAGCCTATAATTTAGGCTAATAGGAGAAGTGATGAGTAACAAACGATATACCGACGAATTTAAAATTGAGGTAGTCAATTCAGCAGCTATGATTGGCAGGACTTCCTCAAAGCGCATAACCTGCAGCAGAGTATGAGCCGACGTGGAAACTGCCATGACAACGCGGTGGCTGAAAGTTTTTTCCAGTTACTCAAACGCGAGCGGATACCCAGAAAAGCGTATGAAACACGGGAAGATGCAAAGTGAGATATCTTTGATTACATTGAGATGTTCTACAATCCGAAACGTCGGCATAGTTTCTGCAAGTAGCTATCGCCGATGAATGACGAAAAGCGGTATTTCGAACGGCTGGCGAGTGTCTAGGGAACTCGTGGCGATTCAAGTTGCTCTTTAAGGTATGGTATGACATACCGCATCGGCCAACACGGAATGCATATCTTCTCGGTTTCGGGTCAAGTGATCTTGAATCTTAGAATATGGTTCAACAATTGTCCTTCGCAATTCAATCAGACAATGTTCAGGACACATCGAATTGGCTCTTCAAAAGATAGAGCTAACCGAATAACGAACACCATTCTGCAAGTAGTTTTATTATTACTTTGGTAGCTATTGAACTCATTTGACAAGGAGTAGCTATTTGCTACGCTTGGCACCAGCTAATGAAAAACGGAGTAATGAAATGCTAGTGACGAATGGAACGGTCCAATTTGAGGACAATGAAAAGCAACTCTGGGAAAAACTACTGGAAAGAAAACTGGATGCAATTACGCCACAATTGCTACGCGAGTTAGGTGAAGCAAGAGTCACTGAACTGACAGATGAGGGAAACTATGTCTGTGCAAGAATGGCAGCAGAGCATGTCCGGGATATTCCAAAAGTACTGCACTAACGATGGAACATAAGTTCTGCATTTCTAAGTGTTGAGTGGGCGATTTTCATCGCCTTGACGAGATTTTGTGAAACGAACTCACGGTGACCGGTCTGATCAATATAAGGTGCGTCTCAAGATTTGTGTAAGCGTATTTCTACGTTAAAGCCCATTCCCATAAGCCGAGAAGCGAATTTCTGAGTAGTCTCGGCGCCGAAACTAGTCTCGGACTCCGAGACTAGTTTCGGAGTCCGAGACAAAAGTTTCCCGTAAAAGCTCACCTTTCAAGGTATTAGTCTTAAAAAAAGTTCATAGTTAAATTAAAAGCTCCCCGTAAATACTCACCTTTCGAATTGTGAAAGCTATTTATTGCAAATTTAGTATTTAAATATCTTATATTTTGCGTTTTAAATAACTTTTTTCACTAAAAGGTGAAATAATCTCAACATCCGATCTCACCTTAGTATTATTAGACTCGCAGAGGTGAGATAAAACAGGGATGTCATCTCCTTTTTCATTGTCTTTTAGGCATTAAAATTAACTAGAGATTATTGATCTTAGAATCAAAAGGTGAGGTTCAGCAGGTATCTTTAAAAAAATCAAACAAAATAGTAACTGATGCCATGCCGTAGACATGAGCATCAGCGAAGCTCATTTACTAAAACTGAAAAGCTAATTTGGGAGACATGAAAATTGATAAAAATATTCACGATTAAAGTGATGAATGAGAGTCATCGAAAAAAGTGGTACGCGTAGAGGCCTCACTGAATCAGGGGGGCTACGCGATAAGTCGAGATATTCCGCAACGACGAGCCTGTGTACTGGCTATTGTAGAATGCTTAGGTCTTTATTACGATCTCAGGTTGCCCAGTTAATATAATCCAATTGTTGAGACGATTCTGCATCTGTCAGCTCAACTTCCTCGCTTTGGATCGCGTCGAATCGGGCTCTTTCTAACAAAGGAATGAATTGAGCTAGGTGATGAACGTCATTCTAGGATTTTGGACATTATCCAGCTGCAAGTTACGACAAAGTGTAAGCATCCAAAGCTAAAGATACCGGACAAGCGCAATATTATGTGAAGCTACTATTTCGTCTTTGACACTTGCACTAATAACCAGGCATTGAAATTTCTGACAGTAATGGATGAATACACGAAAGAATCCTGGCGAAAGGCGTAGCGGGTAGTATTAGGTCAAAGCGGGTCATTGATGTACTAAGCAAGTTGATCAGTATCCTAGGTACACTAACATGTCCGCGTAGCGATAACGGGCCGAAACTTTTAGCGACCCAATTGTTGTAATTGGTAACAGAATAATAAGCTGGAAATTGTATTAATCGAGCTAGGCAAGCGATGGCAGAACAGCGTGACAGAGAGTTTCAACGGGAACTCCGCGATGAATTTTTATCAACAGAATGGTTCAGAAACCGGATTTAAGTCCGCATCATCATTAAGACTAGCGGCAGCATTACAATCAGATTAGGTCAAACCCGGTCTGAATTATTTAACCCCAAACGAGCTTGTGAAAACAATACTCAAAGATTTACCAACCTAAGCTGACGAATTAAGATATCTGCAACAGAAAGTTTAACGGTAAGTCATTTGCAAAATCCCACTTTATCGATCGGGAATACCACAGCAAAATTCTTGCATTGCGAATTTGTAGTGAAATTTTTACCCTAAGACTCTAATTCGGTTTCGTTCTATTTTTGGTAGAAGATCAGCTACAACAGTAGAGTTAACTATATTTAGGTAGGATATCGGCTAAAAGTCTTTACAGATTTTTTCTGATGAACTTATTCTCCAATATCAGTACAACAATTCTATTGAAATCTGTAACATCGTCTAGCAATGGGCCCGCGCTCGAAAAAGAAGCGACAGATACAAGCTACGCTTATCAAGATCACGAACCGAAGGAAAGATTTCAGACAGGAATTCCGCATTGAACTTGTTCGCCAGTTCAGTGGGATATTCGTTGGTAACGTCAATGCATCTGGCCTGGCAAAATGCAGTATGACAAAGTCCACATTGATTTCCTGTTGGTTATAGTTCAGTACCATGCTTCCGTGCAAGTGCAATGAGTCATACATGTGATTTGTAAAAGTCAATGCAGCAGATTTCGCCCACGTATATTCTTTTGCAGTACTGTAATCTACAGGTTAGCAAAAGATTGTGAGTCTCTTAGAGTAAGAGAATTAAATTAAGCTGGGAGTGCACTATAAATAACTGTAAGCAGATATGAATATTCTTCGTCACGGATATTGGACACTAGCAGAAGCCACCATCCTTTAGCAAAGAACATCAAGACATTAAATAGTGATTGAAAAGAGGGCAAGACTCTAAATAACGTAATAAAACATTAGTAATTTCGATTCGAGACAAAATCGCCCCCCAAAAAGACAGCCTGACTTTCTTTTATTGACTTAATCATCGACAAGAACTATGTGCTTATCTTTTAGTCGAAAACGATGTCTAACTTGGTTCTCTTGTTATTATCCAAGCTCACTTGGAATTTAATATTTAATTATAAGCAGCTTATAAATTGTTTTTAGGAATATTTTATAAGCTGCTTATAAATTGCTTTTTTGAAATATTTTATAAGCTGCTTATAATTTTTTAGCTTTCTTCGATAGATAATGCAAAATCCCGAAGAGCGGCTAATGTTTTCTTAGAGGCTACTTCTGGATCAACATTTTCTTTGATATCAATGATTATTTGTTTTTCAGTTACTTTTACCGAAAACAAAGAGACTCCATTTGAATCAACAATTAATGTAGGCTTCTTTGGAAGTTCTCTAGTTCTTTTAACCAATTGCTTCTCTACAAAAGCTCGTAGATCATCTCCATTAAGCTCGTGGTTATCAATTAATTTTTCGATACCTAGTATGATGGTTTCCAACCCATCAGGAAATTCTTTAAGTAGATCAGCAATGACGCGGCCATAGCGATATCCAAATAGACCTGGATATTTATCTAAAATCGACTTTATGGGATCAGGTAGATTTAGTAGTCCCAAGCACTGTGCCACACGAGCCTGCGTGCAACCGAACAATCTTGCGACCTCTGCCTGCGTTTTAGCGAAGCCACGATTCATCGCCTGTTTATAGGTTTTTGCTTTTTCATAGTCAGTTAGATCGATGCGTCCCTCATTGCTAACCAAGGTAGCAAGCTCAGCACTTCGATCATCTAAAGAATTCACTTGAGCACTGATCGTGCTCCAGCCTATCATCCTGGCTGCCCGAACTCTACGATGTCCAGAAATCAGTTCATATCTGCCAGTAGGCATTAATCTGACGTTAATAGGATCATCCTGACCGCGATCAACTAACATTTCGCCTAATGCTTGGATATAGCTTTCATCATATTTAGTGCGTGGTTGCCAAGGGGAATCATCGATTAAATGGACAGGGATTTTTTGAATTGTCTTTTCTTCAGACGCGATTGATTGTGAGGTAGTGGGTTGTTCGTTTGACTGAAGCAACTCTTCAAGTGACTTCGAAGGGCCAGTTGGAGGTTTTGTCATTACCATATTTGGCATGGATAGTGGTTTGTTAATGTTACTTAACTTTGCCGCAAGCGAAGCTTGAAATTCTGCCTCAGTTTGATGTTTATTACTCATAGAATTCCCATTTTTTCAATTAATGCTTGTGCAACTGACCTTAACTCTAACGCCGACTGAGCACTGGGCTTAGCCAGGGCAAGTGGTAATTCATAATCATCAGAAGACAAGACTTTTTTAAATTCTTCACTAGAACCAATTGTTTTGTTCAACCAGGCATTTTTATATTGATTTGTTAAAGCCAATACTTGCGCTGCCACTCGAACCCTTGTCGCATCAAAAAAGTTTCCTAAAATAATGAGCTCAGGATATTTTCCTAAGCTACTTTCCATCTCGCTGAGGACTTTAGACAAGTAAGACACTGACTTGGTACTATATTTTTCCATCGACACGGGGGCTAATACAAAATCACTTGCCAGCAAAGCTCCCCTTGTAGTTTGATTTTTTGCAGGAGGTGCATCAAAAATAATGATGTCGTATTGCGAAAGATCGAGATTTACATTTTGCCCAGACCGACCTTCATGTAAGAACTTTGCTATTGCCAATTCCGGCTGCTTACTCATAATGGCGTCTAAAGTAAACAAGGCTTCCAGCCTATCAAGTGATACTTCTGCTGGAATTAGATGAGGTCCAAATTCTCCATAAGGCTTTTTCAACACTGAGTCTAGGGAAGGAGTCGTGCTTTGTTGCCACTGAGGAAGAAGATTTCCGAAGTGAAAATCTACACACGTTTCAACAGGTTTGTTTACCTCAATCGCCTCTTCATGAGTCATTTCGGCATCATACCCAAATGACATAGATAGGTTTGCTTGAAAGTCGAGGTCAATAACTAGGGTTTTTAAACCAAGCAATGGAAAAATAGAACTGAGATTTGATGCGATCGTTGTTTTGCCGACTCCGCCTTTAGGGGCGTATACGGTCATAATGACCTTTTTTTTGGGCTTAACGAGTGTCTTTTTTGCTCGAAAAGCTGCTAACTCATAAATATTTTGTATCGTAAATAAACGTGTTTTGGGTCCATCACCAGCTTGTCTCGCCACTTGTATTCCCGCCTCTTCGGAATCGCGTCTAACGGCATCGACTGTGATGCCAAGTAAATTAGCAACGGCTTGTACCTTAAAGGGTTTGCTAGACAAGATTAATCTCCAGAATTAAATTTTTTTCATAATATTATACGTACAAGCTGTTTGCAAGGATTTTTTCTATTTGTAAGGTTAAATCCTTGCATTTAATCTATGGAATAATTAATAGGTAAATTTTTGATTAGTATTCACATAGGAGTAATTTTGACTTTGATTAACCCCTAATGAATTCGCAAAGGTGAGTATCAACAGGGATTAAATTTGAAAGGTGAGCTTTTACGGGGTTCTTTTCGAGATTTACTGCTTGAGAAGTATGCTAGTCGCTATCCAAATAATTTTTTGTTGATAATCATGGTGTTACCTCATTAGTTGCGAGAATAATTGTGTATTTCAGAACATAAATATCTGTATGGAAACAAAAGGGTGAGCTTTTACGGGGAGGAAAACTTGCTGTTTCAATGTAGAGAATTGATAGTTAAAATTTATTTGAATCTTCGAAAGCTACTTTTATCCCTTGAAAACCAGTAAATCTCATAGGTAAAGAGATTTGAAATCTCTTTACCTAGGTTTTTGTAAAAAAACTTAAGATAGTTTTTAGAAGTTAGGTTCTTTCTTTGGCGGTTATTTTTTCTAAAAATACACACAGGATCAAATTTATTATCTTGAGGGTTTTATTAATAAAAAACCCTATTAAAACCTTAAAACCAAATTAAGCAACACTAGACCTAGTATTCATGCGGGTCTCAGTCCGATTCGGTGAGTGAATACAGGTACTATGGTGAGTGCATACAGGTTCTTTCGTGAGTGTGTACAGGTACTAACGTCGATACAGGTGAGTATTTACAGGGACTTAGTGTGAGTGCATACAGGAACATTGGTGAGCTTCCACAGGTATCTTTTTGAGGTGATTCTAATTTGTAGTTGAAACTCACTTAAATAAGGTGAGGTTGTGGTCAATACGATTAAAAGGTGAGAGAATCAGAAAACAAATTTTTCACCTTTTGGAAGGTGATTTCCTATTTTCACCTAAAAAGGGTAGGTAGTGGCTAATGGTAACTAGAAGATCAAAAAAGGAAATCGTTGCTTTTGATACTATGCAATTAGAAGCTACCGAGACTACCGAATCAAAGGAATTTCGAAAGACCAATGAAGCAATTGGTCTAAGAGTAACGGAAGGCAAACTGACACTACTCACTCGGAAAGTGTTTAATGTCATGATGTATCACGCTCAGGCAATGAAGGTGCCCGGTATCAATGCACCGATTGATACACCATCGGCAAAGAAGTATTACTGGATTCCTCTCTCTGAACTCGCGAAAGATGCCTCTTACGATAGTAAAGACACCGAATTTCTAAAACTGCAATTAGAAGAGTTACAGAATATAAAACTCTTGATGGAAAATGAGACGCAATGGACAAGCGAGCGCCTCGTATCTTCGGTAACACTGGTGAATCCGACAGGTTTTAAAAAGCATGGCGGCCAGGTCTGGTTTGGTTTCGCATTTCCCCCAGAAGTGCATGAACTTGTTATGGCGCCGGGGACTTACACTCGCTTAAATATTATCTATCAAGGGTTATTGCGATCGGGAACGGCTTTAGCTTTATATGAGATATGCCGACGCTATGCAACGAATCCGTCAAAGAGAACGCATATCGAAACCTACGAACATTGGTACGGTGCATTAACGGGAAATGCGGTTTCGAAAGATGACCCCCCACCATATAAGTATTTTAAGCGTGATGTTATTAAACCTGCTGTTGCTCAGATAAATGCGCTCACAGATATTAATGTCGAGCTAATTGAACATAAAAATGGTCGAAAAATCGATCGTCTTCAATTCAAAGTTGATCATGCTCAGCAGCCACAGTTAGCATTCCCAGCTCCGCCAGTAATCGACCTAGAGTTAATAAACCGGATCATGAAATTAGGATTTAGCCAGCAGGAGGCAACGGACTTTGTCGCACAGTATGCCGATGAAAATATTCAAGCAGCTATCTCTTTTGTTGAAAATCGTCAGAAACAAAAAAATAGTCCTCCATTAGACTCTCCAGCCGCCTATTTCCGTTGGACCCTGAAGAAAGGATTGAACGCAGCAAATGAGCAGCTACAGAATAACGCTGCAAAATTACCAAAACCAAAAGCCAAAGATGGGCAGTCGCTAATGGATCGTTTCCTGGCAGCACGCTCGCAAGAGGCATTGGACGTGTACCATGAGGTTGATGAGGCCGGTAAAAAGATTTTATTTGAACGGTTCAAAGAAGCGAACCAAAGTAGTGCTTTGAATCTAAACAAAGGTATTGAAAGCCCGACTGTCAAAGCAATGTTTTCTTCTTGGTATGCTGATGAGTTATGGGGCGAGCCAACTGCTGAAGCGCTTGCACGGTTCCTGGAGCAAATGGAAGTTATCAAGAAATAAAAGATGTCAGTGCTGACGCTGTCTGACTGACCGAGTGGAAAACACGGGTTACTGGGCCGCAAATAATATTGCCCATTGTGCCAATAACGAATCACTTTACCAACGGGGAACGAGAGTGATGCATGATTCCATGGGTGAACCAAGCTGAATTGCCAACACCCGTCTAATCAACCAGGTATTGCAATCTAATGAGGTTTCTTGTGCTTGTCCAGCCAGCTTGTCGGTGTGGAGTGGGCAGTTCTAGCTTGTATATAAGGGCTATATCACCTGACTCTTATAGCTATTCGAAATCAAGGTAAATTTCGCCAAAAACGCAATTAACACCCAGCGAAGCGGAATAATAAGAACCTATTTGTTGTAGACATTCTTTTTCTTTATGTCGTGCAATTTTAGTAGTATGGCTAGCTTTGATTCGCTTAATTCGAGAATGCATTCGTTTGTTAATTGCGTTTTTGGTTTTTGTTTTAATTTTATTCTTTTCCTTATGAAACAATCTAACGAGTTACCAAGAAAATTTTGGATAGAAACACCCCTGGAAGCATTCTTGCATTTTGTTAGGTCGCCACAGTATGTTGAATCATCACTTAGACCAATAGGTAAAGAAATAATTTCTGAGTCTTCAATTGAAGTCTACAGGGCCATGTTCACTCGATTTTTACTTTTTATATCCACACGAAGTCTGAATTTATTTACAGTATCCGCGACAGATATTTATGCATTCCTAGTAGCAGAGGAACAGGTAGGTGAGGGTTCACAGTTGATTTTACAAAGTGATATTCAATTCCGCTATATTCGCTTGTTAGAACGTGTCTTTACCCACTTACAGATAATCCCAAGGCCGACTGACGATTTACTATTTGGGAAGTTGAAGGAATATTATCGTTTAGATGGGCGCAATCATAAAACTGTTACGCTGACGCAAAGCGAAATCAAACAATTCCTCTTTGCTTTACCCGTACCTCAAGCAAAGGAGCGAGTCGGAAGACTAAGTGCGAATTGGAAAAGGCGTCGTGATCGTGCAATGCAGTGCATCGTTTTAGGTGCTGGCCTCACAGTATCAGAAGCCATTTCTTTGAACATAAATTCCATTGAAAAAATTCGTCAAATTGATGGCACGCTCAAAATATATGTAAGCGATCACTCCCAGCTAGATCAACCACGTGTACATGAAACTTTTATGCATGCTGAGTTAGTTCCGGAATTATTAGATTGGCTGAATGAAAGAAACAAACTATTCCCAGACAACCCAATTGTTTTTCCAGGTACAACAGGAAAAATGCTGGATAAGGCCACTGTGTATCGACAAATCAGAAAAACTTTTGAAGCGGCTAAAATTGAACTGCCGAGGAGAGGAGGTCGGACCTTGCGTAATACTTTCGCTGCTCAAGAAATTAGAGCAGGTGCTAGTAATGCTGAGCTGATCGAAAAGCTTGGGCTCAATGAGGAGCGTTCTTTGGAAATATATTCACATGCTGCGAAAGCAAAATAAAAATTATTGCCTCGTACATTTTGCATGTGTTCATTAAGTACAAAATTTGAACCATTGTTTTAGCAAGACCTAGCCAAAACAACCATACATTGATTATTTCGCAATCATAGCAGGCTATTCAATTTGAAGAAATGGACGTCGGTATTGATTGGTGCAAGACAAATAAGAACCACCTATCAGCAAAATAGGCGATGTCTCAAGAAAGCAGTTCTAGGTCAGTAAACGGAGCTCGTTTAATGAAAATTTATCAGGGAGACTATGACCCGCATTTTATTGCCAAATTAATACGAATAGAAAATCCGTGCTCTTTAGAGCAGCTATTGTCAATTTGTTTATTATAAAGTAAATTGCCAAGTTCTTTCACTTGGTATTTTTCTGTGGAAAGAAGGCGTACTCACAGTTCATTTTATCTGCTGTTGTACCGCTTGGCGCAACGCTCAGGGCTAGAGCATATTCATAGCATCATCGCAGCATACAGTTGGTATCTAGCACTGGCACCGGAGGATCCTATGTCTATAAATCGTCTGGCAATCTTGGTTGCGACTGCACAATCGGGGAGCGGCACAGTTTATGTTTCAGCATGTCGAAGTTGTACCGCCAATTATTTGCTCTGCAATACGGATGAAAAGAAAGAATTTGCTCATAGTTTTCACTGTGAACCCTGCAGGAAAAAGAGACAGCTTGCGGCCGCGTAAATTTTCAATCTTCAGCACGGCATCAGTCGTGCTTTTTTTATTTCCGGTCACTTTCATTTCAATTTCGAGTGATTTGACATTAATTTTTAATCGGTAGAATGAAGTCATGGTCGTCGCAAATGCGGTGATTAACTACGAACTCTGAGTACTCTTCCAGTGTCACTCGGAACATTTTTGAAAGAGGTAACGAACATGCAAAACACTACAATCTCGGCTTCATCCGTATTTCGTTTGTCTGCTTTGGCTGCTGCGCTGGCATTGGCTGGCTGCGGTGGCGGCGGCGGTTCAGACTCCCCATCCGGTTCTAATACAGGTACAGGCGGCACAGGTACTCCGATTACCTGCACAGCACCGCAAGTATTAGTTAATGGCGTATGCACGACACCATCACCAACAGTAACGCCTCCTGATCTTCAAACAACGGTTCCTACGCCAACTTATGCGCCTGGTTCGCCTGAGTTGAACGCCTTTAATGAAATTAACGCGGTTCGCGCTTCATTAGGCTTGGGTCTGGTCGCACAGAACGCCTATCTGGATCTGGCAGCAAAAAATCATGCCACCTATATTGCACAAAACTTTGAAACTGATCGCAGTGTCTGGGGACATATCGAAAATGCGGCTTATCCTGGTTTCACTGGCATTACTTCATCTGACCGCGCCCGCTTTGCAGGTTATGGTGGGAATGCGGGGGAAATTCTCACGCAAGATGCACCAGATGCTTATTCTCTGACACCGGTGCAAGGTTTTCTGAACTCGGTATATCACCGCGTCGGAATTATTGATAATTGCACTCGTGAAATTGGCATCGGTGAGTTTACAAAAGTATTAAAGAATAACATTCCATTTGTTCCTTTTGTTATCAACGGTGGGGGTAAAACATGCCAGCGTAATGCGTCTGATTTTGTGATGCACTACCCTGCAAGTGGACAGACGAACCTGCCTGTTACGATGATGGCGGAATCACCGAATCCGATTAAGGACTTGCCGTTGAACGCTGATGGGTCTTTGGACTTTTTGCAAACATCGTATCCGATCTCTGTTGCATCCGTACCGGGGACGACGATTGCTGTCACCTCGATGACGGTAACAGCACAGGGAGAAACAACTCCATTGCCGATGACGACGATCACTGCAGCGACCGATCCTAACCCAGGGTATCTCAGCAGTAATTGGATATTCTTTGTCGGTAAAGCCCCGTTTAAGGCTAAAACAACCTACAACGTGGCATTTGTCGGTACAGTGAATGGTGCAACAATTACGCAGAACTGGTCTTTCACAACACGTTAAGCCAGGTATCAAGATCAGAAACTTCTGCTCACCATTAAAAAAGCCACGGTAAAACGTGGCTTTTTTGCTACTTTTCCTTAAACCTTCAGCTAATGATGGTTGGAGGATGTTAAGGACACTCTGACGGAACCATCGAATCCGGATAGCGTCCTAAACCTTGTGTTGTCGTGGTTGGGACACACGAAGGAGCTGTATAAGTCACTGTATTCAAAGTCCAGATCGCGTCGCCGCCGCTTGCTAACTTATAGGTGCAAAATTGCTCCGTCGCCGGACAACTTACTGGTTGTTGTGGGATGCATCCGGAAGTGTCAGTTGTCGTCGTCGGAGTACAAGCAGGTCCTGAATATGTGGTCGTGATAGTAGTGTTTCCTTTTGCCGGTGAAGGGCAAACACCTGTGGTAACAGAGTTTGCCGGACACACAACCGCACACGCACTGGTATCCCACGCTCCATAGGTTGTTGTGCCATCGCAGTTTTGGGTCGCTGTCCGTGTTGCCGTTCCAGTTTGCCCCGCTGGACAAGCACCAGTCTGCGTAAAACTATTAGGAGTACAACTAACAGGAGTCGTACTACAACCGCTGCTATCGGTCGTAACAGATGAACTACAAGCACCATTTACAAGGGTGTAATTGGTTGTCACAACCCTCTGACCAGTTTGACCAACCGGGCAGGCAGTGTATTGCGTTGTAGGGCCAGGACAGGACACGGGCGTGACGCATGTATTAGCGATCTCAACTGTGTTCAACAAATTGTTGTTGCAATCGTAGGTATTCTGATTGGTGATATAGCCAGTTTGACCCGCTGGGCAATAGGCATTTGCGTTACTGATATACGAGTTGCAAACCGGAACGACACATGACGACCCATTCCACACCGGCAAGCTGGCAGGACAAGCGCAAGAAATACCATCCGATTGCAATACCTGGTTGCTCGGACAGGTATTGGTTGTGTCGCAATAAGCGGATCTGGTAAAGTTTGGTATGGACGATTTTCGCAAAAGCCTCATCAAAAGTACCCTCTGCAAGGTTCTTAAACGACTGCATTATCCGTTGGACCAACGGATAATGCAGTCGTTTAAGAACCTTGCAGAGGGTACTTTTGATGAGGCTTTTGCGAAAATCGTCCATACCAAACTTTACCAGATCCGCTTATTGCGACACAACCGAATAACCCGACCCATGATGGGGTTCAAAAATTTCCATTGTGCACAGGCTATCATTGCGGGTATTGAAACCATGCATATGATTCAGAAAAGGCAAATGATACCTGCCTCCAAAGGTCAGCCTTTGTCCAAAGCTGAACAGTTTTATAGTTTAGCTTTTTAATTTTCCGGACTCTCGCCACATTTTTTGTCCGTTCTACCTTATTGCGACACAACCCTCGAAATAAAGCAACATCTTGATCTTGATAATATGCCACTCCCCAACCATCATTCGTTCCATGCTGCTTATCGCCATGGGATGCAAGCAATTGCAGGGACAAGTTAAGTCGTTCAGGTACCGAACTAGACATCGCCAATAATTCGCACATCACGCCATCCTACATTTTCAGAAGTAATTACCAGTTTAATTTTTGATTCACTACTCTGTTTTGTTAGCCTCTTTATTAACTTACGGTGGGCGTCGACATCTGCTCGAATGCGGTCAAAGCATCCGCCGCATACATTAATGATGGCCCACCACCCATATAGACTGTCATTCCTAGCATTTCTTCAAACTCAGCACGACTCACGCCTAGTTTAATTAAAGCCTGCACATGAAAGCCGATGCAGCCATCACAATGGGCCGCAATGCCGAGGGCAAGTGCGATTAATTCCTTAGTCTTTTTATCCAAAGCGCCATCCTTGCTTGCTGCTTGTGCCAGCATCGAGAAGGCTTTCATGACATCCGGCGTATCTGTCCGCAATGTCGCTAATGAT
The DNA here is from genome assembly GCF_049544825.1 of Undibacterium sp. WLX3042. Taxonomy (NCBI): domain Bacteria; kingdom Pseudomonadati; phylum Pseudomonadota; class Betaproteobacteria; order Burkholderiales; family Oxalobacteraceae; genus Undibacterium; species Undibacterium sp. WLX3042. Next base: position 3,646,735 of record NZ_CP186698.1, read on the forward strand.
GCAGAAATTGACTTTGTAATATCTTGAAAATTCTTATCCATAAATTGCTCCTTAATTGATGTTGGTGACGTCATTATGTCTCAACAGTAAATAAAAGCGGTCAGCCATTTCGCTGATATTGAGGCATCGCAAACTGCTAAATAATCTCATCAAAAATCACTTGAAAAGGCTGCTCACTCTGTTAAGATAGTAATCGATTACTTACTTTAATTAAAGATATTTACCAATAAAGGGTGCGTCTAAACAAACGGAGCTAAAGTTCCACAGAAATGATAAATCAGCCGTTTTTTAAGGTCGGCAGACATATTCTATCCACCGACCATCAGATCGTTGATTGTAGCGCCTTTTAAGAGGTTGATTTTTTTGTGCAGGCTCAAATTTTCAACCTCCATTTGGTGTCAAATTTCTTGGCGCAGTCAATCCAACCGAATCAACCATTCGATCATCTGAGAAATCAAATTCGCCATGCAAATTGAAATGCTGCCAAGTGACCACTGAACCGTTGCGAATCGCTTCAATCAATTCCGCTTTGCGCGCCTCATCTGATTCATCCTCCAAAGCGCGCGTCAGAAAAAGATAGTTCCAACAGATGATCGCATTCTTGATCAACCGCCTGCAACCCTCTGCGATTTCCTGATCTTCTTTTTCACTTTGAATGAACTCATGATTGTGGCCAAAGGAAATCGCCTTGGCAAATTTGTGTGATCCTTCAACTTTGTTGAGCTGCTTTTCGATCGATTGTCTAAGCATCGGATCGTCAACGTATTTTAAAATAAAAATTGATTTCGGTAGCTTACCAAATTCCTTTAATGCCTGGTACAAGGGATGTTGTCTGGAATAAGAATTTAGTCGTTTAAAAAGTTGTGATGCGGTTGCTACTTTTAACCGAATGGTCGCAATGAAGCGCAGAATTTCATCCCACTGTGGCTCAATTATCGTTTCACGAATCGCACGGTGCGGTAGCAGCGCGGCATATCCTTTATCCTCGTAAAATTTACGATTCTTGAACGCATATAGACGTTGTCGACCGATGCCCTTGATACGTGGCGCGAACATGGTGTTCAACAAATAGGTCGATCCAAAGATCACTTCTGAATAACCATGCGTGTCCGTGGAATGAATGTCACTCTTGATGACATCATTGCGCATCAGACCATCGATCACGTAAGCTGCTTCGCGCTCGGCGGAAGTGATGACGGTAGAGTGCCATAGCAAGTGGCGCATGTCGATGAAGCTTATGACACTCACACCTTTATCTTTTCCAAAATATTTGAATGAGTAGTTGGTATTCAAGGAGTCGACAGCGACTTCAAATTTTTGCCCATCGCTCGAGGTATGCAACACGTCTGCTTGTTGTCGATAAAGATTGGGTAATTCCATCTTATCGACAAACTGCAAAATACGATCATTGGCACTATGAATATTAGTCGAAGTAAAGTACCAATTGACTGCAGTATCAAGTTCATTCTCGTTAATTTGTTTGGAGATTTGCGCAAGCTTTCTGTGACCGATGTCGCATCCATAGCCGATGATACCGGCGAAGAAGACTTTCTTTTGGGGCTTGGCTGGTTGATGCTTTGGTTGCCAGTGTTCGAATTCATCGAGAAAGCCTGTTGTTTGATCTACCGTTGCCAATACTTCGAGCAAAGAAATGTATTTGCGTTCTGGGAAAAAGGTAGAAAGAGAAAGTGCTTCTGTCTCCTCAAGCTTCGGTGTGCTGATCTGAAAGCTGCCATCCGGGCGAAGACTGAGCAGTGGATTGTCGCCGGCAGAAAAATGCCTATTCGTTTCCTCATACTGGGCGTCGAGCGCCTCATTAAGTTCCTGTAACGTGGCTCCGCAATCAACGAATTGTTCCAACTGCGCACGGCGTATATAGGTTTCGCGGTTCGCGTCCCAATCGGACTTCGCAATCAGGTAGTCATCCAAAGAACGGTACTTCTCAGAGTGCACCAAGTTTAAGGTGCCGGATTTGATCGCATCGGCGATCGCAATATAAAGCAGTACTTTATAGAGCGAGATCCGAAATTTTCCGTCAACTCCGACGACTGCTGCCCGCTCTTCGTAAGAAAGAAAATTGGTGGGTGCATGCTTATCGATGGCACCTGCATTGCCTTGGTAATGCAGTACGGCCGCAAATAATTCTGGCTTGCGGCAATGCGAATCAAATTGCACTTTGCGCACAATTTCCGCAATGCGATTTTGCAGCTTCAACGATTGCTGTTCAAGAAGCACGTAATAGTCCTGTCCATGATGAATGGTAGCCATGTTCTGTTTGAAGTCATTGATCTGTTGCTCAACCGGTGCTTCTCTTGGTGTCTTCAAAGATAGCATCGTGTCGATAGCGATGACTTTCTGGCTGTCCGTTAATGCATCATCGGCGATGATATGTCTGATCGCCGATACGGTTCCGATGATGGTCTGTCCAAGGCGATCTGCGAGCGTGAAGAATTTTTGCTCGCGCTGTTCTCGGTCTTGATAGTACGATTCTTTATGTGCTTTCTCAGCGATGTTACGAGCCGACTGCACTGTGAACAACAAGGTGTCAATCAGCGTGTCATGCAATTTATAGGTCTGAAAAATAATGAATGCGATCAAATGCAAATAGCGATCTTCCGCCGAACGGCGAGAGACTTGCGGCACTTGAAATTTGATCACAGAATAGGCGTAATGACGAACACACTCATAACGCAAGGAAAGTGAATCGATGATCGGTTTCAAATCAAGATAAAATGCGAGCAAGGTTCCAAAGTCGTTTAGATTAGCTTTGATTTTCGAAGGCTGCGTCGACTGAAATGGCTTCTTCAATAACGTGAGCGAATAACATCGACTATCATCTGTGCCGTACTTAGTCTCTTTCAACAGAAGAGAATCGAGTTTCTGGCGCTGTGACTCGGTAAGACTAGCGGTAATAATGTGCCCTAGCTCACGCTGATAATCGTTGATCGCTGCGACAATTAGATCGGCGAGAATGGCGTAGCTAGGCATTGCAATTTTTTTGGTGGTTAGCTGTTCGATGATTTCCAGGAGAACTAATTTTGGTCGGAATTGAACGCGCACCATCATCGCGATTTCGTTCGCTGTGAATACTTTCGCGGCATCGTCAAAAGCACTACAACCGAAATAACGTAAGATCAAATTTTGGTGCCGAAGATAGGTTACTTTGCTATAAGCTTCAGGCAGAATATCGCTTGGATTTAGGCCAATTTGTTTGGCGACGAATTCGATGTCCGCTTGGTGGAATTGTCGTGCGAAAAATTTTCGGCGCGCTTTAAAATAGCCTGCGGTTACGATGAAGCAAACCTTGTTGGTCGGCGTTCGCATCCCTTCCATCAGATCAGTGAACATGAGAGGTGCAAAAAAGAAATTATAGCGCTCAGTATTATTAAATACAGGTGGAGAATCGAAGGCCGCCTGCTCCAAGGCATTAAAAATAGTCATTCTTGGCATTGGAGACCTCTCGTGAAATGAAAAATGCGGGCGGGCATTCTATCCTGAATAACCGACTGCAATTCGAGAGGCGATATGCTGGAATGGTTGATAAAGCGCTGGAGCCGTGCGTCGCGGCCATAAATAATCGCGATTTAAGTGCTGGGGAGGGGGCGAGAGATCGGCCTGTCAGAACGCGCTACATTCAACGATTTGATGGTCGAGGGATAGAATATGTCAACGGACTTTAAAAAACGGCTGATTTATCATTTCTGTGGAACTTTAGCTCCGTTTGTTTAGACGGACCCCATCTTCCGTGATTATGTTGCTGAACTCGAAAAGACAATCAAGTTCGATACGCCAAAGTGGTTGGGCATTGATGAAATTTACCTCATCAAACCGCGCTGCGTCATCACGAACATTCAAAACCGCACGATCGTTGATATGCTGGTCAATCGCAATAAAGACACAGTAGCGAAGTATCTGTTTAGACTTGAAGAGCGAAAGAATATTCAATACGTCGCGATGGACATGTGGCAACCGTACAAAGAAGCCGTCAGGGCGGTGCTGCCGGATGCCCGGATCGTCGTTGATAAATTCCACGTCGTGCGTATGGCGAATGTGGCAATGGAAAGCGTACGCAAGGCGACACGCGCTGAACTAACACTCAAACAGCGCCGTGGTCTGATGCATGACCGGTTCGTGCTGCTCAAGCGCGAACACGACCTGAACGACAAAGAAGCGTTGCTGCTATCCGGCTGGACATCAAACTACCCACTGCTAGGCATGGCGCACAGGCTCAAAGAAGAATTCTATGGCATTTGGGATGCGCCAGATCACTACGAAGCGCTACAAGCCTATAAAGACTGGACGCGATCCATCCCGACTGAGCTTGAACCGCACTTCCAGCCTATTCTGACCGCATTCAACAACTGGCTACCGGAGATTATGGGTTACTTTGAGCATCCCATTACCAATGCCTACACCGAAAGCTTAAACAACCTGGTGCGCGTCATGAATCGCAGTGGCCGTGGTTATAGCTTTGAAGCACTACGTGCCAAAATGCTGTTCACGGAAGGATTGCACAAACATAAGCAGTCACGGCCTAAGTTTGAAAAACGGCCAGTGAAAGAGAAAATTCAGATCGAAAACGATGAACTGATGCTCATCCCGTCACTTGCTGCGTATAGCATGTCGGCACCAGCTAAACCATTGCAACTGCACCAGCCTAAACCACCCAAGCCGTACGTACCAGAAAAGAACTATGGGGTGGATATGGAGTCGTTGATTGCGATGCTGGAGAGAGGTGAGATTTGAAGTGCGTCAACACGGGAATGAAATGGAGTAAGGATTCATATTTACACCATTTCAATCATAAAATCCGCATACCCTTAAACTCTATAAATTGTTCAATGAGATGTTTAATTTTGAATTTTTTTGTAATTCTAAGAAACTAAGTCTTTTGAACTCTGCGCGTTATAAGTTATTTTTACCGTTATCTCACACCTATGTCTGAAGGAGTTAAGCATGGATGACCACAAAAATCCGTCAAATCTCGCACCAATTGCAGCGTGGGCCGGACATGGGCTGAGGCCGCCAGAAGGCTATAACAGCTTTTTGGAATATGCGGTGGCGACGATGGATACGAGAAGCTTGGAGTTGAAAGATATTTTTTCGGATGAGAACAACCGCCCCTCTCGGGAAGATTTCAGGCAAGCAGTGAAAGCAGAATTTGACGCAATTTGCAACAAAATTAAAGATTTATAGTGCGTTATCTCCTGCACTATCCTTGCTTCTAGTGAATGCACACCATTGGATCATTCATCCTGTCCGAATAGCATCGAGGTATTGCCGTACCACGAACAAGTCGGACACATTGCCAGACAACATTCTGGCCAAGGCAGACTCTCCTCCGAATATAGCTTCTACGTTTGGCTTTGAAATCCATTCGTCAGCTGCTTTAGGATCTGGCAATAGAATCTGCAGTGCTTTGTATATTCCTAAAATGTAAGAAATACGCTCCAGTGTATCTCGGCTGAGATTGGCAGCAGACGGATTGCGTTTCCAGTTATCAAAATTGGAGCGACTTGGCGAACCCAGTAAAATCATCTCCTGATCACTCTTCAACTTCCATGCGGATGCGATGTTGAAAAAGGTCTTGAGACCAATAGCAGATAATTGTTGTGCTTCTGGTTTTGGATTAACTGCAGTTGTGCTCATAGAAAGATCCATATTTGTTCTTTATATTTATTCTAGTAGATATTTGGATATTGAATCGCCACGAGTTCCCTAGACACTCGCCAGCCGTTCAAATTATTGTTTTTCATAATTCATCGGTGATAGCTGCTTGCTGAAACTATGCCGACGTTTCGGATTGTAGAACATCTCAATGTAATCAAAGATATCACGCTTCGCCTTTTCCCTTGTTTCATACACTTTTCTGCGTATCCGCTCGCGCTTGAGTAACTGGAAAAAACTTTCAGCCACCGCGTTGTCATGACAGTTTCCATGACGGCTCATACTCTGTTTCAGGTTGTGTGCTTTGAGGAAATTCTGCCAATCATAGCTGCTGAATTGACTTCCCTGATCTGAATGCACCATCACGGTTTGTTTGGGTTGACGCCGCCAGACTGCTATCAGTAAGGCATTCAACGCCAGCTCACGGTCGATACGCGAACCCATCGACCAGCCGATGACCTGTCGCGAGAACAAGTCCAGTACTACCGCGAGATACAGCCAGCCTTCATGGGTGCGAATATAGGTGATGTCGGTGACCCACACGCGATTCGGTTCGGTCGGTGCAAACTGTCTTTGCAGATGATTGGGCGCATGCACCGAAACTGGGCCGCTACGGGCGCGTGGACGGCGATGGTAGCCAGTCTGCGAACGCAGATGTGCCTGACGCATCAGTCGGTGTACACGATTGACGCCGCAGACTTCACCCAGCTCACGCAAGTCTTGCCAGACTTTGCGATAGCCATAGACAGAGCCGCTTTCCAGCCAGGATTGTTTCACTTGTCCTAGCAAGCACTGGTCTTCGATGTGTCGTTCTGACTCTGGCGTGTGCAGCCAGGCGTAATAACCGCTCGGGTGAATTTCCATCACTTTGCACAGTCGGCGCACTGGATAGCCGGACTGGTGTGCTTGCACGAACGCCTTTTAAGATATCGCGCTCCTCGCTGACCCGTTTCAATTCGGCTTTGAGGCGGCGGAGTTCGGCTGGCTGGTCATCGGCTGCTTTGCGTTCGGCTGGCGGTGCGCTAAAGCGTTTTACCCACTGATAGAGGCTATGGGAACTGACATCGAGTCGCTGCCACATCCGTGACCGCATGGCCGCGCTCAGTAACTTGTTTGACTGCCTCAATTTTAAATTCGTCGGTATATCGTTTGTTGTTCATCACTTCTCCTGTTGGCCTAAATTATAGGCTGGAGAGTGTCTACATTACTCGTGGCGATTCAACTCTCCTACCGCAGATCAGGAAAGTTTCACAGCGAAATCAATACAGCCAGGTCAATCTGGCCATGCAATTGCAAACATAGTCTCGACTAAGTAACAAAATTATTTGTGGACAGAGAGCATAAATACACACTTTAGTAGCATATATAAATCCATTGCATTACATATTTATACCACTATAATGTGCAAATGGAATTAAATGACTGCACTATACAAATTTTTATCGAGAATGCCTGGCATGACGCGGCAGTACTTGAGCTGACCGGAGATTCAGCCTTTGGCATGAAGGCATCGACCTATTTGGTTTATCTGCAAGAGTACATCCTGAAACATTGGGAAAAATGCGATGCAAGTGCGCTTTCAGTCAATATGCCAGTTAATCTGGATTCTTATGCCTTGAATTCGTGGCCGGCGTTTCTGATTGATTTACTTCCACAAGGCTTTGGACGAATTGAATTATTGAAACAGCTTCATAAAGACATAACGGCTGGTTCTGCTGCCGATTGGGCACTGCTTTGTTCGGGTGCAGGAAATCCTATTGGTAATCTCCGAATTAAAGAGGCACATAGTTGGGCTTCGGAGAGAACATCTGGCTTGCCTCGTGGATTTACCCTTGATGAAGTTGCGTCCAGAGCCGGCGAGTTTAATGAATATCTGGCACAACACGGTTTGTTTTTAGCGGGCTCCTCAGGTGTTCAAGGCGAATGGCCGAAAATTTTACTGACCAGAGCACATGATGGACTGCTTTATCTTGATCACACACTCGCTGACGATCAGGCAGAACAACATTACATCGTAAAGTTTGGACGTGGCACCGATCCATCCCTGGCAAATATTTTGCGTTTGGAAGCCCCCTACATGCGACTGGCAAAGTATTTAGGACTGAATGTGTATGCAGAATTGATCTTGCGCGAACGTGCATTGTTCATTCCCCGTTTTGATCGCCAGATTCAGAATGGAAAAGTCATTCGCTTCGGTCAGGAAAGTATTGCTTCTCTCTGTGAAATCACAGGATTTTCTGGGCTACCGAATCACAACCAGATTTGCCAGAAACTGAGCAAAGTCGTCACGGAACCCGAAAAAACCATTATTGAATATATCAAGCGAGATATCGCCAATATCGTTTTGGGGAACAAGGACAACCACGCGAGGAACACCGCAATACAACGAGGCATAGATGGTCACATTGGATTGACGCCTTTATTTGATTTTGCACCTATGTGGCTGCATCCAGACGGTATTGCCAGACGTATTCGGTGGCAATCCGATGATGGCGGGCTGCCAAACTGGAGAAGTGTGATTCAGCAAGCCAGTGAAGCAACAAACCTCGATATCTCAACACTCAAGTCCGGCGTACAAGCCATGGCTGCGCCAATGTCTACGTTACGCAATTATGCGAAAGAATGTGGGATAGAAGAAGAAATGTTGCATCCATTTGAAAACACCTTGAAAAACGTGCGTACGCAGTTGGAGGATTTGTAAATGGATAAACGCTATAAACCTTTGACTCCGATGGAGGAGCTACAAATTCGTCGCCATTTGCTAGAAGAACTCACCGCAAAACCGACGACCCCTATTCCTGCCGTCATCCGGAAAATACGTACAGGATTACGCTTCACGATTCCCGAATATGCGAAGCTGTGCGGTGTATCTGCCCGAACATTGCAAGATATCGAACGCGGGGAATCAAGTCCGACTTTAATGACAGCAGAAAAACTACTGCATCCGATTGGCATGACACTAGGTGCCGTGAAAAAATTGTAAGCCCATGCCTGTAGCGATGGAGTTCGCTTGGTATTTATACGCTTTCGAATGGAACGATTTGCGTTATTTAGTCCTTAGTTCTGTCTAAAATATCTAGCGCAAATGTATTCAGTAATGCCTCACGATCGTGGTGATCAGCAACCATATTTGATGAAGCATCGGCTATCGCTTCGAGCAAGATAGAAATGGTCTCGGCTGAGTCCGGCTCAGAAAATGATTCTGATTGCATTGATGTGAAAAAGGCAGTAAAGGTTTTTTCCATCATGTTCCTCAATTGCTTGCGCACTTCTGGATGAAACTTTGTTGCCATCAGGCTCTCCTCAGGTTTGTCTAAATTTTTCGTATCTAGGGTAGTTTTTGTCTTGCGTCTGCGGTTAATAATTCACTTCATTCCGCAGTAGTATGGAAATTTAATTAGGGATGGGAGATATCACTGAGCAAATCACGGAAGTATTCATTCGGCGTTTCCCTCCCTTTTTACTGAACGGACAAAATCACGGTCGTCGTGATTTTGTCCATCGTTTCGTTATCCGGCAATCGAATGAACAACAATTGTGTCGATTAAACAAGGATTTAATCATCAACAAAATCATTAAACTCCACCGGCCATTGTTGTGGCTTAGCTCCTTTCAACAGGAGCTGTATTTCTCCGACGATCTTCATATCGACATCTGGACTGATATTCTGAGGTAAAAGCTGTTCGTTTTTCTTGAAGAATCGCTTGAAGATTGAACGGGTATCTGCTTTCTTTTTTGCTTGTTCTGGCATAACGCGGCAGACATTCATCGACGCCACAGCACGGATGAAACTGGCCACGACGATACTTTCGGTCGCCCACGGAAATTCAGGCATGACGACGAACTCCAACCATTCAATCAGGCTTTCGCTCAGATCAATATGACGCAGATCATCAAAGCAGATCGGCCAATTTCTTTCCGGTGTTGTGTCTAATAAGGTCAACAACCCCAATGGCGATAATTTTTCTTTTCCTTGCAGCGTTGATCCGGCCACAGCGTCATCCTCATCCACTGATTCAGGCGCTGTTACTACGTCATCTGGTTTTTTTCGGAGAAAGGCCGGGATATCGTACATTTCCATTCCATTTTCTACCCGGTCGCTGCTTGACGCCAAACGAATCCGGTCGCTGCTCGTCGCCATACGGTACACAGCTGGCTTGCAACTCGCGGAATCGAAAACCAAAGGATCGATCGTTCTCAATCTTGTCTGCCCCATTCCGCTATGGCCAGCCGGTATCATATGTTTCACTTGATAAAGAGCCGGCATGTCACTTGCTTTTTCTGACTCGGGCCGCTCATGAATTAACAGGAAATTAGTTTGCTCCGTGACCAGTTGGTAATCTAATGCGATTTTTTCTGCTTCAGTACTGTTAGGGCCGATCAATGATGACGCATTCAGTCTGGCGTTAGCGGCGACTCTGGATAATTGATGATCGGACGTTGTCGCAGATGACAGATCGATTGTGCCAAGTTCGTCCACCGATGTACTTCCCGCTCGCTGCCCCTGCAGTCGGATAACGCCCTCAGGCTTTTGCTCAAACAGTGCAAACACATGATACGTATCTCCTTCAAACACACTGCTTGTGCTTTCCGAGGTCCAGACCGGGGTGCAGTTTTCCGGCCAGACACAGCGTACATTGTCGACATGCGGTGACCGTAAGCGGTTAAACATCCGCAGAACTGCTGGCTCGACTGCCTCGCTGGTGGCAACAAAGTCACATGCGCCTTTGGTTGCATCCGCAAGCCGACGCAAATGGCTCTCAGCTGGACTGTTACCCACACCTACAATGAATAAACGGTGTCCTGATTTTTCAGCAGCAAGAATGACACTCTGTATATCTGTGATATCCCCATCCGTAATCATCAACACATCACTCCGGACCTTCTCATTCAATTTGAAAGTGGAACTGAGTGCTGCCTCCATTTCGGTACCACCTAAATCCGCCTCAAGTCTTTCTATCCATTGCTGAGCGGCAGCTTTACTTGCGGGGGCTGACTTCCACATCGCACGCGAACGATGTTCTGCATGAGTACCAAAACGACTGAGACTAAAGTGATCACCCTCAGTTAAATTGTCCACAATCGTCTTTAATGAACGACGTGCTGCAGCCATGCTGTCCCCGGCCATTGAGCCGGAACAATCAACCAGAATTTTTACCGAAATATGGGTGTCCGTATTTTGCGTGATCTGAGGGTAAAAGCTGGCAAGCATAACCTGGCGCTCAGGGTTGAGATAATCTGGCCCGGTAGCGACAACAGCATTAGCTGAAAGCTGATCCAATACCAGTACGAAATCTCTATCAAGAGTTCCTTGCCGACTCAGTGATACGTAAGCAGTACCATCCTGGTGTTTCAGCGCGACCAGATGACTGGGTGACGCAATTCGTGCCTGTGCGAGCACGTCGTGCAGCCGGACTTCGATGTCGAAGGGATAGTCAGCCGCCAAAGTATGCCGCGGGATCAGATGTTCAGGAATGTCAGATCTCTTAGGCACATAAGCCTGACTGCCGTCATACCTTGGCGCAATCACAGTTGGGATCAACAAGCGTAAGCCATGTTGTTCAAACTGCAGCGTTTGCGCATAGCGGATAAAGATACTGCAACGCTCTTTTGGTGCAAGATTACCGAGATTCAGGCTGTAACTATCATCGGAATTTTTTTCCAGCATAATTGCTGTATCTCCGGAAGACAGCGCCCCCTCGTACTCCGCTTCAGCCTGCTTTTTACCGACCACCATACCCGTCAGCTTTTTATCTCCAAGAGTCACCTCAACACTCAGCAACACCGCGCCCCACGGCAAAGGGAAGGTATAAATCACTTCAGTATGAGAAGACAGGTGATTGCAAAATTCCTGAGTTACCTGCATATCAAGCATCAGTCCCCGCACATCGCCCGTCATACGAATACGTTCCAATATGAACTCTTTACCACTCGTCGTTGTCAGGCAGGCATGTTGAAGTGTATTCATCTCTTTCCCTTACATACAAATTGATATTTATTGATATTCAGCAGCGCAACAAAACCCTCGGTTAAGGGAAAGAACCTATTTTTTTTCAGTTAAATCAGCGTAGATCTGCATTACACCAAGGGCGAATTCCCTGAGCTGTTCTGGCGTTAAGCCGGCGCGCCCCGGCTCAATCACGATCTCAATACCATCAGCGACAGTCAGATGACTGCGCACTTCGATGCTGCCGGCAACCTGGGGCTTTGCCGGAACAGGCGGATCTTCGCCATGCAAGAGTTCACGAATCCGATCGAGCGAAACTCCCGCAGCAGTCCACTTTTTAACAAGCAGCAGTTGCTCAAGATGATGAGTGTGGTATCTGGCGGCGCGTGTTTCCCCGTGCGGCTTATCCACTAAACCTATCTGCACGTAATAACGCACCGTGCGAACTGGCATATCAGCCAGAACACAAAGATCTGCGAGCGTAAACTCTTCTGACGAGGTAGGAGTCGTTTTATTCATACACAACATTAAAACACTTTAACTGTATATAATCAAGTTTCACAAAACCTACCCGATTTAAGTGAAAGCAATGCGATGAATCAAACCTTGTACCTTGCAGACTTGCTACGCCCCTGGAAACTGCTCACCTTTGCAATAGGTATGAGCTGGCTGATCTGGGGTGCGATTCACTATCAATTCAGCGACTGGGATATCGGCATCTGCTTTGTGATGGGTCTTTCCACGTACCTGAGCGCTCCGTGGTGTATCAGGACAATACTAAAGAATTACAGCGAAAGAAAATTATCATGGTCGATAGTCGGTGCCATTTTTGCCTGGTATTGGTCGGTAGATGGCTGTTACTGGGTTTATCACACACTTCTTGGCAACACCATGATCCGTTATGAAAACCTGCTGGCATCCACAGGCTTGTACTTCAGTTGCGCAATGATCTGGGGATTTAATGGAACACTGGCAGAACTTTGGCGTGCCATCTTGAATGCAAGAATGACGTAAAAAACTATGAACTATTTAAAAAATATATCTAAAGGTGTGATTGTCATCTTCAGCGTGTTTGCTGCGCTGGTAGCGCTTGGCATTGACCAAAAGCGACAAGCAAGCAAAGCGAGTGCGGCGTTTTGCCACTCCGTAGCGATCAACTCATCAGCAAGTGGCATAAAAGAAAAAGCGATCTCTTTCGGCGCAGATCCAAAAATGTCAGTTTACTTTGAGGATGCCAACAATCAGCACAAATTTATTGCTGCATTCCATGGCATTTTTGCTTTTGACAGGAGCATCTGCGAAATCACAATGGAGAATAGTCTTGTGCGATCAGCCAGACAGTGGAAACTGGATTAAATTGTTCAGGTAAAAACTGAGCATTAACACTGAAATTTAACAACATCACCCGATCTCTTTTATGCCGTTTACTCCTTTTCATTTAGGCGCAGGAATTCTCGCCAAATCCGTATCTATTAATACATGCACTGATTGAGGGAGGTTTACAATATCTGCTATTACACAAAGATCCGTTAATGCGAGTTCTGGTTACCAAATGGTGTGTACATTATTTATGCACATCAAGTGACATCGACTATTAAATTAGAACTTATTAAACACAAAATGAACAAAATAGAACGAAAAATCTTGGGGCCCTTAGTGTCGAGAGTTAGACTTTCTCACACGAATGCTTGGTGGGAGTTGAAATATCAGACATACCATAACGGCTTCCAATTGTATTATCCCGCTCAAGATGAATTTGATTATGGTATTAAGTATCAGCTGAATAATTTGTCAGCATCTGATTTCTCATCGCTGGAAAAAGAATTCCAAAAGGCAGAAACCAACAATCCTATCGAACGAGAAAGAATTATTAATTACTACAGTAAAGTAGTAATTGAAGAGTTAATACGTAGAGCTCAAATAGCAGGTTATCGAACTGTAAATTGGTGAAATTTTTAAATTTTAAATAGCTAACAATATTTATTTAAAGTAACTTCCTATAATCTGTACTAGTTGGGACGTGTAAGAAATTCTGTGTGTGCGGGGCCGGGTTTTAGTTAATCGCGTTGGTGAAGCGTTCGCCAAACATGATGGCAAACTGATTGGCCGCCAGCTTCCAAGTGCGCACAATAACGAACGTCCGAACAAAGCCGTTGGTGGCGTACCACCGAAATACAAAAAGGCATTAACAACCCCGTCTTCTACTTCTATCGTCCATTAAAAAGGGGATGATTACCGGCGGCGGCGCTAGCTGTGACAAACGATTGTATGCGCACAATCCGTCCTTTATTCTTGCGGTTACCTTTGGAAAACCGGATGAAAAAATTGGCAATACATTTTCTTTACTACTAAATTTTTCTTCTAGATAGTCAATGAGTCGGCTCTCCACTGCCCTCCGTGGGCGAATGGCCAACAAATATAGCGGGCCGGAACGTTTCCATCCGACCGAGTCAAAATCAGTCTGTCCGATTGGCTTCAATTCCATTGGATTGCTGGTGTGAGCGACTATCAACTCGGCTATCCATGGTATTCGCTCTGTGCTTGGCGACGGCTGTTCAGTTTCCTGTCGCAGGAGTTCCGTCTCATAGAGGCAATTCTTCAATACATCAGCTGTAAGTAAACTTGGTACGTGCAAATCTTTGCATTGATGGTCTTTCACCAACTTCAGCAGCGTCTCCAAGGCACGATCTGGGTCTTCGGCATAAGTAGACAGCCTATCCAAAATGAGACTCTTCCATTCTTGTAACCTGTGGCGGGCCCCAAATGTAAGTTGCCGCACATAGCCAAATGCAGATTTTTCGTTTAATTTCGAAAGTTCACAAAATTCGTTCAACCGATCCTTTGCGGCCTTTGAACCGTTTGCGTTCAACGCGGTGACATCATGAAATTTAATGTTATCGTTCCAGAGCTCTTCCAGATCACCGAATCCATGAGGGCAAATAAGTTCTACCGTGTCTCCTGCATTCAATTTTAATTGCTGAACAATCTTCTCAAGTTCCCCCTTCTGCTGCAGAGATTTCATGTTCCATGTCGTCATACCTTCCGCAGTCATCTTTATCTGTACAAATCTCTTACGCCCTGTACGATAGCTCACAATTACATCGTCCACGTGAAGTTCATTTTCACTCTCCGGCAATCCAGTAGACTCTACCTCGACCGATAGAAGATCGCTGTCCCTGAGAAGCTCCAGGGTATAGTACAACGCCACATAATCTTGAAATCGATACCCACGTTGTGCTGACACTCCAGGCGCAGACATTTTTCACCTCCAAAAACGATCGCAATAATAATTATGAAATTTAACGTAAAACCAAGGTATTGGCATCACCATATAGAGTCCATTCCGTTGGAAGCCGTGTGGTAACCATATGTAAGCATAGTGTCAAGGACTGCTCCAATTCTGTTCCATAGCAATTTCTATATGACTAATGAGTCGTGTTAAAAGTAAATCGGCATTTATATCTGAACCCTCATATCTAAGTTTGATAACGCATCCAGGTTCGCGCACAGTCCGCTTTTGTGCCGATATCGGCCTCTCAGAACTCTAACTCATCTGACAGTTCGTGTTAGGTCAAGTCTGAGCTAGTGCAATTTAAACACAGAAGCAACCGTTCATAAGCTCACATTCTTAGTCGTTGCTGACTCGCTTTTATATCAGCGTTGGGCAATAAATTAAACCGTTCTTCCCTCATAAGCCAGTTGAACCAGAGGTTTGACTGCTTCAAAATCTTCGGCGCTGCTGATGGGAAGTTCTAAATCACCCGTTCCCCAATGCCCGATATGAGTGACATCACGAGCATTCGCTGGCAAATTGTTTTGTTGGACTGGGTCGAGATGAAGGTAAAGTAAAAAGCGGTTTTTTGTTGGCACGATAGTGGCAAAATTCTTGAGGCGTTTGAAAGCACAATAGAGTTTAAGCTCTTTCCGTTGCACGTCATCCCCCAGTGAGAGCAGGTAATCCTCTAACGAGCTTAACAGATCTTGCTTTGACGCAGACATCTCTGCGAACCATTCTGCATAGCTCTTGTCTTTGCTCTTTGATTTGGCAATATCGGCGACCAGTTCCGTTTCTGTATCTGAATTCACCGGCTCAACTTCTGATCCGCCCTCTTCCAGATTTCTGCTGTTCCGACTACCGGACTGCCGTGCGGAATGCCGTGGGCGTTCAGATGCCAGAGTATTCGCCTGCTCCAGCAACAGCAATTCATGACCGAATAAACGGTAGCGTATCAATTCAATTTGATGGTTGATTTGCTGTACCGCGTGGGCGTCGTAGCGGGTGAAATCTGCGGCAATACAGATGACGCGTGGAACGCTCCAATCAATCGCAGCGGCAGCTACTTGACCTAACTTCTTATGCACCAGCAATTCGAATTCGGCTTTGTGATCCATGAGCCAATCCAGATAAAACAACCCCTGGTTAATCACGTTTTCTGACAAAGAACGTTTGTATTCAAGAATCACTGGGCAATTGTTTTCATCCAACCCCAGTGTATCGATACGACCTGCATGGGTTTTGCCGGTGGAATACTCAGACGCAAGAAAACGGATACTCAGCAAGGTCTGCAGATTATTTTCGATCAGGTTTTGCAAGGATTTTTCCAGCCCGGAATTTTTGTGTTGCAGCTCTCTTGCTTTTCCCTCAGCCAATTGGAATAAATTGATCTCGCTCATGCTGGCATTTGTCCTTGAGTGACTTTGCTGGCTTGAGTGCCGCGCTTGGCACGGGGCGCTTTCTCTTTGCCCGCATTCGCTTGCGCCAGGCGCTGCAATAAGGCGGAAGCAGGCTCATCATTCGGGTCTTGCGGCACCAGTTCGCCTCGGAAGGCTTTGGCAAGAAAGGCCGGTGTGAGCTTATCCGCCGCCGCACTGGCATTGGCCAAGCGGGTTTCGAGGCGGTCGGCAAACGCGAACAGGGTTTCTACGCGGCGCACGATTTCGGTTTGTTCTGCGATTGAAGGTCTTAAAATTTTCAACTCTTTTAAAGCTGGCATATAAATTGTTGTAACAGTTGTCCCTTGTCCTGACATCGATAAAAAATTCCTGCCCGCCATAAACACGTACATTAAAAATTTTGGGAGAAGATTTTCATTACAAACCCAATTTGCAAAATGTTGGGTTGTTGCCATAGGTCTACCCATGATAGTCACATAGCCAAACGAAATATCTCTACAAAAACAAACCGTACCTTTAGGTAATATTCTCGCACTAGAATTATCGATTCCAATTTGGGTGGGCTTATACTTTGTATCGAAAAGCTCACGCCCATCTGCATTACGTATATCTTGCAAACTAATCCAAGGAATATCTCCATTTTCCCAGTATTCCGGGACAGTTTTTCTTGGTGTATGTCCCGACTCCAATTTTGCGAGCTTTGTTAAATTGATCCATTCCCAACCAGATGGAGTATTTCGTTTGTCCGATTCATGAATGACAATTGGAGAGAGGATGGCTTCAATAACGTTAGGTTCATCGATAACCGAAATATTTAATTTACGCCAATCCTCAGTCAACTTACCCGAAGTCGCAGCAGCGAGGACGGATTGGCGGAATCGTTTGAGGATGAGGGGGACGCGGTTCAGGCGTTCGCGGCATGCATCCACGCGCGCGAGCACGGTATCGAGTTTATCGGCGATGCGTTTTTGTTCATCACGAGGTGCAAGTGGTAACGGAATTTCCTTAAAATGTTCCCACTTTAAATTATTTATATTTGTTCCCCGTGCCAAATTTGAGATTGTTCGTCTGTAAAGATCAGACTTTAAAAACAGCCCAAGATATCTCGGATCAATAATTGAATGGGGCCGAAGAGCACCACAAAATGCACCAAATGAAGCATTCAAATTACTTGATACTTGCGCACTTTTACCAACCACTGACAAACTTCCACTGGACATTGCAATAACAACGTCGTTCTTCAGTAGTCTTTGGAGGGGATTGATATTTGCGTCCGGAACGAACACCAAATCTTCCAGTAGAATTTTATTTTCTTGTATGTTATTGGCACGCAGGACAGCCGTATAACCAGCTTCTGAAGCAAATCTCACCTGCTCCTTCTTATAGCTTACCCCCCTTACTGGCTCAGCGATTTCAAGTGCATTAGATTCAACCCACCCCTTCGGCAACCCACTCATCCCACCACCTCTTCACCCAACTCTGCCAAAATCGCCTGTAATTCCGCCACGGCCGCTTCCAGTTCTCCGATTGCTGATTGCGCCAGCACCGCAGGTTCCGGCAAATCGGCGGCATCTTCGGCGCTGTCGTCTTTGAGCCAGGCGATGTCTAAGCTGTCATTCCGTTCTGCGATCCAGGCGCGGCTGAATGCGCGCCAGCGCCCTGCTTCGCCCTCGTCGGTTCTGTTGCTGTTGCCATGCGGGTCGCTGCCATAGGCTTGTTCAAACGCTTCAAAATAAGTCCGGGTGAAAGGCGTGCGCTTGCCAAACTTGGGCATATTGGCGCGCAGGTCGTAGACCCAGACGTTTTGTGTGCTGGCTGTGGCTTTGTTGCTGACTTTGCTGAAAAACAGCACATTGGTTTTGACACCGGCGGCGTAAAAAATGCCAGTGGGCAGACGCAGGATGGTGTGCAGATTGCATTTATCCATCAGGTCACGCCGTATGTCTGCACCGACACCTGCTTCAAATAACACATTGTCTGGCAAGACCACGGCGGCACGGCCACCGTCTTTCAGGCTGCGATAGATATGCTGCAAAAATGCAAGTTGTTTATTACCGGTGCTGAAAGTGAAATCATCACGAGTCGGGCCGCCACCGCCTTTGGCTGTGCCGAATGGTGGATTGCTGAGGATGATGTCGGCCGGTGGCAGCGTCGTGC
Organism: Undibacterium sp. WLX3042; assembly: GCF_049544825.1. NCBI lineage: Bacteria > Pseudomonadati > Pseudomonadota > Betaproteobacteria > Burkholderiales > Oxalobacteraceae > Undibacterium > Undibacterium sp. WLX3042. Next base: position 3,665,180 of record NZ_CP186698.1, read on the forward strand.
CCGGTGCGCCCAGCGTATTGCCCAAGTGGATGACGCCCTGCTCATCGCCTTCCATGCCATGCAAGAGGCAATTCATCAGCGCCAGCCTGCGTGTGCCTGAGACCAGCTCCATACCGACGTAAGCATGATTCTTTTGGAAGCTGCGTTGTTTGTCATTGAGCGTGTACAGGTCGTCGGTATTGCTGCGGATATAGGCATCAGCCGCAATCAAAAAGCCTGCGGTACCGGCAGCGGGATCTTGTATGGTTTCACCCGGCTGTGGTTTGATGAGGGTGATGATGCTGTCGATCAAAGGGCGCGGCGTGAAATATTGGCCTGCGCCGGATTTGGTTTCGCTGGCGTTTTTTTCTAACAAGCCTTCATACAAATCACCGAGGCCGTCTTGTTTGGCACTGAACCAATCGATGCTATCCAAGCTTTTGATCAGTTGTTCGAGGTGGCGCGGTTCCTTGAGGCGGGTTTGCGCATCGGCATAAATGGCGCTGATGAGCTGGTCCTCGCTCTTGCTAAGATTGAGCAAAGTTTCGCGGTAATGATTGAGCAAATTCAGTCCTGACAGGCTGGAGATCTTTTGCCAGCGTGCATATTCGGGCAGTTTATGGGTTTGCAGGACGCCGCTTTCGGTGTTCTCATGTTCCATTTTGATGAACAGCAGCAAGACCAACTCGGTCACGTAATCGGAATAGTTGATGCCGTCGTCGCGTAAAACGTCGCACAGGTTCCAGAGTTTTTGCACGATATCGTTATTGTTCATGGTGTGGGTCTTTGTCGATGAATTTTTAGTGTAATGACTTTGTTTGGTATTTTTTTTACTGCGTTTCCTGATTCAGGATGTCGATGTAGGCGCGATAGGCATACACTCGATTGCGTTTTTGGCCTGTGAGTTCGTGCACTATTCCCAGCTCCAGTTGCAGCGCATCGAGTGCCTTGCCTATGGTGGCGGGCGTGAGGCCAGTTGCAGTGACCAGCGCGCCTATGTTGGCAATTGGATGAGCAAACAAGGCATCGAGTATTTGCGTCGCAGAGCCAGACAACCGCCCCAATGCGGCAAGACGCAATTTGTCTTGCGCTAACAGTTGATTCAAGGCTTGGGCTGTTGCGACCGCCTGATTCGCGGTGGCGGCAATCGCATCAACAAAAAATAATAGCCAGGCTTCCCAATCGCCATCGGTACGGACTTGCTGCAGCAAGCGGTAATAGGTGTCGCGATGGCGCTTAAAAAAGACTGACAGGTAGAGCAAAGGCTCTTTCAAAACCCCGGCTTCGACCAATATCAAGGGAATCAGCAAACGGCCGATACGGCCATTACCATCAATAAACGGATGGATGGTTTCAAACTGCACATGGGCTAAGGCAGCTTTTAAAACGGGCGCGGTTTGTTCTGGCACATCGTTAATGAATTGCTCCAAGGCCGCCCAGCAATCGGCAATGTGATTGGCTGGCGGCGGTACGAAGCTCGCTTCGTCGGCGCGATGACCACCTATCCAGACTTGATTGCGACGGAATTCGCCGGGGCCACGTTGCGTGCCTCTGCCGGAAGTCATCAAGGCTTGATGCACTTCTGTGAGTAATCGAAAACTGATGGGATGGCCTTCGCGTATGCGTTGCACCCCCAGGGTCAGTGCATTCACGTAACAAGAGACTTCTTGCACATCATCCATAGGAACGCCGGGTACGCCTTCCATTTCATACAGCATCAAATCACTCAAGGAAGATTGCGTGCCTTCGATTTGCGAAGACATGACGGCTTCTTTGCGGACATAGCTATACAGAAATAATTTCGCATCCGGCAACAAGGTGCTAATCGCATCGAGTCTGCCTAGCGCAATCAGGGCTTCATTGAGTCTGGTTTGAAGCTTGCCGCTGATGTCCAATGCGGGTTGTGGCGGCAGCGGCGCGGGCACAAAGGCCTGACAAGCAATGCCACCAGCGATGGTTGGGGTATAAAAACCGGTGATGCCACGGTGCATGATGAGGAGCTAACTGTGCGTAAAGTAAATTAAGAATAGGCATTATTTTAACTTATCAACAAAGTTAAAATAAGGTGTTTTCTTAATTTAGGTTTGGGAATTGCGCCAATTCATACTTTACGCAGCTTGCGACCAAATGCGGTCAGCCAGCGAACTCAGCACTTCGTCAAGCTGATTATCTAACATCGTATTGAGGCGTTTAGCACCGCCATCACCGCTAAAGGCGTAGTTAACAAATTGGTGATCCAGCACGACTTCATGCACCAGTTGTTTTGCCAATCTGTCGAGCCATTTGCGTTGAACTGGTGTCCAGGCGCGCGAGGCATAAATGCTTTGCATCGCCAATGCCACGCGTTGCTCGAAAGGCAGCAAGGCTTCGCCCAGTGCGGCCTGACGAATATAGCCGATGATGCTGGCGGCAATATCCTGATTGGTTTTATTGCGCCATGCGGTGCGTAAGGTTACTTCGTTGTATTGATGGGTATCGAGCAGCATCTTGACTTCTTTTAGTTGCTCACGCGTCAGGTCTTTGGGCTGATTGACGACAACAGACAGGGCTGCCGATTGGTTCATCTGCTGACGTACAAAATCATTGAAACTTTGCAGATAGTCTTCTGGTTTGTTATATGCGCCATAGCTTTGCTCACGAACCATAAATCGATCCTGATGCTCAGAAATGATAGGCATGTATTCGCTGCCGATTAATTGTTTTACCTCGGCGATATGTTCCAGAATTCGCGCATGTTGTTGCAGAAAATCTGCGGCTGCCTGGGGCCCAATTTGATGCAAATGCCGGTGCAGCTGGCTGGGTGGCACACCCCATTGCTGTTCTAATTGCTCCAGTTTCGCTTTCACAGCTGGTTTGGATTCTGATTGTTTCTGCGCTTTACGTAATACCCGCATGACCTTTTGGCTAATCGCGGCCAAGACATCATGGGCGTGCGTCTGGCCGGGTTCAGCGCCAGGCGCCTCGTAACTGGCTGGCTGATTCAACTCGTCCACCAATTGCTCCAGCGTGATATTGGGGTCTTTGACCAGCGGCTTCATCGTATTCACATCTTGCAAGGCGGCATAGATGCCGACTGGATCGTAAATCTTAAACACGGTTTTGCCAATTTCATCACAGCGACGGGTAGCGCGGCCTATCATCTGCTCATACAGGATACGCGACCGGACGCGGCGCATAAACACGAGGTGACAGATCTTGGGCACGTCGATACCTGTCGTCAGCAGATCAACGGTGATCGCAATGCTGGGGTAATGCTCATTCTTGAATTGCTTGATCAGTTGTGACACTTTGTCGGATGCACCGGTAATTTTGCGCACCGCGGCTTCGTTGTAGTCATCGCCATACACCTCTTTAAAAGCATCATCTAACAAGCGCTTGACCATATCTGCGTGAACATCGGTCGCGCAAAAGATCATGGTTTTTTCATCGCCAAGAGGGTCGATTTCTTTAGCCAACTGGTCGCAGATAACTTTGTTAAACGATTCGGTAATGACGCGTTTATTGAAATTCTCTACATTGAAATTCAATTCGTCTTCAAGTTGTGCGGTTTCGACTTCACCTGTACTGAGATTGATGGCACTGACGGCTTCGCCCTGATCAAAATGTATTCCACTCTGGGTCAGCAAGGTTTCGTAACGGATTGGCGGCTCATGATCGATCAGCCAGTCATCTGCCACTGCTTCACGATAGGAATAGGTAAAGACAGGCTTACCAAAGATATCACTGGTATGTTTGGCAGGTGTCGCGGTAAGACCTACCGTGAACGCATCAAAATAATCCAGCGCCAGTCGGTACGTTGATTGGTATTGGTTTTGATCGCGCACTTGCAATTCGCCTTCGGTCATTTCCTGATCCAAGGTGTAACCGCGGTGCGCTTCATCAACGATGATGCAATCAAATTCATCCACGCCGGGCGGATTATCGGACTGAAAAATACGTTTGACCATCGCTTGTACGGTGGCGACCTGAATGCGCGTTTCTGCCTCCGCCGCCATATCGCCAAGCTCAGCGATGTTATACAGTTTGGATAGAGGAAGATTTTGCTCCAGCGTCGCATCATTGAAGACATCGATTGCTTGCTCGCCCAAGGCGGTGCGATCAACTAAAAACAAGATGCGTTTAAACCGTTCCGCCTTCAAGAAGCGATACATCAAACCAATGATGGTGCGGGTCTTACCGGTACCAGTTGCCATCGCCAATAAGCATTGCTGGCGCTGTGCCTCTAATGCCGCTTCTACTGCTTGTATTGCCTTTTGCTGATAATCGCGTAAGCGTAAATAGCCAAAGCTCTCGTTATGCAACGTCAATTCGGCATGACGAATATCTCTTTGCAAAAGATCGATTAAGCCCTCTGGACGATGAAAATCAACCAAAGGTCTAGCTAGATTTGACGGTTTGCGCACATCACGAAACCAGGTCCCGCAGGATTCCGCGTGTTGCCTTAAGTAAGGGCGACCGTTACACGAATAAACGAAAGGGATCTGAAATAAGCCTTGCTCACCGTCTGGCCAGGCAGTTTGTTGATTCGCCAACTGCCAGGCAGGTTTATGGTCTGCATGAATATGAAAACCACGTGAATACCGTTGGGCTTGAGGAATTTTTCCAGCCACGTTCACATTTTCACGCTTGGCTTCGACAACCGCAATCGGCGTTAAACCTGCAAATAAAACATAGTCAGCAAACTGTTGATTAAGGCAAGGCCACTCTGCAATCGCCTTATTTTTGCCTTTTTCCGGGCGTGCGCCACCGGCATAACTTATTAGCTGCGTGTCTGCATCCCAACCGGCCTGACATAACTGCTGGTCAATTAAGATGCGCGTGAGATCTTCGTTAGGAGAAAAGCTGCGACTGGCTTTCTGAGTACTGGCTTTGATTTGCTGTACTTGTTTGTTGAAAACTGTACTTGTTTTATCCTTCAACTCTTGCTGCAGTTGAAGAATTTGCGCTTGAAACTCTTTTTGTGCCGTCTGTAGTTCTATGTCTTTTTGCTTTGCCAACGCTTCGAATTGCCGTGCCTCGCTATCCATTTGCAAAGCCAGAACAGAAAATTGCTCTTTTTCCTGAGCGATCAACGATGCGAGTTGCTGATTGTTTTCCAATGCTTGCGATTTATCCCCAAGATCAGCTTTCAATACCTCAATCTGGGCTTGTAGCGTTCGCAATTCCGCACTAGGGTCAACAGGTGGAATGAATGGTCCAGGCTTAAATGATTGATCCGCTTTACCAATAGCTTGATGAAACCAAATTGCTAACGCACGAGCGACTTTCAAGCCGTCCATCGCATCTTTATGTTTGGTGTGGAATTGGTGGGTGGCCTTATTACCCTCTATTCGCAAAGTATGAAAAAGCTGGCGTATCTCTTGGGATAATTGAATCTCACGCTGAAGTTTATTCAGCAATTCTGCTTGTGTTGTGAACTCGTCGAATTCCACCCCTGCTCTGGTGGCAAGATCTTGCGCGATTGCCTCACCGAGCTGCCGTAATTTAATCAACGTGGTATTCGGGTCACTTGAGAAAACTAGTTCTGCACTTCTGCCCAACTGCGCCAGCAAAGGAGAATGTCCTGCGAGAAAACAAAAATTGTCTGATTGAGCCACGATGAAATTGTTCTAATTTCTATTGTCAATTACTTTACGTTAATCTATTAAAAATTAAAACAACAATATTTGTCAAAGTGAAAATGACCGACATAAGAGGTTAAATTTTGGTTCTACATTCCTAATCGTTAGCGATACTAAAAAAAAAGAAATCTTAGGGTGTTTTCATGGTCAGATTCAAGAGTTCCGCCAGAAGATCAGCTTTCTGAGGAGTTTTTGCTTCATCTTGTTGATTCTGAGCTTTCTTTCCTCTCGAACCCGCCGCCAGTGTTCATCCATGATAGCGTCAACGGATCGCATTTGGTTGGGGTAGGTGAAGTGCCAGCGGGGGGCATGCAAGGCGGCAAGCTTTTCTTGTTCCTCGATGGCATGTCTAGCGCAACAAGCGCATTGGCAATTATTTTGCATTAGGCTTTTATCTTCTGAATTTAAATACGTAAAACACTGAGTTTAATAAGTGTTTTACGATTGTTTCAAATATTTTTTAACCAATTTCATAACTCTTTTTACAAGCCAATGCAGTACATATCCTGAGCAATCAATGCAAACCCAGAAAAACTAAACCGTTTTGGCGTAACTACCTTGGCAAACGCGCCAAGTCAAAAATGAAAGGGAGTAAAGGGCATAGAGGTGTTCAATGTAAAACTTTGTTTATGCATTCAATTCAATCGAGCACATTTACAAAAAGAACAAAATTATATTTTTATAATGTAATATATTGTATATATTATGTAACATTGTTTCATTCATGAAATTAAAATTATGTCTTTCTGACTTGCTGCGCCCGTGGAAACTCACCACCCTCCTCATCGGAATGGGTTTGTTGATCTGGGGTTCGTTTCATTATCAAGCGAGTGATTGGGACATCGGCATTTGCTTTGTAATGGCCTTTTTCACCTACCTTACAGCACCCTGGTGCCTTCGAACATTCCTCAACGCCTACCATTACCGAAAATTAACATGGCCCGTCCTCGGCGCGCTATTCGCTTGGTACTGGTCGGTCGATGGTTGCTACTGGATTTATCACACCTTGGCTGGTAACGAGATGATCCGTTACGAGAATTTTTTAGCTTCGACAGGTCTTTACTTTGCCTGCGCAGTGATCTGGTTGCACAACGGTACGCTGGTGGAACTCTGGCAGGTAATTCTCCATACCAAAATCACACTCACACATAACAAAAATACCGGCGAGCAGTAATGCGTCTGAAATCAAAAATCCTAAAATCGATGCTCACAATCGCACTGATGTTCATTGCGCTGATTGTGTATGGCAGCTACGACAGCCGCAAGGCACATGAAATGGAAAGGCAGTTTTGCGCTTCAGTGAGCGCGGGGATGCCGATAGCGGGTTTGCAAGAAAAAGCTATTGCAATGGGGGCAGACAAGAGGATGACGAAATTCTATGAAGGTGAAAAACACGAAAGCACCTTCATGGCCGTGTTCCATGGCATTTTTATCTTTGATCGATATATCTGCGAATTTTCAATAACTACTGACAAAGTGAATGCTATAAAAAATTCACACCTTGATTAAATTCAAACAAATAAATTGAAATATTTATAAAAAATGAGCATCTTTTCTAACTTAGTATTTTTCCTCCTCATGCTTTTCTCTATGGGGCCAGCAATTGCTGACGACCCTTCGGGATTTGCAAATTCACAGAGTAATTCGTTAGTCAGCAACGATCAAGATAGTACTCGTACAGAAACGCGAATGGAAGAAGTTCGCAGGAAGTTGCCAGATTTAAAGAATCTTGATGACGAGGCTTTTGTCGATGCGGTTCATAAGCTCTATTATCCAGAAATTGATAAAAAAGAATTTGAAAAATTGATGGGCTATTCACGACCATCGAAAGTGTCTACAAATTTATTGCATACCATTATGTTTTGGCTAGTATTGATTGGTGGCTTTCTTGGATACGCTTACATGTATCGAAACGAGAAAATGAACAAAGATGCAAACCTGATAATTTCCAATGAGGAAATTGGAATAAAGGGATGGTTAAAATTTTTTATTGTAATGCTAGGAATATTTTCCCCCGCGCTTAATTTCGGCAGTACAGCCAATTCGTTCGTGGAGTCAGAGTTAGCCTATGAAACATTGGCAGGTTCACAAGTTTGGGAAAACTACAAAAATGTTGTCTGGCTGATAATTGCTGTTTTTTCTGGTTTCAATATTTTTGCTGCGCTTCAGTTACGGTTCAAGTGGAAACCAATGTCCGTCACATTTGCAAGAATTGCAGTTGCCCTAACACCGATTGGTTGCATACTAGTGGGAGTAGTGGCTCCCAGACTGTTTACCGGTGGTCAATATGCAATCGACAATAAAATTGTTGGTCAAATTATATACTCGATTGTTATATCCGCGATATGGTTAGTATATTTGCATATGTCAAATCTAGTACATGCAACTTATAGCAACTCTCATGAGAAAAAGTCGCCACATGCCAACAACACGGATATGCCCGTTGTTACGTCCAATCAGCATGAATCTATTTCTTCTATTAATGGTGCTTCTGTAAACCTCCCCCAATCAGTGCCAGGTATTACGAGCCTGTAAATAAATTTGTGTAAATGTCCACGGTCTATTAACCTCTCGAGCGAGGAATTACCGATGGACATTTTAATGGATAGAGAAAAACTGAAAGCTTTGGCAAAGGTCCTTTGCCAAAGCTTTCAGTTTTTCTCTATCCATTAAAATGTCCATCGGTAATTCCTCGCTCGAGAGGTTAATAGACCGTGGACATTTACACAAATTTATTTACAGGCTCAACCGGCCTGATTAAACGAACTTCGATATTCCCCTTTTTATTCACATATAAGTTTGCATCGCTTAGAATTTTTTTTATCTGTTGTTCTTTGAATTTTCCTTCAAGCATTAACCAAATTAACTTCGCAGTAACTAATTTATTTAATTCTCGTCCAAACTTTAATGAAGCATAAGCCGCTATCAATTTGGTTGACGTCCAATCGTAAACATCGCTTTGTTCGCCGTCAGGAAGAATTAAACTGTAACGATTTTTCCAGTAGAGAAACTTCAACGACTTCATTGGATTGACGACATAGTCCAGCGCGTCAGGTGAATACATTACTGCTCGATAAAGTCCAATTTCTTCAGATTTTCCAACTTTCATTGTGGGGAATGACATTCTCAAGGTCACAATTGATAGGAATAAAGATTCTTTTTTATTCTTTATGCGTTCAAGTATATTCATATCACCATCAATCAATAGACGTTAAAACAGTCCTTTTGCTTTCTGCTTCAATATTTCGTTGACTCTGATCATTTAGTATCGATCGATAGAAGTGAATTAATGCTGTTGTCATCACTCTTGCATCTGGACTGTCACCGAGGTCACGGACCATTTCTAACATCAGTCCAACAGCTTTCTGCATACATTGAAAATCAATTTTTTCCTCGGATTTGCTGCCTGAAAGAACGAAATAAATGTCCACGCCGTTCTTTTCACATTCAATTAAATAATCAGCGTTTGGGCATCTGTCACCGATTTCGTATCTCATAACAGAAAGTCGTCCGACGCCAATTTTTTTCCCAAACTCGGCCTGGGTCAGTCCCAAACGTTCGCGCTCACTCTTTAATCGAGATCCGACAGAATTACTATTATTTAGTAAGCGCATAGATATTAAGAAGAATATTAAATAAGAAATAGTAACATCGTATACTAAATAAAAAATTTAGTTTATGATATGTATCAAATGAAACCATTTGGATACATGAATTTCACCATGTGTGATCTTGACCCTGAAATTATTAGTAGCACAAAAAATAACTTTGCCGCGCGCGGCGAAAGCATTGCGGAGTGGGCGCGTCAAAATGATTTCAATTTGCAATTGGTTTATAAAATCTTGAACGGAAAGAGCAAGGCTCTTCGTGGCGAAAGCCATCGAATTGCAGTAAAACTGGGAATAAAACAAAAATTTGAATAATCTTGTTCAAATAACAGTTATCAAACGCAATCTTTAAAAAAGGAAAAAAAATGAGCAAGAAATAGAAAACGCCACTCTCCAAAAAGGCTGAGTGGCGTCGAGTAGATAGAATATACCTACGTGTGGTGCGTCAAGTATCTCTCTCTACTCCTCCCCTGTCAAGCCTCAATTTTCTGATTTTTTAAAAATCGGAAGCCCTTTTTTTGCCTAAATTTTGCGAGGCTCTATGAAACCAAGCAGAAAGGTAGTCACGCGCTCGCCTCACCGAGTTGTTGGACTTATCGCATGCAATTGGCTACAAAAACAACCGATCGAGTACGAGAGTCAACTCGAGAAGCGATTTATACAAAAAATTCTACTGACGCAGGGTGTCACAGAAGTCATTCACCAGCCGTTTCAAATTGAATATGGCGATGCATTAGAGAAAAAGTACACGCCAGATTTTCTGATTACTTTTCAAGACGGAACAAAGATTGTTGTGGAAGTAAAACCAGAAAAATTCATCCCCAAATTTGCGGATACGTTTGACGCTGCCGGAGACATTCTGCAACAAAGAAATTTCAAATTTTGCGTTGTATCGGAATTGCAAATTGACATTAACGATGAACCGGAGAGTATCGATTTATTACTACGTTATGCAAAAGGTTCATTTCCTCGGTCAAATATCGAAGCAGTAAAGCAATTCATTTCCGGCACTACTACGCGTGAAATCAGCATTAAAGAAGTTTGCGACTGTACAAACAGCAGCATCCATCTTCTATTTCACTTACTTGGAAGAAGGTCACTTCGTTTTAGTAAAGAAATTTCTACGTCACCCAACACACTTATTTTAGGAAATGCAGGAGGAGAATACTATGACAATGTTTTCATTCCAGATTGGCTTAACAATACGCAATGGACTGCAAACTCTCGAGTTCGTCAGAATGATAACGGAGTCGGAAGTTCAATTCGAAGATCCCATCACACGCCGAATCTACACGTGGGCCATTTCTAAAATTACTAGTGAAATTTTGACCGGAAAACTGCAAGTGGTTGGCGGAGTCGAACGAAAAAATCATGACGTCGATTCAAGCAGTGGATTCATTTCATCTATTGATTCACTACCTGAAAAATATAAATTAGATTTTGAATTTAAGATTAAGTTAATTAAATGGCTGCAAAAATGTGGTGTGTCTCGCGGTCGAAGGAAATTAGTCGACGAAAATATAAAAAAATTTTTTGAACTGCACCCCGATATAAAAGTAAAACGTCCATCAGCCTCGGCCGTAATGGGTTGGATGCGCGAGTGGGAAATCTCAAACAACAACCCCGCTTGTTTAATTTCAAAAAATTTCCAACGCAAGCGAGTTACCAATTTATCTGATTTCATTGAACAAGAAGTTCAGAAAGTTTTAAAAGAAGAATATTTTGTACGATCACGTCCAAGCTTAGAGCGTGCTCATACGATGCTAGAGCGTCGCTTGCAAATGTTTCGCTCAAAAGAGCAACGCGATGAAAAAATTCCAGAAGTCAGTATTTCTTCATTAAGAAGACGGGTACAGGAAGTCGATCCATATATAAGGGACACGTTACGCTATGGTGCGTTTTATGCAAAAAATAAGTGGCGCTATTCGCTTCATGGAAACTATACGAATAGAGCTTTGCAAAGACTAGAAATTGATCACACGATATTAGACTTGGTTGTCATTGCGGACGCTAGCGGCATGCCACTTGGACGTCCAGTGATAACAATCATTGTAGATAGCTTTTCTGGCTATCTCGTCGGATTTTACATTTCGTTCGCTGGGGCTGGTCTTGCTGCAGTCCTAAATTGCATGAAAGTCGGCTTAATGCCCAAAAATACTTTTACCGATCACGTCAACTTCCTTAAAAATCCTTGGCTAGGCTATGGCGTAGGAGAAATGTATGTTGTTGACAATGGTCTCGAATTTCATTCAAAACAATTTGTGAATGCCGCACTAGAATTGAACACCGATATTCAATACTGTCCAGTGCGACAACCTTGGTTTAAACCTAGCGTCGAACACTTTTTTCGAGAGTTGGGATTTAATCTTCCAGCCGAAGGAAACGTACAAAAGCCACTTGCAAATTATCTACCGATCAATCCCGCAGAATCCGCAAGAATCTCATTCTCCGAGCTTTGCAACGGATTGCTAAAGTACTTTGTCGACGTCTATCCCACAAAAATAAACTCGAAGACGCTTGAAATACCGTTCGACCTATTCAAGGAAAGTTTTGAATCTACGCCTCCCCCGCTTCTTCCAACGAATCTACAAAGTCTTGGTCTTATCGCTGCACATCAAAAAACTCTTAGTGTCGGTAACGAGGGAATTGTGACTAACTATCTCCGTTTCAATTCTCATGATTTACAGTCAATGAGAAGAAAAATTTCTCCATCATTTAAGACAACTATTAAATATGACCCGGAAGATCTCGGTTATTGCTATGTGCAAAATCCAGTCGATTTAACCTGGCTTTATGTTCCGAATTGTCACCCTGAGTACGCGAACAATCTATCAATGCTACAACACAAAGCAATTCGCGATAGGCTCAAGCAATCTGCCATCCAAGGCGACAAGTACGAGTCACACTTAAGGGCAAAACTAGAATTCATTGAACTATGGGAAAGCATTACGAAGGGGCGAAAAGTCACTAAGGATATTAAAAGTGCTTTGCGATTTGGAGATCTGACCAGCACAAAATCACTAAGTGTGCCAGAAGTAGTTGAACTCAAAAACAAAAATGATCAACTATTTACAAAAGATGAAATGAAATCTGAGGAAACATCAATACCGAGTTTTTCATCTTACTTCATGGACTAACAGAATGACCGAAAAAGATATTGAAGATACGTTAAATCAGATTCGCCTGATTACGATTATGCACCCTCAATTTAATAATACGTATTCTGGAATTCGCGCTTTGGTCAAACAAAGCCAGCGCTCAGGTTGCCCGACGGGAGGAAGTGTCACGGCACCCACAGGAACTGGAAAGTCTCATCTGATCTCTGTCATTAAGAGAGAATATATCCAAAATTCAGATCTAATTGATTCGAGTAGCGCAGTCATTGTGATATCGGCCTCAGCTTCACCAAACATCGGTTCAATGATCGATAGAATGTTACAAGAGCTTGGTCATCCACCAGGAGTTCGCGCGACCCGGCTACAAGACCTTCGCTTATCTATCCTCATTAAAGCTTTGATTGATAGAAATGTACAACTCATCATTATTGACGAATTTCAACATCTTTTTCGAGGAAGGCGTGATTCGAGTGCCAGTGAAATTACAGATTTATTGAAGGAAATTACTGACAAAACTCAAATCCCAATTTTTGTGTTTGGTACAGATGAACTTGGAGATCTTTCTCAAATTGATGTGCAATTCGCTTCGCGGCTACCTGCTCGTTTTCAAATACGTCCATTTGTGCGAGGAGTTGAATGGCAAGCATTTCTGCGAGCCTTCCATACGGCTTGCTCCCCCATCAACCTGTCTGTCATTTCAAGTGTAGAAGCCAAAATTCATCTAGCAACAAATGGATCACCAAGAACCTTAAAATTTTTGCTAATCGCAGCAGCCACAGTTGCAATGACTGAAGGACGCACAACAATTGAGACTAATGATTTAAAAAATGGATTTAGCCATATCTTCGGAACCGCAGCCCCAAATAACAATCCATTTAATTGATGCGCCCATATCACCGTTTACCAGTGCAATCCCCGATTCTTGAACAAGAGTCACTCATGGGGTATGTATTGCGAATGTCTGAAAAGAATCATTTTTCTGGCACTCAGTGGTTATCCAAAGTATTCAAAGTTGAGCGCATTCACCATCTATCGAGAAAGCACGTACCAACCATCGCCTGGCTGTTCGGCGAACAATCAACATCGATGGAAAATCGCTATATTGAAATCAGAATGAGTTCTTCCATGCCGTACGCAAATTTTTATGGGCATTGTGTCAGTCGCCCATTTTTTATCCGACTACGATGTCCACAGGTATGCGCAAGGTGTATCGAAGAAGAACAATTTACTAAAAAGTGGTGGGATGTCAGCCTTGCGACAGCCTGCTTCAGACATAAACTTTTTTTAATCGAAAACTGCCAACGATGCAAAAAAAATCTTAATTGGAACCGACCTGGAATAGCAATCTGCCAGTGCGGCTTTGATATTAGAGAGTCACTTGTCATTACGTCGACAACTGAAGCGGAAATGGTTTCTGAATGGATCGCCGCAAAAGTTGAAAATATCTATTCCAACATGATCAATAGTGATTACGATCCCCTGAAAAATTTTAGCAACTTATCTCTGGACGGTGCACTTCGGATTATTTTTGCAACTGGTTTTCGTGAGAATAAAGATCATCAATTAAGTGCAGGAAAAGCAAAGAAAATCCTTTCCATTGACGAAGCAAGTGCATGCGTTGAACGGAGTTTGCACCGATTAAAACAATCTGAAATGACAAGAGATCTACCACTAATTAGAAAGGAGTTTGTCATTTCGGGCCTGGAGCTACTTGCAAAAGAATTTCAATCCATCAATGACGCAAAGTTAGCGATGAATTTGTTAGATATCAGCAGAAATAAAAATAGCCATCAAGCTTCGCTGACAAATTTCAACCCACGGTCACAGCTACAACTGTTTTAACGAATGAACATTTATCTTTACGGAATTCCACCCTTACAGCAGCGCGAGTCACTATATTCGTGGCTACAAAGACTAGCTCAATCCCAAGGCATGAGCTATACACAAATCACACAACTGCTTGAACTCAGTCGGATCAAAGATATGGATGCACCGAAGCTTCCCATCCATAAGAATACATTTTCGAAAATATCTAACTTCAATGAAGTTTGGTTTCAGGGTCTATTTGCGATCAATAAATCTATTCGCCAATTCAAATCCGTAAAAAAACAACTCCGAATAAATCACGATAAAAAGCCGATCACTTCTGTTTGTTGTGAATGTTTAAAAACAGATGTACTCCCATATTTTCGAATTGAATGGCGTTTCAATTTTTGGAAAGTATGCCCACTTCACGCTATCGAGTTGAACACTACATGCCCACTGCGTATTCGCATAAAAAGAGCCACCTATTCGCATCTCAAAAAAGCCACCCATTCGCATTTCAAAAAAACCAGTTTTTCGTATGCAAAAGAGCCACTTATTAATGCTACAAATACAGGGTTAATGGCATGGTTGAAAATCGTTTCATAAATATCTGCACAGCAAAATCATAGGTAAAGCTAATTTTCCAACATCGACGATGAGCAGAGTAATTCATTGACAATGTGTTGATTTTTTTCAAAAACCGGTCGTTTTTCGGCCGTTTCCAAGTGACAACTGTATCGCTGGCCGATCTCCTCTCTAAGTGTTAAAATTCTTGTTCACTTTTCTATGGTGTGGAAACGCATGGAAAAGTTGCGTTTGGGCTATGCCCGCGTATCGACTGACGATCAAACTACCGCACTTCAGTCCCGACGCTTTGCCGCAAGCGAGGTGTCATCGCGTCTATTAGGGGGCCAAGTCTGGTGTGGCCCGCCCGCGGTTGGAGGAATGCATGACTGATTTGCGCGAGGGCGACACCCTCGTCGCTTGGCGACTGGGTCTGCTTGGGCGAAGCCTGCCTGACCTTGTACGTATCGTGACTGAGTTGGTTGAGAGCGGTGTTGGCTTTGAGTCGCTGACAGAGAAGATTGAAATAACGAACGCATCAGGCAAGCTGATGTTTCATCTCTTTGCCGCGCTGGCTGAGTTTGAACGAAATCTGATCCGGGAGCGTACCAAGGCCGGTCTTACCGCAGCACGTGCGCGTGGCCGCGTGGGCGGCAGGAAGCCCAAGCTGGATGCCAAGCAGATCAGGCACATTAAAGCGTTGCTGAGTGACCCGAAGACTAGTGTCACTGAGTTGGCGCGCGACTACGGAGTGTCGCAAACGACAATCTATAAGCACTGCGGTGTTAGCTAGCTGAGGGAAATGGGAGCCCAATGAAATTCGCATACGAAGACATGAGCGATGGTCAGTTCGAGACCTTGATCGTTCTTTTATGTCAGCGGTTGCTTGGGGCTGCGGTTCAGGGCTTCGCAAAAGGGCCTGATGGTGGGCGCGATGCCAAGTTCATTGGGACAGCGGAACTACACCCGAGCAAGTCGGCGCCGTGGGTCGGTACAACCATCGTCCAAGCCAAGCACACCAACGGCTATAACCGTAACTTCTCCGAATCCGACTTCTTTAGTACGACGGCTGCGAACACTGTGCTGGGAAAAGAAATTCCCCGCATCAAAAAACTCCGTGAGGCCAATCAGCTCGATCATTACATGCTGTTCGCCAACCGTCGGCTGGCGGGCAATGCCGAAACTGAGATACGCGAATACATCGCGTCTCAGTGCGCCGTTCCGGCCTCATCGATTTATCTCTGCGGGCTGGAGCAACTGGAAATCTGGCTTAAGCGATTCCCTGAGGTCGCGAAAGAAGCGGACCTTGACCCTGTCGATTCTCCGTTGATTGTCAGCCCCGATGACCTGGCTGAAGTAGTACAAGCACTGGTCCGACATCAAGATGGCGTGGTCGCACTGCTTGACGATCCACCGACAGCGCGCGTGACCTACGAGCAGAAGAACGCACTCAACAACATGAGTGTCGATTACGCCAAAGCGCAGCGGCGGAAATATCTGAAGGAGACTGCTCAAATTCGGGCTTTCCTGGCAGCACCGGAAAACCTTGACCTGCTGCGCATGTACGAGTCGGTGGTCGATGAGTTCCAACTCAAGATCATCGCCAAGCGCAAGGACTACCAGACCTTCGATGAGGTTATAGAGTATCTGGTGGACCTGTTGTTCAACCGCGATCCCGTCTTGCGGCAGCACGCCCACAAGCGCTTGACGCGTGCAGTGCTGTTTTACATGTACTGGAACTGTGATATCGGGGAGGTGGGCGATGCTGCGGCCGACTAAGCACTCTCATCCTGATCGCACTGTCATCAACGTCTCGTTGCTGCTGTTGGCTCGCTTGAAGGTCCGACGCGTAGATGAGTACGACGTATTGCGCAAATTTGCAAAAAAAAGTGTCGTCGGCGGGGATGTGCTGTTCTTGCCGGCACTGAATTTTCTGTATCTCATGGGCTTGATTGAATATCGCCCCAAGACCGATGCCGTGGAGTACATGGGGCCAAATGAAACTGTCTAGACTTTACTCCAGCAAGCCTGACTTATTCGAGCCCGTGGAGTTTGTCCAGGGCTTGAACGTAGTCATGGCTGAAATTCGCCTGCCGGAGAACCGAAACAAGGATACTCACAACCTCGGCAAGACCACGCTTGGGCGCTTGCTCGACTTTGGCTTCCTTGCCAAGCGCGATCCCAAGTTCTTTCTTTTCAAGCATGCTGAACTGTTCCAGGACTTCATCTTCTTCCTGGAGATCGAACTGGAAGATGCTTCGTTCGTGACGATCCGGCGCGGCGTGGAAGAAGCCACCAAGATTAGCTTCAAGCGTCACGAGGCCGGGCATCAGGACTTGTCTGGGTTGCCGCTGACGGAGTGGGATCATCAGGACATGCCCTTCGAGCGGGCGCGTGACCTGTTGGATGGATTGCTTGACTGGCGCACACTCAAGCCTTGGGCGTTTCGCAAAGGCTTGGGCTACCTGCTGCGCTCCCAGGACGATTTTCGCGACGTGTTTCATCTGCGCAAGTTCGCGGCTGCACATTCGGATTGGAAGCCTTTTCTGGCTCACGTTCTCGGCTTTGACGCTCAACTCGTGGCGCAGCACTACGAGAAGGAAGAGCAGCTCGCGGAGAAGCAGTCCACCGCGCAGACCATCAAGAATGAGCTGGGCGGGTCCATCGAGGACATTAGCAAAATTGAAGGCATCCTGTTGCTCAAGCAGAAAGAAGCTGAGAAGAAGCAGAAGCTTCTCGATGCGTTCGACTTCCGCGCCCAGGACAAGGACAGCACCAAGCAGCTGGTCGATGATATCGACGAACGCATAGCGTCGCTCAACGCTGAACGCTACTCGCTTAACCAGAATAAAAAGAAGATCATCACCTCGCTGGAAGAGGATCAGATCCTTTTCAACCCTGACGAGGCGCAGCGCCTGTTCGAGGAAGCTGGCGTTCTGTTCAAGGGGCAGATCAAGAAGGATTTTCAACAGTTGATTGCCTTCAATCGGGCGATTACCGATGAGCGCCGTGGCTATCTGCAGGAAGAACGCGCAGAGGTCGAAGCTGAGCTTAAACGCATCAATGCAGAACTGAATACTCTGGGCAAGAAGCGCTCGGAGGTGCTTTCATTCTTGAGCGAAACCGATATCTTTGGCAAGTACAAGCAGGTCTCGGACGAGATGGTGACGCTACGTGCCGACATTACTTCGCTGGAACGTCAACGCGGTTTCCTGCATCGTCTGCAGGAGCTGCGTACCGAGATTAGGGCATTGACCGAAGAGCGTGGACATCTACAGACCCAGATCGAGGCGGATGTCGAGAAGCAAAACTCTGATCAGAACAGCTTGTTCTCGGCAATCCGTGTATTCTTCAGCGAGATTGTCGAAGAGGTGATCGACCGTAAAGCGCTGCTGAGCGTATCGCCGAACCAGGTGGGACATCTGGAGTTTAGGGCGGAAATTCTTGATGAATCAGGCAACGCAACCAGCGCAGACCTTGGGCACACGTATAGGAAATTGCTGTGTATTGCCTTTGACTTGGCTATTTTGCGAGCCCACTTGAACGACAAGTTTCCGCGCTTCGTTTATCACGATGGCGTGTTCGAGTCCCTAGATGATCGCAAAAAGGAGAATCTGCTGGCGGTCGTTCGTCGGTATGCCGAGCTGGGGCTGCAGCCAATTATCACGCTCATCGATTCTGATCTGCCAGCGCGTGCTGCAGATGAGGAGCCGGTGTTCTCATCTAATGAGGTCGTTATCACGTTACACGATGAGGGACAGCAAGGGCGACTCTTCAAAGTAAAGGCGTGGTAACAAAGAAGACATGGGGCGTTTGGTATTTACTTGGCCTTTGCCGATTAAGACATCGGCAGGAATGGTGCAGCGTTTGGTGGTTGCTTACAGGGGGAAAAATGGGTTGTGTCGCAATAAGGTAGAACGGACAAAAAATGTGGCGAGAGTCCGGAAAATTAAAAAGCTAAACTATAAAACTGTTCAGCTTTGGACAAAGGCTGACCTTTGGAGGTCCAACGGATAATGCAGTCGTTTAAGAACCTTGCAGAGGGTACTTTTGATGAGGCTTTTGCGAAAATCGTCCATACCAAACTTTACCAGATCCGCTTATTGCGACACAACCTCGGCGAAATAACTCCAGCCCCGGAAAACATCGTCAATCGTGATTTCCATGCTGAAGCACCAAACGAGAAATGGCTCACAGACATATCTGAATTCCATATCCCTGCAGGGAAGGTTTATCTATCACCCATGATTGACTGTTTCGATGGCATGGTTGTGAGTTGGTCGATTGGTACAAGCCCGGACGCAGAACTGGTGAATGGAATGTTGGATGCTGCTATCGAGACGGTTGCCAATAACATTGACAAACCGATCGTCCATTCCGATCGAGGTGGTCATTACAGATGGCCAGGTTGGCTAACACGTGTTGAGAAGGCTTGTATGATCCGTTCCATGTCCCGCAAAGCATGCTCGCCGGATAATGCCGCCTGTGAGGGATTCTTTGGAAGGTTGAAGACTGAAATGTTCTATCCGCGTGATTGGCGTTCGACCACAATTGCACAATTCATTGAGGCGCTTGATGCCTACATTCGCTGGTACAACGAAAAGCGTATTAAAATGTCCCTAGGCTATCTCAGCCCAATTGAATACCGAGAGCACCTAGGTTTAACAACGTAAATCAGTCCAAGAAAATATCCGCACCCCCGAGAGTTCTTTTTTAATGGATTATCAACAGGAAAACACCATGCCAGACTCTATCGCACATCCTGTTTCGTTAGGTCAAAATTGACATAACGAATAGCATAAAGCATTTTACTCATCAAAAACATAACTAAAATCAAGGAAAATCAATCTGCCAACCTGCGTATCGCTTCAAGTTCCTGTGTCGCCTCGGCATTGAGGCGCCGCTCGAGCGCGTCATAACAAATAACAAGCTGTTGTCCTAACGTGGTCAAGGTGGCTCCGCCACCACCTTTGCCCCCGCTTGCCGTTTCAATCACCGGTTGGCCAAAACCTTCATTGAGAGAGACAATCAGCAGCCACGCGCGTTTATAAGGAACTCCCAGTACTCTTGCTGCGGCTGCAATGGAGCGCGTGTGACCAATTTGCCTCAATAGGTCGATTTTCCCGGGGCCGATGGCAATACCTTCGCCAATATAGATACGTGGACGAACTAAAATAGCGAGAGGTCTAGTTGTTGAAATTTTCATGTCGATTGAGAATGCATTATTTTTTATTGTGAAGCTCAAACACGCAACTTGGCCTCGATTTTTTGAAACCCAATGACTCATAGAATAAATGCGCTTCAACACGATGTACGCCCGAGCCTAGTCGTACACGTGAAAAGCCTTTTTTAAATACCCATTCTGCAGCGTGTTGCACAAGGGATCGCCCGACTCCGAACCGCTGACAGTCTGCCTTTACGACAACCGTCAATATTTCGCCATAACCCTCACTGTCAATTCGTCGAATGCCTTTAACATGACAAAATCCGACGACCTCATCAGTCAACTCTGCGACAAATAAGTAATCACTTGAGCCGGCAGGAATATCCCAGAATCGACTTCTCACTGCTGCTGCAGTGGCAACATATCCGAGAACGGGCATTAAACCTGAAATGGATTCGGCATCTTGTTCGGTCACAGGTCTGATATTTAATTTTTTTTCATCTTAAGCTAAACGGATTGTCAGCAGAATTCAGGGGGGAGTATAAGCTGAGATTTTTGGGGTATCGATAATTCCATTTCCTTAAGATTTTTCAGATTGAGAAATGTGCGTAATTGGTTAAATTTGCCAGTCCCCCAAAAATGTAAAAGGCGCGCCTTATGGTCGCTTTAAAGTGTCGAAAAATAACGCTCAGCGAACTGCCCAACAATGGTTTTTCCGGCTAATTTTACATTTTTGGGGGACTGGCAAATTTAACCAACAAGGAAACCGGGGGGGGGTGCCGCCTTGCGAAAGCTGACCGCCTGCGATACAATGTATCTCAATCAGTCGCAACAGGAGGCCGTCATGGCTGCTACCACCACTATGGTTCACGTGCGCGTGGACGAGAACGTCAAGGCGCAGGCTGCGGAAACGCTGGCCTCGATGGGCCTGACCGTCTCCGATGCGATCCGCGTGTTCCTGACCCGTGTCGTCGCCGACAAGGAACTGCCGTTCGCACTCAAGGCACCGAACGCCACCAGCCGTGTCGCCATCGCCGAGGCCAACGAGATCATCAAGAGCCGTCGCGCTCGCTTCGCCACCGCTGACGCTCTGCTGAATGACCTCGAAGAAGCCAGCCGCAAGTAAGCGGGCAAACCTGCCCCGAGCGTCGGACTACACCAAGGACTTCCTCAAGGACTGGCAGCGCCTGTCCCACTCCGGCCGGTACGACATGAACCGGCTGAAAGAGGCCATGACGCTGCTGATCGCCAACGACGGGCCTCTGCCGCCTGAATGGCTCGATCACGCCCTCACGGGCGACTGGGCAGGCCATCGTGAGTGCCACGTCGGCGGCGACTTCCTGCTGATCTACACGCTCGACGACTCGGGCAAAAGCAGCTTGGTCGTATTCGTGCGCAGCGGGACGCACTCCGAGCTGTTCTCGTAGCCCGGAAAGAAAGCCGCCTCGCATGGCGAGGCGGTGAAAGACTGCGGGCTGTCAGGGAGGAAAACGCCGCTACGAGGCAGTCACCCCGGATTATCAGGGCGCAAACTTGGGCGGCTGGCCCGGCGTGCAGTTGTAGAGGACGGGCAGCAGCGGGCCGATGAGGCTCACGGCCGCCACCTTCATGTCGTCGGCGTCGGCCTTCTCCCTCAAGTACCACACCACCTTCTGCACCACGTCATTGCTGGTTGTGCCCTTCGGGATGCACACGCGGACACGGCTGATTTGCTCGTTCTGCAAGGCGCTGGCCACGCCCGTGATGAAGCCCTCGCAGTGGGCGCGATCCGTCTGGTGTTGGCTCGTGCACAGCTCGTAGAGCTGGCTGGTTTTCCAGAAGCTGGGGCCGACCATTGGCGGCTTGGCTGGGTCATCGGCGGCCATCGCAGGGCCTGCCAGCAGGCACGCCAGTACAGCGCTGGCCAGCACGCGGTCAGAAGGGCACTTCATCATCTTCCCAGCTCGCTTTCTTCGCCGCCTCGGCCTTCGTCTTGATCTTCAACTCAAGCGCCTTGATGAAGCGGATCGACGCCGCAACGTGGTTGAAGATCAGCAGGCTTTCCTCGTAGTTCAGGATGGGGTTGTCGTGCGCGAGGCTCTTGTTGTTGCGCACGTCATTGAAGGATTCCAGCACTGAGATGCTGGATTTCAGGATGCGCTCGGCCATCTGCGATTCAAGGTGGCCGCCTTCTCGCAGCGCCTTGACGTACTCGCCGAAGATGCTGTGAAGGGCCTTGTCCCGGTTCACCTCGATGCCATGCGGCTCGCAGGCGATGCGGATGAATTTGATGACGAAGGTGTGCAGGCGATCCAGCGCGCCCTCGGGCTGATTTTTCTCGATGGCTTCGCGGACGTGCTCTGCCACCACCTCGAAGTCGCGGTCATCAGAGTTGGCCGTCAGGGAGTCCAGCTCGGCCACCGGCTGGTCGGCGAGCAGGCGCTGCGCGATCACACGGCAAGCGTCGATCAGCTCATGGCTGCTATCACCCAAACAGCGCTCGTCGATGCCGTAGGCGATCAGGCCTTCCAGCACGCGGCCGACTGTGTGGTTCGGCGCGACGGCCCAGAAGGTGCGCATCCGCTTCGCCTTGGAGTCGCCGCCCGTGCGGTACTGGGCCGCGTCGATGTCGATGCGGTAGTCGATGAAGAATTCGCTGTAGGTGCGGTCGGAAAAGTTCAGCACGTAGCCGCTGCCCATGCCAAGCAGCTTTTCCAGCTTGCGCCCCTCGAACGCGGTTAGGTCGGACATTGTTCTTCTCTCCCTTCTGCCGTCACTGGATCGACGGCAGGCCTCCGACGATCTTGACCGTCTCCACGCTGACGCGGATCACGCGCTTGACCAGATTCAGGATGTACGCCGGATCGTTGTGCTCGCGGCACCATTCGTTCGGGTCGTTCTTGATGCCGCTGTCTTTGTCGGTGTAAGGCTCGTAGCGCTCCATCACCCACTCAAGCGCGCTCTTGCCGTTGACCACGTATTCGTGCGTCTCTGGCGGGATGTTCTTGAGGGTGATGCGGCCGTTGAAGATCAGCACGCTCTTGTCTTTCTCCCGGCCACCTGCCGAGGCAAAGCGCATCTTCTCAACTCGGTAGTACGCGAAGTCGTTGAGATCACCCTTTTCCTTGATCTGTAGTGGTCTAATAAAAACGGACACCAAGATAGGTGGATAATTCACCTATCGAGGGAAGAAATGACAAAGCAAAGAAGAACATTTGACACCAATTTTAAACTGCAAGTTGTCCGCATGATTCATGATCAAGGTTTGAGCGTATCGCAAGTCTGCAAAGATATGAACTTAGGCGAGACCGCTGTACGTCGCTGGCTCAGCCAGGTGCGTGCGGAACAACGCGGACTGCCTGGAGTTGGTAAGCCACTCACAGCCGAGCAGATCCGCATCCGCGATTTAGAAGCCCCAAACCGCCAGCTGCACATGGATGTCGATATTTTAAAAAAAGCCTCGGCCTTCTTTGCCCGGGAACTGAAATGAACTACCGGCTGGTTCAACAGTTGCAAAAGGAGGCCATACCAGTGCTGCAGGCATGTCGCGTATTGGCCGTTTCCCGTTCAGGATTCTATGCAGCGCAACAACGGCAGAAACGTCCGGCAACGGTCTGCAGCATCGGCGTTCATTTGCAAGCGAGTTTTACTGCCAGCGGCAGTACTTATGGCAGCCGGCGCCTGCAAACCAGCCTGAGACACCAAGGCTGGCAAGTGGGACGTTATCGTGTGCGCAGCTTGATGAATCAACATAACATCACGCCGGTATGGAAGCGGAAATTGATCCACACGACTGACAGCAAACATGATTTACCTGTTGCCGAGAATATTCTGAACCGACAATTTGAACCGGCGCAGCCAAATGCTGCCTGGGTAGCAGATATGACCTATATCCGCACGCGCAGTGGCTGGCTGTATCTGGCAGCGGTGCTGGATTTGTATTCCCGCAAAATCGTTGGTTGGGCAATGGCTCCCAACATGAAGGCAGAGCTGGTGTGTGCGGCGTTGCAAATGGCGATGATGCAACGCAAACCAGCCAAGGGCATGATTGTCCATTCGGATAGGGGTAGTCAATATGCCAGTGAAGCCTATCAACAACTGCTGGCAAAAAATGGCTTACGTTGCAGCATGAGCCGCAAGGGAAACTGTTGGGACAATGCGGTGATGGAGCGTTTCTTTTTGAACCTGAAAATGGAGCGTGTATGGCGTCAGGACTATGCCAATCACGCTGAGGCGACGAAGGATATTGCAGACTATATCGTTGTCTTCTACAACAACGTCCGATTGCACTCCACATTGGGAAATCTGCCTCCCAATACTTATGAACAAAAAATGGCAGATCAAAAACAACCTATCTTGGTGTCTGAAAATACTTGACCACTACAGTGTGAAGGAGAGCCGATTGTCGAGATCC
The DNA here is from genome assembly GCF_049544825.1 of Undibacterium sp. WLX3042. Taxonomy (NCBI): domain Bacteria; kingdom Pseudomonadati; phylum Pseudomonadota; class Betaproteobacteria; order Burkholderiales; family Oxalobacteraceae; genus Undibacterium; species Undibacterium sp. WLX3042. The sequence continues at coordinate 3,689,431 of NZ_CP186698.1, forward strand.
GGGCGGGAGACGTGATATGGTGTCCGCCGGGTCATAAGCATTGGCACGGTGCCACACCGACCACTGCAATGACGCATATCGCAGTTCAGGAGGCGCTTGACGGAAAGAACGTGAACTGGATGGAAAAGGTCACAGATACAGAATACTTTGCAGGCTCTTCCGCACTAGAACAGAACGTTAAATAATTTTTCCCAATCCATCATAGTCGCCGATACGACTTTGAAAGACGCTAACCTGCAAAAGGTATCTGTTTGATCGCTTCAGCTTTAAGCTCATCGATAAATCGATTTTTTCTCATGCTTGCCTAGTGATTTAGGGACAAATGGTCAACAACGATACCTAGTTCTTGCATCATGACCATCGAGCTGGTAAATATTGTGCGTAATAAAGCGGCATCACGATATGAGTTTTCTCGATTTCTGTAGAGCCCTGCGTACCAGTGAGCTTAATGGTTTTATGTGGTTTGCATTTTTCAACATATGATTGCAGCGACTTTGCACGCGTGCGTTTGCCGCTTTTAACTTCAACCGGAATGATTTGGCCTTGATCATTGGTGACAATGAATTCAATTTCTGCACGTGCGTCATTCCATGAAAAACTAGGTTCTATGCCTATTGCGGCCAATTCTTGTTGGACGAAATTTTCAGCAATGTAACCTTTATATTCGAATGCTTGTTGTTTGATTTCGAGATAGCCGACACCAAGCATATTGTTGAGTAGACCGATGTCAAACATGAAGAGTTTAACTTTGTTTTCTTCTTGGTAAGCGGCCAGCGGTGTTCTCGGCATTCCTTCTATCGGGTGATTCTTCAATGCGAGGCGACATCTGTGCAGCCAATTGATCGCTGTTTCAAATTCGCCGTAGCGTGATTTTTTTCCATAGACACCTTTGAATTTGAAACGATTAACAGACTCATCGACGACCGCGGACAATTGCGCGGGAATTTGATTGAAGACGGCTTCAATCAATTGAGCGTCGCCTTTGTTTGAATACTTCCCAAAATCGCGACGGTACCCTTCTACTAAATTCTGGTGAATATGGGTAACGTTTGATATACGTTCGAGTATGCTTGCAACTGGGTTCGCAAACCATGCGGCTACCGCCTCAGGCAGTCCACCAGTGAAATAGTAATCGGTAAGCTTATCTAATAATATGCTGTGTGCTGCGGGGCTATTAACTTGTTTTTCGAAAGCCTTGATCAGCGCGGGCTCATTTGAAGCAAGTAGAAATTCGTAAAACGTCAGTGGACGCAAATTATATTGCTCGACTTTGCCAACGGGAAAAGAATTGAGTAATCCGATATTAGAACCACTCGCAGCAATGTAATAGTCTGGAGTTTTTTCCGCAAAATATTTTAAGGATGAAATCGCACGTTCACACTCACCAATTTCGTCGAGTATTAATAAATCGGTAGCTGGATTAAAAACTTGCCCAGTGAGCAATTCAATATTTGACAGAATATCGTTTGGCGCTAGTGATCCCGCAAATGCTTGGGCAAGATCAGGGCGTTCCAGAAAATCGAGATGAAGCGTGCGAGTAAATTCCTGTCCGAATAATTGTTTCAGCAGATACGTTTTTCCGGTTTGACGCGCCCCATCAATCAGCAACGGCTTGCGTTGCTGCTGCGATTTCCAATTGATTAGCTTGTCAAGTAATTGTCGTTTCAATTACGTCCCCTCAGAATATGGCAATAACAGCGGTGTTGTCATATTTTTACAGTCATATTTTAAATCTGATTATACTTAATTTTTCATTTTTATGCGCGTAACAATGGTATTTTATACATTTTTACGCGCATAAAAATGCATTTCATTTCTCTTATATGCGCGTAAAAATGATGGTTATTGTGTTCAAGAGTAACCGATTGCACTACTGGCATCATTCAAATTTGAATGACTAATCGACAGTATAGTCATAGAGCCAGTCAGTTATTTCACCTTCACTTCAGTTATAAATCGCTCCCGAAAGAACTTGTCTACCTATTATGGTTAGGCGAATTTCATACTCTTTGCAAATGAGTTCTTGAAATATTCCTAGGGGGCCATTAACAATCAAGCACCCTAGATGTAAGCGCAAACGAAGTGAAGGAAAGACAAGTAGTTAACCTGCAAAAGATACCATTTAAGAATCCACTTCAGATGCCGATAGTCGGCTACCGCATCCATTAGATTCCCTATCGCGCAGAATGCGAACACTGTGTCATTGATGCCATCGGAGCCGACTAAAGGTTGATCGATACCGCAGCCTCTTATATGAACGAAGAGGCCGTCGGCAATGCGTGACGTTCCGCAAGGAGAAATGACAGTGCGGTATATGTTAGGTCAACTGGTGATCCACCTGAAAAAGTGCCATGCTGTTTTCCACATTTCAATGTTGTTCTTTTGACCAAGTGTTACTGTATTACTTAATTTTTGACAAGTAACGGTTGTCAGTCGGCCTTAGGCAATCCAGGTTTCTTTAGCGAAAAAGTTGGCACAATGAAAGCGGCTGGTCACTTCCAGTGTAGTGATTACACTTTTACAACGGCGCTTAGAATCTACTAACAAATTCCCATCAGGAGGGAGCTCGCAGCTTATTGGCTGGCGCAGCTACAACCTAGATTTTCCATTGTTGGCGTTCTTTAATTTTGCACTGCTGTAAATCCATTTGGCATTTTTTGCAGGTATGCCGACCTGAGTGGGTTGTACATACCCCTAAACTGACGTGGCAGTTCGAAGAAGCATGCAGGACTTGACGAATGGCAGTTTGTCGGCGCGCTCGATTGCGGCTGACTTCCCTGACATTTGGCCTTTGGGCCATGAGTAGTCCTGAAATGTAGGTGATTTGAGAGTGAGGAGTGTCTTCAAACGGTGTGTTTCAAATTTTCAGAATAACTGAATAAACTTGAAAACACTGTCCAAAGCCAGTATTTATCACTGTCTTCAGTTCCTCACTCTGGCTTACTCTATCTCACTGATTTTTTTTAAAAAAATCACATCCAATTTGGAAGTGAAGACAGAGCAAAGCTAGAGCTGGATTAAATGAGGCGTTAGAGCCTGAACGATGTGAGTTTCCCCACGAGAATTTGGTGCTGTGAGAGGAATGATAGGAAATTTTTTCATCTTTGTCATCATAAATTTGACGAAAATAATGGTCTAATTTAATCCGATCAATTACTGGATAAGGAAGTCGTACTTAAGTCCTACTGAAGTACGACTTAAGGCTTTCTGATGATTTTTAGATGGAAATATCCGGCACTTTTTATTCAAGTCGTACTAATGTCGTATTTAAGTATGACATTAGTACGACTTAGGTTTTTGGCGTCAAAATGACTATCTGATTAAAGTTTAAAGGAAGAACATGCTCGTTTTTCTTGACACCGAGTTCACCGATTTTCTTGATCCGAGATTAATCAGCATTGGCATGATCGCAGATACAGGTGAGATATTTTATGCAGAAGTGCCGTTTCCCGATGCGGCATGCAGCGCTTTTGTGCGGGAGGCGGTCATTCCGCTATTGAAGCAGTATCCTCACGCTTATTGCCCGTTTACAGAAATTGGAACGCGTATCACTGCATGGTTGGAAATCATTAAGCGCAGCGATGAAAATATTGAGATTTGCATAGACTACCAAACAGATTGGGATTTGTTAGCTGATGCGTTAGAAAATCGGGTACCACCCTGGTGCAAGCCGCGCCATGTCGGCCGCAATATAAATGAGTTGCTGCGCTATTCATTCCACAAAAACAATAATTTGCCGCAGCATCATGCGCTCCACGATGCGCAAGCAAATCGCTACGCATTTCAGGAAAGCCCCCTGTCACAACCTTAAAGGAAAGCTGTGTAGCAGTCTAATAAAAACGGATACCAAGATAGACTGATAATTCATCTATCAAATTACATCATAGAAAAATAATTGAAACCGATTTGATTATTCCTCCGTAGAACTTGATGCGATATCGCACTTATCTTAAAAGGAAATGATCATGCGCAAATTTAACTACGCTCTTGTCTTCACCGCAGCCATAGCTGCAACTTCTATCGTTAGTGCTGCTGATGTCATGGTAGGAGGCCAAAGCATGTTGCCATCCAAAGACATCGTTGATAACGCCGTCAATTCTTCTGACCACACAACACTGGTTGCCGCAGTCAAGGCTGCAGATTTAGTAGATACGCTGAAAAGCAAAGGTCCGTTCACTGTATTTGCACCAACCAACGCCGCATTTGCCAAGTTGCCAGCTGGTACGGTAGAAACTCTAGTCAAACCAGAAAACAAGGCAACACTGACCAAGATACTGACGTATCACGTCGTACGTAAGCGCCTCACTTAAGCCGTCTTGCAAGCTGTTTATTTTTTGGTTGTGTCGCAATAAGCGGATCTGGTAAAGTTTGGTATGGACGATTTTCGCAAAAGCCTCATCAAAAGTACCCTCTGCAAGGTTCTTAAACGACTGCATTATCCGTTGCGCACTTGGAAGCTGGCGGCCAATCAGTTTGCCATCATGTTTGGCGAACGCTTCACCAACGCGATTAACTAAAACCCGGCCCCGCACACACAGAATTTCTTACACGTCCTTTTGCAGCGATGGCAGCCAATACAGATCGCGCAACGATAATTAACATTGTTCGACGATTTCGATCCCCTGTTTCATGGAAGAGAATATATGTGACGTCAGTCACCCCCACGCGAGTCAAGTCCAGTATTCGTTATGACACCCCTACTGCAAGAATGACTGGCATCTTCGATGAACTACAAAAGAGCCAACTCAACAAAATTCACAATTAAGTGAGTTTCGGCATTTAGCGTAATGTCGAAGTTCAGATAACTCTGAATTTTTATGGATTTCGTTCAGCTACCTTTGAGTTTTTCTAATAGGACAAACACAGGACTAAATTTCGGTAAAACATCTTTGGGTGTCATTTGTGTCGTAATTCAATGCAGCAAGCGCACGACTTAGTTCTAACTTCCGAACTCCTTTTACATGTTAGGTTTCATCAAGAACCATCGCTATTTGTGGATCATTTTGGCGGGATGGTTACAGTGAAGTTCATTCAATTTAAGAAAATCACACATCGCTTCAAGTGTAGTAGTCGCGATCTGATCTGATAGTCACCCAGTTTGAAGTACGGAATTGTCAGATCAAATCGAAACTAATACAGTTGAGTTCATAGGTATCCGAAGGTGCGTAATTTTCGATAGAGTGACCGTTCGCTAATACCGAGTTTCTCCGCTAACTGCGAACGAGTTCCACGATGAGCTTGTAATTGCATCCGGAATGCTTCTTCCTCAATTTGAAGTAATGATCGCCCTTGGCTGCGTTCCAAAAACGGAAGACTATTTGTGCCATCACTTTTTTTTGTACTTGCAAGAGTTCCAGTCCTCAGGATAGAGCCGAGTGCTTGCTCTATGTGTTCTTTCTCAATCACTGTTCCATCGCATAGTAGTGTTGAACGTTCCAGAACATTGCGTAGTTCTCGGACATTGCCTGGAAACGTATGATCTTGAAGTGCGTCCAGGGCTTCTTTCGATATGGTTAAATTTCGCTTAGGGGCAAGCTTGGAGAGAAGCGAGTGTGAGATTAATGGAATGTCATCTAAGCGCTCACGCAAAGAGGGTAGGTGAATCGGAAAAGTGCTCAGTCGGAAATAGAGATCCTCACGAAAACTCTTTTCTTTAACCATTGCCTGTAAATCTCGGTGAGTAGCCGAAATAATACGCACATCTGAACGCCTTAACTGGGTACTGCCAACACGTCGATATGTTCCGTTTTCAAGCAAGCGCAGCAGTTTGACTTGCATGGGCAAAGGTATATCGCCCACTTCATCCAGAAATAACGTGCCGCCACTCGCTGCTTCCACTAAGCCTGCTTTGCTGGAACTTGCTCCTGTAAAGGCGCCTCGTTCATGGCCAAAAAGTTCACTTTCAAACAGAGTATCCGTCAGGCTGGCACACTCCACCACAACCAGCGGCGAGTGCGCGCGCGAACTTGATTCGTGAACTGCGTACGCGACCAACTCTTTTCCTGTACCCGATTCTCCTAATAACAGCACATTTGCCTCCGATGGTCCGACACGGGCAACCAGTTCTAACATTCGCCTAAAAGCAGGCGCACGACCAATCAGTTTTTGTGCCGCCGGTTGCCCTTTGGCCATGGGTAATGGCTCCATCTTCTCAACAAAATAAGCTTGTTCCCCTTTTTCATTGAGCAGCGGTATCAGTTCGATATTGATGTATTCCTCACCCTTAGGTGTATGGTGTAAATGCAAAATCCGTTCTCGTTGTCCAGATTTACTCGCGAGCGCTAATGGGCAGCTCTCTCCCGACTGGTCACAAGGGGCATTAAAGTGATGTGATACTTCATAGCATGTCCTGCCGATAACGGAGCCTTGTGGGCTGAATTGGCGTCGGTATGCAGCGTTGGCGGCAATAATCCGGTATTGGCGATCAAACAGAATGTGGGGCTCGGTCAGCCCTTCAAGATAAGAGCTTAACTCTGGCAATGGGCTGGACATGATATCTCTGTAAGTAAAGGTGATGAGTCACTGCCATTATGACATACGCTGCCATAATGGCAGTAATTGAGTGTCATTGTGGCAGTATTCATTTTGCGACTATTACTTAACATACTGATTTTAATAGTATTTATTCATATTCTTGATATGGCACAGAATCTGCATAGTAAGGTAACCATGATATCTAGTGAACGACGCCTTCTTTTACATTTAGCGATCGCCATAGCGGTCAAGCTTGTATTGCTGATTGGCTTATGGTTTGTTTTTGTCCGAGATAATCGTGTTGTTGTAGATAGTGAAAAAATAGCCCAAAAATTAAGCGGGACAGCACCTTCACAAGGAGTACCAAAGTGATTTCAGAGCAATTAGTTGATTTATCCCGGTTGCAATTCGCTGCAACCGCTTTATACCATTTTCTATTCGTACCACTCACCATTGGCATGGTGTGGCTACTGCTGATAATGGAGAGCGTCTATGTCATGACGGGAAATATTATCTGGAAAGATATGACTCGATTTTGGGGCAAATTATTTGGGATTAACTTTGCTCTTGGCGTAACAACAGGCATTACCCTGGAATTTCAATTTGGTACCAATTGGGCTTATTACTCTCACTACGTAGGCGATATCTTTGGCGCACCGCTTGCCATCGAAGGCTTAATGGCATTTTTTCTGGAGTCGACCTTTATTGGTTTATTTTTCTTTGGATGGGATCGCTTGAGTAAACCTAAGCATTTGCTGGTGACTGCACTTATGGCAATTGGCACCAATCTCTCTGCTCTTTGGATATTGATTGCAAATGGATGGATGCAAAATCCTGTCGGTGCCGAATTCAACTATCAAACTATGCGAATGGAAATGGTCGATTTTTGGGCGATTGTTTTCAATCCCGATGCTCAGGCAAAATTTGTCCATACGGTCTCAGCTGGATATGTTACCGGAGCTATGTTTGTCCTGTCGATTTCCAGCTGGTATCTATTGAAAGGCCGGGATATTGAATTTGCCAAGCGAAGTTTTCGCGTTGCGGCAGCTTTCGGTTTGGCTTCAGTTCTCAGCGTCATTGTTTTGGGTGATGAGTCCGGCTATACCGTTGGTGAAGCGCAAAAAACGAAGATGGCGGCGATTGAAGCAATGTGGGAAACCAAACCAGCTCCCGCTGGGCTGACGCTGGTCGCCAAGATTAATGAAAAAGAAGCAAAGAATGATTGGGAAATTGAGATCCCGTGGGTAATGGGATTGATAGGCACCCGTTCAATCAGTAAAGAGATTCCGGGTATTCACGAAATTAAGGCCAAGAATCGCGAAAGAATTATTCAAGGTATCGTCGCAGTAAATGCCCTCGATGCGCTACGAAAAAACAGACAGGATGCAGTCGCGCTTCAGGTTTTCGATCAACATAAACTGGATCTGGGCTTTGGGTTGCTGCTAAAAAAATACGTCGTGGATGTGAACCAGGCGACACCGGAAATTATAGAAAAAGCGGTCAACGATACCGTACCTAAAGTGACTCCCATGTTCTGGGGATTCAGAATTATGGTCGGGTTAGGTTTCGCAATGCTTTTATTGTTTTTAATCGCATTCTGGAGCACATTAAAAACGAAAGCTCAACATAACCCTATATTGCTGAAGACGGCCTTATTCATGCTTCCAGCCCCCTGGATTGCATGTGAATTGGGTTGGTTTGTTGCAGAGTATGGTCGGCAACCTTGGACCATCTATGGCGTACTGCCAACGCACATGAGTGTTTCAACACTGAGTGTCAACAGCTTATACGGCTCTCTCGCTGGCTTCATCGGCTTTTACACAGTGCTGCTCATTATTGAAATGTATCTGATGGTGAAGTTTGCCCGGCAAGGCCCCGGCAGTCTTGGTGTTGGTCGCTACGATCACGAAGCACACCACACATCAGCGCACGCTTAAAAGGAGATTATTGTGTTGGATTATCCTACTCTTAAAATTATCTGGTGGTTGTTGGTTGGAGTGCTATTGATCGGTTTCGCGATCATGGATGGGCACGATATGGGCGTTGGTACTCTGTTGCCATTTGTCGGGAAAAATGACATTGAGCGAAGGGTTGTCATCAATACTGTCGGGCCGCACTGGGATGGAAATCAGGTGTGGTTTATTACAGGTGGCGGTGCAATTTTTGCCGCATGGCCATTAGTCTATGCAACCGCTTTCAGTGGTTTTTATTGGGCGATGCTGGTGGTGTTGTGGGCACTATTTTTCAGGCCTGTCGGTTTTGACTACCGCAGTAAAATTCACAACCTAACCTGGCGTAAGACGTGGGATTGGGGACTGTTTGTGGGTGGTGCAGTTCCACCAGTGATTTTTGGTGTTGCGTTCGGCAACTTATTGCAAGGCGTTCCATTTCAATTTAATAATTATTTAATTTCAACGTACACGGGTAGTTTTTGGCAACTACTCAACCCTTTTGCGTTATTAGCTGGGGTAGTGAGTAGCGCGATGATCACCATGCACGGTGGCACTTACCTTGCTCATAGAACAGAAGGCGTCATTCAAACACGAGCAATCAGGGGTGCAAGTATCGCTGCACTGATTTTGGTCATCACTTTCGTTGCAGCAGGATTTTGGTTGCAACATATTGACGGCTTCCGTATTACTTCTGCTGTCAATTCTGCATCACTTCCTGATCCGCTTAATAAAACGGTCATTCGTGAAGCTGGAGCGTGGATGTTGAATTATCAACGTCAGCCACTTCTCTGGATACTCCCGGCATTGGGCATTGCTTGTCCTATGGTTGCTGTCGCATTAATGAAAATGCGTTACACCTTATCTGCTTTTGTTGTGTCATCGTTGTCACTGATCGGTGTCATTGGAACTGCTGGTGCCTCAATGTTTCCATTCATTATGCCTTCTTCAACAATGCCTTCGGCAAGTCTGACTATCTGGGATAGTGCCTCCAGCCATTTGTCTCTTGGGATTATGTTTTGGGCGACATTGATTTTTATGCCGTTAATTGTGCTGTACACGTCATGGGCCTATCGCGTCATGCGAGGCAAGGTAACCACGACACAAATTGAAGCAAATGAACATTCTGCGTATTAACAGGGATTAACGAGGTAAGACACTCGTCAGCGATGGTCAGACATTCATCGTGTTTAATGAAACTACGAAGGAAATCATATGTGGTATTTCGCTTGGGTATTAGGAGTTGGTTTTGCGGTATTGCTTGCAATCCTCAACGCAATGTGGGGTGAAAATGAAGAGGCGAGAAGTAATACTGCTGCAGATCGGATAAGTAAATGACTCCCGATTTGCGACCATCTGAACAGTCTTTTAGAACTCATTGGCTGAGTTTGTTCGTCGGACTATTCATCATGCTCACTGGCACGTTTTACCCCCCGTTACTCACAAACCGTAGCGGGGAAGTCGACCATACACTACTCATGCTGTTTTTTTGGTCAATGAGTGCGGGCTTCGTTAATGGGGTGGGGTTTATTCCTCGATTTCCCATTCTCAAAATGCTGTTTTCCGGATGGGCGTGTTTGGGGGCTCTGGCGGCAAGTGTATTGATAAAATTTTCTTATTGAACATCATGTATTTTCGTATGCTCTTCAATGAAGCGGGGTGCACTACAAGTTACCTGCTTGCTGACATGCAGTCCGGGGAGGCGGTCCTTATTGACCCGAGAAGTACAGATATTCCTGTATTTAATGCGATTCTCAATGAGCACCGCTTGCGATTGAAATGGGTATTACGTACCCATGAACACGATCTTCTGATACCAGGAGAATCTGAGGCGTTAGATGCCTTGAACGCACCGCGCATACAACATCAGATACCTGAATATATGGGTGGGCGGATACTACTAGGAAATGAACATCTGCAGATCATAGCAACGCCGGGGCATACAGAAAATTGTCTGAGCTTTCTTTGGCAGGATCGTTTTTTTTGTGGAGATTTACTTAACGTGGATGCTTGCCCTTATCAGCCACGTCCCGCTTTGCCGGAAGCACTCTGGGATAGCGTGACACGTAAGGTATTCACTTTGCCAGTTGAAACACTTTTGTTCAGTAGTCACGCCTATCAGGCTAGGTCAGTCAGTAATGTTCTTGAGCAAAGACGTTGGCATCCTTGGTTTGCGGATGCAAGTCGTGACGATTTCCTATCTCGCCTGCTGCCTCCCAGTACATCTCTGTAATTCATTGATTCGTTAAACAAAGGCACGCTGGTGTGGCGGACACAAAACTATAACGTCGTTCTTCCATCGATGCGTATATTCCATTGGTTAAAGCGCGCGTTTGAACTCCTTTACCTGAGAAAATATAAATGAATACAGGCACAACCTTAACGCCATATGATTTATTAGGCGGCGAAGTCGCAATAAGAAAACTTGTCAAACGTTTCTACGAACTAATGGATGAGTTACCCGAAGCTTACAAAGTACGCAGCATCCATCCCGAAAGTCTGAAAGGCAGCGAGCAAAGTTTATTTGAATTTCTATCTGGCTGGTTCGGGGGGCCGCCTCTTTATATAGAGAAAAACGGTCACCCCCGCTTACGTATGCGACATGCTGCTTATTCGGTAGGACAAGTTGAACGTGACGAATGGATGTTGTGTATGGCACAAGCGTTAACAGAGCAAGTGGAAGATAAATCATTGCGGGATAGTTTGATCAACACGTTTGCACAAATGGCCGATCATTTGATTAATGCTTAATCTGTAACCCTCCCGTAAAATCAAGCCACGCATAAGCAGAGTTCTTGCGGCAAATTGAGATGCCGAAGGAGAATAGCAATGCGCAAGAGCAGATTGACAGAAATACAGATCATCGGAATATTGAAAGCCGTCGAATGCCTGCTTGCGGGTCTTCTGGTTCATTCCTGCCATCAGATCTGGTTGTGCATTGAGCTTTCCGTGATGGCAATGAGCGTAATTAATTGAATTGTACGTCTCCACAGAAAGAGGCAGCCATATCACTTGCCAGTATGTTTGATAGTCCTTATCCTTTGTCTCCTGGATAATAAATAAGGCAACACCAGCATGTCTCAAACACTCACCCCAAAACTCACTCTGCAACAACTAGAATCCTACTTATGGACCGCGGCCGACATCTTGCGCGGCAATATGGATGCCTCTGAGTACAAAGACTATATCTTCGGCATGATGTTCTTAAAGCGTCTGTCTGATAGCTTTGAAGAAGAACAAGAGCGCGTGATTGCGCATTACATTGGCATTGGCAAAACACAAGCGCAGGCGGAAGCCTTGGCGCAAGATGAAGACGAATACCACGATACTTTCTTCGTGCCAGAGAAAGCGCGTTGGAATGTCTTGAAAGATCTCAAGCACGATATCGGTGCCGAGCTGAATAAAGCCACCGAAGCCATTGAGGAACACAACACAAGTTTAGAAGGCGTGTTGGTGTCGATTGACTTCAACATCAAGAACAAGCTCTCCGACAAAAAGCTCGCCGACTTGCTCTCGCACTTTTCCAAATATCGTTTGCGTAATGCAGATTTTGAATCGAGTGATTTGCTCGGCACCGCTTACGAATACCTGATCAAAATGTTTGCCGACTCTGCCGGTAAAAAAGGTGGTGAGTTCTATACGCCGAGTGAAGTCGTGAAGTTGCTGGTGGCTTTGTTACAGCCCCATGCAGGTATGCGTATCTACGACCCCACCGTGGGTTCGGGCGGTATGTTGGTGCAAACGCGTAACTATCTCGTTGCGCATGGTGAGAACCCCGCCAACTTGTCTTTGTTCGGGCAAGAGATGAATCTGAACACCTGGGCGATCTGTAAGATGAATATGTTCTTGCATGGCGTCTTCAATGCCGATATTCGCAAAGGCGACACGATACGCGAACCGCAGCATGTGCAGAACGGCGAACTCATGCGCTTTGACCGCGTCATCGCTAATCCCCCATTCAGCCTTGCCGCTTGGGGTAAAGATAGCGCTGATAACGATGGCTATGGCCGCTTCCCTTATGGCACGCCACCAAAAGATTCTGGTGATCTGGCCTTTGTACAGCACATGATTGCTTCGCTCAATAACGAAGGCATGGCCGGTGTGGTGATGCCGCATGGCGTCTTGTTCCGAGGGTCTAGTGAAAAAGAAATCCGTAAAGGCATACTCAAAGACGATTTGCTCGAAGCAGTAATCGGCTTACCCGCAGCCCTGTTTTACGGCACCGGTATTCCTGCCAGTATTCTCATCATTAATAAAAACAAGCCTGCACAACGCCAAGGTAAAGTGCTATTCATTAATGCTGAACTCGACTACCAAGAAGGCAAAAACCAAAACAGCCTGCGTGAAGAAGACATCGCCAAAATCGTCGCGACTTTTAACAACTATGCCGATGTTAAACGCTATGCCAAAGTGGTTAGCCTAGAAGAGATCGCAGAGAACGATTACAACCTCAATATCCGGCGCTATGCCGACACTTCACCACCACCAGAAATCTATGACGTGCGCGCCTTACTGCACGGCGGTGTGCCAGTCCGTGAAGTGATGGACGATTATATCCAAGAAGAAATCCTACAAGGCTTTGATCTCAGTGCGGTGTTGGTACAAAGAGATGCCGACTATTTTGATTGGAACCCATCGATAGAAAGCAAGGAAGCACTGCGTCAATTGCTACCTGCCGACAAGCCAACGGTGATCGCGCAGTTTGAGCGCTGGTGGGATAAGTATCGCGTATCTTTACATGAACTCGATGCGCAAGTGGCACAAGCGGAAGCGGCAATGAGGACTTATTTGGTGGAGTTGGGGTATGAGTGATCGAGTCCCTAAGTCTTGGTCTGTAGAAACCTTGGGTGCTCTTTGTAAATTTACTGGAGGAAGTGCGTTCAAAGAAATCTATCAAGGAAAAAGCCATGGTGATTACCCGTTCATAAAGGTAAGTGATATGAACTTGGAAGGAAACCAGAAATTCATTACTTATGCGAATAACTGGATAGATCAAGAAACTCGAGCCTGTAAGAATTTCTGTGTGAACCGGGGTCATGAAATAATACCGAAAGGGATTTGCCATGACCGATACGATGACCACGAAAAAACCTCGCAAAAAGAAAGAACCATCCAACGGATAATGCAGTCGTTTAAGAACCTTGCAGAGGGTACTTTTGATGAGGCTTTTGCGAAAATCGTCCATACCAAACTTTACCAGATCCGCTTATTGCGACACAACCCCGAATGGTCCATGAGCAGTATTCCGCTGTGGATTCTGGCCCTGGTGCTGTACGACCTGTGTTACTACTGGGCGCACCGCATGGGCCACGAGGTCAATGTCATGTGGGCCTCGCATGTGGTGCACCACTCCTCGGAGTACTACAACCTGTCTACCGCACTGCGGCAGACTTCCACCGGTGCGTTGTTCGGCTGGGTGTTTTACCTGCCGCTGGCGGTTCTGGGCATCCCGTGGCAGATGTTGGTTGTCGTGGGCCTGATCGACCTGCTGTACCAGTACTGGGTACACACCGAGTTGATCGGCCGCATGGGCGTACTGGACCGCATCTTCGTGACACCCAGCAACCACCGCGTGCACCACGGCCAGAACGACTACTGTATCGACAAGAACTACGGCGGCATCCTGGTCCTGTGGGACCGCCTGTTTGGTACCTTTGCCGAAGAGCGCGATGACGAAAAGATTTGCTACGGCATCCGCAAGCCGTTGCACAGTTTCAGCCCGATCAAGGGCAATCTGCACTACTACGCCGACCTGTGGGAAATGTCCCGCGCGGCGAAGGGCTGGCGTGCCAAGTTGGGTGTCTGGGTGGCGCCACCGGGCGGCTGGACCGACGAACCCATCGAACATTTCGAGCCCCGCACCTTTACCCGCTTTGATGTGCAAACCCCCGCGCCGCTGCGTTGGTACGTGGCGCTGCAGTGCGCGGTGCTGGTGCCTTTTGTTTCGCATTTCATCGGTGTGGCCAAGGGTCTGGACAGAGGCACGGCCGCGGTGTACGCGCTGGGCATTCTGGTCACGGCGGTGGCGCTGGGGGCGCTGCTTGAGCGTTTTGTCTGGGGCAAGTGGCTGGAGCAGGTGCGTCTGCTGGCGCTGGGTGTGTCGTTCGCCGCCGTGCCGCAGTGGTTTGGCTTTGAGGCGCCGCTGCTGCTCAAGGGTGCATTGCTGGTGTTGTGTGTGGGCAGTGTGGTCTGGCTGAATCGCCAGTCCGTCGCCCCTGCCAACGCGGTGGGAGTGGCAGCATGAACCCGGACGCCTTGTCGGATCTGGTGCTGCTGCTGGTGTGTGCTGCCATCCTGTGGTTTCATCTGCGCCAGCGGCCTGCTGTGGCAGTGGCTGCCGGCCTGATCGGTTTGGCGGCCTGCCTGGGTGTGCTGCGGTATTCGGGCTGGGCCGAGATGCTGGGGCCACACCGTTTCACCAGCCTGCTGGCCGCCTGTGCTGCGTTTCCGTTGCTTGCATCAGGCCTGCGCTGGCCGGATGCGCCGCTGGCCACACGTGGCGCGGCGGTCGGGCGTTTTGTGCTGGTCGTGGGGGGCGTCGGCATCGTGCTGACGCTGGCCGGTCTGGCGCTCTGGTCGCAGGTGGTGCCGGGCGTGTGTGCGCTGGTGATTGCCTGGACGGCGGTGCAGCAGCGCAATACCTGGGGCTTGGCGGGCACGCTGGCTTTGCTGGGCAGCTTTGTGGTGGCGGCTACTGGCAAGGCCGACAGCAACTACCTGGGCTTGTTCAACACCGTGCAATTGATGCACTACACCCTGGCGCTGGCCTTGGCGCTGCTCGGCATGGCGGCGGAAGTGGCGCATGGCAGCTGCACGGATGTGCCGCCTGCGCGCAAGTAAGTCCGCAGCCAAGCTACCCTGACAAGGCCCGAACTGGCGACGGTTCGGGCCTTGTGCTTTGCGTACCCAAACAATCGCCGCAGAATACTGTGCATTTGTACAGTATTCATGTCAGCCACTTCCAAGCCCAAGCTCTACAACCCACGCCACCCCGAACGCACGCTGCTCTACCAAATGGTAGCCGAGCACTACGAGACCTGGCTAGAGTTGGCCAGCGCGGGTCAGTTCGACGGCCAGGGCGACCACCACACCCCCAAGCCCTTCGTGCGCAAAGCGTTTGCCAAGTATCTTGAGTGCGGCATCTTTGCCCATGGCTTTGCCCGCGCTCGCTGCGGCGACTGTGGGCACGACTACTTTGTAGCCTTCTCCTGCAAAGGCCGGGGAGTCTGCCCCTCGTGCACCACGCGGCGGATGGTGGAGACGGCGGCACACCTGAGCGACCACGTTTTCCCCCGCCTGCCGGTGCGCCAGTGGGTGCTCTCCGTGCCCAAGAGGTTGCGGTACTTCATGCAACGCGACGGAGCGGTGCTGAGCATGGTGCTGCGCATCTTCCTGCGGGTGATTGCGCAAAGCCTGCAGGCGCACTGCATTGGCGCGGCCAATGCAGACAAGGAAAGCCTGCACATCGGCGCAGTGGCCTTCATCCACAGGTTCGGCTCCAGCCTCAATGAACACGTCCACTTCCACGTTTGTGTGGTGGACGGGGTGTTTGAGGAAGTGGAGGGCGAGGGCGATGCTGATGCGACCCCTCGAATCTCATCGCCGGGTGTCATCTTTCACGCGGCCACCGGCATCGATGCGGCTACCGTGGCCCCAGTGCAGACCACACTGCAAAAACGCATCCTGCGCGCCTTCGTTGCTCGGGGCCTGCTGGAGAACTGTGACGCCAAAGACATGCTGGGCTACAAACACAGCGGCTTCTCGGTGGATGCGGGGGTGTGCATCGAAGCCCACGACCGCGCTGCGCTGGAGCGGCTGCTGCGCTATTGCGCGCGTCCACCGTTTTCCATGGAGCGCCTACGCAAAGAGGGAAGCAAACTGGTGTACCGCTGTGCCAAACAGCGCAGCGAGCCCACCAGTGACAAGCGTGGTGCCAAGGCAGATGAGCTGCACCTCACACCGCTGGAACTGATCGACCGCATCGCCGCGCTGGTGCCACCGCCACGCACCCACCGGCACCGCTACTTTGGTGTGCTGGCACCAAACTCGCCGCTGAGAGCGGCGGTAACGGCGCTGGCTCAGCCTGCTGCGTCGCAACCAGCCACGGTGGAGACTGCACAACCTGGCGCGGGCGTACCTGGGGTGGCGGCGCCGGGCAACGCGGCCACACCCACACCCGAACCTGAAGCACGCCCGAAGCGAGCGGCGCATTACTTGTGGGCGGTGCTGATTGCCCGCATCTACGAGGCATTTCCGCTGCTGTGCCCCATGTGCGGTGGGCAGATGCGCATCATTGCCTTCATCACCCACAGCGCCGAAATCCGCCACATCCTGAACCACATCGGGGTGGAGTCTGCCCCCCCGCACATCACCCCGGCACGCGGGCCACCGCTGTGGGAGGGCTGCGACGCGCCGGTGGATGATGGTGCGCAAGGCGAGCCGGATTGGGATCTGGCAGCTCAACCCGACGAGATAGACCAGCGCGTCAATTGGTGACCCAGTGAAGCGGCGGTATCCATCGCTGCGGGGAAGCAGCTGCGCGCGCGCCAGGCCCAAATGCATACTGCCTCCCAAGCTCTTGCCATTGAGCGGCAAGCGAGCGCTCAACCTTCCTTGGCCGAACGTGTTTCGAGGCCCAAAACTCGCGCCATACTTGGCCTCATGCGGTTGAATTTCCTATCCGTGGCCTGAGCGGCGTAGGTCGCAGTAGGTCGGCTTAGCGCGCAGCGCGTAAGCCGACAACACCACGGACACATCCGAAAACCCATAAAAGGCTGGGGTCGGTCCCTGCGGGATCGGAATGTCCGCCATTGGCGCACATTCCCCCAGCGGGTCTGACCCCGAAAAAAAAAAGCGCCCGAAGGCGCTTTTTTCATTTCATGGCGGCCGGGTCGGCCGCCACTACCTGCTTAAAACTTGTAGTTGTAAGCGAGACCAATCAACTGCATGCGGGTCTTGAACAGGCCCTTGGTGGTTTCACCATTGCCGGTGCAGCCTTTGGTCACCGGCGAGCAGTTATTCGTGTAGTTGACCGAAGCGTCCTTGAAGTCGATATAGCTGTAGGCCAGATCCAGCGAGGAGTTCGCGTTCAGCTTCCAGTTCGCGCCGATCGAGTACTGCATGCGGTCGCTGTCCGGCAGAGCCGGGTGACGCAGCTCGGCGCTGCGCACCGGCGCCTGGTCGTGGGCGATACCGGCACGCAGCAACAGCGCTTCGCTGTACTTGTAGTTGGCACCCAGCGAGACGCGGTAGGTATCCTTCCAGTTCTGGCGGATGCGCTCAGCACCTTCGGCCGTTGGCGGGAACTGGATGTCCAGGTTTTCCAGGCGCGAGGTGCGGGTCCAGGTGACGTCGCCCATCAAGGCCCAGCGCTCATCCATCTGATGGAAGGCGTTGACCGACAGGGTTTCAGGCGTGCGCACTTCCACCAGCGCCTTCGAATTGACCTTGCCCGATGCGGCGGAAATGAAACCGTTGACGGCCGCATTGTTCGACACTTGCGAGAAGTCCCAGATCGTGTCGCCTTTCAGCTTGTGCGAAATCGACGAACGGTAGGAGATACCGAAACGCGTGCCTTCGTTCAGCTGGTACAGATAGCCCAGGTTGAAGCCGAAGCCCCAGTCATCGCCATCCATCGAGGCGTGGCCATCCTTGGCGCCCTGCAGCGCGGCACCGGCGGCTTGCGCGGCGGCCAGGCCCTGCGTCTTGGCGATATTCGCCAGGAAGGCTTGCGATGCGGCTGGCGCATGCTGGCCCAGGAAGGCAACCGTGCCAGGCACGTCGACGGCCTGGCCCAGTTCGGCCTTCATGTGTTCCGCGGTAACGCCGAAACCGAACGAGTGATGCTCGTTCAGCTTGAAGGAAACGGAAGGATTCAGGGCGATGGCTTCGAGCTTGATATTGGTGATCGCATAGCGGCCGCTCCAGTCATTGCCGTAATCGAGCTTGGCGCCGTACGGCACGAACATGCCCATGCCGACGGTCCATTGATCATTGAGCTTCTTGCTCGCGTACAGGGCAGGCGCGAAGACGGCGTCCGGCGCGTAGTCCTTGGTCGTGCCGCCAGGATTGCGGCCGGTGAAAGTCTTCGAACCCGTGTCCTGGTAGGTCGAATGCGGCACCACCAGGGTACCGCCGCCGACGAACTGCGTGCCTTCCAGGCGCGACATGCCGGCCGGATTGTAGAAAATGGTCGATGCGTCGGCCGCTTCGGCGCCGTTCGCGTCAGCCGAACCCTGGCCGGAGACGCTTTGCGAACCGAAACGGTAACCCGATGCTTGTGCGGTGGAAGAAATGCCGGCGAATGCGGCGATGATCAGGAGG
The DNA here is from genome assembly GCF_049544825.1 of Undibacterium sp. WLX3042. Taxonomy (NCBI): domain Bacteria; kingdom Pseudomonadati; phylum Pseudomonadota; class Betaproteobacteria; order Burkholderiales; family Oxalobacteraceae; genus Undibacterium; species Undibacterium sp. WLX3042. The sequence goes on from NZ_CP186698.1 coordinate 3,708,177, forward strand.
GGCAGATAGCTATGTTTAAAGTTCGGTTTCAAGTTCGTCTCTCTTTATATTAGTGTGTACTTCGGCATATTGTCTCGGGCGTCTCAACCTGACCCGTCCTGCACATTTCTTGCCGCCGTGAACTCCAATTCACGGACGGCATGAGCGAAGCATATAATATTTTTGAAAAAAAAGCGAACGATCGCTCTTTTTATGAAACGACGTTGTTTTCCGCGCTATGAACGGGGCTGTAGGGTGGCAGCACGGGGGCTGGAAGTGGTATTAAAAAACGCTTGCGCATCAGCGCCAGCATGTGTTCGGCCGGCACGGGACGCGAGATGAAATAGCCCTGCACCTCATTGCATTGCAGGGCGCGCAGGATGTCGAGCTGCTCGCGCGTTTCCACCCCTTCGGCCACCACGCTCATGCCCAGCGCATGCGCCATCGACAAGATGGCGCGCACGAACACTTCGCCCTGCTCCGAGCGGCCCAGCTCCATGGTGAAGGCGCGGTCGATCTTCAAGCCATCCATGGCGAACTTCTGCAGCTGCGACAGCGACGAATATCCCGTGCCGAAATCGTCGACCAGCAGGCGCACGCCCAGCGCGCGGATGGCCGACAGCTGCTCCACGGCGCGGTTCTGTTCATCCATCATGGCCGATTCCGTGATTTCCACCTCGATCATGCGCGCATCGATGCGGTGACGCGCCAGCGCGGACGCCAGCACCTGGTGCACGTCGCCGCGGCCGAACTGGCGCGCCGACACGTTGATGGACACGGGCACCAGCTCCTGGCCGGCCGCCTGCCAGTGCGCCATCTGCTGGCAGACCTTCTCGATGACCACTTCGCCCAGCTGCGAAATCAGGCCGCTGCTCTCGGCCACTTGAATGAATTCCAGCGGCGGCACCATGCCGTGCTGCGGATGGCGCCAGCGCACCAGCGCTTCCATGCTGCACAGCTGCCCGCTCATGGCATCGACGCGGGGCTGGTAGACGACGAGGAACTGGTCCTGCTCCAGCGCCGCCACCAGGCTTTGCTCCAGTTCGCGGCGGTTGCGGATGGTCTCGAACAGTTCCGGCTGGAAGAATCGGTGGTGGCCCTTGCCCGCCACCTTCACGGCGTACATGGCGATATCGGCGTTCTTCAGCAGCACGTCCGTCAGGTGCGCAGCCAAATCAGCAGCCTCCAAAGCCCGGCCGGGGCGGTAGTCGGCCGCCTCCACAAACGGCAGCACCTTTTTGAGCGGCACATGCAGCCGCGCCAGGTCGGCATGCCGCAGGCGTCGCACGCGGCGGGCGGCCAGCAGACGGTCTACCGTCTGCACACCAAAGCCTGGCACGCGCAGCAGCAGCTCGCGCGGGGCGGTGTTCAGGTTCACCGGAAAACGCTCGCGGTGCGCCAGCGCCCAGGCCAGCTTGGGGTCCATGTCCAGCGCCAGCATGCCCACCTGAGAGGGGGGAACGATCTCATCGTGGGTGAAGCCGTAAAAGCGCATCAGCCAGTCGGCCTGGTACAGCCGGTGCTCGCGCACCGTGGGCGGCGCGGCCAGCGGCAGGGCGCGCGCGGCGTCGGGGATGGGGCTGAAGGCCGAGTAGTACACCCGCCGCAGCCGGTGCACGCCATACAGCCGTGCGCTGGTGGCGAGGATGGTGCGGTCGTCCGTCGCATCGGCCCCCACGATCATCTGCGTGCTTTGCCCGCCCGGCGCAAACAGCGGCGCGCTGGCCCGGCGCGTGGTGCGCGATTGCGGCATCGAGACGATGGCCTGCGCGGCTTGTTCCTTGCGCGCTGCACGCGATTCGCCAATGTGCACGGCCATGCGGGCCATGGATCGGTCGATGGCGGCGCTGTTTTTCTCGGGCGCCAGGGTCGTGAGGCTCTCGGCCGTGGGCAACTCGATGTTGATGGACAGCCGGTCCGCATAGCGGCCCGCGCGCTGCATCAGCTCGGGCGATGCGTCGGGAATGGTCTTGAGGTGGATGTAGCCGCGAAAGTCGTGCGCCTCGCGCAGCACGCGGGCCACCTCCACCACTTGCTCCATGGTGTAGTCGGGGCTCTGGATGATGCCGCTGGAGAGGAACAGCCCCTCGATGCAATTGCGGCGGTAAAAGTCCAGCGTGAGCTGCACCACCTCACCGACTGTGAAGCGCGCCCGGGGCACGTTGCTGGTCACGCGGTTGACGCAGTACAGGCAGTCGTACTGGCAGAAGTTGGTGAGCAGAATCTTGAGCAGCGAGATGCAGCGGCCGTCCGGCGCGTAGCTGTGGCATATGCCCATGCCCTCGGTCGAGCCCATGCCGCGCCCGCCCACCGAGTTGCGCGGCGCAGCGCCGCTCGATGCGCAGGATGCGTCGTACTTGGCCGCGTCAGCCAGGATGGCGAGTTTGGATTGCAGGTTCACTGTATGAATTTAAGGGGTATCTATTTAGCTCCAGTGACGTGAGAATAGCTGGATGGAAACCCAGATGCTAACGCCAACTCCTGGACGGGACTACCCCCGCACCTGGAACGAATTTCTTGACTGGTTTGCCACCGAAGAGGCTTGCCAGGCGTTCCTGGAGAAGCTTCGGTGGCCCCAAGGCTTCGTCTGCCCGCGTTGCGGCAACGCTGGCGATGTGTACCGCGCCAGCCGCACCCGCCTGATGTGCCGCTCATGCCAGTACCAAGGCACAGTGACATCTGGAACCATCTTTGACAAGACGCGCACACCGCTGCGTGTCTGGCTGGCTGCAGCTTGGTACCTGACCAATCAGAAACAAGGCGTGAGCGCCCTGGGGCTGCAGCGCGTATTGGGTTTGGGGAGCTACCAGACCGCCTGGACCATGCTGCACCGGTTTCGACGGGTTGTGTCGCAATAAGGTAGAACGGACAAAAAATGTGGCGAGGCTCCGGAAAATTAAAAAGCTAAACTATAAAACTGTTCAGCTTTGGACAAAGGCTGACCTTTGGAGGCAGGTATCATTTGCCTTTTCTGAATCATATGCATGGTTTCAATACCGGGGTCGCGGCGGTGCATCGTCGTGCAGGCTCTGTCCAGTCATGGCCTGCACCAGCGGCAGGCTGTACAGCGTGTCAAACGCCTGTGCGTAGATCTGGTCGCGGCAATCACGGAATTGATCCAGCATCTGTTCGACGGCGGTGGAAAACTGCGCCTGCAGTTGCAGGAAAGGGTTGGCCTCGGAGACGGGCTGACGATGGTCGCGCACGTGTTGCGCAGCCTCATGTACTGCGGCGGCGAGCGGATGCCTGTCAGACCACAATTCATAGCCCATGCGCAGCGGATGCAGCTGCTCCAGCCACTTCGCACCCTGGTCCGTGACCAGGGCACGCATCCATGGCTGCACGAAGCTGCGGTAGCAAGCCAGGTTGACCTCGGAGATCCGCGCAACGGCGGCGAACCGGCGATCGTTCTCAGGGTCGGGACGGACGATCTCACGGACTTCATCGATGCTGCTGCGGCGAATCCGCGTCAGGAAGACGTCACTGGTTGGGTCTCCTTCCTGCACTGGGTCGGGATGCTCATCGATTTGCATGTGGTGAATGCCTGCCGGCAGCACGTCGATGATGTCGATGTTCTCAGCGAACTCCTGGTGCTCTTTACGCCCGACGCTGCCGGAGACGAAGATTCCCAGATGTCCGATGCTGTCATGGGTAGCGTAGACGATGGTCTGGTCATGTCCCAGCACGTCCAGGTCGTTGCGGTACAGGTCGGTGATCCAGCCCAGGGCCTGGGGCGGTGGCGTGATGTTGTCCCCATAGGAGCAGAACACCAGGATCGGCGAGCGAATATTGCGCAGGTCGATGCGCACGCCATCAGACGTCACCAGCTGCGCCGTACTCAGTTTGTTGCCGATGAACAGGTTATCGACGATGTACTGTATTTCCACATCGTTCAGGAACACGTGGCCGCCCCAGTACTTTTCGAACTGCAAGTAGCGCGGGCCTTCCGTGTCGACCTTGGCGTACAGGTTGTACTGTTTGCTCCACAGCGTATTGGCCGGGTCCAGGTTCTCGAAGTTCTGTACCAGCCAGGCGCCGTCGAACCGACCGGCGCCCAGATCGCCGGTCAATGCCGTCAACCAACTACCGCCGGTCAGGCCGCCTGCATAGCGCATCGGCATGTCGCCCGCCCAGTACGACAGCGGCGCGCCGGCGACGATGATCGGTCCGAACAGTTCGGGCCAGACGGCAGCTGCCATCAGGATCTGCCAGCCCGCCTGGCAATTGCCGATGACCGCAGGCTTGCCGCGGCTGTCGGGGTGCAGCTCGCCGACCTTGCGCACGAAGGCCGCTTCGGCGCGCATGACGTCTTCGACGGTCTGGCCGGGAACGGGATCGGGCAGAAAGCCTACGAAGTAGCAGGGATGGCCAGCCTTGAGGGCCGCGCCGACCTCGCTATCGGGTTTGAAGCCGCCGATGCCTGGGCCGTGGCCCGCTCGTGGATCGACCACCACGAACGGTCGCTTGTGGGGATCGCTCGGCGTGTCGGCTGGCGGCAGGATACGTACGAGGCCATAGTTGACCGGCTGCGGAAGGTCCAGCCCGGACATGATGACCTCAGAGGCGAAGTCGAGTACGTTCGGCGTCTGCTCCTGCAAATGCTCCTGGTACTGGTTGCCGCGTTGGCGGCGAACGTCGGCATACAGAATGGACCGCTGCCAGGCATCCACTGCATACTCGTTTGCCATCGCCGATAGTCGCAACGGGTCCCGCAGCAACTGCCCCCAAGCGGCCGTTGGTGATGTCGTGGTGTCTTGATTCATGGCGATGGGCACTCCGTCTATGATGAAACTGAAAAATTGAATGAAAAGGGGCCGCAGGCACATCGTCTTGCTGGCCCTTCCTCACTCAGTACATGTGCTGGCCACCATTCATCGACACGTTGCTGCCGGTCATGAACCCCGCAGACTCGCTGGCGATGAATGCAACCAGTGCGGCGATTTCCTCAGGCCGTCCCAGACGACCCACGGGAATACCGGCAGTCACTTGCTTGACCACTTCCTCCGACATGCTCGTCACCATCTTCGTATCCAGATACCCCGGCGAGACGGTGTTGACTGTCACACCCTTGCGCGCCACCTCTTGCGCAAGGGCTTTAGTGAAGCCATGCATGCCGGCTTTTGCGGCGGAGTAGTTGGTCTGGCCGAACTGCCCCTTGGAGCCGTTGATCGAGGAGATGTTGACGATCCTGCCCCAGCCGCGTTCGAGCATGCCGTCGATGAATGGCCGGGTGACGTTGAAAACGGAGTCGAGATTGACCCGCAGGACCGCATCCCAATCGGCGTAGCTCAGCTTGCGGAACGTAGCATCACGCGTGATGCCCGCGTTGTTGACCAGAATGTCGATGTGGTGACCGTCTGCTTGAATGAGGCCGGCCAGCTCCTGGCAGGAGGCATGGTCGGCCACATCCGCGCCGTAGGCGGCGAAGTCGTAACCTTCGCCGGCTTGGGTTTTCAGCCACGCGCCAATGCTGGCATTGCCCGGCGAATGGACGACGATCACGGTATGGCCCGCATCGTGCAAGGCCCGGGCGATGGCTTCGCCCAGGCCGCCGCTGCCGCCGGTGACCAGTGCAGTGCGTTGCTCAGCCGGCATTGCGACCACCTGTCTTGGCTGGTGCGTCCTTGTCCTGTGCCTTGGCCCACACCGCTCCCCATTGCTTGAAAATATCCTGGAACGGCAATATCGCATCGCCCTGGCCTACGGCCTGCGTAACCGATTTCTGCCAGTCCTGAATGGCTTGCTGCAGGCCTTGAGTGAAGGTGGTCTGATTCTTGATTGCGACTTGCGTTAGTGCCTGCGCGCCACCCATCTGGTGCTGAAACTGACGCCAGAAGGCCTGCGCGGGCAGCGTGGCCAACTCCTGCCAGTTCTGGGCCTTGAGCAGGCTTTCGATCTCAGTGCCGGACTCGGCAATGTTTTCGCTGCCCGCGCGCGTGGCGTTCTCCAGCCATTGCTGGCCGTTTTCCTGCATCAGGCGCTGCAGGCGCAGTTGCAGTTCCAGGTTCGCCTTGAAGAGGTTGAGGGGGATGGTTTCATTGCTCATGGTCAAACTCCTTGCTTGGGTTGAAATGCCCAATCGGGCGGTCAAACGATCAGGCCATCTGGCCGATCGTTTTGCGAAAGCGTGCCAGCGACAGGAAAAACAGCACCGCGCCGATCAAGGCCAGCGCCAGGAAGGGCTGCCACACCGTCTCCAGCCCCGCGCCCCGATAAAGGATGGCCTGGCTCAGTTCCACGAAATGGGTGGTGGGTGCGATCAGCATGATGTTCTGCACGATCTCGGGCATGCTTTCGCGTGGCGTAGTGCCACCCGACAGCATCTGCAGCGGCAGGATGGTCAGCATCATCAACATACCGAACTGCGGCATGTTGCGCGCCAGGGTGGCGAGGAAGATGCCCATCGACGTGGTGGCGAACAGACTGAGCGCCGCGCCAGCGAAGAACAGTGCAATGGAACCCTCGACTGGAACGCCCAGGACGCCGCGCACCATGAGATTGAGGGACAGGAAGGAGGCGATCAGCACGACCAGGGCCATCGACCAGACCTTGGAGAGCATGATCTGCGCGGGTGTGACCGGCATCACCAGCAGGTGCTCGATGGTGCCGTGCTCGCGCTCCCGGATCAGCGCTGCGCCGGTCAGGATGATGGACAACAGCGTGATGTGGTTGATGATCTGCACCACCGAGCCGAACCAGGCCTTGTCCAGTGCCGGGTTGAAGCGTGCGCGCAATGCCAGATCCACGGGTGGCGCGTCGGTGCCGCGGTAACGCTTGACGAACTCATTGACTTCGCCGGTGAAGATCTGCTGTATATAGCCACTGCCGGTGAAGGCCTGGCTCATGCGGGTGGCGTCGACATTGAGCTGCACGGCAGGCGATCGCCCCGCCAGCACGTCGCGCTGGAAGTTGGGCGGAATGACCAGAGCGAAGGTGTACAGCCCCGCGTCCATGCCCGGGTCCACGTCCCTATAGTCGATCATGGCCGGCTGGGTGAACTGCGGGGGGTAGAAGGCCGAGGCAACCCGCTGGGACAGCGCCGAATTATCCTCGTCGACGATGGCGATGGGCGCGTTGTGCAGCGTCTCCGGCATGGACGTGGCCCTGGTGTAGACCGACGCGGTGAACACATAGACGATGAGTACGAGCATCATCGGATCACGCCAAAGACTCCATAGCTCCTTGACACCGAGCTGGTAGATGTTGGCCAGGTTTCGTCTGCGCATCTCAGCGCTCCTGCTTCTTGAGTAGCAAAACGGCCGCACCGAGAATCACCGGAACCGACAGCAGCATCGACCACAACGGCCCCGCCAGATCGGCCAGGCCGAGCGCTTTGCTGAACACGCCACGGCTGATGGAGATCATGTGCGTGGCGGGGTAGATCTCGCCGATGAACTTGCTGGAGCCTTCAAGCGAGGACACGGGATCGATCAGGCCGGCGAACTGGGTGGCCGGAATCAGGGTGCCGATCATGGCAAAGAACATGGCCGCGATCTGGCTGCGCGTGACGGCCGAGGCGAGCAGCCCCATGCCTGTCGCGGCGAAGGAGAAGATCAGCGCGGCCAGCGCCAGGGTCAAGAAGCTGCCCTTGACCGGCACACCGAAGATGGTGACCGCGAGCAGGCTCATCAGCAGGAAGTTCATCATGGCCAGGCCGACATAGGGCAGTTGCTTGCCAAGCAGGAACTCGATGCGCGTCACCGGCGTCACGTACAGATTGGTGATCGAGCCTGTCTCTTTCTCGCGCACCACCGCCAGCGCGGTCAGCATCGCCGGCAGCATGAGCAGCAACAGGGGAATCACGGCGGGCACCATCGCCGGCAGGCTCTTGACATCGGGGTTGTAGCGAAAGCGCGTCTCGACGCTCGCATTGCCTGCTGCGCTGGCGCCGCCGCGCTCGCTGGCCTGTACCAGCAGCCAGTGCTGGTGCATGCCCTGAACGTAGCCCTGCACGGTTTCGGCGCGCTGCGGCATGGCGCCGTCGAGCCACGCACCGATCTGCACGTTCTGGCCCCGCAACACATCGCGGGCAAAGCCAGCGGGGATTTCGATGGCCAGCGACAGTTCGCCGCTGCGCATGCGCCGGTCGAGATCCTCGTAATCGACGATAGGCGGGTGCTCTGTGAAGTAGCGCGAGCCGGCCAAGTTCAGCGTGTAGTTCTGGCTGAGCGTGGTCTGGTCGCGATCGAGCACCGCATAGCTCAGGTCCTCGACGTCCAAGGTGATGCCGAAGCCGATCGCGAACATCAGGAGCAGCGAACCGCCCAGCGCCAGGGTGGCGCGCACCGGATCGCGCTGCAGTTCCAGTGCTTCGCGCCACAGATAGCTGAGCATGCGGCGCAGGCTGAAGCCTTCAGCGTTGTGCCCGATGTGCTCAGTGTGTGTCGCTGGCGTCTGAATCGCCGTATTGGCGGCCTCGGTGGGGCCGGCGGGAGCGACCGTGCCGCCCTCCGCCTCGATGAGGTAGCCGATGAAGGCCTCTTCGAGGGTTTTAGCGCCGCGCTTCTCGACCAGCTTGGCGGGCACGTCGCTGTCGAGCACCTTGCCCGCATGCATCATTGACATGCGGTCGCAGCGTTCGGCCTCGTTCATGAAGTGGGTGGAAATGAAGACCGTCACCCGGTCGCGACGTGACAGCTCGATGAGCAGCCGCCAGAATGCATCGCGCGCTACTGGATCGACCCCGGAGGTCGGCTCGTCCAGAATCAACAGTTCGGGCTTGTGCACCATGGCGACTGCCAGCGACAGGCGCTGGCGTATGCCCAGAGGCAGGCTGGCCGGCAAGCTGTCGATGACTTCCACCAGGCCGAAGCGCTCCACCATCTCTTCGACGCGGCCCGGAATGTCCTTCGGGGGCACGCTGAACAGCTTGGCGTGCAACTCCAGGTTCTGGCGTACCGTGATTTCGCTGTAGAGCGAGAATGCCTGCGACATGTAGCCGACGCGGCGGCGGGTGTCCAAGTCATGCGGGTCCACCTCATGACCGAACAGCCAGGCTCGTCCCTCGCTCGCCGGCAGTAGCCCGGTGAGCATCTTCATCGTCGTAGACTTGCCGCAGCCGTTGGAGCCGAGGAAGCCGAAGATTTCACCGCGCCGGATGCGGAAGGACACGCTGTCGACGGCAACGAAGTCGCCAAAGCGCATGGTCAGCCCCTCGGCTTCGATGGCGATATCGTCCGCGCCGTCCTCAGGCAGAGGCGGAATGACAACCGCTTGGTGTCCGCGCTTTTTCTCTTCCGGGAGCAGGCGGATGAATGCCTCTTCCAGGTTCGGGCTGTTTGTTGTCTCCAGCAATTCCTTCGGCGTACCGGTGGCGAGGACCTTGCCGTCGTCGATGGCGGCGAGCCAGTCGAAGCGCTGTGCCTCATCCATGTAGGCGGTAGCCACGATCACGCTCATGCCGGGGCGATCGGCGCGGATGCGTTCGATCAGATCCCAGAACTGTGCGCGCGCCAGCGGGTCCACGCCAGTCGTCGGTTCATCGAGAATCAGGAAATCCGGGTCGTGAATCAGCGCGCAGCACAAGCCCAGCTTCTGCTTCATGCCCCCGGAGAGCTTGCCTGCCGGACGTGCTAGGAATTTGAACAGGCCCGTGGCCTGGGTCAGCTCATCGATGCGCTGGCGGCGCTCGGGCGCGTCATGGCCGAACAGCCGCGCGAAGAATTGCAGATTCTCCTCGACCGAGAGCGTCGGATACAGGTTCTTGCCCAACCCCTGCGGCATGTAGGCGATGCGCGGGCACACCAGCTTGCGGTGGGCCTTGCTGGCCATGTCGCCACCGAGCACCTCGACCGTGCCTTCCTGGATGATGCGCACACCGGCCAGCAACGAGAGCAGGCTGGACTTACCCACGCCGTCGGGGCCGATCAGACCGACCATCCGTCCAGCGGGGATGTCCAGGTCAATGCCATCCAAGGCAATGACGTCGCGGTAGCGCAGTCTTACCTGGCGGACACTTGCAACGGTCGCGAGCTGCGCGCTGTGGCTCATACCTTACTCCGGCACACGAACGGAGAGGTTCTGAGGCCACTCGGCCTTGGCGTCGAGCTTGACCCAGGCTACGCCGGGCAGACCGGTCTTGACCTGGTTCAGGTGCTCACGCAGCAGCTCCTGCGAGATCTGTGCGCGCACGCGAAACATCAGCTTTTGTCGCTCACTGGCGGTTTCCACCGTCTTGGGGGTGAACTGCGCTGCGCTGGCGACGAAGGAAACGGTGGCTGGAATCACATACTCGGGCGCGGCATCCAGAATGATGCGAACCTCCGACTCCAAAGGTCAGCCTTTGTCCAAAGCTGAACAGTTTTATAGTTTAGCTTTTTAATTTTCCGGACTCTCGCCACATTTTTTGTCCGTTCTACCTTATTGCGACACAACCCTTAAGACCAATAGCAGATAATTGTTGTGATTCTGGTTTTGGATTAACCGCAGTTGTGCTCATAGAAAGATCCATATCTGTTCTTTATATTTATTCTAGTAGATATTTGGATATTGATCTCACATTCTCAGATGAAAAAACACTACCGTTGCCATCAGATGGTCTGTACTTCCGCAGATTTTCTGCGGTACAACCAAACCACGAGTGAAGCTCACTTCTTGGCGATGAAAAATAAATACTCCCCCATTTGATTAACCGACCAATATTCGATTTTTATTTGATCATTGAAGCATGAGTACAGATAAATCCTAAAAAATTAACAATGCCTCAGTTGAACAAGCGATATTTGCGAAATCAATAATAAAATGACCGCGAATATGAATGATAATGGTACAAAATACATGCAAACTTACAGCAAATTAACTGAATAGCTCAATGATTGACGACATAAAAAAAACACTCTGGGCGACGGCAGACAAACTCCGCGCCAACATGGACGCCGCCGAGTACAAACATCTGGTTTTAGGTCTGATCTTTGTTAAATACATCTCTGATACCTTTCAAAGCCGCCGCGAAGAACTGACCCGCCGCTTTGCTGATCCGAAAGACGACTACTTCCTGCATGACGCTGACGCCGCATTGTTGGCAGAAGAACTGGAAGATCGTGACTACTACCGTGAAGTGAATGTGTTCTGGGTGCCAGAAGCGGCACGATGGGAAAGCATTCGTGCCAATGCCAAGCAGTCCGACATTGGCAAACGCATTGATGATGCGTTATCACTGATCGAAATTGAAAATCCAAAGCTGAAAGGCATTCTGGATAAACGCTATGCCCGTGCTCAGCTACCGGATGGCAAGCTTGGCGAGTTGGTCGATTTGGTATCGCAGATTGGTTTTGGTGTCGATGCCAGTGCCGCCCGTGATGTGCTCGGGCAGGTTTACGAATACTTCCTTGGCATGTTCGCCAGTGCAGAAGGCAAGCGTGGCGGACAGTTCTACACGCCTGCCAGCATAGTTAAAACGCTGGTTGCTGTGCTGGCTCCACATCATGGCAAGGTGTATGACCCATGCTGCGGGTCCGGCGGTATGTTCGTGCAGTCTGAGCGTTTCATCGAAGCCCATGGCGGCAAACTTGGCGATGTCAGCATCTACGGCCAAGAAGCAAACCCCACAACATGGCGGCTGGCGGCAATGAATCTGGCGATTCGCGGCATTGACTACAACCTTGGTCGTGAGCCGGATGATACGTTTAGACGCAATCAACACCCTGACCTTCGTGCCGATTTCATACTTGCGAATCCGCCCTTCAACATCAGTGACTGGTGGCATGGCAGTTTAGAAGGTGATCCACGCTGGGTGTATGGCACGCCGCCGCAAGGCAATGCCAACTATGCATGGTTGCAGCACATGCTGTATCACCTGAAGCCTACCGGTCGTGCTGGTATCGTACTTGCCAACGGCAGCATGAGTTCCAGCCAGAACAGCGAAGGCGATATTCGGCGTGCAATGGTGGATGCCGATGTGGTCGAAGTGATGATCGCACTACCCGGCCAGCTTTTCTTTAACACACAGATTCCGGCTTGCCTGTGGTTCCTTGCTAAGCAAAAGACCACACGCAAAGGCGAAGTGCTGTTCATCGACGCTCGCAAGCTAGGCAGCATGATCAGTCGTGTGCAGTGTGAATTTACCGATGAAGTGATCGACCGTATTGCATCCACGGTTGCCGCTTGGCGTGGTGAATCGGCAGAGGCTTACGCAGATGTCGCCGGATATTGCCGCAGTGTGCCGCTGACAGAAATTGCAGAGCACGGCCATGTGCTCACCCCAGGTCGATTTGTTGGTGCCGAAGAAGTCGAAGACGACGACGAAGCCTTTGCCGACAAGATGCAGAAGCTAACTGAGAAGCTTGGCGAGCAAATGGCAAAGGGGGGGGAACTGGATGCATTGATTCGCCAAAAGCTGGGAGGTCTCGGGTATGAGTTCTGAATGGCAATCAACCACCCTTGGAAAAATATGCGATAGTCAAGGCGGTGCAATTCAAACTGGCCCTTTCGGTAGCCAATTACACACCTCCGATTATAAAGACTCGGGAATCCCAGTAGTCATGCCAACAAACATTGGCGATGGTGGCATTTTTGAAAATGGAATTGCTCGGATTGATCAGAGTGATGTTGAACGCCTTTCACAACACAAATTGCGTTCAGGTGACATCATTTTTAGTCGGCGTGGTGATGTCACTAAAAATGCATTGATTACCGCTCGTGAAGCAGGATGGCTCTGTGGCACTGGGTGCCTCAAAGTAAGGCTCGGTGACGAATCTATAGCAGTTGCCAGATTTATTTCATATTGCTTGAGGCTTCCAGAAATTAAGGATTGGCTTATACGGCATGCAGTAGGTGCCACGATGCCTAATCTAAACACTGGAATTCTCTCAGCGGTGCCGATCAATTTGCCACCACGAGCGATACAAATAGAAATCGGAAAGATATTAGGCGCGCTCGACGACCGCATTGCACTGCTCCGTGAAACCAACGCCACGCTCGAATCTATTGCCCAAGCCCTGTTCAAGTCATGGTTCGTAGATTTCGATCCGGTTCGTGCGAAGCTGCAGGGCCAAATGCCGGAAGGCATGGACGAAGCAACGGCGGCATTATTTCCAGATAGCTTTGAAGAGTCTGAATTGGGGTTGGTGCCGAAGGGATGGCAACTCATTCCGTTCGGAAAGTTGTTAAGTCACACTATCGGTGGCGATTGGGGCGATGAAGAGTCAAATGATAAGAACGACACCAAGGTAGCAATCATTCGCGGAACTGATATACCTGACCTGCAAAGCGGCAACTCTGCCCGGGTCCCTATTCGATACACATCAAAAAAGAAGCTGAATACACGCCAATTAGTGGATAGCGATATTGTCTTGGAGGTTTCAGGTGGCAGCAAAGACCAACCAACAGGCAGATCAATTTTTATTACACATCAATTGCTTGCACAATTTGACTGTCCTGTTGAGCCAGCAAGTTTTTGTAGGTTGCTGAGACCTATCAGCAAGGACATAGGTATTGTATTGAGTCAGCACATGACTGCAATTTACGCCGCTGGAAAAACTTGGGAATATCAAAATCAAAGCACCGGAATTGCAAACTTCCAAACTACACATTTCCTTGAAAGCGAGCTGGTAATACTACCTTCGAAGGAAGTACTGGAAGCTTTCGCAGAAATCGTTCGCCCAATAATTGATCGGTCGCATCTAACACAGATAACGCAGCTTTCAGCACTTCGTGACGCCCTGCTTCCCCGCCTGATTTCCGGTCAGCTACGGATAACTGAAGCTGAAGATGCCGTTGAAGAGGCCGCAGCATGAGCATGACCGAAGAACAGCTTGAAAACGAAGCTTTGGGCTGGCTGCAAGAAGTTGGCTACCAATATGTCAATGGCTATGCAATTGCCCCTGATGGCGAAACGCCAGAACGCAGCAACTATCTGCAACCGCTGCTGATTGAGCGTCTGCGTGTTGCAATCGACCGGTTGAATCCTGCGATTCCGCTTGCCGCCCGTGAAGATGCACTCAAGCAGGTAATGGATTTAGGTATTCCCGCCCTACTGTCAGCTAACAGGCACTTTCACGGCTTACTGGTCAATGGCGTGCCAGTGCAGTATCAAAAAGATGGCGAAACACGCGGCGACTTTGTGCGACTGGTGGATTTTGTTGATGTTGCTGCCAACGAGTGGCTGGCAGTCAATCAATACACGCTCAAAGGCCCCAAGCATACCCGCCGACCAGACATCATCCTGTTCGTCAACGGCTTGCCGCTGGTGCTGTTGGAACTGAAGAACCCAGCCGATGAAAACGCCGATATCTGGAAAGCATTTGACCAGATACAGACTTACAAAGAGCAGATTCCCGATGTCTTCAATTACAACGAAGTGCTGGTCATTTCGGATGGCAGCGAAGCACGGTTAGGCTCACTGTCGAGTGACGCTGAACGCTTCATGCAGTGGCGAACCATCGATGGCGTCGCTATTGACCCGCTTGGGCAGTTCAACGAACTGGAAACGCTGATTCGTGGTGTGCTTGCTCCGGCATACCTGCTCGATTACCTGCGTTTCTTCGTGCTGTTTGAAGATGACGGTGGCCTGATCAAGAAAATCGCTGGCTATCACCAGTTCCATGCTGTCCGTGCCGCCATTGAACAAGTCGTGTCCGCTTCAAGACCTGGCGGCAGTCATAAAGGCGGCGTGGTCTGGCATACGCAAGGCAGCGGCAAGAGCATCACCATGACCTGCTTCGCAGCCAGAGTCATGCGTGAATCCGCAATGGAAAACCCAACCATTGTTGTCATCACAGACCGCAATGATCTGGATGGCCAGTTGTTCGGCGTGTTCTCACTGGCTCAAGACTTATTGCGTGAGCAGCCAGTGCAGGCAGAAACCCGTGGTGATTTGCGAGCCAAGTTGGGCAACAGGCCATCGGGCGGCATTGTGTTCGCCACGATTCAGAAGTTCATGCCGGGTGAAGACGAAGATAGCTTCCCCGTGCTGTCCAACCGCAGCAATATTGTCGTAATTGCCGATGAAGCACACCGCACCCAATACGGCTTTGAAGCAAAGTTCAAGGGCGACGACAAAGGCTATCAGGTCGGCTATGCCCAGCATCTCCGTGATGCACTGCCCAACGCGACATTTGTAGCATTCACCGGCACGCCGGTTTCCGGCGAAGACCGCGATACCCGTGCTGTGTTTGGCGACTACATCCATGTCTACGACATGCAGCAAGCCAAGGATGATGGTGCAACTGTCGCCATCTTCTACGAATCACGCCTTGCCAAGCTTGGGCTGAAAGAGGCACAGCTTGACGAACTGGATGCAGAAGTCGATGAGCTTGCCGAAGATGAAGATGGCGATGAACAGTCAAAACTGAAAAGCAAATGGGCAGCACTGGAAAAAGTTGTAGGTGCTGAACCACGCATTCGCCAAGTTGCTGCTGATCTGGTTGCACACTTTGAAGAACGAGCTAAAGCACAGAGCGGCAAAGCGATGGTAGTCGCGATGAGCCGCGACATCTGCGTTCATTTGTATAACGAAATCGTCAAGCTACGCCCAGACTGGCATGACGACGATCCGGCCAAGGGTGCTATCAAGATCGTGATGACTGGCTCTGCCAGCGACAAGCCCTTGCTGCGGCCACATATCTATTCCAAGCAGGTCAAGAAGGAACTGGAAAAGCGATTCAAGAATCCTGCTGACCCACTACGCTTGGTCATCGTGCGTGACATGTGGCTGACTGGCTTTGATGCTCCCTGTGTGCATACGCTGTATGTTGATAAGCCCATGAAGGGTCATAACCTGATGCAAGCCATTGCACGGGTTAACAGGGTGTTTAAAGACAAGCAAGGAGGACTGGTTGTCGATTACATCGGCATCGCCAACGATCTCAAGCAGGCATTGAAGGAATACACCGCCAGCAATGGCCGTGGCCGTCCTACAGTCGATGCTCACGAAGCGTACTCTGTTCTTGAAGAAAAGCTGGAAGTGCTGCGAGCCATGCTGCACGGCTTTGATTACAGCAACTTCCTAACAGGGGGTCACAAGCTGCTGGCCGGTGCTGCCAACTATGTGCTGGCGGACAAGGACGGAAAGAAGCGTTGGGCTGACCATGCCTTGGCAATGAGCAAGGCATTTTCGCTCTGCTGCACACTGGATGAAGCAAAGGCTGTGCGTGAAGAGGTTGCGTTCTTCCAAGCCGTCAAAGTGCTGCTGACCAAGCGTGAAATAAGCAGCAAGAAGAAAACCGACGAAGAACGCGAACTGGCAATCCGGCAAATCATCGGCTCCGCAGTGGTGTCCGAACAGGTCGTGGATATTTTTGATGCGGTCGGGCTAGACAAACCCAATATCGGTTTGCTCGACGATGATTTTCTGGCGGAAGTGCAGAACCTGCCAGAACGCAATTTGGCTGTTGAACTGCTGGAACGCTTGCTTGAAGGGGAAATCAAGAGCAAGTTTGGCGGCAATGTCGTGCAGAACAAGAAGTTCTCTGACTTGCTGGCTGATGTCATCAAACGCTATCAGAACCGGTCAATCGAGACAGCACAGGTCATCGAAGAACTGATTCAAATGGCGAAAAAGTTCAAGGAAGCTGCGAACCGCAATGAATCGCTTGGACTGACTGACGATGAAATCCGGTTTTATGACGCCCTTGCCAACAATGAATCCGCTGTCCGCGAACTCAGCGATGAAACGCTGAAGTTGATCGCTCACGAACTGACCGAAAATCTCCGCCAGAATGTCAGTGTCGATTGGTCACAGCGTGAAAGCGTCCGCGCAAAATTGCGGCTGATGGTGAAGCGGATTTTGCGAAAGTACAAGTATCCGCCAGATCAGCAAGAAGATGCGATTCAGACCGTCTTGCAGCAGGCGGAAAGTCTGAGTGTTGAATGGAGCTGACGTTAGCCGAATTAACTTTAGTTAGGTCAATCACAACGTGCGGGTTAGCAATCTCGATTTTTTTTGCAATGCAACATCAATCAGTTCAATGAATCGCAAAGACACCAAATTTTCTTGTTTCGAAACCCAATTTTTTTCCCGGACCAAATAAAAATACTCGAAATCAGCAATAATTCAGTCGCTCCAGTAATAGCGCAGGTAGGAGTACATCTATCGCTCAGCAAGAAAACCGCTAATGAATAAACGCAAAAGATTGCAACCAACAAAAAAAATACAAAAACAATTAACGCTGTGATTTTTTGAACCGGCCGAGCCTGTAAGAATTTCTGTGTAAATGCCACGGAACAAGTCAGTGATCGTATTTTTGAATGCGATCACCAAACTCAATCATAAAACGATTTAAGGCCATACGCCAATTGTCTCCAAAGGTCAGCCTTTGTCCAAAGCTGAACAGTTTTATAGTTTAGCTTTTTAATTTTCCGGACTCTCGCCACATTTTTTGTCCGTTCTACCTTATTGCGACACAACCGTTTGGAGCAACCAAAGCCCGACCCCCACACCGAAGCCGGAAATCGTCATCGTCCAGCAGCCAGCGACCGACAACCAATGCCTGCAGCACCTTTTTGTTGAGAGTGATATGGAGAAAATACGACGCCGCATGTGCTCAAGGGGTAAAAAATAATCAAAATACGGAAAAGCAACGGCGGCACGTTTTTTATTCGCGTTGCCTATTTTTCGTGAAAATTGGTTGCAAATGTTCCGCCGCCCATTTAACATTCGTCGAAATGCTCGATATTACGGGAGAAATCTGCATGGAAGCGAAAGCGGGAATACGGCAGCACCAAGGCATCAAACTGAAGCTGGCGAAAGAGTTTGTCGGCTTCACTGACACAGATAAAAAGTTCCGGGAACTGGCAAAAGAAGCCGGAGTCGGAACGAAAGACGCCACTGACGCCAACCGGCACAAGCTGTACCTGCCTTATGAAATCCGCAAAATCCGGCAGACAGTCATGAACATCGCGCCCACTTCAGCGCGAGACATGCCCCCGCTTATCCCATTTCGCATGTCAAAAGGCGGAGTAGGAAAGACAACGATATCGACCAACGTCGGGACATGCTTTGCACAATTCGGACACCGAACGCTGCTGATCGAAGGCGACCCGCAAGGCTCAATGAGTAAGCAGCTTGGGTTCGACATTAACCAGCCGCTGACGCACATAGGCAACCTCATGGAAAGGCTGGCCAAGGGGCAGCCAACCCGCATACGCGAGGCCGTTGTGCCGATCTACGACCAAGGCATGCTCGACCTGATACCTGCCGACATTACCCTGAGCAACGTCGAATCGTGGATGATCGGAGCGATGAACCGAGAGCACCTATTCGCCCGGCTGATGGAGAAGGAAAGCGACTTCTTTAAGCAGTACGACGTTGTCATTATAGATTCAGCACCGAACACGTCGATTTTGACCACGTCCTTCTTAGTTGCCAGCAAGCTGGTGACGGCGGTCGTCATGCCGGAAGCACAATCTGTGCTGGCGATTGAAGGGCTGGAATCCAACATCGAAGAAATTAACCGATCATACCCAGACCGCAAGCACCCGCTCGGCCTTCACATTATTGCGAACCGATACAGGCAGTCGTACCAGAGCCACGTCGAAGCAATCGAAAAGCTCGGTACCGATTACGGCAAGTACATGAACGACACGATAGTGCGAGATTTTGTAGGATTCCTGCGGGAAACCGACCTCGATGACATAACAAAGTCCGCGCCTGTTTTGGAGAAAGAGCCGAACAGCGTAGGAGCGAGAGACATCATCGATGTGACGAAATCACTCGCCAAACTTTACAACGTCAAACTGACCGCACCATGATGATGAAAGCGCAAACATGAACAACAAGACCGGCGCACAGAAGAAACAAATCAAGTTTTCAGGCTTAGTAAGCACCGGAGCGATTCCGGCACTGGATACTGCCAGCGACAAGAACTTCATCGCCACCGTTTCAGCGGAAGATAACCCGCTGCCGCTAGTAACAGAAGCCCACCACGCAGCCACCCCAGAGCCAGCACAAAGCACCCGACGGAGAATCCGCCTCGACCAGATCGATGACAGTCCGTACCAGCCGAGGATGGTGTACAGCGCAGAAGAAATCGACAACCTAGCGCACTCATTCGCGGCCGCTGGCCAAGAGGAAGTCATTACCGTGCGCGAAAAACCGTCCGGTCGCTTCGAGTTAATCAAAGGCCACCGCAGAACACGCGCAGCGCGGAGTATAGGCTGGACAGAGATTGATGCCGACGTAGTCATCAAAGACGACAGGGCCGCAAAGCTCTCGGCCATGGTGTCGAATGAAGGCAGCGTCACCCTGACCGACTATGAACGAGCGAAAATGTACCAAGAAACGCTCGCAGACCGGTATGCCAGCACACAGCAAGAAGTCGCCAATATTTTCAGCACCAGCCAAGCGCTGGTGTCGATGCGAATGAACATGCTGAAGCTGCCCCAGAACATCTTAGACATGCTCAACCATAACCCTGAGTTATTTAATGCAAGCTGCGGCCAAACAATCGCCGCGCTGCTGAAAGCGTACCCAGAGGAAGGAGCACTGATTGAATCCGCCGTAATGAGATTGCAGGACGGAGCAAGCCAGAATTCAATCAAGCCATGGGTTGAGCAAATGCTCAAGGCAAAGAGCAAGGCCATCGCAAAAAATGATCAGGCAGTCATTACCGACCGCAGCGGCCGTCCAATATTCACGACAAAGACGACCGGCAAAGAGATTGCGATCAGGATAAAGGCGACCGAAATCAGTGCAGAGGAAATCGAAGAATTGATACTCAAGGCATTAAGAAGCCGAGCAGAAGAAAATATAAAAGTTTTATAAAGCGAGCGAACCAGGTAAATATAAAAGTTTTATAAACCGCCCGAAGACAACATTTATAAAAGTTTTATAAATGCACCGCCGAGAGGGAATATAAAAGTTTTATAAACCGATCGGTCTGAGCAGAATATAAAAGTTTTATAAATTGGAGAGCGAGATGAAACAGTAGGATTCAGCACCAGAAAAGTAAAAAGCCACAATTGGCGTTGTGGCTTTTTGGATCTTTTCACTAAACACATACACCAGACACGCTCTGGGGAGAAAAGAAGTCAGAAACCTCAATATATCTCCCCTTAGTGTTGCCGTCAATGAGATTTTTGCGAAAAACGCAGAAAGGCAGCACCATGCACGTACAAGCACTATCCAAAGGGGAAGCGATCAGCATCTCAGCACCAAAGTCACGCAACCTGCCAGTCAGGATACTGAGAGCATTCGATAACGCAAAGCACATCATCGGCCTGTCACGGGGAGTGAAAGACACACTCGCGGAGATTTGCAGGTACGTTAAGCAGAGCGACCCACTCGCGCCAATTTTCCCGCACAAAGCACACATCGCCAGCCGAATAGGCATCGACGAGCGCACGGTCTATCGCCACATGAGCGCCATCAAGGAACACGGGCTGATCGAAGTCATGAGCCAGGAACGAAAAAGCCGGAACGGACGATTTGCGGTTGCGCGCATTCGCCTGACCAAAAAAGCGGCAGAATTGCTGGGTTTGATCGAGGCAGAAAACAACGATATCCACAGGGAGCCGGATGATAATTTGTCAGACGGCCATACGTTAACTGAACCAACTATCCCAAAGAAACAACCAGCGACGCGAGGAAGCATACTGCCCGATGATTTGAAATGGCTGACAGGAAACGGACTGAGCCTCGCTGGAGTTTTTAAGTTAATGAAGATTGCAACCCAGAAAGGCAAGCGCCTCAGCGACATCGCAACAGCCTGCCGAGAATATCTGGCCAAGCTCAAAGGCGAACACCTTTTCTGCACGTTGCGGAAGCTGGCCAACAGCACAGTCGATTACTCGCACATCGCAGCAGAAGCCCTACGGCGCGAGAAAGGCAGGGAAGCAGAGCAGCTTGCCAAAGCGAAAGCTAAAGCCTTCCGTGAACGGTTTAAAGGCGTTTCCCTGACGAACAGAAGCGGAACCCTGCTCTACCAGATCGACAGCGCCTGCCGATTTGCCCAAGTGACCGGAGCCAAGACCGGCACGGTACCGCTCAACGATTTAACCGATTGGATAGCGGGAATTGAAACAGGCAGACTGGTTCTGGCAACAGCGGAACGCGAGGCTGCGATTTTGACGGGAGCCTAAAAATTGACATCACCGACCGGAGCCACGCCCCATGCGGAAAGAGCAAAAGTTACCCACAATTTCGGTGGATAACTTACCGCGCCTTTTTCTGAGCCGCGACTGTTTCAGCATGACGGTCGTCATCAGTTTTGTGGATATACAGCGATGTGGTGGTAATCGATGAATGCCGCGCATTTTTCTGTACCGTCTTGAGCGACGCACCCGCGTCCAGCTGATGAGTGATTGCAGAGTGGCGCAGCCAATGCGTAGAAGCGCTGGCTAAGGCAATACTGAGGCGGTCATCGCCGGCGAGCTCGGCAAGGCGCGCAGCATCGGTCATAACAGCTTTCACCTCTCGATGAATTGAGCAATCAGCGACAGGGCGAACCGCGCCAGTCACTGGCAAAATCAGCGGAGTCGTGTCGCCAGGCTTAGGCAGTGGAGGAAGTCCAAACGCAGAGCGGTACCGCTTGAATTCACTAAGCAGATCCAGCGAGACAGGGATACTCCCCTCGATGCCACCCTTGCCCATGACGTGCAGCCACCACATACCCTTATGGTCAGGGCGGAAGCTATCCATCGTTGCGCTGCTGATTTCGTGCAGGCGAGCACCGGTACCGTAATAGACATGGATGAGGAAGCGAGAACGGGCGACCTTGAGAATGTCACGCCAGCTTTCTTGCGGCCGACCATCGCAAGCGTCCAGCAATAGGCCTATTCCTTCCGCCGGCAGGTACCGCTCGACACTGCTCCGGCGAGGCGCACTTATCCGGCCGAGCAGCACCGCAGGATTCACCTCAAGGTACCTCGCCAGCGCGCACCACGAAAACAGGCTCTTGATTGTTTCCAGCGTTTTCTTGTGCGACGCATCTGACAGTGGCCCAGAGAACGGCCGCCATCTTGGATCATGCCGCGGCCACTTCGCGGTAGAAATCCAGAGATCGGCCGGCTGCGGATTCATTACAAATTCAGAGTACGCAATCAGGTCTTCAAAGCGAACATCACGCAGACCAAGGCCGCGCGATTCTATCCAAAGCAAAAAGCGGCCGGCATCTTTGCGCAGGTTTTTTACCGTCGCATTTGATAAGCCAGGACGAGACAGCCAGGCATCGATAATCTCGCGGTCATTGCGCGCCAAGATTAAAGGGGGGGGAAGGGGAGGATGGGACGATTGCGCCAAGGCAGGCGAAGTGCTGTCTGAACGCAAAGCAGGCAAGGTATCCATGGAGAGGCTCCAAGTCAGGGTAAGGGGTTCCTGAAGTATAGAACAAGTCCCTGTTTAGACACCAGAGCAAACATACGAGATTCATGACGGAATCTCGTATTTTGAGCAGGAAGGCGGTTATTTCGGTCGCCGTTCTTCCGTCCGGTTGATCGCGTCCACCGAGATGCGCCAGTCGTGCAGCGTTTTAATTTCAGCAACTGCCCACAGCAACGCGGCAACAATAAACGATTGAAAAATAGCCGCGCAGATCGATGCGACAAACCATGCTCCCTTACCACGATTCACCCAGCCGTCCAGATCGGCGCGAACATTTCCCAGATCCCGCGACATTGACTGGTGTTTCTCATTCAAGGGCCGAATCGCCTCTGCAATTTGCGAGCCAGTCTCTGCCTTAAGCTCGTCTAAGCGTTCGTGAACTTTATCCACTTGCTGTACTAAGCGCGCGAGCGCCTCCGTATTTCGGTCTTCAGATTCGACCATGCGCCGGTCGGGTTGTGTCGCAATAAGGTAGAACGGACAAAAAATGTGGCGAGAGTCCGGAAAATTAAAAAGCTAAACTATAAAACTGTTCAGCTTTGGACAAAGGCTGACCTTTGGAGGGCCTGCAGTTTGAACTCAGGGGAAAATGTACGTCTTTGCTTGTTCATCAAACACCTCTCCATGACGAGTATTCTCGCCTAAATCAGTGTCCGGGTACATTAGACCACTACAAAGCGATGCTCAATTTACGTTAATTTTGCCCAATGGTGAGTCAAGAAAAACGTGCGTTCTAAGCAATTACAAACGAATACAAGCTCGCTTTACTTCCCTTTTTGCACAACTTAATCTTCGTTCCGGTGATTCCGCAGTGCTCTCTGTAAGCAGCGAGCGGCCCGAAATTTATCAACTAAGTTTTGAACGCGGTGAAACAAAAAAAAATCTGTCAATTGACGTACCTAAAGTGACGCCAAATTTACGCTCTGATATGAAATCATCTAATTCACTTAATCAAATTCTCTTTGGACCGCCTGGAACGGGTAAAACCTACGCAACGGTAGACGAAAGTTTGAAAATTCTTGACCCCGATTTCTTTGTTGCGAACCAAAATGATCGGACAGCATTAAAGAAACGCTTCGATGACTTCATTAATACCGAACAAATTCGCTTCACCACTTTTCACCAAAGTTTTAGCTATGAGGATTTTGTTGAGGGATTGCGCGCCGAAACATTAAATGGTGCAATTAGCTACTCAACCAAGTCTGGTATTTTTAAAAAACTTTGTGAAGATGCAGTTGAACTTGGTGTCAATACATCTCATACATTCTCTGACGCGATTAAGATCTTCCAAAAAAAAATTGAGGACTCAAACGATAGATTGACGTTAAAAACAAAAAATGGAAAATCGTTTGATGTCGAATATGACGGAGGAAATACTTTTAAGGTTTTCCCCGAGCAATCTGTAAAGGACGGCACAACCTATTTTGCCAACATTGAAAACGTAAGAAAATTGTATGTCACTGGTGATAAAACGAAAATCTACAATCCCTCTTATGTCGTAGGCCTGTTATCGTATCTTCAATCAGAGTGCGGGCTTCCACTTGAGGTGGAAAAATTAAGCGAATCCAACAAACAACAAAAATTCGTTCTAATCATTGATGAAATAAATCGTGGGAATATTTCAAAGATTTTTGGCGAATTAATCACCTTGATTGAACCGTCCAAACGTGCGGGCATGCCCGAAGCGTTGTCAGTCAAATTACCGTACACGCAAGATGATTTTACGGTGCCGAGCAATGTATTTATTATCGGTACCATGAACACCGCCGACCGGTCGCTGGCTGGACTAGATATCGCCCTGCGTCGACGTTTTACCTTTAAGGAAATGGCACCTAAACCCGAATTACTTGATGAAATAATCGTCGAAGGCATCAACATTGGCCAGATGCTAAGAAAAATGAATGAACGCATAGAGGTATTACTGGATCGCGACCATTGCCTAGGCCATGCGTATTTTATGCCACTCAAAGACAATCGAGATCTTCGTGGCTTGAAGCATATTTTTCGCCAGCAAATCCTGCCGCTGTTGCAGGAATATTTCTTCGAGGACTGGGAGCGTATCGCGTGGGTGTTGAATGATCAAAACAAACCCAAAGAGTTATGCTTCATTGCGCAAACGCAGGGAAATCTGGCCGCTTTATTTGATGCGAAAATTGCTGAGAAATTGCAAATGGTGGATAAGCGTTGGCATATCAACGACAATGCCTTTGATGACATACGAAGCTATCAAGCCATTATCGGGGTCGCGCCATGAAAACAGTAGTCGTGCGCGAATATGCACGACTGACGACTGAGCAGGTAGAAAACACGCTGGATCAGGCCACGGTCACGTCTTCCGCATTTGAATGGCTGTGCAGTTTGTCAGCTGGTTTTAACAAGAGCGGCGCTTGTCTACTACAGATAGAGAACAAACGCTGGCTAAAGCTGGATAGCTATGTTGGGGTGGTGCAAACGCCTTGCGGTACCTTATTGGAGATACTGCCTAAGCATACCGAGCAATCGGATGCAGCGGCAGCCAGTAACTCGCGTGCCTTGCTGATTAAGATGCTGAAAGTGGCTTTGGATCTGCCGGTGCGCACGACCGATAAAACAGATATACAGACCTTTGATCACTCCTTGCTGGAATGGGTGATGAAGCAATTTGTGTTATCCCTGGATCATTTGCTCAAACGTGGCTTACGCTTTGATTACCAGCGTATAGAAGAAGAACAACGCTTCTTGCGGGGCCAATTAGATGTGGTGAAGCAGATTCGCCAGCCACCGGGGCGTGCGCATATTTTCAATATCCGCCATGATCTCTTCTTGCCTGATCGTCCTGAGAATCGCCTATTAAAAGCTGCCTTGATGCGGGTATGCAAGACGACCCAACAGGCGGACACTTGGCGTCTGGCCCTTAAGTTGGCGGGATTGCTGGCAGAAATCCCAGACAGCCGCGATATACAAAATGATTTCCGCTTATGGCGCACGGACCGTTTAATGGCGCACTACCTGCCAGTACGGCCTTGGTGTGAATTAGTGCTGGGACAGCAGATGCCGCTGGCGCTAAGGGGGAAAACCCAAGGCATTAGTTTGTTATTTCCGATGGAAAAACTTTTTGAACGTTATGTGGAGACTCAACTACGCAAACAATTGCCTGCGCCTTACTCACTCAAGGTACAGGCATCTTCTCATTCTCTTTGTGAGCATAATGGCGAACAAATGTTCCAGTTACGTCCTGATTTTCTCATTCGAAATGGCAAAGAAAATCTGGTCGTTCTCGATACTAAGTGGAAGATTATTTGTTCATCAGATAAAACCAATAAGTACGGATTAAGTCAGTCTGACTTCTATCAACTGTTTGCTTATGGCCATAAACATCTCAATGGTATTGGCAAGATGCTACTGATTTATCCGCAGACGGATAAATTTTCCGCTGAATTACCGCCCTTCGATTTTTCAAGTGATTTACGTCTCTGGGTAGTCCCATTTGATCTGAAGAATGACAAAATGCATTGGCCTGCAGCTTGTATTGACTCTCGTTTTTCACCAATGCGTTTAGTGGGATAGATCTTTAATTCCCTAAAATGGCAATGCTGTCGAAATTTTTGATAAAAAAACCTCAAATTTTGTGCAAATTACCCCTGACATGTATAAATATTGGTATTTTCTATACATGTCAGGGGTAATTTATATAGATTATCGACATTTATATGCCCGTCTGATGAAGGCGAACCAATAGGTGAACACCATACACGCCATTTTCCCTCTTGAGCAATTAGAGCCCAGCCGTTTTGATTCACCTGCGACGACGTCTCCCCACATTTGAGTAGCACACGGAGTTAGAGTCTAATCCCATCCAGTAAGGCTAACGAATGTCTGTCATGGCGATGGGCTTCTAAATTTGGTCGCCCAACTGCTCGGTCTATCCTCATTGTGTCGATAAAGCGCACATTCAGGTCAGTATTCACAACCAATGACGTTGGAACTATCAATTCAATTCTGCGTGGCAAACTGAAGTCAGGACGGCGTCCGTTGTTAACGGAGAGCGCGTACCATTAGCATCGTCATTTCAGCGCCGAAAATGGACGGCGAACGTCTCTCCTGCAACCCGGGTGATTTATTCCGGAGCAAATTCGGCTATATGACTTTCCACCTCACTTACACTTCGAAGATGAGGGCGTATGAAGCCAATTTACATCAGCCATGGGGTGAGATTAAGCCATTCCTATTCTTACTTTGACATAAGTAAAGACATCTTCTAAAATCAAAATAAACGTTACATAAATCGTTACATAGTTAATTTATTATTTTAATATTGCTCTATGATATTTTAATAATTAACTAAAAAAGAATCGTTACATGTCAATCGCTAAAATAGTTTTGGAAACGCTTCGGACCTGGCACCGACAGCAAGCTGGCGAGTTGTTAAAGCGACTTGGGGTAAGTCGTCCGTCCTTGATGCGAGCGATTGCCGAACTGGACGGTCAGGTTATCTCGCGTGGCCGCGCGCGACGCACGGCGTATGCAGCGCGCCGGTCGATTCGAGGTAACTCAGCTCCACTGCCACTGTATCGCATTGACGAGTCGGGGCGGGCGCATGAGGTAGGACTGCTGGAGCCTGTTTATCCTGCAGGTTGCGCGATGACTTTT
Source organism: Undibacterium sp. WLX3042 (assembly GCF_049544825.1). Taxonomy (NCBI): domain Bacteria; kingdom Pseudomonadati; phylum Pseudomonadota; class Betaproteobacteria; order Burkholderiales; family Oxalobacteraceae; genus Undibacterium; species Undibacterium sp. WLX3042. Next base: position 3,735,040 of record NZ_CP186698.1, read on the forward strand.
ATCGAAGCATTTCCTTGGCCGCTGGATGATGAGATGGCTGATGGCTGGTTCCATGGGGTGCCATATCCATTGGGCGACATGCGACCTCAGGGTTTCTTGGGTCGTAACTTTGCACACCAGTTTGCCGCTATCCTCCAAGTAGATGATGCCGTGAATCGCTGGAGTGAAGACGATGTCCTGCATGTCTTGAGCGTGGTCGGCTGGGATCAGCCTGGCAACTACATTCTGGGTGAGCAAGCACTGCGCCGCTTCTTGGAGGTGCAGCAGCACGGCATTCATTTTCTCAGTGATGATGAGGTTGAAACCGACTATCCGCAGCGCGCCCTGCAAGCGCTCAAATTTGGAGAGGCGGAGTCCTCAGCCGCTGGAGAATTTCCCAAATTCACGGCACGCCGTTGGCGGGGAATGCCAACCCATGTCATCGTCAAGTTCTCAGGTGCCGACGGCTCGCCACAGGAACAACGTTGGGCCGATTTGCTGGTGTGCGAGCACCTGGCTCTGACCACCATTGCTGACACACTCCAGCTCAGAGCCGCACAAAGTCGCATCTATCAGTTCGCCGGTCGGGCCTTCTATGAAGTCGACCGTTTTGACCGCCATGGCGAATTTGGACGCTCCGGCGTTTGCACCTGGTTCGAATTGAATGCGGCGCTGTTCGGCGGTACAGGTTCATGGTCGGACGGTGCAAAAGCACTTTTTGAAGCGAATTATATTTCTGAAGAGACCGCACAACAGATAAGACTATTGGAGCATTTTGGTCGACTAATTGCGAACTCTGATATGCATGACGGTAATCTTGCGTTCTTGCCCGACCTTAGCTTGGCACCGGCCTATGACATGTTACCTATGATGTATGCCCCTTCGCGAGGCGTGGAGCTGGTAGAGCGCAAATTCGCGCCCACCTTACCGGTACCGAGAGAGCGCAATACCTGGGTTCAGGCAGCAGCAGCGGCCGTTGTGTTCTGGCGTCGTGTGGAGAGCGATAATCGTATCAGTGAGGAATTCAGGTCTATTGCTAACGCCAATGCGGCTCAGGTCGAACGCTTGCTTGACGCGCAACGCGATTGACCATGCTAGGTGTTGGTCCGGCTAGGCGAACCATACCCACTGATAAAGACAAACAGCAGCATGAGGCTCCAGAACAGGGTCAGTGTCCACAGAAACCGTTTGGGATTACGCATGATCATGATTGTCGATTTCTTTCAGTCGTTGGTACAAATAGGATCGGGAGCATTTGAGTGGTTGTGTCGCAATAAGCGGATCTGGTAAAGTTTGGTATGGACGATTTTCGCAAAAGCCTCATCAAAAGTACCCTCTGCAAGGTTCTTAAACGACTGCATTATCCGTTGGAGAATGTGCGTCGTTTTTCACTCGCACCAATCTCAATTTATTATTTATTCCTGGTTATGATTTGTACCAACATTCATTGGCTCACACTTCATATTGCTCACTTGCAGCCTATACCTGCTAAGGTTATAGGGACAAGCCTTACGGGCAATTAGTACTGGTTAGCTTAATGCATTACTGCACTTCCACACCCAGCCTATCAACGTCCTGGTCTCGAACGACCCTTTAAGGAGATCAAGTCTCCGGGAAGTCTCATCTTAAGGCGAGTTTCCCGCTTAGATGCTTTCAGCGGTTATCTCTTCCGAACATAGCTACTCGGCAATGCCACTGGCGTGACAACCGATACACCAGAGGTTCGTCCACTCCGGTCCTCTCGTACTAGGAGCAGCCCCCTTCAAACTTCCAACGCCCACGGCAGATAGGGACCAAACTGTCTCACGACGTTTTAAACCCAGCTCACGTACCACTTTAAATGGCGAACAGCCATACCCTTGGGACCGGCTACAGCCCCAGGATGTGATGAGCCGACATCGAGGTGCCAAACTCCCCCGTCGATATGAACTCTTGGGAGGAATCAGCCTGTTATCCCCAGAGTACCTTTTATCCGTTGAGCGATGGCCCTTCCATACAGAACCACCGGATCACTATGTCCTACTTTCGTACCTGCTCGACTTGTCAGTCTCGCAGTTAAGCACGCTTATGCCATTGCACTATCATCACGATGTCCGACCGTAATTAGCGTACCTTCGAACTCCTCCGTTACACTTTGGGAGGAGACCGCCCCAGTCAAACTGCCTACCATGCACTGTCCCCGACCCGGATAACGGGCCAAGGTTAGAACCTCAAACAAACCAGGGTGGTATTTCAAGGATGGCTCCACGAGAACTGGCGTCCCCGCTTCAAAGCCTCCCACCTATCCTACACAGATTGGTTCAAAGTCCAATGCAAAGCTACAGTAAAGGTTCATGGGGTCTTTCCGTCTAGCCGCGGGTAGATTGCATCATCACAAACACTTCAACTTCGCTGAGTCTCGGGAGGAGACAGTGTGGCCATCATTACTCCATTCGTGCAGGTCGGAACTTACCCGACAAGGAATTTCGCTACCTTAGGACCGTTATAGTTACGGCCGCCGTTTACTGGGACTTCAATCAAGAGCTTGCACCCCATCATTTAATCTTCCAGCACCGGGCAGGAGTCACACCATATACGTCCACTTTCGTGTTTGCATAGTGCTGTGTTTTTATTAAACAGTTGCAGCCACCAGTTTATTGCAACCCCTTCATCCTTCCCCCGCAGGGGGGTCAAACTACAAGGGCGTACCTTATCCCGAAGTTACGGTACCAATTTGCCGAGTTCCTTCTCCCGAGTTCTCTCAAGCGCCTTAGAATACTCATCTCGCCCACCTGTGTCGGTTTGCGGTACGGTCTCGTATGACTGAAGCTTAGAGGCTTTTCTTGGAACCACTTCCGATCGCTTCGTGAACAAGTTCACTCGTCTCAACCCCTTGAATTACGCACCCGGATTTGCCTAAGTGCCTTCTACAAGTCAAGAACAGGCTCTTCCAACCGCCTGACGACCTTCTGTGATCCGTCCCCCCATCGCATCATACGACGGTGCAGGAATATTAACCTGCTTCCCATCAGCTACGCATCTCTGCCTCGCCTTAGGGGCCGACTCACCCTGCTCCGATGAACGTTGAACAGGAAACCTTGGGCTTACGGCGTGGAGGCTTTTCACCCCCATTATCGCTACTCATGTCAGCATTCGCACTTCTGATACCTCCAGCAACCTTTACAAGTCACCTTCGCAGGCTTACAGAACGCTCTCCTACCATATCCTAAAAGGATATCCGCAGCTTCGGTGTATAGCTTAGCCCCGTTACATCTTCCGCGCAGGACGACTCGATCAGTGAGCTATTACGCTTTCTTTAAAGGGTGGCTGCTTCTAAGCCAACCTCCTGACTGTTTTAGCCTTCCCACTTCGTTTTCCACTTAGCTATACTTTGGGACCTTAGCTGGCGGTCTGGGTTGTTTCCCTCTTGACACCGGACGTTAGCACCCGATGTCTGTCTCCCAAGCTCGCACTCAACGGTATTCGGAGTTTGCAATGGTTTGGTAAGTCGCGATGACCCCCTAGCCATAACAGTGCTCTACCCCCGTTGGTGATACTTGAGGCACTACCTAAATAGTTTTCGGAGAGAACCAGCTATTTCCAGATTTGTTTAGCCTTTCACCCCTACCCACAGCTCATCCCCTAATTTTTCAACATTAGTGGGTTCGGTCCTCCAGTGCGTGTTACCGCACCTTCAACCTGGCCATGAGTAGATCATCTGGTTTCGGGTCTACACCCAGCGACTAAGACGCCCTATTCGGACTCGATTTCTCTACGCCTTCCCTATGCGGTTAAGCTTGCCACTGAATGTAAGTCGCTGACCCATTATACAAAAGGTACGCAGTCACGGAACAAGTCCGCTCCTACTGTTTGTATGCACACGGTTTCAGGTTCTATTTCACTCCCCTCCCGGGGTTCTTTTCGCCTTTCCCTCACGGTACTGGTTCACTATCGGTCGATATCGAGTATTTAGCCTTGGAGGATGGTCCCCCCATGTTCAGACAGGATTTCACGTGTCCCGCCCTACTTGTCGCAAGCTTAGTTCCACAAAGATGATTTCGTATAAGGGGCTATCACCCTCTATGGCCGGAGTTTCCAATCCGTTCTACTATCAAATCTGCTAAATCTTGCAGGCTCTTCCCATTTCGCTCGCCACTACTTTGGGAATCTCGGTTGATTTCTTTTCCTGTAGCTACTTAGATGTTTCAGTTCGCCACGTTCGCTTTTAACACCTATGTATTCAGTGTTAAATGACCTTACGGCCGGGTTTCCCCATTCGGAAATCTGCGGATCAATGTGTGTTTGCTCACTCCCCGCAGCTTATCGCAAGCTACTACGTCCTTCATCGCCTGATATCGCCAAGGCATCCACCATGTGCACTTAGTCACTTGTCCCTATAACTTTAGCTTCTGGTGTCTGGGTCGATTGCTCAACTCAGGTTCATCACCAAAAACGGTTATAGTTCTTTACTACTTATGAGTATTACTTTAGCGTTTGCCGTATCTCAAGAATTTATTTTTTCTAAAACTGCCTTTCGGCTGCTTTTGATCAAACTCTTTTAATACTTTGTTTGTTCGATACAATCATAACCCTTCCATAAATCTGATCAGTATTACTACCAATCTCTTTACAGAAATAAATTTTGATTATTTCTACTTTACTTCTTCTGAATTGTTAAAGAACGAGAACTTCTTGTTACTGAGTCTTCCGACTCTCTTTCGATTTGAAAGAACAAACCTAAACAGCGCTCGCGCCATTTGCGTTTGTTTTCTCAACATACTTTTGGTAGGGCTGGTTGGGCTCGAACCAACGACCCCCGCGTTATCAACACGGTGCTCTAACCAGCTGAGCTACAGCCCCAGTATTGGTGGAGGTTGACGGGATCGAACCGACGACCCCCTGCTTGCAAAGCAGGTGCTCTCCCAGCTGAGCTAAACCCCCATTCAGGCACTACTTCCTACTTCAAAGCAGTTTCACTACTCTTACTACTCTTCTCGTCTCTTTTTAACAGTCAATAAAAGTGAACACTTAATTACGGCGCTACTCTAGAAAGGAGGTGATCCAGCCGCACCTTCCGATACGGCTACCTTGTTACGACTTCACCCCAGTCACGAACCCTGCCGTGGTAAGCGCCCTCCTTACGGTTAAGCTACCTACTTCTGGCAGAACCCGCTCCCATGGTGTGACGGGCGGTGTGTACAAGACCCGGGAACGTATTCACCGCGACATGCTGATCCGCGATTACTAGCGATTCCAACTTCATGTAGTCGAGTTGCAGACTACAATCCGGACTACGATACACTTTCTGGGATTAGCTCCCCCTCGCGGGTTGGCGGCCCTCTGTATGTACCATTGTATGACGTGTGAAGCCCTACCCATAAGGGCCATGAGGACTTGACGTCATCCCCACCTTCCTCCGGTTTGTCACCGGCAGTCTCATTAGAGTGCCCTTTCGTAGCAACTAATGACAAGGGTTGCGCTCGTTGCGGGACTTAACCCAACATCTCACGACACGAGCTGACGACAGCCATGCAGCACCTGTGTGCAGGTTCTCTTGCGAGCACTTCCAAATCTCTTCGGAATTCCTGCCATGTCAAGGGTAGGTAAGGTTTTTCGCGTTGCATCGAATTAATCCACATCATCCACCGCTTGTGCGGGTCCCCGTCAATTCCTTTGAGTTTTAATCTTGCGACCGTACTCCCCAGGCGGTCTACTTCACGCGTTAGCTGCGTTACTAAGTCAATTAAGACCCAACAACTAGTAGACATCGTTTAGGGCGTGGACTACCAGGGTATCTAATCCTGTTTGCTCCCCACGCTTTCGTGCATGAGCGTCAGTGTTATCCCAGGGGGCTGCCTTCGCCATCGGTATTCCTCCACATATCTACGCATTTCACTGCTACACGTGGAATTCTACCCCCCTCTGACACACTCTAGCCATACAGTCTCAAATGCAGTTCCCAGGTTGAGCCCGGGGATTTCACATCTGACTTATATAACCGCCTGCGCACGCTTTACGCCCAGTAATTCCGATTAACGCTTGCACCCTACGTATTACCGCGGCTGCTGGCACGTAGTTAGCCGGTGCTTATTCTTCAGGTACCGTCATTAGCAAGCCATATTAGGACTCACCGTTTCTTCCCTGACAAAAGAGCTTTACAACCCGAAGGCCTTCTTCACTCACGCGGCATTGCTGGATCAGGGTTGCCCCCATTGTCCAAAATTCCCCACTGCTGCCTCCCGTAGGAGTCTGGACCGTGTCTCAGTTCCAGTGTGGCTGGTCGTCCTCTCAGACCAGCTACTGATCGTCGCCTTGGTGAGCCTTTACCTCACCAACTAGCTAATCAGATATCGGCCACTCTTATAGCACGAGGTCCGAAGATCCCCCGCTTTCCTCCTCAGAGCGTATGCGGTATTAGCTATCCTTTCGGATAGTTATCCCCCACTACAAGGTATGTTCCGATACTTTACTCACCCGTTCGCCACTCGCCACCAGACCGAAGTCCGTGCTGCCGTTCGACTTGCATGTGTAAGGCATGCCGCCAGCGTTCAATCTGAGCCAGGATCAAACTCTTCAGTTTAATCTCTGTTTAAAGACATTTCTGTCTGTCGCTCACTCAAAATACTGACAGTTCAGATTCCATTTCTGAAATCCGTCTTGCTTTATTTCTTGTGAAGCATTTGATATTTTTTAAGCATGCCAATCAGTTCAACTGATACTGGCGGTTTCCACCGTCTTGGGGGTGAACTGCGCTGCGCTGGCGACGAAGGAAACGGTGGCTGGAATCACATACTCGGGCGCGGCATCCAGAATGATGCGAACCTCCGAACCCAGCGCAACGCGGCCGGCCACGGTTTCGGGCAGGAAGAAGGTGATGTACACGTCCGACAGATCAAGGAGGTTCAAGACACGTCCGCCCGCTCCAAGCACCTCACCGGGTTGCGCGACACGCACCTGAACCCGTCCGTCGCGCGGAGACCGCAGTTCGCTGTCGCGGATGTCGGCTTCGATGCGGCTGATACTGGCCGTAGCGGCGGACACACTAGACTGCGCGCCGACAAGCTGCGCCCTGGCGGCTTCGACCGCGGCGCGGGCAGCGGCGGCCTGTGCCTTGCTGGCCGCGAGGGTCGCTTGGGCGCCCCGTACGCGCGCCCGGTCATCGTCCAGTTCCTGGATCGAGGCGGCTCCCTCACTCGACAGCGTGCTGGAGCGTGTCAGGCGCCGTTGCGCGGCGTCCAGTTCGGACTCGCGCTGACCAACCAGAGCCAAGGCGGCAGTCACGTCGGCTTCACGCAGCGCCACCTGTGCCTGCGCCGCGGTCACCGAATGCTCAGCCTGCTGACGCATGGCCAGGGCCTCGTCGCGCTGCGCTTCCAGCGTTTCCAGCCGCATCTTGGCCAGTGGCTGGCCGGCTGTGACGAAATCGCCTTCACGCACCAGGATGTCTTCGATGCGGCCGGGAAGCTTGGTGGCCACGTCGATCTCGGTGGCTTCGATGCGGCCATTGCCGTTGACGAATCCTTCGCCCGGGCCGCTGTCGGTAAACCTCGTCCAGCTCCACCAGGCCAGCGCGGCAACAACCGCTGCAGCGAAAGCGACCAGGAGTTTTTTCTTGAGAGAGGGGGAGATAGTCATGGGTTCGGCGTGCCTTAACGGGTTGATGGGGTGGAAGCGGGAGTCGAGGCCGCACCCTGTGCCTCGCCGGCTGCGGCGAGGGTGCCGCCGCCGAGCGCGGCATACAGCGCCACCTGGCTGGACAGCAGCGCGCGGCGCGCCTGTACCAGTTGTTGCTGTGCTCCCAGCAGATCGCGTTGGGCATCCAGCACTTCCAAGAAGGCGGCCGAGCCGTTGTCGTAGCGCAACTTGGCCAGGCGTGCGCGTTCGCTTTGCGCTTCCAGGTTGGCTCTCTGGATCGTCAACTGCTCAGCCAGCCAGTGCTTTGCGCTCAGCGCATCGGCCACCTCGCGGAAGGCCGATTGAATGGTTTTTTCGTATCCGGCGACGGCGATGTCGCGGCGCACTTCGCTCAGCTCCAGATTGGCGCGGCGGCGCCCGCCATCGAAGATGGGCAGCGACAGGGTGGGCATGAAGGTCCAGGCGCGACTGCCGGAATCGAACAAGCCATTCAAGTCGGAGCTGGCCGTGCCGAAGCTGCCGGTCAGCGCAATGCGCGGCAAGAACGCCGCGCGGGCCGCGCCGATGTGGGCATTGCTGGCACGCAATTGGTGTTCGGCGGAAATGATGTCCGGGCGACTGACCAGCAGCTCCGAAGGCAGACCGGCCCGCAGCTCAGCCAGAACCGTCGTTTCATCGAAGGGTGCCTTGGCGGGCAGCGGGCCGGGATCAGCGCCTACCAGCAGTGCCAGGGCGTGCAGTTGCGTGGTGCGAGCCTGCTCAAGCTGCGTCAGCAGCGCCTGAGCCTGGTTCAGCAAAGTTTGGACTTGAGTGAGGTCCAGCTTCGAGGTCGAGCCGACTTCAACGCGGCGCCGGAAAATGCGATAGGACTCCTCGCGGGTCGCGACGGTTTGACGGGCGATCGCCACGCGTTCGTCTATCTCGCGCAAGCCAAGATAACCGTCGGCCACCTGGGCGATCAGCGCCAGGTGGACGGCCTGGCGGGCCGCGTCGGAAGCCAGCCAGCTTTGCAGGGCGGCGTCTTCCAGGTTGCGGACCCGGCCCCACAGATCCAGCTCCCAGGTGCTCAAACCCACCTCGGCCCGATATTCGCCGCCCACCTGCGACCGGCCCGACATGTTCAGATCGCCAGGGACGCGGGCGCGTCCACCCTGGGCACCCACGCCCACGGCAGGAAATCGATCCGAGCGCTGAATGCGGAATGCGGCGCTGGCTTCCTCGACACGCAGCGCGGCCAGGCGCAGGTCGCGGTTGTTTTCCAGCGCAGTCTCGATGAGGCGTTGCAGCAGGGGGTCGGTGAAGTACGCCTGCCAGGCAAGCTCTCCCGCGTGGGCGCCGTCGGTGCCTGATCCAAGATGCGCGGGCCAGGCTTCGGGCACGGGCAATGGCGGGGTGTCTGGCGCCGGAGCGAGCGACATGCAGCCGGTCAAGACGACGGCGCTCAGGGCCAACGAGGCAGCGCGCAATCTGAACGCGGGAAACAACGGGGAAGTTGGGAGCATGGTCACGTTCCGTACAGGTATCGGGCTGAAGAGGGTCTGGTCGCAGAGGAGGGAATGGCTGCCACCCCCGCAATGCGGGGTTCGTGGCTGGTGTCCGCAGGCCCTACTTTCTTGCTTGCAAGTGCTGTCAAGCCCACTTCATCTCCTTGTTGATATGTGCATCCCCGTGTTCCCCGGCTGGTTGATAGGGCGCTCTTCCTGTGTCGTAACCCGATGTGCCGGGTTCACTCGCGCCCTGTGTTGATCTGCATTGTGAAATCTGAAAACAAACGATTGGACGGTTGCTTTCAATTATACATTACAATCCAAGAAACGCAATCAGCGGGCTCGTCGGTCATTGACGCAGGTCAATTCGAGCTGCCGGCTTGGGTTCAAGGAAGGCCCTGATTCTTGGTAGAGCCGGTGACAGGCCCATGGGAACACCCCTCAGATCTTTGAACAGAGCCTTTGAATGCCACCCAAGAAAGATGACGCGCCAGACAACAAGCGCCGCTACCTGTCCTCTGCCGCCAGGAAAGAGGAAATACTCGACGCGGCCCTGGTCGAATTCGCGGATCGGACATACAACGCAGTGTCGATGGAGCGCCTGGCGGAATGCGCGGGCTTGTCCAAGGCTGGCATCTATGCCCACTTCAAAAGCAAGGAAGAAATTTTTCACGCCTTGCTCGAACGTACGACGAAGCAGATTTGTGATTTCCAGGGCTGGCTCCCGGATGAGGATCTGACGTTGCCAGAGCTGGTAGATGTCTACCTGGATCGCCTGTACGCGACCTTCAGCTCCCCTGCCACGATGTCGATCTACCGGCTGCTTCTGGCCGAAAGCGCCCGAACTCCAGAGCTGGTGCAGCGTTGGCACAACGAAGTTGCGCTCGGGCTGAAAGAGCGGGCGCAGACCATCATCCACCGCAACATACGCCGAGGCGTCATTCGCCCAGGCGTCTTGACCGAACACTTCTTCCCGTTGGCGCTCGCGCCCGCAGTGCTGTGGCTGAGTTCCTCGATGCTGTCCAAGGGGAATCCTTCCATCTCGCTGGTGCAGTTACGGGATGCGCACCGGCAACTGTTGCTTGAGCTTTTGCAGCCTCAATGAGCGGAGTGATGCACAGAGTCCTGCGCGCCCTTGCAGGCTTGGCGATCGGCTTTGTGGTACTGCTGCTGACTGTGTGGGGTGCGCTGGCTCTGTGGCATCAGATGCCGGGACCTTCGGTGGTGCGATGGTTCGTCATTGCCATGTGGTCCACATTGGGTGTGACCGTTGTCTTGTCGCGGGCGGGCTTGCTTGGGCGGCGCAATCGCAACATCGCCGGATTCGCATTTGTGATCGCAGCCGCCTCCCTGCTCATGTGGTGGGGGACGCTGCAGCCGTCACACCAGCGTGTATGGGCTGACGATGTCGCTCAGTTGCTGGAGGCCAGGATCGACGGCAACCATGTTCACCTGAATAATGTGCGCAACTTCCAGTGGCGCAGCGAAACCGACTACACCCCGCAGTGGGAGAGCCGCACATACGACCTGGATCGTCTGCGCAGCGCCGACTTGGTGCTTTCCTACTGGAAGGGGCCGCACATCGCCCACACCCTGGTGTCGTTCGGCTTCGATGGCGGTGAACGCGTGGTGTTCTCGCTGGAAATTCGCAAGGAACGCCATGAGTCCTTCTCGGCGGTAGGAGGATTCTTCCGTCAGTTCGAGCAGATCCTGGTAGCCGCCGATGAGCGAGACATTGTGCGTACGCGCAGCAACGCGCGAGGCGAAGATGTTTATCTCTATCGCTTGCAGATGAATCAGGCGAGTGCCCGCGCGTTGTTTCTGGAGTATCTGAACGCGGCCAATGAACCGCGGCAGAAACCGCGCTTTTACAACACGTTAACCAGTAACTGCACGACCATCGTATTCGAGCTGGCCCGGGTCATTGCGCCCGCATTGCCAATGGACTATCGCCTGCTGCTGTCTGGATATTTTGCGCGGTACGTCTACGACCTGCATGGATTGACGCCTGGCTATCGTTACGATGAATTGCAGGCACTGGGGCATATCAACGAACGTGCCCTTGCTTCCGATGTGTCAGAGGATGACTTCTCGATGTCGATTCGACAAGGCGTGCCAGGCATCCCTGCCAACGAGGTGAATCCATGAGGTTCCCGCAGGCCTGCCTTCTCATTGCATGCGCCGCTCTTGCTCCGCTGCTGCTGGGGGGCTGCTCGATCCTGCGCGAGTTCGGCCCAGTGGTTGAAGTTCATACGCTACCTGCCAGGGAGGCCATCGAACTCAAGCGCGGCGACATCCTGACACGTGGCAAGCTCAGCGATGCGACTGTCCAGACCATCAGGGTGGCGGCATTGGATGGGTTGTGTCGCAATAAGCGGATCTGGTAAAGTTTGGTATGGACGATTTTCGCAAAAGCCTCATCAAAAGTACCCTCTGCAAGGTTCTTAAACGACTGCATTATCCGTTGGATGATAGTGCTGCAACCAGTGTGAAAGTAGGTTATCGTCAGGCTTGTATTCTGCGAACCCCCCGTTACCCAGCGTAACGGGGGGTTTTGCTTTTAGGCTTTGCTTTGAATGCATTCATCTGATCGCCGATGTCCTTACGCATTGGCGGTGCTGTGATGGCAGTTGATCGGCACACCGCCAACGCTCATGCCATCACCATGGATTATTACCGGTATATATGCAAATGCAAACAAGAATAAAGTGAATTTTTCTTAACAAATTCTGAGCGGTATAAGATAATGTTCCTGAGTATTTAGAATTTATAGTTAGTTGTATTTAAAATAAATTTTGTTAGGATTTGGTGTTAAATATGACTCTAAAAAGGCAGCTTTTGGTAGCTATTTCGATAATGTTTTCTATTGTCTTCGCAGGGTTGCAGTCATTATCCGTCAACGCTACCAAAGAATTTTTACAACGGCAATTAGCATCTCATGCCCAAGACGCCGCAACTTCCATGTCTATCTCTTTAGGCCAAGCTTTAGAGAAAAAAGATCTGGTTCTTGCGGAGATCCAGGTCGCATTGATGTTTGATCGTGGATATTATCAAAAAATAATTTTGTTTGACGTAAATGGTAATCAGATTTTAGTGAAAGAGTTACCCAAAAAAATAGGAGAGGTTCCGGTATTATTTTCGTCTTTGTTTTCGTTACAAACGCCCGCTGGCGAAGCATTTATTTCTTCTGGTTGGCGACAGTTGGGGAAAGTTGTTGTTGTTAGTCAACCAACATTTGCATACGAGTATTTATGGAGCTCATTTAAAGATGTTGCTTGGTGGATGATTGCGACTTATCTATTAGCATTGGTACTTACCATATTGCTGTTGAGGTTGATTCTTAATCCGTTGTTACAGATTGAGCAAACAGCAATTGAAATACAAAACAAGCGATTTACTCAGATAAGTGTTTTGCCGAGAGCTCGGGAGTTGCGGAGAGTTGTTGTTGCCATGAATGTGATGTCTCGAAAGATATCTGAGACTCTAGATGTTGAAATTGCAAAGGCTGACGCGTATCGCAAGGAAGCATATATCGATAAAGTTACAAAACTTGAAAACCGTGCTGGATTTGATCTTCGGTTCAATCAATTTTTATCGGAAAAAGGCGAGTTTAGTACAGCTGCACTGGTTTTATTAGAGTTAGAAGATTTACGGGAATTTAATAATAAATTTGGTTATCAGCAAGGGGATGCGGTTCTTTTTGGTATTTCTAATGTAATTAAGGATTTGGTTTCAACTAAGGCTAGGTTTGCAGGTCGTATAGGTGGTGCGGCCTTCGCCTTTGTTGTTGCAGATGTTAAAAAAGAAACAATTGAGATTGCTTTGAATGAGTTTCATCGCAGAATTTCTTCCTTGTTTGAAACTCTATCGATAGAAAAAAATCTCAATTTTAGTATTGGTTGTGTTGAGTTCACTTCTTTGCAAACAAGAGCTGAAGTTTTTGCGAAAGCAGATTTAGCTATAGAAACGGCAAGGCATCAAGGTGCTGATAACTACGTATTGTTGAATTTCTGTGATGATACGTCTATCGTCACAGGGTCTTCAGGTTGGAGAACATTAATTCAAAATGCTCTATCAGAAAATAGATGGGCTTTGTTTGTGCAGCCTGTAGTGTGTTTAAGAGACCGTTCAATTTTTCAACATGAAATATTTTCCCGGCTTGTTGATCATCAGGGAAATTTTGTATCTGCTGCAAAATTTTTACCTATGGCTCTGCGGCATCATCTCATGGAGGATATTGACAAGGCTATCGTAACTCTCATTTTTGAACTATTGCTGTCGCCGGTGAATCGTTTGAAGGATGTTGCAGTTAACGTTTCAGTACAATCAGTTCAAAGCCTGCCATTCCAAGAATGGTTGTTTGAAAAACTGGAACGCTCTAAAGCAGTAGCTAATAGATTAGCTTTTGAACTGAATGAGTTTGGTTACTCGAGAGATCTTGAACTGACTCGAGAATTTGTTACTCGTTTGAGGTCGTCTAATGTTCGAATTGGTATTGACCACTTTGGACTAGATTCAAAATCTCTAGATGTTCTTAAACAGGTTCCTCCTGATTACATCAAACTTGATGGTGGATTAGTTAAAACTATACTTTCTAGTGAACAAGGACGTGACCATTTAAGATCTATCATCTCACTTGCAAAATCTCTGGAAATTTTGATTGTTGCACAAAATGTCGAGAGCGAAGAGCTGGTCACTACTCTGTTAGAGGATAACGTTATTTATGGTCAGGGATATCATTTAGGCTCGCCTGAACAAGCTTAAGTTACATTTGGCAATCTTTCCTGAAAGTCGTTATTTTCAGAGGGGAGTGTCAGACCCGATTGCGGCTGGTGGGATGACATTTCTATGCTGATTGGTTATGACTTAACTGCTTTTATAAATTCTGAAAGGAATTGATTTCTAGTTTCTTATTTAAAATGGTGCTTGAGATTAAGGTTATTTAAAAAGGTAACAATGAACAAATCTGAAGCCATATTGATTGCGAACGAGTCTTTACGTGCGAACATACTCAATGACATGAATACGCAGTTTTCGAATGTTGTCCGCTACGCGGGCGATGAAGGCTGGTGGCTCAATATTCCTCTCACTTACTTTCGCAAAGAAATTCATTTTCTGATTTGTAGCGATAAAGCGAGAATCATTCGTCACTTAACGATTAAGGCGAATAACATCCTCAGCCCTGCGACCAAGTTTCGTGTTAAAGATGGTGTCGCCGATATTTTTATTTCGGCGGCAAATCCAAAACGATTGGTTGATGCGTTACAGGGCGGGACAAAGTACAGCTTTAACAAGCACCTTGTCGATGAGTATCGATATTAATCGAGAGTGATTCAGCTTGAGCTAAAGACATTTATTTTGCAGATCATAACAAGGCTGACTGACCTTCGTATTGCAAGTTTTGCCTATTAATGTCATAATTCGGCTTATGCGTTGCCGAGATGGCGGAATAGGTAGACGCACGGGACTCAAAATCCCGCGCCGCAAGGCGTGCCGGTTCGATTCCGGCTCTCGGCACCAATCACACGTTTTACCCAGTATCACATCATCTCAGAACCCGCATGCTTCCTAGTATAGCGGGTTTTTTGTTGTCTCAAGCAGTCTCAGGCGGTAACATCAGATACCAACATTTTATTGGTATCTATGTTGGTACTTACAAATACCATCAAGTTAGATACCAACACTGAGAATTATGCCCTTAACAGATACATTCATACGTCAAGTCAAATACTCTGGCGCCACTGCTGGCGATAAACATTCCGACGGACACGGACTATTCCTTTTAGTAAAAAGCGCAGGGAAATACTGGCGGCTAAGCTATCGATACCTTGGTAAGCAAAAAACTCTTGCATTGGGAGTATATCCAGAAGTTTCACTCGCTAAGGCGCGCCAACGACGAGAGAAGGCTAGAGAGCAACTTGCTGACGGAATTGATCCAGGTGAAGCAAAAAAATCTGAAAAACAAGCTCAATTGATGGATGCAACGAATACGTTTGAAGCGGTTGCATTGGCATGGCTCTCAAAAACAGCATCGTCGCGCGCCGAGACAACTCAGGAAAAAGTAACGAATTGGTTAAATAAAGATGTCTTTCCATTTGTCGGTAAGACGGCGATATCTTCCCTCAAGCCTAGAGATATCTTATTTCTCTTGCAGAGAATCGAGGCCAGAGGGGCGATTGACTCTGCACATCGCATAAAGCAAGTATGCGGGCAGGTAATGCGTTTTGCTGTAGCCGCTGGTTTGGCGGAGCGGGATATTACTGCTGATTTACGAGGCGCACTAACAATCGCTAAGAGTACTAATTACGCAGCGATAACCGAGCCATCCGAAGTCGCAAAATTAATGCGCGCCATATATTCCTACTCTGGTCACCCCTACGCAAAAGCTGCGTTGCGTCTCGCCCCATTGGTTTTTGTCAGGCCAGGTGAGCTGCGGTCAGCAGAATGGTCAGAAATCAACTTGGAACTTGCTGAATGGCGAATACCCGGTGCGAAGATGAAAATGGGACTTGATCATATCGTTCCCCTTTCAACGCAAGCCGTTGAAATTTTACAAGGTATGCATTTGATCACGGGACATGGAAAGTACGTATTTCCAAGCATTCGAACGGGTGATCGTTGTATGAGTGAAAACACGATTAATGCAGCGCTCAGAGGATTGGGGTATGCAAAAGAAGAGATGACTGGTCACGGTTTCAGGGCGATGGCTAGGACCATTATGGATGAGGTGCAGGGTGAGAGAGTTGATTTAATTGAGCATCAATTAGCACATGCGGTCAAAGATCCAAATGGACGGGCATATAACAGGGCAGCTCATCTACCTGCGCGCCGAGAAATGATGCAGCGGTGGGCCGATTATTTGGATAAATTGAAGGGGCATGAATTTAATAGCCGATGACCCTAACTTGATGTTGAATTGCATTGTTAGGGGGCATTACATAGGTAGTTAACTCTATTTGTATCTATTTTCGATAGTTGAATGAACGGCTTTTTTGAGAATACGCAATAAAATTTGTCGTTCTTATGGTTGATAATTTTTTATAAAAGCATGAGTGAAATATTTGCATATTGGGACACTGTAAACCTCCCCCAATCAGTGCCAGGTATTACTAGAGTTTTGAGGTTGATGAAATAATCGGTATTCAACAGGTGTCATCCCGTTGAGCGAATCATGTGGACATTGCTCGTCCAACGGATAATGCAGTCGTTTAAGAACCTTGCAGAGGGTACTTTTGATGAGGCTTTTGCGAAAATCGTCCATACCAAACTTTACCAGATCCGCTTATTGCGACACAACCCTCAGGGCTTCGGGCGACGCGCTGGTCAGCGCCGTGCGCTCACGGGTGCGCCAGCGCTGATGCCAGAGCTTCTTGTCCTCGCGCTCGCTGCCGCAGGTCGTGTGCCCGACGATGGGTGTTTTGCGGCGGCTGCGGCTCATAACGTAGTGGTCTCCAAGAACATTCAGGACTGATCCCAGGCGTCGATGGTCAAGACCTGATCGGCAGGACAGGCGGCTACGCGGTCGGGAACTGGATGGTGTTCAGTCTCATGCCGACCCCATTCGATTGATCGCGTCGCTTGCGGCACGCTGCGACGCAAGGAGGTTTGCGACCTGGTTTAGCAGCCGTGTCCGCTGCATGTCTGTTACCTATCTCCCCGACCGCTCATTGGACCAACTCCAGAGATTGGGCTCTATCGCTCAGCCAATACGAAACCGGCATTGGCTGATGCCACAACCGAGACTAACACAAATGGCTCGGTACCTGTATTTCGCGCCCCGTGCACTTGGCCCGGTCTTGCCACGGCTATCTCACCTTCCCTGAGGGCACGAACAATCCCATTGCCCTGAAAGTAATCAGCCATTCCCGACAAAACAGTCCACGTGTCTTGGCCGTGAGGATGAATGTGAGCCGCAATTTCCTGCCCGGGATGGACATGCCAAACCACGATAATTGAGTCTCGGGTTTCAAGCACAACGGAACGAATAGGCTCGCCTTCGGACGGCTGAACATACTCGGCTACAGAAAATATTCTCGATTCAACAGTCATCGGAGATCCCTCTTTCACAGTTGTCGTTACGGTCTTCATCGTCGGCATCCTGACGCACGGCGGGCAATTGCTGGAGCAACGCCGGCAGCCATTCCTGTACCGTCTCCCACACCACATCGAGGTTGATGTCGAAATAGCCGTGAGCCATGCGATTACGCATATTGCGCATGCTGCGCCACGGCACGTCGGCATGCGCCTGGGTGAACTCGACGTAGCCATCCATCACCTTTGTGGCGGCCTCGCCGATAACGATCAGGCTCATGATGACGGCCTGCTGGGTGCGCTTGTCCGCCAGGAAGTCGTCCTTGACCATCCCTTCCACGAAGCTGCGCGCATCGGTTGCGGCTTGCTGGATGTGGTCGAGGTAATCGGGCAGGCGGTTCTCGTTCATACCGGCCGTGCTTCCGCGAGCACCTTGGCCCGGAACTTCGGCGGCAGGTCGCCTGGCGTCAGTAAATCGACGTCAACGCCGAGCAGCGATTTCAGTTCTTCTTCCAAATCGCCCAAGTCCAACAACGTGGCACCGGGCAGCGCGTCAACCAGCAGGTCGATGTCGCTGCCATCCCGGTCGGTGCCATGCAGCACAGAACCGAAGACGCGCAGGTTCGCTGTTCGGAAACGGCCCACCGCTTCGCGCACCGCGCTTCGCTTTATGTCGAGCACAACGGACGGTCGCATGGGCATCCTTTCTTATCGAAACTCGTTGAAATGATATGCCGATAAGAATAGAGTTTCAAGAACTATTTTCGAGAATTGCAACACCTTGATTTCCCGTGCCGCGCCGGTTGCCTTGGTGGGCTTGTCACAAACGAACGTTTTCAAGAAGAAGGAAACCGCATGCCCCGCCGTTCAATCCTCTCCGCTGCCGAGCGCGACAGCCTCTTAGCTCTGCCCGATACCCAAGACGAACTCATCCGGCACTACACCTTCAGCGAACCCGACCTGTCGCTGATCCGTCAGCGGCGCGGCGACGCCAACCGCCTGGGCGTCGCGGTGCAGTTGTGCTTGCTGCGCCTCCCCGGGCAGGGCCTGCTGCCCGGCGCTGAGGTGCCGACGCCCCTGCTGCAATGGATCGGGCGGCAATTGCGGCTCGATCCGGCGTGTTGGCCGCAGTATGCAGAGCGGGAGGAAACCCGGCGCGAACACCTGCTCGAACTGCGGGCATACCTGGGCATGGAGCCGTTCGGCCTGGCGCATTACCGGCAGGCCGTCCATGCCACGACCGAGTTGGCCTTACAGACCGACAAGGGTGTCGTGCTGGTCAGCGCTATCCTCGACTCGCTGCGCTACCGACACATCATTTTGCCGACGCTGGACGTTGTCGAGCGCGTCTGCGCCGAGGCGATCACCCGCGCCAACCGGCATATCTACAACGCCTTGGCTGAGCCGCTGTCGGACGTGCATCGTCGCCGCCTCGACGATCTGCTCAAGCGCCGTGACAACGGCAAGACGACCTGGTTGGCTTGGCTGCGCCAGTCACCGGCCAAGCCGAATTCGCGGCACATGCTCGAACACATCGAACGCCTCAAAGCCTGGCAGGCGCTCGCCCTGCCTTCCGGCATCGAGCGGCTGATTCACCAGAACCGGCTGCTCAAGATCGCCCGCGAGGGCGGCCAGATGACACCGGCTGACCTGGCCAAGTTCGAAGCGCAGCGTCGATACGCCACCCTGGTGGCGCTCGCCATCGAGGGCACGGCCACCGTCACCGACGAAATCATTGACCTGCATGATCGTATCCTGGGCAAACTGTTCAACGCCGCCAAGAACAAGCATCAGCAGCAGTTCCAGGCGTCCGGCAAGGCGATCAACGCCAAGGTGCGGCTGTTCGGGCGTATCGGTCAGGCGCTGATCGAGGCCAAGCAAGCTGGCCGCGATCCGTTCGCCGCCATCGAGGCCGTCATGTCCTGGGACGCCTTCGCCGAGAGCGTCACCGAAGCCCAGAAGCTCGCGCAACCCGAGGATTTCGATTTCCTGTACCGCATCGGCGAGAGCTACGCCACGCTGCGCCGCTACGCGCCTGAATTCCTCGCCGTGCTCAAGCTGCGTGCCGCGCCCGCAGCCAAGGACGTGCTCGACGCCATCGAAGTGCTGCGCGGCATGAACAGCGACAACGCCCGCAAGGTGCCCGCCGACGCGCCGACCGATTTCATCAAGCCGCGTTGGCAGAAGCTGGTCATGAACGACACCGGTATAGACCGGCGCTACTACGAGCTGTGCGCGCTGTCAGAACTGAAGAACGCGCTGCGCTCCGGCGACATCTGGGTGCAGGGTTCGCGCCAGTTCAAGGACTTCGAGGACTATCTGGTGACACCCGCGAAATTCGCCAGCCTCAAGCAGGCCAGCGAATTGCCGCTGGCCGTGGCCACCGACTGCGACCAGTACCTGCATGAGCGGCTGACGCTGCTGGAAACGCAGCTCGCCACCATCAACCGCATGGCGCTGGCCAATGAGCTGCCGGACGCCATCATCACGGAGTCGGGCCTGAAGATCACGCCGCTCGATGCGGCAGTGCCCGATACCGCTCAAGCGTTGATTAACCAGACGGCCATAATCCTGCCGCACGTCAAGATCACCGAACTGCTGCTGGAGGTGGACGAATGGACGGGCTTCACCCGGCACTTCGCACACCTGAAATCGGGCGACCTGGCCAAGGACAAGAACCTGCTGCTGACCACGATCCTGGCCGACGCCATCAACTTGGGCCTGACCAAGATGGCGGAGTCCTGCCCCGGAACGACCTATGCCAAGCTGGCGTGGCTGCAAGCCTGGCATATCCGCGACGAAACCTACTCGACGGCGCTGGCCGAGCTGGTCAATGCGCAGTTCCGGCATCCATTCGCCGAGCACTGGGGCGACGGCACCACGTCATCGTCGGATGGCCAGAACTTCCGCACCGGCAGCAAGGCCGAGAGCACCGGCCACATCAACCCCAAATACGGTAGCAGCCCAGGGCGGACGTTCTACACCCACATCTCCGACCAGTACGCGCCGTTCCACACCAAGGTCGTGAACGTCGGCGTGCGCGATTCGACCTACGTGCTCGACGGCCTGCTGTACCACGAATCCGACCTGCGCATCGAAGAGCATTACACCGACACGGCGGGTTTCACTGATCACGTCTTCGCCTTGATGCACCTCTTGGGCTTCCGCTTCGCGCCGCGCATCCGCGACCTGGGCGACACCAAGCTCTACATCCCGAAGGGCGATGCCGCCCACGACGGGCTGAAGCCGATGATCGGCGGCACGCTCAACATCAAGCACGTGCGCGCCCATTGGGACGAAATCCTGCGGCTGGCCACCTCGATCAAGCAGGGCACCGTCACGGCCTCCCTGATGCTGCGCAAACTCGGCAGTTACCCACGCCAGAACGGCCTGGCCGTCGCGCTGCGCGAGCTGGGCCGCATCGAGCGTACGCTGTTCATTCTGGACTGGCTGCAAAGCGTCGAGCTGCGCCGCCGCGTCCATGCCGGGCTGAACAAGGGCGAGGCGCGCAACGCGCTGGCCCGCGCCGTGTTCTTCAACCGCCTGGGCGAAATCCGTGACCGCAGTTTTGAGCAGCAGCGCTACCGGGCCAGCGGCCTCAACCTGGTGACGGCCGCCATCGTGCTGTGGAACACAGTCTATCTGGAGCGTGCCGCGAAGGTTGTGTCGCAATAAGCGGATCTGGTAAAGTTTGGTATGGACGATTTTCGCAAAAGCCTCATCAAAAGTACCCTCTGCAAGGTTCTTAAACGACTGCATTATCCGTTGGTCATAAAATCAATGGACCAACTCTTGTTGATTTCGTCGGGCACTACCAATGGTTGCGGGTCTCTTGTTGGAAGTCGCTTTTTACCAATGCGGCGCCGGTTCATCTTTAGTCTGTTGATTTGCATTTAAAACTGACCCACCAAACGGCCTAATTTGCATCGAATATTGACCCACGTTTAAACGCTATCCTGCTTATTTTGCGAGCAGGAGAATGGAGTGATAAACGTGTCAATATTAAGTAAGATCCGTCGCTGGCATTTCCGTGAACAAATCTCTCTGCGGGAGATCGCCAGACGTACAGGACTATCCAGAAACACCATACGCCACTATCTCAAAGAAGAGATAGTCGATCCCGTCTATCCACAGCGGCATACACCGAGCAAGCTCGACACCTTCGCCGACAAGCTCGCTCAATGGCTATTTGACGAAACCAAGAAGTCACGCAAACAGCGCCGCTCCCTGAAGCAAATTCACTCGGATCTCTGCGCACTTGGCTATGACGGTTCTTACGACCGCATTGCCGCGTTTGCCAGACACTGGCGAGAGGAACAGATTGAACGTAACAAGGGTGCCAGCAAACACACCTATATTCCCCTGCAATTTGCCGCTGGTGAAGCATTTCAATTTGACTGGAGCGAAGACTGGGCGATGATTGCCGGGGAGCGCGTCAAGCTCCAGGTTGCCCACTTCAAGCTCAGCCATAGTCGCGCCTTCTTCGTGCGCGCTTATCTCTTGCAGACCCATGAAATGCTCTTTGATGCGCACCATCATGCCTTCGTGGCCTGGGGTGGCATTCCCCGGCGCGGCATCTACGACAATATGAAGACCGCTGTCGATAAGGTCAAACGGGGTAAAGCACGCGATGTAAATGCCCGCTTTGCAGCCATGGTCAGCCATTACCTGTTTGATGCAGAGTTCTGCAATCCTGCTTCCGGCTGGGAGAAAGGACAGATAGAGAAGAATGTTCAGGATGCCAGACGCCGTCTGTGGCAGAAGGTGCCGCCACAATCCTCCTTGGTTGCATTAAACCAATGGCTGGCAGAGCGTTGCAGAGCACTCTGGGAAGAAGTCACGCATCCCACCGAGTCAATTCCTATTCATCAGGCCTGGCTCAATGAACAGAAACACCTGATGCCTGTAGGGCAGGCGTTTGATGGCTTTGTCGAGCACACCAAGCGCATCTCACCAACTTGCCTGATCACCTTCGAGCGTAATCGTTATAGTGTTCCAGCATCATTTGCCAATCGTCCAGTTAGTCTGCATGTGTATGCTGATCGGTTGCTCATCATTGCGGAGGGAAAGGTCATTGCCGAACACCAGCGATTGATCAACCGCCATCATCTGCCTGGCTACACCATCTATGACTGGCGCCATTACCTCTCCGTGCTGCAAAGGAAGCCTGGTGCCATACGTAACGGAGCCCCATTTGCCGAACTGCCGCAGGCATTTCAGTCATTGCAGTCGATCCTGCTAAAACGAACTGGCGGCGACAGGGAAATGGTCGATGTCCTGGCTTTGGTACTGCTACATGATGAACAGACGGTACTGACAGCGGTACAGTTAGCGCTAGAAACCGGTGCCGCATCCAAGCAGATCGTCCTCAATATTCTGAGCCGTTTGCTCGAAGGCACTCCCATTGCTCCCGTGGATGTACCTCAGGCATTGGTATTGCAAGTCGAACCCAAAGCCAATGTGACGCGTTATGACAGTCTGAGAAATCAAGGAGAATCACATGCAGCATGACATCATGATTGGGATGTTCAAATCCCTCAAGCTTTATGGAATGGCGCACGCTGTGGGCGATCTGGCAGAACAGAACGCCCCTGCGTTTCAAGCAGCCACACCCGTTTTAGATGGCCTGCTCAAGGCAGAGCTGTCGGAAAGAGAAGTACGTTCTGTCGCCTATCAACTCAAAAGTGCTAAGTTTCCCGCCTACCGAGATCTGACGGGATTCGATTTTAAACAAAGCATGGCCAATGAAGCCTTAGTGCGACAATTGTGCAATGGCGATTTTATGGATACGGCGCAGAACGTCGTGTTGGTTGGTGGGCCAGGAACAGGCAAGACACATCTGGCAACGGCGATCGGAATTCAGGCAATTGAACAATATCACCGGCGCGTACGTTTCTTCTCAACGATAGAATTGGTGAATGCGTTAGAACAAGAGAAACAGGCAGGTAAGACGGGGCAACTGGCAACGCGCTTAATGTATGCCGATCTGGTAATTCTCGACGAGATGGGGTATTTACCCTTCAGTCAAACCGGTGGTGCCTTGCTGTTCCATTTGATGAGTAAGCTCTATGAGCGTACCAGCATGATCATTACGACGAATCTGAGCTTTGCGGAATGGTCTACCGTCTTCGGGGATGCCAAGATGACGACGGCTCTACTGGATCGGGTGACACATCATTGCCATATCGTTGAAACGGGCAATGACAGTTATCGCTTTAAGGAGAGTTCTGCCAAACCAAAAAAGGAGAAAAAAACAACTAGTTATCCACAACCTAAACCAGTAATATGAACATCTAGGGTGGGTCAATATTCAATGCAAAAGGTGGGTCAGTTTTAAATGCAAATCAACAAATCCGCTTCTCATCAAGTGGTTCGTTGCCAGTGTTGGGCGTGGAGCTGATCCAGCTATTTTATTGAATCCCAAAGGTGAGAATTTTTCTAATGCACTTTCTTTTTGTTTTGAGAACCTTTTTGAAAAATTTGGCGAGGAAGAAAAAATTGTAATTTATTGCCTCGTATGTGCTCGAAAGCCACTCACTATCGCGGAAATTCATTTTCTGTTGCCCGCACTTACTGATCAAGATGCGGAAATTGCTCTTAGTGCGCTTCACAATTCAAGCATTGTCTTGAGAGAGAAAACGGAGGGGAATTCCCTAGAATATTCTCTGTCAGATTCTGCGTCGAGATTTCTCAATGACAAATCACCACCAACTGATGTTTTTTTTAGGAATATTCAATTAAAGTTACGTGAACTTAGGACAATTTATACTAAGGAGAGCAAGAAGGAAGCAATTTATGATTACAACCCTTATTTCGTAAGGGTTGAGTCAAATCGCGATGGGATGATCGCTGCTAATTATTTACGATCTGCGTTAAATTTCTTAAAGAGTGGAGACATCGGTAATGCTAGACTTGCGGCCCATGAAGCTAGAAAACTTACTCAAAATAGTAGTGAGGTATGGCGAATTTGTGGGCTAATTGAAGCTCAGGCACAAGAATTGTATAAGGCCCTCAGTTGTTTTGAGCATGCAATTACATTGGCTCCGTTATCGAGAATTACAATTTACTGTTATGGCATGTTCCTATTTTCCGACATGGATGATTTTGAGGGGGCATTAGAACAATTCGAGACACTAGAACGTGTTGACCCTAGTGCGTCTCCGGCACTGACTGCAAAAGCCATGTGTTTGACCCGATTAGGTCGCTTAGCGGAAGCTGCAGTTATTCATGAGGAATTACTAAAGTCCATCGGCGAGCGAGAGAGGCGTTGGCGGCTGACGGGTTTCGACCAAGCCGTGGAAACATATCGACGATTATTCGTTTTAGATTGCGATCAAAAGGAATATATCCTAGCTAAGTCGCACGCAAAACGATCATTAGCAATCCTAATGGATGCTGTTAAACGGTCAGATTGTGACTTCAAAATGGTTAAAAAACTTGCAAAAGTTGTTATTACAGTACTTTCAAAGTCTGAAATTAATATCGACAGTCAATATGTTGAAAGTATCATAGATGTGACTGAAGAAATCTGTAAATTTGGTAATGGCATTTTATTGACACTTGATCATGGAACAGATTGGTTGCCTAAAAATACACCTGGGTTTGAGGGGTATCAAGCGAGATTGATGGATTTAACCTTTAAGAACAAAAATCAAATTATGCTAGAGGAGAAAAAAACAAGTTCTGCGTTACGGTTGCCAGATTTAAAGAGTCAGGATCGAGAATTTGGTAAGATTCACAACATCACTGAAATCGGCCATTATGGATTTATTGTTAGTTCGAATGGCGATCGTTACTTTACACATTTAACGTTTATGCGCGATCAGGCTGAATGGTCGTTGTGTGTGCCAGGTGTGCCAGTTTCATTTTGTATCGGGCAAAATGAAAAAGGACCCTGTGCGGTTGATGTTTGCTTAATGGTTCAATCTGATTAAGTCCAAAATAAGAAAAACCAACTAAGCGGATCCTGATGTCTGTGATCGACATCAGAGTAAGTCCCTCGCAGTTTTGGTAACTTTCCTACCAAAGCTATCTAAACAAAAAAGGGTTAATGCTTACCATAGCTCTAACCTTTGATGTACTTGGTGACCCAGGGCGGAATCAAACCATCGACACAAGGATTTACAATCCTACATGAGCCTGTAAGAATTTCTGTGTGAACCGGGGTCATGAAATAATACCGAAAGGGATTTGCCATGACCGATACGATGACCACGAAAAAACCTCGCAAAAAGAAAGAACCACCTTTGCCAAAGCTTTCAGTTTTTCTCTATCCATTAAAATGTCCATCGGTAATTCCTCGCTCGAGAGGTTAATAGACCGTGGACATTTACACAAATTTATTTACAGGCTCGATTTATCGAATCCTCACAAAGCCGCAGTAGCTTTGCAAGTTATTCTCGAGAGAAATGGACATGTTATAAGCACTCAAACAATTTCTGCAAAATTACGCCTTGCTCTAAACATCTAATTAAAAAAAATTTTGCTAATTGACTATGACGTAATTCTAATTAGCAAAAATAAATAAATCATTGGTCTATCTTTGCATCTTTCCGCTGTAGTTAGGCGGTAACTCGCAAAGGTAGTCAAAAATGAAAAATCTGTTAGACCCTGTTTCCATTAAAATTCTCCCTGCCGATGGCATGAGCCGTTGGAATCAAATAGCTCCTTTCGCACCCATGTGTAAGGAAACGTTCCGTCAGCTAGTCAAGGCAGGACGCGCCCCCCAACCAATTAAATTCTCCGAGCGCTGTACCGCGTATTCAAATCGTGAGTTGCACAAGTTCTTTGCTGACCCTTTAAATTACAAAGTGGATGTGAGCAAATGAATGACCGTCTTTTATCGATTTGTCTTTTTTTAGAGATCGCGCCAGATCTTGCGCCAATGGCTTTAGTAGCGGTAAGCATTTCAATAAGAGGTGGCGTGTGAGCTTCGTAATTTCCGAACGTGCTTTGGGCTTTATGGATGCTATGGCTGCACAAAAACTGCAGCCATCAGAGATTGTTAGCGATGGTAACTTGCACAGATTCTCCACAGCTGAAGATAAAGGCACCTCCAAGAGTGGGTGGTATGTTTTATATGATGATGGAAGTATTGTTGCTGGCGCTTATGGTGACTGGCGTACAGGAATTTCAGAGAAATGGTGTAGCGAGCGTAAAGATCAAGTCAGCCCTGATGCCTGGTTACGTTATGCGGAGCTCGTACAGCAAGCCAAGGCGCGAGCTGATGTAGAACGGATACTGGCGCAAGAAGCGGCCGCAAAATCTAGTTTAGAGATATGGGAGATGGCGAAACCAGCGCCAGCAGAGAATCCATATTGCCATCGAAAAGGGATTAAACCTTTTGGGGTGCGAGAGCTTACTGATAAAACCTTGCTAGTACCAATACGTGATGAGTTCGGAAGCCTGACCAGTTTGCAATTTATTGCACCTGACGGTACCAAGCGTTTTAAGTCTGATGGGAAAATCAAAGGTTGCTATCACAGCATTGAAGGTAAGCCGACTTCTAAATTATTGGTATGTGAGGGCTTTGCAACTGGAGCTAGCTTACATGAAGCAACGGGGTACCCGGTTGCGGTCGCATTCAATGCTGGAAACTTGGAAACAGTAGCGGCAGTCTTACGTTCCAAGTTAGGCGACGCAATCATGATCATTATCTGCGCCGATAATGACAATGCTACTGAACACAAGACAGGAAAAAATACGGGGATCATTGCCGCAACCGCCGCAGCAATCTCAGTATCTGGACATATTGCCATTCCTCATTTTCAAAGTGGGGATCGTCAACTCACAGACTTTAATGACCTTCATCTTTCAGAAGGTTTGCAGGCAGTGAAAACCGTCATAGAAAGCGTTAGTGGCACCCATGTGTGGCATCAACCCGAACCGTTGGTCAGAAGCGCAACTGCGGTACCGTATCCGGTTGATGTTTTACCTGAAGTAATTTTAAACGCAGTAAAGGAAGTGCAGGGCTTCACCAAAGCGCCAATGGCTATGGTGGCATGTTCAGCAATGGCAAATATTAGCCTAGCGGCACAAGCACATTATGATGTTCAAAGAGCTGAAAAGCTAACTGGTGCAATTAGCCTTTATTTTTTAGTTATTGCCGAAAGTGGTGAACGTAAAACAACTTGTGATGGCATGTTTAGTGTTGCTATTCGTGATTATGAAAATCAACAACAGGAGGAAGCAAAGCCAGCATTACGCGAATTTAATGCGCAAAAAGCAATATGGGACGCAACTAGATCAGGGCTGCTTGATGCAATTAAACAAGAGGCTCGCGGTAAGAAGCAGGATGGTGTTAATGCACAACAGTTAGAGCATGAATTACACAATCATGAAAAAAGTGAACCGCAAGCTCCGAGGGTACCACGCCTGATTTATTCTGATTTCACTCCTGAGGCATTAACCTATGCCTTGGGAACTAAGTGGCCGTCAGGTGGTGTTATATCCTCCGAAGCTGGAGCAGTTTTTGGAAGTCATGGTATGGGAAAAGACTCTCAGCTGCGTACACTTGCTAACTTGAATCAGCTATGGGATGCCGCGAAACTCACATTTGACCGTAGAGGAGAGTCTTATATTGTTGATGGCGCACGCCTGACGATGTCCTTGCAGGTACAAGAATCTGCTTTGCTTGATTTCATTAATCGAACAGGAACTTTGGCGCGCGGTACAGGATTTTTGGCTCGCTTTTTATTGGCGCATCCAGAATCAACTCAAGGCACTAGGCTGTTCACTGAGCCACCCGTAGATATGCCGGCGCTAACCAAACTGCATAAACAGATCACTCGCATTTTGCAAACGCCTGCACCTATCAATGAACGAGGCGGGCTAGAGACGACAATGCTTCCTTTATCGCCGGATGCAAAAGCTGCTTGGATTAAATTTCACGACGAAATTGAAAGCGCGCTAGGGGCTGGAGGCGAACTTCAAGATGTGCGCGATGTGGCGAGCAAAATTGCTGACAACGCCGCAAGAATCGCTGCTTTATTTCACATTATTGATGCTGGTGCCGGAGCGATAAGTCTTAGCCACTTCGAGTCAGCAAGTGTAATCGCAGCGTGGCATTTGAACGAAGCACTAAGGTTTTTGGGAGATCTTGCTTTGCCTGAAGAATTGACTGATGCAGCAACGTTAGATGATTGGCTCATTAGATATTGCAAGGCTAATAGAGTGGACAAAGTTTCGACCCGAACCATTTCTCAATATGCACCTAACAAACTAAGAAATAAGGCTAAGCGAGATACTGCCATTCAAGAACTCATTCATCATGGGCGTATTGTCTTAGTTCAAAACAGCAAGAAACAAGAGATTC
The DNA here is from genome assembly GCF_049544825.1 of Undibacterium sp. WLX3042. Taxonomy (NCBI): domain Bacteria; kingdom Pseudomonadati; phylum Pseudomonadota; class Betaproteobacteria; order Burkholderiales; family Oxalobacteraceae; genus Undibacterium; species Undibacterium sp. WLX3042. The sequence goes on from NZ_CP186698.1 coordinate 3,763,465, forward strand.
AGATTAACCCGCAATTATTAGAAGGGTAATCATGGCTCTGGCAGATTTAATGAAAAAAGGATTTTTATCTTCTGCTACTGCTACATTTGCTACACCTGCTACACACGAAATTTTTAGCATTCATACTGTAGCAAAAGTAGCAGATGCAGCAGTAGCAAACCCCTCTCTTGTCAAATCCAAATTTGATGAACAGCGACATATACCAACCATTTTAGAATCGCTCGCATTGTTTCGGTTTGACTTGGTAAAACAAGAAATAGCAGAGGGATATCCTGAGGCTGAAATGAGGCGATTTCATAACTTGGCTCATGTACTTATGCGTGATGAAAATTTGCCGTTTGAGGATGCTGTAAAGGTGGCCGCACAAATTGTTATTCATTGCCCTATGGCTGAGTGTGAGTTGACTTATGTTGATTTGATCGAGTTATGGAGTGAGATCGATAGTCGATAACATCGAAAAGATACTTGCTGGCGCTGACAAGACTTTCCTGGCAATTTTAATAAAATTGTACAAATTATCATTTATACTTACAATGTAGGTCTCTGTAGAAGATTGCCAATAGTCGTTTCGGACGTTAGCTGATTGGATAAATTAACGGGCATTTCAGCGTTATCGTGCGTCTTCTGCAGGGATTCCACTAACATGAAACGGTTAATGCAATGTTTGCGGTTCTTTCTGACTGCTAATTGTTGGCTTAACGTAGGTGGTGCTGGATGTTCGTTACAGTGTTGCCTGCAATGAGCGAGATAGGCTGAGTGCTGCGAGAAGAGGAGTACATGACTCGCTTAATTGAGTCATGTACATTAGTAACTATAATCCCAGTTCATTTCACGTAAACACAACATTTGGACGCTTAGTGTTTTTTGCATTGCGCAAATATAAGGAGCCTGTAAGAATTTCTGTGTGAACCGGGGTCATGAAATAATACCGAAAGGGATTTGCCATGACCGATACGATGACCACGAAAAAACCTCGCAAAAAGAAAGAACCATCCTCCAAAGGTCAGCCTTTGTCCAAAGCTGAACAGTTTTATAGTTTAGCTTTTTAATTTTCCGGACTCTCGCCACATTTTTTGTCCGTTCTACCTTATTGCGACACAACCGCCCTGAGCGCCCATCTGCCCCTGCTGGAAAACCAGGCCAGCAGCGTCTGGTCGATGGGCAAGGATGGCCGCTCCTACTGGCCCGTCAAGCGCCAGGCCGCCACGGCGGATCGCATCGCCAATCACAAGGGACGCAACCCGCAAGAACGCGCCTCCCTGAAAAAGCGCCTGCTGCGCAAGTGGATGAGCAAATGAAGCTCTCCTTCCATCAGCACATTGCGCTGTTCTGGATGATCGGTGCTCCGGGCGTCTTCGCGCCCGTGATCGAGAACGCCAAGCGGCCCGATGCCGGCGCCGTCATGGCGTGGGGTGTCGCGATCGTGGCGGTGATGATCCTCTTCACCCCTTTGCTGCTGCGCTGTCCACCATTCCGGCGCTGGTATGGCCGGACGGATGCGCTGTCGGAGCGGCAGCGCCAGGCGCTTGCCGAGCGCGGCCTGCGCCGCTACTACCAGACCGCTTTCGATGACGGCTACGTGCCCCGCGTGATGCCCTACGTGTGGCGCATCATCTGGACGGTCGGCGGGTTGATGGCTGTGACCGCCGTACTGCCTACCAACACCGGACGGCCAGCCTTCGATGCCTTGGTGGTCTTCTCGACCTGGTATCCGATAGGCGTGATGCTGCTGGTTTTCGCGTCGAGGCCCCTTGGCCGGTTGATTCGCCAAAGAGCACAGGAGCGGCGGAAATGAGCACGTCAACCATCGAGGCGCTGGCCAGCGCCTGGGCAAGGATTGCCGAGGAAGCGGAATTCCCCGCTGACTACGAGGGGACTGCCACACCACAAGCGCATCGGGCTAGCGAAGCTATTCAGGAGCAGATTCGGGAGCGCATCGTCGCCACCAACGACATGCGGCTGTTCAGCCTGCTGCACCTGCTGGGTCAGGCGTCGCTGCGCATGGAGCAAGCGCTGTGGCCGGAGGATTACGAGCGGATGACGCGCGAGGTTGAGGAAGCCCTGCGGCAAGCCACCGACGCCAACGCCAGATCGTACACCCACGAAGAAGTGATGCAGGCGATGCAGGAACGCATCGACCGGGCGCGAGACAAGCCATGTTGATTGGCTATGCGCGCGTCTCGACGCAGGATCAGAACCTGGAGCTGCAACGCGAAGCCTTGAGCAAGGCCGGATGTAAAAAGGTCTTCGAGGACAAGGTGAGTGGCACGCGGGCAGACCGGCCTGGCTTGGCCAAGACGCTCGAAATGCTGCGCGAAGGCGATACTTTGGTCGTCTGGAAGCTCGACCGGCTGGGCCGGTCGGTCAAGCAACTGGTCGATCTGGTCGGCGATCTGCACAAGCACGGTGTCCAGTTCAGGAGCCTCACCGACTCCATCGACACCGGCACACCATCCGGGCGGTTCTTCTTCCACGTCATGGCGAGCCTTGCCGAAATGGAGCGCGAGCTGACCGTCGAGCGCACCCGCGCCGGGCTGGAAGTCGCCAAGCAGCTCGGCCGCAAAGGCGGCCGCAAGCCGAAGATGACCGACAGCAAGATCGAGTCGGCCAAGAAGCTGCTGGCTAGCGGCGTGCCGCCGCGGGACGTGGCCAAGAACCTCGGCGTGTCGATTCCGACGCTGTATCGCTGGGTGCCGGCGTCGCTACAAATCTAATGCTTATGAAATTTCAATGTCATTTTCTCTCTGTCCCTGTGGCGATACTCGGATGTGTTGGCCTCATCTGCACATCCGCATATGCCATGGATACGGGAATCCTCGACCTCGCTGTAACCCAAGAGGAGACCACGCTTCAGGCTAGGGTCGGAGTGGCGGTGATCGATACGGATTCCGGCCTGACGTGGCAGCATCGTGGCGACGAACGCTTCCCGCTGAACAGCACGCATAAAGCCTTTTCCTGCGCGGCCGTTCTGGCCCAGGCCGACCGCCACAAGCTGAACCTGGAGCAGGCGATACCGATCGAGCGCACAGCGCTGGTCACATACTCACCCGTGACGGAAAGGGTGCCACCTGGCGGCACGCTGACCCTGCGTGAGCTGTGCAGGGCCGCCGTCAGTATCAGTGACAACACAGCGGCCAATTTGGCGTTGGATGCAATCGGCGGGGCACGGACATTCACCGCGTTCATGCGGTCTATCGGTGACGATAAGACACGCCTGGATCGGCGAGAACCCGAACTCAACGAGGCCACGCCGGGGGATGCACGCGACACGACAACGCCAATTGCGGCAGCGCGGAGCCTGCAAACACTGTTGCTCGACGGTGTCCTCTCCGCTCCGGCTCGGAACGAACTGACACAATGGATGCTCGGGGATCAAGTTGCCGATGCCTTGCTACGCGCTGGCTTGCCGAGGGATTGGCAAATTGCGGACAAGTCGGGAGCAGGTGGTCACGGATCACGTTCCATAATCGCCGTTGTCTGGCCGCCCAAGCGTTCAGCCGTCATTGTGGCGATCTACATCACCCAAACCGCAGCGTCTATGTCGGCAAGCAACCAGGCGGTGTCCAGAATCGGATCAGCCTTAGCAAAGGCGTTGCAATGAGCGTTCCCGCCTCAGTGCACACTTAGCGTGCTTTATTTTCCGTTTTCTGAGACGACCCCTTTTCGGTCAGGGTGATCAGCGTGGTGATGCCGCAGCGGCGCAGCAAGGCCAGGTCGTGGCCGATGGCGTTGACCACCCCCGGCATGGGGGTGCCTGCCAAGCGCCCCGGCACCAGCCAGGCGAAGCCGTTGGGGCCACGGCTGGCCGGGGCGCAGGGCGGGGCATCTGCCGCATCGTCTGCGGTGTTCAGGGCCGTGGTCGACACCGCCGCAAGGGCTGCGGGCGGCAGCGGCGGCGGCAGGGGTGCGTCGTCGGCCAGCATGGTGGGGTCGGCATCGGGGGCGGGCAGGGCGCAGCTGCCCGTGGCCACAAACTGCTGGCCTGCGGCGGACTGCGGGGCCAGCAGGAAGTCCTCCATCGCGCGGGCCTCTTGCACGCGGCCACCGGCCAGCAGCAGCATGTGCTGGGCGGCCTGGTGGGCGTGCTTTTGGTTGTGCAGCACCAGCAGCACGGCGGTTGCTTCGCCCACCTTGCGCAATAGCTCCAGCAGCAGATAGGCCTCGTAGTCGCTGAGGTCGGCGGTGGGCTCGTCCACCAGCAGCAGCGCGGGGGCTGCGGCTGCCTCGCGCAGGATGGCCACGGCGCGCTGGTGCAGGGGCGAGAGCTCCATGGTGGGCTGCCCCAGCAATGGGGTGAGCTCTGGGAAACCCATGCGCTCGACATACGCAGCGCACCAGGCCCGCAGTTCGCCAGGGGCCAGGCCCAGGCGCGTGCGCACATGCTCGGCCAGCGCATCCAGGGTGGATGCCATCATGAGCCGCGCATGTTGTTGCACCAGCCGCGGGCGGGGCGCGGCCCCCAGGGGCTGGCCTTGGTAGAGAACCTGGCCCCAGTGCTGAAAACGCGGGTGCGCGTCGTTCAGGCCGGCCAGCGTGCGCAGCAGCGTGGATTTGCCCGAGCCCACCGGCCCCAGCAGCGCAGTGACTCCCTGGGGTGGCAAGGAGAAATCCAGCTCCGCCAGAATGACGCGCTGCCCAAAGGCAACGCCAAAACCATCAGAAACCAGGCACGGTGAGGAAAAGGCGGGTGAGGTGTCTTGCATTCAGGTGGGTGTCAAGGGTTCAGGCGTCCAGCAACTGCTGAGGGTGCGCAGCGCGGCGCAGGGTTGTGTCGCAATAAGCGGATCTGGTAAAGTTTGGTATGGACGATTTTCGCAAAAGCCTCATCAAAAGTACCCTCTGCAAGGTTCTTAAACGACTGCATTATCCGTTGCCTCCAAAGGTCAGCCTTTGTCCAAAGCTGAACAGTTTTATAGTTTAGCTTTTTAATTTTCCGGACTCTCGCCACATTTTTTGTCCGTTCTACCTTATTGCGACACAACCACTGATCTCTCTCTGTCGGCGGGCTGATAATTCCCTTTTGTTGACTGCGTTTCTACCGCTGTCAATCATCGTTGTACTTCCCGACTTCAACCTGACGCATCAATTTGTCCAGCACTGCAAGCCGAAAATCCACCATAAGCTGGGGTTGGTCCAGCATCGATAAACAAGCTGCATCCATCAGCGTTTTCGCCCCGTTGGGACCGTCGATCAACGGATGCTCGTACAAATGAGCCCCCTTATATTCTGACTCAGGGATGCCGCTTTCTTGGGCAAATTTCTTCGCCTTGTCATTTCCCATAGATGCGCCATCCAGCTCGGCAAGAATGAAATTGAACATATACCCAGTCTTACTCAGTTGCCGCATCAACCCGCCAACAATGTCGCTAGCAACTTGATCGAGGCCCTTTAATTCAATTTGCTGAACGATATGCGATTTAGGTTTTTGCCGCTTAAAAAATCCGAACATATTTACTGACCTTCACAACTGAGTGAACATAGAAAAATTCTAATAGAGAAAAGATTTGCCAATTCGATAACGTGATTGTTGCCTCTTGGCCAAGATACATAGATTTCATGGTAGTTGCAATATCTGCTGAACAGTTTCCGCTAATCACACTATGATCGTGCGACGCCCCGCACCGATGCGGGAGTGTGTCCGGCGGTGTATTTTCCATAGATGCCCTGGTGCTTGCCCCGCCCCGGTTGCACCGGCGACGGCAGCTGGGGCAGACCTTCCTACTTTCGCGCGCGAAAGTCACTTCAGTACTGGAAAATGTCGCGCGGCTCAGGGACCGTGGCAGGCCCGCCATAGCTATGTCAGCGTTATTCCAAGATCATTTATGACGTCAACGAAGCTGGTATGGTGATGCAACTGCACAGCGTGCTGCAGCATCATCGGCGAGGGGGCACTGCCGGGGCGATGAAATAACACCACGGCCAGCTCATTGTTGACACGGCGGGACATATACAAAAAGCCATCCACCGCATCCGGGTGCGCTTCGATGGCTGCAGACCACGCCTGCGGCAGGCGGTACCGTGCGGTCCCGCTCAGTTCGCCATTGCCGCCCAACCGTAACAGTGATGTGCCGTACAGTTTGGCTAATTTAAGTTTTGGCCCTTTAAACGCTAACGCGAATCGACCGGAAACCTCAGTGACCGGTACGCGGAACCCGCCGCGGACGGGGGATAGGTCATGTAGTACGGACTCGGCAAAAGCCACAGTAAGATTGAATCCGAGATAACACGTGCCGAATGACTTGAGCGGGTCATCAAACCGGCACCCTCCACTGCGTCCGAAGTATGGCTCACCGGTGTCATGGCGCGAGACGCGCACCAGGGCTGAAGGATCAACGTATTCAATATCCAGTTTGACAGTGCTCAGATGCTTGGACGGCGCGGTTAGTCTTGAAGTATGGGCCATTTCACCGTTCCGCGAAGGCGGCAGCTGCGGTCAGTACATCACTCACACGACCTTTGCGCAATGTCTCTAGCGGGGTCGCTCCGAGCAAGGTCGACCGAGCAGTAAAGAAGTGATGCTTGGACAAGGCTGGCAATGCACCAAGTGTCTTCGACACCTTTTCCAGTGCTCGGCGATCAAGGGTCTCATCGGCGAAGTAGGCGGGGTAGTAATTGTCTCCTGAAGGCCCGACGACGGCAAACATCCGTCCCGCTTTGACGGCGCCGCTGATCGAGGCCCGCTTAATGTCGAGCAGCCGCTGCAACTCCCCCGATGTAAGGAATTCGCCATTGGCGATTCTGCTGGCCACCGTCGCATTCGATTTGGCGCTGGCCTGCGCGATCAAAGCATCGCCTTCGCGTACGGACTCCGAGGTGCTCATGGTCTCGCGCGAATGGGTCTGCGCTGTTCGCAGTGCTCGCGCCGCGATCTCATCTTCTTTGCGAGCGGCCGCCAAATTAGCCGTCTCAAAGTCTGGCGCTGCTTCCGATGCATCAGGCTCAATTTTGTCGATGAACAAAGCAAGCGATCGCACAGTCTCCCGCAGCGCTATCAATTCTTCCAGGCTGACTCGGCCATGCAATCTCGAGAGTGATTTTTGAAGCTCCGCCGAGACACGGCGAGTCGTCGGCACTTTCGGACTGGTAAAGAGTGCGCCCAATTGGCCGAACAATTCGGCACCGGCTGGCCCCCTTGCCTTGGATTTGAAAACCGCAGTCATATTGCCTCCTGTTCGAAGATACCAGTATAGATCTGCATGTATGGCATGTCAACCATGTATGGTAAGTTCGTGAAATTGAATCGTCAACTGCGGAGTCGGCTGACCTCGACAGCGTGACGGTAAGTTTGCCGGGCCGAAGTCTGGATGTTGCCCCTACTTTCGCGCGCGAAAGTCACTTCAGCGCCCTAAATCACCTTTGCCATGCAGCTGCCAACGGCCGGGAATTGCCAAAACAGTTCCCGGCCACAAAGATCAGCGGAAGCACTCGACTTTCATCGTCGTCGCCGTAATCGTGAATTTCAGCGACTTCACGCGTCCATCTGCGGCTGCGGTAGTGACAGCTTTCGCGTCGAGGTGTTCGCCAAAATCATCGCCACCAAATTTGGAGTGCGACGTGTCGTAGTAATCCTTGTCTTTGTTGGGGTCGCATCCGGCGAAGTAGAAAATGCAGTTCGCTTTTTCGCCGATGCTGGCGCCGACATAGGCGCCATGATCCTTGGCGATGAAAATTTGCTTGATCGCGTGAGCGTTGATAAATGCGGCGAATTTTTCGATGTCGGCGCGGTTCAAGGTCAGGCTTGGCATAGTTTTTCCTTTGTGGGATGGGATTCGGTCAGTCGATGAATTGGTTGTGTCGCAATAAGCGGATCTGGTAAAGTTTGGTATGGACGATTTTCGCAAAAGCCTCATCAAAAGTACCCTCTGCAAGGTTCTTAAACGACTGCATTATCCGTTGCGCACTTGGAAGCTGGCGGCCAATCAGTTTGCCATCATGTTTGGCGAACGCTTCACCAACGCGATTAACTAAAACCCGGCCCCGCACACACAGAATTTCTTACACGTCCTCCTACATGTCATCAATACTTCATTCAACTATACCCGTCAAATCAAGTGTTTACCAAGCCACACCCAAAAATAAACTATCGTTATCTCACTACGTTGTTGACAGTTGGTTGAAATGACTATCGCAATTGTCACTTATCACAAAATTCACGAACTCTCTTCAACAAAAAAATATTAAAGAGTGGCTGATTAAATACCGTTTGTATGTCGCTACCTCGTCCGATCATTTTTTGTCTTGCTTGCGTGCCGCGCCTTACCAGCGATGGCGACTCCATTCGACAGCAACTGGTTCAATCTTGTCTAGAATCTCCACGCACTGCTGAGCCGACGTTCCGAAGATTGAGGACAGGACGTAGGGCGACTGGTCCCCTGCCTCCGTAAGCGAATCACGAAACTCCTTCATGAGCTGGCTATACTTGTCCGAGCGATAAAAGAAATTTCCAAACGGAACCCAAAAATGACAGTCGTTGGCACGTATCGAATGGGCATACGCGAGCGACCAAAGGAATTCCAGCTCGTCAAAGCCATTTCTATATTCTTGATCGCTCTGAAAAAGGCGATCGCCAAGCGGAGCAAAATAGTCTTCAAGCCATGAGTTTAATGGCAGATAGTGACGTTCTTTTCCTGGAAGGAGCTTTGCGGTCGCCGTGCCACGCTCAAACATTGCAATCGGATTGAGGGCGACGACAGCAAGTACGTCATTCCGGTGTTCCTTTACAATTCTAATGGAAAATAGTTCGCGAAGGACGTTTAGATTTCCTGAGGCGACTGCTCCTAGTCCCAAAGCATAAGCGATTAAGCACGCTGGGTATCTTTGAAATTCGATAAGCGCCGTCAAGCCACTGTCATGCTTGCGTTGTGCGATCTTGGCGATGGATCGCAACCAAGGTTTTAACTGGTCTGGTTTTGCCCAATAGCCAGCGACGGCCGCCATTTCAACCAGCGTCGTTGATACAGCTTCGTAAGCATAGACGCGATCACCCAGCGATTTGCTATCTAGGTCGCGCTGACTCATGTCGAATTTTTGACCATGTATAACATTGAGAACTCGATTCGTCTCTTCTGACACAAGGTCGTCAAGCTGAATGGCATATTTCTCTTCAGATAGATACTTTTTCAAGCTGGAGACGGCGGCGGCTGTAGATAAGGGATGCGGCTGAGAAAATGATTCAAGTATGGTTACCAATTCGCCTAGCTTTGAAAAAAAAGCGTCCGCGCCGCCGATTGGAACGATATGTGCGGCTCGGCGTTTAATCAGGTCTTGCGCTTGTATGCCAGGATCACCGCGAGTCGCCCAGTACGTCGAGAACCGCCGATAGGGTGCGCGAACAAGCGCGGCGCGCAACGCATCGTCCCATTCAGCAGACCATCCACAAACAATTAGGCCGTACTCATCAAATACGCGGTCAAGCAGGTGCTTGAATTCCTCTGGATACTCCGCAAGCTCACTGGCTGTATTTCGAATCCGAGTGTCAAGGTAATCGCCGTGAATTTTTATAATTGTGCAAGCTGTGTGTACGAGCGGTAAAGCACCTGCAATATGATCTACAGAACTTAAGACTGTAGGAACGACGCCAACGTCATGTAGAGCAAGTTCAGTCAATTTGTCAAAATTTGTCGTCAGAATTACGCGGACGAAGCCAGCCTTTACAAGATTCGCGATGGCCCGATGCGCTGGCGTGGGTTGTTTATCCCCTTCAGCCCGCTCCTCATCTGAGGGCTCCAAATATGCTCGGACAAGCTGCTGGCGTTCTGCAGGGCTCTTACACAACACATCAAGTAGTTCAGAGTAGTCTGGTTGTTTCCCAAACGTCGCAAAATACCATGCTGATGGATCAGGTTCGCATTCCGCACCTCGCAATGCTGCGACCTTTCGTACTAGGTCCAATGTAATTTCCCAACCGGTTGGAATTTTTGATGAGCGGGAAACACCGGACCCTAGTAGAAGCGCATAAACTCCTTTGTTGGCAGAAATTGAAAATGCGAGTGAACTGATGGGATCGATTTCTGTGGGCATGTCTTGCTCGTGGCGGCCGTCATAGATTGCATAACTATACGCCGTTTGACAGGAGTATCGCTGCGCAGCCTAGCCAATTAAATTTGATCTCATAGTCGGTCTCGGATGAGAGAAGGAGGGAGAAGTGAAGGAGCGAGTTCGATGGAGGGACGACACCGGAAATAGGCCGGACACAAGGGCGCATTGCGCCGGAAACAAAAATGCCGATCTGCATGGACCGGCGTTTCCTCAAGGATGTTCTTGGTAGCCGTGGCGGAATCGAACCACCGACACAAGGATTTTCAATCTCAGCTCAATAAAATTTGAAGATTTGATTTCCACAAACAATAGAATGATTGTATGAATTTTACATTTTCGATTATAAAAATAGGATCTTGATTGTAGTTAACTTTGACTGCCTCCATGTCTCCAGTTGTTTATTCGAAATTTTTGCACCATATGAGAATATTTGCAGGAATTTTGAGAACCTACACAACAGAAAAATTCAGAGTTAGCTGAACAAAATTCAGAGTTAAGTGAATTTCGAAATTAAGTGTTTGATTTTCAAGGGAAAAGAGACCCTGCGACATTTACCTCGGAAAAAGTATAGCTCAAAAATGAACTAATTTTACTATGTTGATTATTAGGATAATCAACATAGTTTTATAACAAAAAAAAGGGCGCGATGCATTCGCACCTCTAGAGGTTGTGTCGCAATAAGCGGATCTGGTAAAGTTTGGTATGGACGATTTTCGCAAAAGCCTCATCAAAAGTACCCTCTGCAAGGTTCTTAAACGACTGCATTATCCGTTGCCGACGTGCAGGTCATCAGCGATCACCAGCCGCCCAAGCGCTGGCCCAGCGGCGAGCCGCTGGTGGTGGCTGGCGTCGAGTTCGAGCGCGAGTTGTTCGAGTAGGTATGTATATAGGTAGGTATATACATATATGAGAACAACCAAAGCCATCATCTTCGACGCCTTCGGCACACTGATCCGCTACACAACGCGCACGGCCCCCTATGGCAGCCTCGTGGATGCGGACGGGCGGCCGGTGGATCGGCTCGCCTGCCTGACCCGCAATGTGCCGCTGGCGACCCTCGCCACTGAGATTGGCGCGGGGGACAACCTCGACCTGATGCTGCCCGACTTGGCCGAAGAGCTGTCCGGCCTGCGCCTGTTCCCCGAGGTGGCGGACGTGCTCGCCAAGGCACGGGCAGCAGGGCTGCGTTTGGCGGTGTGCTCGAACCTCGCCTATGAGTACGGCGCGGCCGTGCGCGGCCTCGTGCCCGAGCTGGACGCCTACGTGCTGTCGTATGAGGTCGGGGTGGCCAAGCCACACCCGACGATGTACCGGCTCGCGTGCGCCGAGCTGGGCTGCGCTCCGGCCGAGACGGTTTTCGTGGGTGACAGCAAGCGCTGCGACTTCGATGGGCCGCAGGCCTTCGGGATGCAGGCCCGGCATCTGGACAGAAGGGGAGGGCAGTCGCTGCTCGACGTGCTCGCCGATGTCCTGCCGACCGGCGACGAGATCGCGGCCGATGCTCGCGCCCGGCTCGCAACAAGCGGCGGTCAGGCACCAGACATTGCCGCTACTCCACGTCGCCGCGAAACCATGACACACGACGAGCTGATTGCAGCCGTGCCCGTGCGCCACATGGGCACCAGCACCGCCTACGCCTACATCGCACTGGCTGACATTCCAGCACCTTGGCGTCACCAGTTCGAGCAGGCACTGCGTGGCAGTGCAGCCCCCGCTGTGCCGGACGTAGGCCCTTGCGCATGGCTGACCGACTGGCAACAGTGGGTGATGGGTAGCTGGCACCGCGACAGCCGGGCGGAGGGCCTGCAACCATGACCGATCCCGCCGCAATGCACGCGCTGTATCGGTTGGCCGACTTCCCTGTGCTTGCCTCGCTGGCCCAAGGGCGCACCGAAGCGACGAGGCTGGACGGGCGAGCGTGTCGGTACATCTACGAGTCGGCGCTGGCCAGGATCGACTGGCCAGCCGTGTCGGAAGGCGAACGGGCATTGATGCGCTCGCTGGGGATCGAGGTGACTCCGTGATCCTCTTTCTCGACTTCGATGGGGTGCTCCACCCCGACGCGGCCTACCTGGAGCGCGGACGGCCTGTGCTGCGCGCCGATGGCGAGCTATTCATGTGGGCTGGCTACCTGGTGGACGCGCTGGCCTGCGCGCAGCATGTTCGCATCGTTCTGAGTACGAGCTGGGCGCGCGAGCTGCGGTACGCCCGCGCCCGAGACTACCTGCCTGCCGAGTTGAAGCAGCGGGTTATTGGAGCCACTTGGCACTCGGGGATGGCTACCGACGAAGAGCACCGCCCTCTGGGCAGAGACACATGGTGGGACACGTCCACGCGCTACCAGCAAATCCGCCGCTACGTGGATCGCGCGGGCATCACTGACTGGATCGCCGTCGATGACCAGCCCGAAGGCTGGGCCGAGACTGACCGGGACAAGCTGGTGGTCACTGACAGCAATCTTGGCCTGTCCGCGCCTTCGGCGCGCGTTCGCCTCACGGCGGCCGTTGGCAACATGACCGCCGCGTTGGCCGTGGCCGACGCGATAGCTGACGTGCTGACCATTCCGCAGGTCGCGCGTAGCGCGTCCTGCGCTGACTTGATGCAGTGGGTCGATTGGTGGCAGTCCTCATACCTCGATGCGATCCAGCTAACACCCGGCCACATTGCGCACGCGAAAGCCGGTCGCTGGTGGCCACCAGTGTCAGAGATGCAAATCGGAAAAATGCCACCAGCAATCGCTCAGAGGCGCATCCCATGACAGCCCGCGACAACGAAGCCGCGATGCTGAAATGCTGCGCCATGATCGCGACTGGCGCTCTGGACTCGCCGCGCACGCCAGCGGAAGCGAACGTCTGTCGCGTAGCCGGAATGATCCTGGGCCGACACCTGCATGACGCCCGTCAGCGCCTGTCTCAGGCCGCCGATGCATACTTCGCTGTTCATCCCTCCGAGCTGCTGGAGTCCGCCGAGACGGTGCGGCGCGGCTGGATCATCAACCTGCCTCGGCTACGTGACCGCTTGGAGCGACGGCTACGGGAGGTCGGGCCGGGAGAGGAGGGGCAGCAAACGACCCTTGATGCGATTGCCGAACTGGAATCCGGCAACGGACAGAGTTTGACAACGGTGGATGGGTTATTCGCAGACCTGCAAGCCAACGATGGAAACGCAGGCTTGCAGCCAATCCTCGTCATCGACCTTGAGGCCACCTGCGACGAGGGCGATGGCCTCCCAACAATGGACATGGAGATCATCGAGATCGGCGCGGTGTGGGCCACGGCTGAGGGCACCGTACTCGACCAGTTTCAGGCGCTGGTGCGCCCGGTGGTGTGGCCTCAACTCACCCCATTTTGTCGGCAGCTCACCAACATCCAGCAGGCCGACGTGGACGGTGCTGAGTTGTTTCCAGCGGTCGCGGCACGGCTGGCCAGCTTCGCCCAACGGCATCAGGCTCAGGGCGCAACCTGGGGGAGCTGGGGCCAATTCGACGCCAAGCAGCTTGCGCGTGACTGCGAGCGACACGGCATCGAAAGCCCGCTCGCAGCCTTCGAGCATGTCAACCTCAAACGCCGGTTTGCCAAGGCCCGCAAGATCAAGGAAGTGGGAATGGCCCGCGCGTTGCAGATGGTGGGCCTTCCTCTAACGGATAATGCAGTCGTTTAAGAACCTTGCAGAGGGTACTTTTGATGAGGCTTTTGCGAAAATCGTCCATACCAAACTTTACCAGATCCGCTTATTGCGACACAACCCTCTAAAATATTGATCGCACCGACCATATCGGCGTGATTTTCGTAACCGCAATCGACGCACAGGAATTTTGCTTGTGTTTGCCGATTATCTTTCGACACATGGCCGCAAGCCGGACATGTCTGGCTGGTGTGGTGCGGCGGCACGGCCAGCAACATACCGCCGTGCCAAGCCACCTTATACGCCAGTTGACGTCTGAATTCACCCCACCCCTGATCGAGAATGGAGCGGTTCAGGCCGGACTTCTGCTTCACCATCTTGCCTGGCTGTTCGCTGTTGCCCTTGGAAGACTTGGACATGTTCCGTACCTGCAAATCCTCAATGCATACGAGCGCGTGGTTTTGGCTGATCGTCGTTGTGGTCTTGTGCAGGAAGTCTTTCCGGGCATTGGCGATACGGGTATGAATCTTCTGGACGCGGGCCTTCGCCTTCTTCCAGTTGCTGCTGAACTTGACTTTGCGGCTCATGCGGCGCTGGTAGCGCGCAAGGCGTTGCTGATGTTTCTTGAAGCTGTTGAGCGGCCCGATGAAAGCACCGTCGCTCATCGTGGCAAACCGGGAGATGCCGACATCGATGCCAATGGCCGTCGTCGCGGTTGGCAGCGGCTGTTTGATTTCGCGTTGCGTCTGAATCGACGCGAACCACTTGCCGCCCGATTGGCTCACGGTGACATTGCGCACCTCGCCCAGCACATCGCGGCTGTTGCGGTAACGCAGCCAGCCGAGCTTGGGAAGGAAGATGCGGCCATTACCCTGATCGAGCTTGATCTGTTTCGAGTCGGGGTAGCGAAAAGTATCACCGCTACCCTTGCGCTTAAATTTTGGAAAGTCGGCGCGTTTCTCGAAGAAATTCTTGTATGCCTTCTCCAAGTCCTTCAAGGCATGTTGCAGCGGATGACACGGCGCTTCCTTCAGCCAAGGTGTGTCAGGACCATTGCGCCACCCGGTCAATTGCTTCGCCATGGCGACGTAGCCAATGAACTTGTTGCCCGCCTCGTGGTTCTCCTGCTGCATTGCCAGCGCTTTGTTGTAGACGAACCGGCATGACCCGGCGAAGCGGCGCATATCGCGCTCTTGTTCGCCGTTGGGCATCAGTTCGTATTTGTAGGCTTGTAAGCGTTGCATACTTCAATTATAGTTTGGTCTATGAGCAATGACAACGATATCCGACACGGAAGACACTGCGTTTTCCTGATGCACGTGCATTTGGTCTTTGTGACAAAATATCGCCGCGAAGTCTTCACAAAAGAGATTCTTGACGACCTGCGCCCCATGTTAGCCAGCGTCTGCAGGGACTTTGAAGCGGAGCTGGTGGAGTTCGACGGCGAGGATGACCATGTACACTTGCTGGTGAACTACCCGCCCAAGGTTTCCGTTTCCAATCTGGTCAACAGCCTAAAAGGCGTTTCCAGCCGCATGATTCGGAAGAAGAACTACCCGAGCATCCGCAAGAAGCTATGGGGCGGTGCGCTATGGTCGCCTTCCTACTTTGCCGGTAGCTGCGGTGGCGCACCGATTGCCGTTATCCGGCAGTACATCGAACAGCAGCAAACACCACACTAGACGCACCAAACCGGACGGCTTCGCCGTCCGCGCTCTTGACCCCGCCCTGAAGGACGAGGTTTGCCGCGCAACCGATCACCCGATTGCATTAGCCCACATGCTGGCGACCGTTGGCGCAGTAGATGACTTGGATGTGTTGCGTGCTGCCATTCTTCACGACACGTTGGAGGACACCGAGACCAGCGAAGTCGAACTACGTGAGCGGTTCGGTGATGCGGTGACGAGCATCGTTATGGAAGTTACGGATGATAAGGCGCTCCCAAAGAGTCGGCGCAAAGAGCTGCAAGTGGAGCATGCGCCCCACAAGAGCCTAGGAGCCGCATTGGTGAAGTTGGCAGACAAGACCTGCAACCTTCGGGATATCGCAGCGGCCCCGCCTGCCGACTGGCCTCTGGCGCGGCGACAAGAGTATTTTGATTGGGCCAAGCAGGTGGTCGATGGTTTGCCGAAGGTCAGCCACCAGATGCTTGCTGCCTTTGATGAGGCCTATGCTGCAAGGCCGGGGAGTGTAATAACCGCCCCCAAGGCGCGCGAAGGACATTGGTTGAACATACAGGGGGGCACTGCGCGGAACGTCTGGATTCGTCCGAGTCATGGACAACGGAGATATCGAGGTCGAGCTATACGACCACAGTGAAGCAGCGCAAAGCTCGTTTGGAGGCGATGTATCCACCATCTACACCGTCGACAAGATTGATCTGCCCGAACTCGCCAAGCAATTGGCGGTTGGATTTGGGGGCGATATTCCCAGCAAGGCGACATTGCCTGACCATCTCACGAGATTTTTTGACGTTCAGAGCCTCATTGAGTGGCTGACGAGCAAATCAGGCCTAGATGTCCGCAAGCGGGTTGACTTTGAGGTCTGACGTGAAGTTCAAGCGTGTTGGCGTGCACTCAATATTGACCAAGGGGGGGGGGCGGATAAAATCTTGGACTCCTTTTAGGAGTGGTTCATGTACTCGTATGAAGACCTTCTTCGGGCAGTGAACCGTTCCGACTTTTTGGGATAGGGTATAGCTCAAGCTGACGCATTAGCGCTTGAACGCCGGTTGTGTCGCAATAAGCGGATCTGGTAAAGTTTGGTATGGACGATTTTCGCAAAAGCCTCATCAAAAGTACCCTCTGCAAGGTTCTTAAACGACTGCATTATCCGTTGGTAGCCAGTATCTGGCTGTCACTGAATTTGGATGTTTTCATCAAGAATCTCCTGCGTTGATCATACGAGAAAATTCTACTTTTAGCGTCTGTTAATTTTCGGGATGATTACCAGATGTTCTATCAGCAAACGTCTGTTAGGTAGCTGTGTCAGTGTATCGAGATAGGCGAGTTGCTGAATTTTTTCGTCCATCAGCTTGCGATCATGTATATCTGTCAGAAAATTCAGGCTGGCATTCTCACCGTGCCAATCGAACGCAACACTACTTAATTCAAACCAGCGAACGCCCCGGTGTCTGGTCGAAATGCGAATGGCATATTTCAGATCGCTGACTGTTGTAAGGCGTAATTTCTTCTGATTCTCCAGAACCATCGCCTGATCTTCGTGATAAACGACGTCGATAATAGATTTGTCTGTCAGTATGTTTGCGTCATACCCGGTCAGTTCGCAGAGCTTGGGGTTGGCGTAACGCAAGATGCTGTCGTTGATGACGCAAATACCTTCGTTCGCAGTTTCGATGAGCAAGCGATAATGTTTTTCACTTTCTCTGAGTTGCTCTAAGGCGGAACTGCGTTCAATAGCAACGCTGGCTAGTTTTGCAACTGCCTCGATAAGCTCAATATCATTACTCTCAGGTGCATGTTCTTGCCTGTGATAAATGGCAAACGTTCCAAGTACATGCTGATTTGAGGATAATATCGGCTGCGACCAGCATGAAGCCAGTCCTGCTTTCAGCGCCAGTTCTTTGTAGGAAGCCCAGTAGGGATGCGTTGCTATGTTCTCTGCGATGACGCGTTGCTTGGTGTATGCAGCAGTACCGCAAGAGCCAACGCCTAAGCCTATTTCAACACCTTGAATCGCATTATTGTAAAACTGTGGCAGACTGGGCGCGACAATGTGATGCAGAAATTTGCCCCGCTTATCAAGCAGTAGGATGCTGCATAACATTTCTGGATGCAGCTGTTCAATACCATTTACGATCGCATTCAGAATCTCATCCAGAGGACGGTTGAGTGATAGCAAATCAAGTATCTTATTACTGAATTTTGTGAAGGCCTGATTATCCAACGCCCGTTTTTCTGCATATTCGTGCGTCATCAGGACAAACCCGATTGAGAGTAATAGCAGACTCGCCAGCACCGTTATAAACGTATAGCTTTGGAGAGAGTTAGATTCTGCGATGGATGTTAATTTGATCGTTCCCATCACAAAACTGACCTCTCGCAACATCATCGCAGCAATGACAGAGATCAGCCCTGTTTCAATAATATATTGACCTCGTCCGATTGTAATACTCCGCATTTTTATGGCGAATACCAGCAGCGTCGCACTTTGCAGGGTGAAGACGAGGGCGCTGAGAACCAGACGAATTTGCTGTTGTTCCAGCAGTATGCTGAAACTTATAGCGATAAATACTACCGGCGCCCATAAGCTCCAGCGATTTGGTTGCTTATCGTGAAACCGGTAAAGTGCCTCCCCGAACAACGCAAAGCCAGCAGAAAGAAATGAATTACCGACAATAATAGAAAGTGCTTCATTGATGTTGTTGCGCACGCTGAATAATAAATAGGCTGCGCCATGAAGAGCCAACGCTGATGACCATATGAACAGCGGATTAAACAGGGCATTATTCTTGCGGTACGAAATCCACGCGATTGCCAATGCCAGTGTAAAGCTGGTCGTTACGATCACCAAAAACATTGTCGGTGTGTGAATCAACATAAAAAAACCTTAAAAAATGTTTACTGAGGTATATGCGCCGATTCAGTTACTTTTCTGTTTCTGTCTGCATCTGTGTTGTCGGGAGTCCTCTTTTTATTGTTTTCTGTAGTGAGCAGTGTGTTATTGGGCGAAATAATTTAAATAAAATTCGTTTCACCAAGCAGCGTATCCGTATATCTGAACTGAATCTAACAACTGCGTCCAGAATTTGTTTTGATCAATAGCAAACCTCTGCAGTGCTCTTGATCATCAATTTCTTTCAGGATTACATAGAATACTTTTGTAAAAAGTAAATTTATGTGAAATTGATAATTTTATTTAGTGTCGTTGCCATGGGTAACCATTTTTGTGACTGCCGGCAAATAGATGTTGCAAAATTCCGGTGGCATACGCTTCGGTTTGCCGGTGCTGATTTCTATGCAAACCAGATGCCATGAGGCGCGCATAATGATCGCCTGATCTGCTTTCCTGATTAATTGAAAACGTCTTTCCATGTTCAATTTCCCATCGCTGGCAACAATCCAGGTGCCGAGTATGAGTTCGTCGCCTATAACTGAAGGTAATAAGTAATCGTATTCAGCATGGCGTATCGCCATTGCGCGATTCAATTCCTGATAGTTGCTGAGGCTGAGTCCTAATTGTTCTGAATGAGCCCAGCCGATCACTTCACACCACTGAACATACACAGCATTGTTTGTGTGCTGAAGACCATCTATATCGTCACTGGCAGGAGTTAATTTCAGAGTAAACGGTTGTGGGTGATCCCAAATCATCATATTGCCTGTGTCTGCTTTCGTCAGCGACATAGTTTAATGCATCTGCCCAGATTTCCGGTGCGGCTATTCTCAGTGTAGTGTCAGTCTTGTATGTAAAGCACGAATCCCTTTGTCTTTGTAAATACTGGAATTGCGAGACAGCAAAATTACATCCGGCAGAAAAAGCGGATCTGAAGCGTGAAGGGAGTTGACAGTGAGAGTGAAG
This sequence comes from Undibacterium sp. WLX3042, assembly GCF_049544825.1. Taxonomy (NCBI): domain Bacteria; kingdom Pseudomonadati; phylum Pseudomonadota; class Betaproteobacteria; order Burkholderiales; family Oxalobacteraceae; genus Undibacterium; species Undibacterium sp. WLX3042. Next base: position 3,782,668 of record NZ_CP186698.1, read on the forward strand.
TGCTTCATAATCTCGTTTCTCTGCTGCTGACGCACACAACGATGCGAAGCAAAACTCGGAAGAAATGGATTTTTCAGATCGCCAGCAAGAGCCGGGCAAGAAGTTCCTGGGCATAGGGCTGGTCATAGCGTTTCACGTAGTGCTGGTGTACGCACTGCTCAATGGCCTGGGTACCCAGCTCATCGAAATCGTGCAAAAGCCTTTAGAGACAAAAATCGTCGAAGAAGTGCCGCCGCCGCCACCACCGCCAGATACGCCACCGCCACCACCGCCGAAACTGCTGGCTCCACCGCCACCATTTATTCCGCCGCCGGAAGTGCAGGTGCAACCACAGGTACAGCCGCAGAACACCATCTCTGCCGTATCCAACGTCAAACCTGAAAACCCGGTCTTCAGCAAAGCACCACCGGCTCCTGTGGCAGAAGCACCGAAAGCAACCGGCCCAGTGACCGTACCCGGCGTCATCGACTTCAACGTCGCTGGCTGCAAACCCGAGTACCCACGCGCTTCGTTGCGCAATGAAGAAACCGGTACCGTCGTTCTCTCCGTCCTGATCGGCGCCGATGGCTCCGTAGCAGACGTCAAGATCGACAAATCGAGTGGCTACCGCGGTCTCGATAACGCTGTCCGTACCCAATTGCTGTCTGGTTCCTGCAAAAACAAACCAGGTACCGTCGATGGCAAACCACAACAGACCTGGACGAAAGTGCAGTACGTGTGGAAACTGGATTAATCCGGATCTCAGGCAAAAGCAAGAAGTCAGCGTCCCCGGCTATACCTCTCTGACTTCCTGCTTTACCCGGAAAACAGCATGAATTACAAACGTCATCCTCGTCCAGGGCCACACAGACCTGAATGAGGTGACAACAAAAACAGTCGTAAGCAACACCAACCTTCTATATTTGTTATTAAAGGAAGCACCATAATGAAAACCCGTTTCTCCGCATTTCTGGCTGCAGCTCTCCTGGCATTGACTGCCGCTGTTGCCGTCGCTCCAGCCTCCGCACAAGAAGCTTCCGCTGCTGCCTCCGCTGCACCTGCTGCTTCCGCACCTGCTGCTGACGCCGCTGCTCCTGCAGCCCCTGCCGGCGACATCGCTGCTGCACCAGCCAAAGAAGTGATTGAAAACCCATACGGCTTAGACGCACTTTGGAAAACAGGTGACTTCGTTGCCAAAGGCACACTGATCATCATGGTCATCATGTCCATGGGCAGCTGGTACATCCTCATCACCAAAATCATCGACCAGGTCAAACTCTCCGGCCAGGCCAAAGAAGCTGCTAAATTCTGGAAAGCTGCTTCCGTACAAGCTGGTTCCGCTGCACTCAAAGAAGGCAGCCCATTCCGCTTCATCGCCGATTCCGGTATCAAAGCCTCAGAACACCATGAAGGCGCCCTGCTGGAACAAATCGATCTGAACACCTGGGTCTCCATGTCCATCCAACGCGCTGTCGACAAAGTACAAAGCCGTCTGCAAGATGGTCTGGCCTTCCTGGCGACTGTTGGCTCTACTGCACCATTCGTTGGTCTGTTCGGTACAGTCTGGGGTATTTACCATGCGCTGACAGCGATCGGTATGTCCGGTCAGGCATCGATCGACAAAGTAGCGGGTCCTGTGGGTGAAGCGCTGATCATGACCGCGATCGGTCTGGCAGTGGCGGTTCCAGCAGTTCTGGGCTACAACTTCCTGGTTCGCCGTAACAAAACTGCGATGGAAGAAGTGCGCTCCTTTGCAGGCGATCTGCACTCCGTCGTTCTGTCTGGCAGCATGAGCAAAGTTGCCAAGAAATAAGACGGCACACAAGACACACAGTCACAGGTAATAAAGACTCAAGTCACAACGCCGGTAGCCCAGCGCACCGGCGTGTAATCTGAAAGAGAACACACTATGGCAATGGCAATCGGCAACGATGGTGATGGCGAAGACGAAGTCAACAGCACCATCAACACCACCCCGCTGGTCGACGTCATGCTGGTCTTATTGATCATCTTCCTCATCACCACCCCGGTGATTACTGACACGGTCAAACTCAAGCTCCCGGCAGAACGCAACCAGATTTACAAAACCAAACCAGAAAACATCACCGTATCGATCAGCAAAGACGGCGACATTTACTGGAACGGCGGTATGAGACCGCTGCCAGGCGGCACCGAAGGTTTGTTTGACAAACTCAAGGTCGAAGCCGTCAAAGTACCGCAACCGGAAGTCCATATTCGTGGCGACCAGAATGTGCGTTACGAATTCGTTGGCAAAACCATCCTGACTGCCCAGCGCGCCGGGATCACCAAGGTCGGGTTCGTGATCGAACCGCCACCACGGAATTAAGGAAAAGGACCAGATATGGGAATGCAAATAGGCTCCGGCAGCTCCTCCGCCGATCCTGAAGTGATGATAGAGATGAACATGACGCCGTTGATCGACGTCATGTTGGTACTGATCATCATGCTCATCATCACGATCCCGATTCAGAATCACTCCGTGAATCTGAACATGCCGACGAACACCCCGAGTAAGCCGACAGAACCACCGGTCGTGATCAATATCGACGTTGACTTTGACGGTACGGTATTGTGGAACGGTGTGGCGGTAGCGAGCCGCAACGAACTCGAAGCGAAGCTCAGTGAAGTGGCGGCACAGCCGAATCAACCGGAAGTGCATCTGCGTCCGAATGCGGTGGTGCCGTACAAGTCGGTAGCGGCGGTGATGGCTTCGGCACAGCGTCTTGGTGTGACCAAGATCGGTATGGTCGGCAATGAGCAGTTCTTGAAGTCAACGGATAATGCAGTCGTTTAAGAACCTTGCAGAGGGTACTTTTGATGAGGCTTTTGCGAAAATCGTCCATACCAAACTTTACCAGATCCGCTTATTGCGACACAACCCACAATTTTGAGGCCATCCAGAGGTTGGTGCATAGGACTGTTGCAGATATGTCGCAAAACATTTGTTTTACGACATGTCGGGCAAAGTATGCCTACTTCGCTCTGTGCAAATATGGGCTACAATGTAGCTCATTAATCCGGAGGATCAAACCATGTCTGCAAATGCAGTAGTCCGTGCCCGCATCGACGAGCACATCAAGGAAGAGGCCACCGCCGTGCTGGCGGCGATGGGGCTGACCGTGTCGGACGCCTTTCGCATCATGCTGACCCGCGTCGCCCGCGAGAAAGCCTTGCCGTTCGAGCCGTTGGTGCCAAACGCCACCACCATCGAGGCGATGAAGGAAGCGCGCCGTGGCGGCCTGAAGTCGTTCGCTACCGTCGAGGACTTGATGGCGGACTTGAATGCGGACGATTGAACAGACCGGCCAGTTCAAACGCGACTACAAGCGCGAAGCCAAAGGCCCGCATCGGCAGACGCTGGCAAGTGATTTCGTCGCCATCGTGACCGACTTGGCGAACGACCAACCGCTGGCCGAGAAACACCGTGACCACGCGCTGACCGGCGATTGGAAGGATCACCGGGACTGCCACGTCAAGCCCGACCTGGTGTTGATTTATCGCAAACCGGACGACGCTGTGTTGCAACTCGTCCGTCTCGGCTCGCATAGCGAGCTTGGGCTGTAGGCAGCCAGGCTCCATCACAAGGAGAAAGACACCTATGGAAATCACCATCACTGACGAGGAATGGAACGTACTGGGGGTCGTCTCAGAAAACGGAAAAAATCGTACGCTAAGCATGCGCGGAGGCTGGTATCCAGCGTTATAAGATCGGAATGGACACGCCGAGGTTTTTGGCCACGTCCTTGGGCAGAACTCCGCTGGGCAGCAGGGAGTTTCGATGCACTGAATTGACGCCTAAAAATCCGTCGTCATTTATGGCGTTATGATATTATCGGTCTGGATTGCTAGATCCTAGGCTCACGGAGGCAGTTATGATCGGCTCAATTAGTTCGTATTCCACAGCCCAGATAGGCAACGCGGCAGCATTCAAGGCGGCTTCGGCAACCGACCCGATTTCCGACGCTACGGAAAGTTCGGGCACATCGGGCACCCAAGGTGGCTCACTGACGATTTCCACACTGGCCCGACAACTGGCAGCGAGCGCCAGCCGTGCCGAAGAGCGGGATAAGACACTCACCCGTTCGGAATTGGCGGACAAGGCAAAAACCGCTTTGAGCCAGATACAGGGTGATGCTTACTTCGCCAACAAGGCCAAACACGACAGTGAAGTGCCTAAGACGAGCGACCCAGAATTATTGGCCAGAGCCAAGCAGGCGACGGAGTACGTTAATAGTGCGGCTAGAGGCGGAACCTCTGAGAAAAATCCATTTGCCGGTTTATCACGAGAGCAATTGGCGAACATCATTTATGACGATAGCGGGACTTATACAGTCAATGAACGAAGAGCGGCCTCCTATGAAGCCGATCGTCAAGAAGAAGAATGGCGTGTAAAGGTCACAACCCAAGCCATGGCCGAATACAACAGCACGGGAAAACTGACCAATTTCTTCAAATCCGTACTTGACCACTTCAAGGAACTGCCTGCCATCGAGCAGGCGCAATATCCCAAAGATTATGCCAGCGACCTACAGTCCAAGATCGATCTGGACTTTAACTACCGCACCCACCAGGCAGAAGGTAGAGGCAAAGACCCCATGAGCTTGATCGAGATGCTATTCGAGCAAAGCCCGCAACAAGCCAATGAACTCCACCAAAAATCAGAAAACACTACTAACTCACCAACCGTAAGGAGTAATCCATGAAATTGTTGCCGAAACTGCTCGCCGCCACCTCCATCTTCGCCGCCACAGCAGCAATTGCTGGGCCGCCCGGGCCGGTGCGCAGCATGGCCTGCCAGACCTACTCGCCGCATTTGGTCTAGTGCATACGCATGTGCCTCGTGACGCAACATTCCACGATATGTTAACGGCAAGGCCACATTGTCCAATGCGGTAAGGTGCGGCAACAAATTGAATGACTGGAAAACAAACCCGATCTCGCGATTGCGAATCGTAGCCAGTTCATCCACGCTTGCAGTAAGCATGTCCTGGCCGGCGAACTGGAATCGACCGGATAGCGGTCGATCAAGCAGCCCCAGAATATTAAGCAGCGTGCTCTTGCCCGACCCTGACGCACCGAGTAGGGCGCATGTTTTACCCCGCCAGAGAGTTAAGGAGATATTTCTTAAAATGGGAATTATTCGATCCCCAATACGGTAAGTCTGGCTGACGCCTTCCAGCGTCATCAGGGCTTGCGCTTGACATTCTGGTGAACTGTTCATTGGGGAATTCCAGGTCGTCTCGAAAAACAGATCACAACTGCATTACGCACGCATCGAGGCCGGAATCCAGCGGTACAGGGTCGGCACCGACACCCCCAGGTTTTTGGGTTGTGTCGCAATAAGGTAGAACGGACAAAAAATGTGGCGAGAGTCCGGAAAATTAAAAAGCTAAACTATAAAACTGTTCAGCTTTGGACAAAGGCTGACCTTTGGAGTCCAACGGATAATGCAGTCGTTTAAGAACCTTCCAGAGGGTACTTTTGATGAGGCTTTTGCGAAAATCGTCCATACCAAACTTTACCAGATCCGCTTATTGCGACACAACCGTTAGTTTTGGTTAGGTTAAATAGTGTGCTCCAACACACTATTTAACCGCTTTTAATACGCCCTCAAATACTCACAACATCATTTACTCATTTAAGTATTCACTCATCTAAATCAGCGATGAATTTTTTGAATAAATCTGTGATCGTCGTACCTTTTTTAGCTGCGTAAATCTTAATTTTGCTGCGTTCTGCAGGTGTAACTTGAATGTTAATTCTTACTTCTTTTTCTATCTCAATTTCATCTGCCATATTGATTTTCGACAAATTTTGAGATGGCCGCCCAGCCGATAAACCTGTTTTGTTTTTCATCATTATACACCTTTACTCAAATACTCATTTCATCAATTGAGTTATTTCTTCCGCTAAATCAAAGAATTCTATTGATGCATCAGATTTTGGATCAATATCAAACGCAGTTAAGCCCGTTGCGGCCGTCGAAGGGAAAACAACTCGCTGGTGAATTCGACTCGAAAGCACTGGCAATCCATATCCTTCCAAAGCTTCAGCGACCTCCGCACCCAATTTCGTGTTTGAGATTGCCCGCGAAACCACAAATGCAGCTTTGAGAGCACCATCTGTTATTTCAATTCTTTGCTTGACCAGGTCAACCAGGTCATTTGCGGCCCAGATATCGTAAGGTGAAGGCTGGACAGGAATTAAAACAAAATGAGCCGCTTTGATAGCTGATGCGGCTAAATCCGCTGCTTGTGGTGCTCCGTCGATAATCGCAAAGTCTGTTTTCGCTAAACTTTTCAGATCTTTTTCGATTGTTGGTCGGTCAATGCCGATGACAGAAACAACTTGGTTCGCGTTAGACGCAGCCCAGTCTCTAGCAGATCCCTGCGGATCGCTATCGATCAAAACAACGGACTTGCCCAGCAGCTGTAAGGATCGAGCCAGGTGCGTTGCGATGGTTGTTTTACCAGATCCACCTTTCTGGTTCAAAACAGCGATGACCTTCATACAATCCTTTGGAATATTATAAGCTTCATATACTCATTATATTCTAAAACTCAAATGAGTATAATTATACTTACTTCATATTTTCTTGATTAGCGTATCTAACATTTCTTGAATGTTGGTTGGCCATTGCTGCGCGCCATGCAGCACCCGTAAAATTTCAATCCGATCATCTTTCACGCGATACGCGACAACAAAAGATGTTCGTCCAATCACCAACTCACGGGTTGTTTTGATTCGTCCTGGTCGCCCCATCTCAGGGTGCTTCAATAACAAATCAACCTGTTTTTCTATCTCTGCATCCTGGCTAATAGCGGCTGTTAGGCTTTCCTTGGCAATGTAGTCCAGTTGTGCGTCTCTGGTTATGCTGGCAGAAGGCAGCCACACCAGAATCAAGCGTCACTCCCTGCAGCTTGCTGAGCGCGTTTGAGCCATTCTGCGCGACGCGCTGCACTGTTCGCTTTGACTTCTTCATTCGATAGCCAAATCGTCTTAGGATCGTCCGCCTCCTGTAAAGCCTGTTCGACTTGCGCACGAAACCATTTATCATGCGCTGCGGCCTGATGTGCCAGGCGCATACGGTCGGCAGCATCACCACGGAAACGCTCGGCTTTGACGGTCTTTGAATCATATTGGGTAGCATCGACTTGATACTTGGCGATCCCTATCTTCTTCAAATAACTGACCAGGGTTTCAAACCGCGCAAAATTACGGATAGCACCACGTTTGGCGGCCAGTGCACGCTCAGTCATGCCATACTGGATCACCACACCCCAGCCACCTGGCTGACCGATGATCGATGCACCACGTACAGCCCCGGCCTCGACGAGGCGTTCTAATGTGGTTTGGTCGATAGTATTTTGATTCGTTCCCATTTTTTCACCTTTAAGCATGCTTTTACTAAATAATAGATTAAACGATGACTAGATAAATGGGAAGCAAAGAGAAGAAAAAGAACAAGGTAATTAGACATAACGCCCAGTATACAAATTACTGACACTGACGCCCGCTGGTTGTCTCCGTTCAAATTTGCTGCGCAAATCGCTACGCGCCCCTGCGAAGCAGGGGTTAATACGGGTGTATTTCTACGCGCTTCGCTTGTGTTTTTTAAAAACTCTTTTAAAAGCGAAATTCAAAAATAACCCCAGACCTCGGCTAACTCTCCTTCATGCAAGCCAATTCGGACGGGGTGAAACAACGAGAGAGAGGGGGCAATCCGCACGTTTTCGTAGAAAACGGGATGGCGGATGCGAGCGTATAGCGAAGCACCCCTCGCGGTTCACCGCCCGCCTAAAGCGGGTCGGCGGGTTGGCTTTTGGATAGGCTCAGCCTAGTTTTTCTTGTGCGCCCCTAGGCGCAGTCTAGATTTTGTTTTTTTGACATTTAAAATCACGTTAACAATATATAGGGCAATTATTGGTTGTGTCGCAATAAGGTAGAACGGACAAAAAATGTGGCGAGAGTCCGGAAAATTAAAAAGCTAAACTATAAAACTGTTCAGCTTTGGACAAAGGCTGACCTTTGGAGGCAACGGATAATGCAGTCGTTTAAGAACCTTGCAGAGGGTACTTTTGATGAGGCTTTTGCGAAAATCGTCCATACCAAACTTTACCAGATCCGCTTATTGCGACACAACCCAAATGGGTGGGGGCTGCCCTCAAGGTCAGCAGAGGGTGTCTTAATATTCTGAACAGACACAGGGAGACCAATGAAACTCGATCGCATCAGCAAGATTCGTGGGCATCGCATCTTTGACCATTTCGCATGGCCAGCTGACTTGGAACCTTTCGGCCGATTTAACCTGATCTATGGTTGGAACGGTAGTGGCACACCACATCGAACAACAAGGCGTCAGCATGGAGCTTGATGGCAGGGCGGGCAGCCTTGCGCCGCTGGGTGCTTTGCTCACGCGCCTGGGCGCTGGCGTAGCCCTCTGTGCCACTGTTGCGGCTCAACTCGCGGCTGATGGTGCTCGGAGACCTGTTGAGCATCCCGGCCATCTCTCTGATGCCGAACTTTTGCTGGACCAGACTGGCCAACGTCACGCGCTCTTCAGGCTGAAGTTGCTGGTAGTGTCTTGGGGTGCTTTGCATCTGCGGACCTTACAGGGTTGCAGGTGTTGCACTTCACTTTTGAATCCGCCAAGCTTGCCCAAATCAGCTCGGCTGCGTACAGCAGATGGCAGTTGTCTATGGCTGTAAATGCGCTTCCCGCAGAGCCATGTCCTCTCTCAGAATACGCTGGATCTCCAGTATCGCGGCCGCGCTCTGTTGCACGCTGTGCCCCGAAATAATGACTTTCTCGGACTGTGCGCCGGGAAGATGTGCGCTGCGATAAGGCACAAGACCGTCATCGGAATCATCGAGGGCCACTTCGGAATTGGCTTGGGCCACGATCGAGTGATAGCGCACCTGGGATGAGATGGGAAAGCCCGCCGCCGTACGCACGAACGGATCGTTTTCGTCGAGATTGTTCACGCTATTGGGAATGGTTGCCAGGCTTTCACGGCTGCTGGCGGCCGCATTGGGTGTCAGTGTATGGGCGAGTTCTTCGAGCACCGTAATGGGAAAGCGGATAAATCCCGCCATCCAGCGCCCCAGGCGTCCACCCGCGACCGATGTGCCCCGATGAGGCGCCGCGATGAAGATGGCACTGCTGACATTCGGGAAGGGCTCGAAGCGCAACATGGGATCAATGCGCCTGATCTGCTGCGGCGTCAACCGACTGTGATCCGCAGCCAATTGCACCAGCGATTGATCGGTTGACGACACCATCAACCGCGCGATGACCCCGCCCATGCTATGCCCCACCAGCACGAGGTCGGACGACGCCGGCGCTTGGCCGGATGGGTCGAAATGCGTCAGCGTATCCCCGAGCGCCCTGCGAATCATGGCGTGGTTCAACGCGACTGGCATGTTGGTCGGGTAGTAGACCTGCCAGATCTGGTAATGCTGGCGCAGGGCCTCATCGCCCAGGATTTCGTTGGCGAGTTCCACCCAGGCTTCAGGGCTGCTGGCCAGTCCGTGCAGCATGACGATGATCCGCCTGTTCGGATCGTAGGGCTGCATCAAGTAGACGTGCGGGCGGTCGATGCCACCCTCGCGCCCGAGCAGGCTGCGCAGCGACTGGCGGTTGAAATTGGCACGGGCCAGCCATACGCCATAGCCGGCCGTGAAATTGGCCGCCAGCGGCACACGTTGGCCGCGCAGCATAATGGCCGATTCCACATAGGGGTCATGCACCGTCAGACGGGCTGTACGAGCATGCAGCACGCTGTCCAAGTTGTCTCCGTCGGGATGCAGCAGAACCGTCATGGACGGCGCGGGCATCTCGCTCCAGGGCAGCGGTTGCTGATCATGTTTTGCCGCTGGGCGACCACCCCGAGTTGGGGCGGCGCTCAGGGACTCGTCCGGAATGACCGCCACAAGCTCGGCGCCAAAGCCGTCGCGCCGGTAGAGGCTACGCAATCCACGGAAAGACAGGGACGAGGCTGGCAGGAGTTCGGCTGGCACCGCCGTACTGCCCGGTAAGCGCGCGCCGCGCATATCCAGCTTCAGTTCCCAGCCTGCAATGTTCCAACTGGTCTGGTCGGGCAACTGCGTCGGCATTTGTTGCCGAACTTCGAACATGCCGGTGGCCGCATGCTCGACGGCATAGTTATACCAATCCCGCACTTGGGTCTGGCGATCCTCGAAGGCCCGCTCTCCCGGAGTATGGTCACCAAGGAACAGATAAGCATAGGCATAGCGAATCGTCTCAAGCCAGGCGGCTTGCTGCGCTGAGCCGGGCTTCATGGCCTGAGCCTGCGCCAGCCATAGTTCGGACAGTGCAGCCAGGCGTCTATCCGTGGCGACCCCCGTCACGGTAGCCAAGGCCTCCGCGCACTCCGAGGAGATCGGCTTTGCGCATGCCTGCTCATCCAATGGTTGTGTCGCAATAAGGTAGAACGGACAAAAAATGTGGCGAGAGTCCGGAAAATTAAAAAGCTAAACTATAAAACTGTTCAGCTTTGGACAAAGGCTGACCTTTGGAGGGTAAGCGTCCGCCCACCGCCGTCTACCCTTGGGTACCGCACGATGCCATGATTGAATTTGGGGCACAAATTGATTGTGTCCACAAATTTATTTATGGACACAATAATTCAACCAGTTACAACCAAGGCGAAACGCGGGCCATATCGCCGTCACAGCGATGAATTCAAGCGTGCCGCTGTCGCACGTACGCAGATTGATGGCGCCTCCGTCTCGCTGATCGCCCGTGAGCTCAAGATCAACACCAATCAGTTGTTCAGTTGGCGCAAGCGTTTCGGTGACCAGGCGCTTGCCGGCGGCAATGCGCCAAGCCAGCTGGTGGCCGTCACAGTGCTCGACACCTTGCCCGCAAGTGCACCGGTCGCCAGCGTCCCGCCCGGCGTGATCGTGCTCAGCGTGGGCCAGGCCCAGCTGCGCCTGGAGGGCCAGGTCGATGCGGCGACGCTGACACTGTTGCTGGCGCGGCTACTGCCATGATCGGTTTGCCAGCAGGCACGAAGATATGGCTGGCCGCCGGCGTCACCGACATGCGTGCAGGCATGAACGGGCTGGCCGTCAAGGTGCAGGCGGCGCTGGCCGAAGACCCGTTCAGCGGCCACGTGTTCGTGTTTCGGGGGCGGCGCGGCGACATGCTCAAGGTGCTATGGTGGAGTGGTGATGGCCTGTGCCTTCTGTCCAAGCGGCTTGAGCGCGGGCGCTTCGTCTGGCCGCAGGCCGCCGATGGCAGTGTCGCACTGACGCAGGCACAGTTATCGATGCTGCTCGAAGGCATAGACTGGCGTCGGCCAGAGCGCACCTGGCGCCCGACAGCGGCCTTGTAAACGTCGCGTACCTCGCGTAAACTCGGTCCATGTTCAACCCTGCCGACCTGCCCAACGACATCGATGCCCTGAAGGCATTGCTGTGGGCGCGTGAGGTCGAAGTGGCGGGCTTGAAAGCGCAGTTGAATACCCGCGCCGCCGAGATCGAGCATCTGAAACTGCAAATTGCCAAGCTGCGACGTATGCAATTCGGCCGCAAGTCCGAAAAACTCGACCACCAGATCGAACAACTGGAGTTGCAGCTTGAAGACTTGCAGGCCGACGACGCCGAGGCCGAACGGGAGATGCCGGCAGCGGACCAGGCGCCGCGCAAACGGGCGGCACGCAAGCCTTTGCCCGAGCATCTGCCGCGTGATGAACAGCGCTACCTGCCTCCCGACGAAGCCTGCCCGTCCTGCGGCGGCAAGCTGCATCAACTGGGCGAGGACGTGGCCGAGCAACTCGAGTTCGTGCCGGCCAGCTTCCGCGTGATCCGTCACGTGCGCCCGAAACTGGCCTGCGGCTGCTGCGACACCATCGTGCAGGCGCCTGCCCCAAGCCGGCCGATTGCGCGCGGTATCGCCGGTCCGGGCCTGCTGGCGCATGTGCTGGTTGCCAAGTTCGCGGATCACCTGCCGTTGTATCGGCAGTCGGTGATCTACGCCCGCGAAGGTGTCGAGCTGGACCGGGCCCTGCTGGCCAGCTGGGTCGGCGCTGCCAGCGCGCTGCTGCGCCCGCTGGTCGATGCCATCCGTAAACACGTACTGGCTGGCACTAAATTGCATGCCGATGACACGCCGGTACCAGTGCTCGCGCCTGGCAACGGCAAAACCAAAACCGGGCGCCTGTGGACCTATGTGCGTGATGATCGGCCAGCTGGCGACAACACGCCGCCGGCGGTGTGGTTCGCCTACTCGCCGGATCGCAAGGGCATCCACCCGCAAAGCCACCTGGCCCAGTTCAAGGGCGTGCTGCAAGCCGATGCCTACGCCGGCTTCAACGCTTTGTACGAAAACGGCGATATCCACGAGGCAGCCTGCTGGGCGCATGCTCGGCGCAAGTTCCACGACCTGCATGCAGCACGGCCATCGCCGCTGACAACCGAAGCGCTGCGGCGCATCGCCGAGCTGTATCGGATTGAAGCAGAAATCCGTGGCAAACCGCCGGACCAGCGCAAGTCAGTGCGGCAGACAGAAGCATGCCCCTTGCTCGACGACCTGGAGCGCTGGCTGCGCACGTCTCTGGAAAAGCTGTCCCGCAAGTCGGACACGGCAGCGGCCATCCTGTATGCCCTGAACCTGTGGCCGGCCCTGACGCGCTACTGCGACAACGGCGCCATCGAGATCGATAACTCGGCAGCCGAACGGGCGCTGCGCGGTATCGCCATCGGCCGACGCAACTACCTGTTCGCCGGCGCCGACAGCGGTGGCGAGCGCGCTGCTGCCATCTACTCGCTGATCGGCACCGCCAAGCTGGGCGGTGTTGACCCCGAGGCTTGGCTGCGCCATGTACTGGCAAATATCGCAGAGCATCCGGTCAACCGGGTTGGCGACTTCCTACCCTGGAACTGTGCCGCACAGCTCCCCTCAGCCTAAACAACACGCCGCTTCCCAGCGGTGTGATGCCATCATCTAGCAAATCAACATCCGGCTCAAGACGGCGTTGGCTTTACGCTTACTCCAAAGGTCAGCCTTTGTCCAAAGCTGAACAGTTTTATAGTTTAGCTTTTTAATTTTCCGGACTCTCGCCACATTTTTTGTCCGTTCTACCTTATTGCGACACAACCCTTGCCCCTGCACCACCCAGTTCTAATAGTGCTTTGCCAGTTCCTCCACATTCGCTACAAACGGTAGGCTGCGGTTCGCCATTACAATACGGGCAGGACGTGTATTCATCGTCAATCGCATTGAGAATTGCTGACAAACGTTCTTCTGGAGTTCCGCGTCCACCTACGAAGTCACGCAGTGCGGCGTCTGTACTCCAACAAGACTCCTCAATAAGGTCGTTAACGACTGCCGCCTGTTCTACATTAAAAACTGCTTCAAGAGCGCGTAGTGCTTCACCTGATGCACGAAGAATTTTTACTTTATCGTTACCGCTTTCTGGGACTGTCATAATTTCTCCTGTAATTACTGACTTCCAGCCAGCGCGGATTTTTCTTTAACCGGTAATAAGTGTGGGGACTTCAACCTTGCCTGAAGTGCTTTTTACGTCACCACTGGAACGGTATCGAACCGTTAAACCCCCACACTTATTACAGCCCATACAAATAGTGATTGCCTCATTATAGATCGAATAATTTAAATATCAATCATAATTTCCGAAGTTAGGCTAGAATTACATTAATTTATTTCAATCATAAAATCCGCATACCCGAGTTTAATCCTTCGTCTCACCTTTTTGACAATTGAGGGCTCTGTAGCAATAGCCGAAGCGGAGTGTGCAGCTGTGATGAGCTAACTCCAGAGCTGGGACCGTCTATGAAAAAGATTAAAGAGTTAATGAAATTATTCAGTTATGGGGTGAGTGATAGTATTCAGAATGCACTAGTACCGCAATTTATTATTTTCATGAGATCAAATCCTCATCATGTCCGAATTAATATTGAAACCTGGCCCTGTCCTTTTATGGCGTAAGTGGGAATACGACGAAGTGACGGAAGAAGGGGGCTATGTTGATCTCGATATCACTACAGCGGCGCACGAATACTTATTTGAATCTATCACGATTGAAAAGGATGTTTTGCTGGCAGATATTTTTCGCTTGCTCGACGCTGCCCCGATATTAATTGCGATATTACGACGAGACTTTAGCGATGAATTATTGGCTGAAGCCAGGAAAGGTGCTTCTTCGTCCTGGAGTCATGACTATGCACCTGATGGCATTGAATTTTTAGAGCTCTATCAAACGTGGCAACTGAATACTGCAACGCGTGAATATGATCCCATACATCGATTGGACTTTCATGGCGTAGGGTATCTGTTACGTGAAGACTTCGACTATGGAAATGGAAATATCTATCCTGCAGGCACGAGAATCCACTGGAGTGTTTCTACAACACATCTTCGCGAGTTACTTCTTATCCCTATACGCTACAACCAAGTCGTCAGCATTTGCGAAAACGATCTCTCTGCAAAAAAATATGGACACGAATTAGAAAAAATCCAGCTGATGGGAATCAATTTAGGACAAGTTCTGCACGGTATTTTATGGGAATTGTCCTGGCATGGAGGGCCGGAGACACAGTCTCAGTTTGTCGAAGAACTGAAAGCGCAGGCAGAGGATATCAATAATCACCGTCCAGACGCTGTTTCCGCAATAGATCCGTATGGCGAGGAAGGTATTTTTGGACAATTAGATGAGCCAGGATTTCAGGCATTTTTCCAACACCTGGGAGCACATTCCAAAAAAAGAGATTGTTTTCACTCTACGTGATCTCGACGATGACGAGCCTGTTCAGGCCGGATTGAGGGAACGTCTCAGCGATGACATTACCATTCACCCCAAATTTGCTACCATGACGGCACGAGCATTTCGAACCTTATTCCGCGAGGCAAAATAATGACTTCAGCCAACACAGTTCCTACCCGGTGGACAGCAAGCTTAATCGATACTGGCGATGGGAGCGGCGATATGATGATTGAGCTGCCAGACGATCTATTGGCGCAATTGGATTTACAGATTGGTGATTCGGTTCAGGTTGACGTCTCTGAAGACAAATCGAAGTTACTGATGAGAAAAGTAAATACGTAAATCAAATAGATAAGACGATATCTCTTTAGGAATGAACTTTTTTTAGTCTATACAAATGACAACGCTAAAAGGCATAAGGTGCAAATGACTGCACGCCAAGAGGTCAAACTTGTTTTTTGCTGAGCATTCTCATATACTGATTATATATACAGTATCCAATCATGAATGCACCCATTCCTTTTTCCCGTACAGTTTCGAGCCTGACGTTATTTGAAAGTCCGGTACACGCAGGCTTCCCATCGCCAGCTGCGGACTACGCACAAAAGGGTTGTGTCGCAATAAGGTAGAACGGACAAAAAATGTGGCGAGAGTCCGGAAAATTAAAAAGCTAAACTATAAAACTGTTCAGCTTTGGACAAAGGCTGACCTTTGGAATGATCTGTGTCTCTGTAAATCTGCTCTTACGCATTTCTGTTCTCCCTTGGCATATAAGTTTGCCTCAAGAACTCTAGTTATGCATGGCTTGATTTTACGGGAGGGTTACAATCTGTGTCTCTGTAAATCTGCTCTTACGCATTTCTGTTCTCCCTTGGCATATAAGTTTGCCTCAAGAACTCTAGTTATGCATGGCTTGATTTTACGGGAGGGTTACAACACGAAACAATCGTTTTCACCAGTTGAGGTTGCATTTCTAATTAATGGAATTGACCCTTCATCAGACTTGGCGAAAAAGGAGGGATTGCCAGAAGATACTTATAATTTAATGGAGCGCGCTTTTGAGAGCGCGCATGCTTATTATTCTGAGTGCATCATTGGTAGAGTTGAATCCGCCCGAGAACCGTTAATTTTTGAGTTATTAAGCGATGAATTTCGCCGTTTGGTCGAGGGTTATCTTGGGATTTTCCCAATTGAACATCAACCAATTCCAGGCATTTCAAGTTTAGACTTCGATAATGTATTGAGAAAAATTGATTATCTTAGGCCATTGCGTCCTGAGGAAATAAATTTATCTAAATGGTTGAGCAGCTTTGGATCAAGCATCTTTCCAAGACAAAAGCTTTCTCGTCGAGTGATGCATAAGTGGCTTGTTGATAACAATATTGGATCTGTTTATAAGTTTATAAAAAATGCGCCAATGGCTCTTGGTATTCGTGATGATGAACTGAGAATTCCTCAAAAACAAAAGCTGCCAGAACCAAAGCCTTTGGGTACAAACGAAAAAAACACTCTACTTACCTTGATTGCTGTGTTGGGGAATTATGCTGGATTAGATGTAAATGCTAGGGGTGCGGCAAAAAATATTTCCAAACTCACGGAAGAGTTCGGAGCTCCTATTACAGATGACACCATAATCAAGGTATTAAAGGCAATTCCATTAGCACTTGAATCGCGCATGAAGTAAGAGTAAAAACGAATTCGGTTTTTGGAATTCCGAATTTGGACACATGGGTAAGTATAAATTGCATAGTTCAACCCTTCGCGCTACGGCGTATTTTAAAAGGGTATCTCATGTCACCACGAATTATCAGACTCAGCGAGTTAGCAACCACCGCAAATAAGCCAGGTAAGCTTCCTGTGAGCCCGGCGACAATATGGCGTTGGGTTCGTCAGGGTAAATTTCCAAAGCCATTCAAGTTGGGTGAATCGGTAACGGTTTGGGATGCTTCTGAAATTGAAGCGTTCATAGAAAATCGTTACAGAAATAGCCAATCATGAATTTCTGGTCGTTCCATTTGATATTGGTGGGGATGGATCATGGCTAAGCAGAAGAAAAACAATGGCCAATCTGGGCGATATATCTCGCTGTACCATGATCTATTGCATTCACCAGCTTATCGTGTGTTGAGTTCAGCGGGAAAAACTTTGCTGATTGATCTGAGAATGTCGTATAACGGAAGTAATAACGGCAATATTAATGCGGTGTTCTCTGAGTTGAAGCATCGGGGCTGGAAATCACCTACTACGTTGTTTAAATCGCTTTACGAATTGCGTTCGCTAGGATTCATTGCTCTAACGAGGGCTGGTGGACTCAAACAGGGTACTCGCGTTTGTTCGCTTTATAGGTTTACTGATTTAGACGTGTTTGATATACCAAAGCACGGCATACAGGCGGTAAAGGCCACCCATGATTACAAAGCATACAAGACATTGAGTGAGGCAACGCAAGCCTTAACTGATGGGTGTCGTAAGTTAAAAGCGGAGGGTATTCAAAAGCAATCGATAAAAAAATCGCCTGTACAGAAAAAAGCATCCACCGCTTCAAAAAATGTACTGGAAATTGAATTTTCCAGTTCAAAAACTGAACATAGGTCCAGTTCATCGCTACAAAATATGAACTCTGAAATGGTCTGTTGAAATTGTGCGGAAACCTATATAAATCAATAGGTTCCGCTCAATATTCTGCCTCTCCTCCCAATTCATTCGCCTAGTTCAAAAATTGAACTGCTTTATAGCTATGCCAGGTATGTCGTTAAATCACCGCATCTAGATCTGAAAGTACTGAGTACCAATCATCAACTTTGTCAGTTTTTGATTGCGTCCATCTCAATTCAAGCTAGTGTCCTATCGAAATTCCACATCCTTAACAACCCGATGATTTGTATTTAAGTAAATCGCTTTTTCATGTTGACTGCTGATAAGCAGACTCGGCATCTTTATATGACTAATTTTTGGAGGCCGCTCAATTGCGCATGTCATACCTTTAGATATAGGCAATTAGTATTTTAAGTGCCATCGATATAAATTAAATTTGTTATGCAAATGCATTTACAGTAAGCGTCCGCCCACCGCCGTCTACCCTTGGGTACCGCACGATGCCATGATTGAATTTGGGGCACAAATTGATTGTGTCCACAAATTTATTTATGGACACAATAATTCAAGCCTCCAAAGGTCAGCCTTTGTCCAAAGCTGAACAGTTTTATAGTTTAGCTTTTTAATTTTCCGGACTCTCGCCACATTTTTTGTCCGTTCTACCTTATTGCGACACAACCTCTGGAAGTACCGAAGGCCGCCACGGGCAGCACCCAGCACTCGCTCATTCATTCCGGCTCGCACCACAATCAGAAGACCCTTATCACCGGGCTCCACGCGGGCGGCGGAAACCGACCCAGCGGCGATGAGTTCCTTCAAAACCTTCGGCGCGACCACACTAGCAGTTGTCGTCAGCATCGTTTATACCCTATTCCGCGCCCAATCGCAACGATATCAGAAAACGTCGCGCCTGTCGCTGTATGGTGTGGGTGTCGTCACTTGTATGGACTATAGTCCATACTCGAAATCGTTATGTATATACATAGATAGGTATATACATACCTATCAGCGCTTGAGGAAGGCTTCCAGCGCCTCGACCACGATGTCCTTCTCAGTGACACGGCGGCCGGTCTGCTTGGAGCGCGCACTGGCCTCTTCGCGCAGCCGATCAGCCAGCTCTTCGGGAAAGTTGAAGATTTTTTGCACCCGTGCGCGGCCATAGCGCGGGCCTTCCTCGACCACGGGCGGCGTTGCTGCCGGTGCAGGCGCGGCGGGTGCCGCAGGCTTTTCGGCGCGATCAGCAGCGCCACTTTCCAAAAACTCGTTCAGGTCTTTGCGCTGGGCAAAGCCGATGTCCGGTTTTGCCTTCATGCCATCACCTCACGGAAGAACGCTTCCATCTCGCTGATCGCTGCTTGATCGCGGCCCAGCTCCTGAACGGTCGCGCCCTCGCCGATGGCGCGGCGGAAGGCCACGCGCTCGCAGACCTTGGTGGGCAGCACAGTCAGCTTCTGCTCGGCCAAGAATTCCAGCATCTCGGCCGCATCCTTGGTGCGCGGATCGACGCGGGTCAGCAGCACGCGCACGTCCAGCTCGGGGTTGTAGTCGCGGGCCAGCTCGACGACTTCCAGCAGGTCAGTCATGGCCGCTGCGTCCAGATTGGAGGCACCGACCGGGATCACGGCACGCTGGGCCAGCAGCAGCGCGGAGCGCAGGCCCACGGAATCACGGCCGCCTGCATCCACGACGACGTGCTCAAAGCCGGTGGCCAGTTGCTTGCCTTCGGCCAAGATCGCCTTGCCCGCGAGGCAGGTGGTGGTGGGCGACGGGTCGTACTGCGTCTCACGACGCCATGCGGCCCAGCTCGCGGCCGAGGCCTGCGGGTCGCCGTCGATGAGCAGCGTCTTGCCCTGACGGGCCAGCATCACTGCTAAATGCACGGCCGTCGTCGTCTTAGAAACGCCGCCTTTGGTATTTACGCAGGCAAAAATCATGGGGTGCTCCTATCTATGTATATACCTACCGATTGCAGCAGCATAGCTGCTCACCATCGCCCTTGATGGTCTGCCGCGCATCCGGCGCGTAGGTATGTATATACCTACCGACCACAAGCGAATAGTAGCAGACTTTTGCGCCATCGCGTATAGTTTTAGTTGTACGCAACAACAAGCAGAAGAGAACGCACCCATGCAGTTCAAGATCATCCGGCACCGCGACAAGGACGGCACTTACCGAGAGGGGCACAGAGTCCAGTGCCTGCGCCGGGTGCGCGAAGTAACGCCGGATTTTCCCGAGGGGAAGAACGTGCAGCGCGTGGTGGCCAAGTTCGACCGCGAAGCGCGCGAGCTGCCTGCCGATGCGCTGGCCATCCTCACCCCGGCCGAAGTCGAAGAGTGGCGGGAGTGGCGCGTCCGGCAAGACGAAGAAGAGTTGAAGGCAGCAGCGCAGTTCGAGCTGGACACGCTGGCCGAAAGCACGCGGGTGGCTCGGGTCGGGTTGGCCAAGGGCTACGCCACCACCACCACCGAAAACGTCGCCGCCATCCGCAAGGAAATCCGGGCGCTGATACGGGTTGCCAGCGAGCTGGGCCTGATGCCGGAGCCGGTGAGAGGGCGACCGGTCATCGAAGAGGAAAGCGAGATCACCTTGCTGCCGAACTTCGCGCCACCCGGCACGCCCGCCTATGAGTCCTACCAACGGCTGCTCGATGAGCACGAGAGAAAGAAAGCACAGACCAACGAAGGAGGCTGACATGCGCTACTGGACATTCGACCCCAACACCTGCCGCTTCGAGCGAGCGAGCAAGCAAGCCGCTTTGCACGCCGCAGACGTGGCCGTGGTCAACGACGACACCGACGTGCAGGTCATCAGCGATCACCAGCCGCCCAAGCGCTGGCCCAGCGGCGAGCCGCTGGTGGTGGCTGGCGTCGAGTTCGAGCGCGAGTTGTTCGAGTAGGTATGTACCTCCAAAGGTCAGCCTTTGTCCAAAGCTGAACAGTTTTATAGTTTAGCTTTTTAATTTTCCGGACTCTCGCCACATTTTTTGTCCGTTCTACCTTATTGCGACACAACCGTGCGCGTTCTTTCAATGCGCTCAGTGGGCGCTACGACCTCTACCTGGCCTTGGAAAATCGCCACCCCCTCCTGGCTGGTGCAGGTGCAGTCCAGCGTGACGTGATGGGTGGCCGTGTCTTTGCTGCTCACCTGCATCTGCACGGTCAGCCTGTCGCCGGGCCGAACGGCTCCGAGCAAGCGCAGGTTCTGGCTGACATATTGGGTTCCAGGCCCCGGCAGGCGTGTTCCCAGCACAGCCGAGATCAGGGCGTTTGCACAAATGGCCTCCGTGGTGCCCCGCGAGGGCGAAGACACCGAAGATTCCGGATCCACATCGCCCGATTGCAGCGCGAACATGTGGATGTCTTGCGGCGAAAACGCGCGTTCGAGGCTGGCGCTGTCGCCGATGGCGATCTCGTCGAAGGTGCGGTTGCGCAGAACCTGCAATGCGTCGGCGGCGCCATCGACCGGTGCGGAGGACGTCGTCATTTGCCTTTCCCTCGCCGTGTTTGACTTGTCCGCGGGGCGGCTGGCGTCTTGGACACAGTTTTCTGCGTAGCAGTTTTCTTCTGAGGCGCCTTAGGCTTTGGAGAGGATGTCTTGGAGGTCGTGTTTATGGCCGGAGCGGAGGTGTCACTGGCGGAGCTCGGCATGGCTGGCGCCGCATTCGCATCCTCGACCGCAGCGGATGTGCCACTGGCAGAGCGTGGCATGGCGGTTGTCGACTTCGCGTCCACGACCGTAGCGGAGGTATCAGTGGCGGGACTTATCACGGCGGGCGCCGAAGCCGCCTGCGCTTGGCGCTCGGCCTGCTCGAACAAGGTAGAAACCTGTTCCAGCCTGGTTTGTTCTTGTGCGGACAGCACACCGCCGCTGCCAATCACTTGCACGATCATTCCCGCCACCTGGCGGATGTCATCAGGCGCTATGCCGTTGAGCAATCCGGGGATGGCGGACACCGTGGCGTCCTCGTCGAGCCTCATGAGCAAAGCCTGCCGACGCACGAGGTGGCGAAAGGCCTGCATGTCGAAGTCGCTGCCCAGGCGGGGACGCACCAGTTGCTCTGCGTGCCGGAAGTGCCGCTCGTCGGCCTCGCCACGCGCCGCGAGCACGAAGAACAGTGCCCGTATGACGGCTTCGGCGAGCCCGCCGCTGTGAATATCCGCTTCGAGCCGTGTCAACTCTTGCGCCAGATACTGGCGATGCTCGGGCGTCTCGCTGGGACGGGGTCGCGGCGGTGCATCGTCGTGCAGGCTCTGTCCAGTCATGGCCTGCACCAGCGGCAGGCTGTACAGCGTGTCAAACGCCTGTGCGTAGATCTGGTCGCGGCAATCACGAGCCTGTAAGAATTTCTGTGTGAACCGGGGTCATGAAATAATACCGAAAGGGATTTGCCATGACCGATACGATGACCACGAAAAAACCTCGCAAAAAGAAAGAACCATACCCATTTCCAGTTGAGCTGGTTGATCAGCTGCTGGCCCAAGTTCAGAACAAGGACGCCGAGTCGATTCTTGGCGAATCTGGCTTGGCAGGGCAGCTCAAGAAGATGCTGGCCGAGCGCATGTTGGCAGCCGAATTAACGCATCACTTGGCCAACGAGGAAACGACCAGCAAAAATCACCGAAACGGCACCACGCCCAAGAGGGTGCTGGCACCGGGCGGCGAACTTCACCTCGACATCCCACGTGACCGCCTGTCCAGTTTTGAGCCGCAACTGGTGGCCAAAGGCCAGCGGCGCATGCCGGGCTTCGACGACCATGTGATCAGCATGTACGCGCGCGGCATGAGCGTCCGTGAGATCCAAGGGCATCTGCTGGAACTGTACGGCACAGAGGTGTCGCCGATGCTGATCTCGACCATCACGGACGAAGTGATCGACGAAGTCACCCAGTGGCAGCAACGACCACTGGAAGCGATGTACCCGATAGTCTACTTCGACGCTCTGCGCCTAAAGATCCGCGACGAAGGCACCGTGAAGAACAAAGCGGTCTACCTGGCGCTGGGCATCCGAGCGGACGGCTGCAAGGAGGTGCTAGGGCTGTGGATCGAGCAAACCGAGGGTGCCAAGTTCTGGCTGAAGGTGTTTAACGAGCTCAAGAACCGTGGGCTGGACGATATTCTGATTGCTGTCGTTGACGGCTTGCGCGGCTTCCCAGAGGCCATTGAAGCGGTTTATCCGCAAGCGCAGATCCAGACCTGCATCGTGCACTTGATCCGCAACTCGACCACGCTGGCGGCCTGGAAGGACCGCAAGGAACTGGCTGCAGCATTGAAACCCGTCTACCAAGCCGCCAATGCCGACTTGGCCGCAGCGGCGCTGGACGCGTTTGAGGCTGGGCCGTGGGGCAAGAAATTCCCGACCGTGGCGGCGATGTGGCGGCGCCAGTGGCAGCAGGTGATGCCGTTCTTTGCCTACCCGCCGGAGGTACGCACCATTATCTACACCACCAACGCCATCGAGAGTCTGCATATGCGCCTCAGGAAGATCGTTAAGAACCGTGGGCACTTCCCCAGCGACGAGGCAGCGACTAAACTGCTGTTCCTAGCCTTGCGCAATATTGAAAAAGATTGGAAGATGCCACAGCGCACTTGGAAGCTGGCGGCCAATCAGTTTGCCATCATGTTTGGCGAACGCTTCACCAACGCGATTAACTAAAACCCGGCCCCGCACACACAGAATTTCTTACACGTCCGAGCCTGTAAATAAATTTGTGTAAATGTCCACGGTCTATTAACCTCTCGAGCGAGGAATTACCGATGGACATTTTAATGGATAGAGAAAAACTGAAAGCTTTGGCAAAGGAGCTTGCCAAGGACATCAAGACGGAAGCGGATCTGAATATGCTTTCGAGGGAGCTGGTCAAGCTCACTGTAGAAACCGCCTTAAATGCCGAACTCACTGAACATTTGGGTTACGAGAAGCATTCGGATAGCAAGCCAGGGCGAGGAAATACACGCAATGGCAGTACCGCAAAACGTCTCAAAGGTACGCATGGAGAAGTAGAAATTCTCACGCCACGAGACCGTGACGGTAGCTTCGAGCCGCAGCTCTTGCGCAAAGGACAAACGCGCTTAACGGCGATGGACGATCAAATTCTGACGCTGTACGCCAAGGGACTATCGACCCGCGAAATTGTGCAGACTTTTAAAGAAATGTACGATGCAGACGTCTCGCCTACATTGATTTCCAAGGTCACGGATCGAGTTCTAGAGCAAATCACACAATGGCAATCGCGTCCACTCGATCCCATTTATTCGATCGTCTATTTGGATTGTATCGTCATTAAAATTCGCGACAACATGCGCGTCATCAACAAGGCGATCTACTTGGCGCTTGGCGTGAATATGGAGGGTAAGAAAGAGCTACTCGGTCTGTGGATGTCCGATAATGAGGGAGCGAAGTTCTGGCTATCCGTGCTGACTGAACTAAAAAATCGTGGCGTGCAAGATATTCTAATCGCTTGCGTCGATGGCCTTAAAGGTTTCCCTGAAGCGATTGCCGCCGAATACCCAGAAACCCGCATTCAGCTATGCATCGTCCACATGGTGCGCAACAGCTTGAAGTATGTGTCGTGGAAGGACTACAAGGCTGTTACTGCTGATCTCAAGCGAATTTATCAAGCCACGACTGAGGATCAAGCATTGACTGAATTAGAGCGCTTTGGCCAGCAATGGAGTGAACAATATCCGCAAATTGCCAAATCATGGACGACACACTGGGTCAATCTGCGCACGCTATTTGAGTATCCCCCAGAAATACGCAAAGCGATCTACACGACCAATGCGATTGAGTCACTTAACAGCGTCATCCGTTCGGCAACCAAGCGCAGAAAGCTATTTCCAAGCGATGAATCAGCCATGAAAGTAGTCTATCTTGCCATCTCTCAGGCTGCAAAGAAATGGACCATGCCGATTCACAATTGGCGTATGGCCTTAAATCGTTTTATGATTGAGTTTGGTGATCGCATTCAAAAATACGATCACTGACTTGTTCCGTGGCATTTACACAGAAATTCTTACAGGCTCTGTAGTGGTCTAATGTACCCGGACACTGATTTAGGCGAGAATACTCGTCATGGAGAGGTGTTTGATGAACAAGCAAAGACGTACATTTTCCCCTGAGTTCAAACTGCAGGCAGCCTGTCTGGTACTGGATCAGGGATACAGCCACGTGGAGGCAAGTCGGTCAGTCGGCATTGGCGAATCGGTGCTGCGGCGCTGGGTACAGCAGTTGCAACTGGAGCGACAAGGCGGCACGCCACCGGGCAAGGCCATCACGCCAGATCAACAGCGAATACAGGAACTTGAGGCGCGCGTTGAGCGTCTTGAGCGAGAGAAGGCCATTTTAAAAAAGGCTACCGCGCTCTTGATGTCGGAAGGGATAGAACGTACGAGGTAATCGATCAGATTTGTGGTGACGAATCCATCGAGTTGATCTGTGCGGTGTTCGATATAGCACGATCTTGTCTCTACGCGCATCGGGAGCGCACTCGGCAAATAGATGTTGAGCGCTTGGCATTGCGTAGCCGTGTGCACGAACTGTTTGTCGAGAGTCGTAGTTCGGCTGGGAGTCGCAGCATCGTAGGCATGATGCGTGAGGAAGGCACGGCAATTGGCCGCTTCAAAGTCAGCCGTTTGATGGAAGAATTAGGGCTAGTCTGTAAGCAACCTGGCAGTCATGCCTATAAGCAGGCTACGGTGGAACGGGTTGATATTCCGAACCACCTCAATCGAGAATTCACAGTGGAGGCGCCTAATCGGGTCTGGTGCGGAGATATCACCTATGTCTGGGCGCAGGGGCGATGGTATTACCTGGCTGTGGTGTTGGACTTGTTTGCGCGCCGCGCAGTGGGCTGGGCATTCTCGCTGCGTCCCGACGCTGACCTTGTTGTGCAAGCACTGGAAATGGCTTACGAGCAGCGAGGACGACCTCAGGGATTACTGTTTCATTCGGATCAGGGTAGCCAGTACGCCAGCCGAAAATTCCGCCAGCGCTTGTGGCGCTATCGGATACGACAGAGTATGAGTCGTCGGGGAAATTGTTGGGATAACTCCCCGATGGAAAGGCTGTTCCGCAGCTTTAAAACGGAATGGCTGCCGTCAACCGGTTACATGACGGCACAAGAAGCACAACGGGACATCAGCCACTACCTGATGCACCGGTATAACTGGATACGGCCACATCAGTTCAATCAAGGACTGGCACCGGCCGTCACTGAAGAAAAACTTAACGTAGTGTCCGGGATGGGTTGACCACTACACGGTAATCATCCCGAAAATTAACAGACGCTAAAAGTAGAATTTTCTCGTATGATCAACGCAGGAGATTCTTGATGAAAACATCCAAATTCAGTGACAGCCAGATACTGGCTATTTTAAAGCTGGCAGAAGCAGGAGCACCTGTCCCCGAACTTTGCCGTGAACATGGCATGAGTTCAGCTACTTTTTACAAATGGCGCGCCAGATTTGGCGGAATGGATGCATCCATGATGGCCCGTCTGAAAGAGCTTGAATCAGAAAATGCCCGGCTGAAAAAAATGTATGCCGAAGAGCGACTCAAAGCGGACATTCTCAAAGAGGCCATTGAAAAAAAGTGGTGAAGCCGTCGCGCCGGCGGGAGTTAGCGCAAGAGGCGGTGCGGGAGAAATCCATTCCGGTCAGACTGGCCTGTGCGATGTTTGGTATCAGCGAAACCTGCTACCGGTATCAACCCCGGCTGGCAGATGAAAATGCTGAAATCGCAGACTGGCTGCTGCAGTTGACTACAACCTACCGGAACTGGGGTTTTGGCATGTGCTTCTACTACCTGCGCAACGTCAAACGCTTTGACTGGAACCATAAGCGCGTGCGAAGGATTTATCGTGAACTGGAGCTGAATTTGCGGATCAGGCCGAAGAAGCGGCTGAAACGCGAAACGCCCGATGCACTGCTGGTACCTGAAGCCATTAATCATTGCTGGTCGATGGACTTCATGCATGATCAGCTTGAGGATGGCCGCAGCTTCAGGTTGCTGAATATCATTGACGACTTTAACCGCGAAGGACTGGCGATAGAGGTTGACTTCTCACTGCCGTCAGAACGGGTCATCCGCACGCTGAATCAGGTGATTGAGTGGCGTGGCAAACCAAAGAAAATTCGCAGTGATAATGGTCCGGAATACATCAGTGCTTTACTGGCTGAGTGGGCAGCGAGGCACGGGATTGAACTGAAGTTCATCCAGCCTGGCAATCCACAGCAGAATGCTTACGTCGAGCGGTATAACCGAACGGTTCGCGGAGAATGGTTGGATCAGTATTTATTCAGTAGTATTGAAGAAGTCCGGGAGCATGCGACAGAATGGCTATGGTTTTACAATAACGAACGTCCGAACAAAGCCGTTGGTGGCGTACCACCGAAATACAAAAAGGCATTAACAACCCCGTCTTCTACTTCTATCGTCCATTAAAAAGGGGATGATTACCGTGATTGCCGCGACCAGATCTACGCACAGGCGTTTGACACGCTGTACAGCCTGCCGCTGGTGCAGGCCATGACTGGACAGAGCCTGCACGACGATGCACCGCCGCGACCCCATCCCAGCGAGACGCCCGAGCACCGCCAGTATCTGGTGCAAGAATTGACCCGCCTCGAAGGAGCCGTTCACAGCGGTGGGCTGGTGGAAGCAGCCATACGGGCACTGTTCTTCGTGCTGGCCGAGCGTGGCGAGGCCGATGAACGGCATTTTCGCCACGCAGAAGAGCTGGTGCGCCCCCAACTGGGCAACGACTTCGACATGCAGGCCTTCCGCCACCTCGTGCGTCGCCAGGCTTTGCTCATGAGGCTCCTCGAGGACGCCGCGGTGTCCGCCATCCCCGGGCTGCTGAACAACGTAGCGCCTGATGACATCCGACAGGTTGCGGGGATGATCGCGCAGGTGCTCGGCAGCGGCGATGCGCTGTCCGCACCAGAGCAAGCCAAGTTGAAGCAGGTGTCTACCCTGTTCGAGCAGGCGATCCGCCGGGCGCAGGCGGCTTCGGCGCCCGCTATGCCCTCTGCCCATGACGCACCCTCTGCGGTCGCGGACACGAAACCCAAGACCTCCTCGCCAAAGCCGAAGGCGCCTCAAAAGACAACCGCGTCCAAGACACCCGCCGCGCCGCAGACAAGACAAACACGGCGAGGAAAAAGCACATGACGACTTCGCCCAAACCGGTCGATGCCACTGCCGATGCATGGCATGTCCTGCGCAACCGCACCTTCGACGAGATCGCCATCGGCGACAGCGCCAGCCTCGAACGCACGTTTTCTTCGCAAGACATCCACATGTTCGCGCTGCAATCGGGTGATGTGGATCCAGAACCTGCTGTGTCCTCAAGCGCTCGGGGCACCACGGAGGCCATTTGTGCAAACGCCCTGATCTCGGCTGTGCTGGGAACACGCCTGCCGGGGCCTGGAACCCAATATGTCAGCCAGAACCTGCGCTTGCTCGGACTTGGCCAGGCGTGCGCGTTCGCTTTGCGCTTCCAGGTTGGCTCTCTGGATCGTCAACTGCTCAGCCAGCCAGTGCTTTGCGCTCAGCGCATCGGCCACCTCGCGGAAGGCTGTTTGAATGGTTTTTTCGTATCCGGCGACGGCGATGTCGCGGCGCACTTCGCTCAGTTCCAGAATGGCGCGTCGGCGCCCGCCATCGAAGATGGGCAGTGACAGGGTGGGCATGAAGGTCCAGGCGCGACTGCCGGAATCGAACAAGCCATTCAAGTCGGAGCTGGCCGTGCCGAAGCTGCCAGTCAGCGCAATGCGCGGCAAGAACGCCGCGCGGGCCGCGCCGATGTGGGCATCGCTGGCACGCAATTGGTGTTCGGCGGAAATGATGTCCGGGCGACTGACCAGCAGCTCCGAAGGCAGGCCGGCCCGGAGTTCGGCCAGCACCGTTGTTTCATCGAAGGGTGCCTTGGTGGGCAGCGGGCCAGGATCGGCACCTACCAGCAGTGCCAGCGCGTGCAGTTGCGTGGTGCGAGCTTGCTCAAGCTGCGTCAGCAGCGCCTGAGCTTGGTTCAGCAGGGTCTGGACCTGTGTGAGATCCAGCTTCGAGGTCGAGCCGACTTCGACGCGGCGCCGGAAAATGCGATAGGACTCCTCGCGGGTGGTCACGGTTTGCCGTGCGATCGCCACGCGTTCGTCGATCTCGCGCAGGCCAAGATAGCCGTCTGCCACCTGGGCGATCAGCGCCAAATGGACGGCCTGGCGAGCCGCGTCGGAAGCCAGCCAAGTTTGCAGGGCGGCGTCTTCCAGGTTGCGGATCCGGCCCCACAGATCCAGCTCCCAGGTGCTCAAACCCACCTCGGCCCGATATTCGCCGCCCACCTGCGACCGGCCCGACATGTTCAGATCGCCAGGGACGCGGGCGCGTCCGCGCACTTGGAAGCTGGCGGCCAATCAGTTTGCCATCATGTTTGGCGAACGCTTCACCAACGCGATTAACTAAAACCCGGCCCCGCACACACAGAATTTCTTACACGTCCGCATAGCCAGACGCTTTAAGATCCTTAATGATGCTATAAGCAACCTCTTCGATACTGTTTTTGAATTCCTTGTAGATCATACCGCTTACGTCACTTGGCAGTGAAACGTCTCCAGTGTAAAGACAGCAAACTCTTGATCTACCTAACTTACCAACAAAATATCCAAACTCGAAAATCACATTTGGCCTTGCCCTGTACTCTTTTTGTCTAGCATCATCACCTTTTTGTTCATCTGCTTTAACGTAAGAAACCTCGTCAGGTGTTAGCAATATGAATGCGTAGCCAACATCACTGTGCTTTTCGAACTTCTCAATGATTGTTAAACCTTCATCGGCTTGCCTGTGCAAAACTACTGGTTCCAAGCCAATTTCATGCAAAAAAACTTCTAGATTAGTTTTCGCAATTTCGTCGTGTCCATGAACAACGAATACTTTTTTTGTCTTTGCGAGAGTTCGCTGTGGCTCACTAATCGGAACAGTCTCCGTGATTGTGGCATTGCGTAGTGGAATTAGCTCAAGTCGCTCAATAATTGAATCAATGCGATGAATTTTACGGTCTATATCTTTGTATAGTTCGGAAATTTGTTCGCCAAGAGATGGTTCGTGCATGCTAACTAAAGGCAAGCTAATACCGTGTGAATATTCCTCTGCAAGCTCTTCAGTAGAGCCTGTAAATAAATTTGTGTAAATGTCCACGGTCTATTAACCTCTCGAGCGAGGAATTACCGATGGACATTTTAATGGATAGAGAAAAACTGAAAGCTTTGGCAAAGAAGCCCGCTCGCAGCCTTCGAGCATGTCAACCTCAAACGCCGGTTTGCCAAGGCCCGCAAGATCAAGGAAGTGGGAATGGCCCGCGCGTTGCAGATGGTGGGCCTTCCTCTCGATGGCGCTCACCACCGAGGCCTCGACGACGCGCGCAACATCGCCAAGCTGCTGCCGTGGTCGCTGTAAGTAGGTATATATATATACCTACCTATATACATACCTAAAGACGGGACACCGGGGGGGGAGGGTGTCACCTTGCGATTGTGGGCGGCGTGCGATACAATGTATCTCAATCAGTCGCAATAGGAGGCCGTCATGGCTGCTACCACCACTATGGTTCACGTTCGCGTGGACGAGAACGTCAAGGCGCAGGCTGCGGAAACGCTGGCCTCGATGGGCCTGACCGTCTCCGATGCGATCCGCGTGTTCCTGACCCGTGTTGTCGCCGACAAGGAACTGCCGTTCGCGCTCAAGGCACCGAACGCCACCAGCCGCGTTGCCATCGCCGAGGCCAACGAGATCATCAAGAGCCGTCGCGCTCGCTTCGCAACCGCTGACGCTCTGCTGAATGACCTCGAAGAAGCCAGCCGCAAGTAAGCGGGCGAACCGGTTGTGTCGCAATAAGGTAGAACGGACAAAAAATGTGGCGAGAGTCCGGAAAATTAAAAAGCTAAACTATAAAACTGTTCAGCTTTGGACAAAGGCTGACCTTTGGAGGAAGGTTCTTAAACGACTGCATTATCCGTTGGAAGTCATGATGCTTTGTGTGCGATGGTACGTGGCATACCCGTTGAGTTTTCGTCACATTGAAGAAATAATGCAAGAACGCGGCGTTGTCGTTGATCACGCCACGGTACATCGCTGGGCTGTGAAGATGTTGCCTGTGCTGGCCAAGATATTTCGTTCACGTAAGCGCTCCGTAGGTCGGAGTTGGCGCATGGATGAGACGTATATCAAGGTGAAGGGTCAATGGAAATATTTGTACCGAGCCGTTGACCGTGAAGGACAAACCATCGATTTCCTGCTCACGGCCAAACGCGATCTGGCTGCTGCGCGTCGCTTCTTTGAGCGTGCTATTGGACAACACGATTTACCTGATTCGATCACGATTGACAAAAGCGGCGCCAATACCGCAGCCATCCTCAGTATCATCGCTGACACCGGCGCTGACATTCAGATGCGTCAGAACAAGTATCTTAACAACATCGTTGAACAAGACCACCGGGCCATTAAGCGAATAACCCGACCCATGATGGGGTTCAAAAATTTCCATTGTGCACAGGCTATCATTGCGGGTATTGAAACCATGCATATGATTCAGAAAAGGCAAATGATACCTGCCTCCTGTAAACCTCCCCCAATCAGTGCCAGGTATTACTAGAGTTTTGAGGTTGATGAAATAATCGGTATTCAACAGGTGTCATCCCGTTGAGCGAATCATGTGGACATTGCTCGTTGTAATCGTTCATCCACAATTCTGTTCTTTCTTTGACCTCCTGCAAGTTCTTAAAAACATACATATCTAATACCCCTTGGCGGTAGCTGCGGTTGAAGCGTTCAATAAAACCATTTTGCATGGGTCTACCTGGTTCGATAAACTCCAGATGAACATCATGCTTTTGCGCCCAATCAGCTAAGGTTACTGAGATAAATTCAGGTCCATTGTCCATTCTGATCTGTGCCGGAAAGCCACGCCAGGCAACGATCCTCTCAAGCACCCGGATGACTCGGGACGCGGGTAAATTTAAATCAATTTCAATCGCCAGTACTTCCCGATTAAAATCATCGACGACATTGAAAGTTCTAAAACGCCTTCCACACCATAAAGCATCACTCATAAAATCAATGGACCAACTCTTGTTGATTTCGTCGGGCACTACCAATGGTTGCGGGTCTCTTGTTGGAAGTCGCTTTTTACCAATGCGGCGCCGGTTCATCTTTAGTCTATGGTTCTTTCTTTTTGCGAGGTTTTTTCGTGGTCATCGTATCGGTCATGGCAAATCCCTTTCGGTATTATTTCATGACCCCGGTTCACACAGAAATTCTTACAGGCTCACTAGTTGCGATTTGATCTGACAATTCCGCACGTCAAACCGGGTGAGTGTCAGATCAGGTTGCAACTACTACAATTTCATAACGAACGAGCCGCACAAACACTGGCTTCAATTCGTGACAAGCTACTTCCCCGCTTGATTTCCGGTCAGTTACGATTGACGGACATTAATATTGAACAATCCGAAACATCCTAATGAACAAAAAAAAATTCACGGTTAAGCTCACCGATGGAGCTATTGACAACGGTTACATCCGGATTGTGGAATCAAATGACTTCTTTCCAGAGAGATTTTGGGCGGATGAGAATGGAAAAAGTGTAGTGGTCAACCCATCCCGGACACTACGTTAAGTTTTTCTTCAGTGACGGCCGGTGCCAGTCCTTGATTGAACTGATGTGGCCGTATCCAGTTATACCGGTGCATCAGCCTGGGAATTCGTATTTGGACAGCAATTCGCGCACTTCCATTTCTACCAGTTCCAGCAACTCAGCGTCATCAACCATGTCGCATTTGTTCAGGAAAACGATGATGTATGGAACGCCAACCTGACGAGCCAGCAGGATGTGCTCACGTGTTTGTGGCATTGGGCCGTCTGCTGCGGAGCAAACCAGGATCGCGCCGTCCATCTGCGCTGCACCGGTGATCATGTTTTTAACATAGTCAGCGTGGCCTGGGCAGTCAACGTGAGCGTAGTGGCGTGTTGCTGTTTCGTATTCAACGTGCGCAGTATTAATTGTAATACCGCGTGCTTTTTCTTCTGGTGCTGCGTCGATTTCGTCGTATTTCTTCGCTTCGCCACCGAATTTTGCAGACAATACTGTTGCAATCGCTGCTGTCAATGTTGTTTTACCGTGATCAACGTGACCAATTGTACCTACGTTGACGTGCGGCTTGGTGCGTTCGAACTTACCTTTTGCCATTTTCCAACGGATAATGCAGTCGTTTAAGAACCTTGCAGAGGGTACTTTTGATGAGGCTTTTGCGAAAATCGTCCATACCAAACTTTACCAGATCCGCTTATTGCGACACAACCGTCTTAAGACCTTTTTCAACATCGCATCCGCATGGAAGTTGACGAATGATCAGGAGATGATTTTACTGGGTTCGCCAAGTCGCTCTAATTTTTATAACTGGAAGCGGAATCCATCTGCTGCCAATCTCAACCGGGATACGCTGGAGCGTATTTCTTATATTTTAGGAACATACAAAGCACTGCAGATTCTATTGCCAGATCCTAAAGCAGCCGACGAATGGATTTCAAAGCCAAACGCAGAAGCTATATTCGGAGGAGAGTCTGCCTTGGCCAGAATGTTGTCTGGCAATGTGTCCGACTTGTTCGTGGTACGGCAATACCTCGATGCTATTCGGACAGGATGAATGATACGCATGGCCAGGGCCTCGTCGCGCTGCGCTTCCAGCGTTTCCAGCCGCATCTTGGCCAGTGGCTGGCCGGCTGTGACGAAATCGCCTTCACGCACCAGGATGTCTTCGATACGTCCGGGAAGCTTGGTGGCGATGTCGATCTCGGTGGCTTCGATGCGGCCATTGCCGTTGACGAATCCTTCGCCGGGGCCGGTGTCGGCAAATTTCGTCCAGCCCCACCAGGCCAGCGCGATAACAACCGCTGCAGCGGCAGCGACCAGGAGTTTTTTCTTGAGAGAGGGGGAGACAGTCATGGGTTCGGCGTGCCTTAACGGGTTGATGGGGTGGAAGCGGGAGTCGAGGCCGCACCCTGTGCCTCGCCGGCTGCGGCGAGGGTGCCGCCGCCGAGCGCGGCATACCCAAAGGTCAGCCTTTGTCCAAAGCTGAACAGTTTTATAGTTTAGCTTTTTAATTTTCCGGACTCTCGCCACATTTTTTGTCCGTTCTACCTTATTGCGACACAACCGTTTCGAATGCCTTTGCTTGGGTTAGACCATCTGGCATCACCAAGAATGATGCCACTTTAAAAAATTGCTCAGTCGTAGACGCATCCTCGCCCGAAATACGATGCAGTGGTCCCCGTTTTTTCGTCTCTATCATGTTCTTGCCTTGTTTTTTATTCTCAACATTGAATTGACGCTTAATCGTAAGCGTCCGCCCACCGCCGTCTACCCTTGGGTACCGCACGATGCCATGATTGAATTTGGGGCACAAATTGATTGTGTCCACAAATTTATTTATGGACACAATAATTCAACGAACTGGACGCCGCGCAACGGCGCCTGACACGCTCCAGCACGCTGTCGAGTGAGGGAGCCGCCTCGATCCAGGAACTGGACGATGACCGGGCGCGCGTACGGGGCGCCCAGGCGACCCTCGCGGCCAGCAAGGCACAGGCCGCCGCTGCCCGCGCCGCGGTCGAAGCCGCCAGGGCGCAGCTTGTCGGCGCGCAGTCCAGTGTGTCCGCCGCTACGGCCAGTATCAGCCGCATCGAAGCCGACATCCGCGACAGCGAACTGCGGTCTCCGCGCGACGGACGGGTTCAGGTGCGTGTCGCGCAACCCGGTTCCATACATCATCGTTTTCCTGAACAAATGCGACATGGTTGATGACGCTGAGTTGCTGGAACTGGTAGAAATGGAAGTGCGCGAATTGCTGTCCAAATACGAATTCCCAGGCGACGACCTGCCTATCATCCAGGGTTCTGCAAAACTGGCGCTGGAAGGCGACAAAGGTCCTCTCGGCGAAGAAGCCATCCTGAAACTGGCTGACGCACTGGATACTTACATCCCAACACCAGAACGCGCTGTTGACGGTGCCTTCCTGTTGCCAGTTGAAGACGTATTCTCCATCCCCCGTGTTCCCCGGCTGGTTGATAGGGCGCTCTTCCTGTGTCGTAACCCGATGTGCCGGGTTCACTCGCGCCCTGTGTTGATCTGCATTGTGAAATCTGAAAACAAACGACTGGACGGTTGTTTTCAATTATACGTTACAATCGGTTGTGTCGCAATAAGGTAGAACGGACAAAAAATGTGGCGAGAGTCCGGAAAATTAAAAAGCTAAACTATAAAACTGTTCAGCTTTGGACAAAGGCTGACCTTTGGAGGGCCCGAAGCCTGGCCCGCGCATCTTGGATCAGGCACCGACGGCGCCCACGCGGGAGAGCTTGCCTGGCAGGCGTACTTCACCGACCCCCTGCTGCAACGCCTCATCGAGACAGCGCTGGAGAACAACCGCGATCTGCGCCTGGCCGCGCTGCGTGTCGAGGAAGCCAGCGCCGCATTCCGCATTCAGCGCTCGGATCGATTTCCTGCCGTGGGCGTGGGTGCCCAGGGTGGACGCGCCCGCGTCGCACTTGGAAGCTGGCGGCCAATCAGTTTGCCATCATGTTTGGCGAACGCTTCACCAACGCGATTAACTAAAACCCGGCCCCGCACACACAGAATTTCTTACACGTCCAATACCGAGCCTGTAAGAATTTCTGTGTAAATGCCACGGAACAAGTCAGTGATCGTATTTTTGAATGCGATCACCAAACTCAATCATAAAACGATTTAAGGCCATACGCCAATTGACTGGCGGTTTCCACCGTCTTGGGGGTGAACTGCGCTGCGCTGGCGACGAAGGAAACGGTGGCTGGAATCACATACTCGGGCGCGGCATCCAGAATGATGCGAACCTCCGAGCCCAGCGCAACGCGGCCGGCCACGGTTTCGGGCAGGAAGAAGGTGATGTACACGTCCGACAGATCAAGGAGGTTCAAGACACGTCCGCCCGCTCCAAGCACCTCACCGGGTGGTTACGACACAGGAAGAGCGCCCTATCAACCAGCCGGGGAACACGGGGATGCACATATCAACAAGGAGATGAAGTGGGCTTGACAGCACTTGCAAGCAAGAAAGTAGGGCTTGCGGACACCAGCCACGAACCCCGCATTGCGGGGGTGGCAGCCATTCCCTCCTCTGCGACCAGACCCTCTTCAGCCCGATACCTGTACGGAACGTGACCATGCTCCCAACTGGGATGGGAAGGGGTGGTACCAACTCGCTATGGTCATCAGGCATAACTTGTCGACTTGCTGTGGCCACCTTGCTCTGTGGGGCACAACAAATCCAATTCAGAAGAGTTCAGTAGAATGTGCGTCGTTTTTCACTCGCACCAATCTCAATTTATTATTTATTCCTGGTTATGATTTGTACCAACATTCATTGGCTCACACTTCATATTGCTCACTTGCAGCCTATGACCATGCTCCCAACTTCCCCGTTGTTTCCCGCGTTCAGATTGCGCGCTGCCTCGTTGGCCCTGAGCGCCGTCGTCTTGACCGGCTGCATGTCGCTCGCTCCGGCGCCAGGCACCCCGCCATTGCCCGTGCCCGAAGCCTGGCCCGCGCATCTTGGATCAGGCACCGACGGCGCCCACGCGGGAGAGCTTGCCTGGCAGGCGTACTTCACCGACCCCCTGCTGGCCGCACCCTGTGCCTCGCCGGCTGCGGCGAGGGTGCCGCCGCCGAGCGCGGCATACAGCGCCACCTGGCTGGACAGCAGCGCGCGGCGCGCCTGTACCAGTTGTTGCTGGGCTCCCAGCAGATCGCGTTGGGCATCCAGCACTTCCAAGAAGGCGGCCGAGCCGTTGTCGTAGCGCAACTTGGCCAGGCGTGCGCGTTCGCTTTGCGCTTCCAGGTTGGCTTCCAACGGATAATGCAGTCGTTTAAGAACCTTCCAGAGGGTACTTTTGATGAGGCTTTTGCGAAAATCGTCCATACCAAACTTTACCAGATCCGCTTATTGCGACACAACCCACACAAAGCATCATGACTTCCAACGGATAATGCAGTCGTTTAAGAACCTTGCAGAGGGTACTTTTGATGAGGCTTTTGCGAAAATCGTCCATACCAAACTTTACCAGATCCCTCCAAAGGTCAGCCTTTGTCCAAAGCTGAACAGTTTTATAGTTTAGCTTTTTAATTTTCCGGACTCTCGCCACATTTTTTGTCCGTTCTACCTTATTGCGACACAACCCCGACGTGCAGGTCATCAGCGATCACCAGCCGCCCAAGCGCTGGCCCAGCGGCGAGCCGCTGGTGGTGGCTGGCGTCGAGTTCGAGCGCGAGTTGTTCGAGTAGGTATGTACCTCCAAAGGTCAGCCTTTGTCCAAAGCTGAACAGTTTTATAGTTTAGCTTTTTAATTTTCCGGACTCTCGCCACATTTTTTGTCCGTTCTACCTTATTGCGACACAACCAGAGGAAGGCCCACCATCTGCAACGCGCGGGCCATTCCCACTTCCTTGATCTTGCGGGCCTTGGCAAACCGGCGTTTGAGGTTGACATGCTCGAAGGCTGCGAGCGGGCTTCGGCCCGGCGACAGGCTGACCGTGCAGATGCAGGTGAGCAGCAAAGACACGGCCACCCATCACGTCACGCTGGACTGCACCTGCACCAGCCAGGAGGGGGTGGCGATTTTCGGTTGTGTCGCAATAAGCGGATCTGGTAAAGTTTGGTATGGACGATTTTCGCAAAAGCCTCATCAAAAGTACCCTCTGCAAGGTTCTTAAACGACTGCATTATCCGTT